>NZ_JAHZPA010000001.1 GCF_019929225.1 Streptococcus sanguinis
GTAGCCGGCATTTTTGAATAGGATGCGAACGTAGTTCAGTGGTAGAACATCACCTTGCCAAGGTGGGGGTCGCGGGTTCGAATCCCGTCGTTCGCTTGAGGCGGCCGGGGTGGCGGAACTGGCAGACGCACAGGACTTAAAATCCTGCGATTGGTAACAATCGTACCGGTTCGATTCCGGTCCTCGGCATAGACTTGTAAGAGGCAGTAGAAGAAGATGAGCACCCTTAGCTCAACTGGATAGAGTACCTGACTACGAATCAGGCGGTTAGAGGTTCGACTCCTCTAGGGTGCATTAAATTAAATAGTTTGTTTTTTTCTCATTTTTTGCTATAATGAATTGAATATGAATAGTGAGCACCCTTAGCTCAACTGGATAGAGTACCTGACTACGAATCAGGCGGTTAGAGGTTCGACTCCTCTAGGGTGCATTTGGAAGCGAAGTCTTAGGGCTCCGTTTTTAGATTGTTTAAGCACCGGGAAGTAGCTCAGCTTGGTAGAGTACTTGGTTTGGGACCAAGGTGTCGCAGGTTCGAATCCTGTCTTCCCGACTAGATAACATAGAAGATAGATATACTGATCTATCTTTTTTGTTTTAAAAAAATGTGTGTTCAGTATCTATGACTTCGGTAGCATATGTTGTTTTTAAGACTCCTTACTTATAGTCGGATTTAATAAGCAATACAATCTTTTAGAACTTCTGGTCTTGTCTCTTTATATAATTCTATTAGAAAGCAAGGGATTTGATTATTTAACTGTCTTTAGATTGATTTTAAAGACTAGTGTTTCGGGTGTTTTGCATTTATCATTCTGCTCGAATGTACTTTCCATTTGAGATGAGTAATATTAAAGATAAAAACCTCTGATAGCAGTGTTTGTTGCTTTCAGAGGTTTTTATATGTGCTGAGTTTGATTTACTACATCAAAGAGTATTCGTCAGATAACATAATGGTTTCTTTACCCTTGTTATCAACGATGTAGACTTTTCTAGGAAAGAAAGGGTCAAATTGATAGTTTAGGTCAAATGAAATAATAGTGTTGAAGTTCTTTTGAGAGAAGCGAAGAGATACTCTTCCTTGTCGGTTGATGATTTCGAACTTAAGGACTGGGCGAAGTTCAAAGACTCCTTTGAGATTGTTATCAATGATGTACCAGAATGAATCGACAATTTCTTCAGGGAGGCTCGTCATGATGCCAAAGCTGGCATATCGGCCGAGAGTATTTGTAAATGCCATGGGAGACTCCTTTCTTACAGTCTGGATTTTCTTATATGATACCCGAAAATGCTTGAGATTGCAAGAATTTGACCTCTGGCAGGTCTGAATTAGACAAAAGAAAAAGAGCTTACGCTCTTTGACAACTTTATCGATTCTTTAGTTCAACATAACGTTTGTACCAAATATTGACATAAGCATCTGAAAATGGACCTCTTCCGTTGTTAATCCAATCAACTAGGATTTTGACATTTTCTTTGAGAATGAAATCCAAATCATCAGAATAGTGCATCTGCTTTTTGTGGCGTTCATATTCTTCTACATCCAACAGGCGTTTTTCACCATCAGCAAAGACTTTGACGTCTAAATCATAGTCAATGTATTTTAGAGCTTCATTATCCAGATAGTAAGGGCTGGCTAGGTTGCAGTAGTATGAAGTTCCATTGTCTCGAATCATGGCAATGATATTAAACCAGTATTTTTTATGAAAATAGACAATGGCAGGTTCACGTGTTACCCAACGTCGGCCATCACTTTCTGTTACCAGTGTGTGGTCATTAACACCAATAATAGCGTTTTCTGTTGTCTTTAGTACCATGGTATCTCGCCAGGTGCGGTGAAGATTCCCATCATGCTTATAACTTTGAATTGTAATAAAGTCGCCTTCTTTTGGAAGTTTCATAACTTACCAACTTTCTACAATTTATAAGTTTATCTTCTTTATTGTAACATATTTTCATAGAAATGCATAAGTTTTCATAGAAAATCTTAAAGATATTCTCTCATGGCGCTGGCGATGTCGGAGAAATCATAGCCTTTGCGAGCTAGAGCTTGGGTCAGACGCTGTTTTAAGTCATATCCGTCGTACTTTTTTGAGTACTTGCGGTATTGCTTGTCTAGCTCTTTATAGAGAAGTTCTTGCTGATTTTCTTGGTCCTCTTCGATTTCCAAATGCTGATAGGCGGTTTTGGCTTGGCTGTATGAAAAACCTTTGTTTATCAAGGATTGAAGTATTTTATCTTGTAAGGCCTTGCTGGGCAGTTTTCCTTGGTATTTTTTGAGAAGCTTTTCGGCAATCTTGTCTGTTAGTTCAGTGAAATCAAACTGGTTTAATTCCTCTTCTATGATAGTGCTAGATATCCCTTTTTGACTGAGTTTTTGCTTGAGAACAAAAGCGCCTTTGTCACCAGTGAGAAGGTTGGATTGGATAAAAGAATGAGCATACTTTCTATCATTTATCCAATTATCCTTTTTTAGATTGTT
This sequence comes from Streptococcus sanguinis, assembly GCF_019929225.1. Lineage (GTDB taxonomy): Bacteria > Bacillota > Bacilli > Lactobacillales > Streptococcaceae > Streptococcus > Streptococcus sanguinis_J. The sequence continues at coordinate 2,477 of NZ_JAHZPA010000001.1, forward strand.
CAGGACCTGGCTGATGATTTCTGGTTGGATGTCGTGCTGCGTTAAGTAGTCTTTAACTTCCTTAGCAGTTCTTTGCTTGAAGGAGAGATGGTAAAGAGCTAGATTTTTTCCGTAAGAAAATTGGGCATAGTCTTGAATTTCTGATAGCTCCTGCTCTGTGATTTCCATTCCTTTAGACAGCATGAAGCGGACGATGGTGTCTTCTGTAATATAGAGCTTTTCACTGTCGTCCAACTCCAAGAGGTAGAGTCTTTTTTTCTTTTCGATTTTTGTGATTTTCATAAGAGATTTTGGTAAATTCCTTTCTTCTAGCTAAATGCTTCAAAGGCAGCTATCAAACGCAGTTTGTCTGTATCAACATCCTTCCTGCCATAGTAGTCAAGAAAGAGCTCTGCGTATTGGGGGTCAGATAAATTATAAGTAAGAGACCAGATTGCCCAGTAAAGGTCAAGGTGGCGATCACTAAGGCCAGCGAGGCCGACGTCAATAAAGCAGGAGAAGGTTGCTGCGTCTTTCAGAATGAAATTAGGCAAGCAGGCATCTCCGTGGATCAAGACGTCCGCCGTCAGTAAGTGTCCCTGCTCTTGGATAAGCTGGTATGCTTCCTCACGACTTGAGATGTGAAATTGAGGCAGCAAGGCTTTTTGATAAAAGCAACCTTTCCGATAATTTTCCTCTGCTTGCTCTTTATAGTGTTGGAGGCGATGCTGGATTGGGAAATGCTGGGGTTGGATGCTATGAAGTCTTTTAAGTGCGGCAGCCATCGTTTGGCAAAGTTCTTCTGGCTGTTGGAGAAAGGCTAGGGCGTCCTTGCCCTCGGCTTCTTTAGTCAGCAGGTAGTCTTTATCTGCTGTCAGGTAGTGAATGACAGGCACACCGAGCCCTTGTTTCTCAAACCATTTGGCAAGTGTGGCTTCTTGAGCTAACTGGCCTTTTTGGTCGATTTTCAAATAATAGCCCGTATCAGCATAGAAAACACTGGCTGCAGAATGTGAGGAGCTGTCGTAAAAGTTGGCTCCCTCTAGATAAGTTCGTATTTGCTCAGGGAAATGGGCTAGTGGAAAGGATATTTTTTCTGCTTTCATACTTTTATTGTAACATATTCTCAACTAATGCGAGGCAGCGTGGTATAATAGAAGCATGAATGTGAAAGTGAAGCAAAGAATCCCTTTGAAAATTAAGAAAATGGGGATTAATGGTGAAGGGATTGGATTTTATAAGAAAACGCTGGTCTTTGTTCCCGGTGCTTTGAAAGGTGAGGAAGTCTACTGTCAGGTGACCAAGGTTCAGCGTAATTTCATCGAGGCCAAGCTCTTGACCATCAACAAGCGCTCGAAATTTCGGGTGGAGGCGCCTTGTGAGATTTATGATAGCTGTGGGGGCTGTCAAATCATGCACCTCCATTATGACAAGCAGTTGGAGTTTAAGGAGGATTTGCTGCGTCAGGCCTTGAAAAAATTTGCGCCAGCTGGTTACGAAAACTATGAGATTCGTCCGACCATTGGTATGCAGGAGCCACTCTATTATCGGGCTAAACTGCAGTTTCAGACTCGGAAATTTAAGGATGAGGTCAAGGCTGGGCTCTATGCCCAGAATTCCCACTATTTGATTTCGCTGAAAAACTGTCTGGTTCAGGACAAGGTAACGCAAAAGATTATCAATAAGGTGGCTCGGCTTTTAGGCAAGTACAGGCTGCCTATCTATGATGAGAGGAAGACTGCCGGAGTGCGTACCGTTATGATTCGCAGAGCCAGAAAGACAGGTCAGGTGCAGATGATTTTTGTGACGGGGCGTAAGCTAGACTTTTCTCCAGTCGTTCAAGACCTAGTGGCGGAATTTCCAGAGTTGGAGACAGTGGCGGTCAATTATCATACGAGCAAGTCCAGTGAGATTTACGGGGATAAGACAGAGATTATCTGGGGAGAGGAGGCTATCCAAGAAGGAGTGTTGGATTATGAGTTCTCCCTGTCGCCTCGGGCTTTCTATCAGCTCAATCCTGAGCAGACAGAGGTGCTCTATGGGGAGGCGGTTAAGGCGCTGGATGTGACGGAAGAAGACCATTTGATTGACGCCTATTGCGGAGTGGGGACCATCGGCTTTGCCTTTGCTAAAAGGGTTAAATCTTTGCGGGGCATGGACATCATCCCTGAGGCCATTGAAGACGCTAAGCGTAATGCGAAACGGATGGGCTTTGCCAATACGCTCTACGAGGCTGGGACGGCAGAGGAGATTATTCCTCGCTGGTACGCTGAGGGTTATCGAGCAGATGCCTTGATTGTCGATCCGCCACGAACTGGTCTGGACGATAAGCTGCTGGAGACAATTGTCCGCTATGCACCTGAAAAGATGGTCTACGTTTCTTGTAATGTCTCGACTCTGGCTCGCGATTTGGTCAAACTCAGTAAAGTCTACAATGTCCACTACATCCAGTCGGTTGATATGTTTCCGCATACTGCTCGGACCGAGGCAGTGGTGAAATTATCCAAGAGAGATAGCACTCGTTTGAGTTAATTAGAAACAGCTCGCTAGAGTTGACAAAATCATTCTAAAAAGGACTTAGTTTTCTCTAATACAGGGCTAAGTCTTTTCTTTTGTCAAAATCACAATGGTTTTATAGGGATTTAGTCTTAACCTAGTCAATTAGTCACAAAAGGAGAACACTCGTTAAGTGTTCTCCAATAGCAATAAGTTATATTAGAATAAGCCAAAGACTAGGACTGCAAGGACGGCACCAATGATTGGTCCGACAACTGGAATCCAAGCATAGCTCCAATCGCCATTTCCTTTATTTGGAATCGGAAGGAGACTGTGCATGATGCGAGGTCCTAAGTCACGAGCCGGGTTGAGGGCATAGCCAGTTGTTCCACCAAGTGATAGACCAATTCCGACAATCAATGTTCCGACTGCAAAAGTGCCAATGCCTGCTTGCAGCTTATAAAGTCCAAGAGCGAAGATAGTCAGCACAAGAACAAAGGTTCCAAGGATTTCGCTAATCAGGTTAGAGAAGGTATCTTTGATAGCTGGGCCTGTGCTGAATGTACCCAAAACGTTAGCCGGATTTTCTTCAGCTAGATAGTGAGGTTTGAACTGCAGGAAGACTAGGAACTGTCCGACCATAGCACCTGCAAACTGAGCAAGGACGTAAGGAAGAACAGATGCCCAAGGCAAATCACCTTTCAGAGCTACTCCGATTGTTAGGGCAGGGTTCAGATGGGCTGGGCCAAGGTTGCCGGATACAAAAGCAGCGATAGCGACGGCAATCCCCCATCCCATGGTAATCACAATCCAACCTGAATTGTGACTCTTTGTTTTGGGAAGAACCACGCCTGCAACTACACCATTACCCAGAAGGAGCAAGAGCAGTGTTCCTAAAAATTCGCCAAATATTTCTTTCATCATTTATGTTACTCCATTTAAAAGAAGGGGAGACAGACAGTTGTTAGTCTACCGCCTCTTCTTGTGCTTTCTATTTTTTTAATTCTTCTAAATCGTTATTTGCAAGGGCAGCTTGAATATCTTTTCGATAAGTTGCTTTTTCTTCTTCTGTCCAGTCGTAGAATCGTCCCATTTCATCCAGAACAGGCTCTAAAATTGCATCCAAGCTATCGCGCATAAAGAGCATGTGGTTTGTCCGGCGAAGCAGGAAGTCAACTGGGCTGAGTGCTAATTCGTTACGCATAGCATAATGCAGTGACAAGGTATCAGCCAGGCTAAGACCTGGCGCTTGTTCCAAGCTGTGAGCAAGGGCAAAGACTTTAGGAGCATTTGAACCGTAAAGGTTCGCAAGATAGAAGGCTTCTTTGCTGTCTAAGCCGCGTGAGACACCAAGTTGAGCAAAAGCTTCGATTTCGGAATCCACATTTGCTGGATTGAGCTCTCCGCCTGAAACAGGGTAGGTCTTAGAGTTGATGAGCTTGAAGCTGCGGTCAAATTCTGCTTTGAGGATTCCAACGACACGCTCCATCGCACCTTCAGCCATCTTACGATAGTCCGTAATCTTACCACCAGCAAGGGTCAAGAGACCATTGTTATCACGTTCTAAGCTGGAACCGCGAGACACGGCAGATGGATCTAAGTGTTTTTCAGACGTGCTGCTTTCGAGTTGCGTAACAGCCGCTTCAACATCCTCACGGGATTTCTCTTTAGCCAAATAGCTTTCAACGGTCGCAATCAGTGCATTGAAACTTTCGTCGCTAATGGTACCGTTGTTTCCGCCGTTGTAGTCAGAAGCACTGTTTCCTGCAATCAGAGGTCGCAGACCTGCCCAGCTGCTTTCGATGTCGTCAATCGTGATCTTTGCTTCTGGGAAGCGATTATTGACAATGCCCAAGAGGTAATCCACATCTTCCTGAGTCACTTTTGGATGCTCTAGGTCGCCAATGTAGTCAGTGTCAGTCGTACCAAAGTAGGTTTTATTTTCACGTGGAAGGACAAAGACCATCCGGCCGTCTCCCAAGCCTGTATCAAAGTAGACTGGCTGAGAAACCTTGATCTTGCTAGAGTCAACTACCAAGTGAACACCCTTGGTAGGACGCATTTGTGAGTATTGCTCACCATCATTTGACAGATTGCGTACCTTGTCGCTCCAAGGTCCAGTTGTGTTGATGACTAGGCGAGCCTTGATTTCAAAGACTTCATCCGTCAAGAGGTCACGCGCAACAACACCTGTAATCTTTCCAGACTCATCAAAGAGGAAGCCTTCTGCCTTGACATGGTTGGCAATCAGGGCACCGTCTTGGTTGGCGCGTTTGATGTTTTCAATCACGAGGCGAGCGTCGTTGTTGCGGAAGTCAAGATAGACACCACCGCCGACTAAGCCTTCCTTCTTGAGTTCAGGTTCCCGTTCTAAGACTTCTTCCTTGCTCAAGACCTTGTTGGCAGCAGGAGTGTTGTTAACACCGGCCAAGAGGTCATAGAGGTCCATAGCTACTTTGAGACGGAAGAGGCTGAAGGTAGCACCCTCTTCTTCGTAGACAGGAAGCAGCATAGGATCTGGTTTTGGAATATGAGGGGCAATTTGCTGGACCACAGCACGCTCAGAAACTGTATCTGAGACCACCTCTACGTCGAATTGCTTGAGGTAACGAAGGCCACCATGGACCAGTTTGGTAGAACGGCTAGAAGTTCCTTCAGCAAAGTCCTGCATTTCAATCAGACCAGTCTCCAGTCCACTTGCAGCTGCTTGCAAGGCTACCCCAGCACCGGTAATCCCACCACCAATAATCAGGAGGTCTAAGGTGCGTTCCTGCATTTTTTTTATCGATAATTCACGTGTTTTCTTTGAAAATTCCATAATTACACACTTTCTAACTTAGTCATTTCATGCTTCTACTGACTTGATTATCAAAATATGAATCAGTATTAGTCGTCGATTTCTGCAAAGACTTGAGTTGCCTTAACGGCTTTTTTCCATCCTTTGTAGAGTTGTTCCTTGCGGGATTCATTCATAGATGGTTCAAAGAGTTCTCCAGTTTCATTGAGAGTGCGGAGTTCGTCTAAGTCTTTCCAGTAACCTACTGACAGGCCTGCCAAGAAGGCTGCACCGAGAGCAGTTGTTTCTAAGTTTTTAGCACGGGCAATATCGATTCCCAAAATGTCAGCCTGGAACTGCATGAGGAAGTTGTTCATAGCAGCACCGCCGTCGACTTTGAGGACTTGAATAGCAGTCTTGGCATCCACCTGCATAGTATCAATGATGTCGCGTACTTGGTAAGCGATGGATTGCAGAGTAGCCTTGATAAAGTCTTCCTTACTGGTTCCGCGTGTCAAGCCAAAGACAGATCCACGTGCATTTTGATCCCAGTAGGGAGCGCCCAGGCCTGTAAAGGCAGGTACGACATAGACTTCGTCATTGTTGTGAGAATCAAGGGCATATTTTTCAGATTCTGGTGAATTTTCAACCATCCGAAGACCGTCGCGCAGCCATTGAATAGCACTTCCGGCAATAAAGATAGAACCTTCTAAGGCATAGTAAACTTTGCCGTTGATACCGTAGCCGATGGTTGTCAAGAGGTTGTTTTCAGATAGCTGCATCTCTTCACCAGTGTTCATGATGATGAAAGAACCAGTTCCGTAAGTATTTTTAACCATACCTGGTTCAAAGGCCAACTGACCGAAGAGGGCCGCCTGTTGGTCCCCAGCCATACCTGAGATTGGAACTTCTCCACCGTAGAAATGGAATGGAGCAGTCTTACCATAGATTTCTGAGTTAGAACGAACTTCAGGAAGCATAGCCTTTGGAATGTTAAGGATTTCCAAAATCTCGTCGTCCCATTTAAGTTCCTTGATGTTATAGAGCATGGTACGGGCAGCATTTGAGTAGTCGGTCACGTGAGCCGCGCCGTCAGTCAATTTCCAAACCAGCCAGGTATCAATAGTACCAAAGAGCAATTCGCCCTTTTCAGCTCTTTCTTGCGCTCCCTCTACATGGTCCAAAATCCAGCGAACCTTGGTAGCAGAGAAGTAAGCGTCAATGATCAAACCAGTCTTTTCGTGGAATTTTTCCACATAGCCTTGGCTTTTCAGTTGTTCAGCCAGAGGAGCAGTCTGGCGAGATTGCCAAACGATAGCATTGTAGATAGGAAGACCAGTATTCTTATCCCAGACGACCGTTGTTTCACGCTGGTTGGTAATTCCGATGGCTTCGATTTGGTTAGGTTTGACTCCACTTTCGATGAAGGCGCCGGCGATAACGGACTGCACAGAGTTCCAAATTTCATTGGCATTGTGCTCAACCCATCCAGCTTGAGGGAAAATCTGAGTAAATTCTTTTTGACTGGAGCTAACTTTTTCTCCCTTTTTATTAAAGATGATGGCGCGGGAACTAGTAGTTCCTTGGTCGATGGCCATGATGTATTTTTCTTGTGACATGAACTGTCCTCCTGGTAAAAATCTTGAGGATGTCTCCTCTACAGTAACTAGTATATAAAATAAAACGCTTTCTTTTTTATCAATTTTTTTTAAATTTTAAAAAAATTTGAGGAGATTGTGCGAAAATCACAAAGAAACCTGGATTTCTCCAAGTTTCTTAATGAAATATCATGTGACGGATTTGTGCCAAATCTTCCAAATCTAAGTCATTTTTTAAATAATAGATGGGAACTTGCTGGTTTTGATGGATGGGATTGTTGGTGACGATGAGGTCATATTTTCTGGTAAGGTCGTAGGATTCAATCGTAATAAAGCGATTGTACTCTAAGTATCGCCTTAAAATGGCCGTCATCCTGGAAACAACGATAAAACTATCTATCAAGTCCATGCCTATCTTGATGACTTGACCGTCGTTTTCAGCAATGTATTCCATCAGCTGGAGCCATTCCCACAACACCTTTTTATCCAGTGATGTTCCCTGCTGGAAAATAGGCAGTTTGCTAAAAATAGTGTCTGCCACTTGTCGATAATCGTCTTCGCTCCATAAGTAAGGATGGCGCAATTCCAAATCATGCTTGTATTTGTCTTGCAAGAGATAGCCTCGGAAAAGAAAGACATGGGCGCAGAGCTGACTGAGTTCGTAGGTCACTTGATCTTCGATGTAGTCACCAAGCAAGTCCTGTCCCTTCATCTCTTGAATGAGTTGCGTAATCAGACTGGCAATTTCACCGCCAAAGCCTAGAATATACTCCATGGTGTGCAGGGGTAAAATCCGATGGGAAAGCAGAAATGAAAAGAAAATCATCATTTCCCCATCTTCGAGACTCAGGGTGATGTGCTGACCGGCAAAGAAATCATTTGTCCTGCGATGCAAGCGTTGATAGAAGATATTCTCAAAATAGCCCTGCATTTTCTGCTCAATGATTTGAAATTGACAGGCATTGACTCTTAGGCGCTGTTGGGTGATATGTGCCCAAAGAGCCAAGTCCAATCGCTGCCCTTGAGAGAGTTGGGCTCCGCAAAGTTCTTCTAAGACGGCAACTTCCTGTCTTCTTTCTGATTTTTGAAGTTCTTTTTCCCAATCTTGACTGGACCAGACCTTGCGAAAGAGGCAGAAATAAAAATAGCGGATTTGGTGCTCAGGCCCTTTCAAGCGGCCATTTTGGATAGATAGCTCAAATTCTGATAAAATCTGATTTAGACCGGATATATGACGGCTGAGGGTTGCTTCACTGATCATCAGTTCCTGAGCTAACTGGTGAGCCAAAAACTGTTGATGATAGAGCAAGTAGTTTAAAATCTGGTATTTGATAGCATTGCCCAAAAAGAGCCTGCGAATGTCGCGACCTTTGGTATCAGAACCGATGGACAGACTGAGTGTTTCGTTCTGAAGCTGGATGGATAAGGCTGCATGATGGTCCATAGCCTTGTCGTTTACCAGGCTAATGTATTTGGTCAAGGTTGCTTTCGAGAAGCCTGTTTCAGACATAACGTCCTTCAAACTGGATGTAGAATGCTGCTGTAAATAAGACAGGACAATAAACTGCCCCGCTTCACTCTTTTCCATTAAGTCTGCAAGATACATACGAAAACCCTCTCAATTCACTAATCTTAGCTTATCACAAAAGAGAAAAAAGACGAAGCAATGTGCTTTATATTTTCTTATCGTTGTCTAAGGAAATAATAAACTGAAACAATCTGCCATCATGTCTATCTTAATTCGCTATTCTATTTCTTTTGAACAAGTATAAGAGGAGCAGATACTCACACTTTTTTGCTTTGAGTCTGATCGCTTTTTTATGGTATAATTGTAGAAAAGTGACGACGAGGGAGCAGCTATGGATAATGTGATTGATTTGTCTATCCCAGTGGCAGAAGTGATTGAGAAGCAGCCAGAAGTTTTGGATGTTCTGGTAGAATTAGGCTTTACGCCTCTGGCCAATCCTGTTATGCGCAATACAGTCGGGCGCGTGGTTTCTATCAAAAAAGGAGCTGGTATGAACGGCATTGATCTGAATAAAATCAAGCAAACTTTGGAATTAAACGGCTATGAAGTGGTGGGGATTTAGGCATGGCTACTGAACGCATTGAAGTCCTCAAGTCTATCTTGCTGGACCTACATAACGGTGCTTCTGCAGAGTCCGTTCAGGAGCTCTTCAACGAGCATTTTGCAGGTGTGTCCGCTATCGAGATCAGCCTGATGGAGCATGAGCTGATGAACTCGGATACGGGAGTGACCTTTGAAGATGTCATGTCCCTCTGCAATGTCCATGCCAACCTCTTTAAAGGTGCCATTCAGAATGTAGAGGTGGCTGATACCGACCATCCGGGTCATCCTGTTCAGATCTTCAAGCAGGAAAATCTAGCCTTGAGGGCTGCCCTCATGCGGGTTCGCAGGCTCCTATCTACCTATGAAAGCACAGAAGAGGAGGAGCTTCTTCCTGAAATCCGCAAGGGTCTCCAGCGCCAGCTGGGTTTGGTGGGGCAGTTTGATGTTCACTATCAGCGCAAGGAAGAGCTCATGTTTCCCATCATGGAGGGCTACGGCCATGATTCGCCACCAAAGGTCATGTGGGGGGTAGACGACCAGATTCGAGATCTTTTCCAAGAGGCTAAGATTGCTGCAGAGCAGCTGCCTGATACTTCGATTCAAGAAGTCAAGGAAAAGTTTGAGATTTTTGCGGCTGAGTTTGAAGCTATGATTTTCAAGGAAGAGTCCATACTTCTCATGATACTCCTCGAGTCCTTTCATCAGGACGACTGGCTCAAGATTGCTGAGGAGAGCGATGCTTATGGCTATGCCATCATCAAGCCGACGGAGAAATGGATTCCTGCGCGGCACTCATTCTCGGAGGAGGAAGCTGGGGATGCTGCTGATGAAGGAAGCGAAGCGCCAGCCAGCACAGAACAGCCTAGTGATGGCAGATTTGAGCAGGTCATTGATACGCCGGATGGTCAGGTCACCATTTCCTTTAAGCCTAAGGAAAAGAAGGAGCAAGCCTTTAATCGGGACTCCCAACAGCCTTTTGGTCATGGCTATCTGTCTGTGGCGGAGGCCAATATGATCTTAGACCATCTACCCATGGAGATTACCTTTGTCAATAAGGAGGATATTTTCCAGTATTATAATGACAGCGTGCCAGCGGATGAGATGATTTTCAAGCGGACGCCGTCCCAGATAGGGCGCAATGTCGAGCTCTGTCACCCGCCCAAGTTTTTAGACAAGGTGCGGCGGATTTTCAAGGCTCTGCGCAAGGGAGAGCGGGACAAGTTTGAGATGTGGTTCAAGTCGGAATCACGGGGTAGGTTTGTCCATGTGACCTATGCGGCGGTGCGGGATGAATCTGGTGAATTTCAGGGGGTGCTGGAGTATGTACAGGATATTCAGCCCTTCCGTGACATTGACAGTGATTTTTACCGAGATTTGGACTAGGTATTTGCAGTTAGAAAGTGAGAAAAATGAGTTACGAACAGGAATTTTTACAGGAGTTTGAAGCTTGGGTCAAGACCCAGATCATGATTAACGAGATGGCGCTCAAGGAGAGTCAGGCAGTCTACGAGGCGGACCAGGATGAGCGGGCCAAGGAAGCGGCTATTCGTTATGAAAGTCGTCTCGATGCCTACCAGTTCCTTTTAGGGAAATTTGCCAACTATCAGGCGGGCAAGGGATTTCATGACCTGCCGGATGGACTTTTGGGTGAGAGAAATTATTGATTTTTCGCTGGAAAGGTGATAGAATAGGTTCATCAGAGGTGTTTTGAGTCAAGCATTTTACAGAAAGTGGCGGTGCTGAGAAGTCCACAAGTGTGTCAAAACTGGTTGCTGATGAATGAAAATGAAATATTATTGTCTTTTTATTTTAAAGACTAAAGTTGCGGGCAACTGCCCGAAATTGGGTGGTACCGCGGATAAACACATTCGTCCCTGTCATGTAGATGACAGGGGCGTTTTTTTGTAGAAAGCGAGGGAGGAAGATGGAGCAAGCACGATTACCAGATCGATTAGAAACAGAACGGCTAGTCTTACGAGTCCGCACCGTGGCTGATGCTGAGGATATCTTTGACTATGCCAGTCGGCCAGAAGTCTCCTACCCACCAGGTTTTCCGCCCGTCAAGACCTTGGAAGACGAGATTTATTACCTAGAGCATATCCTTCCTGAGCGTAATCAAAAGGAGAATCTCCCAGCAGGTTATGGGATTGTCGTTAAAGGAACGGATAAAGTCATCGGCTCTGTTGATTTCCCTCGTCGTCACGAGGATGATGTCTTGGAGCTTGGCTATATCTTGCACCCAGACTATTGGGGACGAGGCTATGTCCCAGAAGCAGCGCGTGCCTTGATTGATCTAGGCTTTAAAGATTTAGGTCTTCACAAGATTGAACTGACTTGCTTTGGCTACAATATTCAAAGTCAAAGAGTCGCAGAGAAACTTGGCTTCACCCTTGAAGCTCGCATCCGAGACCGCAAAGATGCCCGAGGCAATCGCTGTGACGGTCTGATATATGGCTTAATGAGGAGTGAGTGGGAGGTGGTTTGATGCACATTTTCATCATTGGGGCTCCGGCTTCTGGGAAAATGACGATTGGTCAAGAGTTATCTCGACTGACGGATGCTATCCTCTTTTATAACCATCAAGCCATAGATTTTGCACTAGAAATCTATCAGGACTTTACAGAGGAAATGTGGGAGTTTGTTCGAGGGATTACCTTTTCTTTCCTTGGAGTAAGAGCTAGGAATCATCGATTGGTGATTTTAACAGACGTAATTGATTTTTCAAATCAGTACCAGCTGCTGTATTTGAAGAAAATTCAGGATTTGTTGGATGACTATCATCAAGAGATTCTTTTTGTGGAGTTGGAAACAAGTCTTGAAGAGCGTTTACGTCGAAATCGAACGGAGAATCGATTAAAGCATAAACCCTTAAAACGACATATTGAGGTATCTGAAAGAGAAATTTTAGAGACAGCTGAAACACTTCAATTAAATTCCCAACATCAACCCAATGAGTTGCACCACTACTTTAAAATAAATAATACGAATCTGTCTGCAGAAGAGGTTGCTAAGCAGATTCAAGATAAAATGAATACAATAGAGAAAGGACAAACACATGTCTAAAGAACTTTCACCTAAATACAATCCAGCCGATGTTGAGGCTGGTCGTTATCAAAAATGGCTTGATGCTGATGTTTTCAAGCCTTCAGGCGATCAAAAGGCTAAGCCTTATTCGATTGTGATTCCACCACCAAACGTTACCGGGAAACTTCACCTTGGTCACGCTTGGGATACGACCTTGCAGGATATCATCATCCGTCAGAAGCGCATGCAAGGCTTTGATACGCTTTGGCTGCCAGGGATGGACCACGCGGGGATTGCCACTCAGGCTAAGGTCGAGGAACGTCTGCGGGAGCAGGGCATCTCCCGCTATGACCTCGGTCGTGAGAAATTCCTAGATAAAGTCTGGGAATGGAAGGATGAATACGCGACGACCATCAAGGAGCAGTGGGGCAAGATGGGCCTCTCTGTAGACTATTCTCGTGAGCGCTTCACCCTTGACGAAGGTCTGTCAAAAGCCGTTCGCAAGGTCTTTGTCGAGCTTTACAAGAAAGGCTGGATCTATCGTGGTGAGTTTATCATCAACTGGGACCCAGCAGCTCGCACTGCCCTTTCTGATATCGAGGTCATTCACAAGGATGTCGAAGGCGCCTTCTACCACATGAACTACATGCTGGAAGATGGTTCACGCGCCCTTGAAGTTGCGACAACTCGTCCTGAGACTATGTTTGGGGACGTTGCAGTTGCGGTCAATCCAGAAGACCCACGCTACAAGGACTTGATTGGCCAAAACGTTATCCTGCCAATCGCTAATAAATTGATTCCAATCGTTGGAGATGAGCACGCAGATCCAGAATTTGGTACTGGTGTCGTGAAAATCACACCTGCCCACGATCCAAACGACTTCTTGGTTGGTCAACGCCACAACTTGCCACAAGTCAACGTCATGAACGATGACGGAACCATGAATGACTTGGCCTTCGAATTTGCCGGCATGGACCGTTTTGAAGCTCGTAAGGCAGTCGTTACTAAGTTGGAAGAAATCGGTGCCCTCGTTAAAATCGAAAAACGTGTCCACAGTGTTGGTCACTCAGAACGTACAGGTGTAGTGGTTGAGCCACGCTTGTCTACTCAATGGTTCGTCAAGATGGACCAATTGGCCAAGAATGCTATTGCCAACCAAGACACAGACGATAAGGTAGAATTCTACCCACCTCGTTTCAACGATACCTTCCTCCAATGGATGGAAAATGTCCACGACTGGGTTATCTCTCGTCAGCTCTGGTGGGGACACCAAATCCCTGCTTGGTACAATGCTGAGGGTGAAATATATGTCGGCGAAGAAGCTCCAGAAGGTGACGGTTGGACTCAGGACGAAGACGTCTTGGATACGTGGTTCAGTTCGGCTCTTTGGCCATTCTCTACCATGGGCTGGCCGGATGTCGACTCAGAAGACTTTAAACGTTATTATCCAACATCAACTTTGGTGACTGGTTATGATATTATTCCGTTCTGGGTATCTCGAATGATTTTCCAAGGTTTGGAATTTACTGGCAAGTCGCCATTCAAAAATGCCTTGATTCATGGTCTCATTCGTGATGAGCAAGGACGCAAGATGTCGAAATCTCTCGGTAACGGGATTGACCCAATGGATGTTATTGATAAGTACGGAACAGATAGCCTTCGTTGGTTCCTTTCAAATGGTTCTGCACCAGGGCAAGACGTCCGCTTCTCTTACGAGAAAATGGATGCTTCATGGAACTTCATTAACAAAATCTGGAACATCTCTCGCTACATCCTCATGAACAATGAAGGCTTGACCCTTGAGCAAGCAACGGCTAATGTGGAAAAAGTTGCTAACAAGGAAGCTGGAAATGTCACAGACCGCTGGATTCTCCACAACCTCAATGAAACCATCGGAAAAGTCACTGAAAACTTTGATAAGTTTGAGTTTGGTGTAGCTGGACACATCCTCTACAACTTTATCTGGGATGAATTTGCGGACTGGTACGTTGAGTTGACTAAGGAAGTCCTTTATAGCGACAACGAAGAAGAGAAAGTCATCACACGTTCTGTTCTCCTTTACACCTTGGACAAGATCCTTCGTCTCCTTCACCCAATCATGCCATTTGTGACAGAGGAAATCTTTGGACAAATCTCAGAAGGCTCTATCGTTACAGCGGCTTACCCAACTGTCAACCCAGCCTTTGAAGATCTTGCGGCTCACACAGGTGTGGAAAGCCTCAAAGACTTGATTCGTGCAGTACGTAATGCGCGTGCGGAAGTAAACGTAGCACCAAGTAAGCCTATCACCATCCTTGTTAAGACCAGCGATAGTGACTTGGAAGCCTTCTTTAACAGCAATGTCAACTACATCAAACGCTTCACAAATCCAGAACACTTGGAAATCGCATCAACCATCCCTGCACCTGAACTCGCAATGTCAAGCGTCATCACAGGAGCAGAAATCTACTTGCCACTGGCAGACCTCCTCAATGTCGAAGAAGAACTAGCTCGTCTCGACAAGGAACTGGCTAAATGGCAAAAAGAACTGGACATGGTCGGAAAGAAGCTCTCTAACGAACGCTTCGTAGCCAACGCCAAACCAGAAGTCGTTCAAAAAGAACGCGACAAACAAGCCGACTACCAAGCTAAATACGATGCGACCGTAGCACGGATTGATGAGATGAGGAAACTGGTCTAATTTTTTATAGGATGAGGTTAGAGCTATGGGAATCTTAAATAAACTTTTAAATAATAAAATTGTTAATACTAACGGTTATACTAGATCTGATACTGGCACTAAAGTTCATGCATATTTACGAACTCATCCAAAAAATCAAGGTGTTGGCAAAAAACTTACGAGGAGCATTATCAATGCCTTGAAAAAATAGAATTGAGCTACTGAAACACGGTGATGAGCCGTGTTTTTTTGGTATAATTGATATCATGAGGAAAGCATTAGAGGAATTAGTATGACCAATACTATTTTACAGCAATTAGAGAGTAAAAAAAGTGAAATAAGAAAAGAGATATTAAATCATGATTTATTTAAAATGAATAGAGATGATGCAATAAAATTTTTAATTTCTAGACTTGAGACCTCCATGTTTCTTTCAAGGGGGAAATTATTTTCACTTTTCAAAACGGAAGATATATATATAGACAGTGAAAAAATTGTTAGAATAATTCAAAAATCGTTACCTTTTATATTTCATAATCTTGTTGAGACGTCACAAGTAGATAGTAAGAAAATAGAAGTTCGAGACCTAATTTTATTACTTCAAAGGATATCTGATTATTTGGAATTTGAGGACTTTATTCAACTTTATAAAATCCAAGTTGTGAATGTTGTCTTTCAAAACCGGATTATTCGTTTCGAATATAAGAGAGATGAGTATAAAATAAATGATATATATAATGGCTATTGGCATATGTTAGAACAACAAAGTGCAATAGCAGGAGCTACAAAGTTGCAAGATATAACAGACAAGATATTTGATTTGACAGTTGATTTTAACATAAACAATTTTACTTTAGAAGACTATAAGAAATTCTGTAAAGGGATAGACCATATTATAGAGATTGAGTATTTAAAACCCATTATGGTCACAAATGAAATTGGGTATATTGAGTTAGAAAAAAGCGAATGGGCTACAAAGTTAGGCCAAGTAATTCCAGAATTATGCGACGAAAAAATTAACCACATTATAGATTTTTTAATATATAATTTTAAATCATTAGATAGTGATCCTATACTATCGTACTTTATTCCAGTAAAAGGGAAGTTAATTCTATCGGTAAGTTTATTTAATACTCAAAGATTAGATAAGAATATATTGAAGTTATTAAGTATTAAAAATCATTCATTCTATCAAAATGAACAAAAGAAACTAGAGTTACATCAAATTAACGAACTTAAGTCTATGAAATCAGATATGTATGATTTTGACATTGATAAAAATGGTAGCCCAGGAGAAGATTTAATTGTATATGACAAAAAAGCAAACATAGTTCATACTATTGAATTAAAATTTAAACTTCCTGTTGATTCAGTAAACGATATAAGGAATTTAAAAAAATTATTATCTAAAGGTGCTGCACAAAATAAAAATGCTATGGAAAATTTAACTGTAGAGAATGTTTTTGACAAATATTTTGATCATAAATATAGCGGAATCAGACCAAATAAAATATTATTTTTTACTTTAACCAATTATTCAGTGGATTATTTTTCAGATAGTTTCATCTTATTGACACAGCATTATAAACAACTATTAAAGAAGGATTCTTGCTCTTATCGATTAGAAGATATTTTAAATGATAAATATAGAGGTCTGAATTTAGTTCCTAAAGTAAAGTTTAAAAAAATAAATTTATTTGGAAATATAATTAAAATTCCAATTTRTTATGCAGAGGCTTCTCACCAAAATTTATGAAGATGATGTTAGGTGTCCTTATTTCTTCTATATCTACTCAATATTATGTGCTAAAAACATTTTTATAGTGGTATTTATATGCCTCATTTTCAAAGATATTAGAATAAGTAACGAATTATATTTTCTATTTTCAAGTTATTATTTATGTTATACTAGAAAAGTCAATATTTTAGAAAGCATCTTACTACATAACAAATTTTTTCATTCAAACCCGCACGAAAACAATATTGCAGACTTTTCCTTAGTTGTTGGGGGAATTGAGCTGATATTTGAATAGACTAACTAGTTCCTGATGGTGTAAATCAATTAGTTTATTAGTATACACGTCAGGCTTATCAGTTAAACCATCCAGGTACCTATTTGGATGGTCGTGATATTCACGATGTTTAGCCAGAGGATATCCCAGCTGGGGCTTTGGAAACTAATATGAAATACTCTACTTTACTAAAATCCCCACAACCAAGTTCAGTTTCATCTGAGCTTGGTTTTTCTATTCATCCACCCTCACAATCCGTCACCGACTTAATACTTTCTTTTAAGCCTTAAAAATGATAAAATAAGACAAACAAACTATAGGAGAACATAATGACTAAAGCAAATTTTGGTGTTGTTGGTATGGCTGTTATGGGCCGTAACCTTGCCCTAAATATCGAATCTCGTGGCTATATAGTTGCCATCTATAACCGCTCAGCAAATAAGACAGAGGACGTCGTTGCCTCTCATCCTGAGAAAAACTTTGTGCCAAGCTATGATGTAGAGTCTTTTGTCAACTCTATTGAAAAGCCACGTCGGATTATGCTGATGGTTCAAGCTGGTCCTGGTACAGATGCGACTATTCAGGCATTGCTTCCTCACTTGGATAAGGGCGATATTCTGATTGACGGTGGGAATACTTTCTACAAAGATACCATTCGCCGCAATGAAGAGTTGGCTAACTCTGGCATCAACTTCATCGGTACAGGCGTTTCTGGGGGTGAAAAGGGCGCATTGGAAGGACCGTCTATCATGCCGGGTGGTCAAAAAGAAGCTTATGAGTTGGTAGCAGATGTCTTGGAAGAAATCTCTGCTAAAGCTCCTGAAGACGGTGCACCATGTGTGACCTATATCGGTCCTGATGGTGCTGGTCACTATGTAAAAATGGTCCATAACGGGATTGAATATGGAGATATGCAGCTGATCGCTGAGAGTTATGACTTGATGCAGCACTTGCTGGGGCTTTCAGCTAGTGAAATGGCAGATATCTTCACAGAGTGGAACAAAGGCGAGCTGGACAGCTATCTGATTGAGATTACAGCGGATATCTTGACACGCAAGGACGATGAAGGTCAAGATGGCCCAATCGTTGACTACATTCTGGATGCGGCTGGTAATAAAGGAACCGGTAAGTGGACCAGTCAATCTTCTTTGGATTTAGGTGTGCCGCTGCCATTGATTACTGAGTCAGTCTTTGCGCGTTACATTTCTACCTACAAAGATGAGCGTGTGGCTGCCAGCAAGGTATTGCCAAAACCAGCTGCATTCACCTTTGAGGGAGACAAGGCAGAGTTGATTGAAAAGATCCGTCAGGCTCTTTACTTCTCAAAAATCATGTCTTATGCTCAAGGTTTTGCTCAATTGCGTGTAGCTTCTAAGGAAAATAATTGGAATCTGCCGTTCGGAGAGATTGCTTCTATCTGGCGTGCTGGCTGCATCATCCGTGCCCGCTTCCTTCAGAAAATTACAGATGCTTACAGCCGTGATGCTGACCTTGCAAACCTGCTCTTAGATGAATACTTCATGGATATTACAGCTAAGTACCAACAGGCAGTCCGTGATGTTGTCAGCTTGGCTGTGCAAGCAGGTGTACCAGTACCAACCTTCTCCAGTGCCATTGCTTACTTTGATAGCTACCGTGCAGAAAATCTGCCAGCTAATCTGATTCAGGCACAGCGTGATTACTTTGGTGCTCATACATACAACCGTAAAGACAAAGAAGGTACCTACCACTATTCTTGGTACGACGAAAAATAGGATAGGCCTATGGCAAAGCGAATTTTACTAGTAGAAAATGAAAAAAATCTTGCCCGATTTGTGAGTTTGGAACTGCAAAAGGAAAGCTTTCTTGTAGATTTGGCTGAGACTGGTCAAGAGGGACTGGCTTTGGCTAAAGATGTGGATTATGACTTGCTCTTGCTCAACTATGATCTTCAAGATATGACTGCCAGCGATTTTGCTCAGCAGCTGAGCTTGATCAAGCCAGCGTCCGTCATTATCGTTTTGGCTAGTCGCGAAGAGATTGCAGAGCAGCAGGAAACAATCCAGCATTTTGCTGTTTCCTACGTAGTCAAGCCTTTCATTATCAGTGATTTAGTGGAGCGTGTCTCTATCATTTTCCACGGGCGGGACTTTATTGACCAGCACTGCAGCCTCTTGAAAATTCCGACCTCTTATCGCAATCTGCGAGTAGATATTAAAAATCATACGGTTTACCGTGGTGAGGAAGTTATTGCACTGACGCGGCGGGAGTACGATCTGCTGGTGACCCTGATGGGCAGCAATAAGGTCATGAGCCGTGAGCAGCTGCTGGAGCGTGTCTGGAAGTACGAGAGTGCAACGGAGACCAACGTTGTAGATGTTTATATTCGTTATCTGCGCAGTAAAATTGATGTGGAAGGGCAGCCAAGCTATATCAAAACCGTTCGCGGTGTTGGTTATGCCATGCAAGAATAAAAAAATCAAAACTCTGTTCTCCTTAGGAGACGGAGTTTTTTGCGCTTGTTATAGTATAGATAGGAGAACTAATGGGATTTTTCTAACTATTTTATGCAATCGTTTTCGTTGGAATATAGCAAAAATATAACTCTTGAAGAGAAAATGCAGTATTTTAGGTGCAAAAAAAGAGAAATTTTTTTTATAAAAGCCTTTACAAAATAAAAAATCGTGCTATAATAGATGTATCGATATGCAAACGATTTCACAAAAACGGACTTGTTTGTAAAAAATATAAGGAGGTCTGAATGATGAAAGATTCATTCAAGAACATTTTTAGCTTTGAATTTTGGCAAAAATTCGGTAAAGCTTTGATGGTGGTCGTTGCTGTTATGCCGGCAGCAGGACTGATGATTAGTATCGGTAAATCAATTCCGATGATTAATCCAAATCTAGGTGTTTTAGTCACTACTGGTGGTGTTTTAGAGCAGATTGGTTGGGGGGTTATTGGTAACCTGCATATCCTCTTTGCTTTGGCTATCGGTGGAAGCTGGGCAAAAGAACGCGCAGGCGGTGCCTTCGCAGCAGGTCTGTCCTTTATCCTGATTAACCGTATTACTGGTGTTATGTTTGGCGTTACCAGCGATATGCTCTCAGATAAGGCAGCTGTAGTTAAAACAATGTTTGGCGCATCTATTAAGGTTTCTGATTATTTCATCAGCGTTCTAGAGTCACCAGCTCTGAACATGGGTGTATTTGTCGGAATTATTGCTGGTTTTGTTGGAGCTACAGCTTATAACAAATACTACAATTTCCGTAAATTGCCAGATGCTTTGTCATTCTTCAATGGTAAGCGTTTTGTACCTTTCGTTGTTATCTTGCGCTCAGTAATCGTGGCAATTGTTTTGTCATTCGTATGGCCAGTTGTTCAATCAGGTATCAACAGCTTTGGTATTTGGATTGCTAACTCACAAGATACTGCACCAGTTTTAGCACCATTCATCTATGGTACTTTGGAACGTCTCTTGCTTCCATTTGGTTTGCACCACATGTTGACCATTCCGATGAACTACACAGAATTAGGTGGTGTTTATCACGTTATTACTGGTTCTGGTGCGGGAACAACTGTAGCTGGTCAAGATCCACTATGGTTGGCTTGGGTAACTGACTTGGTTGGTACGAAATCAGCTGATCCTTCTACTTACCAACACTTGCTTGATACAGTTCATCCAGCTCGATTCAAGGTTGGTCAGATGATTGGTTCATTCGGTATCCTTATGGGGGTAGCGGCAGCTATCTATCACAATGTAGATGCTGACAAGAAGCACAAATACAAAGGTATGATGATTGCGACTGCTTTGGCGACCTTCTTAACAGGGGTTACTGAGCCAATCGAGTATATGTTCATGTTCGTTGCAACACCGCTGTATATCATTTATGCATTTGTACAAGGTGCTGCGTTTGCAATGGCTGACATCGTTAACCTTCGTGTGCACTCATTCGGTTCTATCGAATTCTTGACCCGTACTCCTATGGCCATCAATGCTGGCTTAGGAATGGATATCATCAACTTCATCTGGGTAACTATCCTCTTTGGTGTTGTGATGTACCTCATTTCTAACTTCATGATCAAGAAGTTCAACTACGCAACTCCAGGACGTAATGGTAACTATGAAACAGCAGACGGTTCAGATGAAGCTTCTTCATCAGAGTCAACTGGCGGTAAAGTTGCTGAAGCATCTCAAGCAGTAAATGTTATCAACCTTCTGGGTGGTCGCGCTAATATCGTAGATGTAGATGCATGTATGACTCGTCTGCGTGTGACTGTCAAAGATGCTGAAAAAGTTGGAACAGAAGAACAGTGGAAAGCTGAAGGCGCTATGGGCTTGGTTATGAAAGGCCAAGGCGTTCAGGCTATCTACGGACCAAAAGCTGACGTTCTCAAATCTGATATTCAAGACTTGTTGGATTCTGGTGAAGTGATTCCTGAAACACTTCCTAGCCAAAAAGCAGAATCAGCAGCTGCCGAAGTTACTTACAAAGGTGTGACTGAGGAGGTTGAAACTGTTGCGGACGGTCAAGTCATTGACTTGGCAGATGTTAAAGATCCAGTATTCTCACAAAAAATGATGGGTGACGGATTTGCAGTTGAGCCTGAAAACGGTAAGATTTATTCACCAGTTGCTGGTACAGTAACTAGCGTCTTCCCTAGCAAGCACGCTATCGGTCTTGTAACAGATAACGGCTTAGAAGTCTTGGTACATATTGGTTTGGAAACTGTTAGCCTTGAAGGTAAACCTTTCGAAGTTCATGTTTCAGAAGGTCAGAAAGTTGCAGCTGGAGATCTTCTTGTAACGGCTGACTTGGGAGCAATCAAGGAAGCAGGACGCGAAACTTCAACTATCGTAGTCTTCACTAATGCAGCAGCCATCAAGTCTGTAACAGTAGAAAAACTTGGTCAATCATCTGCTAAGACAGTTGTTGCTAAGGTTGAATTGTAAAATAGAAAAGAGAAATCATGGCAAAATTCCTGACATTAAATACTCATAGTTGGATGGAAGAAGAGCAAGAAATCAAGCTTAATCAGCTTGCAGAACGCATTCTTCAAGAAAAATATGATGTCATTTGCCTGCAGGAAGTCAATCAATTAACGGAGTCTGAACAGGTTGTTCAGGCTCCTTTCTATCAGGCGGTTGAGGGTGCAATTGAGATCCATCAAGACCACTTTGCCCTTTGTTTGGTAGAAAAGTTGGCTGAGGCAGGACTGGACTATCATTGGTCCTGGGCCTATAATCATATTGGATTTGATATTTACAACGAAGGAGTGGCAATTCTGTCCAGAAAGCCGCTGACTCCTAGAGAAGTTCTGGTTTCAGAGGCTAATGATCCTAGGGATTACCATACTCGTAAGGTCTTGCTAGCCGAGACTGAGGTTGATGGTCAATTGTTGACAATTGCCTCCTGCCATCTGTCTTGGTGGGACAAAGGCTTCCAGGGGGAATGGGCTAAGCTTGAAGAAGAGCTGCTAAAAGCAGAAACTCCTCTGGTCCTCATGGGCGATTTCAACAATCCAGTCGGTCAACAAGGCTACCAGACTATCTTAGCCAGTCCACTGAAGCTGCAGGATAGCCATACTGCTGCAAAAGAAGCTATCGGAGAGGCGACAGTAGAAGGGACTATTGCAGGCTGGGATGATAATAAACATGCTCTGAAGATAGACTATGTTTTCACTAGCCAAGGGATGGACGTTGAGCGCTCCGCTGTTGTTTTTGACGGGAAAGAAACCCCTGTTGTCAGTGACCACTTTGGTTTAGAAGTGCAAGTGACTTTATAATAGTAAAAAGATGAGGCAAGATTGAGAATGCAACAGATTTGCCTCTCTTTTTCTTTTTGATAAACATATTTTTAAGGTGAAATAGTGTAATTTTACACCCCAAACGGCTGTCTTTTGTTATTCTTGAAAACGTGTTATAATGAAGTATTAGGATTCTAGGAGGAAATGGTATGCGTTGTCCAAAATGTGGTGGGAATAAATCAAGTGTAGTTGATAGCAGACAGGCAGAAGATGGGAATACAATCCGTCGCCGCCGTGAGTGTGAGGAATGTCAGCACCGCTTTACGACCTACGAGCGCGTCGAAGAGAGAACCCTAGTGGTTGTCAAAAAGGACGGGACACGCGAGCAATTTTCTCGGGATAAGATTTTTAACGGTATTATTCGCTCCGCTCAAAAGCGACCAGTATCTAGTGACGAAATAGAGGAGATTGTCAATCGAATCGAGCAAAAAGTCCGCAGTCAGAGCGATAATGAAATCAATAGTGAATATATTGGATCCTTGGTCATGGATGAACTGGCTGAGCTGGATGAAATCACCTACGTTCGTTTTGCCAGTGTTTACCGGAGTTTCAAGGATGTGGGAGAACTGGAAAGCTTGCTCAAGCAGATTACCAAGGGGTCCAAGAAGAAAAAGGACAAATAAATGAAACCAAACCATCAGTTTTCTTTCTTGCGCAATAATGCAGTCAGCTCAGATATTGCTATCTTGACCAAGCTCTATTTGCCGATTTTGGGGAGAGAAGCGGTAGCACTTTATCTTTATCTGCTGTCTTTTGGAGATAATGGGCAAAAGCAGCACCTCTTCAGTCAGATTCTCAATCATTTAGATTTTGGACTTAATATTTTAGAAGAAAGTTTTGAGCGTTTGGCGGCGATTAAGCTAGTAGATCTTTATCAAACAGATGACTATTATCTGATTCAACTCCACCCGACCTTAACGGCGGAGGAATTTTTCAGCCATAATGTGTACAGTCGGCTCTTGGAAAAGAAAATCGGCGAAGCTGCTGCAGATGCCCTGCGACCAGAAAATCCTAGCGGAGATAAATTGATCAAGCCTTTTATGCAGGTGTTTGGTATGGAAGATGAGCAAGCAAGGGCAGTGCGAAAAGCCAATGATTTTGACTTGGAGTATTTCAAGCAACGGATGGCTCAGGACAATCTTCGTTTTGCCAATGAAAAGGAAGATGTGCTAGAATTGTTTGCAATTGCTGAGCAGAAGAAGTGGACTTGGTATGAGACTTATGTCTTGGCGAGAGAAACTGCTGTTTCTCAGGTCATTTCTACTAAACGGATGAAGCAAAAGCTAGCTCAGAAGCCGGCAGAAGGCCAATTTTCTAAGCAGGAGCAGTCTATCATTCAAGAGGCAAAACGAACATCTCCAATGGTCTTTCTGGCAGAAATCAAAAAAACTCGTCAGGCTGCTATTACGCGGACGGAGAGAAAGCTTTTGCTGGATTTAGCTGAATTAGGCCTTTTGGACGAGGTTATCAACGTAATCTTGCTCTTGACCTTTAATAAGGTGGATTCAGCCAATCTCAATGAAAAGTATGCCCTCAAGGTAGCTAATGATTTTTCTTATCAAAAGGTGACGACAGCTGAGGAAGCAGTCTTGAAAATCCGTGAGCGCAACCAGCAGCCCCAGAACCGTCCAGCTAAATCTGGACAAGGCTCTACCAAGAGCAACGTACCTGACTGGAGTCAGCCGGATTATAAAAATGAAACGAGCGCAGAGAAGCAGGCCGAGCTAGAAGAGCAGAAACGTCGGCTCTTAGCCAAACTTGAAGGAGGAGGCGAATAAATGGAGAAAATAGGACAGAATATGCCTCATATGAATAGGGTGCGGCAGTTTGACTATCAGGAGCTGGTTAAGCAGATTATGGCCGATCCAGATGTGGCAGCCTTTATCCAGCAGGAAAAGCTGACCCAAGCTGAGATTCAGCGCAGTGTCTCCAAGTTTAACCAGTATATTACGGAGCGTAACCGCTTTTTGCTGGGGGACGAGACCTATATTGCCAAGGGCTATAAGCCAATCTTGGTGAAAAATGAAGGCTATGCGGATGTTGCCTATGAAGAGACACCTGAGTTGATTGAGCAGGAGAGACAGGAGGCTATTAGAAGCCGTCTCAATCTTATCAGCCTACCAGCCAGTCTCAAGGAGGCTAGTCTGGCTCAGGTGGATCTGGACGATGTTGGCCGCTACAAGGCTTTTGAACTTTTGACCAACTTCGTTGCTGAGTTTCCGAATTATCAGAAGGCTGTTTATCTCTACGGCGATTTTGGGGTCGGTAAGAGTTACATGATGGCTGCTCTGGCGCATGATTTGTCAGAAAAACGCAGTGTTTCAACGATACTCCTTCACTATCCAAGCTTTGTTTTGGATGTTAAGAATGCGATCAGTTCCGGCTTGGTCAAGGAGAAGATCGACCAAGTCAAGACAGCTCAAGTGCTGATTTTGGACGATATTGGTGCAGAGCAGTCCAGTCCTTGGATGCGCGATGAGATTTTGCAGGTCATTCTCCAGCACCGTATGCAGGAAAATCTGCCAACTTTCTTTACTTCTAACTTTAGTTTTGCGGATTTAGAGCGTCACTTTGCCAGCTCTAAGAATGGCGATGAGACTTGGCAGGCTAAGCGAGTTATGGAGCGAATTAAGTTTCTGGCTCAGGAGGTACGCCTAGAAGGAGAGAACCGCCGATGAATGAAACGATTAACTTAATGAAATCTCACACGTCTGTTCGCCGCTTTACGGAGGAGCAGATTTCGGAGAAGGAACTACGTGCTGTCATTGATGATGGGCGGGCTGCGTCCAGCTGGAAGAATTTCCAGTCTTACTCTATCATTGTGGTGCGAAGCAAAGAGAAAAAAGAAGCCCTCTTTGACTTGGTGCCCCAAGAAGCCATTCGGCAGTCTTCAGCCTTCCTGCTTTTTGTTGGCGACCTCAATCGTGCCCAAAAGGGCGTTCACATGTATACGGAAGACTTTTATCCTGAGGGAACGGAGAATCTCCTGATTAGCTCAGTAGATGCTGCTTTAGCTGGACAAAATACCCTGTTAGCAGCTGAAAGTTTGGGTTATGGTGGAGTAATCATTGGACTGGTTCGATATGCTGCCAGTCAAATAGCAGAGCTTTTCAAGCTACCGGACTACACTTATCCAGTCTTTGGGATTGCTCTGGGAAATCCCAACCAGAACCATGCATTCAAGCCACGCCTGCCTTATGAAGCAGTGGTCTTTGAGGAAGAATATCGTGAACAGGATCGTTCAACTATCCAAGCCTATGACCGCGTACAGACTGAATATGCAGGCGAGCGAGCTAAGGAAACCTGGAGTCAGCGCCTAGCTGCCCAATTTGGTCAGGAGCCAAATCAGGCTATTGACCAACTATTCAAAGAAAAGAAATTAGAAAAATAGGGTGGAGTTTGGCTCTGTCCTAAAGAATGAAAGAGGAAAAACATGGCCTTACCAACTATTGCCATTGTCGGCCGTCCCAATGTCGGCAAGTCAACGCTCTTCAATCGGATTGCAGGTGAGCGGATTTCCATTGTGGAAGATGTCGAAGGGGTGACCCGCGACCGAATTTATGCGACAGCAAGCTGGCTCAACCGTAAGTTTAGTATTATTGACACGGGCGGAATTGACGATGTTGACGCGCCTTTTATGGAGCAAATCAAACACCAGGCTGAGATTGCTATGGACGAAGCAGATGTTATCGTTTTTGTCGTGTCTGGCAAGGAAGGTATCACGGATGCGGACGAGTATGTGGCTCGCATGCTCTACAAGACCCATAAGCCGATTATTTTAGCGGTCAATAAGGTGGACAATCCTGAAATGCGCAATGAGATTTTTGATTTCTATGCGCTGGGCTTGGGCGATCCATTCCCAGTTTCCTCAGTCCACGGGATTGGTACAGGGGATGTTCTTGATGCTATCGTTGAAAATCTGCCAAATGAAGATGTCGCTGAAAATCCTGATATAATTAAGTTTAGCTTGATTGGCCGTCCTAATGTCGGCAAGTCTAGCTTGATCAATGCTATTTTGGGTGAGGAGCGGGTTATTGCTAGTCCTGTTGCTGGTACAACGCGTGATGCCATTGATACGGTCTTTACGGACAGTGAAGGTCAGGAATTTACCATGATCGACACGGCTGGTATGCGCAAGTCAGGCAAGGTGTATGAAAATACGGAGAAATACTCTGTCATGCGGGCTATGAGGGCGATCGATCGCTCAGATGTCGTTTTGATGGTGCTTAATGCCGAAGAAGGAATTCGTGAGTACGACAAGCGAATCGCTGGCTTTGCCCATGAAGCAGGAAAAGGTATTGTTATCGTCGTCAATAAGTGGGATACGCTGGAAAAAGACAACCATACCATGAAAGACTGGGAAGAAGATATCCGAGACCAGTTCCAGTATTTGTCTTATGCGCCAATTATCTTTGTCTCTGCCCTGACCAAGCAGCGTCTCCATAAGCTGCCGGACATGATTAAGCAAATCAGTCAGAGTCAGAATACCCGTATTCCGTCAGCGGTGCTCAATGATGTTATCATGGATGCTATTGCGATTAATCCGACGCCGACTGACAAGGGCAAACGCCTCAAGATTTTCTATGCGACTCAGGTAGCGACCAAACCACCGACCTTTGTCATCTTTGTCAACGAAGAAGAGCTTATGCACTTCTCTTACCTGCGTTTCTTAGAAAATCAAATTCGCAAAGCTTTTGTCTTTGAAGGGACCCCAATTCACTTGATTGCAAGGAAGCGGAAGTAGAGTTGGAAAACAGCAATTTGACAAACATACGTTTATATGTAAAAATGAAAGTAAGCATAAGAGCTTGCTTTTCTTTTTTTATGTCGAAAGTATGGTATAATGGTGAGATAAATGTAAGGTGGTAATTATGGCAAAATTAATTCCTGGTAAGATTCGGACAGAAGGAATTGCCCTGGTTGAAAACAATAAGGTAGTAATCCTTGAGGTCAGTGATTCTCTTTTATATGCTCGTGTGGACGAGTGTAATCTGCGCTATAGCTTGGATGATGATGTCATCTTTTGTTATTGCGACTTTTTCCAGAAGAAAAAATATTGTGCCCATCTGGCGGCCTTGGAATATTATCTGAAAAATGCTCCATCTGGAAAAGATGTGCTAAAGAGTATGGAAGAAGAGGAGTTGACCAGTCAGGAGACCCAAGAGCTGGTTTCTTTTGGAAGCTTGTTCTTGGATAAAGTCTTGCCGGATAAATCCAATCAACAGGTTCGTTATGAGCTTTCGGCTACTGGTCAGGAGGATTCTTATACAGGGCAGTTTCTCTGGAGTCTCCGGATCAGTCGCTTGCCGGACGAGCGCTCTTATGTTGTCCGAGACGTTCTTTCCTTCCTTCGGACCTTGGAAAAGGGCGGACATTATCAGATTGGTAAGAGTTACTATGAGGCTATTCATTTAGAGGATTTTGATGAAGCTAGTCAAGATTTGCTCGTTTTTCTGCAAGGACTAGTGTCTGACTATCAGGGGCAAGATTCTTCTTTGATTTTCCCAAATGCTGGGCGCAATCTTTTCTTCCCGGCTAGTATCTTTGAAGAGGGAGTTATCTTCCTGATGAATCTGTCTTCTTTCCGCTTAGAGTACAGCCTTTATGACTACAGTGAAGTCTTTTTCCAAGATTTACATGAAGAGGCAGAAGTTTATACTTTCCAAGTGGAAGAGTATGAAGAGCATTTTGAGCTAGTCATTGCTGAGAAGAATTATAAGATGCTTTATGATGGCCAGTTTATTTTTTATGGAGATACCTTCTACCAGCTAAATCCTCAGCAGATAAGACTAATTAAGGCTTTACGGGAGTTGCCTATAGAGCATGATCGGTTGAAGCGCCTGCAATTCGACTTGTCAGAGAGAACGAAGCTGGCTTCCAGTTTGTCTGAGTTTAAAAAGGTTGGTCGGGTAGAAGCACCTGAAAGTATGATGATTCATGACTTTATAGCCAAGTTTGACTTTGACATCGGTCCTGATAAGCGTTTGATTTTAGATACTGTCTTTGACTATGGAGACAGGAAGGTGACGACTCGTAAAGATTTGGAACGTCTGCCTTTTGCAGGTAATTTTGAGCATGAGCAGCAGGTATTTAAGCAAATGCTGCAGGCAGGTTTTGTGGCAGACTTTTACAGTCAGAGACCGCCTCTGAAGCCGGAAGAAATTTATCATTTCTTCTCGGAAGTCATTCCCAACTTTGAAGCTTTGGGCCGTGTCAGTATGACAGAAGAGTTAGAGGCGTTGGCACAGACAGAAAGTCCAAGGATCTCCGTCAAGATGAAGGGTGGCCTCTTAGATGTTGGTTTCGATTTTGCTGGCATTGCGCAGTCAGAGATAGATGCAGTGCTTGATTCGCTCTTTAAGGAGCAGGACTTCTTTATCAGTAAGTCTGGGCAAGTCTTGATTTTCGACGAAGAGACCAAGGAGATGAGTCGGACTTTGCAGCAGCTGCAGAGTAAGCGGACTACAAATGGATTCATTCAGACTAGCAGTCTGGCGGCTTATCAACTGGCAGAGTTTTTCAAGGGCAAGGATAGGGTACAGTTTTCAAAAGATGTGCAGCAGTTGGCCTTTGACCTGACTCACCCTGGGGAATTTCCTCTTCCTAAGCTACAAGTCAAGGCTGACCTTCGGGATTACCAAGAGACAGGTGTCAAGTGGCTATCCATGCTGGATAAGTATGGATTCGGTGGCATCTTGGCTGACGATATGGGGCTAGGAAAAACCCTGCAGACGATTTCTTTTCTGAGTTCGCGTATAGATGACTCTAAGAAAGTCTTAATCTTGGCGCCATCCAGCCTGATTTACAACTGGAGCGATGAGTTTGCTAAATTTGCTCCGCATTTGGATGTGGCGGTGGTTTATGGTCTGAAAAATGTTCGTGATGATCTGATCGCAGAGAAGCATCAGATTACGATTACTAGCTATGCTTCTTTCAGGCAGGATGTGGAAGAATACCGAGACAATCACTTCCAGTATTTGATTTTGGATGAGGCTCAGGTGATGAAGAATGACCAGACCAAGATTGCCCAGTATTTGCGGGATTTTGAAGTGGAGCATACCTATGCCCTTTCTGGGACGCCGATTGAAAATAATCTGGGAGAACTTTGGTCTATTTTCCAAATTGTCATGCCAGGACTTTTGCCGAGCAAAAAGGAATTTTTAAAACTGCCGGCTGAGAAAGTCGCTCGCTATATCAAACCATTTGTCATGCGGCGCAAGAAAGAAGATGTGCTGCAGGAATTGCCTGATTTGATTGAAGTTGCCTATCGCAATGAATTGGCGGATAGTCAGAAGACCATTTATCTTGCTCTGCTCAAACAAATGCAGGACAGAATTATCCATGCGACAGAAGATGAAATCAACCGCAGCAAGATAGAGATTCTGTCAGGTCTTATGCGTCTCCGCCAGATCTGTGACACTCCGAAGCTGTTTATGGAAGATTACGAGGGCGAGAGCGGTAAGCTGGAAAGTTTGCGGGAATTACTTGAACAGATACAAGATGGTAATCGTCGTGTCCTCATATTTTCACAATTTCGTGGTATGCTGGATATTATCGAGAGTGAACTGGACAAGATGGGCATGGAGTCCTTTAAGATTACAGGCTCTACTCCGGCCAAGGAGCGTCAGGACATGACAACAGCCTTCAATGACGGCCAGCGTTCAGCCTTTCTAATCTCCCTCAAGGCTGGAGGTGTCGGTCTCAATCTGACTGGTGCAGACACAGTTATCTTGGTCGACCTCTGGTGGAATCCAGCGGTTGAGGCCCAGGCTATCGGCCGTGCCCACCGTATCGGTCAGGAGCGCAATGTCGAAGTCTATCGGATGATTACACGAGGCACGATTGAAGAGAAGATACAGGAGTTGCAGGAGAGCAAGCGCAATCTGGTTTCGACTATTCTCGACGGAGCAGAAGCCAAATCCAGTCTCTCTGTGGAGGAAATTCGAGAAATTCTAGGAATTTCGGCAGAATAGCTTGAAAAATAGCCTGAATAGTTTATAATAATGAAGGGTTGAAAGGAAAAAGATATGACTGATAAACAATTTCCTCTGGTGTCAGATGATGAAATCATGCTGACGGAAATGCCGCATATGAATCTTTATGATGAACTGGATCTCATTAGCAACATTACCGGAGACTATACTGACCGTAATTATTTGGAATGGATGCCGATTGTGGATTCCAGCAGGCATGCTCCCATCGCTGCCAGTCAGGCTATCAGAAGACCGCTGCAAAAGCAGTCTGCTTTCAAAGATTTTAAAAAGCCGATTGATAAGAAAGATCCGGCCATTCGTTATGCTGAGCAGGCACGCGAGGAAGCTCGGGCAGATTTGAAAAAGAAGCGTTCAGCGTCTTATCTGACCAGCGACCTTCCGACTAAGGTCCGCAACAGAAAGCTTCCGACAGCTTCTAATGCGGAAAGACCGAAGCCAACAGCCCCTTTTCAAAAGAATGCATCGGGCGAATTTACGAAGTTTGGCGACAGGCTTCAGCAGGAAAACTATATTTTGGCGGATATTCAGCCTGAGTATAGCCCTCAGCCGCAGGAGCCGGAAGAAAAGCCTAAGAAGAACAATTATGATTTTTTAAAAACCAGTCAGATCTATAATCAGGATAGGGCTAAGGAGGAGCAGCTGAAGCATTCCAAGGCTCAAGAGCTGAATTTGACGGGCTTGGACAGCGATTAAAGCTAGCTAGCTTGAGTCTTTTCTGCCTGCAGTTTTCTGATGTTTATATGGAAATTGCTGTTTAATTATGTAAATGTAAAATTTATCTGCTTATAACATCCATCATCGGTTGAAGAAAACCGATGCTAGAAGCTGGGACTTAATGATTGGTCCGGCTTCTTTGGTGTTTTGGTGGTGCCTAAAAGCTTGTAAAGAAAGAAAATCCCTGCGGGCTGATTAGGGTCTGCGGAGATTTTCCTCTTTTGACTTGCTTTTATGGCCTTGTATCTTAAGGAGTAATCATGACGAAAACCTATCATTTTATCGGGATTAAGGGCTCTGGTATGAGCGCTTTGGCTTTGATGCTGCACCAGATGGGCCATAAGGTTCAGGGCAGTGACGTTGATAAATATTATTTCACTCAGCGCGGTCTGGAGCAGGCTGGCATTTCCATCCTGCCTTTTGATGAAAAGAATATCCAGCCAGACTTCGAAATCATTGCCGGCAATGCCTTTCGTCCAGATAATAATGTAGAAATTGCCTATGCAGACGCAAACGGCATCAGCTATAAACGCTACCATGAGTTTTTAGGTGGCTTCATGCGTGACTTTGTCAGCCTGGGAGTGGCTGGTGCCCACGGGAAGACCTCTACAACGGGTATTCTCTCCCATGTTCTGTCCAATATCACGGATACTAGCTATCTGATTGGGGATGGTACAGGCCGCGGTTCTGCCAATGCCAAGTACTTCGTCTTTGAGTCAGACGAGTACGAGCGTCATTTCATGCCTTATCATCCGGAATATTCAATCATTACCAATATCGACTTTGACCATCCGGATTATTTCACGAGCCTGGAAGATGTCTTTAGCGCTTTCAATGACTATGCCAAGCAGATTACCAAAGGACTCTTCATTTATGGAGAAGATGAGCAGCTGCGCCGGATTACGTCCAAGGCTCCAATTTACTACTATGGCTTCAAGGAAGAGGGCAATGACTTTGTCGCTCACGATCTCTTGCGTTCCACCAGCGGTTCAGGATTTAAAGTTTCTTTCCGTGGGCAAGAGCTGGGTGAGTTCCAAATTCCAAGCTTTGGCCGCCACAACATTATGAATGCGACAGCAGTAATCGGCCTCTTGTACACTGCAGGTCTTGATTTGGATCTAGTTCGGGAACACCTCAAGACTTTTGGCGGAGTTAAACGCCGCTTTACAGAGAAAATTGTCAACGAAACAGTTATCATTGATGACTTTGCTCATCATCCAACGGAAATTATCGCGACTCTGGATGCAGCTCGTCAGAAATATCCAAGCAAGGAAATCGTGGCGATCTTCCAGCCACATACCTTCACTCGGACTATTGCTCTCTTGGACGAATTTGCGGAAGCCCTCAATCAGGCTGACTCAGTCTATTTAGCTCAGATTTACGGTTCTGCGCGTGAGGTGGACAAGGGTGATGTTAAGGTAGAAGATCTGGCTGAAAAGATTGTGAAGCGGGCCAAGGTCATTGACGTGGATAATGTTTCTCCGCTTCTTGACCACGATAATGCCGTTTATGTCTTTATGGGAGCTGGTGACATCCAGACCTATGAATATTCCTTTGAACGTCTCCTGTCCAATCTGACCAGCAACGTTCAGTAGGAGGAGACTTGATGGAAGCACCAATTCGAATCAGGCAGGCCGACTTGAGCGACTGGGAGGAAATTCTTGCAATTGAGCAGCTGAATTTTCCATCAGCAGAAGCAGCCAGTTCAGAAGTTCTCAAAGAGCGGATTGAGCAGATTCCAGATACTTTTTTGCTAGCAGAGCTGCATGGTCAGCTGGCGGGCTATATTGTTGGACCAGCTGTTCAGGCGCGATATTTGACAGATGACCTCTTTAGCAAGGTGGGTGCTAATCCTCCAGAAGGTGGCTTCATTGCCGTCCAAAGTTTGTCCGTCCATCCGGATTTTCAGAGGCAGGGAGTCGGAACCTTGTTGCTTGCAGCTCTCAAGGAGACAGCTGTTCAGCAAAATCGACAGGGCATTAGCCTAACTTGTCATGATGAGCTGATACCTTATTATGAGATGAATGGCTTCGTCCACGAAGGGATTTCTGATTCAACTCATGGTGGAGCCGTCTGGTCTGATATGGTGTGGGAAAATCCCAATTTTAAGGAGAAGTGATGATTATCCGTCAAGCTCAAATGGCTGACTTAGACGCCATTTATGAGATCGAATTGGAAAATTTCAGTCCAGAAGAGGCTGTTAGCCGAGAAAGTCTAGCAGCTCATATCCAAACCCTATCTTCGACTTTTTTGGTGGCGGAAAAGGATGGTAAGATTCTAGGCTATCTGGAGGGACCTGTTCGTCCAGAACGTTATTTAAAGGACATTTCCTTTACAGAGGAGATTGAAGATTATGGTCATCTGGACGGTGGCTTTATCTCTCTGACCAGCCTTTCTATCTCGAAGGAGGCTCAGGGGATGGGGGTCGGTCGCAAGCTATTGGTAGCTATGAAAGAGATTGCTATAGCAGATGAACGCCATGGCATCAATTTGACCTGTCATGATTACCTAATCGCTTACTACGAGAAGCATGCTTTTGTAAATGAAGGTTTGTCACAATCAACTTACGCAGGTGCTACTTGGTTTGATATGGTCTGGGAAAATCCTAGTCTCAAACTGCAAAAAAACCAATAATAAGCTAGAAAATCCTACTCTTATTGCATTTATCTGACTTTTAAGATATAATGTTAGGGATTATGATGAAGGAGGTCAAATTTTTGACTGAAAAATCACAAGACAAAGAGAAGAATCTGAGCTTTAAAGAGCAGATTTTGAAAGACTTAGCTGGAGAAAAGGAAGAACAAACACCCTCTTCAACTAGCCAATCAGAAGCGGACGCTGCTTCTGCAAAAGAAACAGCAGCTACGGAGGACTTTGAAGCTAGACCGGCTTCGGTAGATGTCTCCTACAAGGTTGCAGAGAATGAAAAGGCTCACCCTCAGGTCTATGGCCGAGTGGATGAGGAAGATAAGAAGCCCAATGAGGTTTTATCTCGGGCGAATCGGGCCAACAACACGGTCAAGAAAAAACGTCAAAACACCTTAGCCCGCAGGATTATGACAACGGTTCTGCTGATTGTCCTGCTGGGACTTGTAGTCACAGGAGTTGTCGGCTACACTTATGTATCTTCAGCTCTTAAACCTGTTGATGCAAACGCAACAGAGTATGTGACGGTTGAAGTACCAGAAGGCTCTAGCTCTAAGCAGATTGGAGAAATCCTTGAGAAAAAGGGGCTGATTAAAAATGCCCAAGTTTTTAGTCTGTATTCCAAGATTAAAAGCTTTAACAATTACCAGTCTGGCTATTACAATCTCCAGAAGAGTATGGATCTAGATACCATTGCTCGGCAGCTTCAGGAAGGTGGAACAGATACGCCGCAACCACCAGTTGTTGGCAAGGTTACTATTCCTGAAGGATATACACTGGAGCAGATTGCAGAGGCTGTGACGGTTAATGCAGCTGCAACTTCTAAGAAGACTAGTAAGACACCTTTTAGTAAGGACGATTTCCTAGCTAAGGTGCAGGATGAAGCTTTCATTTCCAAGATGGCGGCTAAATATCCACAGCTGCTGGGCACATTGCCAAGCAAGGACAGTGGAGTCAAATACCGTTTAGAAGGTTACCTCTTCCCTGCCACTTATAACTATGGTGAGGATGCGGATCTGGAAAGCTTGATTGACCAGATGTTGGGCGCTATGAATACCAATCTGTCTTCTTATTACTCTACCATCGAAGCGAAGAACCTAACGGTTAATGAAGTTCTGACACTTGCTTCTCTGGTGGAAAAAGAAGGTTCGACAGATCAGGATCGCAAAGATATTGCCAGCGTATTTTACAATCGTCTCAATCAAGCGATGCCGCTTCAGAGTAATATTGCTATCCTTTATGCTCAAGGCAAGCTAGGAAAGAAAACGACTCTGAAAGAGGACGCTGAGATTGATACCAATATTGACTCGCCTTTCAATGTCTATAAAAAAGAAGGGCTTATGCCTGGGCCAGTTGATAGTCCCAGCCTGTCAGCTCTGGAAGCTACTATTAACCCAAGTAAGACGGACTACCTCTACTTTGTGGCAAATGTTGAAACAGGCGCTGTTTACTTCGCTAATACTTATGAGGAACACGCTAAAAATGTTGAGGAGCACGTCAACAGCAAGCTCACTCAATCCAGCAGCAGTTCTAATTAGACTGCTATCATTGCAGATAAGAGAAAGCTAGTGCATTTAGTTCTAGCTTTCTCAGTCCTGCTATATAAAAAAGGGACTGATACAGACTTGTCTCAGCCTCTTGTTTTAGTTTTTAAATAAAAGAAAATAAAAGAAAAGAGAAAAAATGGCTGAAAAAACTTATCCTATGACCCTAGAGGAAAAGGAAAAACTAGAAAAAGAATTAGAAGAATTGAAATTGGTGCGTCGTCCAGAAGTGGTAGAACGCATCAAGATTGCCCGCTCATACGGCGATTTGTCAGAAAATAGTGAATACGAAGCTGCTAAGGACGAACAGGCTTTTGTGGAAGGTCAGATTTCTAGTCTGGAAACCAAGATCCGCTACGCTGAGATTGTAAACAGTGATGCTGTAGCCAAGGATGAAGTAGCTATCGGCAAAACAGTTACCATCCAAGAAGTAGGCGAAAGCGAAGAGGAAGTTTACATTATTGTTGGTTCTGCTGGTGCAGATGCTTTCGCAGGCAAGGTATCTAATGAAAGCCCGATTGGTCAAGCTTTGATTGGCAAAAAGACAGGTGATACTGCAACAGTCGAAACACCGGTTGGTAGCTACGACGTTAAAATTCTCAAGGTTGAAAAAACCGTTTAATAAATACCAAAAGGAACTGGCTAGATGACTGGTTCTTTTTTCGTTTCTTTTAAGATAGAGAGTATAGGATAGATAAGAAGAGCAGGGGAAAAATAGAGAAAAGACAGATGGTTATGCTATAATGAGAATAAGCTAGAAAAGTAGGAGAACTGTATGCAAGAGCAAGATATTTATGGGAAATACGGCGTCTACCTGCCCAAGATTTTAGAGGATCTTAGTCAGCGTATTCAAGAGGCTAATGATCGAGTCAAGCAGGAAACAGGGCAGA
The DNA here is from genome assembly GCF_019929225.1 of Streptococcus sanguinis. Classification (GTDB taxonomy): domain Bacteria; phylum Bacillota; class Bacilli; order Lactobacillales; family Streptococcaceae; genus Streptococcus; species Streptococcus sanguinis_J. The sequence continues at coordinate 38,667 of NZ_JAHZPA010000001.1, forward strand.
AGCTTTTTGAGCATTTTAATGCACGGATCAAGCAGGCAGCCAGTATGGAAGAGAAATGTCAACGCAAGAATCTGCCTAGGGTGCCAGAGTCTGCCCTGAAAGAAATTCGTGATGCGATTGGGATTCGGATTGTTTGCGGTTTTATTGAGGACATCTATCAGACTATTGAGGTGCTTCGTCAGCTGGAGGGCTGTGAGATTGTTCTGGAAAAGGACTATATCCGAGCTGCCAAGCCTAATGGGTATCGCTCCTATCACTTGATATTAGAGGTGGAGACTCCTTATGAGGACTGTCATGGTCAAAACCCCGGCCGCTATTTTGTAGAAATCCAGCTTCGGACCATTGCTATGGATTCTTGGGCCAGCTTAGAGCATCAGATGAAGTACAAGCATGAGATTAAAGACAGCAAGCGGATTGTCCGCGAGCTGAAACGCTGTGCGGATGAGCTGGCTTCTTGTGATGTGACCATGCAGACCATCCGCAATTTGATTCGAGAAAGTGAGTAAGATGATGAAGATTTTATTAGCTGAAGATGAGCAGCAGCTGTCCCGCGTCTTGGAAACAGCGATGACCCATGAAGGCTATCAGGTTGATACAGCCTTTGATGGGCAAGAAGCTGTGGACTTGGCCAAGGAAAATGCCTATGATTTGATGATTCTGGATATCATGATGCCGGTCAAGACAGGCATTGAAGCATTGAAAGAAATCCGCCAAACCGGCAATACGACCCACGTCATCATGCTGACAGCTATGTCAGAGGTGGATGACAAGGTCACAGGGCTGGATGCCGGTGCAGATGATTATCTGACCAAGCCCTTCTCTCTGAAAGAGCTTCTGGCTCGCCTGCGCTCTATGTCCAGACGGGTAGCGACGTTCACCCCCAATTTGCTGCAGATTGGCCAAACGAGCCTCAATGTCGGAGAGCATGAGCTCATTAGCTCCAATTCTATTCGCTTAGCTGGTAAGGAATCTAAAATGATGGAATTTCTTATGCTTAATGCCCAGAAGAGTCTTTCTACTCAGGAAATCTTCCGTCATGTTTGGGCTAATGACGAGGATGAGGATTTGGACGAAGGCTTCGTCTGGATTTATATTTCCTATTTGCGTCAGAAGCTGAAGGCTATTCATGCTGATCTTGCTATCTTGGGTGAGGAAGGCGGTAGTTTCACTCTGGTGCCGCTGGAAGGAGATAGCTATGTTTCGGAAGCTTAAAATTCGGTTCATTCTGCTGGCTTCGGCGGCTATTGTCTGTATTTTGCTGACCATGATTGCGGTCTTAAACTCCGTTCGCTTTTTGCAGACCAATGGAGAAATCCAAGCTGTTCTCAATATTCTATCTGCCAATAACGGAGATTTTCCCAGCGTAGAAGAAACGGCAGAGAGCTTGCAAAACGACCGTATCACCATTGATACCATCTACCAATACCGCTATTTCAGTGTGGTCTATAAGGAAGACAAAACACTTTACTCCACCAACTTAGACCATCTTTCCAATCTATCTAAGGAGCAGGCGCTTAGCTACGCTAACAAAGTGATTAAGGATAGCCGCAGCAGTGGGGTTTTTAAGGTAGGTAGTCAATTTTATTCCTACCAGATAACGCAGGATTCCAAGACCAAGCGCTATTTACTGGTGGTCTTAGATTCGACCAATTACCTCGAAAGCCGCAATGACTTTTTCTGGCTGTCTATTCAGTTATGCTTCTATAGCTTTATTTTCTTTGTCTTGGTCGTATCTGGATTTTCCAACTTTGCCATCCGTCCCTATATCAAAAACTATGAAAACCAAAAGCGTTTCATCACTAATGCTGGACATGAACTGAAGACGCCATTGGCAATCATCTCAGCCAATACGGAGCTGCAAGAGCTGATGACTGGCGAAAATGAATGGACAGAAAGCACCAAGGACCAGGTCAAGCGCCTCAGTAATCTAATCAATCAAATGGTCGTTCTGGCCCGTCTGGAAGAGCAGCCAGATGTTACCTTGGTAGATGTTAATTTCTCAGAAGTTGTCAAAAAAGTAGCAGGAAACTTCAAGTCTGTCATCGAGAAGGCAGGCAAGAAGTACGAGATCAAGCTGCAGGAAGACATCCATATCAAGGCAACTGAAGATGAACTTTATGAATTGGTTAGCATTCTGATTGACAATGCCTGCAAGTATTGTGACGAAGATGGGCAAATTTTTGTCACTCTGACCAAGGCCAAGCGCGGGAAACGAGCCCGGCTGACGGTAGCTAATAGTTACGCGGACGGCAAAAATGTTGATTACAGCCGTTTCTTTGACCGTTTCTATCGCGAAGACGAATCGCATAATCAGAAGCAGCCTGGCTACGGGATTGGCCTATCCATGGCAGAAAGTCTGGTGCGGATTTTCAAGGGCAGGATTTGGGTTTCATATAAGAAAGGCTTGATTGGCTTCACTGTTTTATTGTGATAGAGTCACCTCGTTCATCAGTTATTGCTTTGTTTGCTGATTTTTTTGTATCGGTTACGCCGATTCTTACTCGAGATTAAAAAATTCTTCTAGTATTAGCTAGAAGAATTTTTCTTTATCTTGACCGTTGCTTACCAGCATTGCGGTTCTTTTTCTTTTTGTTCTTTTGCTCAATAGCCGGCTGAGCTTTTGGAGTAACATCTTTAGCCCGACTCGCTTTTTTCAAGCCTTTAGGAGGATTTTTTTCAAATTCCTCTGCTACCTGTTTTCTCAAGCGAGGTCGGATGATGTAGTTGATGATAAATTGCTGGATGATTTGGATAAATCCACCGACTACCCAGTAGAGAGTGACTGCGGCAGGAGAGAGGAATGAGAAACCAACAATCATGATAGGGCTCATATAAGAAGCCTGTTTCATGCTGTTTCTTTGAGTTTCATCTTCAATACCATGCAGAGAGAGCACCGACTGGATATAGTAGAGGATACCGACAATGGCAGTCAAAGCCCAATCGCTTTTGGCCAGGTCTTTAATCCAGAGGAAGGAACTGCCTGCAACTCCTTGAGTATACTGAGCGGCAAAGAAGAGGGCTGAGAAGAAAGGCATTTGGATAAGCAGAGGCAGACAGCCTATACCGCCAAACATGCTGAGTCCATTTTCTTTTTGAGCAGCCATCAGTTCTTGCTGAGCCTGCATTTTCTCTTCCTGAGTTTCAGCATTTTTGATTCGCTCTTGGATTGGGGCAAAAATCGGCTTAAAGTAGTTCATCTTTTCAGACTGAAGCGTTGCCTTCCATGACTGATAGATTCCCAGCGGCAGAATGATAATCCGCACGATGAGCGTAACGATGATAATCGCCAGACCATAACCCAGACCTGAGTTCTTGGCAAAGAATTGGATACCATCCGCCATAGGCTGACCAATCACGTCCCAGATCAGACCAGAAGGATTACCGGCCTTGTCGCGGCCCACACAGCCGGACAGGAAAAGAAGCGCAGTCAGTCCCATACCGGAGAATAAAAAGCGTTTGAAATGTTTCACGAGTTCATATCCTTTGTTTCTAAAAAATAATACCTATCTATTCTACTGTTTTTTTGCAAAATATACAATAGTTCTGCAGACCTAATTTGAAATTTTAAAGTCAGGATAGGAGTCAAAATTAGCCATGGTCACATCCAAATAGCTGACCTTAGAAAAAGGTGTCGGTCCCTTGCGGATTTCTTGGATAAATTTGGCCATCAGAGCAGGGTCATCAGCCTGAGCCAGAATGCCAACAGTACCGTCATCATTGTTCCAGACCCGGCCGGTAATGCCTCCGATTTCCAGCGCTAGAGAATAAACACCCCAGCGGAATCCGACCCCTTGTACTCGTCCTTGGGCTATCATTTTTACTTTCTGCATGGCATCCTCCTTTAGTGAGCGGACCGAGGGGATTTAAGCCCTCAGTATGAGTGCAAGTCTGCTAAATTGTGGTATAATGTTCTTATGAATATTATAACCTCAAAATCCAATAATGTGGTAAAAAAAGCTAAAAAACTTCATCACAAAAAATACCGCAAGGATTCTTATTTAATCGAGGGCTGGCATTTATTTGAGGAAGCTGTCAGCAGCGGGGCAGAGCTGATTCGGATTTTTGCTTTAGCGGAATACGCAGAGCGATTAGCTGATTTTTCTCAGGTGATTTTTGTCAGTCAGGAGATTTTAGCAGATTTAGCTGATAGTAAGACGCCACAGGGGATTGTCGCGGAAGTGGCTTTTGAAAGGGAAGAAATACCATCGGAGTTAAGTGGACGCTATCTTTTCTTGGAGGACGTTCAGGATCCAGGCAATGTCGGTACCATCATTCGGACCGCGGATGCAGCTGGCTTTGACGGGGTTTTCATCTCTCGTTTGTCAGCAGATATCTATAACTTAAAAACGCTGCGCTCTATGCAGGGGAGTCATTTTCACCTGCCAGTTTATCGGATGGATACAGCTGATTTTATTAGACTGGCTCAGTCTTCCAGTCTGCCAATTCTAGCGTCGACCTTGTCGTCTGCGTCTATTGACTATAGAGAGGTGGGTAGCAAAGAGAGCTTTGCTCTAGTTATGGGCAATGAAGGGCAGGGAATTAGTCCAGAAATGACGGAAGCAGCTGATGTTTTGGTTCATATTTCCATGAAGGGGCAGGCAGAAAGTCTCAATGTTGCTGTCGCTGCTGGTATTTTAATCTTTCATTTAAGCTAAAAATCAGAAAAAGAGATATAATAGTTGGCAAGGGAGGTGATTCTATGCCTTACAAAAAGGACGAGGAATTTATGGCCTATGTTGGGCACTTGATTGAAAAGCCTAGTGTGCAGCGCCTGAAAGAAATTCCCCATCATATTCATTCTAATAGACTTGAACATTCCATCAATGTAAGTTATACTAGTTACAGAATTGCCAAAAAATTTGGCTGGAATGCTCGCAGCACGGCACGTGGTGCCCTGCTTCATGACTTATTCTACTATGACTGGCGTGTGACCAAGTTTAAGAAGAGTCATGCTTGGGTTCATCCGAGGCTGGCAGTTCGCAATGCTCGCAAGATTACTAAGCTCAATAAGGTCGAAGAGGACATTATCGTCAAGCATATGTGGGGCCTGACCTTGGCACCGCCTCGCTACAAAGAGTCATTCGTTGTGACGATGGTGGATAAATATTGGGCCGTCAAAGAAGCGACGGCACCTTGGAGACGCAAGGGCGGTAATCGCAAGCTCTTTCATCGAAAGATGCTGAAACCGTAAATGTTTTATTATAAAAGGAGTAACTATGAATCATTCTATTATTCAAGATCAATCAGATATTAATTCTTTCTATGCAAAGATTTATTCTATCGTTGGTGTCGGTATCGGAATCTCAGCAATCGTATCCCTCTTGATGCTATTTGTCTTTCAAGATGCTATTTATACTATTTTGACAAGATCTGTCTGGATCTATTATGCAGCTATTGCAGTTGAGTTTATCCTTGTGTTGGTAGCATCTGGAACTGCTCGGAGCAATAGCCCAGCGGCGTTGCCTATGTTTTTAGCATATTCAGCCATCAATGGTTTTACCTTAAGTATTATCATGGCGTTGTATCTTCAGTCAGAGGTTCTCTTAGCCTTTCTGACAACGACTGTTATGTTCTTTGCTATGGGGTTCATCGGCAAGGTGATCAAGAAGGATCTTTCTGGAATGGGCAGAGCTTGTATGGCCGGTTTGATTGGTATTATCGCTGCTAGCGTCCTTAATATCTTCTTGAGAAGCAGTGGCTTGGACTTTATCATCAGTATCGTTGGTGTCCTTATTTTCTCAGGACTTATCGCTTGGGACAATCAGAAAATCCGCTATGTCTATGAGCAGACCAATGGCAATCCAGGAAATGGCTGGGCAATTTCTCTGGCTCTGCATCTGTATCTGGACTTCATTAATCTCTTCCTCAGCTTGTTGCGTATTTTTGGAAGAAATAAATAACTAGGTTAAATAAGACTCAAGCATTGGACGTTTGCTCCAGTGCTTTTTGTTTCTCCTATGGATTTATGGTATAATAAATCCAGCAAATAGAAAGCGAGAATAGTATGAAAACTCCTTTTGTCAGTCGTGAAAAGCTAGCTGAGATTACGGCTCAGTTTCCAACCCCTTTCCATCTTTATGATGAGAAAGGAATTCGGGAAAGAGCGCGTGCCCTGCATGAGGCCTTTTCTTGGAATCCAGGTTTTAAAGAGTATTTTGCCGTCAAGGCTACTCCCAATCCTGCTATTTTAAAAATCCTCAAAGAAGAAGGCTGTGGGGTGGACTGTGCCAGCTATGTCGAATTGCTCATGAGTCAAAAGCTGGGCTTTGCTGGACAGGATATTATGTTTTCGTCCAATAACACACCAGCTGAGGAATTTCAGTTTGCGCGTGCCCTTGGAGCGACTATCAATCTGGATGCCTATGAAGATGTTGCTTTTTTGAAGGAGTCAGCGGGTATTCCAAAGATTATTTCCTGCCGTTACAACCCTGGCGGTGTCTTTGAGCTGGGAACCAGCATTATGGATAATCCAGAAGAAGCCAAGTTTGGTATGACCAAGGACCAGCTGATTCAGGCTTTCAAAGAGCTCAAGGAGTTGGGAGCTGAGAAATTTGGGATTCATGCCTTCTTGGCCTCAAATACTGTCAGCAATGACTACTATCCTGAACTGGCCCGTCAGCTTTTTGAGCTGGCTGTAGAAGTGGTGGCTGAGACAGGAGTCGAGCTGGACTTTATCAATCTCTCTGGTGGTGTTGGTATCAATTACCAGCCTGATGGCGAGGAAAATGACATTGCGGTCATCGGTCAGGGAGTTCGTCAGGCCTATGAAGCTATTCTAACTCCGGCTGGCCTAGGACAGGTCAAGATTTATACGGAGTTGGGCCGCTTTATGTTGGCGCCTTATGGCCTGCTGGTCACCAAGGTTACCCATAAGAAACAGACCTACCGAACCTATCTGGGGGTGGACGCCTCTGCGGTCAATCTGCTGCGTCCTGCCATGTACGGTTCTTATCACCACATTACCAATATGGATCGACCTATGGGTGAGACAGAGATTGTGGATGTTGTCGGAAGCCTCTGCGAGAATAACGACAAATTCGCCATTAATCGCCCGCTGCCCGTCAGCCAAATCGGTGATACACTGGTGATTCACGATACGGGTGCTCATGGTTTCTCTATGGGTTATCAGTACAATGCCAAGCTCCGCTCCAGCGAAATTCTCTTGGAACAAGATGGCAATGTTCGCATGATTCGTCGGGCAGAAAAACCAGAAGATTATTTTGCGACACTGTATGGCTTTGATTTTGAAAAATAGAGAAAATTTGATATAATGAAGAGCAATGTAAAAATGGAAATAGAGGAGTTCTTGATATGAATTTAGTTTTAGCAATTTTCTTGATTATGGCAGCATTTGCTGGAGGCGTGATCTTGGGTATGTATCTGCTTCGTCGGCAAGTGGAGAAGGAATTTGCAGAAAATCCGCGTCTGAATGTAGAAGCAGTTCGGACCTTGCTTAGCGCTAGCGGCCAACGGCCAAATGAAGCGAAAGTGCAGCAAGTCTACCGTCAAATTATCAGCCAGCAGAAAGCTGCGCTTGCTAAGAGCAAAAAGAAAAAATAATTTTCTAGAGGCTGGCTTTTAATACCAGTAGAGAAAATCAATAAAAAAATGGGGATTTGGAATCGGCTTCCAGTCCCTTGTTTTAGAAAGAAGACCTTATGGATAATCGACCAATCGGTTTTTTAGACTCAGGAGTGGGCGGTTTGACTGTAGTCCGTGAGCTCATGCGGCAGCTCCCCCACGAAGAGGTCATTTATATCGGAGATTCGGCGCGGGCTCCTTACGGTCCTAGGCCTGCTGAGCAGATTCGCGCTTATACCTGGCAATTGGTCAACTTCCTCCTGACCAAGGATGTTAAGATGATAGTTATTGCCTGCAATACAGCAACTGCTGTTGTCTGGGAAGAAGTGAAGGAAAAGCTGGATATCCCAGTACTGGGCGTGATTCTGCCGGGGGCTAGTGCAGCTATTAAGTCAACTGCCAGCGGCCGCATCGGTGTTATTGGAACACCAATGACCGTTTCCTCTGATATCTATCGTCAGAAGATTGAAGCGCTCTCGCCGGAGATGCAGGTGGAAAGTTTGGCCTGCCCTAAGTTTGTGCCTTTGGTAGAGTCCAATGAACTTCATTCCAGTCTTACCAAAAAAGTGGTCTATGAAACTCTGCAGCCTTTGGCTGGTCGGGTAGATACCCTTGTCTTGGGCTGTACCCACTATCCCTTGCTCCGGCCTATCATTCAAAACAGGATGGGACCGGATGTGAAGCTGATTGACAGCGGGGCAGAGTGCGTACGGGATATTTCTGTCCTGCTCAATTACTTTGAAATCAACCGCAGTCGGGAAAAACAGGAGCTCAATCACCAATTTTACACAACTGCCAATGCCAAAAGCTTTTCGGAGATTGCAGAAAGCTGGCTGGGCCTGAAAGTGAATGTGGAGCATGTAAGCTTATGACAAATAAAATTTATGAATACATTGACGAGAACAATTGGTATATAGGAGAATGGACCCGCTTTCGCAAGGCCGGCTATCATTTCAACGACATCCCATACAGGCTCTTGGAGCATATAGATGCAGAGTTGAGTGAGCTGATTGAGCGGGATTTGGATGAAGAATACAACGCCTTTACCACAGTTGTGGTCAAATACGGCTCGCCCATGTCCTATATCCAGTTTGTCCTCAATATGATGAACGACCGCCAGAAGCGGGATTTTAAGGCGACCAGTCATAAGGGGGCTATTCTGATTACAGAAAAGGACTTGCTGCGCAAGGTTTTCTTCCTGTCTAAGGATGGAGTTAAGATGACCGACTTTTTTGGTCAGGGGCAGGAGTCAGAGATGGCTGTCGGAGATACCATCTTGATTGCGACTCGCAACGAAGGAAAGACAGCAGAGTTTCGCAAACTCTTTGAGAAGCTGGGCTATAAGGTTAAGAATCTCAATGATTATCCTGACTTGCCAGAAGTGCAAGAGACTGGAACTACCTTTGAAGAAAATGCGCGGCTCAAGGCGGAGACAATCAGTAAACTGACCGGTAAAATGGTGCTAGCTGACGACTCGGGTCTGCAGGTCGATGTTTTAGGCGGCTTGCCTGGCGTCTGGTCGGCTCGCTTCGCTGGAGTAGGCGCGACAGATGATGAAAACAACATCAAGCTCCTGCATGAATTGGCTATGGTGTTTGATGTTAAGGATCGCTCAGCCCATTTTCATACGACCTTAGTGGTGGCCAGTCCTGACAGGGAGTCTTTGGTAGTCGAAGCGGATTGGCCGGGCTACATTGCCCATGAGCCAAAAGGGGAAAATGGTTTTGGCTATGATCCCTTGTTCTTAGTGGGAGAAACAGGAAAAACGTCTGCCGAGCTGACGATGGAAGAAAAAAATGCGCAATCCCATCGGGCTCAGGCAGTTAAGAAATTAGTGGAGGTATTTCCAGCATGGCAAAGCAAACCATTATAGTCATGAGTGATTCTCATGGCGACCGTGCTATTGTAGAAGAAATTAGGAATCATTATATTGGAAAGGTAGATGCGATTTTCCATAACGGAGACTCTGAGCTTCCTTCTGATGATGAGGTATGGCAAGGGATTCAGGTTGTGGCAGGCAATATGGACTTTTACGACGGCTATCCAGAACGCTTGGTGACGGATTTGGTGGGAACCATTATTGCCCAGACCCACGGACATCTCTTCCATATCAACTTTTCTTTTCAAAAGCTGGATTTGTGGGCGCAAGAGGTTAATGCAGATATCTGCCTTTACGGCCACCTGCATATCCCAGATGCTCGAATGGAGGGCAAAACGCTCTTTCTGAATCCGGGCTCCATCAGCCAGCCGCGAGGCCTAATCAACGAACGTCTCTACGCTAAGGTAGAGATTGATGATGACCGCTTTAAAGTTGATTACTATACGCGAAATCATGAACCTTATCCAAGCTTGTCCAAGGAGTTTAGCCGATGATTGCTAAGGAATTCGAAGACTATCTGCTGCAACATGAAGAGACTTTTTTGACGCCTGGGGAAAATCTGGCGGTTATGATTGATACCCATAATGTGGATCATGCTATCCTACTATTGAGCCAGATGACGTACTCACGTGTACCAGTCGTGACAGCAGATAAAAAGTTTGTTGGCACGATTTCCCTGACAGACATCATGTCCTATCGCATGCGCCATGATTTGCCAGAAGAGGAATTCATGATGACAGACATCGTCCACATGACCAAAATGGACGACTTGACAGTTGGGCCAGATTATACTGTATCAGATGTGCTTCATAAGTTGGTCGACGAGTCATTCCTGCCGGTTGTGGGCGAGGATCAGCATTTTTACGGAATTATTACTAGAAAGTCCATTTTGAAAGCTGTCAATTCCTTGTTGCACGGCTTTAGCAAAAAGTACGAAATTCGCAAAAAATGAAAGAATACATTAGACCGTTTTTAAATCAAAAAGACATCTCAGAAAATTCTAAAATTGCCTATTCTTATGATTTGGAGCAGTTTGTCGAGGAAGTACATGGCCGGATTACCGAGACCAATCTGCGGATTTATCAGGCCTCTATCAAGGATTTTAAGGCAGCTGTTCAGAAGCGGAAGCTCTCAGCAGTCAATCAATTTCTCTACTTCCTTTATCAGCAGCAGCTCATTGAGGAGTTTCACCGCTTGGTTCTGCCCAAGGTTTCCGTATCGAAGGAGCAGGAAAATGAACTGCTGGACCTGTCTGCTTTTTGGCAGGAATCAAGCGTTCCCAGAGGGCGGCTGATGGCTCTTCTTATCTTGGAAATGGGCTTGCTGCCCAGCGAGATTCTGCAGGTCAGAGTGGCAGATGTCAATCTTGACTTTCAGGTTTTGAAGATTGAAAAGGCCGGTCAGAAGCGTGTCATCAAGATTCCTGAAAGCCTGACGGGTGAGCTGGAAGACTATCTGACGGGGACATATTTATTTGAGAAAAACGGCAAATCCTATTCTCGTCAGTGGGGTTTCCGTCAGCTAGAGGCCTTCTTGATTGAGCAGGGACAAACCAGTCTATCTGCCCAAAGCCTGCGTGAGCAGTTTATTTTGCGCCAGCGGGAGAAGGGGATTGGTCTCTATGATATTGCCCAGGATTTGGGCTTGAAAACCATGATTACACTAGAAAAATACAGATAAAAATGGATATCAAACTAAAAGATTTTGAAGGCCCGTTGGACCTGCTGCTCCACCTTGTATCTAAGTACCAGGTGGATATTTATGATGTGCCCATTACGGAGGTCATAGAGCAGTATCTGGCTTATGTGGCTACTTTGCAGGCCATGAAGCTGGAAGTGACGGGTGAGTACATGGTCATGGCCAGCCAGCTTATGCTGATTAAGAGCCGCAAGCTTTTGCCTAAGGTAGCGGATAATGCTGAGCTGGAAGATGATTTGGAGCAAGACCTCTTGAGTCAGATTGAGGAATACCGTAAGTTCAAGCTCTTGGGTGAGAAAATGTCGCTCCAGCATGATGACCGGGCACTTTATTATTCTAAGCCTAAGCTGGAGCTGGTTTATGAAGACGCTGAGCTCCTGCATGACAAGTCAACGATTGATCTTTTCTTGGCTTTTTCCAAGGTTATCGCCAAGAAGCAAGAGGAGTTTTCTAAGAGCCATACAACCATTGTGCGAGACGAGTACAAGATCGAGGACATGATGGAAGTGGTGCGTCAGCGCTGTGCTGGTAAGAGCCGTCTGGCTTTGCAGGAGATTTTTGCAGAGACCAAGGACATGAATGAAGTTATTACTCTCTTTCTGGCGACATTGGAATTGGTCAAGGTGCAGGAAGTGCAAGTCATTCAGGAAGAAAATTTTGGAAATATTTATTTAGTAGGAAGAGGAAATGAGTAAGTTAGCAGAGATTGAAGCCCTGCTTTTTGTTGCGGGAGAAGATGGACTCAAGGTTCATCAATTGGCAGAAATCCTTTCTTTGCCGCCGACCGGGGTTATTCAGAGTTTGGAGAAGTTGGCTGAGCAATATGAAGCCAATCCAGACTCTAGCCTGACCCTGCTGGAAACTTCAAAGACATACAAGCTGGTCACAAAGCCAGAGTTTGCTGAGATTCTGCGGGCCTATTCACGGGCTCCAATCAATCAAAGTCTGTCGCGGGCAGCGCTGGAGACCTTGTCTATCATTGCCTATAAGCAGCCGATTACAAGGGTAGAAATAGATGACATCCGCGGGGTTAATTCTAGTGGTGCTTTGGCTAAGCTCTTGGCTTTTGAACTGGTTCGAGAGGATGGCAAAAAGGAAGTCATTGGCCGGCCAAATCTCTATGTGACAACGGATTATTTCTTAGACTATATGGGAATCAATCACCTAGATGAGCTGCCGATTGTCGAAGAAACAGAGCTAGTTGCTGAAGAAAGCCAGCTCTTTATTGAAAGGACAGATATCGATGAGAATCAATAAATACATCGCTCATGCTGGGATAGCCAGCCGCCGTAAGGCAGAAGAGCTAATCAGGCAGGGGAAGGTCAGTATAAACGGCCAAGTGGTACGTGAGCTGGCGACGAACGTTAAGTCTGGCGACCGTGTGGAAGTAGAAGGCCAACCTATCTACAATGAGGAGAAGGTTTATTACCTCCTCAATAAGCCGCGCGGGGTTATCTCCTCTGTCAGTGATGACAAGGGACGTAAGACAGTCGTGGATCTTTTGCCTCAGGTCAAGGAGCGGATTTATCCAGTTGGTCGTTTGGATTGGGATACTTCTGGTATCCTCATTTTGACCAATGACGGGGACTTTACCGACGAGATGATTCATCCCCGAAATGAGATTGACAAGGTCTATGTGGCGCGTGTCAAAGGATTGGCTAATAAAGAAGTTCTTCGTCCTCTGACTCGCGGTATTGAGATAGAGGGGCGCAAAACCAAGCCAGCAGTTTATGAGATTATCAAGGTTGATCCGGCAAAAAATCGCTCGGTCGTTCAGTTGACCATCCATGAAGGCCGTAACCATCAGGTCAAGAAGATGTTCCAGGCGGTCGGACTGCAAGTGGATAAGCTGTCACGGACTCGCTTTGGTCATTTGGATCTGACGGGCCTCAAGCCTGGTGAGTATCGTAAGCTCAGTAAAAAAGAAGTCAGCCAACTGCACACACTGGCTGTAACCAAGACCAAGAAATGATAAAGAAACTGCTCATTGCTCCTGTCCGTTTTTATCAGCGCTTCATATCGCCTGCTTTTCCTCCATCTTGCCGCTTTCGGCCCACCTGCTCTAACTATATGATAGAGGCTATCCAGAAGCATGGTGCCAAAGGTGTTTTGATGGGCTTGGCGCGAATTCTCCGCTGCCATCCCTGGTCTCAACCAGGAGAGGATCCCGTACCAGACCATTTCAGTCTGAAAAGGAACGATACAAGAAAAAAGTCACACTAGCTATTTATCTAGTGTGACTTTTTTTATCTATAATCTCAGAGTGTTTCCTATCTTCTAGACCAAGTCTTAGGCAGGAAGAGCAGGAGAATCGGGTAGATTTCCAAACGTCCGCCAATCATGGCAAAGGACAGCAATAGCTTAGAAAAAGGACTGAAGATAGAAAAGGTATCCGTCGTCCCAATCATAGGACCGATATTGTTGAAGCAGGATAGAACACCACTGACAACTGTCATGAGATTGTTGTTATCCAGGCTGACGATGAAAACCAGCGCCAGCACGATCAAAACATAGGTTGCTAAATATTTGAGGACCTTGTGCTGGGTATCCTTATCTAAGACAGCACCATTAACATGCATGGTTAGGACCCGATTGGGTGATAAGGTAGAGAGGATTTGATTTTTGGCAATGCGGGAAATGATAATCCCCCGAATGACCTTGAATCCCCCAGCGGTTGATCCGGCCGAACCCCCGATACACATGAGCAGGAGCAGGATGACCTGAGAAAAGAGAGGCCACTTGACCGTATCACCATAGCCGAATCCAGTCGTTGTGATGATATTGGAAACCTGGAAGAAGGAAATCTCCACGCTCTTGGCAAAGCCTTGATAGAGGTGGAAGACATTAAAGGCAATCAAGGCAGTAGAAAGAAAGACAATCCAGAGATAGCCTCTAAGCTCTTCATCACCAAAGCAGGCCTTAAACTTGCGAATCAGCAAGTAATAGTAGAGATTAAAGTTGACCCCGAAAGCCAAGACCCCAAAGCTGACCAGATAAGTAATCAGTGAGCTGTTGTAATGGGCAATACCGTCATTGTAAACGGTGAATCCTCCTGTACCAGCTGTTCCCATGGCAATCACAAGGCTGTCAAAGAGCGGCATACCCGCTAGGAAATAAAGCAGGGCAAAGATAGCAAAGAGAGCTAGATAAATGATATAAAGGATCTGGGCCGTACTCTTGAGCTTGGACACAACCTTGCCAAAGACTGGTCCCGGAACTTCCGCTTTCATGACCTCCAAGTGGCCATTTTTAGCATTGTCCATAATAGCTAGGGCAAAGACCAGTACTCCCATCCCTCCGATTAAGTGGGTAAAGCTACGCCAGAAGAGAAGCGAATGAGAGAGAACGCCGACATCGTTGAGAATAGTCGCTCCCGTGGTTGTAAAGCCGGAGCTGACCTCAAAGAAGGCATCGATGATGTCCGGTATCTGACCAGAGAAGACAAAGGGCAGGGCTCCGAAGAAGGACCAGAGAATCCAACAAAGGGCTACAATCAGTACACCTTCCTTGGCGTAGATATGCAGGTCCTTGGGCTTGAAATAAGATCCTATGCCACCTAAAACTAGCAGGATAGCCATGGTCGCCCCGATAGAGAGAAAGACTTTTAAAGGCTCACCGTAGATTAGAGCGACAATAATGGGTACAATCAGCAGAGCCGCCTCAATCAGCAGTAATTTTGCCAGCAGGTAGCGAATCATAGATCTATTCATGTGGCCTACCTCGCTAACAGATCGTAAATCTGCGTGATATTTTGCAGCAGAGTGGTCACGACAATTTTATCTCCAACTTGCAGATTGTCATCGCCTGTAGGGAAGATAGCTTTACCTTGGCGGATAATAGCCGCAATCAGGACATCTTTCTTCAGATGAAGCTGAGATAGAGGAATACCAGTCATCTTGTTTTCTTCCTTGATTTGGAACTGCAGGGTCTCGATTTGGCCGTTGGCTACATGGTGCAGAGCTTCTAGGTTAGAGAACTGAGCATTGTAGCGACCGCGGATAAAGTGCATAACCGTATCAACAGCAATACCTTTTGGTGTCACGATGCTGGCAAAGTCTTGATTATCAATGATTTCCAACAAACTAGTCCGGTTGACCTTAGTGATGTTTTTCTGTACACCCAGATTATTAAGGAACATGGAAGTAATGATATTTTCTTCATCCACACCAGTCAGGGTAGCGATGGCATCAAAGTTATTGGCGCGTTCCTCCAGTAAGATATCCTTGGCAGTACCGTCTCCATGGACGACATAGAGATCAGGAAATTCCTGACTGAAAAAGGTTGCCCGTTCATGGTTAGATTCAATAACTTTGAGCTCGATTTTACTATTCTTGAGAATATTGAGCAAGTAATAAGCGATCTTGCCTGCCCCGATAATCATCAGGCTCTTAACCACTCTAGGACGTACCATATTGTGGAATTGAACAATGTCCAGGCGGTTACCTGTGACATAGATCTTGTCGCCGGCATCCAGAGTGAAGTCACCGTCAGGGATCTCCAAGTGACCTTTTCTCTCAATAGCACAGACAATGATATTTCCAAATTTTTTGCGGAACTGGGAAATACTCATCTGGCAGAGATTGCTGTCTTCCTTGAGTTTGAACTCCATCAGTGCCACTCGGCCATTGGCAAAGTGTTCTACTGACAGGGCGTTAGGGAAGTCAATAATATTAGCGATATAGCGAGCAGTTAAGAGTTCAGGATTGACCACCAGCGAGAAGCCTAGGATGTTCTTCTCCTTAAAATAAGAGTTAGAATATTCAGGATTACGCACCCGAACGACGGTTTCCTTAGCCCCCATCCGTTTGGCCAGAACAGCTGAAACCATGTTGACCTCATCATGCTCGGTCATAGAGATGAAGATGTCGCAGTGACTAACATTCGCTTGTTCTAAGATTTTGAAGTTGGCTCCATTGCCAGCAATACCAATAATGTCATAGCGCTTGGTAATCTGGTTGAGAACAGCCTCATCCTGCTCAATCAGGATAACATCATGATTTTCAGCCACTAGGGAGCGACAGAGGGCCGTTCCGACCTTCCCGCCGCCAACAACGATAATTTTCATAAGTTTAGATTCCTCCAAAGTATGTATCTATCATACTCTTTTTTCATTTAAATTTCATCTATAAAATACAGAATAGCTTGCTTATTTATAGAATTCCGAATATTTTTTTACCAAAATGGTATCTTCCTGTGATATTTTTAAAAAAAGTACAACTTTTTGAGCATTTTTTATTGACTTGTAGGCTGAAAGTGTTATACTAAATGAGTACCTTCATTGGTTTACCTCAAACCTGTTGTGATGTAAGTTAATGAAGCCTTAACCACGCTGTTTGCTGAGCTTGACTCCGGGCAGTGTGGCTATTTTTTTATCTAAAGAAAAATACTAGGAAAAATATTCTTATTATGAAAAATCATATTGTTCTTTTTGAACCTCAGATTCCGCAGAATACTGGCAATATTGCCCGTACTTGCGCCGCGACTAATTCACCGCTTCACATCATCAAGCCCATGGGTTTTCCCATTGATGACCGTAAGATGAAGCGGGCGGGATTGGACTATTGGGATAAGCTGAACATCACCTATTATGAGAGTTTAGAAGATTTTATGGAGCAGATGAACGGCAACCTTTATCTGATTTCTAAGTTTGCAGAGAAGGTCTATTCTGAGGAAAATTTTGAAGCAGAAGGTTCGCACTATTTTATGTTTGGTCGAGAGGACAAGGGTCTGCCAGAGGAATTTATGCGTCGTCATCCAGAGAAGGCACTGCGTATTCCCATGAATGATCAGCATGTTCGCAGCCTCAATGTTTCAAACACAGTCTGTATGATTGTTTATGAAGCCCTGCGCCAGCAGAATTTTGCTGGCTTAGATTTGGTACACGAGTATGAAGCGGACAAGCTGAAGTAGCGGAATGAATGTATCTAAGCAGTTAATTTTCCTAATAGATAGAACACTATTGTTGAAACATTTTTAATTACATCAATCAAATTGCTTGCTCTGGCAGGCTTTTTTTGTTATGATAATGATGTCTTCAGGGCAGGGTGAGATTCCCGACCGGCGGTAACTTTTGGCTTGGAAATGTTTTTTTCTCAATGCCAAATCAAGTCCGCGAGCGCAAGCTGATGTGGTGAGATTCCACAACCGACAGTATAGTCTGGATGGGAGAAGACGAGAGGCAGTGAAGCATTCTTGCCGTTTAATCTTTATTTAAGGGCTGAGCCTTATACTAAATAATCATTAGCTGACAAGCCTTTTTTCAGTGGCCTTTCCGGCTTCTCTAATTTTTATAAATTGGAGGAACCTGTGATGACAAATACTCGTAAGTTGGCGATTGTAGCAGTTTTATCTGCTCTATCATTTCTACTCATGTTTTATGAGATTCCCTTGATAACCGAGTTTCTAAAGTTGGATTTTTCAATTATTCCGATTTTACTGGCTTTGGTAGTCTTGGATTTAAAAAGCTCTCTAGCAGTGCTCTTGATTCGCTCTGTCTTAAAGCTAGCTTTGAATAATAATGGTGTAGGTACTCTAATCGGTCTACCCATGAATATACTAGCGGTAGCAGTCTTTGTTTGTGCTTTTTCCCTCTTGTGGAAAAAAAGGAAGAGCTTGTTTGACTATGTAAAGGCTTCTTTGGTAGCAACACTCGGTCTAACGATTACTATGATCGTTCTAAATGTCGTTTATGCTGTGCCTCTCTATGCGAGGTTTGCTGGTTTTGATATTAATAAAGCATTTGGTCTTTCCAAGTATCTGCTGACCATGATTGTCCCCTTTAACCTATTAGAAGGAGTGATCTGGGCTGCTGTCTTTTGGCTAATTTACAAACTCTTACAGCCCGTTCTAAAACGCTATGAAAAATAAACAATCTTATCTAACAAAGGGCTCTTTTGCCCTTTTACTTTTCGTCATGCTAGGCTACATGGTCAAGTTTTATCCTGAGCAGCTGACCAGCTTTGATACTCCGATTCAGACCTGGCTGCGGGGAGACTTACCTGCAACTTTGACGACATTTTTCAAACTTGTAACCAGTGTAATTGATCCGATGGGGATTATCATCTGGGTCTCGGCTCTTGTCCTTTTTTTTCTTTACAAAAAATGGAAGCTGGAGGCTGCCTTGCTAGCGGGAAATCTGGTCTTACATGGGATTTTGATTAAGCTGATTAAACTCGTCTACCAAAGAAGCCGGCCCAGTATTTCGCATTTGGTCAAAGAAGGTGGTTATTCTTTCCCGAGCGGACATGCCATGGCGACAGCCATTGTTGTTGGGACCTTGATTATCATTGTCCAGCAACGAATTCAAAACCAAAAAATCAAACGCTTGGTGCAAGCTTTGCTCCTGGTCTACATCTTAACTGTTATGGCATCCAGAGTCTATCTGGGCGTGCACTATCCGACAGATGTTATCGGAGGAGCCTTGATGGGCTTTGCCATCCTCAATATCGAATTTCCCTTTTATGACAAGCTGCGTTTTCAGTGGCGTTTCAAGGGAAAGCAGAAATAAATAGAGATGAGAAAGGCTGGCTTTGCCAGCCTTTTTGTCTTGACAAAGAAAGTCTCTTTCTTTATGATAGGAGCAAACTAGTTTAGGAGGCTAGCATGTCCAATTTAAATAGAGAACTCATCGATGCTGTTTTGGCATTAGTAGATAGCATTCCCTCTGGGCGCGTGGCGACCTATGGCCAGCTTGCCCGTTTGATTGGGCGGCCTAAAAACGCTCGCTTGGTGGGAAAGATTCTCAGTCAGTCGGAACTTTATGGTAGCAAGCATCCTTGCCACCGGGTAGTCAATGCAGCAGGGCGCCTCGCACCAGGCTGGGAAGACCAGAAACACTTGCTTTGGGCAGAAGGAGTGGACTTGAAGGCTAATGGCTGTGTGGATCTCAAGCATTATCAATGGGAGGAATGATTTCCTTCTTTCCTTGTGAAAGAGGGAATTTTTGTTTCTAAACTCTTTTTTGTGGTAGAATGAAAGGTATGAAATCTTACAATTCATTGAATGATTATTATCGAAAACTTTTTGGTGAAAAAACTTTTAAGGTGCCTATTGATGCGGGCTTTGACTGTCCCAATCGGGATGGTACGGTAGCGCATGGAGGCTGTACCTTCTGTACCGTTTCAGGCTCGGGCGATGCCATTGTGGCACCAGATGCGCCTATTCGCGAGCAGTTTTATAAGGAAATTGACTTTATGCACCGCAAGTGGCCGGATGTTCGCAAGTATCTGGTCTATTTCCAGAACTTCACCAATACTCATGAGAAGCTTGAAGTAATCCGCGAGCGCTATGAGCAAGCCATTAATGAGCCAGGCGTCGTTGGACTTAATATCGGTACTCGGCCGGACTGTTTGCCCGACGAGACCATTGCCTACTTGGCTGACTTGTCTGAGCGTATGCATGTGACTGTAGAGTTGGGCCTTCAGACTACCTATGAGGAGACTTCGGATCTCATCAACCGTGCCCATTCTTATGAGCTCTATGTGGAGACGGTCCAGCGAGTCCGTAGGCTGGCTCCCAAGGCGGAGATTGTCTCTCACTTGATTAACGGCCTGCCGGGAGAGACCCATGAGATGATGCTGGAGAATGTCCGCCGCTGTGTGACGGACAATGACATTCAGGGGATCAAGCTTCACCTGCTTCACTTGATGACCAATACCCGCATGCAGAGGGATTATCATGAGGGGCGGCTGCAGCTGCTCAGTCAGGAGGAGTATGTCTCCATCGTCTGCGACCAACTGGAGATTATCCCCGAGCATATCGTCATCCACCGCATCACTGGAGACGCCCCGCGAGATATGTTGATTGGCCCCATGTGGAGCCTCAATAAATGGGAAGTTCTCAATGCCA
Organism: Streptococcus sanguinis; assembly: GCF_019929225.1. Lineage (GTDB taxonomy): Bacteria > Bacillota > Bacilli > Lactobacillales > Streptococcaceae > Streptococcus > Streptococcus sanguinis_J. Next base: position 58,672 of record NZ_JAHZPA010000001.1, read on the forward strand.
TCGAGGCAGAAATGCGTCGTCGTGGCAGCAAGCAAGGCTGTAAAGCAAAGGAGCAGAGATTCGTATGTTAAGACCCTTACAGATGGCCCATGCCTTTTTGGCAGAAGTCGTGACCAAGGAAGACACCGTAGTGGATGCTACTATGGGCAACGGGCATGACACCCTTTTTCTAGCTAAGTTGGCCAAGCAAGTCTACGCTTTTGACATTCAGGAGCAGGCTGTAGAAAAGACTCGCCAGCGCTTGGCAGAAGCGGACTTGGACAATGCTCAGTTAATCTTGGCTGGCCATGAGACTCTGGACCAATACACAGACCAGTTCAAGGCTGCCATTTTTAATCTTGGCTACCTGCCTTCGGCGGACAAGTCTGTCATTACCCGCCCTGATACGACGCTGGAAGCTTTGGAAAAAGTCTGTCAAAGCTTAGAAAAAGGCGGTCGTGCAGCGATCATGATTTACTACGGGCATGAAGGTGGCGAAGTTGAAAAAGATGCGGTGCTAGACTTCGTCAGTCAGCTGCCTCAACAGGACTTCACCGTTGCCCTCTACAAGACCGTCAATCAGATTAACAATCCGCCTTTCTTGGTCATGATTGAGAAATTGAGAGAAGGAACTTGAGATACAATAAGGATACAGAGAGAAAAGCCAGATAATAGGAGCTTTCAGTACTGTATCCTTATTTTTTAAATCGTGAAAATCGAATAATTAGGTCTAAATGAAGAGAATTGAGGTGTGTGTAAATTTAAAATCTTATATTTTCTTACATAGAAGATATAAGACTTTTGACATTTTTCAATTTATATGATATTCTATGACTGTAAAATCAAAAAACGTCACAGCGTTTTTAGGAGGAAGTTATGGCTACTGCTTTTACTACTGAAGAAAAAGAAGTAATTAGAAAGAAATTACATAAAGTTGCAAAGGAATGCCTTCAAAGATATGGGGTTAAGAAAACCACAGTTGACCAGATGGCAGCAATGGTAGATATTTCCAAAGGTTCTTTTTATAATTTTTATTCCTCAAAAGAAATGTTATTTTTTGCGGTCTTAGAAGAATATCAAATAGATGTTATGAATCGCCTGACAGAACAATTAGATATGGAAGCCAAGATAGATACAAATCGTCTGGTAGAGTTACTTTATGATTTTTATCAAGGTTTTCGCTATTCATTTATGTATACCATATTTAAAAATCATGAAATGGAATTACTCGTAAGAAAATTACCAAAAGAGGCGATAACAAATCATCACCTGATAGATGATAGGATGGTTAAAAAAATTGTATCCCGAATAAACATTAGAGAAAATGTATCGGTAGAAATCGTCTCTGCTTTATTTAGAACGATTGCTATGACTATTCTACACATCGAGGAAATAGGTGAAAAACAATTTGATACTACATTGAAGTTAGTCATACAAGGAGTTGTGGAACAAATTACTAAGGAGGATAGGTAATGGTGAAAGAAGCAATTAGAACCGCAAACCTTTCTAAAAGATATGGAACAAAAAATGTTGTCAACAACTTGAATCTATCAATAAAAAGTGGTGAAATAGTAGGTTTTTTAGGACTAAATGGTGCAGGGAAAACAACGACGATGAGAATGATGCTAGGATTGATAAAATCTACATCAGGAGAATGTTATATCCAAGGAAAAAAGTTAGACCTGAGTAATTTAGAACTTCGAAATGAAATAGGTTATATTATTGAGACACCTTATTCTTATCCAGACTTAACTGTGAGAGAAAATTTAGAAATCGTTAGTAAATTAAGAGGGGTTAATAAAGATAATATTGACTGGGTAATTGAAAAATTAAAACTAAAGCAATATGAACATAAACAGGAGAAGCATCTTTCTTTAGGAAATGTTGCGCGTTTAGGAATTGCAAAAGCGATTATTCATAAACCTAAAATTCTAATTCTTGATGAGCCAACAAATGGATTAGACCCTTTTGGAGTTATTGAAGTGAGGGAACTATTAAAGGAATTAGCAAATAATTTCGGCACAACTGTTCTTATTTCAAGTCATAATCTGGAAGAAATATCTAAAATTGCTACTAGGATAGTTATTGTACATGAGGGCAGACTTATAAGAGAAGTTGAAAGCAATGAATTAGAACAGTACTTAGAAAAGAGGTTACTAGTAACTGGATCTAATAATAAGGCCATGAAAGAAGTATTATCTAACCATGGCTATCATGTAAACATTCAATCAGACACAGAAAATAATATCGATTTCTTAGAACTAATTGATAAAAAATCTGTGGAATATCCGGAAGAAATTGCTACATTGCTAGTTAATGCAGGTTATCCACCCAAATCGCTGGCTGTTGAAAAAGAAGATTTAGAGCATTATTTCTTAAGAATACTGAATGACTATAATGGAGGTGTTTCGAATGAAAAAGCTTAGTTCCTGTATTTTAATTGAATGGAAAAAGTTAATAAAATCAAAACTTTCCATCGTAACTGCTTGTTCTATCTGTTTAGTTCCTTTTATTGTTGGGTTGTTTGCAACTATGATGAAATATCCAGAGAATTTCAAAAATCTTGGTTTGATTTCTGCAAAAATGGAAATGATGAGGATAACAGACTGGTCGTCGTACTTAATGACCGTATCACAAGTCATTTCTGTTGGGGGATTGCTCATTTTTGGATTTACAGCATCTTGGATTTTTGGTAGAGAATATTCTGATAAAACGATGATAGACTTATTAGCACTCCCGATGAAAAGAGATACAATCGTATTATCCAAGTTTATCGTTATCGCTCTATGGAGCTATATTCTATCAATTTTTGCTCTTTTATTAGGATTATTAGCTGGCAATCTGATTGGACTTGAGGGTGGGAGCTTAATGGTGATTTTCAAAGGTATACTTACTTTTGTTTTTTGTACTACTCTTACGATCGTACTCTCTACTCCAGTGGCTTTTTTTGCTTGTTTAGGCCGGGGATATTTGTCTCCATTGGCATTTATTATTTTTACTATTATTTTTTCTCAGCTTGGTTCTGCTCTTAACTTTGGGAAATACATTCCATGGGCGATTCCTGCACTCGCAAGTGGTATTGCAGGAAAAGCACTATTGAATTTTGGGAGCATTGTCAGTTTATTTGGGGTAAGTATTCTAGGTCTTATCGCAACAATAGCTTGGTGGAGATATGCTGATTACGATTAAAATGAAGTGATGAAAATGCTAATAACACGAAACTAAGTCTTATTCATTTCCATTCAAAACAACCCCTCCTGTTCAGATTGAAAAACAAGAGGGGTTATATTATGACAATCGAAAGTTTTGGGGGAGAGGGGACTATGTGAATATCGTTGGCCTAAATGAAAAGATAGTTTCTAATATACGTGATTTGGAAAAAATGACCTTGTCTTTGATAAGTTAAGTGTCAAAGCGTTCTCAGATGGCAGTTTTAGAACAAGGTAAAATCCCGTTTTCACGGGTGGTTATGACTTCTCAAAATGAGAAAAAAGCAGTAAACCTTTGTGATTTACTGTTTTAAACATTCTTCGATTTAATTAGACAAACTAGGATTTATAGTCCATTCGCATGAGCCAATTTATGCTCCTGGCTATTTATATAATCTTCGTGTTTGTGATTATGTCTCTCCTCATTTCCGAAGTGCTTATGTTCATGTTCATGACTGATGACATGAGTATGAGTCACGCCGTTATGTGTATGAACAATCGTATGCGTATGCTCATGAAGATGATGCTTTACCATAGTGTCATATACTACAAATACCGTTCCTAGCAACATCAGAGCCAGCCCTATAAAATATTCTAGAGCCAATTTTTCTCCATTTACTGCAAAGGCTAAAAATGATCCCACAAACGGTGCTACAGCATAAAAAGAACTTGTCTTAGCTGCACCTAAGTCTCTTTGCGCTCTTATATAAAGAAAAATACTTAATCCGTATGCTACAAATCCTAATAGCATAACTTCGGCAATGTATTTGATTTCTGGAATCTTTTCGCCAAGTAGCAATGCAATAGTAAATGAACCTCCGCCAGAAAAAATGCCTTTTAGCAAAACAATCTCATATGTGCTTTTATCTGACATCTTTCTTGTACAGTTATTCTCAAGTCCCCAGCAACAGGTTGCCAGTATCACAAAAAAAGAACCTATAGAAAACTGGAAACTATCACTTCCCTCAAATGACAAAACAATACTAGATAGCGTAATAAATCCAATGGCAATCCACAGCTTTCTTGATACCTTCTCCTTGAAAAACAGTAATGCCATTAACGCAGTCGCCACAATTTCAAAATTACCAAGGAGTGACGCATTAGATGCTGTTCCCATTTTTATACCTATCATTAAAAATATAGGGGCGGCTATATCTAATCCAATCATTCCGATTGTATAGGGTAAATCCTGCTTTGTAAGTCTCTCTGATTTTTTCTCTTTTTTTATGTGAAATAAATACATTATTCCAACGCCAAGACCAGTACCAAGATAAAGAAAAGCGGCAATAAAAGTTGGTGTAACATTATTCAAAAGAACTTTTGAAAATGGCGTGTTAATTGCATAAAATCCAGCTGCTAACAGTGCTAATATAACTGCACTCGTCTTTGTTTTCTGCTTCAACATTTGTCATCCCCTTTGCTCTGTATATTCTAATTCGCTTCCCTAAACATTTTTACTATTATATCATATATTTACTTAATGTTAGAGCCCTAGCTCTTGCTTCTTAACCTGTGTTAGTCCTCTATTTTCTTTTACTAGTGTCTCTAAACAATTTCTAACACTTTTAGCTCTTTCCATTTAATATAGAATTTCGGTTTTGACTTTGACTACATCGCATCAATACTCTTGCCTCTTCAAAATGCCTGTTAGGGTTGCTTTATTCCAGTTATTGCGATTTTCTTCATTCAAAAATTAGTGACGCTTTTATTTTGAAAAATAAGCAAAAAAGCAGTAAACCATTGCAATTTACTGCTTTAAAAATTCTTCTATTCATTTAGACAATTCTTATGTTTCATCGTCTTTGCGACTCCACTATTCATGATACCACGATAATCTCACTAGCAATCATGAGTAGAAATGTTATTCCCAAACTCTAATTTGACGCATTGCAGATGATTCTCATTTCACATACTACATCTGAAATGCTGTTATCCAAAAACATATTGCAGCTATAAGTGAAAGAGGAGTCATAACATATTTTTCTTTCTTACTTTTTGAAATCATGTTCATAATCGTATTCAAGGATAGGTAAGCGGCAAAGAAGAAACAAATATATTTAGTAACCTTGAAAGACAGCCACAGGGGAATAAAACCTCCGGCTTGCAAAATAATGATCATGGCAAAAATTTGAATAGCTATCGAAATGACTGCCGCAAGTCTAAATTTCTTAGGTAAGATTTTATGTTGTCCACCCATTGTATATTCGCCCAAAGGCAGACCGCAAGCAACAAGAACTGTCATAATTGCTATAATTCCAAATAATACTGCACCTAATATTGAAAACATAAATCACTATTCTCCCTTCGTAAAATCTAAAAAGTTTCAGTTACAAATTCAACTTTGTGTCACTTAATATCCCTATAAAATTATAAGAAATTCTTATCAAGTGTTCAAGTTTTATAGGTTTTTCTCAAGCTGGTCTGTTGATTTCCCTTTTCCTTTGTTCTTCCACCAATCGCTCAGGTCGACTAAGGATTGAGCGGCGGAAGGGATGAGAAGGAGGACATAGATATAGACATACTGGCTCTTGGTTTCCCAGAAGAAGTGGAAGAGGCCGCCCCCCAATAGAAAGATGAAGGGATAGAGGTCGAAAGGCGTCAGCTTTTCCTCGGCAACGAAAAATTTATGAAGGATAAAGAAACAGGAGAGCAGATAGATACTGGCTAGCAGGGTCAAGAGCAGGAAATTAACAATCTGATAACCTTTTCTTTCCTCATAAATGCTGCGTAGGATAGCTGGTTTCATGTATTGCTGGCGCTCAATCTGAGGTCCAGTCCAAATAGACTGAAAAGTCGGCTCAGTCCAGGTAGACTTGACCTTTTCGTAGAAGAATTTCAGCGCATAAGCCGGATGCTTACTGAAGTGAATCAAAATGTCCTTCAAATCCCGAGTGGCCATTTCTGTAGCCAAATTTTCATCATATTTGTTGCGCTTGAGAATCTTGGTATTGTAGGCATCGTACCAGCCTCCTAAGGTCTGCCGATTGGGATCATCCCGCAGGCCCATAGTGATGTAGGCGATTTTTGGGGTACCGACACCAATCTTGCCCCCAATCAGCTGCTCATAGTAGGCCGTCAGAGCCTTGTTTGAAAGAACGATGCCGGCTAAAATCAGGATGATAGTCATTGGTTTCTTCCAAGACCATTTATAAAAGATGGACAGGAAGCAGACTCCAATCAGCATAATGGCAAAGATAATGTAGTTGTTGCGCAGGAGGCAGGCCAGACTGATGCTAGCAGCTCCCAGCAAGGCATAGAGCAGGTTTCCTTTCTGATCCAGCTTGATAAAAGCATAGAGACTGAGCAGACAGAAGAAGAGCCCAGGAATGGTACCGTAGACAAAGAGGATGAAAAATAGCTGTGGTAAAAAGAGAAAGGTCAGCAGAATCGTGTATTTCTGAATCATTTCTCTGGCATTGAGCAGGGCTGTAATCTTGTAAATCAAGAAATGACTGAGTAAAGTCCAGACGACATTCATGCTAAAGGCAAACTGAGTCGTCGGAGAAATAAAAGCATAAAGTCGCTCCAGAGTCATCAGCCCTAGCTGATGGGGATTGCGATACATGTAGCTTCCGACGGTTGTCAGCGAGCTGTAATCTCCTCGGTTAAAGGCTAGTGCTGCATTGAAAACGTGCTTGGCGTCAGCTCGGATGCGGCCATCGTAGGCCGTTATCAGAAAAATCGCTGCTGCTATAAAGATGAGGGACAGAAACCAAAAAAGATGCTTGGTCTGAACCTTTTCCAGCAGGGGCCGGATTAAAAAGAGGCTGAGGAGAAAGAACAGGAGGATAGGGTAGAAATACCAAGGATTACTGACGAATTGGACTCCTTCAGCAATCCTCAAAGGGATGTAAGTATGGGACAGCAGAATCTGCCCAGACAGGAAAAGCAAGGCAATGGCAGTCATGGTCAGAATCAGGAAGTAGCCCAGGTTGAAGATGGTATTAGAAAATTGCTTCATGAGGACCTGACCTCCACCTTGACGAAATAGCGGTCTTCTCCCAGCTCAATCAGCTCGACTGGCTGGGGATAAAATCGATCCATGACCTCTTTTTGAAAAATGTCTTCTTTAGGACCTTGGGCAATAATCTCTCCTTCTTTTAGGAGCAGGACATGATCCATAGTAGCAGTGATTTCTTCTACATGGTGGGTGACATAGAGGATGGTTGGAGCTTGATTCATCTGTGTAATCTTACCAATTTGATCCAGCAGGCGCTCGCGGGCAAAGAGATCCAGACCGCTGGTCGCTTCGTCTAAGATAAGCAGTTCTGGCTTTTCCATGAGACTGCGCGCAATTAGCAAGAGCTGCTTTTCCCCTTGAGACAGACTGGCGTAGCTTCGGCCAATTAATTCTTGCCCACCAATGGAGGTCAGCATTTCTCTAGCTTGATCCAGCTCTGCTTGTCCATAAGGAGCATAGAGTATACTGCTTTTATACTTGCCTGTCAGGACGATTTCTTCGGTAGTGAGATGGCTGGGCAGGCGCTCAGCAATGAAGGAGCCGACTACTCCAATCTTAGTTCTCAGCTGAGGAATGTCGCCGGCACCAAATTCAGTACCGAGAACCGTTACCTTGCCCTGAGTCTTCCAATGCTCAGCCATGAGCAGGCGCAGGAGAGTAGACTTTCCAGAACCGTTGAGACCGAGAATAGCCCAATGCTCCCCCTTTTTCACCTGCCAGTTGAGATCTTTTAAGATGGTCCGGCCTTGTTTAGCCAAGCTTACATTTTCCAGTTTGATAATCTTTTTCATTTTTACTCTTTCTTTCGTTAAATCTCCTTTATTATAACAAAATTTATGGTAAAATAACTGATAGGAGGAGTCAAATGTTTCATAAAAGTAAGCTGATGTTTTGGACCAGTGAGGTCCTTTTGCTAACGATTATCTTCTTTATCTGGCGCCAGATGGGGGATATGATAACCCCAATTGTTAGCGTTGTGAACACAATCTTGATTCCCTTTCTTGTGGGAGGATTTCTTTACTATATTACGAATCCGCTGGTGAAATTTCTCCAGGAAAAGCTCAAAATCAACCGAATGATTGGGATTCTGATGACGCTCAGCCTTTTGTTTGGCTTGATTGCTTTGGGCGTTATTTACCTCTTGCCGATTTTGATTAATCAGCTGAGCAGCTTAATTAATTCAACGCAAGGCCTTTATTGGGAAATTCAAAGTTTTGTCAATCAATTATCTAAAAATCCGCTCTTTCGAAATCTGAATATCCAGTCCACTATCCAGCAGCTCAACCTGTCTTATGTGGATATTCTGCAGAATATTCTCAACAGTGTGACCAACAGTCTGGGCAGCGTTCTGTCAGCAGTTGTCAATACGCTGATGATTTTGATTATGACGCCGATTTTCTTGGTTTACTTCCTCATGGACGGCCATAAGCTCCTACCCATGCTGGAGCGGACAGTCCTCAAGCGCGATAAGCTCAATATCTCTAGTTTGCTGACCAATCTCAATGCTACTGTTGCCCGCTATATCAGTGGAATTTCAATCGATGCCCTGATTATCGGTGCTCTGGCCTATATTGGCTATAGCGTGATTGGGCTTAAGTACGCTTTGGTCTTTGCCATTTTCTCCAGTCTGGCTAATCTGATTCCTTATGTAGGACCGAGCATCGGCTTGATTCCCATGGTCATTACGTATGCCTTTACCGATCCTCAGAAGATGGTGGCAGCCTTGATTTACATGCTGATTATCCAGCAGGTAGATGGCAATATCCTCTATCCCCGTATCGTTGGTGGTGTGATGAAGGTTCATCCTATTACCATCATGGTGCTCTTACTCTTATCCAGCAATATCTATGGCGTGCTAGGGATGATTGTGGCAATCCCGACCTATTCTATCCTCAAGGAAATCGCTAAATTCTTGGCTAATCTCTATGACAATCACAAGGAAGCCCAGCAGCAGAAGAAGAACGAAGAGTTTGGGATTATTAATAAATAAGGATGAGTTTCGGAATTGATTAATTCCAGAGTCTCGATACCAGAAAATAAGACGGAAGGAAGACCTTCCGTCTTATTTTCATTTCCTGTGCACTAAATTTAAAAATATGATATAATCAGGTTTACCTATACTTTTCGAGGAGAAAGAATCAATGGAAGACCCTGGCAGTCAGAATATTTTATGGCAAGCCTTACTACTGTTTATATTGACTTTGTTAAATGCCTTTTTCTCAGCAGCTGAGATGGCAATGGTATCGCTCAATCGAGCGCGTGTGGAGCAAAAGGCTGAAGAGGGGGACCTCAAGTATATCCGTCTCTTGGCAGTCTTAGAAAGCCCCAATAACTTCTTATCAACTATTCAGGTTGGGATTACAGTTATCAATATCCTGTCTGGGGCCAGCTTTGCGGATAATCTGGGAAAACTGTTCTCTTCTTGGATGGGAAATTCCGAAACAGCACGTGCTATCGGAACTTTCTTGGCTTTGGTCTTGTTGACATATATTTCTATTGTTTTGGGCGAGCTTTATCCTAAGCGCATTGCCATGAACCTGAAAGACAATCTAGCTGTGCGGGCTGCACCAGTTATTATTTTTCTTGGCAAGATTGTCAGTCCCTTCGTTTGGTTGCTGTCAGCGTCGACTAATCTACTGAGCCGGATAACCCCGATGAAGTTTGATGATGCAGACGAAAAGATGACACGGGATGAGATTGAGTATATGCTAACCAATAGTGAGGAGACCTTGGATGCAGATGAGATTGAGATGCTGCAGGGGATTTTCTCTCTGGATGAGCTGATGGCGCGTGAACTGATGGTGCCGCGGACGGATGCCTTTATGGTGGACATTCAGGATGACACCAAAGAAATTATCGAAAGCATTCTCAAACAGAGTTTTTCGCGGATTCCCGTCTATGATGGGGATAAGGACAATGTCATCGGTCTGATTCATACCAAGCGATTGCTTAATGAAGGATTCATCAATGGTTTTGACAATATCGTTCTGCGTAAGATTTTGCAGGAGCCGCTCTTTGTACCGGAAACCATGTTTGTCGATGATTTGCTTAAGGAGCTGCGCAATACGCAAAATCAAATGGCGATTCTCTTGGATGAGTATGGCGGAATGGCTGGTCTGGTCACACTGGAAGATCTCTTGGAGGAGATTGTCGGTGAGATTGATGATGAGACTGACAAGGCTGAAATCGAAGTCCATGAAATCGGTGAGAATACCTACATCGTATTAGGAACCATGACTCTCAATGACTTTAATGAATATTTTGAAGTTGAAATTGAAAGCGACGATGTGGATACGATAGCTGGTTATTACTTGACTTGTGTAGGAACTATTCCAGACCCGAAAGAACGCATTAGTTACAAAGTTGAAAGTCAGAATAAGCAACTCATTTTGACCAATGACAAGGTTAAAAATGGCCGTGTCACAAAGGTTAAGGTTAAAATTTCGGAAATTGTTGAAGAAGCAGAAAAGGCTGAGAAATAACCTCAGTCTTTTAAGTTTCCTTCAAGTTTTTTATAAGTCTGTCTTAAGTTTCTGGGATTATACTAATACCATCAAAATAGAAATGAGGACAGTCCAATGACATCTAAAGTTACCCTATATGATAAGCAAGTATTGACATTCTCACAGGAGCAAAAGTAGGAAAGGAAGTAATAAGAATCAGTAACGTTTAAAAAGCAGCAGAAGCCCTTAACTAATTTTTTCATATAAATCTCCTAAAACAAGTAAAAAGAAATTTTGAGGCTCTTTGTCGCTCCAAAACAAAGCAGCCTTAGACTACTCATAAAAGAAACCACCTCTGCCAGCTGGAAGGCAGGGGTGGTTTTGTGGTCTGGATGGGGAACTCAAGGTTATTCTTTCTGACGCTTAGCAAAATCCACAAAGCGAAATTTGTCGAGCTTGTGGCGGCTCTCTGTATATTGAAACTGGCGGCCATCTGCCAGATAGACCTGAGATTTGACAGAGACAACCTGCTGGTCCTTGCCTAGGTCCATGAGAATCTTGTCTCGGTCATTGGCGTGGTCAATGGTAAATTCCTTTTTGGCATAGGCAATGTTGAGTTTTAAGTCATTTTCCAAATAGGCATAAATGGACTGCTCAGCGATTTCCCTTGTCAAGTGTGGGACGATACCCTTGTCTAAATAGTCAATATCTAATACAGAGGCGACTTGGTCTACAACGCGCTGACGGACGATTCGCCAAACCAGTCGGTAGGGAGGGAAGCCAGTGATGTCGGATAGTTTCTGATCTACGGTAATCTTTTCCAAGCTGACAACATTGGTTTTGGACTGCATATTATTCTGCTTGACTACTTCTTGATAGCTGGTCAGCTTAGACACTGGAAAGTCAAACTGTTCCTGCTTGACGACTTTGGAACCCTGTCCGCGGACCTTTTCAATCAATCCTTCTTCCTGCAGCATGGCCAGAGCCTTGCGCACCGTGTCGCGGCTGACCTGGTAGTCTTCTGTCAGCTGGTGTTCGCTGGGTAAGAAATCTCCGACTGCATAACGTTCCTCTAAAATATCTTTCTCAATCTGTTTGAACAATTGTTTGTATTTCTTCATCACAAACTCCACTTGTTTTCTTTTTTACATACAACATAGAAAATTTTATCAAAAATGAGGGCTTTTTTCAACAAACAACTTGCATACATCTTTGAAATCGATTACAATAATTTGTAGAGATGTGTTGAAAAACTAACTCGTAAAAAATATAAGGAGAGTGCTGGATTCTCATTCAGCCAGTAGTCAAATGGGAAAATTTGAGAAGGAAGCCAAAGATCTGCTTGATGCAATCGGCGGCAAAGAGAATGTCACAGCAGTTAGCCATTGTGCAACGCGGATGCGATTTGTACTTGGCGACGATAAAAAGGCCAACGTCAAGGCCATTGAGGCAATCCCAGTGGTCAAGGGAACTTTCACAAATGCTGGGCAATTCCAAGTCATCATTGGAAATGATGTACCAATCTTTTACAATGACTTCACTGCTGTATCAGGTATTGAGGGAGTATCAAAAGAAGCAGCCAAGTCTGCTGCTAAGAGTAAGCAAAATCCTCTTCAGCGGGTTATGGCCACTCTGGCGGAAATTTTTACACCCTTGATTCCAGCCTTGATTGTCGGAGGGTTGATCCTTGGTTTTCGTAATGTCCTTGAAGGCGTTCACATTGAAGCTTTGGGTAGAAAGATTGTTGACGGAGTTGCACAAGTAAAAAATGGGCAGCCCGTTTATAATACAATTGTTGATGTGTCCAAATTCTGGAGCAATGTTAATGACTTTCTTTGGCTGCCGGCACAAGCAGTATTCCACTTCTTACCAGTGGGGATTACTTGGTCTATCTCCCGTAAGATGGGAACCAGTCAGATTCTTGGGATTGTCTTAGGGATTTGTTTGGTTTCTCCACATTTGTTGAATGCTTATGAGGTAGCCAATACCTCTAAAGCTGTGATTGCTAAAGACTTCACTTGGTATTTTGGGATACTTGAGTTTCACAAATATGGTTACCAAGGTCAGGTCATTCCAGCTCTCTTGTCTGGTCTGTCTCTCTCTTACTTAGAAATTTTCTGGCGTAAACGGATTCCAGAAGTGATTTCTATGATTTTTGTTCCTTTGCTTTCTCTGCTTCCAGCTCTGATTTTGGCTCACACGGTTTTAGGTCCTTTTGGCTGGTGGGTTGGACAAGGAATGTCTAAGTTCGTATTTCTTGGTTTGACAGGTTCATTCAAATGGTTGTTTGGTGCAGTATTTGGTGCCCTTTATGCTCCGTTTGTGATTACAGGTCTTCACCATATGACCAATGCCATTGATACACAGTTAGCCAATGATTATGGTGGAACAGCTCTTTGGCCCATGATTGCTCTGTCTAATATTGCTCAAGGTTCGGCTGTATTTGCCTACTATCTCATGCATCGTCGTGATGAAAGAGAGGCACAAATTTCGCTTCCAGCAACCATTTCAGCTTACCTTGGAGTTACTGAGCCAGCTCTCTTCGGGGTCAATGTCAAGTACGTTTATCCATTTGTGGCGGGGATGATTGGTTCGTCTATTGCCGGAGTCTTGTCCCTTAGCTTTAATGTTACAGCAACTGGTATTGGTGTCGGAGGCTTACCAGCTATCCTTTCTATTCAAGCAAACTACTGGCTTCCTTTCCTTCTAGTTATGCTTGTAGCAATCCTTGTACCAATGTTCCTGACCTTCTTCTTCCACAAGACAGGCTTCTTAACGAAGGCAGAGGAAGATCCAGAATTGCAGGCAGAGTTTGCAGCCCAGGAAGAGGCAGAATTTGCCGGGCCATCCAAAGCCGAGTCGTCTCCAGAGGTGAAAGCAGCTGATTCATTAGCTCCTGTAACGATTACTAGTCCGCTGGCAGGAGAAGTCAAAGAATTGAGTCAGGCAACAGATCCTGTCTTTGCACAAGGTTTGATGGGGCGTGGAGTTGTCATTGTTCCTAGCCAAGGTGAGTTGGTTTCACCAGTTAATGGTAGAGTAACAGTCTTCTTTCCAACCAAGCATGCCATCGGCATCTTGTCAGATGAAGGTGTTGAAATCCTGATGCATATCGGAATGGACACTGTTAATCTGGAGGGCAAAGGATTTGAAGGTTATGTGTCTCAGGGAGATAAGGTCAAGGTTGGCGACAAGCTCATTTCCTTTGATATAGACATGATCAAGAAAGCGGGCTATGTAACGGAAACACCAGTTATCATTACGAACTCAGACAAGTATCAGGTGGAGGAGCTTGAACAACTTCCTCAGGCAGTTGAGCGAGGCAGTCAGTTGATGGCAGCTAATCCACTTTAAAGAAAAATGAAATGACTTATAGAAAGGGACGGTGCTTTAAAATCTGTCCCTTTTCTCAAAAAAGGAGAAAATATGACACTTGATAAAACAAAGGTTGTCTACCAAATTTATCCAAAATCTTTTAAAGACACGACTGGCAACGGTTTGGGAGATTTTCGCGGGATTATTGAACAACTTCCTTACCTGAAAGAGCTGGGAGTGGACATGATCTGGCTCAATCCTTTCTATCCGAGTCCACAGAGGGACAACGGTTACGATATTTCTGATTACACTGCGGTAGACCCTATCTTTGGGGATATGGCAGATTTCGAAGAGATGGTCAAGGTCGGCCAGCAGCATGGTATTGACTTTATGCTGGATATGGTTCTCAATCATTGCTCGATTGAGCATGATTGGTTCCAAAAGGCACTGGCTGGGGATTCCTACTATCAGGACTTCTTTATCCTGCGAGATGAGCCAACGGACTGGCTGTCCAAGTTTGGCGGCAGTGCCTGGGCGCCATTTGGCGATACGGGTAAATATTATCTGCATCTTTATGATGTTACTCAAGCAGATCTTAATTGGCGCAATCCCAATGTTCGTAAAGAGCTCTTTAAAGTGGTGAATTTTTGGCGAGGTAAAGGAGTCAAGGGCTTCCGCTTTGATGTCATCAATGTTATCGGAAAAGATGAGGTGCTGACGGACTGTCCAGAGCAGGAGGGCAAGCCTGCCTATACTGATAAGCCAATTGTACATGACTATCTGCGTATGATGAACGAAGCAACTTTTGGGCAGGACGATTCCGTTATGACGGTTGGTGAAATGAGCGCTACGACGATCGAAAATTGCATTCTTTACACGGCACCAGACCGGCAGGAGCTGTCCATGGCTTTTAATTTCCATCATCTCAAGGTGGACTATGAAGCTGGACAGAAATGGACGCTTAAGGCTTTTGATTTTGAAGAGTTAAAACGCCTCTTCCATACTTGGGGTAAGGAAATGAGCAATCATGAAGGCTGGTCGGCTCTCTTTTGGAACAACCATGATCAGCCGCGAGCTCTCAATCGCTTTGTCGATGTAGAGGATTTCCGCAATGAAGGGGCGACCATGTTGGCAGCCAGTATTCATCTGTCGCGAGGGACGCCTTATATCTACATGGGTGAGGAGATTGGTATGGTGGACCCTGACTACGACTCCATGGAAGATTATGTGGATGTCGAGTCTCTCAATGCTTACCAGAGTCTGCTTGCTGAAGGTCAATCGCCAGAAGCAGCCTTCAGGATCATCAAGGCTAAATCTCGTGACAATTCTCGGACGCCTATGCAGTGGGATGATTCAGTCAATGCAGGTTTTACAACAGGAACTCCATGGCTGAAGGCGGGCAAATCCTATCCTCTCATCAATGTGGAAAATGAAATCAAGGGACCGATCTTTACCTTTTATCAGAAATTGATTGCCCTGCGTAAGGAACTACCTATCATCGCAGAGGGCAGTTATCAGCCAGCCTATGAGGATAGTCCTCAGGTCTATGCCTTTGAGCGGGAGTGGCAAGGACAAAAACTTTTAGTCCTTAACAACTTCTATGCTGATCCGATTACTGTGGACATCCTGCCGGATTATCAAAATGGTCAGGTTCTCCTGTCCAATTACGGCAAGAATCAGGTTGACCATGTGATGACTCTGCAGCCATACGAAACCTTGGCTATCTTAGTAGGAGAAAACTAAAGTCTCGAAAGAATCTGGGAAAAATTCCAGATTCTTTTTCATGTGTTGGGCCAGCCTAGACAAGTATTTCTCTGAAGAGAGAGAAACTAATACAGAATTTTAAGAAAGCCTTTGCAAAATTTGATTCTTTTCTTTATAATAAAAATTAAATAGGATAATATACATTTATACAGAAAAGGAGAAGTTCATGAAAAAACAAGTTTCTTACAGGCAGCTCTTTCCCATAGCGGTCTTGCTAGCTGCTTTTCTGTCTCTGCTTTTTTCTGTCCAATCAGTCGGAGCAGAAGAAGCGGTAAGTTCGTCGACTTCTGAGGCGGCTGCTCTTACAGAGAATCCGGCTGTAAGCGATGCCTCGATTGCTAGTCAAGCTGAGAGTCCATCTGCAGAATCGGGAGAGTCAAGGCCGGCTTCTACAGAGACAGTAGAAAAGGCAGACCAAGCCACTGCTGCAGCACAAGCTGCGGCTAGCGGACCAGAAGCTGTGCCCAATGTGGGAACAATTCAAGGAGAATCACAAACCTCTCCCTATGAGGACAAAGATGTTCAAGTTTCCAATGTAGTTGTGACGAAAACAGACCGCTATGGTTTTTATGTTCAAGACGTGACTCCTGATGGAAATAGCAGGACTTCTGATGCTCTTTATGTTGTTTCTAAAGAAAAAGTCGATGTCGGTGACAAACTTAGTCTTGAAGGACGCGTCAAAGAAGGCTACATGGAAGAGCTCAGCGTTCGTCAGGGGCAAACTTTCAACAAGCCCAGTGGTAGTTTGACAGTCACCATGCTTGTCGCTTCCAAGGTGACCAAGGAAGGGAAAGCTGACCTACCTGCTCCAGTAGACATCGTGGTTAATATGCCTCAGGATACGGTCGATAAAGATATTAATAACTATCAGCCTCAAAGTGAAGCGTTGGACTACTGGGAAAGTTTGGAAGGAGTGTTGACGACGGTGAAGAGGCCCCGAGTTTTAGGCCCACAGTACCGTGGAGACATTTATCTCTTACCTGAAGGCTACCAAGCCTTGCCATTAAACAATATCGGAGGTCTCAATCTTCGTCCAAACGCCCAAAATACCGCAACCATTCCAGTCTATGTTGGCAATAAATTCATTGCCAAGGCCAAGGATTATTTCAATGGTGATGTGGTTGGAGTCGTGACCTATCGTGGGAAGATTTACAAGTTGGAGCCGACTCAGCTGCCTGATTTGGTGGACGGTGGCTTGCAGAGACAGGTCTCTCCTATCTATCCAAGCGAGGACAAGCTGACTATTGCTTCCTACAATATCGAGAATTTTTCTGCTAATGCTAAAAAAGGTGAAACACCTGAGGAAAAAGTGACTAGAATCGCTAATTCCTTCATTAATGAAATCCACAGTCCAGATATCATTACGCTCATTGAGGTTCAAGATGAGAATGGCAGTGTCAATGACGGGACGACCAGTGGTGTCAAAAGCGGCGAGAAACTAGCGGCCCGCATCAAAGAACTGGGCGGAAAAACTTACAAGTACACCGAAGTTGCCCCCCTTGACGGTCAAGATGGAGGCAAGCCTGGCTCTAATATCCGCGTGGCCTTTCTCTACGATCCAAACCGGGTGAAGTTAGTCGAAAAAGAAGCTGGTACGAGTGACGAAGCAGCTAGCTTCTCCGGTGGCCATTTGGTTAAGAATCCTGCCCGAATCGAACCGACCAATCCTGCCTTTACCAAGGTCCGTAAATCCTTGGCAGCTGAGTTTGAATTCAAGGGACAGCATATCGTCGTTATCGCCAATCATTTGAAGTCCAAGATTGGGGATGATGCCGTTTATGGCTCCGCTCAGCCAGCAGTTCAGCATACGCAGGCAGCCCGAATTGAGCAGGCTAAAATTTTAAATAGCTTTGTTCAAGAAGGGCTGAGACAAAATCCTAACCTTAAGTTTGTGTTGACTGGAGATTTCAATGACTTTGAATTTTCCGAAACAGCTAAAGCACTGGCGGGCAATGAACTGATTAATCTTATGAAGGAGCATGATGCGGCTGACCGTTATTCCTACTTCTACCGCGGCAGCAACCAAAGCTTGGACAACATTTTCATTTCGAAGAACCTAGCAGGCAAGGCAGTCTTTGCGCCTGTTCATATCAATGCCTCTTTCATGGAGGAACATGGCAGAGCTTCAGACCATGATCCAGTAGTGGTGCAGCTGGACTTTTCTAAGGATGTTGCAGCTTCGTCTTCTGACAGCTCCCAACCGTCTCAATCAACTGGACAATCCTCTGTAGCAGCAGAACAAGGAGCTCCGTCTCAGACCAATTCTCCATCGTCCAATCAAACTGGACAAGGTCAGACTGCTGGCAGCAAGAAGAAGGGACTCCCGCAGACCGGCCAAAATAGCAGTAGCTGGGCAGTCTTGGGATTGGCCCTGCTGATGTTTGCTTTTACTCTCAAAAAGAGAAGCAGAAATTAACTAAAATCAATTTAAAAAGTGAAATCAGGGTGGACTAAAGAACCTACCCTGATTTTTTATTTGCCAGCATCTAAGAGCAAGTCTGTTCCCGCTTTCGCCCTAAAATTTCATCTGTTGTAAAACACTGAAAATGAAACTGAAAAACAGTTTGTTTTCTAAAAAATAGGCAAATTAAGTCTATTTTTGCTTTAATCATGTTATAATGTAGTTAGTTATAAAACGTTTTCAGAGTTAAGAGGTTGCGTAATGGTTGAAGAGAAAATTGAAGAAGCAGTTGATTATGGAAAGGTAACGGGCATGGTCCACTCCACCGAAAGTTTTGGAGCTGTTGATGGACCGGGTATCCGTTTTATTGTTTTTTTGCAGGGCTGCCACATGCGCTGCCAGTACTGCCATAATCCGGACACATGGGAGATGGAGACCAACAAATCTCAGCTGCGGACAGTGGATGATGTCTTGCAAGAGGCTCTCCGTTATAAGGGCTTCTGGGGCAACAAAGGCGGCATCACTGTCAGCGGAGGAGAAGCCTTGCTGCAGATTGATTTTCTAATTGCCCTCTTTACCAAGGCTAAGGAACTGGGCATCCACTGTACATTGGATACCTGTGCCCTACCCTTCAGAAATACGCCTCGCTATCTGAAAAAATTTGATAAGCTTATGGCAGTCACCGACCTAGTCCTGCTTGATATCAAGGAGATTAACGAAGAACAGCACAAAATTGTGACCAGCCAGACCAACAAGAATATCTTGGCTTGTGCCAAGTACCTGTCTGACATTGGAAAGCCAGTCTGGATCCGTCACGTCTTGGTGCCGGGATTGACCGACCGAGATGATGACTTGATTGAGCTAGGTAAATTTGTAAAGACGCTGAAGAATGTTGATAAGTTTGAAATTCTACCTTACCATACCATGGGTGAATTCAAATGGCGGGAGCTGGGCATCCCTTACAAGCTGGAAGGGGTTAAGCCTCCGACAGCTGATCGGGTCAAGAATGCTAAGGAACTCATGCAGACTGAATCCTATACAGAGTATATGAATCGGGTGCATAATAGCTAATCTACTTTGAGTACGAATAAATGGGCTGGTGGGTTGACCAGTCCATTTTTCTTAAGAAAATGTTCTTCTGCTTTTGTGAAATGCCTGTAATTGTGGTAAAATAAATGCAATAAGTTTATATAAAAGAAGAGGTTTATCATGTCTAAAATTTTAGTTTTCGGTCACCAAAATCCTGATTCAGATGCTATCGGTTCATCTTACGCTTTTGCTTACTTGGCTCGTGAAGCTTATGGCTTAGATACAGAAGCTGTTGCTCTAGGTGAGCCTAATGAAGAAACAGCCTTTGTATTGGATTACTTTGGTGTGGCTGCACCGCGCGTGATTACATCTGCAAAGGCAGAAGGGGCTGAACAAGTCATCTTGACAGACCACAATGAATTCCAGCAGTCTGTGGCAGATATTGCTGAAGTTGAAGTTTATGGCGTGGTGGATCACCACCGTGTTGCTAACTTTGAAACAGCTAGTCCACTTTACATGCGCTTGGAGCCAGTTGGTTCAGCTTCATCTATTGTTTACCGTATGTTTAAGGAGCACGGCGTAGAAGTTCCAAAAGAAATTGCAGGATTGATGCTGTCTGGTTTGATCTCTGATACTCTCTTGCTCAAGTCACCAACAACTCATCCGACTGACAAGGTCATTGCACCCGAATTGGCTGAGCTGGCTGGTGTCAACTTGGAAGAGTATGGTTTGGCAATGCTTAAGGCAGGTACAAACTTGGCTAGCAAGTCTGCAGAAGAATTGATTGACATCGATGCGAAAACATTTGAGCTGAATGGAAATAATGTCCGTGTGGCACAGGTCAACACAGTTGATATTGCTGAAGTTTTGGAGCGTCAAGCAGAAATCGAAGCGGCTATTGAAAAAGCAATTGCCGACAATGGCTACTCTGACTTTGTCTTGATGATTACAGATATTATCAACTCAAACTCAGAAATTTTGGCTATCGGAAGCAATATGGACAAGGTCGAAGCAGCCTTTAACTTTGTTCTTGAAAACAACCATGCTTTCCTAGCAGGCGCTGTTTCTCGTAAGAAGCAAGTGGTTCCTCAACTGACAGAAAGCTTTAATGCTTAAAGAGCTTATTTGGTTAAATAAGTTACTAGATGAGGGACCATTCCCCTCATACTAAAAAGGAGTTTCGGCTCCTTTTTTGATAGGCGAGAGAAATGAAGATTCAAGATTTACAAGATGGAGATTTGATTTTTACAGTCGGATCTTCAGAAATTGCAGCAGCCATTCGGTCAGCAACTGGTTCATATAGCCACGTGGCCATCTTTTTTAATGGTGAGATTTATCATGCAACCCATGAGAATGGTGTTGTCAATCAAGATTTGTCTGATTTTTTACAAGATGAGGATGTTTATGACGTATATCGCTATCCAGCTATTGATGCAGATGCTGTCTTTAAAAGGGCCAAATTGCATCTAGGAAAGCCTTACAATTTTAGCTTCTATCCGCAGTCCGATGGTTTTTACTGTTCGGAGTATATTGCGGAAATTTTGCCGATTTTTGATACGATTTCCATGCAGTTTGGCGATGAGAAAAATCTAATTTCTGATTTTTGGAAAGCTTATTATCGGGACTTGGGCTTAGATGTGCCCTTAAATCAGCCCGGGACGAATCCTAGCCAGTTGGCTCAGTCAAGAAAACTCATCTACAAAGGAGAACTACATGATTAAAATCATCAATCCCAGCCGTTTGACGCGCCAGCCTTTTTTTCAGGAGCTGATTGATTATTTGGATCAGCATGAGGCAGTGATTCTGCGGGAGATTAAGAGAGAGTTTGAGGGCGTGGCTAATATTGACCGCTCAATAGAGGAGTTTATCAAGGCTGGCTACATCCGGCGGGAGAACAAGCGATATTACCTGACCCTGCCTCTTTTGGAAAGTTTGGAGGATGTGCGTTTGGATCAGGAAATCTTTATCCGTGATGATAGTCCGCTCTATCAGGAATTATTGGGGCTGAGCTTTGAGACCCGGCTTTCCAATCAGACCAATGCGGCTGTTTTGCTGGAAGAGACAGATTTTCAGCGGGATAAGCTGACTTTGGCTAATTATTTTTACAAGATGCAGCGCAAATATCCCCTGTCTGAGGCACAAAAGCCCCTCTATGCTGTCTTGGGCGATGTCAATCCCGAATATGCACTCAAGTATATGACAACCTTTCTCCTCAAGTATGTCCGCAAGGATGAGCTCATGCAGAAGCGGCGGGACATTTTTGTCGATAGCCTAGTGATTTTGGGCTATATTCGGCAAAACGAAGCAGGTAAGTATGAGTTGAAGGCCAGCTTTGATAAGGAGAGATTGACTTTCCAGCTGGACTGATGTTCCTGTAGAATGAGCAGAATATTTGACCTTTGAAAAGAAAAAACTTATACTACTGTAAACGGTATCAAATACTGTAAAAAAGAACGGAGGCAATCATATGTCACTAGAAAATAAATTCGATCAAGCTAAAGGCGCTGTTAAAGAAGGCGTGGGCAAAGTTACAGGAGATAATAAGACAGAAGCAGAAGGCTTTGTAGAAAAAACAGTTGCTAAAGCCAAAGAAGTTGCTGAAGATGCTAAAGAAGCTGTAGAAGGTGCCGTTGAAGGTATCAAAAACAGCTTGGATAAATAAAAAAACAATCAGTCGATTATTCGGCTGATTATTTTTTTTGCTGATACATAAGGTAGAGGAAGTAGGGAGCTCCAATAATGGAAATCAAAATGCCTGTCGGGACTGAGCTTCCGATGAGAAAGGTTCTTGTGATCGTATCTGCTCCTGTCATGATAAAGGAACCTAGCAGCATGGCGGCTGGAAAGAGCAAGCGATGATCGCTAGGTAGGAATCGTTTGCTGATATGGCTAGCCAACATACCGATGAAGACTATATTTCCAGCTAGGGATAGACTAAAGGCGACGAGAGCACTGGCTAATAACAGGGTTATCTGCCGCTCTCTTTTTAGATGAAGCCCCAGACCAAGAGCTGTTTCATCATTTAGGCTGAGGATATTGAGCTTGTGGGAGCGCAGATAGGTCAGCAGCCAGAATAAAAGCAAGAAGGGGCCAGCAATAGCTAGACTTTCCCAGTTATTACCCGTAATCTTACCAGCTAGCCAGCTAACTACATAGGTCAGTTTGTTCTGATTGACACGGCCGGTGATGGCAATCATACTGGAAGACAGAATGGTTGACAAGGTTACACCAGCGATAATGAGCTTGACGGGGCTGATAGCTTGACCTTTTTGATGTGAGATCAGGTAAATAAGGGCTACAGTCAGCATACCGCCAAAGGTTGCGATAAAGGGAAGATAGCGGATATAGAAAGGATCGGTCACTTCTAGCTTGCTGATAGCAAGAGTAATGATAACACCAGCTCCGGCATTGATTCCCAAGGTTCCTGAATCGGCAAGTGGGTTTCGGGTAAAGGTCTGCAGCAGTACACCGCTCATCCCTAGCGAAGCTCCTGCTAGAAGGCAGACTAGAATTCGAGGCAGACGGATCTGCTCCATGATAAAGGCGCTACCATCATCTCCCTGCCCCAGCAGATATCGAAGAGCTTCACCGATATTAAATTCCTGATTGCCTGATGATAGAGACAGTAGGAAAATTAGGAAAGTCAGGAGGCTGAGGCTTACTAGAACCAAAAGAATCCGTTTTTTATCTCTCATAGAAGGCCCCCTTTCTCATCAGCCACAGGAAGACTGGCAGCGTAACGAGACTGATAATAGAGCTAAGAGGCATACCGACCATATGACTCGCAGCAAAATCACAAATTAGTAGAAAGAGCGCTCCTGTTAGCATCGCCAGTGGCAGGATTTTCTGGTAGTCCTTTCCGCTGATGGTTTTGACAAAGTGCGGAAGAATCAGTCCGACGAGGGCTAGGCTTCCTACTAGGGCAACGGCTGCCGCTGATAACAGTAGAACAAGGCTTAGAAAGAGCAGGGTTATCTGAGTCGTTCGCTGTCCTAAGCCCTTGGCTACTGTTTCATTGAGGCTGAGAATGGTTAGTTGGTGAGAAAATAGCTGAGCCAGTAAGAGGCCTAATAAGATAAAGGGAGCAATGATTTGCAGCATTTTCCAATTGGTTCCTAGAAGCCCTCCAGCTTGCCAACCGATGACAGCATTGGTCAGGTTGAGGTAAATGGTCAAGCCTTGTCCGATGGCAGTCAGGAGTGTTGTTACCATGGCACCGGATAAGACGAGACGTAGTTGCTCAAAACCTTTTCTAGGATGGTAGGAGAGGCTAAAAACCAGAATACTGGCTAGACAGGCTCCTGCAAGTGAGAGCAGGAGGATGCTACTGTAGTGTATACTCTTAGAAAAGGCATAACCGCAGATGAGCGCTAGGCCAGCTCCAGAGTTGATCCCCAAAAGTCCCGGATCAGCAATGGCATTGCGGGTAATCCCCTGCATGATGGCTCCTGAAACGGCCAAGCTAGCTCCGACTAGCAGAGCTGCTATTCCTCTAGGTAAGCGCAGATCTATGATGATGTTCTGGGCTGGACTTTCCTTGAAAGGATGGCTCAGCGTTTCTATCAGTTGCCGATGGGAGTAGCTGGGAATGCCAAAGCGCAGGTAGAGATAGAGTCCGCTAATCAGCAGGAGAATGATGGCGAAAAAAACAAGCCAAAAGATGTTTGGCCTATTTTTTTGAGTGAAGAGTGTATGAAGCGTCATCTGGTATCCTTTATATAGTCGAAAATCAAATAGCTGTCATGAGATATATCGCTTACTAGCAATGTTTTTTACTAGTCTGAGTTTCTGCAAGGAATGGCCTAGTTCATTTTTTCAAGGCCATCTTGAATGGTTTTGAGTTCGTATTCAAGTGTCAATGGATCGTTGAAATAAAAGGCGTTGGCATCCACTTTTAAGATATGATTCTGTTGGACAGCGGGAATGGATTTCCAAACATCGCTTTCGTAAAGAGAACTTCCTGTTTTATCATCTTCAGCTGCAACCAGGACATAATCACCAATGTACTCACTCACCGTTTCTTGGCTGACTTGCAAGTAGCCACTTGGGAATACTTCATTCTTCACTTTTTGCGGGGCATCAAATCCCAGAGATTTGTAGATAACTTCTCCGCCTCGTCCCCAGTTGTTACCGAAGAGATAGATTTCCTTTTCATATAGCCCGACAACAGTGAAAGTGACATTTTGTCCCAGCTTTTCTTTTAACTGTTTGCCAATATCAGCTGTTTTGCTCTTCCAATCGGCAATCCATTGATCAGCTTCTTTTTCCTTGCCAAAGATTTGGCCAAAGCGATTTAGGATTTCTAAATAGTCATTTTTTCCATAATCGATGGCAATAGTTGGAGCGATTTTCTTTAGTTCATCGATATTTTTGTCACTGGCATCTACCACGATAAGGTCTGGCTTTTGCTTGGCGATAGACTCCAAATCTTCCGGCATCAGAACCTTGGCATTTTTGACTTTTTCCTTGAGGACAGGATTTTTAGCATCATAGGATGTTACAGTGACAGGGTCGAAGCCTAATTGCAGCAAATAGCCGGTGTAGGTAGAGGAGAGGCTGGCAATCCGTTTTGGATTTTTAGGAATATCGCCGTAGTAATGGAATCCGTCAATTTTGGGCTTGCTGGATAGCTCGACCTTGTCTGAAGAGGCAGAGTTTTCGGATTTAGATGAGCTGCCGCAGGCAACTAAAAGGAAGACGGTGACAGTAAGGGTGGCAAATGATAAAAACTTTTTCATTTTTTCCTCCAATTCTATAAAAAGTTTAGAAGCTGTATCCATGAAGAGATATGGAAAACATATCTATAGAATACATGACTTATTTAACGAGCTGATAGCTGAGGCAGAGCGGCTTATCCTGAATAGGATCCCGAATAATCTGGGCTTCAATCTGAAAAATGTCTCTCAGAATATCCGATGTCATGACCTGATCAACACTTCCTTGATACCGGATATGCCCATTTTTCATAGCAATCAACTGATGGGAAAAGCGGGCAGCTAGGTTGATGTCATGCAGAACCATGATAATGGTTTTTCCGCTGAGTTGGTTGAGGTCATTCAGCAACTCCAAGATTTCCAGCTGATGATTCATATCCAGATAGGTGGTCGGCTCGTCCAGAAAAATGGTCTCTGTATCTTGGGCTAGAGCCATAGCAATCCAGACGCGCTGACGCTGACCTCCAGACAAATCATCCACCTGCCAGTCCGAAAATTCGCTGACCTGAGTTGCTTCCATAGCCCAGCAGATTTTTTCCCGGTCTTCTGTACTGGGCCGGCCCAAGCCAGTTTGATGCGGAAAGCGGCCATAAGAGACTAGATCATAGACAGTGATGCCATCGGTCGCATCCATGGTTTGGGGCAGCAAGGCAATCTTTTGCGCCACCTCCTTGGTCGGCAGTAGGGCGATGGACTGTCCATCCAGGGTTATGCTGCCGGCTTTTGTCGGCAAAATACGAGTAAAAGCCTTGAGAAGAGTGGATTTACCGCAGCCATTGCTACCGATAATAGTTGTAATCTTTCCCTCGGCGAGTTGGCAGTCCAGTCCGTCAATAATAACCTTTTGATCGTAGGCGACCTGGATACTTGCTGCAGAGATAGTGGACATAGACTTCCTTTCTGGCTGATTCTTCTATCAGAATTACACCTTTTATTATACCATAAAAATTTTTCTAAAAAAAGAGTTTTCTGACAATTTAATAAAAATAAAATAAAAAAGTTTTATAAATTTGTAAATAATAAAAATTTAAGCTTTTCATGCTAAGATAGAAATATAAAAAAGAACCTGAAATGATGACATAAATTTACATCTGGTGAAAGGAGAAATGATGAAATTATTGACAAACCTACGCCCCTCTACGCCTTTGAAAGAGCTGAGGTGGTTTGATATTGCTGTGATTACCCTGCTCATGTTTGGGCAGTTTATTTACCGCTCAACGGAGCTTTATTTAGCTAGCTTTGCACCAGCTTCCAGCACAGGAGCGACTGAAACGGTGACCAATACAGCCACTGAAGGAGCGGCTTTTTCTAGCAATTTCAATTTTCAGCTACTGATGCTGGTCTTGACCATTCTTTATCTATTGCTCCGGCGCTTTGACTTTAAGCAGCTTCCTATTCGTATGAGCTGGTCGGTTCTCCTTTGGACTCCTCTTATTTTTGTAGTGGTAGGGTTCTTTGGTGACATTGTAACGACACTGAGCGGCGAGTATAATTACTTTGAACCAACCCTCTGGTCCTATGTGGACCTGCTAGAAATTTTCCGGAAATTTGCTGAACTGACACCTATGGCCATCCTCTACGGACTTCTCAATGGCTTCTATGAGGAATTCTTCTTTCTGGGGCTTATGACCTCTGTTAAGGATAAGTATAAGTGGTGGGCTCTGGCTTACTCTACTATCATTCGGATTTCTTTCCACACCTATCAGGGTATGCTGTGGGCCTTGGTTATCGGAGTGGTGTATGGTCTCTTTTACTATTTCCTTTACAAGTATAAGGTCAAGAACCTCCTACCTTTCTTTCTCATGCACGCCTTGGCGGATATGTTTGGCTCCAGCTTGATGTATGTACTGATTAAATGGCGGTAATTTTTACAAAACGACAATAAAAAGGCGATATGCTCGCCTTTTTTCTTATAAATACTTTTCTGCAAGTGCATAGTCTCCTGGATAGGCTACTTTTTCTCCTTCTACGATTTGGTAAGCATCTGCTCCTTTACCGGCCAGAATGACGGCATCTCCCTCTCGCTCAGTCAGACTGAGAGCTTTTTTGATGGCTTCTTCTCGGTCGGCTATTTTTTCCACTGGATAGGAGATATAGGATGCGATTTCCTCCGCAATGGCTAGAGGATCTTCATAGTTGGGGTCGTCCGCGGTTAAGATGACAGTTAGCTCAGGATGCTGATTGAGTAAGAGACCGAAGTCTTTGCGGCGGCTTTCACCCTTGTTGCCGGTAGCACCTAAGAGGAGGATAATCTTACCCTTTTGGTGTTCCTCTACCACAGACAGCAGGTTTCTCAGGCTGACGCCATTGTGAGCGTAGTCAACGAAGACCTTGGCGCCGTTTTTCTGAGTCAGAACTTCCATACGGCCTGGGACTCGGGTTGCGGCAATTCCTTTTTTGATGTCTTCGAGGCTAGCACCCAGACGCAGACAGGCAAGACCAGCCGCTACTGCATTTTCTTGATTGAAGCGGCCGATGAGCTGGATATCGTAGTGGCCAGCTAACTTGCCAGTCGCTTCAAAGCTGAAAGCCTGAGAATCTATGATAGTATTGTTAGAGCCTGTTCCATAGAAATCGTGTTCCATAGAAGCGACTTGCTCATTCACGATTTGGAAATGATTCATGCCGCTATTTACGATAACTGCTCGGCTATTGTCCATCAATAGTCGCTTATTGTAGAAATAATCCTCAAAAGTAGGATGCTCAATAGGGCCGATATGGTCTGGGCTGATATTAAGAAAGACACCCACATCAAAGGTTAGGCCGTAGACTCTTTTCTTGAGATAAGCCTGACTGGAAACTTCCATGATGAGATGAGTCCGATTATTAGCAAGGGCTTGGGCCATCATTTTGATGAGATTCAGACTCTCTGGTGTTGTCAGAGTTGACTTGAAGAAAGTCTCGCCATCCAAAGTAGTGTTCATAGTCGAGAGCAGGGCAGGGCGATGACTTTGGGAAAGGATTTGATAGGCAAAATAAGCTGTAGTTGTCTTACCCTTGGTGCCAGTAAAGGCAAGTAATTTGAGTTTCTTCTCCGGATGGCCGTAAAATTCCATGGCTAAGAGACTCATGGCCTGCTTGACATCGTTGACCAAGAGGACCGGAATGCCAACTTGAAAGTCTGTCTCGCTGATATAAAAGCGCAGGCCAGCTGAGACGGCTTTTTCTAGAAATTCTTTCTTAAAAGCCTCACCCTTGACAAAAAAGAGGGTAGAGGCATCCGCTTCCCTGCTGTCATAGCTGATACTATCGAAAGTCAAGCCGCTGTAGGAGAAGAAGTATTCTTCGCCTTTAACAATATCACGAAAATTATGGTCTTCTTTTAAAATAACTAATACGGTTTCAATTTTAATCATAAATCTATTGTAAACCTTATGGCTGGGTTTTACAAGAGGCAAGGAAAAGTTTATAATAAAAGAAGAATAAATAGAAGAGGTTTTCTATGAGCCAAGAAACAACAAGCCAGCAGCAGCAGATGCTGCGGGGAACTGCCTGGCTAACTGCCAGCAATTTTATCAGTCGTCTTCTGGGTGCCATCTATATCATTCCTTGGTATATTTGGATGGGCAAGCACGGCGCCGAGGCCAACGGCCTTTTTACTATGGGCTACAATATTTATGCCTGGTTTTTACTGATTTCTACAGCTGGCGTGCCAGTGGCAGTGGCCAAGCAGGTAGCTAAGTACAATACCATTGACAAGGAAGAGCATAGCTTTACTCTCATTCGAGAGTTTCTCAAGTTTATGCTGCTTTTGGGAGCTGTCTTTGCAGTGATTATGTACCTGCTCTCACCAGTTTTCGCTTCTATGTCAGGCGGTGGTTCAGACTTGGTTCCTGTTATGCAGAGTCTGTCTTTGGCTGTTTTGATATTCCCATCCATGAGTGTCATCCGCGGCTTTTTCCAAGGTTTTAACAATCTCAAGCCATATGCTATCAGTCAGATTGCGGAGCAGGTCATTCGGGTTATCTGGATGCTGCTGACAGCCTTTTTCATCATGAAAATCGGCTCTGGCAACTATGTAGAAGCGGTTACCCAGTCAACATTTGCAGCGTTTATCGGTATGCTGGCTAGCATGGCTGTCTTAGCCTTCTATCTCTGGAAGACAGGTATGCTGACTTCCATCCTTCATAAGCCTGCTAATGCAGGGGAGATTAATGGCCGTGCCCTCCTCTGGGATACCATTCGTGAAGCCATTCCTTTCATTATCACAGGATCTGCCATTCAGCTTTTTCAGATTATTGACCAAGCTACCTTTATCCATGTCATGGGTTGGATTAGCAAGTACAGCAAGTCAGAGCTCTTGGTTCAGTTTGCCTATTTCTCAGCCAATCCTAATAAAATTACTATGATTTTAATTGCAGTGGCTACTTCTATCGGTGGTGTTGGGATTCCGCTCTTGACCGAGAACTATGTCAAAGGTGATTTCCGATCGGCTGCACGCTTGGTGCAGGATAATCTTAGTATGCTGATTTTCTTTATCTTGCCAGCAACCATTGGTGCTGTTTTGGTAGCGGAACCTCTGTATACTGTCTTCTATGGCAAGCCAGATGGTCTAGCACTAGGGCTTTTCATCTTTGCTATGCTGCAGACCATTATCCTCAGTCTATATACGGTGTTGGCTCCGATGATTCAAGCCCTCTTCCAAAATCGAAAAGCTATTATTTACTTCCTCTATGGAGTAGGAGTCAAGCTGGTGCTGCAAGTACCCTTGATTTATATTTTCAAAGCTTATGGACCTCTTCTTGCGACGACAGTTGGCTTGATTATCCCAATCCTGCTCATGTATCGGGAAATCCGTCAGGTAACTGGTCTGAATCCTAAGAACCTCTTTAAACGGAGTCTCCTGTCAGTGATTCTGACGGTTCTGATGACTATCTTTGTCTTGGTGGCAGAGCTTCTTATCGGTCTCTTCCTTCATCCAAGTGGTCGGATTTCCAGCTTTATCTATATCGCTCTGATTGGGGGTATCGGTCTCGCTGTCTATGGCGGTCTGGCGCTCAAAGTTCGCCTTATGGATCGCTTTATTGGTTCAAAAGCGGCTAGTCTGCGCCGACGCTTTCATATCTATTAAAAAGCCGCAGGGCTTTTTAATTTTTAGCTTTGTTTTTCTAAAACTTTAACATTATAGTTTCAAACTATAGCTAGCTCTTGGAAAGAAAAAAGATAAATGTTTTCAAAAGATGTTACAATAGAGGGTGAAATATTAGCGAAGGATTGGAAGGTTAATATGAGTAAAGACGTAAAATTAAATACACTACTGGCTCAGGCTGGGGTTAAAAAAGATGAAGCAACCGGTGCCTTAACAACACCCCTGCATTTTTCAACGACCTACCAGCACCCTGAGTTTGGCCAGTCGACAGGTTATGACTATACTCGAACCAAGAATCCAACGAGAGTTAGCTTGGAAGAAACTCTTGCTGCTATCGAAAGTGCAGACTATGCCTTGGCAACTAGCTCTGGTATGTCGGCTATTGTGCTGGCCTTTAGTGCCTTTCCAGTTGGCAGCAAGGTTTTGGCTGTTCGGGATCTCTATGGCGGCTCTTTCCGCTGGTTTGCCCAAGCTGAAGCAGAAGGGCGCTTTGCCTTTAGCTATGCCAATTCAGAAGAAGAACTACTCAATAATCTGACAGAGGATATAGATATTGTCTATATCGAGACACCGACCAATCCTCTCATGGTAGAGTTTGACATTGCCCGCATTTCCCAAGCAGCTCATGAGCGAGGAGCAGCTGTCATTGTGGACAATACCTTCTACAGTCCCATTTATCAAAGACCGCTGGAGGATGGAGCTGATATAGTTCTGCACTCTGCGACCAAGTATCTGGGCGGGCACAATGATGTCTTGGCTGGAGCTATCATGACCAATGACGCTGTTATCTATGACAAACTTTTCTACAACCTCAACACAACTGGGCCGGTCCTGTCTCCTTTTGACAGCTATCTGCTTTTGCGTGGTCTCAAGACACTTGCTCTCCGTATGGAGCGCTCTACTCAGAATGCGCAAGAAGTAGTCGCTTTTCTGAAGAAATCTCCTGCGGTCAAAGAGGTTCTCTATCCAGGCAAGGGTGGTATGATTTCCTTTAAAGTTGTGGACGAAGGCAAGATTCCTCATCTCCTAAATAGCCTGAAAGTCTTTACCTTTGCGGAAAGTTTGGGTGGAGTGGAGAGTTTGATTACCTATCCGACGACCCAGACTCATGCAGACATTCCAATTGAAGTGCGTCATTCTTATGGCTTAACTGATGATTTGCTGCGCCTGTCGATTGGAATTGAGGATAGCCGAGATTTGGTAGACGATTTACGTGCAGCCTTGGAGAATGAATAATATGGGAAGATATAATTTTGAAAAAGCCCCCTGTCGTGTAGGGCATCATACTTATAAATGGAAAGAAGCGGAGAAGGACAAAGAAGTTCTGCCAGCCTGGATTGCAGATATGGATTTTGAAGTCTTGCCTGAAATCCAGCAAGCTGTTCATGACTATGCTAATCAGTTAGTTTATGGCTATACCTATGCCAGTGAAGAGCTGATTAATGCCGTGCTAGATTGGGAGCGAGATGAGCACAACTATACCTTTGATCGGGAAGCCTTGGTATTTATAGAAGGGGTTGTTCCTGCTATTTCAACGGCTATCCAAGCCTTTACCAAGGAAGGGGATGCTGTTCTAATCAACACTCCTGTTTACCCGCCTTTTGCCCGCAGTGTCAAGCTCAACAATCGTCGGCTTATTACCAATTCTTTGATAGAGAAGGACGGCCTTTTTCAGATTAACTTTGAGCAGTTGGAGAGGGACATTGCAGATAATGAAGTCAAGATTTATGTTTTATGTAATCCTCATAATCCCGGAGGTCGAGTTTGGGAACGGGAAGTGTTAGAGAAAATTGGCCGCCTCTGCCAAAAGTATGGAGTCCTCCTGGTTTCAGACGAAATTCACCAAGACTTGACGCTGTTTGGGAATGAGCACCAGTCTTTTAATACTGTCACGCCTGACTTTAAGGACTTTAGCTTGATTTTAGCCAGTGCGACTAAGACCTTTAATATTGCTGGGACCAAAAATTCCTATGCAGTGATTGAGAATCCTAGCTTGCGGCATCAGTTTAAAAAACGCCAGCTGGCCAATAACCAGCATGAAATTCCTGGTCTTGGATTTCTAGCTACAGAAGCAGCCTATCGTTACGGTTGGTCTTGGTTGATGGAGCTCAAGGAAGTTCTTGAGAAGAATGTGAATTTTGTGGTTGATTATTTTGCCAAGGAAGCGCCGCGCCTGCGGGTCATGAAGCCTCAAGGGACTTATCTGATTTGGCTGGACTTTTCAGATTATGGCCTGACAGATGCCCAGCTCTTTCAGCTGCTACGAGAAGAGGCAAAGGTCGTCCTGAATAGAGGAAGTGATTTTGGCCAAGAAGGCAAAGGTCATGCCCGCTTAAATGTTGCTGCTCCAGAGACCATGGTTGAAGAAGTCTGCTCCCGTATTGCAGAGGTATTGCCAAAATAAATCAAAAATTTTTTGAAATTTGTTTCAAGCGAGAAAAATGATTGACAATCTTTCTAAAGAGGAGTATAGTAAGAGTGAAAAATCGGTAGGTGAGGCTACCATAAGGATACGGATGACTACCGCAAAGCAGTGGAGACACTACTCGTTGGTCAACAGTCCTGATCGCCAAGGTCAAGACTAAGCTCATTTCATCGCCTTATGGAGTTAAAGCTTGAACGGTAAATGCTTGCTTTATCTGTGCATAAAACAATGAAGCGAATAACCTGACATGCAAACAACCCTGCCGAGAATTGGCAGGGTATTCTTTTTTGCTGAAAATATTTCAAGAGAGTAAATAGTTGATTGCTTGCCTCTCAAGAAAAAAGAAGGAGGAATAGTGATGAAATTTTGGTATTCTAGTACCAGTCCTTTTGCGCGTAAAGTATATGTTACAATTTTACATCATCATTTAGAGGAGCAAGTGGATATTCAGAAAGTTCAGGTGGCTTTTGATAGAAATTCACCGCACAATCAAGATAATCCTTTAGGTAGAATTCCTGCTTTTCAAGCTTCCAGTGGAGAATGGTTATATGGTAGTGATTTAATTTCTCAATATTTAGACGAACTAGGTCAGGAAGTCTCACTTTTCCCTAATGGAATGGAGAAATGGCATGTTTTAAATATACTGTCCGTTGCTGAAGGAATTTTGGAAAATACAATGCCGATTGTTGCGGAAAAATTTTTCCATGAAAAAGAACATTGGTGGAAAGACAGACATCAGCAAATTGAAGAGAGAAATATACGGAGTTTGTCTTTGTTAGAGAAACTGGCTACTGAGCAAGGGCTCTCTTTAAATATTGCAACAATCCAAGTAGTGGCTCTTGTAGATTGGTGGAATTTACGTGAAGAAGTTATTGGATTTTCTTTAAAAGAAAATTTTCCAGAATTGCAAGATTGGACACAGAAGATGAATGCCACTTTTGACGTCTTGCAGGCTTCTTGGGACTTTTAATTGTTTTTATAAATTAAGAAAGGAGACACGCGATGCAAATTGACGATTATCCGGAACCGCACATACACAGCCAATCGCTGATTTGTGTCGTTCTGTCCTTATAAAGTGATTGGTCCCTGTGTATGAAATTTATCAATCATACATCAAGGAGAAACCAATGAAAACAGTAAAAGAAAGATTAGTTGCTGCCCTGCAGCTTCCTGTAAAAGAAACTCTGGCTTTTTACAAGAGTTCTTTTCGAGGCCTGACAGAAGAACAGGTTGAAGAAAATCGTGACCTTTATGGTGAAAATATCATCACAAAGGGTCAGGAAGACTCTATTCTAAAGAAAATTTACGAGTCTATCATTAACCCCTTTACAGTCATCCTATTGGTGATTGCCCTCGTGTCCTTAGTGACCAATGTTTGGCTGGCTAAGCCTGGTGAGGAAGATCCGACGACTTCCATCATCATTGTTGTTCTGGTGCTGATTTCTGGAGGCATTCGTTTTGTTCAGGAATTGCGGAGCGACCGCGCTGCTAGCAATCTGTCTCGGCTGATTGTCAACACGGCTACGGTTATTCGAGAAGGTTCAGAAAAAGAACTTCCCATTGATGAGCTGGTTGTAGGAGACATCATCAAACTTAGTGCTGGAGACATGATTCCTGCAGATGTACTGCTGCTGGATTCGCGTGATTTCTTTGTTCAGCAGTCCGGCCTGACAGGCGAAAGCGATGCAGTAGAAAAGGTCTGTCTGGCCAAGTCGGATGGGCAAAATCTAGATAGCCTTTTAGAAACAGAGTCGCTAGCCTTTATGGGAACCAATGTTATTTCCGGAAGAGCTACAGCTCTGGTACTAGTGGTTGGTGATGAGACCATGATGGGAGCCATTGAGCAGACACTGAACACCTACGATGAGCCGACCTCTTTTGAGCGCGAGATGAATAGTATCTCCTGGCTTTTGATTCGTCTGATGCTCGTCATGGTTCCGGTCGTGTTCTTCATAAACGGTCTGACTGACGGTGACTGGCTGGAAGCAGGTGTCTTTGCTCTCAGTGTTGGAGTCGGCCTGACTCCAGAAATGCTGCCTATGATTATCACAGCGAGTCTGGCTAAAGGTTCTATTATCATGGCTCAGGAAAAGGTCGTGATTAAGAAGCTGAATGCCATCCAAGACCTAGGAGCTATTGATATCCTTTGTACGGATAAGACGGGCACACTGACCCAAGATGAGATTGTGTTAGAATACCCGCTGGATATTCATGGAGATTTGGACTTAGCAGTGCTCCGTCGTGCTTTTCTCAATTCCTACTATCAAACGGGTCTCAAAAACCTCATGGATCGGGCCATTATCAACCGGACGGAGAAAGAAGCAGAAAAGCATGAGATTGTCCGTAATCTAGACCAAACCTTTAAGAAAATTGATGAACTGCCCTTTGACTTTGAACGCCGTCGCATGAGTGTCATTGTCAAGGATGATGAAGATGTTATTAGCATGGTGACCAAGGGGGCCTTGGAGGAAATGCTGGCTATCTCTAGCCATGTAGAATACAAGAAACGCATTACGGAATTGACTGAGGAGATTCGTCAGGAAATCCTTGCGGAAGTGGCTCAACTCAATGAGCAAGGGCTGCGCGTGCTTGGTGTTAGCTACAAGTCAGACTTAGAAGAAGATTACGACTATGAAGTCAAGGATGAATCTAACATGATTTTGACGGGCTATCTGGCCTTTCTAGATCCACCTAAGTCATCTGCGGCTCCAGCTATTGAAACCTTGGCTGAGTACGGCGTTGCTACTAAGATTTTGACCGGTGATAATGATAAGGTGACCCAGGCAGTTTGTGAAAAGGTTGGGTTAGATGTAGATAATATCTTACTAGGTGTAGAGGTGGATGCCTTATCTGATGAAGAATTGAGTCAGGCAGTGGAGCATACAACGGTTTTTGCCAAGCTCTCACCTGACCAAAAAGCTCGGATCATTCTCCAACTCAAGGCT
Organism: Streptococcus sanguinis; assembly: GCF_019929225.1. GTDB lineage: Bacteria > Bacillota > Bacilli > Lactobacillales > Streptococcaceae > Streptococcus > Streptococcus sanguinis_J. The sequence goes on from NZ_JAHZPA010000001.1 coordinate 93,946, forward strand.
AATGGCCACAAGGTTGGCTACATGGGTGATGGTATCAATGATGCACCTTCTATGAAGGTAGCAGATGTGGGTATTTCTGTTGATACAGCTGTCGATATTGCCAAGGAAACAGCAGATGTCATTCTGCTGGACAAGGACCTTATGGTTCTGGAGAAGGGGTTGGTAGAGGGACGCAAGGTCTATGCCAACATGACCAAGTACATTAAGATGACGGTCAGTTCCAATTTTGGGAATATCTTTTCTCTCCTCTTTGCCAGTATCTTTTTGCCATTTCTTCCTATGGCACCAGTTCATCTGATTGTCCTCAATCTAGTTTATGACTTGTCTTGTATAGCTCTGCCCTTCGATAACGTTGACAGTGAATTTCTCAAGAAACCACGGATTTGGTCTGCTAACTCTATTACCCGCTTTATGGCTTGGATTGGGCCTATCTCATCCATTTTTGATGTTTTGACCTATTTGTTGCTCTACTTTATTATCGTGCCTATGATAACAGGAGGTAGCTATCAAGCAGGTAGTGGACAGGCAGAGACCTTTATCACTCTTTTTCAAACAGGCTGGTTCGTTGAGTCCATATGGACCCAGACCATGGTTATCTACATGCTGCGCTCACCTAAGCTGCCATTTGTGCAAAGCCGTCCTGCTTTGTCTGTCATTGTGACGACCATGGCAGCAGCCCTCTTTGTTACTTCCCTGCCATACAGCCTCTTTGCGTCAGTTCTGAAGACAGCTCCGCTAAATGGCACTTATTTCCTTTTCCTCCTCTTGATTATTGCGCTTTATATGGTTAGTGTAACCCTTGTTAAACACCTTTATATCAAGCGCTATAGAGAATGGCTGTAAGGTGAAGAAAATCTTTGAAAAGGCTTGCTTATGGCAAGCCTTTTCACTCTTTTTTTGATATAATAAGAAGAATAAATTGAAAGAAGGAAATCCAATCATGGGAAAACTTGAAGTTATCGCTCATCCACTAATTCAGCATAAATTGTCTATCTTGCGTCGTACGGATACCTCTACCAAGGCATTTCGTGAATTAGTTGATGAAATCGCAATGCTGATGGGATATGAGGTCTTGCGCGATTTACCACTTGAAGATGTAGAAATTGAAACACCGATTACGAAAACAGTTCAAAAGCAGATTGCAGGTAAAAAATTGGCTATTGTTCCAATCTTGCGCGCAGGTATTGGCATGGTGGATGGACTTCTGAGCTTGGTTCCAGCAGCTAAGGTCGGCCATATCGGAATGTACCGTGATGAGGAAACCTTGAAGCCGGTCGAATATCTGGTCAAGCTGCCAGAAGATATTGACCAACGTCAGATTTTTGTTGTGGATCCAATGCTAGCTACTGGTGGTTCTGCGATCTTGGCGGTGGATTCTTTGAAGAAACGTGGTGCTAGCCACATTACATTTGTGTGTTTAGTTTCTGCGCCTGAAGGAGTAAAAGCCTTGCAGGAAGCTCATCCAGATGTTGATATTTTCACAGCTGCTTTGGATGACCATCTCAATGACCATGGTTATATCGTACCAGGACTGGGAGATGCAGGAGATCGTCTTTTCGGAACCAAGTAAAAGTTTCTATTTGACCTTTTTTGACCAAAAGGATATAATAGTTCCGTAATTTGAAATTCTATTCCCTAGTTTGATAGAAAATTTTAAAAAGAGAAAGAGAGAAAACTATGATTCCTGTAGTTATTGAACAAACCAGCCGAGGGGAGCGCTCCTATGATATTTATTCTCGGCTATTAAAAGATCGGATTATCATGCTGACTGGCCCAGTAGAGGATAATATGGCTAATTCAGTCATTGCCCAGCTCCTTTTCTTGGATGCACAGGACAATACTAAAGATATTTATCTCTATGTGAATACGCCGGGTGGATCTGTTTCAGCAGGTCTGGCCATTGTGGACACTATGAACTTCATCAAGTCTGATGTTCAGACCATTGTTATGGGTGTAGCTGCCAGCATGGGAACGGTCATTGCTTCCAGTGGTGCCAAGGGCAAACGCTTCATGCTGCCAAATGCGGAATATCTGATTCACCAGCCAATGGGCGGGGCTGGAAGTGGTACTCAGCAAACGGATATGGCCATTGTAGCTGAGCACTTGCTTAGAACTCGTAATACCTTGGAAAAAATCTTGGCTGAAAACTCTGGTAAGTCCGTTGAGCAAATCCACAAGGATGCGGAACGCGATTACTGGATGAGTGCTCAGGAAACCTTGGAATACGGCTTTATTGACGAAATCATGGAAAATAGCAATCTGAGCTAACAGAGGAGGAGCCAAAAGCGGCTCCTTTTTTGCGGTTTTGAATCTGACAAGCTAGCAAGTTCAGGTGTTTTAAGCTAATCATAAAGCTTTTCAGGGCTAGTTTTTTTGCCCTATCTTTGCTATAATCATCTAAGAACTACATGGACCGGAAAGGAGTTTTATGATAGAGAGAGAAGAAAGAGTGGGCTTGATTGTCTATCTTTACTATAATCGAGATGCCAAAAAGCTGGCAAACTTTGGGGATATTATTTATCATTCTAAGAAGCATCGTTATCTGCATCTCTATGTCAAGCAAGAGGACGCCCAGAACTTACAGGAAAATCTGCCCAAGGAGCGCTATGTTAAGCAAGTTCGGATTTCTCACATAAAAGAACTAGATCAAAACTTTGTTGGAAGCCTGTATAGAGAGCAAGAAAACGTTATCATTTGATAAAATTTTTATAAAGGGTTGACAATTGTCAGATAATTCGATATATTCTTACTATATCATCAATCAAATCACTTAAGGAGATTTCCTAATGAAGAAAAAATTTGCACTATCCCTAGTAGCTTTTGCTAGTGCGGCCCTTCTCGCAGCTTGTGGAGAAGTATCCAATAACAACTCAACAGCAACTGGTACAGAAATTGGCGATACGATTAAATTTGGTTTTAACTTTGAAGAATCAGGTGAAGTAGCAGCCTACGGTACAGCTGAACAACATGGTGCTCAGTTGGCAGTTGATGAAATCAACGCTGCTGGCGGCGTGGATGGCAAGAAGATTGAAGTTACTGATAAGGATAACAAATCAGAAACAGCTGAAGCATCTACCATCACTACTAGCTTGGTTACCCAAAGCAAGGTAAATGCAATCATTGGCCCTGCGACTTCTGGAGCTACAGCTTCAGCTACTGCAAATGCTGCTAAAGCAGGTGTGCCAATCATTACACCAAGTGCGACACAGGATGACCTGACCAACAAGCAAGATTATCTTTTCCGTGCTACCTTTATTGATAGCTACCAAGGTAAAATCATTTCCAAGTATGTCACTGACAACTTGAAAGCTAAGAAAGTCGTTCTTTACTATGATCAATCCAGTGACTACGCTAAAGGAATGGCGGATGCCTTCAAGAAGGAATTCAAGGGTGAGATTGTAGCAACAGAAACCTTCCAATCTAAGGATACAGACTTCCAAGCTGCTTTGACAAAGATTAAGGGCAAAGAATTTGATGCTCTGGTTGTTCCAGGTTACTATACAGAAGCTGGTAAAATTGTCAATCAAGCGCGTGGTTTGGGTATTGACCAAACAATCGTTGGTCCTGATGGCTTTGGTGATGCTAAGTTTGTTGAGCAAGCAACTCCAGCTGCAGCTACAAATGTTTACTATGTATCTGGCTTTACAACTTCTGGTGAAATGTCAGAAAAAGCTAAGAAGTTTGTTGAAGCATACAAAGCTAAGTACAAAGAAGAGCCATCTATGTTTGCAGCTCTGGCATATGACTCTGTTTATATGGCAGCTGAAGCAGCTAAAGGCGCTAAAACTTCTGTAGATATCAAAGACAACTTGGCTAAGCTTAAAGATTTCGATGGAGTGACCGGTTCAATCACTATTGATAAAGATCACAATCCAGTGAAAACAGCTTTGATGATTGGCTTGAAAGACGGTCAAGTAGATACTGTAGAAACAGTTAAAGCGGAATAATAGTTATGAGGCTGGGGCTATCCCAGTCTTTGACTTGTTTTCTATTTTTAGTTGCTTGAGCAAATTAGTAGATGATTTCTGTCTTTATGAATCTGCGGATTTGAAAGAGTATCGTTTTGTAATCTATTCTTCTTCTTTTCTCAATCAACTATTATTCGTATTTTGGGAGTGGGATGATAAAATCACGACCTAGTCTGCTGATTTTTCTCCCATTCCTTATTTTATTATAGAAAGAGTGGTGTCTAATGCTCCAACAATTAGTCAACGGTCTAATCCTGGGTAGCGTTTATGCGCTTCTGGCTTTGGGTTATACCATGGTTTATGGGATTATTAAGCTGATTAACTTTGCCCACGGCGATATCTATATGATTGGTGCCTTTATGGGTTATTACTTGATTAATATCCTGAAGTTTAATTTCTTCCTTTCTCTTATTTTAGCGATGATTGGGACAGCGATTCTCGGTGTGGTTATTGAGTTTTTAGCCTATCGTCCTCTGCGAAATTCGACTCGGATTGCGGCTTTGATTACAGCCATTGGGGTCTCTTTTCTCCTTGAGTATGGCATGATTTTCTTTGTCGGTGCCAATACCCGTTCCTTCCCGCAGGTTATTAAAACAGTACGCTTTAACTTAGGACCGATTTCTATCTCAAATATTCAGCTGCTGATTTTGGGAATTTCGATTTTCCTCATGGTGGCTCTGCAGTTCATCGTGCAGAAGACAAAGATGGGTAAGGCTATGCGAGCTGTATCTGTAGACAGTGATGCTGCTCAGCTCATGGGAATCAATGTCAATCGGACAATCAGCTTCACCTTTGCTTTGGGGTCAGCTCTTGCAGGAGCTGCTGGTGTTCTAATTGCCCTTTACTATAATTCATTAGAGCCTTTGATGGGGATGACTCCAGGTATTAAGTCCTTTGTAGCAGCCGTTCTCGGTGGTATTGGAATCATTCCTGGTGCTGCGCTTGGTGGCTTTGTTATCGGTCTTTTGGAAACTTTTGCGACAGCGCTTGGACTATCTGATTTCCGTGATGCCATTGTCTATGCGATTTTGATTGTCATTCTTCTGATCCGTCCAGCTGGTATCCTCGGCAAAAATGTGAAAGAGAAGGTGTAAGGTATGAAAAAGAATTTAAAGGTAAATATTTTCTGGCTTGGCCTTGTCTTAATCGGCTACTTGCTGATGACAGTATTGGTTAGTGCCGGTGTTCTCAACGCTTTTTACATTCAAATCTTAGAGCAGATCGGAATTAATATTATTCTGGCGGTCGGGCTCAACCTCATCGTCGGATTCTCGGGCCAATTCTCTCTTGGCCATGCTGGATTTATGGCTATCGGTGCCTACGCTGTAGCAATTATTGGCTCTAAATCGCCAACTTATGGAGCTTTCTTCATTGCTATGCTGGTAGGAGCAGTCATTGCTGGTATTGTAGCTTTGGCAGTTGGTTTGCCAACGCTTCGTCTTAAAGGGGACTATCTCGCGATTGCGACTCTTGGTGTCTCTGAGATTATCCGGATTCTAATTATTAATGGCGGTACTTTGACGAATGGCGCAGCTGGTATCCTATCCATTCCACCCTTTACTTCTTGGCAGATGGTCTATGTCTTTGTTGTTATCACAACTATTTTGACCTTGAATTTCCTGCGCAGTCCTATCGGTCGCAGTACTCTGTCTGTCCGTGAGGATGAGATTGCTGCCGAGTCTGTTGGAGTTAATACTACTAGAATCAAAGTGACAGCCTTTGTCTTGGGAGCTATCACGGCTTCTATTGCTGGCTCTCTTCAAGCTGGCTTCGTCGGTTCAGTCGTCCCTAAGGACTATTCCTTTACCAACACTATCAATATCTTGATTATTGTCGTTTTTGGTGGTCTAGGCTCTATGACTGGAACCATTGTAGCTGCAGTAGTATTGGGAATTCTCAATATGCTACTGCAGGATGTGTCCAGCATTCGGATGATTGTCTATTCTTTGGCTTTAATCTTGGTCATGATTTTCCGTCCAGGCGGACTTTTGGGAACATGGGAGCTGAGTCTGTCTAAGCTCTTCAAAAAGAATAAGGAGGTCAAAGAATAATGGCACTTCTTGATGTGAAAAATCTAACTAAAAACTTTGGCGGTCTTACTGCTGTCAGCGATGTGACCTTGGAACTCAACGAGGGCGAGCTGGTTGGTCTGATTGGCCCTAATGGTGCAGGAAAAACGACTCTTTTCAATCTCTTAACGGGCGTTTATGAGCCGAGTGAAGGGACAGTGACACTAGATGGTCATTTGCTCAATGGTAAAGTTCCGTACAAGATTGCTGCTTTAGGTCTAGGGCGGACCTTCCAGAACATCCGGCTCTTTAAGGACCTTAGTGTTTTGGATAATGTTCTGATTGCCTTTGGTAATCATCATAAGGCTCATGTGTTGGCTTCTTTCCTCCGTCTGCCAGCCTACTACAGAAACGAAGAAGAACTCAAAGCTAAGGCTTTGGAGTTGCTGAAAATTTTTGACTTGGACAAGGAAGCAGAAACCTTGGCTAAGAACTTAGCTTATGGTCAGCAGCGCCGCTTGGAGATTGTTCGCGCCTTGGCAACAGAACCAAAGATCCTCTTCTTGGATGAGCCGGCTGCAGGGATGAACCCTCAGGAGACAGCTGAGCTGACTGCATTGATTCGACGGATTAAAAACGAATTTAACATTACCATCATGCTGATTGAACATGACATGAGTCTGGTAATGGAAGTCACTGAGCGCATCTATGTGCTGGAGTACGGCCGCTTGATTGCGCACGGAACACCTGATGAAATCAAGAATGACAAACGTGTTATTGAAGCTTATCTAGGAGGTGAAGCCTAATGTCCATGCTTAAAGTTGAGAATCTCTCTGTCCATTATGGCATGATTCAGGCTGTCCGTGATGTCAGCTTTGAAGTAAATGAAGGAGAAGTCGTTTCCCTGATTGGTGCCAATGGCGCTGGGAAAACGACCATTCTCCGGACTATTTCAGGCTTGGTTCGTCCAAGTGCTGGTAAAATTGAATTTGTAGGCAATGAAATTCAAAAAGTTCCTGCTCAAAAAATCGTAGCAGCTGGACTTTCGCAAGTACCAGAAGGCCGTCATGTTTTTCCAGGTTTGACCGTTTTGGAGAATTTGGAAATGGGCGCCTTTCTCAAAACAAACCGCGAAGAAAATCAAGCCAATCTCAAAAAGGTCTTTTCTCGTTTCCCACGCTTGGAAGAGCGTAAAAACCAAGATGCTGCGACTCTGTCAGGTGGTGAGCAGCAGATGCTGGCTATGGGACGGGCTCTGATGTCTACGCCTAAGCTTTTGCTCTTGGATGAGCCTTCTATGGGCTTGGCGCCAATCTTTATCCAGGAAATCTTCGATATTATCCAAGATATTCAGCGGCAAGGCACAACAGTTCTTTTGATTGAGCAAAATGCGAACAAGGCTCTCTCTATCGCCGACCGCGGCTATGTTCTTGAAACAGGCAAAATCGTTCTGTCCGGAACCGGCCAAGAGCTCCTCGCTTCTGACGAAGTCCGCAAAGCATATCTAGGTGGCTGAAACAATCCGGGGGATTGTTTCAGGTTGCAGATGGGAATTCGCGAGAGCGAGTTTTCTTCAAAATGTCTGGGAGACATTTTTAGGTTGTTGATAGAAAGTTATGGCAGTAACTTAACATTTAGAAAAGGTCCAATGGACCTTTTTAAGTTGCAGATAAAGAAAACAAGGTTTTCGTCAAGATGCCCGGTGGATTGTTTCAGGTTGCAGATGGGGACTCGCGAGAGCGAGTTTTCTTTAAAATGTCTGGGAGACACTTTGAAGTTGTTGATAGAAAGTTATGGTAGTAACTTAACATTTTGAAAAGGTCCAATGGACCTTTTTCTTATCTTAGATGCTTAAAATAGTTTAGTTAGCCATTTCCTATCTTCAATTTTTCCAATCGCGGGATTTTTCTAAATTTTGAAAACTTAGGCAAAGACCTTGGAAGCGTTTGAAATCAGCTGCAAAATAAAGTATAATAAGTATAAGAATTATGGATAGGAAGTAGAGGGAACTTTTATGGCAGTTAAAGATTTTATGACGCGTAAGGTGGTTTATATCAGCCCAAATACAACAATTGCTCATGCAGCAGATATGATGCGTGAGCAGAAACTCCACCGTCTGCCGGTGATTGAGAATGACCAACTAGTGGGACTGGTGACAGAAGGAACGATTGCAGAAGCTAGTCCATCTAAGGCAACGAGTCTGTCTATTTATGAGATGAACTATCTTCTCAACAAAACCAAGGTTGGTGATGTTATGATTCGTGATGTGGTCACAATTTCTCAGTTTGCTAGCTTGGAAGATGCGACCTATCTGATGCTGAAAAATAAGATTGGTATCTTGCCTGTCGTGGACAATGAGCAACTTTACGGTGTTATTACTGACCGTGACATTTTCAAGGCCTTCTTAGAAGTGTCTGGCTATGGTGAAGAGGGAGTCCGTCTGCGCTTTGTCACTGAGAATAAGGTGGGGGTTCTTGAGCAGATAATCCGTCTTCTGGTGGAAGAAAATCTCAACATCTCCAATACCGTCAATATCCCACGCAAGGATGGCAAAGTCGTCATTGAAGTACAGTTAGCCGGTAATATAGATACGGCGCTTCTCAAGAAAAAATTTGAGGAGCATGCTATTGAGCTGGCTGAGATTACACATACTTCAGCAAAAGCGTTATAAGTAAGAAAAAAGCCTCATCGTTAGATGAGGTTTTTAACGTACAATAGGTTGTTTGTTGGCATCTAAAGTGAAGCCTTCGCCCAAAATCTCATGGGCTTCGGTAATAGTTGTAAAGGCAAATGGATCGACTTGGTTAATTAGTTTCTTCATTTGCTGCATTTCGTTACGGGAAACAACACAGTAGACAATCTGGAGATCCTGCTTGCTATAGAAGCCTTGGCCCTTGAGGAAGGTCACTCCACGATCCAGCTTGTTATTGATAGCTTCAGCAAGTTCTGCCGGTTTGCTGGTAACGATAAGGAATCCTTTGCCGGCAAAGCCTCCTTCTGCAATCAGGTCAATGACGCGCGAGGTGATAAAGACAAACATTAGGGTATAAGACACCATGCGTAGGTCTTTGAAAACAAGGAGAACCAAGGTAATGACTACAAAATCAACAGTCAGCATGAGTTTGCCCATGGAAATGCTCGTATATTTATTAAAGATGCGGGCTACAATGTCAGTACCGCCCGTCGTTCCACCAGCATTGAAGATGATACCTAGTCCAATTCCCAGAACAATCCCTGTTCCAAGACAGGCTAGTAAAACGTCCCCGTCCAGAGCTGAGAGGAAATAGTCTTGCAGGTGTTTGGAGGCAGGTAGGATTTCAAAAATCTTGAGCCAAGCAGACACGGAGAAGGTCCCTAGAATGCTGAGGTAGAGGGTTCGCGAGCCCAGTAGCTTCCAAGCAATAATAAAGAGAGGAATGTTAATAATCAGGTTGGTCGTCGAGACAGGGATTTTAAATAGATAGTAGGCAATCAAGGTCAGACCCGTCGCACCACCTTCATATAAATGAAAAGGAATGACCAAATAATGAATCCCAAAAGAAAAAATTCCAGCCCCAAAAATGATGGCCAGTACGTTTTTTAATTTAAACATAACATCCTCCTAAATCTATTTCCAGAAATTTATTCTGAATATATTTTACCAAAAATTTAGCCTTTATGAAAGACTTTGAAAAAATTTTTAAAGTCTTTTCTTATGATGGGCTTTTAGCTTTTTTTTTGGTAAAATAAACAATAGATAAAAAAGAGTAGGGTGAAAATAATGAGCTGACGGAATCTGCTCTTATCAGCCTGCACAGTAATGTGGACGGACTCTGAAAAGTAGATTATATCAAGCTTTAGGGCAAGTCTTATCTGCATTTTCTTATAAAAATTAAAAAATAGAAGTTAGAGATTCAAGGTAAAGATGAAAAATGGTATTTTGATTTCGCTGGAAGGTCCAGAAGGGGCTGGAAAGTCGAGTGTGTTGGAAGCCTTGCTTCCTTTTTTGAAAAATTATGGTACTGGCCTGATTACGACGCGGGAGCCGGGTGGCGTCCAGATTGCGGAGACCATTCGCGAAGTGATTTTGGAACCTAGTCATACTGCGATGGATGCTAAGACTGAGCTCTTGCTGTACATTGCCAGCCGCCGTCAGCACTTGGCTGAACGGGTTTTGCCAGCTTTAACGCAAGGAAAGCTTGTCTTGATGGATCGTTTTATTGATAGTTCAGTGGCCTATCAGGGCTACGGACGGGGTCTGGATGTAGCAGACATTGAATGGCTCAATCGGTTTGCGACAGATGGACTCAAGCCTGATTTGACCCTCTATTTTGATATTGATGTGGAAGAAGGGCTGGCGCGGATTGCTAGGAGCGAGAGTCGAGAGGTGAATCGGCTTGATCTGGAGGGTTTAGACTTGCACCAGCGGGTTCGCCAGGGCTATTTGGCGATTCTTGACAAGGAGCCTGAGCGCTTTGTCAAGGTGGATGCCAGTCAACCACTAGATAAGGTAGTGGCTGATAGTTTGGCCATCATTCAGGAACGATTTGGGAATCCGTCATGAAGATAAAAGATTTACAGCAAAGCCAGCCCAGCTTGTTTGAGCAGTTTCAGCATATTTTGGAACAGGGGCGGCTTAGTCATGCCTACTTGTTTACCGGAGCTTTTGGCAGTTTTGAAATGGCCCAAATCCTGTCCCAGAGTCTCTTTTGTGAGAATAAGCAAGGCGTCTGGCCTTGTCAGTCCTGTCGTTCTTGCCGTTTGATTGCAGAAGAAGATTTTTCTGATGTAACGGTGGTGCGACCAGTTAATAACATTATCAAAACAGACCGGGTTCGGGAGCTGGTCCGAAACTTCTCTCAAAGTGGTTTAGAAGGCAGTCGGCAGGTTTTCATTATCTGCGATGCGGATCGGATGCACGTCAATGCAGCCAATTCCTTACTCAAAGTCATTGAGGAACCGCAGAGTGAGATTTATATCTTTCTTCTGACTGCTGATGAACAGCTGATTCTGCCGACGATTCGAAGTCGGACTCAGGTTTATCATTTTTTGAAAAATACAGCTGCTCTGCAGCACAGTTTGGAACAGGATGGCTTGATTAAAAGTCAAGCGGAGCTACTAGCTGCTTATAGTCAGACTCAGTCAGAAGCGGCTAGCTTGGCTCATAATAATGCCTTTTTTGAATTAGTCAGCGAATGCGAGCGCTTTGTCAAGGATTTTCAGAGTCGCTCCAGTCAGGCATTTCTGCAGGTTTCGCGTCTGGCAAAGCTGGCTGATGATAAGGAGAAGCAGGAACAGGTCTTCAAGCTCTTGGAAGTGTTATTTTATAAAGTGATAGCAACAAAAAGCGGTCGACAGGCCTTGGAGCAGCTTTTACTGGCTCGGAAGATGTGGCGGGCCAATGTATCTTTTCAAAATGCTTTAGAATATATGACTTTGAAGGGAAAGTAAAAAGAGGCAGTACAGGAGTATAAAATGGATAAAAAAGATTTATTTGACGCCTTGGATGATTTTTCACAGACGCTTTTAGTGACCCTTGCTGAGGTGGAGGCTGTCAAGAAAAATCTCAAGAGTGTGGTAGAGGAAAATATTGCTCTGCATCTGGAAAATGACAAGCTGAGGGAGCGCTTGGGAGAGGTGGAGAAGGAAGCTCCGACCAAGACCAAGAAAAACCGGGATAATCTGCGTAAGCTTTACTATGACGGCTTTCATGTCTGTACTGATTTCTATGGTCAGCGCCGGGAGAATGACGCAGAGTGCATGTTCTGTGATGAATTGTTATTTAGGGAGTAGCGATGCAGGTTCAAAAAAGTTTTAAGGGCGAAACTGCCTACGGCAAACTCTATCTGGTCGCGACTCCTATCGGCAATCTGGATGATATGAGCATCCGTATGGTCAATACCCTGAAAGAGGTTGACAGGATTGCGGCTGAAGATACGAGAAATACAGGCCTGCTGCTCAAGCATTTTGGGATTGAGACTAAACAGATCAGCTTTCATGAGCACAATGCCAAGGAGAAAATCCCAGTTCTCTTGGACATGCTTCAAAGTGGAAATGATATAGCCCAGGTTTCGGATGCTGGTCTGCCCAGCATTTCTGATCCTGGACATGATTTGGTTCAGGCAGCGCTAGAAGCCGGAATTACTGTGGTGCCGATTCCTGGCCCTAGTGCTGGAATAACAGCCTTGATTGCTAGCGGATTGGCTCCCCAACCGCATATTTTCTATGGCTTTCTTCCTAGAAAAGCTGGCCAGCAGAAGGAATTTTTCACTAGCAAAAAATCCTATCCTGAGACTCAGATTTTCTACGAATCCCCTCATCGGGTTCGGGCTACGTTGGAAAATATGCTGGCAGTTTATGGTGACCGACAAGTCGTTTTGGTGCGTGAGTTGACTAAGATTCACGAGGAGTATCAGCGAGGGCTGATTTCAGAGCTGTTGGCCTATACAGCAGAACATCCGCCTAAAGGAGAGTGTCTCTTGATTGTAGCTGGGGCGGCAGAAGATGCTCAACAAGAAATTTCTCAAGAGCAGATCCTAGCTGAAATTGATCTTTTAGTCGAAGCTGGCAGCAAAAAAAATCAGGCTATCAAGGAAGTGGCCAAGAAATACGGTAAGAACAAGAGCGAGCTCTATGCGGTTTATCATGAAAATAAGGATTGATAGAAGCTCAGAAATTTCTCAATACAACCAGTTGTCTGTTTAAAAATTGTAAAAAGTGTAACTCAGCTTTTTAGTAAGACTATTTAATCCTGACCTAAACTCAGGATTTTTTTGTTACCTTAATTAGACAGTTGGTTTTGCTTATCTATATTTCAACAATGTTCGGGAATTGGCTAAAAAAGTGCTAGATTTCTGAAATAAAATAGATATTTTCTAAACTTTGTGATATGATATACAAAATAAATTTTGGAGGTAGGATATGACGATTTACAATTTTTCTGCTGGACCGGCAGTATTGCCCAAGGAAGTCTTGAAAAAAGCTCAGGCTGAGTTTTTAGACTATGCCCAAAGTGGCATGAGTGTGATGGAGCTGTCCCACCGATCCAAAGAATTTGACGATATTATCAAAGAAGCTGAGAGCTTGCTGCGTGAGCTCATGGATATTCCGGACAATTACCGCGTGCTCTTTCTGCAGGGTGGAGCTTCTACTCAGTTTAGTATGATTCCCCTTAATCTAGCCCAAGGCGGCAAGGCCTATTACCTAGTGGCTGGATCTTGGGGAAAGAAAGCTTACACCGAAGCAGTCAAGCTGTCTAAGTTCATTCCTTTTGAGCCCATTCTTTTGGCTTCATCAGAGGATTTAAATTACACGGAAATTCCTTCTTTTGATGAGAAGGAGATTGATCCGCAGGCGGCTTATGTGCATCTGACAACCAATAATACTATCGAAGGAACGGCTATTTATGACTTGCCAGCGACTAATGGCGTGCCGATTGTGGCGGACATGTCTTCTAATATCCTGGCTGCTCAGTACCGAGTAGAGGATTTTGGTTTGATTTATGCTGGGGCTCAGAAGAATATCGGACCTGCCGGCGTGACAGTTGTTATCATCCGAGAAGACCTGCTGGATGATGAGCCAGTTCTATCTAGCATGTTGGATTACCGCATTCAGGCGGACAATGGCTCTCTTTACAATACACCACCTACTTTCGCCATCTATATGGCCAAACTGGTCTTTGAGTGGGTCAAGGAGCTGGGTGGTGTAGCAGAAATGGAAAAGCGCAATCGTGAAAAATCTGGCCTTTTATACGACTTCATTGAGCAGTCTGATTTTTATCGCAGTCCAGTCCGTTACAAGGAGCAGCGCTCAGTAGCCAATATTCCCTTTGTGTCTCCTAGCCCAGAGCTGGATGCTAAATTTAACAAAGAGGCTGCAGCAGCGGGATTCAAGAATATCAAGGGACACCGCAGCGTAGGCGGCATGAGAGCTAGTCTCTACAATGCCTTTCCGCTCCAAGGTGTCAAAGACTTGATTGCTTTTATGCAGAAATTTGAAGAAGAAAATTCTTAAGAGAGGGAAACTATGGTCTTTAGTGTCAAAACCTTTAACAATATCAATCAAATCGGACTTAAGGAGCTGGGCAATGCTTTTCAGATTGACGGAGATAAGTCGGACAATCCAGATGCTTATATCCTGCGCAGTCAAAACCTGCATGGACAGGAATTTCCAAGCAAGCTCAAAGCCATTGCGCGAGCAGGCGCAGGAACCAATAATATTCCTGTCGACCAGGCAACGGCTCAGGGAATTGTGGTCTTCAACACGCCAGGAGCTAATGCCAATGCGGTCAAAGAAGCGGTCTTAGCTTCTATTCTCCTATCTGCCCGTGACTATATCGCAGCTAACAGTTGGGCTAACGGGCTTTCTGGTGATGATGTTCCCAAGCAAGTAGAAGCTGGTAAGAAGCAGTTTGCTGGGACAGAAATTGCAGAGAAGACTTTGGGAGTCATTGGGTTAGGAGCTATCGGCGGCCGTATTGCCAACGATGCCTATCGTCTGGGGATGAACGTCCTTGGTTATGATCCTTATGTATCCATTGAAACAGCTTGGAATATCTCTAGCCATGTCAAACGGGTAGCAGACATTAAGGAAATCTTTGAGAAGAGTGATTATATCACTATCCACGTCCCTCTGACTGAGGATACACGCGCTACTTTCGATCAGGCTGCTTTTGGTCTTATGCAAAAGGGAACAACCCTCATCAACTTTGCTCGTGGCGAGCTGGTGGATAATGCTGCCCTCTTTGAAGCCATAGAAGCTGGTGTAGTCAAGCGCTATATCACAGACTTTGGTGTAGAAGAGCTGCTCCGTCATCCACAGATTACTGTCTTTCCGCATTTGGGTGGCTCGACAGAGGAAGCTGAGCTCAACTGTGCCATTATGGCTGGGAAAACCATCCGCCGCTTCATGGAAACGGGCGAGATTATTAATTCAGTGAATTTCCCTAATGTCCGTCAGGCTCTCTCAGCACCTTATCGGATTACCTTGATTAACAAAAATGTACCGAATATTGTGGCTCGAATTTCAACAGCGGTTAGTGATTTGAATATCAATATTGACAATATCATCAATCGTTCCAAGGGTGATTATGCCTATACTTTGCTGGATCTGGATGAGTCGGATGAAAGCAAGATTCAGGACTTGGTTGATAAATTTGAGAATAGCGACAATATTGTGCGCGTGCGTTTGATTAAAAAATAACCGAAAATTAGATGGTGTTTCTTTATGGAATGCGTCTGTGCCAGCCGATGAGCCTTTCGCTTGTCGGCTTTTTCTAATGAGTCTCGGCTTGACAAGAAGGAGCTAGCTGGGCTATCATAGGGACGGAGGAAAAACAATGTTACAATTTATCGAATACCCAAAATGCTCTACCTGCCGCAAGGCCAAGGCTGAGCTCAATCAATTAGGAGTGGATTTTGAGGCAGTGGATATTGTCCAAAATACACCTAGCCGGGACCAGCTCCTAGACTGGATTCAGAACTCGGACTTTGAGATCAAGGCCTTTTTCAATACTAGCGGCCTCAAATACCGTGAACTGGGACTAAAAGAACAGGTGCCACATATGACAGCTCAGGAAGCTGCAGATTTATTATCGACAGACGGCATGCTGATTAAACGACCGCTCTTGGTTCGAGATAACCAAATCTTGCAGATTGGCTACCGGAAGGCGTATGGAGAGTTAGGGTTGTGAAATATTAAGACCAGCTGCTTTCTCAATCATGATTTTTGGATGCTTCTTCCTTTCATGATATAATAAATCTATCTCAATCTTAGAAAGAAGAATCATGGTTTTATCAAAAAAACGGGCTCGTCATGTGATTGAAGAGATTATTGCTCTTTTTCCTGATGCCAAGCCCAGTCTGGATTTTCGCAATCACTTTGAGCTTTTGGTAGCGGTCATGCTGTCGGCTCAGACGACAGATGCTGCGGTCAATAAGGCAACGCCGGCTTTATTTGAAGCCTATCCAAGTCCTCAAGACATGGCTGCGGCTGGTGAAGCAGACATTGCTAAATACATCTCCCGCCTAGGTCTTTATCGCAACAAGGCCAAGTTTTTGAAGAAATGTGCCCAGCAGCTTTTAGACGACTTTGATGGTCAAGTACCACAAACGCGGACAGAATTGGAAAGTCTAGCTGGTGTTGGTCGCAAAACGGCCAATGTAGTCATGAGTGTGGGCTTTGGTATTCCAGCCTTTGCTGTTGATACTCATGTGGAGCGCATTTGCAAGCACCATGATATCGTTAAAAAGTCGGCAACGCCACTAGAGGTAGAAAAGCGAGTTATGGATGTCCTTCCGCCGGAACGTTGGCTGCCAGCCCATCAGGCCATGATTTACTTTGGCCGAGCCATCTGCCATCCTAAAAATCCCGAGTGCGATCACTATCCGCAACTCTATAACTTTAAAGACATTTAAAAAGCGAGGTCAAATGACTTCGCTTTATTATTCACTAAATCTTAAAAAATAACCATCTGGATCCAAAATCGCAAATTCATGAGGATAGATAAAGCTATTCCCCACTCGAAACTCTCTTTTTGTCAGCGGACGATGGATGGGATAGTCAGCTTCCAGCAGTTTTTGATGGAGCTGAGGGACATCCTCAATACCAAAAGAAATATTGACACCGCGCCCGAAAGGATAGGTCAGTTGGGCTAATTCTTCTGCGCTGCCTTCTTCTAGCATAAGTTGGCAGTCTTCAAGCGAGAGGAAGAGAAATTTCTCCTCTGGACGCTCGTATTCGACAGAGAATCCTAGCAGGTCGCAGTAGAAGTGGCGTGATTTTTCGATGTCAGATACTACAAATTCAGGAATGACAGCTTGATAGTCCATTTGTTTTCTCCTTAGAGTTCAATCTCCATGACAATGGGTGTGTGGTCTTGGCGCGCACCGGAGTCAATCATATCAGACTTGGTCACCTTGTCAGCCACGCGGTTGCTTGTCAGCCAGTAGTCGATTCTCCAGCCTGTATTGTTGATTTTAGAAGTCTTGCTGCGTTGCGCCCACCAAGTGTACTGGTTGGGGATATCGCCGTGCAAGTGGCGGAAGGTATCGGTAAATCCTTTAGCCAGCAGGTTGGTAAAGCCAGCGCGCTCTTCGTCGGTAAAGCCTGGTGAACGGCGGTTGCTGGCTGGATTGGCCAAGTCGATTTCCTTGTGGGCCACATTGTAGTCGCCAGTAGCGAGGACTGGTTTTTGTCCATCTAGTCTTGCCAAGTATTCAGCATATTTGGTATCCCAGACTTGACGGTCATCCAAGCGTTTGAGGCCATCACCAGCATTAGGCGTATAGACCTGTGTGACAAAGAAACCGTCAAATTCCAGCGTAATGATTCGGCCTTCAACATCCATAGTTGATGGAGCGCCGATTTCTGGGAAGGTTATGGTTGGCGTCAGTTCTTTTTTGTAGAGGAACATGGTTCCTGCATAGCCCTTGCGGGCCGGCTCTTGGGAGGAGCGCCAAGTGTTTTCATAGTCTGGGAAAAGATTTGTCAAAATCTCCAAGTGCTTTTTAGTCGGGCCTGTCGCAGACAGTTTTGTTTCCTGAATGGCGATAATATCAGCATTTTCAGCTTGCAAGGTCTGAAGAACAGCCTGAGAGAGCTGAGCTCGGGCAGAATCACTGGTCAATGCAGCGTTGAGAGAGTCAATATTCCAAGAAATGAGTTTCATAAAATTTCCTTTTCTAGTAAAATTTACTGAGTTTATTATAACAAAATTTAGGGCTGATTTATAGCAAAGTGATTGTAAGAAAGCTTGAAAAATAATGAAAATTTTTCTATAATGTTCCTAGAAAAATAGAGAGAAAAAACCATGAAATTTTATTCTTATGATTATGTTTTGAGTCAGATTAGCCAGCAAAACTGGGTGACAGTTGCACTTTCTGTCTTGCTTCTGCTTGTGACAGGATTTTTTGCTTTTAAGGCCTATCACAATAAGCGCGATTCAAAATTTCGGGAACTAGCCATCATTTCTGTTTTGGCCTTGGTGGCTATGGTCTTGATTGGCATTAGCAATTTCCAGACTGACCAAGACTCTAATAACCAGTTTCAAACCTCTCTGCATTTTATTGAGGTTATTTCAGAAGACTTGGGTGTGGATAAGTCGGAGGTCTATGTCAATACTTCAGCCGCAACTGATGGAGCGATTTTGAAGGTCGGAAAGAACTTTTATCGGGCTATGAGCGGTAGTGAGCCAGATAAATATCTGCTTGAAAAAATTGACTTGCATAAGACGACAGATATCGAAATAGTGGAGGTTGAAAAATGACATTGAATTTTCTTGAAATCCTAATTAAACTAGCGCTGGGGCTTTTCTCACTGGTTTTTGTTATCAACGTGACGGGAAAAGGCAATCTGGCCCCAAATTCAGCGATCGACCAGATTCAAAACTATGTCCTTGGTGGCATTATCGGTGGGGTGATTTATAATAGCTCCATTAACATTCTTCAGTATGCTGTCATTCTTATCATGTGGACCATCTTGGTCTTGACCCTAAAGTGGCTCAATAACAATGTCCGTGCAGTTAAGCATTTGATTGATGGCAAGCCGACAACATTGATTCAGCATGGGAAACTGAGTCCTGAAGCCTGCCGTTCTGTTGGTCTTTCAGCAGCAGATGTAGCTTTGAAGTTGCGCAGCCAAGGTATTTTCCAGCTCAAGCAAGTCAAACGGGCGGTTATAGAACAAAACGGCCAGCTGATTATTGTACAGGCTGGTGAAGAGAATCCTAAATATCCCCTTATCACAGATGGTGTTGTCCAGATTGATATTTTAGAGTCTATTGATAAAACAGAAGAGTGGTTGGTGGAGAGACTGGCTAAAGACGGTTACACTGATATTTCTAATATCTTCATCGCAGAATATGAAAGCGGCAACTTGAATGTTGTGACCTATTGAGAAAATCTTGCAAAGAGAAAGCCATTCCAGAAGTGGAATGGCTTTTGCTTTATTCAAATGGACTTTGCTCGTTTTCAGGTGATGCAAAGTTTTGTTGAGGATTAGGCTGATTTTGATAGGGGTTCTGATCAAATTGCTGCCCTTGATAATTTTGCTGATTTTGATAAGGATTCTGACCAAATTGATTTTCTTGATAATTCTGATTGTTATAGAAATTATTAACAGCAGGTTCATATTTAGTAGGCTGGCAATAAAACACCAACAGAATTAAACGACCCACCAATGGGACCAAGTACAATAAGATAAGTGCCCAATGATAGCCACCATCCCGTAAGCGACGGACTTGAATAGCGAGAGAGGGAAGAAGAATTGCAATAAAATAGACCACCATTAGACCTGCTAAGGTGCTAGATAAGGCTCCTCCAGTCTCAGAGTTCAAAACTGTTTCAATCACAAGAGCAATGCAAAGTATTAGAATCATTACTAAAAAATGGCAGAGAATGGGCCACCAAAAATCTGGGCGAGTTGAGCGACCGGTGAAGTCAACATATCCCTTCCAAAACTTTTTATATGCATCAATCATATTAAAATTCCTTTTATTATTTTTTATTTAGTGTACTATATTTGCCCTATGATTGCAAGTTTTCAGAAAATACTAGGTATTTAATGTAATATTGCAAGATAAAAACCAACCCGTTTGGATTGGTCCTACCATTATAAAGTGATGAAACTTGATTTTTTAGTATTCTGAGGGTTGACAGAGGAAGAAGAGTAGAATGAAATTACCAATAACTGGAATAAAAGACACGAAGATAAAAGCCCAATGGTAACCAGCATCTCTCAGACGGCGAATGGACAGAGATAGATTAGGAATGATAGTAAAGAAACCATAAATCTGAATTAGCGATAGAAGAGGAGCCGCATCCTCTCCAACCGTAAGTAAGAAAATTAAAGATAAGATAGTTATCAACATATTGGCAAATATAGCCCACCAATAATCTGGGCGATCTGACCGGCCGGCGAAGTCAAAAGCTCTCCGCCAAAAATCAAGATATGCATAAATCATAATAATCTCCTAAATAATTTATTTATCTTATTATATTATAAATCACTAAATATTGAAATTTAATTTTTGTTTTTAGGAGTACATTCCTCTTCACCCTCGCTGAGCAGATATATCTAAGTTGGCAATTCATTGTTTTATTTTTCAAATGGTGATAAAATAAAGTGTTGAAGTTTGCGGTTTATCTGCGTGATAAATGGCAATTTCCGAATAAAAAGAGGTCTCATTTGCCTCCTAAGGAGAAATCATGTCTGAAAAGAACTTTTATATTACAACCCCTATCTACTATCCGAGCGGTAAACTCCACATCGGATCTGCCTATACGACCATTGCATGTGATGTGTTGGCTCGCTACAAGCGTCTCATGGGCTACGATGTTTTCTATTTGACTGGCCTTGACGAGCATGGACAGAAGATTCAGGCTAAAGCTGAAGAAGCTGGTATCAGCCCACAAGCTTATGTAGATGGTATGGCGGTTGGGGTCAAGGAACTCTGGAAACTGCTGGACATTTCTTATGATAAATTTATCCGGACGACCGATGACTACCATGAAAAGGTTGTAGCTGATGTCTTTGAGCGTCTCTTAGCACAAGATGATATCTACTTGGGTGAATATTCAGGCTGGTATTCTGTATCAGATGAGGAATTTTTTACCGAAAGCCAGCTGGCAGAAGTCTTCCGTGATGAAAATGGGAAAGTAACTGGTGGAATTGCGCCATCCGGACATGAAGTTGAGTGGGTATCAGAAGAGTCTTACTTCCTCCGCCTCAGCAAGTACCAAGACCGCTTGGTAGAATTTTTCAAATCTCACCCAGACTTTATCACGCCGGACGGACGTCTCAATGAAATGCTGAAAAACTTCATTGAGCCAGGTCTAGAAGACTTGGCCGTATCTCGGACAACCTTTACTTGGGGTGTGCCGGTACCATCCAATCCTAAACACGTTGTCTATGTTTGGATTGATGCCCTACTCAACTATGCGACAGCACTTGGCTACGGTCAGGATGATCATGCTAACTATGATAAATTCTGGAATGGAACAGTCTTCCACATGGTGGGTAAGGACATTCTGCGTTTCCACTCTATCTACTGGCCAATCCTGCTCATGATGCTGGATATTAAGCTACCCGACCGCTTGATTGCTCACGGTTGGTTTGTCATGAAGGATGGAAAGATGTCCAAGTCTAAGGGTAATGTGGTCTATCCGGAAATGCTGGTAGAACGTTATGGTTTGGATGCCCTGCGTTATTACCTCATGCGCAGTCTACCAGTTGGCTCAGATGGAACGTTCACACCTGAGGACTATGTAGGTCGTATCAACTATGAGTTAGCTAATGACCTTGGAAACCTCCTCAACCGTACTGTTTCTATGATTAATAAGTATTTTGACGGTCAAGTGCCAGCCTTTGAAGAAAATGTGACAGACTTTGATGGAGCTCTGGCTCAGGTGGCAGTTCAATCCATCGCTGACTACTACAAACACATGGACGGGGTTGACTACCCACGTGCCCTGGAAGCAGTCTGGACGCTCATCTCCCGCACTAATAAATATATCGATGAAACAGCTCCTTGGGTTCTGGCTAAGGATGATTCCAAGGTCAAAGAACTGGCAGCAGTCATGAGCCACTTGGCAGCCAGCCTTCGTGTTGTGGCCCATATGATTGAGCCATTCATGATGGAAACGAGCAAGGCTGTCCTTAGCCAACTTGGCTTGCCTCAAGCAGTTTCACTGGAAAATCTAGCAATTGACCAGCTCCCAGCAGGTCTGACAGTTGTAGAGAAAGGAACACCAATCTTCCCGCGTCTCGATATGGAAGAAGAAATTGCCTATATCAAGGGACAAATGGAAGCTGGCAAACCAGCAGCTCAAAAAGAATGGAATCCAGAAGAAGTCGAGCTCAAACTCAACCGCAAGGAAATCAAATTTGACGATTTCGATAAGGTGGAAATCCGTGTTGCAGAAGTCAAAGAGGTTTCTAAAGTTGAAGGCTCAGATAAGCTTCTTCAATTCCGCTTAGATGCAGGAGACTGTGAGGACCGACAAATCCTCTCTGGTATTGCTAAATACTATCCAAACGAGCAAGAACTGGTCGGTAAGAAAGTCCAAATCGTAGCCAACCTCAAACCGCGTAAAATGATGAGCCGCATCAGCCAAGGTGTGATTCTATCAGCTGAGCACGGCGACCAACTGACTCTCCTTACCGTGGATGAAAAAGTCCCAAATGGAAGTTTGATTGGATAAAATCTTTGATCTAATGACAATCCCCTAGCAGGAGGCTGCTGGGGGATTTTTGAATTTGGAAATTAAAAAGGTATGGTTTGTGATTGAGAAAAGAATTGTTAGCCAAAAAACATTTAAATAACCGTCAGTACATTGACAAAGTTGACAAGTTGTAGGATAATTGGCTTGTAGATTTACTTTTATCTATTAAATTATTTTAGGAGAATTATTTATGGCTTTTTGGGATGATGTTGTTAAAGGATCTGGTGACTTAGCCAATGGGACTGTTAAAGCAGTAAGAAATGGTTTTAATGCTACTACTAAAGCTGTCGGAGATGTTACAGGGAGCGCTGGTAAAGAGATTGATAAGGTGGTTAATGGGGCTAAGGGTAAATTTGATGCGAAGCCAGAAGAAGTGGCCATGCAAGTCTTAGAGCAAGTCTCCAAGCTTCCAGTAGTTAAAGTTGATAGAAATCAATTTTTAATGGATAAATTTGGCAAAGGTTTAAGTCAAGAAGAAGTAGGGAAATTATTAGCTGATGGTCCTGTAAATATTGTTTCCAAGGATAAATTGGACAAAGCTGCAAAGGCTTGTATTATGGATAATGTCCTATTATCAAGTGGAGCTTCTGTTCTTGCTGGTTTACCAGGAGGAATTGCTATGGCTGTGACCATACCAGCAGATGTTGCTCAATATTATGCCATGGCTTTAAAATTAGCTCAAGAACTAGGTTATATCTACGGCTTCCAATATTTGTGGTCTGAAAAGGATAAATTAACAGAAGAAGCCCAAAATACGTTGCTATTGTATCTGGGTGTTATGTTAGGTGTCTCTGGAACAGGTGCGTTACTGAGAGCTGGAGGCGTGGCGATTGGAAAACAGGCACTCAAGTCAATTCCACAAAAAGCTTTAACAAAAACCTTGTATTATCCAATTTTGAAAAAAGTATTAAAGGTTTTCGGTATCAGTCTTACAAAGGGAACATTTGCTAAAGGAGTTTCCAAAGTTCTTCCAGTTGTTTCAGGGGTTATTTCAGGAGGTATCACTTTTGCTACTATGAAACCAATGGGGGAAAACTTGCAAAAAGAACTTTCTAAAATGATTGATTACAATGAAGAACAATATGAAAAAGATGTTAAATCAATCCGTAAAGAAGCTGAAGTAATTGAAGATGAGGAATAATTCAATTGTCAAAATTTATTATGAAAGTCTTTGCTCTACAAGTATGGGCTAAAGGTATGAACAAAATATCTAAAGATTTGAATAAACCTAAGGAAATGTCTGTTGGAAAGGCTCTGTTCTATTCATTTACCTTCCCAAAAATGATTGGATTGTTTAATTGGATACTAAAGACGAATGATAAGGATAAGTAAGATTTAATCAAGTTTTCTCTCTTGCTTTCAATTTTAATTGGCTGCTTAGGCAATATAAACTTTCTTTCCAAAATCAGCCTTAGTAAACTGCATAGTGATTATTCAGAATAGAAATAAGCCTCATGATGTTCATCTTGAGGTTTTTCTAACATCCTATACCATATCGCAAACCCTCATTTTTGTTTAAAACAAACAAATAATATGGAAAAAAACAGAAAAATGAGTTATAATAAACAAAACTAGAGTGTAGAGAGGGAATAGTATGGGTAAAAATCAGAGACAGGATGAAATAATTAGGCTGGTTGATCGAGCTGGGACAGTGACGGTTGCTGAGATTGTAGAGAGTATGAAGGTCTCCGACATGACGGTTCGACGGGACTTGATTGAGTTGGAAAGTAAAGGGCTGCTGACTCGTGTTCACGGTGGGGCTAAAAGTAATCAGCACCTCAAGTACAGAGAAATCCCTCATGAAGAGAAGCTTTATCAGAATATCGAGGCCAAGCGGACTGTGGCCAAGAAGGCTGTGGAGCTGATTGAAGATGGCGATACTATTTTTCTTGGGCCGGGGACTTCTGTGGAAGTGCTGGCTGAGGAAATCACCAATAAACATCTGCGCGTGATTACCAATTGTCTGCCGATTTTTCGCGATCTTTTGAAGAAGAAGTCGGATACCTTCAAAGTTTTTCTCCTGGGTGGGGAGATGCGGGAAGCGACTCAAGCCTTTGTCGGCGAGATGACCAATGCCATCATGGATAAGATGTACTTTACTAAGATGTTTTTCAGCGGCAATGGTATCAAAAATGGTCAGATTATGACCTCTTCTTTTGAAGAAGCCTACACTCAGAAGCTGGCTTTGGAGCGCTCGTCAGAGTCTTACCTCTTGATTGATTCTTCTAAGATTGGCAAGGAAGATTTCACATCTATCTGTCCTTTGGCTGAGATTACGGCGGTTATCACAGATCAGATGTTGGAAAATGCTCAGGAAGAACTGGAAGTCTATACCAAGATTATTTCCTAGTTTATTTTAAATGGATGAAAAAATTATCAAAAAGCTCTTTTTAGGGCTTTTTTGTTTATTTTAATCATATTTAAAAATATTTTGATTAAAATAAACAAAAATATGTTGACAAAAAACTTTTAAAGGAGTATAGTATACTTATAGGAAACAGAAAGTGTTTTTTATAAACAATATTCTGTGCAAAAAATAAAACAAAGGAGAATGCTCATGGCAATTATTATTGGAGCAGATGCTGCTGGAAGCAAGCTGAAAGATGTGGTCAAGGATTTTCTCGTCGGAGAAAACTTTGAAGTGGTGGATGTGACGAAAGAAGGTCAAGATTTTGTTGATGTGACCCTTGCAGTTGCGGCTGAAGTGAATAAACAAGAGGAAAATCTTGGTATTGTCATTGACGCTTATGGTGCTGGTCCATTTATGGTAGCGACCAAAATCAAAGGCATGGTAGCGGCGGAAGTCTCAGATGAACGCTCTGCCTACATGACTCGCGGCCATAACAACTCTCGCATGATTACGATGGGAGCTGAAATCGTTGCTGAAGGGCTGGCTAAGAACATTGCCAAAGGCTTTGTCAATGGTAAATACGATGGCGGCCGTCACCAAATCCGGGTCGACATGCTCAACAAGATGTGCTAAGAAAAGGAGAAATCAAATGAAAATTGCAATTGGATGTGACCATATCGTTACCAATGAAAAAATGGCAGTCTCAGATTTTCTAAAATCAAAAGGTTATGAAGTTCTTGATTTTGGTACTTATGACCATACTCGTACTCACTACCCAATCTTTGGTAAAAAAGTAGGGGAGGCAGTCGTTAGTGGACAAGCTGATCTTGGTGTTTGTATCTGTGGTACAGGTGTCGGTATCAACAACGCTGTAAATAAAGTTCCTGGTGTTCGTTCAGCTTTGGTACGTGACATGACTTCAGCTCTCTATGCTAAGGAAGAACTCAACGCCAATGTTATCGGTTTTGGCGGAAAAATCACTGGTGAGCTCCTTATGTGTGACATCATCGAAGCTTTCATTCATGCGGAGTACAAGCCAACTGAAGAAAATAAAAAATTGATCGCAAAAATTGAGCACGTTGAGACTCACAATGCTCATCAAACAGATGCCAACTTCTTTACAGAATTTCTTGAAAAATGGGATCGTGGAGAGTACCACGATTAGTGAGGTAGCTAGATGATTCTTACAGTGACCATGAATCCTTCTATCGATATTTCCTATCTCTTAGAAGAATTGAAAATTGATACTGTTAATCGTGTTGCAGAAGTCAGTAAAACAGCAGGCGGAAAGGGTCTCAACGTAACCAGGGTCTTGGCAGAAATTGGAGATAATGTTGCTGCGACGGGCCTGATTGGTGGGACTAATGGAGAGTTCTTATTACAAAACCTTCATCCTAATGTTAGACAATGCTTTTATAACATTTCGGGAGATACGAGAAACTGTATTGCTATCTTACACGAAGGTAAGCAAACAGAAATCCTAGAAGCCGGTCCGACTATTACAGCGGATGAGGCAAATGGTTTTTTACATCATTTTAAATCATTAATGGAATCAGCTGAGGTAGTTAGTATCTCGGGAAGTCTACCAACTGGTTTACCTGTTGAATATTATATTCAATTGGTTGAAATTGCTAATCAAGCTGGCAATAAGGTGGTGTTGGATTGCTCTGGAGCAGCTCTGGAAGCTGTACTCAAATCAGATGTGAAGCCAACTGCCATCAAACCTAATAATGAGGAACTTTCTCAGTTATTGGGCCGCGATGTTTCAAAAGATTTGGGTGAGTTAAAAGCTGTTCTTTCAGAACCGCTATTTGAAGGAATCGAGTGGATCATCGTATCTCTTGGTGCAGACGGAGCTTTTGCCAAACACTGGGACACTTTCTATAAAGTAGATATTCCTAAAATCCAAGTAGTCAATCCAGTTGGCTCTGGCGACTCAACTGTTGCAGGAATTTCTTCAGCCTTGAGTCATCAAGCGGATGATGTTTCTCTGCTCAAAAAAGCGAACGTTCTCGGCATGCTCAATGCCCAAGAAAAAATGACCGGTCATGTCAATGTTGAAAACTACGACGGCCTATACAATCAAATCACAGTAAAAGAGGTATAAAGAATGGTATTAACAGAACAAAAACGCAAGTACATGGAAAAACTCTCTGATGAGAATGGCATCATTTCTGCCTTGGCATTTGACCAACGCGGTGCTTTGAAACGCCTCATGGCTCAACACCAGGAAGCAGAACCAACAGTAGCTCAAATGGAAGAACTGAAAGTTTTGGTCGCAGAAGAGTTAACTCCTTATGCTTCATCTATGTTGCTGGATCCTGAGTATGGACTGCCTGCTACTAAGGCTTTGGACAAGAATGCTGGCTTGCTATTGGCCTATGAAAAGACAGGCTACGATACTTCTAGCACCAAGCGCCTGCCAGACTGTCTGGATGTTTGGTCTGCAAAACGCATCAAAGAACAAGGCGCGGATGCAGTGAAATTCCTCCTTTACTATGATGTAGACAGCTCTGAAGAACTCAACCAGCAAAAGCAGGCTTATATCGAGCGTGTGGGTTCTGAGTGTGTGGCAGAAGATATTCCTTTCTTCCTTGAAATCTTGGCTTACGATGAAAAGATTGCGGATGCTTCCAGCGCTGAATACGCAAAAGTGAAACCTCATAAGGTTATCGGTGCCATGAAGGTCTTCTCAGATCCACGTTTCAATATTGATGTCTTGAAAGTGGAAGTTCCAGTCAATGTTAAATATGTTGAAGGTTTTGGTGACGGTGAAGTGGTGCATACTAAAGAACAAGCTGCAGCTTTCTTCAAGGAACAGGATGAGGCGACTAACCTGCCATACATCTACTTGAGTGCGGGTGTATCTGCGAAACTTTTCCAAGAAACACTTGTGTTTGCTCATGAGTCAGGTGCTAACTTCAACGGCGTTCTTTGCGGACGGGCGACTTGGGCTGGCAGCGTCAAAGACTACATTGAGCAAGGTGAAGAAGCAGCTCGCAAGTGGCTCCGTACAACAGGATTTGAAAATATTGATGAGCTCAACAAGGTTCTTCAAAAAACAGCTACCTCTTGGAAAGAAAGAGCCTAAAATTTGTTAAAAAATAAATAAAGTAAGGGTTTACATTCTGAGACTGATATGCTATAATGAAGTCAGGAATTGAATAGGGTGAGCGTTACTAAGTTGGATTAGGCGTGACCGCAAATAAATTGAGGGAAGATATAGCCTCGGTTTGTTTGTGGTCTTTTTGTTTTGCCAGAACCCTAGAAAATGAAGAGGAGGAGATATGTATCGAATCATACATCCTATGAACAACAATGTTGCTCTAGCCAAACATGAAAATGGTGAAGAGGTTGTTCTGATTGGCAGTGGCATAGCTTTTAATAAAAAGAAGGGTGATATCGTTCTGGAAAGTAAGATTGAGAAAATCTTTCGCCTAAGAACGGAAGAGTCTAAAGAAAACTTTGTGGCCTTGCTCAAAGATGTTCCGCTGGACTTTATCACAGTGACTTATGATGTGATTGATACCCTTTCTAAGAAGTATGATTACCCTGTCCAGGAGTATATCTATGTCACGCTGACGGATCACATCTACTGTTCTTATCAGGCTGTGCAGCAGGGGCGGTACAAGGAGAGTGATCTGCCGGATGCTTCGGACAAATACCCTGTCCCTTATCAGATTGCCCAGGAAGCAGTAGCGATATACCGCGAGCGGTTGTTAGATCATTTCCCGAGCGACGAGGTCAATCGTATTGCCTATCACTTTATCAATGCTGAAGGGGAGACCAATCCCGAGGGGCAAAGTCACTTGGGCAGGCGAAAAGATATTCTGGCTGCAGTTGAGGCAGAGCTGAAGAAAAATGGCATTAAAAGAAGTGCAGAAAACAGCAACTTTTATGACCGTTTTATGATTCACCTGAACTACTTTTTGGACTATCTGGACAGAAGCCGTGATGACAATGTTTCCCTGCTGGAAATGGAAAGTCAGATTCAGATGACCTACCCTCAAGCCTATCAGGTCGGAAGTGATATTTACCACATCATTGCCCAGAAGACGGGAATTGATCTCTACCGCAGCGAACGGGTCTACCTAGTGCTGCATATTCAACGCCTTTTATAATAGAAAATAATAATAAAATTTTACATAAGAATACAAGGAGGATCTCTCATGAATAGAGAAGAAGTAACATTGCTCGGTTTTGAAATTGTAGCCTACGCTGGTGACGCTCGCTCCAAGCTTCTGGAAGCTTTGAAAGCCGCAGAGGCTGGGGATTTTGCTAAGGCAGATGCCTTGGTAGAAGAAGCCAATAGCTGCATCGCTGAAGCTCACCACGCTCAGACCAGTCTCTTGACAAAAGAAGCTGCTGGTGAGGACTTGGCTTACAGCGTGACCATGATGCACGGTCAAGATCACTTAATGACTACTATTTTGCTAAAAGACATGATGCACCATTTGATTGAACTATACAAAAGAGGAGTAAAATAATGAACAAACTCATCGGACTTATTGAGAAAGGGAAGCCTTTCTTTGAGAAGATTTCTCGGAATATCTATCTCCGTGCTATTCGGGATGGCTTTATCGCTGGTATGCCAGTCATCCTCTTCTCATCTATCTTTATCTTGATTGCCTATGTGCCAAATGCTTGGGGCTTCCACTGGTCTAAGGATATTGAAACTTTCCTAATGACCCCTTATAGCTACTCGATGGGGATTCTGGCTTTCTTTGTGGGTGGGACCACTGCAAAGGCTTTGACAGACTCTGTCAACCGCGACCTGCCTGCGACAAACCAGATTAACTTCTTGTCTACTATGCTGGCTTCTATGGTCGGCTTCCTCCTCATGGCGGCTGAACCTGCCAAGGAAGGTGGCTTCCTAACTGCCTTCATGGGAACCAAAGGTCTTTTGACAGCCTTTATCGCTGCCTTTGTGACCGTTAATGTCTACAAGGTTTGTGTGAAAAATAATGTCACCATTCGTATGCCAGAAGAAGTTCCACCAAATATTTCTCAAGTATTTAAAGACTTGATTCCATTTACTGTCTCAGTCGTTCTGCTCTACGGTTTGGAACTGCTTGTTAAAGCAAGTCTGGGAGTGACGGTTGCTGAATCCATCGGAACACTTCTCGCTCCGCTTTTCTCAGCGGCAGATGGCTATCTGGGAATCACACTTATCTTTGGTGCTTATGCTTTCTTCTGGTTTGTGGGAATTCACGGTCCGTCTATCGTTGAGCCTGCCATTGCTGCCATTACTTATGCCAATATCGATGCCAACTTGGCTCTGGTACAAGCTGGTCAGCATGCGGATAAGGTCATCACTTCTGGTACTCAAATGTTCATCGTTACCATGGGTGGTACTGGTGCGACCTTGA
The DNA here is from genome assembly GCF_019929225.1 of Streptococcus sanguinis. Taxonomy (GTDB): domain Bacteria; phylum Bacillota; class Bacilli; order Lactobacillales; family Streptococcaceae; genus Streptococcus; species Streptococcus sanguinis_J. Next base: position 123,841 of record NZ_JAHZPA010000001.1, read on the forward strand.
TTGTTCCATTCCTCTTCATGTGGATCTGTAAGTCCGAGCGTAACCGTGCAATTGGACGGGCATCTGTTGTCCCAACTTTCTTTGGTGTCAATGAGCCTATTCTCTTTGGAGCACCAATCGTTCTGAATCCGATTTTCTTTATTCCTTTTATCTTTGCACCTATCGCAAACGTATGGATTTTCAAATTCTTTGTTGATGCCTTAAACATGAACTCTTTCTCAGCCAACCTTCCTTGGGTGACACCTGGACCTCTGGGAATTGTGCTGGGTACGAACTTCCAGCTTCTGTCCTTTGTTCTTGCAGCCCTCCTTGTCGTAGTAGATGTAATTATTTACTATCCATTTGTCAAGGTTTACGACGAACAAATCCTAGAAGAAGAACGTTCCGGCAAAGCTAACGATGCTCTTAAAGAAAAGGTAGCAGCTAACTTTAATACTGCTAAAGCGGAGGCTATCCTTGAAAAAGCAGGAGTGGATGAAGAAGCTCCAGCGCAAAACAATATTAGCGAAGAAACCAATGTTCTGGTGCTCTGTGCAGGCGGTGGTACTAGTGGATTGCTGGCCAACGCTTTGAATAAAGCAGCAGCTGAATACAATGTTCCTGTCAAAGCAGCAGCTGGCGGCTACGGTGCTCACCGTGAAATGCTGCCTGAGTTTGACCTGGTTATCCTGGCTCCTCAAGTTGCCTCCAACTTTGAAGACATGAAGGCGGAAACAGATAAATTAGGCATCAAGCTAGCTAAGACTGAAGGTGGCCAATACATCAAACTCACCCGTGATGGCAAAGGAGCACTGGCCTTCGTTCAGGAGCAATTTAACAACTAATTTGTTAGTTCATTTGAGGTGAAGCAAAGTTCAATTCCCCTGTTATTTACGTATTTACTTACTTGTTTCACCTCAAATGCTATTGAAAGGAAAATAAGATGACAAAAAGCTTACCTAAAGATTTTATTTTCGGTGGTGCCACAGCAGCCTATCAAGCTGAGGGAGCAACCCACACAGATGGAAAAGGACCTGTTGCCTGGGATAAATACCTAGAGGATAACTACTGGTACACGGCAGAACCTGCCAGCGACTTTTACCACAAGTACCCTGTGGATCTGAAATTGGCTGAAGAGTATGGTGTTAATGGCATTCGAATCTCCATCGCTTGGTCACGGATTTTCCCGACAGGCTATGGCGAGGTCAATCCAAAAGGTGTGGAATTTTACCATAATCTTTTCGCAGAATGCCACAAGCGTCATGTAGAACCTTTTGTGACCCTTCACCACTTTGATACACCAGAGGCTCTCCATTCAAATGGCGATTTCCTCAATCGGGAAAATATTGAGCACTTTGTGGACTATGCGGCTTTCTGTTTTGAAGAATTTCCAGAAGTTCGCTATTGGACAACTTTCAACGAAATTGGTCCTATTGGTGACGGGCAGTACTTGGTCGGCAAATTCCCGCCGGGGATTCAGTATGACTTGGCCAAGGTTTTCCAATCCCACCACAACATGATGGTCTCCCATGCCCGCGCCGTTAAGCTTTATAAGGACAAGGGCTACAAGGGTGAAATCGGTGTCGTTCATGCCCTGCCGACAAAATACCCTTACGACCCAGAAAATCCAGCAGATGTCAGAGCGGCAGAATTGGAAGATATTATTCATAACAAGTTCATCTTAGATGCGACTTATCTGGGACACTATTCAGATGTAACTTTGGCAGGAGTGAATCATATCCTTAAGGTCAATGGTGGTCAGCTGGATCTGCGAGATGAAGACTTTGCAGCTCTAGAAGCAGCTAAAGACCTCAATGACTTCCTTGGCATCAACTACTATATGAGTGATTGGATGCGCGACTTTGACGGTGAAACAGAAATTATCCATAACGGAAAAGGCGAAAAGGGAAGCTCCAAGTACCAGATTAAGGGTGTAGGGCGCAGAGAATCTCCAACCCATATTCCGAAAACTGATTGGGATTGGATTATATATCCGCAAGGTCTTTATGATCAGATCATGCGGATTAAGAAAGATTATCCAAACTACAAGAAAATCTATATCACGGAAAATGGTCTGGGTTATAAAGATGAATTTGTGGACAATACAGTTTACGACGATGCTCGCATTGACTACGTCAAGCAGCATCTGGAAGTTTTATCCGATGCGATTGCGGACGGGGCTAATGTCAAGGGCTACTTTATTTGGTCTCTGATGGATGTCTTTTCTTGGTCTAACGGTTATGAAAAACGCTACGGCTTATTCTACGTAGACTTTGAAACTCAGGAACGCTATCCGAAGAAATCCGCTCACTGGTATAAGAAACTAGCTGAAACACAAATGATTGAATAGAAAAGCAAAACTCCCATCCTTAGCTAAATGAAATCGGCTAGGACGGGAGTTTTTTTATTCTTCATCATCTGTAAATTCTAGGATGTCTCCAGGCTGGCAATCAAGGGCCTGACAGATAGCATTGAGGGTGCTAAATCGGATAGCCTTGGCCTTGCCCGTTTTGAGAATGGAAAGGTTGGCGTTTGTGATACCGATGATATCGGCCAGTTCACCCAGTTTCATCTTTTTCTTGGCCAGCTGGACATCAAGATTAACGATAATCATGATAGCAGCCTCCTAGATGGTAAATTCATTCTCTTCAGCTATATCAATCCCCTTTTCCAGAATTTTCATCATCAGCCAAATAATCAGAGCACCCAAGAGAGGTGTAAAGCTCATACTGGCGTTAAAAGAGAAGGGGAGGGTGATGGGATTGCCTGATGCAGCAACCTTGACGGAAAGAAAGGTCAGAGCCAGAAAGACTTTCCATGCCTTATCAGCTAGTTGCGTGTTTGATGAATCAAAAATCTTTCCACCAATCAAATTTTTGATGAAATTACGAGCAAGATAGATGAGATAAATAGTCAAAGAAGCTGTGAGAAGATTTATAACAAAGGCTAGAATACTCCACCAATTTGAAAATTCAACTGAGGGCAGAAATTGAACATTGAGCGTTATTCCCAACCTGTCGGAAAGACCGGTGTAAGAAATCACACTTAGGATAGTAAGAAACACCAGAATAGCAGCATAACCCACTATGATAAGGTTTAATAGAGTAACAATATCTTTGAGTAAAGAGTTATTTTTTAATTCAATCTTTTTCATGATGCTTACCTCTATCGAAAATCAGCCGGCAGTAGATTTTCTTTTCCTTTTATTCTTATTATAATCTATTTTTTATTGTATTTCAAGAAAAATATATCGAAAAACGATAAAAAACAAAAACAAATTTCCTTCTATCATAAAAGTAATTCCTTATTTTTTATGCTATACTGTTTTCAAATTAATTCAAGGAGGAAAAAATGGGAATTTTTGATTTCTTTAAAAAATAGTCGGATTTTTGACAGCTCATTAGTTTTATTCTATAATGAAATTACTTATTATTTAAGGAGATAAAAATGAAAAAGATTTTTTCAGCCAGCGTGGTTTTTTTAGCAGCAGTTACCTTAGCAGCATGTTCAAATAATCATTCATCCGTTACTTCTAAATCTTCAGAAAGCAAGGCTGCTTCTAGCTCAGTTAAAAAGTCTTCAAAATCAAGCAGTAAAGCAAGTAACTCAAGCAGTTCAAGTACTTCGTCAAGTGCCAATTTAGAAACGCCTGACTTTGTCTTGGTTACAGACGAAGAAATCGCTAACGCAACAACAATTGGTGACTTGAAAACCGTGTACAATAAGCTTGCGGATAATTACATCAAATATAGTGGAGAAATTAGAGAAAAACTCCCTGAGTCTGAAAGAGCAGATTTTGACAAAGAAGCGGAAGAAGGTTTGAAAGCTTTTGAGGAATCAAAACAGACTCTTAGTGATCAATTATCTCAGTATGGTTCAGATGATTTAGAAGTTCCAGCAGAAGTACGAGATCCGTTCCTGCAGAACTTAAAAGAGAAACGTGATAAACTGGTAAATGTTTTGAAAATGTCTTATATTTTTGTTTCAAACATGCCTAAAAAACAGTAACATCAGCTATTGAAATTGTTCCTGATTCCTTGGAGAAGATTTTTCCGAATTAGGTAGACTTCCGAAGCTGTATCATGGTTCATTTCAATTTATTACTAGACAATAAAACATCAGGGGCAGCCTTATCGTTGCTCCTGATGTTTTATACTCTTTATTTAAACTTAAAGCCTTCATAGACCAGATCTGCTTTAGGATTGGTCTTTTTAAATTCGCCGGCTAGTTTATCCATCATTTTGACAGGCCCGCACATGAAGACTGTGGTTTGGTCATCCAAAGGATAATTCTTGAAGTCCAAATAGCCAGAGACCTTGCTATCGACCAAGTGAAGGTCAAACTGCGGATTCTTGGCAGCGTAGTCTTTGAGTAGGTCTAGGAAAACAGCATTTTCTGTTCCAGTATAAGCGTAGTAGAAGCTGACTGGACGATTCAGATTAGGATTTTCACGGATATAGGAGATAAAGGGCGTAATGCCAATCCCACCAGCAATCCAAATCTGCTTTTCCTGCCCCTGGTCAAGAATCATGTGTCCATAAGCTCGGTCAATGGTGACCTTGGTTCCCTCTGGGATCTTGTCATAAAGTTTCTTAGTGTGGTCTCCTGAATTCTTGATGGTAAAGTAGACGATATTGTCATGGCCGCCAGAGATAGAGAAGGGATGTGGCTCTTTTTCAAATCCTTCTTGGAAAATCTTGACGAAGGCAAACTGACCATACTGGTAGTCTAGCTTTTGACTAAGCTGGATCTTCAACTCCACGGTATCGTGGTTCAGTCGCTTAACTTGCAGGATTTTCCCTAGATGACGAAAGGCCAAACTTTGATAGAGGAAGATGATGTAAAAACCAGAAGCTAAACCCATGATAGCGTAGAATCCGACTACCAAGCCTAGCAAGGTCGGTGTCAGGAGTCGACCGCCCATCAGCATATAAGCGTGAAAGAGACCAAAGATATAGGCCAGATAGACAAAGCGGTGAATCCAGCGCCAAGCCTCATACTTGATGTGCTTGCCAAGATAGGCCACCAGAACAATGCTGACAAAGAGATAGATGCCGACATTTCCAAGCTGGGCTGCCAGATGAGAGCCCCAGAGACTGCCACCCATGGCAACATTGTGGAGAGCAAGAAGAACGACGGAAAAGATAGCTGTAAACTTATGATAAGCATACATCTTTTCGATGCCATGGAACCATTTTTCCAAAAGGGCGTTCCGAGTCGTAAGTAAAAAGGTCAGCGAAAGGGTAGTTAAGGCCAGACCGGGTACGATAAAGTTGGTCATCCCAGCTGAAGCCCAAGCATAGATGGTAAGTATTATACTTACAGCCATAAGGGCGATTCCTTTGATAGATTTCATGGTTGTTTCCTTTCTTTATAATCACTATCTAGTTGTAATTAAATTTGTTACATTTTAACAAAGAAAAAACAAGCTGTCAAGATAAGAGCTTGTTTCGTTTTTGGTATGGATAGGTCAAGTCTTCCGTTAGCTAAGCTATAGAAGAGATTTGTGATTTTACTCTTGAACCTCTGCGGCAGTCTCTTCCTCTTTGTCAGTCTCAGATTGGCCAAAAGGCAGCTGCTTGCTCCAGCGTGATAGGTTTTCTCGGATATCCTTGCCAATAGCAGAAGGCTTAGGCAAGCTAATGGAGTCTTTCCAGGTTTGGACACGCATATCCAGTAGAAGTTTGGACAAGCGCAGCAGCATGTCACGTTCTTGGTCTGTTAGAGACTTAGCATTTTTCAGGATATCGAGGACTTTGTTAAAGTTTTCAACATTGGATAGTTCGTCGACAGACTGGATACCAGCATCCAAAATCAGTCCGAAAAAGAGGTCGAAAAAGTCTTTAAGTTCTTCATCTGAAACGGTGCTCACCCAATTTTTAAACGTTTTGTCTATCTGCAGGCTCTCTGCATCTAGTGTATCCAGCAATAGGAAAGAGTCTCCCTTGGTTTTCCACGAAAAGGTATCGTGCTGGGCAAAGCCGCCGATGGCACTGCTTTTGACAATCCTAGCTTCCTTAGGTGTTTCCAGCATCATGCCGACGATGGAGTTCTGAGGCAGGTAGCGTTTCATCCTTTCAACCAAAGCCTGATAGCCATCGCTTTCGATGACAGAGTGATTGAGACCGGGAGAGTCATAGCTGTAGATGGCTTCAATACGGTCTTGGAGCGATGCTTCCATCTGACTGGCTGCATAGGAAGCCAGGTTTCCTCCTTTGGAATGGCCGGTTAGGATAAAGTTACCGGGCAGATTTTCTAAGGCTTTCTGCAGGTAGCGGGCAGCCATTTTCTGAGCGGGGATTTGAGCCATATAGGTCATGTGGAAGTCTTCCTTCCAGCCGACGATAGAGTCGTCCGTTCCGCGAAAGACCAGGACATAGGTATCGGGCTTGATTTTGAAAATCAAGGCAGCGAATTGCTTCTGGATATCTTGGTCAACATCGTTGACATAGCCCATCAGTTTTAGATTTTTAAAGCGGGTAGAGGCTGCGGCCAAATCCAGCAGTTTCAGTCGGTTTTTGCTGACCATCATGGAGAGGTCGCGCGGTACTTGATCGGCCAAATCCAGCAGCCGGCAGTCGCAGTAGGGGGACATGTCTTCATGCACTAGTTGGTCAAAAGGCAAGTAGGTTAGCTCTGTCAGAATTAGCAGATCCAGTTCATTGAAAGGTTTATCATAAATACTGTCATGCTGGACTTCTTCAAGGTAAGTAAAAATATTGCTCATGTTTTATCTCCAATTTCTACTAGTTAGTATAGCATATTTTTCTGATAGAATTTCTTTTTTCCAGAAAAATCCTACCTTAGACTGAGGATGATAAACAAGCAGTCGCATTTTTTGGTATAATGTTACTAGCAAGCAATCGGGAGGGAAAGATGCACAAGATTTTACTAGTAGAAGATGATCCAGTCATTCGTCAGATGATTAAGAAAATGCTGGAACAATGGGGCTTTCAGGTAGTGGCAGTCGAGGACTTTATGGATGTGCTGACTGTCTTTGTTCGAGAGGAGCCGCATCTGGTGCTGATGGATATCGGCCTGCCCTTATTTAACGGCTATCACTGGTGTCAGGAAATCCGCAAGATTTCAACGGTGCCCATCATGTTTCTGTCTTCTCGCGATCAGTCCATGGACATTGTCATGGCTATCAATATGGGGGCAGATGACTATGTGACCAAGCCTTTTGACAATAATGTCTTTCTGGCTAAGGTTCAGGGCTTGTTGCGCCGTTCCTATGAGTTTGGAAACGACCAGAGTCTCTTGGAGCACCAGGGTGTCATTCTCAATCTCAAGTCGACAGATCTGGTCTTTGATGGCAAAGTGGTGACCTTGACCAAGAACGAATTTCAGATTTTGCGGGTCCTCTTTGAGCACGCAGATGGTATCGTAGCGCGTGATGATCTGATGAAGGAACTCTGGAACAGTGACTTTTTCATCGACGACAATACCCTATCGGTCAATGTCGCTCGCCTGCGTAAGAAGCTTGAAGAGCACGGACTGAAAAACTTCATCGAAACCAAAAAAGGAATAGGATACGGTCTCATCAATGGACACACAGGATAAATTTTTCTTTCTTAAGTCTTACCTTTATTCACGGCGATTTTTTCTAGCTCTTTTGATTCTACTGCTAGGCTTTATTCTGCTCTTTGCCTTTGTCTTTGATACTTACCGCAGTCTGCTGGAATATGTCGCGCTCTTGCTGGCTTTTCTGTCTTTCTTGTTTATCGGAGCAGATGCTTGGACGTCCTTTAAGGGCTATCGCAGCCAGAAGCTGCAGGCATCTGCTCAGGCTCAGACTCCTCTAGAAAAGCTTTTGCAGGAACGAGTGGAGGAGCTGGAGTACGAACAGAAGAATCAGCTCTTGGTTGAACAGGAGAAATACAATGATTTGCTGGACTACTATACTCTTTGGGTTCATCAAGTCAAGACACCTATTGCTGCCAGTTCACTTTTGATTGGAGATTTGAAGGATAAGGAAGCCAAGTCTCAGTTGGAGCAGGAGCTTTTTAAGATCGAATCCTACGTTCATCTGGTGCTCCAGTACCTCCGTCTGGGAAGCTTCCATGATGATCTAGTGCTGAAGCAGGAAAATCTGACTGATTTGGTCAGGGAAGTGGTCAAGAAATACGCTCTTTTCTTTATTCAGCAAGGGCTCAGCCTCAATCTTCATGACCTAGATCACACGATTGTCACTGATAAAAAGTGGTTTCTAGTGATTTTGGAGCAGGTCCTGTCCAATAGTCTTAAATACACAAAAGAAGGCAGCATAGAGATTTATTTTCATGAGGATAGACTCTATATCAAAGACACGGGTCTGGGCATTCAAAATGCTGATTTGCTGCGGGTTTTTGAGCGTGGTTTCTCAGGCTACAATGGTCGTCTGACCCAGCAGTCATCAGGCTTAGGTCTTTATCTGTCCAAGAAAATTGCTGATCAGCTGGGACATAAGATTGCTATAGACTCTCAAGTTGGTCAGGGAACGACGGTTTCCATCGCCTTTCCTGAGAAGAAATTGATCTTTGAATAGGAGGAAGAAAGTTGCTAGTAGTGGTTTATGATAGTCTGACTGGTTTGGGCAAGAAGTTTGCTAATAGTCTGGGGTTGCCTAGCCAGTCAGTCTGGAAAAAGCTGGAGGGGCCCTGTATTTTGGTCAGCAGAAATAGCGGAGCAGGGCAGATTCCGTGGACGACCAAGCGTTTCATCAGAAAGTATGAGCATCTAATCAAAGGCTTTGTCATCAATGGCAATCAGAAGCGTTATCCGCGGACCTTTTGCGGGGCAACGGATAAGATAGTGGAGCAGTATGGTCTCCGCCATATTCGTAACATAGAGGGCTCTGGAACGGAAGCAGACCGACAAGCGGTCAAAGGCTTTCTAGAACAGTTGCAGATAGATGAAAGCTTTCATAAAAACCACTAGGTTTTGTCCTAGTTTTACGAATGCTCCTGCAAGATTTTTAAAAGTGACAAAATTGTAAGAATAAAACTAGCAAATGAAAGGTTAGGTTATGGTACTGACCTTTCTTTTTTATTATCATAGAGGCAAGAAATAAGAAGGAGACAGAAAAATGAAATCAAAAGGTTTGAATGCTTTTCAGTTGAAGCTCTTCATGGCGTTTCTTATGGTTTTTGACCATATCAGCCAGATACCGGGGCTGGTGCCGGATGGCTGGGATGGCGTTTTGCATGCCCTAACCCGCTGTGTCGGAGCAGCATTTGCCTTCATGGCAGTGGAAGGCTTTCTCCACACTCGCAACCGTCTGGCTTACAATATGCGGCTCTTCTTTTGGGCAGCCCTGATGCAGACAGGAAACTGTATCCTGACGCTTCTCTTTCAGGAGAAGGGCATTTACCTCACTCACAACATCTTCCTGACCTTGGCCTGCGGGGTCCTCATGCTGAGTCTTTTCTTTGGCTTTTCTGAAAATGTCGGAGCTGCTAAGGATAGGAAGCGTGGTTTGTGGATAGCGGCAGGAGTATTGGTCTTGCTGGTTGGGCTTGTCTTTAGCGAAGGCGGCATGGCTCTGCTTCCTTTCATGCTCTTGACCTACCTTTTTAGAAATCAAGTCTTTTTCAGAAACTTGTTTTATGTAGTTTGGGCGGGAGTTCTCTTTGCCATGAGTATTCAAATTTATCCAACCTTGCAGGACACGCTATCAATGCTGCTCTATAATTCAGACTGGCTCTTTATCAGTGCTCTTCCTCTCTTGCACTTCTATAATGGTGAGCGAGGATCCAGCAGCAAGTGGAGCAAATATTTCTTCTATATTTTCTATCCAGCCCACCTTTGGCTAATTGCTTTGATTGCCTTTTGGGTAAAATAAAGCCCATCTTATCTTACAAAACTGTAAGATTGCACTTTAAAATGTAAGCTTAGGTTATGGCTGGGCGGCTGTTATTGAGATAAAATAGATATATCAATTAGGAAGCAGTTTATAAATACTGCTAAAAGCAGGGCGTTGATAGGTGCCTGCTAAACAGAAAGGAAGCAAGATGACATTATTAGACGTACAGCATGTGAAAAAGATTTATAAAACCCGCTTTCAGGGCAGCCAAGTAGAGGCATTGAAAGACATTCACTTTACAGTAGAAAAAGGTGAATATGTCGCCATTATGGGGGAGTCAGGCTCCGGGAAATCCACCTTGCTCAACATCCTAGCCATGCTGGACAAGCCGACTGAGGGCCGCGTCTTTCTCAACGGAACTGACACAGCAACCATCAAAAACAGCCAGGCTTCCAGCTTCCGCCGAGAGAAATTAGGCTTTGTATTTCAGGATTTCAATCTGCTGGACACCTTGTCGGTCAAGGATAATATTCTCCTGCCTCTGGTTCTCTCTCGTCGTCCCATTACCGAGATGATGCAAAAGCTGGTTATGACCTGCAATGAGCTGGGGATTAACAAGCTGCAAGAGAAGTTTCCTTATGAGATTTCCGGTGGTCAAAAGCAGCGGGTAGCAGTGGCTCGGGCCATTATCACAGATCCTGAGATTCTGCTGGCGGATGAGCCGACGGGAGCCTTGGATTCCAAGTCTTCGGCAGCCCTGTTGGATGTCTTTGACGATATCAATGCCCGCGGTCAAACCATTCTCATGGTGACCCACTCAACGGCGGCGGCTAGCCGCGCCAAGCGGGTACTTTTTATCAAGGATGGGATTCTCTACAACCAAATCTTCCGCGGTGACAAGACCGAACGACAGATGTTCCAAGAGATTTCCGATACTCTGACAGTTATGGCAAGTGAGGTGGGCAATTATGTTCAAACTAACGAGTAAACTAGCTTTGTCCAATCTGGTTAAAAATCGCAGTTTGTATTATCCATTTGCTTTGGCGACGGTACTTGCAACAGCGATTTTGTATAGTTTTGTCTCACTGGCTTATAGCCCCAATATGGAGACCTCTTATGGTGGTACAGCAGCTCGCATGACCTTGCAGTTTGGTATCCATGTCATTCAGATTGCCGTCTTTATCCTCATCACCTATGCCAATAGCTTCGTCATGAAAAACCGCTCCCGAGAGTTGGGAGTCTATAGTCTGTTGGGCATGGAGAAAAAGCATCTGCTAGTCATGACCTTCTTTGAACTCTGTGTTTTTTATCTAGCTACAGTTGGTCTGGGTATCTTGTCTGGCCTAGCTTTAGATAAGATGCTCTACGCAGTTCTTTTGAAATTGATGGGAATGCCGGCAGTTCTTGCCTCAACCTTCCAATGGCAGAATGTCTGGATGACTCTAATCAGTCTAGGTGTCGCTTTTGCGGTGATTTTGTTGCTCAGCTCTACGCGTCTTCTACGCTATAGCTCTCTTAACCTAATGAAAGAAAAGAAAGCAGGCGAGAAGAAGGGACGATTCCTTTTTCTGCAAACCTTGCTGGGTCTCCTGCTCATGGGTGTGGCTTATTATATGGCTTTGACCGTTACCAAGCCTGTCGCTGCTATCGGCAATTTCTTTATAGCTGTGGTCATGGTTATTATCGCAACCTATCTGCTTTTTAATGCAGGTTCAATTACACTATTGAAATTTCTCAAAAAACGCAAAGGCTACTACTATAAAACGCAGAATTTCATTTCTGTTTCCAATCTCATCTCGCGGATGCGTAAAAATGCAGCAGGATTGGCAACTATCTCCATTCTATCTACCATGCTCCTAGTGACTCTGGTTGGTACAATCAATATCTATGTTGGGGGTCAGGATTATATTACTACCTTGCATCCAAAGGATTACAATGTCAGCGTCGTCTTGCCGAAATCGACCGATCAGAAGGAGGCTCTGTTAGACAAGGTCCAGCAAGTCGCTCAGGACACAGGTCTGAAGAAGCCAAGCTATACTACCTATCTCTACCAATCAGCCTTCATTACGAAACTGGCTGGTAATGATGTGACAGTTCCAATGCAAAGAGAGCTGGAGTCGGATACAAGTATCTTGACTAAGTCTGCTGGCACGATTACGGTCATCAATCGCCAGGATTATGAAAAAATGACAGGGGAAAAGATAGACTTAGCAGACGATGAAACCCTGGTTTACGGGAAAAATATTTCCTTGAATAAGGATAAGCCTCTCCGAGTGAATGGCAAGGACTGGAAGATTAAGCAGCTTTTATCGTCGAATTTCACGCATGGGGAAATTCCTAATCCAAACGATGTGACCATGGAACAGGGTCTCTATATGGTGGTCAATGATAGCAAAGAGGTTAATCTCGATGTGGATCATTACTACTACATTGGAGTTGCTTCAGAGACTAAGGGCAGTAAAAAGTTTGTCGAGCAAGTCCAACTGGTGTTGAGGGACACTTTGGATCAGGAACAAGCTCAAGATGGTAGCTTCGCAATGGCTAGTGACCGTTACAGCGCAGAAAAGAGTTATCAAGAACTTACTGGAACCTTGCTCTTCATTGGTGTCTTCCTCTCCGTTATCTTCCTTCTAGGAGCTGTTCTCGTGATTTACTACAAGCAAATCTCCGAAGGATATGAAGACCGAGATGGCTTTATCATCTTGCAAAAAGTTGGTTTAGATGAAAAGCAGACTAGAAGTACCATTCGCAAGCAGATTTTGACTGTTTTCTTCCTACCTCTCATCTTTGCTTTTCTACATGTAGCAGCGGTCTTTCATATGCTGCGCTTGATAGTTGCCCTACTAGGTGTGACCAATCTTCCTCTTTTGATTCAGACAACACTTGCAACTTGCGGAGTCTTCCTACTGACCTATATCCTGGTCTTTCTTCTGACTTCACGCAGCTACCGCAAGATCGTTGCCCGCTAATAGACTTCCCTGACCGAATGGTCGGGGATTTTTTGATGTTTAGATTTTTACCTCTCATCTCCCTCATTTTACCGCTTGTCCAAAAAGCCGAGATTTTTCAAAAAAGACTTGCTATCATAGTCTCAGAAGTAAAGAAAAGGAGAAAAATCATGTTAGTAGAAACGAAAAATCTTAGCAAGGTTTATGGCGATAAAGTAGCTGTTAATGGTCTCGATATTCAGATTGAAAGAGGCAGTTTCACAGCTATTTTAGGACCAAATGGCGCAGGAAAATCCACGACCATTCAGATGCTGATAGGTCTCTTGCGGCCGACATCCGGGCAGATTTGCTATGCTGAAAAGCTTAAGTTGGGTGTGGTTTTCCAAAACAGTGTGTTGGACGCCCGGCTGACAGTTTTGGAAAATCTGACCATCAGAGCCAAGCAGTACAAGGAGATGCCGGCAGGTAGAATTGAGCGCTTGGTCTCTCAGCTGGGCTTGTCAGACTTTGCCAAGCAGCCTTATGGGACACTTTCTGGCGGCCAAAAGCGTCGTGTGGACATTGCGCGAGCCTTGCTCAATAGTCCAGACCTGCTTTTTCTGGATGAGCCGACGACAGGCTTGGACATTCAGACTCGGGAGAGTATTTGGAGCCTGCTCAAGCAGATTCAGAAAGAAGAGCAGATGACCATTGTCTTGACAACCCACTATCTCAATGAAGCTGATGATGCAGATAAGATCTATATCGTAGATCATGGTCAGGTCATTGCCCAAGGCTCTGCAGACCAGATTAAGGGAAACTATGCCCGCAATGTCTTACGGATTTTAAGTCAAGATGCAGCAGGTTTAGAGAAAAGCTTGCCAAGAGGCTGCGCTTGGGAGCAAGTCAAGGAAGGGGAATTTATCCTCCACCCTAAAACGACTCAAGAAGCTCTGACCTTATTGGCTCAGGCTGGTCCCTATATCGAACAATTTGAATTCCAACCCGGAACCATGGACGATGCCTTTATGGCACTGACAGGAAGAGAGGTACGCTAATATGCTAGCTTTGATAAAACGTAATTTTTTACTTTATTTTCGCAACCGCAGTGGGGTAATTTTGTCCCTCTTCGGAGCCATTATTCCCTTTGTGCTTTATATCGTTTTTTTGAAAAATAATTACAAAGACCATTCCAGCCAGCTGATGGACTTGTGGCTGATTGGCGGCGTGTTGGCAGTTACAGGATTAACGACCACATTGGCAGCTTTCTCTCGGCAGGTCGAAGACCGGGAGCGGAAGGTGACAGACGACCTCTTTACCACAGACTTGGGACCATGGGGCTTGCAGCTTAGTTATCTTATCAGTTCTGTTATTATCGGCTTTTTGATGCAGGTCATTATGTTTGCCTTTATGCTCAGCTATTTTACGCTATCGGATAACATTTCCTTTGAGTGGGGAATCCTTCCTTACCTGGTTCTTCTGATGATCTTAAACAGCCTCTTGGCCACACTGATAAATGCTCTGATTGTTCAATGCTTCAAATCAGTGGATAGTTTAGGGAAATTGGCAACAGTAGTCGGAGCAACTTCTGGTTTTCTAGTGGGTACCTATATCCCCATTGGAACCTTGCCGAATATGGCGCAAAACCTGATGAAGCTTACGCCTTCTAACTACATGGCATCTCTTTTCAGACAGGTTCTCATGAAAGAAAGTCTAGCAGATACTTTTGCTAATAGCAGCCAGTCACAAGCAGCTTTTGAAAAAACAATGGGAATTCGCATTGAATGGCAGGAGCTCTTGACAAGGACAGAAACTTTCTATATAGTTGGAATAGTTTTAGTTGCAATAGCGCTTATTTGGATGGTGCAAAATATGATTGCCATCCGCCGGCTGAAACTACAATAGAATGTGAATAGGGAGCTTCCTCTTGCAAGCAAAATTTGAAACAGATCCAACCATTTCATCCAAGGATCCGCTGGTTGTGGTCAAGGCAGACCAGCTAGGGGCAGAAGCCAAGGCCATCTTAGATTATTTAGAACAGTACAAGGCAGGGCCAAGTGGCGTCCTGCCTATCAAGTCGGACGATAAACTGGTCATGTTGAGGACAGAAGATATTATCCTAGCAGACATCAACCAGACAACTCTGATGATTTACAGTAGAGATGGCATTTACCAGACGACAGAGACCTTGACTCGCTTTCAGCAGCGGATTAGCAGCTCGAACTTTATCCAGGTTTCCCGGCATGCTGTTATCAATATTGACCATCTGGAGTCTTTGTCTGACAGCTTTTCTGGCAATATGACGGCCAAGCTGACCAATCAAATCAAAACCGAAGTCAGCCGTCGCTATGTCAAACTCTTGATGGAATATCTGGGAATCTAGGAGGTAAGTGATGAGTATAAAAAAATGTCTACACGCTATATTGATGGGCATCCAGACAGGGAGTGCAGTCTATCTGATTGTCCTTGCTCTCTCTATTCAAAAAAATCCGCCCACAACAAGTAATATCGTCAGTGTCATGGTGATGAGCGGCTTGATTGGAATTATCAGTTCAATGTTAAAAACTCTTGAAGACCGATTCTCTTTTTCAGTCTCGATTTTACTGCATTTCGCCGCTGTCGCAGTCTTAGTATGCTGTTTCATGGTCTATAATAACTGGGGATTTTTAATTGCCAGCTGGCATTTCTGGTTTAATTTTATTCTGATTTATCTCTTTGTATGGCTCTTTCGTTACTTGGATACAAATCTTAAGACCAAGAAGATTAACAGCGCCTTGGCCAAGCGCAGAAAGGAAAAAGAAGGCAAGTAACTTGCTGAAAATCATTCTGACAAGCATATCATAAAAATAACTGGAGTTGGGACTGTATCCTGCTCCTGTTTTTTTGTATCTAAAAAACTCAAGCTAAATTTTCTAGCTTGAGTTTTATGTGATATTACACTCCCAATCTGATATGAGGGAAGTGGTTGTAGAGATAGTCAAAGGTTGACTGGAGTTTGGTATCTGTTGTTTTACCAATGTTCTTAATAGGCATTTGGTATTTCTTTTGATTGTTTCGAACAGCAACTAAGGTTGAGTTTCTGTTTGAAGCAACGAAGCCGCGATGCATGGTGAGAATGTGGTGGTAGAGATGGACAACCTGTTTGAGATCAATCGCCTTGAAACCTCTATAGTAGGTAATGAGATGGTCTTTATAAACAGCAATTTTCAGCACATCGTCGTGGAAAGAAGCTTGCTCCAGCAGGATATTGAGATTGTCTTTGGCCTCTGGATAGGCTGCATAGATTTCTTCGTAGGCAGCGATATTTTTCTTGCGGCCGATGATTGCAATGACGACAAAGACAACACATAGTCCAATCAAGAACAGAATGTAGAACATGAATGCAAGATTGTCAGATTCAAATTCAGTGATAGAGATATAGGAGCTGCTTGACATTACTGTGATGACTTCGGGATTGTCTGCTAGGAGACTGCGAACGAGGCTGCCATAATTAGAGATATATCCCTGATTTTTTTTAGGGGAGTTAGCATTAACGTAGGAGCCAACAATTCGGACAGGATTTTTTTCTAGCTCTCCACTCTTCTCTTTTTCCAAGAGCTGGGCAATCTGCTTGTCCCCTTTTTTAGCCTGCAGACCAACATATCCGTCTTGGTAGGCAACCAGCCAAACTTGAGTATTATCTTCTACTTCAATCAGGGCCTCTGGAAAAATATATGACACTTCAGCATAGACTGCTGAATCTGCTCCAGAATCGCTATTTCGGTCATAGGCAGTCTTGGTGTTGACTTTTTGGTATTGGATAAAGCCCATTACTGCAGCAACCGCTAGAAAAATAAAAGTAATTACCAGTAGGGCGATGGTACCCTGGTTACGTCTTTCCTTGAGCATAGCTCAACCTCCAAAATATAATATAAAAAAATAATTTGATTAGCAAACTATCTTTTTTGTATAGTATAGCATAAATGCTTGACAAATGGCAAGAATGTGTTAAAATGTGAATGAACATAAAGATAAATTCATTCATAAAAGAGGCATGGAAATGGATAAAAAAAATGAGCTGCTGGCTGCGGCTAGGGAAGTCTTTGCGGAAAAAGGCTATAAGGCAGCTGGAATTTCTGATATTGCTAAGAAGAGCCATATGGCTGTCGGATCCTTTTATAAGTATTATGAGTCCAAGGAAGCTATCTTCTTGGAGGTTTATGTAGCTGAAAATAGCCGTATACGTGAGGAAATCATGCAACGCGTAGACTGGCAGGGCGAGCCCGAGGCAATCGTTGAACAGCTTTTTGCAGTCACTTTTGAATTGATTTCACCCAATAAAATTCTGGCTGAGTGGAACAAGCCAGGCATTTCTCAGATTCTGCACGATTACTATAATCAGGATTCCGGCCGAGCGTCCAATGCCTTTCATCAGTTTCTGATTCAGACCTTCAGCCAGCGCTTGCAGGAAGAGGGGTTTTCGAGGGAGAAAATAGCTGAGATCATGAAGGTTTATGACTTGATTTATTACATAGACATGCATGTCACAGAGCAGGAATTTTCAGGCTACTTCGATAGTCTTGAGACTTTAGTGAAATATTTTGTTAAGGGGATTTTTTCCAAATAGAGGAAATTCCTTTTCTTAAAAGCAGGTATGAATGAATTTACAAAACCATTCATTCACAAACAAAGGAGGTGATGGGTTATGTCCTGTGATTCGGAAATGGAAAGGAACTTAATTAGATAAAGTGAATTATTTTTTAGAAGGTTTTGAATGAATATTAGGAACTGTTCATTCAAAAATAGAAAGTGAGGAAAAGAATGAATAAGCAAGGAGGATTTGCCATGAGTGGAATGGCTATTTTGGGTATCTGTCTGGTCGCGATTGGTCTTTTGACCATTGGCTACGGCGGTGTGACAGTTGGTTTTAGTTTGAGTGTGGATTTTCAGTCATTTTTAGTTGGAGGTCTCATCGTGGTTTTAATCGGAACAGCTTTGATTCCGGGCTTGCCGGCAGTTGCTAAGCTGGCAGTACTGGCTTTGACAACTTTGGCATTGCTGATGTACATTCACATGATGCCAGATTTGGAGTTTATGCTTATGCTCATCTCAGATGTCGTGGTTTTAGGCTTTGCGGCTTGGTTTGCTATCCTTTTTTTAAGAAAGTAGGTGATGAAGATGATTGTAGTTTATGATTCAAATACTGGTATTGGAAAACGATTTGCAGAATCATTGGGCTATCCGACCCAGACTATCAGGGAAAAACTGGAAGAACCCTGTATCCTCATTACTCGAAATGCTGGTGCTGGGAAAATTCCATGGTCTACCAAACGCTTTATCAAGAAACATCCTGGGCTGATTAAAGGTTTTGTTAACAATGGTGACTCTGTTAAACATGGTCGGACTTTCTGCGGGGCGACTGCCTTGATTATCGAAAAATATGGGCTCCACCATATCTGCGATATTGACCAAGGCGGTAGTCCAGAAGATGTCAAGACTGTGCAGGCATTTTTGGCGGAGTGCTAGTCTCATCAAGTTTCGCATAAATGGAGGACTCGTATGTCTAGGTTCAAGAAAATTGGGAGCTTGTTTCTGGCTCTGATTTCTGTCTTTATCTTAACGGCCTGCGGGCATACACAGAAAGAGCCCGACACTTCAGATGAGACGGAAAGAAATTCTTCCAAACAAGAAGAAATACATCAGAATCAAGTAGATGCAACTTCCAGTGCGTCACAGAAAGATTGACTTTTTGTCAAAATAGAAGAGCTGAAGTTGTTCAATGATTTTTAGGTCATCTTTTGGCCTGTTTTGCTTACCAAAAGGAGAGAGAAGACTAACATCTTCTTTCTCCTTTTTATGTTAAAACCCTCTGAGCATTCCTATAGTTTTTTAATAGTCAATATGGTACAATGAATTAGTATTGTCTTTCCAGTGTTTGTCAAAAAGGCAGAAAAACATGAAAAGAACGTGTTCGACTGGCTGGCCAATACGCTGTACTTTTAAACAAATTTTACTTGTGAGAAAGGAAGATTGCATGAATAAAAAACTGAGAGTATGGTTTCAGCTCATCATTCTCTGTCTAGGCGTGTTCCTGCCTTTCCTAGCCGGAACCCTTAAGGCTCATGCGGCGGAGCTCAATGATGTCATCACTGAGATGCACCTCACCACTAACTCTGGTGAGCAGCTGACCAATGGTGTAGATATCTGGCAGACCTTCCGAGTCTATGCTAAGTTTGCCCTGCCAGACAACCAGGCCCATGCGGGTGATACGACAGTGATCCGCTTGCCAAATGAATTTACTTTTGGGAATTCCTCAGCTATTGAGCTTAAGGATGAAAACGGAGCCCTGGTGGCTAATGGAGTCCTGGATAGTGATGCCAAGACCATCACACTGACATACACAGACTATGTGGAGCAGAAGTCCAGTGTCAGAGGCGAGTTTTTCTTTTATTCGCGGATTGACCACGAGGTCGTCACAGAGGAAAGGGATATTCCAGCTACTTTTACTGTAGGCAATAATAGGATTCCTGCCGGCAGCATTCATTATAATGGACCTCCGAAAAAGTATGAGTCTCTGCTAGAAAAAAGTGCTTTTCAATGGGATGCCGATGCTAAGAATGAAATCCGCTACAATGTGGCCATTAACCGTAACATGGGGAACTACAAAAATGTCTCTGTGACGGACAAGCTAGGTGATACAAACGCTAAGATTGTTAAAGACTCTGTACGGGTATATAAGGTTTCTTGGCGCTGGAATAATGGTGATTGGGCGCGTGATTCGACTGAAGATGTAACAGCAGACTTCCAGTCTAAGATGACCTTTGGCGCTGAAGGCGATAGCTTGACAATCAACTTCGGAGATGTAGAAGGCTTCGGCTACCTAGTTGAGTACAAGACGCTAGCCGACTATGATTTGGCTGATGGAGAGGTTGTAGGAAATAAGGCTACCATGAACTACAACAATACCGAGACAGTGTCTGTCACCAACGAGTACTCTTATCAGATTGCTGGCGGAAAGTCCGAAGGCTATAACTTCAAGGTTAAGGTCCACAAGACAGATGAGTCTAATGCTTCTCTGAGCGGTGCAGTCTTTGAAGTGGTGCGGAAAGCGACCAATAAGGTGGTTGACACAATCACGACAGATGCAGATGGGAATGCGGAAGTTGGTAATCTTCTGCGTGACACTTATATCCTGCGTGAAACGACTGCTCCAGCTGGTTACGATCGCCTGACAGAGGATATTACCATCAGTCCAACAGATTTTGGTAAGACTTTGAACGTAGGCAGTCCGGCATCTGGAGATTCTGGAGATAGCAGATTGGTTGCAGTCAATGTGGTCAATAAGCAAATTCAAACTCCAACGGATAAACAGGTAACGTTCAGTAAGGTCAATCTAGCTGGTGAGGAAATTGCCGGTGCTCAGATTCAAATTTTCAAGGGGCGGGAAAGCAAGGGTAGTCCTGTCGCATCTTGGACTTCAGAAGCTGACAAATCTAAAGAAATTAACCTAGAGCCAGGTGTTTACACCTTCCATGAGGAAGCGGCTCCGACAGGTTATCTGGCTGTGACTGATATTGTCTTCCAAGTCAATGAAGATGGCACTGTAACAGTTCTAGACGCCAATAGCAATGCTGTAGAATATACAGATGGTAAGTTGTTCATTACTGACCAAGTGGCACCAGCTGAACCTGGTACGCCTGATAAAGCAGTTCAAGGCGGTATTAAACCAAATCAATCATCTGATTCTGATAAAGCAGCAGACGGTCAAGGAAAATCTAAAAAAGTTCTTCCTGCGACTGGCTCTGCTGAAAGCCTTGGACTAGTTCTTGCTGGTCTGGTAGTCCTGACTCTTTTAGGACTTTACCATAAGACTCGACTGAGCAAATAAATAAAGAGAGGATAGAGCAGAATGCTTTATCTTCTTTTGTTTGCACATTTTTTGTCTAGTTTTTTTGCAGCTTACTTAGCAATTTCTTCCAGTTACTCATGCAGGGCAGCCACTTACGGAAAAACTCTTGTTTTTGTCTCAGAATCCTCTATAATAAATGGCAAATAGAAAAAGGAGACAGAAGATATGACAGATACAAAAATACAAGAGAAGCTGAAGCCAGGTTTGAAGTTGGCGGATTTTCAAAAAGATGGAGACATCTATCTGGCGCTGAATCCGGACTATGTCTCAGGGGACAATGCCAAGTATATGACCATGTACAATCGCTTGGCTCGCTGGTATGATTTTGGTGAGAAATGGATGGGGCCACTTCTCCATGGCAAGGCTATTGACAAGCTGAGAAAGGACCAGATGGCAGAAATAGAATGGAAGGATCATCTATCCGTCCTTTATGTCTCTATCGGGACGGGTCAAGACCTGCGCTACATTCCTGAAAATATTGACCTGAAAAGCCTAGACTTTGTTGGGGCAGATATTTCTATAGGCATGCTAAAAAAATGCCAGAAATCCTGCGCCAAGAAGACCAATCTGAAGCTCTTTCATGCTTGTGCAGAGGACCTGCCCTTTGCGGATAATAGCTTTGACATCGTCTATCATATCGGCGGAATTAATTTCTTTAGCGATAAGGCCAAGGCCATGCAGGAAATGCTGCGAGTGGCTAAGCCAGGAACTAAGATTATGATCTCAGACGAGACGGCAGACTATGTGGACCGGCAATATAAGAAGAACCACTTCAGCAAGGACTATTTTAAGGACGCTACTGTTGATTTAGGAGAAATTGAGGCCGCTATACCGGCCGGTGTCAAAGAGAAGGAGTTGAAACTCCTCTGGGACGGAAAATTTTATGCCCTGACGTTTAGGAAATAAATCAGAAGAACCGGACTTTGTTTCCGGTTTTTCTGCTTTATTAGGGACATTGCTTATCAGACACGATTGACCTTAACAATATTGATCTGATTTGCAAATGAACTATGCAAATCGTCTACCTTTTCTAAATGACAAAAAGGTAAACAAATGTAAAAAAAAATCTCCTTTTGTGTATAGCCATTTTTCTTATAGTATGATAAAATGTAGATGTAATGTATCTATAAATGTTCGCTTTTTAGAAAGTGGGCACTGACAAGATGGGGAAGCTCAGTTAGTATACAATTACATTGTACATTTAAAACTGAATATTGTGAGAAAGGAAAATTGCATGAACAAAAGGATTAGAGCATTGCTCCACCTTATTATTCTTTTTTTAGGAGTAATTCTGCCATCTTTGGCTCCACTGACTCAGGTGCAAGCAGCTGAGATTGGTAATGCTATCACGGAGATGAGTATAAAGAATTCTTCTGGTGGAGAATTAACGCAGGGGGTTGATATTTGGGAAACTTTTCGAGTTTACGCAAAGTTTGTCTTGCCGGATAATCAAGTACATCAAGGGGACACGACAACAATCACCTTGCCTTCTGAGTATGCTTTTGGGAACTCTTCAGCTATTGAACTTAAGGACAGCTCGGATAACGTAGTGGCAAATGGATTTTTGGATTCAACCAACAAGACCATTACTTTGACCTATACAAATTATGTTGAGCAAAAGTCTGGTGTCCAAGGAGAATTCTTCTTCTATGCACGAGTTGACCATGATGTTGTGAGACAAGAAGGTGACTTGAATGGTGGATTTACCGTAGGAGGTCGGATGTTGTATCCGGGAATCGTCCATTATAATGGACCACCCAAAAGATATGACTCAAAAATTGAGAAGAGCTCTTATCAGGCAGCGGAAGACGGTAAGAATGAAGTTCATTACAATATTGCGATTAACCGCAATATGGAGCATTATACCGGAGTAACGATAACTGACAAGATTACCTCGCCTAATTTTAAAATCATGAGGGACTCGATTCGGGTCTATAAAATTGCTTGGCGCTGGAATAATGGAGATTGGGTGCGGGATTCAACAGAAGATGTGACAGCTAATTTCCAATCAAAAATCACGGAAAATGCCGCGGGTGATGGATTCACGATTGACCTTGGCGACATGGATGGTTTTGGGTATTTGCTGGACTATAAGACAAAAGCAGATTACGATCTAGTTGATGGTGAGCGCGTTTCCAACAGTGCTACCATGACCTATAATGGTGGTCAAACAACGACATCATCTGAAAATCGTTCTTATCAGATTGCAGGCGGTGTTGGAGAAGGCTATGTTTTCACCATTAAGCTCCATAAGGTTAATGAAAATGGTGAGGACCTGCAAGGTGCAGAATTTGAAGTTGTTCGTGATCGGAGCGGAGCAGTTGTCGGAAAATTAACTACAGATTCTAACGGGAATGCCAACTTGGGTGACTTGTTGCGCGATGATTATACCATCCGTGAAGTGACTCCTCCTACAGGATATGATAAATTAACTGAGGAAATTAAGATTGGTTCCCAGGATTTTGGAACAGACAAATCTGTATCGCGCGAGATCGTCAATAAGAAGACGGTAACCGAGCAGGATGTAACTTTCAAAAAAGTAGATCCAAACGGGAAAGAAATTCCTGGTGCGCAACTGAAAATCTATAAAGGTGATCATGTTGATCAGGAAGAAGCTCCTGTTGCAGACTGGACTTCTGAGGCTGACACTTCTAAAGTCATAAAATTGTCTCCAGGAACCTATACACTGACTGAAGCTAACGCTCCTGCTGGTTATCAATATGTAGAAGATATCACATTTACAGTAGGCGATAATGGTACTGTTGCTCTTGTGAAAAAAGGAGCAGAAGATACTGTTCAAGCAGCGGGCTCAATTCTGACGATTACCGACAAGGAGGATAATAGTCCTAAAGCCATTACCTTTAGTAAGGTCAACCTAGGCGGTACAGAAATTGCTGGCGCTCAAATTAAGATTTTCAAGGGCAACAAAGCGCAGGGTCAAGCAGTAGAAAGCTGGACTTCCGAAGCTAATCAGTCTAAAGAAATCAATTTGGAGCCTGGTATTTACACCTTCCATGAGGAAGCAGCTCCAACTGGTTACCTGAAAGTAACCGACATCACTTTCCAAGTCAAACATGACGGCACAGTGGAAGTGACCAATGTCGGCGAGAAAGACTCTAAAGGTGAAAACAACAAGGTTGTGACTGACGGAGCAACTTTGAAGGTAACAGACAAGGATGACGACTCAGAACGTGATGTGACGATCAAGAAAGTAGATCCAAACGGGAAGGAAATCCCAGGGGCGAAATTGAAACTCTACAAAGGCAGTCGGATTCGTCCTGAAGCTAAACCTCTTGCAGAGTGGACTTCCGAAGCCAACGCATCTAAGGTGGTTAAGTTAGCTCCAGGGACCTATTCTCTGAAAGAAAGCCTTGCTCCTGCTGGATTTGTAGCTGTAGAAGATATTAAGTTCACAGTTCATTTTGATGGTACCATTACAGTTGATGCTAAAGGTGCAACAGATTCTGTTGAAGCAAATGGCTTGGTTCTTACTGTAACCGATAAAGAGGACAATAGTCTGAAAGCCATTACTTTCAGTAAGGTCAACCTCGGCGGTACTGAGATTGCTGGCGCAGAGATTAAGATCTACAAGGGAGACAAAGCTGAAGGTGCAGCCGTTGAAAGCTGGACTTCCGAGGCTAATCAGTCTAAGGACATCAACTTAGCACCTGGCACTTACACTTTCCATGAGGAAGCCGCACCAACAGGTTACCTCAAAGTAACCGACATCACTTTCCAAGTCAAAACAGACGGAACAGTGGAAGTGACAAACGTTGGTGAGAAAGACGCTAAGGGTGAATCTAACACCGTTGCGACCCATGGAGCAACACTGACAGTAACGGATAAAGATGATGACCTACCGCGTAAGGTAACCTTCAGTAAGGTCAGTCTTGGCGGTACTGAAATCGCAGGTGCAGAGATTAAGATCTACAAAGGCGATAAAGCTGAAGGCCAAGCTGTAGAAAGCTGGACATCCGAGGCTAATCAGTCTAAGAACATCAACTTGGCACCTGGCACTTATACCTTCCATGAGGAAGCGGCACCGACCGGCTACCTTAAAGTTACTGACATTACTTTCCAAGTCAAAACTGATGGAACAGTAGAAGTGACCAATGTCGGAGAGAAAGACTCCAAGGGTGAAGAGAACAAAGTCGTAACCAACGGCTCAACTGTTACAGTAACGGATAAAGACGATGACCTTCCACGTAAGGTAACCTTCAGTAAGGTCAACCTAGGCGGTACTGAGATTGCCGGTGCTGAAATCAAGATTTATAAGGGCGAAAAAGCTGAAGGCCAAGCAGTCGAAAGCTGGACTTCTGAAGCTGGTAAGTCTAAAGAATTAAACTTGACTCCAGGTACTTATACTTTCCATGAGGAAGCAGCCCCAACCGGCTACCTCAAAGTAACAGACATTACTTTCCAAGTAAAAACTGACGGAACAGTAGAAGTGACAAACGTTGGCGAGAAAGACGCTAAGGGCGAAGAGAACAAGGTCGTAACAAACGGTTCAACTGTTACAGTGACCGATAAGGATGATGATCTCCCACGTAAGGTGACTTTCAGCAAGGTCAACCTTGGTGGAACAGAAATCGCTGGTGCAGAGATCAAGATTTATAAGGGCGAGAAAGCTGAAGGAAACGCAGTCGAAAGCTGGACATCCGAAGCTGATAAGTCTAAAGAATTGAACTTGACTCCAGGTACTTATACTTTCCATGAGGAAGCAGCCCCAACCGGTTACCTCAAAGTAACCGACATCACTTTCCAAGTCAAACAAGACGGCACAGTGGAAGTGACAAACGTTGGTGAGAAAGACTTCAAGGGTGAAGAGAACAAGGTCGTAACAAACGGCTCAACTGTTACAGTAACCGATAAGGACGACGATCTTCCACGTAAGGTAACTTTTAGTAAGGTCAACCTCGGCGGAACAGAAATCGCTGGTGCAGAGATCAAGATTTACAAGGGCAACAAGGCAGAAGGCACAGCAGTCGAAAGCTGGACTTCTGAAGCTGGTAAGTCTAAGGATATCAACTTGGCGCCTGGCACTTACACCTTCCATGAGGAAGCGGCTCCAACGGGTTACCTCAAAGTAACGGACATCACATTCCAAGTCAAACATGATGGAACGGTGGAAGTGACCAATGTCGGAGAGAAAGACTCCAAGGGTGAAGAGAACAAGGTCGTAACCAACGGCTCAACTGTTACAGTAACGGATAAAGACGATGATAGTCCCAAAGCCATTACTTTCAGTAAAGTTAACCTTGGTGGTACAGAAATCGCAGGAGCTCAAATCAAGATCTACAAGGGCAACAAGGCAGAAGGCCAAGCAGTAGAAAGCTGGATATCTGAAGCTGGTAAGTCTAAAGAATTGAACTTGACTCCAGGTACTTACACCTTCCATGAGGAAGCCGCTCCAACCGGCTATCTCAAAGTGACCGACATCACATTCCAAGTCAAACATGATGGAACGGTGGAAGTGACCAATGTCGGAGAGAAAGACTCCAAGGGTGAAGAGAACAAGGTCGTAACCAACGGCTCAACAGTGACTATTACCGACAAGGACGATGATCTTCCACGTAAGGTGACCTTTAGTAAGGTCAACCTTGGCGGTACTGAAATTGCTGGTGCAGAGATTCAAATTTTCCAAGGCAAAGAGGCAACTGGCAATCCTGTAGCGAAATGGACTTCAGAAGCAAATACATCGCATGAGCTTGGATTAGCTCCTGGAGTATATACCTTCCATGAAGCTGCAGCCCCAACCGGTTACCTAGCTGTTACCGACATTGTGTTCCAAGTGAATCTCGATGGCACAGTAACAGTTGTAAATGCCAATGGAAATACAGTAGAATACAAGGATGGGACGTTAGTCGTAACTGACCAAACGAAACCGACTGGCCCAGACAAGGATCCGTCTAAAAAAACAGATGAACCAGATCCGAAAAAATCAAATCAAGATAAACCAATAGAAAAAGACCAAAATAAACCTGAAGATAAGGGGAACTCGAAGAAAATTCTGCCTTTCACAGGTACAGAAATCAGCTTTACGCTACTTGCTTTCGGTCTGATTCTGATAGTTGGTTGTGGGGTTTATTTCGGGATCCGTTTCAAAAAATAAAACAGAAAGCAAGTGTCAATGAAAATTGACGCTTGTTTTTTTATGCTCTTGATGAATGAAGCTGATATACATCGTTGAATTTAGGCCTATTGACGCAGTTTAAGGGCAATCGAAAACTATTTTTTCTAGGTGACAAAAATGTAAGTTTAAAGGCTAAAATGAAAGGTTATCTTATGGCAGCTAGCCTGGGAATTCGGTATCCTATAAGTGTAAAGAAAAAGAAGATAACTATCTTCCAAACTAATAATCAGATTTCAAGAAGGAGGCTCGCTATGAAAATCAATCTTTTTAACCATCGCCAAAGTAAACCTAAAGCTCAAAAGATTTCCAAGGAAGAAATCGAGAAGACTCGTCTAGGCTGTGCTTCCAGTCAATATTATTTCTGGCTGCAGTACAGTCACTGAGAGTTTCCAGTATTTAAGGATAAGAGAAAGGTCAGTTGACTTTTCTCTGATCCGACTTGGAGCACAAGATGACAAAAATGTAAGATTGGCGAACAAAATGAAAGATTAGGTTATGGAAACTTGTCTGTCTTTCCGGTATGATAGTAGTATCAAGTTAAATAAAGAAGAGGTTCGAGTATGACATTATTAGACGTACAACACGTGAAAAAGATTTATAAAACTCGCTTTCAGGGCAGCCAAGTAGAGGCACTGAAAGACATTCACTTTACGGTAGAAAAAGGGGAATATGTCGCCATCATGGGGGAGTCAGGCTCTGGGAAATCCACCCTGCTCAACATCCTAGCCATGCTGGACAAGCCGACTGAGGGCCGCGTCTTCCTTAACGGAACTGACACAGCAACCATCAAAAACAGCCAAGCTTCCAGCTTCCGACGGGAGAAATTAGGCTTTGTCTTTCAGGATTTCAACCTGCTGGACACCCTGTCGGTCAAGGATAATATTCTTCTGCCGCTGGTCCTCTCTCGTCGTCCCATTACCGAGATGATGCAAAAGCTGGTTACGACCTGCAACGAGCTGGGGATTAACAAGCTGCAAGAGAAGTTTCCTTATGAGATTTCTGGTGGTCAAAAGCAGCGGGTAGCAGTGGCTCGGGCCATCATCACGGATCCTGAGATTCTGCTGGCGGATGAGCCGACAGGAGCCTTGGATTCCAAGTCTTCGGCAGCCCTGCTGGATGTCTTTGACGACATCAATGCCCGAGGTCAAACCATTCTCATGGTGACTCACTCAACGGCGGCGGCTAGTCGCGCCAAGCGGGTGCTCTTTATCAAGGACGGGATTCTCTACAATCAAATCTTCCGCGGTGACAAGACCGAACGGCAGATGTTTCAAGAGATTTCCGATACTCTGACAGTTATGGCAAGTGAGGTGAAGAACTAGTGTTTCGATTAGCAGCAAAATTGGCGGTATCCAATCTGATTAAGAACCGCCGTCTCTATTATCCGTTTGCACTGGCTACCTGTGTGGCTGTAGCCATTTCTTATATTTTCAACTCCTTGGCTTTTAATCCCAATCTATCCAAAATGACAGGGGCTAGCTCTGTTATCCTCGTTTTGGTCCTAGGAGTCGTTATTGTGAACATCACAGCTGGAATTATTGTCTTTTATGCCAATCAATTTGTTATGAAGAATCGCTCCAAGGAGCTGGGGCTTTATGGTATGCTAGGTCTTAATAAGCGTCATCTCTTTGTTATGACTTTTATTGAGCTTCTGATTTTCGGGCTAGTGGCTGTAAGTTTGGGGCTGACTATTGGTGTTCTCTTTGACCAGCTGATTTATGCCTTTTTGCTCAAGCTCATGGGTACCAAGGTGGTTTTGGTTTCAACTTTCCAGCTACCGGTCTTGATTCTTGTTTTTATTTTCTATGGCTTTATTTTTGCAGGCTTGGTCTTTGTTAATGGTTGGCGAATTCTGCGTTTTGATTCTCTGAAGATGGCTAAGGAAAAGGCTAGCGGAGAGAAGAAAAGCCGGTTTTTACTGCCACAGACCTTTATTGGCCTGGCAGCTCTGCTCTACGGCTACTATCTGGCTCAGACTGTGCGTAATCCTATGGAGGCAATCTTCATCTTTTTTGGAGCAGTCCTCTTGGTCATTTTAGGAACCTACCTGCTCTTTAATGCTGGTATTACAGTCTTTCTGCAGCTTCTGCAAAAGAACAAAAAGTATTACTACCAGCCCAATAATATGATTTCCGTCTCAAATCTTATTTACCGTATGAAGAAAAATGCAGTGGGGCTGGCTACTATTTCCATCCTATCGACAATGGTTCTAGTGACCTTCTCTGCCGGTATGAACATCTATTCTGGCGCGGAATTTATGCAGAAACTTATGTTTCCGCATGATTTCTCTATCAATGGCGGTGTGAATGCAAAAAAAGAGCAGCTGGATCAGGTCTTGACAGAGTTTGTAGCAGAGAATCAGCTGAAGGTCAAGCAACAGGAGACCTATCAGTTTTATTCAATGGGTGTCAAGAAGAAAGAGGGTAACAGCCTAGATATTTATCCTAAGGGACAATGGACTGTGTCACCCAATACCTATATCTTGATGTTTTCCAGCGAGGATTACGAAAAGCTGACAGGAAAGGATCTGTCTTTGCAGGAAAATGAGATTGCTGTCTTTAACAAGGGAGTGGAGCTGGATTACAAGCAGCCTCTGCAGCTGGCTGGGCAAAACTTGACGATCAAGACAGTCCTGTCTGAAGATTTTATTTTTCACAAGATTCCAGATGAGTATAATATCATCATTCCTAAAGGCCTGTATCTAGTAGCCAAGGATCCTAGTCAACTCTTAGCTCATCAGATGGAGCAGCAAGCTATTAATCCTGTACTCTATGGTAGTCTGGATATTGAAGCATCAGAAGATGAAAAGGCTAAGCTGGATACAATCTATCAAAAGAAAATGACGGACTATAACCAGTCCCTGCCAGAAGGTGCCGGAGGTGTCCACGGTCAAACTGGTGTGATTGGCATACTTGAAATTAAGGGTATGCTAGGTGGTGTCTTCTTTATAGGAATTTTCCTCTCTATTGTCTTCATGATGGGAACAGTGCTGGTTATCTACTACAAGCAAATTTCCGAAGGTTACGAAGACCGTGATCGCTTCATCATCCTGCAGAAAGTCGGCTTAGACGAGCAGCAGACTAGAAAGACCATTCGTAAACAGGTACAGACTGTCTTCTTCCTGCCCCTAATCTTTGCCTTCCTTCATTTGGCTTTTGCCTATCACATGCTCAGTCTCATTTTACAGATGTTGGGCGTTCTCAACGCAAGTCTTATGTTAGTGGTGACTCTGGGTGTTTGTGCTCTGTTTATTGCAGTATATGTTGGTGTTTTTCTCATTACTTCTCGCAGCTATCGTAAAATTGTGGCTATGTGATAGCAGAGACAGGCATCATATACCTTTCATCTATTTTAAAGACTTAGGCTGAGATTTCTCTCAGCCTTTCTTTTCTCGGAAAATTTCTGAGAAAGATTCCTAAAAGCGTGGAAATATGATAAAATAGGACGTTAATGCAATTAGGAGAATAAAAATAGATGAATATATTTAGAAAAAAAGATGCTAGCAAGGACAGAACGGGCATGCGCCGTCACTTGAAAATTCCAGATCTGATTTTGCTTGGTATTGGAGCCATGGTAGGAACTGGGATTTTCACTATCACAGGGACTGGAGCAGCCAAATATGCTGGGCCAGCTCTGACAGTCTCAATTGTCATTTCAGCGCTTTGTGTGAGTATTTCGGCTCTTTTTTACGCTGAGTTTGCCTCACGGATTCCGGCTAATGGCGGAGCCTACAGTTATATTTATGCGGTTCTGGGAGAATTTCCTGCTTGGCTGGCTGGCTGGCTGACAATCATGGAGTTCATGACCGCTATCTCAGGTGTTGCCTCTGGCTGGGGCTCTTATCTGAAGGGCTTGCTGAGTGGCTTTGGTATCCAGCTGCCGGCAGCTCTGAATGGCACCTTCAATCCCAAAGCAGGTACTTATGTGGACTTGCTGCCCATTCTGGTCTTGGCCTTTGTTACGGGAGTTGTCCTTTTGAACTCCAAGGCAGCCCTGCGCTTCAACTCAGCCTTGGTAGTCTTGAAATTCTCAGCCTTGGCACTCTTTATCATTGCAGGGTTTTTCTTCATCAAGCCAGAAAATTGGTCTAACTTTGCACCTTTTGGCTTCGGAGAAATTTATGGCGGCAAGGTGGGCATCATGGCTGGGGCTTCACTTATGTTCTTTGCCTTTCTAGGCTTTGAGTCCATTTCCATGGCGGTCGATGAAATCAAGGAGCCCCAAAAGAATGTTCCGCGCGGGATTGTTTTATCTTTGAGCATTGTGACCATTCTCTACATTTTGGTGACCTTGGTCTTGACTGGGATTGTCCACTATAGCAAGCTGGATGTTTCAGATGCGGTAGCCTTTGCCTTGCGAAGCGTCGGCCTTGGCTGGGCGGCTAACTATATCTCTGTCGTCGCTATTTTGACTCTGATTACCGTCTGCATCTCCATGACCTATGCTTTGTCGCGGATGATTTACAGTATTGCGCGTGATGGGCTCTTGCCTCGCTCTTTCAAGAAATTGACGGAGACCAGTCGGGTGCCAAAGAATGCCACGATTTTAGTAGGGATTGCCTCGGCTGTTTGTGCCGGTATCTTCCCCTTGGCTAGCATCGCCTCTTTCCTCAATATCTGTACCTTGGCCTATCTGATTTTATTGGCACTGGCTGTCTTGAAATTGCGGAAAGATCAAGGAATGCCCAAAGCTGGAGAATTCAAAACACCTCTAGTACCTCTGACACCGATTTTATCCATTATTATCTGCCTGTCCTTTATGACCCAGTATACTAAGGAAACCTGGCAAGCCTTTGGAATTGCCCTAGCGCTGGGAAGCCTCATCTATGCCTTCTATGGCTATAGAAACTCAGAAATCGCTGTAAAAGAGAAGTAGGGATAGAGTATTGCTATTAAGCAGAAAGTAGAAGTAGAAAAGTATGAAGAAACTTAATCTAAGCCGAAAGAAGAAAATCTGGCTCTTTGTCCTTGCTTTGCTTGCCCTGATCTTACTGGCGATTGTGATCAATATCCAACTGAACCAGCCTGAAGATATGCATGCTGAGTATGTTCGGCTTTGGAAGACAACTTGGCATGAGAAAAATAAAGACTGGCTCTATCCACTGAAAAATATCTGTCTTGTTATTCTGGCAGTTCTGGCTGGGTCTGGTTTGATGATTGCATTCTCTAAGAGTGAGAGATGGAAATAAGAATTTGTAGATTAAAATAAAATAATCTTACAAAAATGTAAGATTGGCGATGATAAATGTAAGGTAGAGACATGGAAAACGTGTCTCTATTTTGCTATAATCAGCTCAGGAATCCTCACAAGAAAGGTTGTGCAATTATGAAAAAAGTCCTTTTAGGTTGCTTGGGGACAGTACTAGTTTTGCTTGCTCTTTTAATAGGTTTTCTGGCCTACTTTGGTCCAGACTATGGAATTTTTCTTTTTCCACCTAGTCCGCAAGACTACGCCCTACGCCCACTCGGTTGTGAAAAAGCTTGATTTCGGTCTTTATACGGACAAAGATTGGGAAAATGAGAAAAAGAAAGCTTTAGAGAAGCTTGAATCAGCCAAGACTTATCAAGACACCTATCCCGTCTTGGAAAAATTAACCAAAGAAGCTGGCGGAAAGCATTCTTATTTTTTAAGTCCACAGGATAATCCCGAAAATAATCCAGAAAGCAAAAATCAGCCTGAAGTGCAGAATCAAGAGAGTATTCTCTATTTAAAAGTTCCTGCTTTCACTGGTGATGCACAGGCAGCGAAGGCTTATACCAATAAACTTTCAGCAGCTCTTAAAAAGGATGACTATCAGGCGGTTCTTGTGGATTTGAGAGACAATACCGGCGGGAATATGTATCCGATGATTGCTGGACTGTCCTCTCTTTTGCCTGATGAAGACCTCTTCCAATTCGTTTATAAAAATGGAAGCAAGAGCGCGGTTTCTCGGTCAGATGTTCTGAAGCAGCTTGGTCTGGAGCAGACTGATGAGAAAGCAAAGAAAGTGCCAATAGCTGTCCTTACCAATGGGAAGACAGGTAGCTCAGGAGAGATGACTGTTTTAGTTTTTAAGGGACTGGAAAATGTTAAAATATTTGGTCAGCCAACGGCAAGCTATACTACTGGGAATAATTATTATCAACTATATGATGGAGCGGTTTTGCTCTTGACTACCTCGAGTATCCTAGATCGCACGGGCAAGCTTTATGAGAATGAGGCAATTCAGCCCGATGTCCAAACAGAACAGCCTTTAGAAGAGGCAGAGTCTTGGTTGAAGGGACAGATGGGAGAATAGTTCATTGAAAGCAGTCAAAAAGACTGCTTTTCTGCTATAATAAAGAATAGAACGAGGTGACAGATGATTCGTAAAGTAAAACTAAGAGATGCCGCAGCCATTCAGTGGCTTAATGCTGAGTGCCTGGGCTATGACTTCGATAGGGAAGCAACGGAAGCGCAGCTGGCACGGTTACTAGAGAATGACCAGCATTTGATTTTGGTAGTTGAAGAAGACGGTCAGGTCATAGGCTACGCTCATGCGGCTAGCTACGATTGTCTCTATTTCCCGTCCTTGCTCAATCTCTTGGCTTTGGCTGTCGCTCAGGATTTTCAAGGGCAGGGACATGGCAGAGCGCTGATGCAAGCTTTGCGTGAAGAGGGAAAAGCAGCAGGCTACACAGGGATTCGGATTAATTCAGGCATTTCCCGCTCATCAGCCCATGAATTTTATCGCAGCCTCGGCTGCAGCGAAAAAGCAGACCAGAAACGCTTTTATTGGGAGTTTTAGAGAAAATAAGGAGAATTAGCATGAAGAAAAAGAAAATTATTTACCTATCAATTGCGGCTCTTGTCCTAGGTATAGCAGGACTTGTTTCCTATTTCAGTCCTCAAGAAAGTAGTAAGACTTATTTTGAAGAAAAGGAAGCAGAATTAAAAAGCATTCAACTTTTTGAAGATAATAAATTCGTTTTGGTTGCTGCAGATGCTAAAAAGAACCGTGGCAGTATATACTATGGACAGAATTACATTTCAACCTTAGAGGTCCATTCTTTAGAAACTAAGGAGACTAAAACTTCTCCTCCCATTGGGAAAGATGAATATTATAAGATAATCAGCTACGATTTGAATAGTTCGGATTTGTCAAAGAAAGAACTAAATTTGTATGAATTGCCTATTATTCAGGCAGAAAATTTAAGACTGAATCAAGTCTTAAGCAGTAGCTATGGCGATGGAAAAGACTATCTGACAAATGAACTTTACCACTATGTAGACGGGAAGTATTTTGGGAAAAATTTTTTATTGGATGTTGATAGTGGGCAACTCTATTTTAAAGATGTTGTTAAAAGAAG
Source organism: Streptococcus sanguinis (assembly GCF_019929225.1). Taxonomy (GTDB): domain Bacteria; phylum Bacillota; class Bacilli; order Lactobacillales; family Streptococcaceae; genus Streptococcus; species Streptococcus sanguinis_J. Next base: position 157,880 of record NZ_JAHZPA010000001.1, read on the forward strand.
AAATGAGATGGGAATGAATGCCCCTCGCTGGAAGGGAATTAGTCTTAGTCCTGGAGGGCTTTCTGATAGTTTTGATAATCAATTAGCAAAATATCATCTTTGGGAATTTAATGGTTCTATTACACCAGAGGTTAGGTATGAGATTGACTATAGAAATAAAATTGATATTTCCGATACCAACTTTGCTCAGCTTTATCCAGAAGTCGCTAAGAATATGAAAGATATAGATCAACTTTATTTCCGGCCTCAACAGTATAACCAAAAAGAATGGTTTGATAATCTTTTACACTGGTTTGCGCCTAAGGGGCAGGATGTAATGGAGGTTTATGCGACAGATTCTGCAACAGGTGAGAAAACACAAATCAAGTCATTTGATGACTATTTAGCATGGCGAGAAGCCCACCCAGAGGAGGTGAAAAAATATGAGTAATAAAATTGAACAACTAACCCAGCAGCATGCTTTGGAAATTGCTAAGGACTGGCATTACGAGGCACCTTATGATTTTTATGACATGAAAAATGACCTGGAGGATTATGAAGAAATGGTCTCCCCAGAAGCGCGTGGGGATCGTTATTTTCAAGTCCTGAGAGAAGGAGAACTCTATGGATTTTTCTGCTTAGAGCAGAAAGGAGAGCGAATTTTGGAGCTTGGTTTGGGGATGAAGCCGGAGCACTGCGGAAAAGGTCAGGGTGCTACATTCTTGCAGGAAATTTTGGATTTTATCATAGAAAATTTTGCACCACAAACCCTAAGGCTATCCGTGGCTGACTTCAATCACCGAGCCCAGCAGCTTTATCACAACATGGGCTTTGAAGTGGTGAGGCGCATTCCGCAGGAAAGCAATGGCGATATTCATCTCTTTGTCGAGATGGAGAAAAATGTCTAATTTTAGACTTTATTGCAAAGCAACAGAAAAACTTGTTGACAGTCAAGCAAAAGTCGTCCAATATACTTATGACTGCTGAAGACTAGCAGAGAATTTGTAAATGATTACCAATAAACAAAAGGAGAAAACCATGACATTTGAAGAAATTTTACCAGGCCTTAAGGCCAAGAAAAAATATGTGCGTACAGGCTGGGGCGGAGCGGAAAACTACGTCCAGCTCTTTGACACGATTGAGCAAAATGGGGTGGCTCTCGAGGTGACACCTTATTTCCTCATCAATGTTTCAGGTGAGGGGGAGGGCTTCTCCATGTGGAGTCCGACTCCTTGTGATGTCCTCGCGACAGATTGGGTGGAAGTAGATGACTAAGACGGTACTGGTGACGGGAGCTAGCTCTGGCATCGGCCGAGCTCAGGCTCTGACCTTTTTGGAAAATGGCTACCGCGTCTACGGGGTGGACAAGGATGAAAATCCTGGTTTTCTCAATGAGCTTCGTTTTGTCAAGATGGATTTGACAGGGGATTTGACACCGCTCTTCACCAGCTTGCCTGAGGTGGATATTCTCTGCAATACAGCAGGTATCTTGGACAATTATCGTCCCCTGCACGAGACAAGTGACGAGGACTGGGAGCAGATTTTTGCGCTTAATCTGACCGCGACTATGAAAATTACTCGCTTTTACCTGCAGAAAATGCTGGAGAAAAAGTCCGGTATCATCATTAACATGTGCTCGATTGCTAGCTTTCTGGCTGGCGGCGGCGGTGCTGCCTATACAGCCTCTAAGCATGCTCTGGCTGGCCTGACCAAGCAGATAGCCTTGGATTATGCGGATAAAAATATCCAAGTGTTTGGCCTGGCGCCGGGCGCTGTCAAGACAGCTATGACTGCCGCAGATTTTGAGCCAGACGGACTGGCAGACTGGGTTGCTGAGGAAACGCCGATCAAGCGCTGGTTAGACCCTCAGGAAATAGCTAATGTTAGCCTCTTTCTAGCCAGTGGCAAGGCAGCTGCTATGCAGGGTGAGATTATCAAAATCGACGGTGGCTGGAGTTTGAAGTAAGTAAATAAAATGTTTAAATGGCAAAAACGCAAGAAGATTTATCTGTTTTGTCTAGCCCTGCTATCTCTTATCTGGTTAAACAATACAAACCTCTTTTCTAATAAAGATGGACAGGAATATAAAATCCTAGCTCATCGAGGACTTGCGCAGACCTTTGATGAATCTAAAGCGGACTGGGATAGCAATACGGCAGCCATGATTGACCCGCCTACGCATCCCTATCTTGAGAACACCCTTTCTTCGATGCAGGCGACCTTTGACCTAGGAGCGGATGCAGTGGAGTTTGATGTGAAATTGTCCAAAGACCAGCAACTAGCAGTCTTTCATGATGAAACTCTGGAATTCAAAACTGGCATTGAGGGAGAAATTCAGGACTATACGATGGCTGAGCTCAAAAAGATGGATATCGGTTACGGTTATACGGCTGATGGCGGAAAAACCTATCCTTTTAGAGGAAAAGGAGTCGGCCAGATGCCCACAATAGATGAGGTTTTTGAGGCCTTTCCAGACAAGGAGTTTGTGATTGAGGTCAAAGACGGGAAATTAGAAACCTATAAAGTCTTGTGGGAAAAGCTAAAAACGCTCTCGCCCAAAAGGTTAAACAAACTCAGTGTTTGTGGGGCAAGCGAGGAAGGCGTTCATTGGTTGCGCAGTCAGAGCAGCAGTCTCAAGCTCTTGTCCAAAAATCGCATGCTTAATGCTCTTATCCAATATGAATTATTGGGCTTTACGGGCTATATCCCTGAGGAAATGAAAAATGCAGAGCTGCGCATTCCTTTGAAATATGCCAAATTCTTATGGGGTTGGCCAAACAAATTTATGGAAAGAATGGAAGCTGTCAATACACGGGTTGAGCTAACAGCTGGCGGCAGCGATTTATCAGAAGGTTTCGATCATATCCATAGTCTAAAAGATATCCCAGAGGGCTTTGACGGCTATATCTGGACGAATAAAATCAATGAACTGCATCTGAAAGAAGGTAAAGAATGAAGGCAAAGGATACTTTTTTCCAATCCTGGACCAAAAATATGGTACTTTACGGTTTGGATGCTGGCCTAGGGCAGTTCTTCATGAATGCGCCTGAGACATCCTGCCTTTACCAACTAGGAAATTTCATCTTTCCTGCTGGTCAGGTGGATTGTTATTTTTGGCAGGATTTTAGCAAAAAATATAGTTTAGCTGACAAGGTCATTATCTCCGAGGAGCGCAGTTGGCAAGAGTTTCTGGATAGTCAGAGTGAGCTGCAGCAGTTCACTCGCTATGCTTTTGTGGACAGGGCTGACTTTGACGCAGAGGTTTTGGAGAAATGGCAGCGCAGGTTACCTGCAAACTACCAACTTTGTCCGATTGTTGAGGAGAGTTATGAGCGTTTGGCTGAGGAAGTCTGGTCTCAGGATTTGCAGGGTGACTTTTCCGATTTTGACTATTTTCAAGCGTCGGGTGGCTTTGGTTTTTTACTCTATTCAGGAGAGGACATCATCGCTGGCGTTTCGACAGGATTGGTCTATCATGGAGCCCTTGAGATTGAAATTGCTACTAAGCCGGCCTACCAAAGACAATGCTTGGCCAAAATCTTAGGTGCCCAAATGATTTTAGAAGCTCAAAAACGCTCACTCTTTCCTCTATGGGATGTGCACAATGAAGCTTCCAAGAAGGTTGCAGAAAGCTTGGGCTATCAGTGTCTAGGCGCTTATCCGGCCTATGAATGGAAAGGGACTTTTGACCAATGAAGAAAAACCAAACCTATGACTTAAAAGACATCATGGAGGCTGTAAAATCGGAAGAGCTAGATGATGATTTCTGTTTGTATGCTAAGGAAAATGGAGAACTGAATTTTCAGGATAGCTACTTGCTTGCTGATTATCCTCAAGTGGTGGATAATAGGGATGTTTATCCTAGACAGGTAAAGGAGCAAGATCTGGAGCTGATTTATTACGGTGAAGATTTTGCGGATGTTCTCTTGTCAGTCATGGAGCAGAAAGCAGAAGTGACTGATCAAGAGTGTTTACAGGCTCTGATTTACTATTATGAGCATGATGACTTTATGGATTTTGATAAAGATACAGTTTTGTAGGAAGATTTTTTATAAACAATAATTATCATTTTAGAAAGACAGGAGAAGTGATGACCCCAAAAGAAATGTGGCAGGCATACAAGAAAATCAATCCAAAGATTGGCGACGATATTGACGCCTGGGCCTTCGGTGACTTGGCAGATGAGCTTGCTGACTTAGTGCTGCGTGGTGAAAAGACAGCGACGGCTTCTGCCTATGAGCTCTATAAGCTTGAAAATGAGCCCTTGCCGCAGGCAGGAAGCTTTGATGTCATTTTAGACAGTCAGGACAAGGCAGTCTGTATCATTGAAATCACCAAAGTCTCTGTGGTACCTTTTAATGAGGTTTCAGCCGAACACGCCTTTAAGGAAGGAGAAGGAGACAAATCCTTGGCCTACTGGCAACAAGTCCATCAGGAATTTTTTACGGAGTGTCTGGCGGAAGCCGGTTTGGAATTTTCGCAAGAAACGGGTGTCGTCCTAGAAGAATTTCGCAAGGCCTATCCGCTGGATCAAGCTTAAGTCTATTTTTGAATAGGCTTTTTGTTTGCCCTTGATAAATCGAAATAAAAGTGTTGCTATTAGGTATATAAAAATCGTGATTTGGAGGAGAAATGGATAAATTAATTTTAGGCTTACTCATGATAAAGCGTTTTACAGTTTATGAAATTCGTCAGGTGATGCGGCAAAATTTCAGCTCTATGTGTAGCGATAGTCTAGGCAAGTATCCAAGCAGCCTTAAAAAAACTGTCCCAGCAAGGAGCAGTGACTTATTCGGAGTACGTAGAAAAAGGAAAAATGAAGAAGGAATATGCGATTACAGCTTCGGGACGAATCTTGTTTTTGGAGTGGCTTAAAACGCCTATCAACATGAGCAAGAACAAGAATATGGACTTGGGGAAATTCCTCTTTATGGTATATCTTCCTAAGAGAGAGCAGCTTCAGATGCTGGATTTGACCATTGAGGGACTGGAAGTTGAAGTCCAAGAGTTTGAAGCTGTCAAAGACGCGATTCGTTTTACGGAGGAACAAGAAAAGGTAAAAGCCTATCTAGAGCAGAACAGCCATCTGGCTACAGAGCTGATAGAGACCAGTCAGGCGGCTGATTTAGCTGAAAGTATTTCCCAGATTGGCTATTTTGAAATGAAGACGCTCGAATTTGGGCTTGATTCTGCTCGCTTTCAGTTAGACTTGTTTACCAAGCTTCGCCAGCAGTTGGCTGAAAATGAGAAAGAGGGCTGAGATACTAAGTATTCAAAAAGCAGCGGCTACTTGCCTAGTTGATACATTTGGCAATGACTTTGAGAGTTTGAAAAACCAATTAGCCTTTCTTCCACTACAGTCTTCAAAGACCGTTTCTGAAAAAGATTGAAAATAGCTCTAAAAAAGCTTATAATATAAGCTATAAAATGACAGAAGGCTTCTAGGAGGATTAATTTTGAAGAAGGTTCATTTTTTTATCATTTACGGCTGTGTCTGCTTTGTACTGATTGGCGGAACCTTTCTCTATACTTACTTTAAGCCTGGAGGCATAGCAGAAGCAATCGAATCCCGCTTTAAGCTGTCTGCTGTAGTGGATGCATCCTTGAAGAAATTCGATCATGATAGTTTTTACATGGATCGGCTGTCTGAGTCAACCTATCTAGAAGGCTACAAAAAAAGAAAAGCCAAGACGGTTAAACAGCTGACTGTTTCAGATTCACCTTATTTAGCTAAGCTTTACGAAACCTATGATGATCAAGAACTGACCCATTATTTCAGCGAAGATCGGATGTACTTGGAAGAAAAAGACGGCTTTGAGACCATTGATGACACCGACTCCCGGAAACATATCAATGGTTATTCGGGCATGTCTTCCTTTAAGGCTTTGCTGCAGGTCATGGTAGATAATGAGTCAGAACTAACTAAGAAAAAAGTGGAGGGCGGCTATGAGTTTTCGGTGACAGCAGAAGGTGATTTGGCCTATGACCTTATCGATGCCTTCTACTATGCTTATAATGATGAACATTATGATACAACCATCGATATTGAGAAGTGTAAGGTTGCCTTTGTGGTTGACCCTAAGACTCGGACCATCCGCTCTATTGATATGACCATGGATTTGGACGAAGATACAGCTTTAGATGGAGAATTGATTTACTTCAAGCAGCGGGCTGTCTTCAAGGACTATGGCAAGGCTAAAGTTCATCTTCCAAAGAAAATCAAAGAAAAAGAAGCAAAATCAGCTGTTTAAAGGCTGATTTTTTTGTGCAAAAGTTTTTTTGTTGCAGATTTTTATGGGGATGGCTTGATTTTAAATTTTTAAAAATTACCTTTTAGTGATATAATAAAGGTGATATCCTACAGAAAAGAGATAATTGATGACAAATTACGCGATTATTTTGGCTGCGGGTAAGGGTACTCGCATGAAGTCAGATTTACCAAAGGTACTGCATAAGGTTGCTGGGATTTCCATGCTAGAACATGTTTTCCGCAGTGTCAATGCCATTGATCCAGAAAAGACCGTGACAGTTGTTGGCCACAAGGCAGAGCTAGTCGAGCAAGTCTTGGCAGGTCAGACAGACTTTGTCCGTCAGACCGAGCAGCTGGGAACGGGTCATGCCGTTATGATGGCGGAGCCTGTTTTGGAAAATCTGACAGGTCAGACGCTGGTCATTGCTGGCGACACTCCCCTGATTACAGGAGAAAGCCTGAAAAACCTGATTGATTTTCATATCAACCACAAGAATGTTGCGACTATCCTGACAGCGGAAGCTGAGAATCCTTTCGGCTATGGCCGTATCGTTCGCAACCAGCACGAGGAAGTTTTGAAAATTGTCGAGCAGAAGGATGCTTCTGACTTTGAGCAGCAAATCAAGGAAATCAATACAGGAACTTACGTCTTTGACAATGCCCGTCTCTTTGAAGCCCTCAAAAATATTAATACCAATAATGCTCAAGGCGAATACTATATCACAGATGTGATTGGTATTTTCCGCGAGAATGGTGAAAAAGTCGGTGCTTATACGCTGAAAGACTTTGATGAGAGTCTGGGGGTTAATGACCGCGTAGCTTTGGCTACAGCTGAGAGTGTTATGCGCCGCCGGATTAACCAGCAGCATATGGTGAATGGTGTCAGCTTTGTCAATCCTCATGCGACCTATATCGATGTGGATGTAGAAATTGCGCCTGAGGTTCAGGTTGAAGCAAATGTGACCCTGAAAGGTCAGACCAAGATTGGGGCAGAGACTATCCTGACCAATGGAACCTACATCGTGGACTCTGTCATTGGGGAGAGGACCGTTATCACCAACTCCATGATTGAGGAGTCAAGTGTTGCGGATGGAGTGACGGTCGGACCTTACGCTCACATTCGTCCAGGTTCTAGTCTGGCCAAGGATGTCCATGTCGGAAACTTTGTAGAAGTTAAAGGATCGTCAATTGGAGAAAATACCAAGGCTGGTCATTTGACCTACATTGGAAACTCTGAAGTTGGCGCTAATGTCAACTTTGGTGCGGGTACGATTACGGTTAATTATGATGGCCAGAAGAAGTACAAGACTATCATTGGTGACAATGTCTTTGTTGGTTCCAACTCGACCATTATTGCCCCAGTTGAGCTAGGTGATAACTCACTGGTCGGTGCAGGTTCTACCATTACCAAGGACGTACCAGCAGATGCTATTGCTTTGGGACGTGGCCGTCAGATTAACAAGGAAGATTATGCTAAGCGTCTTCCTCATCATCCTCAAAATAAGTAGGTTCAGTCATGGAATTTGAAGAAAAAACTGTCCAACGGACAGAGATTTATCAGGGACCGATTTTTAAAGTGGTTCAGGATCAGGTAGAGTTGCCAGAGGGTAAAGGTCAAGCCCAACGGGATTTGATTTTTCATAATGGTGCGGTGGCTGTGATTGCTATCACCCCGGAAAATAAGATGATTTTAGTCAAGCAGTACCGCAAGGCAATTGAAGCGACTTCTTACGAGATTCCAGCTGGGAAACTTGAGGTAGGAGAGAATGCAGATCCCCAAGCGGCTGCCCTCCGAGAATTAGAAGAAGAGACCGGCTACACTGGGCAGCTGGAGTTGGTCTATGATTTCTACTCTGCTATCGGTTTTTGCAATGAAAAAATCAAGCTCTACAGCGCCAGCCATTTGACAAAGGTCGAAAACCCTCGCCCCCAAGACGAGGATGAAACATTGGAACTTTTTGAAGTCAGTCTGGAGGAGGCACACCAGTTGCTGCAAAACGGTGACATTTGTGATGCCAAGACCATCATGGCCCTTCAGTACTGGGAACAAAAAAATCTGAATAAATAGGAACGTAGATCAATGGGAAAAGCTTTATTAACAGATGAAATCATTGAGCGGGCCAACCGCGGTGAGGATATTTCGGGGCCGCCTCTCATGGATGACGAGGAAACCAAGATTCTTTCAACTGGCAGAAGCTCTTTTAGCTCACAGCAGTCTAGCCGACAGGATACTCAGTTTGGTTATCAGAGCCCTCAAAACCGCTTTGGTTATGAAGAAGCTCGGTCTCAGCAGAATCAGAGTCGTTTTGGCTATCAGACTGCTCAAAACCAAGAGGAGTTTACGGATGAGACTCTCCACATTGAGGTAGATCCGACCGTGACTAAGAGCCGTCGGATTGAAAACCAAAAGCGGAGCCTCTTTCAAGCCAAACTCAATAAGATTCTCCTTTGGGTGGTTATCCTGCTGATTGGTTTGATTGCTGCTATTATTTGGTGGCCTTAAAAAACTGCTCTATTGCACTTAAAAGGAAGCCTAGTCTGTCTAAGCTTCTTTTTCATCAGATGATTTGAGGTATTATATGAAAATTGGAATTATCGCAGCCATGCCCGAGGAGTTGAAGATTCTGTTGGAGCATTTAGAAAACCCGCAGAAGCACCTGCGTTTGGGCCATGTCTATCATACGGGCTCCATCGGCTATCATGAAGTGGTGTTGGTCGAAAGCGGGATTGGCAAGGTTATGTCTGCTATGAGCGTGGCTGTTTTGGTCAATGACTTCAAGGTCACAGCCGTGATTAACACAGGCTCAGCTGGAGCAGTGGCAGAAGGTCTAGCTATCGGCGATGTGGTGGTTGCAGATCGTCTGGTCTACCATGATGTGGACGTGACGGCCTTTGGCTATGACTACGGTCAGATGGCACGGCAGCCACTCTATTTTGAAGCGAGCCGCTATCTGGTTGCCGAAATGAAGAAAATTTTGGATAAGACCCATCAAAAGGCCAGAGTAGGTTTGATTGCGACAGGTGACAGCTTTGTTGCTGGTCAAGATAAGATTGATCGCATCAAGGAGCATTTTCCAGATGTCTTGGCTGTCGAGATGGAAGGCGCAGCTATTGCTCAAGCCACACATTCGATTGGCCTGCCCTTTATGGTCATTCGGGCCATGAGCGACACAGCTAGCCATGATGCCAATGTCACTTTTGACGAATTCATTCTTGAAGCTGGTAAACGCTCTGCAGAGACCCTGATTCAATTTCTGAAAGAGTTGGTTTAAAGGGGGAGATAGTATGTACAAAGAGTCTTATTTTGATGGTGGTCTCTTTTCTTACATCGGTCATGTGATTTTAGCTACCTTGATTACAGTATTTACGCTGGGAATTTGTGCACCTTGGGGCATGTGTATTCTGTATAATTGGAAGATAAAACATACAGTTATTGACGGGCACCGTCTTTACTTTGATGGTACTGCCATGCAGCTTTTTGGGAATTGGATCAAGTGGTGGCTCCTGACCATTGTTACCTTTGGTATTTATGGCTTTTGGCTGAAAATCAAACTGACCCAGTGGATTACCAAGCATACGCATCATGTGAATTGAGAACAAGCAAGCGAGACCTAAGTGGCTCGCTTTTCCCTTTCTTCAGTCTTGCCAAAAAATCCCTTTTGATGGTATAATCAAGGAACTGCAATCAATGATAGAGGAGAAAAAATGAGTATCTTAGAAGTAAAAAATCTCAGCCACGGTTTCGGAGACCGGGCTATTTTTGAGGATGTATCCTTCCGCCTGCTCAAGGGTGAACATATCGGTCTGGTCGGCGCCAATGGTGAGGGAAAGTCAACCTTTATGAGTATCGTGACGGGGAAAATGCTGCCTGACGAAGGTAAGGTCGAGTGGTCCAAGTATGTGACGGCTGGCTATCTGGACCAGCATGCTGTGCTGGAGCAAGGTCAGTCTGTCCGTGATGTCTTGCGCACGGCCTTTGACGAGCTTTTCAAGACAGAGGCTCGTATCAATGAAATCTATATGAGCATGGCTGAGGAAGGAGCCGATGTTGATGCCCTGATGGAAGAAGTGGGCGAGCTCCAGGACCGCTTGGAGAGTCGAGATTTCTATACTCTGGATGCCAAGATTGACGAAGTTGCACGGGCACTAGGTGTCATGGACTACGGTATGGAGAGTGATGTGACGGAGCTATCTGGAGGACAGCGGACCAAGGTTCTCTTGGCCAAGCTGCTTCTGGAAAAGCCGGATATCCTGCTCTTGGACGAGCCAACCAACTATCTGGATGCGGAGCACATTGATTGGCTCAAGCGTTACTTACAGAACTATGAAAATGCCTTTGTTCTGATCTCGCATGATATTCCTTTCTTGAATGATGTGATTAATATCGTCTACCATGTGGAAAATCAGCACTTGACTCGTTATTCTGGCGACTACTATCAGTTCCAGGAAGTCTATGAGATGAAAAAATCTCAGCTAGAAGCAGCCTACGAGCGGCAGCAGAAAGAAATTGCGGACCTCAAAGACTTTGTAGCTCGTAATAAAGCCCGTGTGGCAACTCGTAATATGGCCATGTCCCGCCAGAAAAAGCTGGATAAGATGGATATTATTGAGCTACAAAGTGAGAAGCCAAAGCCTACCTTTGACTTCAAACCTGCCCGGACACCTGGACGCTTTATTTTCCAAGCCAAGGATTTGCAGATTGGCTACGACCGACCGCTAACCCAGCCCCTTAACCTGAACTTTGAGCGCAATCAGAAAGTGGCCATCATCGGGGCAAATGGGATTGGGAAAACAACTCTTCTTAAGAGTCTGCTAGGCATTATCCCACCAATCGCTGGGGAAGTCGAGCGTGGGGACTATCTGGAGTTGGGTTATTTCGAGCAGGAAGTCGAAGGCGGCAATCGTCAGACACCGCTTGAAGCAGTCTGGAATGCCTTTCCGGCTCTTAACCAAGCAGAAGTTCGAGCTGCTCTGGCCAGATGTGGATTAACTTCCAAGCATATCGAGAGCCAGATCCAGGTTCTTTCAGGTGGGGAGCAGGCCAAGGTTCGCCTTTGCCTCCTCATGAACCGAGAAAATAATGTTCTGGTGCTGGACGAGCCGACCAACCACCTGGATGTCGATGCCAAGGAAGAGCTTAAACGAGCTCTGAAAGAATACAAGGGCAGCATCCTTATGGTCTGCCATGAACCTGATTTCTATGAAGGCTGGATGGACCAGATCTGGGATTTTAACCAGTTGACTTGATAAAATTTAAAAAAGAAAAGAGACGGTTCATTGAGAATCGTCTCTTTCTGTTGCTAATAATTCAAAAACTGTTCGATTTCCTGCTTTTCAATCTGCTTGCCGTGCTGGCAGACTGGGCAGGTGAGGTAATGTTTTCTACCGTAAGGAAAGGTAGGAATCCAATAGAGTGTAAACTTTCGGCCGGTTTCAATAATGTCCCAAGGTGCGACGTTGTGGCAGTTGGCACACTCGATATTGCTTTGGGTCTGTCCTACGTTTTTCTGATAACCTTTATATCCCCAGATAATCATATTGATTTCCCTCCTTTATTGGTTGGGCGGCAAGCTTATTTGCTGAAGTCATAGTCCTTGATAATCTCGATTTTTTCAATCTTGATATCTTTTTTAGGCTTGTCATTATCGTCTGTTTCTGCGGCAGCGATTTTGTCCACCACATCCATACCTTCCAACACTTGGCCAAATACGGTGTAAGCTCCGCCATCTAAAGTAGGATTTCCACCGTTTTTATAAGCTTCGATGATTTTAGCAGGGAAGGAATCCGTAGACATTTGGCTAGACAAGTCTTTCTTGCTTTGGTTGATGAAGAACTGACTGCCATTGGTACCAGGGCCTGCATTAGCCATGGATAGGGCACCACGAATATTATAGAGATATGGAGAATACTCATTTTTAAAGCCGTTTCCAGAGTCTTTAGACTTATCTTTTCCCTTCCAGATAGACTCGCCTCCAGTGCCGTCACCTTTAGGGTCTCCGGTCTGAATCATAAATTCATTGATAACACGGTGGAATAAAACGCCGTCATAGTAGCCTTCCTTAGCATGGGTCAGGAAGTTTTCAACGGCTAGTGGGGCTTGTTTTGGAAAGAGCTTGATGCGGATATCGCCTTCAGTCGTTACCAACTTGACTTCCGCTTCATCCTCTGCAACTTCTGTAGATAGCTGCGGAAAATTGGCATTTTCGTTGGTCATGGCATCCTTGAGTTGCTCACGGAGTTTGCTGGTTTCCTCTGGGTCAGAGCTAGAGCTCACTAGAGAGGAACTGCTGGATGAGTCAGAGGAGCTAGTAGTCTCCTCTTTCTTACCTTTACCAGAGCAGCCAGCCAAGACAAGTCCTGACAAGAGGCCGATAAGAAGAATTTTTTTCATATAAAACCTTTCTCACATTAGATTGTAAACTACTGATATTTTACTACAATTAGGCTAGTTTTTCAAACCCTCCTGTGTCAGCCAATCCAGAAGCAGATTTTTAAGCCCTGATGGCCGTAAGTTTAGTCCGCAAATTGCTTCTATGTCTAGCCATTCAGGTTGATAGATATTCTGGGCATGACTGCGAAGGGCTTCCTCGCCCTGAATCATTGGGGCCGATGTATGGCTGATAGTGGCACGAAAATAGATTTCTAAGCGTTGGCCATTTCTGAAAGTAAAGGTTGGCTGCAGTTGCTTTTCAGACAAGCTCCAACCTAGCTCTTCCTGAATTTCTCGCTGAGCTGCTTGGACTGCAGTCTCACCTGACTCGGCTCCGCCGCCCGGTATCACAAAATACTCTTCTCCATTTTTCCAGCGGTGGATGAGCAGTATTTGCTTGGTTTGGGGATTGAAAAGAATGACTCCGGCTCGCATTATCTTCCTCCTGATATGTTTTTACTGTTAATTAATTAGAATTTCCTTATATTCTAACACAAGAACAAGAGTTTTGCTGGGACTTGTTAAAAGTAAGGTAGAGTGAACAAATTCATCTTGATGTAATTAAATTTTATCTGAAGAGAGGGTTCAATAGCAGGCGAACTTGTGCATTGAGAGATGTTATGGTAAAATAAACAGTGTAAAAATAATAAGGAGTGTTTTCCATGGAGAAAAGACTGACAAGAGATGTCAAAAACAAGAAAATCGCTGGTGTATGTGCTGGTATCGCAAACTACTTTGATTTAGATCCAACCTTGGTTCGTGTCATTTGGATTCTTTTGGTCTGTGTGGCAGGTACAGGTGTCTTGGCTTACTTGATTGCTTGGGCGGTTATGCCAGAGGCTTAATAAGAATTATGTGATAGTGAAATGAGAACTGGCTAGCCCAGTTCTTTTTGCGTGGATAAATAAGTTTTTTTGTTGCTAATCTAGATAAAAGATTTCTCATCTAAGGCTCAAATATGGTATAATAAGGGTTATGGCAACTAAGAAAAACACGAAAAAAGGCCGGACAACTCGCCGGCCGACAAAAGCAGAATTAGAAAGACAAAAAGCAATAAAGAGAATGATTGCCACCTTTGTGCTGGCTCTTATTCTTTTGTTTGCAGCGATAAAGCTGGGCGCTTTTGGGGTCACCATTTATAATATGATTCGCCTCTTGGTGGGAAGCTTGGCCTATTTGGCTATTCTGGCCAGCTTTGGCTATCTCTTTTTTTTCAAGTGGCTGCACAAGCACGAAGGGTCGGTTTCAGGATTTATCAGCCTTTTTTTGGGACTGGAGTTAATTTTCCAAGCTTATTTCGTCAGTGTGTTGAAGCTAGAAGGGGCAGCTGTCTTATCCACAACTCTAGGCAGGGTCTTGACTGATCTGACAGCTTTTAAGGTTACCTCCTTCGCAGGTGGCGGTCTGCTGGGCTCTCTCCTGTATGCGCCTATCTCTTTCCTTTTTTCAAATATTGGCTCCTATTTCTTCGGCCTGCTCCTCATTCTTTTGGGCGGTCTGCTTATGAGTCCTTGGTCTATCTATGATATTTCAGAAAAGGCTATGGCAGCCTTTCAAAATTGGAGAGAAAAGCAGGAAGAAAAGCGTCAGCTCCGTTTCATGGAGCAGGAAGAAAAAGCTGCACAGGCAGCTATGCAAGCTATTGAAGTAGAGCAAGAGGAAGCTGAAGTGGATCCTGAAACGGGAGAGATTTTAGATGACGAGGACTTGTCAGATATAGCTGTGGACTTTGACGAGGCAGACTATGAGGAACTAGGTGAGTATGACCCCCATGAGCCTCTGGACTTTGGTCGCGAAGAAGAGACGGAAGAGGTAGACGTAGAAGTGGACTTTACCGCCAAGGAAAGTCTGGACTATAAGCTGCCGACCATCAACCTCTTTGCGCCCGACAAGCCTAAGAATCAGTCCAAAGAAAAGCGCATTGTTCGAGATAATATCAAAATTTTGGAAGAGACCTTTGCTAGTTTTGGGATCAAGGCTGCTGTTGAGCGGGCTGAAATCGGACCTTCTGTCACCAAATATGAGGTCAAGCCAGCTGTCGGAGTTCGGGTCAATCGGATTTCCAATCTGGCTGATGACTTGGCTCTTGCCCTAGCTGCCAAGGATGTACGGATTGAGGCACCAATTCCTGGGAAATCCCTAGTTGGGATTGAAGTGCCCAACTCTGAAGTTGCGACCGTGACTTTCCGAGAACTCTGGGAGCAGTCAAAGACGGATGCCAGCAAGCTCCTAGAAATCCCACTTGGGAAGGCTGTTAACGGATCTGTCCGCTCCTTTGACTTGGCTAAGATGCCCCATCTCTTGGTGGCTGGCTCTACTGGCTCTGGTAAATCTGTGGCCGTCAACGGTATTATTGCCAGCATTCTCATGAAAGCCAGACCTGATGAAGTCAAGTTTATGATGGTGGATCCTAAGATGGTGGAGCTGTCCGTTTATAATGACATTCCCCACTTGCTTATCCCTGTTGTGACCAATCCTCGCAAGGCCAGTCGCGCCCTGCAGAAGGTTGTAGACGAGATGGAAAACCGCTATGAACTCTTCTCCAAGGTCGGTGCCCGTAACATTGCTGGCTATAATGCTAAAGTAGCCGAGTACAATGCCCAATCAGAGTACAAGCAGGTTCCCCTGCCTTTAATCGTCGTCATCGTGGACGAGCTGGCTGACCTTATGATGGTGGCCAGCAAGGAAGTGGAAGACGCTATTATCCGTTTAGGGCAAAAAGCGCGTGCGGCTGGAATTCACATGATTCTGGCTACCCAGCGTCCATCTGTAGATGTTATCTCCGGTCTGATTAAGGCCAATGTACCCTCTCGGATTGCCTTTGCTGTATCCAGTGGGACAGACAGTCGGACCATTCTGGATGAAAATGGAGCAGAAAAGCTCTTGGGTCGTGGGGATATGCTCTTTAAGCCTATTGATGAAAACCATCCGGTTCGTTTGCAGGGCTCCTTTATCTCGGATGAAGATGTGGAGCGAATCGTAGCCTTTGTCAAGAATCAAGCTGAAGCTGATTATGACGATAACTTTGATCCTGGTGAAGTATCTGAAAGTGATTTGGATACTAGCGGGGGCGACGATGAAGGCGATCCTCTCTTTGAAGAAGCCAAGGCCTTGGTTATCGAGACTCAGAAAGCCAGCGCTTCTATGATTCAGCGGCGACTCTCGGTCGGCTTTAATCGAGCCACTCGTCTTATGGAAGAACTTGAAGCGGCAGGCGTTATCGGACCAGCCGAAGGCACCAAGCCTCGAAAGGTTTTGCAGACGAATTGATCCTAATTTCACTAGTCTGCTAGCAAGATAACCATTTGATAAAAACAAATCTGCCAGCAGCCAGCCGGCAGATTTTCTCTACTTACTCAACGGAAAGGAAAGAAGTTATGAAACTGGACACTATTCACCATATCGCCATCATTGGCCATGATTATGCCAAGACCAGGGAGTTTTATGTGAACAAGCTGGGCTTTGAGCAGGTGGATGAGCACCATCGGCCGGATAAGCAGGATATTCTTTTTAATGTCCGCAAGGGAAATCTGACTCTGGAAATTTTTATCAAGGAAGAAGCACCTAAGAGACCGGCCCTGCCGCATCCTGAGCATACAGGTCTGCGTCATCTGGCCTTTCGAGTGACAAATGTCGAAGAAACGCTAGCGGAATTTGACCGTTTAAAGATTCCTCATACCGAGCTGCGCTATGATGACTTCGACGGCCGTAAGATGGCTTTCTTCTTTGATCCGGATGGCCTGCCTTTGGAGATTCATGAATAAGACTAGGAGCATCGGAAGGACCTTTTTTCTCGGCAAAAGAAGGACTTATAAATCTCACATATGAAAAACCCATCGGCTATCTGATAACCGATGGGTTTTGTTTTACATTATTACAAAAAGAGACCGATGACCATGGCTAGGTACATGAAGAAGGTCAGAAGAAATCCGGCCCGCCAGAAGAACTTGAAAAACTTGGGATAGTAGAAGCTCCGTTTTTTCTTTAGAAAATAAATGGTGATGGCGATAGCGAGAACTGAGAGAGCTAGAGTCAGCTGGGGCAGCAAGCTATGATAGTAGGCCTTGTCTGAAATAATATAAAATTCCACAACAAAAAGCGGAAAAGCCAAGTCCGCAAAGTTTAAACCGTATTTTCTTAATTGAAAAACTCGCACTGTAATAGTGGTTAAAATCAATGTTAAAAAGATAAATAAAATCGAAGCAATCTTTAATAGTGTCATAAGATTATTTTACCACAAAAAATTCAAAAAAGAAGATAAAATTCCTTGCATTTAACAAAGTTTAGTGTATAATAGAAAGGTATGCGAAAAGCATACTTGTGGGAGGTAAAAATCTTTATTTACCGCCAAAACCACAAAGGAGGATTTAAAAATGGCTAAAAAAGTCGAAAAACTTGTAAAATTGCAAATCCCTGCTGGTAAAGCTACTCCAGCTCCACCAGTTGGTCCTGCGCTTGGTCAAGCCGGTATCAACATCATGGGATTCACTAAGGAGTTCAACGCTCGTACAGCTGATCAAGCTGGTATGATTATTCCAGTTGTTATCTCAGTATACGAAGACAAATCATTCACTTTCGTGACTAAGACTCCGCCAGCTGCTGTTCTTTTGAAGAAAGCTGCAGGTGTTGAAAAAGGTTCTGGTGAGCCAAACAAAACGAAAGTTGCAACAGTTACTCGTGCGCAAGTACAAGAAATTGCTGAAACTAAGATGCCAGATTTGAACGCTGCAAACATCGAGTCTGCAATGCGTATGATTGAAGGTACTGCTCGTTCTATGGGATTCACTGTTGTTGACTAATCAATAACGCTCATCCCATTTGCCCGCACTACACTTGATCAGATTGACGAGTGACGTGGGAGATGAAAATCGATTGAACCACTTACAAGGAGAAAGATAAAATGGCTAAAAAAAGCAAACAACTTCGTGCTGCTCTTGAAAAAATCGACAGCACAAAAGCATACAGCGTAGAAGAAGCTGTAGCACTTGCAAAAGAAACTAACTTTGCAAAATTCGATGCAACTGTAGAAGTTGCTTACAACTTGAACATCGACGTTAAAAAAGCTGACCAACAAATCCGTGGCGCAATGGTATTGCCAAACGGAACTGGTAAAACTTCACGCGTTCTTGTTTTCGCACGTGGTGCTAAAGCAGAAGAAGCGAAAGCTGCTGGTGCAGACTTCGTTGGTGAAGATGACCTCGTTGCAAAAATCAACGACGGTTGGTTGGACTTTGACGTAGTAATCGCTACACCAGACATGATGGCACTTGTAGGTCGCCTTGGACGTGTCCTTGGACCTCGTAACTTGATGCCAAACCCTAAGACTGGTACTGTAACAATGGACGTTGCAAAAGCAGTTGAAGAGTCTAAAGGTGGTAAGATTACTTACCGTGCTGACCGTGCAGGTAACGTACAAGCTATCATTGGTAAAGTTTCATTTGAAGCTGACAAGTTGGTTGAAAACTTCAAAGCTTTCAACGACACAATTCAAAAAGCAAAACCAGCTACTGCTAAAGGTACTTACGTAACTAACCTGACTATCACTACTACACAAGGTGTTGGTATCAAGGTTGACGTAAACTCACTTTAAGAATTAAATTGAACTGCCTTCGGGTAGTTCTTTTTTTGAAATAAAAATACCGACAGCGATTACAAACCCATGGAAACATGTTATAATAATATCGAATCAATTTATTTTATAACTAAAGGAGACGGTGTCATGAAAAAAGATCAGAACCAGCTAACCTGGCTGATGGTATCTCTGATTGCTTTTAATATGGTCTGGGGTCTGGGAAATGTGGTTAATAACTATTCCCAGCAGGGCATTTCGGTAATTGTGTCTTGGATTCTTATCCTGGCTATTTACTTTATTCCCTATGCCCTCATCGTGGGGCAGCTAGGCTCGACTTTTAAGGAGAGCGGAGGCGGTGTCAGTGACTGGGTGGAGAAAACCTCTACCAAGCGGCTGGCTTATTTTGCAGCCTGGACTTATTGGGTGGTGCATATTCCTTATCTGGCTCAAAAGCCACAGGGTGTTTTGATTCCGCTGGGCTGGGCTATTCAGGGAAATGGCGACTTTTTGAGCAGTCTTGATATTCATTGGATTGTTATTCTTAGCTTGCTGATTTTCGGTGCCTTTCTCTACTTATCTACCAAGGGGCTGTCAACTCTCAAGGTGATTGGGGGCTTGGCAGGAAGTGCAATGCTCATCATGTCTTTCCTCTTCGTCCTCTTAGCAGTCGGGGCGCCTTTTATCAAACCTGACATGCAGTTTGCGACGGCTAATATGGATAAGCTTAGCACTTACATTCCCAACTTTGATTTTTCTTATTTTACAACCATCTCTCTCTTGGTCTTTGCGGTCGGCGGGGCTGAGAAAATATCGCCTTACGTTAATCAAACACGCAATCCAGCCAAGGAATTTCCAAAGGGGATGATTGTCATGGCTATCATGGTTGGTGCATCTGCTATCCTAGGCTCTATAGCTATGGGTATGCTTTTTGACGGCAGCAATATTCCTGAAGACCTGATGCGAAATGGTGCTTATCAAGCTTTCCAAAAGCTGGGCAGCTACTGGGGTGTAGGCAATGTGCTAGTAGTCATCTATGCCCTGACCAATATGGTTGGACAGATTGCTGCACTGGCTTTCTCTATTGACGCACCTCTGCAAATCATGCTCAATAATGCCGATGAAGAGTTTGTCCCAAGCTGGCTGCGCAAGCGGACATCAAAAGGTGTCCTCATTAACGGTTACATCCTGACGGGGATTTTGGTTAGCTTCTTGATTATTCTGCCTATCTTTGGAATCAAAGAAATTGATGGCCTGGTCAAATGGATGACCAATCTAAACTCCATCGTTATGCCCATGCGGTATCTTTGGGTTTTCCTTGCCTACATGATGTTGAACAAGGCCTGGAAGAAGTACAAGGATGCCGAATACAAGTTTACCAAAAATCCCAAAGTTGGCTTTGCTATCGGAGCTTGGTGCTTCCTCTTTACAGCCTTTGCCTGCATTTTAGGGATGGTTCCGAAAGTAGACTTTGCCAAAGATCCAGCTGGCTGGCAATTCTCTCTCTTGACAAATATCCTGACGCCAATCGTCTTGATCAGTCTGGGTGTCATCCTGCCGCTCTTAGCTAAGCGGGAAAAGAAACAGTCGGTCAAGCAGTGAGTAGACCTTGTAAAAGATGATTGAAATATTCATTACCAGTCCTATCTTATAATGGGGCTGGTTTTTCTGTGAAATGAGCTTGTCTGCTCTGCTATTTTACTAAAAGGAAAAAAGAAAAATTTCAGTGATTTAACTATATAAAAATCATAAAATGTGGTAAAATAGTACAGATAAAATAAGGAGTAAAAAAATGGTAGAACCTAAGTATAAGCGTATTTTGATTAAGTTGTCAGGTGAAGCTCTTGCCGGTGAAAAAGGCGTTGGTATTGATATTCAAACTGTTCAGAAGATGGCGGAAGAAATCAAAGAAGTTCATGATTTGGGAGTTCAAATTGCTCTGGTTATCGGAGGTGGAAACCTTTGGCGGGGTGAGCCGGCAGCAGAAGCAGGCATGGACCGTGTGCAGGCCGACTATACTGGTATGTTGGGCACTGTCATGAATGCGCTGGTAATGGCGGATTCGCTGCAGCAGGTAGGTGTAGATACGCGCGTGCAGACAGCGATTGCTATGCAGCAGGTTGCTGAACCTTACATCCGAGGTCGGGCTCTTCGTCATCTGGAAAAAGGCCGTATCGTCATTTTCGGTGCAGGTATTGGTTCTCCTTATTTTTCAACTGATACAACCGCTGCCTTGCGCTCAGCAGAGATTGAAGCAGATGCGATTCTTATGGCCAAAAATGGCGTGGACGGTGTCTATAATGCCGATCCTAAGAAAGACAAGACCGCCGTTAAGTTTGATGAACTGACCCACCGGGATGTCATCAGTAAGGGACTGCGAATTATGGACTCAACGGCTTCGACCTTGTCTATGGACAATGACATTGACTTGGTTGTCTTTAACATGAATGAGCCGGGCAATATCAAACGCGTTGTTATCGGTGAGCAAATCGGAACAACAGTATCAAATAATTTATAAGAACGGAGATTAGAAACTCATGGCAAATGCAATTGTAGAAAAAGCAAAAGAAAGAATGACCCACTCGCACCAAAGTTTGGCTCGTGAATTTGGCAGCATCCGTGCAGGCCGCGCCAATGCCAGCCTTTTGGACCGCATCCATGTGGAGTACTATGGAGTAGAAACTCCGCTCAACCAAATCGCTTCGATTACGATTCCGGAAGCGCGTGTTCTTTTGGTGACACCTTTTGACAAGTCTTCTATCAAGGACATTGAGCGTGCGCTTAATGCTTCTGACCTTGGAATTACGCCAGCCAGTGATGGCTCTGTGATTCGTCTGGTCATTCCAGCCCTGACAGAGGAAACTCGACGGGACTTGGCTAAAGAAGTGAAAAAGGTTGGTGAAAATGCTAAAGTTGCCATCCGTAACATCCGCCGCGATGCTATGGACGAAGCTAAGAAGCAGGAAAAAGCCAAAGAAATCACTGAAGACGAATTGAAGACCTTGGAAAAGGATATTCAAAAAGTAACGGATGATGCTGTCAAACATATCGATGAGATGACGGCAAATAAAGAAAAAGAACTTTTAGAAGTTTAACATTTTTATCAGAATCAAAACTCAGTTGGCTTTGGCTGACTGAGTTGTTTTAAAATCAAAAATCCTTGCCCGGTTTGAAGAAGCAAGGTAGAAAATAGGTCTATATGAATACAAATCTTGCCAGCTTCATCGTGGGTATCATCACGGATGAAAATGATCGCTTTTACTTTGTTCAAAAGGATGGTCAGGTTTACGCTCTTTCTAAGGAAGAGGGGGCGCATGAGCTGGGGCAGTCTGTCAAAGGCTTTGCCTACAGCGATATGAAGCAGAAGCTTCGCCTGACAACTCTTGAAGTTACAGCTACTCAAGACCAGTTTGGCTGGGGAACAGTAACGGAGGTCCGAAAGGATCTAGGTGTCTTTGTCGATACCGGTCTGCCGGATAAACAAATCGTTGTGTCACTTGACATCTTGCCAGAAATCAAGGAACTCTGGCCAAAAAAGGGTGACCGCCTTTATATCCGTCTGGAAGTAGATAAGAAAGACCGCATCTGGGGCCAACTGGCTTATCAGGAGGATTTCCAGCGTCTGGCTCGTCCTGCCTATAATAACATGCAGAACCAAAACTGGCCAGCCATCGTTTATCGGCTCAAGCTTTCTGGTACCTTTGTCTACCTGCCGGAGAATAATATGCTGGGCTTCATTCATCCGAGTGAGCGCTATGCAGAGCCACGTCTTGGTCAGGTCTTGGACGCGCGGGTAATTGGCTTCCGTGAAGTAGACCGCACTCTTAACCTCTCCCTCAAGCCTCGCTCCTTTGAAATGTTGGAAAACGATGCCCAGATGATTCTGACCTATCTGGAGAGCAATGGCGGTTTTATGACTTTGAACGATAAATCTTCACCAGACGACATCAAGGCTACCTTTGGCATTTCCAAAGGCCAGTTTAAAAAAGCTCTGGGTGGGCTGATGAAAGCTGGTAAAATCAAGCAAGATCCGACTGGAACAGAGTTGGTGTAAGGATAAAGAGTTGTGTATCTAGAACTTATGCTTATAGAAATACGATTTTAAAAAAATGAAAGGAACCTATGAGAAAATCTTTTTACAGCTGGCTGATGACAGAGCGCAATCCTAAGAGCAAGGAGCCCAAGGCTATTTTGGCGGATTTGGCTTTTCAGGATACTGCCTTTCCCAAGCATACGGATGATTTTGATGAGGTCAGTCGTTTTCTGGAGGAGCATGCAAATTTTTCCTTTAACCTTGGCGAGTTCGATGCTATTTGGGAGGAATATCAGGCGCATTAAGTGGATAGTGGCTAGGGATAGTCATTTTCTGTTTGCTTTGATATAATAAAGATAATTCATTCAATAAATTAAAATAGAGAGGTTCTTTATTTGCAGGAACATTCAGTAGAATTGAAACTGGGCCATCCAGATGATGCTTTTCATCTCTTTGGCTCTAATGAACGCCATCTGCGCCTAATGGAGCAGGAATTGAAGGTAACTATCCATGCCCGAACCGAGATTGTGCAGATTTTGGGTACGGAGGCTGCCTGCGAGGAGACTCGACAGGTCATTCAGGCTCTGTTGGTCTTGGTCAATCGTGGCATGACCATCGGTACTCCCGATGTTGTTACAGCCATTACCATGGTTAAAAATGATGAAATTGATAAGTTTATAGCACTCTACGAAGAAGAGATTATCAAGGACAGCTATGGCAAGCCGATTCGCGTCAAGACACTTGGTCAAAAAATCTATGTGGACAGTGTTAAAAATCATGATATTGTCTTTGGTATCGGGCCAGCTGGAACAGGGAAGACTTTTCTTGCGGTGACCTTGGCGGTGACAGCTCTCAAACGTGGTCAGGTCAAGCGAATTATCCTCACAAGGCCGGCTGTGGAAGCTGGTGAGAGTCTGGGCTTTCTGCCTGGTGACCTTAAGGAAAAGGTGGATCCATATCTGCGTCCGGTCTATGATGCCTTGTATCAGATTTTGGGTAAGGATCAGACGACGCGTCTCATGGAGCGAGAAATCATTGAGATTGCTCCCCTAGCCTATATGCGGGGGCGGACGCTGGATGATGCTTTTGTTATACTAGACGAAGCTCAGAATACCACCATCATGCAGATGAAGATGTTTCTGACACGTCTGGGCTTCCAGTCCAAGATGATTGTCAATGGAGACATCAGCCAGATTGACCTGCCTCGCAATGTTAAATCAGGACTCATTGATGCTCAGGAGAAATTGAAGAACATTTCCCAGATTGACTTTGTGCATTTCTCAGCTAAGGATGTCGTTCGTCATCCAGTGGTGGCGGAGATTATCCGAGCTTATGAACCAACTCCTGTTAAAGAGGCAGCAACTGAGCCAGAAGAAATGGAATCAGATAACTAGATATCAGTTTATATCAGCTATGATATAGAATTTTTAAGATTTATAAAATGAATAAAAGTGATTATCTGGAAAGATAGAATTTTAAAAAGGGGTAGAAGATGGATTGGTATGATTACATGATTAACGCTTCTAGGCAATCAAGATTTAACGCCAGTCATTGGTTTCGTTACCTTAGAAAGGTTATTTTTGAAGATAGTTCTTATTTGACTGACAAAGATGTGGAACGTTTGTTGTCTTCAAAAGAGTTGACAGATTTTCAAAAGGTTAGTCTGAAATATGCTCTACAAGAACACACTCCCACGCATGAGTATGTGGTTTCTTTAAACAAACCTGCTAAGTTAACAAATGTTCAAGAGCTGATGGAGAAATACAAGCATGGATAAAATGAAACCAGTTTTTGAAGCCTTAAATCAAGAATTGGCCCAAGCCAACCTTACTTTGACTATTATCTGTGTTGGGGGCTATGTATTGGAACATCATGGCTTGCGAGCAACCCAAGATGTAGATGCTTTTTACCAAGAAAACCAAAAAATTAATGAGATTATTGCGAGAGTAGGACAACGATTTAACCTCAATACTCATGAAGAACTTTGGCTCAATAATAATGTAGCGAGTATGAACAAGCAACCTGCGGTTGACTTATGTGAGACCTTATATACTTTTAGTCATTTAAGGGTTTTAATGGTTCCGATTGAATATGTTTTAGGAATGAAAATGATCAGCATTAGAGAACAGGATTTGAAAGACATCGGAGCTATTATCAAATACAAAGATTTTCATTCCCCATTCAAAACCTTTGAGGACCTGAGAAAGTTGGGTTTTGATACGATTGATTTTTCTGTTCTTTTAGAAGGTTTTAGTCATGCCTATGGTATGGAATGGCTAGAGGAATTTTTCAAAGAAAATCAAGAAAAGCTAAAGAGGTATTACTAAAGAAAGCTTTGATTTTTATCTAATAACATACGAAAAGAGCAGATTTATTTCTGCTCTTTTTTGTGGGATTGATTTTAAAGTTGAAATAATCAACTAAACGAGTTCGTCAATAGATGTGTAGTCCTTGTTGAGGCCTTCTGCAACTGGCTGACTGGTGATGTGGCCTTGGTAGGTTGTGACACCTTGACGCAGGCCTGGGTCATCTTCAATGGCTTGTTTGAAGCCTTTCTCTGCCAAGGCTTCAATATAAGGAAGGGTGACATTGGTCAAGGCGATAGTAGAAGTGCGGGCTACGGCACCAGGAATATTAGCAACTGCATAGTGGAGGACACCGTGTTTTTCGTAAACAGGCTCGGTGTGAGTCGTTACGCGGTCAGCAGTTTCAATAACACCACCTTGGTCAACGGCTACGTCAACAATGACAGAGCCTGGACGCATTTGCTTAACCATATCGTCTGTCACTAGTTTCGGAGCTTTCGCACCTGGAATGAGGACAGCGCCAATCACGACATCTGCCTCTCGAACGCTAGCTTCGATATTGAACGGATTAGACATGAGGGTCTGGATTTGATGGCCAAAGACATCTTCTAGGACAGACAGACGCTTAGCGCTGATATCCAGAATAGTCACTTGAGCACCTAGTCCTAGAGCGATACGAGCGGCATGGGTCCCTACGACTCCGCCACCGATGATGGTAACTTTTCCTTTTGGAACGCCCGGTACACCACCGAGAAGTACGCCAGATCCGCCTTCACGCTTAGTCAGGAAGTGGGCTCCGATTTGGACCGCCATCCGACCAGCTACCTCACTCATAGGTACCAAGAGTGGCAGTTGTCCATCTTGATCGCGGACGGTTTCATAGGCCAGACCAGTCGTCTTGGCATTTGTCATAGCATCTGCTAGCTCAGGAGCGGCAGCCATGTGCAGGTAGGTAAAGAGTAAGAGGTCATCGCGGAGGAAGCTATATTCGGCTGCCAGAGGTTCTTTGACCTTGACCACCAGCTCAGCTGCCCAAGCTTCTGCAGCAGTAGGGACGATTTTTGCACCTTGCTTTTGGTAGTCTGCATCTGTAAAACCAGATCCCAGCCCTGCATTTGTCTCAATCAGCACTTCATGTCCTTTACCAACGAGGCTTTGAACACCAGCTGGTGTCAGAGCGACACGATTTTCATTGTTTTTGATTTCTTTTGGAATACCGATTAACATAAAAAATATGCTCCTTTTTTAAGATGTTTTTATTGTATATGAAAACGCTTCAAAAATCAAGAAAAAATCGGAGCGGTTTGCTTTCGTTAGTGAATTGTGCTATTCTGTTAAGAAAAAATAGGAGGCCCCGATGGAAAATATCTATGTCAAACTGGCTCGTCATACCAGACTGGAAACTGAGCGGTTGATTCTGCGTCCAGTGACCTTGGAAGATGCCCCAGCGATGTTTGAGTACGCTTCGGATGAGGAAAATACTCGCTATACCTTTGAGACTAACAAAAGCCTGGAAGAAACACGCAATAATATCGCTCTCTTTTATCTGGCCAATCCTCTGGGGCGCTGGGGAATAGAAATGAAGGAAAGCGGCAAATTCATCGGGACTATTGACCTGCATAAGATCAGGCTGGACTTGAAAACGGCGGCTATCGGATACGTAATCAATAAAAAATACTGGAATCTGGGATATACGACAGAGGCCAATCGCGCAGTAATCAAGCTAGCTTTTGAGGAAATCAGAATGAACAAACTTGTAGCGCTGCATGATGTGGATAATCCAGCATCTGGCCGAGTTATGGTCAAGTCGGGTATGAAATATTCCCACGAAGAGCCTTACGCATCACTAGACAAGCATGAGAAAGGTCGCATTGTGACACGGGTTCATTACTATCTGACTAGGGAAGATTATTTTGCAAAAAAATGAGAAAGGATATTGACAAGCACCTATCTACATGATATATTAGATAGGTACGCTGATTTAGCTCAGTTGGCAGAGCGCATCCATGGTAAGGATGAGGTCGCCGGTTCGATCCCGGCAATTAGCATCTTGTAATACAAGGTTGGGTTTTCCCAGCCTTTTCTTTTTGTCAGTTATAGCAAATAGTGAAAGGCAAAGTTTCGGGAAGGAATATAATAAAAATAGCTGCTTTTGTCTTTGCGGTGAGTGGTTGATAAATCTGCTCTGCTATTTTCCAAAACCCTGCCCTCGGCTCCCTAAAGTGAGTCAAAATATGATATAATAAGGTAATACTAGCAAAGCGGGTAAGATATGTATATCGAAATGGTAGATGAGACGGGTCAGGTTTCGGAAGAGATTCTTAAACAGACTCAGGAAATTTTGGAGTTTGCGGCCCAGAAAACGGGCAAGGGAAATAAGGAAATGGCTGTGACTTTTGTCAGCAATGCGCGCAGTCATGAACTAAACTTGGAATATAGAGATACGGATCGGCCGACGGATGTGATTAGCTTGGAGTATAAGCCTGAGCTGGACATCGCTGTTGACGAGGAGGATTTGCTGGACCATCCTGAGCTAGCTGAGATGTTGGAGGATTTTGACGCCTATATCGGCGAGCTGTTCATTTCAGTGGACAAGGCGCGTGAGCAGGCAGAGGAATACGGCCACAGCTTTGAGCGGGAGATGGGCTTTTTGGCAGTGCATGGTTTTCTGCATATCAACGGCTATGATCACTATACGCCGGAAGAAGAAGCAGAAATGTTTGGATTACAGGAAGAAATTTTAACTGCTTATGGACTCACAAGGAAATAACAAACGCAAATGGAAAAATCGAGATGTGGTCTCGAGTCTGGAATTTGCTTTAACCGGTATTTTTACAGCTTTTAAAGAGGAGCGCAACCTGCGCAAGCATGTCCTTTCGGCTTTGGCAGTGATAGTTGCGGGACTGATTTTTGACTTGTCCGCGATAGAGTGGCTCTTTCTCTTTTTGAGCATTTTTCTGGTCATTGCCTTTGAGATTGTCAATTCTGCCATTGAAAATGTCGTGGATCTGGCCAGCGATTACCACTTTTCTATGCGGGCCAAGAATGCCAAGGATATGGCAGCGGGAGCTGTTCTGGTCGTGTCTGGCTTTGCTGTTGTGACAGGGCTGATTATTTTTGTTCCCAAGATTTGGGATTGGATTTTTTAAAGATTTGAAAATCGGGGGAGACTGCCGATTTTCTGCTGTTTTTATGGAAATAATAGAGGTAAAATAATGACTTTTAAATCAGGTTTTGTAGCTATTTTGGGACGTCCTAATGTTGGGAAATCAACCTTTTTGAATCATGTTATGGGGCAAAAAATTGCCATCATGAGCGATAAGGCTCAGACCACTCGCAATAAAATTATGGGGATTTACACGACGGATAAGGAGCAGATTGTCTTTATCGATACGCCGGGAATTCACAAACCTAAGACGGCTCTAGGGGACTTCATGGTAGAAGCAGCCTACAGTACCTTGCGTGAGGTGGATACTGTCCTCTTCATGGTGCCAGCTGATGAGCCGCGTGGCAAGGGCGATGACATGATTATCGAACGCCTGAAAGCGGCTAAGGTGCCAGTTATTTTAGTGGTTAATAAGATTGATAAAGTCCATCCAGATCAGCTTTTAGCCCAAATTGATGATTTCCGTCAGCAGATGGACTTCAAAGAAATCGTGCCGATTTCAGCCCTGCAGGGCAATAATGTGTCCCATCTTATTGATATTCTCAGTGAGAATCTGGAGGAAGGCTTCCAGTATTTCCCAGAAGACCAGATTACCGACCATCCGGAGCGCTTTCTGGTGTCAGAGATGATTCGGGAAAAGGTTTTGATGCTGACACGGGAGGAAATCCCTCATTCAGTCGCAGTGGTCGTTGATAGCATGAAGCGAGACGAGGAGACGGACAAGGTCCATATCCGAGCGACTATCATGGTGGAACGTGACAGTCAAAAAGGCATTATCATTGGTAAAGGCGGATCCATGCTGAAGAAAATCGGATCCATGGCTCGGCGCGATATTGAGCTCATGCTGGGGGACAAGGTCTTCCTAGAAACTTGGGTCAAGGTCAAGAAAAACTGGCGGGACAAGAAGCTGGACTTGGCGGACTTTGGCTATAATAAGAAGGAGTATTGAGGTTTTCTAAGCTAGTAAGTGAGGTGATGGAAATGCCATCATTATTCATTGAAGAAAGAGGGCAGCAAAATCCAAAAAGTATTATCTTTTTGCATGCTTCGGGCTCTAGCAGTCAGATGTGGCGACACCATGTTGCTGCGCTTGAGCAAGATTTTCATTGCATTCTTGTGGATTTACCTGGTCACGAAGCCAGTCATAATATTGAGTGGACAAACTTTAATGATGTCGTGGAAATGATTGTGGCTGTCATTAAAAGCAAAGCACATGGCAAGCCGCACTTGGTTGGGCTTTCATTAGGCGGTTCACTCATTCTTAAGTTGTTGGAAAAACATTCTAGCCTTATAGATAGAGTCATTGTGGATGGGGCAAGCTCTCAGCCAATTAAGGGCTATCGCAAGATTATTGCCATTGTCTATCTAATCTCTTTCTTGAAAAATACTAAATTTGTAGCCAATTTCCTGACAAAGATGATGCAAGAGGACGGAGCACCTGTCCAAGACGTTCAGCGCTTTGTTACAGATTTCCAAAGAGCTGAACGACGCTCATTTCGACGTGCGATGTCACAGGCAAATCTGCTGAGACTTGACTTGCAGTTTGATAATCCTGCTTTCTTTATCTCAGGTGGGAAAGAAGCCGAAACCATTCATGACTGGCACCGCAGGTTGGCACAGAAAAATGCTAGGTCTGAATGCGCCTACTATCCTGATAAAGGGCATGCTTGGCTTTTTAGTGATGTGGATACGCATATTCAGTTGCTGCGCTATTTCTTTCAAAACGCTGCCTTCCCAGAGAAATTGAAAGGATTTTGATATGGACTACATTTCCTATATTCGCTCCAAGGTGGGACATGATAAGGTTATCCTGAATTTTGCTGGTGGGATTCTGGCAGACGAGGAAGGTCGTGTGCTTCTGCAGTTGCGAGGCGATAAGAAAACATGGGCGATTCCTGGAGGAGCTATGGAGCTCGGGGAGACTTCTCTGCAAGCAGCCGTGCGTGAGTTTTACGAAGAGACAGGCGTTTCTGTTGAAGCCAAGCGCTTGCTGAATGTTTATACTAATTTTGATGAATCTTATCCTAATGGTGACAAAGTGCAGACGGTTGTCTTTCTGTATGAATTGCAAGCGCTGGAGGATTTTGATATTTCCAATTTTCATAATGAGGAAACACTACGGTTAGGCTTTTTTTCTAAAGAAGAAATAGCAGAGCTGGAAAATCTATCGGATAAACACCGCCTGATGCTGTATGAGTATTTTTCGGACAGCTTTGCTATGGGGCTTTGATATTGAGAATACTAAGAAAGGAGCTTTATGCCTGAATTACCTGAAGTGGAAACGGTTCGGCGCGGTTTGGAGCGTCTGGTTGTTGGCAAGACGATTGGGCAGGTGCGGGTCCGCTATGCCAAGATGATTGGTACGGGAGTGGATAGCTTTGTCCATGACTTGCCAGGTCAGACCATTGAAAGGATTGGCCGTCGGGGCAAGTATTTGCTCTTTTACCTGACGGGTGGAGTGCTGGTTTCCCATCTGCGAATGGAAGGCAAGTATCTTTTTTATCCTGATGAGGTGCCTGAGCGCAAGCATGCTCATGTCTTTTTCGAGACGACGGATGGTGGAACGCTTGTTTATGAGGATGTTCGCAAGTTTGGGACCATGGAGCTGTTGAGAAAGAATCAGCTGGAGGCTTATTTTGCTGCCAGAAAGCTTGGTCCTGAGCCGACAGATTCGGACTTTCTTTTAGCGCCTTTTGCCGCAGCTTTGAGTCGTTCCAAGAAGCCCATAAAACCCTATTTGCTGGAGCAGACCTTGGTCGTTGGTCTGGGCAATATCTATGTAGATGAGGCCCTTTGGCGGGCGCGGATTCATCCGGCAAGGCCAGCAGCTAGTCTAAAGCCTGCTGAAGTGAAGCGACTGCGTGAGCAGATTATAGAAGTTTTGCAGCTGGGGATTGAAAAGAGAGGATCGACCATTCGGACCTACCGCAATGCTTTGGGTGAGGATGGCACTATGCAGGATTTTCTGCAGGTCTATGGAAAGACTGGTCAACCTTGTGCTAGATGCGGCAGCCCGATTGAGAAAATTAAGCTGGGCGGACGCGGTACACATCTCTGTCCTCATTGCCAGAAAGCGAGGTAGCTGTCATGGTAAGAATTATCGGTATCACTGGCGGCATTGCTTCGGGTAAGTCAACAGTGACAGAGTTTTTGAGGCAGCAGGGCTACCAAGTTATTGATGCGGATCAGGTAGTGCATGAGCTGCAGGAGCCGGGGGAACGGCTTTATCAAGCTCTTTTATCTACTTTTGGCTCATCTATCTTACAGGAAGATGGGCGCTTGGATCGGCCTAAGCTGGGAGCTATGATTTTTGGGAATCCCGAACTCTTGGAGCAATCCAGTCAAATACAAAATCAGATTATCCGCGAGGAACTGGCTGGCCGGCGAGATTTGCTGGCAGAGATGGAAGACATCTTTTTTATGGATCTTCCCTTGCTGTTTGAGTTACAATATGAAGATTGGTTTGACCAGATCTGGCTGGTGGACGTGACGAAGGAAACTCAGCTCAGTCGCCTTATGACTCGAAATGCTCTCAGCCAGGAAGAGGCAGAAAAACGCATATCAGCTCAGCTATCTCTCCGAGAAAAACGAAAGAGGGCGGACGTGTTGATTGATAACAATGGCTCGCTTGAGGAAACTCGACAGCAGATTCGCGATGCTTTGCAGAAATTAGAAA
Source organism: Streptococcus sanguinis (assembly GCF_019929225.1). Lineage (GTDB taxonomy): Bacteria > Bacillota > Bacilli > Lactobacillales > Streptococcaceae > Streptococcus > Streptococcus sanguinis_J. Next base: position 189,289 of record NZ_JAHZPA010000001.1, read on the forward strand.
GAAGATGATTTATCACGTCACAAGTTAACTGGAAACATAACCTGAAAGTCGCTTGGTTTGGGAACTTCCTAACTGGTGCCAGCATTTCTCTGGTGACGCCTTTTATGCCACTTTTCGTGGAGCAGCTTGGGGCTAGTGGTCATGAGGTGGAGTATTACGCTGGGCTAGGGATTTCACTCTCTGCAATCTCAGCTGCGCTGCTCTCTCCTGTCTGGGGAAGTCTGGCCGATCGGTATGGCCGTAAGCCTATGATGATACGTGCAGCTACTGCCATGGTTTTCACGATGGGCGGCATTGCCTTTGTACCCAATATTTTCTGGCTCTTACTCCTACGCTTTCTAAACGGTGTTTTCGCTGGTTATGTTCCCAACAGCACAGCTCTGATTGCCAGTCAGGCTCCCAAGGAAAAAACGGGTTATGCTCTGGGAACTCTCTCGACCGGTGTCGTTGCGGGTAATCTTATGGGGCCATTTATTGGGGGTCTGATTGCGGAGATGTTCGGTATCCGCAATGTCTTTCTTCTGATTGGCGGCTTTTTTCTAGTGGCAGCCTTGATGACCTTTTATTTGATTCGGGAGGATTTTGCGCCAGTAACCCGACAAGAAGAGGTAGGCTTTAAGGAATTGTTGCGTCAACTCAGGTATCCTAAGATGCTGATTAATCTCTTTCTGACCAGCTTTGTTATCCAATTTGCTGCTCAATCCATCAGCCCCATCCTTTCCCTCTATGTCAGAGAGCTGGGGCAAAAGGACAATCTGATCTTTGTTTCGGGTCTCATCGTTTCTACCATGGGACTTTCCAGCATGATGAGCTCCAGTATTCTGGGGCGGTTAGGAGACCGTATCGGCAATCACCGGCTTCTGGTGCTGGCTCAGTTCTATTCAATCCTGATTTATCTGCTCTGTGCCAATGCTGGCTCCCCTATGCAGCTAGGCTTTTATCGCTTTTTATTTGGCCTAGGAACAGGGGCGCTGATACCGGGTGTCAATGCTCTGCTAAGTAAGATAACACCCAAGTTTGGAATCTCTAGAATTTTCAGTTATAATCAGATTTTCTTTTATCTGGGTGGGGTGGTCGGCCCTATGTCTGGATCGGTTATTGCGGCAGCCTATGGCTATCATTCAGTCTTTTATGCAACAGCAGGGCTAGTTGCTGTCAGTATGCTGGCCAATCTCTTTAGTTTTCGAAATTTATTTAAAAAGAAGGATATCTAGTGCGCGTTAAAATAAATTTAAAATGTTCCAGCTGCGGCAGTCAGAACTATCTGACCAGCAAAAATACTAAAACGCATCCGGAAAAAATTGAGGTTTTAAAGTATTGTCCTAAGGAAAGAAAAGTTACTTTACATCTTGAATCCAAGTAGATTTTATGATAAAATAGATAGGATTTTAAGGAGTTTTTATTTATGTACAACCTATTATTAACCATTTTAGTCATTTTATCAGCTATTATTGTCATTGCAATTTTCATGCAGCCAACCAAAAATCAGTCCAGTAACGTCTTTGATGCCAGTGCCAACGACTTGTTTGAACGTCCTAAGGCACGCGGTTTTGAAGCTGTGATGCAGCGTATGACGGGAATCATGATTTTCTTCTGGCTACTGATTGCATTGGTATTAGCAGTATTATCTAGTAAATAAAATGGGCTCTGACTTCGTCTTGGCCTATTTTTTAAGTTTTAAAGAGATTTAGCAAGGATGAAGAAAGAACTCATCAAGAGAAGAGGAATATGAAATCAGAAATCATTGAATATTTAAAAGAAAGGCAGCAGGCTAGCGTAGATGAGCTGGCGGCTGCTTTGGGGAAAGAGTCTTCCAAGGACTTTAGTAGCTTGGTCAAGACCATCTCCCAGATGGAAAGAAAGCATCAGATTCGCTTTGATGACAAGGGGCGGATTGAGCTTTATGAGAAGAAAAAGCAGGAGCATCTGACGCTCAAGGGTGTTTTTCATGCCCACAAGAATGGCTTTGGCTTTGTCACCTTGAATGAGGAAGAGGATGATCTCTTTGTCGGCCGTAATGATGTCAATCATGCCATTGATGGCGATACGGTGGAAGTAGTCATTACCAAGGTGGCAGACCGGATCAAGGGAACATCAGCTGAGGCTAAGATTATAGATATTTTGGAGCACAGCCTGACTTCAGCCGTTGGCCAGCTGGTTCTGGATGAGGAAAAGCCCAAGTATGCGGGTTATATCCGCTCGAAAAATCAGAAAATAAGCCAGCCTATTTATGTCAAAAAACCAGCTATGGTTCTGGATGGTACAGAGGTGCTCAAGGTCGCTATTGACAAATATCCGACCAAGAAACACGATTTCTTTGTGGCTAGTCTGGTCGATGTAGTTGGTCATGTCAATGATCCAGGTATTGATGTATTAGAAGTGCTGGAGTCGATGGACATTGTCTCCGAATTTCCAGAAAAGGTCTTGGAAGAAGCCGAGCGAGTTCCAGATGCACCGACAGAGAGTGATTTGGCAGGGCGTTTGGACCTGCGCGAAGAGATAACCTTCACCATCGATGGAGCGGATGCCAAAGACTTGGACGATGCTGTCCATATCAAGCGCCTGAAAAATGGCAACTTTGAGCTTGGTGTCCATATCGCAGATGTGTCCTACTATGTCAAAGAAGGCTCTGAGCTGGACAAGGAAGCCCTCAATCGAGCGACCTCAGTCTATGTGACCGACCGAGTGGTGCCTATGCTACCAGAGCGCCTGTCCAACGGAATCTGCTCGCTCAATCCAAATGTGGATCGGCTGACCCAGTCGGCTATCATGGAGATAGATGCTAAGGGGCGCGTGGTCAAGCATACCATTACTCAGACTGTCATCAAGACGACCTTTCGCATGACCTACAGTGATGTCAACGACATCATTGCTGGAAATCAGGAAAAAGCTGAGCAGTTTAAGGCCATTGTGCCTAGTATTGACAGCATGGTACGGCTGCATGAGATTCTGGAAAGTATGCGCTTTAAACGCGGTGCGCTTAACTTTGACACCAATGAAGCCAAAATCATGGTCAATAAGGAAGGCCGGCCGGTGGACATTGTCCTGCGTCAGCGGGGAATTGCTGAGCGCATGATTGAGTCCTTTATGCTGGTGGCGAATGAGACGGTGGCTGAGCATTTTGCTAAGCTAAATCTGCCCTTCATCTATCGGATCCACGAGGAGCCTAAGGCGGAGAAGGTGCAGAAGTTTATCGACTACGCCTCTAGCTTTGGGATTCGGATATACGGGACGGCTAGCTCTATGAGTCAGCAGGCCCTGCAGGATATTATGGAATTGGTCAAAGACCAGCCTTATGAAGATGTCCTGTCCATGATGCTTCTGCGCTCCATGCAGCAGGCTCGCTACTCTGAGCACAATCACGGCCACTATGGTCTGGCAGCGGAGTTTTATACGCATTTCACCAGTCCGATTCGCCGCTATCCGGATCTTCTGGTTCACCGGATGGTACGGGATTATGGAGAGTCTAAAGAAATAGCAGAGCATTTTGAGCAAGTAATTCCAGAGATTGCCAGTCAGTCTTCCAGCCGAGAGCGTCGGGCTATCGAGGCCGAGCGTGAAGTCGAAGCCATGAAAAAGGCTGAGTACATGGAAGAATTTGTTGGGGAAGAGTTTGACGGCGTAGTTTCAAGCGTGGTTAAGTTTGGACTCTTCGTAGAGCTGCCTAATACGGTCGAGGGCTTGATTCATGTTACCAACTTGCCAGAGTTTTACAACTACAATGAGCGGACTATGACCCTGCAAGGAGAAAAGTCTGGCGTGGTCTTCAAGGTCGGTCAGCAGATTCGCATCAAGCTGTTCCGAGCGGATAAGGCCACGGGCGAGATTGACTTTGAATACCTGCCTAGTGAATATGACCTGATAGAAAAGACCAGTAAGACTGGCAGAGGTAAGTCGGGCAGAAAGAGACGTCGTGAGGATGACAAGCGCAGCCATCCTTCCAAAGAAAAAGGCTATAGAGATAAGAAAGATAAGAAGTCCAAGAAAGGTAAGAGCCAGAAGGCATTTTACAAGGAACTAGTCAAGAAAGGAGCCAAGTATGGCAAAGGGAGAAGGAAAGGTCGTCGCGCAAAATAAAAAGGCCAGACACGACTACACCATCGTAGATACCATCGAGGCTGGCATGGTGCTGACCGGTACGGAAATCAAGAGCGTCCGTGCTGCCCGTATCAATCTAAAAGATGGCTTTGCCCAAATCAAGAACGGTGAGGCCTGGCTCAGCAATGTCCATATCGCGCCTTATGAAGAGGGCAATATCTGGAACCAAGAGCCTGAACGTCGCAGAAAGCTGCTGCTGCATAAGAAGCAGATCCAAAAGCTGGAGCAGGAGACAAAGGGAACTGGTATGACGCTGGTGCCGCTCAAGGTCTATCTCAAGGATGGCTATGCGAAGCTGCTCCTGGGCTTAGCCAAAGGGAAGCACGATTACGACAAGCGCGAGTCCATCAAACGCCGCGAGCAAAACCGCGACATCGCAAGACAAATGAAAAACTTTAATACAAGATGAAAGACTGGGTGACCGGTCTTTTTTATTTTAGGGAGCAAGTTTTCCAGTTATTCGATTGTCTTCGATGACTTTTCTAATTTTAAAAAAAGAAGTGAGCATAATAGTTGATAAGTAACCATCCAGGTGATATACTTGTTCTTGTATCAGATACAAGTTTATGGAAAAGGAGTTTCTATGGATACAAAATTCTCAGTGGCTTTGCATATCTTGACAATGATTAGTGAGAGTAGGGAGACTTTGAGTTCGCAAAACTTAGCGACGAGTGTAGGAACTAATTCTAGCTATATCCGAAAAGTCATTACCTTGTTGAAAAATGCAGGTTTAATTATTTCTCATCAAGGTAAATCGGGCTACCAACTCGGCAAATCTCCTAAGAAGATGAGTTTACTTGAGATTTATTATGCGACCCAAGAAGTTAAGCACATTAGTTTGTTTCAAATGCATCAGAACGCTAATCAAGAATGTCCTGTCGGACAAAATATTCAAGAAGCGGTCTCGCCAATTTTCGCTAGCACAGAAGCTCAGCTAGAAAAAGCACTAAGTCATCAAACATTAGATGATGTCATCAATAATTTATATAAAACAGCTAATCAAGTTCGAAACTGACTTGTAAAATCTTAGTTTTAAAAACAAAAATACAGTCTTGCACTTGATGCAAAGAAGATAAAGGATAGAAAAGAGATTATAATGAAAGCAGCACTACATACAAAATACGATAAAAAGAACATCAACCTTACGATAACAGAAATAGCAAAGCCTATCATTACAGATAATCAAGTTTTGGTTAAGGTCACTGCAGCGGGAGTCAATCCTTTGGACAATATGATTTCCCGAGGAGAAGTTAAGATGATTGTTCCTTACAAATTGCCGCAAACAGCTGGAAATGAAGTTGTTGGAGTTATTGAAGAACTTGGAAGCCGTGTCAGCAACTTCAAACTTGGCGACCGTGTTTTTGCTCGCCTCCCACTTGATCATATCGGAGCTTTTGCGGAATATGTTGGTGTAGATAGTGAAGCCTTGGCAAAAGTTCCAGAATATTTGACAGACATAGAAGCCGCTGCGGTACCTTTGACAGCTTTGACTATTATGCAAGCTCTTGAGCTTATGGGAGCTCAAGCTGGTAAAACAATCTTCATCTCTGGAGGTACAGGTGGTGTTGGTGGCATGGCGATTCCTATTGCTAAAGCAAAAGGCTTGAAGGTCATCACGAATGGTGCTGCTGCTAACGCTGAGCGTGTCTTGAAACTGGGGGCAGATCGCTTTATTGATTACAAGACGGAGGATTATACAAAAACTGTCAGCGATGTGGACTATGTTTTGGATACACTTGGTGGTTCTGAAACAGAGAAGCAAATGTCTATCATGAAAAAAGGTGGACACTTGGTTTCTCTTCGAGCGATGCCAAATGGTGCTTTTGCTAAACGTATGAACTTGCCAAAATGGAAACAAATCTTGCTAGGACTTGCTGGTCGTAAGTTTGATAAGATGGCTGAGAAGTATGGTGTTCATTATCATTTTATCTTTGTTGAAAGTAATGGTGCTCAATTACAAGAAGTGGCAGATATTTTCAGTAAGCTTGAAATCAAACCATCTATTGATACAGTTTACTCGTTTGATGAGGTGAATGCTGCTCTCGACAAGGTTGCGAATGGACGTTCACGTGGGAAAACAGTTCTCAGCTTTGAATAATTAGAAAGAAGTTTATGTCTTACATTACAACAAAAAATCAATGCATCTCTGTTGCCGGCAATCAAATTGCCTATCGTGAACTTAGCAAGGGTAAGTCTGACTTTCCGCTTGTTATGTTAGTTCACTTGGCTGCGACCTTGGACAATTGGGATCCAAAACTTTTAGATTTGATTGCGAAAGAGCATCATGTCCTTGTCTTAGACCTACCAGGTGTTGGGGCAAGTCAGGGAAAAGTTGCAACGACTATCCCAGGCATGGCAGAGCAAACCATCGCCATTATAAGTGATTTAGGTTACAATCGTATCAACCTTTTAGGACTGTCTATGGGCGGTATGATTGCTCAAGAAATAGTTCGTATGGATTCTGATTTGGTTAATTGTCTTATTTTGGCAGGAACTGGTCCTCGAGGTGGATTTGAAATGGATAAGGTTACCGGAAAAACATTCAAATATATGTTTAAAGCTGCCCTTGAGCGTATTGACCCAAAACGCTATATTTTTTACAATCATGATGAGCAAGGTAAAGTAGAGGCTTTGAAGGTTTTAGATCGTATGGGCGCGCGGACTGAGGAATTTAAGGACAAAGACATGAAAATTGCTGGTTTCTTAACGCAGCTCAAGGCAATCAAGGCTTGGGGACAAGCTCCACAAGACGATCTGAAATATATCACTCAACCAACCTTAATTGTGAATGGTGATAAGGATATGCAAGTCCCAACAGAAAATTCTTATGCTATGCATGAAAAGGTAGAAGGCAGCAAACTTCTTATCTATCCAAATGCTGGACATGGTTCCATTTTCCAATATGCGGATGAATTCTCAAAGGAATTGTTGAGGTTTTTGGCAGCATAAATAGTCAAAATGCTAGGGTTAAAAAAGGACATAGCAACTTTCATACAAGATAAAAGACTGGGTGACCGGTCTTTTTTTAGTTTTATCTTAGTGATTCTCATCTACAGTAGCCATCTTAAATTGTTCGTTGTCGAATTTACCAAACAGAAAAGTTCTGACTAATTTGCCACTTGTCAAGTCTGTGCTTTTCGAGTATGATAAAGACAGTTAAATTATTCGTAGCTTTGCTTTTAGAGAAAGGATTTTTTATGACAGAAGAATTGCTAGCTTATAAACGTATGCCGCCGTGGACGGCCGAGACAATGCCAGAAGCGGTAAAGAGAAAGCACAATACCAAAGAGGGAACTTGGGGCAAAATCACTGTTCTCAAGGGACGACTTAAATTTATAGAGATGTCAGAGGAAGGTGAGGAGCTGGCTGAGCACATCTTTGAGGCTGGTCAGGACAATCCTTTTGCCCAGCCCCAAGCTTGGCATCGGGTCGAAGCCCTGACAGATGATTTGGAGTGGTATTTGGAGTTTTACTGTCGGCCTGAGGATTATTTTCCTAAGAAATACGGCAGCAATCCCGTTCACTCAGAGGTTTTGGAAGCTATGCAGACAGTCCAACCAGGACGGGCGCTTGATTTAGGCTGCGGTCAAGGTCGCAATACTCTCTTTCTGGCCAAGCAGGGTTTTGAAGTGACGGCTGTAGATAAGAATGAGCTGGCACTGGAGATCTTACGGAGCATTGTGGAGCAGGAGGATTTAGATCTGCTAGTGGGTAGCTACGACATCAACTCAGCTAGTCTGACTCAGACTTATGATTTGATCGTTTCCACTGTTGTACTTATGTTCCTGCAGGCGGAGCGGATTCCGGATATTATCCGCAATATGCAAGAACATACAGCGCTTGGCGGCTACAATCTCATCGTCTGCGCTATGGATACAGAGGACTTTCCATGCTCTGTGCCCTTTCCTTTTACTTTTAAGGAAGGCGAGCTTGCCGATTATTACAAGGACTGGGAGTTAGTTAAGTACAATGAAAATCCTGGCCACCTCCATCGCCGGGATGAAAACGGCAATCGAATTCAGCTGCGCTTTGCGACTATGCTGGCTAAAAAGGTTCAGTAAAAGATGCTAGGACAGAACTAAATTTTTAAAAATTTAACTTAGCTCACTTATTTTGAGGTTCAGGTTTAAAAGGTCTGGGAGACAATTTAAATTGTCTCAGCCTCAATATTTTTTGAACATAATAAAGCTAGACTGAGGCATTTTTGTCTCAGTCTTTTTTATTTTGGTAAAAAACTTTAGAAATATTTTAGAATTTCTTGAGAAATATCTGAAGTTTGAAGGCTATACTAGAAAGTGCAAGGGGGAGAGAAAAGAGCTGGAAGCAACAGGACAGCTGGTAGAAAACTTTAGTTTTTCTTTAAGTGTGACTCTAGACCAGATCACTTTTAAAAGCAGACTGAATGACCTTATTTTCTCCTCTTGCGGCAATTTTTTCCAGACCTTCAGTTTTCTGTTGACGAGGAAAAAAGAATATGTTAAAGTAAATGAGTAAAATAAAAAAGTCAATTATATTTTACTTAATATACAAGGAGGAACTCATGAAGAAAAGAACAAAAATCATTCTAACTTCTACGTTGACTGTGACCGGCCTAATCTTAGCTGCCGGTGGCTACTGGGCTTATAAGACCTTTGTCCCTCAGGAGACACCGATCGATAAGAATGCCACAGTGAGGACCAATTACTATCAAGCCATCAATAAAAAATGGCTGGAAAAGGCAGAGATTCCTAGCGATCAGCCGTCTAACGGTGTGTTTTATGAGCTGAACGAGCAGGTCAAGGACAAGATGAAGGCGGATGTCAAAAATCTAGTCTCTGGTAAAGAAGAGTCAACGATTGAAGGCATGCCTGAGTTTATCAAATACTACCAGCAAGCGACGGACTTCAAGCAGCGGGAAAAGGATGGCCTAGCCCCTCTCAAGTCCTATCTCAAGGAAATTGAAGACTTGTCCGATCTAAAGGACCTAGCTAGCAAGGCTGTTGACTGGGAAAAGCGTGGTCTAGCTCTACCGTTTACTTTTGAAATTAGTTCTAACCTAGAAAATACCAATCAGAAACAAGTGAATCTGTCCAGTCCAAGTCTTATGCTGCCGGATAAGAGCTATTATGAAGATGAAGGTGCTAAGAAAAGGATGATGGATCCGCTGGAAAAAGCATTCAAAGAAGCCTTTCAAAAGCTAGGCTATAGTGAAAAAGAGAGCGAAAAGATTGTCAAAGAAGCTTTAGAATTTGATGGAGAACTGGCCAAGTATGCCCAAAGTAATGAAGAAACTTCGGAAATTAAAAATCTTCACCATCCTAAGACGGCAGAAGACATCAATGCCTACTCTGATACCTTTAAGTTTCACGATATTATCAATGACTATCTAGGCCAGGAATCTGGTGATGTCAATGTACCTAACCCTAAGTATTATGAAAATTTTGCCAAGGTAGTTAATGACAAGAACTTTGGCAAGCTCAAATCTTGGATGCTTGTGAAGCAGGCGGCATCAGCATCTAGTTTTCTAACCGATGACTATCGGCTGATTTTTGCAGAGTACCAAAAATCCTTGCAAGGTACTAAGGAAGCAACTTCAAAAGAAGATGCAGCATACAATCTTACAACAGGAACTTTTTCAGATGTCTTTAGTCTTTACTACGGTCGCAAATATTTCGGTGAGGAAGCCAAGCAAGAAGTGACCCAAATGGTCAAGGATATCAAGGAAGTTTATCGGGAACGCATGCTGAAAAACGAATGGCTGTCAGAAGAAACCAAGCAGAAGGCAGTCAAGAAGCTGGATACTATGAAACTCTATATCGGCTATCCTGAAAAAGTTCGCGAAGTGACTAAGACTTTGAAAGTAGACGATAAGAAATCCTTCTTTGAGAATGCAATTGCTTTGAGTCAGGCAAAACATCAATATGATGTTGAACACTTCTCTGAGCCAGTAGACAAGGACGAGTGGCTGATGCCTTCCTACGATATCAACGCTTACTACTCACAGGAAAATAACAGTATCAACTTCCCAGCCGCAATCCTGCAGAATCCATTCTTTGATGTTAAGCAAGAGATGGAAAAGAACTACGGCGGTATCGGTATGGTTATTGGTCACGAGATTACTCACGCCTTCGACTCAAACGGTGCAAACTTTGATGAAGAGGGGAATTTGAACAATTGGTGGACAGAAGCAGATAAGAAAGCTTTTGACAAGAAAATTGAAGCTGTTACCAAGCAGTGGGATGGTATTGAAATCTACGGCGGCAAGGTCAACGGCAAGCTTACGGTAACAGAAAATGTAGCCGATGCAGGTGGACTTTCAGCTACTCTAGAAGTCGTTAAAAAGAAATATCCAGATGCAGACTTGAAGAATTACTTTGAAAACTATGCCAATATCTGGAGAAGCAAGGCCAGTCTGCAATTTAATCAACTTCTCTTGAAGGTAGATGTCCATGCTCCGTCCGAACTGCGGGTCAACCAGCAACTCAAAAATGTAGAGGCCTTCTATGAAACCTATCCAGAAATTAAAGAAGGTGATGCCATGTATCTGGCTCCAGATAAGCGGGTCAGCGTATGGTAAGATTGCTTGTCTAGAGAAGACGGTAAATATGAAGCACAACCAGTTTGGAAATAGGAGAGAAGTTTGTTCTTTTTCTCCTATCCATTCTTTCCTGCGACACTTGCGCGGCTGCGGGTTGTGCCTCCGCAGCCACGTATCTTTAAAGTCAGATTTTATCTGGCTTTTTTCTATTTTGAAATGAATTATTTATCTAGTAAATCTTACACGTCAAAAAAAATGAAATCGCTTGCAAAACCTGGTATAAAAGGCTATACTGAATATAGTATTTAATTTTGTAATTTTTTACAAAAAAACAAAGGAGATATTTTTATGAAAAAAATATTGTTTCGTTCCTTGTTAGCTCTTTCGGCCATTTTTCTCTTTCCTTTCCAAGTGGTCGAAGCCTGCACAGGATTTATCGTCGGGAAAGACCTGACTGCAGACGGCACGACGCTTTACGGTCGGACGGAGGACTTGGAGCCCAATCATAATAAGGTCTTTCTGGTTCATCCGAGAAAGACCAATGCGAGTGGTGCTAAGCTGGTCGATGAAACCAACGGCTTTGAATGGACCCTGCCGGCAGAAAGCTACAAGTATACCTCGGTATCAGATGTGACCCCATCCCAAGGTATTTTTGACGAGGTTGGCTTCAATGAGTACGGAGTTTCCATTTCTGCGACTGTTTCTGCCAAGGCTAATGATGCCATTCAAAAGGTGGACCCTTATGTAGAAAATGGCTTGGCAGAGTCTATCTTGACAACCGTCGTTCTGCCTCATGTTCAGACTGCCCGTCAGGGTGTGGAGCTGATGGCACAGATCGTCAGAGAGCAGGGAGCAGCAGAGGGGAATATTATCACCATTGCTGACAAGACCGGTGTCTGGTATATGGAAATCCTATCTGGTCACCAATATGTTGCTATTAAATTCCCAGATGATAAGTATGCTGTCTTTCCTAATACTTTCTTCTTGGGTAGTGTTGACTTTGATGATACAGAAAATGTCATTGCCTCAAAGGGTGTTCAGGATGTAGCCAAGCAAGCTAATTCTTATAAAGAAATTGACGGCAAATTCCATATTTCTCAGTCCTACAATCCACCGATGGCAGAGGCAGATCGTTCACGTGCCTGGGCAGGTATCACCAGTCTAGATCCAAATGCGACCGTGTCTTATAATGACTCTTACTTTGATCTCATGCACTCCACAGACAGAAAGATTAGTGTAGCAGATGTCATGGCTATGCAGCGCAATCGCTTTGAGGGTACTCAGTTCAAACCGCTGGACCAAATGGAGCTAGATGGTAAGGGGCTGCCACAACGCGGTACGACAGACCCTGTTTACAAATATCCGCTGGGCAATCCAAATGTTATGGAAGCTCATATCTTCCAGCTCAAAGACGGCGTTCCAGCCAATATGGGCGGTGGTACTATGTGGCTGGCGGTAGGCAGCCCTCGCTTTTCACCTTACCTGCCTTATAATGGCAATATCACAGATACTTACGATGCTTATAAGGTAAACACAACTAGCTACAGTCCAGGCTCTTGGTACTGGGTAGCATCTCATATCTACGATATGGCGGCCAAGCATCAGGACCTCTTTGGCGGTTCTGTCCAAGACAAGTGGAAGGCCTTGGAAGCCCGCTTTATTGAGGAGCAAAATGCTCTAGATGCAGCCAATGCAGCTCTGCCAGACTCTTCGGCCAAAGTCACAGAGGAAACACAGGCTCGAGCAGCGCAAGTCTTTAAGGAAATGAAAGAGCTAGAAGCTGAAATGGAAGCTAAAATCAAGGAAGCAGCAAACCCCACTCCTTCCAGCTCCAGCAAAGACTCTAGCAGCGCTTCATCAACTCAAAGCTCGTCAAGTTCTTCCTCTTCGGCAACTTCTAGCAGTTCTGATACACGGACGGAAGTCAATGTAGAAGAGGACAGCTTGGTAGATGCCGCAACTGGCATTCGCTTGAAAAATGCTGACTTGGTCAAGGCCGGTCATCAGCTGTCAGTGAAAAAACTGGAAAGCAAGATTCAGCCGACAGATACCTATGACATTAGCTTGACCAATCCGAATGGTCAGCCGGTGCATCAGGTCAGTCCAACTCTTGTGACGATCCCAGTCCGCAAAGATCTGCCAGTAGATGCAGTCTATGCTCTGGATGAAAATGGCAAGCAGGTTGAGAAATTTGATGTAACAGTTAATCAAAATCAGACTATCAGCTTCACGACCAATCATTTCTCTGTTTACCAAGTGCAGTATCGAAATGAGCAGTCCGTCAAGGCCAAGAAAAAAGACCTGCCATCAACAGGTGAGCAAGTCACCATCATGGGCCTTGCAGGCTTGATTATCCTAGCAGGAGTCTTCTTCCTTTTGAAGAAAACAAAGAAAAACTAATCTAAAATAAAAAGAAGGCCGAGCAAAATGTTCGGCTTTTCTTAGTGGAAGAAACGACTTTTGTCTAGGCTAGCCTTCAAACTAGAGCCCTTATCTCAAATAATCATAGTTATAAGTAGTCAAAATTATGTCAGTGAGTTCTTCAGGTTCTTCTTGAGCTCCGCCGGCTATCCAAAGAGAAATAATCCCCTCAACACTGGATAGGAAGATTTCTAGGGCGTATTTCTGAGGGATATGGAAGTTCTCTTCTAAAAAACGCTGGGTAGCAGCCTTTTGCTTATCACTCAGAATGATACTGGTTATGTACTCCCGAATAGCTTCCCGAAAGTCAATATAATGGCTTCTGGTCAGGGCATTGATAAGACGTTCATTAGCTCGCAGTATATGAAATTTTGCTATCATTAACTTTTTAGGATATTCGTTCTCTGCTTCAAACAAGCTATAACTAGAAAGTTGGGAAATAATTTCTTTTTTGAGACTATCAACCATCTGATACTTATCTTGGTAGTGGAGGTAGAAGGTGCCGCGGTTAATCCCAGCCCGCTTGCAGAGTTTGCTGATGGAGATAGTATCAAACCTTTCCTCTGATAGCAGCTGAATCAAGGCTTCCTTGATGTCTTCCTTAGTGCTGGTTTTTCTTTTCTGGATCATTTTTTCTTCCCTTTTTGCTTAAATCAACACTTTGTTGATTTTTGATTATTGCTTTTTATCTAAGCTCATTATATAATATCTGTGATTTAGAATCAACAGCTTGTTGATTTAAGGAAACGAGCTTTGAAAAGGAGAGAAACGATATGGCTTATATTGAAATGAAAAATAGCTTTAAACGTTATCAGATGGGGGATACTGAAATAGTCGCCAATCACGATATTTCTTTTGAGATTGAAAAAGGGGAACTGGTCATTATCCTAGGTGCTTCTGGCGCTGGTAAGTCTACGGTACTTAATATCCTTGGCGGTATGGATACCAATGATGAAGGAGACATCCTGATAGACGGCCAGAATATTGCTGACTACAATTCCCACCAGCTGACGGACTATCGCCGCAATGATGTGGGCTTCGTCTTTCAGTTTTATAATTTGGTGCCTAACCTGACGGCCAAGGAAAATGTCGAATTGGCTTCTGAAATTGTCAAGGATGCTCAAGATCCAGTGGCAGCTTTGAGCGCGGTTGGTCTGGAAAAGCGCCTCAATAATTTTCCAGCCCAGCTATCAGGCGGGGAGCAGCAGCGGGTGTCTATCGCTCGGGCTGTGGCTAAGAAGCCCAAGATTTTGCTCTGCGATGAGCCGACAGGAGCTCTAGACTACAATACCGGCAAACAAGTACTGCAAATCTTACAGGACATGTCCCGCAATCAAGGGGCTACGGTGATTATCGTGACCCACAATGCTGCCTTGGCTCCCATTGCTGACCGGGTTATCCGCATGCACGATGCGAGAGTCAAAAGTGTTACGGTGAATGAATCGCCTCAGGATATAAGTACATTGGAGTATTGATATGAAGAGAAAGATTTATTGGAAAGATATTCTGCGCTCCTTCACTAGCTCTAAAGGACGTTTCCTATCTATTTTAATCCTCATGATGCTGGGTTCTTTAGCTCTCGTGGGGCTTAAGGTCGCTCCACCCAATATGCGCAGAACAGCAACAGATTATTTGAAAGAGCAACGAACCATGGACTTGGCTGTTATGGCGGACTATGGTTTGGATGCGGAAGATCAGAAAGAGCTGGAAGCTATTAAGGGAGCTGATGTCGAGTTTGGCTATCTGACAGATGTCACCGTAGACGAGGAGGCCCTACGAGTATTCTCGGATACTACGGATATTTCAAACTTTCAAGTGACCTCCGGTCGTCTTCCCAAGAATGCGCAAGAAATTGCCCTGGCTAGCTTTTGGTCTAGAAAATATAAACTTGGTCAGGTGATTGATCTGACCGAGAAAGCAGGCAGTCGGTCAGTTCTGAAAAATAAGACTTATAAGATTGTGGGTTTTGTCAACTCAGCAGAGCTCTGGTCTGATAGAAATTTGGGCAGTGCAACTAGTGGCAGCGGAGCTTTATCGGCCTATGCTGTAGTCAGCCCCAAGGTCTTTGATACAGATGTTTACAGTATTGCCCGCCTGCGCTATCATGATTTAGAAAAGCTGGCTCCCTTCTCTGCAAGTTATCAGGAGCGTTTGGAGCAGCACCAGACTGCTTTGGACAAGAGCCTTGAAGATAATGGAGAGGCCCGGTTTAAGCGATTAGAGGCGGATGCCAAAAGCACCGTTCAGGATGGTGAAGATAAGATTGGTCAGGCTGAGAGTGAACTGAGTCAAGGGAGAAAGCAATTAGAGCAAGCTCAGAATCAGCTAGACCAGCAAAAAAGCCAGCTAGCGGCAGCTCAATCCGCTTCTATCTTCCCTCCTGCACAGCTCAGCCAGAGCCAGCAACAGATTCAGGAAACTGAGTCCCAGCTCAATCAGAAAAAAGTAGAGCTAGCTCAGGCAGAGAAAGACTTATCAGCTAGCAAGGACAAGCTAGCTGACGCTAAGGCAAATCTAGGTCGTTTGAAAGAGCCGGCCTATCATAGTTATGACCGCAAGTCTCTGCCAGGTGGTAATGGCTATCATATGTATAAAAACTCCATGAATAGTATTGCGTCGATTGGTAATATCTTCCCGGTGGTGCTCTATCTGGTGGCAGCTATGGTGACCTTTACCACCATGACTCGCTTTGTTGATGAAGAGCGAACAAATGCAGGTGTCTTTAAGGCCTTAGGCTATCATAGCCGAGATATCATTCGCAAGTTTGCTCTTTACGGTTTGGTGGCGGGGAGTCTAGGTACCCTCATAGGAATTCTGTTGGGGCATTATTTCTTGTCGGGAGTGATTTCTTCTATTATTACTAGAGGAATGGTGCTTTCTGCCCCTCATGCATATTTTTATGTTTCCTATAGTTTACTTGCCCTTGGACTCTCCCTTCTATCCAGTGTTCTCCCTGCCTATTTGGTGGCGAGGCGGGAGTTGACAGAAGAAGCAGCTCACTTGCTTTTGCCCAAGCCACCGGTCAAAGGCTCCAAGATCTTTTTGGAAAGACTGTCCTTTATCTGGCGGCGCCTTAGCTTTACTCAGAAAGTCACAGCTCGCAATATCTTTCGCTATAAGCAGCGGATGTTTATGACCATCTTTGGTGTGGCGGGTTCTGTTGCCCTGCTCTTTGCCGGTCTAGGACTCCAATCTTCTATTGGTGGTATTCCAAAACGTCAGTTTGAGGAGATTCTGCGATACGACTTGATTGTCGCTGTCAATCCTGGGGAGAATCAAGCTGAGCAAGACAAGCTGAAAAAGATGTTGGCTGATGGCTCGATTGCTGATTATCAGGAGATCTATAGTGAAACCTTGTCAGAGAAATACAAAGGAAGAAAAGAGACCGAATCAGTCACTTTGATGGTTACGGACAAAGAAAATTTTGAACCTTTTATTTCTATGGAAAGTCCTGACAACCAGCAAAAGCTGACTCTCAAGGACGGTGTAGTTGTTTCGGATAAATTGGCCCGCATAGCTGGAGTTAGCCCCGGTGGTAGTATAGAGCTGGGTGGCAAGTCTGTCAAGATCGCAGCAGTCAATGAGAATCATTTTGGCCATTTTGCTTTTATGAAGGCAACTGACTACCAGAAGATTTACGGCAAAAAGCCCGAGAAAAACACTTATCTAGTGCGACTCAAAAACCCTTCTAGTAAGAATATTGTGGACAAGGCCAATGAATTTATGAGCCTCAAGTCTGTCAAGAGTGTTTCTCAAAATGCTAGCATGGTGAAGCAGTTCAACGTTCTAGCTGATTCTCTTAATAATACAATGCTGGTTTTGGTGCTGATTTCCATTCTTTTAGCAGTTGTCATTCTCTACAATCTGACTAATATCAATGTAGCTGAGCGGATTCGCGAGCTGTCCACTATCAAGGTTTTGGGCTTCCATAATAAGGAAGTGACCCTCTATATCTATCGAGAGACCATTATTCTGTCAGTGATTGGGATGGCAGTTGGGCTTCTAGGCGGTTTCTTCCTGCATCGTTTTTTGATTGAGAAGGTTGCGCCTAGCATTATCAGCTTAACCCCTCAAGTAAGTCTCTCAGTCTATCTGTTTCCTCTAACAGCGGTGACTCTTATTCTGACCTTGCTTGGCTTCTTTGTCAACTACCGTCTCAGACGAGTAGATATGCTGGAAGCACTCAAGTCTGTTGATTGATAAAAAGACTTCAAAACTTTCACTCACTTGATGGGTGGAAGTTTTTTTGAACTTTGATATAATATTCCTTGTAAAGAAAGAGAAAGACACACAATGACACGAAAAATTGCCTTATTATCCGATGTGCATGGGAATAGCACAGCCTTGGAAGCAGTGCTGACGGATGCGGAAAGCCAGCAAGTGACAGACTATTGGTTTTTGGGGGACTTGCTCCTGCCAGGAACCGGTCGCAGAAATATCTTAGATAGGATGGAGCAGCTGCCCATCAGTCTCCAGGTCAGGGGGAATTGGGAAGACAGTCTCTGGCATGCCCTGCATCAAAAGTTAGACTTGACACGTCCCAGCCATCTCTACCTGACCCGGCTCTGCCATTTTGTCCTAGAGGAAATCCGTCCTGAAGAGATTGACCGCATGCAGGAACTTCCTCTGCAAGTCTTGACAGAAGTGGAAGGATTGAAGATTGCGGTCAGCCACCATCTGCCAGATAAGAATTGGGGACGGGAGCTGATTCATATTGGCGAGCAGAGCGATTTCGACCGCCTTTTTGATGGGAATGACTGTGCTGTTGCTGTTTATGGTCATATTCACCAACAGTTTCTCCGCTACGGGACCAAGGGACAGCTGATTATCAATCCCGGTTCTATTGGTCAGCCGTTCTTTCTAGATTCAGCTTTGCGTCAGGACTTGCGAGCCCAGTATACCATTTTAGAGATAGATGAGACGGGTCTGGCTGATGTCGACCTTCGGCGCGTGGCCTACGATGTGGAGCAGGAGCTGAGATTGGCGCGGGAGCTCCACTTGCCTTACTATGAGATTTATCGGGAGAGCTTGGTCAATGGTATCCACCATACCCATAACCACGACCTGCTGCGGGAAATCAGTGAGCGGGAAGGCTATGCAGATGAGATTGCAGCTTTCTTAAAGTCCAGTCGTAACTCTTGAAGTTACACCCTTTTTGGGATATAATAGTGAGAGAAAATGATGAGGGAGGAGAGAAAATGCAGATTTCCAGCCGTTTTACCATTGCCACTCATATGCTGATTGTACTGGCTTTGGAGGGAAAAAAACAAAAACTGACAAGTGATATCCTTGCTGGCAGTGTTGGCGTCAATCCAGTTATTATTCGCAAAACCCTGTCTCAGCTCAAGAATGCCGGGATGATTACCGTTGCTCGTGGGACTGGAGGAGCAGAGATTGCCAAAGATTTGAAAGACATTAGCCTGTTGGACGTCTATAGCGCGGTTGAGTGTCTGGGCAAGAGCGGCCAGCTCTTTAGCTTTCATGACAAGCCCAATCCAGACTGTCCTATCGGCAAGAACATTCACAATGTTTTAGATGACCGCTTGGCAGCTATTCAGGCAGCTATGGAAGCTGAATTGGCTCAGACCAGTCTTGACGAAGTTGTCGCAGCAACCGAAAAAGAAATTAAAGAACAATCTGTTTCCTAGGAAGCAGGTTGTTTTTTGGTGAATAATATTCCGAGATGTAATTATTGACATTACATTAGGATGTGCTATACTAATAGATGTAATATAAATGATTACAATTTAATTAAATCTTCGGAGCAAATAGAGATGCGGAAAACCATATCAAGGAACCTATCTCTGTTTTGGAGAAATAAAAAAAGATGGAGCAGGAGCACTGCTGAAATTTAAAATTTAAGAGAGGAGAAAAACATGACTTTTGAATATCAAAGCAAGATTTATCTAGGAGAGGTGGCACTTTATGTGGCTGATTTAGCAAGACAAAAGGACTTTTATCAGCGTGTTTTAGGGCTGGAGCTTTTGGAAGAGCAGGACAGACAGGTTGCTTTGGGCAGGGACGGACAAGCGCTGGTGAGGCTCTTAGCAACCAGTGACCGACAGCCCGTCAAGTCGGCTTACGGTCTTTATCATTTGGCGCTTTTGCTTCCAAGTCGTCAAGCTTTGGCGGATATCCTTAAGCATTTATCAGAGAATAAAGTTCCTATGGTTGGAGGGGCAGACCACGGTTATAGTGAAGCCATTTATCTGGAGGATCCAGAAGGCAATGGCATTGAGCTTTATCGGGATAAACCTCAGACTGATTGGGATATTCGAGAAGATGGCCGCATTATCGGAGTGACGGAAGCGCTCGCGGCTCAAGAAATCTATGAACTAGGTCAGGAAGTCCAACCATTTAGTATTGCGGAAGGCACTCGTATGGGCCATGTCCATCTGTCTGTGAAAAATAGCAGAGCTGCCAGTCATTTTTACCAAAAGCTTCTAGGCTTGGAGGATAAATTTTCTGTACCTTCTGCTAGCTGGTTGGCATCAGGGAACTACCATCATCATTTAGCCGTCAATGAGTGGGGAGGTTCTCACTTGAATCATCGCCAACCTAAGCAAATGGGACTAGCCTATTTTGAAGCGCAAGTAAAAGGGAAAGAAGACCTAGTAGCTATTTATGAAAATGCTCTGGACTTGAAGGCACTAGTCCGATGGATTAGCTCTCAAGAGCTAGAAGTCACAGACCCAGATGGGATTGTGGCAAAAATTAAGACAAGAGTGGTATAATAAGGCATATCAAGAAGCTAGAAGAAAGAAAAAATATGTACAAGACTTATTATACATCTCCGATTGGCCGTATTCTCATCTTGACAGACGCAAATGCCTTGTTGGGACTTTGGTTTGAGGGCCAGAAATATTTTGGAGCAGGCTACGATTTGGAGCAAGCGAAGCAGGAGGAGACAGAAATCAGCCGACGCGTCTCTGCTTGGCTGGATGCTTATTTCAAGGGAGAAAATCCCGCGACAGATGAAATTCTATTGGCACCTCAAGTGACTGAGTTTAGAAGCAAGGTTCTGACAGTACTACAGAAGGTTCCCTATGGGCAAACGGCTACCTATTCAGACATTTTGCGGGAGTTGCAGGCTGAGTATGGAAAGATTGGCTCGGCTAGAGCAGTCGGTGGCGCTATCGGTCATAATCCGATTTCCCTTCTGATTCCCTGTCACCGGATTGTCGGAAGCGACGGCAAATTGACAGGCTATGCCGGCGGTCTTGATAAAAAAGCTTTCCTATTGAAACTAGAGGCGGGGGAGAAGACTGAATAAATCTTTCCACTCAAGACTTTTACCATTTTACTGGTGAGAGTCTTTTGCTTGCATTAATAAACTAAAAACCCCTTTGTCAGTCGCTGTGAGTGACAAAGGGGTTTTTCATTAGTTGATATGCCATTGTGTGGCCAGCCAGTCGGCAAAGTCGGCATAGCGCTCTTTGAGGGCTTCATGATGCCCGTAAGGGTCAAATATGGAGTAAGTAGTAAGGATTTCTTTCTGAATCAAGCGATGAATTTCTTCAGCATAAAAAGGAGCTTTGGAAAGTCGGTTCGAGTGATTCGCGCCTTCTGTCTTTCCATTCTGCAAATAGACTAGACAGTCCTTATTTTTCAAGTCCTGGGTCCGGCAATAGTCGGTAAAACCCGGGTACCAAAAGGAGCCGCAGATAGAAAAGACACAGGGGATCTTGCAATCGCTATAGAGACTGTAAACAGCCGCTAGTCCACCGAGAGAGTAGCCACCATAGGCAATTCTTTTGTCATCCAGTAGGTAGTGCTGTCTGATTTCTGTTAATATACCGCTGAAGAGCTTTTGGTGGTAGCTATCTGCTCTGCCACCAAAATCAGGATTGCCAGGCTTTAGAGCATTGGCTTTCCAGGGTGTATAATCGTCCAGCCTATTGTTCGGTATCAGTCCGATCAAGATTACTGATGAAGAAAGCCTGCTCAGATAGTTTATCTGGCCATCATTTAGCAAGATTGCTGGATAAGGTCGTGATCCGTCATAATCTTGGGGCAGAGTAATATTGACAGTGATACTCTCCCAAACAAAGGTCTTATTTATTGACAAAGTCATTGATTTTCTCGAGTGAGTCAATTACAGCAGGACCATAATCCATGAACTCATCATAGGAGATGGTCATGATTTTCTGATTTTTGACCGCTGGGACATCTTCCAGAACTGGATTAGCTTTCATTAAATCAACTGCTTGTTCATCCATGGCCTTGTTGCGGTCGCTGGTTACATAGATGATGACTTCTGGATCCATAGAGACCAGGTTTTCCAAGGTTAGGTCAGAGGTTCCGGTCGCTACATTGGTATAGCCGAGCTGGTTAAGCAAGCTCTCCTGCAGGGCAGATTTATAAGCACCGAAAGTCTCATCGTTGTAGGCACACATGATGAGCGCTTTTTTCTTTTCGCCTTGGCTAGCCTTATTAGCTTTCTTGACAGTGTCAATTCTTGCCTGCAGTTGATCAGCATATTGATTGGCCTTGTCTTGGACGTTAAAGATGGTTCCTATATTTTTAACATCTTCAACGATATTGCCTAGGTCTTGTTTAGTATTGGACAGGGAAGCCTTCTGTGTATAGACAGGGATTTTGTTTTCATTCCAGGCACTGACTGTCCCCAGAGACTTCTCGGAAAACATCATGTTTCGGCCAAGAAGAGCGTCTGGCTCATAAGATAGCACAGTTTCCTGTGATACGGTTTTCTTGTCGCCGACTTGCGGAATGGTGGCAATATCAGCCTTGTATTTATCTGTGACATCGTTGTCTGGATTGAGCATACCGGCGATCTTGTCTTTCAATCCTAGTTCAATCAGGACTTCGGTCGTCGAAAGGTTGTTGGTGATGACCTTTTCCGGTGCCTTTTCAAAGACCTGATCAATCTCCTTGCCTTCGGCATCGTAAGTTTTGATTGTCACTGGATATTTTGTCTCTGCTGTGCTCTTTTTCGCGCTTTCTGTTTTGGAGGAAGATTGCGAAGTTGAGCTTTCTTTCGTACTTTCCTTAGATGAAGAATTGCAGGCTGCCATTGTCAGTGCAGCAGTTGCGACGAGTAAGATACTGAGTGTTTTTTTCATATTGCCTTCCTTTCTTGGGCTTGGAGCTTGTATAGATAAAGCTGAAAACAGATTCTTATAGATACTGAATCATGGCCTGTCGATCCTTGGTCCAGATCACTTTGCTCTGAATACCGTAAACGGTTTGCAGTGAATCATGGGTGATGGCCTCCTTTGGAGCGCCTTGGTATGCAATCTCACCTCCCTTCATGAGGTACAAATAGTCTGAATACCGACAAGCCAGTTGGATATCATGTAAAACAGCCAAAACATTGATGTTCAGGTCTTTGACGATACGAAGCATATCCAGCTGGTATTTGATATCCAGATGATTGGTCGGCTCGTCTAGGAGCAGTAGGCTTGGCTGTTGAGCCAAAGCGCGTGCCAGCAGGACTCTTTGCTTCTCACCACCAGACAGGGATAAATAGGTTCGATCTCTCTTGGACAGCATGTCTACCTGACTCAAGGCATGACGAACAAGGGCGTAGTCTTTATCGCTCTCTTTTTGAAAAAGAGACAGATGCGGCGTCCTGCCCAGCATGACGATTTCTTGGACGGTGCAGTCAAACTGAAGATGGTTAAACTGAGTTACAACGGCTATTTTCTGGGCTGCTTTTTTTATGCTGACCTGTTCAAGTGGCCTTCCGTTTAGATAAATGTCCCCGCTGTCGGGTTTGATTTGGCGGTAGATGGTTTTGAGCAGACTAGTTTTGCCGCTTCCGTTGGGCCCTAAAATGGTGTGAAATTGATTTCCCTCGACCGTGAGCGAAATTCCTTTTAAAATCTCTTTTTGGCCGACAGAATAGTGGATATTTTGGCAAGTTAGATCCATATCAGCTGCTTACCTCCTTTCGGCTTTTGGCTACAATGTAGATAAAGAAGGGTGCGCCGACCAAAGCGGTAAAGATCCCAATCGGCAGCTCGGCATTTTTGACCAAAATTCGAGCCAAAACATCTGCCCAGACAAGAAAGAGTGAGCCGAGCAGAGTAGCGATAGGAAAGAGCCTTTTGTAGTTGGTACCGACTAATCTTCGAGCAATGTGCGGAGTGATTAGTCCGACGAAGCCAATAATGCCGCAGCAGGCAACCAGCACCGCAGTCATGACTGCGACAACTGTGATATAGAGGAACCAGTAAAAACGCAGAGGTACTCCCAGTGTCAAAGCAGCTTCGTCCCCCATCATCATAGTATTGAAAATACGATACTGGGAACAGAAAAACAAAAAGGAAAGACCAACAACAAGAGCCGGTAAGGCTAAATCTGACCAAGAAGTTCCAGCCAGTGAGCCCATAGTCCAGAACTTAATCGTCATAACACTGTCAGCATTGGCACCGACGGAAATGATAAAGTTGGAAAAGGCGATAAAAAGGGCATTTACAACTGTTCCTGATAATATCAGACTGCTTGTCGTCATTTTTCCCTGCATGGATGCGATAAAAAGAACCACAGCCGATGCCAGAATAGCTCCTATAAAGGCGCCTGCGCCAGTAATGGATTTGAGCCCTAAGATGATACTTAGTGTGGCTCCGAAGGTTGCACCCGCTGAAATTCCTAAGATATAAGGCTCTGCGATAGGATTATTGACAGTAGATTGCATGACGCTGCCACAGACAGAAAGGCCAGCACCAGCCAGGATTCCCAAGAGCACTCTTGGAACCCGCATGTTCCAAACAATAGCGATTGTGGACGGAGATAGTTTGCCTGTGCCAAGGGGAAATCCGAGTTTGCTGAAAATAATCTGGTAAGTGTCTTGTATATCAATAGTGACCGATCCCAAGGAGACAGCTAAAAAGAGAGAACAAGCCAGAAAAATGACGAGAAGCAAGAGCAGGCAGATATAGCGAGAAAATCCGTGATTTTCTGACTTTTTAAAGAGCATCCAGACCTCCTTAACAGCAAAGATTAGAATTTTTAGACAATTTTTCATAAAAAATTATAACATTTTTAAATCAGAAGGGCAAGAAGGGATAAAAACCTCTGATATGATAAGGATTTGTGATTCTTTCTCTTCTCAATGATGAAATCATCTTGCTAGTGTAAAAACTGTTTAGTGCGGAGCAAAAGAGTTCTTCGGAAAGTCTCTGACAGACGACTTCATTGGAGGAAAAGCAGATGAACCTAAATGACTTGGTATAATTATTAGGAAACAAGAAAAAACGACAGAAAGTTTTCTATCGTTTTTTGAAATTATAAATGCTTAAGGACTAAGACAGCTATAACGATGCACAACAATGATAGCTCAAATAACCAGAAGTCGTCTGCCAAACCAAATAATCATTCAAGACATAATATAGGTTGATAAAATTCTATTCAAAATACAGCAAGTCCTTGCTAGTCTCGGTGAAGAGTTCAAAACCGTTCTTAGTGACATAGCCGCAGTCTTCGATGCGGACACCGACCTTGCCAGGGATGTAAATACCAGGTTCAACAGAGAAGCACATGCCTTCTTCGATGACCATGTCGTTGCCCTCCATGATAGATGGAAATTCGTGAACATCCATACCGATACCATGGCCGAGGCGGTGATTGAAATACTCACCGTAGCCTGCTTGTTCGATGACTTGCCGTGCTGCGCGGTCTACTTCATGAGCTGTGACGCCTGGCTTGATAAAGTCAAGAGCAGCTTGCTGGGCTTCCAATGTCAGATGGTAGATATCTTTTTTAAACTGATCCGGCTGGCCAACAGCAACAGTCCGCGTCATATCGCTGGCATAGCCATTGACCATACAGCCAAGGTCAAAGAGCAGGAGGGCGTTATTTTCGACTTTATTGGCACCGGGAATGCCGTGCGGATTAGCTGCATTATTTCCCGTCAGGACCATAGTTTCAAAGCTCATCTCATAGCCTTCGCGCTTGATGGCAAAGTCAATCTGAGCAATGATATCTGTTTCGGTATTTTCCAGTGAGATATTGTCAAAACCGATATTGACAGCCTTATCAGCATATTGCCCAGCTACCAGCATTTTCTGGATTTCATCGGCAGACTTAATCAGGCGTAAGCGGTTGACGTAAGGTGTCAGGTTGGCAAATTCTGCAGTTTCAAAGACAGTTTTCAATCCATGATATTTGGTCAAAATCAAGTTATCAAACTCAAGAGCTACAGTCTTGAAGGAGTGATCCGGTAAGGCAGCTTTAATCTTCTGCCAAGGATTTTCCGAGTCCATATAGCCAAGGACTGAAAATGAAACAGCTCCTGAAGCCCGCTCAACCTCTAGAGCTGGCACGAAGAGCAGGGGCTCATGGTCAGGATAGACAAACAAAAACATCTGCCGCTCGTGCGGGTCGCTGTAAAAACCAGTTAGATAATTGATGGTGACTGGATCAGACAGAACAGCAGCATCTAGCTTCTCATTCTCGAGATAGTGGGTGATTTGTTGGATTTTTGTCATGGTCACAACCTTCTTTCTATGCCTCTATTTTGGCAAAAAATGTCAAAAAAAGCAAGACTTTTCAAAAACTTATCAAAATACTTGAAAGTGTTTACAAGAAGTGATAAAATGGTGAATGTAGGAAAGTGAAAACGATATTTTCAATAGAAGAAAGGAAACTATATGAACACAGACGACACAGTAACTATTTATGATGTCGCCCGTGAAGCGGGAGTTTCGATGGCGACAGTCAGTCGGGTAGTGAATGGAAATAAGAACGTCAAAGAAAACACACGTAAAAAAGTTTTAGAGGTCATTGATCGTCTTGACTATCGTCCAAATGCAGTGGCACGTGGACTAGCCAGCAAGAAGACTACAACCGTCGGCGTTGTCATTCCTAATATTACCAATAGCTATTTCTCAACCTTGGCAAAAGGGATTGACGATATTGCTGAAATGTATAAATATAACATTGTCTTGGCTAACAGTGATGAGGATGATGATAAGGAAGTATCCGTTGTCAATACACTCTTTTCTAAGCAGGTGGATGGCATTATTTTCATGGGTTATCATCTGACAGAGAAAATTCGCTCAGAGTTTTCACGTTCGCGTACACCGGTCGTTTTGGCGGGTACTGTCGATGTGGAGCATCAGCTTCCGAGCGTCAATATTGACTACAAGCAAGCAACGGTTGATGCTGTAGAATTACTGGCTAAGCGCAATAAGAAAATTGCCTTTGTCAGCGGACCGCTCGTAGATGATATCAATGGGAAAATCCGTCTATCAGGCTATAAAGATGGCTTGAAGAACAAGAAACTTTCATACAGCGAAGGCTTGGTTTTTGAATCTAAATATTCTTATGATGATGGCTACCACTTGGCAGAGCGTGTTATTGCTTCCAAAGCAACTGCAGCTTTTGTCACAGGAGATGAACTGGCAGCAGGCCTCTTAAATGGTCTGTCTGATAAAGGCATCAAGGTTCCAGAAGATTTTGAAATCATTACCAGTGATGATTCGCAAGTAGCTCGTTTCACTCGTCCTAACCTTTCCACAATCGGTCAGCCTCTTTATGACATCGGCGCTATCAGTATGCGCATGCTGACTAAGATTATGCATAAGGAAGAATTGGAAGAACGCGAAGTTCTCCTAGCTCACAGCATTAGCGAGCGTAAATCA
Organism: Streptococcus sanguinis; assembly: GCF_019929225.1. Classification (GTDB taxonomy): domain Bacteria; phylum Bacillota; class Bacilli; order Lactobacillales; family Streptococcaceae; genus Streptococcus; species Streptococcus sanguinis_J. Next base: position 215,932 of record NZ_JAHZPA010000001.1, read on the forward strand.
ACTCGGAAATAAGCGGTGTCTGTAAGTCTGATTAGGAATTTCTCTGAACTTTAAAATCGAGTGAAGAGACTAAGTCAATGACTGCTTTAATGGAGTTTCATGACTATGAAGCGAGGCTGAGGTGTAGTACCTCAGCTTTTTTGTGTTTCCGTTTAGCTAGGGGTACTTTTTTAAGCCTTATCAGGCTTTAGATGGATTTTTTACCTCATTTGCCCTTGTGGTTTTCCTTTTTATTTTATTTTAGGTATAATAGGAAGTATGAAAGTATTACTGTATCTTGAAGGAAAGTCCGTTTTGGAGAAATCAGGAATCGGCCGAGCCCTCCAGCATCAGATGCATGCCTTGGATTTGGCTGGGATTCCTTATACGACGGACGTTTTAGGAGATTATGATGTGGTCCACATCAATACCTATGGTCCCCGTAGCTTGCTTCTTCTGCATGCTGCCAAGAGGGGCAATAAAAAAGTGATTATGCATGGGCATTCGACCAAGGAGGACTTTGAAAATTCCTTTATTGGATCCAATCTCTTTGCTCCGCTTTTTGGTAAATATCTGACTCACATGTATAAAAAGGCGGATTTCATTATCACACCGTCGGAGTATTCCAAGCAGCTGATCCAGTCCTATGGGGTCACTACACCCATGGTGGCTGTGTCAAACGGTATTGACCTGCCTAAGTATAAGAAAGATGCTCGCAAGGAAGAAGTTTTTAAAAAGTATTTTAAGATTGAAGAAGGGCAGAAGGTGGTCGTCTGTGCTGGCCTTTATTTTCGCCGCAAGGGGATTGAGGATTTTGTAGAGGTTGCTCGCAGGATGCCTGATGTGCGCTTTATCTGGCTGGGCTCTATCAATCTCTGGTTGATTCCGCGCAAGATTCGCCGGCTGGTTCTCTTTGACCATCCTGATAATGTCGAATTCCCTGGTTATTTTAAGGGAGCGGTATTTCAGGGAGCCATGTCTGGAGCAGATGCCTTCTTTTTCCCGTCCTATGAGGAAACTGAAGGAATTGTTGTCCTGGAAGCCTTGGCTAGTGAGCAGAATGTTGTGCTGCGTGATATTCCAGTCTATCAGGGCTGGGTGGATGAGCGTTCAGCCGAGCTCTGCCATAATGTAGATGAGTTTGTCCAGTCTCTGAGAAATGTCTTAGATAAAAAGGTGGACAAGCGCGAAGCAGGCTATCAGGTGGCTAAAAGCCGGTCTATTGACGATGTTGCAGATCAGTTAGTCAAGGCTTATCAAACAGTTTTGGAGATGTAAGATGCGTATTGGTCTTTTTACAGATACCTATTTTCCTCAGGTCTCTGGGGTTGCTACCAGTATTCGGACTTTGAAGACGGAGCTGGAAAAATTAGGTCACACGGTATTTATTTTTACGACGACGGACAAGGATGTCAATCGTTATGAGGATTGGCAAATTATTCGGATTCCCAGCGTACCTTTCTTTGCCTTTAAGGATCGAAGAGTGGCTTATCGAGGATTTTCTCATGCGCTAGAAATTGCCCGTCAGTACCAGCTGGACATTATCCATACCCAGACTGAGTTCTCACTAGGGCTGCTGGGGATTTGGATTGCCAAAGAGCTGCGGATTCCGGTAGTACATACCTACCATACCCAGTATGAGGATTATGTGCACTATATTGCCAAGGGGATGGTCATCCGTCCTAGCATGGTCAAGTACATCGTCCGTGGCTTCATGAGTGACTTGGATGGGGTTATCTGCCCTAGCGAGATTGTTTATGACCTTTTGGTTGATTATAAAATCGAAGCAGAAAAACGGGTGATTCCGACAGGAATTGAGCTGGCGAAGTTTGAGCGACCGGAAATTTCGCGTGAGGATATCAAGAAGCTCCGTTTCAAGCTAGGACTGGCTGAAGACGAGATTATGCTGCTCAGTCTGTCCCGTATTTCTTATGAAAAGAATATCCAGGCTATCGTTGAGGCGATGCCTGCCGTCCTTGAAGAAAATGACAAAGTCAAGTTGGTCATTGTCGGCGACGGTCCCTATGCGGAAGACTTGAAAGAACTGGTTGCCAAGCTTCAGATTGAAGAAGCTGTCATCTTTACGGGGATGATTGCTCCTAGTGATACGGCCCTTTACTATAAAGCTGCGGATTTCTTTATCTCTGCCTCAACCAGTGAGACTCAAGGTCTGACTTATCTGGAAAGCTTAGCCAGCGGTACACCAATTATTGCACATGGCAATCCTTATCTGGATAATGTTATCAGTGACAAGATTTTTGGGACCCTTTATTACCAAGAGCGGGATTTATCAGGTGCTATTTTAGAGGCGATTATTGCGACGCCTGACATGGATGAGCAGAAGTTAGAAGACAAGCTCTACGAGATTTCAGCGGAGAATTTTGGCCGCAGAGTCTATGAGTTTTATCTGGATTTGACTATTTCCAAGGACTTCCATAACGAGCTTAGCCCAGAGGAAAGTGCTGCCAAGCGTCTGGCCAAGACGGTGGCCTATCTGCCTGGCAAGGTCATCTCTCTTCCCATCAATGGCTCCGTTCGTATCCTCAAAGCTTCGAGTAAGCAAGTGAAAAAAATCAGGAATATTACTAAATTATTAGAATAGAAACATGCCTTGCATCATTGTGGCAATAGCTATTTATGCAAGGTTTTGTTTAGAAATAGAGGAGAAATCTTATGAAAAAATATCTCAAACAGCTGCCTTTGTTGCTTTTGTTCTATGGCATTGTCGTTGGTTCGGGCTTGATTTGGGAACAAATTTGGCAATATTTTATAAATAATACAGAAAGTATGGGAAGCGATTTGAACTGGCTTTCTAATCTTAATTTATTTTATTATGCTTTGCTGCTTCCTTTGATTGGTGCAGTGATTGTTTATATAAATACTCGGATGCAAGGTTTTTCTCTGCCCTTTCTTCTTTTGATTCCAGGGGTTCAGTATTATTATCTATTCAAAAACTTTTTTGACGGACTTTTTTATTCAGGAGACAAGATTTATAATCCAATCACTTCCACGCTTTATAATGCTAGAGATATCCATGTCTTGTTATTCCTTTCTTTGGGAGGAATGCTGTTGGCAGAGCAATACCGTAAAAAACGTCAAGCTGCAACTTTGAGTCAAGAGTCTCTAAATCATTTTTCTGGTTTTGATGGTCAATAGCTCTTGCAAATTTTTCCAATCGTGCTATAATGTTTTCTAGAGACATATCACCTGCAGGAAATCTTTTAGAGAGCGCGTGGAGCTGGAAATCGCGTAGAGGATGCAGTTGGGACTACTCTATTAGCTTTTATGCAAACATAAAACGGTGGCTACGTTAAAGCCGATTCGAGGTGTAAGTCTTTTGACTTGCATAAATGAAGGTGGAACCACGTTGCGACGTCCTTTTGAGGATGTCGTTTTTCTTTTGTCAGAAGGAGGGGGAATGATGCTTTATATGATTGGCGGCTCGCCTTGTAGTGGGAAGTCAACAATTTCTTCACTTCTTGCTAGACAGTATCAGCTGCTTCATATCAAACTGGATGATTTGGTAGACGAGATGATGAGTCAAGCAAGTGCAGATTCACAGCCGATTTGCCTTCTTAGACAGGACAGAAATCCGGAACAAATCTGGATGAGAAATCCAGAAGAGATGGCAGATGAAGAATGGCGCTTTTATGAAGAGATTTTTCCTTATGTAAAATCTTACTTGATAAAAAATCAAGATAGACCACTCTTGGTTGAGGGGGCAGGACTTTTGCCTCATTTGGTAAAGGAACTTGAATGGCCAGCGTCTTCCTATCTATGCTTGACTCCAACAGCTGATTTTCAGAAAAAGCATTATAGACAGAGAGAATGGGTTCCTTATGTCTTAGAGGGAACAACCAATCCTGAGCAAGCTTTTGAAAACTGGATGCAGCGAGACATTCTTTTTGCCCAAATGGTTCGGAAGGAAGCGGTGAGATTAGGCTATCCTAGCCTCATAACAGATGGTAGTCAGTCAGAAAAGCAGACTGCGGAAGAGATTGCTCGAATCTTTAAATTGCTTAACAGAAACAATATAATATTAAAGGAGAAAACTCATGATTAAGATTACTTTCCCAGATGGCGCTGTTCGTGAATTCGAATCTGGCGTGTCAACTTTTGAAATTGCTCAATCTATCAGCAATTCCCTAGCTAAAAAAGCCTTGGCTGGTAAATTCAACGGCAAATTGATTGATACAACTCGTGCCATCACTGAAGATGGTGCTATTGAAATCGTGACACCTGACCACGAAGATGCTTTAGATATCTTGCGTCACTCTGCAGCCCACTTGTTTGCGCAAGCAGCTCGTCGTCTTTTCCCAGATATTCACTTGGGCGTTGGCCCTGCCATTCAGGATGGTTTCTACTACGATACAGATAATGAAGCTGGGCAAATTTCAAATGAAGATCTGCCTCGTATCGAAGAGGAAATGAAGAAAATCGTCAAAGAAAACTTCCCATCCATCCGTGAGGAAGTGACCAAGGATGAGGCGCGTGAAATTTTCAAAAACGATCCTTACAAGTTGGAATTGATTGAAGAGCACTCTGAAGATGAGGGTGGTTTGACCATCTACCGTCAGGGTGAATATGTGGATCTCTGCCGTGGGCCTCACGTTCCATCTACAGGTCGGATTCAAATCTTCCATCTCTTGAACGTGGCTGGAGCATACTGGCGCGGGAACAGCGACAATGCTATGATGCAGCGAGTCTATGGTACTGCTTGGTTTGACAAGAAAGACCTGAAGAAATATCTGCAAATGCGGGAAGAAGCCAAAGAACGCGACCACCGTAAGTTAGGGAAAGAGCTGGATCTCTTCATGATTTCTCAAGAAGTGGGTCAAGGTTTGCCATTCTGGCTGCCAAATGGTGCGACTGTTCGTCGCGAGTTGGAGCGCTACATCGTTGATAAAGAGTTGGCTTCAGGCTACCAACACGTCTACACTCCGCCTTTGGCTTCTGTGGAGCTTTATAAGACTTCTGGCCACTGGGAGCACTACCAAGAGGATATGTTCCCAACCATGGATATGGGTGATGGAGAAGAGTTTGTTCTGCGGCCGATGAACTGCCCTCACCACATCCAGGTCTACAAACATCATGTTCACTCTTACCGTGAGTTGCCAATCCGTATCGCTGAGATTGGCATGATGCACCGCTACGAAAAATCTGGTGCCCTGACTGGTTTGCAGCGGGTTCGTGAAATGTCCTTGAACGATGGCCACTTGTTTGTAACGCCAGAGCAGATTCAGGAAGAATTCCAGCGTGCGCTGCAGTTGATTATCGACGTTTACGCTGACTTCAACTTGACTGAATATCGTTTCCGTCTGTCTCTTCGTGACCCTCAGGATACACATAAGTATTTTGATAACGATGAGATGTGGGAAAATGCCCAAACCATGCTGCGAGCAGCCCTTGATGAAATGGGTGTGGACTACTTTGAGGCAGAAGGAGAGGCAGCCTTCTACGGTCCAAAACTCGATATCCAAGTTAAAACAGCCCTTGGAAATGAGGAAACTCTATCAACTATCCAGCTGGACTTCCTCTTGCCAGAGCGCTTTGACCTCAAGTATGTCGGCGCTGACGGTGAAGAGCATCGCCCAGTTATGATTCACCGTGGAGTTATCTCAACCATGGAGCGCTTTACAGCCATCTTGATTGAAAATTACAAGGGTGCCTTCCCGACCTGGCTGGCTCCGCATCAAGTGACTTTGATTCCAGTTTCTAATGAAGCCCATATCGACTATGCTTGGCAAGTGGCTAAGAAGCTGCGCGACAAGGGTGTTCGTGCTGATGTGGATGAGCGTAATGAAAAAATGCAGTACAAGATTCGTGCCTCACAAACTAGCAAGATTCCTTATCAGCTAATCGTTGGTGACAAGGAAGTAGAAGACGGTACTGTTAATGTCCGCCGCTACGGTCAAAAAGAAACACATACAATACCAGTAGACGAATTTGTAGAGCAAATCTTAGCAGACATTGCCAACAAATCACGCCTTGAAAAGTAGCATTTATTAGATAACAATTAAACCCGAGCAATTGGCTCGGGTTTAATTGTTATCTACCTACAGATAGAAACTTCTTTAACTAATTATGTTAGCAAGTTTTATCTTAATGCAAGTATTTATCCACATAATCATCAAAATCAGGATACTCATTTCTGTTCATGGCATAGAGCATTTCCCCATAGAGAGGGTCGCTAGACGGGTCGTCAGGTTCTAGAAGAGTAGCTATTTTCATATCATCATCTGGGAAAAGGATGGTGTAGTGATAGGTGTCGCTGACAGTGATACTGTAATATTTGGTATTATCTTGGTAGCCTGACTTATCTATCTTATAGTGAAATTCTTTATCGCCTAGCTTGCCTGTCTTGTCATTGAAGACAATGTCAATGTCCTCTCCATTTGCTTTCTGAGCCTTCCATTTTCCCTGGAAGCTAGTGTGCTGACCGCAGGCGCTGAGAAAGATTGCTGTTAAGAAAGTGATGAAAAGCCATGTTAGTTTTTTCATATCGTTCTCCTTGTCTATCCTTTGATATTATTCTACCACAAATGTTAAAAATAAAAAAGTTGAGTTGGTAAACTCAACTTTTGCACAGTAGGTCTGTATCTGAGCTACTTATTCTGCAGCTTGAGCCCAGCGTTGGGATAGCTTGCGCGAGAAGCTGGAAATAGCGAAGTTAATCAGGAAATAGATGGCTGCTACTAATAAGTAGAGTGCGAAGACCTGTTCAGCTTCAAAATAGCGCCCCATTAGAATTTGAGCAGAACCAAAGAGTTCTTGGAGCGCAATAACAGAATAGAGCAGGCTGGTATCCTTAATCACTGTGACAAACTGAGAAATGATGGCTGGCAGCATTTTCCGAATAGCCTGAGGTAGGATGATATAACGCATAATCTGAAACTGAGTAAATCCTTGAGATAAGCCAGCTTCAGTCTGACCTGGGTCAATGGCATTGAGACCGCCCCGGATAATTTCTGCCAAAGCAGCAGAAGTAAAGACAGTGAAGCTGATGATACCGGCTGGCGTTGACTTAATCTGAAAGACTAAAAAGATAGTGAAAATCCAGAGCAGATTGGGTACATTACGGACAAATTCGATGTAAATGCTGGCAATCAGCTTGAGCAGTTTATTTTTTCCATTTCGCATGACGGCTAGAATAGTTCCAAAAATCGTGGATAGGACAATGGAAATGAAAGAAATTTGCAGTGTCAGCCAGAGCCCCTTAAGGATAAAGAGGAGGTTGTTTGTGGTTAAGACTTTTAAAATATTTTCCATAGAGACCTCCTTAGATGCTGTAAGCTTGTTTATTGGCTTCCTCTACCTTACGTCCCCAGCTAGCGATAGGGAAGCAAAGGAGGAAGTAGAGCAAAGCTGCTCCAGCAAAGGCTGGGATGTAGTTGGAATTCAGAGCAGACCAGGACTTGGTCACGAACATCAGATCCATACCAGAGATAATAGCGACGGTAGAAGTGTTTTTTATCAGATTGACGACCTGATTGATTAACGGTGGCAGGATAATCCGAAAAGCTTGGGGCAGGATGATGTATCGCATGGTTTCTACATAGGTAAAGCCCTGAGAGAGTGCAGCTTCGGTCTGTCCACGAGGAATGGACTGAATACCTGAGCGAATAACTTCAGCGATATAAGCACCGTGGTACAGTCCTACACAGAGCACCGCAGTCCAATAGATTGAGGGCATGATGGTGTAATTGCTGACTAGCGGAAGACCGTAAAAGACAATTACAAATTGAACTAAGAGTGGTGTATTCTGGTAAAACTCAACAAAAATACGAGCTAGACCACGTAGAACTTTGTGCTTACCTGTGCTGATAGCTCCGAAGAAAATCCCTAGTAAAAGAGCCAAGGTCAGGGCACCGATAGAAATGGCTAAGGTAAAGAGGAATCCTTGGAAAAATTTGCCAAAGTCCGCAAAGTATGCCTGCCAAGAAGAAATACTAAAACTCATGGGGTCTCCTTTCTAATCATCTGTTGAAGCAGATGGTTTTAAATCATATTTGTCATAAATTTTCTGTAGACTGCCGTCTTCCTTCCATTTAGAGATTAGGCCATCTACATAGTCATTCAATTGAGTATTGGATTTTTTTGTTACCACACCATAATCAGCTTTTTTAAAGCTGTAATCCAGAATGTTTGACTTGGAGCTTACATAGCCGGTTAGGATTGACTTATCAACAGAAATGGCATCAATACGGTGAGCCCGCAAGGAAACAGCGAGTTCAGGGTAGGAGCCTAACTCCACATATTTGAAGTTGAGTTTTTTCTCTTGAGCGATTTCTTCCAGCAAGGTTTGAGTAATAGAACCTTGGACGACGCCGATAGTCTTGTTATTCAAGTCCTTGACGTCAGTAATTTTGCTGGATTTATTAACTAGAAAACCAGAAGCATCTGTGTAGTAAGGGGTTGTAAAATTATAAATTTCCTTACGCTCATCTGTGATAGTAAAAGTCGCAATGACCATGTCAACTTGCCCATTGTCCAGAAGTGGTCCGCGAGTTTGTGCGGTAACTGGGACGTAGTTGATTTTGACGCCTAGTTCCTTGGCAATTTTCTTTGCAATATCGATTTCTAGACCGCTGTAAGTATTACTATCAGGATTGAGGTAACCAAAGTTAGGTACATCCTGCTTGACACCGACATTAAGGATTCCGCGTTTCTGGATGGCTTTGACCTGTTGGCTGGTACTAGAATCAGCTTGTGCGGGAACGGCGTGAATCAAGCCAAGAGTCAATAGGAGTAAGACTAGGCTGATGATTATTTTCTTTAGTTTCATAGATCTTCTCCTTTCTAAGAAAGCACGTTATCACTCTCATGATTGATAATTTTACTGAGAAACTGCTTAGCGCGAGGTTCGGTAGGATTGTCAAAGAAAGCATCAACATCAGTAGTATCCACCAGTACCTCACCGTCTGCCATGAAGATAATGCGGTCAGCTACCTCACGGGCAAAGCCCATTTCGTGTGTGACCACAATCATGTTCATGCCGTCTTTGGCTAATTTTTGCATAACGGCCAGAACATCCCCGATTGTTTCAGGGTCCAGGGCAGAAGTCGGTTCATCAAAGAGCAGGAGCTCAGGGTGCATGGCTAAACCACGGGCAATGGCAATCCTTTGCTTTTGTCCACCGGACAGCATGCCTGGGTAGGAGTCTTTCTTGTCCCACATGTTGACAAATTCTAGATATTTTTGAGCGATTTTTTTAGCTTCTTGTTTATCCATTCCTAGAACTTTAATAGGCGCCAAAGTGACATTTTCTAACACCGTTTTGTGGGGGTAAAGATTAAAGTGTTGAAAGACCATTCCGACTTCTTTGCGTAAGTTGACCAGATCTTTAGCAGCAGCGTTCACGACCTCGTGGCCATTGACAATCAGACTCCCCTGATCAATGCCTTCTAAAGCGTTGATTGTACGGATAAGAGTAGATTTTCCTGAGCCAGATGGTCCCAGCAGTACAACTACTTGCCCTTTTTCAAAACTGAGATTGATATTGCGCAGAGCGTGGTAATCTCCGTAATACTTTTCGACATTTTTAAATTCAACTAAAGCCATATCTTTCTCCTTTGTGTTAGATAATATGACATAGATTTTACCATAGAATAAATAAACTGTCAAATTGAATAAAAATGACTATTTTTATTCAGAGAGAAATTTTTTTGATGAGAATCGTCCATTTTCTACAAATGTGGAATAAAAATGGCTTGAATTAGTGTTTTTTAAGAAAACTTTGGTATAATAAGACTATATAAATAAATAAAATTGGATTGGGAGTCTAGCTAGGCAAACTAGATTGCCTTTTGCACATGTTGATGCAGGACGACTTAGCTGACTATGTCACAACTTTTCTATCATGGAGTTGATTCAATCCCAATCTTATGTTAAGGTGAACATATGAAGAAAATATTAGTTGTAGATGATGAGAAACCAATCTCAGATATTATTAAGTTTAATATGGCCAAGGAAGGCTATGAGGTTTTGACCGCCTTTGATGGTAAGGAAGCCTTGGAAATGTTTGAAGCAGAGCAGCCAGACATCTTGATTCTGGACTTGATGTTGCCAGAAGTGGACGGACTGGAAGTGGCTAGGACTATTCGCAAGACCAGCAATGTTCCGATTATTGTATTGTCTGCTAAAGACAGTGAGTTTGACAAGGTTATCGGCCTTGAAATTGGTGCTGATGACTATGTGACCAAGCCTTTCTCAAATCGTGAGCTGCAGGCGCGTGTCAAGGCACTTCTTCGTCGGGCAGACCTTGTTGTGGAAAACCAAGTAGAAGAAAGTGGCCCGAACGAGTTGACCATTGGAGAACTGCAGATTTTGCCAGATGCTTTTGTTGCTAAGAAGCATGGCAAGGAGCTGGAGCTGACCCACCGTGAGTTTGAGTTGCTTCACCATTTGGCGACACATATTGGCCAGGTGATGACACGTGAGCACTTGCTGGAAACAGTATGGGGCTATGACTATTTTGGCGATGTCCGTACAGTGGATGTGACCATTCGCCGCCTGCGTGAAAAGATTGAAGATACGCCAAGCCGACCTGAGTATATCCTGACTCGCCGCGGAGTTGGCTACTATATGAGAAATAATGATTGAAGCAATTAAACAATTTGTGATTTCTGCGGATTTTGTCTTTGCAATCATTATTATCGGTTTCATTGTAGTTGTTGCCTTGCTTTTATTGGAAAATCGCCGTGATAACCAAAAGCTTGTACAGCTTAATCAAAAGGTTAAAGATTTGATTGCAGGTGACTATTCTGAAGTGCTGGACATGCAGGGAAGCCCGGAAATCACAGATATGACCAACAGTATCAATGATCTTTCAGAGGTCATTCGACTGACACATGAAAACCTTGAGCAAGAAACAAAACGCCTTTCCAGTATCCTGTCCTATATGACAGATGGCGTGCTTGCGACCAACCGTCGGGGGCAGATTATCACTATCAACGATATGGCAACCAAGCAGTTGGGAGTTAAGAGAGATGAGGTCCAAAATATGAGTATTTTGGATCTGCTTTCGATTTCAGACGAGTATGATTTGAGGGACCTGATTACCAATGTACCTGAGCTGACGATAGATTCTCAGGATGAAAATGGTGAGTATTTGAGCTTGCGGGTTCGCTTTGCCCTAGTAAGGCGTGAGTCGGGCTTCATTTCTGGTTTGGTAGCTGTCTTGCATGACACGACAGAGCAGGACAAGGAAGAGCGGGAGCGTCGCCTCTTTGTCTCCAACGTCAGCCATGAGTTGCGGACTCCGCTGACCAGTGTTAAGTCCTATCTGGAAGCCCTGGATGAGGGAGCCTTGTCTGAGCCAGTAGCGCCAGACTTTGTCAAGGTATCGCTCAATGAAACCAACCGCATGATGCGGATGGTGACGGACTTGCTTAGTCTGTCCCGTATTGACAATGAGACCAGTCATCTGGAAGTGGAACTGACGAATTTCACGGCCTTTATCACCTTTATCCTCAATCGCTTTGACAAGATAAAAAATCAAGACGAGACTAAGAAATATGAGATTATCCGTGATTATCCGATAACACCGATCTGGGTAGAGATTGATACAGATAAGCTGACCCAGGTGATTGATAATATCATGAACAATGCCATCAAGTATTCGCCAGATGGTGGAACCATTACTGTTTCCATCAAGACAACTGATGAGCAGTTGATTCTCTCGATTGCAGATGAAGGTCTGGGGATTCCCAAACAGGACCTTCCTAAGATTTTTGATCGCTTTTATCGAGTGGACAAAGCACGCAGCCGTGCCCAAGGCGGAACGGGTCTGGGGCTGGCTATTGCCAAGGAAATTATCAAGCAGCATCAGGGCTTTATCTGGGCTAAGAGTGAGTATGGTGTGGGCTCGACCTTTACCATTGTCTTGCCTTATGAGAATGATGGTGTTCGGGATGACGACTGGGATAATGAAGACGATATATAGAAAGTAAACATGACTAAAGGATTTCAATACAGTATTCTGGCGTCAGGATCAAGTGGTAACTGTTTCTATCTGGAAACAGATCAAAAGCGGATTCTGGTTGACGCTGGCTTATCAGGCAAGAAAATTACGAGCTTGCTGGGCGAAATTGGCCGCAAGCCTGAGGATTTGGATGCTATTTTAGTGACTCATGAGCACAAGGATCACATTCATGGTGTTGGTGTATTGGCTCGCAAGTATCATCTGGATATTTATGCTAATGAGGCCACTTGGAAGGCTATGGAAAAGGACCTGGGCAAGCTGGATGCTAGTCAAAAGCATATCTTTGAATTGGGCAAGACCAAGACCTTTGGAGACTTGGATGTGGAGAGCTTTGGTGTCAGTCATGACGCAGCCTGTCCGCAATTTTACCGCTTTATGAAGGATGACAAGAGTTTTGTCATGCTGACGGATACGGGCTATGTCAGTGATCGGATGGCTGGGATTATCGAAAATGCCGACGGGTACCTGATTGAGAGCAACCATGATATTGAAATTCTCCGCAGCGGTGCCTACCCATGGAGTCTCAAGCAGCGGATTCTGTCTGATATGGGTCACTTGTCCAATGAAGACGGAGCGGAGACCATGATTCGGACTCTGGGCAATCGTACCAAGCGGATCTATCTGGGACATCTCAGTAAGGAAAATAATATCAAGGAATTGGCTCACATGACCATGGTCAATCAGCTGGCTCAAGCCGATATGGCAGTCGGTCACGACTTCCAAGTCTATGATACCTCGCCTGATACCGCAACGCCTTTGACGAGTATTTAAAAGTCAAAGCAAAAGGTTTGGTTTTATTGCTCTAGTGCGGTATCCATTATATATTTAAAAAGTAACGGTTTTATTTTGCAAAGGAGCTTGTATGCGGCCAATTTACTTTGTGGTAGGTCTATTATCTTTAGGGTTAGGAGTTCTAGGGATTTTTCTGCCTCTCCTGCCAACAACACCATTTCTTCTCTTGTCCATTGCCTGCTTTTCGCGCAGTTCCAAGCGCTTTGAAAATTGGCTCTATCATACAAAGATGTATCAGACCTATGTGGCAGATTTTCGAGAGACAGGAACGATCGCCAAGGAGCGTAAGAAAAAGATTATTATTTCCATCTATATCTTGATGGGGATTTCCATTTTTCTAGCGCCTATTATTTGGGTCAAGATTGGACTGTTGGGTCTGACCATTTTTATCACCTATTATTTGTTTAAAGTAATTCCGGATAAGGAATAGAAATCACTGTCAGCAGGTGCGTTTGCGCCTGTTTTTTGTTATAATAGAGACTGTATATCTTTGGAAAGGAAAAGGTATCATGCTGCTTATCTGACTGAAGTCAGCATGATGTAAAATAGTAATGGAAAATTTGAAAAAAGCATTGCTGGAGCAGTTTGACTTGGTCTTCTCTGATGAGACCTTGTTGGAAACGGCTTTTACCCATACGAGCTATGCCAATGAGCACCGCCTCTTAAAAATTTCACACAATGAACGCTTGGAATTTTTAGGAGACGCTGTTCTGCAACTGATTATTTCGGAGTATCTGTATACCAAGTATCCTAAGAGACCAGAGGGCGACCTGTCCAAGCTGCGTTCCATGATTGTTCGGGAGGAGAGCCTGGCAGGCTTTGCCCGTGATTGTCAGTTTGATCAATTTATCAAGCTGGGACGCGGAGAGGAGAAGTCTGGCGGCCGGAATCGTGATACGATTTTAGGAGATTTGTTTGAGGCCTTTTTAGGTGCCTTGCTCTTAGATAAGGGTGTGGAAGCAGTCAAAAGCTTTCTCTATCAAGTCATGATTCCTAAGGTGGAAGCGGGAGATTTTGAGCGGGTGACGGACTATAAGACCAAGCTGCAGGAGTTGCTGCAGATTAATGGTGATGTGGAAATTACCTATCAGGTCGTCTCCGAGACAGGGCCGGCTCATGCCAAAAATTTCGAGGTGGCTGTTCTCATCAATGGTCGCAAGTCCGGTCAAGGCCAGGGGCGTTCTAAAAAGCTGGCCGAGCAGGAAGCTGCTAAAAACGCATTTGAAAAGGAAAGTTCTTCATGTTTTTAAAGGAAATTGAAATTCAGGGCTTCAAGTCATTTGCTGATAAGACTAAAGTTGTCTTTGATCAGGGAGTGACAGCGGTTGTTGGGCCAAATGGTTCCGGCAAGTCCAATATTACGGAGAGCCTGCGCTGGGCCTTGGGAGAGTCCAGTGTGAAAAGTCTGCGGGGCGGCAAGATGCCCGATGTGATTTTTGCGGGAACAGAAACCCGCAAGCCCCTTAATTACGCATCCGTGGTAGTGGTTCTGGACAACAGTGACCAATTTATCAAGGATGCTGCCAATGAGATTCGGGTGGAGCGTCACATTTACCGCAGCGGTGACAGTGAGTATAAGATTGATGGCAAAAAAGTCCGTCTGCGCGATGTCCATGATCTTTTCATGGATACAGGGCTGGGACGAGATTCCTTCTCCATCATTTCCCAAGGGAAGGTTGAGGAAATCTTCAACAGCAAGCCAGAGGAACGTCGGGCAATCTTTGAAGAAGCTGCTGGAGTGCTTAAGTATAAGACACGTCGTAAGGAAACGGAAAGCAAGCTTAGTCAAACACAGGATAATCTGGACCGTCTGGAAGACATTATCTACGAGCTGGAGAGCCAGGTCAAGCCCTTGGAGAAGCAGGCTGAAACTGCTAAGCGCTTCTTGAGTCTGGATGGCCAGCGTCGAGAGCTTTACTTAGATGTTTTGGTCGCTCAGCTGACAGTTAACAAGGAAAAGTTGACTCAGGCTGAAGAAGATTTAAGGAATATCCAGCAGGAGCTAACAGCTTACTATAGCAAGCGCGATGAGCTGGAAGTTGAAAACCAAACCTTGAAGGCCAAGCGCCATGAGCTCAATCAAACTTTGTCTGATGATCAAGCTAGTTTGCTGGAATTGACCCGCTTAATCAGTGATTTGGAGCGTCAGATTGATCTTTCTAAGTTGGAGTCCAGTCAGGCAGCGACGAGCCGCCGGGAAAATGAAGAGCGTTTGGCTGCTTTGTCAGAAAAACTGGCTCAGATAGAAAGCAACATAGAAGACAAGCAGGCTGAATTGAGCCAAATAGCTGCCAAACTGAGTGACAATGAGCAGTCCATCGCTGCTTTGGAAGCAGAATTAGCAGACTTTTCAGATGATCCAGACCAGCTGATTGAGCATCTGCGTGAGCAGTATGTCAAGCTCATGCAGGAAGAGGCAAATCTTTCTAATGACTTGACTTCTCTGGAGAGTCAGCTGGCTAGCGAGCTTAAACTAGCTGAGAGCAAGAAGGCAGACTATGCTAAATTGCAAGGAGATTTGGAAGCTAGTCAGACTCAGGAACAGGCTGGTTTGGAGGAGTTGGAAATTGCTCGCCAAGCTCTCAAGAATCTACTGGCTGACTACCAAAGTCAGATACAGTTAGTAGAGAAGCTGGAGGCTGACTATAAGCAGCAGCAGACTAAGATGTTTGATCTTTTGGACGACCTCAAAAACAAGCAGGCACGTTCTAATAGTTTGGAAGCCATTCTCAAAAATCACAGCAATTTCTATGCTGGGGTCAAGAGTGTGCTGCAGGAAGCTGGCCGACTGGGTGGCATTGTTGGAGCAGTCAGCGAAAAACTCAGCTTCGATCCCCACTATCAGACAGCGCTGGAAATTGCGTTGGGAGCCAGCAGTCAGAACATTATCGTGAAAGATGAGGCGGCTGCGACTCGGGCTATCGAATTTCTGAAGAAAAATCGGGCTGGCCGAGCAACCTTCCTGCCTTTAACAACCATCAAGCCGCGTCAGCTGCCTGACCATAACCGTGCTACGATTGAAAAAAGTGCTGGTTTTCTGGGACTGGCTTCTTCCTTGGTCAGCTATGAATCTTCATTAGACAGCATTTTTCAAAATCTGCTGGGAACGACTGCTATTTTTGATACAGTGGAGCATGCCAGAGCAGCAGCTCGCCAAGTGCGCTATCAGGTTCGCATGGTGACTTTGGATGGAACAGAGCTTCGGACTGGCGGATCTTATGCTGGTGGTGCCAACCGCAATAACAATACTATCTTTATCAAGCCGGAGTTAGATGCTTTGCTTGAAGAGATTAAGCAGAAAAATGTCAGCTTGAAAGAGCAGGAAGAAGCAGTACAAATTCTGCAAAACCAGCTAAGTCAGGCCAAGCAGGTATTGGAACAAATCAAGACAGACGGTGAGCAGGCTCGCTTGGCTGAGCAAAAGGCTAATCTAGCCTATGAACAGTTGGCCAAGCGTGTAGAAGAACTCACAAGTCTGAAAAATCTACAGGAGCAGGAGTTGGCTGGTCAGTCTGCTTTGGATATTTCAGAAGAGAAAGACCGACTGCAGGCCCGCTTGACTGAGATTGAGCAAGAAAAAATGGATATCACTGTAGAAATAGAGCAGGTTAAGTCAAACAAAGATGCAGTTCAGGCTCGTTTTGACAAACTTTCCTCTCGTCTAGCTGAACTCAAGCTCCAGCGAACAGAGTTGACCTCCAACCAACGCTTTGAAAAGAATGACTTGGAACGTCTGTCCGAGGAAAAAGCTAGCCTTGTAAAAGAGCAGGCGACCTTGGAACTCTTGATGGAGCAAAAGGAGCAGTCCAGCCTGCAAAAGGTCGATATTACAATCCTGGAAGAGCAATTAGAGACAGCCAAGCAAGAAAAGACTGAGCTAGATCAAAGACTGATTCGTCTGAAATTTGAGCTTGAAGATCTAGAAGGTCAGTCTGACGATATTGCCAGTCGTTTGGAGCAAGCCCGCCATCAAAATGAAGAATTGATCCGCCGGCAGGCCAAGTCAGAGGCAGAAAAGGATAAGCTCATGGATCTCATGCGCCGTCTGGCAAGCAATTTGACAGATGACTATCAGATGAGTTTCGAAGAAGCAAGCAGCCAGGCTCGTCCGTTAGAAAGTTTATCAGCTGCTGAAAGTCAGGTGAAGGATTTGGAAAAAGCCATTCGAGCTTTAGGTCCGGTCAATCTGGAAGCAGTTGAGCAGTTTGAAGAAGTCAGCAACCGTTTGAACTTCCTCAACGAGCAGCGAGACGACGTCCTATCAGCTAAAAATCTGCTCTTAGAGACGATTGAAGAGATGAATGACGAAGTTAAGGAACGCTTTAAATCAACCTTTGAAGCCATTCGTGAAAGCTTTAAGGTGACTTTCCGTCAGATGTTTGGCGGTGGTTCTGCAGACTTGATATTGACGGAGGGAGACTTGCTGACGGCTGGTGTAGAAATCTCCGTGCAGCCACCTGGTAAGAAAATCCAGTCACTCAATCTGATGAGCGGTGGCGAGAAGGCCTTGTCAGCTTTGGCTCTACTCTTCTCAATCATCCGTGTTAAGACCATTCCTTTTGTCATTTTGGATGAGGTCGAAGCAGCGTTGGACGAGGCTAATGTTAAACGCTTTGGGGATTATCTCAATCGCTTTGACAAGGACAGCCAATTCATCGTGGTCACTCACCGTAAGGGAACCATGTCAGCTGCAGATTCTATTTACGGAGTTACCATGCAGGAGTCTGGCGTTTCCAAGATTGTCTCGGTCAAGTTAAAAGATTTAGAAAGTATGTAACATGAGTATAAAATTAGTAGCAACGGATATGGACGGTACCTTTTTGGACAGTAAAGGTCAGTTTGATATGGACCGCCTCAAGCAAGTTTTGGCTCGCTTTAAAGAAAAAGATATGTACTTTGCCGTAGCCAGCGGACGGGGCCTCTTGTCGCTGGAAAAGCTGTTTGAGGAAGTGCGCAATGAGATTATTTTTATTGCTGAAAACGGCAGTTTGGTGGAATTTCACGGCGAGGATCTCTATGAAGCAACCATGCCACGGGACTTTTATCTCAAGGTTTTTGACAAGCTGCAGGAATCTCCCTATGTCAATGTCAATGAGCTGCTTCTAACGGGCAAACGTGCCTGCTATGTCTTGGAGACTGTGGATCCGACCTATCTTTCTTTCAGTGCTCATTATAATGAAAATATTCAAAAAGTAGCTAGTTTGGCTGATATCGACGACGATATTTTCAAGTTTACGACCAATTTTGCTGAGGACCAAGTCGCAGCTGGTGAAGCTTGGGTCAATGAGAATATCGACGGAGTCAAGGCCATGACAACTGGCTACAAGTCGATTGACATCGTTCTGGACCATGTGGATAAGGGGGTTGCCATTGTCGAGCTGGCCAAGAAGCTAGACATCGATCTTTCTCAGGTTATGGTTTTTGGTGATAATCTCAACGATTTGCACATGATGCAGGAGGCTGGCTATCCGATTGCGACTGAAAATGCTCGTCCTGAGATTTTAGAAGTCGCCAAGGAAGTCATCGGCCACCATGATGCTCAGTCGGTTATCACTTACATGGAGGGATTATAATGGCAGATATAAAACTGATTGCTCTGGACTTGGATGGAACTCTTCTGACTTCAGACAAGAAGATTTCTGAGCGTAATTTAGCAGCTTTAAAAGCAGCTCAGGATAAGGGAGTTAAGGTAGTCCTGACTACTGGCCGCCCCCTCAAGGCCATGGACTTTTTCCTGCATGAGCTGGGGACAGACGGTCGAGAGGATGAGTACACCATTACTTTTAATGGTGGTCTTGTTCAGCGCAATACTGGAGAAATTCTTGATAAAACAGTCTTTTCTTATGATGATGTAGCTCGGATTTATGAGGAAACAGACAAGCTCCACATACCGCTTGATGCCATCTGCGAAGGACTTGTCTATCAGATTCAATCCGATCAAGATTCGCTTTATGCTCAGTTCAATCCTGCTCTGACCTTTGAGCCTGTTGATTTCAGCGACTTATCCAGCCAGCAGACTTATAACAAATGTGTTACTGCTTATGCTCAAGAACCACTGGATGCGGCTATTGAGCAAATTTCACCGGAATTATTTGAGCGCTATGAGATTTTCAAATCAAGAGAAATGCTGCTGGAGTGGTCCCCTAAAAATGTCCATAAGGCTAATGGCCTAGAGAAACTGATTGCCCATTTAGGTATTGAGAGAAGTCAGGTCATGGCTTGTGGTGATGAAGCCAACGATCTGTCTATGATTGAGTGGGCTGGTTTGGGAGTGGCCATGCAGAATGCAGTAGCTATTGTCAAAGAAGCGGCCAATGTGGTGACACCTATGACCAATGATGAGGATGCAGTGGCTTGGGCTATTGAAGAATATGTACTAAAGGAGGATTAGCCGATGGGATTATTTGACCGCCTTTTCGGCCGAAAAAAACAAGAACCGCCGATTGAAGAAGTTGTCAAGGAAGCATTGGAAAATATTGACGACCTTGAAGAAGAAACAGCACCTGCTCCAGAAGCAGGAGACAATCTTGAAGCGGAAGCTGTTCAGTCCTATCAGGGCAAGCAGCAACTTGATGAGCAAATTTCGGATACAAAAGATAGTTTGACTGATGTTGAAGAGCTAGCATCTCAAGCTATCCAAGAAGAAAGCAAGGAGCCAGAGCATGAAAGAGAAATTATTGCAGAAAATCAAGAAATGGCTCAAGGAGCAAGTCAGACTGAAGAAACTCTAGAAGAGCATCATGCTGAGAGCAGTGACGAAACGGTAGAAGAAGTTGTTGAACAAGCAAAGCTGTCGGATGAAGCATCTTATTATGACGAGGTGGCAACCGATTCAAATAATGAGTTCGAGCCAGAAACAGCTGAGGAGTCACTAACAGAATCAGAACAGGTCGTTCAAGCAGCTGATGTTGCTGAAGAATCAGAAGCAGCCGCTACAGAAGACCATGCTGAACTTCCTCAAGAGGAATCCACTCAGGAAAAATATGACCGCAGCCTAAAGAAGACTCGGACAGGATTTGGAGCACGACTCAATGCCTTCTTTGCCAATTTCCGCTCAGTAGATGAAGAGTTCTTCGAAGACTTGGAAGAGTTGCTCATCACTAGTGATGTAGGAGTTCAAGTGGCTTCCAGTCTGACTGAGGAACTACGCTATGAAGCCCGTCTGGAAAATGCTAAAAAACCAGCTGCTCTGCGCCAGCTGATTATTGAAAAATTGGTGGACATTTATGAGAAAGATGGCCGCTTTAATGAAAAAATCAATTTCCAAAACGGTCTGACTGTCATGCTCTTTGTTGGAGTCAACGGAGTCGGTAAGACGACCTCTATCGGTAAACTAGCCTATAAGTACAAACAACAAGGCAAGAAAGTCATGTTGGTAGCTGCAGATACATTCCGAGCTGGAGCAGTAGCTCAGCTGGCTGAATGGGGGCGGCGCGTTGACGTTCCAGTAGTAACTGGACCTGAGAAGAGCGATCCTGCCAGCGTGGTTTATGATGGTATGGAGCGTGCTCAGGCAGAGCAGGTTGATGTTCTTATGATTGACACGGCTGGTCGCCTGCAAAATAAGGACAACCTCATGGCGGAGCTGGAGAAAATTGGCCGCATTATTAAGCGAGTGGATCCAGAAGCACCACATGAAACTTTCCTAGCTCTCGATGCTTCAACTGGTCAGAATGCTCTGGTTCAGGCCAAGGAATTTTCTAAAATTACTCCAGTCACAGGAATTGTATTGACGAAGATTGATGGAACAGCCCGAGGCGGGGTTGTGCTAGCCATTCGTCAGGAATTGGATATTCCAGTGAAGCTGATTGGCTTTGGAGAAAAGATTGATGATATCGGTGAGTTTAACTCAGAGAACTTTATGAAAGGCCTGCTTGAAGGCTTGGTATAAAACAAAAAACCAGTACGAGTACTGGTTTTTTATGAACAATTTTTAAATCTTATTTTTTTGGAGACCACTGCCAGTCAGCTCCAAATTCTCTAAGGAGTTCAAAGGAAGCATCTGGTCCCATAGAACCGACAGGATACTCATGAAGAGGCACTTCGTTGCTACGCCAGAGCTCTTCAATCTGATCGATCAGCTCCCAGCTTGATCGCACTTCATCCCAGTGGCTGAAGTTGGTTGAGTCATTGTTAAGGACGTCAAAGATTAATTTTTCGTAAGGATCAGGGGAAGCACCGCTAGCTGTTGCATCTGTTCGATAGTCCAGAGAGAGAGGAGCTAAGCTGAAGCGCTCGCCGACCTCTTTGCCATTCATGCTGAGTGAAAAGCCCTCAGTCGGCTGGATATGAATGGTCAGAACATTTGGCGCTAATTCCTCACCAAAGATGGACTCCATCTGCTTAAAGACGATATTGACAAGAGTGCCTTTTTCAGTGAGACGTTTACCAGTCCGGAAGAAAAATGGAACATCACGGAAACGCTCGCTATTTACGAAGAAAGCTCCTGAAGCAAAGGTTTCAGTCATGGAGTCAGGATTGACATTAGGCTCACTCCGGTAGGAGATGTATTTCTTACCTTTGACCGTGCCTGACTTATACTGACCGCGGATAAAGAAGCGTTTTAAGTCATCTTTGTCGGGCTGTACCAAGCGTTCAAAAACTTTGACTTTCTCTGCCCGAATGTCCTCTTTGCTGAAGCTTTTCGGCTTGTCCATAGCTAAGAGTGACAGGAGCTGCAAGGTATGATTCTGAACCATATCTCGTAGAGCACCGGACTGGTCATAGTAGCCGCCGCGTTCTTCGACACCAAGCTTTTCTGCAAAGGTAATCTGGACATTGTCAATGTAGTCACGATTCCAGATATTTTCAAAGAGAAGATTGGCAAAGCGGATAGCAAAGATGCTCTGAATCATTTCCTTGCCTAGATAATGGTCAATACGGAAAATCTGCTCTTCATCAAAGGCTGCCAAGAGTTCTTCGTTAAGTTGGCTGGCAGTTGCCAAGTCTGTCCCGAAAGGTTTTTCAACAATCAGACGTTCAAATCCTTTGCCATCTACGATGTTTTCAGACTTGAGGTGTTTGGCAATGGTGCCGAAAAATTGCGGAGCCATGGACAGGAAGAAGAGTTTATTGTGCTCGGCTTGGTACTGCTCATTGAGTCGGTTTTGAAGCTTGCGCAGCTCAATGTAGTGCTCGGTATCCTGCACATCATGGCTTTGATAGTAGAAGTGACTGGCAAACTCTTGGGCTTGCTCGGGGCTGTCAGCTAAATCAGCGATTGCCTCGACAACGACAGACTCAAAATACTCCTTGCTCCAAGGCCGGCGGGCTGTTCCAATAACTGCAAAATGCTTAGAAAGATTGCCAGACTTATAGAGCCTGAAGAGGGATGGATAGAGTTTTCTTTTGGCCAAGTCACCGCTGGCTCCGAAAATTGTTACAATAACTTTTGAAGACATCCTGATACCTATTTTCTAAATGATGTCTCTATTTTATCACAATTTTTCTAAAGATTGTATTCAGAAATTCGGTTTCTGAAAAGGGAGATAAATAGAAAGAATTTGACCGCTGCTTGAAACATATTCAAATACAAAAAATGAGGCTTAGACACAATTGTGCCAGCCTCGTTTTCTTTATTCAAATACCCGATAAACGTAAGGATTGTCCGGTTTTTCTACCTTATCAAAGCTTTCAACTTCTAGAGTTGGAAGGCTTTGTCCCAGACTTTTATGGTAGTGCATAGTAATTTTTCCCTTGGCATGAATCCAGGTATTATTCTCGAAATGCTGAGTATTTCCAGTCGTCAAGAGGCCATAGACACCTGAGTCGGCGATACAATGGATAATACCGAAGCGAAAGAGAAATTGGCTCTTCTGGTCGCTGGGGTCATTGTAGACAAATCCAGTGAACTCCAGCGTTTTGCCTACAAACTCGTCGGGATAATCATAGATGACCTCCATGATTTCCATGTAGTTCTCAGTTGTGACCTGAATGGTATCTTGCTTGACATATTTCTTGGCGGCTGCCCGCATTTCTTTTTCGTAAGCCCCTTTTGTAAAGTAGGTGCTGGTGTCTGGCTTCAGGTATTGGCTGGTTGTTCCTTCGTCCTGCTGAATAGCAGTTGAAGTTCCCTCAGCCAGCGGGAAATGAAATCCTTTAGCCGAAACTGTTGTCGAATCCAAGGTAACAGTTGGAAAGAAAATTCCCACAAAAAGTGGAATGACAAGAAGAAGCACGCTACCTAACTTGGCCCAGCGAGTGTTTAAATGACTGTGGACCTCCATTTTCTTCATCCAGATGATGAGCTGCACAACTGCCAAGATAAAAGATAGAATCATAGACAAGTAGGCCAGATAGGAGTAGTGGAGATTGATATATTGGTTGAGCTTGCCTGTCAGCTGTAGGTACATGGTGATCTCAAAGTAGCCGACTAAGATTAGAAATCGAATCATAGCACCACCCCCACAAGCCAAGAGTAAAGAAAGACAACGACAGTAACTAGGCTGATAAATTGCCAGATAAAGCGCGTCTTAAAGTAGTTTTTCATCATCAGTAGATTCTTGACATCTAGCATAGGCCCAATAACCAAGAAAGCTAAGACTGGCGATAAGCCGAAACTAGCAATCAAGGAGCTCCCGATGAAAGCATCAGCTTCACTGCAAAGTGAGAGCAGGAAGGACAGCAGCATGAGCAGAAGAATAGCGACAGCCGGTGTCGAGCTGATGGAGGTCAGGATTCTGGTTGGCACATAGACCTGGACTAGGCTGGCAAAGAGACAGCCAAAAATCAGATAACGACCTGTATCGAAAAATTCGTCAATAGCCTGCACAAAGACTTGAAAAAGCTTTTGTCCCTTACTGAGATGTGAAAAGTCATGCTCATGAACAGCCTTGCGATTTTCTTTTTGAATATTGCTGTCTGCAAAGAAGCCCAGAAAAATCCCTAAAAGAACAGCCACGACCATAGAACCTAAAGCACGAAGCAGAGCCATTCGGAAGGAATTACCAAAGGCTGAGTAGGTCGCAAAGAGCACGATGGGGTTGATGACTGGAGCCGTTACCAGAAAAGGCACAGCCGTGTAACTGGGAACTTTCTTTTCAAGAAACCGATTTATAATGGGAACAATTCCGCACTCGCAAGAGGGGAAGACAAAACCAACCAAGCTTCCAAAGAAAATCCGAGCCCATTTGTTCTTGGGTAGGAAACGATAAACCTTGTCTGGCGTGACATACACTTCGATAAAGCCAGAAATGATACTTCCAATCAAGACAAAAGGCAGGGCCTCAATGATAATGGAGAGAAAGATGGCGCCGGCTTGCAGGACACTGGCCGGCAGCTGAGAGAAGAAGCTCATTCTTTCTTATCCTTCTCGTTTTTAGATTTTTTCTTGTCTTCCTCAGGGAACTCTACCTTTTCAATTTTGGGCAGGGTCGCAAACTCCTCAAACATTTTGTCCAAATCATCTGATCTAGTAAATTTAACAGCCATAAAGACACCTCATTTCTAAAATAATAATTCTATTATACTACCAATCATCAAAAAATGAAATTTTGAAACATATGAGACTCTTTGTCGCTGATTTACCCTAAATTTTTTTGTACAAATAGTACTAAATAGTTCTAAAACTGCCTATCTTTCAAAGCACTTGTGATATAATAGGATTGTTATGGAAAATATAAATATTGAAAAAATTGCCCAGAAATTGGGCCTTAAAGAAAGCCAAGTATCACAGGTCCTAGATCTGACCGCTGAGGGAAATACAATTCCTTTTATTGCTCGTTACCGTAAGGAAATGACAGGAAATCTGGATGAGGTCGAGATTAAGGCAATCATTGACCTAGATAAGAGCATGACAGCTTTGGCAGAACGTAAATCGACGGTCTTAGCTAAGATTGAGGAGCAGGGCAAACTAACGGATGCGCTGCGCTCTGAGATTGAGGCTGCAGAAAAGCTGGCTGATGTGGAAGAACTTTATCTGCCTTATAAGGAGAAGCGTCGTACCAAGGCTACTATTGCGCGTGAAGCAGGTCTCTTTCCTTTGGCCCGCCTCATCCTACAGGATGCGGCTAACTTGCAGGAAGAAGCTGAGAAACTGACTAGTGAAGCCTTTCCGACAGCAGAAGCTGCTCTTGCTGGAGCAGTGGATATTCTGACCGAGGCGATTTCTGAAGACACCAAGCTGCGGGCTTGGACCTACCACGAGATGCAGACCAATTCTTCTATCGTATCCAGTCTCAAAGACGGTGATTTGGATGAAAAGCAGGTCTTCCAGATTTATTATGATTTTTCCGAAAAAGTAGCGACTATGCAAGGCTACCGGACACTGGCCCTTAATCGTGGTGAGAAGCTAGGTATTCTCAAGGTTGGTTTTGAGCACAATCTTGAGAAAATCCTGCGCTTCTTTGAAGTACGCTTCAAGGTGAAAAATGCCTATATTATCGAAGCTGTCCAGCAAGCAGTTAAAAAGAAAATCATTCCAGCTATGGAGCGCCGTATTCGGACCGAGCTGACTGAGGCTGCTGAGGATGGTGCGATTCAGCTCTTCTCAGATAATCTCCGCCATCTTCTCCTGATTGCCCCTCTCAAAGGTCGCGTAGTACTGGGCTTTGACCCAGCCTTTCGAACAGGAGCCAAGCTGGCTGTTGTTGATGCGACAGGTAAGATGCTGACGACTCATGTCATCTATCCCGTGCCACCAGCAAAGCCAGCTCAGATTGAAGCTTCTAAGAGAGAGTTATCGGAGCTGATTGAGCAGTTTGGTGTGGAAATTATTGCCATCGGAAATGGAACTGCCAGCCGAGAAAGCGAAGCCTTTGTAGCAGAAGTTTTGAAATCTCATCCGAATGTCAGCTATGTTATCGTTAATGAAAGCGGAGCATCTGTCTACTCTGCTAGTGAACTGGCTCGTCATGAGTTTCCAGAGTTGACTGTTGAAAAGCGCTCAGCTATTTCCATTGCTCGCCGTCTGCAAGATCCATTGGCAGAGCTGGTTAAGATTGATCCTAAGTCTATCGGGGTTGGCCAGTACCAGCATGATGTCAGCCAGAAAAAACTGTCTGAAAGTCTGGACTTTGTCGTTGATACCGTGGTTAACCAAGTCGGGGTCAATATCAACACCGCCAGTCCTGCCCTGCTGGCCCATGTAGCGGGTCTTAATAAAACTATCTCAGAAAATATTGTCAAGTATCGGGAAACGGAAGGCTTGATTCGGTCTCGTGAGGCCATCAAGAAAGTGCCGCGTCTAGGCGCAAAGGCTTTTGAACAGGCAGCCGGCTTTCTGCGTATTCCTGAAAGTGATAACCTGCTAGACAATACAGGCGTTCACCCAGAGTCTTATAAGGCAGTGGAAGAGCTCTTTAAGCGACTGGAAATCAGCAGTTTGGATGAAGCAGCCCAAGCCAAATTAAAAGCTGTGCAGACTGCTAGTTTGGCTGCAGAGCTAGGCTTGGGAGAAGAAACCCTCAAAGATATTATTGCGGATTTGCTCAAGCCTGGCCGAGATTTGCGTGATTCCTTTGACGCGCCAGTTTTGCGGCAGGATGTCTTGGATATCAAGGACCTGCGCATCGGTCAAAAACTCGAAGGGGTCGTCCGCAATGTCGTCGATTTCGGAGCCTTTGTGGATATTGGTATCCACGAAGACGGTCTTATCCATATTTCCAAGCTGAGCACTGACTATATCAAGCATCCTAGTCAGGTCCTATCTGTTGGTGACTTGGTGACCGTCTGGGTGGATAAACTGGATGTGGAGCGGGAGAAGGTCAACCTCTCTCTGATAGCACCAAATGAATCTAACTAACTATGTCAAGCAGGTTTCAGTTGAAGATTTTGGCTGGGAATTCCGACACCAAGCTTATTGGAACAAGCGCCTCCGCACTACAGGAGGACGCTTCTTTCCAAAAAATGGTCATCTAGATTTCAACCCAAAAATCTATGAAACTTTTGGGCTGGAGATCTTTCGAAAAATTGTCCGCCATGAGCTGGCTCACTATCACCTTTATTATCAGGGCAAAGGTTACCGACATGGGGATAGAGATTTTAAAGAACTGCTCAAGCGAGTTGATGGTCTGCGCTACGCTCCCGCGTTGTCCAACTCGCAAACCTTACTCATCTATGAATGCCTGAGCTGCGGAGCACTTATCCGTCGCAGACGCAGAGTCAATCTTCAAAAATACCGTTGCGGACGCTGTATGGGCAAGCTCCGTTTGTCAGAGAAAGCTTGATAGATTAGCAAGAGAGTTCCTTGAAGAACTCTCTTTTTTAAAAAAATGAATTCTCTAAAGCATAATCAGCCTTTGGCCTGATTGTTTTCTCATGAAATATGGTAGAATAAAGTAAATATGATCATTGAGGTCTCTATCATGAACGTGAAATTCTATAAGTTGAAAAAGAATCGACTGATTTCCGGTGTCTTGTCCGGTCTATGTGATAAATTTGATTTTGATCTGAGCTTGGTGCGCTTCCTCTTTATTATCTTTACTGTGGTCAATTTCGGCTTGGGAATTCTCATCTATATCCTGCTAGCTATGGTTATGCCCTATAAAGAAGACATAGAAGAAGAAATGTATGGAACCGGCCCGCGCAAACGAAAAGAAGCAGAAGCTATCGAAGACGATAAAGATGGCTGGTTTTGGTAATTCTTAATAAAATAGAAAATTTCGGGATGCTCTCCCGATTTTTTACTTGAAGTAGGGAATGTTTTAGTAAGACATTTCTATGCCGTGATTTATTTTCTGCTTGCTTCTTTTAGATAAAATCTAAAAAAGAAGCAGGATAGAAAACCAGGTAAATTGACAATTAAAAACTTCACCAAAATATTAGCAATTTATCTAAGGAGGAAATATGACAGAAGTTTGGAATGCCTATGACTTAAATCGAAATCAACTCCCTCATCTCCTGGTTCGAGGAGAAAAAATTCCTGAAGGACAGTTTCATCTCTGTGTTAATGTCTTGGTTCGCCATCAGGATGGTGATATTCTCTTTATGCGGCGATCAGCCAATAAAAGCCTTTATCCTGGCTATTATGAGTTCGGAGCAGGAGGCAGTGTGCTGGCTGGAGAGGATAGCCAGACAGCCGCCTTACGTGAATTAAAAGAGGAAACTGGTCTGGTTCCTGACAGCATCAGACTTTTGGAGCAGGTGTGCTCTGTCAATGATCAGTGCCATTTCGACTACTATGAGGTGGTTGTGTCTGGCGATAAGAGTCAAGTCCGCTATCAGGAAGGCGAAACAGATGCTCATGTCTGGTTGCCTCTGAAAGAGGTCCCAGATTTTGTAGAAAACCATCCTTGTTTTAAGAACCAAAAGAAGATTCTTAACAGCCTGCTTGACTAAGACCATGGCTGTTTTTCTATTTTTACTAAAAAGTTGATTTAAATCAAAATATTTTTTCGTTCTAAAATCAATCTTAAAGATTCTTTTGAGGTAAAAATTTGCTATAATAGAAGCAGACAAATTTGAAGGGAGAAGACAATGTCAGTAAAGGTCAAAGACCTCTTAAAAATGTCTCGTCTGTCTCAGGAGTACGGTGATAAAGTATTACTGGAAAAAGAAATTAAAACTTCAGATATTTCTCGGCCTGGACTTGAAATGACTGGATATTTTGATTTTTATACACCCGAGCGGATACAGCTGATTGGGATGAAAGAGTGGTCTTATCTGATGAAGATGAGCTCTCATAATCGCCATCAAGTACTGTTGAAAATGTTCCAGCCTGAGACGCCGGTGGTTATCATTGCTCGAAATTTAGAGATTCCTAAAGAAATGATTGATGCGGCTGATGAGAAGCAGGTTGCTATTCTTAGAAGCAAAGCCTCTACTAGCCGCTTGTCTGGAGAAATTTCCAGTTATCTTGATTCTCGGCTGGCTGAGAGAACCAGTGTTCATGGGGTCCTGATGGATATCTATGGCATGGGTGTTCTCATCCAAGGGGACAGTGGAATTGGTAAAAGTGAGACAGGACTTGAATTGGTTAAGCGTGGCCATCGTTTGGTTGCGGATGACCGAGTGGATATCTATGCCAAGGATGAAGTGACCCTTTGGGGAGAGCCGGCTGAAATACTGCGCCACCTATTGGAAATTCGTGGTGTTGGTATCATTGATGTCATGAGCTTATACGGAGCCAGTGCAGTCAAAGATTCTTCTCAAGTTCAGATAGCTGTCTATTTGGAGAATTACGATACTCAAAAGACTTTTGACCGTCTAGGTAATGATACAGAGGAGCTGGAGGTTGCCGGTGTCAGAATTCCACGTATTCGGATTCCTGTAAAGACTGGCCGCAATATCTCAGTCGTGATTGAGGCCGCGGCGATGAACTATCGAGCTAAGCAAATGGGCTATGATGCTACAAAGATCTTTGAAGAGCGCCTCACCGATTTAATTAGCCGGAATGAGGTGAAACATGATTGATCCAGTAGCTATCCAACTAGGACCTATCAGTATTCGCTGGTATGCCATCTGTATTGTCACAGGCTTAGTATTAGCCGTTTATCTTGCCATGAAAGAGGCTCCGCGTCGGAAGATTATTCCTGATGATATTTTGGATTTTATCCTAGTGGCTTTTCCCGTAGCCATCGTGGGTGCCCGGCTTTATTACGTGGCCTTCGAGTGGGATTATTACGGTAAGAATCTGATAAAAATCATTGATTTCTGGAATGGCGGAATAGCAGGTATTGCCATTTACGGCGGGCTGATAGCTGGTGCTATCGTTCTCTACTTTTTTTGTAGGAGAAGGCTGATTCACCCAGTTGATTTTCTGGATATTGCAGCACCAAGTGTGATGATTGCCCAGAGTATTGGTCGCTGGGGAAATTTTGCCAACCATGAGGCCTATGGTGCGGCAGTTAAGAGTTTGGACTATCTGCCTAGCTTTATTCGTGAAAATATGTATATCGAAGGCAGCTACAGACAGCCAACTTTCCTCTATGAATCTCTATGGAACCTACTTGGTTTTATCTTGATTATTGTTCTCCGCCGTCGGCCTAAGTTGCTGAGACAGGGAGAAATCGCTGCCTTCTATCTAATTTGGTATGGATTTGGTCGGATGATCATTGAGGGGATGCGGACAGACAGTCTCATGTTTGCTGGTCTGCGTGTTTCCCAATGGTTATCTCTGATTCTTATTTTTGTCGGAATCGGCATCATCATTTACCAAAGAAAAAAGAAAGCCCCTTACTATCAAGAATAAGAAATAATAGATCCGTTGACTCTTTTATAAGAGATGTCAGCGAT
Organism: Streptococcus sanguinis; assembly: GCF_019929225.1. GTDB lineage: Bacteria > Bacillota > Bacilli > Lactobacillales > Streptococcaceae > Streptococcus > Streptococcus sanguinis_J. Next base: position 245,858 of record NZ_JAHZPA010000001.1, read on the forward strand.
GAAAGGAGAGAAATATGATAATTGAAATTGCTTATGCTTTACTGGCAGTTGCCCTTATTATCTTCGTGATTTACTTGACGATAACAGTCAAAAATCTGGGCGAGAAAGCTGGTAAGATGCTAGATGAAACAGAAAATACCATCAAGGTCTTGACTTCTGATGTCAACGTGACCCTTCACCAAACCAATGATTTACTGGCCAAGGTCAATGTCTTGACTGACGACATCAATCAAAAAGTCGCAACTATTGATCCTTTGTTTACAGCTGTAGCGGACCTGTCTGAGTCTGTTTCAGATTTAAACGTTCAGGCGCGCACGCTGAGTAAAAAAGCTGTGTCTGTTGGCAAGGGATCTGTTAAGACAACAGCTGGTTTATCTGCTTTGCGTTTTGCTTCAAAATTGTTTAAAAGATAAGAAAGAAGGTCTATTATGGGAAAATTTTCATCACTGTTATTGGGCGCCGTTACAGGTGCAGCTGCTGCCTATTTTCTGACCAGTAAGAAAGGAAAGGAAACGACAGATAAGGTTCGGGACTTTGTTAAGGAATACCAAGAAAATCCTGATGATATCCACGAAGCTGTCGTTCAGTCTGCTAAAGACTTTTCAAATCAAGCTGTCAGCGCAATTCAACAAACCAAGGAAAAGGTTGAGAAAGGCGAGATTACAACTGAAACAGTCATCGAATCTGTCAAAGAAACGACAAAATCAGTCGTGGACTACTCGCAGGATAAGTTTAACGAAATCAAAGAAAAATTTGATAAAGAAGAAAGTAACTTTGCAGAGGAAGAGCCTGTGATCTTCCAAGAGGAAGAAGAGGAACCTTCAGAAGAAATCATCATTGACTTCGGAGCAGAAGCGACAGAAGGTCAAGAAGAAAAGACTGCTGAAACTGATAATCAAGAAGAAAAATAAAACAAAGAAGACTAGCAATTTTGCTAGTCTTCTTTGTTTGCTAGAATGAAAAAACGAGGACATAAGGTGTCATCGGTTTTTTTCTTATATTTTAAATCGTAGAATCACAAGGTTGGTTTATTTGCTAGTTTGGCGTTTCTTTGCGAATAGGCGATAAGATTGAATACTAATCAGGCTAGAAGCAATTGCCAAAGTGAAGGACATAAATGTATTCATTTTTAAACTCAAAAATACAAAGCTAAACAAAACTGTCAAGACACAGAAAACAGCAATATTTAAGAAGAAAAAGAGTTCACTTAATCTTGGTGATGTTTCTGCTTCAGGTAAGTACTCTTGATAGAGTGGTGTTTGTTCAGATTCAATTTCTTGGTAGTAGTAGTCAGTTGGGTCATCATATTGTTGGTATTTTCTTACGTGCATAATTCTCTCTCCTTACAGTACCCTCTAATTCTACCATTTTTTTGCAGTTTTAAATATTACAAAAGAGTTACAAAACGAATAAATTCGAATGAAAAACCACTCCTTTATATTTTTTTGCTATAATGGTTGTATGAAAAAGATAATTATTACAGGAACAGCTGAAAGTATAGAACAAGTTGAGGAACTTTTAGAGGCAAATGTCGATCGAATTTATGTCGGTGAGAAAAATTATGGCCTTCGGTTGCCTCATAATTTTAGTTTGGACGAATTAAATCGAATTTCAGACTTAGTTCACCAAGCAGGAAAAGAGTTGACCGTTGCGGTGAACGCGCTCATGCATCAGGAAATGATGGATAATATCAAGCCCTACCTTGATTTTTTGCAGGAGATTGGGGCAGATTATATTACGGTTGGAGATGCTGGTGTTTTCTATGTGCTGCAGCGAGATGGCTATAAATTAAAGACTATTTACGATGCCTCGACCATGGTTACCAGCAGCCGTCAGATTAACTTTTGGGCAAAGAACGCTGGAGTTTCAGAAGCTGTCTTGGCGCGTGAGATTCCTTCTGCAGAGCTTTTTAAGATGCCAGAGATTCTGGAAATTCCTGCTGAAGTCTTGGTTTACGGAGCTAGTGTCATCCATCACTCCAAGCGTCCTCTCTTGCAGAATTACTATAATTTTACTCATATCGATGATGAGAAGACGAGAGAACGGGATCTCTTTCTGGCAGAACCAAGCGATCCGCAGAGCCATTATTCGATTTTTGAGGACAATCATGGTACTCATATTTTTGCCAATAATGACTTGGATTTGATGACCAAGCTGATAGAGTTGGTTGACCATGGATTCTGCCACTGGAAGTTGGAAGGGCTCTACACACCTGGTCACAACTTTGTTGAGATTGCTAAGATTTTTGTTGAGGCGAGAGATTTGATTGAAACAGGCAAGTTTAGCTCAGATCAAGCCTTTGTGCTGGATGAGGCGATTCATAAACTGCATCCGAAAAATCGTTTTCTCGATACCGGATTTTATGACTATGACCCTGATATGGTAAAATAAAATTAGAAACGAGAACTCTTTTTAGGAGTTCTTTTTTGAGAACAAAAAACATTGATAAAGTAGAACTAAAAAATAGATGTTTTAAACTATTTTTTTGAATTAATTCGAATAATCTAAAAATTAGAATTGTGAAAATAATTCAAAGAACCTTGCTTTTAGGGGTAAATTACTATAAAATAATAAGGATTAGACATCAACACTTTTATATTGCAAATAGGAGAAAATGATGGCAAGAAAGTTGAAACGACCAGAAGTGTTATCACCTGCTGGTACTTTGGAGAAGCTAAAAGTAGCTGTTCGATATGGAGCAGATGCTGTTTTTATTGGCGGACAAGCCTATGGTCTGCGCAGCCGGGCTGGGAACTTTACCTTTGAACAGATGGAAGAAGGGGTTCAGTTTGCGGCTAGTTATGGTGCCAAGGTCTATGTCGCGGCCAATATGGTCATGCACGAGGGGAATGAAGAGGGAGCTGGTGAGTGGTTCCGCCGTTTGCGGGATATCGGGATTGCGGCTGTCATTGTTTCTGATCCAGCTTTGATTGCTATTGCGGCATCAGAAGCACCTGGTCTGGAAATCCACCTGTCAACTCAGGCTAGTGCGACCAACTATGAAACGCTGGAGTTTTGGAAAAATTTAGGACTGACTCGAGTTGTCCTAGCTCGCGAAGTGTCAATGGCTGAGCTAGCTGAAATTCGCCGACGGACTGATGTTGAAATAGAAGCCTTTGTTCATGGAGCGATGTGTATTTCCTACTCCGGCCGCTGTACATTATCCAACCACATGAGTATGCGCGATGCCAATCGTGGAGGCTGCTCGCAATCCTGCCGTTGGAAATACGACCTCTACGATATGCCCTTTGGACAAGAACGTAAGAGTTTGAAGGGGGAAGTTCCAGAAGAATTTTCCATGTCCGCAGTTGATATGTCCATGATTGACCGCATACCAGACATGATTGAAAATGGAGTAGATAGCTTGAAGATTGAGGGACGGATGAAGTCTATTCATTATGTTTCTACGGTGACTAACTGCTATAAAGCAGCAGTGAACGCTTATCTAGAAAGTCCTGAAAAGTTTGAAGCTATCAAGCAGGACTTGGTCGATGAGATGTGGAAGGTTGCTCAACGCGAATTGGCCACAGGATTCTACTATCATACTCCAACAGAGAATGAGCAGCTGTTCGGAGCGCGACGTAAGATTCCAGAATACAAATTTGTAGCAGAAGTAGTAGCCTATGACGCAGACAGTCAGATAGCGACTATTCGTCAGCGAAATGTTATCCATGAAGGAGATCAGGTTGAGTTTTATGGACCGGGCTTCCGTCATTTTGAAACCTTTGTAACAGATCTTCGTGATGCTGATGGTAACAAAATTGATCGAGCTCCTAATCCGATGGAGCTTCTGACCATTCACTTGGAGCAGCCCGTAGAGGCTGGCGATATGGTGCGGGCTCGAAAGGAAGGCTTGATTAATCTTTACAAGGAAGATGGCACTAGCGTGACCGTCCGAGCTTAATCTTATATTCATAGGTGGCTTTTTAATCTAAAAGCCATCTTTATGAATTGAGGTTATCAGAGAGGAAATAGCATGATTCAGATTCACGGAGATACTCTTGATGAGGAGACTCGCTGCCAGCATTATCATAGTGAGAGAGATGTCATAGCTCTTAAGTGCTTTGCTTGTCAGAAATACTATCCTTGCTTTCTCTGTCATAATCGCTACGAAGACCATGCTTTTCTGGCCTATCCTGTGAGTCGCTCAGAAGATCGAGTAGTTCTTTGTGGCCATTGCAGGACAGAGTTGTCTATTTCTCAGTATCTTGGCTGTGAGGATGCTTGTCCTATCTGTACTCATCCTTTTAATCCAGGATGCAAGAAGCATCGATCAATTTATTTTCAGACAAACAAATAACTCTTCCATCCAGCTGGATAGAAGAGTTATCTTTTGAAACGACGGTTGGTGATGCGAATGTCTTTCTTTTGGGCTTCACGGATATTATTGGGTACGAGACTGATTCGCTTTATGTCCTGCACGCGGATAATAGTGGTCATACTTTTCTTGAAATTTTTGATAATCAGCTGCTGGCGCTCGCGATCGTATTTAACAATGTCACCAGTGAAGCTTTTGTCCAGAAAGATAACGTGGACACCAGATTGTTTACGCAGAGCTAGCTCGATGGTACGCAGAATGCGGCCGCTGTCCTCTGGTCCTTGTTCATTCTTTTTGCCACTGATAAATTCGTTGGCTCTTTGTAAAATCATTTCGAGATATTTTTTCATAGCTAAAATCTCCATAACTTGTTACAATATATTATATAACAAAATTCCCTAAATTGTAAATTCTTTTACGAATTATTAGTTGGAAAATAAAACAAGAGGTGAAATATGGCAGAATTTACATTCGAAATCGAAGAAAAACTTCTGGTCTTGTCTGAAAATGACAAGGGCTGGACCAAGGAACTCAACCGCGTTAGTTTTAACGGAGCACCAGCTAAGTATGATATTCGGACTTGGAGTCCAGACCACAGCAAAATGGGCAAGGGAATTACACTTTCCAATGAAGAATTCCAGATTCTCGTGGATGCATTTAAAAACTGATAGAGAAAGCTCTATCAGTTTTTTCTATTTCTCTGAAAAGTAGGGATGGAATTTCAGACTCTTAAAAATAGGAATGCTGATAATGGTGATGACAACCATTTTTAGCAAGTCTGGCAGGATAAAAGGAGTTAGTCCAACCGCGACCGACTTAGAGAAATCAAATCCTCCCAAGAAATGGAGGCCTAGGATACCACCGACAAAGACGAGAACATCACCCAATACATTGGCTATAAAAATCATATAGAAAGGACTGTCCTTATGGGTTAGACTGGATGTCACAAGTGCAAAGAATAAGTAGAACCAGAGATAGCCGGCGCTTGGGCCCAAGAGAGCCTGGAAACCACCACTTCCTCCAGCAAAGACCGGTAGGCCGATAGCTCCCAGCAGCAGATAAATAAAGACTGACAAAACAGCTTCGCGAGGTTTGAAAATCGTTGCAATCAAACCGACAGCAAAAGTCTGCAGCGTGATGGGAACGGGACCAATGGAAATAGTTAATTGGGACAGGACAGCTAGGAAGGCAGCTCCGATAGCTGGGAGGGCAAGAAGAAAAGCTTTGTTCTTGTTCATAAATAGTAAACCTCTTTTTAATTTTATGGTAACTATTTTAAAAGCTAAATAAAAAAAAGTCAAGTCCTTCTTAATCGGACGAGACAATTATACAGACAGATTCTTATTTTCGTTTCTTGCTTCTGATGAGCAAGATGATGAAGGCGATAAGACCAAAAATATTAAAGAAAAGGATGCCCAAGGCTGCAAGAAGCTTTTTCGTTTTACTCATCTGTTTCCCTCGTTTCTGGATTGCTTTGTTCTATCATATCAAAATTTTCAATGCTTGAATAGGCTTCATTAGAAAAATTAGCTATAGCTTTAAACTATATTATTTTCAATAAAAAAGGATTATCTAAAAGAGCTATAAAGAATTGCAGCAGCACACTTTGATTGATATAATAATGCAAAAGTAAATAAGAGTTTTTGCTAGAGGTGTGGGTGCGTAATCAACATCTTCCCAAAGCAAGACTGACTAGATTGGAGAAGGCTATGACAGATTTATTAAAAATTTATCAGGAACTACAGGAGAAAAAATGGGTTAACTTGTCCCATCAGATTAGGGAAGACAGTCCGCATTTTCCAGCTCTGCCTGCCTTGGAGAAGAAGGACATTTTCACTTTGAAAGACGGTTTTCATGTTCAGCAGTTTTCTGTAGTTGGCCAATACGGGACTCATATTGATGCTCCGATTCACTTTGTGGAGGGTGGTCGCTGGTTGGAAGAGATTGAACTAAAAGATCTTTTCCTGCCTTTGGTGGTTATTGATAAGTCTAAGGAAGTAGCAGAAAATCCAGACTTTATTCTGGCCAAGCAGGATATTTTAGATTTTGAAGCGGAGCACGGGCAGATTGAGACAGGAACGTTTGTTGCTTTTCGCTCAGACTGGTCCAAGCGTTGGCCGAGTCAATCAGCTATGCGCAATCTGGATGATCAGGAGATTCAGCATACTCCTGGGTGGGGACGAGATGCTCTAGAGTTCCTTATCCATGAGCGTGGTGTCAAGGCGGTAGGTCACGAAACTTTTGATACAGATGCGGGTATTCCTACAGCGGAGCATGGGCTGCTCAATGAATACTATCTTTTGGAGCAGGACATTTATCAGCTAGAAGTTATGACCAATCTGGATCAGCTGCCGGCTAAAGGTGCTCTCATCTCGATTAGTTTTCCCAACTGGCATCAAGCCAGCGGTTCACCAGTTAGAGCTGTAGCTATTTTACCATAAAGAAAAAGGAGTCTGAGATTTCATTTCAGGCTCCTTGTCTCATATAATAACTAATAAAAAAATCGCTTTTTATAATCTTTGGAATTTCTTGATGGATATTTCAAAGGAATATCAAATGAAGCTGAAATAGCTAAAATTTACAATCTTACAAAAATGTAAGATTCGTCTGTAAAATGAAAGATTAGGTTATGGAACGGTCATCATCTTTATTATAAAATGGTAGCAGAAGTCAAAAAGAGGCTGGAATACCAAACCTCTTCTGATTTTGAATTTTTTATCGCATGGTCACGAATTCTTCTGAGCCAGTCGGGTGAATAGCAACTGTAGCATCAAAGTCAGCCTTGGTAGCACCCATCTTGATAGCAACAGCGAAACCTTGAATCATCTCGTCTACTCCGTAGCCAATACCGTGCAGGCCAACGACCTTTTCATCCTCACCGGCAGTGATGAGCTTGAACTTGGCTTGTTGGCGGTGCTTGGTGACAGCTGAATACATGGATGTGAAGCTAGATGTGTAAACGTGAATATTATCTGCTCCGTAAGTCTTGATAGCCTCTACCTCAGTCAGGCCGACTGTCCCAATAGCAGGATGGGAGAAGACGACAGTTGGAATAGTTGAGTAGTCCATCTTAGCATCTGTTTTGCCATTGAAAAGACGCTCAGATAGAGTTCGTCCAGCCTTGATAGCAACAGGAGTTAATTCTTTTTCACCTGTTACATCGCCTAGAGCATAGATGCCTGGTACAACAGTGTTTTGGTACTCATCTACAGAGATGAAGCCACGTTCATTGAGAGTGACGCCAGCTGCTTCCAGATTGAGGTCTTGGACGTTTGGTTTACGACCAATTGCCCAAATAACATGCTGGGCTGTGTGGCTGCTGCCGTCTTCAAAATAGAGCTTGAGCTGACCATCAGGCAGTTTTTCCAGCTTTTGCGGAATCTTATGGGTATGAAGCTGGAGTCCAGAGTTCTCCATTTCTTGGAGCAGGCCGTCAATCAGATAACTGTCAAAGTTGCGCAGTGGTCGATCCTTACGAACAAAAAGATCTGTTTTAACTCCCAGAGCATGGAGCACGCCAGCTAGCTCAACTGCTATATATCCTGCTCCGACAATGGCTACAGATTCAGGTAACTCTTCCCAAGCAAAGACATCGTCGGAATTCTCGCCGTAGCCTGCGCCAGGGATATTTGGAATAGCAGCATGAGCACCCGTCGCGATAACGATATGCTTGGCGCGAATAAGCTCGCCGTTGACTTGGACAGTGTTTGCATCCACAAAACGGGCACGTCCTTCGATCAGTTCGACACCATTCCGGTTGAAGCTACCGTCGTAAGATGAACGTGCTCGGTCAATATAAGCTTCGCGATTTTTCCGAAGGGTAGCAAAATCAAAAGCGTTATTATCAGAGGTAAAGCCGTAATCTGGCCCATAATGATGGATAGCTTCAGCGATTTGAGCTCCGTACCACATAATCTTCTTTGGGACACAGCCGACATTGACACAGGTGCCACCTAGTTTCTTTTCTTCAATAACGGCAACCTTGGCACCGTATTCGCCTGCCCGATTCATGGTAGCAATTCCCCCGCTGCCACCGCCAATAGCAATCATATCAAATTCTTTCATCTTGTTAGAATCTCCTTCTATTATATGAGGTAATTGTACCTTTTTTAGCAGGTGAATGCAAAAATCTGCTACGGATTTAAGTGGAGTGACTATCTGAGATAAAATAGCAACCATTTGTGAGAAACTGTAAATTTTTTTAGAAGAATTATGATAGCCTTGTGATATAATATAACAAAAGAAAATCGTTTTCATCAAGAGGAGGAAAAAAGATGAAAAAGTTAAAGAAATGGCAATTATTTAGTATTATTGGAGCTACGATTGCAGTTGTTGCAGGAGCAATTCTCTTCATGTTTTTAAACGGAGGGAATCCTTCTGAGGCACCGGTCGATACGACTCCGCTGGTTCAGAAGGCCAAGGAAGGCTCAGTGGCTTCTTCAGTCTTGCTGACAGGAAATGTCACAGCCAGCAATGAGCAGTATATCTATTATGACAACACCAAGGGTGACTTGGAAAATGTACTGGTCAATGTCGGTGACCAAGTGACAGCCGGTCAAGCATTGGTTACTTATAAAAGTGCAGAGGCTCAGACTGCTTATGATGCGGCTGCTCGGGCGGTTAGCAAAGCTGATCGTCAATTGCATGACTTGCAGACCAATGGTGTGACTGTAAATACGACTGGTGACGAAGAAGCAGATGGTGCGTCTGAAGCTCAGGCTCAGCGTTCTGTGGAGTCTCAGGCAGCTGATCTGCGCGATGCTCGGGCTGATGCAGTTGATAATATGAATAAAGCACAAGCTACTCTCAATGCCTTGACAGTGAGCAGCACTGCAGATGGTACGGTCGTAGAAGTCAACCGCGATGTTTCAAAATCAACAACAGGTGCCACTCAAACCTTGGTTCACATCGTCAGCAATGGAAATCTGCAGATTAAGGGTGAATTATCCGAATACAACCTGGCTAACTTGTCTGTCGGTCAAGAAGTGACCATTACATCAAAGGTTTACCCAGATAAGAAATGGACTGGTAAAATCAGCTACATTTCCAACTATCCAAAAGACGGCCAGCAGGCAGCAGCTCAACCATCTGGAACAGGTGGTAGCGGAACAGCTTCAGGTTCTAAATATCCATTTACGATTGACATTACCAGTGAGATTGGTGAGCTCAAGCAAGGTTTCTCTGTCAATATTGAAGTTAAAAACAATACTCAGGGACTCATTGTACCAGTCAGCAGTGTGGTAATGGACGGAGACAAGAACTATGTTTGGGTCCTGGAAAAAGGAGTTGCTAAGAAGACAGAAGTGACGCTCGGAAATGCTGATGCTGAAAATCAAGAAATCTCATCTGGTTTGACAAAGGATAGTAAAGTTATCATCAATCCGACAGATAGCTTGAAAGACGGTCAAGAGGTGAAATCTTATGAAGAAGCTAATTGAGTTAAAAAATATTAATAAGAGCTATCGCAATGGAGATCAGGAATTACAGGTATTAAAAGACATCAGTCTGGAGGTTGAAGAGGGTGAGTTTGTTGCCATCATGGGACCATCTGGATCTGGTAAGTCTACTCTGATGAATATCATTGGGATGCTGGATCGTCCGACCACTGGTGAATACCATCTAGGAAACGAAGAAGTCGCTAAGCTAGGTGATAAGAAGCTGGCCAAGGTTCGAAATAAGCAAATCGGCTTTGTCTTTCAGCAGTTCTTTCTCCTGTCTAAGCTCAATGCCTTGCAAAATGTGGAACTGCCCTTGATCTATGCAGGTGTCGGTCTATCTAAGCGCAAGTCCTTGGCCGAGCAGTTTCTGACCAAGGTGGAGCTGGACACGCGGATGCATCACCTGCCTTCAGAGCTTTCCGGAGGACAGAAGCAGCGGGTAGCCATTGCGCGTGCTTTGGTCAATAATCCCTCTTTGATTCTGGCTGACGAACCAACAGGAGCCTTGGATACTAAGACTGGTGAGCAGATTATGGAGCTCTTAACTGAGCTCAATCGAGAAGGGAAAACCATTATCATGGTGACCCACGAGCCTGAGATTGCTGCCTATGCTAAGCGGCAAATCGTCATTCGTGACGGTGTCATCTCATCTGATAGCGCTAAGGAAGGAGGACTAGTCTAATGCAAAACTGGAAATTTGCCATTAGCTCCATTCTTGGACACAAAATGCGGTCTTTCCTGACCATGATCGGGATTATTATCGGAGTGGCTTCGGTTGTGGTTATCATGGCCTTAGGAGATTCTATTACCCGGCGGGTCAATGAGAGTTTTACCAAAAGTCAGAAAAATATGCGTCTTGTCTTTTCTCCTAAAAAGAGCAAGGACGGCTCCTACACACAAACGGCTGATCTTTATTCAGTAAATGTAGAAGATGAAAGCGAAGAAGTGGTGGAACCACCCAAGGCCCAGGAAGCATGGGTTAAGGAATTGACCCATATCAAGGGAGTGGATGGTTATTATGTGACCAACTCTGCTATGGAAACCTTTAGCTACGAAAATAAGCAGGCTGAGCGCGTCAACTTTGTCGGTGCAAACATGACCTATATTCAGGTGAAAAAATACAAAATCATTGCTGGTCGTGCTTTGAGACAGCAAGACTATCAAGGCTTTGCCAGTGTTGTGCTGCTGGACGAAGATCTGGCTGCGACCCTCTTTTCTTCCGCTGAAGAAGCAATCAATAAGATTGTGACAGTGGGTGCCAGTAACTATCGGGTGATTGGGGTTTATAGAGATCCTGAAACTGCTGCTGCATCTGGCTCCATGCAGGTCTATGGTGGTAATGCCATTACGACGAATACTCTCATAGCTGCAAACTTTGGAGTAGATGAAATTTCAGAGATTGTTCTTCGAGTGAATGATACAAGCTTGGTTCCAGAACTTGGCCCTAAGGTTGCCAAGAAATTAACAGAAATTGCGGGACTCCAACAGGGAGAATATCAAGTGACAGACGATAGTGCCCTCTATCAGGAAGTACAAAATATTTATGGTGCTATGACAGGAGTTATCGGTGCCATCGCCGGAATCTCACTTTTTGTTGGTGGTATCGGCGTTATGAATATCATGTTGGTATCGGTCACTGAGCGGACTCGTGAAATCGGTCTGCGAAAAGCTCTGGGAGCAACACGTGGCAACATACTGATGCAATTTTTGATTGAGTCTATGATTTTGACACTGATTGGTGGTTTGATTGGACTGGTTCTAGCTGCGGGACTTGCGTCTGTACTAGGCTCGGCCATGAGTCAAATGCTGGAAGGAACTCCAGTGACGGTATCACTCACGGTCAGCATCGTTAGCCTTCTCTTCTCAGCAACCATTGGTGTTCTCTTCGGAATCTTACCGGCCAATAAAGCATCCAAATTGGATCCAATTGAAGCGCTGAGGTATGAATAGTACAACAAAAAGTCTGGTTTCCCAGACTTTTTTATGATGTAAAAAATCCCGCTGGAATTCCAGCAGGATTTGTTTTCTTAAGATTGTATAAAATACAGATTATTTCATCGTTGGGAAGAGCAGGACATCGCGAATAGTGGTCACATCGGTCAGCAACATAACCAGACGGTCGATACCGATTCCCAGACCTCCAGTTGGTGGCATACCGTATTCCAGAGCTTCGACAAAGTCATAGTCGATGCCTGTTGCTTCGTCATCGCCCAGTTCTTTGGCTTTAGCTTGAGCTTCAAAACGAGATAATTGATCGATTGGATCGTTCAACTCTGTGAAGGCATTGGCATATTCTTTGGTCATGATGAAGAGCTCGAAACGGTCCGTGAAGCGTGGATCTTCTGGATTTTTCTTAGCCAAAGGTGATACTGCTACAGGATGACCGTAGACAAAGGTTGGCTGAATCAAGGTTTCTTCCACAAATTCTTCAAAGAAAGCGTTGATAACATGGCCGACTTCAGTGAAGTGTTTTTCAAGCGGAACTTTCTTTTCTTTAGCCAAGGCAGCAGCTTCTTCAAAGCTCATATCTTGCCAGAAATCAACACCAGTAATTTCCTTGATGGCGTCAACCATGTGAACGCGTTTAAATGGTTCATTAATCTTGATTTCAGTTCCTTGGTAGTTGATTGGTCCATCTCCATTTACAGAGACAGCAGCATGTTGGATAATACCTTCCGTCAAGTCCATGATATCTTGGAAATCTGCATAGGCTTGGTAAACCTCGATGGAAGTGAACTCTGGATTGTGAGTTGCGTCCATTCCTTCGTTACGGAAGATACGGCCAATCTCATAAACTCGCTCCATACCACCAACGATAAGACGTTTAAGGTGAAGCTCGGTTGCAATCCGCAGTACCATGTCAATATTTTGGGCATTGTGGTGGGTGATAAATGGACGAGCAGCAGCACCGCCTGCTTCATTGTGGAGAACAGGAGTTTCAACTTCAAGGAAACCTTGCCCATCTAAGTAACGGCGGATTTCTGAGATGATTTTTGAACGAGTGACAAAGCGTTCAAAGCTTTCGCGGTTGGAAATCAAGTCCAAATAACGCTTACGGTAGATGGTTTCGACATCTGTCAGGCCGTGGAATTTTTCAGGCAGGGGACGCAGAGCCTTAGACAAATGAGTAAGGTGGGTCGCCTTGATAGAAAGCTCCCCCATATCCGTCCGCATAATCTCACCTTCGATACCGAGGAAATCTCCTAAGTCAGCCTTTTTGAAGATTTCATAATTTTCTTCACCAACAGCATCTTTACGCACATAAATCTGGATTTGGCCTTCACGGTCTTGGATGTGAGCAAAGCCAACCTTTCCTTTGCCGCGCTTGGTCATGAGACGGCCAGCGATAATAGCTGTTTCATTGAGCTCGTTTAATTCTTCTTTATCTTTATCGTTGTATTTTTCTTTCAGTTGAGCAGAGTTAGCAGTCCGCTCAAAGCGTTTGCCAAAAGGGTCAATTCCCTGCTCAGCCAGCGCAGCCATTTTTTCACGGCGGATAATCTGCTGGTCGTTTAATTCCTCGATATGTTCAGTAGTCATGTTTTTCCTCCAAAAGTTTTCCTACCTATTTTATCACAAAAGATAGGGAAATTCATCTATATTTGGCTATAAAGTAAGAAAAAAAGCTAGAAATCCAGCCTTAATTTTCTGCTTTTTCAACTAAATAATCCGTATTATTCCAAGTGATCAGCTCAAAATTCTCAAAGTCTTCTGTTTCAAGGATGGTGATACTGGCATTGGTCAGACCGCCATTCTTGCGTAGGAGGGGTGTGTCATAGCCCAGCATGGTTCGAATACTGGCGGTTAAATTAGCACCGTGCCCGACAATGAGCACTTGCTCATAGTCCTTGTCCTTTAAGGTCTTGATAAAGGAAATGGTCCGGTGAGTCGTATGGTAAACCGACTCAGCGTCAAAAAACGTATGATTAAATTGCGAAAGGTTGTGGCGGAAGGCAGTCATCTGGTGCGGATAGATGGCTTCTATGGTAGAGATTTTTGCGCCTTCCAGTTTTCCCAACTGCCATTCTCGCAGTTCAGGTACTGATACGATTTCAGTCGGAAACTGGCTTTCTTCTTGGATAATCTCAGCAGAGCGAATGGCGCGTGGGAGATCGCTGCTGTAAATCTTGTCAAATTGTGTCTGAGCCAGATGTTTTCCTAAGGTTTGCAGTTCTTCAACGGCGGTTGGCAGCAGTGGCGAATCACCGCTGGCTCCCTGAAAGCGGCCTTCCTGATTCCATTCCGTTCTTCCGTGTCGGACAAAGTATAATTTCATAGTGGTTGATTGTTTCTTTCTTATTAGGGTTTATTGAGAATATTAGGTGCAATATTGAAGAATTATGAGCTAGAACTTTCCTTGAGGTCTGCAAAGTTAGCTTGAACAAAATCTGCCAAATCTTGAGCCTTGATTTCGATACTGCGGCCGACTTCACCGGCAGAAACGATAATGCTATCTCGCTCTAGAGCTGACTGGTCGATATAGATTGGAAAGTTGTGCTTTTGACGGATACCGACAGGATTATTGGCTCCGTGGATATAACCCGTTGTCTTTTCCAAGTCTTTCTGGGGAATCATACTGACTTTTTTATTGCCGGAAATCTTGGCCATTTTCTTTTCGGACAGATGTTCTGTGATAGGTAGGATACCGATTAGTGTACCAGTCTTGTCTCCTGTCAAGGCCAAGGTTTTATAAATCTGCGAACGGTCCGAACCATCGACTGGCTGTTCAGCTAAGGCATTTAGCTGCAGGCCTCGATGTTCAATCTTAGCCTTGCTTAAAATTTGCTCGACCAGTGTTTTTTTGATTTTTGTTTTTTTAGCCATTAGTGTATCTCTCTTCTAATTGTGACATCCAGAGTCCCAGCCAGGTTCCTAGACCGAAGAAAAAGGCTGCAAGAACAAGTGTCAATATAGAAACTCCATGATAGCTGATGCTTTCACTGTTTCCTGCTTGAGGCACTACAATGAGAATTGTACTGGATAGGACAATGCCAATGATAAAGTGATAGACACGGGAGTAGTAGTTTTTCAAAATATGATCCATGAGCTTAGAGAAGAGAATCAGTGCCAAAGCTCCTCCGATTCCAATAGGAAGAAAGGTGCCCAAGAGGTCCAGTTTGCGGAAACCATTCAGCATAGGTGCATAGAGTCCTAAAATTAAGAGAAGGTTGGACGGACTGAGTCCGGGAATTAAAATGCCCAGTGCGATCAAGGCTCCTGCTAGGATGAAAGAGAGAAAGTTGGCTGGCAAGGTGCCGACCATCCCATTTAGGGAATAAAGAAAGATTCCTGAAAGGATGAGGCTGACCCAGAAAACGAGAATATCAGTCCGATCACGCTCACTTTTAGCAACAGACTCTTTAATGAGGCTGGGAACAGTTCCGATAATGGCTCCGGCAAATCCCCAGAGGACAATCACTTTGTAGTTGTCCAGCAGCAGATTGACAGGATAGGAGAAGGCCGCAATTCCTAAAATCATTCCGATTCCAACTGGTATGAAATAGAGAATGTTTTCGACGAAGTTTTCTTTTAAATGTGCTAAAAAATGAATCAGGCGCTCGTAAATACCTAAGATAGCTGCTAAAACACCGCCTGAAACTCCCGGCAAAATAAAGCCAAGTGCAATGACCATTCCTTTGAAAATTCTATTCAACCAAGAAATCATTGTATTTTCCTTTTCTAATTTCATTTATCAAATCATTATATCATAAAATATAGGCTTTATTAAGAGGAAACGGCTGGAAATTTCCTATTTTGTGACAATAAAAAAACGACAGCAGTCTTTGAGACTTGAGCTGTCGCTCTGAGCTATTGACTTTCTTTAGGAACTGTAAATAGCTTTTGATAAGTAGCTGTCTGGTCTTTCAAGGTTGACAGCTGGTTCAAATCAAGATAATGGGAGAAACCAGTCAGCTGACCTTGTGATGTGTACTGATGCAAGTCATAATCTTGCTCAGTATTTGGTGCGGCATTGTAGTAGCCGTCGTCATTACCATAAGTCGGAATCCAAATTGCTGTGAACTTATCGGTAGAGATGCTATGCTCCTCCATAAAATAAGTTCCAATATAGATACCAATATTTTTAACACCAAGTGACTCTAGCTTGGCTCGGAAAGCTTCAACTCCCGCATTCATGTCGGACATGGTTTTTTCTTCCACGTCTAGCCAATAATAGGTTGGATGGTACTTGGCAGAAGCCTTGTAGAAACTTTCAGCTTCTTTTTCCATTTCCTTTTTGCTATTGGCGGCCACATAGGCATAGACAGCGACAGGGATGTTACGCTTTTGAAATTCTTTGATGTGTCTTTCATAAGACTTGTCCAGACCATTCAGATGGGTTGCTGCATTTTCTTTTTTTGCCTGCGCTCCACTATGAACACGGACAATTACCCCCGAAACATTCTGTGCGAGTAAGTCGTAATTAATCTCACTTGGCAGCTGCCAGCCAGAAATGTCAATGATTGGTCTGGAAATAAACTCTTCATCCAAGGACGAATCGTCAGATGTTTCCTCTTTTTTTGAGGAACTTGGAGTTTGTTTAGTTTGTGAAATTTTTGCCTGTGCTTGCTTTTCCTGAGAGTCAGTAATTTGCTTGCTTATCAAAATAAAAGTGATAAAAGAAGCAAAGAAAATTAGGATTGCAAGCGGTTTAATCCTCTTCCTCATACTGGTTTATTTTAACTTAAAACAAATAAAAAAGCAAAAAATATCCCCAGAATTGCTGGAAAATGAATGAAATGTAATATAATTGAAATATTATAAAGCAAAAACAAGACGTTTTGAAAGCTCAAAATGTCTTGTTTTTTTAAGAGATTAGCGAAGCTGTGGAAGGTGAGTTTCCGTTGGCTAAATCGTCTTTCTTTTCTGATCTTTTATAGCTTTTGAATGAGCTCTTCTATCTTTTTGGGAGAAGTTTGCGGAGAGAAACGTTTGATGACTGTTCCGTCTCGGCTGACCAGAAACTTTGTGAAATTCCATTTGATCTTTTCACCCAGAAGACCGCCCTTTTCTTTTTTGAGCCAGTCAAAGAGTGGAGCAGTATGAGGACCGTTGACATCAATCTTGGCAAATCGAGGAAAGGTCGTTCCATAGTTAAGGCTGCAAAAGCTGTTGATTTCTGCAGCGTCTCCAGGAGCCTGCTGGCCAAACTGATTGCAAGGGAAATCCAGGATTTCAAATCCGTCTTTCTGATAGCGCTCATAGAGTTCCTGAAGTTCTTGATACTGAGGAGTGAAGCCGCAGCCGGTCGCTGTATTGACAATCAGCAGAATCTTTCCTTTATAATCACTCATTTTTTGCAGACTTCCGTCTTGTTTCTTAATTTCAATATCATAAATGTCTGTCATCTTATACTCCTTTGTTTGCCTCCTATCTTATCACAGTTTTATGTAAAAAGGCGAAGGCAAGTCCTTATTGTCCCAGTCTCTCCACTAATGCTTTTTTTTCAAGCCAAAAGGTGGTATAATGAGAATTGAATTTTTAGAAGTTTAATGGTGAAATATGAAAATTGACAAGAAGCACTTGTTGAATTATTCCATCTTGATTCCCTATTTGATTTTATCTGTTTTGGGATTGATTGTGGTCTATTCAACGACGAGTCCTACCTCGATTCAGGCCGGAGGAAATGGTTTTGGGATGGTCTTGAATCAGGGGATTTTTTGGGTAATAAGTCTCTTTATAATTGCGCTCCTATATAGAATCCGCTTGGGTTTCCTGAAAAAAGGAGGCATCCTGACTATAGTTATCTTTGCTGAGATTATCCTCTTACTCTTATCTCGTTTTATAACTGGTACTATTAACGGTGCCCATGGTTGGCTCAAGCTTGGAGCTTTCAGTATTCAGCCTGCGGAGTATTTGAAGATTATTCTGGTCTGGTATCTAGCTTTTCGCTTCACAAAGAGGCAGGAGGAGATAAAGGTCTATGATTATCAAGCTCTGACTCACAACCATTGGTTTCCTAAAGCTTTTAACGACTGGCGGACCATGGTGGCTATTCTGATTGGGATTGTAGCGATTATGCCAGACCTTGGAAATGCGACTATTCTATTTTTGACCGTCGTGATAATGATTGCTGTCAGCGGGATTGGCTATCGATGGTTTTCTACGATGCTGGGAGCCATTGTCAGTGTTTCGGGATTGGTTTTAACTAGCATTTGGATAATTGGGGTTGAGCGCGTGGCCAAGATTCCAGTCTTTGGGTATGTGGCCAAGCGTTTCAGTGCTTTCTTCAATCCCTTCAAGGACCTGTCTGGCTCAGGCCACCAATTGGCTAATTCCTACTATGCTATGAGTAATGGCGGCTGGTTTGGTCTAGGCTTGGGGAACTCTATTGAGAAGCGCGGCTATTTGCCGGAAGCTCATACGGACTTTGTATTTTCTATCGTGATAGAAGAGTTTGGTTTCTTTGGTGCCAGTCTGATTCTGGCCTTACTCTTTTTCCTGATTCTGAGAATTATCTTGGTAGGGATTCGGGCCAAGAATCCATTTAACTCCATGATGGCTTTGGGAATTGGCGGTATGATACTCATGCAGACCTTCATCAATATCGGTGGAATCTCAGGTCTCATTCCTTCTACAGGGGTAACCTTCCCTTTCCTATCGCAAGGGGGGAACAGTCTTCTGGTCTTGTCAGTAGCTATCGCCTTGGTACTTAATATTGATGCCAACGAGCGCCGTGATGCCCTGTATGAACAGATGGAAGCGGAGGCGCAAGACCAGTCTGAGGAAGCTTAATCGCAGTTAGTGTGAACAGTTGTTGTAAAAATGAAAGGTGCAGATTATGTCATTTAACAAATTAGAAAGCTACAGCAATAAAGAAGTGATTCGAGAAGAAGTCGCCATTTTGACAGACTTGCTTGCCGACATTACTCGGAATCTTCTCAACCCTGAGACCTTTGAAAAAATCTCCCTCATGGAAGAGTTGGCTGTCAACTCCAAGTATCATGAGCTAAAAGCGATTGTAGAAGAGCTAACGACAGATGAAATGGTTTATATTTCTCGTTATTTCTCTATTTTGCCGCTTTTGATTAATATCTCAGAAGATGTTGACCTAGCTTATGAAATCAACCATCAAAACAATATCAATCAGGATTATCTTGGAAAGCTATCAACAACTATTGACCTGATTTCAACGCGGGAAAATGCTCAGGAGATTCTGGAGAATTTGAATGTTGTGCCAGTACTGACAGCTCACCCGACCCAGGTCCAGCGCAAGACTATTCTGGACTTAACCAATCATATTCATAGTTTACTGCGTCAGCATCGAGATGTTAAAGCAGGACTAGTCAATGAGAAGAAGTGGCTAGGAAATCTCCGCCGCTATATTGAGCTTATGATGCAGACAGATATGATCCGTGAGAAGAAGCTGAAAGTGACCAATGAGATTACCAATGTCATGGAATACTATAACAGCTCTTTCCTACAAGCAATTACCAACTTTATGGTCGAATACAGACGCTTGGCAGAAGAGCGGGGCATCAAACTGGATAATCCTAAGCCTATTACCATGGGCATGTGGATTGGCGGTGACCGTGATGGCAATCCTTTTGTAACAGCAGAAACCCTGAAACTATCTGCCACTCTCCAGAGTGAAGTCATCCTCAACTATTACATTGACAAGGTTTATACACTCTATCGCACCTTCTCGCTCTCGACCAACCTATCAGAAACCAGTCAGGCAGTAGCAGAAATGGCAGCACTGTCTACTGACAAGTCTGTTTATCGGGAAAATGAGCCTTACCGTCGAGCTTTCCACTATATCCAGTCCAAGCTGATTCAAACCTTGCTTTATCTAAAAGAAGGCAATTTCTCAAATGATGGTCAGCGATTGACTGACCGAGCTGAGGAAAAA
The DNA here is from genome assembly GCF_019929225.1 of Streptococcus sanguinis. GTDB lineage: Bacteria > Bacillota > Bacilli > Lactobacillales > Streptococcaceae > Streptococcus > Streptococcus sanguinis_J. Next base: position 265,464 of record NZ_JAHZPA010000001.1, read on the forward strand.
TTGTCTGCGAAAGCCAACCTTTCTGTCAGCAATAAAGGAAGAGAAATCATTCCTAACTATATCCAGTCTCGTATCAGCGAGACCCTGACCGAGCTGAAGAAAGAAGAGACACCTTCTTACAAAACAGCTCAGGAATTCAAGGAAGACTTGCAGGTCATTTATGATTCTCTTATCGAACATCATGGGGAAGCCTTGGTAAGTGGGGACTTGACTGAACTTCTCCAAGCGGTTGATGTTTTCGGCTTCTTCTTGGCCAGCATTGATATGCGTCAGGATTCCAGCGTTCATGAGGCCTGTGTGGCTGAGCTCTTGGCTTCGGCTAATATTGTCCAGGACTATAGCAATCTGTCGGAAGAAGAAAAATGCCAGGTCCTCCTCAAACAGCTGCTTGAAGATCCTCGTATCCTATCAGCTACTCACGAGCCTAAATCTGAACTCCTGCAAAAAGAATTGGAGATTTTCAAAACAGCCCGTCAGCTAAAAGATGCAATCGGTGAGGAAGTGATTAAGCAAAATATTATTTCTCACTCGACCAGTGTATCAGATCTACTTGAGTTGGCTATTATGCTCAAGGAAGTAGGGCTGATTGATGAAAATGGGGCTCGTGTTCAGATTGTTCCGCTCTTTGAAACCATTGAGGATTTGGACAATTCCTGTGATACCATGGAGAAATACCTGTCTCTGCCAATTGCTCAGAAGTGGATTGCCTCTAAGGATAATTATCAGGAAATCATGCTGGGCTATTCAGACAGTAATAAGGACGGTGGCTACCTGTCTTCTTGTTGGACTCTCTACAAGGCTCAGCAGCAGCTGACAGCCATCGGTGATAAGTTTGGCGTGAAAATCACCTTCTTCCATGGCCGGGGAGGTACAGTAGGACGTGGTGGTGGTCCAACTTATGAAGCCATCACTTCTCAGCCACTCCGCAGTATCAATGACCGAATTCGTCTGACTGAGCAAGGCGAAGTTATTGGAAATAAATATGGAAACAAAGACGCAGCCTACTATAACTTGGAAATGCTGGTGTCTGCAGCCATTAACCGCATGGTAACTCATAAAAAGAGCGATAGTCATACGTCTGATAAATATGAGCGAATCATGGACCAAGTAGTCAATCGCAGTTATCAGATTTACCGTGATTTGGTCTTTGGTGACGAGCGTTTTTACGATTATTTCTTTGAATCCAGCCCTATCAAGGCTATCTCTAGCTTTAATATCGGTTCTCGTCCAGCTGCCCGTAAAACCATCACTGAAATCGGTGGTCTCCGGGCTATTCCATGGGTCTTCTCATGGTCTCAAAGTCGGGTTATGTTCCCAGGATGGTATGGTGTTGGGTCAAGTTTCAAGGAATTCATTGATGAAGATCCAGAAAATAACTTAGCCTTTCTGCAATTTATGTATAAGAGATGGCCTTTCTTCAAGTCACTCTTATCAAATGTAGACATGGTTCTGTCTAAGTCAAATATGAATATCGCTTTTGAGTATGCTCAGCTTTGTGAAGATCAGAATGTGCGTGATATTTTCAATATTATCTTGGATGAGTGGCAGCTGACTAAGGATGTCATTCTAGAGATTGAAGGGCACGATGAGCTTCTGGCAGAAAACACCTATCTGAGAGATAGCTTGCACTATCGTATGCCTTACTTCAATGTTTTGAACTATATCCAGCTAGAACTGATCAAGCGTCAGCGAAATGGCCAGCTCACACCTGATCAAGAAAAGCTGATTCACATCACCATCAACGGTATTGCAACTGGTCTGCGAAACTCTGGCTAATATAAAGAAAAAATCGGAATTGTTCCGGTTTTTTCTATTTTTGTAACCAAAGGGCTTCTTAATTCGTTATACTTGTGACAATTCAACCGCTTTTCTTGGTATAAACCTTACTACAAATTAGACAAGGAATAATTCACAAAAAAATGCTAAAAGACTTGCATTTTCATTTAAATTTGATAAAATAGTAAGGAAAGTTAGACTGTATTGCCTACTGTCTATCTATAAAATATATTTTATTGGAGGCTTTTACTCAAATGGCAAAAGAAAAATACGATCGTAGTAAACCACACGTTAACATTGGTACTATCGGACACGTTGACCACGGTAAAACTACTTTGACAGCAGCTATCACAACTGTATTGGCACGTCGCTTGCCTTCAGCAGTTAACCAACCTAAAGACTATGCGTCTATCGATGCTGCTCCAGAAGAACGCGAACGCGGAATCACTATCAACACTGCGCACGTTGAGTATGAAACTGCTAAGCGTCACTACGCTCACATCGACGCTCCAGGACACGCGGACTACGTTAAAAACATGATCACTGGTGCCGCTCAAATGGACGGAGCAATCCTTGTAGTAGCTTCAACTGACGGACCAATGCCACAAACTCGTGAGCACATCTTGCTTTCACGTCAGGTTGGTGTTAAGCACTTGATCGTCTTCATGAACAAAGTTGACTTGGTTGACGATGAAGAATTGCTTGAATTGGTTGAAATGGAAATCCGTGACCTCTTGTCAGAATACGACTTCCCAGGTGACGATCTTCCAGTTATCCAAGGTTCAGCTCTTAAAGCTCTTGAAGGTGACTCTAAATATGAAGACATCATCATGGAATTGATGGACACTGTTGATGAGTACATCCCAGAACCAGAACGCGATACTGACAAGCCATTGCTTCTTCCAGTCGAAGATGTATTCTCAATCACTGGTCGTGGTACAGTTGCTTCAGGACGTATCGACCGTGGTATCGTTAAAGTCAACGACGAAATCGAAATCGTTGGTATCAAAGAAGAAATCCAAAAAGCAGTTGTTACTGGTGTTGAAATGTTCCGTAAACAGCTTGACGAAGGTCTTGCAGGGGACAACGTAGGTGTGCTTCTCCGTGGTATCCAACGTGATGAAATCGAACGTGGACAAGTTATCGCTAAACCAGGTTCAATCAACCCACACACTAAATTCAAGGGTGAAGTTTATATCCTTACTAAAGAAGAAGGCGGACGTCACACTCCATTCTTCAACAACTACCGTCCACAGTTCTACTTCCGTACAACTGACGTTACAGGTTCAATCGAACTTCCAGCAGGTACTGAAATGGTAATGCCTGGTGATAACGTAACAATCGACGTTGAGTTGATCCACCCAATCGCCGTTGAACAAGGTACTACTTTCTCTATCCGTGAAGGTGGACGTACCGTTGGTTCAGGTATGGTTACAGAAATCGAAGCTTAATTCGATTCCGTTCCCAGATAACAATTAAAGTCAGACACTAAACCCCGTGAAAACGGGGTTTTTTAGTATACAGAAGAATAAAAGGTAGTCGGTAATCTCCAGAATAGATAGCTTGATTTTGCAGAACCACCTTTAAGATGATTTAGGAAACGGAAAGAGAAGAAGTATAGATATAAGCTTGATAGAAGTTTTGTCCTTTTTAATTAGGTTGGGGAAGAAAGTATCATTTAAAAGAGAGATTCTTTCAAGAAGGATTTTCACTTTTCACTGAAAGTATAGTATAATAAGAAATAGAATACATTTGGAGAAGAAAAATGCCCTCAAAATCAGGATCATCACCTTATGCTAAAAATAATGACGGTAATAAAGAAATAGAAAAAATAATCTCAAAAGAAGGACTGAAAAATAACTATATATGGAACATGTTGGGGACAGTCTCATCTTCATTGATATCAGTCGTCTTGCTTCTACTAGCTTCTAGATTTCTAGATTCAAGAGATTCTGATATTTTTAGTATTGCTTATGCTCTTGGTCAGCAGTTCTTTGTTCTAGGTTATTTTCAAGTTAGAAATCTGCAATCTACGGATGTAAAAGAAAGATACCAATTTGGTTCTTATCATAATACGAGACTTTTTACGGTCTTTTTGATGATTTTAACATCGTTTATCTATACTCTATGGCAAGGGTATGATGTTTACAAATCTAGTATTATTTTATTGCTTGTTGTTTATCGGGCTATAGATGCGTATTCAGATGTTTTTCAAGGATTATTTCAGCAAAAAAATAGATCAGACTTAGCTGGAAAGGTGCAATTCTATAGGAGCTGGATTTGCATGTTAATATTTGCAATAGTCCTGTTGCTTACAAAATCATTGATGGTAGCTAGTATTGTTATTTGCTGTGCGAATTTTATTCTGACCTTCCCCTTAGATTTCAGAAACTGTAGATTATATTTTTCTCAGGAAAAGTTTTCGCCTAAACTCCATGATGACAGAAAAAATGTGTATTCTATTTTGAAAAATAGTTTTCCCTTGTTTTTAAATGGATTTTTGATAACGTATATCTATAACGAGCCAAAAATTGATATTGATTACCTTTTGACAAATGGCTATTTTTCATCTGGGGTTCAAAGAGATTTTAATGTTCTATTCATGCCTGTCTTTGTTCTATCCCTTTTATTCTTTGTCCTGAGACCGTTGACTACACAGCTTTCCATTTATTGGAATGAAAAGAAATTTACACTATTTTTCAAACAGGTCAATACTCTAAATCTAGTAATGACTGTTTTAGGACTCGTTATTGTTATTTTGGGTTATCTGATTGGTACAGAAGTTCTTAGTGCTGTCTATGGTATCCAATTACAGGAGTATAAACTTCCTTTCACAATATTACTTATAGGCGGTATTTTGAATGTTTTTGCTCTAGTGGTTGATATCATTATGACCATCTTTAGAAAACAGCATTATCTGATGATAGCCTATTTATTGACATTTGCTGTTTCAAAATTTATTACTTTACCATTTATTCGCGATCAAAAATTGCTGGGAGCTGCTAATTCCTTTTTAATCTCCATGTGCGTCTTTTATGCAACAAGTCTGATTATTTATGGCGTTGCTAAAAATCAGGAAAAAAGAAAGAAGTAGAATTCTATGAATATCTTATTTACATTAAATGATGCGTTTGTACCTCAAGTTGCAACCTGTATGTGTTCTATATTTGAGAATAATAAATCTGCTGAGAATATTACAGTATATTTAATTGGCGAGAGGATAAGCGAAGAGAATCAAAATAAATTAAAAGAATTCGCTAAAAGTTACGATAGAAAAGTTTGTATTATTTCTATAAATAATATCGCAGACTATATTGACTTTGATTTTGATACAAACGGTTGGTCTTCAATTATTTTGGCACGTCTTTTTTTAGATAAACTTCTTCCACAAGAAGTTGATAGGATCTTATATCTCGATGGAGATACACTAGTTCTAGAAGATATAGGTTCACTTTTTTATAGCGACTTGGGAGATAAGGTAATAGGTATGTGTCCCGAACCAACTGTGGATAAGTCAAGAAAGGAATTTCTAGCTTTGAAAGAGCACCCCTATCATAATTCGGGTGTCCTATTGATTGATCTAAAAAAATGGCGTAAGGAAGAGATTGGTAAAAAGGTTATAGAATTTTACCAATTTCACGAAGGAAAGCTATTCGCACCAGACCAAGATGCCTTAAATGGAGCCTTGAAAGAGCAAATTTTTACTTTGCCAATTTCCTTTAATTATTTTAATATTTATGATGTTTATCCTTATAAAACGTTGAGTGAATTAAGTAAGCCAACTAAGTTTATATCACAGGAAGATTTTAATCATTTTCGGAAAGCACCTACAATTATTCACTATCTTGGTGAAGAGAGACCTTGGCGGAAGGGGAATACACATAGATTTAAAAAGGAGTATCTCCATTATCTCCACAAAACTCCATGGAAGGATACACCAATGGAAGAAGGTTGGCAGCTGTATTTTGTTTGTTTTAGAATCTTTAATATTGTTATGAAGCCTTTTCCAATGCTAAGATATAAGATTATCAATTCCCTAATCCCGAGCTTTATGAAATATAGAAAAAAACAGTTACAGAAAAACAAAAAATAATGTGATGACATGTTATAGAAAGAATAGATTAAATTAATGAAAGTTTTAATGATAATTCCTGCTTATAATGAGGAAGAAAGTATTTTTAATACGGTTATGAGCATTGTAGAATATCGGAAGAAAGTTGATTTTGACTTAGACTACGTAGTTATCAATGATGGGTCAGTTGATAGAACCAAGGATATTTTGGACAGCCATCATCTGAATGCTATTCATTTGGTTATGAATTTAGGGATTGGCGGAGCTGTTCAGACGGGTTATAAGTATGCTCTTGAGAAGGATTATGATGTGGCCGTACAGTTTGATGGAGATGGTCAGCATGATATTGAGTCGCTGGATGCTTTGCTGGAGCCTATTCGTCGTCAGCAGGCTGATTTGGTTGTTGGTTCTCGTTTTATCGGTGACAAGTCTTCGGAATTTCAGACGACTTTTATGCGGCGTTTTGGCATTACCATTATTTCAGCTTTTATTAAATTAACAACAGGCAAAAGGATTCTGGATACCACATCAGGCTATCGTTTGGCCAATCGATACATTATTCGACAATTCGCTGCGCGCTATCCTATCAAGTATCCTGAGCCAGAATCAATCGTCCATATCTTGAAGCGGAAATATAAAGTGGTGGAAGCACCGGCCAATATGTTTGAACGTGCAGGAGGAGTCTCTTCGATTACTCCGATTAAGTCCATTCGCTATATGATTGAAGTTTGCTCTTCGATCTTGATTGCTGCTTTTATGAAAGAGAGTGAATAATGTCCATTTTGTCTATTGTTATGCTGGTGGCTTCAGTCCTATTCCTGTATTTTGTCTTTCGGAATATCAATCAAAACAATATTTTATTTGAGCAAGCCTTTATGTGGATTATTATTGGCTTCGTTCTGATTGTTATTTCTATTTTTGATTGGATTCCCGTTTCGATTGCCAAATTGTTAGGTTTTGAGTTGACCTCAAACTTTGTCATGTCCTTGGCCATCTTTTTCCTGCTGGTTATTGTTTTTTTACATACTATTTCCATTTCCAAACAAAAGGAGCAAATCAAGCAGTTGGTGCAAGAACTGTCCATCATGAAGCAAAGAATGTCAAAGTTAGAGAGTAAAAAAGATGAAAAATAACCATACCTGGGTGATTTGCGCCTATGGCGAAAGTGAATTTTTAGAAGCTTGTATCCTGTCTTTGCAAGCTCAAACCTTGCCATCAAAGATTATCTGCTATAGCTCAACACCGTTGGATTCAATCAAGCAGCTGTGCCAGAAGTACGGTATTCCTTTTTATACGAAAGAAGGAGGCGGTATCGGTAAGGACTGGAACAATGCCCTTTCCTTTGTTGAGACTTCTTATGCTACCATTGCCCACCAGGATGACTACTATGAGCCAACTTATCTAGAAGCAGTGATGCAGAAGATAGAGCAGTCTAAGGACATTCTCATTGCCTATACAGACTACTTTGAAGAGAAAAATGGAGTCAAAATTCCGGCTAATACCAATCTGAAAATCAAGACTCTCATGCTTAAAACCTTGAATCTGATGCCATCCAGTCGTTTTTGGAGAAATCGCGTTCTAGCTTTTGGCAATCCCATTTCCTGTCCGGCGGTGACTTACAACTTAGAGACATTAAGGGATTTTCGATTTGATGAGGAAATGCGCGTGAGTCTGGATTGGTATGCTTGGTACAAGATTAGCGCCTATAAGGGTCGCTTTGCTTATATTTCTGAGAAGCTTATGTGCCACCGGATTCATGGAGAGTCGGAAACAACCAAGACTATTTCAGATAATACTCGAACCAAAGAGGACTTGTTTATGTATCAGCTTTTCTGGCCTAAGTGGATGGCTAATCTGATAAATAAAGCATATATGAAGAGTCAAGATGCTAACTCAAACTAATAGAGTTATTTACAAGGAAAGTATATGAAAGATTTAATATCTGTTGTTGTAACTTGTTACAACCATCAAGATTACATTGAACAGTGTTTGCGCAGTATTTTTGCTCAGACCTATCGAAATATTGAGTTACTGGTATTGGATGATGGCTCCTCTGACCATTCTGCTGAAATCATAGAGGCTGTCTTGGCGGATTCCCCTTTTCCGACGCGGTTTGAAAGTCATGAAAATATGGGGGTTGTCAAGACAAGAAACAAGGCTTTGCAGCAAATTCAAGGCACTTATTTTATTTTTGTGGATAGTGACGATTTTCTGGATTCGGACTATATTGAGAGTTTCTACACAAGCATGGTGCAAGAGGAGGCAGATATTGTCTATGGTGATTTGTATGATCCTGATAAAAAGGAAGTTTACCTTAAATCACGGCCTTATGACAAGCTAGCTTTCTTAACGGAGAATTATATTTCCAATTGCTCCCTCATTCGTCGTTCGGTTGCTGAAGGTATTTATTATGACGAAGCGCTGAATCGTGAGAAACTGGAGGACTATGATTTTCTTTTAAACTTAATTATCAATCAAGGTGCAAAACCAGTTTATGATGCAAAAACAAAGCTGAATTACCGGGTCTTTGATAAGGAATCAATCTCTAAACGGGATTCTACGAGATATCATTACGAAATGTATCTGAAAATCCTGCGTAAGTATGTAAAACAGATACCAGATGAAATATATCAAGCTCTGGGCAAAAACATATTCACACTGGAAGGTCGTTTGGATGAACTGATTCAGCATATGGATAAAGTGAACGACTATGTTCTTGAACTGCAGGAGGATCAGCGGCAGTTACATAAAAATCTAGACTCCTTGAAATCCAGACTGAGAACGATAAAAGAACAGCGAGATGAGGCTATTCAGGAGCAGTTTCGTATTCGCCGATCTATTTCCTATCGCTTGGGGAATGGCGTGATTACGCCATTGAAACGTCTGGCTCGATTAGTCAAAAATCCTCGCAGTATCAAAGCTGCTTTAAGTCGGATTAAGCAACAGCTGGTTCGTTTGAAACGCCAAGTTAAGTCTCCTAAGGTTTATTATTATCAATGGCTGCGGAACTCTCAACGAGAAAAAGCTTTAGCTTCAGTTTCAAGTGGCGAAAAAGTCTTAATTTATGTCATTTTTGAATCCGAGCCACGCTTGCAGAAGTACAAACTTATCTTTTTAGAAAAGTTAGCAGCTTTGGCTGATAAGACTCTCATCGTTGTTAACGGCGGACTGGTTGCAGAAGATTTAGAAACTTTAGGACAGTATGGCCAAGTCTTGGTGCGGGATAATACCGGCTATGATACGGCAGCTTTTCGTGAAGGCATTCTTTCCTTAGGAAAGGAAACGCTGCAGCATTGCTCTCAGCTGATGCTCGTCAATGACACTAATATCGGTCCTATGAGTGATTTAGCAGCAGTCTTTCAAACCATGGCTGGTAGAAATCTTGACTTTTGGGGAATTTCCTATGGTGAGACTCAGGAAGATATCACTGGATTTAACCGCTATGGTTACATTCCCAATCACCTACAGTCTTATTTTTTGGTGATTGAGACTTTGCTGCTTCAGTCCGAAGAATTCTACGACTATTGGCAAGTGCTGACTGACACGGATTCACGAGAAGAAGCAATCGGAAAGCATGAAACGACTTTTACCAAGTACTTTGCTGACTTGGGCTATCGTTACGATGCCTTGGTTCACGAAAATCAGGATTCGGCTATGTATATTCATCCATTAAGGATGTTAAAGGCGGGCAGTCCTCTGATTAAGTATACTTCTTTGAAGAATTATGATGATCAGCAGTTTTTATGGCAAGGTCTGGAAAGAGAATCGGAAGTTCCTGATTTGTTGGACTACGTTCGGGAGAAGACAGATTATCCAGTAGAAATTCTTGAGAACATTGTTCAAAAATTCAAAGATGTGCCTCGTGATCAATACATTCTCATCATTGACGGTGTAGAGAACATCATTCCGCAGTGTACGCGCTACCGTGTGCTCAATAAGGCAGAGCAGCTTAGAAAGAATGGTTTTGCTGTGAAAGTGGTCAATGCGTCTAAGTTTATTCTGTCTCAGGCCCAGTATGCCAGCCATATCATTATCTACCGCGCTCCTTGGTCCGCTCAACTCCAGCTTTTATGTGATTTGGCTCGGGAGGAGCATAAGCCAGTTTATTTTGATATTGATGATTTGGTCTTTGATACCCTTTATACGGACCAGCTAAGCTATACACAAGGCTTATCTGAGAAGGAAAAGGGCAATTATGATGCTGGGGTGAAGAATTACGGAAAAATGCTGGCGGCTTGTGATGGAGCGATTACCTCCACGAATCAGTTAAAAGAGGAATTGCTCAAATACAAGGACTCAGTTCTGCTGAATCGTAATCTGGCGTCCAGCGAATTGATTGCGGTTAGCTCGCAATTCTTGAAGGAAGACTTTGGTGAAGACGACAGAATCAAAATTGGCTATTTCTCTGGCTCCATCAGCCACAATGAAAATTTTGAGCTCATCAAGCCGGCTATCAAAGAAGTGCTAGACAACTACCCATCCGTGGAGCTTCATATTGTAGGGCACTTGGATATCCCGCAGGATATGAAACAATATTCGCAGCGTATTGTTATCCATGAGTATGTGGACTGGAAGGCCTTGCCTCAGTTGATTAGTCAGGTTGATATTAATCTAGCTCCGTTGGTTGACTCAGTCTTTAATCGGGCCAAGTCAGAAATCAAGTGGATAGAAGCAGCTCTAGTCAAGGTGCCAACGATTGCCAGTCATATCGGTGCCTTTGCAGACATGATGATAGACGGTCAGACGGGACTTTTGGCTAAAGATAGTGAATGGAAAGAAAAGCTGGAAAGCCTGATTCTTTCTGCGGATTTACGCAGAGAACTGGCGGAGAATGCCTACACCTTTGTATTAGAAAATTGCAGTTTAGATAAAAAAGATGAAATGGTGACTTATTTTGAAAAGAAATAAAGAAGTAAAAGTCGAGAATATTTTCTTATTATTGGCAAGTATCTTTGTCTTGACTTTTATGATTGCACAGCCGATTAATCGGGTGCCTGATGAGACCAATCACGCTCGTATGACATGGGAAATCTTCCATAAACCTACCAGTCGAACATATAAATGGATGGACAAAATCCCATCCACTCCGAATGTTTCGCCGGCAGAGTACAAGCAGCTGTTCTCAGAGAAGATAGATCTGGCGCAAGAAGAGTTTACCTTTGGCTTTAATCTCAAGGCTATCTCTTTTCTGCCTCAGCTACTAGGTATGACCTTGGGAAGCATGCTTTATCCGTCAGTAGGCTTCATCGTGATGATGGGGAGGCTCTTTAATGCTTTGGCATATATCATCGGGGTTTATCTGCTGATTAAATACTTCAAATATGGCAAAAAAGCTCTGTTTTTCCTATCTCTTTTGCCTATTATGGTCCAGCAGGCTGCTTCTCTCTCTTACGATGTGATGAGCTATCTGGAGATTATGTTGGCGGTTGGCTTTTTGACCAATATTGCCTACCATAAGAAATTCACTAATAGAAATGTACTGGAGCTTTTGGTGATTTCTATAGGACTCTTTGTCACCAAACCGAATAATGTTCTTTTATTAGGCTTGCTGCCTTTTGTTGACTTTGAGTTTGAAGGATTCCTTGCGTTTCTGAACAAGCCTTTTGTTGCAGCCAAAGCTTTTGTAACTCGTTATCGCCCTATCTTCTATGCACTTGGCTTTGCCGCTTTCTTTCTTGCCCTGCATCTGGCATTTCGCAATCAGGGTGGGCTCTTGCACTATGGCCAAGTCTTACTGAATACGCTCTTTAAGCAAAGTGTTAATGGCGATTTGAATACGATTTTGACAATCGGTATGTTTGGCTTTTTGGGGAATTTTACTATCCAGCTGCCGCTTTGGTTGATTTTTATCGATGTGGCAGTCTTGGCGCTTATCTTCTTGCAGTCGCAGAAAGATTTTATGACCAAGGGCTATACAGTCATGTCGCGGTATCTGTTTCTGGTTCAAGTGATTGCTGTTGTGTCAATTATGTATCTGCAGTGGACACCTATCGTCCTAGGTAAAGGTGCTATGATATCAGTTGGTGCTCAGGGGCGTTATTTTACACCCTTCCTGATTTTACTGCTACCAACTGTTGCTAATCTAGGAACCTTGGACATTAAAGACAGAGTGGTGAATCGAATGATGGTTGGGACTCTGGTAGCTAACTTCTTGGTTTCCCTCTACTTGATGGTGCCCTTTTATTGGAATATATTAGGATAAGCTATGAAAAAAAATATATTATTCATTTCTCCGACGGGAACGCTGGATAATGGAGCTGAGATCTCTATTGTCAATTTGATGGAGTACTTGGTAGAGACGGGCCATCAGGTTATCAATGCGATTCCGGATTATCATGTAGCCGTTCAGCAGGACTATATATCCAGCTTGGCAGCCTTGGGTATTGAGACTATAGCCTTGCCTTCAGTTAAATGGTGGTGGGAGGACGCGCCTGGTGGCCTGCCAGGTAGTCCTGAGTCTAGAGCTCGGTCTTATCAGGATAATACCTCAGCGCTCAGAAAGATACTAACGGAGCGAAAGATTGATTTGGTTATTACCAATACGGTCAATATGTTTCAAGGTGCAGTGGCAGCGGCCTGCGAGAATGTTCCGCATTTCTGGCTGATTCATGAATTTCCTGACGGAGAGTTTGGCTACTATAAGGAAAAGCTAGATTTTATCAGTGATTATTCGCAGGAAATATTTGCAGTTAGAGGTGCCTTGCAGAGACAGTTACAGGAGCTGCTGCCAAACAGAAAAGTCTTGTCTTTTGCCCCTTTTACGAAAATTCATCCTACTAATACAGGAGAAAAGGATAGAGCCGAAAGGCGTATTGTGTCAGTCGGACGTCTGACAGAGCGGAAAAATCAATTAGAATTGATAAAAGCCTATAACCAGCTATCTCAGCCAAAACCGACCTTAGTTTTTATCGGTGCCTGGGATGAGGAGTACAAAAAAAGATGCGATACTTATATCTCTGAACATCAGGTAAAAAATATTAGCTTCTTGGGACACAAGGACAATCCTTGGTCAGACGTGACGGCAGCAGACTTAGTGGTATTTCCTTCTGCGATGGAAACCTTTGGTTTAGTCTATATTGAAGCGATTATGAATGGCCTTCCGACCATTTTGTCGGATAATCCTGGTCATCTATCCGCCTATGAAATCTTTGAAGAAGGCCAGCTGTATTCATCTGGCAATATCGAGGAGTTGGCTGATAAGATAAATATTGCCTTGGCAAACTTTGAGGGATTAAAAGACCAGTCGGTGGCCAATCTTGGCAAGATTCAAGAGCGCTACACAGTTCAGAGTGTTTACCAGACCTTATTGGATAAGATTGAAAATACTGAAATGTATCAGGCTAACTCCTTGCGTCATGTCAAGTGCTTATTGGATACAAATTTACCCTCTCAACCAGCCAGCTCTTTCTTACGCAAAGTGAAAAATAAGCTGCTTTCTGGTAGAAGAGGTTAAAGAAAGAAAAGGACAAGTTCAGCCGCGGCTCTACCTGTCCTTTTTGTATTATACAAACACACTAGAAAGTGGTATAATAGAATGGATTGTAAAATCTTGAATTGAGGGAAATCATGAAACATGTCTTCATCATCGGGAGTCGGGGACTTCCTGCCAAATATGGAGGATTTGAAACCTTTGTCGAGAAATTGACGGAGCATCAAATCTCTTCTCACATCCAATATCATGTGGCTTGCTTATCAGATGATGAAGCTTTTCATCATTTTGACTACAAGGGAGTAGACTGTTTTACAGTCAAGCCACCTAAGCTTGGCCCGACCCGCGTAATTGCCTATGATATGATGGCCGTTTCCTATGCCCTCAAGTTTGCTAAGAAAGAGCAGATTGAGCAGCCAATTTTTTACATTCTTGGAAATACAATTGGTGCTTTTATCTTTCCCTTTGCTCGTCGTATCCATCAGGCAGGCGGTAAATTCTTTATCAATCCTGATGGGTTGGAGTGGAAGCGGGCCAAGTGGTCTAAGCCAGTCCAAGCCTATCTCAAGTATTCTGAGAAGGTCATGACCAAGCATGCAGACTTGGTTATTGCGGACAATCTAGGCATCGAAAGCTATATTCAAAAAGCTTATCCTTGGTCTAAAACGACCTGTATCGCTTATGGAACCGACCTTTATCTGTCCAATCTGACGGAAAACGAAGGCAAGGTCAGGGTCTTCTTTGAAAAGTGGGCTAGTAAGGAAAAAGACTATTACCTGATTGTCGGACGCTTCGTTCCGGAAAACAACTATGAAACCATCATTCAAGAATTCATGAAATCCAAAACCAAACGTGATTTGCTGATTATCTGCAATCATGAGGGCAATCCCTATTTTGAAGAGCTCAAGCAGAAAACAGGCTTTGACCGTGATTCTCGCATTAAGTTTGTCGGTACGGTCTACGATCAGAATCTGCTCAAATATATCCGTAATCATGCTTTTGCATACATACATGGGCATGAGGTTGGTGGGACCAATCCGGGACTCTTGGAAGCTCTGGCTCAGACAGATGCCAATCTGGTATTGGATGTGGATTTCAATCGGAAGGTAGCCAAGGAAACGGCTCTGTATTGGCAAAAAGAACCTGGCCAGCTGGCCCAGCTGATTGACCGAGTAGATGCTCAAACAGATTTTACGGAGCTAGGTCAAGCCGCCAAAGAAAATATGAAAGAAAACTACACCTGGGAAAAAATTGTGGGTGAATACGAGGATTTATTTTTATCATGAAAGTGACCATTCTTCTGTCCGCCTATAATGGGGAACAGTTTCTGGCCGAGCAGATTAAGAGTATTCAAGAGCAGACATATAGGGGCTGGCAGCTGCTGATTCGTGATGATGGCTCTACAGATGGGACGCGGGCTGTCATCGAAGACTTTTGCCGCAAGGATGACCGCATTTCCTTTATCAATCGGGAAAATCCACAAAATCTAGGTGTCATTCAGAGTTTTCATAGCCTGCTTCAATACCAAGATTCGGATTTCTATCTCTTTAGCGACCAAGATGACGTTTGGCTGCCAGACAAGATTGCCATGCAGTTGGCTGAGGCAGACAAGTATGATAGCAGTCATCCCTTGCTGGTTTATACTGACTTGAAGGTCGTAGATCAAGAGCTACAGGTTGTTCACGAAAGTATGATTCGCACTCAGTCAGATCACGCTAATACAGAACTAGTCCAAGAGTTGACGGAGAATACGGTGACGGGCGGTGTTTCTATGATAAATCGCGCCTTGGCCCAACTTTGGACTGGGAAGGAAGAGCATGAACTGCTCATGCACGATTGGTATCTGGGCTTGCTTGCTGCGGCTTTTGGCAATCTAGTCTATATTGACAAGCCGGGTGAGCTCTATCGTCAGCATTCGAATAATGTGCTGGGAGCGCGAACGCTCAGAAAACGCGTAAAAAACTGGGTGCGTCCCCATGTTCTTTTTACCAAATATTGGAAATTGATAAAAGACAGTCAGACCCAAGCTAGAAATTTGCTGGCACTACCGCTGACTGCTGAAAATAGAGAGTTAATTGAGAACTTTGTGACCATTATGGAGGTGCCTTTTAAGGAGCGCTGGCGCAGGATTCGCCAGTATGGCTACCGTAAAAACCGCACTTTTCATACTCTTGTTTTTACGAGCCTCATTCTCACAAAGTTTGCTTATAAGGAGTAATATTCATGGATTTTTTTAGTAAAAAAAATCGGATTCTTTTGAAAGAATTAATCAAGACGGATTTTAAGTTGCGTTATCAAGGGTCCTTGGTCGGTTATCTTTGGTCGATTTTGAAGCCATTGATGATGTTTACTATCATGTATCTGGTCTTTGTCCGCTTTTTGCGCTTTGATGATGGGACACCCCACTATACAGTAGGGCTTTTGCTGGGGATGGTCTTTTGGTCTTTCTTTACCGAAGCCACTAATATGGGCATGCTTTCCATCGTTTCTCGGGGAGATTTGCTGCGTAAATTAAACTTTCCTAAACATACCATCGTCATTTCATCCGTTCTTGGAGCGGCAATCAATTTTCTGATTAATCTGATCGTTGTTTTCCTTTTCGCCTTGATTAATCAGGTGGAATTCGGATTGCATACGCTGGTAATTATTCCTCTTTTTCTGGAGGTATTGGTCTTGGCAATGGGCTGTGCCCTCATGCTGTCTTCCTTGTTTGTGAAGTATCGGGATATTGGACCGATTTGGGAAGTGGCTCTTCAAGCAGGAATGTATGCTAGTCCTATTATTTACTCTCTGACCTTTCTTTTGCAGCGGAAGCAATTCTTTGTCGCTAAAATTATGATGCTCAATCCGATTGCCCAGATGCTGCAGGACATGCGCCATTTCATTGTTGCTCCTGTTAATGTCAGAGGCTGGGATATTGTGAATAACAAACTAATCGCCCTCATCCCTTACTTGATTCCTTTTGTGATATTGGCTCTAGGTTTGTTCTTCTTTAATAAAAATGCTAAGAGATTTGCGGAGATTTTATAATGTCAAATAATATTGCAGTAAAAGTCGACCATGTAAGTAAATTCTTTCGATTGCCTACTGAGGCTACTCAGAGTTTAAGAACCAGTCTGGTTAATCGTTTTAAGGGAATCAAAGGCTACAAAGAACAGCATGTTTTGAAAGATATTTCCTTTGAGGTCGAAAAGGGTGACTTCTACGGGATTGTCGGGCGCAATGGCTCTGGTAAGTCCACCCTCCTGAAAATTATCTCTGAGATTTATATTCCGGAGAAGGGCAAGGTAACTATTGATGGTAAGTTGGTTTCCTTTATTGAGCTGGGTGTCGGATTCAATCCAGAACTAACTGGCCGCGAGAATGTCTATATGAACGGTGCCATGCTGGGATTCTCAACAGAAGAAGTAGATGCCATGTACGATGATATCGTGGAGTTTGCTGAGCTGGGAGAGTTTATGAATCAAAAACTCAAGAACTATTCTAGCGGTATGCAGGTGCGTTTGGCCTTTTCTGTGGCCATCAAGGCTCAGGGTGATATTCTGATTTTGGACGAGGTCTTGGCTGTTGGAGACGAAGCCTTTCAGCGTAAGTGTAATGATTACTTCAAAGATCGCAAGGAGTCAGGCAAGACGACCATTCTGGTGACCCATGACATGGGAGCTGTTAAAAAGTATTGTAATAAGGCCGTCTTGATTGAAAATGGCTTGGTCAAGGCTATCGGCAATCCAGATGATGTGGCAAACCAGTACAGTCTGGACAATGCGACTGAAAAAAAAGCCATGAACGAGGGATTCCAGGTTGAGAATGCGGCAGTTTCTGATTTGAAGGTTAAGCTCTTGCATTCGCCTCAGATTTCACCTGAACAAGAGATTGAATTTGAAATTTCTTATCGGGTTAATCAAGACCTCCCGACCTATGTTTCCTTTTCTCTGACAGATATCGATCGAACTATCTGGCTTTACAATGATAATTCCATGGATCAGCCGACAGAAGGACCTGGGCAGAAGCGCTTGACTTATAAGTGTCATGTGTCACAGATAAATAACGCTAAGTTAAAACTGCAGGTTTCAGTGCGGGATCAGGAAGAACAAATTCTAGCCTTTGCAGACTCTCAGAACAACCCAGTTATCTTAGTCAATCGTCAGGATATTAAGGATGACGATGTCTCTGCTAAGGATTCTGCCACTGGCTTAATCCAGCGTAATGGCAGTTGGAAGATTTCTCAATCATAAAGAATAAGGTATTTTCATGGAACGAATATTACTCTATGTTCATTTCAATAAATGCAATCATATAAGCGGTCATGTCTTCTATCAATTGGAGCAGCTAAAGCCGCTTTTTTCTAAGATTCTTTTTATTTCAAATAGTCCTTTGAGCAATGAGGACAAATGTCGGCTGAGAGAAGACTTGGGGATTACTGACTTGCTTGAGCGGGATAATCGAGGCTTTGATTTTGCAGCTTGGCGTGACGGTATGAACTGGCTGGGTTTTGATACTTTGCAGAACTCAGACTCTCTGACTCTCATGAACGACACTTGCTTTGGTCCACTATGGGATTTGGCGCCCATTTATCAGCGCTTTGAAGAGGATCCGCAAGTCGATTTTTGGGGAATGACTAATTTCCGCAAGACCAGGTACTTTGAAGAACACCTGCAGAGCTACTTTGTTACCTTTAAGCAGTCAGTTCTCAAAGACAAGACTTTCCGTGAATTTTGGTCTCAGGTAGAAGATTTTACTGACGTTCAAGATGTGATTGACCATTACGAGACCCAGTTTACCAAGCGTTTTGTAGAGGCAGGATTCAGATATCAAGCTCTACTTGATACCCGTCAGGAAGAAGCAGGAGAATTGGTTCATCCAGATTTTTCATACTATAAGCCACTTAAGATTCTGGAAGCAAAGCTTCCTTTTCTAAAGGTAAAAGCTCTCACAGGCAATCCTTTTTTAGCTAGGTATTTTCTGGAAGATCTTGAAACCAACTCATCCTATCCAACTTCGCTTATTAGGGAACACCTGTTCTATCATTTTGGTCCAGACCTTCCTTGTTTGCTGCAGGACAAGTATTTGTCTCAGGCAACTTCGAACTATCGGACAGATCAGCCTGTCCTCCTGCATATTCATGTAACGGATTTTCCTATTTTTCAGCAGTATCAGGACAAGCTATTCTCTCTATCGTCTCAGTACGAGTATTTATTGACAACAAACCAGCCAGAAGTTCTGAAACAGCTGCAGACAGCTCTTGGTCATCTGGGCAATAAAGTTCAGATTGTCCTAAGTCAGAAATCTCGCGCCTGGCTTGCCATGCTAGAGCAGAAGGAAATTCTGCAAGACTATGCTTATATCGGTCATCTATCTACTCATAGATTGGTGGGGAATCAGGCAGTTTTTGATCAAGCTATGCGTTCTGATTTGATAAATATGATGGTGGATTATGCGGATGCAAGCATAGAAGCGTTGGAGAAGGAGTCTGCTGTAGGGCTGGTTATTCCAGATTTACCGCGTCTAGTCAGGGACGGCTTGTTTGAGTCAGAACCGCCGCGTCCAAGGCTGGCTGCTGTCTGGCAGGAAGCTGGTTTGCATAAGTCTTTTGACTTTATGACCACCCCTTCTCTTACGAGAGTCTATGGTGGCTTTGTATGGTTTAAATACTCTACTTTGACTAGTATGTTCCGAATGAAGAGCTTAGAAAGTTTGCCATTCTTTGAGCAAGAATTGTCTGATGTTTTAGAGCATTTATTGGTTTATCTAGCTTGGGACAGTCATTATGATTTCAAGATTATACCCTTATCTTCCCTCCCCTCTTTACTGGACTGGCAGAGGAAGAGAGCAGAATTGACCGAGCAAAAAGAAAAATTAAGTCAGAAAAATTTATCTCAAAAGATTAGAAATCGTTTGTCCAATCTTTTAAAGAAAAAGTGAGATTCTTAATTCACAAAAAATCTCGCTAGAGAATATAACTATTTACCAGAAAGAAAAATGAAATTTTTACTCAACCACTATAAGCAGTTCTCATACCTGCTGATTAGTTTTTTACTTTTAGATACAGTCGCTGTTACAACAGTCTTACTATTGGAGGAAGGCGAAAATTTGCGGAATTATCCTGCCTTGTGGCTGGCCTTTCTGATGTTGCTCCCTCTTTTGTTTGGCTTGGGTAAGCTTTTGTCTCAGCTCTTCAGCAAAAGATTCTTTATATGGTCAGCTATTATTTACGCTCTCTATACAGGATTTTCTTACTTACTGACAGTAACGCAGCATGTCAATGATTTTGAGTTCAAAGCAGAACGGGTTTTCAGCAATCATTTTTGGCAGTTTAACTCCCTGCCTGGCTTGCTTTTGATTTTCTTATTTGCGTATATTTTTATCCATTTTCCAAAGCTTAAAAAACGCTTCCCAGGTAAGTTCTTGCAGGTTAATAAGAAAAATAGAGAGGTACTGGAAAATCTTTTTCTGTCCCAACTCTTCCTATTTCTTGCTTTGATGGACGATAAGATGCCGGAATTGCTGCATCACCAAAGCTATTTAGTGAATTTCCTTGAGGAAGGCAAGTTGGACATAACGCAGAACTTTGTGCTAACTTTCATCTGCCTTATCGCACTTATCTTTATCCTGCTTTCTCTCCCCAGCTTTCTAGCTGTTAAGGGATTGCGCGATCTCGCTCAGAATAAAGCCAGTGTTTCTGTTGCTTTTGTGTTGAGTGCAGTCTTTGCTCTGGTCTTTAATTACACCATTCAAAATACTATCCGTGGAGATGTGGTTGTTTTGGAGAGGTATCTTTTCACCGGAGCCAGTCTCTTTCAAATCATTGTTTTTTTCATGATTTTTATGGCTCTTTACCTGATTTTCAATCATTTTCTCCTGCCAACCATGCTGATAACAGCGCTAGTAGTGGTTGCTACCATAGCCAGCAGTCTGAAATTTCAGTATCGCCAAGAGCCAATATTGCCTAGTGATATGGTCTGGCTGAGAAATCCCAAGACCCTCTTTGACTTTCTCGGAGGCAATTATGGATTTTATGCTATCTTGGGACTAGCTGCTCTAGGCGCTCTTTATTGGTATTTGCGTAAGAAAATCTTGCCAGGCAAGCTCATTACCGTTCTTAAATACCAGCTCCTCTTGCTAGTCCTGCCCCTGGTCTTTTTCTTGGGAGTCATGGATATATTTGCTACTAAAAAGAATGGCAAAATAGTAGAGAATATCCCAGTTATTTCGATCTTAAATAATTTCCATGACCTGACTTGGATGGGAAATACTGTCAATTCACAGCTGCGCTCCCTTTCTTTTGTCTGGTTTTCACAGATGTCGGATACAACCATGATTGAGCCGCGTGGCTATTCTAAGGAAAAGATTCAAGAGATAGAAAGAAAGTATAAGAATCTTGCGGAAGCTATTAACAAAGACCGCCAGAATAAAATCGAAGATCAAACGGTAATTTATCTCCTGAGTGAAAGTTTTTCTGACCCTGCTCGGGTTGACGGCGTTACCATGTCTGAAAATCCAATTCCTTATATTCAGGAAGTTAAAACTCGCACCACCAGTGGACTTATGAAGTCAGACGGCTATGGTGGAGGAACGGCCAACATGGAATTTCAGACCCTGACTGGTTTACCTTTTTATAATCTGTCTCCGTCTATTTCGGTTCTCTATACTGAAATTGTCCCGAGGATGAATAGATTCCCTTCCATTAGTGATGCTTATTCATCTAAGAATCGGACAGTAATCCATCTGGCCTCCCCTAGCAATTATGCCAGAAATGTCATTTACCAGGATTTGGGATTTGATACCTTTATTCACTATGGTACTAAAGGCCTAAAGGGTGATAATATAGGTGGTAATTACAGCGATAAAACGACTTATAATCAGGTCTTGGAACATTTGAATGGCAAGCAGGGACAGTTTTTCTCTGTCATGACCATGCAGAACCACATGCCTTGGAGTGAGCCCAATCCTGTCTACATGTCTGCCAGCTATCCTGATTTTAGCAAGGAAGGGAACGAATCTCTTTCCAGCTATGTCAGAATGCTTTACCATACAGATCAGGCGACCAAGGAGTTTTTGGAGAAGCTTTCAAAGGTAGATAAAAAAGTAACAGTCGTCTTTTACGGTGACCATTTGCCTGGTCTCTATCCTCAGTCAGCCTTTAAAGAAAATCCAGAAAGCCAATATCTGACAGATTATTTCGTTTGGAGTAATTATGAAACTCCTAAACTCGATTATCCAAGAGTCAATTCTAGTGATTTCTCCGCTCTCTTACTGGAGCAGACAAATTCCAAAGTATCACCTTACTATGCTTTATTAACAGAAGTATTGCATAAAGCCAGTGTCGATAAAAAGGAATTGGACGAAGAAGCTCAAGAAATAGCAGATGATTTGAAACTGATTGAGTATGATATGGTCAGAGGCAAGGGCTACTTGTCCGATAGCTTCTTTGAGACAGCAAAATCATAAATAAAAAAATAGAATAGGCAAGTCTACCTGTTCTATTTTTTCTTAATTTATGCTAAACTAGTAGTATGGGGGTGTGAGAATGATAAAGATTTTCGGTAAGGTTCGCTATCACTGGCAGCCAGATGTAGCTATCCTGATAATATATTGGTCTTTATCGGTCATTCCGATTTTTGTTGGCCTGGCTTTGATGTATGAAAGCTCACGAGTGCCGACTCTTGTTCTGTTTTCTTTCTTCTTGTTCATGGTTTTGTTGGGAATGGGAGTTCATCGCTATTTTACCATTTATGACGATGGAACCTTGCGTATTATCACAGCCAATCCCTTTACTCCGATAAAGGTCAAGATTTCAGATATTGAAAAAGTCGAAGTGACCAAGACGTCAATTACCTTATATTTTAAAGGGCAGAACCGCAGCCGGACTTTTTGTATGCGCAAGTGGCCTAAGAAATATTTTGTCAATGCCCTAGCCCTTAATGAGCATTTTAAGGGTGAGGTAGAATTGGTGGATAATTTTACCCATATTGATTATTTTGAAGCTTACTATGGCAGTCAGTCCAAAAAATCCTAGTCTTTCAAAAGAGCTCGGGTTGGGCAGTTTTTGATGGCTTCCACGACATCGGGATCCTCAGCGATTTCCTTTTCTAGGAGCTGGTCGTCCTGGTAAAATTTGACGATGCCATTGTCATGATAGTCAAAAAGATCTGAGTAGGTTTGACAGAGCCCACAGGCAATGCACCGTTCGGGAATGAGTGTTACTTTCATACCCATATTGTAATAAGATTTTAAGAAAAACTCAAGGAGGAAGTCATGGAAAAAGAACCATGGGAAGAAGATGTATACGATAACGGAGAAGATAAGTTGAAACGAACCAAGAAATTTAGCGCCTTGAATGCTGATCGTTTGTTGACCATATTAACCATTATTTTCTGTATTTTAGTGGTTGCGGTGGTGTGCTTCTTGACCTATCTGTCTACTGGGGGAAGTAATAGACAGACCCAAATGGAAGGTTTCTACGGCACTTCAGCAGCAAGTTCCAGCAGTGAAGCGTCTTCTACTGTAGAGCAGACAGCGGCAAATACGACAGAATCATCTGAAGGAACTCTGACTGTCCAGCCTGGTGAAGGCGAGGCTGCAATTGCGGCGCGTGCAGGTATTTCCATTGCCAAGCTGGAACAGCTTAACCCTTCTCATATGTCTACTGGTTCTTGGTATGCCAATCCAGGTGACGTTGTGAAGATTGAGTAGGAGCCAGCTATGAAACAGATTCAAATTGCGATTGACGGTCCTGCTTCCAGTGGAAAATCGACTGTTGCCAAGATTATTGCCAAGGACTTTGGCTATACTTATTTAGATACAGGAGCCATGTACCGAGCTGCAACCTATCTGGCTTTGCGGCATCATCTAACAGAAGCAGATGCCACTGAAATTGTAGACTTGCTCAATAATCATTCGGTCAGTTTTGGTCGAGCGGAAGATGGCGAGCAGCTAGTCTTTGTCGGCGACGTGGATGTGACTCACCCGATTCGGGAAAATGAAGTTACCAATAATGTTTCCTGGGTATCAGCCATTCCTCAAGTACGTGAGAAACTGGTGGCCTTGCAGCAGCAAATTGCTGCTCAGGGAGGGATTGTCATGGATGGCCGTGATATTGGAACGGTTGTCTTGCCTCAGGCTGAGCTCAAGATTTATCTGGTAGCTTCGGTTGATGAAAGAGCTGAGCGCCGATATAAGGAAAATCTATCAAAAGGTATTCCAGCTGATTTGGACAAACTGAAAGAAGAAATTGCAGAGCGGGATTATAAGGACAGTCACCGCGAGGTTTCGCCATTGAAACCGGCAGACGATGCCATTCATTTTGATACCACGGGTGTTGGCATTTCTGAAGTTGTTGCATTTATCGAAGAAAAAGCGAAAAAAATCATTGACAAATAAAATGAAACTTGGTATGATAGTAGAGTTGAGAAAAGCAGAAGTGAGAGCTTCTCGCCTTGCGACTAACGTTGTCTGGCTCTACAGGATTTAGTTTCAGTAATGAAATATTATCATGTAGTGCGGGTTTGCGTTAGCAGGTCCGCACTTGTTTTTCTCTAAAAATAAAAAAAGAGGTGAAAACCATAGCAAAACAAGACTTATTCATCAATGATGAAATTCGTGTGCGTGAAGTTCGCTTGATCGGTCTTGACGGCGAACAATTAGGTATTAAACCGCTGAGCGAAGCGCAGTCTCTTGCGGATGAAGCAAATGTCGATTTGGTCCTGATTCAGCCACAAGCTAAACCACCTGTTGCAAAAATTATGGACTACGGTAAGTTCAAATTTGAGTACCAGAAAAAACAAAAAGAACAACGCAAGAAACAAAGTGTTGTTACTGTGAAGGAAGTTCGTCTGAGTCCAACTATTGACAAGGGAGACTTTGACACTAAACTTCGCAACGCACGCAAGTTCCTTGAAAAAGGAAATAAAATAAAGGTATCTATCCGCTTCAAAGGCCGGATGATTACCCACAAAGAAATCGGGGCTAAAGTTTTAGCAGATTTTGCTGAAGCGACTCAAGATGTTGCTATTATTGAGCAAAAGCCTAAGATGGATGGACGTCAGATGTTCATGCAGATGGCGCCAATTCCTGACAAAAAATAGATTGTCAGAAAGATAGAAAAAGGAGAAAACATTATGCCAAAACAAAAAACACACCGCGCATCAGCTAAACGTTTCAAACGTACAGGTTCTGGTGGCTTGAAACGTTTCCGTGCTTACACTTCTCACCGTTTCCACGGAAAGACTAAGAAACAACGCCGTCATCTTCGCAAAGCAGGAATGGTGCATGCAGGAGATTTCAAGCGTATCAAAGCAATGCTTACAGGTCTGAAATAAGAGCTACTGTAACGATTATCTAGGAAATATTGGAGGAAATATAAATGGCACGTGTTAAAGGTGGCGTTGTATCACGCAAACGCCGTA
This sequence comes from Streptococcus sanguinis, assembly GCF_019929225.1. Classification (GTDB taxonomy): domain Bacteria; phylum Bacillota; class Bacilli; order Lactobacillales; family Streptococcaceae; genus Streptococcus; species Streptococcus sanguinis_J. Next base: position 290,146 of record NZ_JAHZPA010000001.1, read on the forward strand.
AACGTATTTTAAAATTAGCTAAAGGTTACTATGGAGCAAAACATATCTTGTTCCGTACTGCAAAAGAGCAAGTAATGAACTCTTACTACTATGCATACCGTGACCGCCGTCAGAAAAAACGTGACTTCCGCAAACTTTGGATCACTCGTATCAATGCGGCAGCTCGTTTGAACGGACTTTCATACTCACAATTGATGCATGGTTTGAAATTGGCTGAGATTGAAGTTAACCGTAAAATGTTGGCTGACTTGGCTGTTAACGATGCAGCAGCTTTCACAGCTCTTGCAGATGCAGCTAAAGCTAAGCTTGGTAAATAATTAAAATAAGAACTGAGGATTTCCTTGGTTCTTTTTCGATAACTATTAATGAAAAGTATAAAGAAAGAAATAGCCCGCCATGCCACTTATAGTATAGATAAAGGCTTGTTACTGATAAGACAGATTTCATGGTAAAGCTAGTTAAAAATAGGGAATTGCGATATAATAGAAAAAACAGATACTTATGTGAATAAAAAATCAGTAGAATGGAGAAATTATGTCGGAGAATCGTTTAGCTTGGGATCAGTATTTTGCGGCTCAGGCTCTCTTAATCGCTAATCGTTCAACCTGTAAGCGAGCCAAGGTTGGCGCTGTATTGGTCAAGGATAATAAGGTTATTTCAACTGGTTACAATGGCTCGGTTTCAGGGACTGAGCACTGTATTGACCATGAGTGTCTGGTTATTGACGGTCACTGCGTGCGGACCTTGCATGCTGAGGTCAATGCCATCTTGCAAGGAGCCGAGCGGGGAGTCCCCAAGGGATTTACGGCTTATGTGACTCATTTTCCCTGTCTCAACTGTACCAAGCAACTGCTTCAGGTCGGCTGTAAGCGAGTGGTCTACATCAACCAATATCGGATAGATGACTATGCTCAGTATCTATACAAGGAGAAAGAGGTGGAATTAGTTCATCTGCCGCTGGATGATGTCAAGAAGGCTATCGCTCAGACGGATTTGGTATAGAATGAGGAGTTTATGTGAAAAGCGCATATGTATGTTATGTAGCAAAATATTCTCTGAATCAAGCGTGTATTATAGAGGTTGGACATAAGCGAAATGCTATTATCTGAGGAACAATAGTGGGATAGATATCTTGCCTCTTCAGTCTAAAAAATAATTAGAAAGGATGAATCAAATGACGAATAATGAGATGAATAAAGATAATAATCAATCTATTGAGGAACAAAATATTCCTGACGTTACTATGAAGAATTCAAAAGAAACCAAGTATAGGTCAGGTCTGCTGTCATTTGCTTTTTATCTATCGATAATTTATCTTGTCTTGTTTGTTTTACTTTTCACTCTAGCAGCTCCATGGGGGATCGTCTTGTTAATTTTCCTAGCACCCAGCTTAATTTGTATTTTAATTGCGACCGTTTTAACTGGTATTGGAAAGAATAGAGGAAATAAGGGTTTACTGTATGCAGGTTCAGGACTTTACCTGATTTCTGCCTTTTTTGCAGGAGACCCAGATTGGTTTCTTTTTCAAATCGCTCCATTTGTTTTAGCAGCTCTTGTTTTGTTCGGAACTCTAATGGCTAAAGAAGTGGAGAGGTAACAGAAGAAAATTTGGTGCTAAACTATATCTTCTTTTTATGTTTTTATTTTGTTATTTAGTCTGGATAGGTTGGTTAACTTCCAAGAATGAATGGAGTTTAACAAGGTATAGTTTTAATCTATATCTTGTTCTTTTTTTAAAAAAAGGGAGTGGTATCGTAAATTATGGTATAATGAGAAAGTTATATAGTCCCGATAAGGTGGTAGGAAACTTCTATCAGTACTTTGTAACTCGCAAACAATGACGGCTCCAAAGTCACTCGTCATTCTACGGTTGCCGCTATGGTGCGGACAGCCTATGCGCCTCACTAGCTCAGAAATAAAAAGATATCGTTTTTATTTCTTTCGCGTCGTAACTCGTAGGTGACAAGATTTTCATCATTTTGGAGTTTGTTCATTTGTTTAATATTTTTTAAGGGGGGACATTTCTATGTCAGAACGTAAACTTTTCACGTCTGAGTCTGTATCGGAGGGGCATCCTGATAAGATTGCAGACCAAATTTCCGATGCTATTTTGGATGCTGTCTTGAGTCAGGATCCAGATGCCCATGTGGCTGCTGAAACAGCTGTTTATACGGGCTCGGTTCATGTTTTTGGTGAGATTTCGACCACAGCTTATGTGGATATCAATCGTGTGGTTCGTGATACCATTGCAGAAATTGGCTACACCAATACAGAGTATGGCTTTTCAGCAGAGACGGTCGGTGTTCATCCATCTTTGGTGGAGCAGTCGCCAGATATTGCTCAGGGTGTCAATGAAGCCTTGGAAGTTCGCGGGAATGCAGATCAAGATCCATTGGACTTGATTGGTGCTGGAGACCAGGGGCTTATGTTTGGCTTTGCAGTGGATGAAACGCCGGAGCTCATGCCGCTTCCTATCTCGCTCAGTCACAAGCTAGTCCGTCGATTGGCAGAGTTGCGCAAATCAGGAGAGATTGCCTATCTTCGTCCAGATGCTAAGTCACAGGTGACTGTTGAGTATGATGAAACTGACCAACCAGTGCGGGTGGATACAGTTGTTATTTCGACTCAGCATGATCCAGAAGCGACTAATGAAGAGATTCATCGTGATGTGATTGAAAAGGTGATTAAAGCAGTAATCCCAGCCCAGTATCTGGATGATAAGACAAAATTTTTCATCAATCCAACCGGCCGCTTTGTAATTGGCGGTCCGCAAGGAGACTCTGGCTTGACTGGCCGTAAGATTATTGTGGATACTTATGGCGGTTATGCTCGTCACGGTGGCGGTGCCTTTTCTGGTAAGGATGCAACCAAGGTCGACCGCTCAGCTTCATACGCAGCTCGTTACATTGCTAAAAACATAGTGGAGGCGGGACTGGCCAAGAAAGCAGAAGTGCAGTTAGCCTATGCCATTGGTGTGGCTCAGCCGGTTTCTGTACGGATTGATACTTTTGGAACTGGTGCTGTTGCAGAAAGCAAGCTTCAGGAATCTGTTCGTCAGATTTTTGATTTGCGTCCGGCCGGTATTATTCAAATGCTGGATCTGAAACGCCCAATCTATCGTCAAACAGCAGCTTATGGCCACATGGGTAGGACAGACATTGACCTGCCTTGGGAAAAGTTGGATAAAGTAGAGGCATTGAAAGCATCAGTGCAGTAAGAAGACAGTTCTCAATCGTAATGGTTGAGAGCTTTTTTATATAGGTAATATTTGCAAGGCAAGCAGTCTAGCCTTGCGCTTCTCTCATTCCTGGTAATACTGTATTTTTCTGAAAATACTATTAAAAAAGTAATTTTTCAGTTTCATTTTAATTTCAATTGTCTTATTTATCTAAAAGTATAGGAAATTTCTCGAATCTGTGGTATAATAAATGGCAATACCTTGAAAGAGCTTTATTTTAAACATGAAAAAAATTGTAATACATGGTGGTCGCCCCTTAAAAGGAGAGGTGACTATTAATGGTGCTAAAAACAGTGTCGTTGCCTTGATTCCGGCTGTGATTCTGGCTGATGATATTGTAACGTTGGATGGCGTTCCGGATATTTCGGATGTGGATAGCCTGATTGATATCATGATTGCCATGGGGGCTAGTGTTACTCGCTCTGAGGACAGTCTGACAATTGATCCGCGTGGTATCCAAAATGTCCCTATGCCTTATGGAAAGATCAACAGTCTAAGAGCCTCCTATTATTTCTATGGCAGCTTGCTTGGTCGCTATGGTGAAGCAACGGTAGGTCTGCCTGGTGGTTGTGATTTGGGGCCGCGTCCTATTGACTTGCATCTCAAGGCTTTTGAAGCGATGGGGGCTAAGATGACCATGGACGGCAACTACATGAACCTATCCACAGGAGGTCAGCAACTGAAAGGCGCTAGCATTTATATGGATACGGTCAGCGTGGGTGCCACCATCAATACTATATTGGCTGCTGTCAAGGCCAAAGGTCGGACTATTATTGAAAATGCAGCGCGGGAGCCAGAAATCATTGATGTGGCAACTCTCTTGAATAATATGGGAGCGCATATCCGTGGAGCAGGAACTGATATTATCACGATTGAGGGGGTTCCACACCTTCATGGAACGCGTCATCAAGTAATTCCTGACCGTATCGAGGCAGGAACTTATATCGCCCTTGCTGCAGCTATTGGTCAGGGAATTCAGATTAATAATGTCCTTTATGAGCATTTGGAGAGTTTTATTGCCAAGCTTGAGGAAATGGGTGTTCGGATGACGGTTTCTGAAGACAGCATTTTCGTCGAAGAGCAGCAAAATTTGCGAGCTATCAACATTAAGACTTCTCCATATCCAGGCTTTGCAACTGACCTACAACAGCCTATCACCCCGCTCTTGCTGACGGCTAATGGCCATGGTAAGATTACGGATACTATCTATGAGAAGCGGGTTAATCATGTGGCGGAGCTGGCTAAGATGGCAGGCAAGATTTCGACCAGCAGCGACCAGATTGTCTATGAGGGGCCAAATCAACTGCAGGGAGCTCAGGTCAAGGCGACCGATTTACGAGCAGGAGCTGCCTTGGTTATTGCAGGTTTGATGGCTCAAGGAAAGACAGAGATTACTAATATCGAGTTTATCCTGCGTGGCTATTCTAATATTATTGAAAAATTAACAAGTCTGGGTGCAGATATCCAGTTGATAGAAGAATAAGCGTTTTTCGCTTATTTTTTGTAGAGGTAGCAGATGAATTTATGGACACATTTAGCAGCCTGCTCATTTATTGAGACAGAGCATGCTTTTTTGCGGCCCATTGTCTTTGAAGATGCAGGGGCCCTATATAAGATTGCGTCCAATCCGGAAAATACTCAGTTCATCTTTCCGACAGAAGCAAGCCTAGAGGAAAGTGAATACGTCATTGCCAATTTCTTTATGAAAAATCCTCTGGGGATTTGGGCCATTTGTCACAAGGAAACGCAGGAAATGATTGGCTCTGTCAAGTTTGAAAAGATGGACGAGATCAAGAAAGAAGCTGAGTTAGGCTATTTTCTGCGGCAAGACTACTGGGGACAAGGGCTGATGACAGAAATTGTTCGAGAGATTGCTTTTCTATCTTTTACCCGCTTTGACTTCAAACGCCTCAGTATTATCACTCATGCAGAGAACCTAGCTAGTCAAAAGGTGGCTCAAAAATCTGGCTTCAGTCTCTACCGGCAGTTTAAAGGGAGCGATCGGTACACGAGGAAGATGAGAGATTATCTGGAGTACCGTTATGAGAGAGGAGATTTTAATGAGTAAGCATCAGGAAATTTTAACCTATCTTGAAAATCTTCCAATCGGAAAGAGGGTCAGTGTCCGTAGTATTTCAAACTATCTGGGAGTTAGTGATGGGACGGCCTATCGAGCTATCAAGGAAGCGGAGAACCGCGGTATTGTTGAGACCAGGCCTCGGAGCGGTACGGTTCGGGTTAAGTCCAAGAAAGTTGTTTTGGAGCATCTGACCTACAAGGAAATCGTTGATATTACAGGCTCAGAAGTATTGGCCGGAGAAGATGGTCTAGAAAAAGAATTCAATAAATTCTCCATCGGAGCCATGACGGAGCAGAATATCCTGCGTTATCTGACAGAGGGCGGTCTCCTGATTGTCGGAGATCGGACGAAAATCCAGCTTTTGGCCTTGGAAAATGAGAATGCGGTGTTGGTTACTGGAGGTTTTGAAGTCAACTCGGAAGTCCTGAAGATGGCTAATCTGCTTAATATACCGGTTCTCAGAACCAAGCATGATACCTACACCGTCGCAACTATGATTAATCGTGCCCTGTCCAATATGCAGATCAAGACCGATATATTAACAGTGGAGCAGGTCTATCGCTCCAGCCACGAGTACGGCTTCTTGCATGATACTGATACTGTTCGTGACTATCTGGACTTGGTCCGCCGCAATCGTGCCAGCCGGTTTCCGGTTATCAACCAGCAGCAGATGCTGGTGGGAGTAGTAACCATGCGGGATGCAGGGGATAAGTCTCCTCTGACAACCTTGGATAAGGTCATGACGAAAAATGTCTTTATGACAGGCTTATCTGCTAATATTGCCAATATCAGCCAGCGCATGATTGCAGAAGATTTTGAAATGATACCAGTGGTTCGCAGCAACCAGACCTTGCTGGGCGTGATTACACGGCGGGACATTATGGAAAAAATGAGCCGTTCTCAGATTTCCAGCCTGCCGACTTTCAGTGAGCAGGTAGGACAGAAGATTAGTCGTCAGGATGATTTGTTTTCCTTTACCGTTGAGCCTTTTATGCTGGAGCAAAATGGTGTGCTGGCCAACGGTGTGCTGACAGAAATTTTGACTCGGATTGCCCAGCAGCTCATGGTCAACAGCGGCCGCAGCTTGATTATCGATCAACTGATGATTTATTTCTTTCAGGCGGTTCAGATTGATGACCTGCTGCATATCCAGCCGCGCATTATCCGTCAGACTAGGCGGACAGCTATTATTGACTTTGAGATGTATCTGGAAGCGATGCTGGTTGCCAAAGCCACGATTACAGTGAAAATTAATTAAGAGGAGGAATTTAGAGAGAGAATGATTACTTTAAAATCACAGCGTGAAATTGACTTGATGGACAAGAGTGGAGATTTTCTGGCTTCTGTCCATATTGGTTTGAGAGACTTGATTAAGCCAGGCATTGACATGTGGGACATCGAAGAGTATGTCCGCAAGCGTTGTAAAGAAGACAATGCCCTGCCTCTGCAAATTGGTGTTGAAGGCTCTGTCATGGACTATCCTTATGCGACCTGCTGCTCTCTTAATGACGAGGTAGCCCATGCCTTTCCCCGTCATCAGAAGCTGGTAGAAGGTGATGTCATCAGCGTTGATATGGTGGTTGGCTTGATCGATAAGGCAGAGCTGGATGTGTCCAAGCTAGATTTTGACAATGTAGCAGAGATGAAGCAGCACACAGAGAGCTTCCGGGGCGGTGTGGCAGATTCTTGCTGGACCTATGCAGTAGGGAAGATTAGCCCAGAGGCTCAGCAGCTGATGGATGTGACCAAGGAATGCCTCTACCGTGGAATTGCGGCAGCTAAGGTCGGCAATCGTATCGGCGACATCGGTGCAGCTATTCAGGAATATGCTGAAAGTCATGGCTATGGCGTTGTGCGGGATTTGGTAGGGCACGGTGTTGGCCCAACCATGCATGAGGAGCCTATGGTGCCGCATTACGGTCGAGCAGGACGCGGCTTGCGCTTGCGTGAGGGAATGGTTCTGACTATCGAGCCCATGATCAATACAGGTACCTGGGAAATTGATACGGACTTTGAGACCGGCTGGGCACATAAAACGCTGGATGGCGGCCTGTCCTGTCAGTATGAGCATCAGTTTGTCATTACAAAAGATGGACCTGTCATTCTGACCAGCCAGGGAGAAGAAGGGACTTATTAGAAATCAAAGGCTGGGCACTTGTCTCAGCTTTTTTTGAAGGAGAAGAGAGTGAAGAAATTTTTTGCCAAGATTCGCAGAAATCAGTTTTTAAGAGAATTTTTCCGTTTTTATAAAGAGGCAGATAGTGAGCTGAGCAGCGTTGCAGTTGCTTATTATTGGCTGATTTCTGTTTTTCCCTTGCTCTTGATTGTGGTGAATATTTTGCCCTATTTTCACATTCCGGTGGCGGATTTTCTGACAGCCATCAAGGACATGCTGCCAGAGACTTTATATGATGTTGTGGCAAAAGTCATGCGTGAAGTGCTGACCCAGCCTTCGACTGGTCTGCTGAGCTTCTCAGTCTTGTCAGCTCTTTGGACTTTTTCCAAGTCCATGAATTTCCTGCAGATTGCATTTAATAAAGCTTATGGGGTGGCTAAGAGCCGGGGTCTGATTTCTCATCGCGTCATGAGCCTATTTGTGAGTCTAGGTCTGCAGATTCTCTTTGCCTTGGCCCTCTTTCTGACCATGTTTGGTCATATGTCGCTTGATTTTCTCCGTACCTATTGGAAGCTGGATAGCCAGCTCTATCAGCACTTGCAGAATTTTACCGAGCCTCTGATTTACGCCTTACTCTTTGCGGTTTTGGTTATGTTCTATTTTTTCCTGCCCAATGTGAAAATCAACAAAAAACGCTATGTTCTGCCGGGCAGTGCCTTTGTGCTCCTGACCATTCTGGCTTTGCTGAATATCTTTTCTGTCTACATGGATAATTATTTAAATCACCTGGTTGATGTTCGCTTTTTCAGCTCCATCATTATGGTTGTGATGATGTTTTGGTTTATCATGATTGCTAAAATTTTGATTGTTGGCGCAGTGCTTAATGCCAGTATCCAGAGCTGCTGTGAGTCAGGGTTTCAAATTGAAAGCACAGGTCGCTTTACTTTCAAGAAGAAAGAGTAGGATGGGGAAGAGGACTGATGTTGTTTTAGAGTGGAAAAGGATAAATAAGTATGAAAAGTAAAAAAATAACTAAATGGAAGAGTATTGTGTTCGCTTTGCTCTTGCTTTTAGGAGCTGCAATGTATTTTATATGGAGCAAGGAAGAGGCAAAGAAGTTCCAAGAAGAGTATGGGCAGTTTACATATTATGTTCCAGAGTATGAACCTGTTTATAGCTTTCTTGAAAACGATAAGGCTATTGCTTATAACTGGAACGTTGTAAATTCTGAAGAACAGGAAAATATGAAAAAAGCAAAATCATATATAGTAGATCCTGATTATGATGTTATAAGAGAGTTTGACTCCGGATATTTCGTCAATAGTTACATGAAGCTCAAAGCTAATCCCAATCTATTGAATAAAGATGAATTTAATCGAAATATTCCTCAAAAAGGGGAATATTGGAAGTTGGCAGTCTACAAATTCCAGAATAAAAAATTAAAAAAGAGAGAATTTGATGTTTTTGAGATGGTTCGTAACTATGACCCTGATTTGATTCCGTTAAAAATAGATTCGAATATTATAGCGGACTCAAACACTCAAAAGTATTATGCAGTAATCTATTTAAGACAGAAGTCAACTGATAAAGAAAAGGCATATTGTATTAATCTAGATGAAGGGAGAATTGTTTCAGATAAGGGAATTAATCCATATAGAGATCTTCCTAATGGTTTTACGACCGCCACTAATTTTGCTGAACGTATGAAAAAAAAGGTGTTGGACTTCATATAACATGGATGTCTCTGGAAAGATCCTATTCAGAAAAACAATTTGAGAATTCACTTCTATCAAGTAAATATCCCCAAGTATATAAGATTATGCATGAAAAAGATGCTTGTATTGCTTTCTTAAATAGAGAAACCGATGTTGAGTTAGTAAAAAACGTAACCGAACTCTTCTTTCCGCCTGGAACGAATGTATTTGAGAATGTGACTATCCCAGCTAAATATTCATTAGATGGGCAGGAACATGTCATTAATTCAGCGGAAGAATTACAAAAATACTATAAGGAAGAAAACTAGAAAAAGATATTTTTGCCAAATTTAAAGAGGATTTTCCTCTTTTTCTTTTCAGTTAATTTTATTGCATTTGCAACAAAATGTGTTATAATAGAGTCAAATAAAAATTTAAGGAGGGGATATGTCAGTATTACGGGAAATTGGGATTATTGCCCGAGCTTTGGATTCCATTGCTAATATTGAGTTCCGTGACATAGAGCTAGCACGAGGTCAATATCTTTATCTGGTACGAATCGCGGAGAATCCGGGGATTATCCAAGAGGAACTGTCGGAGCTGCTCAAGGTGGATCGCTCAACGGTTGCCCGATCTGTTAAGAAGCTAGAGGCCAAGGGCTTGGTCCAGCAGAAGGCAGCCAAAGACAACAAGAAGAACAAGGAATGGTTTGTGACGGAAAAAGGAGAAAAACTTTATCCTTTTATCCTAGCTGAGAATGCCTATTCTGAAGAGGCATCCCTGCAGGGCTTTTCTCAGGCGGAAGTTCAAGCTTTGGAGAAAATGCTGGTACGAGTGCGTGAAAACATCACAGGTGACTGGGAAGCCGTCAAAAAAAGACAAAAAAGAAACTATTAAGATTGAAGAGGTGCATCATGAAAGTTACAGTTGAACATGAATTTTGGCAAGTATTTCCGGAAGCTCAGATTAGTGTTTTAGTGGTCAAGGGGATTGATAATAGTGTGGATGAGAGTAAGGACTCATATTTCAAATCCCTCCTGGATAAGGGAGCAAAACGAGCTGAGGACTTTATTCCAGATGAGAACTTCACTCAAAATGAAGTCATTCAGGAGTGGCGGCAGGCTTTCAGCAAATTCAAGACCAAGAAAGGAGCACGATCCTCTATCGAAGCTCTGCTCAAGCGGGTCAGTCAGGGGCGTGAATTTCATCCAATCAATCCTTTGGTTGATATCTACAACAGTGTCTCGCTGTCTTATGCGGTTCCATGTGGCGGTGAGGATTTGGATAAGATTGTCGGAGGTCTTTATTTAGGTAAAGCCAAGGGTGGGGAAGCCTTTTTCCCATTGGGTGCTGATAGTGACGCACCGGCACTGCCAGAAGAAATCATCTACTATGATGAAGAGGGGGCTGTCTGCCGTTGTCTTAACTGGCGAGAAGCCCAGCGGACCATGCTGACTGAGGAGACCAAGAATGCCATATTGGTCATCGAGGCCATCAATGGAGAGCAATCAGCGCGTGCCCAAGCAGCTATGATAGAACTCCAGACTCTGATTGAGGACTATTTTGTTGTCAAAGGTGAAATCACCCATCTGACGCTTGACAATCCAAGCTTGGAAATTTAGGAATAAAAAAATCTGGATTAGAATCATCTGGTCCAGATTTGCTTTTATAGGGTGAAATAGACTGATTTGTTGTTATTTTTTCTTGTTTTTAAAGACAAAAATCTTACTAAAGATGTAGTTGAGGACGATAATAAGTACTTGGGCAATGAAGGTTTCGATGGTATTGACCATTTTAATATTGTTATTGACAAACTGGCCTATAATCTGTGGGAAACTAGTGACAAAGATAAAAGTCAATAGTAAATTTAAGCCCATAGTAGCCAAACGTGCAGTGAAAAATTTGATAAGTCTAGAAGGCCAGCCACTCCTTGCTTGCTTGAAAACGATAGTATCGTTGGTTACAAATGCAAAGATAATACCAAGAATATCACCTATTATTGTAGCCAGTAGTTCGTTTCCCGTCAATTCATAGCAGAGCATCCGACTGACAACGGATACGACAGTTGTTGCCACACCAAAGAAAAGATAGGACAGAACCTCATTGTCAAAGAATTTTTTGATTAAAGTTTTCATAAAGATAGTCTATCATATTTCTGGGATTTATGCTATACTAGTTGGGTTGCCAAATCTGTGGAGGAATCATCTAATGATGCTCCTCTCATGTGACGCAACCCTTGGCGCTTAGCTTCTTTCGCCAAGCATATTACACGCGGTAAAGCCGCTAAAGGAGAAAACATGAAACAAGAAAAACTGAGAGTTCGTGATTTGGCTCAGATTGCCATTGTCGCTGCTATTTATGTAGTCCTTACGATTACGCCCCCTTTAAATGCGATTAGCTATGGTGCTTACCAGTTCAGAATTTCTGAAATGATGAACTTTATGGCCTTTTATAATCGGAAATATATCATGGGTGTGACTATTGGCTGTATGATTGCCAATCTATATAGTTTTGGAATCATTGATGTCTTTGTTGGCGGCGGATCCACCTTGGTCTTCCTGTCACTAGGTGTCTATCTTTTCAGTCGCTATAAGAATCAATATCTGATTAAAGGCTTGATTCGTTTGGATCATTTCTATTTTGCAGTTTTATTCTCTATTTCGATGGTGACCATTGCTGCAGAATTACATTTCTTGCAAGGCCTGCCATTCTTCCTGACTTGGTTTACAACAGCCATTGGAGAATTTGCTTCCTTGATTGCTGGAGCTATCATTATTAACCAGATTGCCCGACGAATTGATTTAACAAAATAGGCTTTTTGTGGCTCTGATGTGTGTAAATAGACAGATTGGAAACATTTGCATATTTTTTTACTTCATGGTATGCTAGAAGTGTACATTTAGACTAAGATTAGTCTCATTAAACTTCTTGGTAGGGGAGACCAAAAAAACAACGCAAGGAGGTTCTGTATGGAACAAAATGAGCAGCTTAGGGAGTATTTGATAATCAAAAAAGAGGCCTATCATTGGCTTCTTTGGTGGGGACTTGCATACCTTATTGGAGTGGCGGGTGTCATTATATTACTATATAATGATTTACCGTCCTACAATAGGTATTTTTCTATTCTCACGATTATTATGCTCCCTATTTGGTTTGTCGGGGCTTTTCCTCTATTTATGGCAAAAAATCAAATAGAAAAAGAGCACCCAGAATTTAAAGCTGTTAAGACCAAAGAGGTCGTGGTGCCTATGTCTATGCGGAAAAAGCGATATCTGATGCTTCTTCCAGCGCTCGTAGTTGTGGCTTTTGTCTTTGTGCAAAGCTATCAGTCGGGCATGGCAGAGAAAGAAAAAAAGGAAATCTACGAGATTATCCAACAGTATCGTAATTAAGGAAGGAGAAGAGTATGGCAAGTGATGAAGAATTGAAAAGCAGGGTAGAAAACCTGAGCGGTGAAAAGAGAAAATATGAGCGGGTGCGAAATAGTATTCGGTCGCATAGTTTGAGTCATATGCGTAGTCTGGATGATATGAACAATTTTATCGATTATTGTGAAAAAATCATCGGCATTGTAGACGGTGAAGAGGGCTATCATTACATCAGCAATCTTTCTGAACATCTCAAAGAAGATGTCAAAACGATGAAAAAATACCGCGACTATGTTCGTGACGCCAATCAGTCATTCGTCAATCTGCACAATCTTTTAGAATCGAAAATCAGTAGCCTTGACAGTCAGATTGATAGTGCTAAATCTGAATACAATGAAGGAAAATGGAATCCTTTCGAAAGAATGTGGTAATTAAGGAGGAGTGTGTATAAATGAATACAAATATCAATGATATTCAAGACCGTTATACGGCTGAGACGGTACAATACGAAAGTAGCAATATTGCTGCGGTGTTGGAAAATCTAAAAGCAGCCGTGACTTTGATAGAGACAACCATTCCTTCTAATATCTCCGCTATGGAAAGCAGTGAGAGCCTCTGGAGCGGAAAGGCTAAGGAGCAATATCTGGGGCTGAAGGATTTTCTCAAACAGTACCAAGGTGATTTTTCTTCTAGCGTGAAGGAGCTGAAAACGGCTGTTGAGGGGCTGGAAACCCTGCTCAATTCAACTTCCCAAGCCAATGTAAAAAAGGAGATTGACAACGGATGAAGACTTTTACTTTGGAGGCGATTTACGCCTTACACATGTTTAACGATTATTCGGATGACCTCTTCTTTCTGCCCCTGCCTAGCGAAGAGGGAAAAACTCGCTTGGAAAATCTGCGCCAGGTTTTAGAAAAAGGCTACGAGGACTTGGGGAAAATGGGCTTGGTGATTGATAACGAGCCGACGGAAGAGTGCGCTTATTACGGCGCTTTTCTGGAGCGTTATCACAAGGCGATTTACCATTGTCAGGTGGACAGCAATTATTTCTGCGCGCAGGAAACCGACAGCAACAAGTGGACGACGACGGTCATCAAGCAGATTGGCGATAATCAATATGTGATTGAAACTTTGCATAGCCTGGTTTTTCTGGCGCATTTGAAAGACATTCATCCGATTTTGAAGGACTTGGAAGAGAAGCGCAAGAACTACGCTTACTACAGCTGGGAACCTTTTTCGGCTTTTCGCTTACAGGCTTACTATGCCGACAATGAAGCCATTCGTTTGCAGACATTTCGGCGCAAGGAGCTGCTGAAAGACAGTCTCTTTTTGGAGGCGCCATCGGGCTTGTATGAGTTTGATGTGGCGCATGAACGCATTCGCTCGGTGGACGGTGAGGAATTACGAGATGAGATTATCCACGATTTGAAAGTGAGGGTGTAATATGGCAGACAAAATTAGTATTGACCTAACGCAGCAGGAACAGCTTTTGCTCCATATCCGAACTATGGTCACTTCAGCAACCCAGCTGAGTACGAAATTAAAAGAAGGAGTTGACGGCTTGCCTGCGCTCACTTCAAAGGGAGAAGTGCATAATCGTATGGTTGGAAATGAGAATCAGCTGATTCGATTTGTCACGAAAGCGCAGACTTTTCAGACTTTGACCGAGGTCATATTTAAGCACACACAGACCACCTATAGCGAATTTATTGATACTGATAAGATACTGGCTATGGACATCGCCAACAGTATTTTATATAGCTCCGAGACTTCTGCTGAGGACAAGCAGGGGATAAAAGACGATCCTAAGGGCTCTGTTGACAAGCTGAAAAAATCTATTCAAGACGAGAATGGTGAAATTCACAAGAATATGAAGGGGACCAAGTCTTCTGATATTATCATCGGTACTGGTGGAGCCTGATAGAGAGGAGTTACAATGGCTAAATATTATACGAATGAACCTGACTTTAAAGAAGGCTCTAAGACGGGTTGGTTTCACAGCAACATCAACTGCGTAAAGGACTTGCTACGCGATATTGATGAAGTGTCAAATAAGGTCAATTCTGAGGGCTTAGCTCATCTCTATGTGGCAACGGGAGAAGCGACTTTGGGGCGTGACATGCCCGTCGGTCCTTTTGAAGATGCGGAGCACCATGCTCTTCATCGCTTGGATGCCTCTAAGAAAGTCCACAAGGAAATCGTCCAAAATATTGACGGGAAATTCTTTGAGGGTTTGGATAATGCTTTGGAGAGTCTCAATAAGGTCAACGAAGGGAAAAACCAGTATAAGAGTAAGTATTTGACTTATACGAAAACCAACACGGCTTACGATGAGTACGGGACTGCGATAGAGTACACCACCACAGAGCACTACAGTATTTCGGATATTGTCAATAGCGACAAAACACCGATACCCGCTGCCAAGGAACTCTACGATGTTAAGCTCAAGCTGGCAAAAGAAGGCTTGGCGAAAATTGAGAAAGAAGATCATGAGAATTACGAAAAGCTCAAGGGCTTGAGCGACCAACAGCTCATGGAAGCTATGTTTCCGACGCAAGTCGGCGAGTACGAGCGGGCGCGCTCGACTTGGAAGGAGAACAACAAAGGCTGGTTGCAGTGGGTTGAAATTGGTGGTAAAATTATAGCAGTGGGTGCCATTATCGCAGGGAGCGTCCTGAGTGGCGGTACCCTAGCTCCTATCCTTATCGGAGCAGGGACTGCTTATCTGGTGGCAGATAGCGGTTATCAGGCGATTAGCGGGGAGACCATTTCGGGGAAACGGTTGACTGACGGGGAGCGTATCTGGGCAGGTGTGGACGCAGTCTTGACGGCAGCGACCGGTGGCTTTGCGACCTATGCCAGCGTGCTTGCCAAGACAGGGAAAGCCGCCTCTACGACGGTACAGACGGTAGGCAAAGCTGTCAATTATGCCGACGATGCCAATGACATCGCTCATACGGTGACCGCGATGCAGGATGACCCCTTGGGCGCAGCACTCCAGTTTGGAATAGGGCGTGCGATTGGTCATGGAGCTACTGCTCTTGGAAATAAAGCCCGAGCAAGATTTGGCAAGGGTGGCAGTGGAGCTGATGTGGACTTGCCAAGTAGTGGGAAAGGTGTGGATCTGCCAGCGGGCAATGCAGGCTTGAAGACCCATGCGGACACAGATGTGGATCCGTCTACGCTTGGTACAGGCAAGAAGCCAAAACCAGAGATTCAAACGCCCCAACATCAAGAAATACCAAGTCCAAGCAAGAAACCAGAGCTTGATGTGATGAAGACAAGCAAGCCTGAGATTGACCGTGCAAGCAGTCCAGAGATAACTGGTCCAAATAAGAAGCCAGAAATTGATACCACTAAAACGGCGAAACCCGAGATTGACAATCCAAGCCGTCCAGCGGTGGATAAGACCAACAGCGAGTTGGATACAGGTAAGCCCGTGAAGCCGGAGGTCAGCCAAGCTCGTCCGAGCGAGGTGGTGTCACCAAACAGCCGTCCGAAAGAAGTGGACGTGACCAAGAAGCCCGATATCGAAGTGACTCGCCCAGCCGAAGTCAATCCGACCAAGGTTAAGCCAGAAATGGAAACCAAGGTCAAACCAGACATTGACGCAGCTGCGGCTAGTGCCAGTGCCGTTCCGAAGGTCAAGGCACAAGAACCCGACCTACCCAAAGCAGGACAACCCGAAGTCACCCCTAACGCTGGCAAGAAGGTGCAGAAGCCAGAAGAAGTGGATACCGAAGTTGGAACAACTGAGCCTCGATATGGTGAAAGAAGAATATCAGACACAGAATATGCAATCCTGAGAAGGAAAACGCCGTCTCCAGAAATGAGGAGAAAAGTCAATAAAGATGTAGTTTTGCCTATGGATGACCCTGCTATTCCAGGACATACAATAGAAAAGGGAGAAACATTAGAAGCTGACCATATAGTATCAATGGATAGAATTGCAAAAATGGAAGGTTTTGATAAGCTAACTAGAGAACAACAATTAGAAATATTAAATTATGAGGATAATTTCGTTGGGTTGAGCAAATCAGCAAATGCCTCTAAAGGTTCAAAAACTTATGAGGAATGGACAACGTATGTCAAAGAAGGTATTCCAATCAATCCAGAATTTAGAGAAAAAATGATTGCTAGGGAAAAAGAACTTGAAGGAATTATTCAAAATATGATAGACTCATATGTGAAAGGAAATGGAGGATAACAAAAGTGACTAATAAAATAGATTTTTTAAACGAATATAGTTTATCTAGTTCAAGTGTAGAAATTGTGACGGATGAAAGCCAAATTGTAGAGGCTCCAATTCCAAATTTTTGGAAAGAAGCACTTTTGTCAGATAGTTTGGAAGAAAGAAAAGAAAAAATTCTTTCAGTGTGGAAAGAATATTCTTCTTCTGATTTGCGAAACACAATTTCTTATTTAGGCGATTATTTAAAAAATATAGACTTGATTTGTTTAGACGGCGAATATTCGCTTTTGTATACGATTTTGACTTACCAAACAGGAGAAGAAATCTATTATGAAGGGAAGCAACCCGTTACAGTTGAGGTGCTGAAACAAAAGTTTGGAGAAAACGCACCAACTATAAAACAATCAATAACAGATTTCTATACTCATATCCACAACGGTTTTTATGATTATACAAGTAAAAGCATGGGGATTGATAACCTTAAAAATGTGAACTCTATGGCAGATTATGACTGGGAATATTTGCAACAGTTAGACATAGATTTAATCCCACTTTATAATTTTTTCAGTAACGGTATGGGGGAATACGTTGTTTTAGACATCGAAAATGGAAACACCTATTTATGGTCGTCAAGAGAACTTCCTAAAAGGCAGTCTGACTTTTGGGCTTTGGTAGACGAATGGATTATAATTGGATTAGATTTTTAAAACAGAGAGTATAATTTGTTGGTACCCTAAATGTTAATCAAGAAAAGTATAACATTTGGGGTATTTTTGTTATTCAATACAATTTACCTTGACATCTTTTCATCTTATGCTATACTAATTTTATTACTTTTGGGAAGAGTAAGTGTTGAGGGAGATTGGGAGAGGCATGATTTGCTTTTATCTCATACTTGCTCACTCTGTCTGACCCTCGGACGGGGTCGACTAATTTTGGTTTACTTCGTCAGAGGCTCAGATTGTTTGTCCGTGTTCTCATTAGCACAATCCGAGGCTCAGATGAGGCAAATCTGTTCCAGTTTACTCTGTCAGAGGGTCGGACAAGCTCTTTTCAAAAGTAATGACCATATCCGAGGGGGATCGGATAAAAATGAAAAAGAAAAGGTGGATATATGCCAGCAAAACAAACATTATTAAATCTGAAAACGAGCAGTTTACGCTATGCCGAGTTTTCTCAGTTTATCGCGCGTTTCTTGGATGATGTGGAAAAAGAAAACTTGGATGTTAAGAAAGAAGAAATCTTGTCTAACCTGCTGGGTCAGCTAAAGACTAATTTGCCTGCTTATCAAGCGTCGCTGGGACAAGTTCGGGCGAGTGAAAAATCCAGCACGATTATCGAAGCCGATCAGTTGCGGGATGAAGATTTTCAAGCACTGCGCGAAGCGATTAAACCTTACCGCAATAGCCGCCGCGAAAACGAAAAGGCGGCTTACAAGACTTTAGACTTGCTTTTCGACCAGTACAAGAAAGCGACCAAGGTTTCCTATGAAGAAGAAACAGCACTTTTAAACAGCTTATTAGAAAAACTCAGAAAAGCAGAATACCAATCTGCTATTGAGACTTTAGGAATTGGGCGCTTTATGAATAACTTGACCGAAAGCCAAGCTGCTTTTGAAAAAGTTTTCTCTGACCGCTCACAAGAAAAGCTCGCTAAAGTCAGCTTTGACACCAAGCAACTGCGCAAGGACTTGGCAGTTCCTTACCAACAACTAAGCGACTATGTAGCTATTCTAGCTCAGTTGAAAGAAGACGCTATTTACCAAAAGACCTTATCTGTCCTCAACAACAGCCGCAAGTACTACGCCGATGTCTTGGCACGCCGCAAGGGCAAAGATAAGAAAGAAGCGAAAAAGGTAGAAACGGAAACAGAATAAAAAAGACGCTCCACTTACTCATAAGTGGGGCGATTTTTCTCTTTACGCCGTTTGGCTTCTCATTCCAGTTTTGCCCAATTAGTTCACATACTTACACCACCACGGAGCACTACAGTATTTCGGATATTGTCAATAGCGACAAAACACCGATACCCGCCGCCAAGGAACTCTACGATGCTAAGCTCAAGCTGGCAAAAGAAGGCTTGGCGAAGATTGAGAAAGAAGATCATGAGAATTACGAAAAGCTCAAGGGCTTGAGCGACCAACAGCTCATGGAAGCTATGTTTCCGACGCAAGTCGGCGAGTACGAGCGGGCGCGCTCGACTTGGAAGGAGGACAACAAAGGCTGGTTGCAGTGGGTTGAAATTGGTGGTAAAATTATAGCAGTGGGTGCCATTATCGCGGGGAGTGTCCTGAGCGGAGGAACACTCGCTCCTATCCTTATCGGAGCAGGGACAGCTTACCTGGTGCCAGATAGCGGTTATCAGGCGGTTAGCGGGGAGACCATTTCGGGGAAACGGCTGACTGACGGGGAGCGCATCTGGGCAGGTGTGGACGCAGTCTTGACGGCAGCGACTGGTGGCTTTGCGACCTATGCCAGCGTGCTTGCCAAGACAGGGAAAGCCGCAACGACGACGGTACAGACGGTCGGCAAGGTTGTCAATTATGCCGATGATGCCAATGACATCGCTCATACGGTGACCGCGATGCAGGATGACCCCTTGGGCGCAGCACTCCAATTTGGAATAGGGCGTGCGATTGGTCATG
Source organism: Streptococcus sanguinis (assembly GCF_019929225.1). Classification (GTDB taxonomy): domain Bacteria; phylum Bacillota; class Bacilli; order Lactobacillales; family Streptococcaceae; genus Streptococcus; species Streptococcus sanguinis_J. Next base: position 309,478 of record NZ_JAHZPA010000001.1, read on the forward strand.
GCTCGAATGTCTTAGGCAATAAAGCCCGAGCAAGATTTGGCAGGGGTGGCAGTGGAGCTGATGTAGACTTGCCAAGTAGTGGGAAAGGTGTGGATCTGCCAGCGGGCAATGCAGGCTTGAAGACCCATGCGGACACAGATGTGGATCCGTCTACGCTTGGTACAGGCAAGAAGCCAAAACCAGAGATTCAGACGCCTCAACATCAAGAAATACCAAGCCCAAGCAAGAAGCCAGAGCTTGATGTGACGAAGACAAGCAAGCCTGAGATTGACCGTGCAAGCAGTCCAGAGATAACTGGTCCAAGTAAGAAGCCAGAAATTGATACCACTAAAACGGCGAAACCCGAGATTGACAATCCAAGCCGTCCAGCGGTGGATAAGACCAACAGCAAGCCGAGCGAGATTGATACAGGCAAGACGGTTAAACCGGAGGTCAGCCAAGCTCGTCCGAGCGAGGTGGCGTCACCAAACAGTCGTCCAAAAGAAGTGGATGTGACCAAGAAGCCAGACATTGAAGCTAGTCGCCCAGCCGAAGTCAATCCGACCAAGGTTAAGCCAGAAATGGAAACCAAGGTCAAACCGGACATTGAAGCTGCGGCTAGTGCCAGTGCCGTTCCGAAGGTCAAGGCACAAGAACCCGACCTACCCAAAGCAGGACAACCCGAAGTCACCCCTGACGCTGGCAAGAAGGTGCAGAAGCCAGAAGAGGTGGATAATCCAAATAGCGATAAAGGAATATCACAACAGACACCTAGAGTTATCCCTGGGCAAGATGGAGTTGTAACAGGCGGTAGTTCAACTAAACTAGGTAAAAATATGATGGAAGATATGGGGCTTAGTAGGGGGCAAAAATGGACTGGTTATCAAGCCCAACACATCATTCCGGCAGATATGGCTGATCACCCTGTTATACAAAAAATGGGTATGGATTTGGATGATTCAAGTAATGGGAAATTTTTGCCTGTGCCAGATTCGGTAGATACTACAAGTGTTAGTCCATTATCAAAACATAGAGGTTATCACTCCACGTATAATGAATTTGTTCGTGCACGGTTAGATAATATTGATGTAAATCAATCTCCTGCAATGTTGCAAAAAGAGGTCAAAGAGTTACAAAGAAAATTAGGCATACTGCAAGATAAGGGTCTGCCTTTATATCCTAAATTTGGCGCAACCGCCGAACTTTGGGAAAGATTTATGAAAAATTTAGACTAATTATTGAAGGATGATTTTATGACTAATAACATGAAATTTTTAACAAATATTCTATTCTCTGAAGACATAACAAGAGCACTAGAACAAGTTCAAAGTATAAATAGCTCCGAACAACTGTTCATCTTGTTAGACAATTATAACTGGGACAGTGGCTTTGACCTTCCGCAAGCGGTACTTGACAATCCTGCTTGTACTAACGCTGTAGCGCTAATGGCATTTGATAGAGCGGACGGCTACCGTTTCCTTTTAGAGGGGTTCGGAGAATATTCCTCGCCAGTTTGGCAAGACTTTGTGACGTCTTTATATAAAGATTTATGTGAGAACAAATTTCCTGACGGAGAGCTTGGTTATTTGCCTGAACTTAGTAAAGTGCAGAAATTTAAGTTGAAAAAACAACATCCAGATTTACCAACGATATTTCTAGACGGAGTTGACGGAGAGCATGTCCGTGTAACTTTATAAAAGTAGGCTATATATCGTATTATATTTGCGAAATGGAAGAAAATAGACGATTGATTATTTTAAATGACACTTTCGGGAAAGAGGGGTCAGATGAGGAAATTGCTGGGCTTACGATTTTGGTGGACGGCACGATTAAAATCGCTTTTGACAAAATTCAAGCCATGCGTCAGTATGACAGTTATAACGAAGTCTTGCGGGATGTCATTTTTAAAGGTTTAGAAAAGATATTCACAGAAAACCGATGATTTTGGGTAAAGTTTTTAATGGTTAAAAATATATTACTAACAGGTTCATGGTACGGTGAGATAAGCTCTCTCAGTAGAAGAATTGAGAGAAAAATTAGTGCAAATACAAGATGAAAAAGATTGTATCTTGTTAATTGCTGAATTGCTCAAAAAAGGAGATTTTTCTGTAAAAAATCTTTTGATTGACTTGATGAATACCACTAAAGACGATGCCGTGCTTAATCTGTGTATTCGCTTGTTTTGTTCAGTCTGTACTCACGAAGATTTAGAAAATCCTCAAAATTTGAATTTTTTAGCTAATGTGTCAGAGCTTGGTGCTTTAACTTTTGCTTCAAGCGCGATTAACAGTCTGTCTTATGAAGTCATCCCTTATTTGCTAGCTTTATGGGAGGATTGGGAAGATACAGATTTAGCGGTTGCTATTCGTGATAGTTTAGACTCTTATCTAGATTACTATGATGTTCTTGGTGAAGAAGCCGACCTTGATGAAGTGGGACAGTATTATTTGGATAAAGTCCAATCAGTTGATAAAAGACTTTATTACTATGAAAAGGGACAGATTTTTCTTGGTGATTTAACAAAAATCATCTTCCAGCGTTTGTATATGGCGGCTAACCAAAAGGAACGTTTCGCTCTTTTTATCCAGCCAAGTCTTCTTTCAGTCTTATCTGGTTATCATTTTCCACTTGAATATGGACAGGAAGTTAGCGAGCAAGATTTACGGAAAGCTCAAGAATACGTAGACTTTCTGGCTCAAAAAGAGTGGAAAAAAAGTACAAAATATTTTTATGGCTACAACTTGTAGTAAGGTTTTAAGAGGACGGACGTCCTCTTTTTTGCAGTGGGGTAGAGTAAATGACAGATAAAATAGAATTTTTAAACAAGTATACTTTAACTTCTTCAGAAGTAGAAATTGTAACAGATAAAGCAAATATTCTAAATGCCCCAATTCCAGATTTTTGGAAAGAAGCACTTTTGTCAGATAGTTTGGAAGAAAGAAAAGAAAAAATTCATCAATATCTTGCTTTTGGGCTAGGAAGTTAAGCAATTCTGTAGTAAACTGTGTCATAGGAATAAATCTCTTTCTAGTAATGTTTCGCAACTCTACTATAACGGATTTATTCCTTTTTGTGTTTACACAACTTATTTTACACTACCCAAAGTGGATGTGTAAATATCACATTGTGTTTACACCTAAGTATAGACGAAAAGTCATCTATAATCAATATCGAAACAGTTTGGGTGAAATATTCCACCGATTATGTAGTTATAAAGGTGTTGAAATTATCGAGGGTCACTTAATGCCAGATCATGTACATATGTTGGTAAGTATTCCACCGAGGATAAGTGTTTCTAGTTTTATGGGGTATTTAAAAGGTAAAAGTGCTCTCATGATGTTTGATAAGCACGCCAATCTAAAATATAAGTTTGGGAACCGACATTTTTGGGCGGAAGGCTATTACGTGAGTACAGTAGGACTTAATGAAGCCACAATTAAGAAATATATCCAAGAACAGGAAAAGCATGATATAGCGTTGGATAAATTGAGTGTAAAAGAATATGAGGATCCCTTTAGGGATAGTGGTAAGTAATGCAAACACCTCTTTGAGAGGTTTGTGACGAGTCAAGAGCAATGAGGCTTGAACAAAGTGAAAGCCAGCGTCTTTAGGCGCTGGCTGGTGATGTGGGCTTATAGCCCTGGGACAAACCACCCGTTAGACGGGTGGTTATGATGTCCTTTTGTTTTTTAGGAAAAATTGGGAACAAATAGAGGAAGATTTTGTGTATTTGTGATAAAATAGAAGTATGAAAGAAAGAATGTCAGAATTAGTAGAATTGCTCAACCGATATGCCCATGAGTATTATACGGCAGACAGGCCAAGTGTATCGGATAGCGAGTATGACAGACTCTATCGTGAGTTAGCGGAGTTAGAAGAAAAGTACCCAACCGATATCCTGCCTGACAGTCCGACGCATCGGGTGGGCGGGAAGATTTTAGAAGGATTTGAAAAATATCCACACCAGTATCCTCTCTTTAGTTTGCAGGATGCTTTTTCACGTGAAGAATTACTAGCCTTTGACCAGCGGGTTCGCAAGGAATTTCCACAAGTTTCTTATCTTTGTGAACTCAAGATTGATGGGCTCTCTATTTCCCTGACCTATGAAAATGGAATCTTGGTAGCAGGAGCGACTCGGGGGGATGGTTCTGTTGGTGAAAACATTACTGAAAATCTCAAGCGAGTCAAGGATATTCCACTGACTTTGAAAGAACCGCTGGACATTACGGTTCGCGGAGAGTGCTATATGCCCAAGGCATCCTTTGATGCGGTCAATCAGCTGCGACAGGAAAATGGTGAGCCTGAGTTTGCCAATCCACGTAATGCAGCAGCGGGAACCTTGCGCCAGCTGGACACAGCAGTTGTGGCTAAGCGCAATCTAGCGACTTTCCTATACCAAGAAGCCAGTCCTACTCAGGTTGGCAGCCAAGAAGAGGTCTTAAACAAGCTGGCAGATTTGGACTTCTCAGTCAATCCTACTCATATTCTGGCGGACTCTATTGAATCAGTTTGGGAGTTTATCGAAAAGATCGCTGAGGAGCGGGATAGCCTGCCTTATGAAATTGACGGTATTGTCATCAAGGTTAATGACTTGGCGGTGCAAGAGGAGCTTGGCTTTACTGTCAAGGCACCTAAGTGGGCTATCGCCTATAAGTTTCCAGCTGAGGAAAAGGAAGCCCAGCTTCTATCTGTTGACTGGACAGTGGGTCGGACGGGAGTTGTGACTCCGACAGCTAATCTGACGCCTGTCCAGCTAGCGGGAACGACAGTTAGCCGAGCGACCTTGCACAATGTGGACTACATTGCCGAGAAGGATATTCGTCAGAAAGACACAGTTATCGTCTATAAAGCAGGAGATATTATTCCAGCTGTCTTGCGAGTGGTCGAGTCCAAGCGGGTGTCAGAAGAGGCTTTGGAAGTGCCAAGCCATTGTCCAAGCTGCGAGAGTGAGCTAGTGCACTTTGAAGACGAAGTGGCTCTGCGCTGCATTAACCCGCTCTGTCCAGCCCAGATCAAGGAGGGCTTGATTCACTTTGCTAGCCGGGATGCCATGAACATTACCGGTCTTGGTCCAGCAGTGGTAGAGAAGCTCTTTGCTCAAAATCTAGTCAAGGATGTGGCTGGAATCTATCGGCTAACGATAGAAAATTTACTAGAACTAGAGAACTTTAAGGAAAAATCAGCAAATAAGTTGTATACTGCTATTCAAGCTTCCAAGAAAAACTCAGCTGAACGCCTCTTGTTTGGCTTGGGGATTCGCCATGTGGGAAGAAAGGCCAGTCGGATTTTGCTGGAGAAATTCCATGATATTCCTAGGTTGTCTCAGGCCAGCCAAGAAGAGATTGCGGCTATCGACAGTCTTGGGACGGTGATTGCCCAAAGCCTGCATACCTATTTTGAGCAGGAAGGCTCTCAGATTCTTTTGGCGGAACTGCAGGAAGCAGGTGTGAATCTGGACTATCTGGGACAAAAGGCAGCGGCTGATGCAGCCCTATCAGGTATGACGGTTGTTTTGACTGGTAAATTACAAAAATTGACACGCAATCAAGCTAAAGAAAAATTGCAGAGTCTGGGTGCTAATGTTTCCGGATCTGTTTCTAAAAAAACGGATCTGGTAGTGGCTGGCGCAGATGCTGGCAGCAAGCTAGCCAAGGCTCAGGAGTTAGGAATTGAAATTCGGGATGAAGATTGGCTTGATAGCTTATGAGGCTGAAGTATGAAGGATAAGATTAAACGAGCACGATTGATTTATAACCCGACTTCGGGACAGGAAATTATTAAGAAAAATATTGCGGAAGTTCTGGATGTTTTGGAGGATGTGGGCTATGAAACCAGCGCCTACCAAACCACTCCAGCGCCTCTTTCTGCTCAAAAAGAAGCTGAAAGAGCAGCAAAAGCAGGATTTGATTTGATTATTGCGGCAGGCGGCGACGGTACCATCAATGAGGTAGTTAATGGCGTGGCGAATCTGGATGAACGGCCTAAATTGGCCTTTATCCCAACTGGTACAACCAACGACTATGCGCGTGCTCTGAAGATTCCCATGGGAGACCCAGTAGCGGCGGCCCGCATTATTGAAAAGAACCAGACCATTAAGATGGATATTGGCCGGGCCTATGGTAACAAGTATTTTATAAATATTGCGGCAGCTGGAACCCTAACGGAGCTGACTTACAGCGTACCTAGCGAGGTCAAATCCCGCCTAGGCTACTTTGCTTATGTCGCAGAAGGAGCAAAAAAACTCCCTCGCTCTAAGTTCCGCAAGGTTCGTATCAAGCACGACCACGGTGTCTTTGAAGGGAAGATTTCGCTTATGTTTGCGGCTCTAACCAACTCTATTGGTGGTTTTGAAAAGCTAGCGCCAGACACTAAATTAGATGACGGGAATTTTACCTTGATTTTGGTCAAGACAGCTAATCTCTTTGACATGCTGAGTCTGATGATGCAGGCCATCAATGGCGGTCAGCACGTTGGCGATATCAATGTAGAATACCTAAAAACAAGCAAGCTGCAGCTGGAAATTTTAGACAAAAAAGGTCCATTTATGCTGAATTTGGATGGAGAATACGGCGGTGATACGCCTGTTGAACTGGAAGTGCTGCACGGCCATTTGGAATTTTTTGCCAATATTGATGAAATCAGTCAGACAGCCCTTTCAATAGAATAATTTTAGATAAGAGATGAAAGAACATGCTAGACTATAAAGTCTTAGTCCATTACCACAATCCTACTGGGGATTATTTCTCCTATGATATGTGGCAGTGGCAAATAAACCAATGGGGACAGGAAGTAGCCTTTTCCAAACTTGATTATTTTGGTATTCAGGGGGAATTATCATTTCAAACCTGGGAGCCCTTAGATCACGCTCATGTAATTATCAAACGTTCAGACTGGTCTAGCCAGTCCTGTGACTATCATATTGATTTGTTACCTCCTCATCTGGTGACGGAAATTTGGCTGATTGAGGGAGATATGCAGGTTTATTATTCTTTGCAGGCTGCAACGACGAGTCACCAGTATTCACGTCGGCGTCCGCATAACTTTGATATGGCCTTGAGAACAGACTACTTTGATGAATGCTGGGGCTATCAAGGCTGGTTGGGACACCGTCAGACGGACGGCGCACATACCTTCAAAGTTTGGGCACCGACAGCTAGGAAGGTAGAGCTGGTAGTCTATGAATCGGCTGACAATCAAGCTCCTGTTTATAAAATCTTCCCAATGCAAAAAGGTGACCGATATTCCCACGACCATAAGGAAAATACCATCGGTGTCTGGTCAGTTGAAATAGCAGAAGACTTGACCGGCAAAACTTATCACTACCATGTTAGCTTTGAATACCGCAATTTTTACACTCGAGATCCCTATACCGTTGCGACCAGTCCAGATGGCAAGCGCTCAGCGATTCTTGGAGCGGATGAGACAGAAGTAGCCGGTTTTCAGGTCAGGCAGGGTAAAGAAGCCGTCTGGCGTTTGGACAATCCAAATCAGGCAGTGATTTATGAGATGCACATTCGGGATTTGACCAAGTCGGAGACTTCAGGCGTGGATAGTCAGCTGCGTGGAACCTTTCTTGGAGCCTGTCAAAAAGGAACTACCAATTATCTAGGGCGAAAGACAGGCTTTGACTATATCAGTGATCTAGGCGTTAATGTTGTCCAGCTTCAGCCTGTCTCTGATCGTCACAAGGACTATGATGAAAATGGGGAGCTAATCTACAACTGGGGCTATGACCCACAGAACTATCATGCTCCAGAGACTAGCTTTTCCAGCAATCCTGCCGACCCAGCGCAGGCCATCCGTGATTTGAAAACGATGATTCAGGCCTACCATGATGCGGGAATCTCTGTGACACTGGATGTTGTTTACAATCACATCTACTCGACCTATGATTCGGCTTTTCAGGCTATAGTACCGGATTATTACTATCGGATGAATCCTAACGGCTCTTTCCAAAATGGAACCGGAGTGGGGAGTGAGACGGCTAGCGAACATGAGATGTTCCGCAAGTTTATGATTGACTCTTTGCTGTACTGGGTGGAGGAGTTCAATGTAGATGGCTTCCGCTTCGACCTAATGGGAATTCATGACGTGGAAACGATGAATGCCATTCGTCAGGCCATGGATGAGGTGGATCCACGAATCTTGCTCTATGGAGAAGGCTGGGATATGGGAACGGGTCTGAGACCAGAAGACAAGGCTAAGAAGGACAATGCTTATCAGTTACCACGGATTGGATTTTTCAATGATACAGAGCGGGATGCGGTTAAGGGAGCCGAGGTTTACGGTGGCATCAAGGCTGGTTTTGTCAGTGGTCAGGCGACGGAGGATATCGTCGCTAAGTCTATCCTTGGCAGTAGTGAGCTAGGCAGCTATCTCAGCCCTAATCAAGTTCTTAACTACGTGGAGGCTCACGATAATTTCAACCTGCATGATTTGCTTGCGGAGCTGCATCCCGACGATGATGTTCTGACTCGCACCAAGCGGATTGAGCTGGCAACTGCTATGAATCTGCTCATGCAAGGCATGGCTTTCATGGAGCTGGGACAGGAATTTTCCCGTACCAAGCTAGTGGCGACTGGAGAAGACGGCCAAGTTCTTCCCAGTGATCGCGAAAGGGCAATGAACAGCTACAATGCGCCAGATGCAGTCAATCAGGTGAATTGGGATATTTTGCAGGACCATCAAGAGAGTATTGATTTTATCAAGAACATCATTCGCCTCAAGACAAGCTGCAAAGCCTTTTCTTATCAGACCTATGAAGATATTTATAAGCATGTCTTTGTCCAATCAGCCGAGCAGGGCAGTGGTTTGATTATCTTTGAGATTAAGGATGACAAGCATTATCAAGTCATATTTAATGCCAGCGGCCTGCCCTATTATCTGCCTAATGCAGATAAGCTGCGTCTCCTAGTTGGCAATAGCCGTCATAAGAAGCCTTTCTATGTTGAAAATCTGACGGTTTCTGTTTTTGAAGTTATTTAATGAAATATTAGCTACATGAAAAGCGTCTCTTTGTCAATTGTAGTGGGTTAATAAAAAGTCATATTCTGGAGAGGACTAAATCAGTCCTCTCCTTTTTGATATTCAAAGCGATGAGGATTCTAGTTTTAAAGTTTTCAAAGTTCCGAAATCCGAAAGCATTTCGCTCATTCCTACAGCGGTTTTACCCACTACAGAAATTATAGAGCTACTTTTTCTACCACTTACTTAGGAAATCTTACCACTTACCGAAAAGGGGTAGATTTGCTATTGTCCATTTGTTAGGATAAGGGTGCAAAGGGGAAAATACATCTTAAGGAGGATATCATGAAACCATCATTTTTGAAAAACGCTGTGGCGCTGGTAACATGTGGCTTGGTGGCTTTTGGAGCAGCGCAAGTTCGAGCTGACCAGCAAAAATTGCCGTCGGGCACGCCTTATGACCAAATCGGTCAGAAAATTGAAAATTTCCACAAGGAACACGAAAAAACCAGCGCGGGACTGGCGGCAGCAGTCTTTGATAAGGACGGCCAAACCATTTACCAAAAGAACTTTGGCTATATGGACAAGGAAAAGAAGCTGGCTGTGGACGACAACTCGGTTTTTGAGTGGGGCTCTGCCACCAAATTGACCGTCTGGCTCAGCGTCATGCAGCTCTGGGAAGAAGGAAAAATTGACCTAAAAACAGATATAAAAGAGTATTTGCCCAAGGATTTCCTGAAACACCTCAAATACGACAAGCCCATTACCATGCTGGATCTGATGAACCACCAAGCGGGTTTTGATGAAACGCCGCTGAACACAGGAACAGGCAAGAGCTTGGAAGAATTACTAAAAAGCCAGCCCGCTCAAACTTATGAGCCAGGGACGGTGACATCCTATTCCAATTACAGTACAGCTCTAGCAGGCTATATCGTGGAGCGCATCAGCGGACAGGACTTTGCGGCTTATGTCCACGAGCATATTTTCCAGCCTTTGGGCATGAACCATACCGCTCTCTTACCTGATTTGTCGGACAATACCTATGTCCGAGACAAGCGGCAGGGTGAGAAAACCTATGATACAAACGGAAATTTATATCTAGATAAATTGCTTCCCGCGGATATTTATCCAGCGGGGCAGGCGACAGGGACTTTTGCCGATTTCAAGCGGTTCGCGCAAGCTCTTTTGAGAAAGGAAAAGCTCTTTAAGCGCCCAGAAACCTGGAATGAACTGTATCAGACAACTTCTACATTCTCAGATAAAGCAGTCGTTAAGAATGCCCACGGCTTTTGGGTGACAGAGTATGAGATAGGCTCTATTTTAGGGCACGGCGGTCATTCTTTTGCCGGTTTTTCAACCATGATTTCGCTAGATTTCAAATCGGGTATTGGCATGGTTACTATGGTAAATCAGAGAGAAGAAGCCACCTATTCTTTTGGTCTACCCGATTTGGTCTTTGGTAAGAAAAAGCAAGCCCCTAGCCAGTCTCAAAAAGACTTTCAAGAGGGCATGTATCGAACTTCTCGCTCCATTCAGCAAGGCCCGACCTCTATTTCGCGCCTTGCCCCCGCTTATACCTTTTATGTGAAAGATGTGATAAAAGACGGTCATTTATTAGTCAGCAACTATTGGCTTTTGCAACAGCGCCAAGGCCGAACAGAAGTTGAAACAACCTATAATAATTTAGAAAAGCTCTCGCTTTGGGAGGTGATAAAGGATTATAGTTCTGTCGCTCTGCTGGGTCTCGCAGTTGTTTATGCTGTGCTTGTTCTTTTGTTAGCTGCTTTGGGTAAGGTGTATCGCTTGCTTTTTGGGAAAGAAAGTAAAAGAGCGACTCCAAGAAGTTGGAAAATTTGGCATTATGGCACTTGCGGACTGATTTTGGTTAGCCTAGTCAATCTAGCAGGTCTCGTCATCGTTGCCGTTTCGGGCAAGTACATGCCCGATTATCGCTGGCAAGCCATTCTCTTTGCCTTCTTAGCACTGATTTTTCTGGTCAATGCTGCGCTGCCCATCTTCCTGCGCTCAACTTTCCAAGTGAGCAAGGGTCGAAAAATCTTGACCTACTTGACCAGCAGCGCTTCACTTATCGTCGTTCTCAATATCCTCTACTGGAGCCTTTACCAATGGTGGGCACTTTAATAGAAAGGTAAGTATCATGAAAACATCATTTTTTAAACATTGCTTAACTGTGCTGACTTGCGGCTTGCTCGCTCTGGGAGCTGGTCACGCTTACGCTGACCAGCAGAAGTTGCCGTCAGGCACGCCTTACGACCAAATTGGTCAGAAAATTGAGGATTACTACAAGGAACACGAAAAAACCAGTGCGGGACTGGCGACATCTGTTTTTGACAAGGACGGACAAACCATTTACCAAAATAATTTTGGCTATGTAGACAAGGAAAAAAAGTTGGCGGTGGATGACAACTCAGTTTTCGAGTGGGGCTCTGCCACCAAGTTGACCGTCTGGGTCAGCGTCATGCAGCTTTGGGAAGAAGGCAAGATTGACCTTAAAACAGATATAAAAGAGTATCTGCCCAAGGATTTTCTCAAAGGCAAGCTCACATACGACAAGCCAATCACCATGCTGGATCTGATGAACCACCAAGCAGGCTTTGGAGACACGGGGCTTGCCAAGGGAACTAGTAAGAACTTGGGAGATACGCTCAAAAAAGTACATATCTATCAAGCCTATGAGCCGGGAACAGTGACAGCCTACTCTAACTTTGGGACGGCTCTGGCAGGATATATCGTCGAGCGGATTAGCAGACAATCTTACGCTGACTATGTGCACGAGCATATTTTTCAGCCCTTAGGTATGAAGCACACCGCTCTCTTACCCGATTTATCAGATAATCCCTATGTAGTAGAAAAACGTAAGGAAGTCAAAGGTTACACTAGAGACGGTCGGTTGATTGGCGAAGCTCCATATCTAATAGAAATGTACCCTGCTGGGCGAGCAACAGGAACCTTGGAAGATTTCAAGGCATTCGCTCAGGCACTCCTGCAAAAGAAGACACTTTTTAAGCGTTCAGAGACTTGGGACACCCTTTATACAGCAACCTCTAACTATCCTGATAGCGATCTTCCTACCAATGCTCATGGTTTTTGGAGTGACCTTTATCAAGACCAAGTTATCCTCGGGCACGGTGGTAATACAGCTGGTTTTTCATCAAGTTTGACCTTAGACTTAAAATCAGGTATCGCTGCTGTCATTTTAACGAACCAACTGGGCGAGAAAAATTATGTTGAGAAAATTCCCGAGCTGGTCTATGGGCAAAAGAAAGATGTTCCCAACAAAAAGAAAGAAGAACTCAAACCCGGCTTTTATCGTGACGCTAGTCAATTCTTTGGGCCTTTATCCATTGCGCGACTAAATATGGCGACCTTCTATATTGATAAAAATAGTGAAAATCGATTTTACTGGAGCTTGGAGAAAGTCGGTAAGCGAGAATTTATCAAGCGCCCAGTTTCTGATTACTTTAAACTATCTAACTGGGAAGTTGCCAAAGAATTCGGCAGTGTCATCCTATGGGGGTTAGCAATCTTCTATGCTCTTCTTAGTTTGGTATCTGCTTTACTGGTCAAGCTCTACCGGCTCCTTGCCAAGCGGACAAACCGCAAACCTGTGACACTTGCTTGGTCGCTCTGGCATTATCTGACTTGCGGACTTGTTTTGTCCACTGTACTCATAACCATTCTCATCGTGCAATATAATATGAACATCAGCGGCTCGCCAAATAACAGTGCTTGGCTCTATGTCATCTTTGCAATAACGGGTCTGCTGCTTCTTGCTAGTTCTGTTTTGCCAATTCTTCTGCGTTCAAAATTCCAAGTCAGCAAAGGCAGAAAAATCTTGACCTACTTGACCAGCAGCGCTTCACTTATCGTCGTTCTCAATATCCTTTATTGGGGCCTGTACCAATGGTGGGCACTTTAATAGAAAGGTAAGTATCATGAAAACATCATTTTTGAAGAGCACTGTGGCGCTGCTGACTTGCGGCTTGCTCGCTTTTGGAGTAGCGCAAGTTCGAGCCGATGAGCAAAAATTGCCGTCGGGGACATCTTACGACCAAATCGGACAGAAGATTGAGGATTATTATCAGAAAAACGAGAAAACCAGCGCAGGACTGGCAACATCTATTTTTGACAAGGACGGTCAAACCATTTACCAAAATAATTTTGGCTATGTAGACAAGGAAAAAAAGTGGGCGGTGGATGACAACTCAGTTTTCGAGTGGGGCTCTGTAACGAAATTAACCGTCTGGGTCAGCGTCATGCAGCTCTGGGAAGAGGGGAAAATTGACCTAAAAACCGACATCAAAGAGTATCTGCCCAAGGATTTTCTCAAAAGCAAGCTCAAATTTGACAAACCCATTACCATGCTTGACCTCATGAACCACCAAGCAGGCTTCGCAGATGTTGACTTGGCCAAAAATGAAGACAAAGACCTAGCCCATACGCTACAAAAGGCGCCGATTATTCAAGCCTATGAGCCGGGGACAATAACTGCTTATTCCAATTTTGGAACGGTGCTTGCTGGCTACATCGTCGAGCGGATTAGCGGACAATCTTACGCTGACTATGTGCACGAGCATATTTTTCAGCCCTTAGGTATGAAGCACACCGCTATTTTGCCCGATTTTTCGGATAATGACTATGTGGTCGAAAAACGCAAGGAAATCAAGGGCTACACCTCAGACGGTCAGCTGATTGGCGAGGCAAACAAGCCTAATCCTTACTATCCGAGCGGGCGAGCAACAGGAACTTTGAAAGACTTTAAGACCTTTGCCCAAGCACTCCTGCAAAAGAAGACACTTTTTAGGCGCGCGGAAACTTGGGACACCCTTTATACGGCGACTTCGACTTTTCCTGATAGCAAACTCCCAATCAATGCTCACGGATTTTGGAGTGACCTTTATCAAGACCGCGTTATCCTCGGTCACGGTGGTAATACGGCTGGCTTTTCATCCATATTAACTTTGGATTTCAAATCAGGTATCGCTACCGTCATTTTAACCAATCAACAATACGAAAGTAACTATCTTAAAAAAATTCCTGAGCTGATTTATGGAAACAAGGCAACTACTTCAGAGAAGATAAAAGCAGAGTTTAAACCGGGCGTTTATCGCTCAAGTCGCGTTTTCACCAATGCCTTATCAATCACGCGCATTGCTCCGCCAATAACTAACTATCTTGAGAAAAATAGTAAATTTGTCACTCAAAAATACTGGGAATTGGAGAAAAACGGCAAGCAAGAACGGCTGAAATTGCCTATCGCAGACTACCTTAAACTTTCCACATGGGATGTAGTCAAGGATTACGGCAGTCTCGTCTTGTGGTGCCTCGCTGCTTTCTATGCCCTCCTCATCCCTGTATCTGCTTTACTGGTCAAACTCTATCGGCTTCTTTTCAAGCGGAAAAATCACAAACTTACACCGATTGCTTGGTCGCTCTGGCAATACCTGACTTGCGGGTTCATTCTATCTACCATGCTCCTGCTTTACTTCTTTATCCAAAGCGTCCTGAGTCTACATTCCTCACCAAACAGCCGTGTTTGGCTTTCTATGGGCTTTGCAGCTGTGGGAGTTAGCCTCCTGGTTAGCCTTATTGCCTCATTCTTCCTGCGCTCAAAATTCCAAGTGAGCAAGGGTCGAAAAATCTTGACCTACTTGACCAGCAGTGCTTCACTTATCGTCGTTCTCAATCTCCTCTACTGGAGCCTATATCAGTGGTGGACGCTCTACTAAAAGAAAGGAAAGTTATGACCCATTCTCAAAAAATCGAAACAATGATTCAAAACGGCTCCGACCAACTCTACACCGTTTGCTATCCCAATCCTGACAAGGAAACGATTATCCTGCTGCACGGTGGACCGGGAACGCCTGATGACTTCAAGCTCTTTATCCCTAAGCTCGAAAAAGATTATCAACTGATTGTCTTTCACCAGCGGGGAACGAGGAAATCGCCCTGTCCGAGTGGCGACTACAGCATGGAGGCCTACATTGCAGACATCAACACAATCGCCGACCACTTCAATGTAGATAAATTTCACCTTTTGGGGCATTCCTGGGGTGGATTGTACGCGCAAATCTACGCCAGCAAAATCCCTGAGCGGGTTCTCAGTCTCTTTCTTTCCTCGCCGGGGACAGGCACGGGCTCTCAGTGGCAGCAAATGGAAAAGGAAATGCTGAATTACAATAAAAATCACTGCACTTTTCTTGAGTGGACGAAAATGGGAATTTATTCTCTGCTCGGCAATCTTGGTAGTTCCAAGGCTTCGCAAGCTCTCTATCGTCAGGTTACTCGCAACTACAATGCCGACTATCCAGCCTTTCGTGATGTGAAACTAGACATGAGCAATGTTTCAGTCCAAGCAGGCAATCAGACAAGAAAGGAAATTATGGCCTATCCTCTCTTGCCCCGACTAGAAGATCCTGCTTTTCCTATTACCGTGACTTTCGGTGACAATGATATTTTTGGTGCTAGCATGCACTTTGTCATCAGCCGCTATCCCAGCGCTCAGGTGTTCACCATTAAAAACAGCGGCCACTTCCCATTTCTCCACAATCCAGAAGACTACTTTGCTATCTTGCACCAGCATTTTCAACCTTAGCATGAACCTCTAAAGTTTTCCAACTTTAGAGGTTTTCACTTATCTGCAACTTATCCCTTTTTTTCGGGCTCTTTGTCAACTGTAGTGGGTTGATGAAAAGTTATAATCTGGAGAGGACTGATTTAGTCCTCTCCTTTTTGATATTCAAAGCGATGAGGATTCTAGTTTTAAAGTTTTCAAAGTTCCGAAATCCGAAAGCATTTCGCTTGATGACTTTGATGAGGTTGTTAGTAGCTTCTAGTTTTGCATTTGAGTAGGGCAGTTCCAGTGCGTTCAGGATCTTGTCCTTATCTTTCAAAAAGGTCTTAAAAACAGTTTGAAAAATAGAATTTACACAAGAAATGGTATCTTCAATGAGTCCAAAGAAATGGTCAGCCTGTTGCTCTTGAAAATGAAACAGTAAGAGTTGGTAGAGTTCATAGTGTTCTCGGAGTGCTTGAGAGTAAGAGAGAAGCTTTTCCAGAATCTCTTTGTTGGTCAAATGCAACCGAAAAGTTGGACGATAAAAGCGTTTATGACTTAGTTTTCGACTATCTTGTTGGAGCAGTTTTCAGTAGCGTTTCAGTGCCTTATATTCGTGTGATTTTCGATCAAATTGATTCATGATTTGAACACGAACACGACTCATAGCACGGCTGAGATGTTGTACAATGTGAAAACGATCCAGAACGATTTTAGCGTTTGGGAATAGTTTTCTGGCAATATCGTAGTAGGGACTAAACATGTCCATTGTAATGACTTTTACTCGACTTCTCACCTGTTGGGAATAACGAAGGAAGTGATTGCGAATCGTTGCTTGAGTCCGCCCATCTAAGATAGCTACGATTTTTCTGGAATCAAAGTCCTGTGCAATGAAGCTCATCTCTATCTGCCGATTGAAACAGTCCCTTCCCTGACTGTTTCCACATCCCAGCTCATGTATTCTGGAAGGCAGTTAAGGTCAGTCTTGAACTTGAATTCTTTCAACTTACGAATGACGGTGGAAGTAGATACAGATAAACTTTCGGCGATAGCTATCAGAGGGACTTTCTCGATTAATTTTTGGGCAATTTTCTACTTGACGATGGTTGCAATTTGGTGATTCTTCTTGACTAAGGAAGTCTCTGCGACCGCCATTTTCCTACAGATTTTACAGTGGAAACGGCGCTTTCTCAATCGAACGAGAGTCTTGTAACCTGCACACTCTAAATAGGGAATTTTTACTTCTTTCTGGAAGTCATATTTAGCCATTTGTCCTTGGCAGTGAGTGCATTTAGGAGCGGGATAATCTAGCTTAGCGATGATTTCTTTATGTGTACCAGCATCTAGAACATCCAAGATAGTGATATTCTGGTCTTTTATTCCCAATAAGTTTGTGAGAAAATTGAACTGTTCCATAAGAGTCTTTTTAATGATAGTTTCATCGCTTTTCGTTATAGGACTTATGGGACTTTTTTTCTACAACAAATAGGCTCCATCATTCCTACAGCGGTTTTACCCACTACAGAAATTATAGAGCCTGAAAAGCCTTAAGTCCATTGGACTTAAGGCTTTTGCTATCTATGGATTGGCTGTGGAACTAGAGCTGGAAGAGCTCGAGTCTTCCTGACTGCTGTCTTCGTCGCTACTGCTAGTTTGGAACTGCTCTGGATGCAGTGCACGATAGCTTGGCGAATTAAAGAGGTCCACAGTGGAGACATTGCCTCGCTTAGAGTAAAGACTGGTTGATTGGTCGCCTTTTTCCTTTTCAATAGCCAACAAGGCCTTCATTGAATTAAGATAAGAGTAATCTTTAGGGTTGACCTTGCCTAAGTCATTCCCCTTGTAGAAACGAATCAAGTCGCCGGTCTGAATAGCGTCACTCATCTTCAGCTGAGTATTGGCAGCATTGCGAATCTCATCCAGCTCCTTCTTGATGGTTTCGTCAGGATTAGTAATTTCCTCACCGGTCTGGGTGTAGTAGGTCCGTCCATTGAAGCTAGTGTATTTTGGAGTGACAAAGTTATTGCTGGAGCGGAAGGCTGTGATTTGCTGATGCTGAGATGACAGCAGGTCTTGTCCAACTTGAAGGTAGTTCTTAGAGTCAATGCCCAGTAAATGCTCCAATGTTGGCAGCATATCTACTTGACCACCGTATGTATCAATGATCTTTCCTTTGTCCATGCCAGGCACCACTACCATGTATGGCACGCGCTGCATCATGGCATTGTCGTAGTTGGACCAAGTCTCAGAAGTCTTGCCTACAAGAGGGGCCAAGTTAGGATTGCGGGTTTGGGAAATTCCAAAATGGTCTCCGTAGAGAACGATAATAGAGTTGTCATAGAGGCCGGATTCTTTGAGATAGTCAAACAAGGCTTTGACAGAAGAATCTAGATAGTTAGCAGTAGCAAAGTAACCGTTGATGGTTTCATCCTTGGTCTTAGCCAGCGGGAAGCCAATTTCGTCACCAATCAAGCTAGTCGTGTAAGGATAGTGGTTGGAAACCGTGATATACTTAGCATAGAAAGGCTGCTGCAGGTGTTCCAGATATTTGATGGAATCTTTCAACATAATCTTGTCGTTCAAACCATACTGGAAGGAGTTGGTATCGTCCTGCTTGGTAAAGTATGACGCATCGAAGAAATAGTTATAACCCCATTGCTTGTAAGCTGTATTACGGTTCCAGAAGCTTCCAGTGTTTCCGTGGAAAACAGCGGAAGTGTAGCCGCCGTTTTTGGAAAGAATAAAAGGTGCAGCTTGCTGGGTATTAGTACCACCGTAGTTAACCATAAAGGATCCTTGGTTGAGACCGAAGAGTCCAGTTTCAATCATGGTTTCAGCATCAGAAGTCTTACCAGCCTTGACCTGGTTGAAGACATTAGAGAAAGCCAGAGTCGAATTGGAGTGGTAGAGGGAATTGAGGAAAGGTGTCACCTCGTACTCTTTTCCATCTGCCTGCAGCTTATAGTCAATCAGGAACTGCTGGAAGCTTTCCAGATGGACATAGATAACATTGCGGCCTTTGGCAATCCCGTAATATTCTGGATTTGGTTCCGCATAATGGGATTGGATATATTCTGTTACTGGTTCCAAGTCTTTTTCAGAAGCTTTGGAGCGCTCACGATTGGCGGTATATGTCTGGTTAGCACTGTAACCTAGAAAGGCTGGCAAGCCCAGAGCCCGAACGACATAATAGTTGGAAAATCCACGTGACAAGAGCTCAGGCCGGTCAATTTCAGCCAAGAATAAGTTGGCAGAGAACAGCATGGCAGACAGGGAGGTCACAGCAAAGCTGGCGCGTTTATTGAAAGGCCGGTCATCCATTCGGATGTATTTCTTAAAGAATAAGAAGGCCAAAATCGGAAAATCAATCAGATAAAGAATATCCCAAGGGCGGAAGAGCTCCAGTGCTGCTTCCCCAAGTCCAGCTGAAACGCTGCTAGAAGCCAGCATAGTATTGACTGTAACAAAGTCACTGAACTCGCGGTAGTAAATGGAGTTAGATACCAGCCAAGCAAAGAGGAGCAGATAGATTCCGAAGGCTAGGCTGTAGAATAATTTGGTTCGTTTTACATAAAGTGCTAGTCCTAGCAGCAAGAGGCTGATAGGGAAAGGGTTGATAATAGCTAAAAATACTTGATAGGCACCTTGAATATCGAGGTTGAAATCAATCGTGTAGGCCCACATGGTTTTTATCCAATAGAGGACCAATAAAATCAAGACAAAACCTAGTCTCGTACTCATGAAATTGAGTAAATTCTTGGTTATTTTTTTCACAAAAAGTTACTTCCTTGTCTTATTTCCTAAAAATTTTCTCCTCTAAGTATAACATAATTTCTCCAGTTAAGGAAAATTTGAGCCGCATTTGAGATATTTTAAATCGGCGAAATTGTAATATTCCTATAAAAGCCTTATCCTCTCTATGGAGAGGTTTATAGTCGTTTTGCACTTATTTGTGAAATCTTTTATTAACTCAAATGTAAAATATGTTTTGAGAATTTTCACAATCTTTGGTATAATATAATTTATGAATAAACTTACTGTTAGTCAAGAGGCAGAAGAAAAACTGAGAAAGGGCATTCTTTTATTAGATAAAAAGGATTTTGGCGCTCTTTCGCTTCAGAATCAATGTGTGGAGCTGCAAAACCGTCAGGGCAAGTTCTTAGGCACAGCTTATCTCTCTCCGCAGAATAAGGGAGTAGGCTGGCTGATTTCCCGGAAGAAGGTAGAGCTGAACTCGGATTTTTTTCAAGACCTCTTTGAGCAGGCTAAGAGCAGACGTTCTACTTATTTCCATTCGGCTGACACGACAGCCTTTCGACTCTTTAATCAAGAGGGGGATGGCTTCGGTGGCTTCACGGTGGATTTCTACAATGACTTTGCGCTTTTTTCTTGGTACAATGGCTTTGTCTTTGCTATCAAAGAGCAGATTCTGACAGCCTTCGTTAAGGTTTTCCCAGAGATTCAGGGAGCTTATGAAAAGATTCGTTTCAAGGGTTTGAACTACGAATCGGCTCATCTCTATGGAGAGGAAGCACCGGAAACCTTCACAGTCTTAGAGAATGGTGTTCGCTATCAGGTTTTTCTGAATGACGGTCTTATGACCGGTATCTTTCTGGATCAGCACGATGTGCGTGCTAGTCTGGTAGATGGCCTGGCTGCTGGTAAAAGTTTACTCAATATGTTTTCCTATACAGCTGCTTTTTCAGTAGCTGCAGCCATGGGCGGTGCCAGTCAGACAGTATCAGTTGATTTGGCCAAGCGAAGCCGTGAGCTGTCTGAAGCTCATTTTATGGCCAATGGTCTGACACTGGATCAGCATCGCTTTCAGGTGATGGATGTCTTTGATTATTTCAAATATGCTAAGCGCCACGATCTAAGCTTTGATGTCATTGTGATAGATCCGCCCAGCTTTGCTAGAAATAAAAAGCGAACATTCTCAGTTGCTAAAGATTATCATTGTTTGGTTGCACAAGCTTTGGAAATCCTGAATCCTCAGGGAATCATGATTTTAAGTACCAATGCAGCCAATCTTTCCAAAAGTAAGTTTAAACAAGAAATTGAAAAAGGTCTTGCCGGCAGAAAGCACCGCTATCTTGCGGAGTATGGCTTGCCAGCAGACTTTGTCTATAATAAAAAAGACGGGAGCAGTAATTACCTCAAGGTATTTACAATAAAGGTGGACCAATGAAATTAGTCGTTTCTGTAATGCCCAAGAGTTTAGAAGAAGCTCAAGAAATTGACGTATCACGCTATGAAGATGCAGATATTATTGAGTGGCGGGCAGATTTTCTGGCCAAGGATGACATTTTAAATGTTGCGCCAGCTATTTTTGAAAAATTTGCCGGACGTGAATTAATTTTCACCTTGCGGACCCGTCAGGAAGGCGGAGAAATCGAACTATCCGATGATGAATACGTAGCTCTCATCAAGGAAGTAGCCAGTTTTTACCAGCCGGATTATATCGACTTTGAATATTTCTCTCACAAGGGAAAATTTGAAGAAATGCTTGATTTTCCTAATCTGGTGTTGAGCTACCATAACTTCGAGGAAACGCCTGAAAATATGATGGAAATCCTGTCTGAGCTGACTTCTCTGACTCCTAAGGTGGTCAAGGTTTCTGTCATGGCTCACAATGAGCAGGATGTGCTGGACTTGATGAACTATACTCGCGGTTTCAAGACTTTGAATCCTGAGCAGGATTTTGTCACTATTTCCATGGGAAAAGTCGGCAAAATTTCACGCATTGCGGCTGACTTGACTGGCTCCAGCTGGTCATTTGCCAGTCAGGAGATAGCGTCAGCACCTGGTCAGATTTCTTTGAGCAATATGAAGAAAATCCAGGAGATTTTGAATGAAAATTAATGGCCACACCCGCATGGCTGCTGTGGTTGCCAAGCCAATTAAGCACAGTATTTCTCCTCTTATTCACAATATGGCTTTTGAAAAGACCGGTGTCAATGGTGTCTATCTAGCTTGGGAAGTAGAAGCGAAGGATCTGCAGGCCAGTATAGAAAATATCCGCAGATACCATATGTTTGGTGTCAATCTTTCCATGCCCTATAAGCAGGAAGTGATACCTTATCTGGACGAGCTGGATGTCAGTGCCCGCCTTATCGGAGCGGTCAATACGGTTGTGAATAAAAATGGAATTTTAGTTGGTTATAACACAGATGGCAAGGGATTTTTTAAGAGCTTGCCTTCTTTTGCTATTCGGGGCAAAAAAATGACGATTTTGGGGGCAGGTGGAGCAGCGACAGCGATTATTGCTCAAGCAGCTTTGGACAATGCAGAGGAAATTTTCGTCTTTACTCGTCAAGCTTCCTATGAGAAGACTGTCAGAAAGATGGAAGCTATCAGTTGCCAAACCAAGAGTCGTATCCAGGTACTAACCTTGGAAGACGTGGATAGCTTGCAGAATACAATCAACCAATCTGACCTTCTGGTCAATGGGACTAGTCTAGGCATGGATGGCATCAGCATGCCCCTGCCTGAACAGATTGAGCTGCCCAGCCAGATTTTAGTTGCGGATGTTATCTACCAACCTTTTGAAACGCCCTTTCTCAAATGGGCCAGAAATCAAAATGTCACAGCGGTCAATGGACTTGGTATGCTGCTCTATCAGGGAGCAGAAGCCTTTGAGCTTTGGACCGGCAAGACCATGCCCAGTCAGGAAATTTGGCAATGTTTAGAAGAATTGTATAAATAAGGAGGCGCTTATGAAACTGAATGTGAATCTCCCGCATCATCCCTATGATATTCTCATCAAAAAGGGGTCTTTATCTCAGGCTGGAAGTTGGCTGCGTCAGCTTTGGCAGCCTCAGAAGGTAGTTATCGTCACGGACAATCGAGTGGCTCGACTCTATGCGGAAAAGGTCAAGCTGAGCTTGGAAGCGGCTGGGTTTGAGACTTTTGTCTTTGACTTTTTGGAGGGTGAAGCCAGCAAGAACTTAAAGACTGTCAACAAAGTCTATGAGTTTTTGGTCAAGGTTGGCCTGACCCGCAGCGATGGTATCGTGGCCTTGGGTGGCGGAGTTGTCGGAGATTTGGCAGGCTTTGCCGCTTCGACCTACATGCGGGGCATACATTTTGTTCAGATTCCGACCAGTCTGACGGCCCAAGTGGACTCTTCTATTGGTGGTAAGACAGGTGTCAATACGCCTTGGGCCAAGAATATGGTTGGGACTTTTACCCAGCCCGACGGAGTTCTGATTGACCCTGAAGTCTTGCAGACTTTAGGGCAACGTGAACTGATTGAAGGCATGGGCGAGGTGGTCAAGTACGGCTTGATTGAGGATAAGGAACTCTGGGATGAGCTGTCAGAAATGGATGGCAGTCCAGAGTCGATTTTAGAGCATGCTGAAAGCATCATCTACCATTCCTGTGATGTTAAACGTAAGATTGTGGTTGAGGACGAGCTGGATAATGGCGTCCGCCTCTATCTGAATTTCGGCCATACTATTGGGCATGCTATCGAAGCGACAGCGGGCTATGGAAAAGTCATGCACGGTGAAGCTGTGGCGATTGGCATGGTACAGGTTTCCCGTGTCGCTGAAAAGAAAGGCCTCATGCCAGCCGGAATCACAGAAGACATCATCCATATGTGCCAGAAGTTTGGCTTGCCGGTGGATTACCAGCCATGGAATGAGAATGCTCTCTATCAGGCACTGACCCATGATAAGAAGGCTAGAGGCAACTCTATCAAGCTAGTACTGGTGCCTGAGCTGTGTTCGGCTAGTATTCACCAGATTCCGCTGGAAGAGATGAAA
Organism: Streptococcus sanguinis; assembly: GCF_019929225.1. Classification (GTDB taxonomy): domain Bacteria; phylum Bacillota; class Bacilli; order Lactobacillales; family Streptococcaceae; genus Streptococcus; species Streptococcus sanguinis_J. The sequence continues at coordinate 332,764 of NZ_JAHZPA010000001.1, forward strand.
GAATTTCTGAAGAAATAAGTGCCAGATGGAGTTTAAGACGATTGGACAGTTTGGATAAAAATAGACAGGTTGTCCATATCTTTCCATCCCAGAAATAGGAGAAAATGTATGAGATACTTAACAGCAGGAGAATCCCACGGACCACGTTTGACAGCTATTATTGAGGGAGTGCCGGCTGGTCTTTCTCTGACCGCTGACTATATCAATGCTGAACTCAAGCGTCGTCAGGGTGGGTACGGACGCGGTGCCCGTATGAAGATTGAAAGCGACCAAGTCGAGATTACATCTGGTGTTCGGCATGGCTTGACCATGGGCGGCCCGATTACCCTCAATGTCACGAATCTGGATCATCAAAAGTGGCTAGAGATTATGAGTGCGGCGGATGTGGATGAAAAGAAAAAAGGACTGCGCAAGATTACCAAACCACGCCCTGGCCATGCGGACTTGGTTGGTGGTATGAAATACCGCTTTGACGATTTACGAAATTCCCTTGAGCGTTCTTCTGCCCGCGAAACGACCATGCGTGTAGCAGTTGGAGCAGTAGCCAAGCGTTTGCTGGAAGAAATCGGTGTAGAGGTAGCCAGCCATATCGTAACCTTTGGTGGTATTGATATTGATGTGCCGAACAATCTGACTGTAGGAGAAATCAAGGAAAGAGCTGCCCAGTCAGAGGTTTCCATTGTCAATCCCGATCGCGAAGAAGAAATCAAGGCCTACATTGACCAGATTAAGAAAGACGGGGATACCATCGGTGGTGTCATTGAGACTGTCGTTGGTGGTGTGCCGGTTGGTCTGGGCTCCTATGTCCAATGGGACAAGAAGCTGGATGCTAAGATTGCTCAGGGAGTCGTGTCCATCAATGCTTTCAAGGGCGTTGAGTTTGGTGTGGGCTTTGAAGCAGGTCGTCTCAAGGGCAGTCAAGTAATGGATGAAATCCTCTGGTCTGAGGAAGATGGCTTCACTCGCAGGACTAATAATCTAGGCGGCTTTGAGGGCGGTATGACCAATGGTCAGCCAATCGTGGTGCGAGGTGTTATGAAGCCCATTCCAACCCTTTATAAGCCACTGATGAGTGTGGATATTGAGACCCACGAGCCTTATAAGGCGACAGTGGAGCGGAGCGATCCTACGGCTCTGTCAGCGGCGGGTGTTGTCATGGAAAGCGTGGTGGCGACAGTTTTAGCCACCGAAGTTCTGGAGAAGTTCTCTTCAGACAATCTGGAAGAACTAAAGGATGCGGTAGCCCGCCATCGGGAATTTGTCAAGAACTTTTAGAAGAAAGGAGTGGGCATGGAGAGAAAAACAGTCTATATCGTAGGTCTGGGACTGATTGGAGCTTCTTTGGCTCTGGGCATCAGGCGAGCTCATCCTGAGATAGAGATTCTCGGCTATAACAGAAGTGAAGAATCAAGACAGGTTTCCCTAGAGCAAGGAATGGTAGACCGGGTAACGGATGATTTTGCTGCCTTTGCTCCATTGGCTGATGTGATTATTCTGGCTGTGCCCATCAAGCAGACCATAGCATTTATCAAAGATCTAGCGGAGCTGGACCTGAAGGAAAATGTTATCATCTCAGATGCTGGATCGACCAAGGCAGAGATTGTGGCAGCAGCAGAAAAGTACCTGAAGAATAAGCCCGTCCGCTTTGTCGGAGCTCATCCTATGGCAGGAAGTCACAAGACCGGAGCCAAGGCTGCCCATGTCACCCTCTTTGAAAATGCCTATTATATCTTCACGCCCTCTAGCCTGACCAAGCCTGGTACGCTTGAGGAAATGAAAGACTTGCTAAGTGGTCTTCATGCCCGCTTTATCCAGGTGGACGCAGCCGAGCACGACCGAGTGACCAGTCAAATCAGTCATTTTCCGCATATCCTAGCCTCCAGCCTGATGGAGCAAGCGGCAGCTTATAGCCAAGAGCATGAGCTGACCCAGTCTTTTGCAGCCGGTGGTTTTCGAGATATGACGCGGATTGCGGAGAGTGAGCCTGGTATGTGGACCTCTATTCTCTTGACCAATCCTCAAGCTATCTTGGAGCGGCTGGAAGATTTTAAAGACCAGTTAGACAAGGTTGCCGCAGCGATTGAGGCTAAGGACGAGACAGCTATCTGGGAATTTTTCGACCGAGGACGGCAGAGTCGCAAGCAGATGGAAATTCATAAGCGGGCAGGTGTGGACAGCTTTTACGACCTCTTTATTGAGGTGCCCGACGAAGAAGATGCGATTTTGGGTATTTTGGAGCTTCTGCGCGGAATTTCGGTCGTTAATATCCGGATCAACGAGGAAAACCGTGAAGATATTAACGGTATTCTGCAAATCACCTTTAAAAATCACCAAGATTTGGAAAAATCTGCTAAAATAGTAAGAGAAAATACGGATTACCTAGTGTCCGTAGACTAATATAGATTGGAGAACTCTATGTCAAATATTTATGATTTAGCCAATGAACTGAGCAGAAATCTGCGTGATTTACCTGAGTACAAGGCAGTTGCAGAAAGCAAGAAAGCAGTGGATGCTGATAGCGAAGCGAAGGCTATTTTTACAGATTATCTGGCTTTCCAGCAGGAGTTGCAACAGCTGGCTCAGACTGGTCAGGTACCGACTCAGGAGGTGCAGGACAAGATGACTTCCTTTGGTGAGAAGATTCAGGGCAATGCTGTTCTTTCTGAATTCTTCAATAAACAGCAGCAACTGTCCATCTATCTGGCGGACATTGAGCGTATCATCTTTGATCCGGTGCAGGATTTGCTTAAGTAAGCTAATAAAAAAGAGGAATCTGGGCTGACTACCTGGATTCTTTTTGCTTCGGCTAGGATTCCAGAAATTTTAAGAATTTCTGGTCTTTTTATGATAAAATAAGAAGCAACAAAGGAAAGTACGAGGTCATCTATGAAATTATCAACCAATGTAAAAGGCCTGAAGGGCCGTATCCGCGTACCTGGAGATAAGTCTATCAGTCACCGTTCCATTATTTTTGGCAGTTTGGCCAAGGGGGTTACTACTGTTCGTGACATTCTGCGAGGAGAAGATGTGCTGTCTACCATGCAGGTTTTTCGTGACTTAGGCGTGCAGATTGAGGACGATGGACATCTAGTCAAGATTCATGGTGTAGGATTTGAAGGTCTGCAAGCACCGAAAAATAAGCTGGATATGGGCAATTCTGGAACATCTATCCGTTTGATTTCTGGTGTTTTGGCTGGTCAGGATTTCGAGGCGGAGATGTTTGGTGACGACAGTCTATCCAAGCGGCCTATGGATCGGGTGACCATCCCTCTGCGGCAGATGGGAGTCGAGATTTCTGGTCGGACTGAGCGTGATTTACCACCGCTCAAGATGAAGGGAAGTAGGGAACTGCAGCCTATTCACTATCAGCTTCCAGTGGCTTCTGCTCAGGTTAAGTCGGCCTTGATTTTTGCTGCCTTGCAGGCTCAGGGAGAGTCAGTTATTATAGAAAAGGAAATCACCCGTAATCATACAGAAGATATGATTGCCCAGTTTGGCGGACAGATTGAGGTCAAGGGCAAGGAAATTCGCATTCAGGGCGGTCAGGAATTCACTGCTCAGGAAGTGACAGTCCCAGGCGACATTTCCAGTGCGGCTTTCTGGCTGGTAGCTGGATTGATCGTACCAGACTCTAAGATTGTTTTAGAAAATGTTGGCATCAATGAAACTCGCACAGGTATTCTAGAAGTGATAGAGGCTATGGGCGGACGGATGACGCTGTCAGATGTCGATCCAGTAGCCAAGTCTGCAACCATCACCGTTGAGACTTCTGAGCTTAAGGGCACGGAGATTGGCGGTGAGATTATCCCACGCTTGATTGATGAGTTGCCGATTATTGCGCTTCTGGCGACTCAGGCTCAGGGACGGACTGTTATTCGTGATGCAGAGGAGCTCAAGGTCAAGGAAACCGATCGGATCCAGGTAGTGGCAGACGCTCTCAATAGCATGGGCGCAGCTATTGCCCCGACGGAAGACGGCATGATTATTGAAGGGAAAACACCTCTTCATGGTGCTCAGGTCAACACCTTTGGCGACCATCGCATCGGGATGATGACGGCAATTGCTGCTTTGTTGGCTCAAAGCGGTCAGGTAGAACTTGAGCGGTCTGAAGCCATTAAGACCAGCTATCCAAGCTTCTTCAGCGACTTGGAGGGCTTGATGCATGGCTAGGATATTGCTAGGCTTTATGGGAGCCGGAAAATCCACAGTGGCCCGAGGCTTAGCCCAAGACTTTGTCGATATGGATGAACTGCTCTGCCAGCGGCTGGGCATGTCAATCAAGGATTATTTTGACCAGCATGGTGAAGCGGCCTTCCGGGTTGCTGAAGCCCAGCTCTTGGCTGAGCTGATCGATACGGACTTGGTCGTCTCAACTGGCGGCGGTGTAGTCGTCAGCCCAGAAAATCGCAAATTACTGACTCAGAATGCTGATAATATCTACCTGAAAGCAGATTTTGAAACGCTTTATCAGCGAATTCAGCAGGATGCTGAGCAGGAGCGACCTTTGTTCTTAAACCAGAGCAAGTCAGACTTGCAGCAGATTTTTGAGCAGCGTCAGGCCTGGTATGAGGAAGTGGCGACCCAGATTGTCGATACGAGGCTCAAAAGCCCGCAGGAAATTATTGAGGAAATTCAATGAAAATAGCATTTTTAGGTCCTAGAGGCTCCTTTTCTCACCATGTAGCCCAAGCTGCCTTTCCCAGCGAGGACTTGGTGCCCTATCAGAATATCACCGAGGTCATGAAGGCTTATGAGGCTAGGGAAGTGGATTACTCGGTCGTTCCGGTGGAAAATTCCATTGAGGGCAGTGTCCATGAAACCTTGGACTATCTCTTTCATCAAGCAGATATTCAGGCGGTTGCTGAGATCGTCCAGCCCATCAAGCAGCAGCTCTTGGTGACGGATTTGGAGAAGTCAATCGAGAAGATATTTTCTCATCCGCAGGCTATTGCCCAAGGAAAAAAATACATTCGCCAGCACTATCCGCAGGCTGCCATTGAGGTCACGGCTAGTACGGCCTATGCAGCTCGTTTTGTGGCAGAGCATCCTGAAAAGAATTTTGCGGCTATTGCTCCGCGCACGGCTGCAGCAGAATACGGGCTCAAAGTAGCGGCCAGCGATATTCAGGAAATGGAAGAAAATTATACTCGCTTCTGGATTCTAGGCCATGAGGTGCCTGAGCTTCAACTGACCAAGACAGGAGACAAGCAGACACTGGCTTTGACCCTGCCGGACAATCTGCCAGGTGCCCTCTATAAGGCTTTGTCGACCTTCGCTTGGCGTGGGATTGACCTGACCAAGATTGAGAGCCGGCCTCTAAAAACGGCTTTGGGAGAGTATTTCTTCATTATTGACATTGACAACGAACAGAAAAAATTGGCGGATTTTGCCTATCAAGAGTTGACAAGTCTTGGAATTACTTATAAAATTTTTGGTAGCTACAGTGTGTTTCTGATTCAGGACAAGTAGCAATAGATTGGAGAAGAGATGAAGAAACCAGAAAATCTTAGCCATCATGAACAGCTCCGCTTAGATTATCTCTACAAAAATTATTATTATCTAAACGATAAAGAAAAGAAAGAATTTGACTATCTGCGTCAGAAGTCCAAGGGGATTGGCAATTCAGCCAGTGTGCCTGACCATGAAGAGCAGCCGCATACAGTTAGTGACGCCTATGAGCAAGAGCCAGTTGAAATGGATCCTTCTGGCCTCTTGCCCAAGTATCCTGAGCGTTCTTCTCGCAGCAGAAGGCAAAAAAAGGTGTCAGAAGCTCTGACAGAAGCTAGTCTTGGACAAGACAAGCCTAAAAAACCCCGCAAAAAAATCCGCTTGAAACGGATTCTGCTTTGGGCAGGGATTTTCCTGCTGATGGTCTTGGGGGGCATGATTTTCATGTTTGTCAAAGGCTTGACGACAGCTCACACTGGTAATTCTAAGCCAGCAGAAACGGAATTCTTTGACGGTAAGGATACTAAGGATGGAGTGAATATCCTCATTCTCGGAACAGATGGCCGGGTTGGTGACGACTCGACTGAGACGCGGACTGACTCTATTATGGTCTTGAACGTTGGTAATAAGGACCACAAGGTGAAATTGGTCAGCTTTATGCGTGATACACTTATTCACATTGATGGCGTCAGCAATGAGTACACCGATCCGTCGCAGGCAGATTACTATGACCAAAAGCTCAATTCTGCCTATACGATTGGGGAGCAAAACCACAACCGCGGTGCAGACTATGTCCGCCAGATGCTCAAAGATAATTTTGATTTGGACATCAAATATTATGCACTGGTGGATTTCCAGACCTTTGCGACAGCTATTGACACCCTTTTCCCAAATGGCGTCAGCATGAATGCTCAGTTCTCAACGATTGATGGGGAGAAGGTGACAGAAGTTGAAGTGCCAGATGACTTAAATATGAAAGACGGTGTGGTACCCAACCAAACAATCAAGGTCGGTCAGCAGCAGATGGACGGTCGGACCTTGCTCAACTATGCTCGCTTCCGTAAGGATGACGAGGGCGACTTTGGCCGGACCCGCCGCCAGCAGGAAGTATTGACAGCTGTTTTCCAGCAGGTCAAGGATCCGACTAAGCTCTTTACCGGATCAGAGGCTCTGGGTAAGGTCTTTGCCTTGACTTCGACCAATGTGCCTTACAGCTTCCTTTTGACTAATGGTCTCTCTATGGCTGGAGATTCCCGCAACGGGGTTGAGCGCCTGACGATTCCGGAAAATGGCGACTGGGTGGATACCTATGACATGTACGGTGGCCAAGGGCTCTTGATTGACTTTGAAGCCTATAAAGAAAGACTGCAGCAAATGGGTCTCAGATAAGATATATGATATAATGAAAGGTAGGACGATGTCCTGCCTTTTCTTTTGGGAAATAGCAGAGCGATAAAGCAGAAAGAGAAAAATATGTTAAAAAAGAATGATATGATTGAAGTTGAAATAGTGGATTTGAGCCACGAGGGAGCAGGAGTTGCCAAGGCAGAAGGTCTGGTTTTCTTTGTGGAAAATGCCCTGCCGGGTGAACTCATCCGCATGCGTGTGCTCAAGGTCAACAAAAAAATCGGCTTTGGCAAGGTGGAGGAATTTCTCCGTACCTCAGACCAGCGCAATGAAAATCTTGATATGGCTTATCTGCGTACAGGGATTGCTGACTTGGGGCATCTGAACTATTCAGCCCAGCTGGACTTCAAACGCAAGCAGGTCAAGGACAGTCTCTATAAGATTGCTGGTTTGTCCGATGTTGAAGTGCTGCCGACACTTGGTATGGAGCAGCCGCTGGGCTACCGTAATAAAGCTCAAGTGCCTGTCCGCCGTGTCAATGGCCAGCTGGAAACAGGATTTTTCCGGAAAAATTCCCATGACCTCCTGCCGATTGAAGATTTCTATATTCAGGACCCAGTCATTGACCAAGTTATTCTTTTTACACGTGATTTGCTGCGGCGTTTTGACCTCAAACCTTACGATGAGCAGGAAAAGACAGGACTCATTCGCAATCTAGTTGTTCGCCGTGGCCATTATTCAGGGGAAATCATGGTAATTCTGGTCACAACCCGACCTAAAATTTTCCGAGTAGAGCAACTGATGGAGTGCTTGACAGAGGCTTTCCCAGCTATCAAGTCCATCATGCAGAATATCAACGACCAGCCCGGCAATGCGATTTTTGGAAAAGACTGGCGAACACTTTATGGCCAAAACTACATCACCGACCAGATGCTGGGAAATGACTTCCAGATTGCTGCGCCCGCCTTTTACCAAGTCAATACCGAGATGGCAGAAAAGCTCTATCAGACAGCTATTGACTTTTCTGAACTAACCGCTGATGATGTGGTGCTTGATGCCTATTCAGGTATCGGGACTATCGGTCTATCAGTTGCCAAGCAGGTCAAGCAAGTCTATGGTGTCGAAGTGATCCCAGAAGCTGTCGAAAATAGCCGAAAGAATGCGAAAATCAACGGCATTAAAAACGCTAGCTATGTTTGCGCTCCTGCTGAAGAAGCCATCCAAAACTGGCTTAAAGAGGGTATCCAAGCGGATGTTATCCTAGTCGATCCACCAAGAAAAGGCTTGACAGAGAGCTTCATCAAAGCAAGCGTCAGCATGGAGCCAAAAAAAATCACTTATATCTCCTGCAATGTCGCCACCATGGCGCGTGATATCAAACTATACCAAGAATTAGGATATGAGCTGAAGAAAGTCCAGCCGGTGGATTTATTTCCTCAAACGCATCACGTCGAGTGTGTAAGCTTGTTAGTGAAACGTAGCTAATCCTCAAAAGGTTCCCCAAACCTTTTGAGTTCCGCAGACGCATCATGTTGAGGCGGTATCACTGCTTGTACGAGCTGAGGTATCAGCGAAGTAGAAGCAGATGCTCCGCCCATGGGATAGGACTCGTAGAATGAGGAGGAAAACCGACGAAATGATACGGTAAGTCCGAACCGCTGAGTGTGTAGCTCTGCTGGTAAAATCTTAGAAATCTTTTAGCGAAAGTAATTCAAAAGTCCTTGTTTTTAAATTTTTGGCAGTTCAAAGTATTAGTAATCGAAAGAGGTTAATACAGGCATGAATGAAATTATTGTACGCAATCTAAAGAAAAATTTTCATGGTAAAGTTGTATTGGACATTCCTAGCTTTAAATCGCATTCAGGAGAGATTGTTTCTATAGTGGGCACCAATGGTGCAGGTAAATCAACTTTCATAAAAATTATCTCTGGCTTAATGTTACAAGATGCAGGTGATGTATTTGTTTTTGGCAGTAAGAATACTTCGAAAGATATTCATAACAATGTCAAGCTTGTACTAGAAAGCGGTAGAGGCTACTATGAATATCTGACGGCAAATCAAAATATTGATTACTTTTTACATTTGAATAAAATTTCGCGTGGTCAGGTTAAGGATGAATTGGAGGATTTATTTAATAAACTAGCTTTCCATCCCTATGTTGATGTATTGGTGTCCGAATTGTCACAAGGAACGAGACAAAAATTGTCTTTGATTATTGCGTTACTTTGTAAGCCAAAAGTATTGTGTTTAGATGAGCCAACCAATGGTCTGGATGTCATTGCCAAAAAGCAGTTTGCGAAATTGTTACTAACTCTCAGCCAAGAAAAAGGAACCATTGTTCTCATGACGACTCATGATATCTATTTTGCAAAAGAAATATCAACAAGAATTTGTATCATGCGTAGCGGGAGAATAATACAGCAAGGTAGTTTCTCAGAAATCTTTGGGAAAAATACTAGGTGGGTTAAATATAGAATTGGTATTTCAAACTCTGATAAAGATGCTTTTGAGAGACTGTTTCCTGATTTATCTTATCAAGTAGAAAATAAAAGATTGATTGTTGAAGTGAAAGATAGTCAGGTAAAAAATAATATCTTTAATAATTTTGAGATGATATTTTTTGAAGAAGTTGAAGAAAGCATCGAAGAAATATTGTATGAGGTTATCAATGATGATTAAAGAAATAAGAAGGGAGTTAAAGAGACAGCTGCAGGAGATGATGCAGTTTAAATTTAATTTATTTTTTTCAAATTTTGGAATTTTGATAATGGTTTCAGCTTATCTTCAATATTTTAAAAATACACAAAGTAAATTTTTATTGCTATGTTTATTATTTACTTGGTATTTTACGAGTCATAGTATTACGCATCCAACTTTTTTTATTGAGGATGACCTTTATGATAGAACTTTGATAAGTATAATCCAGAGCAGTAAAAGTGTTTTTTATGTCTTAATGTTTAAAATTATGGTTCAGATATTGGTGGATCTAGTTAAAGCTATACCTATATTTATCGTTTTATCCACGTTAAATGATATTGATTTTCCGGATGGTATCTTAAAGTTAGTTGTAAATCTGGCTGCATGTATGCTAACTATTATTAGCATGTATGGTTTAGGCTTTTGCCTATCAAGTCTCTGCTTCATTTTTAATCGTACTTCTAGCATTACATCTTTAATTTCTTATTTCATGCTCTATTTTACTGGCATACTAACACCGCTAGGTGGTTTATTTGGCTATATAGGAAAGCTTTTCCCTTACTACGCCTTGAGAAATTTTATTATTTCTCCGTCCTACCAGAGTGTTTTTTTAATTATAGTTTATTGTGCAGTATATTGGTCAGCTGGAACTTTCCTATTTTTCACTTTATTGAACATTGCTAAAAAAAGAGGGAGCCTTTTCCATGTTTAGTGAATTAAGAAGATATTTCAATTATAGAGTTCGATACACGTTTGATAGTATTTGCGAAGTAATTTATTCCATGATTTTTATTACAGGAATCATTATTATTTTCAATAGTGATAAACCGATAAACCTACTCTATTTTTTTATTTATTATTCTATAACTAATGTGATATTGCTTGCTAATGAGGAGTTGGAATTTGAAATTCGCACTAATCAATATACAAATATCAAAACAACTAGACGGACACCAATGATGATTTATATTGCTAGATCAACAACTTATTTTATTTGGTCGACATTCATTTTTTTGATTTCAATCATTCTATCTCATATGTTTTTTAATGGAAAATTTTTGATGCCCTCATTACATTTAGTGGATTTGGTTTTGATGTCAATACTTAATTATGCTGTATTTTTTGTCTTATATACCATGGCAATTAAGTTAACAGAACGTTTTAAACGAGTATCCGTCTTATTGAATTTATTTAATACCATAATGCTACTTTATTCTGGACTAGTATTTCCTGCTCCCTTTTTTAGCTATGCAGATGTGTTGGATATATTTTTGAGTAAAAAGTAAAAGTGAATTGATATGCTTCGAACTAGTTTTTAAGTCTTTCTCTGAAAGATTATAAAGTAGGCTTACGTTTAATGGTTTCATTCAAATATTCAGTTTCCTATTATGTCCCCGTCTAGAGAAAAAAACGACCATCTAAGTTGGTAAATAACTTCAGGAGGTTTATACGCTATGCTTAGATCTTATGTAACTAAAAAGTATTTATTCTTCTATTTTGTGGCGATTATGATTACTTGGTTGGAGGCTGTTATTACACCAGCTTTGATTCAGTATATTGTCTCTAGTTTTACCAATCACCAGTTGCATTTGTTGTGGCAGGTCTTGACTTGGGGGATTGTGGGGAATTTGATTCTCTTGCTGGGTTTGGCAGGGAAACGCTATTTCTATGCACGAGTGCTGACGGACTTCAAGTCGGGCATTAAGCAGGCTATCTTTCAGACTTTCTTATATAGCCGTCGGATAGCGGATGAAGAGGTTTTGTCCGACCTGGAAAATGATGTGAAACAGCTAGAAGATAACTATATTGAGCCGACTGTTATTATCATTTCTTCTTTGGGATTTACAACCGTCTCCATCTGCTATGCTCTCTGGACAAATTTTTATCTCGGCTTGCTCTTTATCATTTTTTATTCGATACCGGTTCTTTGTAGTGGGATTGGTTCCAAACGTTTGGATACGATTTCTGAGCATAAGTCCATGGCTAACCAGAGCTACGTCTCTCAAGTGACCAATATGATTGCGGGTGCTCGTTCCATACGGCATTATCGGGGACAAAGCTTATTTTACAAACTGTTTTCCAAAGATTTACACAAGGCTTTAGAGCAAGAAGTCGCCTATGAAAAGCAACGGACTTTAAACAGTCTCTTTATCAATGGGATTGATGCCTTTTGCTCGGTTGCGCCGATTGTGATTGGTGGTTTCATGACCTATTACAACTACCTATCTGCAGCCAGCTTTGTTGGGATTTACCTAGTATCGCATAATATCGGCTACCAATTTCAGGAGCTATCTTACTTTATCAATACCAGGAAGTCAGCAAAGTCTCTCTGTGATAAGTATCAAAAATTGCTGGGAGAGGAGTTGACGATGCCTTCTGTTCTTGAAGGTTCTGTCTTTCCTATCCAGCTAGAGCAAGTTAGCGTAGAGCGTGATGGTCGAGAAATCCTAGCCCCTTGCGATCTTACCATTGAAGAAGGGGAAAAGATTGCCATTATCGGAGAAAGTGGGTCTGGGAAAACAACCTTACTGAACCTCATCTATGGTGAAATCAAGCCTAGTCAAGGTCAGATTCGCTACCATGGACAAGAGCTAAGCTCGGATGAACTCTATCAGGCAGGAGCCTACATTCTCCAGTCTAGTCATGTCTTTGATGGATTGACACTAGAGGAAAATATTGCTTTGGGACAAGAATTGGATTCCGTAAGGATGGAGGAGATTCTGCAGCAAACCGGTTTGAAAGCTCTCCAAGGCAAAATACCCAACAATCAAACCCTGTCAGGCGGTGAGAAGCAGCGGCTAGAAATTGCTCGAGCTCTCTATCACAATCGTCAATTTATCCTGGCTGATGAAGTCAAGGCCAATCTGGATCTTAAAAATCAAGAGAAAATCAGTCAGCTTCTCTTCTCACTCCCACAAGCAATCGTAGAAGTGATTCATCACTATAGCGAAGAGGACTTGAAGTGCTATGATAAGGTGATAAAATTGGAGAGATCTGAAAATATCGGTACAAAAATGTCAAATGAAGATTATATTGAAGAACTTGATGAACGACTGAATAATTTTAAAAGCTAAAAAAATAAAGCGATTGTATTGAATTAGAGTTTGAACTATATAATAGTGTTGTAAAGTTAATCGAGGAGTTATTGATGGATTTTATTAGTAAGATAGCCATAAATAAAGGCTGGTCAGATGATAAAAAATATTGTGTTACAAACCAGAACCATCAAAAATATTTATTGCGTGTTTCTGATAAAGAAAAGTTAGATTCTAAGAAAATTGAATTTGATATAATGGAGAAAATTGCTTCTCTTGGAGTTCGTATGTGTAAACCGATTAAATTTGAACTCTGCGGTGACGAAGTGCATTCTATACACGAGTGGATAGACGGAAAAGATGCAATAGATACCATTTTAACTTATTCAGAAAAACAACAATGCACTTACGGGATAGAAGCAGGAAGAATGCTTAGAAAGATTCATACAATTCCTGCTACAGAAGTTTGTGAAGACTGGGAAATATTTTTTAATAGAAAAATTGATAATAAAATCTCCAAATACAAAGAATGTCCCGTCCAATATGAAAGTGGGCAGGTCTTCATTGATTTTTTGAACGAAAACCGTGAACTGCTAGAGAATAGACCCCAAGTTTTCCAACATGGTGATTATCATATTGGAAATTTCATGATTGGAGAAGATCGTGAGATTTATGTGATTGACTTTGATCGTTTTGACTTTGGAGATCCTTGGGAGGAGTTCAATCGTATTGTGTGGTCAGCTCAAGTATCTCCCTCCTTTGCATCAGGTATGATAGATGGATATTTTGACGACAAGGTTCCAGATTTATTTTGGAAACTTCTTGCCGTCTACATTCTAAGTAACTTAATTGGAGCTCTTCCATGGGCTATTCCTTATGGAGATGAAGAAGTATCAGTAATGCAAAATCAAGCTAAGGAAATTTTAGAATGGTATGATGATATGAACCGACTAGTCCCAAGTTGGTATATGAACAAGAATAATACTGAATAATTTAAGCGTTTGAATATCAATTTGGAAAAAGAATAGAATACAATGAAATCTCAAAATTGAAACTACTATTAAGCCTTGTCCTCAAGGCTTTTTAATATTCTCTGCTATACTTCCTATTCCCAAACTTAAACAATGGCTTGCAATCATTTTTTTAAAATAGTATACTAGGGCTAGGCTATGGAATCGTTTGCATAAAGCTGCAATGAGTTTAAAAAGAGAAATCTAGGAGATGAAAAGTATGGAATTAACAGCCATTTATCACAGACCGGAGTCGGAGTATGCCTACCTTTATAAAGAAGGTCAAGTGCATATCAGAATTAGGACTAAGAAAGATGATGTAGAGAAAATCGTTTTGCACTATGGCGATCCCTTTATTTTTCTTGAGGATTCTTATGAAGATGTGAAAGAGATGGTCAAGGTGACCTCTGATGCCTTATTTGATTATTGGCAAGTTGTTGTCTCTGTGCGCTTTGCTAGGCTCCAATATCTGTTTGAGCTTGAGGATAAAAAAGGTCAAAGCATCTTATATGGAGATAAAGGCTTCGCTGACAATAGTCCAGAAAATCTTGCTTTAGAGGGCAATGGTTTTAAACTCCCTTATATTCACGAAATCGATGGCTGCAAGGTTCCTGACTGGGTTTCAAAAACGGTCTGGTATCAGATTTTTCCTGAACGTTTTGCCAATGGAAATGTTGAACTTTCACCAGAGAGAGCTCTAGATTGGGATTCGTCTATCACACCTAAAAGCAGTGATTTCTTTGGTGGGGATTTACAGGGGATTATTGACCATCTGGATTATTTGCAAGACCTAGGGATTACAGGGCTTTACCTTTGTCCCATCTTTGAATCGCCAAGCAATCACAAGTACAATACGACAGATTACTTTGAAATTGATCGACACTTTGGAGACAAGGAAACCTTCCGTCAACTGGTGGAGCAGGCTCACCTGCGTGGCATGAAGGTCATGCTGGACGCGGTTTTCAATCATATGGGTGATCAATCTTCTCAATGGCAGGATGTTCTCAAGCATGGTGAAAAGTCAGCATATAAAGACTGGTTCCACATTCAAGAGTTCCCAGTGACGAATGATAAGCTTGTGAATCCAAAAGAACTGCCTTATCATACCTTTGCCTTTGCCAGCTATATGCCTAAGTTAAACACGGCAAATCCTGAGGTGAAAGACTATCTCTTAAGCATTGCGACCTATTGGATTGAACATTTTGACATTGATGCTTGGCGACTGGATGTAGCCAATGAGGTTGATCATCAATTTTGGCGAGATTTTCGCAAGGCAGTTTTGGCCAAAAAGCCTGACCTTTATATTCTTGGAGAAGTTTGGCATACCTCTCAGCCTTGGCTCAATGGCGACGAGTTTCACGCTGTCATGAACTATCCACTATCCGATAGTATCAAGGACTACTTTTTGAGCAGGAGCAAGAAGACCAGTCAATTTATAGCTGAGATTAACAGCCAGTCCATGTACTACAAGCAGCAAATTTCTGAGGTCATGTTCAATCTCTTGGATTCGCATGATACGGAGCGCATTTTGGCGACAGCTCAAGGTGATATCCAGCTGGTCAAATCCGCACTTGCCTTTCTCTTTTTACAAAGGGGAACGCCTTGTATCTATTATGGAACCGAGCTAGAATTGGATGGAGGTATGGACCCGGATTGTAGACGGGTCATGCCTTGGGACCGGGTGTCTGATAGCAATGACATGCTCAATTTTATGAAGAACTTGATTCAGCTTCGCAAAGATATTGCGGATATTATTCAGCATGGGAAATATAGTCTAGAAGAAATCGAACCTGATGTACTGGCTTTAGAATGGCAACATGATCGTCAAGTAATCCGAGCCATTTTTAATCAGTCGAATGAGAATTATCTGTTAGACAGAGATTCAGCTGATTTAGTGAGTCATTGCCAAACTGATGACCAACAACTTGTCATCTTACCAAAGGGATTTGTAGTTTATTGTGATGAGTCTAAAAAGTAATGGAATAGAAATAAAGGAATCCGAACAAACAAGGTCTTAAAAATTCCTTCTTTAAAAGTGTTAGAATTTTTTCATGGTGGTGTAAGATGAAATCAAAAGGACTTCTGAAGAAAAAGTTGATTAATCTAGCTAGTGGGGAGTTGGTCGCTGTTTTAGTATTTTGGATGAATTTTTTTCTGCTTAAAAAGTGGATTCTTACTACTAAAGCCTTCATTTCTATTTCCTTCTCCTTGTTTCTCCTAACTTTTATCTTGATACAGGGTTCCGTTTTTTGGTTGATTTTAATCAAGAGGATTTCCAATCCAGGATTTGCTGAAAAGTATACAGGACAAATTTACAAGATATTGAAGAAATTGGATTTTATTTTACTAGCTACGGGAATTTTTGTGATATTATTGAATCATGGAGAATTTTCCTCGTTTATCATTTCTTTTTCGATTTGGATGTTTGCTCTTATAGAGTGGGTAAATTACTATCTATTGCAATTGTCATACAGCTTGAATCTTGCTGTTTTATGGAGATACATCAGAAATAGGAAATTGAAAAAGAGTAAAATTGCAAAGAAAATTGAGAAAATCCTATAAACGCTGATGATTTGCAAAACGATTTCCAAGAGCTGAAAGTTGCAAAGGAGTGCAATCTTATGCCTAGACCGAAAACTAAAGAAGATTTGATGCTAGCTGCCAAGGAAAACTTTGAGAAGTTACAAACTCTCATTTCCAAATTGTCTGATCAAGAGTTAAATACGCCTTTTGATTTTTCTCGGGATGAAAAGAAGAAGGAGGCCCATTGGAGGCGAGATAAAAATGTAAGAGATGTTTTGATTCACCTCTATGAATGGCATCAGCTCTTGTTGAATTGGGTGCATTCCAATCAAAAGGGTCAAGAGCAGCCCTTTCTTCCTGCGCCCTACAACTGGAAGACTTATGGAGAGTTGAATCTGGAATTTTGGAAGAAGCATCAGAATACTTCTCTTGAAGAGGCAACAGAGATCTTTCATCAGTCCCGTCAAGATGTTTTGGACTTAGCTGACACATTTACAAATGAAGAATTATTTTCAAAAGACGTATATAAATGGGTCGGAGGGACCGTACTAGGTTCCTATTTTGTAAGTGCTACTTCCAGCCATTATGACTGGGCCATGAAAAAATTGAAGGCTCATCAAAAAAATTGTAAAGCAAAATAGTCTGTAGAAGACAAGAATTAGAGAGAAATAAGAATGAAGAAATACAGCAAAATAATCATGTCCTGCGCCTGCCTGGCTTTGACTTTTGGACTGGCGGCATGCGCCAGTTCGCAGAAAAATAAAGAAACAAGTCAAACTACATCGACTTATTCAAATCTAAACAGTAAAAAGAGTGTCGAAGAAGTTAAGAGTTTGTTGGCTGCCAACTTGGATAAAGACAGTGTCGATAACTTTGTCAATCTAGTCAATGACTACAATGGACTTGTTGGTTCTACTGGATTAAGGGGCGATTTCACTAAGTTTACCAAAACTGAATATGACGTAGAAAAAATCAATCCTCTATGGCAGGCAAAAAAGGGCGATTTTATCGGAACAAATTGTCGGATTAATACTTATACTTTGCTGAAAAATAGCATCGAAATCCCTCAAATCGAAAAAGATGACGAACTCTTGTTCATAGATAATGATTCGATTGACAAGGGCAAGCTCTTTGATGCCAAGGATAAGGAAGAATTTAATATCCTGTTTTCAAGAGTCAAAACTGAAGCGACTCAAGATGTCAAAGTCCATGCTAAGAAGATGGAGGAATACTTCAAAAAGTTCAAGTTTAGCGAAAAAGCACGGATGCTTTCAGTCATTGTCCACGACAATCTTGATGGCGATTCTCTCTTTGTAGGGCATGTCGGCGTCTTGGTTCCAGATAAAGACGGATATTTATTTGTCGAAAAGCTGACCTTTGAAGAGCCTTACCAGGCTATCAAGTTTGCGACCAAGGAAGATGTCTACAAATACTTGCAGACCAAATATAAAGACTACACAGGGGAAGGTTTGGCCAAGCCCTTTATCATGGACAATGATAAGTGGGTAGAGGGTAAGTAGTGTGCTTTAGTTAGCATTAAGAAAAGAGAACTGGGAGATTGTAGCGTATGGAATTAAAAGATTTTACAGAAAAAGAGCAAGAGCAGATCAATCAAGGGCTCAGCACTGCAGAAATATCCGATAAGGAAGCTGCCAAAAAGATTCTGGCACTCGTGCCCCAAGAGTGGATTAAGAGAATTCCTTTCTTCGTGAGAGGGCATGCGACGACCAAGACGGTTGAGCGAGTTGCTAAGCAATATCCTCAGCTATACGCTGTCGCTAAGCAGCAAGGCGAACTTCCTGACAACGAAAGAGAAGAATTGCGCGTGATTATGACAAGCATTTTTGAAGAAAAGATGAATAAGCATAAAATCAGATGAACTCCTACTTTGAAAAAAATGAGAGCCTTAGAAAGTCACTGGAAGCAGTGGCTTTTTCATTTGTTTTTTTGGCATGACAAGGCCGGTCGCTAACGCTATTTTTGGATGATGGTTTCTAATTGGGCTTTGGGACTATTCTCCATGAGAATTATCGTTAAAAATGGTATAATGTTCCTATATTTTCTAGAGGAAAAGGCAGGCTATGAAATTACTTTATACAGATATTCGCCATTCTTTGACCAAGGTTTTAGTGGCTGAGGCTGAGAGCTTGGTGGCGGCTGGTAAGCGAGTCTTTTATATTGCGCCTAATTCGCTTTCTTTTGAGAAGGAGCGGGCGGTTTTGGAGTGCCTAGAGAACAAGGCTTCCTTTGCCATTACAGTGACGCGCTTTGCCCAGATGGCTCGATATTTTGTCCTCAATGATGTTCGGCAAGGGCAGAGTTTGGACGATATTGGTCTGGGAATGCTGATTTATCGGACCTTGACAGAGCTGGATGATGGAGAGCTTAAGGTCTATGGCCGGATTAAGAAGGATGCCCAGTTTATCCAGCAATTGATGGATCTTTATCATGAACTGCAGACTGCCCAGATGTCCTTTGCGGATCTGGAATTTCTCGAGGAGCCTGAGAAGCGGGAGGATCTGGTCAAGATTTTTACAGCGGTGACTGCTGCTCTGAATAAGGGCGATTTTGATTCGTCTTCTCAGATTGCTGCTTTTGCCCAGCATATTCTGGCTGGTGATACGGATGAGGAGTTGGAGAATTTGGCCCTGGTCATTGATGGCTTTACTCGTTTTTCTGCCGAAGAGGAATACCTGGTCAGTCTCCTGCATCGAAAAGGTGTGGAGATTGTCATTGGGACCTATGCCAGCCAAAAGGCCTATCGAGCAGCCTTTCGTGAAGGCAATCTCTATCAGGCCAGCGTGGATTTTTTGAGAAAGCTAGCCGAGGACTATCAAGTCAAGCCTGACTATATCTCTCATGCAGAAGCAGAAGATGCCTTTGGACGGATTTCCAAGGTCTTGGAGAGTCGCTATGACTTTTCAGAGCCAGCTGTTGAAGTTAGTGAGTCAGACCGGTCACAGCTTCAGATTTGGGCTACTATGAACCAGAAAGAAGAGCTAGAGTATGTGGCTAAGTCCATCCGGCAGCGGGTTCATGAAGGTGTGCGCTATAAGGATATTCGTCTGCTTTTGGGAGATGTGGAAGCCTACCAGCTTCAGCTCAAGACCATCTTTGACCAATATCAGATTCCCTACTATCTGGGGCGGAGCGAGTCAATGGCTCAGCATCCGCTGGTCCAGTTTGTCGAGTCCTTGGAGCGGCTCAAGAGCTATAACTTCCAACTGGAAGACCTGCTCAATCTCTTAAAGACGGGGCTCTATGGCGATTTGACTCAAGAAGAGCTGGATCATTTTGAGCAATATCTGCGCTTTGCGGACATTAAGGGGGCAGGCAAGCTAGCCAAGGATTTCACGGCCAATAGCCAAGGGAAATTTGACCTAGACTGTCTCAATCATATTCGTCGCCGAGTCATGACTCCGCTGCAAGACTTTTTCAAATCCCGCAGTCAGACGGCGTCAGGGCTCTTGGCTAAGTTCACAGAGTTCGTCCAAGCAGCCCGCTTGTCTGATAATTTGACAGTTCTGCTGCAGGGAGAAAGTCAGCAGGAGCAGGAGCGTCACGAGGAAGTCTGGAAGGCTTTCAGCCATGTCTTAGAGCAGTTTGCTCAAGTCTTTGCAGATAGCAAGGTCAAACTGGATGATTTTCTAGCCTTGATCCTCTCAGGTATGCTTTTGTCAAACTATCGGATGGTGCCGGCGACAGTAGATGTGCTCAAGGTCCAGTCTTATGACCTGATAGAGCCTTTAGCAGCTCCTTACGTCTATGCGATTGGACTGACTCAGGAGCGTTTCCCGAAAATCGCACAAAACAAGAGTTTGCTCAGTGACGAAGACCGGGCTCGACTCAATGACGCAACGGATTCTCAGGCGGAACTGCAGATTGCCAGCTCAGAAAATCTCAAGAAGAATCGCTATACAGCTCTGTCGCTGATGAATTCTGCTACCAAAGAGCTGGTCTTGTCTGCGCCAGCCTTGGTCAATGAAGTAGAGGACAGCATGTCGACCTATCTACTGGAATTGACTGCCGCTCCACTTTCCTTGCCCATCATTGTCAAAAAGCCTCAGGCTTCCAGTGATGATATTGGTAGCTATCGAGCTCTCTTGTCTCAAATCATCGAGCTCCACCAAGAGGAGATTGACCGAGAGTGGACAGCAGAGGAGCAGACTTTTTGGGCGGTGGCTGTGCGGGTTCTCCGCAAGAAATTGGCAGCAGAAGGCATCAGCATTCCGCAAATCAGCAAAGAACTGAAAACGGAGTCTCTGCAGCCGGAAACTCTGCAAGCCCTTTATCCAAAAGATCAACCCCTCCGACTTTCGGCGTCAGCTTTAAACGAGTATTTCCGGCATCAGTATGCTTATTTTCTCAAGTATGTTCTGCGCCTACAGGAAGAGTGGACCATTCATCCAGATGCTCGCAGTCATGGGATTTTCCTTCACCGGATCTTTGAAAAGGTCCTGCAGGATGATTCGTCAGCTGATTTTGACCGGCGTTTAGCGCGGGCTATGGAAGAGACCAGCCGAGAGGCCGAGTTTGAGAGTATCTACAGTGAGTCAGGTCAGACCCGTTTTGCGCGCCAACTCTTGCTAGATACGGCGAGGGCAACCGGCCGGGTGCTGGCTCATCCAACTGGGATTGAGACCATTGGTGAGGAGACTGGCTTTGGCTCAGCTTCTAAGCCTTTCCTGACCTTGGAAAATGGCAGAGCAGTGACCGTGAGAGGTAAGGTGGACCGAATTGACCGTTTGACCAAGACCGAGAGTCTGGGAGTGGTGGACTATAAGTCTGGCGATATTAAGTTCAGCTTTGAAAAGTTCTTTAATGGACTGAATTCTCAGCTGCCGACCTATCTGGCAGCGATTGAAGAGTTAGCAGACTATCAAGAGGATAAGGGAACATTTGGTGCCATGTATTTGCAGATGACCGATCCGATTGTGGCGCTTAAAGATACCAAGACCTTGGCGGATGCAGTCAATCAGTCTATGAAGCCACTCCAGTACAAGGGGCTATTTGTGGCTGATGCTGTCAAGGAGCTTGGTCCGCTCTATGAAAAAAATAAGACCAACTTGCTGAGTCAGGGAGACTTGGACTTGCTCCTGACCTACAATGCTTATCTCTACAAAAAAGCTGCAGAAGGCATTCTATCAGGCCACTTTGCAGTCAATCCTTATACAGAGAATGGGCGCAGCATTGCACCTTATGTGGAGCAGTTTAAGGCCATTACTGGCTTTGAAGCCAATCTACACTTGGGACAGGCACGCCAATTAGAAAAGCTGGATGCAAGCAAGTTTGATAGGCGGCCGACTGGTGAGAAGTTGCGCCAGGCCTGGCTAGAAAAGATGAGGGAGGAGATGGAAAAATGAAGAGAATTCCTTTTTTAACTGCAGAAGAGATTGCTCTTAAGCAAGCCCAAGAAGCTGCTTCGGACAAGCCACAGAAAAAGACGGCAGAGCAGATTGAGGCCATCTACTCCTCTGGCCAGAATATTCTGGTTTCCGCTTCGGCCGGCTCGGGTAAGACTTTTGTCATGGTCCAGCGGATTATCGACCAGATTCTTAGAGGTGTTGCTGTCAGCCAGCTCTTTATCTCAACATTTACCGTCAAGGCAGCAGGCGAGCTAAAAGAGAGGTTGGAGAAGGAGCTGGGGCAGGCCTTGAAAGAGGCCGAGAGTCCTGAACTTAAGCAACATCTAGCCCAGCAATTAGCTGATCTGCCCAATGCTGACATCGGCACTATGGACGCCTTTACCCAGAAAGTACTGAGTCGCTATGGTTACCTGCTTGGTTTGGCACCGAATTTTCGGATTCTCCAGTCTGCCAGTGAGCAGCTGATTCTGCAAAATGAAGTTTTCAGCCAAGTGTTTGACCGTTACTATGACAGCGAGCGTCAGGCTTTGTTTAGCTGTTTGGTTAAGAATTTTACTGGTAAGCGCAAGGATTTATCAGGCTTCCGGGAGCAAGTTTATCGGATTTACAGTTTTCTTCAGTCAACCAGCAGCCCTCAGCGCTGGCTGGAAGAAACCTTCCTCTATGGCTATGAGCACAGTGATTTTGCGGCAGAGAGAGAGAGGATATTTGGTCAAATCAAATCATCCCTTTGGGAGCTGGAAACTTTCTTTTCTGCCCATCTGGAGCATGAAGGAAGAGAGTTTGTGGGCGCCAAGTATCAGGAGAATGTCCAAGACGCTCTGACCGCCTTAGCAGGGCTGAATGAACTGTCCTCGATAGAAGAAACAGCTCAGATTCTCAAACAGATCGTGGCCCTTTCCCAACTGTCCAATGGCCAAGCCTTTACAGCTCGGGTTGGCAAGAATGCAGATGAGCTCAAAAAAGAAATGGCCAAGGACTACAATGAAGCAAGGAAGCCTATGATTGAGCGGCTACGAAGCTTTGACCAGCAGCTTTATCAGCTGGACTTTATTGAGCAGCATCAGGATGAATGTCTGCCTCTGGTTGAGCTTCTGCGGGATTTTGTGGCGGACTTTGCACAGGCTTACCTGGAGCGAAAGAAAGCAGAAAATGCCTTTGAATTTGGTGACATCAGCCATTTTGCTATTGAGATTTTAGAGATTTTTCCAGAGGTGCGTCGCTTTTATCAGGAACGCTACCATGAGGTCATGGTGGATGAGTATCAGGATACCAACCATACGCAGGAGCGCATGCTGGACTTGCTTTCCAGAGGGCAAAATCGCTTTATGGTGGGCGATATCAAGCAGTCTATCTACCGCTTCCGTCAAGCGGATCCGCAGATTTTCAGTGATAAGTTTAAGGCTTATCAAGAGGATAGTAGTCAGGGCAAGCTGATTGTCCTTAAGGAAAATTTCCGTAGTCATCTTGAGGTGCTGGAAGCGACCAATGATGTTTTCAAACGCCTGATGGATGAAGAAGTTGGGGAAATTGACTACAATGAAACCCACTATCTGGTGGCTGGAAATCCTGCCAAACGCGAGCCTAATCCAGCTAATCGCGCTTCCTTCTTAATCTATGAAGGCTCCAAGGAGAGTCCGGAAGAGGAGGCTGATGAAGGCTTGCCACAGGCAGTATCAGCTGGGGAAGTGGACCTAGTCATCAAGGAAATCATCCGCCTGCACAATGAAGAAGGAGTGGCTTTTAAAGATATTACGCTGCTGACAGCATCCAGAACCCGCAATGATTTGATTTTAGCTGCCTTTGAGCAGCACCAGATTCCGCTGGTACCAGATGATGGCGCCGCAAACTATCTGCAGTCAGTAGAGGTATTGGTCATGCTAGACACCCTGCGGACCATCAATAATCCTCTGAATGACTATGCCCTGACCGCCCTTCTCAAGTCTCCTATGTTTGACTTTGGTGAGGACGAGCTGGCTCGGCTGTCCCTGCAGGCCAGTCAAGAGCGTTCTCAAGAAAATCTTTATGAAAAATTGCTCAATGCCCTTGAAGGAAGAGGTTTGAACCCTGCTTTAGTCACCCAGGAACTGCAGAAAAAGCTGCAGTATTTCCATGAGACTCTGCAAGGCTGGCGGACCTATTCCAAGACACATTCCCTGTATGATTTGATTTGGAAGATCTATCAGGATCGTTTCTACTATGACATGGTGGGGACTCTGGCCAATGGTGCCCAGAGACAGGCCAATCTCTATGCCCTCTCTTTGCGGGCCAATGAGTATGAAAAGTCTAGCTTTAAAGGCCTGTCTCGCTTTATCGGGATGATTGACCGTATCTTGGAAAATCAGCATGATCTGGCCAGTGTGCCAGTGGCGGTGCCTAAGGACGCCGTTCGTCTCATGACCATTCACAAGAGTAAGGGGCTGGAGTTCAAATATGTCTTTCTGCTCAATATGGACAAGGCTTTCAACCGTCAGGATAGCAGCTCTGCTATTATCCTTAGCCGAGCCAAGGGAATCGGCATCAAGTATGTAGCGGATGTATCAGTGTCTGTGGAAGACCCCTATGCGCCGAATCAGCTGCGCATTTCTATGGATACGCTGCCTTATCAGCAGAATCTAGCGGAGCTGCAGTTGGCTAGTCTGTCTGAGCAGATGCGCTTGCTTTATGTGGCTATGACGCGGGCTGAAACCAAGCTTTATCTGGTCGGCAAGGGCAGTCAAGAGGCCTTGGACAAGCGTCAGTGGGGCAAGAGCCAGCAAGGGCGTTTGTCTGCCAGTATGCGCAGCCAACTCAGTAATTTCCAAGACTGGCTCTATGCCATTCAGGCTGTTTTTTCCGATGAGAATCTTGCCTACGAGACCCGTTTTGTCACTGATGAAGAGCTAACTGCTGAAGAGATAGGGCGAATTAATGAGCCTGTGCTCTTTCCAGCGGATGATTTGGCAGATAATCGTCAGTCGGATGATATCCGTCGGGCTCTGGATATTTTAGAAAGCGTGGACCGGCTGAATAGCCAGTACCGATCTGCCATTGAGCTGCCTAGTGTACGAACTCCAAGCCAGATTAAGAAGTTTTATGAGCCAATCATGGATACGGATGGTCTGGATATCATGGATGAGCGAGCAGCTTTTCGGCCTCAGCCTAGCTTTGAGTTGCCTGATTTTGGCAGAAAAGCCACGGTGACTTGGGCGCAAGTCGGCAGTGCCGTTCATGAACTCATGCAGCGGATTCCTTTGGATAGCAGGCCCAGCATGGCTGTACTTCGTTCTGCCTTGGCTCAGGTTCAGGCCGATGAAGCGGTCAAAAAGCAGATTCAGCTGCCTAAGATTGCATCTTTCTTCGAGACGGATTTGGGGCGACTCTTGATTGAGAACAGTGATAGAGTTCGTCGAGAAGCACCATTTGCCATGCTCAAGAGGGATGACGCTAGTGGTCAGGAATTTGTTTTGCGGGGGATTTTGGATGGCTACCTGCTTTTTGAAGATCGGATAATTCTCTTTGACTACAAGACGGATAAATACAAGGATTCGTCTGAGTTGATTGCTCGCTACCATGGCCAGCTAGACTTATATGCTCAAGCTCTCAGCCATTCTTATGGCATTTCGCAGATTGAAAAATATTTGATTCTGCTGGGCGGTGAGCAGCTGCAGGTGGTTCAGGTTGACTGATTCGTTTGTCATGTCCAGAAAGGAAGGAAGCCTGTGGAACAGTTAGAACGCATTCAAAAAATGGAAAAGCACCTGAATAAATATTCTCAGGTATTGGCAAGTGCTCAGGAAGCTTTAGCTGAGCTGGAGCGCTGCCAGTCAGATTATATCCAGTTGAGGGACTACTATATTGGTCAGGAATTTTTTGATGATTTAGAGTTCTCGAATGGGCCGGATTTCCCTGAAAATATAGCGTGCGGCGTCTTAAGTGAAGATGCTGTCTATAATCTGATGGGGGAGCATTTTGAAACAGCAATCAATCTGTTGGACTTGTCCAGCTCTATGCTGAAAGAACGTTAATTCATTTAGAAAGAAAAAAATATTTAATTTTTTTCAAATTTCCTCTTGCTTTTTAATAAAAATTCATGTAGAATATTCAACAATAAATTGAAAGCGATGAGAGAAAAAGTCTAAGACAAGAAACAGAGAGTGCCTAATGGTGAGACGGCATGCAATCCTTAGACGACACATTCTTGAGTGCGGATGCGAAATCAGTCAGCAGTCTGAAACTAGTGTCCGACGGCTGATTGCCGTTATCAATCTGGAGTCTCGTACTCCCAGAGGGTCCTCAGGCGACTGGGGTCCGAATAAAGGTGGAACCACGTGTCAACGTCCTTGCAAAGTTTTTTTGCGAGGGCTTTTTATTATATTTAAACTAGAAGATTCCCCCATTTTCCTTTAGCAAAGCGGTAAATTTCGTTTTTCATTTATTAGAAGTTTTAAAAGATAATCAGAGTCAGATAATGGCTAGTGTGTGAAAGAGAGGTGGCAAGATGGTGAAGCTAAAAGGTCTCAGACAGATCAATCCTTATGTAGCGGGGCAACAGCCCAATGAGCCAGACATGATTAAGCTCAATACCAATGAAAATGCTTATGGGCCGAGTCCTAAGGTGGCAGAGGCCCTGCAGAACTTTGATGCTCAGGAGTTGCGCAAGTATTCCAGTTTGGATCAGGCGGATCTCTGTCAGGCTTTGGCAGCAAACTTGGGTGTATCGCCCGATCAGCTCATTATTGGCAACGGCAGTGACGACATCTTGTCCATGGCTTTCCTGGCTTTCTTTAACAGCGGCGAGTCGGTCTTGTTTCCGGATTTGACCTATGGTTTTTACAAGGTCTGGGCGGACCTCTACCATGTGCCTTTTCGAGAAATCCCACTGACAGATGATTTTGAGGTCCATCCGTCCGACTATTTTGGAGACAACGGCGGCATTATCCTAGCTAATCCTAATGCTCCGACAGGGATTTATCTGCCGCTGGATCAGTTGGAAGAAATTCTGGCGTCCAATCAGGATGTGGTAGTGGTGGTGGACGAGGCCTACATTCACTTTGGCGGTCAATCTGCCTTGCCTCTGCTAGAGACTTATCCCAATCTCTTTATCACGCGGACCTTTTCCAAGGATGCGGCCTTGGCTGGTCTGCGGGTGGGCTACGGCATTGGCCATTCAGACTTAATAGCTGTCATGAAAGCTGTTAAGGACTCCATCAATCCTTACTCAGTGGATCTGTTAGCAGAGCGCTTAGCCCTTGCGGCTGTTGAAGATTGGGATTATTATCTGGAGACCGGCAGAGCCATTCAAGAGACCCGAGATTGGTTTGCTGGGGAATTGGCTGCGCTGGATTTCCAAGTCCTGCCTAGTCAGACTAACTTTGTCCTAGCCCAGCCTACTAGAATCTCTGCAGCAGAGCTTTTCCAGCAGCTAGAGGAGCGTCGGATTTATGTGCGGTATTTTCCAAAAGTAGAACGTATCAAAGACTTTTTGCGTATCTCTATCGGACGGCGAGAGGAGATGGAAACAGTCCTGGCAGCTATCAAGGAAATTTGCAGCAGCTGAGAGTTTGACTCGGAGCCAACCAATGTAAGAATAGAGTAAGAAAGGAAAGCAGCCTATGAATAAAATCACCCTTCCGATTGGCATGCATGACAAGCTTTTCAAGAGGGCGCGTGTGACCTACGAGATTGAGCGGGACATCAGTGATTTCCTGATGGCTCAGGGCTTCAATCGGATTGACACGCCGACTTTGGAGCACTTCGAGGTCTTCAGTGACCATGTGGAGCCCCATCATTATCATCTTTTCGATAAAAAAGGCGAGCTATTGGTGCTACGGCCAGATGTAACCAGCCAGATTGGTCGGGTTATTGCATCGACCAGGGTGCATACGCCAACCAAGTTTTCTTATTCAGGCAAGGTCTTTCACTATCAAGAAGAGCTGCGCGGTCTTGCTAACGAGCTCAGCCAAGCTGGTATTGAGATTATCGGTCATCCAGCTCGCGAGGCGGTGCTTGAGGCTATCAAGACAGCCAAGCAGTCGCTGGATTTGGTGCAAGTTAAGTCTTATCAGTTTGAGTTTTCCCATGCAGCAATCCTGCAGACCATCCTAGAGAGTCTGGCCTTGGATTCGCAGGAGGAGGCCCAGCTGCTTGATTATATTCGCAAGAAAAATAGGATGGGACTCTTTGAATTCACCCAGACCAGATCGAGTGAATTTGATGATTTTTTGCAGGAGCTGCCCTATTTGTTTGGTCCTAGCCAACAGGTTTTAGCTAGAGCTAGAGAGATAGTTGACAACGAGCAGATATTGACGGCTCTAGATGATGTGGAGCAGGTTCTGCAGAGTCTATCAGGCTTGCTGGATCAGACGACCATGGACTTGGGGCAGGTAGCAACCATGCCTTACTATACCGGCCTGACCTTCAAGGTCTTTGGCGACCGAGTACCAGATGCTTTTCTATCTGGTGGTCGCTATGATCAGCTTTTCAAGCGCTTCGGGGCAGCAGAGCTGACAGCTATCGGCTGGTCCCTAGACATTGACAGTGTCTATCAGGCCATTCATGATGACCTACCGGACGAGGGTGGAAAGGAAGGTGATGGCAGATGAGTCAGATTACCATTGCCCTGACCAAGGGGCGGATTGAGAAAGATACGGTCAAGCTCTTGACCCAGGCTGGCTTTGATATGTCCTTCATGGCAGACAAGGGGCGCAGCTTGATTTTTGAAAGTTCAGACAGTCGTTTTCGCTTTCTCTTGGTCAAAGGGCCTGACGTGACAACCTATGTGCGCCATGGAGTCGCTGATTTGGGCATTGTCGGCAAGGATATTCTCTTTGAGCATCCGACTGGCTATCTGGAGCTGCTGGATCTGAACTTTGGCCTTTGTAAATTCTCATTGGCCTCGGTTCCCAGCTATGAACCTCATGATCACAAGCGCAAGCGGATTGCGACCAAGTACCCAACAGTAGCGACTGATTATTTTAATCAAAAGGGGGAAGATGTGGAAATCATCTCTATCCAGGGAAGTGTGGAGATTTCACCGGTGCTGGGTCTGGCGGATGCCATTGTTGATATTGTGGAGACGGGGCATACCCTATCAGCTAACGGCCTGCGGGTTTTTGAAGATATTTGCCGAGTATCGGCCCGGCTCATTGCCAATCAGGCTTCCCTGAAAAATAACCTAGATATCATGCCTTTTGTGGCAAGCATTGAATCCCTAGTAGGAAGAAGAGAGGTGGCTTTTAAATGACAATTATCAAGCGTTTAAGTGGAAGTAACGAAGAAATTTCACGGATTTTATACGAGGAGCAGCTGCAGCTTAGTCAGCAGAACTTAGATGTGGAAGAAGCGGTGGCTGAGATTATAGAAACGGTCAAACAAGACGGTGACCAAGCTTTAAGAGACTATACCATGCTCTTTGACAAGGTTGAGGTGACAGATTTTGAGATTGGGCAGGAGCTGATTGATCAGGCTTTTGAGGAGATTGATCCAGAGGTCTTGGCCGCCTTGAAACATGCCCAAGCCAATATCGAATCCTACCACCGCCAGCAGTTGGAGACTGGTTTTGAGGACAGTCCCAGTGAGGGCGTTGTCCGTGGTCAGTTGATTAGGCCGATTGAGCGGGTCGGCACCTATGTACCTGGCGGCACCGCAGCTTATCCATCCTCCGTTCTCATGAATGTTATTCCAGCCAAGATTGCTGGTGTCAAGGAAATCATCATGATTACACCGCCCCAAGAGCACTTTACCCCAGCGATTTTGGTCGCTGCCAAGCTGGCTGGTGTGGATCGGATTTTCCAAATTGGCGGAGCCCAAGGCGTAGCAGCCCTGGCTTATGGAACTGAGACCATTCCCAAGGTGGATAAGATAACTGGACCGGGCAATATCTTTGTGGCTACGGCCAAGAAGATGGTCTATGGCATCGTGGGGATTGACATGATTGCTGGGCCTTCGGAGATTGGGGTCATTGCGGATCGTTCAGCCAGTCCCGTCTATGTGGCAGCTGACCTCCTGTCGCAAGCTGAGCACGACAAGCTGGCTCGGGCTATTCTGGTGACCGACTCGGAGGAGCTGGCAGACCAAGTCGAAGCAGAGCTGGACAGACAGCTCAAAGAGCTGCCGCGAGAGGAAATCGCGCGTGCTTCGATTGAGAATAACGGCCGCATCATCCTTGCGCCTTCTAAGGAAGCCATGTTTGAGCTTATGAATCAGGTGGCACCTGAGCATTTGGAAATTGCCATGGACGATGCTTACAGCTATCTAGATCAGGTTGAAAATGCTGGCTCTGTCTTTCTGGGACACTATACCAGCGAGCCGATTGGTGACTACTATGCGGGAGCCAATCACGTTTTGCCGACTACCAGCACCAGCCGCTTTTCATCAGCTCTGGGAGTATATGACTTCATCAAGCGCATCCAGTACACCCAGTACAGCCGTGCTGCTGTAGGGGCGGCTGACAAGGATATTACCAGTCTGGCCTATGCAGAAGGCCTGCAGGGACATGCTAAGGCCATCGAAGCCCGCAGACAGGAAAAATAAAAGGAGTTGCCATGAGACAAGCTGAAATCAAGCGTAAAACACAGGAGACCGATATTGAACTGGCTGTCAATCTTGACCAACAGGAGCCGGTAGCTATCAAGACCGGTGTCGGATTCTTTGACCATATGCTGACCCTTTTTGCCCGCCACAGTCGGATTTCTCTGACGGTCAAGGCTGAAGGCGACCTATGGGTGGACAGCCACCATACGGTTGAGGATGTGGGCATCGTATTAGGACAGACTCTGCGTCAGGCTTTGGGAGACAAGGCAGGTATCAACCGCTACGGCACTAGCTTTGTGCCTATGGATGAAACGCTGGGTATGGCTAGTTTGGACTTATCCGGTCGCTCCTATCTGGTTTTTGAGGCTGATTTTGACAATCCCAAGCTTGGGAACTTTGACACCGAGCTGGTAGAGGAATTTTTCCAAGCCCTAGCCTTTAATCTGCAGATGAATCTGCACCTGAAAATCCTTCATGGCAAGAACAGTCACCACAAGGCAGAAAGCCTCTTTAAAGCGACTGGACGAGCTCTGCGGGAGGCTATTACGATAAATCCAGAGATTCATGGAGTCAACTCCACCAAGGGCTTGCTCTAGCTTGTCCTTCTGAGTGAAAGGAGTTGATGTAGAGATGATGATTGTAATTGATTATGACGCAGGAAATACTGCCAATGTCCTCCGTGCTCTGGCTCAGGTCGGAGTAGAAGCACGCCTGTCAGCTAATCCGCAGGAAATTTTGGACGCAGATGGTTTGATTTTACCAGGAGTCGGTGCTTTTCCTACTGCTATGCAGGAATTGGAAAGGCGAGGGTTGGTTTCAGTTATTCAACAGGCTGTGGCCGATGGCAAGCCTCTCTTGGGCATTTGCTTAGGCATGCAGCTCCTGCTGGAGTCTGGATTGGAGAATGGTCAAAGCTCTGGGCTGGGCTTGATTCCCGGTGTTTGCCGCCGGATTCCGGACCAGGCTGGTCTGCCTGTACCTCACATGGGCTGGAATGACTTAAAGATCCAGCAGTCGTCTGCTTTGACAGCTGGTCTTGATGGCCAGTCAGTCTATTTTGTCCACAGCTACTATACAGATGTTCCGGAGAAGTACTTGGATGTGACGGCTGATTATGGGTTGCCTATCCCAGCCATGATTCACAGAGGATCAGTTTTTGGTTGTCAGTTTCACCCAGAAAAGTCTGGCGCTGTCGGCCTCGGTATCCTAGAGAAGTTTAAGGAGTATGTCTATGAAAATACTGCCCGCTATTGATATCAAAGACGGTCAGGCCGTCCGCCTTTTAAAAGGGGATTTTAGTCAGAAGACGGTAGTAAATCCCGATGTTTTGGAGCAAGCTCGAGTTTTCAAAGAAGCCGGGGTTACCATGATTCATGTGGTTGACTTGGACGGAGCCTTAGAAGGTCGGGCGGCCAATCGAGATCTGATTGCCCAGATTAAAGCGGAGACTGGCCTAGCCATCCAAGTAGGGGGCGGCATTCGCAGTCTGGAGCAGATTGAAGATTACCTGGCAGTTGGAATTGACCGTGTCATTATTGGCTCTATGGCTGTTAAGAATCCTGAATTTGTTGAGGCTGCGCTGGAGCGCTTTGGCAGCAGCAAAATCGTGATTGGCATTGATGCGAAAGAGGGGCTGGTTGCGACTGAGGGCTGGCTGGAAACCAGCAGTCAGGACTATATAAGTCTGGCCTTAGCCATGGAAAAGATCGGTGTCCGTCTCTTCGTCTATACGGATGTGGACCGAGACGGGACTCTGACTGGCCCCAATATCCAGCATTATCAAAAATTGCTGGCAGCGCTCAAGCATGCTCAAGTCATTGCCTCAGGTGGTATTCAGTCAGCGGATGACTTAGAAGAGCTGAAAAAACTGGGCTTGGCTGGTGCCATTGTGGGCAAGGCCTATTACAGTGGACGAATTAGCCTAGAGCAGATCAAGGAAGCAGAAAGGGGCTAGCCATGCTGAAAAAACGAATCATTCCCTGTCTGGATGTCAAGGACGGCCGGGTGGTTAAGGGTATCAACTTTGTTAATCTGACTGATGTGGGCGATCCAGTCGATGCGGCCAAGGCTTACTATGAAGCTGGCTGCGATGAGTTGGTCTTTCTGGACATCACCGCCACCCATGAGGAGCGGGACACGACGGTCGAGATGGTCCGGCGCGTGGCGGAGCAGGTTTTCATTCCCTTTACCGTCGGGGGCGGCATTCGCACGGTTGAGGACATGAAGCGGATGCTGCAGGCTGGTGCGGATAAGGTTGCAGTTAATTCCTCAGCACTGGCAAATCCTCAGCTTTTGGCTGATTGCGCTGAAAAATTCGGCAGCCAATGCGTGGT
This sequence comes from Streptococcus sanguinis, assembly GCF_019929225.1. Classification (GTDB taxonomy): domain Bacteria; phylum Bacillota; class Bacilli; order Lactobacillales; family Streptococcaceae; genus Streptococcus; species Streptococcus sanguinis_J. Next base: position 365,037 of record NZ_JAHZPA010000001.1, read on the forward strand.
GCTGGCCGTGGATGCTAAGAAAGAAGCGGATGGCAGCTGGCATGTCTATCTGGCTGGCGGCCGAAAGGACAGCGGTCGCGACCTGTTAGACTGGGTTCAAGAAGCTGTCAGTCTTGGAGCGGGGGAAATTCTTTTGACCAGTATGGACAAGGACGGGACCAAGTCTGGTTTTGACTTGCCAATGTTGGAAGCCGTCTCTCAAGTGGTTTCCGTTCCTATCATCGCCTCTGGTGGTGCTGGCAGTAGCCAGCATATCCTAGAAGTTTTTGAAAAGACTGCAGCGACAGGTGCTTTGGCAGCTTCAATTTTCCATTATGGTCAGGTCTCCATCTCAGAGACCAAAAAAGCCATGCAGGAAGCTGGATTGGAGGTGCGCATCTGATGACAGAAGTGAAGTTAGATTTTCAAAAGCAAGGCGGTCTTATACCTGCCATTATCCTAGACCACACCAGCAAAGAAGTCCTCATGCTGGCCTATCTCAATGAAGAAGCCTACCATCTGACTCGCACCAGCGGTCAGATGTGGTACTGGAGCCGGTCACGTCAGGAGCTTTGGCATAAGGGAGCCACCAGCGGCCACTACCAGACTGTCAAAAAAATCACAGCTGACTGCGACCTAGATACCCTGCTGATCGAGGTAGATCAGCTGGGAGCTGCCTGCCATACTGGTGCTAAATCCTGCTTTTTTCATACAATCTGGGACGAAAAAGACGGCAAAACTGACTAAAAGCTCCCTTACTTTAGTACTTGGTTAATGCAAGAATAAAACTAAGAACTAAGCATCAAGACACCGGCCTACCATTGGAAAGAATTGCTTTTTATAGTAAAATAAGGACAGTAACAAGGAGATACTATGCTAGAAACCCTCTATCAAGAAGCCCTCAAACGCAAAAAAGAGCCCAAGGAAGGCTCCTATACCAGCTATCTCTATGACAAGGGGCTGGACAAGATTCTCAAAAAAGTCGGTGAAGAAGCGACTGAAGTAGTCATTGCGGCCAAAAACGCTGATAAGGACGAGATGGCCAATGAGACAGCTGATCTGCTCTACCATCTGGCGGTCGCTCTCGTTGAGACTGGTGTCAGTCTGAAAGAGGTAGAGGCCGTCCTCCAGGCCCGTCAGGGCAAGCAGAGCCGGATTCACGACCGACCTGAAATTAACCATTATTAAACGGATATAAGATTTACAGAAAGGCGGTCCAGCATGCGCGACAACCATCTTCATACCTATTTTTCCTATGATTCTGAGGCGGATTTCTGTGACTATCTGGACCATTATGAGGGCGAGATTGTCACTACTGAGCACTATGATTTGTCCAATCCCTACCCCTACGAAGCTGCCTCGCCCCATGATGATGTACCTGACTATACGGCCTATTCAGCAAAAATAGCAGAGCTGAACCAGCAATATGGCAACCGCATCAAAAAGGGCATTGAAATTGGCTATTACGCTCCGCGTAAGGATGATATCCTAGCTTTCCTAGCGGACAAGGATTATGACCTCAAGCTCCTGTCTGTCCACCACAATGGCAGTTTTGACTATCTGGAAGAGCCAGTCCTGCAGCTGGATAAGATGGAGCTGATTCCCCGATACCTGAGAGAGTTAGAAGAGGCTATCGAGGCTGTGCCAGCAGATGTACTAGCTCACTTTGACTATGGTTTCCGAAAATTTGCGCTTACCGCAGAGGAGTTAAAAACTTTTGAACCAGAGCTGCGACATCTTTTTCAAAAGATGATTGACCACGATCTGGCCTTTGAGCTCAACTGCAAGTCCATGTATCTATATGGACACGAGGAACTCTATATCTACGCTCTCTCTCTAGTTAAGGAGCTGGGCGGCCAGCGCTTTTCAGTGGGATCAGACGGCCACAAGCTGGAGCATTTCCGCTTGCAATTTGACCGAGTTGCCAAAATCTTAGCTGAGGCTGGCATAGGCGAGGAGCAGTTGATCTAGAAGGAGAAATCATGACTGAGATTAGGCCCTTAAAACAAGAGGAAATCCCGCTCTTAGAGGAATTTCTTTACCAAGCTATTTTTATCCCCCCAGGTCTAGAGCCGCTGCCCAGAAGTATCTTGAAGGAGCCAGAACTAGAGATGTATATCAAGGACTTTGGCAAGTAGCCAGATGATTGGGCTTTAGTAGCAGAAGTGGACGACCGGTTGGTCGGAGCCGTTTGGATTCGCATCATGAAAGATTACGGCTATTTTGACGACCAGACACCCTCTCTATCCATTTCATTCCTGCCTGACTTCAGAGGGCAAGGACTAGGCCAGCAGTTGATGACGGCCATGCTGGACTTGCTCAAGGCCAAAGACTACCCAAGTGTCTCCCTCTCCGTTTCCAGAGACAATCCCTCCGTTCGCTTTTATCAAAGACTGGGCTTTGTCACGGTTGAAGAGAGGGAAGATGATTATTTGATGCTGTGCCTATTGTAATAAGAAAAGAAAACTCATGAAACTAGAACGATTAATCTATATTCTACTAGCCCTTTTGAATAAGAGACAGATAACAGCTAAAGAAATTGCTGAACGTTTTGAAATATCTACTCGTACCGTATATCGAGATATGGATACGCTCAGCTTAGCTGGAATCCCTATCTACTCTGAGCGTGGAGATAAGGGCGGCTTTTATATACCAGATGACTACAAGATGGACAGCAGCTTTTTCACAGAAGAAGAAAAGCAGTTTATCATCAATATGAGCCAAAATGTCGGCAAAATCGTTGGTCGTCCAAGTTTTGGCAGCCTTGAGCATAAGTTTGCTTCTCAAGAGTCGACCGATAAGGTTAACCCTTTTTACTTCGATCTTACTTCCTGGTCTCTCAATACAAATTATTTACTTGAAATTGAGCAGGCTATACAAACTGGGAAGAAAGTTTCCTTTTCTTATTTTTCTAAAAAACAAGAACGAAGCCGGCGAACGATTCTTCCTTATCGTCTGATTTTTAAACTGAATGCCTGGTATGTTATCGGCTACTGTTTAGAAAAGTTAGATTTTCGTTTTTTCAAACTTAGCAGGATTCGTGATTTGCAACAAGTAGAAGAGGGTATCGAAGCTGGAGATTACCCGCTTTTATCTCAAGAAAAGCTAGATCTTTTTCTAAATCCGTCTAAAGATAAAGTTGAGGGCAATAAAGAAGAAGTAGAGCTAATTTTTGAAAAATCTGCGCTTCCAAAGATTTATGATTATTTCACAGAAGAAGAAATCACTGTTGAGCAAACCAGAATAAAGGTCCATGCTTTCAGAGCATTGACACCGGCCTTTTTCGAATTGATTTTAAGTTTTGCTCATCAAGTAAAAGTCATATCGCCAAAAAAACTGCAGGGAAAATTAATTCATACTCTTCAAAAAAATCTTCAGCAATATGACAGACTGTAGTCATATTGCTTTTTGTATAATCTTAAATGGCTTGAAAATCTCATTGTTTGAGTGCTTGCCTAAATTATTTTTGGAGGTTCCAAATGGATACAAGAAGATTAGCAGAAAGCTATTTTACCGCTGTCAACAAAGGTGGCTGGGAGGATTTCGTAGCTGAAAACTTTAATTATGGAATGTGCGACAGTCAGGAGATCAGGCAAGGGCGTGGTGTTTATCTGCAAGGTGCAGGTCAATTCTATGCTTTAAGTCAGCATCTTGAAGTGAAGAAGTTATTGGTAGAGGGACGAGAAATAGCGGCTTTAAATCGCTATCGCCTGCAGTCGCCACAAGGAAATCAACTAGAGTTGGATGTAGCGGAATTTTTAAAATTTGATGAATCAGACAAATTGATTGTATCTACTATTTACTTTGATACTCATCGTTTCCAAGAGTTTATGCAAGGGAAATAGGCATGTAGAAAAGTCACCGAGGGTGGCTTTTTTCAGTAACCAATAACTTCTACAATGCTTTATCGTATTATTTGTAAGTTTTCTTGCCAAGTGGTAAAATAAAGCCGAAATAAAATATGTTCTCCTAGAACAATCTAATCGATTAGCAATAATTAATTTGACTTTTCTTCGTAGTCATATAAAGGAGTTGATTTTATGACTAATACTAGGCGAGCAGTGCTAGCACTGAGCTTGGGTGTTTTGTTATTGCTAGCAGTGGGAATTCTACTGCAGGTTCATTTTTGGAGAATGATCATTTTGCTAGGTCTATTCTTTTTTGCGGAAGTATTTATCATCTGGTACTCAGGAAGTAAGTCTAAGTCGCAGATTAATGGCAGGCAAAGCCTTGAACTTTTCTGGCTTTATATCAAACGCTTGAAAATCTTTTATGTCACAATTGTGTGTCTCGCAATTCCTTTCGTTTCTCTGTCTTCCAATCCTGCTTTCGATTTGTTTTTTGTGCTTGAGTTGTTAGTATTCTTGCTCTTAAGCAATTATATCTTTAGCTCTCATGGTATTCAACCGCCCAAGAAAGAGAAGGCTTTTAAAGTCTAATAGCTTTGATTACTGTTTTTTCAAAAAATAAAAAGCCTGGATTTTTCCAGGCTTTTTAGTGAAATGTGCAGGCTTAGTGCGCTACACGTTTGCGAGCTGCTTTTTTACGGTTTTCTTCGATGAAAGCCGCTTTTTGTTCTTCAGGTTCGATGACTTTTTTCTTGACTGCATATACTGCGCCTGCCACGGCAGCAACAGTAGCTGCAACTCCTGTAAGAACGCCTTTTCCAAATCCTTTAGCCATGTGATTTCTCCTTTTCTGAACTTTTATTATTTATGTTATAATTAATAGTAACGAAAAATCAAAATTTTTTCAAGGAAAAAAGATGAAAACCAAGATAATTGTGATAGTGGGGCCTACGGCGGTCGGAAAAACAGATCTGAGTATCGAGGTAGCCAAGCGCTTCAATGGCCAAATCATCAGCGGTGACAGTCAGCAGGTCTATCGTGGCTTGGATATTGGCACGGCCAAGATTCGTCCGGAGGAGCAGGAGGGCATTCCCCATCATCTGCTGAATGTGCGGGAGGTCGGAGAGAGCTACTCTGCCTATGATTTTGTGACTGAGGCAGCTCAGGCTATTCGTGAGATTGCGGCTCAAAATCAGCTTCCCATAATTTGCGGTGGCACAGGGCTCTATATCCAGAGCTTGCTTGAGGGCTATCATCTGGGCGGCTCCGTTCCTCACGAGGAGATTCTGGCCTATCGGGCGCAGCTGGACAGTTGGTCAGATGAGGATTTGTTTGAAAAAATAGCAGAGCTGGGTATCGAGATTCCACAGATAAATAGACGCAGGGCTATGAGAGCGCTGGAGATTGCTCATCTGGGCGGATTGCTAGAAAACAGTCAGCCTGATTATGAAGCCCTGCTGATTTGCCTCGATGATGAGCGGGATCGGCTTTATGAGCGAATCAATCGGCGGGTTGATCTGATGATAGAAGCCGGACTTTTAGAAGAAGCTCGCTGGCTGTTTGAGAAAGCTCCGACCAGTCAAGCCAGCAAGGGTATTGGCTACAAGGAACTTTTCCCCTACTTTGAAGGTCAGATGAGCCTGGAAGAGGCGGTGGACAAGCTCAAGCAGAATACCCGTCGTTTCGCCAAGCGCCAGCTGACTTGGTTTCGCAACCGGATGTCCGTGACTTTTTATCAGGTGGGAAATCCAGACTATAAGAATCAGGTCATGGAAGACATCAAGAATTTTCTGGACAAGTAGCTGGCTGACCAAGTCTTAGTAAGGATATGAGATGATAGAAACAGAGAAAAAAACAGAGCGTGTCTTTTTGGTCGGTGTGGAACTAGCAGATACGGAGAATTTTGACCTATCTATGGAGGAGCTGCAAAGTCTGGCTAAGACTGCAGGGGCTGAGGTAGTCGGCTCCTATAGTCAGAAGCGGGAAAAGTATGACAGCAAGACCTTTGTCGGTTCTGGTAAGTTAGAAGAAATCCGACAGATGGTTGATGCCGAAGAGATTTCGACCGTCATTGTCAATAACCGTCTGACACCTCGCCAAAATGTCAATCTGGAGGAAAGCTTGGGGGTTAAGGTCATTGACCGTATGCAGCTGATTTTGGATATTTTTGCCATGAGGGCTAGGAGTCATGAGGGCAAGCTGCAGGTGCATCTGGCCCAGCTCAAGTACCTGCTGCCTCGCTTGGTTGGTCAGGGAATTATGCTCAGCCGTCAGGCAGGTGGCATCGGCTCCCGCGGGCCTGGTGAAAGCCAGCTGGAGCTCAATCGACGCAGTGTCCGCAATCAGATTCATGATATTGAGCGCCAGCTCAAGGCGGTCGAGAAAAATCGGGCTACTGTTCGTGAAAAACGGCTGGAATCCAGTATTTTCAAAATCGGTCTCATCGGCTACACCAATGCGGGAAAGTCTACGATCATGAACTGCTTGACCAGCAAGAGCCAGTATGAGGCCGACGAACTCTTTGCGACGCTAGACGCTACGACCAAGAACATCAACCTCAGTGGCCAGCTCAATGTCACTCTGACAGACACAGTTGGCTTCATTCAGGATTTGCCGACAGAGCTGGTATCCAGCTTTAAATCCACACTAGAAGAGAGTAAAAATGTCGATTTGCTGGTCCATGTTATTGACGCCAGCGACCCTCATCATGAGGAGCATGAAAAGACCGTACTCGACATCATGAAAGAGCTGGACATGCTGGATATTCCCCGGCTGACTCTCTATAACAAAGCAGACAAGGCGGAGTATTTCACTCCGACCCTGACTCCTTATTCTTTAATTTCGGCTAAGGCGGACAATAGCAGAGCTATTTTGCAGCAAGTCCTACTGGAGCGGATGAAAGAGATTTTCCTGCCTTTTACCATCAAAGTAGCGCCGGCTAAAGCTTACAAGATTCATGATTTAGAGAAAGTCGCGATTATGGGAAATCGAGAATACATAGACGATGTCGAAGTCATTTCAGGCTGGATTGCCGAGAAAAACAAATGGAAACTGGAAGAATTTTATGACTGATTATATTGACTTGGCCCTGAAATACGGCGGTTTTACAAGCCTAGACAGGGTCTACTTAGAGCAAGTATTGGCTGGACTGACAAAGGAGCAGAAGCGTAGCTTCATCACTCCTCCGCCCAGCGTTATCAATGCTTACTTTGCTGAGCTTTATCAAAAGAAAAGTCCGGAAGCCGCAACAGCCTATTTTCTAGAAATTACTCAGGCGCTGGACTTGTGGAATACGGAGCCTAGCTTTGTAGAAAATAAACCTTTTGTACGGCTTAATCTTTCTGGCAAGTCCTATGGATTTTGCTATGAGAGCGAGGAAGTCGGCTTGGTCTTTCCTGAAAAGCCAGAGTCGGTAACAGACGACTTGCTCTTTGAAATCGCCCAAGTCTTTCCACAATACTTGGTCTACGAAGAAGCAGGGAGAATAAAAATGGTGCCTCTCAAATCTGAGTCGCAAGTCGTGGACAGTCAGGCGCTGACTGCTTTGACCGATTGGCAGCAGCTAGCGGATGGCAGCCAAAGAGTTCTGGGCTACAATCAAGATGAAGTCAGTCAGCTGGCTCAGTCCTATGCTGGTAGAAAATATTATCACTCGCAGAATCGCTCTGCCATGATTTATATCATTTAGAAAGAACAATATGCAATTACAATTTTTAGGAACCGGAGCCGGTCAGCCCTCCAAGGCTCGCAATGTATCCAGCCTTGTCCTCAAGCTCTTGGAGGAAATCAATGAGGTCTGGATGTTTGACTGCGGTGAGGGGACCCAGCACCAGATCTTGGAGACGACGATTAAACCGCGCAAAATCAGTAAGATTTTCATCACGCATCTGCATGGCGACCATATTTTTGGTTTGCCGGGCTTTCTGTCCAGTCGTTCTTTTCAGGCTAATGAAGAGCAGACTGACTTGGAAATTTATGGTCCCAAAGGCATTAAAAACTTTGTCCTGTCTAGCCTGCGCGTGTCTGGCTCTCGTCTGCCTTATCGGATTGATTTTCATGAGTTTGATGAAAACAGTCTGGGCAAGATTCTTGAAACGGACAAGTTCACTGTTTATGCGGATAAGCTGGATCACACGATTTTCTGTGTGGGCTATCGGGTGATGCAGAAAGATTTGGAAGGAACGCTAGATGCAGACAAACTACGGGCAGCGGGCGTACCTTTTGGTCCCCTCTTTGGCAAGGTCAAGAACGGTCAGGATATCGTCCTAGAAGATGGGACCAAAATTATTGCAGCAGACTATATCTCAGCTCCTCGTCCGGGAAAGACCATTGCTATTCTAGGTGATACCCGTAAGACTGCTGCCAGCGTCCGCTTGGCTGTGGCAGCAGATGTGCTGGTACATGAAGCGACCTATGGCAAGGGAGACGAAAAAATTGCACGTAATCACGGTCACTCTACTAATATGCAAGCCGCAGAAGTAGCCAAGGAAGCTGGTGCCAAGCGCCTTCTCCTCAACCATATCAGTGCTCGCTTTCTAGCCAAGGACATCAGCCAAATGCGCCGCGATGCCAGTGCTGTCTTTGAAAAGGTCCATGTGGTCAAAGACTTGGAAGAGGTGGAGATATGAGAACCATCATCATCACAGGGGCTAGCGGTGGGCTGGCTCAGGAAATGGTCAAGCTCTTGCCCAATGACCGACTGATTTTGGTCGGACGGAGCAAGGCTGAGCTAGAAAAACTATATGGAGAAAGAGAAAATCTTGACCTAGTTGAGCTGGATATCACGGATAGCTCAGCTTTAGAAAGATTTGCTGAGCGGATTGACAGTCAGTACGGCCACGTCGATGTTCTAGTCAATAACGCTGGCTATGGGATTTTTGAAGAATTTGACAAAATCACTTCCAGTGATATCGAGGCCATGTTTGAAGTCAATACCTTTGCCCTGATGAATCTGTCCCGTATCTTTGGAGCTCGCATGAAGCAGGCAGGTCAAGGACATATCGTCAATATCGTTAGTATGGCCGGCCTCATTGCAAGTAGCAAGTCCAGTCTTTATTCGGCGACCAAGTTTGCTGCTATTGGCTTTTCCAATGCTCTGCGTTTGGAACTCCTGCCTTTTGGGGTTTATGTCACGTCGGTGAACCCAGGTCCTATTAAAACTTCCTTTTTCGATCAAGCGGATCCTGATGGTTCCTATGTAAAAGCAGTTGACAAGTATATCCTTGAGCCTGACTTTGTAGCGAGCAAAATTGTCAGCTCCTTTGGCAAAAAGAGGCGGGAAATTAATCTACCTGGAATTCTCAATCTGGCTCACAAGCTTTATACTCTTTTTCCAAGAATTGCCGACAAGATGGCAGCCAATATGTTTAATTATAAGTGAGGTTTTATGACAGCTAATCTACAAGCCTACAAAGCTCATCTGCAGGCGCCTTGGGGCAAGCTTCAGTATGATATTGTTTTTGCCTTTCTAGAGTCGCTGAGGGGCCAGAAAATCCTTGATTTCGGCAGTGGTTTTGGAATTGTGGCTGATTTTCTAGCGAAAAACAACCAAGTGACCGCCATCGAGCCTAGTTCAGAAATGATTGCTGAGCGCAAGCAGGACTTTTCCTATGAGCAATTGCAAGGCAGCTTGGAGCTTCTGCAAACATTGCCAGACCAGTTTTTTGATGTCATCGTCTGTCATAATGTCTTAGAGTATGTATCTGACCCTGCTCTTTATTTAGCAGAATTTTCCAGACTATTAAAAAAGGGCGGCAAAATTTCTCTGGTTAAGCATCACGAGGTTGGACGAGTTATGCATACGGTGGTTTTTGAAAATGACCCAGAAAAGGCCCAGCAGCTTTTGGCGGGTGAGGCATATCAAACCCACAGCATGGGGGCTGCTAAGGTCTATCAGATCCAAGATGTGATTTCAGGTCTTCCATTAGAAGTTGAGGATTATCAAGGAGTACGAATTTTTTATGGGCTGCAATCCAATGACTACAAAACTGCCCCTGATTGGGCTGAAAAGATGCTTGAGATGGAGCTGGTTGTCTGCAACCAATCTCCTTATCGGGACATCGCTGCCTTTCAGCATGTTTGGCTAGTCAAGTCCTAAATTGAATGAAAAAGTGTTCATTTACATCTTAAACAAACCTCGTAAGGAGAAAGCTTGATGCAAAGGAGAGGAGTCATAGAGCCAGAGCAACCTGTCAATTATGCCCTGCTCAGCCTTTTTCAATATATTGCTTCTGTTTTGGTGATTATGGTCCATTGCCAGAGGCTTTTTGAACATGAAGCTCTACATTTTATTCAGAAGAGTATGTTTGGCCGCATGGCGGTCCCTTTCTTTTTAATTTCTTCAGCCTATTTTTTCCGAGTACACTGGAAGCAAGAGCCTCAAGCTGTGAAACTAACTCTGTATATTAAAGGCATTTTAAAGGTTTATGGTTTTTGGAGTCTGGTCTACCTTCCCTACGCCTTGACTTATTTCCAATCACTGCATTTGCCCCTCTACCTAGCTCCTCTGGCTATTCTAGCAGCGCTCTTCTACATAGGAATGAGCTACCAGCTTTGGTATATTCCTGCCTTTCTCTTAGGTTTACTGCTGGTCCATTTTTTGTATAGGAAGTTGGGTCCCAAGAAAACATTTGTTCTTTTACTGGTTCTCTTTGCCTTAGGTGCTATTGAGACTTATCACGCCTACCTGGCGCCTAGCCTGCTGACAGACTGGTATGATGCTTATGCCAAGCTCTTTTTCACTAGCAGGAATGGCCTCTTCTATACGCCCATTTTTATCTATTTAGGCTACTTTCTAGCTGATTACGGGCAGGTAGCATTATTTCAGAAAAAACGCTGGCTGTCTCTTCTGCTGGCAAGTCTTTTCCTAGCAGGTGAAGGATTGCTGGTTTACATCAGGCAGGGACTGGATAAAAACTTTTTCTTTGCTCTCATTCCCTTTACACTTTTCTTATTTAACTGGCTACTAAAAGCAGAGTGGAAGCGCGAAAAAAACTGGCGACATTTAAAAGATCTAAGTATCCTTTATTTCTTCCTCCATCCTATCTTTATCGAGTTATCTTTCTTTCTGCTCAAATCCCAGCAGCTGACCAAGTGGGAAAATGGCCGTTGGGCCTTCCTTCTGACGATTATCCTGACCCATCTGACGTCAGAATTAGTGATTCGATGGCGAGGGAAAAAAACAGAAAAGAAATGAAAGCTTAGTTTTTTTGAAGAAGATCATATAGAGCGTTAAGAGTAACTATCAATTTTGAATAGAATTAGCTATAAAAACATTTCAAAGGAGTTCCACATGCTTGAACGTCTACAACAGCAGCTGGCTTTTACCAATGAGCTGGAAAAGCTGAAAGCCACTCATCGCAACAATCGTACCTTGGATGCCTATCGTTTTGAGAATTCTGCTGAGCATAGTTGGCAGGGGGCGCTCATGGCGCTAGTTTTTCGAGAATATATTCCCGAAGAAGTCAATCTGGAAAAAGTCATGTCTATGTTACTGATTCATGATTTGGGCGAAATTTATGCTGGTGATACCTTTATCTTTGACGATGTAGGCAAGAGTGATTCTTACGATAGAGAGCTGGACTCCTTGAAAATCAGTTTGGACAAGCTACCATCAGATCAGCAGGATTCCTTTTTAGAGCTTTGGCAGGAATTTGAAAACGGCATTAGCATAGAGGCTAAATATGCCCGAGTGCTGGACGCTCTGGTTCCTCTGCTCAATCACTTGGAAGTTGCTCAGCCCCAGGATAATCCTTATGGCCTGACCAAGTCACAGGTCATCGCTAAGAAATCCTTTATTCAAGAGACCTCTGAAACTCTTTGGGAATTGGCTCAGGAAGTTATTGATCAAAGTGTTGCCAAGGGGCTTTACCTAGATGAGTGAGCCTGAGGGCCTTGCTCGTAGATAGAAAGTTTGGAGAGTGGGACAGAAATCGGTAATTCGTTAGAATTCGATTTCGTCGTCCCACCTCCGCACAGTTGAGTAGGGCTGTAAAAGCTGATGAAATCAGCGTAGTAGAGCCCACTCAACCACTGCGTCTTGCTCGACAATCCAAAGACAATTGAGAGGCTAGGACTTTTGTCCCAGCCTCTTTCATGTTATAATATTCAGACAAGATTGAACGGAGAAAGTGTTTCACTTATCATGATTAGCTCAAAATACGACTGGCAGTTTGCCACAAATTTTACAGACGAAAAATTTTTAAAACAGGCTAAGAAAGCTGGATTAGAACCCGCCGCTGCCAGTCTTCTTTACCAAAGAGGTGTGCAGACTGAGGAGGCTTTACAGGAATTTTTGGAGCCTAGTTTAAACCAGCTTCATGACCCTTATGACCTGCATGATATGGAGCGGGCAGTGGAGCGCATTCGTGCAGCGATTGAGAATTACGAGCAGATTTTGATTTATGGCGATTATGATGCTGATGGGATGACCTCAGCATCTATTGTCAAGGAAGCCTTGGAGCAGTTGGGGGCTGAGTGTCAGGTCTACTTGCCTAATCGCTTTACGGATGGTTATGGTCCTAATAGCAGTGTTTATAAGTATTTTATTGAAAATCAAGGTATTTCGCTCATTATTACAGTAGATAATGGAGTGGCCGGCATTGAAGCTATCGAGCTGGCCCAGTCTCTGGGTGTGGATGTCATCGTGACGGATCACCACTCCATGCCTGAGGAGTTGCCAAATGCCTATGCGATTGTCCATCCGGAACATAGCGGAGCGGATTACCCTTTCAAGCATCTGGCTGGCTGTGGGGTGGCTTTTAAGCTAGCAACAGCCTTGTTGGAAGAAGTCCAAGTCGAACTTTTGGACTTAGTGGCCATTGGGACCATCGCTGATATGGTCAGTCTGACGGGGGAAAATCGGATTCTGGTTAAATATGGCCTTTCTGTTCTCAAAAATACCCAGCGAGTAGGTCTTCAGGAACTCTTCAAAATAGCTGGTATTCAGCCTGATGAACTGGATGAAGAAACGGTTGGCTTTCAGCTTGCCCCCCGACTCAATGCCTTGGGACGATTGGATGACCCCAATCCAGCGGTTGAGCTTTTGACTGGCTTTGATGATGAAGAAGCTCGTGACATTGCTCTCATGATCAACCAGAAAAATGATGAGCGCAAGGAAATCGTCCAGCAGATTTATGAAGAAGCACAAACCATGCTGGATCCTAAGAGACCAGTGCAGGTGCTGGCTAAGGAAGGTTGGAATCCTGGAGTGCTAGGGATTGTCGCTGGGCGCTTGCTGGAAGAGCTGCACCAGCCAGTCATAGTGCTCAATATTGAGGATGGCATCGCTAAGGGCAGCGCCCGCAGTATTGAAGCGGTCAATATTTTTGATGCCTTGGACAGTCATCGTGACCTTTTTGTAGCCTTTGGCGGCCATGCTGGAGCAGCTGGTATGACTCTTGAAGCAGACAAGCTAGAAGAGTTGTCTGATATTTTGACAGCTTACATCTCAGACAATGATTTGGATTTGACTGGCAAAACAGTCCTGTATTTGGACGAGGAGCTGCACCTGCCAGAACTGACCCTGGATACACTCAAAAGTTTTGAAAAACTGGCGCCTTTTGGTATGGACAATAAGAAGCCGCTTTTTTACCTCAAGAACTTTAAAGTGGACAATACTCGGACTATGGGGGCTGGCAACAGTCATCTTAAGCTGAAAATTTCTCAGGAAGATGCATCTTTTGAAGTAGTAGCTTTTGGGCAAGGAAGCCTGGCGACAGAGTTTGCCCAGACCAAGAATCTGGAGCTGGCTGTCAGCCTCTCTGTCAATAAATGGAATGGACAGACCAGTCTCCAGCTCATGCTGGTAGATGCCCGTGTGGACGGTGTTCAACTTTTCAATATCCGCAGCAAAAATGCGACGCTGCCTGATAAGGTTCCAGTCTTGCGTTTCACAGAGGAATTGCCGGATTTGACAAATAGTAAAGCAGTTGTAATTTACGACCTGCCTGATGATTTGCAGGTCTTGAAAAAGATTCTTCAGTCTCAGGATTTCGAAGCGATTTACTTTAAGAATGAGATTGCCAAGCCCTACTATCTGACAGGTTATGGTAACCGTGAGCAGTTTGCCAAACTCTACAAAACTATCTACCAGTTCCCTGAGTTTGACGTTCGCTATAAGCTCAAGGACCTAGCTGCATACCTGAAAATCGACACTATTCTCTTGGTCAAAATGATTCAGATTTTTGAAGAACTGGGCTTTGTCAGCATCACAGAAGGCGTCATGAAGGTCAATAAGGAAGCTGAAAAGAAAGAAATTGAAAGCAGTCGTATTTACCAAGACCTCAAGCGCCTAGTCAAAGAACAAGAACTCATGGCTCTGGGCACTGTGCAGGAGATTTATAATTATTTGATGGAGAGATGAGATGGTACCAGACTAAGCCAAAGCCTTGCAAAGGAGAACATTTTAGATGAATGAAATTATCCTGAGCTTTAAACCAGAATTTTTTAAAGCTTTGCTAACAGTAAAAAAGCATTTTGAATATCGTTCAAGGATTCCTGAAAAAGAAACGGTAGCCTATTTATATCTTTCCTCACCCGCTAAGATGATTGTTGGGAAAATGGTTTTAGGTCAGCGTAATAATATCCAACACTTTTTAGAAAATTCAGATTTAGCCAATAGTAGTCGTTCATATTTGGAAAAACATTTGCAAGAAGGTGCTAAGTATTTTTCTCCAATTTACTCCCTGTCTCTTCTTGACTCGCCTATATCATTGAAACAAGCTAAAGAATTATCACCGAGATTTAACGCTCCTCAAGGCTATAGTTATATGTCGAATTATAAAGAATTGAATGATTTTCTTGAAAAATCTGTATTTTCAATATTTGAGATTAATCCATCTAATGATTTGGACTTATTAGGCTTATTTACGAAGGATATTGTAAAAAATTATGAACAAGAAATAGCAACACCACTTTATTTAGAGCAATACATTTAATTTTGACTTGCCTAGAAAAAACGATTATAAAGGTTAACCAACTCAATCCCAGCCTCAATAAGGTGGTCTATAAATGAATGAAACATACTCTTTTAAATTAAATAATCTATCCCCTTAAAAAATAACTTTTCTATTACCATTTGGATGAAAAAGTGATATAATAGAGAGTAAAAAAATTTTTTGAAAGAAAGTATATCATGAATTTAAAAGACTACATTGCAACAATCGAAAATTATCCAAAGGAAGGCGTGACATTCCGTGATATCAGCCCATTGATGGCAGATGGAAATGCTTATAGCTACGCTGTTCGTGAGATTGTGCAATATGCGACAGACAAGAAGATTGACATGATCGTTGGACCGGAAGCTCGTGGCTTTATCGTTGGCTGTCCTGTTGCCTTTGAGTTAGGAATCGGCTTTGCTCCAGTCCGCAAGCCTGGTAAGCTTCCTCGCGAGGTTATCTCAGCTGACTATGAAAAAGAGTATGGTATGGATACCCTGACCATGCATGCGGATGCTATCAAGCCAGGTCAGCGCGTTCTAATCGTAGATGATCTCCTTGCGACTGGTGGAACAGTGAAGGCGACGATTGAGATGATTGAGCGCCTTGGTGGCGTGGTGGCTGGTTGTGCCTTCCTTATTGAGCTGGATGAGCTCAAGGGTCGCGAAGTTATCGGCGATTACGACTACAAGGTTCTGATGCACTATTAATACATAGTTTCTAACTATATCTAGTTAGAGAAAAAGTATAATTGAAAACTATATCTCCTTTCAGTATAATGAAAGTATATTGGATAAACAAAGAATAGGCTGGAAAAGTATTTCCAAGCCTTTCTAACGATTGAAGGAGATATTTTCATGCCAATTAAGATTGATAAGAAACTGCCAGCTGTTGACATTTTAAGTTCTGAGAATATCTTTGTCATGGATGACGATAGGGCGGACCATCAGGATATCCGCCCTCTGAATATTCTGGTACTCAATCTCATGCCCCAAAAAATGGTGACAGAAACTCAGATACTGCGCCATTTGGCTAATACTCCGCTGCAGTTAACTATTGACTTCCTCTACATGAGCTCTCATCAGTCTAAAACGACACGCGCAGAGCATATGGAGACTTTTTATAAGACTTTTGATGAGGTTAAAAATCGCTATTTTGATGGCTTGATTATCACTGGTGCACCGGTAGAGCATCTGCCTTTTGAAGCAGTGGACTACTGGGAAGAGTTCCAACGGGTGATTGAATGGTCCAAGACCCATGTCTTTTCGACTCTGCATATCTGTTGGGGAGCTCAGGCTGGACTTTACGCTCGCTACGGCGTGGACAAACACCAGATGACACGCAAATTATCGGGTGTTTATAGCCAGTTGGCTGACAGCAGTAATCTGCTTTTCCGTGGCTTTGACGATGAGTTTTATGCGCCGCATTCCCGTCATACTGAAGTTCTGAAGGAAGATATTGTCAATCTGACCAATCTGGAAATTCTTTCGTATGGAGAGAATACGGGCCTCTCTGTGCTGGCTAGCCGGGACTTGCGAGAGGTGTATAGCTTCGGTCATATGGAATACGACCGCGATACTCTATCCAAGGAGTATTTCCGCGACTTGAAGGCAGGGAAGAATCCACACATTCCAGAGAATTATTTTAAAAACGATGATGTCCATACGACACCGGCCTTGTGCTGGAGTTCGGCCGCTGCACTCTTTTTCAGCAATTGGGTCAATTACGCTGTCTATCAGGAGACACCTTTCGACTGGGAGAGTCCTGAAAATGATGTATCGTTTTTTGCTTATCTATAAGAGGTGACATGACTTATTTATCAGCTTTTAAATCGGGCAATCTAGTAATCCCGAGTGCCCTTCTTTTACATTTTAAGGACATCTTTGATTCCAGCGATGATTTTTTGGTTTGGCAGTTTTTCTATCTGCAAAATACGACTTCCTTGGAAGAGCTGGCGCCTAGTCAGATTGCGGAGCATATTGGCAAGACCCTGTCAGAAGTCAATCGCTCTATGTCCCATTTGACGGAGAAAGGTCTCTTGCAGTATAAGACCATTGAGCTGAATGGAGAGACAGAGGTTATCTTTGATGCTTCGCCGGCTTTGGAAAAGCTGGATGAACTGCTGGCAGCCAAAAGTGGTCTGCAGACTGTGGCAAAGGCACCTCAGAATGTCTTGAAAGACTTGGTGGAGACCTTCCAGCAGGAGCTGGGCCGTCTCTTGACACCCTTTGAAATTGAGGATTTGACTAAGACTGTTCAAGACGACAAAACCAATCCTGACTTGGTCAAGGCTGCCCTTCGTGAGGCTGTGTTTAATGGCAAGGCCAACTGGAAGTATATTCAGGCTATCTTGCGCAATTGGCGCAAGGAAGGTATCACTACACTTGCTCAGGTAGAAGCCAAACGGGAAGAACGTGAAGCAGCTAATCCTCAAAATGTGACAGTTTCAGATGATTTCCTCAATGCCATGAATTTGTGGAAGGACTGATTTTATTAGATTTATGGTGGCCTGTTTGATATGACAGGCCCTTGGTTTTATAAAAAAGGAGAAAAGTATGACCTATCAATTGCCAAAAGTCTGGTCTGCTGCGGACAGCGACCAAGGAAAATTTTCAGGTATCAATCAGCCTACTGCAGGCGCACGCTTTGAGCAGAAGCTTCCTGTCGGTAAAGAGCCTTTTCAGCTTTATTCACTTGGGACTCCTAATGGGGTCAAGGTGACGATTATGCTGGAGGAACTACTGGCAGCGGGTATCACTGAGGCAGCCTATGACCTCTATAAGATCAGCATCATGGATGGCGACCAGTTTGGCTCAGATTTTGTGAAACTCAATCCCAACTCCAAGATTCCGGCCTTGTTGGACCAGTCAGCCGATAAGCCGATTCCTGTCTTCGAGTCTGCGAATATCCTGCTCTATCTGGCGGAGAAGTTTGGAAAGCTGATTCCGTCAGATTTGGCTGGTCGGACTGAGGTGCTCAACTGGCTCTTCTGGCAGACAGGAGCGGCGCCCTTCTTGGGGGGCGGATTTGGTCATTTCTTTAACTATGCTCCAGAAAAGCTAGAATATCCTATCAACCGCTTTACGATGGAAGCCAAGCGACAGCTGGATTTATTGGATAAAGAATTGGCCAAGAAAGCTTATATAGCTGGAGAAGACTACAGTATTGCTGATATTGCTATCTGGTCTTGGTATGGTCAGTTGGTGCAGGACAAGCTTTATCCAGGCGCAGCTGAGTTCTTGGATGTCACCTCCTACAAACATCTAGTTACTTGGGCGGAGAAGATTGCAGCTCGTCCGGCAGTCCAGCGCGGTTTAGCTGCCGAGTATCAGGAAATCAAATAAAAAAGTGATGGGTAGAACACCCATCATCAAGTGGCGAGACAAAATCAGTTTATCGAAAGGCTGATTTTTCCTCCGCTGCTTTTTTTATACCCTTAAAAATGATATACTGAATAGAAGAATGTTTAGAAAAGAGTAAGCAATGCAAAAAAAGACTATTTCCCAACGCTTGGAGCGAGTAGCTGCTTTTGTGCCGGATGGTGCTAAGCTTCTGGATGTTGGGAGCGATCATGCCTATCTGCCTATTTATCTGATTCAGGAGGGGCGGATTGAGAAGGCTCTGGCTGGAGAAGTGGTAGAGGGGCCTTTTCAATCTGCCCAGAAAAATGTTGCAGAGCATGGGCTGACGAAGCAGATTGAGGTTCGTCTTGCCAATGGTCTGGCGGCTTTTGAAGCGGTAGATCAGATTGACACCATCGTTATGGCTGGCATGGGTGGTCGCTTGATTTCAGAGATTTTGGAAAATGGCAGAGCTAAGCTTGGGTCTATTTCCCGCTTGATTTTGCAGCCCAATAACCGAGAGGATGAGCTTCGCAGCTGGCTGGTATCTAACGGCTTTCGCTTGCTGGCTGAGGATGTCCTAGAAGAGGCGGGGAAGTTTTACGAAATCCTAGTAGCAGAAGCTGGGCAGCAAACTTTGACAGAGCAAGAAAAGCGTTTCGGACCTTTTCTGATGAAGCAACAGTCACCTGCTTTTCAGCTAAGATGGCAGAAAGAACTGAAAAAACTCGAAGAAGCACTGGCTCGTATCCCAGAAAAAAATGAGTTAGAACGCTTTGCTATGTCCCAAAAAATCGAAAGTATCAAGGAGGTGCTCCATGCTAGCAAGTAAAATCATCGCCCGTTATGAAGCTTACTGCCCGAAAGAGCTGTCCATGGAGGGCGACATTTCAGGCCTGCAAATCGGGACTTTGGATAAGGAAGTGGACAAGGTTCTAGTGGCGCTGGATATTCGTGAGCAGACGGTGGCGGAGGCTATTGAGGCAGGTGCTGGACTGATTATTGTTAAGCATGCGCCTATCTTTCGCCCGCTTAAGGACCTAGTGGCGGATAAGGCGCAAAATCAAATGATTTTAGACCTCATCAAGCATGATATTGCTGTCTATGTCAGCCATACCAATATTGATGTCGTGGAAGACGGGCTAAATGACTGGTTCTGTCAGCTTTTAGAGATTGAGGAGACAAGTTTTCTCAGTCAGACGGGGCCAGATCACGGTATTGGTCGCGTGGGGAAGATTGCTCCTCAGACCTTTGGGGACTTTGCGGCTAAGGTCAAGGCAAGTTTTGGACTAGATAGTTTGCGTATGGTCACTTATGAAGAAGCAGACCTCGAACGCGTTATTGAGCGTGTGGCTATCTGTGGTGGCAGCGGTCAGTCCTTTTATCAAGAGGCCATTGCCAAGGGAGCGCAGGTCTACATAACAGGTGATATTTACTATCATACTGCCCAGGAAATGCTGACAGAAGGTCTTTTGGCGCTGGATCCTGGACACCATATTGAGGTTCTTTTTACGGAAAAATTGAAAGCAAAGCTTGATTCTTGGAAGGCAGAAGAGGGCTGGGAGATTGAGATTCTGGCTAGTCAGGCTTCGACCAATCCTTTCCGACATATTTGAGAGGAAGCGATATGAAAAGAGTAGCAGTGATTGGAGCTGGGATTGTCGGCTCAACAGCAGCTTATTATCTGTCCAAATCCCCAGATGTGGAGGTGACTGTCTTTGATGACGGCAAGGGGCAGGCAACCAAGGCAGCTGCAGGCATTATCAGTCCTTGGTTTTCCAAGCGTCGCAACAAGGCTTGGTACAGGATGGCGCGTCTGGGCGCTGATTTTTATCAAGACTTGATTGCGGAACTGAAATCGGCTGGAATCAAGACAGACTTTTACCAACAGACAGGTGTTTATCTGCTGAAAAAGGATGAGAGCAAGCTGCAGGAGCTTTATGATTTGGCTGCTAATCGTCGAGAAGAGTCGCCTCTAATTGGGGAGGTGAGTCTTCTCAGTCGTCAGGAAGCCTGGGAGAAATTTCCAGACTTACAAGGATTTGAGCGGCTTCTCTATGCTTCCGGCGGGGCCCGGGTGGAGGGAGCACTCTTGACGAAGACGCTTCTGAAAGCCAGCAAGGCAGAGTTGGTTGAGAAAAAGGTAAGTCTGATAGTGGAAGGGGAGGAACTTCTGGTTGATGGTTGTAACTTTGACTGTGTTGTCTTGGCTGTGGGAGCTTGGCTAGGAGAAATCTTGCAGCCACTGGGCTATAAGACAGATGTTCGGCCGCAAAAGGGACAGCTACGTGATTTCAAGCTGGCTGAAAAGACGGATGACTACCCAGTTGTTATGCCTGAGGGCGAGCTGGATATCATTCCCTTTCTGGCAGGCAAGGTCAGCGTCGGTGCCAGTCATGAAAATGATCAGGGCTTTGATTTGACGGTAGATAAGAAAGTGCTGAATCAGTTGCAGCAAGAAGCGGAAACTTACTTGCAGAGGTTAGCTACTGCAGAGATTTTAGGTGAGCGCGTGGGAACACGGGCTTATACCAGCGACTTTGCACCTTTCTTTGGAGCTGTTCCAGACTTACCGCATGTCTACGCTGCCAGCGGATTAGGCTCTTCTGGTCTGACAACTGGCCCGCTTATCGGACGCCAATTGGCCCAGATGGCTCTAGGAGAAGCGGGGCTGCTGAATCCAGCTGACTATCCTATTGAGCGGTATGTGAAGAAGGTTTGATATGGCAGAAACCATTTTGAATTGGGTCAATATTTGTGTGAAAAAAGATGATGAAATTTTACTGCTTAATCGCAAGCATGATAACTTTAAAGGGTGGATACAACCAGGTGGCTTCACCAGTCTGGGGATAGAAAAAGCTTAGATTTTTACCTTCGTAAGAGTTTCCAGAATCTTTTTTCGAAGCTGCAAGGCGCGAATTAAAAGAAGAAACAGGGCTGACTGCTCTAAACTTGGAATTGAAGGGGATTTCAGGCTTCACTAATCCGAGTAAAAAAGAACGGTATGTGTATTACGATTTTCTTTGTACTGCCTTTGAGGGGCAAGTTAGGGGAAACGCTCATGAAGGGGAGCCAAAATGGTGGAAGATTTCGGAACTTGGCCAAATAGATATGCAGGACGACATACGTGAACGTTTGCCTCTCTACTGGCGGAAAGGCTCTTTCGAGCGGATTCATTACTGGAATGAGGAAGAGCACTGTATAGGGGAAACCAAGACGATTTTGTATGATTGATTTCAGAGGATAAGGAGAAGTTATGGACTGGTTACGATCGCAGCCTGTAGTTATGCAGGCATTCTTGGCTGGGCTTTTTACATGGGGGTGTACTATTGTAGGCTCAGCTGTTGTATTTTTCTTTAAAAAGGTCAGCCGTAAGCTGCTGGATATTATGATGGGATTTGCGGCAGGGGTCATGATTGCGGCTTCCTTTTGGTCGCTTCTGGCGCCGTCGATTGAATATGCGCAAAGTTCTTATGGCAAGCTGTCCTGGCTGCCTGCAGCGATTGGTTTTTTAGTGGGAGGTTTTTTCCTGCGGCTGATTGATGCGGTAGTGCCTCACTTGCACTTGAGCAAGGATATTTCGGAGGCTGAGAGTGTTTCTGAGCATAGCCGAAAGAAGCTGTCCAAGACAGCCCTGCTCTTTTTAGCCATTACCATTCACAATTTTCCAGAAGGTTTGGCAGTCGGAGTAGCCTTTGGTGCTTTGGCCGCCAATCCTAGTCCAGAAGCCTTTGTCGGCGCGATTGGCCTAGCATTGGGAATTGGCCTGCAAAACGTCCCAGAAGGAGCGGCTCTATCCATTCCGATTCGGACGGACGGCAAGTCTCGGCTTAAAGCCTTTTACTGGGGTTCTATGTCCGCGATTGTAGAGCCAATCGGGGCTGTTCTGGGGGCAGTTGCTGTTATGGCCATGACGGCTATTCTGCCCTATGCCCTATCCTTTGCAGCAGGCGCCATGATTTTCGTGGTGGTAGAGGAGCTGATACCGGATTCGCAGACCAATGGCAATACTGATGTGGCGACTTTAGGTCTCATGGTGGGCTTTGTTCTCATGATGGTCTTGGATGTGGCTTTGGGCTGATGCCAACTTGGAATCAAAGAGCGGAAGAAAGCGGAATTTCCGCTCTTTTTCTTTTATTTAAGGGTAGTGAAAAGGATGACATCCGCTTTCAAAAATGGTAAAATAAAGGGAATACATTAAGAGAGGAAACTCATATGAAAGGTATTATTCTTGCAGGTGGATCTGGGACTCGCTTATATCCATTGACCCGCGCTGCGTCAAAACAGCTCATGCCGGTTTATGACAAACCCATGATTTATTATCCACTGTCAACTCTTATGCTGGCTGGTATCAAGGACATCTTGATTATCTCCACTCCAACGGATCTGCCTCGTTTTGAGGATCTGCTGGGTGATGGCTCTGAGTTTGGTATCAAGCTCTCTTATGCTGAGCAGCCAAGTCCGGACGGGCTGGCACAAGCCTTTATCATTGGGGCTGATTTTATTGGAGATGACCGCGTGGCGCTGATTCTTGGGGATAATATTTACCATGGACCAGGTTTGAGTAAAATGCTCCAAAATGCTGCGGCTAAGGAAAAAGGGGCAACGGTTTTTGGCTACCATGTTAAGGATCCAGAACGCTTTGGTGTTGTAGAATTTGATGAAAATATGAATGCTATCTCCATTGAAGAAAAACCGGAACAACCGCGCTCTAACTATGCAGTAACAGGACTGTATTTCTATGATAACGATGTTGTAGAGATTGCCAAGAATATTAAGCCAAGTCCTCGCGGAGAACTGGAAATCACTGACGTTAACAAGGCTTACTTGGAACGTGGCGATTTGTCTGTTGAGCTTATGGGACGTGGTTTTGCCTGGTTGGATACAGGTACCCACGAAAGTCTCTTAGAAGCCGCTCAATATATCGAAACAGTTCAGCGTATGCAGAATGTTCAGGTGGCAAATCTGGAAGAAATTGCTTACCGCATGGGCTATATCACTAAAGAGCAAGTGCATGAATTGGCGCAGCCATTGAAAAAGAATGAATACGGCCACTATCTCTTGCGCTTGATTGGAGAAGAATAAGAAGATGACGGAACAATTTTTTGATAAGGAATTAGCAGTGCGTGAGGTCCCTGGAATTCCAGGAATGCTGGAGTTTGATATCCCTGTACGCGGGGACAACCGAGGCTGGTTTAAGGAGAATTTCCAAAAGGAAAAAATGCTGCCACTAGGCTTTCCTGAAAGCTTCTTTGCAGAAGGAAAACTGCAAAATAATGTCAGCTTTTCTCGTAAAAATGTCCTGCGTGGCCTTCATGCTGAACCATGGGACAAGTACATCTCTGTTGCAGATGACGGTAAGGTGCTGGGAACTTGGGTAGACCTGCGTGAAGGCGAGACCTTTGGCAATACCTACCAGACAGTAATTGATGCCAGCAAGGGAATTTTTGTGCCACGTGGTGTAGCCAACGGCTTCCAAGTCCTTTCTGACACGGTTTCGTATAGCTATCTGGTGAATGACTATTGGGCTTTGGAACTCAAACCGAAGTATGCCTTTGTTAACTATGCAGACCCGGCTCTGGGAATCCAGTGGGAAAACCTAGAAGCAGCAGAAGTCTCAGAAGCAGACAAGAACCATCCATTACTTAAGGATGTCAAACCTCTAAGAAAAGAAGATTTGTAAGAAGAATTCTTTTCTGATTCATTAATTGATACTGAAATATATAATTAAGCTCAGCTCCTATCCGAGCAAAGCGAGTGGAAGAAATGATTGCCGCTGTAGTGTAAGTCATGTAACAAATTATTTAGTTTGTTACATGACAGGGGATTTTTGAGACATTAGGCTCAAAAATAAGCAATGAAACCGGAGGTTTGCTTGCGTCCCTACCACTTAAGGCAATTATAAAAAAGTTAAGGAATAAAAATGACTGAATACAAAAAAATTATCGTGACAGGTGGAGCTGGTTTTATCGGTTCTAACTTTGTCCACTATGTTTACAATAACTTTCCAGATGTTCATGTGACAGTGCTGGACAAGCTGACTTACGCGGGTAATCGCGCCAATATTGAAGAAATTTTAGGTGACCGTGTTGAGCTAGTTGTTGGGGATATTGCTGATGCAGCCTTGGTAGATAAGCTGGCTTCTGAAGCAGATGCTATCGTTCACTATGCGGCAGAAAGCCACAATGATAACTCGCTCAATGACCCGAGCCCATTTATTCACACCAATTTCATAGGAACTTACACACTTTTGGAAGCAGCTCGTAAATACGACATTCGTTTCCACCATGTGTCGACTGATGAAGTCTATGGGGATTTGCCTCTGCGTGAAGACTTGCCAGGTCATGGAGAAGGTCCAGGTGAGAAATTTACGGCTGAAACCAAGTACAATCCAAGCTCACCTTACTCATCAACTAAAGCAGCTTCAGATTTAATTGTTAAAGCTTGGGTGCGCTCATTTGGTGTGAAAGCGACTATTTCTAACTGTTCAAACAACTATGGTCCTTACCAGCACATTGAGAAATTCATTCCGCGCCAAATCACCAATATCCTGAGCGGTATCAAGCCAAAACTCTATGGTGAAGGCAAGAATGTCCGTGACTGGATTCATACCAATGACCATTCATCAGGCGTTTGGACGATTCTGACAAAGGGACAAATCGGTGAAACTTACTTGATTGGTGCTGATGGTGAGAAGAATAATAAGGAAGTGCTGGAGCTGATTCTCAAGGAAATGGGACAGCCAGCTGACGCTTATGACCATGTGACAGACCGTGCTGGCCATGACCTTCGCTATGCCATTGATGCCAGCAAGCTCCGCGATGAACTAGGTTGGAAGCCAGAGTTCACCAACTTTGAAGCTGGTCTCAAAGAGACCATCAAGTGGTACACGGATAACCAAGACTGGTGGAAATCTGAAAAAGAAGCAGTCGAAGCCAACTATGCTAAGACTCAGGAAGTGATTAAGTAAGGATAGGCTATCTATGATGAGCCTTGTAAAAATGGCGCTATGTGATTGAGAGGCTGGGATTATCTGTCCCAGCCTTTTCTCACAGGATTGTTAGCTTTTTAATATGTTTGTTACAGAAAATTATGCAAAAATAGTGTAAAATAAGATAAATCCTTTCTGTGTTTTTAGTTAGAGGGATTTTCTCAAATTAAAGGAATACAAACATGAAAATGGTAAAAAGAGTAGTGGGAATTGCTTTGGTGCTGTTGCTTGCGGCGGTGCTGTTTCTGGTTCCTGCATCTGTTAATCAAAATGAACAATTAAAAAATGTTCAAGGCAGTGCTTCCTGGATGAGTATTATTGAGCCGGCTTTGAGCAATGCCAATGTGACGGCTCAGGGAGTCAGCACGGAAGTTTCTCTCAATAGCGTCCAGCTTAATCAGGTGCTCAAGTCTTCTTTGACTGACTCTGAGAATCAGGAGCTACTGAATAGTGTTTACAGCATTGAAGGCAATAAGCTGCGCATCCAGTATCCAGTCAAGCTTCTCTTTATTGACAGTAAGCTGGACCTAGAGGTGGATGTGACGGTGAGGGATAATGTCTTACACATCACAATCGATAGTGCTAAGCTGGGCTCTCTTCCTATCCCTAAATCTTGGGTGACAGGCATGCTGAAGCAACAAATGCAGGCCTCTAATTCATCTATCACAACGGAGGGAGATAGTTTCCTTCTAGCTCTGCCGCAGAGTCAATTCAGCATTAACAAGATCAGCTTCCAGAACGGTGCTGCTAAAATCCAGTTCAGCATGGGTTATGGAATCTAAAAAAGAAAACTTCATTTGAGGAGGAGTCCTTCCGAATCAAATGGAGTTTTTATACTATTATTTGAGTAATGTCATTGTGAGGGAGAAAAGATGCCTATTCCTAATATCCAGCAAGAGGAGCTGATTGTTATTGATGACAATCTGCGTTTGCGGGCCTATGATGGCCAGTTTGAGTTAGCCTTAGATTGGTACCAAGATCCAGATACGATTTATATGATTGATGGCAGAAGAGACCCCTATCCGTCGGAGCGAGTTCAAAGAATGTATGAATATCTTGCTAGGCAAGGTGAAGTGTATTTTATTGAGGTTTGGGAGACGGAGTGCTGGCTGGCCATTGGGGATGTGACCTTTTGGCAAGATGATTTGCCTATTGTCATTGGAAATGCGGACTACCGTAGGAAAGGAGTTGGCAAGAAAGTTCTTTCTGCTTTGATACAGCGCGCACGCAATCTAGGCTATCAGAAACTAACAGTTCAAGAAATTTATGATTTCAATCAGCCCTCTTGCAGTCTATTTGAGTCGCTTGGTTTCTATCCAACTCATGCTAGGGAGAGAGGTAGGTCCTATACACTTGATTTGACCTTGCCCATAGCGCAGATCCAGCCCAGTCAGTTCTACCTTTCACGGGAAAAGCTGGACAGGATTAGCATTGATTTTGACCAACAAGAACTTGAAGCTTTACCTGTCAAGTGCATGGATGGAAAAGTTTTCTTTACTGATGGACATAGCAGAGCCTTTAAGGCATATCAGGCTGGCCTCTCTCATATCCCCATCTATTATGATAGGGATGAGCTTAACTGGGATTTTTATCAATACTGTGTTCAGGCTTGTCAAGAAAGAGGCATCTTCTCGATAGCTGATTTACAGAACCGCATCTTGTCCAAGGAAGATTATCAGACCAAATGGCTTGATTGGTGTAAAAGAGAAGCTAGAAAATTTGATAAGAGCTGATATCGCGAAGCTCTTGTGTTATAATAGATAGAGGGAATCAATATATTAAATCAGAGGTGAGATGATGCTTTATGAATTTTGTGCGGAAAATGTAACCTTGTTAGAAAAGGCTATGAAGGCGGGAGCCCAGCGGATTGAGCTCTGTGATAATCTGGCTGTCGGTGGTACGACGCCCAGCTACGGCGTAATTCAAGCAGCAGTTGACTTAGCCAAGCCTTACGGTGCGACTGTGATGACTATGATTCGGCCACGGGGCGGTGATTTTGTTTACTCGGATCTTGAAATTGAGATTATGCTGGCAGATATCCAAAAAGCCAAGGAAGTCGGCAGTCAGGGAGTCGTTTTTGGTGTCTTGACGGAGAAGAACGAAATAGATGTTTCGAAGATGCAGTGCCTGCTAGAGGCTTGCAAGGGACTGGAAGTAGTCTTTCACATGGCTTTTGACTCAATCCCAGCTGAATACCAGTTTGGCGAAATGGACTGGCTGATTGAGAACGGTGTCCAGCGAATTTTGACCCACGGAGGACCTGCCAGTGAGCCGATTGAGGAGCATTTTGCTTGGCTGGACGAATTAATCGAGCATGCTGCTGATCGGATTGATATCATGCCGGGTGGAGGCATTCATTTAGGCAATCGTCAGCAAATTATAGACAGTCTGGCAGTAGAACAGCTGCATGGAACTAAAATTGTATTTTAAGGAGGGGTAAGCTGCGCTAGCAGCGGCTAAGTAGATGTTGGAACTATTTGAAAAATACAAGGCTAATCCAGACAAGCTTCAGATTTACGGTTTTAAGGAGTCTGACGGGGCTTACCATTTCTCGCAGAAGATTATGAAGGGTGACTTTCGCTTGGAGGTGACTATCAGAGATGGGAAGCTGGACTATCAGGTCTTTGATTGTGATACTGATGACGCCTATCTGCAGGTCAAGATGGAGCAGGTGACGGGTGAGTTTGTTGGGCAGGTTCGTGAAGCTTGTCAGGCAGAACTGCTGGCTATCCGTCAGCACTGTTTTGATGAGGTTGGCTTTCTCTATGAGCAGAGTAAGCGACTGCGGGATCACGCAACTGAGGTTTATCAGGGGCAAATAGAGTACCTCTGGGAGAAGTCTTCGAGAAAGAGCTCAACCAAGGCTGGAGTTTTCCGTCACTATGATAGTAAAAAATGGTACGGAGCTTTTCTGACCACAGACTGGTCAAAGTTTGAAGCAGATCGAAGCGGCGCTATTGAGGTGCTGAATGTTAAGAATGACCATGTGGCAGAGCTGGTTCAGAAAAAGGGGATTTACCCGGCCTTTCACATGAATAAGAAATATTGGCTCAGTCTGCCCTTGAATGATACCCTGAGCGATCAGGAAATTTTTGATTTACTGGCTGTTAGTTACCAGCTGACCGGTAAAAAATAGAATCGAAGCACAGCGCTCCAATCCGCTGTGTTTCATTTTTCCTCAAAAAACAGTATAATAAAAAGACTAGTAAGAATAGGAGAAATTATGAACCTCATTAGAAAATTAGCCTGGTTTTTTAAGTTGGAAAAGCGGCGCTATATCATCGGTATCTTGGCCTTGTCCTTGGTCAGTGTCTTCAATCTGATACCGCCCAGAGTCATCGGTCAGGTTATTGACCGAATTGCTAGCAAACATCTGACTTCTCAAGAGCTGCTCTTTAATTTGCTGTTGCTGATTGCTTCAGCTTTTATCATGTACGGCCTGCGTTATGTCTGGCGCCTTTATATCTTAGGGACGTCCAATAACCTGGGACGGATTCTGCGCTCTCGATTGTTCGAGCACTTTACTCACATGTCTCCCTCTTTTTATCAGAAATACCGTACAGGGGATTTGATGGCTCATGCGACCAACGATATCAATGCAGTTGTTAGTCTGGCTGGTGGTGGAGTCATGTCAGCTGTGGATGCTTCTATTACAGCCTTGGTGACCCTGCTGACCATGTTTTTCGTTTTGGACTGGCGGCTGACCTTGATTGCCATTGTGCCCATGCCTTTCTTGTCGTGGGGTACGGGCTTGATTGGTCGAAAAAATCATGAAAGTTTTAAGGCTGCTCAAGAGGCATTTTCAGATTTGAACAATAAGGTACAGGAGAGTGTTTCAGGGATTCGAGTGACCAAGTCCTTTGGCTATCAGGAGGCGGAGACTCAGTCTTTTGCCAAGACAAATCAAGAAGTCTACGAAAAAAATGTTTTGGCTGCCAAGTACGATTCTCTTTTTGACCCCTTGGTTTTGCTTTTTATCGGTCTTTCTTATGTTTTGACCTTGATTTTCGGTGGAATTTTTATCTCCCAAGGGCAGTTTACCATAGGAGAGTTGGTTACCTTTATCACTTATCTGGATATGCTGGTTTGGCCGCTGCAGGCTACAGGCTATCTTTTTAACATCGGCCAGCGAGGGGCTGTTTCCTATGAACGGATTGAGAAGCTGCTGGCTCAGGAGTCGGAGGTCAAGGAAGCTGAAGAACCCCTCTCTCATGCGGAAAATGGTCGATTGGATTATGACATTCAGAAGTTTGCTTATGCAGAGGAGACTAGTTTATCGGATATTTATTTTTCCATTGAGCAGGGACAGACACTGGGAATTGTCGGACAGACGGGCTCTGGGAAGACCACTCTTCTGCGCTTGTTGCTGCGGGAGCAGGATATTCAGGAGGGGGCTATCTATCTGAATGGCCATGATATCCGAGACTACCGCCTCAAAGACTTGCGCCGTCTCATCGGATATGTACCACAGGAACAAATGCTCTTTGCTCTGTCCATTCGGGACAATATCCGCTTTGCTAACCCCCAGCTGACAGATAGTCAGGTTCTAGCTGCCGCTCAACTCTGCGGTGTGTATGAGGATATTCAGGCTATGCCAGAGGGGTTGGATACGATTGTCGGTGAGCGTGGCTTGTCTCTGTCTGGTGGGCAGAAGCAGCGCTTGGCGATGAGTCGGGCTATTATTACCAATCCTGAAATTCTGATTTTAGATGATTCCTTGTCGGCTGTTGATGCCAAGACGGAGCATATGATTTTAGAAAATCTAAAGTCAGAGCGTGCTGGCAAGACAACCATCATCACAGCTCATCGGCTGTCAGCCTTGGTGCATGCAGACCTGATTTTGGTCATGGAAGAAGGACGTATCAAGGAGCGGGGCACCCACCAAGAGCTATTGGAGCAAAAGGGCTGGTATGCTCAGACATACCATAATCAGCAGCTGGCAGAAAGCTTGAAGGAGGAAGATTAATATGAAAAAGAAAGCAACTTTTCATCGCCTCCTTGGCTATATGTGGCGCTACAGGATAGTGAGCAGCATGGCCTTGACCTTCATCCTGCTGACGACTCTGGTCACAACGGCGTTGCCGCTTCTGGCTCGCTATTTTATTGATCAGTTTATTGGCCGCAATCAAGCCTGGGCTGGCCTGCCTTTGCTGGCTCTTTACTATGGTCTTTTCCTCTTGCGGGTACTTTTTACCTTCTTGGGAAAGTATTTCTTTGCGCGTGTGGCTCAAAGTGTGGTTCGGGACTTGCGACAGGAAAGCTTTGCCAATATCCAGCGTCTGCAAATGGCTTATTTTGATCGAACGCCAGCTGGTGCTATCGTTTCCCGCCTGACTAATGATACTCAGGCAGTCGCAGATATGTTCAGTGAGATTTTTTCTAATTTTTTGAGCTCCTTGCTGATTTTAGTTGTTACTTTGAGCGCCATGTTTGCCCTCAACTGGCAATTGACCCTGATGATCGCTCTCTTTTTGCCTTTGATGGCAGCCTCTATCTTGCTTTATCAGCATCTATCCAATCGTCAGCTGAAGCAGGTTCGGAATAAGCTCAGCGATTTAAATGTCAAGCTATCTGAGAGTATTGAAGGGATGCGGATTATTCAGGCTTTTGGGCAAGAGAAGCGCTTGTTGCGGGAATTTGAAGAAATTAACGGTCAGCATTTAGGCTTCACCAATCGCTATCTCAATATCAATAGTCTCTTTCTGAGGCCGGCCATGTCCCTGCTGAAAATCTTGGCTTATGGAGTGATTCTGACTTACTTTGGCTTGACTTGGCAAGTGGCGGGAATTACGGCTGGTATTATGTATGCCTTTATCCAGTATGTCAATCAACTTTTTAATCCTTTGATTGATGTTATGCAGAATTACTCTGTTCTGCAGACATCTATGGTTGCTGCGGAGCGGGTTTTTGAAATCATGGATCGCACAGATTATGAGCCTGAGCAGGCTAACCAAGACTTGCAAATCCAAGATGGCAGCATCGAATTCAAGCATGTTTCCTTTTCTTATGATGGGAAGCGTGATGTTTTGCGAGATATCTCCTTTTCTGTCAAAAAAGGCCAGACGATTGCCTTTGTGGGTTCGACTGGCTCTGGCAAGTCCTCTATTATCAATCTTTTCCTACGTTTTTATGAGTTTGAGCGGGGGCAGATTTTGATTGATGGCCGTGACATTAAAGACTTTAGTCAGGAGGAGCTGCGGCGAAAGATTGGTCTTGTTTTACAGGATCCCTTCCTTTATCACGGTAGCGTTGCTTCCAATATTCAGCTTTACCAAGAGCAGCTGACGCGAGAAGAAATTATAGAAGCGGCTAAGTTTGTAGACGCTCATGGCTTTATCAGTCAGCTGCCTCAAGGCTATGATGCCCCTGTGACTGAGCGGGGAGCGACTTTTTCCAGCGGTCAGCGGCAGCTTCTAGCTTTTGCCAGAACCATTGCCACCAAGCCTAAAATCTTGATTTTGGATGAGGCGACAGCCAATATTGATTCGGAGACAGAGGAGTTGATTCAAGCCTCACTGAGAAAAATGCGTCAGGGACGGACCACCATTGCCATTGCTCACCGGCTGTCTACTATTCAGGATGCCGACTGCATCTATGTCTTAGATAAGGGCCGCATTATCGAATCTGGCAGCCACGAAGAATTGCTAGCTCAAGATGGCACCTATAAGAAAATGTACCAACTGCAGGCTGGGATGATGGAATCTTGAAAAGCCTGATTATAAATAAAAGGTGTAGAATTCCAAATGAATTCTACACCTATTTTAAATAGTCTTTTAGTTTCTCTAGATTTTCTTCTAAGTTATCATAAGGCAGCTTGGCATACTGGTAAGGGCAGCTAGCAAGGTAGCTTTGTTCAAAGAAGTCAAGCCGCAAACTGCTGTGTTTGAGAGCACTGACAGAAGAAAGTGACCTCAGGTCTAGCAGGATGCCGTCCTTGGTCAGATAGCTGGATAGCGGCAGTTGAGCTTGCTCCAGTAGTATTTGCGCCTTTCTTGCTTCCTCTTCTTGCAGCTGCAGCAGCGCCAGCCTATTTTTTTCAAACATGAGACTGTCGATGTAGAGAGATAGAGCCTTCTGCATGATGAGGTTGCTGTCATAATCTACGGCGCTTTTGTAAGCGATGAAGGTCTTTTGAATCTGGGGCGGAAGGAGCAGGGCAGTAATCCTCAAGGCTGGGAAAAGGCTGGTTGAAAAGGACTTGATGTAGATGACCCGCTGGCTATTGTCTAGATAATGAAAGGTTAGCTCCCGCCGGCTATCAAAGTCTGATAGGTAGTCATCTTCTACGATATAGACATTATAGAGCTGGGCTAGCCGAAGAATTTCTTCCTTTTCCTGCCGACTGTAAGAGTGGCCCAAGGGATAGTGAAAACGCGGAATGGTGTAGAAAAACTTAATCTTTCCGCTTTGAAAAATCCTCTCCAGCTCTTGCAGATTAATCCCCTGCGGTGTCCTTTCAATGGTTTCATAAGGAAGCTTTTGGGCTAGCAGAAGATCATTAATCCGATGGTAGGTCGGCTGCTCCACCAAGATACGCTCTTTTTGGTTGGGAAAGTCAATCTGTGAAAGGATATAGAGGGCCTGCTGGGTACCGGAAGTCAGAACCAGCTGATCCCTAGAAGCATAGACAGCAGAGTCCAGCATTAGCTTTTGCACAGAGCGGCGCAGATCCTCCAGTCCTTCCTGCTGAGGGTAGTAGTTGAAGAGATAATTTTCGCGGCCAATCAGAGTTTCATTTACACAGAGTCGGAAATCCTCATAGGCTTGGTGGCGGTCATCCCTCACAGGCAGCTCCAAATCCTGCTTTTCTTCCTGAGCATTCTCCAGCACATAGTAGCCGCTTTTGGGAACGGCATAGATGTACTTCTGATACTTGAGCTCAATCAGAGCCTTTTGCGCAGTATCCTTACTGCAGTGGTATCGCTCGGCTAGCTGTCGGACAGAAGGAATTTTCTGACCAGTTGCCAGTTTTCCCTCTTTAATATCCTTAGTAATCTTATCAATTATGCGTTGGTATTTTGCTTTAACCATGAAACTGTCCCCATACAGATTTGATTTTTTCATATTGTAACTCATTTTCAGATATTTTACAATAGAGAGCAAGTAGGAGGAGTCATGAAAACAAAAACAGTTATTCTGGCCACAGATATTTCTGGCTTAGGTAAGGTTGCCGCAACAGCTGCCCTGCCGCTCTTTGCAATTTGCCAGCTAGAGGTTGCCCTCTTGCCAACCATGATTCTGTCGTCCCATACAGGCGGTTTTCCAGACGTCTATATAGATGATTACACGCATGGGATGCATGCTTTTTTGAAACAATGGCAGAGCCTGGAGTTCGACTTTTCAGCTTTGGTAACAGGATATTTGAAATCTGACATACAGGTGGAAAATTTGCTGCGCTTTAAAAAGGAAAAAAGCTTGCCCCTTATCGTGGATCCTATCATGGGGGACAAGGGGACTTTTTATCAGGGATTTTCAGATGCCCATCTAGACCATATACGTCGCCTCTGCCAACATGCCGATTTGGTTCTGCCCAATTTGACGGAAACCTGTTTGTTGTTGGAGGAACCCTACGAAGATAGTTTATCAGAAGATAAATGGGAGGACTACTGCAAACGTTTGGCTGAGTTAGGACCGAGCGAGGTCTTGCTGACTGGCTTGCCCATGAAAGAGAAGCAGATTGGTGTGGCCTATTTTGATGCGGCAACAGAGGAGTTTAACCTCTTTTCTAGTCCGGCTTTGCCCCAGCAATTTTTTGGAACGGGTGATATATTGACGACACTTGTAGCTGCCGCTTTTGTTCAGGGGGTCGACATCAAGCAAGCCCTACCTGTGATTTTGAAATTTATTGAAAAGAGCTTGGCACTTAGCTTTAAAGAGCAAATAGATCCAAAGAAGGGCGTTTTTTACCAACCCTACCTAGGAGAGCTTTTTGCTGATTTTCAAGCCTTAATGGAGGAAAAAGATGAAGAAACAAACACTTGATTTGCAAACCTTAACCATGATTAGTTTATTTGCTGCTTTGATTTTTTTGAGCATTCAGTTTTTTAAAATTCCTGTGGGAGCTCAGTTTATTCACTTTGGGAATGCGCTGGTGGTAGTGGGTTGTCTGATTTTTGGCAGTAAACTCGGTTTTTTAGCGGCTGCTATTGGATTGGGAATATTTGACTTGCTAAATGGTTATGCAGCGGAAATCCCAGTTATCTTGCTAGAAGCTCTTGCGGTGGCCGCGGTGATTCATTTTCTGTATGAAGAACTTTTTCAGAGAAAGGATAAACTAAGAAATATTCTTGTGACAGCAGTAGCAGCAGCTTTGGTAAAAATTGTGCTTAATATCCTCAAGTACACTCTGACAGGAACACTGCTTGGCGGGAGTAGTTTACCAGCAGCCTTTTTGCTGGCAGTAGCTGAGATTACTGGTACATTTGGCTCCAGTCTAGCCACAGTCATCGCCGTCCCAATCTTATATCCAATCTTTAAGCAAATCAGAAAAGCGCACAAGCAAAGAAGGCCACTGAAAAGCAAGGATGAATCAATAATCAGCAGAAATAAAGAAACCGTCTGAGAATTCTCGGACGGTTTTAGTGTATTTGTCTTACATAAAGTAGACGATAGCAAGGTATTGCAAGGCAGAAGCAGCTAGGATGAAAAGGTGCCAAATCATATGGAAGTAGGGCTTCTTTTGAGCATAGAAGCCAGCTCCTACAGTATAGCAGAGACCACCAGCCAGCATGAGTCCCCAGAAGACTGGTCCGGTCTGACCAATAATCTGTGGAATGATAAAGACCACCAGCCAGCCCATAATCAAATAGAGAGCTAAGCTGAATTTTTCATTGACCTTCTTAGCGAAAATCTTATAGAGAATGCCAAAGATGGTCGTGCCCCACTGGATAGCAATGATGAGATAGCCAAACCAGTTATTCATCAGCGACAGCACGACTGGCGTGTAGCTGCCAGCGATGGCGATATAAATCATGGAGTGGTCGATAATGCGCAAGATATACTTGTGGGTCGAGCCATAGGACATGGAGTGATAGACTGTCGAGGAGAGGAACATGAGAAAGAGGCTAATGACAAAGATAGAAGTTCCGACAGCGGCCACCAACCCGTGCCCTTCATAGCTATAAATAGCTGAGATAGGCAGCAGAATCAGCATCAGAACGGCCCCTACCGCATGGGTAACAGCGTTGGCAATTTCCTCTCCGAAGGATAGTTTTTTACTGAGTTTAAGCGCGTAGTTCAAGATTTTCTTCCTCCTCATTTGGTACTTGGATTAGGGATAAGGTCTTTTGATAGAGTTTGACCGTCTGGCAGGCTGTGGAAATGATGGGGGCCACCTCCAGCTTGCTACCGTTCATATAGTCAACGAAGTCATCATAAAGTTCTCGCGAATCTGCTGATTTATGCAGCATATTTAAAGTAGCTGAAATTTCCTGGATAGAAAAGACCGTTTTTAAGGTTGTAATGGCAATCAAGCGTGCTACTTGGCGGCGTTGATATTTTTTCTTGACCGGCTTGGCAATATAGCCATGCTTGACGTAGTTGTTAATCATAGAAGCGGTCAGTCCCTTGTCAGCAGCTGAAATAGAAGAGCCACAGACATTGTTTACATAGAGCAGGACTTGGTCCAAATATAGCTCCAGATCTGGTAATTCGTCCCACTTGGGAAAAACTTGTTGAGCGTTCAAATCTTTATCACTTTCTTATCTAGTCTTTATAACTAGATGATAACATCTCTGTAAATCAAAGTCAAGCAAAAAATAGAATGTCCCATTGAAATTTGATATAATCTTAAAAAGAAGAAAGGGAGGTTTCAGATGAAAAAACAAATAATCTTTGATATGGCAGCCTTCCTAGGCAGTCTGATTTTCTGGTCTTGGCTCTATATGCGCTTTTTTTATGCCTACGTAGCCGTCGTCTTTTACAAGAATCAGCCAGAGTGGAACCTGCTGATACCAGCTTCTATCATTCTGACTTTGACAGCTATCAGCTCGCTTTTTATTCGTGGCCTCTATAGTCGGCATATTCCTCGTTGGCTGGTGCTAGCCAGTTATGCCCTCTATTTTCTCATTCTATTCTATGCGCTCTTTTTGAAAAATATCGGCAGGCAGGGCTTTAGTTTGGACCTGCAGTCTTTTACCTATAATTGGATTTATGGAGATAAGCTGGTACCAACTATGAATATCATTATGTTCATTCCGCTGGGCTTTCTCTGCAAGCTGTCATGGAAACATGTGGCTTCTTTTACCTTGGCTATAAGTCTGGTTGAGGGGAGCCAGTATCTCTTTCACCTGGGCATTTTTGACTTGGGTGATATCTTGACTAATCTGCTAGGCTTCATCATTGGTAGCTATCTACTAGAGACAGCCTTGGGTAAATGGGTTGTCCGCCATATTCACTAAATGAAAGAAGGAAACTATGAAAATTCTTATCCCAACTGCGAAAGAGTTGAATCTAACTGCTCCACCTGCAATCCCTAATCCATTTTCAGCACAAACTCAGGCTGTGTTGGATGAGTTGGCAACCATGTCAGTAGCTGACTTGGCATCATTTTATAAAATCTCCCCAGAAAGAGCGGAGGTAGAGTGGCAAGCCATTCAGGCTTTGCGAGAAGGAACCGCGCAGCATGCTCCAGCCCTTTATCTTTTTGACGGCCTCATGTACCGCCATATCAAGAGAGAGGGTTATACCGAAGAAGAGAGTCAGTATATCGAGAAGCATCTTGCCATCACATCAGCACTTTACGGTGTCATCCCAGCCCTGGAGCCCATAGCGCCCCATCGCTTGGACTTTATGATGCCACTCAAGTTAGATGGGAAGAGTCTCAAGGCATTTTGGAAAGAAGCTTATGACCAAGCCCTGGCAGAAGATGAGGTGATTTTCTCCCTCCTGTCCAGCGAGTTTGAAACAGTCTTTTCCAAGGAAATTCACCAGCGCATGATAAGCTTTAAATTTCTGGAAGACCGAGGCGGCAAGCTGAAAGTCCATTCGACCATCTCTAAAAAAGCGCGTGGTGAGTTTTTAACAACTCTAATAACTAACCAAGTAACAGAAGTCGAACAGATGAAAAAATTAAGCTTTGCTGGCTTTACTTACCGACCTGACCTGTCTAGTGAACAAGAATTGGTTTATGTCAAGGAAGTTTGAAAAGGAAAAATCAACTTTTGTAATATCTACGTAATGTTCTCGTGATAAAATTGATATAAAACAAACGAAGTTTCTAAGGAGTTTCAGAACTATGGGAAAAATTAAGTCGGATACTATTTCCGCTCAGAATGCTATCAGTGAATTAGTTGGGGTAGATACAAGTGACAAGCAAAATCAGCAGGTAGAGTTTAGCTATACTACTGAGATTGCTGGGATGGAAGCAGGCCATCAGGCATGCAATCAAATGCTGCAGGCTGTCAGTGACTTTAGCGCAGCAGTCCTGACTCAGGCTAATAAATTTCCTGATATAGCTTATAAAATTGAAAAGCGTGATGTAGATCAAGCGCAACGTTGGAGCAACTGATGATAAAAGATAAAAATCAAGAAAAACGTGAGCAATTACATAAGCAAATCATTCAGCTTGAGAATCAAGAAGAAGATCTTTTAGTTCTCAAAAGGCGTTATGAAGAGAAGGTAATGGATTTTCGTACAGATATTTGGACTATGAATGCCCAAATAGAAAACTTGATAGATTCCGTATCAGAGACTAGTTCTACCAATCGTAAAATATGGGAAGAAAACCAAGCCTTGCAGCAAACAATAGATAGCTACGTAGAGCAGGAGTTGGATAATGTTTCCAAACAAACAAGGGAAGTTCAGCAAAAATTAGATGAAAATCGAGAAAAATTGACGAAAGAAAGGAACTCTTTACCATGGGAGTAAAGTACAGTGCGTCAGAGTCTTCACAGCTGATGGAGGCCATGTCTAGTAATATTCAAGTGGCTAATGAGGTGACAGACCGATTGTCTCAGGGCTGTGACCACCTGATAGCCACCCTAGACTCTGGAGAACTCATGGGAGCAGCCTATACAGCAGGTAAGGGCCTCTTTTCAGAGATTATCATTCCTGCCATTAAGAAGCTACAGGAAGCAGTGGACGACATTCAAACGGAGTTAAATTCATACAGGACTGCTGATGCTCAGGTAGCTGAGTACGGAAACCTCGACCTAGATCAGATGAAGAAGACAAAAGAATTGAGAGAGCAGCAGCTAGCCTCTGTCAAAAAGGCTATTGAAGCCAAAGAATCTTTCTTAGAGCGTATGAAGTCTATTGCTACATTTAATATCGTTTCTCACATGCAGTCTCTGGTGATTCTTTCTAGTGCAGAGTCTCAAATTGAATCACAAATCAAAGAATTGGAAGAGAAGATTGAAAAGCTGGAGTTCTTTGTCGCTCAGGTTTCTCAATATTTCAGCGATAGTCTAGAAGTCCTCCGTCTAGCTATCCAAGGAGCCAGCCAGCTAAGCCAAGTCCTAGTTGATAGTGATGGAAACTACTCAGTTGATGGTGTAGATATGAGTTGGGCTATTAAAATGAAGGGGCAGAAGATTGAGACATACATACCAATAACTAAAAAAGAGAAATTTATTCAAACTATTAGACAACAGTATGGATTTAGTCGAACTGAATCAGAGATATTACTAAATTTATATCAAAAGCTAGAAAAGGAATATGGATCCAAGAAAGCAAATATAGAATTCTTTAAAATAGTTGCATCTTACTCTTATGGTGATAAATCTTATGGAGCTTGGCAAGTGGTCGGTGGATTATATAGCCCGAATGGGGTAAACGGTATAAATGTTGGTATTAATTATAGAATGAAATCTGTTTTAAGAAAATATGGCTTAAAAGATGATGAAATTGATACGATTCAGAAAGCTATTCAGAATCAGCATAATTTTACTAACCTAAAAAAGATTCAGGAAACAGATTCAGAAGCAGAACTTACTCAAAAACTAGATGCTGGTGCTTCAAAGGCATATGGGAAAGATGTTAGATATGCCGATTTAGATGCCAATCAAAAATCTAGAATAAGAGAATTACTATCTCAATTTGGAGGAACCACAGACTATTCCCATATGGCCGCAACTATTTCCGCACATTATACAGGTAATCATTTTATTGAAAATGAAGATGATTTAGCGGGATGGCAAGGTGATGTAGCTGGTACTATGGGACTTCCGCCGAGTCTTGGTAACGATGACTATCGTTCAGATTTAGATGCTGTTAATATTTACAACAAAATGAAGAATGGAGATAGCGTAGTTGATGTTACAAACTCATATTACGATAGTGTTGAGAGAACATCTGGCTATAGAGCTTATGAATTTGTTCAAAATATTGGAGAAGGGGATTACACGAAAGGAATGAATAAATTAGAAGAAACTTATAAATTATACGTTTCTTCTCATTCTAGTGAACAATCATCAAACTTCGAAAAATTCATGAATGCTATCCAACATTTCCAAAAGGATTTAGACAAACCCAATCCCTCTATCGGAGAGTAAAATGTTAAAAAAAATGAAAAACTATTATAAAAACAAACCAACTCAAGCTTTCTTAATGCTCATAGTTCTTATTTGGTCAGTATACGAGATTGGTGCGACTAGTTTAGCTAACAACTCGGCCTTGACCAAGGAATTCATGCATAGTCGGTATGTTATGGTTTGGCCAATAGTAGATAGAAAGGCGAATCTATACCACTATGCGGAAGAATGGACTAGTAACATCTTGGATGGCATTATGCATCTAGACTATGAAAATATAAAAATGACCTGTTACCCTAGTAAATATGATGATCAGGTTTCCGCTGAATACAATCGGATTCCTAATAAGGAAAATTATGCGATTTCATTTCCTTTAGACGGGTCGTTGTCCAAATCAAATTTTTCGACATTAGACACTAGATACTATCTAATATCAAAGAATGCAGCTATTGTGGAGCAAAAGACAGGTAAGACTATTGAGGAATTAACCCATGAGATAGGGTATGCAAGGGAGGACTTCTTGTCTGCTCTTGGTAAGATGAAAATCCTTCGTTTGGTCTATTTGATTCTTCGTATGATAGTACTGTTGCTATGTATCAGGTTGTCGGGTCAGCGGAGAAAAAGGAAAGAAAACGAAATCTTACAGAATGGATAGAGCTCCAAGATGGTATGGATGACTATAAGGAGATTCACAAATGCCCTTGAAAAAAAATTGAATTGGAATTTAGGTTGTAGTTTATTGCTTGTTGGAGTTCTGGCATCTGCTTTTCTCTTTTATTTATGGGCACAAAATCTTGGTAAATATACCTTACAACCTGATCAGTCGATCAGCCTAGCGGTCAATCCTCGGATACAGGATGTGGAATATTATTCAGAGTTAATTCTAAAGAAAAATGATAAAAATAAACTAGAGTTAAATGGCAGAGAGTATTGGTCTGTAAGTGGTAGTGAGTTACATTATGATTTAAGTAATCAAAATGTGTTCAAATGGGTCAGAGATGAGTCGGGAGAGTTGACTGAATCTTATGTAGAAAATAGTGATTTAGCTGATATTTATATAGAAAAATCAAATTTAATTATTCAGTATCAAGGTGAAAAAGCTTTTGACGTCACGAATAACAAACCCTATACTATCACCATCACCAATGTAGACAATAAACCAGCTAAATTTGAGGCTCAAGTGGTGGACAAGTAAGGAAAAACATTGGCAACAACTTATAAATTAGCAATCAAGTAACAGACCGAATACGGATGAGCATAAAAAATCAAAAGAAGATTTTTATAATTATTTGAAGCGAGGAGAAGATAAAAATGTCGGTACGTAAAAAAATAATAAGCATCCTATTTTTGATAATAACTGCTTTTGTTATTTGGTTGCTCTTTGGGCCTGGTGATAAACCTGAACCAGATTTTTCTTCTGCCAATAAAATTGAATTACTGGCAAGTATCCTCGCAGGTAACAACGAGGATATTATCCGAGATGCTGGCTATGGAATTCCGGATGACCCGGTGATTCGCCGATGGGGGATAAATAAACTTAAAATACCTGGGAAATTAAACTTGGATGTGCGCCCGCCAACTAGTTTGGAAGACAGTGAGCTTCTAGTTCTTTTTTCCGTTACAATTAATGGTAAAGAAACAGATGTAGCGTTTTTCTTAGATAAAAAATTAAATTTAATTGATTCGAGTTATGATTCTATAGAGAAAGGTGGTACTGGGGAAAAAATTGAAATAGATGAGACTCAAGAAAAAGAGCTACTACATCAGGTTCAAACAGAATTGAATCAGTTCTTTGAAAAAATGAAACAGCAACTAGCTTCTAAATAAAGTGTGAGATATTGTGAACAGGGAATAGTGAAGC
The DNA here is from genome assembly GCF_019929225.1 of Streptococcus sanguinis. GTDB lineage: Bacteria > Bacillota > Bacilli > Lactobacillales > Streptococcaceae > Streptococcus > Streptococcus sanguinis_J. The sequence goes on from NZ_JAHZPA010000001.1 coordinate 406,465, forward strand.
CTTTCTTGTAGAGCATGGTAAAACTGTTGAAGAGGAAAAATCAGGAATATTTTTTGACTATTTAGAAAGAGGGGCTGATACAAATGTTCGTTAAATTCAAACGCTATAAATTCCTAGTTATTGTTTTGTCATTACTTCTGATTCTCATTTCTTCCTCTTTTGCTTATGAACAAAAATCAACTGGATATCTTGAGGTGATTGGATGAAGAAGAACCGATTATTCGTTTCGTTTAATTTACATAATTGGGGAGAAGTAAAATTTAGAGATGTTTGGAAAACAGAATAGGGAAACTGATACTAAGATTAGCTTACTTCAGAAATATTTTAAAACAAAACCTGCCCAATCTTTTTTAATGCTTATTGTGCTTGTTTGGTCAGTATATGAGATTGGTGCGACCAGTCTGGCTAGTAATTCGGCCTTGACCAAGGAATTCATGCATAGTCGGTACGTTATGGTTTGGCCAATGGTAGATAGAAAGGCAACTCTTTATCACTATGCAGAAGAATGGACTAGTGACGTATTAGATGGCATTATGCATCTAGACTATGAAAATATTAGAATAACTAGTTTTCCTAAAAAATGGGAGAGTGAAGCTGAAATATACTATACTCTGTCTGAAGATAAGTATGCTGACAGAGTATATTTTTTCTTAGACGAGCCAATTTCCAGAGCCTATACCACTAGTTTAGACCAAAATTATTATTTGATTTCAAAGAATGCAGCTGTTATTAAAGAGGAAACAGGCAAAACGGTTGAACAGTTAGTTCAAGAAGTGGGACATGCAAGGGAGGAGTTTTTGTCTGCTCTGGGTAAGATGAAAATACTTCGTTTGGTCTATTTGATTCTTCGTATGATAGTATTGTTGCTATGTATCAGGTGGTCGGGTCAGCAGAGAAAAAGGAAAGAGAACGAAATTTTGCAGAATGGATGGAATCTTGAAACGATACGGAATCTATAAGGAAAATAAAGAATGATAACTTCAGTAATTTTTATTGCCTCTCTATTATTCCTTTTGCGCCGCTTTAAAAGCCGGCGTTCAAGAATTATTATTGGCCTGCTGTATAGTCTGTTTGTTGTCTGGTACGTTCAGGCAATTTTAAACTACGGCAAATACACTTTACAGCCAGGTCAAAGCGCTGAATTAAGAGTGTTTCCAAATACGAATCAGCTAGAGTATAGTTCAGAATTAATGTTAAAAAAATTAAATGATGCTAAAATAAAATTATCAGGTACAAATGTTTGGTCTGAAAAATTTGGGGATGTATTATTTGGGTTAAGTGAAAAGAAAATTATTAAGATAGGCAGTATTGAGGGAGACAAGAATGAGCTTCTTAATAATCAAAAAGATATACATTTAGCAGAAGATGGGATTGTTGTTAGTTATAAAGGAGAAAAAGTTTTTGATGTAACTAACAACAAATCTTACTCCATCACCATTACCAATGTAGACAATAAACCAGCTAAATTTGAGACTCAAGTGGTGGATAAGTAATAATCTTGGTTAGGAGAAGAAATGCTGTGACTAAAAATATGCTAATTTTTATTTGTTTTGTTGTTTTTCTAGTCAGTGGAATTAAACTATATCTGAATTATCAAAGTCAACAAGATTTTCTTCAGATAAAAGAATCTTTCAAACAAGATGACAAAATAGCAGTCTTATAACATTAAATCCGAAGAAGCCCGCTTGTTGAAAATTGTTCAAAATGAGATTGATGGCTTTATGAAAAAAATGTATCAGACTTTGTATGATTAAGGCTGTGTAATTGGTCTTGTCAATAATGCAAACTAAAACCCCTCGCAATTATTTGCGAGGGGTTAGTGTCTTATAAGTTTTCTTTTCTTTTTATAATCTTCTCTTTTTAGTTAAGGGCTGCTAAAAGAGCATCAGCCTGTGCTGAAAGTTCAGCAAGTTTGTCTTCTGCGACAGTCAGTTGTCCAGTTCCCCATGCTTCTGGGTTGATACCAACACCTGTGAATGGTTCTACCACATTCATACGGATGAAAGGCAGCAAGCTGCGGTAGTGCTTGAATACTTCATCTGGTGATGTGCCGTTAGCTACAGATGAAACAGTAACAACCTTAGCATTCAGAGCAGATGGGCCAGTTGGGTCTGACAGATCCAGAGCGCGTGAAGCCCAGTCCAAGAGGTTTTTCACTACTCCTGGAATAGCCCAGTTGTAGACAGGTGAGAAAATCCAAATGGCATCAGCAGCCAAAATTTCTTCACGAACCTTAGCAACAGCAGCTGGAGCAGGACTTTCGATGTCTTGGTTGAAGAATGGTACATCTTTGTAATCAAGATATGAAACTTCTGCTTTACCAGCCAAAGCTTTTTCAGCTTGCTCAGCCAATTGGTGGTTGAAAGAACCTTGACGAAGCGAGCCGACGATGAATAATACTTTAGACATTGCATTGTCTCCTTTTTTATAAAATAAAGAGATATTTCTCTTGTTACAATATATGTTACAACATTAATTACTAGTTAGCAATTATTTAGCTCAATTTTTTGAAATTTTTTAGAATGCGAATCAAATCCTGCTTATCGTCTTCTTCGAGAATGGACAGAGCTTGCTGGATATTTTTAATATGATCAGGCAGGGCGGCTTCAATTTTAGCTTTACCTTGTTTCGTCAGGCCAATCAAAAAAGCCCGGCGGTCATTTGGGTCGCAGGTGCGGACAATCCAGCCGTCGCGTTCCATATTTTTGATGACGACAGTCATGTTGCCAGAAGTAGCCAGTATACGGTCAATCAGGTCCTGAATGCGCAGTTCTCCTTTGCTGTATAGGGTTTCTAAGACGGAAAACTGAGTAGGAGTCAAATCATGCTTTTTGAAAATTTGGGCTTCAATGGCACGGATAGTTCTTTCTGCCTTATGAAAGACAATCATGGTTTTCAAATCAAGCAGAGTTTCTTTGCTTAAATCGTCTGTAATCTTCATAACAATATTTTACCAATAAATAGTATCATATGCAAGGATATTGCTTTAGAATTTTGTGAATATTCTCATCAAAAAAAGATAGAAAAATAGGAGTATTTGTAGTATAATGACGGAGTGAAATATAAAAATAGAAATAAAGCCAGTTTTCCAATTTGGCAGTACCTGATAGGTATTTTTATCGTTCTCAGTGTTCTTGTCTTTTCATTTTTTGCTGTTTTGCAAGTGTCCATTCAGCCGAGGCAGTCAGCTAAGGAAGCAAGCAGTCGCTTGGCCAAGGAATATGCAGATCTTGAAAAAGTGGATTCTTTTGCCATCTACAATGGGCAGGAATCCTACTACAGTCTGCTTGGTAAGACCAGTAAAGGTGTTGAAAAAGCTGTTTTGATTGCAAAAGCTTCCAATGAGATTCGGGTCTATCGACTGGACCAAGGCGTCAGTCAGACAGAGGCTGAGAGCATTGCCAAGGAAAATGGAGCAGGAATTATTGATAAGGTGACCATGGGCTATTTTCAGGATCAGCCCATCTGGGAAGTCAAGTCGGGAGGCACCTACTACCTGATTGGTTTTGACAGCGGACAGTTGGTCAGCAAGGAGGGACTATGAAATTATCAAATCGTGTCTTAAAGATGGAAGAAAGCGTGACTTTGGCAACAGCAGCGCGTGCTAAGGCTTTGAAAGCGCAGGGGCGGGATATTCTGTCTCTGACTCTGGGAGAGCCGGATTTTCCAACGCCTAAGAACATTCGAGATGCGGCTATAGCAGCTATTGAGGATGGGCGTGCTAGCTTTTATACGGTGACTAGCGGTCTGCCAGAGCTAAAAGAAGCTGTAGTAGAGTATTTTGCCAACTATTACGGCTACACAATCCAGCCTAATCAAGTGACGGTTGCAACCGGAGCTAAGTTCTCCCTCTATACCTTCTTTATGAGTGTGCTTGATCCAGGTGATGAGGCTATCATTCCAACGCCTTATTGGGTCAGCTACGGCGACCAGATTAAGATGGCCGAGGGAACTCCTGTTTTTGTCCAAGCTACTGAAGAAAATAATTTCAAGGTTACGGTGGAACAGTTAGAAGCTGCTCGTACTGATAAGACCAAGGTCTTGGTTTTGAACTCGCCGTCCAATCCGACTGGTATGATTTATACAGCGGATGAGCTAAGGGCGATTGGGAACTGGGCTGTAGAGCATGACATTCTGATTTTGGCAGATGACATTTATGGACGTCTGGTTTATAACGGCAATAAATTTACACCAATTTCCAGTCTATCTGAGGATATTCGCAAGCAGACAGTGGTCATCAATGGTGTCTCTAAGAGCTACTCCATGACAGGCTGGCGGATTGGCTACGCAGTTGGTGAGCCGGAAATTATAGCGGCCATGAGTAAGATTGCAGGTCAGACGACTTCTAACCCGACAGCAGCGGCTCAATATGCAGCTATCGAAGCTCTGACTGGCAGTCAGGAAACGGTCGAGACTATGCGTCAAGCCTTTGAAGAGCGTCTGAATACTATTTATCCTCTCTTGGCTCAGGTGCCAGGATTTGAAGTAGTCAAGCCGCAAGGGGCCTTCTATCTCTTTCCAAATGTCAAGAAAGCCATGGAAATGAAAGGTTATACAGATGTGACCGAGTTTACGACAGCAATTTTAGAAGAAGTTGGCGTGGCTTTGGTGACGGGAGCAGGCTTCGGTGCTCCAGAAAATGTCCGTCTTAGTTATGCGACGGATTTGGATACGCTCAAAGAAGCCGTTCAGCGCTTGCAGCATTTTATGGAGAGTAAATAGATCTCTCAATCTTAGACTGCTTTCGATGATTTATAAACAATAGAGAAGGACGGACTCAGAGTTCGTCCTTTTCAGTTTATTTTTGACTATACTAGCAATGGGTTAAATAAAATGGTAAAATAATATAGAAATAAATGAAAGCGTTTTTCACTCTAGTTAAAATTAGTAAGCTTTGGCATGGATAAATGTGAACTGGTTTCGTTTAAAATTCAGCTGATGAAGGATTTAAACAATAGTGGAAGGAGAACAATATGAAACGTCGTTTGATTTTCTTATTCTTGCTAGGCGGCCTAGTCTTGCTAGGAGCTTATGTTTTCTTTGATTCAGAGCAGGGGTGGACCACTATTTCCGAATCCAATGGCTATAGTCTGCAGGCCAAAGGTCATCGCTACCGTATCCAATATTATGAGAATGACTCGGCCCGAATAGACTGCTATTTGAACAATTACCAGCCAGAATTGAATTTAAATATGAGAATCTTAGAACGTCCAACTGCCCCCGGTTCTTACACTAAGGAGGAGATAGCCGGACAGGGCTCTGCAAGTTTTTTGATGGTTTGTAGAACTTGGGGTTCTGCAGAGAACAGTCAAAAGTTTTTAATTAAACGCGCCTATTATAAAGTCGATATTAGACTTAATAAAAAGATGGAGGTGGATACTAAGAAAAGCAGCATGACTTACTGGAAGACGGAAGAAGAGGTAAAGGATAATCCGCCTATTGATTAAATAGCAGCTATCAATGCTAGATTAAGTTAGTAGAAGTAACTTTCTGATAGAAATCACCACACGACTTAAAAATTTGAGGAGTATTTAGTTGAAGACGACGGTGTTTCGGTGTATAATAAAAGAAGTCCATTTGGTCTAGCCCTGCATTCTATTGACTTGCAGTGTGTTCCTCATGGTCTTTTTACTTAAGTAATAATAGGGATGAAGATTATTTTGTACAAAAGGAGATAAAATGGGATTTATCAGAAAGGAAATAGGGGAAAGAGAGAAGAAGCTTCTCGAGGATTTTTCTATTGAAGAAAAAGAACTGGCTTTGCCATTTTTACTAGAAGATGAGAAGAGAGGAATTTTTCTCTGCGTCAAGCAATTTCGTATTGGTGAAGGGAAATATCAGGTTTTAGCCATGATGCTCGGAGGACACTTGCTTGAATTTCGCCTAGAAGAAGAGCGGGCCGATAGATATCCAGTTCGCAATGAGGAAGATCAAAGTGTAAAAGGTCTATCAACAGAAACAATCTCCCAGCTTGTGATTCCCAAGGTTTTAAAAGGACGAGAGGACAAGATTGTAACAGTGATTCAACATGCCCTGTCGCAAATTAACCCTTATTATGATACAAAGATAAGGGAAGTAAACCATGTGGAGTACAGATAAAGAGGAGATAGGATATGGGATTATTAGAAAAGTGTCTGGATTTTTTACCGACTAGGCGGGCTGTCAGTGACATAGAAGAAGAGATGACTTGGGAGGAGGAATTTACCCCTAAAAGAGTTCATCACAAAGAAGTCAGTAGTAGCCCTCAGAAGGAGACTGAGGGAACAGCAACTCTTCCCCAAGAAGGGAGTTGGAAGTTCGTGCACGAGATGATTTCTGAAGAAGGGATTGAGCTTTTAAAGAAAGCTGGCATTGATGACGAGCTAGTTTTTGAGACGGGCGATTGGGTCGCAGACCATGATTTGGGGATTTACCTGGTCCTTTATCGCTTTGGTGGAAGAACCAACTGGAAGAAGACTTATAAGCTAATTTTGCAAGGACAGGTGATTGAGTTTAAGACTAAGACCATTTTTCATCAGCAGGATTTTTCTTATGAAGAAGGGGAATTCACTAAGGGAGTGATTGTCAAAAATGTCTCCAATATGCTTCTGCCCTCGGCTTTCGAAGGTCAACAGCAGCGCGTGCTCCATATCATTCAAGCGGCTCTGTCAGCAGCTAGCCCAAGCTATGATACGGTCATTTACAGGGCGAACTTTGATTTGGTTTAGGAGGGGAAGATGATATATATTACAAAAGAAGATGTTTTGACTTGGCTGGACAAACATGAGCCAGTGGCCAATCGTCAGAAGGACATTGCGGCTTTTCATAAAGAACTGTCGTTTCGTCTGCAAAGAATGGACTTTCGTCCATCAAGCAGTTCAAAAGATCCTCAGCGAGATGTTTGTGAAGACGTAGCCTTTACTCAGGATGGGGAGGGGAATTATGCGACGATTGACCAGAGTCCTGGAGGTCAGATTCTCAGTGATCAGCGCTTTAAGATGGCTTTGAAAAAAGTCTTGAACTATGATGATGACATGGTTGATCGACTGTTATATGGAACGAAAAATTAGTCCTCTTATTCAGAGAGAGTTATCCGCCAGCCTTTAGGAGGCTGGTTTTTTAATTTTTCTGAGATTTAGTCTCTTCAAGGATAGCTATTGCAATCGCTTTATGGTAAAATATAGAACAGATGTCTAAAAGATTTGTCTTGAAATAAAGTGACATTTAGCAACCAATCTAGGAGGCAGATATGATTGATCATTTTGGGATAAAGGTCAGGAATCTACAAATTTCAAAAGACTTTTATACAAGTTTTCTTTCTCCTCTAGGCTACAAATTGGCTTTTAGAAGTAGTTCTCTACTCAGTTTTGTTGCTCCCAACAGCCCACATCCTGGTGGAGATTTTTGGTTGGGAGAGGGAGAGCAGTCTCCGATTCACTTTGCTTTTTTGGCAGAAAACCATGAGCAGGTTCAAGCTTGTTATGAGGCTGGTTTAAAGGCAGGGGGAAAAGACAACGGTGCGCCAAATTATCGGGGGAACCTTTCATCATATTATGCAGCCTTTGTCTTGGATCCAGATGGTAATAATGTCGAGGCAGTCTGTCATAAAGAATAAAAAATAGAAAAGAGAAAAAACGTGTCAAAGAAAATCGTAACAATTATTGATGTGAAAAATTATGTTGGTCAAGAAGTGACCATTGGTGCTTGGGTTGCCAATAAGTCAGGTAAGGGTAAGATTGCTTTCTTGCAGCTGCGTGACGGAACAGCCTTCTTCCAAGGGGTGGCCTTCAAGCCTAACTTCATCGAGAAATTTGGCGAAGAAGAAGGATTGGCGAAGTTTGATACGATTAAAAAGCTTAGCCAAGAAACTTCTGTTTATGTGACAGGGATTGTCAAGGAAGACGAGCGTTCAAAATTTGGCTACGAGCTGGACATCACAGACATCGAAATCATCGGTGAGTCAAATGACTATCCAATTACGCCAAAAGAACATGGAACGGACTTCCTCATGGACAACCGTCACTTGTGGCTGCGTTCTCGTAAGCAAGTGGCCATGATGCAAATCCGCAATGCCATCATCTATGCTACCTATGAATTCTTTGACAAGAATGGCTTTATGAAGTTTGACAGCCCGATCTTGTCAGGAAATGCAGCAGAAGACTCAACTGAGCTCTTTGAAACTGACTACTTCGGAACTCCAGCATACTTGAGTCAGTCAGGTCAGCTTTATCTGGAAGCAGGTGCTATGGCTCTTGGTCGCGTCTTTGACTTTGGTCCTGTATTCCGTGCCGAAAAATCAAAAACCCGTCGTCATTTGACTGAGTTCTGGATGATGGATGCAGAGTACTCATACTTGACGCATGATGAGTCACTCGACTTGCAAGAAGCTTATGTTAAAGCCTTGATCCAAGGTGTGTTAGACCGGGCTCCTCAAGCTTTGGAAACCTTGGAACGTGATGTAGAACTCCTGAAACGCTATATTGCAGAGCCTTTCAAGCGTGTTAGCTATGATGAAGCGATTGATCTTTTGCAAGCCCATGAAAATGATGAGGATGCTGACTATGAGCATCTGGAACATGGTGATGACTTCGGTTCACCTCATGAAACATGGATTTCAAACCATTTTGGTGTACCTACTTTTGTTGTGAACTACCCAGCAGCTATCAAGGCTTTCTACATGAAGCCAGTTCCTGGAAATCCAGATCGCGTCCTCTGTGCAGACTTGCTTGCTCCAGAAGGCTACGGTGAAATCATCGGAGGCTCTATGCGTGAGGAAGACTACGATGCCCTTGTTGCTAAAATGAATGACCTTGGTATGGATACGACAGAATATGAATTTTACTTGGATCTTCGTAAGTATGGAACAGTTCCACATGGTGGCTTCGGTATCGGTATCGAGCGTATGGTAACCTTTGTGGCAGGGACCAAGCATATCCGTGAAGCCATTCCATTCCCACGTATGTTGCACCGTATTAAACCGTAAATTAATGAAAATGCCCATGTGGCGTTTTTTCAGCAATGAACTATGAAATAATCCAAATATAGAATTTTAGAGAAAGAAGAGGTAGAGGTCATGTGAACAGCGGATTAACAAGTGATAAAGGATAAAAATGAAGAAACACTTGTTAAAGGAGAAAATATGTTTAAAAGAAGTTATCGGAAAAATATCGGGCTGATGGCCGGTGTAGAATTTTTTGCCTTTCTAGGCATTACTAGTTTTTGGATTTTATTTCTAAGTCAAAATGGCATGTCCCTTTGGCAGATTGGGCTTTTGGAAAGTATCTTTCATGCCACTAGTGTCATCTGTGAAATTCCTTCTGGGATGTTGGCGGATCGCTTTTCCTACAAGACCAATCTGTATCTGAGCCGGATAGCCGGGATTGTGTCTTCTGTTCTCATGTTGGCCGGGCAGGGGAACTTTTGGGTTTATGCACTGGCTATGGTGATTAGTGCTTGGTCCTATAATTTTGATTCGGGGACAAGCGCAGCCATGGTCTATGATTCATCTGTGGAGGCCGGAATTAAGGAACGTTACTTATCCATCTCCAGTTTTATGTCTGGGGTGGCTGAAGCGACCCGGTCTTTGGGAACGGTCTGGGCTGGATTTTTTGTCCATGGACAATTGCATCTGACCTACTATATCATGATTGGTACCTCTATCATCGTTCTTTTCTTGACCTGGATGCTGAAAGAACCTAGTGTCAAAGCAGAGAAAGCGGAACGTCTGACCATGAAAAAGATTATCTGGGCTGTCAAAGAGGAGTTGCAGAGAAATCCCAGCCTTTTTATCTGGATGATTCTGTCCCAAATCATTGGAACACTGATGTGTATGTTTTATTTTTATTATCAAAATCAATTGCCTGACTTAAAAGATTGGCAGATTTCGGTAGTCATGCTGATTGGCAGTGCTTTGAATATCTTGGCGGTCTATCTGGCGAGTATGATTGGAAAGAAATATTCTGCCTTAAAACTCTTTCCTTCAGTGGTTCTTCTAACTGGAGCAAGCTACCTGCTGTCCTATTTTGGCACGCCAATCATCTATATTTTGATTTATCTAATCAGTAACGCCTTGTATGCACTCTTTCAGCCGATTTTTGACAATGATTTACAAAAGCAGCTGCCAAGTGAAGTGCGGGCGACCATGCTCAGTGTCTATTCTATGATGTTCAGCCTGAGTATGATTGTCATTTTCCCTGTGACAGGCTGGTTGATTGATTACTTTGGCTTTGACTGGACTTTTATAGCTTTAGGCGGCTTCTTATTTGCTGTAACGCCATTTTTGTATATGAGTCTAAAGAAAATAAGCCAGAACTTACAAGAAGTCTAATATTAATGTTCTCTTTCTGCTGGTCAGAAGGAGAATATTTTTTAGCCTTTGAAAATTATGGTAAAATAAATACAGTTTAATGGAGAAGTAAGCAGTATGAAAGATTTATTGAAATATTTCAAGGGCTATATTAGGGAGTCTTTGCTAGGGCCCTTGTTCAAGCTTTTGGAGGCCAGTTTTGAACTGTTAGTTCCGATACTGATTGCGGGGATTGTGGACGAGACCATTCCTAGACACGACAGCTCCCATCTCTACTGGATGGTTTTTCTTTTGATGGGCTTGGCCGCGCTGGGCGTGGTGGTAGCAGTGGTAGCCCAGTATTATTCGTCAAAGGCGGCAGTGGGCTTTACTCGTCAGATGACAAGAGACCTCTATCAAAAAATCCTGCGCTTGCCCAAGGCTAGTCGGGATGAGCTGACGACTTCTAGCTTGGTGACTCGGCTGACCAGCGACACCTATCAGATCCAGACGGGAATCAATCAATTTCTTCGTCTGTTTCTGCGGGCGCCCATCATCGTTTTCGGCTCTATCATCATGGCCTTTACTATCAGTCCGGTCATTACCTTGTGGTTCTTGCTCATGGTGGCAATTTTAACGGCTATTATCGTTTTCATGTCTCGTCTGATGAATCCTCTCTATGCTAAAATTCGTCAACTGACAGACCAACTAGTCAATTTGACGCGTGAGCAACTGCAGGGCATGCGGGTTATTCGAGCTTTCGGTCAGACCCAGCGCGAGGTTCAGACCTTTCGCAATCGCAATGAGCTCTATAAAACCTGGCAAATCAGGACGGGAGCTCTGGCTAGTCTGATTAGCCCTCTGACCTTTCTTACAGTCAATGGTACCCTGATTGCTGTGATTTGGCAGGGAAATGCTTTTATCGGCAAGGGATTGCTGACCCAGGGGATGCTAGTGGCCTTGGTCAATTATTTATTGCAGATTTTGGTGGAATTGCTCAAGCTGGCTATGCTGGTCAACTCGCTCAATCAAAGCTATATCAGTGCGGGTCGCATTAGTCAGGTCTTCGAGCAAGCAGAAGAAGATGTCCTGCAGGAATTAGTGCAGGAAACAGCTCTGCCGAATCAAGCCATTAAAGCCCAGCAGGTCAGCTTTTCCTATCCAAATGCAGCTAGTCCTGCTTTGACTGGTCTGACTTTTGATTTGAAAAGAGGTCAGACTTTGGGGGTTATTGGCGGAACAGGATCAGGTAAGTCTACCCTGGTTCAGCTGCTGGCTCATCTCTATCCTGTGGCTACTGGTCAGTTGACCATCTTTTCCCAAGGACGCAGTCCTAAAAATTTGAGCGAATGGCGGTCTTGGATTAGTCTGGTGCCTCAGAAGTCGGAGCTTTTCCAAGGAACTGTTCGCTCCAATCTGGCTTTAGGACTGTCAACCAAGCCAACAGACGCAGACTTGTGGCAGGCTTTAGAGATTGCTCAGGCAGCGGACTTAGTCTCTCAGAAGGAAGGTGGCTTGGATGCGACTGTAGAGGCCTTTGGTCGTAATTTTTCTGGTGGTCAGCGTCAGCGTTTAACCATTGCCAGAGCTGTCTTGCGAAGGGCACCTTTCTTGATTTTAGATGATGCTACCTCAGCTCTGGACTATTTGACAGAGGCTAGACTCTTGCAGGCTATTAAGAGTGAATTGACTCAGACCAGTCTGGTCTTGATCTCTCAGCGGACCAATAGCTTGCGCTCAGCGGATCAAATTTTAGTCCTAGATAAGGGAGAACAGGTGGCTCTTGGTCGCCATGAGGAACTCTTAGTCAGCTCCGCCATTTACCGAGAAATTCATCACTCACAGCATAGTCAAGGAGAGGAGGGAAACTATGAAGCATAAGACATCACCTAGCAGCTTGAGGCGTTTGAGTCGAGATTTGCTGCAGGCGCGCTGGCTCTTTCTTCTAGCTAGTCTGGGAACGGTGGCTCAAGTGGCTCTGACTGTTCTTCTTCCAGTTCTAATCGGGAATGCGGTTGATAGCGTTCTTCTTCCTCAAGCGGAGCAGCATTTGATGCCGATTTTGGGGCAGATGCTGTTGGTCATCTTAGCCAATACGCTGATTCAGTGGCTCAATCCCTTGCTCTATAATCAGCTGGTTTATCGCTATAGCCAGCAGCTCCGTCAAGGCGTCATCAAGAAAGTGCACTATTTGCCTTTGGCCTATCTGGACCGGCAGGGAACCGGAGACTTGGTTAGTCGGGTGACGACGGACTTGGAGCAGCTCAGCAATGGCCTACTTATGGTTTTCAATCAATTTTTTGTGGGTTTGCTGATAATCTTAGTGACTATCATTAGCATGGCCGGATTGGACTTTTTCCTCTTGCTTTTGGTTCTGCTTTTGACGCCCCTTTCTCTCTTCTTGGCTCGCTTTATTGCCAGAAAGAGTTTTAGCTTTTTCCAACGTCAGACGCAGGCGAGGGGAGCGCAGACCCAGCTGATTGAGGAAAGTCTGACCCAGGAAAGTCTAATCCAGGCATTTAATGCTCAGGAGCAGTTTGATACAGCTTTTACTCGCAGTAATCAAACTTATGCGGACTATTCTCAGGCGGCTATTTTCTATTCATCAACGGTCAATCCTTCGACTCGTTTTATCAATGCCCTGATCTATGCTTTGATTGTGGGCTTTGGGGCTGTCCGAATCATTCAGGGAACAGGTTTTACGGTTGGGCAGCTGGTGACTTTCCTCAACTACGTCAACCAGTACACCAAGCCTTTCAACGATATATCGTCAGTCATGTCGGAATTGCAGAGCGCTTTAGCTTGTGCAGAGCGGATTTACAGCGTTTTGGACCAAGAAGAAATAGCGGAGCCAGGCCAGGAAATTCTTCATTCTGAAGATGTCAAAGGACAGATTAGCTTTGAGCATGTGGCTTTTGGCTATGAGCCTAGCAAAGAGCTGATTCAGGATTTGAATATAAGGATTCCGGCAGCTAGCAAGGTCGCCATTGTCGGGCCAACTGGTGCTGGTAAGTCAACCCTGATCAATCTCCTCATGCGCTTTTACAATGTAGACAGTGGTCTTATTTCGCTAGACGGTACTCCCATAACGCATTACACCAGAACCGCTTATCGTCAGCAGTTCGGTATGGTACTACAGGAGACTTGGCTTAAGACGGCGACTATTCACGACAACATAGCTTTTGGCCGGCCAGACGCCAGCCGAGAAGAGGTCATTGCAGCTGCCAAGGCGGCCAATGCTCATTTCTTTATCCAGCAATTGCCTCAGGGGTATGATACCTACCTGGCGGATGCTGGGGATTCACTTTCTCAAGGTCAGCGGCAGCTCTTAACCATTGCGCGTGTCTTCCTTGCTGTTCCTAAAATTCTAATCTTGGACGAGGCGACTTCCTCCATCGATACCCGGACAGAAGTCTTGATTCAGGAGGCTTTCAGCAAGCTCATGGTGGGACGGACTAGCTTTATCATCGCTCACCGCCTGTCCACTATTCAAAATGCTGACATCATTCTCGTCATGGTAGATGGTGATATCGTCGAACATGGTAATCATCAGGAGCTCATGGAAGCCAGAGGTGTTTATTACCAAATGCAGACGGCGCAGGAGTAGAAGAGGAGCTTTATTAAAGTTCAAAGATTGATGCTAAATGAAACTAAAAGAGTTGGAATTTCCAACTCTTTTTGCTTATAGTTCAACTTCTTCCAATCCCTCCTCCGTAAGTCGATAAATCTTCTGGCAGACTTCTTTGAGAAAAATTCGGTCGTGGGAGACAGCAATAATGGCGCCAGGATAGGTCGCCAAAAGCTGGCGAACCTGAGGCTGAGAGGTGGGAGAGAAGTTGCGGGTGGGCTCGTCCAATATGAGAAAATTAGGGCGATCTAGGATTAGTTTGAGCAGGAGGAGCTTGGCTTTTTGACCTCCAGAAAGCTGCCCAATCGGGTGGCGGGCCTCATCGCGCGTGAACTGGAGACTGGCTAGATGAGTCAGGATTTTCTCCTCATGGGACTTATCGCCAGAGGGAGCCAGAAAGTCCAAAGGACTGATCTCATCAGTCAGCAAGTCTCCATAATGCTGGGGCATGTAGCCGATCCGCATATCTGTCCGCTCACGCAGAATCTTCCATATTTCTTTAAGCAGAGTAGACTTGCCTGCGCCATTAGTACCAATCAGTCCAATTTTTTCCTGACCGCAGACCTCCAGAGTTAGGTTTTCCGCCAGTTGTCGTTCGTCTGTTTCCAGTTTCATTCCTTCTAATTTCAGGATTCTTTTGGTCAATGGCAGAGCTTCTATGTCTGAGAAGTGAAGGCTGATGGCATCTTCCTGTGTCGGGATTTCGGTCATTTCAACAGCTGCCTTTTCAAATCGCTTGCCCTGTGAGAGAACATTTTTCATTTTTTTGGCTAGTAGCCGTCCTTGGACATCGTTTTTGGTATTTCTCAAGGCATTTTCGACATTTTGTTTGACTCGTCGGTGTTTTTCCATAGTCTTAGCATGTTCTTCCCGCTCTTTCCGTGCCAATTGACCTTGTTTTTCAAAGGCTTCCTGACGCTGATGGCGGTAATTTTCATAGTCCAGACTCTTGACGCTGGTTCTGGCTTCCTGTTTCTTTTTGATTCGCTCCAGATGAACAATCTTGGTCGCAGCTTGAGCGAGAAAGTGCTCGTCGTGAGAGACGAAAAGGACCGTTCTCTGGCTGTGGCTGATAAAGTTTTCCAGCCATGTCAGAGTTTCGAGATCAAGGTCATTAGAGGGCTCATCAAGAAAGAGAATGTCCCAATCGCTGGCTAGTTTCTTGATAAGCTGGACTTTAAGCTTTTCTCCTCCAGATAGGCTAGAGAGCTGCTGCTGACTGGCAAAACGCTGGCTGTCAAAGTTGAGCTCTCCAGCATAGCGGTAGAGCTTGGCATAGTCCAGCTCTGTCTCAAAATCAGCAAAGAAATAATCATTGAGCGTTAGTTGGGCATCCTCTGAAGGAAGCTGCTGGGGTAAGTAGACAGCAGCAGTATAGGACTTATCAATCTGTCCGCTGTAGCTGACATAGGAGCTGACCAGTCGCTCGTCTAGCAAGAGCTTGAGCAGGGTGGACTTGCCATTGCCCTCCTCACCGATAATAGCGACCTTGTCTCCTTGATTGACGGT
Source organism: Streptococcus sanguinis (assembly GCF_019929225.1). Lineage (GTDB taxonomy): Bacteria > Bacillota > Bacilli > Lactobacillales > Streptococcaceae > Streptococcus > Streptococcus sanguinis_J. The sequence goes on from NZ_JAHZPA010000001.1 coordinate 421,866, forward strand.
CAGTGACAAATCTTTGACTAACTCCTTCAGGTCTTTTAGATGGGTAATGGTTAGATTTCTTATTTGAAGCATAGATGTCTCCTTCGTTTTATAACACAAAATACAGCCCTGCTTTATTTAGCAGAGCTGTTTTTAGTTGCACAAAGCAGACACAGGAGTGTCTAAGTAGGATTATTCGTCTATAGGCTTCCAGCTTACACTGTCATAGGAGCGACAGGATTAATCTAAAGATAAGCAAATAAAAGCTAGAAAGCACCAAAAACGAACATCCCGCGGATATGCAGAAACATGACAAAATCTACTAAATAAAGTTTCCTTTAAAAAATAGACTTAATTTTTCATGTCTCCGTGTACCTCCGAAATAATTCTGTCTTAAGTCTAGCAAAAGATAGCAGATTCGTCAAGCGCTTTCAAATAAATAAAAATTTTTAAAAGATTTTTGGAGCAAATTTTTATAAACTCTCTAAGAATATTGATTTCAAGGCTTTTAAGCTGATTTTGATATATAATTTTTTAATTATATAAAAATTTGACATATACCGGGAAATTATATATAATCGTCTTGTATATAAAAATTATATATATAAAATGATTATACAAATAGGCCTAAAATTTGTAAAAGATAAGAAGAGCTGGAATGTGATAGATTCCGGTCGTCATTTTAAATTGTATCTAAGGAGTAAGAAACCATGCCAAAAACTTTATTTCTATGGCTTTTGACAGTCCTAAGCTTAGGACTAGTAAAAACGCCTCAAGCTAAGACAATGGAGCAATCTTTGAAGTCTAACACGGCGGCCATTGAGATTGCCCAAAAAATTCAGGATCATGTCAAGAAAGATGAAGCGACGATGGTGGCTGTAGAAGCAGCGACCTTTGACTAGATGATGCAAATCATTGATTAAGAAAGGAGAAAGCTATGTTAAGAATTTTTATCCGAATGGTATACAGAAGTATCGCCTATGCGATTGTTGAAGCTAAATAGAAAGGAAATATAATGAAAAAATCATTTATTCTAACTCTTCTAACGATTATAACTCTAGGGCTCTTTCGGCCGGTTACCGCCTTGGCTGAGGAGCAGAAGCTCCCTTCTGGCACGGAGCGCAGCCAAATCGGTCAGAAAATCCAAGACTTTGTCAAGGAACATGAAAAGACAACGGCCGGTATGGCAACAACCGTTTTTGACAAGGACGGGACTATTTACCAAGGTAGTTTTGGCTATATGAACAAGGAAAAAGGCATTAAAGCCGACGACAGCAGTGTCTTTGAATGGGGGTCAGTAGGGAAACTAACTATCTGGGTCTCTGTCATGCAGCTCTGGGAAGAGGGCAAGGTTAATCTTGAAGAAGATATTCGCAATTACCTGCCTGAGGGATTTCTCAAGACCCTCCGTTATGACAAGCCCATTACTATGTTGGATCTAATGAACCATCAAGCAGGCTTTGAGGACTCTTCTCACGCTTATCTAGAAAATAAAGGGCAGAATATTGAACAAATCCTTGCGATCAATCAGCCAGCTCAAATCTATGAACCAGGCACTATGACTGGATACTCTAACTTCAGTACGGGACTGGCAGCCTATATCGTTGAGCGAATCTCCGGTCAGAGCTTTGCGGACTATGCCCGCAAGCATATCTTACAACCATTAGGTATGAACAAAACATCTCTTTTAACTGGCTATATAGATAATGATTACGTCCTTGAGAAACGGAAGGAAGAGATGACTTATGATATCAATGGTAAATCTCTAGGTGTGAATTACATGAATATCGGTCTTTACCCTGTCGGTCTTACAGCGAGTACCATGGGTGATTTTCAGAGATTTGCCCAAGCACTTTTGAAGAAGGAGAAGCTTTTCAAAAAGTCAGAAACTTGGGAGAAGCTTTTCACTGCTAGCTCTACCTATCCGGGAACAGATATGCCGCTCAATATGCACGGCTTCTGGACCCAAGAATATGGCACGACGGTTGTCGGTCATGGTGGTAATTCCTATGGTTTTTCTTCTTATATCTTGTTAGATTTGAAAAATGGTATTGGTATGACCATTATGACTAATCAAGGGCATGAAGAGGTCTATAATTACGATATGCCAGCTCTTGTCTTTGGAGCTAAGAAAAAGACTCCGCAGGAAACTTTCGACAAATTTCCAGCGGGAAATTACCGATCAGCAAGATATTATGAAACAGGCCCCCTGTCTTTCACTAGAATATTCCCACGTACCAGTTATGTTACAAATTCAGCTGATAATAAATTTTTGAACGGTGATTTTGTAGTAGTCAGTGAGCAAAATGGAACAGCAAAAGTAACATATGCCTATGGCGATACTTTCAAAGTAAAAGATATAGACGTGATGAGAGATTGGGCTGTATTGATTTCCATGGTAGTAGGAGTTATCTATGCTTTTCTTCAGCTTTTAGTGCGAGGCGGTCTCGATCTTTTCCGATTGGTATTCAAAAAGAATCAGTCTAAAACACCTAAAGAACTTCATATCTGGACATATCTGACTTCTCTAGCAGCAGTGGGAGTTGCTGTCAATTTCTATTTCCTTTTCTTAGCTTTAGGAGCAAGTGACCCTAGCTACCTTTCTAGCTGGCGCTACATGGTCTTTGCCGGTCTGGGATTGATACTGGCCGGCTGTGCGGTCTTCCCGCTTCTGACCAAGTCAAGAAAAGGATTGAGCAAGAGCCGCCTTTTCCTGACTGTCTTGACTAGTCTATCTGCGCTGATCATAGTTGCCAATATCCTCTACTGGTCACTTTATCAGTGGTGGGGCCTTTAATAAGCGCCTCTCCATTGCACAAAGGAGTCTCTCATGAAAAAATCTATTCTAATCATTCTTTTAACCATTTTGACGCTAGGAATCTTCCGGCCAATTACAGCCTTGGCTGAGGAGCAGAAGCTGCCGTCTGGTACGGAGCGCGGCCAAATTGGTCAGAAAATCCAAGACTTTGTCAAGGAACATGAAAAAACAACAGCTGGTTTGGCGACGACGGTCTTTGATAAGGATGGCACCATCTACAAAGGAAACTTTGGCTATATGAACAAGGAAAAAGGCATTAAAGCCGACGACAACAGCGTCTTTGAATGGGGGTCAGTCGGGAAACTAGCTATCTGGGTCTCCGTTATGCAGCTCTGGGAAGAGGGCAAGATTGACCTTGACGAAGACATTCGCACCTATCTGCCAGAGGGATTTATGAAGACTTTGCGCTACGACAAGCCCGTTACTATGACAGACCTCATGAACCATCAGGCCGGCTTTGGCGAGTCTACCCATGCCTACAAGGAAGATAAGGGCTTGTCTATTGAGGAGATTCTGGCAGTTAATCAGCCAGAACAGTCCTACGAGCCAGGCACCATGACAGCCTACTCAAACTTTTCTGCTAGTCTGGCAGCCTACATCGTCGAGCGAATATCTGGTCAGGACTTCTCAGCCTATGTCCATGAACATATCTTTCAACCACTAGGAATGAAAGACACTGCTCTATCAGCCGACTTTAAAGAAAATCCAAAGATTTACCAGAAGCGGATGGAGCAAATCTCTTATCGGGCGGACGGGACATCTATGGGAACTAGCTATTTTCATTTAGGACTTTACCCGGCAGGGAATGCCGTCTCTACTCTGGCTGACTTCCAGAAGTTTGCCCAAGCGCTTTTGAAGAAAGAAAAGCTTTTCAAGCACGCTGAGACTTGGACAACCCTTTACACGGCAACATCGAATTATCCAGGAACGGATATGCCGCTCAATATGCACGGTTTTTGGACACGGGAGTACGGCACGACGCTTGTTGGCCATGGAGGAAACTCAACTGGCTACTCATCTTATATTCTGCTGGACTTGAAAAATGGTATAGGTATGACCATTATGACGAATCAAGATCATGAGTTGGTTTATAACTATGAAATGCCAGCCTTGGTTTTTGGACCTAAGAAAAAGACGGACTCAGCCACCTTTGACAAATTCCAGTCTGGTAATTACCGATCTGCTCGCTACTTTGCCAGTGGTCCTATGTCTATCTCCAGAACCTTGCTTTACACTCAGTTTGTCGAGAAATCTAAGGACAATCCGCTTTTGACCCAGAATTTTTCTGTAGTCAGCGGTAGTGGAGACGAGACTAAGGTAACAGCTTCCTATGGCGATAACTTCAGAGTCAAGGATAGCGAGTTCTTTACAGACTGGGCACTGCTTATTTCAGCAGCAGTCGGATTTGTTTTCAGTATCATTCTCTTTTTGGCACGGGGCGGACTGGATCTCTTCCGCTTTGCATTCAAAAAAGGTCAATCTAAAACACCAAAATCTCTTCGTATCTGGACTTACCTAACTTCTTTAGCTGGAGTAGGTGTGGCTATAAACTTCCTCCTCCTCTTTAACACATTTGCTACCGACGATCTGAGCTTTTTAGCTAGCTGGCGCTACATTGTCTTTGCCGGCCTGGGATTGATTCTGGCTGGCTGTGCAGTCTTCCCGCTTCTGACCAAGGCAAGAAAAGGACTGATCAAGAGCCGACTCTACCTGACTGCCTTGACTAGTCTATCTGCGTTGGCAATCGTGGTTAATATCCTCTACTGGTCACTGTATCAGTGGTGGGCATTGTGATTATTTTCTTGTCTTTTCTGGGGGAATGGACAATCTTGTGAAGGAATATCTCATGAGGTAAATCGTTTGATTAATTCTTTTTACAATTTTAAAGTTAGTGATTTTTCAACAGGAGCTGAAGTGCAAATGCTGTCTTTTGTATTGAGTACAGCTAAATGAAGCAAAAAATCAATGACCTTATCAGAGTACAAAAATCAAACCATTTAAAGGAGAAAATTCTATGACTAATAAAACAAGAAGCAAACCACAACCAAAACTAGTCTGGCCTTTCCTAGTCTGGAACTTCGGATGGACTTGGGGATTTATGTTGCTAGCGATCATTCTCAAAAATCTCTGGCCGGAAAATCCCCCCGTACTTTATCTGGCTCTGGAAGGCCTCCTAACGAGTCTCAGTATGTTCGGACCGATGATAGCAAGCCTAATAGTGCTGAAAATAAAAGGCTTCAAAGCCATCTGTTCCTTTATCTTCTCAAGCAAGAAAGGGACTTGGCTCTATCTCCTCCTCTTCAGTGGAGGTCTGGCTGTGACTTTTGCATTAGCTTCCGGAGGAAAGCTGGTAGACGGGGCTCTGCTTTCATTTATTGGATCCTTTATTTACCTTATGACCTTGGCTGGCGGCATGGAAGAGCCTGGCTGGCGAGGCTTTCTGCAGCCGGCTTTGGAAAAGAAGTTCTCTATGCTTATCGCTTCCTTGATAACTGGACTAGCTTGGGCTTGCTGGCATATTCCTCTCTGGTTTTATGACCGCTTTTATGATCGTAGTCAGAATCCCTTTCTAGTCTATATCATTGTAACTATAGTCCAGTCCATCTGGTTTGCTGCACTGCATAAGAAGACGAAATCTGTCCTTGCCTGTATGATTTTCCACGCCTTGCTAGACATTCTGATAGAAACCTTTGTCGGCATCAACCTAGCTGATAAGTTTGATTTTTCTCAGGTCAACTCCCTCTTTTACCTTGGCGGCTTGGGCATTCTGACCCTTTACAGTATTTATCTCTGGTATCGGGCGGATAAGGAAGAGAAAAACGCATGATTAAAAAATAAGAATAAGCTGATTCTAAAATTGAAAGGAGACTGCACAAATTATCTGAACTTAGCTTCTGTGAATATTTGAGTTGAACAGAAAGGAAATGCTATGAAAAAATCTATTCTAATCATTCTTTTAACCATTTTGACGCTAGGAATCTTCCGGCCGACAGCTGCTTTAGCTGACTCGCATAAGCTTCCGTCTGGTACGGACCGAGACAAAATCGGTCAGAAAATCGAAAGTTTTGTCAAGGAACATGAAAAGACAACAGCCGGCATGGCGACGGCAATCTTTGATAAAAACGGAACCATCTACAAGGGAAATTTTGGCTATGTGGATAAGGAAAACAAAGTCAAAGTTGACGATGACAGTGTTTTTGAATGGGCTTCAATCACTAAACTGACGGTCTGGGTATCGGTCATGCAGCTCTGGGAAGAGGGCAAAATCGACCTAGAAGCAGACATCAAAACTTATCTGCCAGAAGGCTTTCTCCGCAATCTTCGCTACGATAAGCCTATCACCATGCTGGATCTGATGAATCATCAGGCTGGCTTTGATGAAATGCCACTCTATAAAAAGGGAGACAAGAGCGACTTGGAAGAGCAGTTCCGTGATTACCAGCCTATTCAGTCCTTTGAGCCGGGTACGACGACATCATACTCTAACTTCAGCACGGCTTTGGCTTCTTATATCGTGGAGCGGATATCTGGGCAGAAGTATGCAGACTATGTCCATGAGCATGTTTTTGAGCCGCTGGACATGGATCGGATTGCTATCTTGCCTGACTTATCGGACAACGCTTATGTACAGGAAAAGCGCAAGGAGGACAAGGGCTATGATGACCAAGGTAAGCTCTTGGGTGATACACCATTTAAGCTCTGGATGTACCCAGTCGGAGGGGCTGTGGGGACTCTAGGAGACCTGCAGAAATTCGCCCAGGCCTTGCTGGAACGTAAGACGCTCTTTCATCGTCCAGAAACTTGGACCGAGCTTTACTCAACAACCTCTACCCACCCTGGTACGGATATTGTTCGTAATGCTCATGGCTTTTGGGCCAGTCACTACGGTGTTACCTTACTGGGACACAGTGGTAATGCTGATGGCTTTTCTAGCTATCTCTACTTGGATCTGAAAAATGGCATCGGCCAAGTCATCTTAACCAATCAACTGTATGAACAAGTTTACAATGTTCAAATGCCGGAGCTGACATTTGGCAAGATGCAGACTGTCAGCGAAGCTACTAAAAAGCAATTCAAGCCTGGCTCTTACCACTATCTGAGAAGCTATAATAGGGGGCCACTGTCCTTCATGCTCATGATGCCCGGCGCTATCCAAAAGATCAACAAAGTCTCAGATCAGCCGGATCTGCTGAGCACTTTCTGGACTATTGACCGAAGCCAAGGTGCTGACCGCCTCGAATTCGGTGTCCTTAATGCAGAAAGGATTTCCGATTCAGTTCTCTTTAGACATTATCTAGTCGTGTTTCTCGGAGGTCTGGCACTCGTGTTTGCTCTGGGAAATGTCTTGATCAGTTTTCTGATTGGCAGTTTCCGTCTCATCCTACGTAAAGCTAAAAGTTCGGCTCCTCGCTCTTGGAAAGTCTGGAATTTCCTGACTTCTCTAGGAATGCTGCTGTTTGCTGGCAATCTCATTCTGCTTTTACTGGCTGCCATGAATCAGGACTACTCAATTGTTCAATCTTGGCGCTATATGGTCTTTGCAGGTCTGGGCCTATTCTTAGCAGGATGTGCGGTTTATCCGCTCTTTAGCAAAGTGCGAAAAGGCCTCGGAAAAGGTCGGCTCTTCCTGACAGTTCTGACTAGTCTATCTGCGTTGGCTATTGTCGCGAATATTCTCTACTGGTCACTTTATCAGTTTTGGGTGATGTGATAAGTTGCTTGCCTTCCTTTGGGAAGGCGGGCTTTGTCTGTGTAATTCTGCAAAGGAGTATCTCATGAAAAAATCAGTTGTCCTCACACTTCTAGCTATTTTAACATTGGGACTTTTTTGCCCAGCCACTGCATTGGCTGAGGAGCAGAAGTTGCCGTCTGGTACAGACCGAGACAAAATTGGCCAGAAGATTCAAGACTATGTCAAAGAGCACGAAAAGACAACAGCCGGCATGGCGACGGCAGTCTTTGACAAGGACGGTACCATTTATCAAGGCAACTTTGGATACATGGATAAGGAAAAGGGAATCAAAGCCGATGATGACAGTGTCTTTGAATGGGGATCCGTGACTAAGCTGACCGTCTGGGTCTCTGTTATGCAGCTCTGGGAGCAAGGTAAGATTGACTTAGAAGAAGATATTCGCACCTATCTGCCAGAAGGCTTTCTTAGAAATCTCCGCTATGACAAGCCCATTACTATGCTAGATCTGATGAACCATCAGTCTGGATTTGATGAAGCCCCTCTCTATATGCAAGGGGGCAAGAGTTTAGAGGATTTGCTGCTCCAATATCAGCCGGCTCAGTCCTTTGAACCGGGAACAACGACAGCTTATTCCAACTACAGTACGGGGTTAGCAGCCTATATTGTGGAGCGAATTTCTGGGCAATCTTTTGTTGATTATACCCACGAGCATATCTTCCAGCCTCTGGGCATGGAGAGAACGGCTATAGCTCAAGACTTGTCTGACAATGCTTATGTCCAAGCCAAGCGCAAGGAAGTAAAAGGATATGCGACAGATGGCAGTCTGTTAGGCGATGCACTTTATGAAGTCGGTCTGTATCCTGTTGGTCGGGCAACAGGAACATTGAGTGATTTTCAAAAATTTGCTCAGGCTCTGCTAAGTCGTAAAAGTCTCTTTACTCGGTCGGAAACTTGGACGACTCTCTATTCGACGACGGCAACCTATCCTGATACAGACATCGTTCGTAATGCTCATGGCTTCTGGGCCAGTGAATTTGCCGTTACAGTGCTAGGGCACGGAGGGAATACAAATGGTTTTTCCAGCTATCTCCTGCTGGATCTGAAGTATGGTATCGGTCAGGTGATCATGACCAATCAAGGTGTGGAAGAAATTTATAATGATGGCATGCCAGAATTGATTTTCGGAAAACGTCCGACAGCCAGTGCAGAGACTCAGAAAAAGTTCGAACCTGGCTATTATCAAATTCTTCGGAATTTCAACCAAGGTCCGCTCTCTTTGTATCAGCTCTTTCCAGGTAATATGCTTCATATGAAGAAGCCGTCCTCGGAGCGAATGGATCGTTCGTTTTGGACTATTTATAAAAGTGGAAATGGCAAAACGCGAATCGCTACTCCGGTCAGTGATTTCGAGAAAGTCCCTGACTGGGAAATCTGGACTAAGTTTGGGTTGATTGCTTTGGCAGCTCTTAGTGTCGTTTATGCTTTGGGTAATCTACTTGTGCGGCTTGTGCTAGTCCTCTATCGACTGGTCTTTGGCGAGGTGAAAAGCAAGCAAAATCGAGCTTGGAAATGGTGGCACATCTTGACAGCTGCAGGAGTAGTGGTCTCAGCTGGAAATTTACTCTTGCTCCTGCTTAGCTCAAGCACTACGGATCTCAGTATCATCGCTCAGTGGCGTTATATGGCTTTTGCAGGTTTGGGATTGTTCTTAGCAGGATGTGCGGTTTATCCGCTCTTTAGCAAGGCTCGAAAAGGTCTCGGGAAAGGCCGCCTCTTCTTGACGGTTCTGACCAGTCTATCTGCACTCGCTATCGTAGCTAATATCCTCTACTGGTCGCTTTACCAATGGTGGGTGATGTAGTTTAAAAATTATGAAACAAGAAAAGAGCCGGCTTATAAGCTGGCTCTTCATTTGGTTTTATACATTCAGTACCTTGTCCAAGAAGTCTTTAAGACGTGGATGCTGCGGATTGTCGAAGATTTGGTCAGGCTTTCCGTCTTCTAGGAATTCCCCATCAGCGGTAAAGATAACGCGGTTGGCTACCTGACGGGCAAAGCCCATCTCATGGGTCACAATCAGCATGGTCATACCTTGCTGGGCCAGATCCTTCATAACGTTGAGAACGTCGCCGACCATTTCTGGGTCAAGGGCAGAAGTAGGCTCATCAAAGAGCATGATGTCTGGATTCATAGCCAGACCTCGAGCAATTGCCACCCGCTGCTTTTGACCGCCGGATAGACTATCAGGACTGGCATCAGCCTTATCAGCCAAGCCGACCTTTTCTAAGAGTTCCATCCCTATCTTTTCTGCTTCGGCTTGGGTCAAGCGCTTGTGCTCAACAGGAGCAAAGGTGATATTTTCCAGAACGGTCATGTGCGGGAAAAGGTTGAAGTGCTGGAAGACCATACCGATATTTTCACGGACCAGATCCACGTCAGTCTTCTTGTCTGTCAGATCAAAGCCATCAACCGTGATGGTTCCGCTGGTCACTTCCTCTAGCAGGTTGAGACTGCGCAGGAAGGTTGACTTACCAGAACCGGAAGGGCCGATGATGCAGACCACATCGCCCTCGTAGAATTTAGCAGTAATCCCCTTTAGGACTTCGTTTTCCCCGTAGTATTTATGAAGATCGTTCACATCGATTTTTAATTTTGCCATTACTTAATCCTCTTTTCTAAGCGTTTTGCCAAGCGGGTCAAGAGCGTGATAATGATGAGATAGAGCACGGCTAGGATCGCATACATCCGGAAACTCTGATAGTTGCGAGCGATGATGTCCTTACCCGTTTTGAAGAGCTCGGCCAGTCCAATAGCTGAGACAATCGTTGTATCCTTGAGCGCAATGACAAACTGATTAACAAAGTTTGGTAGCATAATCTTGGTTGCCTGTGGCAGGATAATCTTGCGCATGGTCTTGGAGTAGGAAATCCCCAAGCTGCGGCTGGCTTCCATCTGTCCAACTGGAACTGCCTGGATACCTCCACGGACAATTTCAGCGATATAGGCGCCGGCATTGAGAGAGAGGGCAATGGTTCCTGCAACGAAAGCGTTGATTGGACTTTGTTGTCCAGTCATGGATTCGATTAGGTTAGGAATCCCCCAGAAGATAAAGGCTGCCACAATCATCAGCGGAATACCACGAATGACATCGACAAAGATTTCTGCAATCCAGCGTAGCGGTTTATAAGGGCTGACGCTGAACATACCAAAGATAATCCCGATGACCATAGCAATCGCAAATGAAATCAGGGCCAAAGCAATTGTCACTCCCAGACCTTTAAGAAGTTCTTGGTAGTTGTTTTGCAGCAAGCCCCAAATAGTGGACTCATCTACAGTGGATTCCTTTTCTTCGCTAGCCAGATACTTGTCTAAAATCTCTTGGTATTTGCCACTTTCTTTGAGGTTGGCCAGCCCATTGTTAAACATCTCAATCAGCTCAGGATTGCTGCCTTTTTTTACTGCGAAAGCGACTTTGCCGCTTGGTGTACCTTCAATAGGTGTTTTAAGCTTCTTGCCTTGTTTGATAGCGTATTTGACAACGGGCTCATCATCCATCACAGCTGCGACAGAGCCAGTATTGAGGCTGTCATACATGGAAGCTGCATCTGAGAATGTTTTAATAGAGTAGCCGTACTTGCTCTTGTTTTCCTCAAGGAACGTTTGAGAAGCGGTACCAGTTTTGACACCGACTGTCTTGCCCTTGAGTTCGTCGTAGGACTTGATATTACTGCTGTCCTTGACTGCCAAGATAGAGTTGGCTGTATAGTAAGGGTCAGAATAGTCAAAAGTTTTCTTGCGGGCATCTGTGACAGACATACCGGCGATAATTCCGTCAGCCTGACCGGTCTGAACGCTATTGATAGCTGCATCAAAGCCAGGATTGGTTACTTCCACGGTAAAGCCTTGGTCTTTGGCAATAGCCTTAATCAGCTCCATGTCAATCCCAGTGTATTGGTTGCTGTCATCTTGGAAGACAAAAGGAGCAAAAGATGAGTCGCTGGCAATAATGTATTTGTCTTTTTTCGGAGTAGCTTTTTGACCGGCGGGAGTAGAAGTCTCTGGTACGGCGGAGTCAGAGCTGCCTTTAGAAGCCGTCCATTTATTAATGATTTCATCCAGACTTCCATCTTCCTTCATCTGCGCCAGAGCTTCGTTAAACTCAGTAACTAAGTGCTCATGCTTGCTACCTTTTTTGACACCGAAAGCAAAGCTTCCAACAGCCTCACCCTTCATAGAAATTTTCAGGTTTTGGCCTTGATTGATGGCGTACTCAATGACCGGCTGATCATCCATCACTGCATCGACATCACCAGCAGAAAGGCTATTATACATCAAGTCACCCGTGTCAAAGGTTTTGAGAGTGTAGCCGTACTTATCCTTGTTCTTCTCAAGGAAACGTTGGGCAGCCGTTCCTGTTTTTACACCGACTTTCTTTCCTTTCAGCTGTTCGTATTTGCTGATGGTGTTTGCCTTAGTCGTCGCGATAACGACCTTAGTGTCGTAGTAAGTATCAGACATGGTAAAGACTTTTTCACGCTCGCTTGTCTTGGTCATACCAGCCATGATGGCATCCGCCTGGCCGGCTTGGACCGCATTGACAGCTGCATCGAAGCCAGGGAAACTCATGTCAATGTCCCAGCCTTTGATTTCTGCGACCTTGTTGATGATATCAACGTCAATCCCCTTGTAAGTCTGATCAGAATCTTTAAATTCAAATGGTGCGTAAGCAGTATCGGATACGATTTTGATCGTATCTGCCTGGGCTGTCGCCCCTAACGCAAAAAATGGAAATAATGTTAGCAAGATTGCTAAAAATTTTTTCTTCATTTTCTTCCTCCTTTTTAGCATTCTAGCATTATAGCAAAAAAACACTGATTAGGCAAATTTCTCCTGTTTTTATGTTAGATTTTCTGACATATAAACTCTGTGTTTTTTGTAAGAAGAACTGTAACTTTTCTTTGTTCTTAGAGCAAAGTCTGCTATACTGGAAATGAATGAAAGCAAGATTAGAATGAGGTTCTTATGAAAAAATCACGTATCTTGGACGGAGTCAATCAAGCTCGCTTTGTCCCTCCTTATATTTTGTCTCTTTTTCTGGCGATTGTTTTTGTGCAAGGAGGACAGCAGTTGGCTTATTTGGCTTTGGAGCCAATTTCTGCTTTCCTAAGTCTTATGCTAGGTTTCTTGGGGCAAGGCGGATTCTTTGAAATCTTCTTCAATTTTGCCCTGCCTTTTCTTTTGTTTAGCTTTGTTTTTATGATACTGGTTCTCTTTCTCTGGGTGCGCTGGGCTGAAGGACGACCGCTCGCGACTCTGGGCTTTGTTAAAAAAGGAAGCTTGGTGGAGTTAGTCAAAGGATTGACAGTAGGTTTTCTCCTCTTTAGTCTAGTCGCTCTGCTTATGCTGTTGAGCGGAGCTGTCTCTTTCGAATGGGGACAGCTGACGCTGGAACCTTTCCTCTATATCTTGATTTTGCTTCCGCTTTGGATGATTCAGGGCGGGGCAGAAGAGCTAGTGACAAGGGCTTGGCTTCTGCCAGTTTCAGTCAAAAAGACCAACTTGCCCATCGGTTTGCTGACTTCAAGCCTGCTCTTTGCCCTCTTGCACCTAGGCAATCCAGATATTGGTATTCTTTCCATTCTTAACATTGCCTTATTTGGGCTCTTTGCAAGTCTCTATCTGCTCCGGACGGACAATGTCTGGGGGATTATAGGACTTCATACTGCTTGGAACTTTACCCAAGGAAATATCTATGGTTTCAGCGTTAGTGGTACTGGCGTTGACGCGGCAGTCCTGAACTTTATTCCAAAGTCAGAATGGAGCTGGTTGACTGGTGGAGCTTTCGGCGCTGAAGCCTCTGTTTTCAGCTCGCTCATTCTCTTGTTAGCCGTGCTTTACTTGCTTATCAAGATGAAAAAAGACGGTAGTTTGACTGAGTTAGTGGGGAAGATGTAGAAACAGTGTTAAAATAAAGAGCAGTTTTATTTTGCCTAATAATATGCTAGAATTGGGTTATAAAAGTAAATTTGAGGGAAGAGTCAATGAAAGAAATTAAAAGCGATATTTTGATCGTTCAACAATTAGCGTCAGCTATGAAGAATGGAGGAGATGCCCTAGCTAGTGTTTCAAATGCTTCTAAGGATGAAAAGACTAAACTTTTGGGAAATGATTCTGCGCATCATGCAATAGATCTTTCTCAAAGTAAAGCCAAGGATATTTCGTTGGCCATTCAATCAGCTTGCACTAATATTAAAAGTGTGGCTGAGCAATTTCAAGCAGTTGATGAGGATAGTGTTGGAAGGTTTCGTTTAATTGAAGGACAGAATCGTGAATAAAGAGAAGAGACTTGATGAACTGAGAGAAAAGGAAGCGGGCTTGTTTTTGCAGGAGGAAAGACTGCTGCGGGAAAAAAGATTGTTGGAGAACCAAAAAGAAAATTTCGATTGGTATCGTTCAGAAGCGCAAACTCAACTTTGGGATTCATTCGAGTCTTATCCCTCTTCCAGAATTTTTTTTGAACAGTTATATTCAGAAGCGTTTCATGAATCGAATATTGTTTCTGAGAGTTTTTTAGATGATTTGGATGAGATTAACCTTCAAAAGCGTAAGCTAGAAGATGATTTGAATGACATTTATCATGAACGTATCAGAATCAATCAAACGGAGGATAAAGTAGATGGGAATTGAAGTTTATTGCGGAAGTTTAGATTCGCAAGTTGAGAGTACTACAGCTATGACTAAAAGCCAGTTGGATAGCTATAAAGAATTAGGAAATTCTCTCGAACAAGTGGAAAATTCGGTCTCGGACTTATCTGGTAAAGCTTATGATTCCTTTAGAGCTTTTATTACCAGTGTCATTATTCCATTAAAAGAAACAGGAGTAGCATTGGCTGAAGCAACTCAGGCAGATGTTAAATCTCTTCCAAAGGAGTATCGTGCACAAGTTGCAGATGAGGATTTACAAGAGGATAAGCTAATAGAGGATATTCAGCATTATGACCAGCTTATTGCAGCCAATCAAGCTTCAATAGATACCATTGCAGCGAGCAAGTCAACTAGTTCGGGAAGTTTTCAGCGTTTACAGGGACTGCAGAAACTTGGAGATACCTATTCTGCAGCTCGAGATAAACTTCAAGAAAAATTAGATAAACTCAGAGCTTTTAATGCTAGTTCTCCTGAAATATTTGGAGATATTGACGCTTTGGCGCAAGCAATTGATACTGGTGTGGGGCAGCTAGCCAGCTCTTGGGATGCTAATACAGGGACCTATAGTATTCCTGCAGATTTATCGTGGACGACCGTAGCGGGAGAACTAAAAGCAAATCGTGATTTTGCTAAGAAATATCAGATTGAGCGACCACAAAATCTTTCATGGAAGGAATACAATTCTTATATCACGGGACTGCGCCAACAGGCTGAAGAGTTGAAGAAAGTTGATGGCTGGGATGATGCGGCTGTAAAGAATTATATCAATCAGGTTAAATCAAGCACAGCAAAACTTCAGACAGGCCAAGAGTTCTACAATAAACGTGACGAACTATATGCTCAAACAAAGGAAGTAGGATCTGACGTCTACACAGGCATGTATGCAGCAAGTAAGATGAGTTCCAGAGAAAAATTAGAATTAGTTCTCAAACATTTAGGAGCTGAAGTAGATGAACATAATTTCATGCATTTAACCAGTGCTACTCATAAATTTTCTGATAAAATGTCACCTCATGGAGACTTTTTGATGTATTTTAGAAAAGATGTAATTTTGACTTTTAAGGATAAATCGCTTAAGGAAGATAAATCTGGCTTAGGTCAACAAATTCACCTGTTCCGCTATTATCTTGATCGTCAAGCAATTTATTATATTCGAAATAACTATGAGGGTGCTAGTGATTATGAAAAGCTTTTGGCGTACGGTGAAGAGCAAGGGCTTACTTTTGATTATACTACGGGAGCTAACTATCATAATCGTTATGATAAAGATACAGATGTTTTCAGACGTCCTTACAATATGAAAGTTCAAGTTCCTCAAGAAAGCACTGTTAATCCAAAAAAAGGTTTCAATAATGCTCGAATGGTTGAATTTATTGTGAATCTCGAAACAGGAGAATTTGAGACACAGTGGGATGCCTATGATCAGCATAAGCTACCTAATGGTAGATATGATTCCAATCCAGAACATTATACTCATGATGAATTGCATGAAATTGCTAATACAGAGTCCTTTAACTACGGTCCGTCAAAAGGGAATAATGACGCAGTCACTGGAATTTATGCTGACCAACATAATAGATTGGATGTTACACAGCCAGCAGACTCTGAACTCAGGCAAAAAGCTAAGAGTATCTTCAAATCTGAAGAAGATTTGGACAAAAAGGGCGGTCAGTATGCAGATATTGTAAAAGGAGGAGGACATAAAGATTATGAAGCTTGGCAAGAAAGAACAAAGGGTATGTCCGAAGATGAAAAAGTGGCAGAGTATAATAAATATAAAGAGTATGCTAGTGGTATCAAGCCTAGTAATCGTGGTTATTATGGTTACAGTCGTAGCAAACAATATCAAAAAGACCACAAGTGATGCATATTCAATCTTAATGAATAAAAGATTTGTTTTTGTTAAAAGCATGTCAGATATTGAGGCAAACAATGATTTTGGAACAGGATTTGATTTAAAAAATAAAGAGTTTTACTATTTTCATGGAGCTGCGATTAAAGACAACAAACTGTTTGGGGGGAGTAGTAAATATGAAGCTAAGGAATATTATGAAAGAGCGTTAAATAATGAAATATCCTCAATTCTTCTTAATTTAAATGTTAGACCTGATGAAATAAAAAAATCAAACTATCAAATTACCCGCTCACCTGAATCACTAGTGAATAAATCTTTATTAGAAGAAAAATATCCACCCGAATTTGAGTTACAATACATCTACAGGGAAGAAGATCAGTTTTCAAAGGTGCGCATCACATACAACAAAGATTTTCTGCCAACTAAGATAGAATGGTATTACAAAGGCGATGAAGGGCTTAAATGGTATACTTGGCGGACTTATTCTTATCCCTTCAAGAATAAGGCGGAATTTGATAAACGGTTAGACGAAGAAATAACAAACATTGAAGAGATTACTAGAGAAAACGAAGGGGACTGATAGATTTTTCTAATTTATTATTTAGTAATATAGCGTCAATGGGTGAGGAACTGAAAAGACTTAGATTATTGAAGTTGATAAGACAACTAAAATGGTTCAGACCGTTCTCTTTTGCTCACCCTAAAATAATATGCTATAATAAATTAAAATGAGGAAAGGAATAATTATATGTTTAAATATCGTATGTTGGATGATATCAAGCAATCGCGTTATATTCCGCCGATTTGGTTGGCTATCTTGATTGCTATTGGTTTTGTTTATGTAGGTCGTTTTGCTGGAATGTTCGGAATGTTTCCGATTGGGCTTGTTATTGGTATTTTGTTCCGTGCGACAAACCCCGCTGGAGGCCAAACAGCACTTATGGAATTTTTCCGTCATTATAGTCTATTTTTTGAACTATTTACTTTCTTTTTTATCGCTCTTACTGTCTTTCTCTGGGTTCGATATCGTGAGAAGCGTCCTTTTTCTGGTCTGGGATTTTATAAGCAAGACTGGTTCAAAAATCTCCTTAAAGGCTTCCTTATTGGAGCCGTTCAGTTTTCACTGGTTGTTGTCTTGCTCTTGGTAACGGGGACAGGCAGTCTGAAACTAGGTCAGCTTAACTTGCAGTCTTTGATTTTTGTTGTAGCTATCATTCCTTTCTGGATTCTCCAAGGTGGGACAGAAGAGCTAGTGACGCGTGGTTGGCTCTTTCCAGCCGTTAGCGCTAAGTCAAATATCTTCATTGGTATCTTGATTTCTAGTGCTCTATTCGGGGCACTGCACCTCTTTAACCCTGGTGTGACCGTTCTTTCTATTGTCAATATAATACTAGACGGTATCTTTGCTTGTTTCCTTATGCTCAAGTATGACAATATGTGGGTACTGGCTGGTATGCACGGCGCTTGGAATTTTGTGCAAGGAAATATCTATGGTATTCAGGTCAGTGGTCAAGGAGCATCTACCTCAATCTTGAACTATAGCTCGCAATCTTCTGTGGATTTTCTGTCTGGTGGAGCGTTTGGAGCTGAAGGATCTATTTTTGCCAGTATCGTCCTGATTGGCTGCATTGCCTATCTTTACTGGTCACTAAAGAAAGAAAATCGCCTGCCTCAAGCACTGATATTTAAGAAATAACCATTTCGCCCAGTTGAGCTGGGCTTTTTTCATGTTTTTTAACGAGAGGTGTGACAAGAGACAGACGATGGTAGAAGCGTGGCCATTCTACCTACACCCAAATCCAGAGAAAATAGGGCAAATATGGTAAAATGATAGAAGCACAATTTAAGGAATAAAAGATGATTAACAGAATAACAGATAATAAATTTGAATTGGTTTCTAAGTACGAGCCTTCAGGAGACCAGCCCCAAGCTATCGAGCAGCTAGTGGACAATATTGAGGGGGGCGAGAAGGCCCAGATTCTTATGGGGGCAACTGGTACTGGTAAGACTTATACCATGAGTCAGGTTATCGCTCGGGTCAACAAGCCGACTCTGGTTATTGCCCATAATAAAACTCTGGCTGGCCAGCTTTATGGTGAGTTCAAGGAGTTCTTTCCTAATAACGCGGTGGAATACTTCGTTTCCTACTATGATTACTACCAGCCTGAGGCCTATGTGCCTTCCAGCGATACTTATATCGAAAAGGATAGCTCGGTCAATGACGAGATTGATAAGCTCCGTCACTCAGCGACATCTGCCCTCTTGGAGCGGAATGATGTGATTGTCGTGGCTTCGGTCTCTTGTATCTATGGTCTGGGATCGCCTAAGGAATACTCCGATAGTGTGGTTAGCCTGCGTCCTGGACTAGAGATTTCTCGTGACAAGCTGCTTAATGATTTGGTTGATATCCAGTTTGAGCGCAATGACATTGACTTTCAGCGGGGGAAATTCCGTGTTCGTGGCGATGTGGTGGAGATTTTCCCAGCTTCTCGGGATGAGCATGCCTTTCGGGTAGAGTTTTTCGGAGATGAGATTGACCGGATTCGTGAGGTTGAAGCCTTGACAGGTCGAGTCTTGGGCGAGGTGGACCATTTGGCCATCTTCCCAGCCACTCACTTCGTGACCAATGAAGACCACATGGAGGTAGCCATTGCTAAGATTCAGGCCGAGCTGGAGGAGCAGCTGGCTATCTTTGAGAAGGAAGGCAAGCTTCTGGAAGCCCAGCGCTTGAAGCAGCGCACGGAGTACGATATCGAAATGCTGCGCGAGATGGGCTATACGAATGGAGTTGAGAACTATTCTCGCCATATGGATGGTCGGAGCGAAGGAGAGCCGCCTTATACCCTTCTGGACTTTTTCCCTGATGACTTCTTGATTATGATTGATGAGAGTCACATGACCATGGGACAGATTCGCGGTATGTACAATGGTGACCGCTCTCGTAAGGAGATGCTGGTTAATTATGGTTTCCGCCTGCCGTCTGCTCTAGACAACCGTCCGCTGCGCCGGGAGGAGTTTGAGAGCCATGTTCACCAGATTGTCTATGTATCGGCTACGCCGGGCGACTATGAAAATGAACAGACGGATACGGTTATCGAGCAGATTATCCGGCCGACAGGGCTTCTGGATCCAGAAGTGGAAGTCCGCCCAACTATGGGGCAGATTGATGATCTCTTAGGTGAAATTACTGCGCGTGCGGAGAAGAATGAGCGGACCTTTATCACAACCTTGACCAAGAAGATGGCGGAAGACTTGACGGACTACTTCAAGGAAATGGGTGTCAAGGTCAAGTATATGCACTCGGACATCAAGACGCTGGAGCGGACCGAGATTATCCGTGATTTGCGCTTGGGTGTCTTTGACGTTCTGGTTGGGATTAACCTGCTGCGCGAGGGAATCGATGTTCCTGAGGTTAGTCTGGTGGCAATTCTTGATGCAGACAAGGAAGGCTTCCTCCGCAACGAGCGTGGTCTGATCCAGACTATTGGCCGGGCAGCCCGCAACAGTGAGGGGCATGTGATTATGTATGCGGACACTATGACCCAGTCCATGCAGCGAGCTATCGATGAAACTGCCCGCCGTCGGGCAATCCAGATGGCTTATAATGAAGAGCACGGCATTGTACCGCAGACCATCAAGAAAGAAATCCGTGACCTAATCAGTGTGACCAAGGCTGCCCTGCCAGACAAGGACGAAACTGTCGAAATTGAAAGCCTCAATAAGCAAGAGCGCAAGGACATGATCAGGAAACTGGAAGGCCAAATGCAAGAAGCTGCCGGACTTCTCGACTTCGAACTGGCCGCACAGATTCGCGATATGATTCTGGAAATAAAGGCGATGGATTGAAATTTTAGAAGGAGATAAAATGAAAGAGTTAAATTATTTTTCAGGTGAATTTAATACAAATGAATTACGAAAATATTTTAATTCTTTAGATAATAAAGAACTGAAATATGAAATTGGAAACTTTGTATATCAATATTTACATTTATCTGAAGAAGAACAATTAAAATATGTTGACCATGTTTGTTATGTTTGTAGTAATTTTGAAGCGAAAATTGATAAAACGATAGAAAAAAAGATTTTAGAGACTCTAAATAAAATATTATCAAAAACTCCACAAACATATAGTTGGTATGAAATCTTTTACTATTTATCTATTCTTTATAATTATCTATATCTTACCAAAGAATACGAAGAATATTCTATATTTTTTGAAAACGAGAGTTGTTTTTTTAAAATTCTTGATCTAGTATTAAAAGATAATCTAGAGAAAAGTAAAATAATTTATTCTGATTTACTTTCAGTTTTTGTTAAACTATTCGAACAGAACAGTTTACCAGAAGAAAAAAGAATTTATTTTGAAAGTAAATTAGAACAGTTCATCAGCTTTATATTTGAAAATAATGATTTTGAAAATAATGATTTTGAACATATTATATTTTGGTATTTTGAATTAGAACAGTTTATTTCAATTTTTCAAAATGACCACTTAAAATTGATAAATGACCATTTTATGGAGAATCCTCAATCTGCAAATGTTGGTGAATATCTAGATTTTGTATCAAGGCATTTTGATGATATAATTGAAGAATCGATTGATGTTGTTCGAAAGATAGCAAAAGAAAACGATTCTGATATAATTCGAGATCAAGCAATTAAATTAGTTAAAATGTATGATGAGCGTAATAGTAGTGATGAAGGCGCTATTTTAAAAAAGGAGAGTGATTCTGGATTTATACTGTCTGAAAATTACAAGGAACTTTTGAATCAAGCAGAAGCTATTATTGATGATATTCGTTCTAATTTGACTATTGCTTCTAAAGATTTAAAAACAATCGGCTCTTTTGGACATTATACTAAGATTGATACTTTAACAAATTTTCTTATAAAAGCAGACTGGAAAAATGAAAATAATTCTGAAACTCAACCTCCATTTTTACGACTTACTAATCTAAAACAGTTAAACGATCCAATGGAAGGAAGGGCAATACACGATTATTTGGGTATTGATAATACATTTTTCCATAACTATCAAACTTCCAATGTGTTTATATCTTCCTTAACTGTAGTTTCTGATAGCCTACCTATGTGGAAAGAATACGCAGATTCATGTCAAGGAGCATTCCTTGAATATGACATGAGTTATCTTGAACATATTGTTGCTCATAAATCTATTGAATTTGTTAAAATTCATTACTTAGATTTGAATTCTGGCGCTAAAGATGAATCAGATGTTGGTAAAGCTCTAGATATTCTAAAACAAATTTTTGAAAAAATGCAAGAGTTTGAAGGTGAAACTCCACTAAGTGACTTGGCGGAAAAATTAAAAAAGATTTCTTATCTTTTTAAAGTAAAAGATTACGAATATGAGATGGAGTATCGTATTCTAATCAATCTAGATGATACTTCTGTAAAAACACTTATTGAAAATCATAATAAAAGTTTAGATAAAAATAAAGATTTATTAAATGATAAATCCTTGAAGAAAGAAGATATTGGGTTAGAAATTTTTGATAAAGTTAACTATAACGATTTTAGGAAGTATATAGTATTAAGCCCTAAAGATAATGGCAGATACGATCTATTTGTATACATTAATCTGGCTCCTTTGAAATACTCAAAAGTCATTCTAGGTCCAAAGGTTACAGATGCAGACTATATTGCTCCTTATCTCAAACTTGCCAATCCTGATATAGAGATAAAAAGTTCGAAAATTCCCTATCGTTAGAGAAAATAACCATTTTTTAAACATACAAGCAAGGAGCATCACATGCGTTATGTACTTTTACTCCGCGGCATCAATGTCGGCGGGAAAAACAAGGTCGTTATGGCTGATTTGAAGAAAGATTTAGCTGGGTTGGGTTTTGAAAATCCAGTTTCCTACATCAACAGCGGCAATCTTTTCTTTGATAGCGAGGAGCAGGAGGAGAGGATTCGGGAGATATTGTCGGCTTATTTCAGTCAGTCTTACGATTTCCCTCTGCCTTTCGTCCTTGTCAGCTCTACCATGCTTGAAAAAGAAAGAGCCAATCTGCCTACTTGGTGGCAGGATGAAACAGCCTTTCGGCGAGATGTTCTCTTTTATCTGCCGGAGACAGACAAGGAGAGCGTTCAAGAGCTGGCAGGCAGCTGGGCGAATGACAAGGAGCAACTGCATTTTGGGCAGACGGCTTTCTTTTATAGAAATGCTGACCAAGCGGACTATCTCAAGTCCAACTATCATAAGAAACTGCTCAAGTCCAGTTTCTACAAGCAACTGACTATCCGAAACGGCAAGACTTTCCAGAAGATTGTGGAGTTGGTAAATGAAAAGTAAAACCAAAAAGAAAAATAAAAGAAAAGTAAAAGTTCAGGAGAACAAGCTTAGTCTTTGGATGGAAAAACATTGGATATTAGAAGCTCTTTTAGGTTATATATTCTTTATAATGGTTGCGATTGGAGTGGGATTTTTAACGTTTGGAAATAAGTCAATTCCGGGTCCGCTTCGAGAGTTTAAATATGTTAGCCCTTTGTATATAAATTTGGTTGTCTTGATTGCTCTTCCATATTATTCCTGGTTTGGAAGTCTAAGAGAAGAAGGCTTCAACACGTTGAAAGGTTTTTCAGAAGTTTTTCTTTATCTTAATGGTCTACTTTTTCTTTTGCATTATTTTATAGGAATAGAATTAGAAGACGGTGAGGGATTTCTGCCACCATTGTGGAACTTGAATCCTCGCTATGTTTGGTTTCCGATTGCTACCTATCTAATCTTTTTCTTCATTTCAGCGTTAACGATGTTGATTTTAAAATATAATGAAAAAAAGAGGAAAAAACATGACCAAAGAAAATCTATCTAAGTTATTTTCATTTAAAACACTCTATCTGGCCTTGCTAACCTTTGTCATTCTTCATTTGATTTTGTTAGCTTTTGGTCTATCCTTTACTCCAGTTTTGTGGAATAGCTGGTTTTTTATTCTTTGTTTGACCTTCTTTATCCATCCTTGGATAGTCTTTTTTAGGATAAGAGATTTTCACTGGTATCACCTTATTTTTCAATTATTCAGTGGATTGGTGGCACTTTATCTTTGGTTTTCGGCATTCTTTGCTTTGTCAACCATCTCGGATCCAGCAATGCCCATCAATATAGACTATCATATACAAGATAATGAAATCATCATTGTCAGAGGTTTTGTGGTCCATAGTACCTATGAACATCATGAATTGATCAATCCCTTTGTCATGAAGTCAGAAGTGAAATATAACGAAGATATGTTTTAATAACTTAGAAAGTGAGCAAATTTATGTCACGTTCCCAAAAAACAATCCTAACAAACATCTGCCTTGTTGAAGATAAGGCGCGAGGTAAAGTCCTAATGCAGTATCGCTCTCCTGAGCGCTATCGCTGGTCTGGATATGCCTTTCCTGGTGGACATATTGAGAAGGGAGAGTCTCTCCATGATGCGGTTGTCCGTGAGATTTTAGAGGAAACGGGTTTGACTATTACTCATCCAAAACTGGTCGGAGTTAAGAACTGGCATACGGATGAAGGGGTTCGCTACATCGTCTTTTGCTACAAAGCAACTGAATTCTCTGGTCAGATTCACTCGACTGAAGAGGGAGAGGTTTCTTGGGTAGACAAGGACAGCCTGCCACAGCTGGACTTGGCCTACGATATGCTAGAACTTCTGCGTATGATGGAAGATGAAGAATTATCCGAATATTACTATCACGAGCGCATCGAAGACGGTTGGCGCAAGAGTATGTACTAAAAAGACTGACTAGGTTGGGGCCTAATCAGTCTTTTTCTTTCTTGCTATTCATTCATGTAAAAATCCTAGGTCTCTCAAGGCAGATTCTACATAGTCCAAATCCTGCTGGGAGTCGGCTTGTACTAGGTGATAGTGGACTCCATCTGTCAGTTCAGATAAGGGGCGAAAGGCACAGGATGCGACCTGTTGGAGAAAATGCTGGACATCTCGGCGGCAGGTCAGCTTTAGGTAAGTCTGGATTTCACCGTAAACTGGATGCTCAATCAAAATAGTCTGTACGCGGCCGCCATTATCCACGATAGCCAGCAGCTCGGCCTCCATATCCTCAGCCCCATGCTGAACCTTGAAGAGCTGATGGACAGCAGCATTTTCTTGGCGGTCTTTATAAAGATAGCCACGATTGGTTGAGAGGATGGGGGCACCATCAGCCCGCAAGAGGGCAATATCTTGCACGATAATCTGTCTGGTCACATGGAAATGCTCCGCCAGTGACTGGCCATTGAGGGCAGCAGATGATGTTTTCAAAAGGTCTAATAGTTCTTCTCGTCTTTGCTTGGTCATAGCTTCATTGTAAACCAAAAGTCAGGAATCTTCAAGCTCTAGCGAATCTTTTTCAGCGCTTGATAGATGAACTTAGCAATGACAAAGTCGACCATGCTATGGATGACCGTACCAAGTCCAACCAGACCAAATAAGATATAGAAAGCATTAGCAGGATAGGCAGAAGTCGTGTAAAAGAGGATGCAGACGACCACTTCACCAAAGGCATGAATCAAGGCCAGTAGGAAGTTAAATATCCAAGTCTTCTTCTGGCTGTCCAGTGTGTCCGGGTGCTTTTGCAGATAAAGAGCACCGATGCTGCCGAAGAGCAAGTGGGACAGGGCTCTAAGCGTGATGATAAAAGGAAGCCCAGACATAAAAAATCCAATAGTGGAGCCAATCACAACAATCACCGTCATGAGAGGTGAAATAAACATAGCCAAAAAGATAGCGACATGGCTGGCTAAGGTGAAGGAAGCGGGCGGAATGACAATTTTAATCGGCATAAGTAGCGGGATAACAATGGCTAGTGCAGTCAAAAAAGCGGTCAGTGTCATAAACTGATTTTTAGATCTTGGTTTCATAGTGACTCCTTTTTATCTGTATATACACTAGTATAGTACACTGTTTTTGTAGAAAGGTCAAGACCTGTAGGAAATCCTAAAAGAGATTTGTCAAAATCCTTAAAATAGCTTATACTAGAAAGGTGTGGAAATAGGAGTAAACTAGATTTTTAGAATTGAGTTGACCTTCACATCGTTTAGTGTTCTGCTGGATTTGAAAAAATGAAGGAAGAGCTTAATCATATATAGAAGGCTAGTATGGGAATTTAGCAGCCTTGACTAGAAATGGAGAAGAAAATGAACAACTTACCAAACTGCCCCAAATGTAATTCAGAGTATGTCTACGAAGATGGAACGTTCTTGGTCTGCCCAGAGTGCGCCTATGAATGGAATCCAGCTGAGGTTCAAGAAGCAGAAGAAGGACCAGTAGCGATCGATGCTAATGGCAATAAGCTGACTGATGGCGACACAGTTACCTTGATTAAGGACCTGAAAGTCAAAGGAGCACCCAAGGATCTCAAGCAGGGAACGCGCGTGAAAAATATCCGCATCGTGGAAGGCGACCATAATATTGACTGTAAGATTGACGGCTTCGGTGCGATGAAGCTCAAGTCAGAGTTTGTTAAGAAAATTTGAGGTCTCTATGAATCGTCGTTTTATCTTAATTTATCGAATTATTCTTTTTATCCTGGCCTTTTTGGGTGTGTATCTGGAAATCACTAAGTATGGCGTAGGTATGCTCATGTACTATACGGTTTTGTCCAATCTCTTGGTCCTACTTTTTACGGGCTATCTGGTCTATCTGATGACGAGACCTGGCGATGCTTGGAAAACGCCGAAAATCTTGCGAATCAAGGGCGGGGTGACCATGTCCATCATGATTACTTGCGTCGTTTACCACCTCTTGCTGGCTCCCATTGCGACAGATTTTTACCGTCTAGAGAATTTTCTGTGTCATTATATAGTACCCTTGGCCTTTCTTCTAGATACAGTAATCTTTGACAAGTCGCGTCAGTACAGTTGGTTTGATCCGATTTCTTGGACAAGTGTGCCTTTGGTCTACATGGCCTTTGCTCTCTTTAATGGTTTCTTCTTGAAAATAGATATTCCAAGATCCAAGGACAATCCATTTCCTTACTTTTTCCTCAATGTCTTTAAGAAAGGCTGGCCTTATGTCATCCAGATGTGTTTGATTATCTTTGCAGCCTACCTAATCTTTGGTTTTGTCTTTTACGGAATAAAGTCCATCTCTTTCTCAAAGAAGAAGACTTCATAGATACATGTACTTGTAGATGAAAAACAGATTTTATCTGTTTTTTTATTTTGCTTCTATTTTTTCTTGCCAATATCAGATTTATGTGATATAGTTAACTAGTTAATAATTAACCGGTTAAACAAAAAGGAGGAAAGAATGAAACACAATCAGAAACTGTTAGGTTTGGCAGGAATCATTCTTGCTTGTAATCTTTGCTTGGCTGCTTGTCAATCTCAGACATCTCAACAGGAAAGCAGTCAAGAGAAGGTGAAGACCAAGCAAGAAGTGAAGAAGAAAAGTAAGGCGAACAAAAAAGGACAGGTTCCTGGTGTTGATAAGCCGACAGATGATGGTTTTCTCTTCAACAGCGAGTCACAAATTAAAGCTAGAACCAGTGAAGGTCTGATTTTAGAGCATGATGGTCATACGCACTTTATTTTTTATTCTGATCTAAAGAATAGCAAGTGGGCCTATCTGATACCAAAAGATGGGCAAATGCCTGCAGGATCGGCTCAGCTAGCAAATCACATGAGCACTGCTGATGATGGCTATGTTTTCAATCCTAGAGACATCGTGTCTGAGGACCAATACGGCTATGTTGTGCGTCACGGGGATCATTTTCATTACATTTTGAAACAATCTGTAGGTCATCTTGCACAAGCACCGAGTTATCGTCCAACGCCGTCTAGCAATACTACTGGACCTGTTTATCAGCCAAGGCTTAGGCCGTCTGTTCCCCAGCAGCAAGAGACAACTAAACGCCAGTTTGCTGGGATTGATTATCCTACCAGCGATGGATTCTTATTTAGAGGCACAAGAGTAACCGGCAAGTTGGCTACTGGCTTGCTGGCAGATCATAATGGTCATACTCATTTCATCCCCTATGAGCAGCTGATTGCTTCACCTTGGGAGTCATTGATTCCAGCGGAATATAAGAAAGCTGCTGAAGATGCCTACTATGGCCGGCAAGGGCAAGCACAGCCTTCACCAGAACCGCCAGCCCCAGCTCCTACTCCTGAGCCTGCGCCAAATCCATTAGACGAGGAAGAAGAAATTGCCAAGAAAAAGGCCTATTTGGCTCAGCAATTAGGAATCGATGAAAGTCTGATTCAGGTGAGCGATACAGATAAAGGAAAGATATTTATCTATCCGCATGGTGATCATAGCCATTCGACTTTGGTCAGTGAGATTGATACAACCAAGCCTTTTGACCCTCATGGAAATCCGCATGCTCATGACGCAGTTGGTATGGCAACCTTGAAAGCTCTAGGATTTGATGATGAAATCATTGAAGATATTTTACATGCTACGGCAGACACCCCATTCCCATCAGATGAGACGGATACGGAAAAGATGAAAGCCTGGCTGGCAACTGTGAAGTATCTAAATATCGGCCAGCGCAAAGATCCGCTGGAAAGAAAAGGCCTGGAACTGATGCCGAATATTGAGGTTCTGGGGATTGGCTTTACTCCGATAAAGGACATCAGACCAGTGCTGCAATTTAAACATTTGAAACAGCTGTGGATGACAAAGACAGGCGTTACCAACTATGATTTCTTAAAAGAAATTCCGACCTTGGAAGGCTTGGACATTTCCCAGAATGGCATCACTGATTTATCTTTCTTGAAGGATTATACGAACCTCAAAACAGTGGCAGCAGCGGGAAATGACCTTACCGATATTACACCTTTAGCTAAGCTAAAAAATCTGGAGTCATTGAACCTTGACTACAACAATATTTCAGATATTTCTGCTTTGACCAAGCTTCCAAAATTAAAAGCTGTAAGTTTAGAGCACAATCAACTGCAAGATGTTTCTGCTCTGAGCCGAAAAGAAGATTTAACAAGGCTTTTCTTATCCAACAACCCAAACTTAAATCTCAATACCCTCAAAGCTTCCCATCTGGAAGAATTAACAGCTGACAATTCCAATGTTGAGAGCTTGAATTTCCTGAAGTCTAATCCAAATCTGACAAATCTAAGTCTAAATGGAAATCGGCTGACGTCGCTGGCAGGAGTTGAAGCTGCTAAGAATTTAGTAACTTTGTCCGCAAGTCAAAACAAGATTACATCTTTGGACATTCCAGCCGCTCAGTCTTCCTTGAAGAATTTAAACTTGGGTGAGAATGAGCTGAAAAACTTGGAAGGAATTAATCAGTTTAGGTCTTTAGACAATCTGGCTGTCAACAAGAATAAAATCACAACCTTAGCGCTGCAGGAACCAAATAAGACGGTGACTTATATTAATGTCAGCGACAATCACATCCCTAAAGCAGAGCTTGAATTGAATGAAAATAAAATTCCAAAGGCTTTAGCCCAGCATTTCCCAGATGTTCAGGGTGGCAGCATTGACAATAATAAGCCGGCCGATTCAAAGGACGAAAAGAAGGAAGCATCTAAGGAAAGTGAGCCTAATAAGGCAGATGTCCAAGGGAAGTCAGCATCCGATAAGCCTGCCTCAGCTGAAGCAAGCAACCAAGGAGCTTCAAATTATAGCGAGCATGCAGCTGGATCTTCTGAAGCAGAGTTAAACAATCAAGCTGAGAATCCAGAAAACTCTTCTAAACCATCATCAGAAGAAGTTCCAACTGCTGAAAAGCCTGAATTAAAAGACGAGCCAGCTCAAGCAGAAAACAAAGAAAATCAAAAGGATTTAAAAGATAAGGAACAAGAAGAGAAAGAAGCTAATCACTAACCCTTATCCAGTCAAACAGAAAAAATACAATTTTTTTCTTGAAATAGTTTTGAATTTGTGATATAGTATAAAAAATTAAATAATCCTTTAATTCTATCCAGAGAGATAGACAAGGAGCAAGTAAAAAGATGGGTGGAGTGTAAGCAAGTGCGTCTTGTTTCAGCCTACCTGACTAGATTTTTCTGAAGTCTCCTTGTAATAAGGAGACTTTTTCTGTTGTTTGAGGAGGAAAGAATGAAAACAAAAGAAGTTGTCGATGATATCACCATGAATCGTGCGATTACGCGGATTACCTATGAAATCATCGAGCGCAACAAGGACTTAAACCAAGTGGTCTTGGCTGGCATTAAGACCCGTGGGGTTCACTTGGCTCATCGGATTCAAAAGCGATTGGCCCAGTTGGAGAATATCGATATTCCAGTCGCAGAAGTTGATACCAAGCCTTTCCGAGATGATATCAAGGTTGAGGAAGATACGACAGTGATTCCAGTGGATATTACCGACCGTCAAGTAATCCTGATTGACGATGTCCTCTACACAGGACGGACCATCCGGGCGGCTATTGACAATCTGGTTAGTCATGGACGTCCCTCTCGGGTTGGTCTGGCTGTCTTGGTAGACCGTGGTCACCGCGAGCTGCCTATACGGGCAGACTATGTCGGCAAGAACATTCCGACTAGCCAAACTGAGGAGATTATCGTTGAGATGACTGAGACAGACGGTCAAGATCGCGTGTTGATTATGGGGGAGTAATAAGCTAAATGAGTCAAGATGTTAAGTATGATGTACATGATATGCCAAAGCCAGGTCTGCTTTTAGGACTATCCTTTCAGCACTTGTTCGCCATGTTTGGGGCGACAGTCTTGGTACCGATTCTGGTGGGAATTGACCCAGCGGTAGCTCTCTTTTCAAGCGGTCTGGGAACATTGGCACATCTGACTGTTACCAAGTATAAGATTCCGGCCTACATGGGTTCCAGCTTTGCTTATATCGCAGCCATGCAGATGCTGATGAAGACAGATGGTATCGGAGCGGTTGCACAGGGAGCCATCACCGGTGGTTTGGTTTATTTTATTGTAGCACTGATTGTCAAGTTTGCTGGCAATGCTTGGATTGACAAGGTGCTGCCGCCAGTAGTAGTTGGCCCCATCATCATGGTCATCGGTCTGAGCTTGGCTGGGACAGCTGTTAGCGATGTGATGAACAAGACTGTAGCTAATGGCGAAAAGGTTTATGATTTGACCTACTTCATTATCGGTATGGTTACTCTCTTGGCAGTCATCCTCTTTAATATCTATGGTAAGAAGATTGTGGGAATCATTCCAGTCTTGCTGGGCTTGATAGTCGGCTACATCTTTAGCTTGATTCTAGGGGCTGTGACTGGGCAGGAAATTGTGTCTTTTGCCAAGGTAGGAGAAGCATCTTGGTTCCACCTTCCGCCTATGAGTCTGCCTTTCTTGGACTACGATGTGAAATTTTACCCTAGTGCGATTTTAACTATGGCGCCTATCGCCTTTGTAACCATGACAGAACACTTCGGGCATGTCATGGTGCTGAATAGCTTGACAGGTAAGGACTTCTTCAAGGATCCAGGACTGGACAAGACCTTGACTGGTGATGGTCTGGCTCAGATTATTGCAGGGCTTTTCGGAGCACCGCCCGTGACTAGCTACGGAGAGAATATCGGAGTCATGGCGCTCAATAAAATCTACAGTGTCTATGTCATTGCTGGTGCAGCAGTGCTGGCTATTGTCATGAGCTTTGTGGGCAAGGTCTCAGCCCTGCTCCAATCCATCCCGAGTCCTGTGCTGGGTGGTATTTCCATCGCCCTCTTCGGAGTAATTGCTTCAAGTGGTCTCAAGATTCTGATTGAAGCACAGACCAACTTTGACAATAAAAAGAATCTCTTGATTGCCAGTGTCATCTTGGTATCTGGTATCGGCGGTCTGACCTTGCAGCTGTCTGGTCTGCAAATCTCAGGAGTTGCCTTGTCAACTATTCTGGGAATTGTCCTCTATCTTGTCCTGCCTGAGCCCAAGGATTGAGCTAGGTGCTAAATCATTAACTTTCGTTCAAAAATAGCTTGCTCTCAGAGCGACTTTACTTGCAGCACTCTGGAAGCCCTCATTCTTTCATATAAAGGAGAATTACATCATGTCATCCAATCAAATCGCTCTTAAGAACCTTGTTTCTATGGAAACTCTGTCTAATGAAGAAGTTATGGCCTTGATTAAACGCGGAATCGAATTTAAAAATGGCGCTAAAGTCCATTATGATGAGCAGCATATCGTGTCTAACCTCTTCTTTGAGCCTTCGACTCGTACCCACAAGGCCTTTGAGGTAGCAGAGTTGAAGTTAGGCTGCGATCTTCTGGACTTTGATGTCAAGACCAGCTCGGTCAATAAAGGAGAAACCTTGTATGACACTATCCTGACCATGTCTGCCCTTGGTGTTGATGTTTGTGTCATTCGCCACCCGGAAGTGGATTATTACAAAGAGCTAGTGGAAAGCCCAACCATTACGACTTCTATCGTAAACGGAGGAGACGGTTCTGGTCAGCATCCTAGCCAAAGCTTGCTGGATCTGATGACCATTTATCAAGAGTTTGGTCGCTTTGAAGGCCTCAAGGTTGCGATTGCTGGTGACTTGGACCATTCGCGCGTGGCTAAGTCAAATATGCAGATTCTCAAGCGCTTGGGTGCAGAGCTCTACTTTGCAGGTCCGGAAGAATGGCGGAGCCAAGAGTTTGCAGACTATGGTAAGTTTGTCACTATTGATGAGGTGATTGAAGAAGTGGATGTCATGATGTTCCTGCGCGTGCAGCATGAGCGCCATGACTACGAGTCCATCTTTTCTAAAGAAAATTACCACAGACTGCATGGACTGACTCAAGAGCGTTATGACCGCATGAAAGATACAGCGATTCTCATGCATCCGGCTCCAGTTAACCGTGATGTAGAAATTGCGGATCATCTGGTCGAAGCACCAAAATCACGCATCGTTGAACAAATGACTAACGGCGTCTTTGTCAGAATGGCTATTATTGAAGCAGTTCTGAAAGGCCGTCAATAATCTCGGACAGTAGGCCGGGAGTGGGTGAAGCTATGTGAAGCAATCCCACTCCCTATTATTATATATCTTATGTGGATGGTCGTGGGCGGTCTGCATCTTGGACAGGAGGGAACAATGGCAAAGAGACTTTTAATATTAGAAAATGGCATGATCTTCGAAGGGGAAGCTTTTGGAGCGGATCTTTTTGTGACAGGCGAAATCGTCTTTAACACAGGCATGACAGGCTATCAGGAATCGATTACGGATCAGTCTTATAATGGCCAGATTTTGACCTTTACCTATCCCTTGGTTGGAAATTATGGTGTCAATCGGGACGACTATGAATCCATTCTGCCGACCTGCAAGGGAGTGGTGGTCTATGAGTATGCACGTCGTGCAAGCAATTGGCGCCAGCAATTGTCTTTGGATGAGTTCCTCAAAATCAAAAAGATACCAGGCATTTCGGGAATTGATACAAGGGCGCTAACCAAGATTATCCGCCAGCATGGAACTATGCGGGCGACCATTGCCAATGCGGATGATAGTATTGAGCATTTGCAAGACCAGCTTCAGGCTACAGTTCTGCCGACTGATAACATCAAGCAGGTGTCTACCAAGCAGTCTTATCCAGCTCCGGGAACGGGTCGCAGCGTGGTATTAGTGGACTTCGGTCTCAAGCATTCTATCCTGCGGGAGTTAGCCAAACGCAACTGTAGTGTGACAGTAGTACCTTATGATACCAGAGCTGAGGAAATTCTCCAGCTCAATCCTGACGGCGTCATGCTGTCAAATGGACCGGGAAATCCGGAAGATGTGCCGGAGGCTCTGGACATGATTCGTGGTGTTCAGGGTAAGATTCCAATTTTCGGAATCTGTATGGGGCATCAGCTCTTCTCCATGGCTAACGGTGCCAAGACGCATAAGATGAAGTTCGGCCACCGTGGCTTCAACCATGCGGTACGAGAGATTGCGACAGGTCGAGTTGACTTTACCAGTCAAAATCACGGCTATGCAGTCAGTCGTGAGGATTTGCCGGAATGCCTGATTGTGACTCATGAAGAAATCAATGATAAGTCTGTCGAAGGGGTGCGCCATCGGGACTATCCAGCTTTTTCTGTGCAGTTCCACCCGGATGCTGCGCCGGGACCGCATGATGCAGACTATCTCTTTGATGAGTTTATGGAAATGATGGATGCCCATCAGGCTTACTAGGAAGCAAGATTGAGAGGTGCACTATGCCAAAACGTAAAGATATTCAGAAAATTATGGTCATTGGTTCTGGTCCTATCGTTATTGGTCAGGCTGCAGAGTTTGACTATGCTGGGACTCAGGCTTGCCTGTCCTTGAAAGAAGAGGGCTACAGTGTTGTCTTGGTTAATTCTAACCCAGCGACCATCATGACGGACAAGGAAATTGCGGACCGAGTTTATATCGAGCCTATCACGCTGGAGTTTGTTGCGCGGATTTTGCGTAAGGAGCGGCCAGATGCTCTGCTGCCTACTTTGGGCGGCCAGACCGGACTCAATATGGCCATGGAACTATCCAAGTCAGGACTTTTAGAAGAGCTGGGAGTGGAACTCTTGGGGACAAAGCTGTCAGCCATTGACCAAGCGGAAGACCGGGATCTCTTCAAGCAGCTGATGGAAGAGTTAGGCCAGCCCATCCCTGAGTCAGAAATTGTCAATACAGTTGATGAAGCACTGGAATTTGCGGCTGGCATCGGCTATCCAGTCATTGTCCGTCCGGCATTTACACTGGGAGGAACTGGCGGCGGTATCTGTAGCAATGAAGAAGAGCTGCAGGAAATCGCAGAAAACGGCCTCAAACTCTCTCCGGTTACTCAGTGTCTGATTGAGCGCTCTATAGCGGGCTTTAAGGAAATCGAATACGAAGTCATGCGGGATGGTGCTGACAATGCGCTGGTCGTATGTAATATGGAAAACTTTGATCCAGTCGGCATTCACACAGGGGATTCTATCGTTTTTGCACCTAGTCAGACTATTTCAGACTATGAATACCAGATGCTGCGGGACGCCAGTCTCAAGATTATCCGAGCGCTGAAGATTGAGGGCGGCTGTAATGTGCAGCTGGCTCTGGATCCGCATAGTTTCAAATACTATGTCATCGAGGTCAATCCTCGGGTTTCCCGCTCATCAGCCTTAGCCTCTAAGGCGACTGGCTATCCGATTGCAAAGCTGGCAGCAAAAATCGCGGTCGGGCTTACATTAGATGAAATCATCAATCCGGTGACAGGCTCTACCTATGCCATGTTTGAGCCGGCTCTGGACTATGTGGTCGCTAAGATTCCACGCTTTCCATTTGATAAATTTGAGCAGGGTGAGCGCCGTCTGGGAACCCAGATGAAGGCGACCGGGGAAGTCATGGCTATCGGCCGCAATATTGAGGAGAGTCTGCTCAAGGCTTGCCGCTCTCTGGAAGTTGGTGTGGACCACAACGAGCTGCCTGCTCTCAGTCAAGTAAGCGATGATGAGCTGATGAGGAAGATTGTCAAGGCGCAAGACGACCGGATTTTCTACATCTCAGAGGCTATTCGCCGTGGTTACAGTCCGGATGAAATTGCGGAGCTGACCAAGATTGATGTCTTTTTCCTGGATAAGCTGCTCCATATTTTCGAAGTTGAGCAGGAGCTGGCCAGTCATATCGGAGATAGCTATGTGCTTAAGAAAGCCAAGCAAAATGGCTTTGCGGATACTAAGATTGCAGCCTTGTGGGACATGACAGCCGAGCAGGTGCGTCGCATCCGGCAGGAGCAGAAGATTGTGCCGGTTTACAAGATGGTGGATACCTGTGCTGCTGAGTTCGAGTCTGCGACGCCTTATTTCTATTCCACCTATGGCTTTGAAAATGAATCTGTCAAATCCAGCAAGGAATCAGTTCTGGTGCTGGGCTCAGGTCCTATCCGAATCGGGCAGGGGGTCGAGTTTGACTATGCGACCGTTCATTCTGTAAAAGCTATTCAGGCAGCTGGCTATGAAGCGATTATCATGAACAGCAATCCAGAGACTGTATCGACTGACTTTTCTGTCTCTGACAAGCTCTACTTTGAGCCGCTGACCTTTGAAGATGTCATGAATGTTATTGAGCTGGAGCAGCCTAAAGGTGTTATCGTTCAGTTTGGCGGGCAGACAGCCATTAATCTGGCAGAGCCACTGTCCAAGGCTGGTGTTAAGATTCTAGGTACCCAAGTGGCGGACCTAGATCGGGCTGAGGATCGGGATCTCTTTGAGCAAGCTCTGAAGGAGCTGGATATTCCGCAGCCGCCAGGTCAGACGGCCACTAATGAAGAGGATGCAGTAGAGGCTGCTCGTAAGATTGGCTTCCCTGTTCTAGTGAGACCTTCCTATGTCTTGGGTGGCCGTGCTATGGAAATCGTAGAAAACGAAGCGGATCTACGCTCTTATATGCGGACAGCGGTTAAGGCCAGTCCAGACCATCCGGTATTAGTGGATTCTTACATTGTCGGTGATGAGTGCGAAGTGGATGCCATTTCTGATGGTCGTCAGGTCTTGATTCCTGGGATTATGGAGCATATCGAGCGGGCAGGAGTTCACTCAGGAGATTCCATGGCGGCTTATCCGCCACAAACCCTATCGCAGAAAGTTAAGGATACCATTGCAGACTATACCAAGCTTTTGGCTCTGGGACTCAACTGTATCGGTATGATGAATATTCAGTTCGTCATCAAGGATGAGCAGGTCTATGTCATTGAGGTCAACCCGCGTGCCAGCCGGACTGTTCCTTTCTTGTCCAAGGTGACCGATATTCCGATGGCGCAAGTGGCGACTCGTTTGATCCTTGGGGAAACTTTAGCAGAGCTGGGCTATGAAGATGGTCTTTATCCAGAAAGTTCAATGGTTCATATCAAGGCGCCAGTCTTCTCCTTTACCAAGCTGGCGAAGGTTGACAGTCTTTTGGGACCTGAAATGAAGTCTACTGGTGAAGTCATGGGCAGCGACCGCACACTCGAGAAAGCTCTCTACAAGGCTTTTGAGGCTTCCTATCTCCATCTGCCAAACTTTGGTAATGTCGTCTTTACTATTGCAGACGATAGCAAGGAAGAAGCCCTGCAGCTGGCTCAGCGTTTTGCCAATATTGGCTATGGTATTTGGGCAACCAAGGGAACAGCCTCTTATTTTGAAAATCATGGCCTACACGTCCGCCTGGTGGAAAAAATCGGCAGTGATGATAACAAGGATATCCCAGCCTATATCCGCAAGGGCAAGGTTCAGGCTATTATCAACACGGTCGGAACCAAGCGGACAGCAGATAAGCATGGTCAAATTATCCGTAGCTCAGCTATTGAGCACGGAGTGCCCCTCTTCACAGCCTTGGACACAGCTGATGCCATGCTGAAAGTGCTGGAAAGTCGTAGTTTCACTACAGAGGCGATATAGAACGATTTTTGACTTCCAGATTGTCATTTTACCGTCTGCAAGTCGGAAAAGTAATCTCATACAGTTAAGCTTGAGAGAAGCATTTGTCCAAGCTTATTCTGTCCTTGAATAGTCATAAATAAATAACATTTCAAATATAATGAATTAAAAGCAAAGAGGAAGTGGGAAAGAATCCTACTTCCTTTTTGCTTTATTTTCTTAAAAAAACTTGACAAAGAAGTTGACAAGGTGTATTATATTAACCGGTTAATAAACTGGTTAATAATGAGTTAAGGAGATATTATGAAACGCGCTTTAAAAATCTTAGCCGGCCTTAGCCTGCTAGCTCTGGCCTTGTGTCTCTGGGCTTGTCAGCCTCAAAAGGAATCTAGTCCATCCAATTCATCGCAAGGCTTGAAGATCGTAACCAGCTTTTATCCTATTTACTCTATGGTTAAAGCTATATCGGGCGATCTGAATGATGTGCGCATGATTCAGTCTAGCAATGGTATCCATGATTTTGAGCCTTCGGCTAATGACGTGGCGGCTATCTATGATGCAGATGTCTTTGTCTATCACTCACGGACTTTAGAGTCCTGGGCTGGCGAGCTGAATCCCAGTCTCAAGAATTCCAAGGTTCAAGTCCTTGAGGCTTCCCAGGGTATGAAGCTGGATCGGGTTGCAGGCTTGGAAGATGTCCAAGCAGGAGAGGGAGTGGATGAGAAGACGCTCTATGACCCCCATACCTGGTTGGATCCTCAGAAGGCTGCGGAGGAAGCCCAGATTATCGCCGACAGACTGTCGGAGCTGGATAGCGACCATCGGGATACTTATCAGGCCAATGCCCGAAAATTTCAAGAAGAGGCCAAAAAGCTGACAGAACGCTATCAGAAGATTTTTGATAAAGTACCCAATAAGACCTTTGTCACCCAGCATACAGCCTTTTCTTATCTAGCCAAGCGCTTCGGGCTGACCCAGTTGGGTATTGCTGGTATTTCACCGGAGCAGGAGCCTAGTCCGCGCCAACTGACAGAGATAGAAGACTTTGTCAAGGAGCATCAGGTCAAGACTATTTTTGTGGAAAGCAATGCTTCCTCGAAAGTAGCTCAAACCTTGGTCAATGCGACCGGTGTACAAATCAAGGAGCTGAATCCTCTGGAAGCAGATCCAGCCAACCAACTATCTTATTTAGAAAATTTAGAAAAAAATCTAGCTGTTTTAGCTAAAGATTTGAAAGGATAAAAGACAACCATGAAAAAGAAATATTTCCTTGCTTCAGCTGCTGTATTAGCTCTTGGTCTAGGAACTTACGGGCTTATCCAATGGCAAGCTCAGCCTCGAACTCAGACCAAAGATAACAAAGTAGCCTATATTGAGGACAAGACTTCCGGCGACAAGACGGATAAAAATTTGACACCTGACCAAATCAATGATGAGGAAGGTATTGAAGCAGAGCAAATCGTTGTCAAAATCACAGATCAGGGCTATGTCACTTCTCATGGAGACCATTATCATTACTTTGACGGAAAGGTGCCTTTTGATGCCATTATCAGCGAAGAGTTGATTATCCGAGATCCTAACTACACGCTGCAGGAAGCAGATATTATCAATGAGGTCAAGGATGGTTATATCATCAAGGTGGAGGGGAAGTATTATCTCTACCTCAAGGATGCCAAGCATACCAGTAATGTCCGCTCGGTGGATGAGATTGCGCGGCAGAAGAAGCTGCATAAGACCAAGGAAGAAGGCGATAGCGGCAAATCTTCCACTACAAAATCAAGCAGGATTCGCGATTTCAGCCAGCCCAGCAAGTCCCTAGCTGCGGGAAAGACGGCCGCAGACCTTGCAGGAGTTTCTTATCAAGGCCAAGGGGGATACAGGACGGATGATGGTTATACGTTCAGTCCCTCTGACGTCATCGAGGATACTGGCGATGCATTTATCGTGCCACATGGCGGGCATTTTCACTATATTCCCAAGAGCGACTTGTCGCCAGCAGAATTGGCTGCGGCTCAGAGCTACTGGAATAGCAGGCAGGCTGGCGGAAGGGTGAATACGCCTGACTACGGCAGGGCAATAACTTCTTCCAACACATGGAATCAAAATAGTGCTATCAATCAGGGTGGGCCAGTCTCAAATCCGTCTCCACAACTACCAAATCATTCAAAGATTGAGCAGCCAAGTCCTGGCTTAGCGGTTACTCAGCCGAGTCCATCCAATCCGCTTCAGCCGTCTCAACCATCTCAGCCATCCATATCAAGTCTGCTGCAGCAACTCTATGCCCTGTCTCAGTCTCAGCGCTACCATGAAGGGGACGGCGTGGTGTTTGACCCGCTGAAAATCAGCCGTCGGACAGACAAAGGGGTTGTTATACCCCACGGAGACCACCATCATTTCATTCCTTATGACAAGCTGTCGGACTTAGAAGCGAAGATTGCCCGCTTGATTCCTATTGGCTATACTTACGAGCCGCTAGGAAATCCTCTGCAAGCTTTGAAGCCTCAGCTACCGTCACAGCCTGAACACGACCATGGTTTTCATGCGGAGGCTGTCATTGGTAAGGACGAACAAGGCTACATGGTATCGCACGGAGACCATGCTCATTATTTTTACAAGAAAGACTTGACTGCTGAACAGATTCAAGCAGCGGAGCAGGTCTTGGCCAAGCAGCAGCCAGCAAAACCTTCTGCAGCAGTCAATGACGCTGAACGCTATTCACG
Source organism: Streptococcus sanguinis (assembly GCF_019929225.1). Taxonomy (GTDB): domain Bacteria; phylum Bacillota; class Bacilli; order Lactobacillales; family Streptococcaceae; genus Streptococcus; species Streptococcus sanguinis_J. The sequence continues at coordinate 460,884 of NZ_JAHZPA010000001.1, forward strand.
CGATGCCAGCGATGAGGAAAAGATTGCTTATATCTGCCAGACCTATGGCGTGCCCAAGGAAGCGGTTCGCATCTCAAATGGCTTCTTTGTCTTTAATAACCCTGACCAAGCCTACGATCCGACTCATATCCACCCCTATGCTGTCCGCAAGGAGCATGTCCGCATTCCTCTGGTAACGGGAAATGCAGAGCTGGACTTCATGAATGAGCTCTACACAACAGCCTTGCGCTCAGGTCTTTCGCCTTACAGTCTGCAGGTAGAAGATGGTCAGTTTGTCATTCCTCATGGCGACCACAATCACTATATCAAGATCCAGTCCAAGGGCGCAGCAGAAGCCTTGAAAAATCGTCTGCCTCAGATTCAATCTAAGTATGAGCAGGGCGATTATGATGAGGCCGCTATTTTGCAAAAAGTAGAAAGGCTAAAAGCGGACAGTCAGCGTCTCTATGCTAATGATCCTCTTATGCAGCGGCGGATTGAGCTTGCTTTGGGGCAGTTCGTGGAAACCATGAAGAAGCTGCCAAGCAACTCAACAGCTGGTTATCTGAACAGTCTGGATAACTTTGATAAGCAGTTTATCCATGTGGATCAGACGGTCAAGCCAATCCAAGAGACCGAGCTAGACAAGACCTATCAAGGGCTTTTGGAGAGAATGAACCGGCTTGATACGGATAGCTATGGGCTGAAGAAAGCTGACTTGCTGCAGCGTCTGCAAAATGCTTATGCCGGCCAGAATCAAGCTGAAATGGCAGAGCTAGGACAATTACTATCAGCTTTAGAAGATTATCATGATCGGACAGGCGTCACAGCGGTTGATTATATTCGCTATTTCTACCAAGCATTAGAGGATGGGCGCTTGAGCCCTGAGCTGCGCAGAAAAGCAGCTGGGCTGACCTTGACTCTCTATAAGTCTCAAGCTTTTATAGAAGCGACCAATCTCCAGCAGCTTTTCCCCGCCCTCTATCAGACTAAGAAAGAGATTGCATCGGCCCTTGCTAGCGGTCAGCCTTCTCCGTCCTCTGAAAAGACAGAGTTGGATCAGGGAGAGCCCGATCAGCCAACCTATAAGGCCATGATTTATGACTTTTTGAAGGGTATTTATGATGATTTTGGCACCTCGGATGAGAGTGAGAAGAGTGCTCAAGCCCTTGTCTTCCTTGGAAAAGCTCAGGAACTGCTTGGAGAAGTAAAGGACCAAAACAGCCGGGCAGACTATGCAGCTAGAATCTTGGAATTAGGTAAGGAGTTAAAGAGCAGCAGCTCAGATAAGCAAGCTCTGCTGGCAGCCAGTCAGAAGCTTTTGGATCAGATGAGCCGGACCATTGCCGGACAAAAGGAAGAGCCAGCTAATACGGAAAATCAGGAAGTTTATCAACAGCTTTATAATCTGCTCATGTCTATTCATCAGTATTTGGAAAAGAATCAAGGAAGTGAGCAGCAATACCAGCAGCTGGACCAGCTTTTTGATAAGCTTGGACAGAGAGCTACTGACAAGAAAGAGCTGCTTAAGGAAATCCTGGCCTTCCAGCAGTCACTCGTCCATCCTGAGGGGGCAAACGAGTCTGATTCTCAGCATAGGGAAGATGATGACTATCACTTTAATCTGCAGGATATGGTCGGAGCGGATGAGCAAGGCTATCGGGTAGCCCATCTGGATCACGAGCATTATATCTACAAGAAAGACTTGTCAGAAGCTGAACGTCAAGCAGCAGATGCCCATGCGGTGCAAAAAGGCTTCCTGAAAGCACAGGCTGAACAGCCTACTTCTGGTCAGCCAGCAAGCAGCAGTGCTCCAGAAACTGCGCAAACTGGCAATCTACCTTCCGAATCTGCCACTAGAGAAGCAGCTCAAAACCAATCTGACAAACCAGCAGAAGCTTCGACAGCTGCAAACCCAACTGGTCAATCAAGCTTAGCAGCGAGTTTTGGAATGACAGAGGAAGCATTCAACCAGAAATTGCAGGAGCTTTCTCAGCTCTACGGTGTCGGCCCAGAGACTTTCAGCTATAATCCAGCAACCAGAAGCATCAGCTTTACAGGAGCTGACGGCCAGCTGAAAACTGTTCAGATTAGCTAAGCTTACATTTTGATGTAAAACAACAATAAAACGAATGATGAAGACTAAGCCAAGTTAAAAACCATCATTCGTTTTTGATTTTCACAACCCTATACTTATTTGATTGATATTGTGTTAAAATAAACAGAGACTGATAGATGAAAGGATTATCATGACAGACAAAGACTTACTCATCAAAAAATATCTTAGAGCAAAAAAAGAAGCTATTTATAGCCGCGTTATATTTTTGCTAACGGCCGTTATAGGAGCTATTCTATCCTTTATTTTAATTCATTCAGGATCTAGGAATCTAATCTTTGAAAATATTTCAATTGGCTTAGTTGTGTTTGCAGGTATTTTTATATCAAGGCCGTATTGGACAAAAAAGAAACAATACGAGAATCAGTATCCAGAATTGAAAGGAATGCCTACAAGAGGTGCTGAAGCTTCTGGGAATTTTTTGGGAAAACATCTGATTGTATATCCAGCCATTCTTGTTTATATGGTTTGGGCCTTTTTCGCTTATTATCATCCTGTTCAAAATCAGGAAATAGTAGATATTGATCTTCCGGCAATTAGTACAGAAACTGAGTATAGTTTGGATTTTCCAAAATCAGATAGTTCAGCCAGCACTGGAGACAGTCAAGGAGACAATCAATCAGATGCTTCGTCGGTCAGACAAGACGAAAGTGGAGAGTAGACATATATAAACTTATAATTTGAAAGTTGGGTCAAGGTATTGATTACTAAAAAATTTAAAAATATTTAAATAGTGAAATTTGAATCATAAAAAAGAAACGAGAGAAAAATGAACAAAGAAGAATATTTGATTTTAAAGAAAGAAGCGAAGATTCGCTTGCTCTTCATTATACTGCTTGTGATTTTAGGAGCTGTTTTATCGCTTGTTATGATTGCAAATCATTCTCCATATCATAGTTTTATGTCTATTTTTACAATTACGATGTTTGGACTTAATTTTGGGTTTCTATTTCCTTGTTGGCAACGCAAAAAAGCAATCGAAGCTGAGCATCCTGATTGGAAGAAAATTAAGGGAAAAGACATAAAGATTTTAGGCGAAAATCTTTTAAAATCTGTTTCGATATTTCTTGGCACGGGGCTTGTTCTCATTGTTTCTTTCTTTTCGCTTTATAGGCCAGTTGTGACAAAGCCATTTATTATCATTGATCCTAAAGTATATGATAGCATTGAGAATCAGGAGCCAGCCCAATCCTCAACAGAGATATTAGAAGAATCGTCTGAACTGCAAAATACAGAAGATAAATCTTCCTCGAAAGCAGACAGCTCTACTAATAGTAAAATTCCGAATAGTAGTATGTTAAAGCAAGTTCAGAAGGAATTTCTCGAGGATTTACATAAACAGCGTGAGGAAGAAAATCAGAATAAATAATCAATAAGGATATAAAATGAATATGAGAAGAGATAATATATTTATAGAAGAAAAAATTAATGAACTAATTAAATTTAATGAAATCGGTTCTCTCTTTTGGATATAAAGAAAGATGAGTGCATGCTTATCAGAGTGATTTAAGGAAAGCGAATTCTTGCTTTCTTTTTATGCTCTTTGGGCCTTCATCTCTTGTATGGTATAATGAGATTTGACAATACTAGGACTGAGATTTAAATGAGATTTGTTAGATACAAAAATCGTGAAATTACTTTGCAGGGATTAAAGGACTTCCAATGTAATCCAAATCATTTTAGATTAGAAACACTTTCTGCTAATAGAAGTCATAAGTTTGAATAGGAGATAAGATGGATATTTTCGATATTGTTCAAGATGGGACATATAATGAGTTTATAGAAAGTTACAATGGAGACATAACACAAATTGATAAATATACAAAACTTAATTTGTTATGTACGGCTATGCTTAACGATAATTTACCGGAAGAGAAATTGAAAATTATTAAATATCTGCTGTCTGAGAAGGTAGAGGTAAATTTTTTGTCAAAAAAAGAAAACAGAAATGCTCTTCATTATTTCTTCCAAGCTAATTGGCGGCCTAAAATAGCGTATGCATACGAAGTAGTGAAATTACTCATTGAGGCGGGAATTGATGTAAATGCAGTTGACAAATTTGGTTCTATTCCGATGGCTTACTCAGTAACATTATTAAAATTAGCAACGGAAGAGTTAGAACCTCTATATAAGCTTTTACTAGAGGCTGGTTCGGATTATAAGTTAAAAAACAAATCTGGTAAATCGTGCCTAGACTATACGGAAGAATATTCTTGGAGAAGTAGTCTGCTTGATATTATCAATGACTATGAAGAAGGTAGGAATAATGAGAGTTTATGATTTAGAGTCGTCTATTAGAAATGCAGATTTAAAATCGTTTCAGAAATACTATAATGGAGAAATACATCAAGAATTTACAAATGATAATCTTTCCATGCTAGAGTTACTATTTACGGAATCTAGTAATTGTGGCAATAGAATGCAAATCGCAGAACATCTGATTCATCAAGGAATTGATGTGAACCATCAATCAAAAACTAAGAGCACCGCCCTTCATTTACTATTAGGATCTGCAAAAGCAAATTGGTCTGCTGATCCCCAATACCTCTTACAGGAAGCAGAATTATTTATAAAGAATGGAGCAGATGTGAATTTGAAGGATTCTCACGGTGGAACGCCTCTATCATATGCAATTGCGACATTAAAAGCTTCATCTGAGGAGTTACTTCCTTTATACAAAGTTCTTTTAAACGCTGGAGCATATGTAGATGAACGCTCTGGTGTACCTTCTTGTTTAGAGTTGACAAAAATTTTTCCTTGGAGAGCAGAATTACTTCCCTTGTTGGAAGATTTTCAGGGGAAATAAGAATGATTGAAACGATTTTACTACTTTAAATAATATTCTTTTTGATAAAGTTATTCGCTATATCACAATTAAATCGAAAGTAAAAAAGGTAGGCCACATGGTATTAAATAAAGAAAAAATTCAGGAAAATTTTGAGGAATTTATGTTTTACATTGATGATACCTTGGATTCAATAAAGCAAAAAGCTAGTAAGCAAGGTTATCATCTAGATATGAGTATAGAAAGCTTGAAGGATTTGGCTCAATTCGTTCGAGAGAACGATGTCAAAAATGATCCTGAAAATATTGACGATTTCTTTAATAGCTGGGTTTACCTTGGTGAGGTTTTTCGCTTACAAGCCAAAGGAGCCTACTGGACAGTTGGTGCTGAAAATCCGAAAAACTTAAATTATGGGTTAGAGTATTTGACGGGTTATAATACAATTGGTTCAGAATTTATTCCCTTATTAATTATGAATAGCTTTACTTTAAGTTCACCTGATAGGTTAAATAATAATTTTTTCTATGAATTAGTATTGAAACGTTTAAATCCTAAACCAATAAATCTAGATCATCTTCCGACAGAAGAGGGGTAAAATGAAATAAAGGTTGTTTGGCCTTAATAAAGGAGATATAAAATGGCAATACGAGATACTTTAAGTACAGAAAAGAATTATAAAGATGGCCTAATGTCAAATAAAGAGGCATTGCAGTATTTTCAAGAGAAATTAATAAAACTTCAAATTGATTTAGATAATGGAATCGAAAACTATAAGAAGCCAACAATAGAAGTGTATCATTCAACTTTAGCGACTATATTGTCTTATCAGAGAGATATTTTATTTGCAACTTATTCTAGTGGGGCTTCTTTGTCAGATTTTAAAGAGGAATATATCTCATTTGTGGCTTGTTTAGTTCCAGTTTGGCATAAGGAATGTGGATATGAACAAATGGTATGGGCGCTTTCTATTGGTATCTTGTTAGAGGTTGATGAAGAGATTTTTAACCAGTTAGTTGATTTGGTAAAAAAGGATGATCCAGAGGATTATTTGATTGACTACCTGATTCAATATCGTCATCCAGCTTGGAAGATTCGGATTAATTATAATTTTCCAAGACCCTATGGCTTTACTAGGAAAATTATTGAAGAAGAGAATTCTGAACAGACACTTAAACTGTTGCAAGAATATTTGACTAAGAAATGGTATCAAGGGAGCAGAGATACAGGATGGTATGATTTGCATAAGCAGAATGTCAAAAATCATGTAGGTTATTGGTCTTTTGAATCAGGTGCTATCTGCAAAATCAAGGGATTGGATTACAAGGAGTTGGAAGGTATTCACTATTTCCCTTACGATTTGATTGCGGAAAGGGCTGAAGTTTAGAGTATTTTAATTTAACTAATAATAAAGGTATTTGAATAGGTGTTTATATGACAACAGAAATTCAACAATACAAAAATTGTACGATATTAAAAAACAACAATGATTATCAGATTTTGTGGAGTAGAGGGAAAGAAGTGCTTAACTTTCCCATTAGTCAAGAATTAGCAGAATGTGTTTCAAAATCAGAAAAAGATTCTTTAGAAGTAATGTTTTATTGTGAACATCATCGCTGGCCTAAAGCAGATGAGTTAGAAGACTATAATCAATCGGATACGATTGTACATAGAGGTAACGGATTTATTGTATATGAGACAGACGGCTATTACGAAATTAGCTTCTTTAAAGAAATTGGCGGGGCTATGGGTCCAGAAGTTCGCTATCCTATTACTAAAGAACTGATGGATAAAGCATTTGAATCCTCTAGAGGAGCATATGAAGTTATGATTTATGCTGAAACAGGGCACTGGCCTTTATAGTAAGCTGGACTACATCATAAGAACAGCCAATAAATAGGGAATAAACAATTAGTAGATATTTGGTAAACGACAAAGGAGATAAGAGTGGAATCAATTTATGTAAGTCAAAAAGACATGTTGGAAATCTGTCAAGATGGTGATAAGTATTTCTTGCGTTACCCAACTTTTAATATTACTTATCCAGAAGTGATTAGAGAAATTCCCAAAGAAGCTGCAGATAGTTACATGTCGGGAGAACATACTGGCAAAGAGTTGATGAATTATACGCAGTATGGTTTTTGGAAATCTAAAAAGCAATTTACACAAGAAGAGTCGGACAAAATCTTTATACGAAATAATCCCGATTTAATTTTTAATGATTTATCTGATAATAAAAAAATATTTTCTCCTGAAGAATTTAGACAACTCGCCACTCAAGCCATCTCTTCAGAACTCAAGCCAACTGAACTTGACGCTATTGGTACAGTTGATAATCATTTGGAGCTTCTTCTAGTGGATCCAGTTGACTGGCAGGAAGAAATAGAGGCAGTCCATCTGGAAATTCTGCAGGAAAAACTCAATAACTATATCTACTTCCTTGAAAGCAAGCAGTATGTGGAGCGATATAGTGATAAGTTTGACAAAAAAGTCATCCATATCACATTCCAGTATTCTCCATCTGACAACGGTTTGGCCTTTCTCGCTGCTGTTCAGAAAGTATTGCAACCCACAGATATGAGTTTGAAGGTAGAATTGCCGGAGTGAGAAAAAACCACAGAAATTCTTCGCGAACTTCTGTGGTTTTGTTTTTTACTCTTGATAGGAAACAATGCCGATGATGGTATCGACAGCGCGTTCCATGGTTTCTAGGCTGACATATTCGAAGCGGCCGTGCATGTTCTCGCCACCGGCAAAGAGGTTAGGTGTCGGGATGCCCATAAAGGAAATTTTAGAGCCGTCTGTTCCTCCACGGATAGGCTCAATAATAGGCTGGATGTCCAGACTTTCCATGACTGCCTTGGCGATATGGATAGGTGTCATGTCTTTTTCAATGACCTGCTTCATGTTGTAATACTGGTCTTTGAGGGTCAAGATGACGCGCTCGCTGCCTAGCTCTTGGTTCATCTTTTCAGAAATAGCCTGCATAGCAGCTTTGCGATTTTCAAAAGCCTCTGTCTCAAAGTCGCGGATAATGTAGCTAGCTTGAGCCTCTTCGACTGTACCAGTCAGGTTCATCAGGTGGTAGAAGCCTTGGTAGCCCTCGGTCTTCTCTGGTCGGTCGGCTTCTGGCAGCTGATTGTGGAAGTCAATAGCCAGCTGGAGAGCATTGACCATCTGGTCTTTAGCAGTTCCCGGATGGACATTGCGGCCTTGGAAGGTCAGTTCTGCTCCAGCAGCGCTAAAGGTTTCGTACTGGAGTTCCCCTAGTGGTCCGCCGTCCACTGTGTAGGCAAAGTCCACATCGAAGTCCTCAGCGTCAAACTTATCAGCACCGACGCCGATTTCCTCATCTGGTCCAAAGCCAACTCGAATTTCTCCATGCTTGATTTCTGGATGGGCAGACAGATATTCAATAGCAGTCATGATTTCAGCAATACCTGACTTGTCATCTGCTCCCAAAAGAGTTGTTCCGTCAGTCGTAATTAAGGTTTGACCCTTGTATTTATGGAGACTGGAAAAGTCCGCAGGATCTAGGTTAAAGCCGGATTGCCCTAGCGGAATCACACCGCCGTCATAATTTTCAATGACCTGTGGCTGGATGTTCTCTGCGTTGAAGTCTGCCGTATCCATATGGGAAATAAAGCCAATCTTGCGGGTAAAGCTAGGGTCGTTGGCTGGCAGAGTTCCAATCGCAAATCCGTTGGGCAGGTAGTAGACATTTTCCAAGCCAACCCTCTTCATCTCAGGGATGAGGACATTGTTGGCAAAGTCCACCTGACTCTGGGTGCTGGGTGTAGTAGTAGATGTCTCGTCTGAGCGCGTGTTGACCTTGACATATGTCAGGAAACGCTCTAAAAGATTAGGATATTTCATAAATGCTCCTTTTTCATTTCATTTAAATCTATTTTAGCATATTCAGGGGAGAGTGAGAAATGTTTTTCGTTTCTTGAGGGCAAAGGCAAAATCTAGCAATTAGTTTTATATCTTGTCAAAATCTGGTAAACTATATCTATGCAAATGGAAAAAACAATCAGCAAAGCTGTGATTTTGGGGGCTTCGGGAGGTATAGGTCGTCAGTTGGCTAGAGAACTGGCTCAAAGGACAGACCAGCTGGTCTTGGTTGGCAGAGATGAAGCTAAGCTCACTCAGTTGCAAGAGGACTTGTCTGGGGTTCAGGCCAAGCTTTCCTGCAGAGTTTTGGATTTGCTGGATGCGGCTGCTGTGGACGATTTTGCTCAGCAGCTAGAGGCAGATCTACTGATTAATTGCTGCGGTCTTGCTAGTTTTGGTCAAGCACTATCTCTTTCGGAAGCAGATGAAAAGGCCCTCTGGCAGGTCAATTACCAAGCGCCGATTCGACTGATCAAGCAAGTTGCGGAGCGCAATCGCAAGATAAGACTTGTCCAACTTTCCTCTCTGGCAGCGCTTTGTCCCCATCCTTATTTGGCAGCTTACAGCTCCAGTAAGGCCGCTTTGCAGACCTACTGTCTAGCCTTGCAAGAAGAGCTGCGCCTCAAAGGCTCTCAAATGACAGTTTGTCTTTATATACTGGGACCGGTTCGGACTGCCATCTTTCCTCCAGAGCTGCAGTATGCTTTAGGTGGTCGTCAGTTGCAGATGAGCCCGGAGATAGCAGCACGACGCATCATCGGACTGCTCCAGCAAGGCCGTTCCTATGCTATAGCGGGCAAGAGATATCGACTACTGGCTTGGCTCATGAAGCTACTTCCACAAAGATGGATTATCCGTTTGATTGGCGCTTATCTACGAAAGGGGCTTTAATCATGAAACATATTTTTTCCCTGCTGGCTGCTGCCTATTTGCTTCTCTTTATCTTGCGTTGGCTCTTGTCTTTGGCTTATTTGAAAAAAGGGCAGAGCTCTTCATCGGACTTTCAAGAGGAGCTTTATACGGTGGTCCAGCCCATCCTATCTGGTGATCCTCGTTTGGAAAATGATTTATTAGCCAATCTCCAACAGACTGAAGCAGTTGAGTTTTACTGGCTAATTGATCAGTCTGACCCAGAGGCGCAGCGAGTGGCTGACAAGATTTGTCAAAATCCTTCTTATGCCCAGCGCATTCGCATTTTTCTCATGGAGGATGTCCCCCAGGGGATTAATCCTAAGAGTTATAAGATTGAGCAGATTATAGATGAGCTGACTCGACCTTATTTGATTGTTCTCGACGACGACAGCGTCATTGATTTTTCAAAAATGGGAGAATTGACAGCTCATCTAGGTGAGAATGTTATTTTGACCGGTATTCCCTATAATCAGGAGCGAAGTAATTTCTGGTCCAAGCTAGTGGCAGCTTTTGTCAATGGAAATTCTTTCATTACCTATTTTACCATGGCAGAAGTCAAAGCAAATCACTCGATTAATGGAATGTTCTACATCCTGCCACTTGAACTGGCTAGGGAGCAGAAGCTCTTCAGTGCTATAAAAGATTATTTGTGTGATGATTTGGCTGTAGCGGATTTTCTGCGCAGCAAGGGAGTGGAGATTATCCAGACGCGGGTGACCTGTAATGTTCGGACTACTATCAAAGATGCCAAGCAATATCTGCTGCAGATGAAGCGTTGGCTGCTTTTTAGCTCTATCTATCTGAAGAAGCACTTGGACTGGAAGGTTATTATTTTAATTGTTCTTCCTAGTTTCCTGCCCCTTCCTGCCTTGCTCATTAGTTTCTTTCTTGGCTGGCCTTTTATGCTGCTGGCTTTGCTTTTACTCTTGATCAAGGCGGTTTGGATGCTGGCTTATCGTCGTCACATTCTATCCGGTCGGCCGCATCCTGATGAGGTCTTTTACGAAGTCCTGAATGATTTACTCTTGCCTTGGCTTTTCCTCTATGTCTTGCTCAGTCCGCGGGTGATTAACTGGCGGGGAAGGAAGATTCGAGTGACGGATGGGAAAATCCGCTATGAGTAAGATGAAGCAGTACTTGGATAAGTTGGATGCTCTGTCGCCAGACCAAACCATGTTGAAATCTAGCAAGGTCTTGCTTTTTCTCAGTGGCAGCAGTCATTTGGAATGCGCTAGTCTGACTGCAGGCCAGCTTGAGTTTCTTGAGCAGATTTGTCCATCGGATTTTTCAGTAGTGCCCAGTAATTTTCCGTTTAATCAGAGATTTGAACATGAGCGACAAACCCAAGTTTCTTTGTTGACAGCTTCCATTTCCAATATCCGTTACTATTGGCATACTCTCTACAATTCTCGCTTTCAGGAGGCTTTGCAGCGACATTTGTCTCCTTTACTAGATGCTGAGGAGGCTGTCATTATCTGCAAGAGCTCGGGGCTCAATATGCTGACCCAGTGGCTGGAGGGCTTGGGTGAGGAAAATCTGCCAATCAGACTGAGAGTGATTGCGCTGGGGCCTGTTTCGCGGAGACTCCTAAATCGTAAGGATATTGACTTGCTGGTCATTAAGGGAAAGAAGGATATTTACAGCAGATTTCTAGATAGCCATCCAGCTGATGTGATGGTGGATAGCAACCATTTTGATTATGAATACTGGGAAGATGTGAAAGGATTAGTTCATGACTGGATTAGAAAAAGTGATAAAGATTGATGTGATTAGTGTGCCATTTAGTGGCCACCTACTGCCTACTTTGACCTTAGTTAAGCCTCTGCTGACGGATCCGCGTTTTCGGATTCGGGTCATCACTGGCTGCCAAAAGAAAGAGCTAGTAGAGGAAATTGGTTTTGATTGTCTGGCCCTCTTTCCAGAAAGACCGACAGTGATGGAAGACATCGCCAATACTCCGCAGCAAAGCAATCCTCTAATTACCTATCAGCAGTTTCGAGCCAATTCTAGACTAATTCCAGAGGTTATAAACGAATTAAATCGAATTTGGCAAGAGGGCGGTAAACCGGATTTGGTCATAGCGGATTTTGTTGCTTCACCAGCAGGTCTGATTTCTGATCGCTTTGGTATCCCATGGGTAACCACGATTCCGAGTCCGGTTGCTATTGAGTGCCGGACGACAACTCCGACCTATTTAGGGGGCTGGAAACCTCATCAGGGTGTCTTGTACAAATTCAGAGATGCTTTAGGCAGGCAAGTTATTCGCTGTGGAAAGAAAATGGCCTTTGCTTTAGTTCGGAAGAGTTTGGGAGACTATCAAGATTTTAAACTCTATAGGGAAGACGGCACAGAAGCTATTTACTCGCCTTACTCTATCTTGGCTTTGGGCATGAAAGAGCTGGAGTTTCGAGATGATTTTCCTAAGCATCTTCGCTGGGTTGGCTACAAATGCCTGTCCTTTGATCGTCTGCCTACAGATCATGAGTCTTATTTTGAGACTGATAAGAAGCGGGTTTTAGTGACTTGCGGTACGCATTTGAAATGGGAGAAGGAGCGAATGGTGGAAAGAGCGAAAAAGCTGAGTCAGCTCTACCCAGATTACCTCTTTTACGTCACCTTGGGAGAAGCTAGTGGCTTGGAGAATCCTCCGCACAGACTGGCGGAAAACCTGCTGCTCTTTGACTATCTGCCCTATACAGATATTCTGGATAAGATAGATTTTGCAATTCACCATGCAGGGACAGGTATCATGATGGCCTGTATTGAGCAGGAGATTCCCAGTCTCATTTTGCCGCAGGATTATGACCAATTTGACAATGCCGTTCGTGCTGAGCTAGCCCAAGTAGGGCTGGTAGCTCGCAGAAAGACCGATGCAGAAGTGCTGCGCATTTTTAAGGAATTGACGAATCGCACGGACTGGTCTCAGTTGAAAATCCTTGCCCAGAAAAGTAAAGAATATCAGCCTACAGAGATTCTCTATCAGGAGCTGGGGCGCCTGCTCAAGCTTGATTTATAACTGGAGAATTCAACAAACTATTAAAGCATATCTCCAACATTAAAATATCTGAATTATTAAATTTCCCTATTCTTTTTAAGGAATAGGTTTTTTGGTCTATTCAAGTCTTTTTTAAGATGTTAAAATGAAAGTGATTACAAAAAAGTCATCGGAAAGTCAGCTTGGCTTTCTCTGAGTGACTGAAGAGGAAAGATAATGAAGAAAGCAATTCTAATGATGACTTTTGGCTCGCCAGAGGAGATTAGCTTTGAGGGAGTGGCTGAATTTTTTACCAATATTCGCCGCGGTGTCCGGCCGCAAGACCATGAGATTCAGACCCTCTATGATAACTATGTCCTCATTGGCGGAACGCCTCTGCAGCGTATCAGTCTAGAAGAGGTGGAAAAGGTTCGTCAGCGTTTCTCTGGCGAGTATGCGGTTTATTTTGCCAATAAATTCTCACGTCCTTTTATCCCTGATGTGATTAAGCAGATGGAAGAGGATGGTATTGAGGAATGTATCTGTTTGATTCTAGAGCCTCATTTTTCTTACTATTCTGTCATGGGTTATGAGAAGTTTATCCAGAGTGACTCCATCCGCTTTAATATCATTAAGGAATGGTATCAGGAAGAAGCTATTCTTGGTTATTGGGCAGAGGAGCTGAGAAAGATTCTTACAGAAGAGGTTGGAGAAGAGACCTTCAAGATTTTCTTTTCAGCCCACAGTGTGCCTATTCTGGCCTTGGATTTCGGAGATCCTTACATTGATCAGATTTATGACAATGCCCGCTTGATTGCTGAAAGATTAGGTCTGACAGAAGAGGATTATCTCAATGTTTGGCAAAGTGAGAGTGACATTGGACTCCCTTGGATCAAGCCTGACGTGCTGGACTACATGCGCCAGCAAGAAACACATCCGCAGCATTATATTTTTGTGCCGATTAGTTTTATCAGTGAGCATATAGAGGTCCTTTTTGACAATGACGTGGAGTGTAAGGAACTTTGCGAAGATTTGGGTGTTGCTTATCATAGACCGCCTATGCCCAATGCAGACGACCGTTTAATTGACGCCCTGATTCTAACTATCCGCCGCCATGAGCATGAACCCTTCAAAGAATGTTTTCCAGAAGAAGAGACCTTCGATGAATTACAGCCGTCGGAGGAGAGCAGCCAGATTCTTGCAGAGGATGCAGAGCTGAAAATGCCAGATTTCGTCAAGAAGCTGATTGAGAAAAAGGGGCGCGAGAATGTTAAGATGCCGTATTTTGTCAAGAAAATGCTGGAGAAAGCTGGAAAACTGCCCAAGAGTTGATTGTTCATATTCGTTGATGACTTTATAAGATTATTCTAGAAGGAGAAAATGTGAGACTTTGGCACCAAGATTTGATTGAAAGACTTCCGCGCCAGCAGCTTTTAGGCCAGCACCGAGAGTGCGCAGCCTTACGTGGACGAGGGTGGGGTAAGCCGCATGCGACGGTCAACTATGTTTTTGAGCACAGTCCTTATTGTCTCTATGCTTATCATCTCTTGATTATGGAGGAGATGCAGAAGCGGGGCTATCAGCCAGACAGCCTTTGGCTGGACAAGGATTACCGTGGCAAGACCTGCCCACCCTACCAGGAGTTGCAAGCTGAGGAGCTCGAACATCCCATTTATCCGGAGCATGACGCATCCTATCTGCAAGAATGCCTGGAAAATCTCAAAGAGAAGGGGATAGATATTGTCTGATTTCCAAGAGCCAAGACGGCATAGTGTTAAGGTTATATAACAACAAAAAGGAAGATATAGTGCTCTTCCTTTTTTATATGTTTTTTGTGATAAAATACCAGTGACTTTTAGGAACTAGAAATTTTTTTAAATTTCTGAGTTGTAATTATTGACATTACAATACCATGTGTTATAATTCTAGATGTAACAAAAAATGTTACAATATAAATTTGTAACTTAAAAGGAGGAATATAATATGGCAAACATTACAATTTTTGGACAAGGAAATATGGGACAAGCAATCGCAAGTGTGTTCACTTCAGGTGGACATGAAGTTGATTTTGTAGGTAAAGAAGGTCTTACAAAACGTGCGGGTGATATTGTTGTATTGGCTGTTCCATACGCCGCAATTGCAAGCATTCTTGAAGCTAATAAAGCAGCGCTCGCTGGAAAAATCTTAGTAGATATTTCTAACCCTGTAAACTTTGAGAATATGGATGAATTGCTTACACCGGCTGGGAGTTCAGCAGCAGAAGAAATTGCTAAATTAATTCCTGAAGCTCGAGTGGTCAAAGCTTTTAACACAAATTTTGCGACGACAATTGCTTCGAAACAAGTCGCTGGTAAAGAAAAAACAACTGTTCAATTGGCATCGGATGACCAAGAAGCAAAGAAAATTCTTGCTGGATATATCCAAGAAGGTGGCTTAGATACGATTGATGCGGGTGGCCTCAAACGTGCCCGTGAATTAGAGGCAATGGGTTTCTTGCAAATAACACTTGCCGTACGTGAGAAAATCAACTGGACGGCTGGTTTTGCTGTTATTAAATAAAGAAAAAAATCAGCCTCAAAGCAGGCTAATTCTTAGACTGAAAACAAAATCCTCAGAAGTTTCACTTCTGGGGATTTATACTTTTACGAATTCAAAATATACTTCTCGATAGCTGTAGCGACCCCATTTTCCTCGCAGCTGTCTGTGACGGCATCGGCTAGGCTTTTGACATGGTCTGAAGCATTGCCCATGGCAACACCGAGGCCAGCATATTCCAGCATTTCGATGTCGTTGTTAGCATCTCCGATTGCCATGATTTCCTGAGGATTGACGTCCAATTGTTTAGCCAATCGCTCTAGGGCAAAGGCTTTTGTCACACCGGACGGCATGGCCTCGTAAATGACTGGCTGGGAGCGAACACCGCTGAAACGCTGGCAGATTTCTTGGCCAAAGTCGGCTTCAAAAGCATCTACCTGCTCTTGGCTGCCTAAAAACATAGCTTGAAACATTCTGTGTTTACCGCTGCAAGCCTCTTCCAGACTAATCTCGGTTGGAGTGGTGAATACTAGGCTAGCATCATTCACGACATAGGAACTGGCTTTTTCTCCGACGACGAAATAATGCTCCTCATCAAAGAGAGTCAGCTGGACAGGGCTATTTTCAGACAGGCTGTAGAGATAGCGAATATCCTGACCGCTCAGCTCTTGCCAGTCCACCAAACTCCAGTCGCTGGTCTGATGTGTAGCGCAGCCATTGTCCACGATGACATATTCGTTTTCTTGTGCAAGGCCCAGCTTGTCATAATAAGGCTTGACGCCAATCAAGGGACGGCCTGTGCAGAGAACCAATTTGACACCTTTCTCAATTGCTCGGTGCAGAGCTTCGATGTGAGCCTGGGGAATTTCTTTTTTGCTATTGAGCAAGGTGCCGTCCATATCAAGTGCAAGAATTTTAATCATAAAGTGTCTCCAAAATTATTCTCTGACTAGTATAGCATAATTTATAGAGAAAGTCCGAGTCTATAGGAAAAATCACTGGTCTTGTGTTATAATAAATAGAATACCCTAAAAGGATGAGAAAAATGAATTTAGAAGATTTGAAAAAACGTCAGGAGAAGATCCGCAATTTCTCCATCATTGCCCACATTGACCACGGAAAATCAACCTTAGCTGACCGGATTTTGGAGGCGACGGAGACGGTTTCCAGCCGGGAAATGCAGGCCCAACTTTTAGACAGCATGGACTTGGAGCGGGAGCGCGGTATCACCATTAAGCTCAATGCTATCGAGCTTAATTATACTGCCAAGGACGGCGAAACCTATATCTTCCACTTGATTGACACGCCAGGACACGTGGACTTTACCTATGAGGTATCGCGGTCGTTAGCTGCCTGTGAAGGGGCTATTTTGGTCGTAGATGCGGCTCAGGGGATTGAGGCTCAGACCTTAGCTAATGTTTATCTAGCGCTGGACAATGACTTGGAAATCCTGCCAGTCATTAATAAAATTGACCTGCCAGCCGCGGATCCAGAGCGGGTGCGGGCAGAGATTGAAGACGTGATTGGGTTGGATGCAAGCGAAGCCGTGTTGGCTTCTGCCAAGGCTGGCATCGGAATTGAGGAAATTTTAGAGCAGATTGTGGAAAAAGTTCCAGCACCTACTGGAAATGTTGAAGCACCACTCAAAGCCTTGATTTTTGACTCAGTCTATGATGCCTATCGTGGGGTAATCCTGCAAGTGCGGGTGATGGACGGTGTGGTCAAGCCGGGAGATACCATTCAGCTCATGAGCAATGGCAAGACCTTTGATGTAACAGAGGTTGGCATCTTTACTCCCAAGGCCATTGGACGCGATTTCCTAGCGACAGGGGATGTTGGATATATCGCAGCCTCTATCAAGACGGTACAGGATACCCGGGTCGGGGATACAGTGACCTTGGCGGATAATCCAGCTGCAGAGCCACTAGCTGGCTACAAGCAGATGAACCCGATGGTCTTCGCTGGTCTCTATCCGATTGAGTCCAATAAATACAATGACCTGCGTGAGGCGCTTGAAAAGCTCCAGTTAAACGACGCCAGTCTGCAGTTTGAGCCAGAAACATCGCAGGCGCTAGGATTTGGTTTCCGTTGTGGTTTCCTGGGCTTGCTGCACATGGACGTCATTCAGGAGCGTTTGGAGCGTGAGTTTAATATTGATCTGATCATGACGGCGCCGTCCGTTATCTATAAGGTCAATATGACGGATGGTGCTTCCCTTGATGTGTCCAATCCGAGCGAGTTTCCAGACCCAACCAAGATTGATTCCATTGAGGAGCCTTATGTCAAGGCGCAGATTATGGTGCCCCAGGAATTTGTCGGAGCGGTGATGGAGTTGGCTCAGCGCAAGCGTGGTGACTTTGTGACCATGGACTATATCGATGATAATCGGGTCAATGTCATCTATCAGATCCCGCTTGCTGAAATCGTCTTTGACTTCTTTGATAAGCTCAAGTCCTCTACTCGTGGCTATGCTAGCTTTGACTACGAAATCTCCGAGTATCGCTCGTCCAAGCTGGTGAAGATGGATATTCTCCTTAATGGCGACAAGGTTGATGCTCTCAGCTTTATCGTTCACAAGGAATTTGCCTATGAGCGTGGTAAGCTGATTGTGGACAAGCTCAAGAAAATCATTCCTCGTCAGCAGTTTGAAGTACCTATTCAAGCCGCTATCGGACAGAAAATCGTGGCTCGGACAGACATCAAGGCCTTGCGTAAGAATGTCTTAGCCAAGTGTTACGGTGGTGATGTTTCTCGGAAGCGGAAACTCCTTGAAAAACAAAAAGCCGGTAAAAAACGGATGAAAGCTATCGGATCTGTCGAAGTCCCACAAGAAGCCTTCCTCAGTGTCCTGAGTATGGATGAGGAATAAAGCTTTATATCTCTAGGTAATATATCCCAAAAGGAGAAAATCATGAAACGATCGTATCTGCTTGGAGCAGTTCTGGTATTAACTTCACTTACTCTTGCATCGTGTGCCAATTCTGGACAAAAGCCTGGTCAATCTAGTTCTTCGACTAGTTCCAGTGCACAAGTGAAAAAGAATTCTTCAAATTCTTCTTCTAAAAAAAGCAAGAGCAAAACCAATCAAGAAACAAAACGTGTTGGTTCTCCAGAGTTTGGTTATATCGATATCCCAAGTAAATGGATTAAATTTTTTGATGCAGAGGTTGAGGGACTTATCCAATATACCGACGGCTCTGCTTATAATATCGTTACCATGAATGCTGTTTCTAAGGCAGAAGCTGAAGTAGCAGATGGTGAGACTTTCAATGCAGAAACAATTGCTCAACATGTAGCCTATAATTGGAGTCAAAAAGATAATATTGAGAAGATGTGGGGCTCTAAAAGTACTGTCTCAGGAATAGAAGCCTTTCAAATAAACATCATTCTGAAATCAGGACAACTTGCTAATACATTGGTTTTCCAAAAAGATGACAAAGTCTATATACTATCCTTTGAAGGCGACGAAGAAACTCTTGATGATTTCATTACAAACATGAAAGATACTTGGAGTCTTGATAGCAAGGGAGCAGTCAGCGAATAATAGTTTAAAAAAACAAGAGGCCTATTTATTAAGACTCTTGTTTTTTCAGTGTAGAAGCTAATTATGCTTCACAAAAAGATTGTAACTAATCAAAAAACGTTCGACTACTATCAAATCCAATCAAAAAGACTTACAAAAATTTGTAGGTCTTTTCTTGAAATCCGAACGTTAGAAAATCTTTTTTTGATTTTACTTGACATTTTCTGAAATAGGAATATGATAAAGTGTGAACAATGTATAAGTAAAATTTGTGCGTGTTCGAAAATAATAGAGCGTTGCATCCGTAAGTCAATTTGACACGGCTCTTAAAAAACAAAAGGAGAAAGAATGAATACTTATATCCAAAAGAAAATCGCAAACATGAAGCTGACGCTTTCTGAAATGTCTGGTGGCTATAAACGAATGGTGACTAGTATGAAGAAGCTCGGCTTTTCTGGTACCTTGAAACTTATCTGGGACGATTTGTTTGCTCATCGCAGTCTAGGTCAATGGGTTTATCTCTTGATTCTAGGGAGTTTTCCGCTTTGGTTGGAGCTGATATATGAACATCGCATCGTGGATTGGACGGGGATGATTTGCAGTCTGACTGGGATTATCTGTGTAATCTTCGTTTCTGAAGGACGGGCTAGCAATTACCTCTTTGGTTTGATTAATTCTGTGATTTACTTGATTTTGGCTTTGCAGAAAGGCTTTTATGGAGAGGTCCTGACGACTCTTTACTTTACCATCATGCAGCCGATTGGGCTATTGGTGTGGATTTACCAAGGCCAGTTCAAAAAAGAAAAGCAAGAGTTTGTTGCTCGTAAGCTAGATGCCAAAGGATGGACAAAATATCTATCGCTTAGTGTGCTTTGGTGGTTGGTCTTTGGCTTGATTTACCAATCTGTGGGGGCTAATCGTCCTTATCGTGATTCAATCACAGATGCGACAAATGGTGTAGGGCAAATCTTGATGACGGCTGTTTATCGTGAACAGTGGATTTTCTGGGCAGCGACCAATATTTTTTCTATTTACCTCTGGTGGGGTGAGAGTCTTCAGATTCAAGGGAAATATTTGATCTATTTAATCAACAGCTTAGTCGGATGGTACCAGTGGAATAAGGCTGCTAAAAAAGCATAGTCCTATAAACGGAAAAGAAATCGGATGCGACAATGTCTCTCTTTCCTTTCGTCCTAAAAATATGGTAAACTAGTATTAGTAAAATTTATTAGATTTAGGAAGGAATGACCATGAAAAAGAAGTACTTTCTGCTCTCCCTGATAATCTTAGCCGGCCTCTCCCTGTCCTCTTGTAGCCTTATTAAGAGTTATAGCAGTCGGAAAGCATCTGATTCTTCCAGTCGAGTTTCCCTGAGAGATGACAGCGATACAAGTAGTAGCAGTCGTAAAGAAAAAGATTCGTCAAAGACTACTGGTACGCAGCGGGTTGGCTCTGATGATTATGGCTATATCAGTATTCCTGATAATTGGATTAAGTTTACAGACGTAGATGGTGGCGATAGCGTCCAGTATACGGATGGAAGTGGCTATAATATTGTCACGATGAACGCTTATACAAAAGAAAAAGCCAATATCGGAGAAGGTGAAGAATTCAACGCTGAAACCATTGCCCAACGTATTGCTTATCACTGGAAGGATAATAAGGAAGTCGATGATTTTTGGGGAGCAAAGAGTACCGTAGCTGGAAATGAAGCCTTTCAGATTAATGTTGTTTTAAAATCCACTCAAAACCTAACGGTTTGGGTCTTCAAACAAGGCGATAAGGTCTATATGATGTCCTTTGAAGGCGATGAAGACACTCTGTATGAATTTATCCCCTATATCGAAGAAACTTGGAGCGTCAGCAAGGACGGTGGAAAAAGCATTTAGCGACAGCATTTGATGAGTGCTCTCTAAGTTCATAAAAAGCAAATCTGGGACTCGTTCTCAGATTTTTTTGTTAGATGGGATATCTAATATTCTTTGAGTTTGATAAGATTTAAGAGGGCTCATTTTATGATATAATAAAAGCAATTTGAATACAGAAAGAAAAATATATGACCCAAGAAATCGACCTTGAAAAGTACCATCAGCTAGCTTTGCAGAAGCAGAAAGAGCATCGAAAATTTTTAGCCAGTCTCAAGAAAAAGCCACCAAAAAACCTAGATAAGATTGCCCAGCAAATCCATGATGAGGTCTTTGAGGAGATTGACTGTACAGCCTGCGCTAATTGCTGTAAGACTCTGGGACCAGACTTTAAGGAAGCAGACATTGTCCGTATTGCCAAGTATTTCAAGATGAAGCTGCCGGCTTTTGAAGAGGAATTTCTGCAGGTAGACGAAGACGGTGACAAGGTCTTCAAAGCCATGCCTTGTCCTTTTTTAGGTGGAGACAATCTCTGCTCGATCTACGATGTCCGTCCAAAGGCTTGTCGAGAGTTCCCTCATACAGACCGCAAGAAGATTCATCAGATTAATCATCTAACAATCAAAAACACCCTGACTTGCCCAGCGGCTTATCTTTTTGTGGAGAAGCTACGGGATAGGTTGTAGAATCCCCCTCTAAATCTTGTACAAAAATTCTAGGGCGGGAGTATCTTAGATCTGTTAGACTATAGTTAGAATTGAATACGGCCTAGAAGCTATGTGAAAAAGATAAAATTTCCTCGGAGCAGGAGCCCCTCCGCCAATTTTCCTATTTCCACTTTGCTTTTAACGGCCTTAGTATCTTTTATGAGGTGAAAAAGAATATGATGCATCAATTCAATCGAACCATGGAATATCTAGAAAGTAAGTTGGACGCAGAAGTGGATTTACAGCAATTTCAGCAACTTTCGGGCTATTCTTATGCTCTCTTCAGCAGGCTTTTTTCCATCCTGGCAGATATGACTCTAGCAGAATACTTACGCAATCGCAGGCTGTCAGAAGCTGTGACGGACTTGCGGGAAAGCTCTGATAAGGTTATTGACATAGCGATGAAATACGGCTATGAGTCTGCCGATGCCTTTAGCGCAGCCTTTAAGAAATTCCATGGTGCGACTCCCTCAGAAGTTCGAAATGGAAAACCTTATCGGGTCTTTCCTAGACTTCAATTATCCTTAAAGATTACAGGAGGAAAGAACATGGATATCAAGATTCAAAAGAAACCTGCATTTACTGTGGCAGGAGTCCTATTGGAAGCTATTGACAATAGCCAGTGCCCGTCTGCCTGGGATCAGCTCTATGAAAATCACAGCTTTGAAAGCCTAGAAAGTTTGGGCAGTGGCCAATCCTTTGGCGTCTGCTCGGATGTCAAAGAAGGCGAAATCATCAACTATATGGCCGCTTATGATGTGACGGATAAAGCGAAAGCAGAAGAACTAGGTCTGTCAATCAAGGAAATCTCAGAAGCGGAATATGCCATCGTACCAGTCAAAGGGGCAATCCCCGCCAGTATCCACCATGCTTGGAAATATGTCTTGGAAGTCTTTTTCCCAGAAACTGGCTATCGCCACTCAGGAGCACCAGATTTTGAAGTTTACACCGAGGGAGACATGTCTTCTCCAGACTATCAAATGGAACTTTGGATACCAGTAGTGAAATAAAATGGTGATTGCAAGTCATTTTTTAGGCGTTGATTACAGAGGAGGATGATGCTATGCAGATGTATTTTGGGGACGTTTCTCTTTGTTATACATATTCACTTGCGATGGCGCTGCATTCGTATGGTTATGATGTTCGCCCTGAGTTTTTGGAAGCCATTATGGTGATGGGAAATGGCGCCAGTATTGTAAAGGAAGATGAAAAACACCCCTTAGTTTTCTTTGATAATGGGATGCCAGATAGTTCTATCAGCCATTCTTTAGACATTCTGGGTTTTACCTATGATGAATACTATATAAAGGATTCAAATGCGGCGAATCTTCTCTCTATCAGAGAAATCTTAAGTAAGTTTTTGCTCAGCGGACCAGTTGTTCTTGGCCCTTTGGACATGGGTTATCTGACTTATAATCCCAATCATATCCATTTGTATGGGGTGGACCATTTTGTTTCAGTTTATGATCTAGATGATGAGTTTATCTATTTCCATGATCCAGCAGGTTTTGCTTGTATGAAAATGACTTTCTCAGAATTTTCGAAAGCCTGGGAAGCTAAAAATATCGACTATAAAAGAGGTTCTTTCTCCATGTGGGGAAACTTCAAAAAAATCAAATCTCCTACTTCCAAAGAGATTTACCAGAAAACATCTATGCTGATGAAACAACAATACGAACGTGGCGAGGAGAACGTGATAATAAGATATGCTAAGTCGGTAGCAGACAATGGCTTGAATGAGGAACAAAAACATCTTCATCAATACTTTAGTTTCAAATTAGCTTCTATCAGAAATCTATACATGAGCAACTTCTTAAAAGACCACGATACGGTCAGATCTGAACTAAAAGAAAATTTAGCAAAATTGTTTGGTCAAGCTCATCTATTTTGTATCAAGGAAGATTACCAAAAACTGTCAGAAGTATTGTTTGATATTGCAGCGCTAGATAATAAGTTTAGAGATTTGTGCCTTCACTATAAGGAAGAGTAGAAGAAGTGAGAAAAACGAAGATGCTGTTTGGAAATGCAGCAGAATCAAAATAAGAGCAACCAAATTATCAAATGAAAGTCTGGATTCCAGTAGTGAAATAGATTAGAAATCAGCCGTTCGTTTTTGAGCGGCTGGTTTTTGTAGCTTGTGGTATAATGAAGCTACTACAGTTACAGAAAGGATTTCAACCTTGTCATACAAATTTCTACTTTTCGACCTTGACCATACCTTGCTGGATTTTGATACGGCTGAAGATATTGCCTTGACTCATTTTTTGGAGGAGCAGGGCGTGACGGAGATTCAGACCTACAAAGACTATTATATTCCCATGAACAAGGGGCTTTGGCGGGAACTAGAGCAGGGGAAAATCACCAAGCCTGAGCTAGTCAATACTCGCTTTTCTCGTCTTTTTGCTCATTTTGGCATTGAGAAGGATGGCGCCGAGTTAGCCCTTCTCTATCAGCAGCATATTGCTCAGCAAGGACAAACCTACGCTGGTGCTAGTGAGCTTTTGGACAGTCTGACAGCAGCTGATTATGAGATTTACGGAGCGACCAATGGCATCACGGCTATTCAGACCGGCCGTATGGCCCATTCCGACATTGCGCCCTATTTTAACCATATTTTCATCTCGGAGCAGATGGGGACTCAGAAGCCCGAAGCCTTGTTTTATGAAAAAATAGCAGAGCAGATACCGAGCTTTGACAAGAGCCAGACCTTGATGATTGGGGATTCTTTGACTGCTGACATTGCAGGCGGTAATAATGCAGGATTGGACTCTATCTGGTACAATCCCAAGCAGCTAGAAAATAAAAGTCTTTTTCAGCCGACCTATACCGCCTATTCTTATGACGACATTATCAGACTCTTGCTTCCATAAGGAGATTGTAAATGAAAAACTATTGTTCTTTTAAACAAGAAAGACTAATCTAAAAAAATTTTTTAAC
Organism: Streptococcus sanguinis; assembly: GCF_019929225.1. Classification (GTDB taxonomy): domain Bacteria; phylum Bacillota; class Bacilli; order Lactobacillales; family Streptococcaceae; genus Streptococcus; species Streptococcus sanguinis_J. The sequence continues at coordinate 485,108 of NZ_JAHZPA010000001.1, forward strand.
TCTGTCAAGAAAAAAACTTGACAGCTATTTTTAATCTGCTATAATAGAACATGTGCTTAATAGCTCTGCTATTTCACCAAAAGAAAAAAATAAAGAAAAGAGACCTTAATAATGGCAGTAAAAATCCGTTTGACTCGTATGGGTTCTAAGAAAAAACCTTTCTACCGTATCAATGTTGCAGATTCACGTTCACCTCGTGATGGACGTTTCATCGAAACAGTTGGTACTTACAACCCACTTGTAGCTGAAAACCAAGTAACTTTGAAGGAAGACCGTATCCTTGAGTGGTTGGGTAATGGTGCACAACCTTCTGATACTGTACGCAACATCCTTTCAAAAGAAGGCGTATTGAAGAAATTCCACGATTCAAAATACTCTAAATAATAGAAGCGTAGGTTGACATATGGACACGATTGAAAATCTAATTATTGCGATAGTGAAACCTTTGATTTCACAGCCAGATGCCTTAACTATAAAGATTGAGGATACACCTGAATTTTTAGAATATCACCTAGATCTTGATCAGAGTGATGTTGGACGTGTAATCGGTCGTAAAGGTCGTACTATTTCCGCTATAAGGACGATTGTTTACTCTGTCCCAACTGAATACAAAAAAGTTCGCATCGTTATTGATGAGAAATAAGAAGAACGGGACCAGTGTGTCTCGTTTTTTTCTATGCCCCTTAATGAAACAAGCCGTTAGGCGCAGTTGAATTTAGGGGCATAGATGCAGTTCGAGCGTATGCGAGAACTACGTACCTTGGATTCTATAACGAGGCAAGCGCGATGAAAACAGTCGGATTTAGGGAAATTGATGCCCAGCTAAGCGTGGGTACAAGGCCCTTAATGAAACAAGCCGTTAGGCGCAGTTGAATTTAGGGGCATTGATGCAGTGCGAGCGTATGCGAGAACTATCTAGCTTAGCTTCTTCAACGAGGAAATCGAGAAGCGTGGAAACGGAGAAAATATGAAGTCAGAAGATTATGCTTGGAACGCCCATGAACGAGAGTGTTATGAGAATGGACAAGTGAGTCTGCCCAGCCCTTACAAGATTAAGATTCTTGATTATGGTCAGAAAAGATTGGAACTGGAACAAATCTTGGTCCAGCTTCCTCAGAAGCAGCTTGCCCAATGGGCAATGGAACATGCTACTCGCTTTATAGCTTTGATAAATATTGGTGACGATCTTAAAGAACAGCAAATCTTGACTCAAGTTCAGGAAGTGTTTGAGGCGCGACTTGAGGGTAAAGTTTCTGCCTATGAGCTGAGAAAGGCTGGTTTCTTAGCTCAGCAGCTGTCGCAGCAAGCCAAATCACCAGTCAGTAAGTATGCTGCGCGTGTCTTTGCCCAAGCGGTCGCAACAGCCCACATGCGAGGTCATGCCATTGTCTCGGCTGATTATGCAGTGAAAGTAATAAATCTGCAGAGTCCAGATGATATGCAAGCGGTTGTCAGAGAAAGAAAGCAACAGATAGAATTAGCCAAAGAATGGCAGAAAAGTATAAATGAGCTGTAGAATGGAGGTAATAGGATGGATCATATCGAAAGAACTGATGGTAGGGTATCCTATCGGATAGAAGGGCGAGGTCACAAAGAAACGCTTGTGCTCCTGCATGGTCTGAGTGCTGACTCGGGCATGTTTCAGCCTCAGATAGATTTTTTTAAGGATCGCTATCAGGTTATTGCGCCTGACCTACGTGGAAATGGGCAATCAAGCCAGCTGAATTGTCAGGTGGATCAGGTTCTAGATATACAGGCTGCAGATGTGCTGGCGATTTTGAAAAAAGAAAGCATCAGCGAAGCCGTTATCGGAGGTACTTCCTATGGCGGTATCTTAACCATGCACCTCATGACTCAAAATCCGCAAATCTTTAAGGGAGCTATCTTGTGCGATACTTTTTGTACGACGGATTTGTCACCAATGATGAACTCTCTGGCTCAACTTACGGCTCCTTTGGTGAAATACTCATGGTTTATGAAGCTATCAACCTTGCCAATTTATAAACGATGGCCTTTAGCTCGCTCCTATTTTGTTGATTTATTCGACCGGATGCGACTTGAGGAGTCTGTTTTGCAGCGCAGGGCAATTGAAGCTATTGATTATCGTGCCGCCTTGGATAAGTGCAAGATTCCTACACTTTTGCTGGCGGGGGATTTTTCAGGAAAATTAGTCCAAATGATGAAAACAACTAAGGAACATCTTAGTCATGCTCAAGATCTTGTCATTGCTGATTCGTTTGATCCGTCGAATCTATGCCAACCAGCCAAGTTTAATGCTTTGGTGGAGGACTTTGCTGAGCAGATTTTTGAGAGAACGCCTGACACCTCTAATCCTGTCGATTGAAAATAACCTCTACGATGCCATTTTCGTTTTCGTCTTCAAGAATCTCAAGAGTCTGGTCTTGAAGCAGCTCTTTTAGTATCTTAGCCTGAGCTGAGGAAATCTTAAATACAATTTTCTTAATTCTCTTGATGCCATTTGGGTGGGTGAAGTTCTGAGGTTTGGGGTCAATGCTGAAATAAGTCATAAGAAAAGTAAAGCTTGTTCCGTGTGGAAAGAAGCAGCGATATCTTAGCTCGCGATTTTTAGTATCTATCCGTTTGAGATTGTTGAGAAGCAAGCCCTTGATGCCTCTCTTAGCAAGAAATTTAACTTCCTCATCCAAGTCGCCAGAATCTTTTTCAATACACAGTCCCTGCCAGCCTTCCTCACATTCATCCCAGTAGAAAAAGCGCTCCAGATTTTTAGGTCTGCCAAATAGTTTAGCTATGATTTTGGCTATTACAGGAATACCTGTATTTTCCTGGAGCTCAATATAGGGGCCTTGACTAAAGTATATCAAGGCGTTGTTTGGTTTTTCCCTTCTGCCGTATTCGACGACAAGACCCTTTGCTTCCCATTCCTTGACCGCTTCCTGTAAGTTTTTTACCTTGTAAATCAGATGGCCGCTTCTCATCATAGTAGCCCCTCCCTTTCGCATTCTGCCTTTACCTTAGCATAGATTTTTAGGAAAAACAAGATTTACAGTAATATGATACATTTTTAGGAATAGAAAATGACCGAGATAGAAACTCGGCCAATGAGTAAGCGTTGTTTTAGGAATTTATCACCCTAGTATTTCAGCAATAGCATCTCGAATTTCCTGAACGGTTGCGGATTTGCTATGGTCACTGGTATCAAACTCAATGTATTTGCCATCAGCATCAACAGTTCCACCTACAGGCCCTTCGGATCCGTCCACAGATGTTCCGATGGCTGGTGGCAAACTTTTATCCGCATCATCAGTATCAATAACTATGATGCGAGTATTGGACTCGAGATCATCTATCATTGGAAGAGACGATGCGGAGGTCATGTTCTGACTAGCATAGTATTCTAGAAAAGCCTTGATGGTTCGATTGTCAATTTGAGCAATTTTTTCATCAAGGGCTGAGAGATTTCTAGTTTCCCTCGTTTCATTTTCCATTGCTTGGCCTTTTTTGACCTGTGTCAAAGCAGTCAGACTGGCGGCTGTTGTGGCTAGAATAGCAGTAGAGAGCAGGAGTTTACTTAACTTTTTTCCCATAGTCGTCACCAACTTCTTTCTAGTTTTGCGTAAACACACTTGAGTGTTTATAGTGTTGTAGCTCTATATGTATAATTATACGTTAAACAGCAATTTTAATCAAATAAATATAGGCAAGGGAAATCCCTCTTATCTCCCTTGTACATTCCCCTATATCATGATAAAATACTAGGCAGAGTATAATATGTTGGAGTCGAGATGGATTATTTTAATGTTGGAAAAATTGTCAATACCCAAGGTTTGCAAGGTGAGATGCGGGTTTTGTCAGTGACGGATTTTGCAGAAGAGCGTTTTAAAAAAGGTAATACCCTCGCCCTGTTTGACAAGAAGGATCAGTTTGTCATGGATGTGGAGATTGCTAGTCATCGTAAGGTCAAGAACTTTGATATTATCAAGTTTAAGGGCATGTACCATATCAATGACATTGAGAAGTTTCGTGATTTTACTCTGAAAGTCCGAGAAGAAGATTTGACGGACTTGGAAGACGGGGAATTTTACTACCATGAAATCATCGGCCTTGAAGTCTATGAAAATGATATTCTTCTTGGTAGGATTAAGGAAATTCTGCAACCAGGAGCCAATGACGTCTGGGTGGTCAAGCGTAAAGGCAAGCGCGACTTGCTGCTGCCTTATATTCCGCCAGTGGTGCTGGGGATTGACGTTGAGCAAGGTCGGGTTGATGTAGAGATACCGGAAGGACTGGACGATGAAAATTGATATTTTGACGCTCTTTCCGGAGATGTTTGCGCCCTTGGAGCACTCTATCGTCGGTAAAGCTCGGGAAAAAGGCCTCTTAGAAATCAACTATCATAATTTCCGAGAAAATGCAGAAAAATCTCGTCATGTAGATGACGAGCCATACGGCGGAGGTCAGGGTATGCTGCTACGGGCTCAACCTATTTTTGATGCCTATGATGCCATTGAAAAGAAGCAACCGCGCGTGATTTTGCTGGATCCTGCTGGTCGGACATTTGACCAAGCCTATGCTGAGGAGCTGGCTAAGGAAGAGGAACTCATTTTCATCTGTGGCCATTACGAAGGCTATGATGAGCGGATCAAGACTTTAGTGACTGACGAGATTTCACTTGGTGATTATGTCCTTACTGGAGGAGAATTAGCAGCTATGACTATGATTGATGCGACCGTTCGCCTGATACCAGAGGTTATCGGCAAGGAAGCCAGTCATACAGATGACAGTTTTTCGTCTGGGCTCTTGGAGTATCCTCAGTACACTCGGCCCTATGAATATCGGGGGATGGTCGTTCCGGAAGTCCTCATGAGTGGCCATCATGAAAACATCCGCAAGTGGCGTCTCTATGAAAGTCTGAAAAAGACCTATCTAAGACGACCTGATTTGTTGGAACACTATGAAATGACGGCCGAAGAAGAAGCGATGTTAGAAGAAATTCGACAAGCTCAATCGGACTGACAAACAAGGTTAACTCTTAGAAAGGATCTAGGAGTTTTTGCTTTATTTGATAAAGAAATGCTCATTTTTGTTGGAAAAACCAGCTTATTTTTCTAATATAACATTTTTGTAACTAAAATGTAATAAAAAAACTATTAAAACTATACGTTTGCTACTAGTTAATACTAGCGTTTTGTGATAGTATATTACTATGTGGGCTGCTATACCCAGGTTAATTATAGTATGCGAGATTATAAAAAGGAGATTGATTATGGAAAAGAAAATAGGCAAGTCTGTTGTAGCGACTGGTATCGCGGCTACAACTATTATTTCTGGTGGACTGACCCATCAAGTGCACGCGGATGAGTTGGTTGAATCAACTGTAACAGCTCCAAAAGCGACTGAAGTAACTGAGAAACCAGTGACAGCAGCAGATGTAGCTGTTGCCCAAGAAAATGCTGAAGCAGCCAAAGCTAAACTTGATGAGCAAAGATCGATAGTAGATACTGCGAAAACAGAAGCTGAAGATGCAAAAACTAGCGTGAAAGTGGCTGAAGCCGCTGTTGAGACTGCTAAAGAAATACAGGCAGAAGCAACAGAAGAAAATGTTGCTAAGGCGGAGACAGAAGCAAAAACAGCAGAGCAAGAGGTTAGCGCGAAAGACGTTGCTGTTCGAGAAGCAGCGGCTAAAGCTACCAAGGCAGACCAAGCTGTTAAAGATCAAGCAAATACTGTTAAGGCGAGTCAATCTCTGGTAGATGTTGCAGAGACTGAATTGAAACAAGCTAAAACACCACTTAACTCAGAAGAGCAAGCTGTAGCAACTGCTAAGAGTCAGCAAAGTCAAGCACAGACTGCTTTAGACAATGCAAAGGCTGAACTGACAAAGGCAGAGCAAGCAGCGTCTTCTGCTCCACAAGTGCAGGCTGAAATCCAGAATAAAATCAATCAGGCAAAGGAATCTTTGGGTCAAACCAATCAAGCTATTAACTCTCTTGAAAGACAGATTCCGGCTGCTGAGAAAGCAGCAGCAACAGCTCCTGTTGACCTTCGCAATACGACTTATTCTCAATTTTTAGAAAATGTTCGTAACAATGCGGCTAATCAAGAAATTCGTGATGCTGCCAATAATGCTCTTGCAGTTTATCAACGCGGACAAAATGAATTTGGTATCTCAGTTAATTCTGACCCAACCAGTCCAGCTAATCTAGAAAATAACCTGCAAGCTTTAGAGTTGGTTAAGGCGATTAATGCTTACCGTCGTAATGCCGGCTTACAAGAGTTGTTGGTTGATCCGTATGCGAATGTGGCTAGCCAGATTCAGACTATCTACTTTGAGCGCAATAACTGGCATATGGGTAAGCTGATTGGTAATGAGAATGTGGCGATTAGTTTTGACCCGCAAGGGGCTGTCAATTTCTGGCACAAAGAAAAAGAAAAGTATCAAGAGATTGCGGCGCAATATGGACTGCCTACTGATGAAACTCAGATTGATGCTAATGCTATCTATATGAGAGTTGGAGCGGGTGTATTTGCTCAGATTGGCCACTATGTTCAGATGATGGACAATAAAGCCAATGCTATCTCAGCAGCTTATGATAAACATCCAAATCAATGGGGCACTCCTCATGGTACATCCGAGGTTGGTTTCCATCATATTAGCAACTTTAACCAACGTGTTAATAACGGTACGTTGCTGACTGTTGCGGCTATGGAGCAGTTGTTGCGTGCTGGTGGCGGTCGTTCTGCAGGTTCTAACGCAAATGTTACAGCACTTAAGAATCAATTAGCTGAACTCAAGGCTCAAAAAGTAGGTCAGGAATCAGCTATTAATATCCTAAATGCTCAATTAGCTGATGCTCAAAAGACAGCGGCAGCTCAAATTGCAGCAGTTGAAGCAGCTCGTCAGAAGGTAGCAACTGCTGAAAATAATCTAGCTTTGACCAAGCAAAATGTTGCTCTTAAGCAGGAAGCTCTCGACAGAGCGACAGCTAAGATTGCAGCAAGCTTGGCTCCTTACCAAACTAACTTGAACAATGCTCAGGCAGTTCTAGCAGCAGCTAAAGATAAGTTGGTAGAACTTCAGTCGGCTCAAGAAGCTGCGAAAGCTAATTTGACAACTGCTCAAGAGGACTTCATGGCTGCTCAAAAGACATTAGCAGCAGCTAAAAAGAAAGTTATTGACCTTCAGAATGCTCCTCAGTTACTTGCAGAAGCAGAGCGGGAGTTGGCAGAAGCGCAGCTTGATTATGAAGCTAAACAAGCAATCTTAAATCAAGAGACTGCAACTTTAGCTGTTCTTGAGGAATCCTACAACAGTCTTCAAGCGAATTATGAAACTCTCTTGAATATCTTGAATCAAGCAGCTCTCCTGTATGGAAATGCTCTGAATAGTAACTATCGCTCAGGTGAAGATAAACAGACTCTAACTGCTGTAAAAGGCGGAGCTGCTGGTCCAGGTGCAGAGGATGAATCTAAGAAAGATTCAGATGCTAAGACTGCAGAAGTTCATGCGAACACTCGTGAAGTCAAAGGAGCAACTACAGGTGCTGTTCAAGCGGCAGGTAGTGACGTATTCACTGATTTTGTTGTAAATCCTGCTGCTCAACTTGCTAGCGTGGCTACAACTGCTGATAAGGCTCCAACAGTTCCTGCTATTCTGCCAAATACTGGTTCAGAAGCAGAACGTCTTGCAATTTTTGGTATGGCACTTGGTGCAGCAGCCTTTTTGGGAACGAACAAGCGCCGTCGCAGAGACGAAGATTATAATTAATGAAATACAAAATGAGACTGGAATAATTTCCAGACTCATTTTTTTGTCCAAGCTAATAAGCAATCTCATATGAAAGGGATGAGGAGTTAAGTTCCACATTTTCTAAGAAAGATAAAAACTTCCGATTTATATTGTCGGAAGTTTTTGATATACATATTAGAGTCTATTTGACCGCTCCGCCTGTAACACCTTCTACGTAGTATTTCTGCATGAAGATGAAGAGAAGAGTGATTGGGATAGCGATGATAATCGCTCCAGATGTGAAAGGTAAGAACCATTTATTGATGGCATCTTTATTAAGCATTTGGAAAAGTCCCAAAGCCACTGTGTATTTTTCCTTGACATCGCCTAGGATGACAGAGGCAAAGATGAAGTCGACCCATGGTCCCATGAAAGCCATTAGCGCTGTATAAACGATAATCGGTTTTGACAGCGGTAATGTAATAGTCCGGAAAATTTGGAAGCGAGTCGCTCCGTCGATCATAGCGGATTCGTCCAAAGAATATGGAATGGTATCAAAGAAACCTTTGGCTATATAGAAGCCTAAAGCTGCCCCAGCCGAATAAACCAGAATCAATGAAGTCAGGGTTTGTGTCAAATTGAGTGCTTTCAAGATGTAGTAAACCGCAATCATAGACATGAAGCCTGGGAACATGTTAAGTACCAGAGCCAGCTTGAGGAAACGGTTTTTATGCTTGAATTTGATACGGCTGAGTGAGTAAGCCATACCCACGGTAATCAAAGTAGACAGGATACAGGTCGCTGTCGCAACAATCAGGGTATTCATAAACCACTGAACAAAAGGATAAGTGTTGTTATTAAACAGTCTAATATAGTTGTCAAGAGTATAAGTCTTAGGGAAGAAGTAAGGGACTGCATTAGATCCTTCACCACGGAAGCTGGTCAGAAAAATCCAGATAATTGGTGTAAGCCAGATGAATGCTAAAACAGCCAGTAAGACATAAATCCCTAATAAACTGAGTTTTTTTCTATTTTTCATTATTTAGCAGTTCCTTCCTTGAATGATGCGGATCTAGTATAGGCTAAGAGACTGAAGGCTGCAGAGATTGCAAAGATCAGGATACCGATAACAGATGCCAGATTGTAGTCCTTGGCTGAAACGGTCAGTTTATAGAGCCAGGTAACCAAGAGGTCAGTTGAGCCTGCCTGATAGTAGGAAGAGTTAGTAGGGCCACCACCTGTCAGGAAGTAGATAACGTTGAAGTTGTTGATGTTCCCGATAAACTGCTGGATAAGTGATGGCGCCATAATCAAAAGAATTTGAGGGAAAGTAATGCTCTTGAAGATTTGAAGCTTGCTAGCTCCATCAATTTCAGCAGCCTCGATTTGCTCACTAGGCAGGTTCATGATAATCCCGGTCGCTACCAGCATGGTAAATGGAATACCAATCCACATATTGACAAGGATGATTGAGAACTTAGCCCAAACGGGATCACTCAGGAATGGAATTGGATTCTGGATGAGATGGAGGCTTTGCAATAGTCCGTTCAAAGGTCCATTGTCATTCAGGAAATTACGCATCAAGAGCAGGGATACGAATTGCGGTACAGCAATAGTGATAACGAAGAGTGTCCGCCAAACTTTCTTGTACTTGAGGCCTTTGGTATTGAGCAAGAGAGCTAAAACAATACCGAAGAAGAAAGTAGTGGCTGTCGCAGCAACCGCCCAAATCAAGGTCCAGCCTAAAAGTGGGAAGAAGGTGCTAGCCATGCGACCTGAGAAAACATCACCAAAGCTAGAGAAGCCAACCCAGTCAAAGAGTGACTTAGGAGCTGGATGCTTATGGTCAAAGTTAGTAAAGGCCAAACAGATCATATAGATCAGAGGCAAGATGGTAAAGAGCAGTACTCCGATAAGAGGAATACTCATTAGGCCCATGTGAAAGCGGCCGTCAGCAAGCGTCTTGAAGTCCTCAACGAAGTTAGGAATCTTCTGACCAGACTGCTTAAGAGCCATCAAGTGACGAGCACTTTTCAGGTTACACCAGTAGATGTAGGTGAAGACTGCACAGAAGATAAGAGAAGCAAGTCCAAAAATCAGCATCAGCATAGAGTTGTCACCAGCTACTTGAACGGTGATTTCCAAACCGTTAACTTTTTTGATAGCCTCTCCCTGCTCTTGAGTCCCCAATGTAATCATGCCGCCAATAGCTGGTATGATTTGAACTGCAAAAGCAATCAGGAAAGCAATTTCTGAGAAGAGGAAGAGCAGCCCCTTGATAAATTGTTTGTTTACAAGGTTGCTCAGTCCCATTACCAGAAAAGAGAGTTTGACATCCCAGGTTCCTTCTTTAAAGACCTGAACCATGGATGCATTGTCATAGGATGACTGAGTCATAGTATTCTCCTTATATTTACAAAGAAAGAAGTGAGGAGGCTGCCCTCCTCACTTCAATGCTTATTTTTATTCGTTTGAGGATTATTTAGCTGCTGCTAAATCTTTATCAAACTGTTGTAATTTTGCGAGGTATTGATCTTCACCAAATTTACCGTTGTAAGCATCGCTGAGGATTGCAGCACTTTCAGTCCAGAAGACAGACATTTGGCTAAGTTTAGGCATAACTGTTGTGTAGGTATCAGAAGATCCCATTGTAATAACAGCTTGTGCCAAGGCATCTTTCTTCACATCTTCAGACTCTTGTACTTCTTTGTTAGCAGGGATGATGTGACGTCCTTCAAACTTAAATTGGTTTTCTTGGCTTTCTTTGCTAGTAAGTGCTTGAGCCAGTTTGTAGCTTGCTGCGATACGGTCAGTGTCGCCGTTTGATGGTGTTTGGTTAACTGCATAAAGTTTTACACCGAGGAAGGCTTTTTGTTGAACGTCTTGTCCACCAATGTTAACTGTTGGGTAAACAGAGATACCAAGGTTATCTTTGCCGACAGCTTTTTCAGCAGCTGCGTAGTCCCATGGGCCTGATTGGAAAGCGTCAACTGAACCATCTTCAAATTTAGCAAGAAGGTTAGAAGCATCTACGTTTACAAAACCGCTGTTATTCTTTTGAGCTGCGATGAACTTCAGAACGTTCACACCGGCCTCGTTACCCCAGTTTGTTCCGTCTACTTGCTCACCATCTTTACCAAAGAGAGTGTCGCCAACAGAAAGGAAGAGTGGAGCAGTAGCGTAGGCATTAACTTCTTTCAAGTTTCCGCCGAATTTAGCTTTAGAAGTGATGGTTTCATAAGACTTAACATCGTCAGCAGAAAGTTTTGACTTGTTATAGTAGGTTACTTGTGACTCGATACCGAATGGGAAAGCATAAGTTTTACCTTTGTACTGAGCACCAATAGCTGCTTGTTCTGTATCGTTCTTCTTGATTTCTTCTGCCATATTAGAAGGAACTTCTTGGATAGCTCCAGCTTCAACTAATTTACCAAGTTGGTCATGTGGCAGAGAGAAAACATCGGCAGCAGTACTAGCATCTTTTGTCAGATTTTCCTGAGCGTTTGGATCTTCCATTTCGACTACGTCAACCTTGTAGCCTGATTCTTTCTCGAACTTGCTAACTGTATCAGAGTAAGAATCTTTAGCACCGGTTGGTACCCAAAGTTTCAAGGTCTTGCTATCGGCTTTAGAAGAAGAGCTCTCCTTGCTGCTATTCGAGCTACAAGCTGCTAACAGCGTTCCTGCAGCCAGCAAGCTGACACTGCCTAATACCACTTTTTTCCATGTTTTCATTCCTATTTCCTCCCGGAATTTTTATTTACAATTCTATTATGCAACCGTTTGCAATTTTTGTCAAGTCTTTTTTTGAAATTTTTTTAAAAATATATTAATTTTTCTAAAATTTTTCTATTTTATTTCTGTTTATATAATAAAAGCCTATTAAAATGGCTGTGCAATCGCTTGCTTGATTTTTACCTAGAAAACGCTTTATTGTGAAGAAAATCATGTTTCTTTTGAGATAGATTTTTGGTACATGCAAGAAGATATAAAGACAAGTTATAGTTCAGTATTACCAAAGAAAGGAATAAAACTTTTGATCTTCTAACATTCTAACGTCTTTCTGTTGTATGCTATTCTTTTCTGCTATAATAGACCTATGAATAAGCTAATCCAATCAAAGCTGGAACTGTTGCCGACCAGTCCCGGCTGTTACATTCACAAAGACAAAAACGGTACCATTATCTATGTCGGAAAAGCCAAGAATCTTCGTAATCGGGTTCGTTCTTATTTCCGTGGCAGTCATGACACCAAAACTGAGGCCCTGGTTTCTGAGATTGAGGATTTTGAGTTTATTGTCACCGAGTCTAACATTGAGGCTTTGCTTCTGGAGATTAATCTAATCAAGGAAAACAAGCCCAAGTACAATATCATGCTCAAGGACGATAAGTCCTATCCATTTATCAAGATTACCAACGAAACCTATCCGCGTCTCATCATCACGCGCCAAGTCAAAAAGGATGGCGGGCTTTATTTCGGACCTTATCCGGACGTCGGCGCGGCCAATGAAATCAAACGGCTTTTAGATCGGCTCTTTCCTTTCCGCAAGTGTACCAATCCACCTGAAAAGGTCTGCTTTTACTACCATCTGGGGCAGTGCAAGGCCCACACTATTTGCCAAGTCGACAGCCAGTATTTCAAGGAGCTGGCCCAGGAGGTAGCGGCCTTTCTCAAGGGGCAGGATGACCAGATTATTGAGGATTTACGGGGGAAAATGGCTGGCGCAGCGCAAGCTATGGAGTTTGAAAAAGCAGCTGAGTACCGCGACTTGATTCAGTCCATTGGTACGCTGCGAACTAAGCAGCGGGTTATGGCTAAGGATTTGCAAAATCGTGATGTCTTTGGCTACTATGTGGATAAGGGCTGGATGTGTGTACAGGTCTTCTTTGTCCGCCAGGGCAAGTTAATCGAACGTGACGTCAACCTTTTTCCCTATTACAATGATCCGGACGAGGATTTCTTGACCTATATTGGACAATTTTATCAGGAAAAATCCCACCTCAAGCCCAATGAAATTTTGATTCCAGCAGATATTGACGAAGAAGCTGTCCGAGCCATGGTGGATACCAAGGTGCTTAAGCCCCAGCGAGGCGAGAAGAAGCAGCTGGTCAATCTGGCTATCAAGAACGCCCGAGTCAGCCTCCAGCAGAAATTTGATCTCTTGGAAAAATCTATTGAAAAGACCCAAGGTGCTATTGAGAATCTAGGGCAGCTCCTTAACATTCCAACGCCTGTTCGCATCGAGTCTTTTGATAACTCCAATATCATGGGGACCAGTCCTGTATCGGCTATGGTAGTCTTTGTCAATGGTAAACCTAGCAAGAAGGATTATCGCAAATATAAGATCAAGACTGTCATAGGACCGGATGATTACGCCAGTATGCGTGAGGTCATAAAGCGGCGCTATAGTCGGGTGATTCGGGATGGACTGACTCCGCCTGATCTGATTGTCATTGATGGTGGACAGGGCCAAGTCAATGTCGCTAAAGAAGTTATTCAGGAGCAGTTGGGATTGGATATTCCCATCGCTGGACTGCAAAAAAATGACAAGCACCAGACTCATGAATTGCTTTTTGGTGACCCTCTGCAGGTTGTAGAATTATCCAGGAATTCGCAGGAATTTTTCCTGCTTCAACGTATTCAAGATGAAGTCCACCGCTTTGCTATTACCTTCCATCGCCAGCTCCGGTCTAAGAATTCCTTCTCATCACAGCTAGATGGCATTGAAGGCTTGGGACCAAAACGCAAGCAAAATCTCATGAAACACTTCAAATCTTTAACCAAGATTAAAGAAGCCAGTGTCGACCAAATCGTCGAAGTCGGCGTACCACGAGCTGTGGCAGAAGCAGTGCAGGAGAAGTTAAATCCGAAAACTCAGGAGCAGGAACAGGCACAGTTGCGAGAGGTGGCGGAGCCACAAATAGGTTTGGAGTAGATGGGATTTGTTAATCATTAAGTGATTAGAAAATAAAACAATATATCTGGTATAAAAAAATGTTAAAAGTGTAAAAGGAATAATAATTATGGTAAACTAGAGGCAGCAAAAGAATGCGAGGTGTAAAATGGCAAGCGATGCAGAATTAAAAAGTCAGTATTACAGTGTCAAAGCGGATCGAGACCGTTACCGGAGAGTACGTGATGGTATTTCCAGTCATCGGCTAGATTACAAACGTTCTACTTCAGATATGGAAGATTATATCAGCTATATTGAGAGTATTGTTAATACCATTGATGGTGAAAGTGGTTATTTTTACTTGGAGTCAGCTTCGAGCAAATTAAAAGAGCATAAGCAAGTCCTACAGGATTATGTAGACTTTGTGCAGAATTCTAATTCGTCCTTTATAAGCCTTTATAATGATGTTGTAGCCAAGATTAGCTCTTTAGAATCTCAGCTAGAAAGTATTAAAACAGAGTACAATAAAGGCAAGAAGCACTTCAATAGACTTGGTTTGGATGAGAATCCGCTTGATTTTTTTGGAGGAGGCATCTTTTAAATGGATACAAATATCAATAGCATTCAAGATAGATTTTCTCATGATACAATTCGTTATGATGATGGAGAACTAAGGAATATCATCTCTCAGCTTAAGACGCTCCATGATTTAATCAATACAACTATTCCTTCTCAGGTTAACACCTTGGCACAAAAGGATTCGCTCTGGTCGGGTGAGACTAAGGAGCAGTATTTGGGACTTAAGGATTTCATTGAACAGTATCAATCAGATTTTTCAGAAGCAATTGGAAAGCTTCATGAGGCTACTGATGGGTTAGAGACTCTCTTTTATCACATTGAAGATGCACAAGTACTGAAGGATATTGAAAGCAAATGATATTTACACTTGAATCTTTATATGCACTGCATATGCTGAATTATAATGGTTACTCTGAGGATTTGTTTCTACTTCCTCTTCCAGAACTTACCGATGAGGAGAAGCCTGTGCAGCTCAAGCAGATACTGGAAAAGGGGTTTTCTGACCTCCAGTCTATGGGGCTTATTGATGAAAATAGTGAGCCAACAACAGCCTGCATGGCCAAAGCTGTCTATCTTCAAAAGTACCAAGAAGCTTATTCTCACTGCGAAGTAGATGATAAGTATTTTTGTGCTCAGTTAGTAGACTCCAATCGTTGGTATCATATCGTCATTGAAAAAGTAGATAAAAACGCCTATAGATTGGATCGTATACATAGCTTCCAATTTTTAGGTACGGTTATAAAGGAGCATCTTTTCTTGAGTGAGAAGATACCAGAACGAGATCCCAACCCAGCAGCTGCGGAATGGAGAACCTATTCTGAAGAGAGATTGATTATCTACTATCGTAAAGCGCCTGCTTTGAGAATTACGTCATACTCAGGACAAAATAAATCCAGAGATTATCTTTATCTGAATGCGCCTTCGGCTATCTATCAGTATGATGTTCTTGAGCAGAGAATCCGCTCTATCAGTACTGACGAGTTAAAGAAAGAAATCATCAACCAGTTGAAAGTGAGGATACAGCCATGCCAAAAATTAGTATTTCCTTAACAGAACAGGAGGAATTACTCTTAGCATCCCGTGAACTAGCAACAAGCTCTAGCCAGCTAACAACTCAATTGCAAGGTCTGATTGATAAAATTCCTGCTGTATGTAAAGAAGGATCTCTCCAATCTCGTCTGGGTGAACTTCCTCTCAATCATTTCACTGCAAAAGCGCAGACTTTTCAGGCGCTAACAGAGCTTCTTTTTCACCATATACAGGCAACCTACCGTGGCTTTATCGATACTGATAAACTTTTAGCAGCGGATATTGTCAATGCGGCCTTGGTAGATCCAAACCTAGATTCTGAAACTCGTCAAGCCTTAGAGCAGGATCCTCAGAAAGCTTTTGAGTTGACACGTGATGGTTTGAAAAAAGATCAAGCAGCGCCAGACTATAAGGGACCTAAATCAGAGGAAGCCATACTTTATAGTGGTCAGACTTCTCAGGGAGGTGCTTCATGACAGAGTACTATACAAATAAAAGTGACTTTGAACAAGGGAAGCGGATTGGTTGGTTTGAGGATAATGTCAGTCAGGTCAAGGACTTGCTCAAGGATATTTCGGAGACCGCTGAGATTGTCAAGAGTAACGATCTGTCCCACCTTTACATTGCCAAAGGAGGTGCGACCCTAGGCAAGGACATGCCAGAGAAGACCTTTGTTGATTCCGAGCACACTGTTTTGGATGTAATGGAGGAGATGAAGCGGGTGCATCGGGAGATTGTCCAAAACATTGAGAATAAGTACATAAGTGGCTTGGAAGATGCAATGGAGGCTCTGAATAAGATCAATGAAGGGAAGAATAAATATAAGTCTGAGCATTTAACTTATGAGGAAACATACACCTATCAGACAACTTATCAGACAGGCTATGGCATACAGACAGCTAAAGGCAAACGTAAAGCCTATTACAGCCTGTCCGATATCTTGAACAGCGATAAGAGCCCTATCTCATCTGCTGCAGCTAAATATCAGGATAAGCTCAAGGTTGCCAAAGAAAACCTTGCAAAGCTGGAAGCGGAAGACAAGGAGACCTATGATAAAATCAAAGACCTGTCTGAGAAAGAGCTAGTGGAGACCTTCTTCCCAACAGAACTAGGTGAATACAAACGTCTTAAATCTACTTGGTCAAAAGATAATGAATGGTGGCTGGGTTGGGTGGATATAGGCGTCAAGGTCGTTGGGACAGCAGCCTTGGTTGTCGGAACATTCGCATCTGGTGGAACTTTAGCTCCAGTAGCTTTGGCTTTAGGGACAACACTTCTAGGTGGAGAAGCAGCTTATCGCGCTATCTCCGGAGAAACCATTACAGGCGATGTCCTAACGAATGAGCAGAGAATATGGGCTGGTGCAGAAGCAGTTACTACTCTTGTATCGGGCGGTCTTGGTTCCTACCTGAAGGGAGCCAGTATTGCAGAGCGAACAGTCTCCCAAGGTGTGCTCAATGCGGATAAGGTTGCCCGTTTTGGAGCTAATGCCTACGATGTTGCCCAGTTTGGCCATGACTTTATCGAAGATCCGCAAATGGCTCTAACCAACTTAGCAACCAGTCAGTTAATCGGTAGAACGGTAGGGCATCTTGGCCAGCGCTTTCAGGCTTATCGAGCTAGTAAAGCAGCGGATGTTAATCTGGGAAGTGGAAAGGCAGCTTCCTATAAAGGTAGCATCCAGGAACGCTTGAGCAATACTTGGACAGATGTCAAGACTAAGGCGGGAAATGTCCGAGCCCAAGCTAGCCAGAGTTGGGATGATTTCAAAACGAAGGCGAATAATACGAAAAATCGAGCCTTGGCTTCTGGAGCGGAGAAGGTATCTGAAAAGCTTGATAATCTCAATGCAGCGTGGGGAGCTCAAAAGCAAAACTTCCAGAGGAATCTGGCAGCTATGCAAGGAAATCTTGCGCCTGAGTTTCAGTTGGCAGGAGGTGCACCTGGCATTGGAGTCAACCCTAACTTCTCTGAAAGTATGGAAAACCTATCTCAAAAGATCCAGCAGTTTTCTGTCAAGCGCAGACAACAGATTCAGGATTTTGAGGGTGTTGGAGGAAGCAGTAAAGTTAGCACACCACATAGTGATGCTAGCAGTTTAGAAAACTCTAATTGGGGTTCTGATGCACTATCTGATTTACGTAAAAAATGGAATGTGCCTGAGACAGATACAATTGCAGTTGGGAAGACAGATATACCTGGACTTGAGGATAGAGTATTTGAGGGAGGATCTCCTAAAGTTCGAAAAGAAGCTGGCTTACCTGATTTAGATGATGCATTTCCAGATAGAGAGGTGAGAAGCTCAGGTAAGATTTCTTCAGCTACTAGACATGCTGAGGAGAATGTTGCAAATAATTTTATTGAGGCTATAAAAGAAGCAGAGTTAAATGCTGAAGATGTAACTGGGACACTTAAAATTCACCAGTCAAACCCTAAAGGTGTATGCCCAACTTGTTTAAGTGGTCTAGGAAATCCTGCAAAACCTTCTGGGGTTATTAAACAGTTGAGTGAAATGTTTCCAAAGCTTAGAATTGAAGTGACTTCAGAAATAGTTGAGGGAGTCAAAGTAAATGGACGGTTACAATTTGTAGTTGAGAATGGTCTGTATGTCGTAGATTAGAAAGGAAATAGAAATGGAATTAAGTCTTAATCTTTTACATTTTATGCAAAAATTAACGGATTCTCTAGAAAGGTATATAAAAAACCTAGACTATAAGGAATATGTACATAAAACATTAGAACTCACAAGTAAATCTATTGATAGAATTAGTGAGTCTGATCCAGACTTATTGTATAGTAGATTGGAAAACATTGATGAGGAAGATATTTTAACTTATTTTGAGTTAGATAAAGAGACCAATCCTGCTATTTGGAGTTGCATCGCGAATTTCCTTGCTTTAGTTAGTTACTACTCTTATGAAACTACTGGTGAAAAATATTTTCCTGAGACCATTGAGAGTGTGGATGAAGAAACACTAGAAGATTATTTTGATAATTATAAAAACCTAATCAATTCGTATAAAGAATTATCAAAATTGAACAACTCACTCCAGGATGAGAAGTATTTAAAAGATAAAGTTGTTGCCCATTATTTTAAATTTCTTTTCGAAGGATAAAGATAAGGATATGAGAGTAGTTGAACTTTGCTTTATGCTAACTTATTCAGAGGCAATTTTTGCTCAAATAAAAACACAATATAAAACTCAAATTCGAACTGCTTTAGATGAATGTTGGAGTTTTTTAGAAAACAAAAATAAGTCAGGTAAAGATCTTTATATTCTGTTAGATGATGGAACTGATTTTAATGGAATTTTTATCTACATGCAGTTAGATAATGATGAATCTAATATTCCTTTATGGGATAATATCAGCTATGCGATAGGTGCAACTGCTAAGGAGGCGTACTTATTTGAACAACAAACACAGTTACCTTCCGCCTTGGAAAATATAGATTCAAATTTATTAGACATATTTATTGAAAATTTAGAAGAAATAAACTCAAATTTATATAAATATGTTGGAGAGATAAAAGAATTTGTGGGGAATAATCACTCGTTTTCAAAAATTGCTGCTCTCAACGAATTGGGGAAATTGGGACTAATTGAATTGTAATGTGTCTTTTAAATATTTTGGAAATGATAATAATTTGTTAAGAAGAAATTGCTGAATTTGCAAGTCGTGAGCAAATGATTGTTAAGTTAGAGTTGGTAGATAGCTTTTTTAAAGCATGATGAATATAATTGATATACATAAAACGAAACCATCCAATTCAAATGGATGGTTTTCTCATTTTTCAAAAGTTTTTGTTATACTAGATTTCTATTGATTACACAATTATCTGGTTGTGATATAATATGTCCAAAGTACACCCTAGAATTACAATTTACTGAGGAATAAATAGATGAAATTAGATACTAGAGCTGAACAAGCTTTGCAAAATATAAATTTTGTAGAGAGATATGAAGCATTGTCCAATAAATTTAGTAGGGGTAGAACTCCTAAAGAGAAAGCTTTAGATTATTATGATGGTGATTTTTTAATGGAAATAATCAATTCATTCGGTTATGAAGTGAAATTTAATAAGAAAGAGTATTTTTTCTCGTTAAAAAAGGAAAAAAATGGTCAATATGAATTCGGTTTTAAATTTTCTTTGGAATATGGAATGGTTGAATTGATTTGGGACTTAAAAGATTCAAACCAAAAAGTGTTGCTAGGAACTAATTTGTTTACAATTATAAGATTACTAACTTCACCGGAAAATAAGATAATGGATCCCATTATTTCCGATTATGTAGATTTTCGGGATGTCATGAAAATCGCTTTTGAAATGTATGAAGATTTTAAGCAAGCATTTTTGAAGATTGCTGCGGAAGATTAATTTTTTAGAAGAGATGTTAAAAAATATTATTAAAGGGGCGGTCATGCCCCAAGAAATCATTGAGAAGTATAAGAATCAAGTTCCAGCAGAACTAGTTCAAATATGGAGAGAAGATGGTCTGGGGACTTTTTTAGACGGTTTCCTAAAGGTGATTAATCCAGATGAGTATCTTGAACTGGTTAGGGAGACATATTTCAGAGGGGATATTTCCATTCCAATTTTTGTGACAGGTTTTGGCGACATCATAACTTGGGAAGAAAACAAATATGTGGGAATTATTAAATACAAAAATGGCAGTTTTAATATCATGATAAAAAACTTTACTCATTTTTTGAAATTTATAGATAGTAATCATATTACAAAACATTTTGATCTACCGCTTTATCATGAAGCGATAGAGAAATATGGTCCTCTTGATTATTCCCAATGTTTTGGTTTTGTTTCTCTATTAGCTTTAGGTGGCTTTAAAGATGTAAAACATTTAAATAGGGTAAAGATTTATGAACATATTCTATTGATTGCTCAATTGGCTGGTAATATTGGTTGATATTTTGAAAATTGAGCTTATTTGCGAAGGAATGAAAAACTCCTCTGTGAAAAACTTCTGCAAACTCTTACAAAATATGATAAAATGAAGCTAGTATATTTAGAAAAGGATGCGACTTATGAAATTTCTAGAACTCAATAAAAAGCGTCATGCAACCAAGCATTTTAATGACAAACCCGTGGATCCAAAGGATGTTCGTACAGCGATTGAGATTGCGACTTTGGCACCTAGTGCTCACAATAGCCAGCCATGGAAGTTTGTTGTGGTGCGGGAGCATAATCAAGCTCTAGCAGAGACAGCTTTCGGTGGAAATGTGGACCAGATTAAGGAAGCACCAGTGACCATTGCTCTCTTTACGGATACAGATTTGCCCAAGCGGGCTCGCAAGATTGCGCGTGTGGCTGGAGTTAAGAATTTCTCTGATGAGCAGCTTCAATTTTACATGCAGAATCTGCCTGCTGAGTTTGCTCGCTATAGTGAACAGCAAAAGAGTGATTATTTAGCTCTCAATGCTGGTCTGGTGGCTAAGAATCTTGTTCTGGCTCTGACTGACCAAGGTATCGGATCTAACATTATCTTAGGTTTCGATAAATCTAAGGTTAATGAGGTTTTGGAAATTGATGAGCGTTTTCGTCCAGAACTCTTAATTACGGTTGGTTATACTAATGAAAAACTAGACCCTAGTTATCGTTTGCCGGTTGATGAAATCATTGAGAAACGTTGATATAGTTATGTTTTTGATTTAATTCGTATGTACATTGATTTAAATCGAATTGGAAATTGGGGTGAAATAATGACAATTGATTTTAAAGCGGAAGTTGAAAAACGAAGAGAAGCTCTCTTAGCTGACCTGTTCAGTCTTTTGGAAATCAACTCAGAACGCAATGATTCCAAGGCAGACAAGGAACATCCTTTTGGACTTGGTCCTGTTCAAGCTCTGCATAAGTTTTTAGAAATTGCTGAACGCGATGGTTATGAAACCAAGAATGTGGACAATTATGCTGGTCACTTTACTTTTGGTGAGGGTGAGGAAGAACTTGGGATTTTTGCCCACATGGATGTAGTCCCTGCCGGGAGTGGCTGGAATACAGATCCTTACAAACCTGAAATTATTGATGGCAAACTTTATGCGCGTGGTTCATCTGATGATAAAGGTCCAACCATGGCCTGTTACTATGGTTTAAAAATCATCAAAGACCTGGGCTTACCAGTATCTAAGCGCGTTCGCTTTGTGGTGGGGACAGACGAGGAATCCGGTTGGCAAGACATGGACTATTATTTCAAGCATGTTGGCCTACCTGAGCCAGACTTTGGCTTCTCACCAGATGCGGAATTCCCAATCATTAACGGTGAAAAAGGGAATATCACAGAATATCTCCACTTTGGTAACAGTAATGATGGCAGCTTTAAACTCAAAAGCTTCATTGGCGGACTTCGTGAGAATATGGTGCCAGAATCAGCGACAGCTATTTTTACAGCAGCAGTTGATGCAGCGGAATTGGATAAGAAATTACAAGACTTTGCTTCTGCCCACAAGGTTTCAGCTAGTCTAAAAGAAAATGGAGACGCTCTTGAAGTGACAGTTATTGGGAAATCAGCTCATGGTTCTACACCAGAGGATGGTATCAACGGAGCAACTTATTTAGCTCTCTTCCTCAACCAATTTGACTTTGCTGGTGACGCCAAGGCTTATCTGGAAGTTGCGGCTCAAGTTATGCATGAGGACTTTACAGGTGAGAAGTTAGGAATTGCTTATACAGATGCTAAAATGGGTGCTCTCAGCATGAATGCTGGTGTTTTCCATTTTGACAGTGCCAAGGCTGACAATACCATTGCTCTGAACATCCGTTACCCTCAAGGTACTGATCCGAAAACAATTCAGGCCGGTCTTGAAAAAGTTACTGGTGTTGTGTCTGTGAGCTTGTCTGAACATGGACATACTCCGCACTATGTCCCAGCAGATGATGAGTTGGTAGCAACTCTTTTGAGTGTTTACGAAAAACAAACGGGTCTCAAAGGACACGAGCAAGTTATTGGTGGCGGAACTTTTGGCCGTCTTTTGAAGCGCGGTGTGGCTTTTGGCGCCATGTTCCCAGGCTATGTCAACACTATGCACCAAGCCAATGAATTTACAGATGTAGAAGACCTTTTCCGTGCTGCGGCCATTTACGCAGAAGCTATCTACGAATTGATCAAATAAAAAAGAAGAACTCGTTTGGTCTTGCCAAATGAGTTTCTTTGCAAGGAGCTGCTATGCATACATTAGATGATATTACTAAGGCCATCATGGCCGACCCAGAAAATAAGGAATTTACGGAGCAAGGAATCAAACCGCTTTTTGCGGCACCAAAGAATGCTCGAATTAACATTGTTGGTCAAGCGCCGGGGCTGAAAACTCAAGAGGCAGGGCTTTACTGGAAAGATAAGAGTGGTGACCGTCTGCGGGAGTGGTTAGGAGTTGACGAAGATACCTTTTATAATTCTGGCTACTTTGCAGTTTTGCCCATGGATTTTTATTTTCCAGGACATGGGAAATCTGGTGATTTACCGCCTCGTAAGGACTTTGCGAACAAATGGCATCAGCCGATTTTAGAGCTTTTGCCAGATATCGAGCTGACCATTTTGATTGGTCAGTATGCACAGAAATACTATCTGCATCAAAAAGGAAATATCAAGCTGACCGAGACAGTTCAGCATTATCAAGACTATCTACCTGATTTTTTTCCATTGGTACACCCATCGCCTCGCAACCAAATCTGGATGGCTAAAAACCCTTGGTTTGAGGCAGAAGTGGTGCCAGACTTACAAGCATTGGTACAAAAGATTATTCATCAATAAAGGAAAAAACTATGGATGCTTATCAACAAGTAGCTAACAAGTTGCAAGAGTTGGGGATCACCTTTGATGTGGTGGAGCACCCACCTGCATTTACGACAGAGCAGGCAGATGGCTATATTGAAGGCATGGAAGGTGTTCGAACCAAGTCCATGTTCTTGACCAATAAGAAGAAAACTCAGTATTACCTTCTGATTATGGATGATAAGAAGAGTTTGGATATGGATTTGTTTAAAGAGCTGGTTTCAGCTAACCGTATTCGTATGGCTTCAGCGGATTCTCTCTTTGAAAAAATGCAGTTGCCACCAGGAACGGTATCGCCTTTTGGTCTGCTTAACAATGAGGAAAGAGATATTCAAGTTTATTTTGATAAAGAGATTATTGACGAAGAACGCATGACTTTCCATCCTAATACCAATGAAAAGACTATCTTTATCTCTACAGAGGATTTGTTCAAGTTTCTGAAAGATTTAGGCTACTCTTACCAAGTGCTGGAGCTTTAACTAACTGTTTTGCTGAGATAGAGTAGTACTATCCAGCTGCTCTTTCGGGTGATTAAACCTAGCGAATTGCTATCACTCGTTTGCTAGCGTCTTTGTACCTCTATCTTGATTTTGGATGAAGGGCATATCCTGCAACGTGCTTCCCTCAGGAGATTCTCAAACAGTCAGCCAATGATTTTGTCAAAGTTCAGTTTGATTTTCAGAAGTATCTGACTGACTTTTTGATAAGTCTAAGCTTAGAATGCTAAACTTGGTAGAAAGCGAGGTGATTCTATGGAAACGATGAAAGCTATAGTCATTTACGAAGCAGGTGGTCCAGAAAAACTTCTGCTGGAAGAAAGACCGATTCCACAACTTCAAGAAGGCTGGACCTTGGTCAAGGTCAGAGGGTTTGGGATTAACCGATCGGAGATTTTTACTCGTGAGGGTTTATCGCCTAGTGTCGCCTTTCCTCGGATTTTAGGTATTGAGTGTGTTGGCCAAGTGGCCAAGACGACTCGAGCAGATTTAGAGGTCGATCAGAAAGTGGTTTCCATCATGGGAAAAATGGGGAGAGCTTTTGACGGCTCTTATGCCGAGTATGTCCTCCTGCCGAACGACCAAATTTATACAGTCGAGACCAACCTGACCTGGACAGAGCTGGCTGCAGTGCCAGAGACCTATTATACTGCCCTAGGTTCTATGAAAAATCTGCGCATTGAGCATAATGACAAGATTTTGGTTCGGGCTGCCACTAGCGGTGTCGGTTTGGCCTTTGCTCGTCTGGTCAAGGCACAGTTTCCAGACACACATATCGTGGGTTCGGTCAATAGCGGTTCCAAACAGTTTCTACTCAAGCACCAAGCCTACGACGATATCATTATAGACCAGGATGGCCGACTGGAAACAGAGGAGAAGTTTGATAAAATCCTGGAGTTGGTCGGTCCAGCAACTGTCAAGGATTCTTTTGACCATATCGCAGAGGGTGGGATTATCTGTGTGACCGGCCTCTTAGGTGGGCAATGGGAACTGGCAGGCTTCAACCCAATTGAAGAAATTAAAAACAACAGTTTTCTGACAAGTTTCCACTCAGCTCATGTGAGCCAAGATTTGATGGATGAATTATTTGACTACATTGACCGCTATCAGGTCAATGTTACACCAAGGCGTGTCTTTTCCCTAGAGCAAGTGCCCAAAGCTCATGCATTTATCGAAGGGACGGCAGGTTTTGGAAAAATCGTGATTATGAATGAATAGGAGAAAAATGATGCAAAAAATTAGTGCGAAAGATTTATATGACAAATTACAGGCAGAAGAACTACAGTTGATTGACGTTCGCGAGGTGGACGAATTTACAGCTGGACATGTCTCTGGAGCTCTGAATCTGCCTCTCAGCAGCTTGGCGGAGAATTATGGGCAATTAGATAAACAAATCCCCTACCATATCATCTGTCAAAAAGGCGGACGCTCAGCGCGTGCCTGCGAATTTTTGGAAGCTAAGGGTTACCAAGTAATCAATGTCGAAGGAGGAGTGGAAGCTTTTCCTGCTAAATTGACGATATGACAAGCGATTAAGAAGAGCAAATGCCGGAATAGATTGAATTTCCGGCCCTTTTTTTGTATACTATAGTAGTATAATAATTTATAGATAGGAGATATTTTATGTCAAAACAAGATTGGCTTGAATATTTTGAGGCCGTTAATGGACGCTCGGCTACAGAGGAAGAAATTGCCCAAGCATTGGCTGCCGGGGAATTTGTTGAAGCTGAACAGGTAAGTGCGGAGCAAGCCTCTAGTGAAGCTAGTCCGGCTTCATCAAGCTTTGAACAGCCGCAAAACTTCCAACAGCCTTTTGCTCAGCAGGCTTCTCAACAATATCAAGAAGTTCCTCAGCAACAAGCAAATCCAATTCAATTTGCTAATCAGGGACAAGCTTATCAGCAACAAGGATTTCAGCAAGCGAACCCCTTTGCTGGACAGCCTCAGTCTTCTGGTCCGCAAGCTTATCAGAACAACCCGCAGCAAGGACAGTTCAATTCACAAATACCTCAACAAGGACCGCAGGCTTATTACAGTCAGCAACCTCCTCAACCCAGCGAGTTTTCTAAAACAATGAAGGGTTTCTGGGCTTGGCTTGTTTCAGCTTGGAAATCACCGACATCTGAAGTTGAGAGCAGTAAGGTGAATGGCTACCTATCTCTAGGTTTGACAGTGTTCTTTTTTGCTATTGTCGCAAATTCCAACGTTTACAGTATCATCAATATGTTTAGGGTATACAGTCTTAGTTTGTATGATGTTGTTCCGTCTCTTAATTTCAAAGTCTTTTTTGTTTCCCTGATAGCAGCGGCTCTCTTCCTTTTCTCTATTATTTTAGGTGGTTTTGTTGTGAAGCGTTTGGTCTATCAGGATGGGAGTTTTACCTTTAATAAGGCTTTTGATTGGTACGGCCGACTGTATGCTATAGTTCTTCCGTTTATTGCTATTTCAGCTCTATTTGCTCTACTAGGAGTCATTCAATTGTCCCTTTTATTCACATGGATTGGAATTTTGTTAATTGGAGTTGGAGCGACCTTTGCTTTGATTTATTCCAAGACAAACAACTCTATGGATCCTTTTTATAAATATCTATTGGCCATTATTATCAATGGTGTGATTACAATTATCTTCTCTTTTATCGCTTTTTCTCTACTAGCTAGTATCATAATGATGTAATAATTGGAGGAGATTTATGGCAACAAAAGAAAAATGGGTTGATCTCTTTGAAAAAGTAATTGGTCGAAAACCAACTGCAAGTGAGTTCCAAGCCGGCAAACAATCTAACTTTGATCCAAAAAAGATTAAGGAGATTGCAGGTGAAGCGGGGGAAGCAACCACAGATACTTCATCAGTAGAAAATACTACTGATGAAGCTTCTGATAATCAAGATATTATTCAGGAGATACCTTCTGAAGATTCTGTCACAGAAGAATCGGTTCAACCCTCTTCTCAAGATGAGAAGCAAGGCGCGTTTGAATCTAGTCAATATGAAGAACTTCGTAAGAATTGGCTGCAAGCTTTTGAAAATAATATTGGTCGAAAACCTACCAAAGAAGAATTTACAGAAGCTAAGAGTCAAGGATTCTCTAACTTGCCTATTCGGTCTGAACTACTCGACTCACAATTACCACAGAAACCGGTAAAAAAGGCTAAAAAGAGAATATCAAAGAAGCAAGCAATCATGATTGGGGCTCCAACCGTTTTAGTTGCCGCTTTGATTGGAGCATTCTTCTATCTAAACTCTATAACTGGAGTAAAAGTGGTCACAGACCATTTTGCAAAAGCCGTCTCTAGTAAAGACTTCGATGAGGTTGCAAGTCTTCTTTCTACTCAAACCGATAAGTGGACACGTGCTGAAGCAAGAGCTTTAGTTGAGCACCTAGAGAGCCAGGAGATTAATCTCGAAACTGAGCTCGATAACATTGTTGAGTCAAATGGCAAATCTGCTTATATTGATGACAACAATAATAAGATTTTAGGTGTTACTGAAAAGAGTAAGAAATTTGGTATTTTCCAGGAATATCAGATGGTTTCCTATCCAGTCAAAGTTAAAGTCAATACAAATTTGGATAATGCTACCATTAAACCTGGTGAGAAGAAAACTATTACTCTTAAGAAAAATACAGACACTGAATTGGGTGAATATCACTTTATCAAACAAGACTTTACACTCAAAGGTAAGACAGATGTTGGAGATGTAGAGAGTAAGGTTCAGCTTGATTTAGCTACGGCTAAAGATAATGAAATCAAACTGGAACTCAAGTCTGAAAAGAAACAGCTAAAAATTACGATGCCTTCTGAAACTTCAAAAGCAACAGATATTAAAATCGTTGTTAATGGTAAAGAAAGTGGTAGCAGTTTGACCTCTGAGTTGCAGCTTGTTCCTTATCAAGAACTTGAAATTTATGCCAAGTTTACTATCTCTGATACTACCTTTACTACCAATAAAGAGACAGTGGTTGTGGAAGATGATACCACGAATGTGAAATTATCGCTTCCTAAGGAAGTAATTTCTAAAATTAGAGAAAAGAACGAAGAAGCGAAAAAGGTTGAGGCTCAAAAGGCAAAAGTCTCTACTTTCCTTAATGACTACCGCAGTGCTGTTTTCAGCTCTGTTTCTAACAGAAGCAACAACTATTCTCAATACTACGATACATCTAGTGCAGTATATCGAGAAATGGTTGAGTGGACCACTGGTGGTGGTGTTAAGAAAGCAAAAATTAACTATTATGAGCCAGGAGCTTTGGATATCCGCGAAATCAAGGAAGAAAATGGTTCCTATATCGTGACAACATATGAGGACTATACAGTCCACTATGTCGATAACACTCCAAATAGTGTAAATCGTAAAAATAAGACTTATTACTTGAAACCTAGTGGGGATTCTTTTGTAATCTATAATCTTGAAGTTTCAGAAGGTTGATATTATGACAATGAAATACAGTAAACTAATTCTTCTTGCAGCATCTGTTCTTGTTCTAGGCGCGTGTTCGTCTGGTAAAGACACTACTGGAGATAGCTCTGATAAACAAGCGGCTAGCTCAACTAGTACAGTTAAGAAACAAGATGCGGAAAAAGATAAAAACTCTAACCAAGATACGACAACATCTTCAGAAAGCACTGATACTAAAAAGGAGCAAAATCACGAGGCCAAAACTCTTGATCAAAATGTTTCTTATAACGGCAGCTACTACAGTATCAAAGGGAAATATGATGAAATTCTCGTTGTCAACAAACACTATCCTTTGTCAGCTTCCTATAACCCAGGTGAGAATGCGACTGCTAAAGCAGAATTGCTCAAACTGATTGCAGACATGCAGGCACAAGGCTATGCCATTAGCGACCAATACAGTGGTTTCCGTAGCTATGACACTCAGACTGAGCTCTATCAAAACTATGTCAATCAAGATGGCAAAGCCGCTGCAGACCGCTATTCGGCTCGACCAGGCTACAGCGAGCACCAGACTGGTTTGGCCTTTGACTTGATTGACAAGAATGGCAATCTCGTACAAGAAGCTGGAGCCAGTCAGTGGCTTCTAGATAACGCCTATAAATACGGTTTTATCGTTCGCTATCTAGAGGGTAAGGAAGGTTCAACTGGCTATATGCCTGAAAGT
The DNA here is from genome assembly GCF_019929225.1 of Streptococcus sanguinis. Lineage (GTDB taxonomy): Bacteria > Bacillota > Bacilli > Lactobacillales > Streptococcaceae > Streptococcus > Streptococcus sanguinis_J. The sequence continues at coordinate 513,712 of NZ_JAHZPA010000001.1, forward strand.
TGGCATCTGCGCTATATTGGTCAAGAAGCCAAGGAAATTGCTCAATCAGGCAAATCTTTAGAAGAATATTTCGGCATTACTGGTGGAGGCTATGAAGATCAGTAGTCACATCATCCATTAGAAGGAGGAAGAAAATGAAATTTTTTGTTACCAATCCCAATAATGATTTTGCAGAAACACCTGTGCAAGAAGAAGGCAGAATCATCCATCATCTGCATCTTGCTAAAGGAAAAGAAGTACCAGAGCACAGTGCTGATGCACTAGTAACAGTTGTTTGTTTGTCGGGAGATGTGAGCTTTTCTGCTGGAGAACAAACTGTGCGGCTAGTGGCAGGCTCCTTTTTGACGATGGAGCCCAATGAGCCACACAGCTTGGTCGGGGAGGAAGATAGCCACCTCTTGGTTATCAAACAACTAAAATATTAATAAATTCAAAATACTAGAAGCTGGAATAAATGCTTCTAGTATTTTTTACTACTTTTTAACGCTTATTCATTTCTGTAAATAAAAACCCATAAGCAAGAAATGCATAAACAGATTCTTTGATTCTTAAAACAAACTTAAGATAAGCTTAAAAAAGGCTTAAGATAAGCTTAAAATAAACTTAAACAAAAAATCGAAATGAGAGGGTGAGAAGTTTTTATAAATAAACAACAAAAATAATTTACATAGTGTAAACCAAATTATAAACTTTTTTCTATTATTTTGGTTCGTTAAAAAGAATATTTTATAGATTTTTAAAGCTAAAAAACAGAAAAATAAACAAAAAGACGAACTATAAAAAATTACCCATAAAAATAATTTACACCTTGTTAACTAAAATGCTTGCATTCAAAAATTTCTTGTGCTATAATTCGTCTTGAGGGTGAGATATGCATAAAAAAGTATTTTCAAGCATATTGATTTCTTTATTTCTAAATCAAATGTTATAAAAACATTTATGTGCAACCTTTAATCAGGTGGATTCACTAACTAGTGATTCGTTTTTTTGCGTTTGATAATGATGGAGCAGTCAACTGTCAGCTGGCAGTATTTCGTGAAATTCTTTTTTATGAAGTTGTGCACAAAAAATAAATTCCCCCCACAAAAAATAAAGTGATGTTGGTCACTTTGGAGGTTTAATTAATATGAACAATCGTTTCAGACTCTTATCAAGATCTGTTGTAGCGGCTGCGGCTATTATTCCAGCAATTGCTCTTGCGAATAATGCTCAGGCTCAAGATTATGGCTATAACTACTATCAACCAGGCTATAATTACTGGAATGGTGGTTACAACAATTATAACTATGGTTATAACAACTATAATTACCGTAACAGCCGCAACTACCGTTACAATAACTACAACTATGGTTACAACAATTATAACTATGGTTACAATAACTACAATTACAACTATGGTTACAATAACTACAATTATGGCTATAATAACTATAACTATGGTTATAATAACTATTATCCAGGCTATAACAACTGGAATTATAACTATAGCAACAACTACGGATATAATGGTTGGAATAACTACAACAATCTGGCAAATGATGAGAACTATATTTACTGGAATGGTAACCATTACTACCGTATGACAGATGGTTCTTACCGTATCTATCGTGATGGTGAGTGGAAACCACTGACAAATACTAACAATAACAGCACATCCAATAACAACCTGGAAAACGATCCACATTATCGTTATGAAAATGGTTATCATTACTATGTGCTGGATAATGGCGACTATTACTACTATCAAAATGGCAAGTGGGTGTTTGTTAAGGATTCTACTGATAACTCTACTAATCCAACAACTCCAAGTCAGCCGGAAGAACCAAAACCAGAAGTTCCAACTCCGACTCCAGCGGAACCAGAACAACCAACGCCAGCTCCTACTGATAAACCAGATGAGCCTACTACACCAGCAGAACCAAAACCAGAGGTACCAAGTGTTGATTTGCCAGAAAATCCTCCAATTAACGGTGCAGAAGGCGACCTCAATCCATTTGCTCCGAAACCAGAGCAACCAGCAGAACCAAAACCAGAAACTCCAACAAGACCTGCTGTACCAGAGACTCCTGGTTTGGTAACAACTGATAAACCAAGTGAAGATCAAATTCCGCCATATGTTGAAAAACCAGCAGAAGGTCTTGAACACTTGACTTGGGCACCAAATGGACGAGCTCCAAAAATTATCTACCCAAGTGGAAAACCAGGTGACAAGGCTCTTGAGTCAGATCCTAACTATTACTTTGATGGTTCTACCCATTATTACCGTATACCATCTGACTCAGAAGCGAATGGCTATTCTCCATATTGGAAATGGTTTGGTGACAAATGGAAACTTCAAGGTATGACTGATCCAAACGATCCAGCTCTTGATCCAAAACTTCACGAAAACACTGCTGATGATGAATACATGTACAGTGATAAAGACTCTAGCGTGAAATTGTACTCAACTAACCTAGTGACAACGGCTAAAGCTGGTCAGCCGCTGCCATTCAAGAACGTTGAAGAGTTCAAGAACTACGTTATCGAAAAGATGAATCCTAAGTTCCTTGATAATGCAGGATGGGATGCCAAAGTTGAATGGGAAATCGAAGATCCAGAAATCTTTGAAAAAACCAAAGAAAACCCATATGCTAAGGATTATGTCTTGATTGCAAACCTTAAGAGTGGCGTTGAGGACAAGAAATACAGTGATGTAGAATTTGGTTATGTTAAGTTTGTTTACCGTGTTGAAGCAACAAACGATACAAACTATGACTATGTTTCAAAAGCTAAAGAAGCTTTCGCTAAAATCAATGAAGAGCGTAAAGCTCAAGGCTTGAAAGAGTTGACATGGTCAGAAGATATTTATCAAAATCAAGCACTTCCAAAAGTAAATGAAATCTCACGTCAATACGATAGCTCAGGCTTTGTTGGACGTCGCGATGAAGATCCATCTGTTGTCGTTAAGAAATGGGCTAACAGCGGTCTGAGAGAATTGCTTCTTGATCCTAACGTAACTGAAGGGGCAGTAGCGACAGTTGTAGACGGAAATGGTGTTTACTACTGGGCCTACAGCTATAAATAATAAGGAATTGTATTCTTAAACATCTGTGCTCTTAATCTTTGGTTGCATATAAACCACACTCCAAAAGTTAGATTTTAATTGTCTGACTTTTGGAGTTTTTTGTTGAATTAACTAGGAAGCAAAAGTGGCGGTTGTGGACAGATTTTAAAGTTTAAAAAGGCGAAAAGAAATTTTGAGTACAAAAAAAGCACCGATTGGTGCTTATGATTATTTGAGACCGTATTTTTTGTTGAAACGATCCACACGTCCATCTGCTTGAGTGAACTTTTGACGTCCAGTGTAGAATGGGTGTGAGTCTGATGAAATTTCTACACGGATCAATGGGTAAGTTTCCCCTTCAAATTCAACTGTTTCGTTTGAACGCTTAGTTGAACCACTAAGGAACTGGTAGCCAGTAGAAGTGTCCATGAAGACAACTGGGCGGTATTCTGGATGAATATCTTTTCTCATTTTACAAAAATTTCCTTTCTGCCATGGTCTCTTTGCGAGCCATAGATTAGTTACTTTGATAGTTTATCAAATTCTGATTGATTTGACAAGACTTTTAGACTAATTTCTTACTTTTTTGCCAATTCTTTCATCTCGGTGTAGATTTGCTCTATTTCTTCTTTTGAAAATGCATTGGCTCCACTGGCTAAGGGGTGTCCACCGCCGTGATGATTTTTAGCAATACCGTTGATAGGAATAACCTTGCTGCGCATGCGGACACGGTAGTGACCATCTGGCTGCTCAACAAAGATAGCCCACAGACCGACTTCTTCGATTCGTCCAGGTGCTCCGACAATGGCTGCTGTATCAGCATCGGTCAGTTGATAGGCTTGTAAAACTTCCTGAGGCAGAATGACCCGCGCAGTTCCATTTTCATCTATTTCCAACTGCTCATATACATAGCCCTGCAGTTTAGCGACTTGGCGGCTGATAGAGTCCATTTTGCGAGACAAGGCTGATAGGTCGAAATCGTATTGACGCAGCTTGGCAGCTACTTCGAATGTGCGGGCGCTAGTAGAAGGATAAAGGAAGCGGCCGGTGTCGCCAATGATACCAGCATAGAGGAGTTCTGCAGCTTCCTTGCTCAAGTCTAAGTTATTTTCAAAGGCAAAGAGAGCAATCATCTCACTGGCACTGCTAGAGCTTGTATCAACTAGAGACATATCTCCGTAAACCTCATCATCAGGATGATGATCGATTTTGATGAGGAAGTCGCCTGTCGTGTAGCGTTGGTCATCAATGCGGGCTGTATTAGCAGTGTCACAGACGATGACTAGGGCCTCTTGGTATTCTTCGTCTGCAACTTGGTCCATTTGTGCCAACCACATGAGATTGGGCTCATCGTAGCCTGTTACTTTTATTGTCTTTTCTGGGAAGTGGTACTGAAGCAGCTTTTGCAGTCCGACCTGACTACCAAGAGCATCAGGATCTGGCCGCATATGGCGGTGGATAATAATAGTATCGTATTCTTTGATCTTACTTAAAATATCATGATAAAGAGTCATAAATAACCTCGTCAACTTTCTTTACCCATTGTAGCATAAGAGTTTTTATTTTTAAAATAAAAAAGATATGATATAATGAGAGCAGATTAGAATTTGGAGGAAGATATGACCTTAGCGAAAATTGTATTTGCCAGCATGACTGGAAACACCGAGGAAATTGCTGATATTGTGGCGGATAAGCTAAGAGACCTGGATGTAGAAGTTGAAGTGGACGAGTGCACCACTGTCGATGCAGAAGATTTCTTGGAAGCAGATATTGCGATTGTAGCAACCTACACCTATGGTGACGGTGAGTTGCCTGATGAGATGATGGACTTCTACGAAGACTTGTCTAGTTTGGATTTGTCTGGCAAGGTCTATGGGGTGGTCGGTTCGGGCGATACTTTCTATGACGAATTCTGCAAGGCTGTCGATGACTTTGATGCTGCCTTTGCTGCTACAGGAGCGACGAATGGTGCAGAAAGCGTTAAAGTGGATCTATCTGCGGAAGATGATGATATTGCACGTTTAGAAGCTTTTGCGGAAGGCTTGGTTAATAAAGTTTAAAGTGATAAATAGAGAAAACGGCTGCGGCCGTTTTTGTTTTGCGAAAATGTTATTTTCTGACAATTCTCATGATTAGGAGTATAATGTAAGTAAGCGCTATCCGTCAGATAAAGGAGGAGTTCCTATGAAAGAACGCGACTATGCCTTTGGCTTTCATGATGATGTCAAGCCGCTCTTTTCGACTGGTAAAGGCCTGACAGAAGAAGTTGTTCGAGAAATCTCAGAAATCAAGAATGAGCCCCAGTGGATGCTGGACTATCGTCTGCGCTCCTTGGAACTCTTTCATAAACTGCCCATGCCCGACTTTGGCCCTGATTTGTCAGGGATTCGCTTTGATGATGTTATCTACTACCAGAAGCTAAGCGGAGATCGGGCTCGCAGTTGGGATGAAGTCCCAGAAGAGATTAAGAAAACCTTTGACCGCTTGGGAATTCCAGAAGCTGAGAAGCAGTTCCTATCTGGAGCTGTGGCTCAGTATGAATCTGAAGTGGTTTACCACAATATGAAGGAAGAGTTTGCCAAGCTGGGGATTATCTTCACCGATACTGATACGGCTGTTCAGGAATATCCGGACTTGGTCAAGCAGTATTTTGGTACTGTGATTTCAAACGCTGAGCATAAATTTTCTGCGCTTAATAGCGCAGTTTGGTCTGGCGGAACCTTTATCTATGTGCCCAAGAACGTCCAGTGCCAAGTTCCTGTTCAGACCTATTTTCGAATCAATGGTGAAAATGCCGGCCAGTTTGAGCGCTCCTTGATGATTATCGAGGAGGGCGGTTCTATACAGTACATCGAGGGCTGTACAGCACCGACCTATACAAGCAATAGTCTTCATGCTGCAAATGTCGAAATCATTGTCAAAAAGGATGCCTTTTTCCGCTATACAACCATTCAAAACTGGTCGGACAATGTCTATAACCTCGTAACCGAGCGGGGGATTGTTGAGGAGGGTGGCACCTTAGAGTGGATTGATGGGAACTTAGGCAGTAAGGTTAATATGAAATATCCTTGTAGCATTCTTAATGGCCGCAATGCACGGACTTCTGTTTTATCTATGTCTTTTGCCAACTATGGTCAGCACTTAGATGCGGGTTGTAAGGTCTTTCATAATGCTCCTAAGACATCCAGTACCTTAATTTCTAAATCAGTGGCCAAGGATGGTGGAAAGACAGACTATCGTGGTCAGGTCCGCTTTGGTAAGAATAGTGCTGGTTCCAAATCTCATATCGAGTGCGATACCATTCTCATGGATGGTGAATCCAGTTCTGACACCATTCCTTTTAATGAAATCCATAATTCAAATGTCGCGCTAGAGCATGAAGCCAAGGTTTCCAAAGTATCTGAGGACCAGCTCTACTACCTAATGAGCCGAGGAATAAGCGAAGAAGAAGCCACAGCTATGATTATCAACGGATTTATGGAACCCATTACCAAAGAACTACCAATGGAATACGCCGTCGAACTCAACCAACTCATCAACATGAGTATGGAAGGCTCAGTTGGTTAAAAAGGTCCATTGGACCTTTTTATTTAGAATTAAACTAGAAAATTTTACTATTTTTTGATATGATAGATAGAATATAAGGAGGAATGAGATGACGTTAGAAGAAATCAGACAGGAAATTGATCAAGTTGATGATGCAATCGTTACCTTACTGGAGCAACGCATGAATCTGGTCGACCAAGTCGTGGCTTTAAAAAAATTAACGGGTACGGCTGTATTGGATAGTAAGAGAGAAGATGCGATTTTCGCCAGAGTTGCGGATAAGGTAGAAAACAAGAGCTACAAAGAAACTATTGTTGCGACCTTTTCTGACATTTTAAAACGTTCGCGTGAATTTCAGAATAAAAATATCTAATGAAAGAAGTACAGAATTCGATAGCTGTGGCTTTATCTGCGATGGTAGGCGGATGGCTGCGTTATCAGATAGCTCTTTTATTAGTTGTTGCTGACTCATTTCCGCTAGGTACCTTACTGGTCAATTATTTGGGAACTTTTTTGCTAATCTATATTATCAAGGGCTATCTTAGCAGTAAAGTTAAGTCCCAGCGTCTAATTCTAGCGCTTTCGACCGGTTTTTGCGGAGGTTTGACGACTTTTTCTGGTCTTCTGCTAGACAGTATCAAACTAGCAGATTCAGGGCGTTATACGGAGCTTCTTATCTATCTAGTTTTAAGTGTAGGTGGTGGCCTTGCAATCGCCTTATGGGCTGGAAAGCAGGTGAAGGCATGATATGGGCGATGTTAATCTGCTGCGGCGCTGGTGCTCTTGTGCGTTATGTTTTCTCCAAGGTCAATAGCAGAACATCTCTGCCGCTTGGGACTTTGTTGGCAAACCTGCTAGGTGCTTTTTTCATTGGATATTTTTATAATCATATAGAAGACAAGCAGCTTTATGTCATTTTAGCAACAGGCTTCTGTGGTGGACTGACGACCTTTTCCACCTTGAATGATGAGTTGGCAGAGCTCTTTTCGGAGCGAAAGAAATTTGTTCTCTATTTGGCTTTGACCTATATCCTCGGATTTTTAGCGATTCTTTTAGGAATTTTCATTTAAACATCTTTACATTTTTAGAAATTTTGATATAATATAGTTTGTGCCTAATGGAAGCACAAAAAACGGCTAATCCGCTGCGGTCTTGAACCTTAAGATTAGTAAGATAGGAGTAGAAAAAAATGAATCCATTAATCCAAAGTTTGACTGAAGGTCAACTTCGTACTGACATCCCTGCATTCCGTCCTGGTGACACTGTCCGCGTTCACGCGAAAGTTGTCGAAGGAAGTCGCGAACGTATCCAGATCTTTGAAGGTGTGGTTATCGCTCGTAAAGGTGCTGGTATCTCAGAAACTTACACCGTTCGTAAGATCTCTAACGGTATCGGTGTTGAACGTACTTTCCCAATCCACACTCCACGTGTTGACAAGATTGAAGTCGTTCGTTACGGTAAAGTCCGTCGTGCTAAATTGTATTACCTTCGTGCATTGCAAGGTAAGGCAGCGCGTATCAAAGAAATTCGCCGTTAATCTTAGAAAGACTCTGTCGTTGGGCAGAGTTTTTCTCTAAGTCCCCTTAGTTCAATGGATATAACAACTCCCTCCTAAGGAGTAGTTGCTGGTTCGATTCCGGCAGGGGACATAAAATCCTAACAATAACCCTTGATTTACAGGGGTTTTTGTTATAGTCGGCCCTAATCTGCCCCAAAAGTTTCAAAAGTCTTTCTTATCTGATTATGATTTTTTCTTTTTGTTGTTCTAAATGGTGGGTGTAGACTTCTGAAAACTCAAAACAGATGGTTTGTCGCCATTCCCAAGTTACGAGAGTAATATCATTCTTCATAGCTGCAGATATGGAGATATTGAAGAATGAAAAATGAGCGCTACAGCAAAAGCTGTAGCGTTTTTTTAGTAAAAAGTGACAAAAATACTCATTATCTATTGAATTTTTGAGTTTTTAAGTTTACAATGATATTAATATAATGTGTAATGAGGTGGAGTTATGAATGGAAAAATTTTAGGGCTAGATATCGGTGTAGCTTCTGTGGGTGTGGGAATTATAGACAAAGAATCTGGTGAAATTATTCATGCCAGTTCACGAATTTTCCCAGCGGCTACTGCTGACAGCAATGTTGAGAGACGAGGATTTCGCCAAGGTCGGAGATTAGGACGCAGAAAGAAACATCGAAAAGTTCGTCTAGCTGATTTATTTAGGGATGCTGAGCTTGTAACAGATTTTTCAAAAGTATCTATCAATTTAAATCCTTATGAATTACGAGTTAAGGGACTAATTGAGAAATTAACTAATGAAGAATTATTCATTGCGTTGAAAAATATTGTCAAAAGGAGAGGGATTAGTTATCTTGACGACGCTAATGAAGACGGTGAGTCTTCTTCCTCAGAATATGGCAAGGCTGTTGAAGAAAATAGAAAGCTGCTCGCAGATAAAACACCAGGACAGATTCAGCTGGAACGTTTTGAGAAATACGGACAGGTTCGAGGTGATTTTACCATTGAAGAAAATGGAGAAAAACACCGTCTGCTTAACGTGTTTTCGACCTCGGCTTATAAAAAAGAAGCAGAGCGAATCTTGACAAAGCAGCAAGACTATAATCAAGATATCACTGATGAATTTATTCAGGCTTATTTAACGATTTTAACTGGAAAACGTAAGTATTACCATGGACCAGGGAATGAAAAGTCTCGTACGGATTATGGACGCTTCAGAACAGATGGAACAACTTTGGATAATATTTTTGGTATTTTGATTGGGAAATGTACCTTTTATCCAGAGGAATACAGAGCTGCTAAAGCTTCTTACACGGCACAGGAATTTAATTTACTCAATGATTTGAACAATCTGACTGTTCCAACAGAAACTAAGAAGCTCAGTGAGGAGCAGAAGAGACAGATTATTGAGTATGCAAAAGGGGCTAAAACTTTAGGTGCCGCTACTTTATTGAAGTATATAGCAAAATTGATTGACGCGTCAGTGGACGATATTAAGGGATATCGAATTGATAAAAGTGAAAAACCAGAAATGCATACTTTTGATATTTATCGAAAAATGCAAACATTGGAAACGGTTGACGTTAAGCAACTATCTAGAGAAGTTTTAGATGAGCTGGCTCATATTCTTACACTCAATACAGAACGTGAAGGAATCGAAGAAGCGATTAAAGCGTCATTTATTAAAGGAGAATTTAAACAAGATCAGATTGGTGAATTAGTCTCATTTAGAAAGTCTAATAGCTCCTTATTTGGAAAAGGTTGGCATAATTTTTCAATCAAATTGATGATAGAGTTGATTCCAGAGCTTTATGAAACATCTGAAGAGCAGATGACAATCCTTACACGATTGGGTAAACAAAAGACAAAGGCAAAATCTAAACGAACTAAGTATATTGATGAGAAGGAATTGACCGAAGAAATTTACAATCCAGTAGTTGCTAAGTCAGTCAGACAAGCAATTAAAATCATAAATCTTGCTACAAAGAAATATGGTATCTTTGATAATATCGTGATTGAAATGGCTCGTGAAAACAATGAAGAAGAAGCTAAGAAAGATTACGTAAAACGCCAAAAAGCTAATGAAGATGAAAAAAACGCTGCAATGGAAAAAGCTGCTCATCAATATAATGGAAAAAAGGAACTACCAGATAGTATTTTTCACGGGCATAAAGAATTGGCTACGAAAATTCGTCTTTGGCATCAGCAGGGAGAAAAATGTCTTTATACTGGGAAGAATATACCGATAGCAGATTTGATTGAAAATCAGTATAAATATGAGATTGATCATATTTTGCCTCTTTCTCTTTCATTTGATGATAGTTTAGCAAATAAGGTACTAGTTTTAGCAACAGCCAATCAAGAGAAAGGACAGCGTACACCATTTCAAGCACTGGATGGTATGGATGATTCTTGGTCATATAGAGAATTTAAATCTTATGTCAAAGCCTCTAAAGTACTCAGTAATAAAAAGAAAGATTACTTGCTGAATGAGGAAGACATTAACAAAATTGAAGTCAAACAAAAATTTATTGAGCGCAATCTAGTTGATACTCGCTATTCTTCTCGAGTAGTTCTAAATGCTCTTCAGGATTTTTATAAATTAAATGATTTTGATACCAAGATTTCAGTGGTGCGCGGACAATTTACTTCTCAACTTAGAAGAAAGTGGCGGATTGACAAATCGCGTGAAACTTATCACCATCATGCAGTCGATGCACTAATTATCGCGGCCTCCAGTCAATTAAGACTTTGGAAAAAGCGGAATAATCCTCTGTTTTCTTACAAGGATAACCAATTTGTGGATTCTGAAACAGGAGAGATTATTACATTCACTGAAGATGAGTACAAAGAATTAGTATTTAGAGCCCCTTATGATCATTTTGTTGATACGCTAAGCAGTAAAAAATTCGAAGATAGTATTTTATTTTCCTATCAAGTGGATTCAAAATATAATCGTAAGATTTCTGATGCAACGATTTATGCAACTAGAAAAGCGAAATTAGGTAAAGATAAGTCGGAAGAAACTTATGTATTGGGTAAGATTAAGGATATATATTCTCAAACAGGTTATGATGCTTTCATAAAGCTTTATAAAAAGGATAAAAGTAAATTTCTGATGTACCATAAGGATTCACTAACTTTTGAAAAGGTCATTGAGGAGATTTTAAAAACGTATCCTGATAGGGAACAAAATGAAAATGGAAAAGAAGTTGCTTGTAATCCCTTCGAGAAATATAGACAGGAAAATGGTCCTATTCGAAAATATAGTAAAAAAGGAAAAGGTCCAGAAATTAAGAGTCTGAAATACTATGATAACAAATTAGGGAATCATATAGATATTACACCAGATAATAGTGAGAATCAGGTTATATTACAATCTTTATCTCCATGGCGTACAGATGTCTATTTTAATCCAGAGACTGAAAAATATGAATTATTAGGATTGAAATATGCTGATTTACAGTTTGAAAAGGGAAGTGGGAACTATTCTATAACTCTAGATAAATATTACGAAATCAAAGAAAAAGAAGGAGTAAGCGAACAATCAGAATTCAAATTTACCTTATATAAAAATGATTTGCTTTTAATTAAGGATACAAAGACTAAGGAACAACAAATGTTTAGGTTTTTATCTAGAACTATGCCAAACCAAAAACACTATGTTGAATTGAAACCCTATGATAAAGCTAAATTTGAGGGGAATCAGCCCCTAATGGCTTTATTTGGGAATGTTGCCAAAGGAGGACAATGCTTGAAAGGTTTAAATAAAGCGGATATCTCCATTTACAAAGTTCAAACAGATGTTTTAGGGAATAAACGTTTCATCAAAAAAGAGGGTGATGCTCCAAAACTCGAATTTTAAAATAATCTTTAAAAAGAGTTGCAATTAGCTCTGCAATATATTATAATAATAATCGTAAGGGACGCCTTACACAGTTACTTAAATCTTGCAGAAGCTACAAAGATAAGGCTTCATGCCGAAATCAACACCCTGTCTCTTGGCGGGGTGTTTTCGTATTTTAAAGGGGAAATTGATGACTTGGAGAATTGTACATGTATGTCAAAGTGAAAAAATGAGATTAAAACTAGATAATCTCTTAATTAAAAAGATGGGAGAAGAATATACCATTCCTTTGAGCGATATTTCTATCATAGTAGCAGAGGGTGGAGACACAGTTGTTACACTTCGTTTACTGAGTGCTCTAAGTAAATACAATATTGCTTTGGTAGTTTGTGACAATGAGCATCTGCCAACTGGTATCTATCATTCTCAAAATGGGCATTTCAGAGCTTATAAGAGACTACAAGAACAATTGCTTTGGACGCAGGAGCAAAAAGACAAGCTCTGGCAAATTATCACTTATTTCAAGATTAATAATCAGCAGGATGTGTTAGCCATGTTTGAGAAAGATTTAGCTTGTATTCAATTGTTGGCTGACTATAAAGATCATATTGAACTAGGTGATAAAACTAATCGAGAAGGACATGCAGCTAAAGTTTATTTTAATGAATTATTTGGTAAAAAATTTGTTCGCGTAACCCAGCAGGAAGCTGATGTTATTAATGCAGGTTTAAATTATGGTTATGCGATTATGAGAGCTCAAATGGCAAGGATTGTGGCTGGTTATGGATTAAATCCCTTGATTGGAATCTTTCACAAAAATGAATACAATCAATTTAATCTAGTAGATGATCTGATGGAACCTTTCAGGCAGATTATTGATGTATGGGTTTATCAACATTTAAGAGAAGAAGACTATTTAAAATATGAATTCCGATTAGCTTTAACGGATTTATTAAATGCAAAGATTCGTTATGGTAAGGAAAATTGCACTGTAACTGGAGCTATGGATAAATATGTAAAAGGATTTATCAAATGTATTGCGGACAAAGATACAACAAAATTTTATTGTCCGATTGTCTCGAGTTTGGAATGGAGTAAATAAAATGAGGTATGAAGCGATGAGATTGATTTGTTTTTTTGATCTTCCTATGGAAACTAATCAGGAAAAGCGAAGCTACCGTAATTTCCGTAAAGAATTGATTGCAAATGGTTTTGAAATGCTACAGTTTTCCGTATATTATCGAACTTGTCCTAATCGTAGTTTTGCTAGTAAATTTTACAAAAAACTAAAACAAAGTAATCTACCTAGTGGTAATGTTCGTCTACTAGCTGTAACAGAAAAACAGTTTTCTGAAATGGTTCTAATCATTGGTGGCAAAACTAAACAAGAAGAAGTAGTTAGTGATAAAAAAATGGTGGTTATATGAAATGGAAATTCACGCATCCTTATCGAGAAGATTTATCAATAAACTTTGGAAAGTTTACTCAAATAATAGGAGAAAATAAACAGTTGAAATATTATATTTGGCAAATACTAATCTGGTATTTTAATGGAAAAAAATATAGTATAGAAGACCTAAGCCTTTTTGAGCAAAATGAGCCAGTAATTATTTCTGACGAAAGTGTTTTGAAAAGAACAGATTATAAGATTATTTCAATTTCAGATATACAAGATTTAATCGAACAAATGGCTTATAAGAAAGGTACAGTTTCCTTTGATTATTTAAAAAGTAAGCTAAATGATTTTGAAATAATGGGACTAATTGATGCGATTAATGACAAATTGGACCTCATTTCAAGTAGTGTGAATCAAAGACTTAATCTTCACATTGGAGAAGTTCAATATCACACTGAAAGCCAGTATTTTAACCCTGAGCAACTAATTATTAAAAATTTTCTACCTTATTTCGGTCTAGGTAATAAAAACATCTCCTTTGAATTTTTAGAGAATGAAACAAAATTTTTCTTCTTTTTAGACATGATATCAGAAGTTGCGTGTCAAAGCAGTAGTAAGATAATTCTTATCACTCATAACATGGATAGTTATTTAAACTATAGTGAGTTTATAAATTGTTGTAAAAAGATGAATGAGATGACTATGGATTTACAAAATTTTCACGTTATTAACTTTCTATCAAGCGAGGGATATATTTATATAAATAAAGAAAATATAATGAATGTTAATATTGTTGCGGATTTAGTAGAACACTTTTACGAATTTTCATTTATGTATGAAAGATTTTTTGGTCAATATCCTGCTAATGAGGTACCGGATGAAAAGGTTTTTTTAGAGTCGTTACAAAAAGTTTCATCATATCTTTTTAGTAAGGATATTGCTCATATTAGTTTATCTATTCCAGATATAGTTACTTTGAAAATTATAAATCATTTGTACCAATACGATAAAAAGCCAAGAATTTGTTCTACGATGTCTAATCCGCTATTAATTAAGTTTTTGAATACCTATAATTGACAGGAATCGCAATAGGCATTATAATCAATATATGAGTATAAAAATCACAATTTTTCCATTTGAGGTTTTTGTACTCTCAAGATTTAAGTAACTGTACAACATAATATCCACCAGTCATCAACATACCATAGTTTTTGTACTCTCAAGATTTAAGTAACTGTACAACTTTGGAAGAGTAGGTTCGCCATTTTCGTCAGTTTTTGTACTCTCAAGATTTAAGTAACTGTACAACTAGCCATATAAGCATAGATTACTTCCGAGGGTTTTTGTACTCTCAAGATTTAAGTAACTGTACAACATATTATAGATATATCAAGTCGAGAGCTTGGTTTTTGTACTCTCAAGATTTAAGTAACTGTACAACCTGGAGGTCTGCAAGACATGACTGACCACGGTTTTTGTACTCTCAAGATTTAAGTAACTGTACAACATTTTACAGTAAAACTGTCATAGATTGACAGTTTTTGTACTCTCAAGATTTAAGTAACTGTACAACCATATGCGCAAAATTAAATCATTTGACCCAGTTTTTGTACTCTCAAGATTTAAGTAACTGTACAACATGTTGTCAGGCAATGAGATGACAGCTTCTGTTTTTGTACTCTCAAGATTTAAGTAACTGTACAACAGAAAGGCCTCTTATAAGACTAAGAAAACGGTTTTTGTACTCTCAAGATTTAAGTAACTGTACAACAAATAATCATAATAGCTTGGTGCATTTGTAGTTTTTGTACTCTCAAGATTTAAGTAACTGTACAACTTCATTATATAATAAAGTATCAAATTTGTAGTTTTTGTACTCTCAAGATTTAAGTAACTGTACAACCGCAAACCAAAGCAGAATTGCGATACTGTTGTTTTTGTACTCTCAAGATTTAAGTAACTGTACAACTGGCTACTGCGATGTTTAAAGGTGGCAACAGTTTTTGTACTCTCAAGATTTAAGTAACTGTACAACAACCCCACTTGAAGCGGTTTTGGAAGTCTCGTTTTTGTACTCTCAAGATTTAAGTAACTGTACAACCTGCTCCCTTTCTAGTCTGCATCAAGAAACGTTTTTGTACTCTCAAGATTTAAGTAACTGTACAACCCAGTCATGTGAAATCTTGCTTAGGTTACGGTTTTTGTACTCTCAAGATTTAAGTAACTGTACAACCGAGGGTACAAGCTTACCGCCTTCCTCTTTGTTTTTGTACTCTCAAGATTTAAGTAACTGTACAACTGGTAATGCGTGGGTGTTTGCGACAAATTGGTTTTTGTACTCTCAAGATTTAAGTAACTGTACAACAAAATTTTGTCTAACATCGTTATCGTTAAGTTTTTGTACTCTCAAGATTTAAGTAACTGTACAACAGCTTACTATAGACCAGATAGCGTTGTTCTGTTTTTATTATAGTTTAGGATAGAGGGGAATCTGTAATGTTTTATCATAAAAAGGGCTGAGTAAATCAGTCCTTTTGTTCTCTATTTCCCCAAGCAAAATTGGCTGAAGAGTTGGGTGATGAGTTCGTCTGGTGCGGCGTCACCAGTGATTTCGCCGAGGATTTCCCAGGTGCGGGTCATATCGACTTGGAGAAGATCTACAGGCATACCCATTTCCAAGCCTTGGTTGACGGCTTGCAGGCTTTCTAGGGCTTTTTCAATCAAGGAGATATGGCGAGCGTTGGACAGGTAGGTGGCGTCTTGTTCAACGATACCAGCATTTTCAAAGAAGAGCTGATTGATGCGTTCTTCAATTTTATCGATATTTTGATTGTGGAGGACAGAAATCTTCATGACATCAGTTGGCAGCTGATCCAGCTCAATCTTTTCCTCAAGGTCAGTCTTGTTAAGCAGGACGATACGATTACTATCTTGACTGATTTCGAGCAATTGTTTGTCCTGATCCGTCAGAGGCTCGCTGGCATTGAGGACTAAAAGAACCAAGTCAGCTTCCTGCAGGGCTTTTTTAGATCGTTCAACTCCAATCTGTTCTACAAGGTCATCGGTTTCTCGAATCCCTGCGGTATCGATGAGCTTGAGCGGCACACCCTTGATATTGACATACTCCTCGATCACATCACGGGTCGTACCCTCGATATCAGTCACAATGGCCTTGTCCTCGCGCAGGAGATTGTTGAGCAGACTGGACTTTCCAACATTAGGCCGGCCGATGATAGCAGTGGAAATACCTTCGCGTAAAATCTTACCTCGTCGTGCAGTATCGAGAAGATTGCTCAGCAGAGTCTCGAATTCAGCTGTTTTTTCTCGCATAAGCTGGGTCGTCATCTCTTCCACGTCATCGTATTCAGGATAGTCAATATTGACCTCGACCTGAGCCAGTGTGTTGAGGATTTCCTGACGAGTATTGTTGATAAGGTTGGAGAGGGAGCCATCTAGCTGCTTGACAGCGTTATTCATAGCTTTATCAGTTTTGGCGCGGATGATGTCCATGACAGCCTCAGCCTGAGTCAAATCCACGCGCCCATTGAGAAAGGCCCGCTTGGTAAACTCACCAGGTTCAGCCATTCTAGCGCCCTCGCGGATAGCCAACTGCAGGATTTCATTCGTGACCGCAATCCCGCCGTGGGTGTTAATCTCAATGATATCCTCGCGCGTGAAGGTCTTGGGAGAGCGCATAGCACCAACCATGACCTCGTCCAAAATTTCCTGATTTTGAGGGTCAACGATATGGCCATAGTTGAGTGTGTGACTTTCTACTTTGCTTAGATTTTTCCCTTTGAAGATCTTTTGGGCAATAGCAAAGCTGTCAGTCCCGCTTAGTCTGACGATACCGATAGCCCCTTCGCCAAGAGGCGTAGAAATCGCAGCGATTGTATCAAATTCTCTGGTAATCATACTGTATTTTTCCTTGTGTTTAAAATCAATTAATCTAATTGTAACGCAAAAATCAAGGAGGAGCAAGGCTTTCGATTATCAAACGGAAGGAATGAAATTTAAGTCCGGTAAAGAAAACACTTTCATGTTAGTGAGAATCATGATATAATAAAAGTAGTGTGATTCGAGGAGGTGCTATGGAAAATCTAAAGAAACTGGCAGGAATCAAGGCTGCTGAATTTGTCCAAAGCGGGATGATTGTTGGTCTCGGGACGGGTTCAACTGCTTATTATTTTGTCGAAGAGATTGGTCGGCGTGTCAAGGAGGAAGGACTTCAGATTACAGCTGTTACGACTTCCAGTGTCACTAGCAAACAGGCCGAAGAGCTGGGCATTCCGCTCAAGTCTATCGACGATGTGGATCAGGTGGATGTCACTGTTGATGGTGCTGATGAGGTTGATGCAGCCTTTAACGGTATCAAGGGCGGTGGCGGCGCGCTTCTCATGGAGAAAGTCGTAGCGGTGCCTACAAAGCACTATATCTGGGTGGTTGATGAAAGTAAGATGGTCGAGAAGCTAGGTGCCTTCAAGCTACCAGTAGAAGTTGTTCAGTATGGTGCTGAGCAGCTCTTTCGTCGCTTTGAGCGTGCGGGCTATAAGCCTGCCTTTCGTCAGAAGGACGGTCAGCGTTTTGTTACGGACATGCAGAATTTCATTATCGACCTAGACCTTGGCGTGATTGAAGATCCTATTGCATTTGCTCAGGAGCTAGATCATGTAGTGGGCGTAGTGGAGCATGGACTGTTTAATCAAATGGTAGACAAGGTCATTGTTGCTGGAAGATCAGGTCTTAAAATTTTAGAGGCCAATAAATAGAAAGAGGTGTTTTATGCCAAAATTTAATCGTATTCACTTGGTAGTCATGGACTCAGTTGGTATCGGTGCTGCACCAGATGCCAATAACTTTGTCAATGCAGGGGTACCAGATGGTGCTTCAGATACGCTGGGCCACATTTCCAAAACAGTCGGCCTGCATGTGCCCAATATGGCCAAGATGGGGCTGGGCAATATCGAGCGAGAAAGCCCGCTCAAAACGGTAGCCAGGGAAGAAAATCCCAGCGGCTACTATAGCAAGCTGGAGGAAGTTTCCCTGGGCAAGGACACCATGACCGGCCACTGGGAGATTATGGGTCTCAATATCACTGAGCCTTTTGATACTTTCTGGAATGGCTTCCCCGAAGAAATCCTGACCAAGATTGAAGAATTTTCCGGCCGCAAGGTTATCCGCGAGGCTAATAAACCTTACTCTGGGACATCTGTTATTGATGACTTTGGTCCCCGTCAGATGGAAACTGGCGAGCTGATCATCTACACCTCGGCTGACCCTGTCTTGCAGATTGCAGCCCATGAGGACATCATCCCCCTGGATGAGCTCTACTCTATCTGCGAGTACGCCCGCTCTATTACCTTGGACCGGCCTGCTCTTCTGGGGCGTATCATTGCCCGGCCTTATGTGGGACAGCCTGGCAGCTTTACCCGTACAGCTAATCGGCATGACTATGCGGTTTCGCCTTTTGAGCCGACAGTGCTTGATAAGCTCGATGAAGCCGGGATTGCTACCTATGCAGTGGGCAAAATCAATGACATTTTCAACGGTGCTGGTATCAATCACGATGTAGGCCACAATCAGTCTAACAGCCATGGTGTTGACAATCTGATCAAAACCATTCAGTCTCAAGACTTCCAGCAGGGCTTTTCATTCACTAATTTGGTGGATTTTGATGCTCTCTACGGCCATCGCCGGGACCCTCACGGCTACCGCGACTGCCTGCAGGAGTTTGATGCCCGCCTGCCGGAAATCGTGGAAAGCATGCGCGAGGATGATCTGCTCATGATCACGGCCGACCATGGCAATGATCCGACCTATGCTGGAACGGACCATACGCGTGAGTATATCCCGCTCTTGGTCTTTGGCAAATCACTCAAAGGTCAGGGCCATCTGCCAATCGGCCACTTTGCGGATATTTCAGCCACGATTGCCGACAATTTCGGAGTGGACAAGGCTATGATCGGCCAGAGTTTCTTGGACAAATTGGTGTAAGCGAAAGGAAAATGTATGACAAGTTTATCTGAAAAAATCAAAGAAACAGCAGCTTTTTTGCAGGAAAAAGGGATGGCGGCGCCGGAGTTCGGCCTGATTTTGGGCTCTGGCCTGGGAGAATTGGCTGCTGAGATCGAAAATGCCGTCAGTCTGGACTATGCAGACATTCCCAACTGGGGCCGCTCAACTGTTGTTGGCCACGCTGGTAAATTAGTCTATGGAGACTTGGCAGGACGTAAAGTCTTGGCACTGCAAGGCCGTTTCCACTTCTATGAAGGAAATCCTTTAGAAATCGTTACTTTCCCAGTGCGTGTGATGAAGGCTCTTGGTGCTACAGGTGTTATTGTTACCAATGCTGCCGGTGGTATCGGCTATGGTCCTGGTACACTGATGGCCATTACGGACCACATCAATATGACTGGCCAAAATCCTTTGATTGGTGAAAATTTGGATGAATTTGGTCCACGTTTCCCTGATATGTCAAAATCTTACACTCCAGAATACCGTGCCGTCGCTCACAAAGTTGCTGATAAGCTTGGTATCAAGCTGGATGAGGGTGTTTATATCGGTGTAACTGGACCAACTTATGAAACGCCAGCAGAAATCCGTGCTTATAAGACGCTTGGGGCGGATGCAGTCGGCATGTCTACTGTTCCTGAAGTGATTGTAGCAGCACATTCTGGTTTGAAAGTCCTTGGGATTTCATGCATTACAAACTATGCTGCTGGGTTCCAAGAAGAGCTTAATCATGAGGAAGTGGTTGAAGTAACAGAACGTGTCAAGGGTGATTTCAAACGACTTCTTAAAGAAACACTTGCTGAATTGTAAAAAAATGTTGAAAGGCGTAGTGTCTGGGTTGGTAATTAAATCCGGAACAGCCTTTCTATCTAGCCGATAAAATCATTAAACCAAGGAAAGGTAGAGCGAGGTGTTCAGATTTGAACACAAGCGGAAAACTATCTTTCAAATAAACACAGAAAGGAAGGGCGTCTGAGTTTGAATTGAACTCGGGTTAGTCTTTCTATGAAATATTAAAAATAAGAAAGAAAGGAATTGAACCCACCCTAAAAGCTGTGGGAAAAAGATAGATGGTCTTGCGAGCATCGCTCACTGCGACCATCTCCTATTTTCCCTTTGCTTTTGACGGGTTTGGTATCTTAACTATGTCTATTCATATTGCTGCTAAACAAGGCGAGATTGCTGATAAAATCCTTCTTCCAGGTGATCCACTTCGGGCTAAGTTTATTGCGGAGAATTTCCTTGAGGATGCTGTTTGCTTCAATGAAGTCCGTAATATGTTCGGCTACACTGGTACTTACAAGGGTCATCGTGTATCTGTTATGGGGACTGGAATGGGAATGCCCTCAATCTCTATCTATGCGCGTGAGTTGATTGTTGACTACGGTGTGAAAAAGCTAATCCGTGTCGGAACTGCTGGCTCGCTGAATGCTGATGTGCATGTCCGTGAATTAGTACTGGCTCAGGCGGCTGCAACTAACTCTAACATTATCCGTAATGACTGGCCACAGTATGATTTTCCGCAAATCGCTAGCTTTGATTTGTTAGATAAGGCCTATCATATCGCCAAAGATCTCGGTATGACGACGCACGTTGGAAACGTCTTGTCGTCTGATGTCTTTTACTCAAACTACTTTGAAAAGAATATCGAGCTTGGTAAGTGGGGGGTTAAGGCAGTTGAAATGGAAGCGGC
The DNA here is from genome assembly GCF_019929225.1 of Streptococcus sanguinis. Taxonomy (GTDB): domain Bacteria; phylum Bacillota; class Bacilli; order Lactobacillales; family Streptococcaceae; genus Streptococcus; species Streptococcus sanguinis_J. The sequence continues at coordinate 534,765 of NZ_JAHZPA010000001.1, forward strand.
AGCTCTTTACTATTTGGCTGCTCAACACCATGTGGATGCTCTTGCTATCATGACTATTTCTGACAGCTTAGTCAATCCAGAAGAAGACACGACTGCAGAAGAACGTCAAAATACCTTCACCGATATGATGAAGGTTGGTTTGGAAACCTTGATTGCAGAAGCATGAAAGTAGATGTCAAAGAAGCCATTCTCTTTGCTATTTCCCGCTATGACTATGCTTATGCTCATAAACTAGCTGAGAGAGCAGGAAGTGGTGTCCAGTCTGACTTGGTCCGTCTTCTTGGCGCTTTAGCGGAGCGAAGAGAACTCAACATCCAATCTATGATGAATCTAAAGTTGGAAATCACTGGGTCTACCCTAGCTGATTTTCAGCTTTTTTGCCATGAAAATGAAGCAGACGAGCAGCTGGCCAATTACCTTTATGACCTGGAAGCCAAGCTGAGAAATGAGCAGCTGATTGACTTTATCCGAGCTGTCAGTCCAGCTATTTATCGAATTTTTATGCGGCTGATTCGTAAGCAAATACAGGATATTGATTGCTATATTCATAATTCGCGAGGGGCCAGTTACGACCGTTGGAAGTTTGAAAAGATGCGAAATTCTGATAATCCTTACCTGCAAAATTTCCATGCGGAAAGCACGGTCAATTCTTCTAGTTTGACGGAGATGATTTTGCAGTTGCATTTGCCCGAATCTGTCAAAGAATCAGCACAGCAGCTAAGAGAGTTAGAAAAGTCGGTTCGAAATCCGTTGGCTCATCTTATCAAGCCTTTCGACGAGGAAGAATTGCACAGGACGACAGGTTTCTCATCTCAGCACTTTATGGAGCTTCTGGTTGATTTGGCGCAGGAGACAGGCATTGTCTACCAGAGGGAACCTTTTTACTTCGACCGAGCGAATGCGGTCATAGAAAGTTTCTTATAAGGAGTAGCAGGATGGATAAGATTGCAAGGCTGCAAGAATTAATAGACCAAAGTCAGAATATTGTCTTTTTCGGTGGGGCGGGTGTTTCGACGGAGTCTAATATTCCGGACTTCCGCAGTTCAGATGGGATATATAGTGTCGAGCTGGGGCGGCATTTTACAGCGGAGCAACTGGTTTCTCACACTATGTTTAAGCGCTATCCACAGGAGTTTTTCGACTTCTACAAGAAGTACCTGCTCTATCCGGATGCTAAGCCCAATGCTGCTCATGCTTACTTGGCAGACTTGGAAAAAGCAGGCAAGCTCAAGGCTGTAGTGACTCAAAATATCGATAGCTTGCATGAAATGGCCGGTTCGAAAAAGGTTCTCAAACTACATGGCAGTGCGGATAGAAATTACTGTTTGAATTGTCAACGGTTCTATGATTTAGACGACTTTCTGGCTCTGCACGGTACCGTTCCTCACTGCCTTGACTGTGGCGGTATTGTCAAGCCAGATGTGACCCTCTATGAAGAACCTCTAGATATGGAACTTTTCCGTCAAGCGGCCCAAGCTATCCATCAAGCAGACCTGCTGATAATTGGTGGCACATCCTTAGTCGTCTATCCAGCAGCCAGCCTCATCCAGTACTTTTCAGGTAAGCATCTGGTCGTCATCAACAAGACCAACATCCCTCAAGACAGCCAAGCAGACCTAGTAATTGAGGGTAGGATTGGAAAAGTGTTTGGGGAGTTGAAACAATAGAAAAAACACCTGAAAAAGCTTTTTTCAGGTGTTTTTTTGCAGTTTATTTATCAAACTGTACTTCCTCAATCAGATACTCAATGAAGCGTTCTCCCATTTTGGATAGGCTAGCTTTTTCGTGCTGGATGTAAACCAGTTCAATCGGATCATCAATGTCCAGTGGGATTGACACGATATTATCTCCGTTGAGGTTGCTGTTGAGGATACCGGTTGCAATCGTGTAGCCATCCAGACCGATCAAAAGGTTAAAGAGGGTCGCACGGTCGCTGACCACGATAGATTTTTTATGGTGTTCCTGAGAGAGAATTTCCTCAGAAAAGTAGAAGGAGTTGTGAGTCCCTTGGTCATAGCTGAGGTAGGGGAAGTTTTCTAAGTCGGATAATTGGACCAGTTTTTTCTTGGCCAGCGGATTGGACTTGCTGACAAAGATATGGGGCTGAGCTGTAAAGAGATGAGTGGCAATCAGATGATTGTCATCCAGCATCTTGGATAGGACATCGCGATTGTAGCTATTGAGAAAGAGGACGCCGATTTCGCTGCGGAAGTTTTTTACGTCGTCAATAATTTCCCAAGTCCGAGTTTCCCGCAGAAAGAGCTCGTATTTCTCCATATCGCTTTTTTTAAGCAGGGAGACAAAGGCATTGACCACAAAAGCATAGTGCTGAGCAGACACGCTGAAAAGCTCGCGGTGGGCGACAGGGTTTTTGTATCGCTCCTCTAGAAGTTGCGTCTGCTCAACAACCTGCCGGGCATAGGAAAGAAACTCCATGCCGTCTTTGGTCAAGGTAATTCCTTTGGGATTGCGAATGAAAATCTCGATACCCATTTCATTTTCCAAATCCCGTACAGCATTGGACAAACTAGGCTGAGTAATGAAAAGCTGTTTGGCAGCTTCGTTCATACTGCCGGTCTCGACGATTTTGATAATATAGTGTAACTGTTGAATTCTCATAGGACTATTTTATCACAAACTGGGGATTTTTTCCCGGTAAATCAATGAAAGGTAGTAAGGTTTTATGATTGAATTTATTAAAATGGACAGATGGTAAAAGAAATTCTATTGGATATAGTGACATTTTTGAAGTTTTTCATAGAAATATTTTATTCAGTCTATTGTAATGAAACGGATTTTGCAATTTCAAGTTATTCGTGATATGATGATTTTTAGACTGTAAAAGGAGTAGTTATGAAGAGAAAAGAGGATTCTTTTGAAGATATTGCTTTTGAGTTAGAGAAGGAGACTTCTAAGTCAAAGTTCTTACCATTCGTTCTATTAGCCATTATTGGCTTTTCTATCGTTGGAGCGGTTTTTTTAATGCTCTCTATACCGGAAAAAGCTAAATCTAAGCAACCGGTGAGCCAGTCAAGTCACATTATTTCACCATCAAAAAAATTAGAGGATAAGAAGACTGAAGTAAAAAAATTCGCTGAAAGTCTTACAGTTTCTCCAGAAAAAAGCGGTCCCTTTCTTTGGACGGTTGACAAGGCAGTTTCTCTACCCATGGACAAAGATAAAGGCGGAGCCGTCTTGGAAGATGTTTTAAAAGAATTTGGAAAACCTGTCGAAGCTGGTTCGTGGATCCACTTATTACCAAATCATGAAGTCCGAAACTATATTAGTCTTTTCTGGAAAGATAAAAACGGTAATATAGGCAATATATCTTTAATATTTGCTGAATTTGATGGTGTCTATAAGCTCACCTCAAAGTTCTTTAATCTTTCAAGTAATGCAATTAAAGTTGATAAAAAACCTGATCGAGATTTTTTATGGACGCAAGAATATATAGATAGTCTTGTTATTGGTGCTAGAGAAGGTACTGACAAAGGTACGGCTTATGATGAGATTGTTTCAAATGTTGGTTTGCCTTTTTATCAAATAATTTCAGGAGAAAACAATCAACTTAAGTTAAGGATTACTTATAATAATCCAAAGGGTTGGAAAGAACGTAATAAATTACAGACTGTTATTCTAGAATTCTACAACCAAGAAGATGGAACATGGCGTTTAGTTTCTAAACAAAGCCAGTAAACTAAATAAGAAAGAGGAGACAAACTTGAGAAAGAATAGCAAGAAAAAACATGATTCCAATTCATTTAGAGATATAAAAAAGGAACTTTATAGACAACAAAAGATAAAAAGAGAAGAACTCAGCATGATGGCCATACAAGAGAAGAAAAAAAGGACTAACTTGGCCTTTATTCTTCTTTGTTTAACCATATCATTTACTTTATTCTTTGGCTTCTATTATTTATCACTAAAGGTTCCTAACAAAGACAATGCTAAACACAAAGAAGATAAGACAGTCTCGTCAGTTAGTAAAGAAAGCTCTACTACTCAGCAAGATGAACCTGAGTTAGAAATGGACAAGAAACAGAAGGAACTTAAAAATAAACTTGTGGTAGAAGATGAAAAAAAGTTTGCTTTTAAATGGACATTAGACAATTTTGTAGAACTCAAAATAGCAAAAATTGGGGGGTGGAAGAATAATCCGACTTTGGAAGAAGTTATTACGAAATACGGTAAGGGTTCAAATGTGAGTTTTACCGAAAATGGATTGACACTAACTTATAAGACAAGGGTGATGGACATAGAAAAAAACAGCTTATCTGATCATCCTCAGGAGATAAGACTAGGTTTTTTTGATCCCGATTCCAATGGCAAGGAGTACTATTTGATAACTAAATCGGCATTGTTCTTGGACGATAGTCGCTATCCAGTGGCTGCCAAAGAGGAGTTTGTCTTTAACTGGAAGCCAGAAGATATCGATACATTGATATTGGGCGATAGGCAGCGAGGTAAAGGTGGTATGACTTATCAAGAAGTTGTTGAACGTTTTGGATTACCCTCTTACAGTAATATTCATGGGAATGATACGGATTTTGACCCCTTATCATTGAGCATACAGTATATTAATATACGAAAATCAGATACTGAACGAAAAAGTGATAGAGTAGCCTTGATTTTCAGAAGACAGGAGGATGGAAGCTTTTGTCTAGCAGATGTAAGTAGCGAATTTGACAAGGACTGGTAAAGCTGTGGTAAGTCGGAGATGTGAAAATTCTGATATTTTATGCCTTGACATTCCTCATCTCTAACGATATAATGTTTACAATTTAACCTTTAATCTAGTCCAGTGAGGCTGCAAGGTAGGAAAAACGGTATAAGAGGCAGTTGGCTGCCTTGTTTTTTGCGAAACCTTGCTGCGGCGAGGTTTTTTTCTTGTAGAAAGTGAGGTTGTCATGGTTAGTGACAGTTGCAAAAAGAGATTTGGAAAGATTATGCTGGAGCAGATGGAGCTGCTGAATCAAGTAGAGATTGCGCCTAATATTTTTTCCATGATTCTAAAGGGCCAAATGGTCGCTCAGATGCAGGCTGGGCAGTTTTTACATATTCGAGTACCAGATGACAGCAAGCTTTTGCGCCGGCCTATCTCAATCGCAGAGATTGACCGAGACAATCTGACTTGTCGCATCATCTATCGGATAGAAGGCGGCGGCACGGCTATTTTTTCTCAACTTCCTGTTGGTTCTTATCTTGATGTTATGGGGCCTCAGGGAAATGGTTTTGACTTGAGCCCTGTAAGAGCAGGTGACCACGCTTTGATTATCGGTGGTGGGATTGGTGTCCCTCCTCTGCTTGAGGTTGCTAAAGAATTGCATGCCAAGGGTGCTCAAGTGACAGCTGTTCTGGGATTTGCTGATAAATCCGCTGTCATTTTAGAGGAAGAAATGAAAGAATACGCCGAGGTCATTGTTACAACGGATAACGGCTCTTATGGCTGCCAGGGCTATGTATCAGCCGTTGTGGATGAGTTGTCTCAAGACTATGCGGCTGTTTATTCCTGTGGTGCGCCAGCTATGCTTCAGTATGTGGATCGTAAGTTTCAGGACCATCCGCATGCTTATCTCTCCATGGAGTCTCGTATGGCTTGTGGCATGGGCGCCTGCTATGCCTGCGTAGTTCATGTGGCAGGTCAGGACGAGTCGATCAATAAGCGGGTTTGTGAAGACGGTCCGGTCTTTGAGACAGGTACGATTATTGTCTAGGAGGGGAAAGAATGAGTGACCAACGTTTAAGAGTTTCCTTGCCAGGCTTGGACCTGAAAAATCCAATTATTCCAGCATCTGGCTGTTTTGGCTTCGGTCAGGAATATGCCAAATACTATGACCTAGACTTGCTAGGCTCTATCATGATAAAGGCTACGACTTTGGACCCCCGCTTTGGCAATCCAACTCCGCGTGTGGCAGAAACGCCAGCTGGTATGCTCAATGCCATTGGCCTGCAAAATCCTGGTGTTGAGGTTGTTCTAGCTGAAAAACTGCCCTGGCTGCAAAAGCATTATCCCGACCTTCCAATCATCGCTAATGTAGCGGGCTTTTCCAATCAAGAATATGCCACAGTGGCTGGTAAAATTTCCCAAGCTCCTAATGTCAAGGTTATCGAGCTCAATATTTCCTGCCCTAATGTTGACCATGGCAATGCTGGACTGTTGATTGGTCAAGTTCCAGAGTTGGCCTTCGAAGCAACCAAGGCTGCAGTTGATGCTTCCGCTGTACCAGTCTATGTCAAACTGACTCCAAGTGTGGCAGACATCACTCAGGTAGCTAAGGCAGTTGAAGACGCTGGTGCTGCTGGTTTTACCATGATTAATACCTTAGTGGGTATGAGATTTGACTTGAAGTCGCGCAAGCCTATTATCGCTAATGGCACAGGCGGTATGTCGGGTCCGGCTGTCTTTCCAGTAGCTCTCAAGCTGATCCGTCAAGTTGCGCAAGCAAGCAAAGTCCCCATTATTGGTATGGGTGGAGTTGATTCGGCGGAAGCTGCTCTGGAGATGTTTATAGCAGGTGCTTCAGCTATTGGAGTGGGAACTGCCAATTTCACAAATCCATATGCCTGCCCGACCATCATTGAAGATTTGCCTAAGGCTATGGACAAATACGGTATCGAAAGTCTTGAAAGCTTACAAAAAGAAGTTCGAGAGAATTTGCTTTAAAGTTACATTTTTACTTGACAATCCTGCTGTGAAATTATAGAATGAACTAAATATAACCTTTAAAGAAGTCCAGAGAGGCTACTAAGGTGCATACGTTTGAATGGCAGATACTGCCACATTTTCGTGTAACCTTGCTCTCGGGCAAGGTTTTTTCTATGTCTCTGAGCCTAACCTGAAGGTTGGTTTTGAGATATAAATGCCTAATGGACTTTTTTGAAGATAATAATTTAAAAGGAGATTTTCCCCTCATGCGTGAAGAACGGCCTATTATCGCCCTCGATTTTCCATCTTTTGACGATGTCAAAGATTTCTTGGAGCATTTTCCGGAAGATGAAAAACTCTATGTCAAAATCGGTATGGAATTCTTCTATGCCATCGGTCCAGAAATCGTTCATTACCTGAAAGGTCTTGGGCACAGCATTTTCTTGGATTTGAAACTGCACGACATTCCCAACACGGTCCGCTCAGCCATGTCTGTCTTAGGAACTTTTGGTATCGACATGGTGACGGTTCATGCGGCAGGCGGTGTGGAAATGATGAGCGAAGCCAAGAAGGTCTTGGGGGATAAGGCTAAATTGGTTGCGGTGACCCAGCTGACCTCGACCAGCGAGGAAGATATGCGTGATTGCCAAAATATCCAGACCACGGTTCAGGAGTCCGTTGTTAATTACGCTCGGAAGGCTAAAGAAGCTGGTTTGGATGGCGTAGTTTGTTCAGCTCAAGAAGTGGAACTGATTAAGGCGGCAACTGCAGCTGATTTCCTCTGTGTGACACCAGGTATTCGGCCTGCTGGATCAGAAATCGGCGACCAAAAACGGGTCATGACACCGCAGGAAGCTCATCAAATTGGTAGTGACTATATTGTAGTAGGTCGTCCAATTATCCAAGCTGAAAATCCTTGGGATGCTTACCACGAGATTAAGAAGCAGTGGAATAGTTAGACAAAACAAGAGATTTGAATTAAATCGTTTATCAAAATTAACAGCATCATAAAATTTCAAATTTATAAGGAGAAAAAATGATTTTAGCAAAAGAGATTGCGCGTGATTTATTGAAAATCAAAGCAGTGTATTTGAAGCCAGAAGAGCCTTTTACATGGGCGTCGGGCATCAAGTCACCTATATATACGGACAACCGTGTGACCTTGGCTTATCCAGAGACTCGGACCTTGATTGAAAATGGTTTTGTCGAAAAGATTCGGTCGGAATTTCCAGATGTAGAAGTCATTGCTGGAACTGCGACAGCAGGTATTCCTCACGGAGCTATTATTGCAGATAAAATGAACCTGCCATTTGCTTATATCCGCAGCAAACCAAAAGATCACGGAGCGGGCAATCAAATCGAAGGTCGCGTAGTGCCTGGACAGAAGATGGTTGTCATTGAAGACTTAATCTCGACTGGCGGTTCGGTCTTGGATGCTATCGCTGCCGCTAAACGTGAAGGTGCGGACGTGATTGGCGCAGCGGCCATCTTTACCTATGAGCTGCCAAAGGCAGAAAAGAACTTCAGTGAAGCGGGTGTCAAATTGGTGACCCTTTCTAACTACACTGAGCTAATCACTCTGGCTGAAGCAGAGGGTTATGTCAGTCCAGAGGGCTTGGCCTTGCTTGAGAAATTTAAGCATGACCAAGAAAATTGGCAGTCCTAGACCGAATAGAAATAAAATGATCTGACTCTTATTCAGGTCATTTTTCAGTAAAACGTCCTTGTACTGCCTTTAAAAATGGCTTAAAGTCTCGGCGTTTGGTATAATAGAGCTATGTCTAAGATTTATCATCTATCCTTTTCGATATTACAGAAAGTTATGCTGGTTACGGCTGTTCACTGGTTTCTGATTGCCATCTGGCATGTTGCAGAGCTGAATAGTATAGCTATAATTGCCTTTGCTGGCTTGGCTTATCTGGCCTATCGCTATCGGAATTTGCTAGAAAAAGCTTATCATTGGCTGATGCAGCATAAACTTCTTATTATGCTAGCCGCCTTTATTTTTCAGCTGATTATGCTCTTTTCAGCAGAGCTTTTAATTAGGCGGGATGCAGCAGTAGTCTTTACAGGGGCTTTCAAAACTCTGAAAGAAAGTTCCATTTCCAGCTATTTGACCCGCAACCCTAACAATGTCTCACTCTTTCTTTACGAGCGTTTTTTCTTTAATGTATTTGGGGAATCTGGTCTATGGGTCATGCAGGCCTTGAATATTGTTTATACTAACGTAACGGCCTTGATTCTCTATAAGGGCTGCCAAAAGTATTTTTCACAAAAAACTGCAGATGCTGTCTTTAGTCTTTATGTGCTTTTACTGGGCTTTTCTCCTTATTTCTTTTCAATGTATACGGATATTCCGCCCCTGCCTTTCATTAGTTTGCAGATTTTCCTAGTTCTTGGATTGCTGAAGGGAGAGGAAACCAGTCGACAGCTGGTTTGGCGAAGTATCTTGCTTGGGCTAATGACTAGTCTAGCTTTCTTCTTTAGGCCAACAGTAATGATTTTACTGATAGCTGTCTTCGGAGTCCTCTTTTTCAAAAAGAACTGGAAGAAGTTCTTTCTGACACTAGTCGTTTTTGCTTGCAGTTTTGCGATTAGCTATGCCCCGCTGCATTACTGGTCCAAGCATCAGACGGAAGTGCCGATTATGGAGGGAGAGGGATTGGCAAAAGGCCCCTTGCTCTTTATTAATCTAGGTCTGACCTTCAATGGCCACAATCAGGAAGATATGAAAGAAGGGCTCTTGCAGTATATTGAGCCTGACAAGCAAGCTGATTACAACAACGGTATGTTTTCTAAGGAATATGTTATCAAGGAAATCAAGCGGCGTTTAAGTGAATATAATCCTTTGACTTTAGCTCATCATTTCTTCCACAAGCAGTCTCTGACTGTAGCAGAAGGTGATTTGGGCTGGCTCTACCGCAGTGTTGAAAATGAAAAGACGCCTTATATATCGCCTTTTTACCAAGATACGAAAGATAATCCTTTAACTCAGTTTGTCCGTGACTTCTTCCTGAACACTGACAAGTCAGAATTTGTCTATTTCTCGCTGTCCAAGCAGGTGGTCTGGATTGTCATGGCGGCAGGACTTGTCTTTGCCCTTTGGAAATATCGCTCCAGTGATGAACTGAATTTTCTAACCTTGGCTGTTTTTGGCGGCCTGCTCTTTTTGCAGATTTTCGAGGGAGGAAAGACGAGATACCTGATTCAGTTTTTGCCACAGATTTTGATTCTGTCTGCTGTGGGCTTATCTCAGTACCCACAAGCCCTAGGGAAGTTTCGTTTTTGGACTAGAAAGAAGGAGTCTTTAGAATGAAAAGACCTGTTCCTATCTATGAACCGCTTTATAGCTTGAAACCTATTGCTGAGAATATCTGGATTGCCGACGGCGATTTGATTGAGATGGATGCAGTGGTTACAAAGTTGCCCTTTTCTACCCGCATGACTGTCATCAAGTTAGCAAATGGCCAGCTCTGGTGTCATTCACCAATTCAGCCAAATCAAGCTTTGTTTGACCAGTTGGACGCTTTGGGACCAGTCGCACACCTCGTTTCATCTAATAAGATTCACTATGCTTATATAGCGGACTGGAAGAAGCGTTATCCCGAGGCAATTGCTTGGTCTAGTCCAGGAGTTGAGGAGAGAGCAGCTAAGCAGAAAATTCCAGTCTCTTTTGATGAAAAGTTGATGGATGAGGCTCCTGAAGCTTGGGCAGACCAGATAGATCAGTTGATTTTCAAGGGAAGTGCTTATATTGAGGAAGTTGTCTTTTTTCATAAGGACAGTCAAACCTTGATTTTGACAGATTTGATTGAGAATTTTGAAACAGAGCGTTTTCCGAGTTCGCTTCGCAGCAAGGCTTATAAATTGGTTCGTGTTGCAGCTCCGGACGGCCAGACACCTATTGACTACCGTATGACTTTTATCGGTCATCAAAAAGAAGCCAAAGAATGTCTAGAGCAGATGCTGGCTTGGCAACCGGAGAAAATAATACTAGCCCATGGTCGTTGTTTTCTGGAAAATGGCACAGCAGAACTGAGAAGAGCACTTAGGTGGATTAGATAAGAGAATTTTATCGTAGGAAATGAGAGGAGATATATATGCAGCATTCAGCTTGGCACGCTTTGATTAAGGAGCAGCTGCCGGAAGGTTATTTTGCAAAAATCAATCATTTTTTAGATGAAGTGTATGCTTCAGGGACCATTTACCCACCTCGGGAAAAGGTTTTTAATGCGATTCAGACGACAGATTTAGCAGATGTTAAGGTGGTTATTTTGGGGCAGGATCCCTACCACGGACCGAGACAGGCACAGGGCTTGAGTTTTTCGGTACCTGATGATATTCCAGCTCCGCCTTCTTTGCAGAATATTCTCAAAGAACTGGCAGATGATATCGGAGTGAAAGAGTCGCATGATTTGACTTCCTGGGCTCAGCAAGGTGTTCTCTTGCTCAATGCTGGCCTGACAGTGCCTGCTGGTCAGGCCAATGCGCATGCCGGCTTAATCTGGGAGCCTTTTACAGATGCTATTATCAAGGTAGTTAATGAGAAGACTGATCCAGTTGTCTTTATTCTCTGGGGTTCTTACGCCCGCAAGAAAAAAGCCTTGATAAGCAATCCTCAACATTTGATAATCGAGTCAGCTCACCCAAGTCCGCTGTCCGCTTATCGTGGTTTCTTTGGTAGCAAACCCTTTTCACGGACTAATGATTTCTTAGTAGTAAAGGGCTTGGAACCTATCGATTGGTTAGCATAGGAGGTAGTATGGTTCAGTTAGCAACGATTTGTTATATCGATAATGGCCGGGAGTTTCTTATGCTGCACCGCAACAAAAAGCCCAATGATGTCCATGCTGGGAAGTGGATTGGTGTCGGTGGCAAGCTAGAGCGAGGAGAAACCCCGCAGGAATGCGCTGCACGTGAGATTCTAGAGGAAACAGGTCTAAAGGCCAAGCCTGTTCTTAAAGGCGTTATCACTTTTCCGGAGTTTACTCCCAACTTGGACTGGTACACCTACGTCTTCAAGGTGACGGAGTTTGAGGGGGAACTGATTGACTGCAACGAAGGTACTTTGGAATGGGTGCCCTATGATCAGGTTTTGTCTAAACCAACTTGGGAAGGCGATCATACCTTTGTTGAATGGCTTTTAGAAGACAAGCCGTTCTTTTCTGCAAAGTTTGTTTATGACGGGGATAAGCTCTTGGATACGCAGGTGGACTTTTACGAATAAGGAGATAAGACGATGCTATTAATCAAAAACGGACGAGTTATGGATCCTAAGACTGGTTTTGACCAAATTGCTGACCTCTTGGTTGAGGGGAAGAAGATTGTTAAAATCGGTCAAGATTTGCAGGCTGAAGATGCAAAAGTTATCGATGCCAGTGGTTTGGTTGTGGCTCCAGGTTTGGTGGATATACATGTGCATTTCCGGGAGCCGGGCCAGACTCATAAGGAAGATATTCATACAGGGGCCTTGGCAGCAGCAGCAGGTGGCTTTACGACAGTTGTTATGATGGCCAATACCAATCCGACCATTTCTACAGTTGAAACGCTGAAGGAAGTGCTGGACTCGGCTAGTCGTGAAAATATCCATATCAAGTCGGTCGCGACGATTACAGAGAATTTTGATGGTCAGCATCTGACAGATTTTCAAGGTCTCTTGACAGCAGGAGCGGTTGGTTTTTCTGATGACGGTATTCCGCTGACCAACGCTGGCATTGTCCGCCAAGCCCTCGTAGAAGCACGTAAAAATGACACCTTTATCAGCTTGCACGAGGAAGATCCCAATCTCAACGGCATACTTGGTTTTAATGAACATATCGCAAAAGAGCATTTTCATATCTGTGGCGCGACAGGTGTGGCAGAATACAGCATGATTGCACGCGATGTTATGATCGCTTATGATGCAAAGGCCCATGTGCATATCCAGCATTTGTCCAAGGCTGAGAGTGTAAAGGTAGTGGAATTCGCTCAGAAGCTAGGGGCTCAAGTCACCGCTGAAGCAGCACCTCAGCATTTCTCTAAGACAGAAGCTCTGCTATTGACCAAGGGCAGCAATGCTAAGATGAATCCGCCTCTGCGCTTAGAATCGGACCGTCTGGCAGTTATTGAGGGGCTCAAATCAGGTGTCATTTCTGTCATTGCGACGGATCATGCTCCACATCATGCTGACGAGAAAAATGTTGAAGACATCACTAAAGCGCCTTCTGGTATGACTGGTCTTGAGACTTCGCTTTCTCTAGGATTGACCTACCTAGTGGAAGCTGGTCATCTGAGCTTGATGGAACTTTTGGAAAAAATGACAGTCAATCCAGCTCAGTTGTATGGTTTTGATGCTGGCTTCATCGCTCAGGATGGTCCTGCTGATTTGACAATATTTGACCCAGAAGCAGATAGACTTGTGACTGACCATTTTGCCTCCAAAGCAGCAAATTCACCTTTCGTTGGTGAAAAGCTTAAAGGCCAAGTGAAGTTTACCATCTGTGATGGGGAAGTTGTCTTTGAGCGATAATATAGTTCAGACTCTGATGAATTTCAGAGCCTTTTTTAACACAGAAAATTTTCTAGTAATTTTCTGAAAAACCGAATGTTTGTTGAAATAGTATTGATTTAGTTCCTTTTTAAGCAAAAAAGATGTATAATATAACAAAATACTAAAGAGGAGTGTTCGTTATATGAAGAAGAAATTTTTCATCTTACCTGTTCTATCGACAGTGCTTTTGGCACCTGCTTTTTTGGCCCATCAAGTCTCTGCAGAAGAGGCTCAGGCTAGTCCAGAGCCAGCAAAGGCTGAGTTGACCAATCAGCCAGCTGCTGAGACAGCTTCTGCAGCGCAACCAACTGCTCCAGCAGCTTCAGCAGAAGAAAAGCCAGCAGCAGATAGTCAGAATGCAGCTGCTCCGGCTGCTCCAGCTGTGACAGAAGCCGCTGCAGCAACAGCCCAGTCTGAAAATCTGCCAGAGGCTACGATTCTCCATACCAACGATGTGCACGGCCGCATTGTAGAGGAAAAAGGCGTTATCGGCGATGCTAAGCTGGCTACTGTCATCAAAGAAGAGCGCGCTAAAAATCCTAAAGTGCTAGTTGTGGATGCGGGTGATGCCTTCCAGGGGCTGCCAATTTCCAATAGCTCAAAAGGGGAAGAACGTGCTAAAATCCTCAATGAAATTGGCTACGATGCTATGGCAGTTGGTAACCATGAGTTTGACTTTGGTCTGGATGAGGCAAAGAAATACAAGGAAATTCTTAAATTCCCACTTCTCAGCTCTAATACCTATGCCAACAATGCTCGAGTTTTCCAAGCATCTACCATTGTGGACAAGGATCCAGCGGTTGAGGGGGATGAGTTTGTGGTGATCGGTGTGACAACACCTGAAACTGCTACAAAAACTCACCCTAAAAACATCCAAGGTGTGACTTTCACTGATCCAATTACAGAGGTTAACCGGGTCATTGACGAAATTGAAGCACGCGCAGCGGCAGAAGGAAAGAACTACAAAAACTACGTTGTTCTAGCTCACTTGGGTGTTGACACGACCACACCGACTGAGTGGCGCGGATCAACCTTGGCTGAAGCTCTTTCTAAAAATCCTAAGCTCAAAGGCAAGCGCGTAACCGTTATTGACGGCCACTCCCACACAGTAGAGTCTACGACTTATGGTGATAATGTTACTTACAACCAGACCGGTAGTTATCTTCACAATATCGGAAAAGTAACTTTTAAGGCCAATCAACTTCTAGGAAATCCTCAGCAGATCCCTGCTGAAACAGCTAAAAAAGTTGCTCCAGACCCAGTTGTAGCAGACATGGTCAGCAAGATTAAAGCCAGATACGACGCAGATAATGCTAAGGTTATCGTGGCAAACAGCCCTGTAGAGCTTAATGGCGACCGTGAAAATGTCCGCGTTCGCGAAACCAATCTGGGCAATGTCGTAGCCGATGCTCTCTACGATTATGGTCAAACTGGCTTTGCCAATAAAACTGATTTGGCTGTTACTAACGGAGGCGGCCTGCGCGAAACTATTGCCAAAGACAAGCCAATCACCAAGGGAGATGTTATCGCCGTATTGCCTTTTGGAAACACCATTTCACAAATCAAGGTGACTGGTCAAAACATCGCAGATATGTTTGCCAAATCTCTGGGCTCTATTCTTCAGGAAAAAGATGGCAAGCCTGTGCTGGATGAGAACGGACAACCCTTGCTAGAACCGAGCGGTGGTTATCTGCAAATCTCTGGGGCTAAAGTCTACTACGACACCACTCTGCCGGCTAATCAGCGTGTCCTCCACATTGAGATTAAGAACAAAGAAACGGGTGTTTATGAGCCTCTTGATCCAAATAAGACCTACTATCTGACAACCAATGACTTCTTGGCTGCTGGTGGTGACGGCTATACCATGCTGGGTGGCCCTCGCGAAGAAGGACCATCTATGGATGTGGCCTTTGCTGACTATCTGGCAAAAGCAGATTTGACAGCCTATGCGGTTATCAATCCAAACTCACGCGCCATCTCTATTTCATCCGCTAAGGATACAGACGGCGATGGCTATACAGATATTGAAGAAATCAAGCAAGGAACAGATCCAGCTAATGCGGCTTCCTACCCAGCTGGTGCCAAAGCAGCTGATCCTGCAAAACAGGCGGCTCCACTGGTTAATACTCCAAAACAAACCAAGCAAGTACCTGTCCATGTTGCCAAGACCTTCACTAAGGACCCTGCAGCTAAAGAACTGCCACAGACAGGCAGCGAATCAGCAGTTGCCTTGAGCCTAGTTGGTATGGTTTTAGGATTCTTTGGATTGGCAGGAATCAAGAAAAGTCACAAAGAAGACTAGTTAGAAGACATAATAAAACGGAAGTTGTTCACTTCCGTTTTATTTCTTAGCCTCAGGATTTTGATGGGTGATATTCAAGCCCCAAGGGATTAAGTTTTCTTTTTTCTGTTTGATACGTTGGATATTGTCCTTGTGTCGGAGGATAATAATCAAAGCCAGCGCAATGATAATCAGAGTGAAAAAGAGATCATAGCTAGGCAGTATAAAGCCAACTAGAGGAAAGAGCAGCGCCGAAAGGATAGCGATGACTGCCGAGAGCACACTTGCCAGAGAAATCATACTTCCCAGATACAGGATGCTGGCAAAGATGACAATCAGATAGACAAAGAAGGCTGGTGAGAAGCCCAGAACAACCCCTGCACTGGTTGCCACTGCCTTTCCACCCTTAAAGCCAGCAAAGATAGGAAAGGTATGGCCAATCACAGCCAAGAGGCCAAAGATAAGAGGCGAAACTCCCTCAATATGCAAAAAGAAAGGCAGCAGGGTCGCTGCAGTTCCTTTGAGAAAGTCGATCGCAAAAGTAGCCGTCCCCGCGGTCTTTCCCAAAATGCGGAAAGTATTGGTCGTTCCGGTATTGCCACTGCCGTATTCCCGCAGGTTCTTTTTAAAGAAAATTTGCCCAATCCAAAGCCCGGTCGGAATAGAGCCCAGTAAGTATGCTAGAATTAATCCAATTATCGTGTTCATCATGATTTTATTATACCATTATTTCGCTTTCTTACAATAGAAAAGGATAGAATTTATAGCAGGAAATGTCTACTCGGATATTGGATTGTTCTTCGTGTAAAATCCGCTCTCATCAGCAGTTTTTTCAAAAAAATCTTTGCAATATTTGCCAAAAACTTGTAAGATAGAAAAGATGAATCATTAGGAGGTTCTTGTGGCAAAAAAGGAAATTAATATTAACAATTATAATGACGATGCTATTCAGGTATTAGAAGGGTTGGACGCGGTCCGCAAACGTCCAGGAATGTATATCGGATCGACCGACGGAGCGGGACTCCACCATCTGGTCTGGGAGATTGTGGACAATGCTGTCGATGAGGCCCTGTCAGGCTTCGGTGACCGAATCGATGTGACGATAAACAAAGACGGAAGTCTGACTGTCGCAGACCACGGACGCGGGATGCCAGTCGGCAAGCACGCTATGGGTATTCCTACGGTTGAGGTCATCTTCACCGTTCTCCACGCTGGCGGTAAGTTCGGCCAAGGCGGCTATAAGACCTCGGGCGGTCTCCACGGTGTAGGGTCCTCTGTTGTCAATGCCCTGTCTAGCTGGCTGGAAGTGGAAATCACGCGGGATGGTACTGTTTACAAGCAGCGCTTTGAAAATGGTGGGAAACCAGTCACTACGCTCAAGAAAATCGGCACTGCACCTAAGTCTAAGTCTGGGACCAAAGTGACCTTCATGCCGGATGATACGATTTTTTCAACGACGGACTTCAAGTACAATACTATTGCTGAGCGGCTTAAGGAATCAGCTTTCTTACTCAAGAATGTCCGTCTGTCACTGACCGATGCGCGGACTGGCGAAGAAGTAGAGTTCCACTATGAGAATGGGGTTGAAGACTTTGTCAGCTATCTCAACGAAGACAAGGAAACCCTGACTCCTGTCCTCTATTTCGAGGGTGAGGAGAGCGGCTTCCAAGTTCAGGTGGCCCTCCAGTACAACGACGGCTACGCTGATAATATCCTGTCCTTTGTCAATAACGTCCGCACCAAGGACGGCGGGACTCACGAGACGGGACTCAAGACCGCTATTACCAAGGCCATGAACGACTATGCCAGAAAGACCGGCCTGCTCAAGGAAAAGGACAAGAATCTGGAAGGATCGGACTACCGCGAAGGTTTGGCTGCTGTTCTGTCCATCCTGGTCCCTGAGGCGCACCTGCAGTTTGAAGGTCAGACCAAGGACAAGCTGGGCAGCCCTTTGGCTCGTCCGGCCGTAGACTCCATCGTCTCTGACAAGCTGACTTTCTTCCTCTTGGAAAATGGTGAGCTGGCATCTAACCTCATCCGCAAGGCTATCAAGGCCAGAGATGCTAGGGAAGCGGCCCGCAAGGCGCGTGACGAAAGCCGAAATGGCAAGAAGAATAAGAAAGACAAGGGCTTGCTGTCTGGTAAGCTGACTCCGGCTCAGTCCAAGAATCCAGCCAAGAACGAACTCTATCTGGTCGAGGGAGACTCTGCCGGTGGCTCTGCCAAGCAAGGCCGTGACCGTAAGTTCCAAGCCATCCTGCCCCTGCGCGGTAAGGTTATCAATACCGCCAAAGCTAAGATGGCTGACATTCTCAAGAACGAAGAAATCAACACCATGATCTACACGATTGGAGCGGGTGTTGGGTCAGACTTTACCCTTGAGGATGCCAACTATGACAAGATCATCATTATGACCGATGCGGACACCGACGGTGCCCATATCCAGACCTTGCTGCTGACCTTTTTCTATCGCTATATGCGCCCGCTAGTCGAGGCTGGCCGCGTCTATATCGCCCTGCCGCCTCTCTACAAGATGTCCAAGGGCAAGGGCAAGAGCGAAGTCGTCGAGTATGCCTGGACCGATGGCGAGCTGGACGACCTGCGTCGCAAGTTTGGTAAGGGGGCTATGCTTCAGCGCTACAAGGGGCTGGGTGAAATGAACGCCGACCAGCTCTGGGAGACCACCATGAATCCCGACACCCGCACCCTCATCCGTGTCACCATCGAAGACCTAGCCCGCGCCGAACGCCGCGTCAATGTCCTCATGGGCGACAAGGTCGAACCACGCCGCAAGTGGATTGAGGATAACGTCAAGTTTACGCTGGAAGAAGCGACTGTGTTTTAAGGAATAAAGGATAAGAAATGACAAGGAAGAATTATTTTGAATTACTAAAAGAAAATGAAATGGATCCACATAATGAATATAAAAAAATAGTTCAACTATTAGAACATAAGGTTGTAATGTGCTTCCCGAAAATGAAACTTTCCCCCAATGGAACACCAGTGGTTGATGATTTTGTTGACGTTGATGGTTCGACTCATGAGGATTTCTTCACAGATGAATGGACATTAATGAATATGATTCGCAATGATTTTTTTGGGTATGAAAAAAGAAGAACTACAACTTCGTTTACTCAGTTACTGGACGAATTAGAAATTAATCACTGTAATGATTTTGATACTCTATATACATTTTTTGAATGTTTGCTGGATGTGTTTGAGGGCTTGAATTTAGATATAAGAGTCCGGAATTATGAAGAATTTATTGATTTAATAAGTGAAATTAGAAAAAATATAAACATAATTTTAGATGAATCAAATCATGAACTGATTACTTTAGAAAATGGTGACAAAATTATCGTTGAAAAGAATGTTTATGCCTCGGAAGTTTCTCAGATTATATCTGAAACTAGTATTGAAGATGCGATAAAGGTTTTAGAATATAATCATTTTTTAAATAAGGGAAATATACAGCGTAAGAAAGAGATACTTCTTTCTTTAGCAGGCTATTTGGAGCCGTATCTCAAGGAGTTTGAACGACCTAAAAAACTATCTGATGAATCAAAAGTCATTTATACTGAATTAAAAGAAGTATTGCGGCTAAATAAGGATAAATCAAAAATTATTGCTTTTGATAGGCTCTCTGAGATGTATAACAAAGGAGGATTAAGGCATAACAACGATAAGCAATATCATCTAAATATGAATGATGAGGAATTGGAACAATGGTATGATAATATTTATTCTTCAACCTTGTTTGTGATTCTCAGTATGGAAATGGGAAAAAATTTATCTAAGTTAAATGAATTGAAAAAGAAATGACTTCACCCCACACGAAGAATCATCCTCGTCACCTCTGAAACAGTAAATTACACATGAAGAATTGCTTGTTTCAGAGCAAAAAACAAATCACACATGTGTGATTTGCATTTTTAGAGCAAAAGCCGAACGTTTACATGTGTTCCGAGCGGTTTTGTAGTAAAAGATTAAAAAACACATGAAGAAAGAGGAGTTTTATGAAAAAAGAATATGGAATCACTAGTTTAACTGTACGCAATTTAGAAAACAACGAATTTTTCCAGCTCATGTCCGAGAGTCGGAGCGAGGTTGCGGCTTTTATCAAGGAAAATAAGGTGGATGGCATTTACACGACCAAGCTGGATGAGATGGACAAACTTCTGGAACAGCTGCAGGGCGGGCTTCATCAGACCAAGTCCAGCAAGCTGGTGGCTAGTTTGGATCAGGCTGACCGCGAGCGTGATGATGCTTTGGGTACGCTGCAGTCTTTGGTTCGGGCCTTTGCACGGGTCAAGGATGCAGCGACCAAGGAAGCTTATGAGACCCTGTCTCAGCTTCTGAAAAACTACACCGGTCTAGCTGCAACTAGCTTGGAGAAGGAGACCGAGGGCATCAACCACCTGCTCCAGGAGCTGAAAAAGCCGGCCTACCAGACAGCACTGGCTAAGCTTCATCTGGAAGCCCATGTCGACAGTCTGGCAGCTGCTCAGAAGGCCTTTGAAAAGGTCTACAAGGAGCGACTGACTGAGCTCAAGGGCAAGACACCGAGCCAGAATAAGAACGTACGCCTCAAGCTGCAAGAAATCTATGATTTTCTGGTGGATTTCACTGCAATCATTGCTTATGCTTATCCTGAAAGAACTCACGTGGTCAATCTCCGCGACCACCTCAATACCATCCGCAGCCGCTATAAAAAACGCAAACCAGCTAAGAAGGTGAAAGAAGAAGTGGCGGAGGCGAAGTAGCAACTTCTGACGAAAGGAGACAGCCAATGACGCTTGACAATAAACTGGGCCTGACGGATTCGCTTGAACTAGCCAAGATGGAAGAAAAAATCAGTAAGACCCGAGCTAAAGAGCTTTTTGAAGAGCAGCTTCTGGACGATAAAGCAGCTGGCACCTATGCCACTCTGGCCTTTATTCATAGGTTCTTGTTTGAAGAAATCTATGACTTCGCTGGCCAGATTCGGACAGTCAATCTCTCTAAAGGGAATTTTCGCTTTGCGCCTGTCATGTATCTGGCAGCTTCCTTGGAAAATATCGACCGCATGCCTCAGCAGACCTTTAATCAGATTGTCGAAAAGTATGTCGAGTTAAATATTGCCCACCCTTTCCGTGAGGGGAATGGCAGAAGCATGAGGCTTTGGCTGGACCACCTACTCAAGGCTGAGCTAGGACAAGTCGTGGACTGGTCTCAAGTGGACAAGGAAGATTACCTCCTAGCTATGGAGCGCAGCCCCATTCGAGACACAGAAATCAAGCATGTCCTCAAGCAAGCCCTCACAAAGGACATTCATAACCGCAACCTCTACATGAAGGGCGTTGACCATAGTTACTACTATGAAGGCTATAGTCTATATAAAGCTGAGGAGTTGTGAGATAAGAAAGTTTGCAGAGGAGTGATTAGATGACAATGCTTGAAACTGACCGTCTCATCTTACGGGACTTGCAGGAATCAGATTTGCCGGCTTTGATTGCTCTGAATCAGGATTCGGATGTCATGCAGTATTTCCCAAAGCCATATAGTCAAGCGGAGTCCTTGCGTCTTTATCAGGGCATTCAAGATGAAGTTAAGGCTTGTGGCTACAGTCTTTGGGCTGTTGAAGAAAAGTCCAGTCAGGAGTTTATCGGCTTGGTAGGTCTGCACCATTCGGATTTACGGATTTTTGCTGGAAAAGAAGCTGTAGAAATCGGCTGGCGTCTGCGAAAAGAGTCTTGGAATCGTGGTTATGCGACGGAGGCTGCCCAAGCCTGTCTAGACTTTGCTTTTCAGCAAGCTGGCTTGTCAGAAGTTTACTCTTTTACATCCTTGCTTAATCAGCCTTCTCAGAAAGTCATGCAAAAGCTAGGCATGGAATTTGTCAAAGAATTTGATAATGAAAAAGTTCCAGCTGACAGTCCGCTTTATAGACACGTCCTCTACAGAATCAAGAGTTTCAACTAAAAAGGTAGGTATTCCCATGAGAACTGAAACCGAGATGTTTGATGTGATTTTGCAAACCGCAAAAGCGCTACAGGTCGAGGCTGTTGCTATGTCCGGCTCGCGGACAAACCCAAATGCTCCCAAGGACGAGTTCCAAGACTATGATGTGGTCTACATTGTGGAGGATTTGGATGGTCTGACAGCTGACCTTGCTTGGTTGGAAATGTTTGGTAAGCGCATGATCGAGCAGCATGTCCTACTAGACCATCGCCGCCTCTATCTCATGCTTTTTGAAGATGGCAATCGGATAGATTTGACCCTTTGTTCTAAGGAGCACATCAAAGAGTGGGTGGATAGCGAAGCGGATTTCACGGTGCTGGATGACCCGCAGGGGCTGTTTGCTCCCTATGCACTGACACCCAAGCGCTATTGGACGACACCAGCTAGTGCGATTGACTTTGACAAATCCTGCAATGAATTCTGGTGGGTCTCAGCTTATGTGGTCAAGGGCATTCATCGAAATCACCTTGTCTATGCGACGGATCATCTGTATGGAATCTGCCAGCAAGAATTGCTCAAGCTTTTAGCTTGGCAAGTGGCAGCAGGTAAGGGAACGGTCGATGTTGGCAAGAACTACAAGTACCTCTTTCAGTATTTGCCTACCGAGAAAGAGAAAGAATTTACAGCCTTGCTTGATTTTTCTGACCCGAAAAAAATCACCAAGTCTCTCTTAGCTACCATGGACTTTTTCCACAAAGAAGCACAAGCCTTCTCTATCAAAACCGGCTTCCCCTACGACAAAGCAACTGCAGAGAAGATGATTGAGTATGCTAAAGAGAGGCTTAGCTTCTAGTTATTATTAAAAAGAAAAATAAAAAGAGAATTATTATGTCCAATATTCAAAACATGTCCCTTGAGGACATCATGGGAGAGCGTTTTGGTCGCTACTCCAAATACATCATTCAAGATCGGGCCTTGCCGGACATTCGCGATGGCTTGAAGCCTGTTCAGCGCCGTATTCTTTATTCCATGAATAAGGACGGCAATACCTTTGACAAGGGCTACCGCAAGTCTGCCAAGTCAGTCGGGAACATCATGGGGAATTTCCACCCCCACGGTGACAGCTCCATCTACGATGCAATGGTCCGTATGTCTCAGGATTGGAAAAACCGTGAGATTCTCGTTGAGATGCACGGAAACAACGGTTCCATGGACGGTGATCCACCGGCGGCTATGCGTTATACTGAGGCGCGGCTGTCTGAGATGGCTGGCTATCTTTTGCAGGATATCGAGAAAGATACCGTTCCTTTTGCTTGGAACTTCGACGATACCGAGAAGGAGCCGACCGTTCTGCCGGCAGCCTTTCCTAATCTTTTGGTCAATGGAGCAACTGGGATTTCCGCTGGTTATGCGACTGATATTCCACCTCATAATCTAGCCGAAGTCATTGACGCGGTTATCTATATGATTGACCATCCGTCTGCCAAAGTGGACAAACTCATGGAGTTTCTGCCTGGCCCAGATTTTCCGACAGGAGCTATTGTCCAAGGCCGAGATGAGATCAAGAAAGCCTACGAGACTGGCAAAGGTCGCGTCGTGGTGCGCTCCAGAACTGAGATTGAAAAGCTGAAGGGCGGAAAAGAGCAAATCGTCATCACCGAGATTCCTTACGAGATTAATAAAGCGGTCTTGGTCAAGAAGATTGACGATGTGCGGGTCAACAATAAGGTGGCTGGTATTGCTGAGGTGCGGGACGAATCCGACCGGGACGGTCTTCGCATTGCCATCGAGCTCAAGAAAGACGCCAATACCGAGTTGATTCTCAACTATCTTTTCAAGTACACTGATTTGCAAGTCAATTATAACTTCAACATGGTGGCTATTGACAATTTCACGCCGCGTTTAGTGGGGATTGTACCAATCTTGACTAGTTATATTGCTCACCGCAAGGAGATTATTCTGGCTCGCAGCCGTTTTGACAAGGCCAAAGCTGAAAAACGACTTCATATCGTGGAAGGACTGATTCGGGTTATTTCCATCTTGGACGAGGTGATTGCCCTGATTCGTGCTTCAGAAAACAAAGCAGACGCCAAGGAAAATCTGAAAGTCAGCTATGATTTCACAGAGGAGCAGGCTGAGGCTATCGTCACTCTCCAACTCTACCGTTTGACCAATACAGACGTAGTGGTTCTGGAAGAGGAAGAAGCAGAGCTGCGTGAGAAGATTGCAATGTTGGCAGCCATTATCGGCGATGAACGCACCATGTATAATCTCATGAAGCGAGAGCTCCGTGACGTGAAGAAGAAGTTTGGCAATCCGCGTCTCAGCGAGCTGCAGGATACGGCAAACGCCATCGAGATTGATACAGCTAGTCTGATTGTTGAGGAAGAGACCTATGTCAGCGTGACACGTTCTGGTTATATCAAACGGACCAGTCCGCGTTCTTTCTCTGCTTCAACCCTAGAGGAGATGGGCAAGCGTGACGATGACAGACTGATTTTTGTTAGCCCGGCCAAGACGACCCAGCATTTGCTGTTCTTTACGAGTCTTGGAAATGTTATTTACCGGCCTGTTCATGAGCTGTCAGACATCCGCTGGAAAGAAATCGGAGAACACCTAAGTCAGACCATCAGTAATTTTGATACCAAGGAAGAGGTTATCTATACAGAATTGCTGGACAGCTTTGAGGAGGGAACCTACTTTGCAGCGACCAAACTGGGACAAATCAAGCGTGTAGAGCGTAAGGAGTTCAGTCCTTGGCGGACCTACAAGTCTAAGTCACTCAAGTTTGCCAAGTTGAAAAACGAAGAAGATCAGGTCATTGCTCTGGCACCGATTAAGCTGGATGATGTTATGCTCGTGACCAAGAATGGCTATGCACTGCGCTTCAATATTGAGGAAGTTCCTGTCATCGGAGCTAAGGCGGCTGGAGTTAAAGCCATCAACCTCAAGAAGGACGATGTCCTAGCGGCAGCCTTTATCGCCAATACAGACTCACTTTACCTCCTGACTCAGCGTGGTTCCCTCAAGCGTATGGCAGTCACAGATATTCCTGTTACCAGTCGGGCAAATCGCGGTCTTCAAGTTTTGAGAGAGCTTAAGACCAAGCCACATCGTGTCTTTGCAGCTGGACCAGTCTATGGCGAAGCAGTGGACTTTGACCTCTTTACAACAGAAGCTGAAGCTAGCGAAGAGCAGATTTTGCAGGTGCTTTCTAATAAAGGAACTGCCTATGAGATCAATCTAGCTGATCTTAGCCTGTCTGAGCGAACTAGCAATGGCAGCTTCATTTCAGATACCATTTCAGACGAAGAAGTCTTCTCAGCTTACATCAAATAATCATCAAACCAGTTCGCAGGAGCTGGTTTTTTCAATTTCTAAAAGTTTGATAGTGGCACAAAAGATTGAATAACAAAATTTTCTGAAAATTGAAAATAATACTTGAAAATATCTTAAAAAGGTGTAAAATAAGGAGTATCTAAAAATGAAGTTTGGAAGAAGAGGAGAAAGACCATGACTGTAAATCTTGACTGGGAAAATCTAGGATTCTCATATATGAAACTGCCTTATCGCTACATAGCATACTATCGCAATGGCCAGTGGGAAGACGGAACGTTAACGGAGGACGCTACGCTCCATATCTCTGAGTCGTCTCCTTGCCTTCACTACGGTCAGCAGGCTTTTGAGGGTCTGAAGGCTTATCGAACTAAGGACGGCAGCATTCAACTCTTCCGTCCGGATAAAAATGCGGAGCGTCTGCAACGGACAGCTGATCGCTTGCTCATGCCGCAAGTTCCTACAGAAATGTTTGTGGAAGCAGTCAAGCAGGTTGTCCGAGCTAATGAAGAATATGTGCCACCTTATGGAACAGGGGGAACCCTTTATATTCGGCCTCTCTTGATTGGAGTCGGTGACATTATCGGAGTGAAGCCGGCCGAAGAATATATTTTCACTATCTTTGTAATGCCGGTCGGCAATTACTTCAAAGGCGGTCTGACTCCGACTAACTTCATTGTCTCAGATGACTATGATCGCGCGGCACCGCACGGAACTGGTGCGGCAAAAGTGGGTGGTAATTACGCTGCTAGCTTATTACCAGGAAAGATTGCTAAGGATAAGCATTTCTCAGATGTGATTTATCTGGATCCAGCAACCCATACCAAGATTGAAGAAGTGGGCTCTGCTAATTTCTTTGGTATTACCAAGAATAATGAGTTTGTAACGCCGCTCAGTCCCTCAATCTTGCCATCCATCACCAAGTACTCTTTGCTTTATCTGGCGGAGCATAGACTAGGGCTTAAACCGATTGAGGGTGATGTTCCACTGGCAGACTTGGGTAAATTTACTGAAGCTGGAGCTTGTGGAACAGCTGCAGTTATCTCTCCTATTGGAGGTATCCAGCACGGCGATGATTTTCATGTCTTTTATAGCGAGACAGAAGTCGGTCCAGTCACTCGCAAGTTGTATGATGAATTAACTGGTATCCAGTTTGGTGATGTTGAAGCGCCAGAAGGTTGGATTGTGAAAGTATAATCTAAAAACTGTCCTTGATTGGGCAGTTTTTCTGTAATTCTACCCTAAGATAGCTTGCGAAGTCAGCCTTTTTCGTGTACAATAGAAATTTGAAAGAGGTAAGTTATGAGTAAAAAAGATAAAAAGATTGAAATTCAAATCACAGACAGCAAAGTGAAAGTCGGAGCAGACCAATTTGACGGTTATAGCCTTGCTATTGGCAAGAAGGTTATTGGCGAGATTGCTGAACTAGATGGACAGTTTGCAATCATCAAAAATGGAAATGCTGAAAGTTTTTATAAAAAACTTGAAAGAGCTGTTGAAACTTTAATTGAAACCTATAATTTAAGCAAATAAGGGCTTGCATTTTCATTGTATCAATGTTATAATAGATAGCGTTGATTGTCGGAGAGATAGCGAAGAGGCTAAACGCGGCGGACTGTAAATCCGCTCCTTCGGGTTCGGGGGTTCGAATCCCTCTCTCTCCATTCTTTATATTAATGGGGTATAGCCAAGCGGTAAGGCAAGGGACTTTGACTCCCTCATGCGTTGGTTCGAATCCAGCTACCCCAGTTCTTAGGTAATAGATCTGATAAAATAATAAGATGTCTTCTGGTGTTTTATTTCTTTATAGGATGGAAATCGTTAACGATAGATCAATGTCATTTGCGGGTGCTTAGGAAAATAAATAAGTAGTATGTCAAGCGAAAGCTTGATTGTTGGAGGATTTTTTTAGATGAATGAATTTGAAGATTTGCTAAACAGTGTTAGCCAAGTTGAGCCAGGTGACGTCGTTACTGCTGAAGTATTGACTGTTGACGCTAACCAAGCTAATGTTGCAATCGCTGGAACTGGTGTTGAAGGTGTTTTGACTCTTCGTGAGTTGACAAACGACCGCGACGCTGATATCAACGACCTTGTAAAACCAGGTGAAACACTTGAATTGCTTGTTCTTCGTCAAGTAGTAGGTAAAGATACAGACACAGTAACTTACCTGGTATCTAAAAAACGTTTGGAAGCTCGCAAAGCTTGGGACAAATTGGTTGGTCGTGAAGAAGAAGTTGTCACTGTTAAGGGCACTCGTGCTGTTAAAGGTGGACTTTCAGTTGAGTTTGAAGGACTTCGTGGATTTATCCCTGCTTCAATGCTTGATACTCGTTTCGTTCGCAACACTGAGCGTTTTGTAGGTCAAGAGTTTGATGCTAAGATCAAAGAAGTAGATCCAAAAGAAAACCGCTTCATTCTTTCACGTCGTGAAGTTGTAGAAGCTGAAGCTGCAGCAGCACGTGCTGAAGTCTTTGGTAAGTTGAATGTTGGTGATATTGTAACTGGTAAAGTTGCTCGTATCACTAGCTTCGGTGCTTTCATTGACCTTGGCGGAGTTGACGGATTGGTTCACTTGACTGAATTGTCACATGAGCGCAATGTATCACCTAAGTCTGTTGTATCAGTTGGTGATGAAATCGAAGTGAAAGTTCTTGACTTGAACGAAGAAGAAGGACGTGTGTCTCTCTCTCTTAAAGCAACAACACCTGGACCATGGGATGGCGTTGAGCAAAAACTTGCTGCAGGCGATGTGATCGAAGGAACTGTAAAACGTTTGACTGATTTCGGTGCTTTCGTTGAAGTATTGCCAGGAATTGATGGACTGGTTCACATTTCACAAATTTCACACAAACGTGTTGAAAGCCCTAAGGATGCCCTTAAAGTTGGTCAAGAAGTGACTGTTAAGGTTCTTGAAGTGAATGCTGCTGATGAGCGTGTATCACTTTCTATCAAGGCTCTTGAAGAACGTCCAGCTCAAGAAGAAGGACAAAAAGATGAGAAACGTCAATCACGTCCTCGTCGTCCAAAACGTCAAGAAAAACGTGACTTTGAACTTCCAGAAACTCAAACTGGATTCTCAATGGCTGATTTGTTTGGCGATATTGAATTGTAATTAGATAAAAGAAGTTGAGAAATCTCAACTTCTTTTTCTGATTTTCACTTGTATTTTCAGAGAAAATCAGTTATAATGAATTAGTTGCCACCCTTAGTGTAATGGATATCACGCAAGATTCCGGTTCTTGAGATGGGAGTTCGATTCTCTCAGGGTGGATGACTTAAAAGCGGACTCTTCGGAGTCTTTTTTTGCTCTTTCTTGGAGGAAAATGCAATGACAGTAAAATTAATCGCACATACCTTAATCGAGGAAGACGGGAAGTATTTGCTTATCAAACGATCTAAGATAAAGCGTGGCCTTCCTAATGTCTATCCATCCTATTGGGATATTCCTGGTGGGAGTGTAGAAGAAAATGAACTGCCTATAGAGGCAGCTCTACGTGAGGCTATGGAGGAGGTTAATCAAAAACTTCAGATTGATAAGATTATTCACGAGGATAGTCAGTTTGATGCTAGCAAAGATACTGTTTTTACACGCTTAGTTTATGCGGGTAGGATTATGGAGCAGCGCGATATTATATTGGATTCGGAAGAGCATACAGACTTTGTTTGGATTTCTTCTTTAGAAGACATAGAGAGTGATCTCGTTGTGCCTTATTTGCTTGAAATTTTTACTAACAAATCCATTTAAACATTTAAAGCAATAAAAAAACATCCCCTTTTATCAGGAGATGTTTTTAAAATTAGTTTTTAGATGCTTCTTGGAATTCTGGATTCTTCCATGCTTCATCAATAATTGCTTGCAATTCTTTAGCAGAAGCTTGCATTTTTTGAGTTTCAGCATCGTTCAATGGGATGTTTACTGGACGCACGATACCGTGAGCACCAACGATAGCTGGTTGACCAATGAAGACATTTTCAACACCGTATTGTCCTTCTTGGAAGACTGATAATGGCAATACAGCATTTTCATCGTCAAGGATAGCTTTTGTGATACGAGCCAAAGCAACCGCGATTCCGTAGTAAGTTGCGCCTTTTTTGTTAATGATTGAGTATGCTGCGTCACGAACGGAGATGAAAAGATCAACCAAGTCTTGTTCGTTCAAGTCACGGTTAGCTTGCAACCATTGCTCCAATTTCACACCTGCAACGTTAGCATGTGACCAAACCGCAAATTCAGAGTCACCGTGCTCACCCATGATGTAGGCATGGACAGAACGAGCATCGATACCAATCTTTTCAGCAAGAGCTTGACGGAAGCGAGCTGAGTCAAGTGAAGTACCTGAACCAATAACGCGCTCTTTAGGGAAACCAGAGAATTTCCAAGTTGAGTAAGTCAAAACGTCAACTGGGTTAGCAGCAACGAGGAAGATACCGTTGAAGCCTGATTCTACGACTTGAGTAACTATAGATTTGTTGATAGCCAAGTTTTTACCAACAAGGTCAAGACGAGTTTCACCTGGTTTTTGAGGTGCACCTGCAGTGATAACAACGAGGTCAGCATCCGCACAGTCTGCATAAGTAGCTGCATAGATTTTTTTAGGTGAAGTGAAGGCAAGGGCGTGGCTAAGGTCTTCAGCATCACCGACAGCCTTTTCAAATAATTGAGGAATTTCAATGATACCAAGTTCTTGAGCAATACCTTGGTTTACAAGAGCAAATGCGTAAGATGAACCTACAGCACCGTCACCAACAAGGATGACTTTTTTATGTTGTTTAGTAGCAGTCATTTCTAAACATCTCCTTATTTTTTTAGGGAATATTTCCCGTACACATTCATTCTACCACTTTTGACATATTTTGTCACGGTCAACTTGTATATCTAGCGATGTAAACGTTTTTACAAACGGTTCAAAATACTGAAAAATTAAAGAAAATGTGGTATAATAAAGGGTAGTTTAATATGAAAGAAAGGCATTTTTTAATGCAAGACAGAAACTTAGTAAATGTTAATCTGACTAGTGAAATGAAGACTAGTTTCATTGATTACGCGATGAGCGTTATCGTGGCTCGGGCACTTCCAGATGTTCGTGATGGTCTAAAGCCAGTTCACCGTCGGATTCTCTATGGTATGAATGAGCTGGGCGTGACACCTGAGAAGCCTCACAAGAAATCAGCTCGTATCACAGGGGATGTCATGGGTAAGTATCACCCGCATGGTGACTCTTCTATTTATGAAGCGATGGTGCGGATGGCTCAATGGTGGAGCTATCGCTATATGCTCGTAGATGGCCATGGGAACTTCGGTTCTATGGACGGAGATGGGGCTGCTGCTCAACGTTATACAGAAGCACGTATGAGCAAGATTGCTCTGGAGATGCTTCGTGATATTAATAAAAACACTGTTGATTATATTGACAACTATGATGCTAGCGAGAGAGAGCCTGTAGTTCTTCCTGCTCGCTTCCCTAACTTGCTTGTAAACGGTGCGACAGGGATTGCGGTTGGGATGGCGACAAATATTCCACCTCATAATCTTGGTGAGTCTATTGATGCAGTTAAGCTTGTCATGGACAATCCAGAGGCAACAACTCGCGATATCATGGAAGTCCTGCCTGGACCAGATTTTCCTACAGGTGCACTGGTTATGGGTAAGTCTGGTATTCACCGGGCTTATGAAACAGGGAAGGGTTCAATTGTTCTTCGTTCTCGCACTGAAATCGAAGAGATGAAAAATGGCCGAGAGCGAATTGTCGTAACCGAGTTCCCTTACATGGTTAATAAGACTAAGGTCCATGAGCATATTGTTCGTCTGGTGCAGGAAAAACGTATTGACGGTATCACAGCTGTTCGTGATGAGTCCAATCGTGAAGGAGTCCGTTTTGTCATTGAGGTACGTCGTGATGCCTCTGCTCATGTCATTCTAAACAATCTTTTCAAGCTGACTCAGATGCAGACCAATTTCAGCTTCAATATGCTGGCTATTCAAAATGGTGTACCGAAGATTCTATCTCTGCGTGAGATTTTGTTAGCCTACATTGAACACCAAAAAGAAGTGGTGACTCGACGGACGGCTTTTGATAAAGAAAAAGCGGAAGCTCGAGCTCACATCTTGGCTGGTTTGCTGATTGCGCTGGATCACATTGATGAAGTGATTCGCATTATCCGTAATAGCGAGACGGACGCAGAAGCACAAGCTGAATTGATGGCTAAGTTTGAACTGTCTGAGCGCCAGAGTCAGGCTATCCTTGATATGCGTCTGCGTCGTCTGACTGGTTTGGAACGAGATAAGATTCAGTCAGAGTACGACGAGCTGATTGCTTTGATTGCGGACTTGGCTGATATCTTGGCTAAGCCAGAGCGCGTTATCGCTATTATCAAGGAAGAGTTAGACGAGGTCAAACGTAAATTTGCGGATGATCGCCGAACTGAGCTGATGGTGGGAGAAGTTCTTTCTCTTGAAGATGAAGATTTGATTGAGGAAGCAGATGTTTTGATTACCCTGTCTAATAAAGGCTATATCAAACGTCTGAATCAGGCTGAATTTACCGCTCAGAAACGTGGTGGTCGAGGTGTTCAAGGAACTGGTGTCAAAGATGATGACTTCGTCAAAGAGCTGGTTTCAACGAGTACTCACGATAGACTGCTCTTCTTTACAAATAAAGGCCGTGTTTATCGTCTCAAAGGATATGAAATTCCTGAGTATGGCCGGACAGCCAAGGGCTTGCCAGTGGTCAATCTCTTGAAGCTTGATGAAGGGGAGACTATTCAGACCATTATTAACGTCCGGCAAGACCGCAGTGATGATTCCTACCTCTTCTTTACTACTCGTCATGGGGTGGTCAAACGGACCAGTGTAACAGAATTTGCTAATATTCGTCAGAATGGTCTCAAGGCTTTGAATTTGAAGGATGAAGACGAGTTAATCAATGTCTTTCTGACGGACGGTGCTGCAGATGTTATTATTGGTACTAAGTTTGGTTATTCTGTTCGCTTCAATGAGACAGCTGTCCGGAGCATGAGCCGTATAGCAACTGGTGTTCGCGGAGTCAATCTTCGAGAGGGTGACCAGGTCGTTGGAGCTGGTGTGATTGCTGAGGGAGACGAAGTGCTTGTCATCACTGAAAAAGGCTATGGTAAGCGTACTCTTGCCAGCGAGTATCCAACCAAGGGCCGTGGTGGTAAAGGGATTAAAACAGCCAATATCACTGATAAGAATGGACCTCTTGCTGGTCTGATGACAGTTACTGGCGAGGAAGATTTGATGATTATCACTAATACAGGTGTCATCATTCGGACAAGTGTGGCGAATATTTCTCAGACAGGCCGCTCAACCATGGGAGTTAAGGTCATGCGTCTGGACCAAAATGCACAGATTGTCACCTTTACAAGCGTCGAAGCAGACGATAAAGAAGATGTAGCAGAGGAAGAAAACGAATCGTAAAAGAGGACCTCTATATGGTACAAGGAAAAAGAAGTCGAAAAAGAAAACAAAGAAGTAAAAGAAATATTTTCATCAATATTGTTGCGACATTATTAATTTTTGTGGCCCTTGGCTTGATCTTTAATGCGCAAATCCGAAACATGATTATGGTTTGGCATACCAACCAATATCAGGTCAGCAAGGTTTCCAAAGACTCTATTAATAAAAATAAAAATGCTGAGACTAGCTTTGACTTTAATAAGGTAGAGTCGCTTTCTA
Source organism: Streptococcus sanguinis (assembly GCF_019929225.1). Classification (GTDB taxonomy): domain Bacteria; phylum Bacillota; class Bacilli; order Lactobacillales; family Streptococcaceae; genus Streptococcus; species Streptococcus sanguinis_J. Next base: position 567,196 of record NZ_JAHZPA010000001.1, read on the forward strand.
CAGAAGCAGTTATCAATGCTCAGTGGAAAGCCCAGCAACTGCCTGTTATCGGAGGCATCTCTATTCCAGAAGTATCCATGAATTTGCCGATCTTCAAAGGGCTGGATAATGCTGGATTGTATTATGGTGCTGGTACGATGAAAGAGACCCAGCAGATGGGGCAGGGGAATTATGCCTTGGCTAGCCACCATGTCTTTGGCATCACAGGGGCTAGCAACATGCTCTTTTCCCCACTGGATCGTGCTAAGGCTGGCATGAAGATCTATATCACTGATAAAGAGCATATCTATACTTATGTAATCACTAGTGTTGAAACGGTAACTCCAGATCGAACGGATTTGATTGAGGATACCGAAGGCGTTACAGAGATTACTTTGGTTACTTGTGAGGATGCTGCAGCAACCAATCGAACGATTGTCAAGGGAACGTTAGAAGGCTCTGTCGAGTATGACAAGGCTCCTAAGGATGTTCTTGAATCTTTCAGTAAGTCCTATAATCAAATGCAGATTTAAAGGCAAGAGACTAAAAAAATTTCACTCCAAAGGTTAGAAAGAACTCTAACTTTTGGAGTTTTTTTATATCAATTCTTGCTGATTTTGACTCTTTTTCCGAATAATAAGGTAAGGAGGTTTCTATGTATAGCATTTCATTTCAAGATGATATTAGCATGATGCCACGGGAGCGTTTGATGAGAGAAGGGGCTGAAAAACTCAGTAACCAGGAGCTCCTATCAATCTTTCTCAGGACAGGCAACAAAAAAGAAACTGTTTTTCAAGTTTCTCAAAGAATTTTATCATCAATTTCTAGTTTGAACGATCTCAAGTATTTAACTTTGCAGGAATTGCAGACTATTTCTGGAATCGGTCCGATTAAGGCTGTGGAGCTGCAGGCCATTATCGAATTGGGGCGTAGGATTAACCGAGCAGAGGTTCTGCAGAAAGAGCAGATTATGGGCAGTCAAAAATTAGCCCAGAAGATGCAGCAGGAATTGGGAGATATGAGGCAGGAGTGCTTGGTTGCTATTTATCTTAATAGTCAAAATCAAATTTTGCACCAGCAGACTATTTTTATGGGGACAGTCAGCAGAAGCATTGCAGAGCCGAGAGAGATTCTCCACTACGCTCTCAAGCATCTAGCGACATCTATCATATTGGTACACAATCATCCATCAGGCTCAGTCGTTCCTAGCAGAAACGACGATGAAGTGACCCAGCATATGAAAGAAGCATGTGAGATGATGGGCTTGGTCCTTTTGGATCATTTGATTGTGTCCAAGTCCAACTACTATAGCTATCGAGAGGAGACAGATATGATATAATTTGGTTTACTTGAATATAAAAAAACTTCTATTCGTGTAGAACAGAAGTTTATCTAGGAATAGAGGCTTCTAAAGAATATTGACAACATAATCAAACAGAGCTAGGTCTCCTTCTCTGGAGCCGAATAGGAACTCTGGGTGCCATTGGACGCCAAGGAAAGGACTACCGTCAGTAGAAGTGATGGCTTCAATAATCTTATCGCGAGGATCATAGGCGATGACTTCTAGGCCAGTCGCTAAATCCTTGATACTTTGGTGGTGGAAGGAGTTGATTTCAGATGCAGGGCCATAGATTTCGTGCAGAATAGAGCCGTTCTTGGTCACCATGCTTTGAGTTGTGTACTCAGCAGAGCTATCTTGCCAATGATCTTCAATATCTTGATGAAGAGTACCGCCTAGGGCTACATTATAAAGTTGGGTTCCGCGACAGACAGTGAAGATTGGTTTATTTTGGCGGCGAGCTTCCCTGATTAAAGCTAATTCAAAAATGTCCCGTTTGAGTAGATAATCATCGCTGTCAATGGTTTTTTCTTCTCCATAGAATTGAGGGCATACATTCTGACCGCCTGTGATGATTAATTTATCGACAATGGAAACATACTGTTTAGCCATTTCTTCATCACCAATTGGCAAAATCATTGGAATTCCGCCAACTTCTTTAACTCCCTCAACGAATCCTGTCGCCGTATAGCTCATATGGATGAAGTGATCGTCTGGAATTTCTCTTTCATTTCCGGTTATTCCAATAATAGGTTTACTCATCGAGTGTTTAATACCTCTTTCAAATTAATAATCATTTTTTCTCATGAAGTAGAGCAGAGTCTGCAGTTCGCTAGTCAGGTCAACATACTGGACGACCACATCCTTAGGCAGGGATAGGTTTACTGGTGAGAAGCAGAGAATGCCCTTTACACCAGCCTGAACTAAGATAGATGCGACTTCTTGAGCTTTTACGCTAGGTACAGTTAGGATAGCAGTTTGCACATTTCCTGACTGTATTTTTTCTTTGATTTGGGAAATTCCATAGATAGGAATCCCATCGCTGGTTGTGCTGCCAACTTCTGGATGGTCATCTGTGTCAAAAGCCATTACAACCTTCATTTTATTGCGCTCATGAAAACGATAGTGCAGCAGAGCACGTCCCATATTACCAACGCCAACAATCATGACATTGGTAATAGCATTGTCGTTTAAGAGGTCAGCAAAAAAGTTCATTAATTTCTTGACATCGTAACCAAATCCTCTGCGGCCGAGTTCACCGAAATAAGAAAAATCTCGTCTGACAGTAGCAGAGTCAATACCAATGGCTTCTGCAATTTGTTTGGAGTTGGCTTTTTCAATCTTCTCAGCATTAAAACGTTTAAAAATACGATAGTAGAGCGATAGCCTTTTAGCAGTAGCTCGGGGAATTGTAGTATTTTTTTCAGTTTTCACAAAATCACAACCTTTCTAATTCTATTTTATAGAAAGTTTGTGAAAAAATCAACTAATTAAGAGTGTTTGATCATTAAAAAAGAAAAGAGTGAAAGTTTATGTTATGTTGTAACTGCGAAGGATTAGTCCTGGTAAGGACTTAGGTCTAACTGGTACATCTGGCGGTACAAGTCTCCAATTAGCCCTGTAAAAGGCAGCTGGTGTCCGTTATAAGTGATAGAAAGTACTTTGAGCGAGTCAGGAACCGTGACGCAGCCAGAGAAGGCTAGAAGAAATTCGTCAAAGTCGTCGTAGGTGAGTGTTCGTTGCACCTTATATGAGTCCAAATAGGTCAGTTCAACCATCGTTAATCCTTTCATTTGTTTAAATGTTCATTTTGATATTCTTCAAGTGTTCTAAGTAGAAGTCAAGCTCGTTTTTTTAAGAGTCTAAATCAAAAAAGCAAAATTGCGAGAATCTTGCTTATTGTGGTGTCTTTTCAAAAATATTTCTTTCAACCAGGCTATCCATCAAGAAATAAAATTTTTGCTGGATAATGTGATGGTCTTCTGATTTGAAAATATTGACCAAGCGCAGGCCTGATTTATCAGTGATGTTGATTTTGAAACCATTCAAATCTTTATTGACGATGATTTTCAGCAGAAAACCATTTCCGCTGTTGGGAACAGTTTCCAGCAGACGAGAGAGTTCATAGTTTCCGACCTTGCTTTCCGCGAAAGTATTGTCGCGCAAGGTAAATTTCTTGACATTTGGGTGAAGTGAATAGGTATATTCACAGTTTGCTAAGCTAACAGATGTTTGAAAGGCCATCTTATCCTCCTAAAATTTCTTTTAATTTCTTTGTAAATGATTGAATCTCTTGCAGAGTCGTTTGGTCCGAAGTGCTGATCCGAATGGACTCATACAAGCGGTTGGAATCCTTGCCATACATAGCCTGCAAGACATGACTGGGTTGTATAGCTCCGGCTGTACAGGCTGAGCCTGTTGAAATGGAAAAGCCATTTAAATCCATTCGAAGCAGAAGTAGGTCATTCTTTTGATTGGGAAATCCCAAATTGATGACGTATGGCAAGCTTGGCTGACTTTCATTTAAGTAAAAGTCAATGTCTGATAAGTCAGCAAGTAAGCTGTTTTTTAAGTCTTGCGCATGCGCTAGTTTTTCCTCAAGATATTCCGTGCTATCTGACAGAGCCGCCGCCATACCTGTGATAGAGATTAGATTTTCAGTTCCGGCCCGGTGTTTTTCTTCCTGGTCGCCACCGTGCATGAAATTGTCAAAATCCATCTTCTTGGCATAAAGGAAGCCAACGCCTTTGGGACCATGAAATTTATGCGCTGAAGCAGATAGAAAGTCAATCCCTAGCTCTTCAGGGTAGATGGGAAGTTTACCAATTGCTTGGACAGCATCAACGTGAAAAACAGCAGGATGTTCTTGCAGTAATTCACTAATTTCCTTAATGGGAAGGATAGCACCAGTTTCGTTATTAACTGCCATGACAGATACAAGAATAGTGTCAGGTCTAAGTGCCTTTTTAATATCCGCCGCTCGAATCTGACCATCCACCGGCTGAACAAAAGTAGCTTCAAAGCCGAATTTGTCTACTAAGTACTCCACCACTTCTAAGACAGCATGGTGTTCAATAGCAGTGGTAACAATATGTTTTCCTCGGTTCTGGTGACGAAGGGCATAGCCTTTGATAGCAGTATTGTTGCTTTCAGTGCCACCTGAAGTAAAAAGAATCTTATTGCTTTGAGTATGCAGAGCTTGAGCAATATCCTCACGCGCCTGTCTGAGGAGTTTACTAGCTTCTCGGCCATGACTATGCGTACTGGATGGATTTCCAAAGACGGTCATAGCTTTGGTCATTGCTTGGATTGCAGCAGGCGACAAAGCAGTTGTAGCGGCATTATCTAAATAAATCACTCCGGTTACCTTATTTCTTTTGATAGGCAAAGAGTGGGCTGACTGGTTTTCTCTCTTGAATGCGGACAATAGCATCACCAATCAGTTCACTAGCTGTAATGTAGTGGAGATTCTTAGGTGTTTTTTCTTTGGTATCAACAGAGTCGGTCACAAGAATTTCCCTGATAGGAGAATTATCCAGCAATTCCGCAGCTTTATCCGCGAAGAGACCATGACTGGATACAGCATAGATTTCGACTGCGCCTTCACGACAGACAATTTTAGCTGCTTCAGAGAAAGTCCGACCGGTATTTAAAATGTCGTCAATCAGAATAGCTTTCTTGCCCTCGACATCTCCAATGATATATCCCTCAGAGCGACCCGCCTCATCTTCGCCATAATCAATGATAGCGATAGGGGCATCCAGATATTCAGCCAAATTGCGGGCGCGTTTTACACCAGAGTTTTTAGGGCTGACGACAACGACATCATCGCCAGTAAGGCCCATGTTGCAGTAGTGTTTGGCAAAGAGTGGGATAGTGAAGAGGTTATCTACTGGGATATCAAAGAATCCTTGGACCTGCACGGCATGAAGATCCAGAGAAATCACGCGATCTACTCCAGCTCCAACAAGCATGTTGGCAACCAGTTTAGCTGTGATTGGCTCGCGAGGAGCAGCAGTCCGATCCTGACGGGCATAACCAAAATAAGGCATGACAACATTAATCGTATTAGCACTTGCACGCTTGCAGGCATCCACCATAATCAAGAGCTCCATCAAGTGATTATTGACAGGGAAGCTAGTAGACTGAATGATGTAAATATCATAGCCACGAACGCTTTCTTCAATGTTAATCTGAATCTCGCCGTCCGAGAATTGGCGGGAGGAAAGTTTTCCCAAAGGAACCCCAGCAGCCTCAGCGATTTTTTCAGCTATGGAATGATTGGAGTTGAGGGAAAAAAGCTTCATATTTTTTTTATCTGACATGAGTTGGACCGTCCTCTTTTTGTGTCATTTCTATAATCTAATGCTCCATGAAATTTATATTTCAATAGTCTTTAGATTGCTACCTTTTATTTTACCAAAAAAAATAGATTATTTCAGCTATTTTGTGGTTGTTGATTTACAAGTTTTCAGAAAATCTTGCCATCTTGCTCTTACCAGGTTTGTAGTCGATGCTGTGCTGTTTTAGGAAGTTCAAGAAATTTTCTTTTCCTTTTTCGAAATCTTCAACTTCAACTTCGAGTTCGAAGTCTGTTTTGCCCAAGTAGTGACTCTCATCCAGAGCAAGCAGACCGATTTCGTCTTCTTTTTCATAGCGGATAGTCTCTAGAGAGCCTAGAATCTTCAAGTCTTGGATGGGAATTTCTTTCTGAAGCAGCGTTTCTAAAATCTCTCCCGTAGGAAATTTATTGTTCTGCAAAATATTTTCAGTTTCTTCTGGTGTTAAGTTCTGATTGAGTTCCAAGGATCCGACTTCTTGAGGAATCTTGAGAGTCAGCTCAGCTTCGCGATGGTTAAAAGTCCGTACTCGAAAAGCCATGTGAGCGTGTCGGATACTCTGCTGATCTGAATCGATGTAGTAGTTGGTCTGGCTAATAGGCGATATATCAGCAAATAACTGGAGCAGACGGTCGTGCTCTTCTTTAGTTAGCATGGTTTTGAATTCAATTTCTAAGTGATTCATTTTCATATCCTTTTCTTTTTTTTGAAAGCGATTTATGTTATAATAACAGTTGTGTTTATTTTATACAAAAAATAATGATATGACAAGGTAAGTGTATGACAATAGAATGGGAAGAGTTTTTAGACCCCTATATTCAAGCTGTTGGAGAGCTGAAAATTAAGTTGCGTGGGGTGCGAAAGCAATACCGCAAGCAGCAACGCCATTCTCCGATTGAGTTTGTGACCGGACGCGTCAAGCCGATTGAGAGCATTAAAGAAAAGATGGTTCTGCGAGGCATTCGAGAGGAAAATATCGAGCAGGAGATGCAGGATATCGCTGGCTTACGGGTCATGGTCCAGTTTGTTGATGATGTGGATGAAGTTTTAGAAGTCCTGCGAAACCGGACTGATATGCGCATTGTGCAGGAGCGGGATTATATTAAAAACAAAAAAGCCAGTGGCTATCGGAGCTATCATGTGATTATAGAGTATCCGGTCGATACAATTAATGGTCATAGGCTTATTCTGGCTGAGATTCAGATTCGCACCCTTTCGATGAATTTTTGGGCTACGATTGAGCATTCTTTGAATTACAAGTATAAAGGAGAATTTCCCGAGGAAATCAAATGCCGCTTGGAAACGACAGCTAATCTTGCCTATCAGCTGGATGAGGAGATGGGAGAAATCCGTGATGCTATCCAGGAGGCGCAGGCTCTCTTTGATCCTCTTCACCGCAAGTTAAATGACGGTGTGGGAAATAGTGATGATACAGATGAAGAATACAGATAAAAAAATAGCGATTATCCGCAATCGGAAAAGACAGAGTGAACAAGTTTATCAAGATTTAAAGCAGAAGCTTAAACAGAATGGCTTTATTTTAACTCCTAAGAATCCCGACATCGTGATTTCAGTAGGCGGTGACGGCATGCTGCTATCAGCTTTTCATATGTATGAAGAACAGCTGGATCGGGTCCGCTTTGTCGGTGTGCATACAGGGCATCTCGGCTTCTATACGGACTACCGTGATTTTGAACTAGATAAGCTTGTCGAAAATCTTAAACTGGACACTGGTGCTCAGGTTTCTTATCCAATTTTAAATGTCAAAATCACTTTTGAAAATGGTGATACACGCACTATTCGTGCTTTGAACGAAGCAACAATCAAGCGTTCGGATCGGACTATGGTAGCTGATGTCATTATCAATCGGGTTCATTTCGAGCGTTTCCGAGGAGATGGGATTTCCGTTTCTACTCCGACAGGCAGTACAGCCTATAACAAATCTCTAGGTGGAGCGGTATTACATCCGACAATCGAAGCCTTACAGGTGACAGAAATTGCCAGTCTCAACAATCGGGTTTATCGAACGTTGGGCTCGTCGGTCATTGTTCCCAAAAAGGATAAGATTGAGCTGGTGCCGACCCGCAGTGACTATCACACTATTGCGGTTGATAATCAGACTTTCTCTTTCAAAAATATTGTCCGTATTGAGTATCAGATTGACAATCATAAGATACATTTTGTGGCTTCACCAAGCCATACCAGCTTTTGGAATCGTGTCAGAGACTCCTTTATTGGAGAGTGCCAGGAATGAGGTTTGAGTTTATTGCTGATGAGCATGTCAAGGTAAAGACTTTTTTGAAGCGACACGAAATTTCCAAAGGCCTCTTGGCTAAGATAAAATTTTCCGGCGGAAACATTCTTGTCAACCATCAACCTCAGAACGCTATTTATCTCTTGGATATTGGCGATAAAGTGTCGATTGACATCCCGTCTGAAAAGGGATTTGAGAGTCTGAAAGCTGTTGATAAGGACTTGTATGTCGTCTACGAGGATGAGCATTTCTTGGTTTTGGATAAGCCGGCAGGGGTGGCTAGCATTCCCAGTGTTAATCATTCCAACACTATGGCTAATTTCGTTAAGGCTTACTATATTCGTCAGGGCTATGAAAACCAGCAGGTGCATATCGTGACGCGTCTGGATAAGGATACAAGTGGGCTCATGCTCTTTGCCAAGCATGGCTATGCTCATGCCAGATTGGACAAGCAGCTGCAGAAGAAGCTGATAGAAAAGCGCTATTACGCTCTAGTTCAGGGGACTGGTGACTTAGAAGAGCAAGGTGAGATTATTGCTCCGATTGGACGCAACCCTGAGAGTATCATTACGAGGCGTGTGACAGAGGATGGCAAGTACGCCCATACCAGTTATAAGATTATAGAGCAGTTCGGAGATGTCTATCTGGTGGATATCCATCTTCATACCGGGCGGACTCATCAAATCCGCGTTCACTTTTCACATATTGGCTTTCCGCTTTTGGGTGACGAACTTTATGGAGGGAGTTTGGAACACGGAATAGAGCGTCAGGCTTTACATTGTCATTCTTTGAAATTCTATAATCCTTTTAGTGGTCAGGAAGTTGAGCGTGCCAGTCCTTTGCCAGAAGATTTTAAACAAGTTATTGAGAAATTAAAAGAATAAGAGATAAAGGAGTTTTAAGAAACATGAAAATTTTTGATTCAATTCGTGAAGCCTTGAAAGATAAGGAAGTAAAAATTGTCTTGCCGGAGGGTGAAGAGCCACGGATTTTGCAAGCTACTAAACGCTTGGTGAAAGAAACCGATATTACTCCAGTTCTTTTGGGGAATCCTGATAAAATACGTATTTATCTAGAAATTGAGGGAGTAAAAGAAGGATATCAGGTTATTGATCCTTCAAACTGTTCCTGCTTTGAGGAATTGGTAGAAGCATTCGTTGAGCGTCGTAAAGGGAAAATCACTGCGGATGAAGCACGTCAGTTGCTCAAAGAAGATGTCAACTACTTTGGGGTTATGTTGGTTTATCTTGGTAAGGTTCAAGGGATGGTGTCTGGCGCGATTCACTCCACAGCAGCGACTGTTCGGCCAGCTCTTCAAATCATTAAGACCCTGCCTTGGGTTTCTCGTACTTCAGGAGCCTTCCTCATGGTGCGTGATGATGAACGCTACATTTTCAGTGACTGTGCCATCAATATCGATCCAGATGCCAATGTTTTGGCGGAGATTGCTGTTAACTCAGCTTTGACAGCACAAATTTTCGGTATTGATCCCAAAGTTGCCATGCTCAGCTATTCGACCAAGGGCTCTGGTTTCGGTGAAAAGGTTGATAAGGTAGTGGAAGCGACTAAGCTGGCTCAGGAAATGCGTCCAGACTTGGCTATCGATGGTGAATTGCAGTTTGATGCAGCTTTCGTTCCTGCAACAGCAGAGTTGAAAGCGCCTGGCAGCCCGGTTGCTGGTCAAGCGACTGTCTTTGTCTTTCCAAGTATCGAGGCTGGGAATATCAGTTACAAAATGGCAGAGCGTTTGGGTGGCTTTTCAGCAGTAGGACCTATCCTGCAGGGACTTAACCACCCAGTTAATGACCTTTCTCGAGGCTGTAATGCGGATGATGTTTATAAGCTGACTTTGATTACAGCCAGTCAGGCTGTTGGTCATTATTAAACGATAAGAAACAATTGGAGGGCATAAGCTCTTCAATTTTTCTTGTCTTATGCTATACTAGATTTATGTTAGATTTGAAAGAATACGGAATTGAGATGTGGGAGGCAAATAAAATCGCCTCTTTTCGAGAGAAATTATTAACTTGGTATGATGAAAACAAACGTGACCTGCCTTGGCGCAGAACAAATAATCCTTATCATATCTGGGTTTCTGAGATTATGCTGCAGCAGACTAGAGTTGATACGGTGATTCCTTACTATGAGCGTTTTCTTGACTGGTTTCCGACAGTAGCTGATTTAGCTCAGGCTCCAGAGGATAGACTGCTCAAGGCTTGGGAAGGGTTAGGATATTATTCGCGGGTGCGAAATATGCAAAAAGCAGCCCAGCAGATAATGACAGATTTCGCTGGAAAATTTCCTGATAGCTATGAAGGAATTGCTAGCCTCAAAGGAATTGGACCTTATACGGCTGGTGCCATTGCAAGTATCGCTTTTGGACTAGCTGAGCCTGCGGTGGATGGCAATGTTATGCGGGTACTGAGTCGATTGTTTGAAGTTGATTTAGATATTGGCCAACCTAGCAATCGGAAGGTCTTTCAAGCCATGATGGAGATTCTGATTGATCGATGCAGACCCGGAGATTTCAATCAAGCACTGATGGATCTGGGGTCAGATATTGAAGCTCCTGTTAATCCTCATCCAGAAGACAGTCCTGTGAAAGAGTTCAGCGCAGCTTATTTGCACGGAACTATGGATAAATATCCAATCAAAGCCCCTAAAAAGAAGCCAGTTCCGGTCTATCTGCAAGGCTTGATTATCGAAAACGAACAGGGACAATTCTTACTTGAAAAGAATGAGGCTGCTGGCTTGTTATCAGGTTTTTGGCATTTTCCCTTGATTGAAGTCGAGGAATTTCAAACTGAAAATCAAATGTCCCTCTTTGAGGTGGCTGAAAATCAGCCCAGCCTGGACTTGTCTCCTCAAGAAAGCTTTGAGCAGGATTATGATTTGATTGTTGATTGGCAGCAGCAGTCCTTTTCAAAAGTTCAGCATGTTTTCAGTCATCGCAAGTGGCATATCCAGTTAGCTTATGGCCGTGTTAAAGATAGCCAGCACGCAGCTGATGGAGAAGTCTTGTGGCTTCATCCAGGAGACTTTGGCAATTACCCCTTTGCCAAACCCCAGCAGAAGATGTGGGAGGCTTTTCAGGAAGCTAGAAATAAATAAAAAATCTGAGACTCTTTTTGTCTCAGATTTTTGAATTGAATCAATTTTATAAGTTTGCAAAAGCTTTAATCTCATCTGCAGTCATAGAAGAATCACAACGAACAGATACTTGGCCGTCTTGAACATGAACAAAACCAGGAACTGTCGGAATGCTGTATTCAGAGCGGAAGGCTTGCAGTTTCTCTAATTCGCTGGCTTCTTCGCTATTGATAAAGAAAATATGTGCCTTGGTATCAGCGACAACGCCAGCAAGAGTAGCAGCGAATTTTCGACAGTAAGGGCAAGTTTTGCGACCAACGAAGAAAGTTGCAGTCTCTTTGTCAGCAATTGCTTGACGAGCGCGGTCAACAGTTGCGACTTCCAAGTCTTTAATATTTTGAGCAAATTGTTCCATAAATAATCCTCATTTCTTTTGATAAAACTAGTATGCCATAAAAATCAGAAAAATGCTTGATTTGGAAACGAAAAACCAGAGAATGTGAAATTCATCCTCTGGTTGATTGATAGTGTTGTTTTACTTGATAAAGGCATTAATCTCTGCTTCAATAGCAGCAATTTTTGCTTGAGCGTCTTCATTGCTGTCACCGACAACGGCAATGTAGAACTTGATTTTTGGTTCTGTTCCAGATGGGCGAACAGCAATCCAAGAAGCATCAGCCAAGGTGTATTTTAGCACATCGCTTGGAGGAGTCGTCAGAGCTGTAACAGTACCATCAACAGCGGTAGAAGTCTGCGCCTTAAAGTCTTCAGTAACAGAAATAGCAGTAGCGTTGAATTCTTTTGGAGCATTGTCACGGAACTTAGCCATGATAGACTTGATTTGCTCAGCTCCATCAACACCAGACAGAGTGACAGAGATAGTCTTTTCAGCAAAGTAACCATATTCTTTGTAGATTTCTTCAATACCGTCAGCCAGAGTCAAGCCACGTGAGCGGTAGTAGGCAGCTAGCTCAGCCACAACCAAAACAGCTTGGATAGCGTCTTTATCACGAACAAATGGTTTAATCAAATAGCCGAAGCTTTCTTCAAATCCCATCATGTAGGTGTGATTGTGCTTTTCTTCGAATTCTTGAATCTTTTCAGCGATGAATTTGAAACCTGTCAAGACATTGAACATGGTTGCACCGTAGCTTTCAGCAATCTTAGTCACCAAGTCAGTGGAAACGATAGACTTGCAGAGAGCTGCGTTAGCTGGCAGAGTTCCAGCGCTCTTATGAGCTTCCAAGATGTACTTAGCCATGATGGCTCCGATTTGGTTACCTGAAAGGTTGAGGTAGCTTCCGTCTTTTTGCAGAACTTCCACACCGACACGGTCAGCATCTGGGTCAGTTGCGACCAGGACATCTGCACCAACTTTACGGCCTAATTCCTCAGCCAAGGCAAAGGCTGCTTGACTTTCAGGGTTTGGAGACTTAACAGTAGAGAAGTCAGGATCAGCTACAGCTTGAGCTTCAACAACTTCAACAGAATCAAATCCTGCTTGAGCCAAAGCACGACGAGCCAACATTTCACCAGTACCGTGCAACGGAGTATAGACAATCTTCATGTCCTTGCCGTATTCATCAATCAGTTTTTGGTTGATATTGACATCTTTAACTTCCTTGAGGTATTCAGCATCAATAGCATCGCCAATCACTTCAATCAAGCCAGAAGCTTTTTCAGCTTCAACATCAGCGACCTCAATAGCAAAAGGATTTTCAATCGCACGGATGTAGTCAGTCAATGCATCTGCATCATGCGGAGGCATTTGTCCGCCGTCTTCACCATATACCTTGTAGCCATTAAATGGAGCAGGGTTGTGGCTGGCTGTAATCATGATACCAGTGAAAGTTCCAAGATGGCGTACTGCAAATGAAAGTTCTGGAGTTGGGCGCAGACTTTCAAAGACATAGGACTTGATGCCGTGCTTAGCTAAAACAGCAGCAGATTCAAAGGCAAATTCTGGTGAGAAATGACGGGAGTCGTAAGCAATCGCAACACCGCGTTTTTTGAACTCATCACCTTTCTCTTCAATCAAGCGAGCCAAACCTTCGGTTGCCTGACGGACAACATAAATATTAATACGGTTGGTACCAGCGCCAATTAAACCACGCATACCAGCAGTACCAAACTCAAGATTGGTGTAAAAGGCATCTTCCTTAGTCTTTTCGTCCATACTATTCAAGTCTTCACGAAGATAGTCAGGAAGTTCAGCATAATCAAGCCATTTTTTGAAGTTATCTTGATAAGTCATAGGTGGATTCTCCTTTATTTTTGAAATAAAGAGTTGGAAATTTTAGTAAAAAATCCTGCTCTTAAATTTTCTTAATCGCTTACATTGTAGCATATTTTCATTAATTTTGAAAGAGGTTACCTAGAAAACGATGAAATACTTTTCAAGGCATTGTTTCAAGATTTTCAAGCTGGTATTGCAGAATTGCGAGATTAAAAAAGACCAAAGCATTGCTTGGTCAGGAAAATTAATTTATCATCATTTTTTGGCTTTTTCAAGTGCAGGGATGATAGTTGCTGTCAAAATAGCAGAAATGATTAACTCGGCAATGGAATTTGCTGATAGAATCACAGCTAGAAGTGCTTTAATATCCCCTTGATATACATTTGCAAAGAGAAAGAAAATACCTCCCAAGACGAAGACGGTATTGGTGGCAGAACCTACGGAACCTGCTACAATCAAGCCAGCCTTATTTTTCATTGCTTTATATACGAAATAAGGAGTGATACCGATGAGAATGCGAGGCACCATGGCAATAAGAAGCGAAGAAAGGCTTCCATTTGGCACAAAAGGGCTAAAGAGATAGCTAGTTGGCAGCAGCACTAAGGTATTGGTAATAACACTGATACATCCCATGAGGCCGCCTAGGACAGCTCCGACTTTAGGGCCATAGAGGATACTGGCGATAATCACTGGGATGTGAATAATCGTAGGTTTAATCGGTACTGGAAGTAAGTTGAAAATAACCGAGCTGAGCAGGTGCAGTACCAACATGATGGCAAAGAAAATAGCAATTTGAGCAATTTTAGACTGTTTTTTCATAAATAAGTTCCTTTACTGTATCAATAATCGTATCAATTTCAGCTAGAGCACCTGTTCCCTGATCGCCACAGGCTAACACAGCTTCACGTGGCTGGATAATCTTCCATCCAAAACGCTGCAGACGCTCCAAATTGTGCTGAGTTAGTGGATTTTCAAACATCTTAGTGTTCATAGCTGGAGCTAAAACTTTCTTCGTATGAGGCTGCAGAGCCAGTGCAGTAGCTGTCAGCATATTGTCAGCAAGACCATTAGCCAACTTCGCGATGGTATTGGCTGTTGCAGGCGCAAGCAAAAAGAGGTCAGACTTTTTAGCGATATCAATGTGATTGACCTTGCTAGGGTCAGGTTCTTGCATAATATCGATTGCAACTGGTCTTTGCGACAAGACTTGCAGGGTCAGCGGTGTGATAAATTCTGTCGCTGCATCTGTCATGAGGATAGCAACTTCAAAGTTTTCTTTCTTTAGACGGCTAGTGATATCAGCAGCTTTGTAAGCTGATATGCTGCCGCTGACGGCTAAGGTAATCTGTGTCATCATTTACCTCCTTATGGACTATGGATATGCAGGTAGAGGAGCTGCGCAATTTCTTCTTTGGATTGAGCTTGGGTTACATTATCTTTTCCGACAAGATAGGCTTTGTGCTCCTGGTTAGAAATCTCTGTCAAATCATTGGCGACAATGATTTCTGCCTGATTTTTTATGAGACTGGCTCGTGCGGTCTCGAGTAACTCTTCGTTAGAAACATCAACCAAGAGTTTGAAGCCAATCAAGCGAATGTCTGGATTCCATTTTTTTACCAGGCTGATGATTTTAGGTGTCTTTTTGAGAAAAAGAACTTGAACATCATCCTGAGAAGAAATCTTGCTTTCTGAGTTAGTCTTATTCAGGAATTCAGTCATATCAGTGCTAGCTGCTACAGCTTCCAAACCAGTCATATAGACGGGGGTGTAGTCTGAGACAGCCATTGCATGAATCAGTACATCATGTGTGTGAACGAGCGGCTCCAGGGTTTCAAGCAATTCTGAAACATTTTCAATCAGTACAATGGTAAGATTGGGATGAGCTGCAGGGCGGACAGCCTTGGGAGTCGTCACCAGAGTCACCTGATCGCCCTTGTCTAGGAAAGTTTCAGCTATGATTTTCCCAAGCTGGCCTGTCGAATGATTGGTAATAGAGCGGACACGGTCGATTTTCTCGCTGGTCCCGCCAGAAGTAATCAATATGTTCATAGCACTATTTTACAAGAAAAAAGAAATTTAGTAAAATAATTCTAATTACAGAGTGTCACAGCGGAAAATAATTCTCTGAAATCTTATATTTTAGAGAATATAATTTTCTTAACTTTCCTTTTTTCCGAACATTAAAATCTTTTTAGAGCTTAATTATGTAGATTTTGCTCTTTTTTGTTATAATCTTTATATTAATTGACAGAGGAGTTCTTGATGAAAACAGATATTGAAATTGCTCAAAGTGTTGAATTGCAGCCTATTGTTGATGTAGTGAAAAAAGTCGGCATCAACTATGATGACTTGGAATTATATGGTAAGTATAAGGCTAAGCTCAGCTTTGATAAAATTCGTGAGGTTGAAAACAATCCTGTTGGCAAGCTGATTTTGGTGACGGCGATCAATCCGACACCTGCTGGAGAAGGTAAATCTACCATTACTATTGGACTGGCTGACGCGCTTAACAAGATTGGCAAGAAAACTATGATTGCCATTCGCGAACCATCTCTGGGGCCTGTAATGGGCATCAAGGGAGGAGCAGCTGGTGGCGGTCACGCGCAGGTTCTACCGATGGAAGACATTAACTTGCATTTTACTGGTGACATGCACGCCATTACGACTGCTAATAATGCTCTATCTGCTCTCATCGATAATCATCTTCATCAGGGAAATGCACTGGGAATCGATCAGCGTCGTATTATCTGGAAGCGGGTGGTTGACCTAAATGATCGGGCTCTTCGCCATGTGACTGTTGGCTTAGGAAGTCCGGTTAATGGTATTCCACGCGAAGATGGTTTTGATATCACGGTCGCTTCTGAAATTATGGCGATTCTTTGCCTAGCTACGGATATTGAAGATTTGAAAAATCGCTTGGCAAACATTGTTATCGGTTATCGTTATGACCGCACACCAGTCTATGTTCGTGACCTTGAGGTAGAAGGAGCCTTGGCTTTGGTCTTAAAAGATGCGATTAAGCCAAATCTAGTTCAGACTATTTACGGTACACCAGCCTTTGTTCATGGCGGGCCTTTTGCCAATATCGCCCATGGCTGTAACTCTGTTTTAGCCACTAGTACAGCGCTTCGCTTGGCTGATTATACAGTGACAGAAGCAGGATTTGGTGCAGATCTTGGTGCTGAAAAATTCTTAGATATTAAAACCCCAAACTTGCCAACCTCTCCGGATGCAGTCGTAATTGTTGCAACCTTACGTGCCCTCAAGATGAATGGTGGTGTGGCTAAGGATGCTCTGACAGAAGAAAATGTTGAGGCGGTACGAGCTGGCTTTGCCAATCTCAAACGTCACGTTGAAAATATCCGCAAGTTCGGTATTCCAGCGGTAGTAGCCATCAATGAATTTGTTTCAGATACAGAGGCTGAAATTGCTACGCTCAAAGAACTTTGTGCAGAAATTAAGGTGCCCGTTGAGTTAGCCAGCGTCTGGGCTGATGGCGCTCAAGGTGGTGTGTCTCTAGCTGAGACTGTAGTCAAAACTATTAATGAAGAACCTGCTCATTACACTCGCCTCTATGACAATGACCTCTCTATTGAAGAAAAAATTGAAAAAATTGTCACAGAAATCTATCGTGGTTCGAAGGTGAACTTTGAGAAAAAAGCGCAGACTCAGATTCGCGAAATTGTCAAAAACGGATGGGATAAGTTGCCAATCTGTATGGCCAAAACACAGTATAGCTTCTCAGACAATCCTGCTGCTCTGGGTGCGCCAGAAAACTTTGAAATTACCATTCGTGAACTGGTACCAAAACTGGGAGCAGGCTTTATCGTGGCTTTGACAGGAGATGTCATGACTATGCCTGGTTTACCAAAACGTCCTGCAGCACTCAATATGGATGTGGCGGCAGACGGTACAGCGATTGGACTATTTTGATCTTGGTTTAAAAGGCTCTTTACGAGCCTTTTTGGTATAATAGTGAAAATAATGAGAATAGAATATGGAGTCAATATGAACATTAGATTAGCAACTCCATCAGACGCTGCAACCTTGCTTGCTATTTATGCGCCTTATGTAGAGAATACAGCCATCACTTTTGAATATGAAGTACCAACCATTGAGGATTTTGCAAATAGGATTGAAAAAACGTTGGGAAAATATCCTTATCTGGTAGCGGAAGAAGACGGTTTAATTTTAGGCTATGCCTATGCTTCGACTTATTATGCGCGTGCCGCCTATGATTGGGCGGTGGAATTGTCCGTCTATGTCAGTCAAGATGCTAGAGGAAAAGGAGTCGGCAGTAAGCTTTATGATAAGCTTGAAGAGCTGTTAGATCAGATGGGATATATGCATTTTCTAGCCTGTATTTCTCTGCCAAATGAAGCCAGCCTGGCTTTGCATCGAAAAAGAGGCTACCAGCAGGTGGCGCATTTCCCTAAAATTGGCTATAAATTCGATTGTTGGCATGACATTGTTTGGTTGCAAAAGTCCTTAGAAAAGCAAGCTGGGCCAATCAAACTTTTAAAAGAAATGGAGTGGAAATGATGAAAAAGAAATACCTATTAATAGCTCTTTTAAGCATTGGTCTTTTGACCTTGACCGGTTGTCAGGCCATTGAAAATTGGTTTAAAAATGCTAAGGAGGAATGGATTGGTTTAGAGATGACAGTTCGCACCTATGATGAAAATTCTCAGCTCATTGACCAGATGTCGGGCAAATCTCTATCCATCTCTCGTAACGAGGAGTTTGACTCAGTTGATGCGGAAGGAATTTCCAAGGAAGATTCTTCTGTGCTCAAAATCACCTTGGGTAAGTATGAGATTGACCATGTGGGCTCTTCCTTGATTGCAGAAGAAAAAGGCTTGAAAGATGTCTTTGCTCAGTATCAAAAGACTGCAGATGTTGAGGAGAATAGCCATTCTGTCCCTGTTCTAAATCGCATGATTTCAGCCTTTAAAAACGACTTTACCGGAAAGAAAAAGGTTATTCTGATTCGCTCTCAAAACGGGACTCCTCTGGCAGCCTATGCTGGCGACCGAGTCTCTCTAGATAAATCCGATGCTCCTAAAACTTCTGAATTACTGATTGACGGTAAGCGTCTCGTGATTTATCGCTGCGACTACACTATTTATGACCGTAAGTGTCTAGAGTTTTGAGAAAGTGAAAAATTGAATAAGAAATTGACGAGGAAATGAGAAATCATTTCCTCGTTTTTTTGTTGTTCAAAGAAAAGGAGCATTTGCTTATGAATAAAAAAGGACTTCCTAAACAAAGACAATCAAGAAATATGGTGATTATGGAATGTATGGAATTAACTGGTTGGTCACGAGCGAAAGTAGTAGCTTCTCTCAAGGAGCTAGAAGCTGCAAACCTAATTAAGTTTCCAACTGCAGGCGGAGTGATGCTTCGAGAGGAGGCGCTGTAATAATGGTTGATAACGGAAGAATATCCCTAGCCCAAGGTTTAGGCAGTGAAAGTTTTTATCAATTACCTAAAGTGATGATTGGTTCAAAATATTACAGCAAGTTAAAATCAGAAGCCAAAATGATGTTTATGTTGCTTAGGGATCGTATGGGGGCTTCGATTGAGAATGCCAGAAAAGGCGATATGCGTTTTGTTGATGATAATCAAGATGTCTTTATCTACTATCCCATTGAAGAGCTTGTTGAGGATCTTGGCTGGAAACGTGACAAAGTTATGTCACTCAAAAAAAAGCTTATCGAGTACGACCTTATTGATGAAGTCCGGCAAGGTTTGAAGAAGGCTAACCGGATCTACGTTAAGAACGTTGAAACTCGTATAGAACTTCTGAATATGGATTTTGAACAGGCAAAACAGTCTGAAATTCCAGTAAAATCGCCTGAAGTCGGAAAAACCGACTTCAAGAAGTCGGAAAAATCGACTTCAAGAGGTCGGAAAAGTCGACTTCAAGAAGTCGGGAAATCCGACTCAAGTAAGAATAAATCTAGTGAGATTAAACAGAGTGAGAATAAAAATAATATTGATAGTTCTAGAAAGGCTGGGGCTGATAGTCCATCTATTCAAAAAAAATCTGAGGGGAAATATATCCAGCCAGAATACTACTCATTGCTGCAGGTGATTTCGGATAAATACAATGGCAAGTTTGAGCAGTACGATACAAGCCTATATAAAATTCGAGAATATAAATTGACACATCATCAGAAAATGCTTATAGGGCAGTATCTTGAAGATGGATATGTAACCAGTAATGAAGTCTTAGATATTATTGAACGCATGCCCTTTGATGCAGAACAACCCCTCGCTTATCTGCTGAAATGCCTGGAGAACCTCAAGGAAGAACGTAGACTAGAAGCTAAAATAGCAGCTCATAGAAATGCTGAATTAAAGTATGGAGGGTGAGGATATAGACAAAGAACAATCTGTCCTCAAATTGTGAGCTATCAAGCGAAGAAAGGAGATAGAGATGAATAGCAACGAAAACAAAAAAGAAAAAGGTTTTAGCCTATCAGATCTCGCAGTATTTTTATTGATTCCCTGGCTGCTTACCATGCTAATCCTAATATTTTTCATCTCGTTAGGTAGCTTGTTCTGGATAATTTGGAATACGTTGGCTTTGTTTACTGAAATACCAGTAACACCGAAACAAAATTTCTTACCATTCGTGATAGTTGAAAATTTTGAAAATATATACATTTTCATTGCGGTTAGTTTCTATTCTTTCATTTTAGGTCTTGTCTGGGTAATCAAAAATATGAGAAACAAGGTGCATCATGATTAAAATATTTAATTTTTTTCATAAGAGATTAGACTATGTCATTGGCTTTACAGCTGGCCCAGCTTTGTTTGCTACTGTTTTATATTCTGTGAAGAATGCTAAAGTAGCTCTCGTAATAGCTTTGGTCATATTGCTTGTTGTTGGAATTGCTTTTATTACGATGCCAGCAAATACCCCAGAGGAAAAGCAAAAAAGAAAAGAATGTGTGGAATCTGCAACTTTTATAATCATTTCATTTGTTGTTGCAGCTACAGTATACAACCTTATGACCAATGACTTTCAAATAATATCTGATCAGTTGTACTGATTAAATCTTTTTTCGTAGATTTTAATACTTGACCTAAGTAAGTCTCTAAACTGCTTCTAGTTCCTTGAAAATTGAATACCCCCGCTGTCCTGATTAGCGTGACCTAGACATAAAAGAGAAATAGGGGCGGCGAGTAACTAGAAAAGGATATCTAGTGTCGGTCACATGACGCAAAGCCACGGTTGACTTGTCCCGTAAGGCGAAGGAGTTTTTGGGGTTTACCAGACTAAAATAACCCTGCGTAAGAAATACGGAAGGCAGTTACGCACTGTCTCGGCAAGCTGTAAATCAGCAATTTTCAGAAGGGGGATTAACCATGACTGAAAAAAACGACATAAAGTCAGTGACCATCTCTGACCTCAAAAAGATGGGAAAACATAGCAGAGCAACTGCTCGTCTTGACTCAGGAGAAGAGATTATCCTGGGTCCTAAATATGCGACTCAAAGACGGTCAGGCATTATTGCCGGCCAAGTCCAGGAAGTGGATTTAATTATCCCCTACACTGCTCGATTGATCAGTCAGATACGGACCATCAAAGTCGGTCCAGTTTTGGTCGCAAGGAAAATGAAACAACAACGAAAAACCTGCCTGTTGTTGACGGGGCAGGGTTATAAGAAATAATACAAGGAGAATAAAATAATGGAAATTTTCACAACAATCATTCGTTTTTTAGGTATTGGAATTAACATTGGCGGAGCATTGTTTATTGCAGAAGGATGGCAGACATACGCTGCAGGTAAAAGTTCTAATAGTCCTAATGAACGACTTCAAGGACAAAATAGCATGATTTATGGTGGCATGATGATTGCTGGAGGAACAATTGTAATGACCTATGTAGCTAATCAAATTGCTGCTCTTGGATAAAACTAACGGAGGCAGATATGGACGTTGATCAAATTAAAGAATTGACCCAGAGCCTCGCTGAATATGCACCTAAAGTTAATGAGATGTCAACTCTTATTAACTCTTCTAGTATGAAAGCTGCACAATTAATAATTGCTGTAATGTTTCTAATCGAGCTGGATTCTTGGTATCGATATTTGAAACGGGAGGGAGGCGGTTTGAATAGTGGCCTCTTTGCAGAATTAGCTGTGAAGTTTTTATTTGCTTTTATTCTTGTCACTTATTCTGCGACAATTTTTGATGGTATTGTAGAACTTTTTGGTTACATTTTAAGAGGTTTAAGCAAGATAATATCAATTGTTGCTTTTAAGGGATCTGTAAAAACAGATGGAGTAGATGGTTGGGTTTTAAAGAATTTCTTGGGCCTAATAAGTTGGCTGTCGGAAGCAGTTTCTAGTATCTCTATAAAAATGATTATTTTTATGAGGGCTTTTGAAATGTATATACTCAAAGCAATTGCTCCACTAATCATTGCTTTCTGGATGGCAGATAGCACCAGAGATATGGCTAAAAATCTACTTAAGCAATTTGCAGCAGCCGCTTTTCAAGGAATTGTATTATTCATTGTAGTTGCTATTTATGCTGCTTTTGTAACAGACGATCTCTTTAAGGTTTCAACTGGTAAAGCCGGTGCGGATATTGCTTTTGCTGGGATTTTTAAATTACTTGTTTTTATATTTACAATCTGGAAAACCCAGCAACAGTCTAAAAAATTATTCGGAACTTCCTAGTGAATTATGCTATAATAATAAAAAGGGGAAGGGGTGAGAGGATGGCAACAGAATTAGAAAGAGCAGTTAAAAAGCTTAATCAGGCGTTAAGTCAAGCTTCGGAAGAAGAGCGTACAGAGTTTCTGGAACAGAATTTTCAGCCGGATCAATTTGAGCTGACTTCTAAAGCAACTGTTCCTAACTGGAAAAAGTTTGTTTCCCAGTTAGGTCGGTTGCTAGCTAGGGCAGGATTTATTGTGCTTCGGGTATTGCTTTGGATTCTCAAGGCTCCTTTTTTCATTCTTTCCTTCCTGAAAAATTGGTTTTTTATGGGCTTAGGATTGTGGGTGATGTGTTGGTTTCTTGATGGGGTTTATCGGGTTGTTATATTAGATCAGTATAGACCTTTCCAATCAACTCCAACATCGATTAATGACAACATCACTACAATAATAGTGATTATAGCAGGGATTTTATCCCTGATTGGAACGGCTTTACAATATAAAGGCGAGATTGACTAGAATTGACAGAAAACACTTTGCAGACAGTAAGGTGTTTTTATTGTGCTAAAAAACAGAATGAGAGGTTTTGGTTTGGAAAAATTAGGCAGTGAATTTCTTAAGGAATTTGGGGACTATGAGCGCCCTGTTTTTCTAAGGCGAACTCTAAGACAGCTAGTTATGACTGGTGGGATTGTCTTAGGTGTAGCTCTGGGAGTTTTGTTGAATTGGCTGGGCTTCCCAGATGTATTTAACTATTTAGTAACTGGAATTATTATTGGTCCTTGTTTTTTGTATGGAACTAAGAAAAACAAAATTCTGAAAGAGCGTTTAATCTTTCAGTTAATCAATCAAAAACGGTCTTATATGACTGAATATGGAGGAGAGGAGACAAGACACTATGAGTTTACTCAATCAGCTTCCGTTCAGGAAGCGGACGGTCCAGACGGCTACTGAACGTAGCCGTCAAATTCGTTTGCGGAAGGAATTTAAAAGGAAGCCTTCAACACAGAACAGCATTTACTTTACCAGTCAGTTTGAGACTGGAATCATGCACATTGCAGAAAACTGGTATTCCCGAACATACCGGCTGGGAGATGTTGCCTATACAACGGCTAGCACAGAGGACAAGTTGGATATTATTGACAGCTATGGAGAGGCACTGAACTCTCTGGATGCTGGAGATAATTTTCAGCTCCTGGTGATTAATAGACGGGTGGACAATCAGACAGTCCGCAAGGTTCTCTATGAGCCTGCAGGAGATTGTAACGATATCTACCGAGATGAATATAATGATATTATTCAGGATCGATTTTCTTTGGATGCCAAAAACTTCAAGGTGGAGAAGTATATCACCTTGGCCACAGAGGCCTATGAGAAGAACCTCGCAGATACTCAACTTCAGGAAATGGGAACCCTGGTAGAAAATGAATTGCAGGCGATGAATATTAGCCTGAAGAAGCTCTCAGGTGTAGAGCGGCTGGGGATCTTTAACTTCCTACTCAGACAACAGCCTTATTTTGCTTACACCTACAAAGACATTGCCTTGTCTGGTTTAGCCGCTAAAAACTTTATTGTTCCCAATCGGATTGAGTTTCATGAAAACTTTATGAAGATTGATGAACAATTCGCTAAGGTCCTCTATGTCCGAGATTATCCGAACTTCTTATCCGATAAGCTTATCAAGAGTTTTTGTGATATTGGTATAGAGCTGGCTGTCTCAATTCATGTTGCTCCTCGAGAATTAGGGGAAGTAGGAAAAGAACTATCTAATGAGCAGTCAGTGGCTCAAGAGGAAATGGTCCGTAGTCAGAAGGAAGGATTCCAGATTGGAATTGACCCAGGGTTAGCTGTTTCTGGAAGAGCTGTGGAAGCTAGTGAGACGACTCAGAAGTGGAAAGATAAGGTCAATGAGGATCAGAAAATTTTCAATGGGGTTATCACGGTTTACTTTGTGGCAGACAGCCTGGAAGAGCTGCAACAAAGCACCAAGAAAGTACAGGCAGCTGGCCGCAAGCTTGGTGTGGACTTGGAAGAAACCTATTATCATCAGGAGAATGGGCTAAATACTATTCTACCGATTGGTAAGCCATTCCTTGAAGTTAAAAAGGAGTTTATGCGCCCTTTTACGACGTCCAACGTGGTAACGCAGGTCCCCTTTACTAATGTGGACCTGCAGTCTGACAGTCCAAAGGCTCTCTATTATGGGCAAAATCAGCTTAGTAAAAATCTGATTACTTTGGACCGGCAGCGGGACCTCAATGCTGCGAATGGCATGTCTATCGGTACATCGGGGTCAGGGAAGGGGATGACGAATAAAACAACGGAAATCATCCCCGCTTATTTGAAGTATCTCAAGGATCGCTTTATTATTGTGGATCCTGAAGATGAATACAGTGACATTTCGGAGGCCTTGGGCGGCCAGGTCATCAATCTGTCTCTTAAATCTAGCAGCCATATCAACCTACTAGATTTGACACAGACGGATCAGGTCTTATATGATGACAAGGGTCAAGAAATTGACAGTGTGGCCGATAAGGCTAATCTCCTCATGGCTCTCTTTGAGTCTATTCTCCAGGAGGTTTCAGATGATGACTTTGATATTATCGATGAAGTCACAAGAGAAGTCTATCAGCGTTGCGACAAGCCGACGCTGGCGGATTGGCATGATGTTCTTCTGGAACGGCCGGAAGAAGAAGCGCAGAAGCTGGCCAGACGGTCCCGTCCCTATGCAAAGGGAAGTTTTAATCTCTTTGCCCATCAGACCAATGTCAATCTGAACAATCGGCTGGTGGTATTCAATCTCAAGGGGCTAGATAAGAAGCTCAAGCCCTTTGCTCTCTTGGTACTGCAAGATTTTATCTGGCAGCAGGTTATCCAGTACCAGGGCAAGGAAACCATCCGGCTGTACTGGGATGAACTGCATCTGACCTTCCGAAACCAGACAGACGCAGCCTTCTTTGCGGAACTTTGGGCTCGTATCCGGAAGTACGGTGCGATTCCGACAGGCATTACCCAGAACCCAGGTACTATCCTAGCCTGGGAAGAAGGTCGGAACCTGATGTCTAATACTGAGTTCTTTATCTTACTCAAGATGAAAGACCAGGACATTGAAGCCCTGCGAGCTGTAGTGGATATTCCAGATGCCATGCTTCGCTATATCAGGCGACCAAAAGAAAAGGGAAGCGGGCTAATTATAGCAGGGGAAACGGTTGTTCCGTTCGAGAACAAAATCCCTGACGATACCAAGCTGTATGAATTGACGCAGACAGATGCAGTTTTGTGATAGACAGAAAGGAGCTAGAAAATGGCAGAACACGAACCTTGGACAGAAAGGGGGAGAATAAAACAGGAAGCAGGCCAGAAGATCTCTGAGCATTACGAAGTGAGCAAGCGCCAGGGTTTGAAACAAGCCAAGAGCGCTGTCAAAGACAGTAAACAAACCCTAAAAGAAGCTAAGACCGAGCATAAAGCGACGGTTAAATCTAAGAAAAGCACAGCTGAGACGCAGGAGAAGCTGCACCAGGCCAAACATAACCTGAAAGTGGATAAGCGGGCCCAGAAGGCCGCTTACAACCGAGTAGGCGGCACGAAAAAGGAAAAATTAGCCCGAGGCGGCCACCAGGTTATCAGGCGGATGGGTGAGGCAGCCTGGCAGGGGAATGAAACCCTAGAAGACATCGCAGATGCTCGTCAAAAAATCAGGGGCATCCATGCAAGTATTCAACAAAGCAAGCGGATAGCCAAGGCAAGCAAGACTGTTTCAAAGGGGCTAGTGAAAGGCTCTTATGGCCTCGTAAACCGAGGTTATAACCTGTTGCGGGGTCGAGGATTTACTCGAACAGTTGTTGGGGAACGATGGGAAGTCAAAGCAGCCAAACGGCTCAGGGCTTTTCGTCACCGACTTAAATTTTCTAAAGCCGGTAAGTCTGTGCGAGGAACAGGAAAAGTTTTGAATTTCCTAACAAAGCCCCTGCAGGTGATTTTGAAAAATCCGTTGTCACTTAAAGCCTATATCGTAGGCTTTTTTCTTATCCTCTTTTTCGCTATCTTTTTAGGAAATCCAAGCCCAGTCCAGCAGGATGAATGGGAATTAAATCAATCATGGATCTATCTGACAGAATTGGATCGGAACGCTTCTAACGACAAAGTAGACTACTGGTCCAATATTGATGATGTGGTCTTTTACATGAATTACCGTTATAAGAACTATAAGCTGTCAGATATTTATGATGACGGCAGTAATAGCTTGAAAAACAGGACTAATCCATCGGCCACTCGGAAAGATACCAGCGAACAACTCACCTACAAAGATTTGCTGCGCCAGATCTGGCATGGTCTCAATGATGATCCTCAGAAACTGGAGACTATGAAAGATTTGTATACCAATGAGCAAGCTACTACCTACTATCTTGGAGAAAAAGCCTTGAAAGAGTATGAAGAGCTTCTGAAACAATCGGACGAGTTGGGTCGCTATATGGCTTATCAGGACTTGGAAAATCCTTTCTATAGTTCCCAGGATGCTGAATACAACAATCCTCTCCTCATTACTCGTCGCTTTGGTTATGATCCCAAAGATAAGATGTATAATGGCACTGTTATACAAGTCAATCAGGGGCAGACCTTGAAATCTTCCTTTGGAGGAAAGATAAAAATTAAGGGAAGTGATGTAATTATCGCTAGCTCAAACCGAGAACTAACTTATAAGAAAGTCAATGGAATTCGAGTCAAGGATGGTGAGCAGGTTTCGGCCGGTCAGGAATTGGGGACAGTATCCAGCCAGGGCGGCCAGGAGTTTTATTATCGGAAATATCGTCGATACGACGATAAAGATAAAAAGGATGAATGGATATGGGTCAACCCTGGCTTTTACTTTGAGAAAGTAAAATATAACCAGACAACCTCAGTCCTTTCTAATATTGAATTTTCTGGGGATGTTGCTCAGAGGGTTCAAGAAACATACAAACTTTTAAAGCAGTATAAACCTAATATCACTAAGAATGGTGCTGCAGCTATTATGGGAAATTTTCTAACGGAGAGTAATATCACTTCCAAACGAGCTGAGGGAGATTACCTTAACCCGCCTATTGGTGCCTCTGACGGATCCTGGGATGATGAAGCATGGCTTTCAATGAGCGGGCCAAGCATTTACGGTGGTGGCTATGACAATATCCTACGTCGTGGCCTTGGTCTGGGTCAGTGGACGGATACAAAAGACGGCTCTACTCGACACACTTTGCTTTTAGATTTTGCGAAAAATAAGAATAAAAAATGGCATAATTTGGAGCTACAAATCCAATTTATGTTTGAGGGTGATAGTCCTTATTACATTGAGACAGTGAACCGTATTAGCGAAAGTAATGATGATATCGAAAAATTGACCAAAGAATTTCTTGTGTATTGGGAAGGGAATCCTGGAGATAAACTGCTCCAGCGTCAAGATAGTGCTAAGCAGGTCCTTTCTTATTTGGAAGGTGGTGGAAGCGGAGGAGCTTCCTTTATCAAACCAAACGGCAAATACGCTCCAATTTTTAATACAGATTATTGGGTCATGCAGCCGTATGGCTTCACACCGTGGTCATCAGGAGCCGGTGGTGGTCTTTACGGGCCATCTGGTGGGAAGCATACAGGTGTCGATCTGGCACCGTTAAGCGTTCAATATGGGACGGCAGCACTTCCTGCAGATGTACCAGTCTATTCCATTACAAACGGGAAAGTCTACAATACAGGCTTCTCTGCAGTCGGTGGATATCAAATTACAATTATCCCAGAAGGAACTGATCAGTATTTATATTACGGTCATTTGAAGGAGCAACCGAACTTGGCACCTGGTACAGAAGTCAAGGCTGGTCAACAAATCGCACTATTGGGTAATTCTGGAATGACAACGATCTATCACGTTCATCTAGAAATTAGCCCGACTCCAGCGATTGGTACAGCAGCCAGTCCGGATCCGTCCTTCCTGATAACTGGAGGATCCCCACTGGTACAAAGCCAGCAGATAAAAGTAAATCAATAATTAGAAAGGTAAAATATGATTGATGAAAAGAAAGTTAAGATGTTAGTTTGGGTCGCCCTAGCTGGAATAGTTCTATTTTTCTTGCTTATTCTAAGTTTTTTTCTGAAAGGCCCGTCTAAAAGAACAAGCAATAATTTAGATAACAGTTTACGAGAAGAGCAGGTCACAGATTTCTTAGAAGCCTATTTCAATAAGGATAAAGTTGGTTCCAATCGAAAGGATTATCAGCCCTATCTAACTAAAGGAGCTTATCAGGAAGAAATAGGCAAGGAAGAAAATCCAGCTTTCCAAGCCTATACGTCCTATATGCAGAACTATCAATATAAGTCTACAAAACTCTATTTTGGTTCTGAGGAACCAGTTGTCTTTGCAACGGTAAGCTATCAATTTGATAGTGTCAACCAGTTGAAAGAGAATGAAAAGCAAAAGAAGATCACCTCAACGGCTAATTATAGTCTAAAACTGACCTATAAACAGACTGAGGGCAAATGGTTGGTTGATAAAATTGAGATTGTCAATCTTAATCCCATATCGGAAAGCGGTCAAAAGCAAGATGAATATGCGCCAGGAGTAATTGATTTAAACAAGATGAATGTAGAGGAGAATCAGGAATGATCGATATAAAGCAGTCTAAAAAATTTCAGAGAATGGTTTTGGTTGTTGCTACAGTCATTCTTTTTCTGATCGGGTACGGTATTGGAGGTAGGAATAAAACAGTTGATACCTCTGGTAAAACGAAAA
This sequence comes from Streptococcus sanguinis, assembly GCF_019929225.1. Classification (GTDB taxonomy): domain Bacteria; phylum Bacillota; class Bacilli; order Lactobacillales; family Streptococcaceae; genus Streptococcus; species Streptococcus sanguinis_J. Next base: position 595,868 of record NZ_JAHZPA010000001.1, read on the forward strand.
CGACTACTAGCCAAAAGGAACAGACCGTAACAAACCAAAAGGGAGAATTAAGCCAGAAGCAAGTCAAGGAATTTTTGGTGGCTTACTTTACCAAAAAGGATCTAGAGGAAAACCGGGAGCGGTATCGTCCTTTCATGACGAAAGGTCTCTATACATCAGAGGTTAACCAGGAAGATAAGGCCGTTAATCAAGCCTATAAGGGCTATGTTGTGGACTATGTTTTCCAGAGCGCTCAGATTTATATTGATCAGGAGAACCTAACGGCTATTGCTCAGGTGAGATATAGCAATACGCTCCTAACTAAGAAAAACAATTATGATAAAGCCCAAACTAATGTAGCCAACGAAACGACACTCAAACTAACCTACAGTAAACAAGATGGCAAGTTCTTACTCAATAATAAGGAGCAGATGCTTCTCACGTCCAATACAGGGACATCTAGTAGTTATCCTGATTATGGATCCTTGAAGGAGGACTCAGAAAGCTCCTCTAGCTCCTCAGAAGAAACAAGCGAGTCAAGTAACAAACAAGAATAGAAAGGAACAAATAACATGGTGAAAAAGAAATCTATTCAGGATCTGGAGAAGAAGCTCCAGCGCCTGGAACAAGAGAAAATTAAGGTACAAAAGCAGCAAATCGAGCTCAAGAAGAAAGAAAAGGATATAGAGCAGACCATTACTCAGGCCAAGGCAGAGTACGTGACTGCTCTACTCAGTCAGTCCAATACTTCTCTGGACGATTTGAAAGGCCTCCTACTGGATGAAAGTGGGAAGCCAGAGGAAGGTGGTGAGAGCTGATGTTTTTAGCTCAGAATGTAGCTGGAGGAAGCCAGCAGCAATTTCCTAGCAGAGATCAGCTGTTGGGCTTTCTTGAGCAGGAAAATGCAAAAGTGAAGAGTTTGGAACAGGAAACGCATCTGACCTTGATGCAGGTAACGGAAGCAGGAGAAATCCTGCAGAAGAAGCGGGTCAGCTTGCCATTTGTAGAAACAGTAGAAGAATTGCTGCAGGAATTTGGTTTTGTTCAGACAGATCAAAAAAAGAAGTTCCCTTCTTTCTTTAAACTGGAAAAATCTGTTCCTCAGTCAGATGCAGAGCAGCAGGCTACTTCAAAGGCTGCCGCAGAAGCTCCTAGAAGCCTTCTCAGCTCGCTTAAGTTCTTAGCGCCGATATTTCTCCTAATTCTTCTTTTAGGCGGTTATACAGTTGTTTTAGGTGGCCAAAACAAGCAGCTAAAAAACCAGATTACAGACCTAAAGAACCAGGTTGGAACTCTATCCAATCTGCAAGAAGCAGGCTCTAAGGTAGATGTCTTTGGCCGTTATTTTGTGGCTACTCTCTTTGCCAATAATAAGGAGCAGGTCCAGCAATATCTCAATGCAGATATGCAGAAGAAAATTGAGGTCAAAGATGGTCAGCTTCAGTCTACTGTCTTTGAGTCCATCAAACCTAAAGGCAAGGGCTACGAGGTGACCTATGTTCTCTATGTCAATCAAGAAAACAGCGTCCGTCTAGTCCGCTTGACATTTGATGTTGTGGCGGACGAAGACAGTCGCTTTGGCTGGCTCGTTACCAGCCAGCCGACTGAAAGTCTCTATCCAGGATAGAGACACGGTATCTAACTATCAACAATAGAAAAGGAAAATCAATTATGAAAAAAACAACTATTTACTCAACTTTATTACTCACTTCATTAGCTTTAAATCAGGCTGTTTTGGCAGATGAAATCATCGCTCCAGCTGGAGATCAGCCAGGTATTGTGTCTCCAACTGAACCAAGTCAGCCAGTCATTCCAACTGCCCCTGTAACAGTTGTCCCTGTGGAGCCAACAACATCTGATACAGCTACTCCAGGAGAAACAGAAGAAACTAAACCAGTGCAGCCGACGGAGCCTGTGCCTCCAGTCCAGCCTGGCCAACCTACTGATCCAGTGCTTCCACTTCCTGATCAGCCAACGCAGCCAAAGCCAAAGACTCCAGAAACTCCGACAGAACCAAGTCAGCCTAAAGAAGTAGAGCAATCAAGTCAAACCAGCCAAGCTCCTGCAGCAACTAATCCTAGTGCTCCAGTGACTCCTATTGTTCGCTCTAGTGCTTCGACAGATCCTGCAGGTGATCAGCCAATTATTGATGTTCCCTCATCTTCTGAAAAGCCTGCAGAGGAAGTAGTTATCACTCCAAAAAGCCAAACTCAGTCCTCAGAAACGGCAGAGAAAACAACTGAACAAAAGGAGGGCGAGCAAACTCTAGATCGACTGCCAGATACCGGAACAGCTGACAGCTCACTTCTGAGCTTCCTGGGAGCAGCAGCTCTGGGCTTGGTTGGTCTTATTCTTCACAAGAAGCAAAAGAAAAACAGCAGCGTCTAAGAGGATGCTGCTGTTTCTATTTACAAAGAAAGGAGCTATAACGGATGGAGCAAGAAAGAACCATCTTTCAGGTTAAAGATGTGTCAAAACTAACCGGAGAGATGCTGCTGAAGATGCTGGCCTATATGGTTGAGTACATGACAGACCAGGGGCAGAAGTACATGAAACGGCAACGATACGGTGCGGAAACCCGATGGAACCAGTTTATGGCCAGCGATAGTGCCAAGGAAGTGAAAACTTTCTTGAGCAATGAGGTCAACTTGGATAAGCTCAAGGCTTATCTGGAAGAGTATAAAATAGGTTTTGCCACTCAGGCTCTAAAGGATAACCGAGTTATGCTGGCCTTTGAGGTCAAGAATAAGGAACTAGTCAAAAAAGCCTATGAACAGTTCCTGACCGACTTGACCAGTCCTCAGGAGACTAAGAAGCTCAATCAGGAATTGCTGAAGAGTCCTGAAAACATGAACCTTGAGGAAAAAATCACTCATTTCAAGGTTCAAGAGCAGGTGAAAATCCAAGCAGTTGCAGAGAAAGCACCAAAGATTACCAAACCAAGCCCAAGTAAGGAGGTTAGCAAATGACTGAACGAAAACCAATGCCGTATGTCATCACAGCAGGGATTTTATTTTATTGTCTGCACTGGCTGGCTAAGCTTTTTGAGATGTCTCCAGATACAGCAGTTAACGATGAATTCGGTCTAGCTAAATTTGATTGGATGGCGGAACATTGGTCAGATAAATCTTTAATCGATATTCAGTTTACGTCTCTATCTTTGACTGCTGGGTTTATTGGAGTTCTGGCCGCCTTTTTCTTCTTTACTCGCAAACAGGATAAGGGAGTTTACCGAACTGGAGAAGAACACGGAACAGCTCGTTTTGCAACCGTAGAGGAGCTGGCTAGCTTTCAGGATCAGGATCCAGAGAAAAACATGATTTTTACACAGCGAGCTCAGATGGGCCTCTTTAATCAACGTTTGCCCTACAACAAGCATATCAACAAGAATGCCCTAGTTATCGGGGGAACTGGTGACTGGAAAACTCGCTCTTTTGGTAAACCCAATATGATGCAGCTTAATTCTAGTTATGTGTTTACAGACACAAAAGGAATGGTCATTCATGAAGTTGGCACTATTTTGAAAGAGGGAGAGTATAAAATTAAAGTGTTTGACTTGATTAGGCTTTCTAATACGGATGGCTTCAATGTGTTTCGTTATATGAATAAAGAGACAGATATAGATAAGGTGTCAGAAGCGATTATCAATGCGACAAAGCGTTCTGATAATCAAGGGGAAGATTTCTGGGCCCAGGCAGAGGCCTTTCTGACCAGATCTTTGATTGGGTATCTATACTTTGATGGAAAAGTTCTAGGCAAGTATGAGCCAAACTTGGCTCAAGTAGCCGATCTGTTACGCTTCCTGAAGCGGACTGATCCGGAGATTGAAAGTCCGGTTGAGGAAATGTTTAAGCAGCTCGAAGAGGAGTTGCCAGGTAACTATGCTAATAAGCAGTTCCAGCTCTTTATGAAGAACTTTGGAGGTCAAACTTTGATGTCTGTCCTAGCTATTATTTCCAGTCGATTTTCCGTTTTTGACCATGACGATGTGAGAAAGATTGTTCAGCGGGATACCATGGAGATTGAAAAGTGGCAGTTGGAGAAAACAGCGGTCTTTATTCACATTCCTGAGACGGACAAGTCCTATCAATTCTTATCCTCACTATTGTTTACAACAATCTTTGATACCTCTATTCGTGTAGTTGATTCAATTTTAAAAGGAGAGCATGAAACGGCTAAAAAAGATAATTTGGTACACCTGCAGATCTATGGAGATGAAGCTGCTCAAATTGGTAAAATTCCATTGCTTCCTCAAGTAATCTCTGTTATCCGTACTCGTGAAATTTCCATAAAGTTGATGTTTCAATCTCATAGTCAGCTAGAGGAGCTTTACGGTGAAAAAAACACAAAGATAATTATCAATAACTGCGGAGCGATTCTTTACTTAGGATCTAATGATCCAGACACGCTAAAGAATATGTCGGATCGAACAGGTGCGCAGACTATTCAGCAGACCAAGACTTCTAAAAGCTATGGCCAACATGGTTCTTCGAGTGAGTCCACAGATAGCCTCAAGAGGGAACTGCTTGATTATCACGAAGTCGCAACCGTTGCCTTGGATGAAGCACTGCTTTTCTTGAATCGGCAGAATGTCTTCCGGGATAAGAAATACCGACTAGAGGAGCATCCACGTTACGGAAGCCATGCAGACAGTCCAACTGACGCTAACTGGTACACATATAAGCGCTACATGTCAGACATTGAGGAATGGCTGGAGAATGTCGAGCTAAGTAACCAGGTTGAGATCAGCATGGAAGAACTGGAAGAAATCGCTCTGCCTTGGGACTTGAGCGCATAGAAAGGAAATGATATGTACGATTTTATGTTTAAGAGCGACAAACAACCTCAAAAACCAACTTATGGAGTTGGTTTTTTTGAGGGCATTGAGGAGCAAATACCTGGAGGGGTATTATTGAGAGCTGCGGTATCTGCTACAAAAGAAGGAACTGCAGATCAATCTCAGGAAGAGTTTTTGCTGCAGGTGCTTGTGAAAGTTATTCAGGAATTGACTTACCAAGAATTCCAAGAGCTGCAGCCTTATCTATTTTGTTATGATGCAGAACAAACAGCAAAAGTCCCAATAGTTCGGCCGTTGGAAGCAACCCAAGAAGAATTTGAATTAATCCGAGCTACTCCAGAAGATTTCTTCCTAAAGTTGCCTAACCGTGCAGAATAGAAAGGAGGCTGCTTATGGCACGAGTAGAAGAATTGAAAAAGCTATCCATTCTTGATGTCGCAGAGACTTTAGGAATGGAGCTGAAGCGCCAAGGAACGGACAGATATGTCTGGGTTGAGCATGAAAGTTTTGTAATCAGCCCACGTCGCAATATCTTTTCATGGTTTTCTCGTGATGTGAAAGGAGATGTAATTAAGCTTGTCCAGACTATTCGGGAAGAGCAGACAGGAAGCCGGCCATCTTTTAAAACGGCCAAGCACTTCCTGGAGGCAGGAGAGTTTCCAGAAGTGGATATGACCGCTGCACCAGCGCCTAAACTGGCCTTTGAATACAGGCATGAAAGCTATGAGCATGCCAACACCAGCTGGACCAGAGACTATCTGAGAAGGGAGCGGAAGCTATCTGAGGATACAATTACTTTTTTCTTCCAGCAAGGGAGTATAGCTGAAATATCTCATAAAATGAACGATTACTCTGAGCCAGCTATTGTTTTTAAATTCAAAAACAGCCAGGGAAAGGTGATGGGAGCCAGCCTGCAGGGAATTGTCGAAAATCGGGAGAAATATCCTGATAGGGGGTATCTAAAGCGGATATTGAAAAATTCTGATGGCCTTACTGGTTTTTACGCAGACGTTGGCCGACCTAAACGACTTATATTTGCAGAGTCTCCCATCGATGTTATGAGCTATTATCAGCTCCATCCTCAGCTTCAAGACGTCCGTTTAGTGGCTATGGATGGACTCAAGGAAGGTCTTATGAGTTTTCGCTTTGCAGAGCTAGTCAGTGAGCTGCAGGGCAAGACTTATGAGTCAGGGGAGCGAACAGCTAGAGTACTTGAAGCTACAGCTAAAACTTCCACGTTCTTTCAGAGCAATGAGGATTTTATCACTTTGGCTGTAGATAATGACTCTGCAGGGTGGAATTTTATCAGCAAGCTGCAGGAAAAGGGAATCCCTTTTAAGCTAGATATTCCGCCTATTGCTGAAAAAGGGGTTGAAAAAGCTGATTGGAACAGCTTTTTGAAAGAACCACTCCAGGGGCAAGCGGAGCTAGTTCATATCTACAGTTACGATAAAAAGAAAAAAACTGCAGCCTATCAAGGTTACTTTTCAAAAGAGTTGGCTACAGAAAAAGTTGCCCAGTTGACTGTAGGTGATGTGGTCGCTTTCAGTGCCTCTGAAACGCTCTCTAGGGACGAGATAGAGGAATTAGCGGCCAATCAATCACAGACATACCCGCAGCTCTCAGAAGCTAAAGAGAGTACAAAATATGAAGAAAGAATAGAGGGAATATCAATGGCAGATCAACCAAATTTAGAACGTATTACATCCGTTATACGAGGTAATACAGAATATAAGAGCATTGCTGCTTTGTTAGAAGGACTGAGAGAGGAATTAAATGATCCTCTAAATTTAGAAGCGGCAGAGGTCATGGATGAAATTTTAAAAAACAATCCTAATCTTCACGATTTATTGTCAGCTTATGCAGACTCTTTCGTTTTAGGTTCAGTAACAGTAAATGGATATAGTCTAGCAAAAAATGCAGAGATTACATATTTTGAAGCATTAACTTCTGACGGAGAATATTTAGATTTAGATAAATACAAAACCGCAGTTTCAGTTGGTTCTGTAAGTGAGATTGAGTCATCGTTTCAGGAGAAAAGAGCGACTATTGATCAGCTCATTCAGGACAGAGATTTGAAAGGTTTATCTGCTCACCTGAAGGAAGGTGTCAAGAATTATTTCAATTCTGACACCTATAAGGCTTTCCTGAATACGATGAGCAAGCTGAATAACTACTCACTCAATAACCTGTTTCTAATCGTGGCACAGAACCCGAAAGCTTCCGCTGTGGCTTCCTTTAAGGCATGGAAATCATTTGACCGTCATGTCAAGAAAGGAGAGAAGGCACTCAAGATTTGGGCACCCTATCAAGTGACTCGAAAGGACGAAAAAGGCCAACCTGTTTTGGATAAAAAGGGTCAAGAAGTAAAGGATACACGCTTCCGTTTGGTTCCGGTCTTTGATGTCAGTCAAACAGATGGAAAGGAACTTCCTCAGCCAGTTTATGAACTGGAGGGAACTCACCAAGACTATGCTAACCTCTATCGTGCAGCTAAAGAAACTGCAGCTGCTAAAGGTGTTCGTTTAGAAATCTCTAAGGAGCCAATGGAAGCACACGGCTATTATTCACCAACGGAGAATAAGATTGTCATTCGGGCTGGCATGAGTGAGCGGGAGACGTTGAGTACCATCTTTCATGAGATGGCGCATGCAGATTTACACAACCCTAAAGCACTTGAAGGACAGAAGCTGACACGAACTAATAAGGAGCTGCAGGCTGAGTCTGTAGCTTACGTTGTGGCTAATCATTATGGTTTAGATACCAGCTCATACAGTTTTGGCTACCTTGCTAATTGGAGTAAGGAGCCGGATAGTCTGGCCGATCTTGAAGCTCAGCTATCCATCGTCCAAAAGGAAGCTGCAGACCTCATTCATCGTTTAGATACAGCATTTGAAAAATATCAAAACAAGGAAGTGTCCAAGGATCCACTCTCCCAAAAACTAGTAGAGTTTAACGAAAAATGCCATCAGAAGATGGCAGAAAAGGCGGCATCAGAACCCGAAAAAAAATCTCATCCCCAGAAAGGGGACGAGGAGAAGGACAACCAAGCGAGCAAGTAAAAGAACTGCTCAGCTCACTTAATCGTAAACGAAAGGATAACCAAGATGAAAGAAGTAGTTGATGAAACTTTGACCACATATTTTACAACATTCGCACCAGATGTTGTGCTGAAACCAGATGAAGAGTTTTTCAAACTCTCCCGAAAGGCAGCTATACACGAACTCCAAAAGGACCTGAAAGAACAGGAAGAGTTGGAGCTGGAGCTTGCAGAAGATACAACAGAAACAATCGCCTATCTGCAGTCTATTAACGACGCAGAATATGAGCAGTTGAAGGATAACTACCGCTAGGTAGGTATTCAAAATAGGCGAGGCCATTTGAAAAATGGTCCGCTTGTTAAGGTGCGCAGCACCTCACCAGGGGCTTGGGGATTTCCCCAAAGTTTTGAAAGATAGGTTCTCTTATTTGGGTAGGGAAAGCCCAAAGAGAAGAGAGCCTATTCTTTTAAATTTAGCATTTGTAGCTACAAATGCTATGCTTGCCAGAGCAAAGTATATCAAGATGGCAGGTTGCAATCAATCAGGAAGGAGAAAAATTTCCAATGGAAACATACGGAAACAGAGAGCGGTCAATTTTGAGAAGATTTTTTGTAAATGAAAATGAAGATCAGGCCATCCGTCGCAAAATGGGAGAGGCCGGCATCCGAAACTTTTCGACATTTGCCCGCTACATGCTGCTCACTGGCCGAGTTCAAGTTATCAACTTTGAGGAACTGTCCAAACTGCGCCAGGAAATCAACCGAGTCGGGGTCAACATCAACCAAATTGCTCGGCAGGTGAACACAAACGAAGAAGCCAGCAGAGAGGAATTGGTTGCTGTTTTGGAGCAGCTGCAGGAAATTGAGGAGCTGATTGAGGGGAAGATTGAAGAAGCAGAGAAAGGAGAATAGATGGTTGTTACAAAAGCTATTCAGATAAAAAACACAGGTAACTTAAAGAGAGCTGTTAAATATATTTTGGATGAAGCTAAGACAGTAGAGCTGGTCACTAACAGCAACCAATCTTTTCCAGTTATTTTCAAAGATGGGAAGTTGCAGACACAGTTAGTCTCTGGTCATTTGATTGGCCAGGAGCGAAAAGCTGCGGAGGAATTCATTCTGACTAAGAAGCTGGCTGATACTCGTTTTGGACGAAAAGAAACCTCTGACTTGGTGACAGAAAAAGGAGTGCTAGCTCATCATCTGATCCAATCTTTTGATCCGTCGGACAATCTAACAGCAGAGGAAATTCATGAGATAGGGCGCAAGACTGTTTTAGAACTGACGAAGGGAAAACATGAGTTTGTGATTGCAACTCATGTAGACAAAAATCACATTCACAACCATATCATTTTTAATACAACGGATAATAGCACCTTGAAAAAATTCCGTTGGCAAAAGGGAACTAAGCGGAGCCTGGAGAAAATTTCAGACCGTTATGCGGAGCTGGCTGGAGCTAAAATTATTGATCGGAGCGCTCCAAGATTTTCTCATACAAAGTACGCAGCCTATCAGAAAAAGAATGTATTTAAACTTGAGATTAAGTCCCGTTTGAATTTCTTGATTAAGCACTCAACATCCATCGAGGACTTTTTAAAGAAAGCAAAGGCACTGAATTTAGCAGTCAATTTCTCTGGCAAGCATGCCACTTATCGGTTGCTGGACAGTGAGCAGCAACGCAATACTCGTGACAGTACGTTATCTAAAAAAGGTGCTTACACTTTGGCCACGATTGAGAAGCGAGTCAGCCAAAACAAGGCGACCTACTCTCTAGAGGATATCAAGCCAGAGTATGACAAACTGCAGCAAGAGAAGGCAGAAGATTTTGAACAACGTCTCATGATTGAACCTTGGCAAGTTCAAGAAGTTACAGCTGACGGCATCTACCTTGAGATAGACTTTGGGATCCGTAATCATGGCTTGATTAAGGTTCCACATCGGCAAGTAGATCAGCTGGAAGATGGACGTTTTGAACTCTTTGTCCGAAGAAATGATTTCTTTTATTTTCTTAATCCAGATCACTCAGAGAATAACCGTTACATCAAAGGAAATACCCTTATGAAGCAGCTTGCTTATAATAATGGTGAGGTTGTTCTGACTAAAAATCGAAACATCTCTAATCTAGATCAGCTGATTAAAGAGTTTGAGTTCCTAGCTGCTCATGACGTGACCAGTGGCCAACAATTTGAAGAACTCAAGGAACGCTTTATTGAGCAGCTGGACCAAACAGAGGAGACTCTAAAGCAGATTGAGCAGCGACTGATGAAACTCAACAAAGCTGCAGCTGCTTTGTCTGATCTGCAGTCTGACAATCCAGAATACCAGGCGTTAGGTCAGGAAATTCTGGAAAGCTTGGGTTTCCCTTTGACCATTCGAGCGGAGGAACTGGAGAAAGAGATTACTGAAATCAGTGTCGAGCAAGCAGGTCTGCAGCAGAAATATGATGACATTGTTGGAAGCTTTGAAGAGTACCGATCTGTTAAAGATAATAACCAACTCCGGAGAGAGCAAGAACAGGAAAATACATTATAAATTTTTCTAAGGTTTTTAAATTGCTTGACTTATTTAAAATGAGATTGTATGATAATGGTAGAATTATTTATATTATTTTGGAGTTACAAATAAAAAAAGAGAACTGCGGCAACAGCTCTCTCAACTTCAGTAATAATATGATAGCATTCTGTCAGCGTCACCTAACTTTGAAAAAAGTTAGGTGTTTTTTAGGTCGTCAATAATCAACTCTTTTTAGAGTCTTTAATGACTTGACGCACTGAATTAAATAGTGCAATCATGACCATGATAATTTCGTATTGAGTCATGGATAGTACTTCCTTTCATAAAAGAGGAAACAGGTTCTTATACTAGGGATTATCTCATACAGGGAATACTTTTTCATTTTTCTGCTCTTCTTTAAAATTCGGGATTACTGAAGTCTTTCTTAGCGAAATGCCATCATAGCTTAAGTATAATCCAAAAAATTTTTTACGTCAAATTGAAATATTAGATTATTGTTTGATATTTTGTTAAAAGATAAAAAAATTAAATAATTTAGAGTACAATAAGATATTTGAGGTAATAACTGTACTAAATATTGGCCAATTAGGTATACCCTATTGGCCTTGCATGTGCAACTTGATTTTACTGGTCAAAAGACACGGCCAATAGAGTTCGGCAAAAATAAGGAGGAACATATGGTAAGAATTGGTTATGCACGAGTCAGCAGCACAGATCAGAATTTGGATCGGCAGCTGGAGCAGATGCAGGACTGCGAAAAAGTTTTCCAGGAGGCGGTCAGTGGAGCCAGCAAGGAACGGTCTCAGCTTCAGGCTCTCCTACAGTACATCCGAGAAGGGGATATAGTCGCCGTAACGGAACTTGAACGCTTGGGGAGGAATAACCAGGAGCTGACAGAGATTATAACTGCTATACAAGCTCGGGGTGCCACTTTGGAAGTTCTTAACCTTCCGACTTTACGGGGGATTGAGGACGAGAACCTCAGACGGCTGTTGAATAATCTAATTTTAGAGCTATACAAGTATCAAGCCCAAGCAGAGCGAGAACGCATCAAGGAGCGTCAACGTCAGGGGATAGTTCTTGCCAAGGCTCAGGGTAAGTACCAGGGCAGGAAGGCTCTCTATACTGCAGATGATGAGCGTCTGCAGCATGCCTTTGATTTGTATCTTCAAGGATATACTGATAGGGACGTTAGCAAGCTGACAGGGATACCTGAAAGGACTTTTAGGCGGTATCGAGAGAAATACCAAATAAGGCGAAGCAATTAGATACTCTAGTCGCAAGATATAGCAAAATAATTTAAATTACTTATAAGTTATACGAATACTTGACACTTTATGTCGTAAATGTTGTAATATAGTAAAGAAAGAGAGGAGTTCAGATGGTATCAATCTTTAAAAATATTTATTCTGCATTAAAAACGGGAAAAACTCTTGATTATATCAATCAGGAAAATGAAATTCAGGAGGAAAAAAAACGGAAAGAAGATAGTAAGAAGGAAAAACAGACTGAAGAATTTAAAATTACTGCTAAACAGTTACTAGATGAGAAAGTAGCAACTGTCAAAAAGTACCTTGAAAAAGGTGATTACCAATCAGTTAATAAATATTTGAGGACCCTATCTAATTATTATACATATCATTTAGCCTTTGATACATTGAATTCGGATAATAATAAGTGGGGGAAAGTTATAAATGGGAAATTGTGCACAATAATTGATACTAGGTTTCCGCATGAATTAGTAAAAAATTATGTTTTTAATGTACACGAAGAAGACTTTGTCCATTATAGTCCAAACTATACTAATTTATCTAGAGAAAAGCCAAGTTTTCATTTGCATGAACATCCTATCTTACTGTTTCCTTGGAATAAAGGTAGAATTGTTGAAAATATAGAAAATATAAATAATCATAGCTGTCCACTTTCTCCAAATCGAAACTTAGATAACTATTATTTTTATCCTATGGGCCTGATAGAGTGTTATGGAGGAAACCACTCACAGTTTTCTGCTTTGTTAGAAAATAGTGATAAACATGTTAGCGAGATCACACAAATAGTTGATGTAACGTCACTCTATGATGAAGTTTATTTTGATGGACAAGAGTTTAAAAGAAAATCAGATAATAAATGGTTATATAAAGCTAAGAATGATTTTGAAAGGCTCTATGGTGTATATTTTGAAATAGGACGGGTTTTAAAGGATTATCCGGATTATTTCCCTAATTCTATATTAGATATAGTGTAAAAGACCAGGTATTCATTGCTGATTATGTGGTTACTGACTCTTCTTTGTATTTCTTATTTCCCTGGTTTGTTCCAGGGCTTTTTTGTTCCTATATGCTCTTAATGTTTATAAATATAATTATAATGGTATAATGGAAGTATAGAAAATAACAAGGAGATAGATAGATGGCAGAAGAACATCATTGTAAATTTTGCGGCTGCACTTGGAACAATGCTTGCTATACTCCAGACAAAGGAGCTTGCTGGTGGATAGACGATGAAGAAACGATCTGCAGTCATTGTTATTATGGATGGAATGGAGAAACAGAATGAAAATTATTACATTTGCCGCTATTAAGGGCGGTGTTGGGAAAACAACTTTAACTTTTAATTATGCTGAATGGCTTGCCAAGAAAGGTCAGAAAGTGCTTTTGATTGATCTAGATCATCAGTGCAATTTGACGCAGTGTTACAATATCTACGAGAGCAAGAATACCATTGCTAATGCTTTTAAAGGCGGTGACGTGGATATTAAGGAGGTCAAAGAAAATATTAGCCTTATTCCTGGTTCCGTTCAGTTAGACACTGTGGAGCGGGATCTGGAGAATAGCGACAAGAAAAATATGCTCCTCTATCTCTGGTTAGAAGATAACTATGAGAAGAAAGACCTAGAACAGTTTGATTATATCTTGATTGACTGTAGGCCGGACTTTGCAACCGCAACTAAAAATGCAGTTGCAGTTAGTCATGCCATTGTCAGTCCGCTGACTCCTTCTGAGTTTGGCTACAATGCCAAATTTAACCTTTCCAGTCGTCTAGAGGCTTTCCGAAAGGATGTGATTGATTATCGCACTAGAGAGTCTTATATAACGGCTGAACTGTATTTTCTGGCTAATATGATTCGTCCAAACTATGGCTCTTCCAGAGAGCTTCTAGAAGCTTTAGGGTTGGAGGCTAAAGAAAAAGGAACTGATAACCTTTTGGGAATTGTTCCAGCAAAAGAGTTGTTCAATCATTCAACAATCGATAAAGTCTCTATTGCGGATATGAAGGAAAATCCTGAACTCTATAAAAAACATAAGAAATTCTTTGACGAGTTAGAGCAGACTTTCTCAAAAATTTATGATACAATATAATTATATTTATAAACATAAATACAAATACATTTATAAATATAAATATAATTTATAAAGGAGATATAGATGGCATTTGAACGTAAAGAAAAGGAAATTTCGCAGCTAATTGAGAAAACCACTAAGCCGACTCCTCAGCCGGTTTTCGCTCCTGATGTGAGTAATTTTGAACGGAAGAAACAATATCAGTTCACCTTAAAGCCAAGCAATAGAGAGAAATTGGATCAGCTTTCTAAAGCTGCAGGGGCTCGGTCAGCATCCGACTATTTAGATAAGCTAATAGAAAACTTGAGTTAATTTATAATTATAATTATATAAATAATAAAAGGAGAACTAACATATGAACTATTCACAACGCAATGAAAGACTTATTGAAGTTACAAATAACGAGAGTTTAAGTCGAAAAATTGTGGCTGAGTCAAACGAACGAGAACTAGATGTCTTAGACTTGGCTCTACAAGAGCCAGAGAATAAACTCCTATTTATTGGTTCAACTGATTACTACAGTATATGTAGAATTAATAAAGAATCTCAAGCATCTTCCAAAGTAATTGTCCTGGACTATATATCAGGTATGAGCCCGATGAATTGGGGCGAGAAATTATACAAAGAGGCAGTTCAAAAATATGGACTAGATGGTTACTCCCTCTACATGAGAAATACTCTGGCAGGACGTGACGAAGTACTCCCTTTAGACTTTTAACCCTGACTTATAAAGCAATATTCTAGTCATAATCAAAAAATATCTTCTGGCCTTTCTAACTGAAAGGTCTTTTTTGTCATTTCCGGGATAAAAAATGACATTTCAGAGGAGCGCTGCTGCAAATTATTTAGTACATGTTAAACTTTTATTATCAGCTGAAGGAGGAAAGGAAATGCTAAGAAAATTTAAAAAATGGCATAAAAAATATTTTGGAGTTGGTAGTACCTTTTATCGTAAAATAGCCCACTTTGAAAGCTGGCTATATGATGCGATTGTTTCCAAACTATTCTAAAGTTTGTGTTATACTGGTTGTGAGGTGGTAACCCTAACAACTATCTCTTGCCTGGCCTGTTGGTCAGGCTCTTTTTTATCATGGACTTGAAAATTTTACCAAAAAACAATAATATAATACCTAAGTTTTAGAAAGGGGTTAGCTTATGGGTGTGACTGTCCTGGATGAAAGAAAATTTTTAGCAGATTTGAGAAAGCAGAATGAAGAAGCCTTCCTGAAGGCTGTAACTCGATATGATGATCAGGTAGCTCCATCTATGCGTGCCAGGGGCTATAAATTGAAAAATAGATCAGCTCGTACAGTTGCTTTTATCTTTGGGGAAATTTGCTTTGAAAGAAACCGTTGGTACAAAAAGGGAACCTGCAAGGTGCCAGTGGATGAATGGCTTGGACTTGAGAAACACAGCCGTTTCAGCATGGAGCTGATTTATCAAATTAACCAGATTTCAACGTGCACCACTTACCGCAAAACAGCTGATTTGATAGAGTTCATGACTGGTATCAATCTAACAAAAGATACTGTTCTGAAGGCTGTTAAGCGTGCTGCAGCGCTTAAGAAGGAGCAAGAAGAATATGACCTCTTGTCTCTTCCGGAAGTTACAGAGGAAAACAAAAAAAGCCCTGAAAGGCTCTACATCGAGGGTGATGGAGTCTGGGTCAAAACAAGATCTAAACAAGGAGAGGAAGCCAAATATAGCAATATCTCTCATTATGTCGTCCATACAGGTAGCGAGCAGATCGGCCAGTCCAAACGCAGGCAGTTAAAAAATAAAAAGAACGTGCTTTCTTTATCTGGCAGCAAAGCCAAAGAGCAGGTATTAGATTACGTGCATCAGACCTATAAAACAGGAAAGGGAACAACCCTGATTACTAACTCTGATGGCGGTCCGGGTTATGGAGGCAGAGTTTTCAAGGATTTTGCGGCCGCTTTTAAAGTTCAAAGACATGAGCATTTCTGGGATCCGTACCATTTGCAGCAAGAGATAGAAAAGAATTATAAAGCGCAGCCAGAAGAGCTAAAAGAACTCTTGAAACAGGCTATTTATCAGCATGACTTTGACCTTCTTCAAACAGCCATCGACACGACAGAAAGTCTAATTGAGGACGAGGAAGAAACGGCTACTTTTCAGGACTTTGCTAGAAGGCTGAAGCGTAATTTTAGTTATACAAAGCCTGCCTCACTTCGCAATCTCCCGAAGAAAGGAATTGGTGTGATGGAGTCGCAGCATAGGCGCCTTACTTACAGAATGAAAAACCAGGGAATGATCTGGAGCCTAGAGGGGGCTGAGATTATGGCTAATATGATATTAGCTGTAGAAGAAGGAACCCTAAGAGAGTTGTTTTTCGGGGACTGGCGGAAAGCATCCCAAAAAATAAAAGGGTTAGATAAAGTTTCTGGAGGAAAAATAAGAAAATACATGAATCATTTGGATAGTCTAAAGCGGAATTTCCAGATTGGAGAGGGAAGAAAGGCACATAAAGCTCGACGTCAAAGTCATAAAAAAGGTGCTACTATCCTAAGATAATCAAACAGTCCTGTATAGTTCTTCTGGGGTTGAAAACTCTAGGGTTTATTTGACATGCCGTCATCATTTTTCTGTTGACACCGCTTGAAATTAGTTGTATAATTATAGCAATAAAACAAAAAGAGGCAGGTGCGCTAACACCTACCTCGCCGAGTAAAACAACAGACACTTGTTATACTCAGTCTTAAAACATGATAACAACAAAAATCAGAAATGTCAAGGACTGGATAAGATAAGTGTAAACTAATTTCTCATTGTCCTCAAAATTTCTGTTATTTTTTATCTTCTCAAAAATTGAGACACATACTTTTAGATTAAATACCTTGACAAAGTGTTGAAAGATAGGGTAAACTAGACTTCATGCGATGAGTCGATTGGCTCTTAAGAGCCTTTTGCGCTGAGGAGGTCTACATTCAATTGTAACGCAGGAGCGGACCTTGAGCAGTTGTGTGAACTAGCTGTTCTCATCGAAAGATGCCTCGAATCCCCAGTCTACGGATTGGGGATTTTTCTATGTCTCTTAGAGAGGCAAGACGGTTAGTCGCAGCCAATCTTAGAGATATTGATACTGAGACGGCCTATGTCGTGAGTGCTATTGCTCTTGATGAAACAACTTCGCAGAAGACAGTTGAGTCGTAGAGCAATGGATGCAGTTTTGTTCGTGAGAACAAAATCTGTAAACCTTGAAACTTCTCTTAGAGTGGCAAGACCATTAGTCGCAGCCAGGCATAGAGACATTGATACTGAGACGATTGGCGTCGTGAGTGCTATTGCTCTTGACGAAGCGATTCCGCAGGAGGAAATTGAGTCATAGAGCAATGGATGCAGTTTTGTTCGTGAGAACAAAATCTGTAAACCTTGAAGGTTCTCATAGAGAGGCATGAGTGTTAGTGTTGTTTATCAAAATATCGCACTTATATTCTTCAGAAATATTTGCATTTTTCCCTAAAAATAGTATAATACTAACAATAAAAATTTTTTGAAAATTCAGAGAGGTTATCGCATGGGATATACAGTTGCTGTAGTAGGTGCCACTGGTGCCGTTGGATCTCAAATGATTAAAATGCTGGAAGAATCTAGCCTTCCAATTGATAAAATACGCTATCTGGCGTCTGCTCGTTCAGCTGGAAAAGTTCTCCAGTTCAAAGGACAAGATATTACTATCGAAGAGACGACTGAGACGGTTTTTGAAGGTGTAGATATTGCTCTCTTCTCAGCTGGAGGTTCTACCTCAGCAAAATTCGCTCCTTACGCAGTTAAAGCGGGATCGGTGGTGGTCGATAACACCTCTTATTTCCGTCAAAATCCTGATGTTCCTCTGGTTGTTCCAGAAGTCAACGCCCATGCCTTAGATCAGCACAAGGGAATTATCGCTTGCCCTAATTGCTCGACAATTCAGATGATGGTGGCTTTAGAGCCTGTTCGTCAGCAATGGGGGCTGGAGCGTATCATTGTGTCTACCTATCAAGCAGTTTCTGGTGCAGGTATGGGAGCCATTCTTGAAACCCAAGCTCAATTACGCTCTGTTATCAATGATGGTGTAAATCCTAAGGATGCGGAAGCCAATATCCTGCCATGTGGTGGTGATAAAAAACACTATCCTATTGCCTTTAATGCCTTACCTCAGATTGATGTCTTTACAGATAACGACTATACTTACGAAGAGATGAAGATGACTAAGGAAACTAAGAAAATCATGGAAGATGATTCTATTGCTGTTTCTGCGACTTGTGTTCGTCTTCCAATTTTGTCTGCTCACTCGGAGTCTGTTTACATCGAGACTAAGGAAGTGGCACCTATTGACCAGGTAAAAGCAGCAATCGCAGCTTTCCCAGGTGCTGTTCTGGAGGATGATGTAGCTCATCAAGTTTATCCGCAAGCAATCAATGCGGTTGGCAAGAAAGAAACCTTTGTTGGCCGGATTCGTAAGGATCTTGATGCAGAAAAAGGAATTCATATGTGGGTTGTTTCAGACAATCTTCTTAAAGGAGCAGCTTGGAATTCTGTTCAAATCGCAGAGACACTGCATGAGCGTGGTTTAGTTCATCCGACAGCAGAAGTTGTTTTTGAATTAAAATAAAGTGACCAAGGAAACTTGACAACACAGGGTTGAATAATCGTTCTTTCAACCCTCTTTTCGTATAAAGAGAGGTAAGTTTATGGCGTATGCGGATCTGAAAAACTGTAAAATCATCACAGCTTTTATCACACCTTTTCATGAAGATGGTTCCATCAATTTCGAAGCTATTCCAGACTTGATTGAGCACCTTTTGGCGCATCATACAGATGGGATTTTGTTAGCTGGAACAACTGCTGAAAGTCCAACTTTAACTCACGATGAAGAGTTGGAATTATTTGCGGCAGTTCAAAAAGTTGTCAAGGGGCGTGTCCCTTTGATTGCGGGTGTTGGTACCAATGAAACGCGTGACTCTATCGAATTCGTCAAAGAAGTAGATGAATTTGGTGGTTTTGCTGCTGGCCTTGCCATTGTTCCCTATTACAACAAACCTTCACAGGAAGGGATGTATCAGCACTTTAAAGCCATTGCGGATGCTTCAAACCTGCCTATCATTATCTACAATATACCTGGCCGGGTAGTAGTTGAGATGACGCCTGAGACTATGCTGAGGTTGGCAGAACATCCAAATATTATCGGCGTTAAAGAATGTACCAGTCTGGCGAATATGGCCTATCTGATTGAGCATCGGCCAGAGGAGTTTCTGATTTACACTGGTGAGGATGGCGATGCCTTTCATGCTATGAATCTGGGGGCTGATGGTGTTATTTCAGTTGCTTCTCACACAAACGGTGATGAAATGTTTGAAATGCTTGATGCTATTGAGCACAATGACATCAAAAAAGCAGCAGCTATCCAACGGAAATTCATCCCTAAAGTCAATGCACTCTTCTCTTACCCAAGCCCTGCCCCAGTCAAAGCTGTACTTAATTACTTGGGCTTTGCAGCTGGTCCAACTCGCTTACCGCTTGTGCCTGCACCCGAAGAAGATGCTAAACGCATTATTAAGGTTGTGGTTGATGGTGACTATCAAGCGACCAAAGAGACTGTTAAAGGCGTCCTGAGACCGGATTATTGATTGATCATATTGAAAAAAATATTTCTAGAAAGGATTGCCCAGAGTAGTCCTTTTTTATATGGTCTTTTAAGGCTAAAGAAAAATGGAAGCTTCCTTTGAAAAATATTGGAAAAAATTATATAATGTTAAGGTGTAGTCTAGCTTCCAGAATTCTTTTTGAGCAGACTATAGACAACTGGATTGGCAGCAGTCATGTTAGAGACTTACATTAGATTAGAAATATATAATATAAAAGGAGTTTTTTTATGCAAGTTATTAAACGGAGTGGTGAGGTCGTAGAATTCGATCCAGATAAAATTTATCAAGCAGTTTTAAAGGCAGCACAGACTGTCTATGTGTTGACAGATGATTTGCGTCAGAATTTAGCTCAGGTTACAAAGAAAGTCGTTCTGGATTTGGAAGAAGCTAAGGTTGAGCGTGCGACGATCAGCATGATTCAGTCCATGGTTGAAAGCCGCCTCTTGGGTGCGGGTTATATTACTATTGCAGAGCATTATATTTCCTATCGCTTGCAGCGCGATTTAGAGCGCAATGGCTATGGAGATCATATTGCTGTGCATCTGCATTTTGAGCAAGTAAGATAAAGTTAGAAAGCCTGCTAGGGCTTTTTTTGCTCTTGCGGTAGAGAGTATCACTTTAGCATTCATCCGCTTAAATCCTAGAAATATGTTAAAATAGTTAAAGAAATAAAATTTTATCAATGATATTCGTTGAAAGGATAAATTATGGCAACGATTCAATGGTTTCCGGGGCATATGTCTAAGGCACGGAGACAGGTACAGGAGAATATTAAGTTTGTTGATTTTGTGACGATATTGGTTGATGCCAGGCTTCCTTTATCCAGTCAAAATCCTATGCTGACTAAGATTGTGGGCGATAAACCCAAGCTTTTGATTTTAAACAAGGCTGATTTGGCTGACCCTGTTCGTATCAAGGAATGGCAGAGCTATTTTGAAAGCCAGGGGATTCCGGCCTTGTCTATTAATTCCAAAGAGCAATCTGCTGTTAAAAAAGTAACAGACGCAGCTAAAAAGCTTATGGCTGATAAATTGGCGCGTCAGAAGGAGAGAGGAATTCGCATCGAAACCTTGCGTACCATGATAATCGGTATTCCCAATGCTGGCAAATCAACCCTCATGAATCGCTTAGCTGGTAAGAAAATCGCTGTTGTAGGGAATAAGCCGGGTGTGACCAAGGGGCAGCAATGGCTCAAGTCAAATAAAGACTTGGAAATCTTGGATACACCAGGGATTCTCTGGCCTAAGTTTGAAGATGAGATTGTTGCTCTCAAGCTTGCCCTGACTGGAGCTATTAAGGATAATCTGTTGCCTATGGATGAGGTGACGATTTTTGGCCTCAATTACTTTAAGGAGCATTATCCTGAAGAGCTGACAGCACGCTTCAAGCTGCTGGATCTAAGTCAGGAAGCACCTGATATGATTATGGATATGACTCAAAAACTCGGCTTCCGCGATGACTACGATCGTTTTTACAGCCTTTTCGTCAAAGATGTTCGCGATGGCAAGTTAGGCCGTTATTGTCTGGATATGGTTGGTGAACTAGATGGCAACGATTAAAGAAATCCAGCAACGTTTAGAGTTAGTGACTGATTTGGCTGATCCTTTTCTTGCAGAAGCAGCTAATGACCAGCGGAGCGGAGTTCAAAAGGCGATTGAAAAGCGTAAAAGAGCCATTCATGCGGAGTTAGACGAGGAACTGCGTCTGGAGCAGATGTTACGTTATGAAAAAGACCTTTATCAAGCTGGCTATCAGGCGATTGCTGGGATTGATGAAGTCGGTCGTGGTCCTCTAGCTGGACCTGTTGTTGCTGCAGCTGTTATCTTACCTCCAGGATGTAAGATTAAGGGGCTCAACGACAGCAAGAAGATACCCAAGAAAAAGCACCAAGATATCTATCAAGCAGTCATGGATAAAGCCTTGGCAGTCGGTGTTGGCCTGATAGACAATGAGATTATTGATCAAGTCAATATCTACGAAGCGACCAAGCTTGCTATGAAAGAGGCTTTGTCTAAGCTTTGTCTCAAGCCAGATTATCTGCTGATTGATGCTATGAAGTTAGATATTGATATCCTACAAGAGTCCATCATCAAAGGAGATGCCAATTCTCTGTCTATCGCAGCAGCCAGTATTGTGGCTAAAGTTACTCGAGATAAGCTGATGGCAGACTATGACAAGAAATTTCCTGGCTATGATTTTTCGCAAAATGCAGGTTATGGAACTAAGAGCCATTTGCAGGGATTGGAGCGACACGGCGTAACTCCTATTCATCGCAAGACATTTGAACCTGTAAAATCAATGTGCGAATAAGCACGAAGAGGTGAGGCATGCTTATCAGTAAAATCTTAAACAATAATGTGGTGATTTCTGAAGAAGACCAAGAAGAAGTTATTCTCATGGGACGAGGACTGGCCTTTGGTCGAAAAGTTGGCCAGAAGATTCCAGATGAGCTGATTGAGAAAAAGTATGTCTTGTCAGAAAATAGACGCCAGCTTCTGATGGAGTTGCCAGCAGAGGTCATGGAAATGTCGGATAAGATTATTTCTTTCGCAAGGAAGAAACTGCAGAAGAAGCTCAAAGACACTGCTTTTCTGGCGATGGCAGATCATATCCACGGAGTCTTGCTGCGCTTGGAAGATGATATTTATCTCAAGAATTTCCTCATATGGGATATTAAACGCTTTTTTCCTATCGAGTTTGAGGTTGGTCAGTTTGCAAAACAGCTTTTGAGCGCATATGTCAGCAAGGAACTTCCAGATGATGAAGCAGCATTTATGGCGCTGACCTTGGTCAATGCAGAGCTGGAAAATGGCGATGGAACTGCGCGAGATTTGACTATGATGATGGAGGAAATCATGACCATTGTCAAGTACAGTTTGGAAATTTCTTTAGACGAGGAAGACATCTACCTTGAGCGCTTCATGACCCATCTAAAATTTTTCTGTGAGCGAGTCCTGACTGATAGAGGCCACCGTGACCTAGAGGACAATGAAATGTTTGGCTTACTTAAATGTAAGTATCCCTTGGCTTATGAGACAACTAGGAAGATTGCTGAATTTTTAAAGCAAACCAGAAATTACCAAACATCAGAGGATGAACAACTGTACCTGACTATCCATTTGTCACGCATGAAAAGGAGGATGATATGCAAAGCGAATACGAAAAAATGATTGCTGGAGAGATTTACCGACCACAAGACAGTGAATTAAGAGAATTGGCAGCAAGGTCAAAGGAATTTCAATATCGTTTTAACCAAGAACAAGACAGTGTCAAGCGCACGGCTATTATCAAAGAATGGTTTGGCAGCACAGGGGAGAATCTTGCTATGAAGCCTGACTTGGTCTGTGATTATGGAATCAATATTCATCTAGGGGAGAATTTTTATTCTAACTGGAATCTGACTATTCTGGACGTTTGCCCGATTCACATCGGAGACAATGCCCTGCTCGGTCCTAATTGCCAGTTTCTGACACCTCTTCATCCGCTTGATCCAGTGGAAAGAAATTCCGGAATTGAGTACGGAGCACCAATCACTATTGGTGATAATTTCTGGGCTGGCGGAGGTGTGACGATTCTGCCAGGTGTGACGCTAGGAGATAATGTGGTAGTTGGAGCAGGAGCGGTTGTGACCAAGTCTTTTGGTGACAATGTAGTCTTGGCTGGCAATCCTGCTAAAATTATTAAGGAAATTCCTGTTCATAAAGAGTGTTAAAGGCAATAGGCAAGGAAACCAACTTTTGATAACATCAAATTCAATAAAATAGTAAAGAAGGAACTGTGTTACAGTTCTTTTTTGAACTTTTTTACGAATAAGAAATTGAGGTGAAAAAATGAATAATTTTGAAATTTATAAAATGAAAAAAGCTGGCTTAACCAATCATCAGGTTTTAAATGTTTTGAGATACGCTGAGAGTAGAGAGGGCAAGCTTTCTCTGCGAGATAAGGCTGTCGTATCTGAGTGCCGCAATCCTGCTCTCTTTATTGAGAAATACAAGAGGCTTGATTTACCGGCTTTGAAAGAAGAATTTGAATTTTTTCCGTCCTTTTCTATCTTGGATGATATTTATCCTTGGGATTTATGTGAAATTTACGATGCCCCGACTTTGTTATTTTATCAGGGAAATCTAAATCTACTAGAATTGCCCAAAGCTGCGGTCGTTGGCAGTAGAGACAGCAGCAAGCAAGGAAATGCCTCAGTACAAAAGATTATCAAAGAGCTAAATAATGAATTGGTTATCGTCAGCGGGCTGGCTCGAGGGATTGATACAGCGGCTCACATGGCTGCCCTGCAAAACGGAGGTCAGACCATTGCTGTCATCGGAACGGGATTAGATGTCTTCTATCCCAAGGCTAACAAAAAATTACAAGCTTACATTGGCAAAAATCATTTATTGCTGACAGAGTATGGTCCAGGTGAACAGCCCTTGAAATTTCATTTTCCAGAGCGGAATCGTATCATCGCCGGTCTCTGTCGAGGCGTCATCGTGGCGGAAGCCAAGATGCGCTCAGGCAGTCTGATTACCTGTGAGCGAGCCATGGAAGAAGGGCGAGATGTCTTTGCTATTCCGGGGTCAATTTTAGATGGAAAATCTGACGGTTGCCATCATCTGATTCAAGAGGGCGCAAAGTGCATCACATCAGGCTCTGACGTCCTTTCAGAGTTTGATTTTTGAAACAAGTTTTCCTATAAGAAAAGTTAGCAGTTGACATCTATCAAAAAATAGTTTAAACTCTATGAGATTTATTTCTTATAGAAGGTGTCTAAATTGGTAACAAAAACAAAGAAAAAGTCTACGACCAAGAAAAATCTTGTCATCGTAGAGTCGCCTGCCAAGGCAAAAACAATAGAAAAATATCTGGGACGAAACTACAAGGTTCTGGCCAGTGTTGGGCATATTCGTGACCTGAAAAAGTCTACTATGTCCATTGATTTTGAAAACAACTATGAGCCGCAATATATCAATATTCGTGGTAAAGGTCCGTTGATTAATGACTTGAAAAAAGAAGCGAAGAAAGCTAAGCAAGTCTTTCTGGCAAGTGACCCGGACCGCGAAGGAGAAGCTATTTCTTGGCATCTGGCTCACATTCTTAACCTGGATGAGAAAGAGAAAAACCGTGTCGTCTTCAATGAAATCACCAAAGATGCGGTCAAGAATGCATTTAAAGAGCCCCGCCAGATTGATATGGATTTGGTTGATGCGCAGCAGGCTCGCCGAGTTTTGGACCGCTTGGTGGGTTATTCCATTTCTCCTATTCTCTGGAAGAAAGTCAAAAAAGGTCTGTCAGCTGGTCGGGTGCAGTCTGTCGCTCTCAAGCTGATTATCGACCGGGAAAATGAAATCAATGCCTTCAAACCAGAAGAATACTGGACGATTGACGGAACCTTCAAGAAAGGAACTCGTCAGTTTCAGGCCAGTTTCTATGGCATGAGCGGTAAAAAGATGAAGCTGTCTAACAACGACGAGGTCAAAGAAGTCCTTTCTCACCTCAAGGGTGATGATTTTACAGTTGACAGCGTTGAAAAGAAAGAGCGTCGACGCAATGCTCCACTGCCCTACACGACTTCCTCTATGCAGCAAGATGCTGCTAATAAGATTAATTTCCGGACACGTAAGACCATGATGGTTGCTCAGCAGCTCTATGAGGGGATTAATATCGGTTCTGGCGTACAAGGTCTGATTACCTATATGCGTACCGACTCGACTCGTATCAGCCCAGTAGCGCAGAATGAAGCAGCAAGTTTTATCACGGATAAATTTGGCGCTAAATATTCTAAACATGGCAGCAAGGCCAAGAACGCTTCTGGCGCTCAAGATGCTCACGAAGCCATTCGTCCTTCCAGCGTTTTCAATACTCCAGAAAGCATCGCAAAGTATCTGGATAAGGATCAACTTAAACTCTATACGCTAATTTGGAACCGTTTTGTAGCCAGCCAAATGACAGCAGCAGTCTTTGATACTATGAATGTCAAGCTGGGGCAAAATGGTGTCCAATTTGCTGCCAACGGCAGTCAGGTCAAGTTTGATGGCTATCTAGCTATTTACAATGACTCTGACAAGAATAAAATGCTGCCAGATATGGAAAAGGGGGATACAGTCAAACGTGTCAATACCAATCCAGAACAGCACTTTACCCAGCCACCTGCTCGTTATTCTGAAGCGACTCTCATCAAAACTTTGGAAGAAAATGGTGTTGGTCGGCCATCTACCTATGCTCCGACCATTGAGACTATTCAGAAACGTTATTACGTTAAGCTGGTTTCCAAGCGTTTTGAGCCCACGGAACTAGGTGAGATCGTTAATTCTCTGATTGTCGAATTCTTCCCAGGCATCGTAAATGTGAAATTCACAGCCGAAATGGAAGCAAAACTGGATGATGTCGAAGTTGGAAAAGAGCAGTGGCAGAAAGTTATTGACGAGTTTTATCAACCTTTTGAAAAGGAAGTGGCTAAAGCCGAGACCGAAATGGAGAAAATCCAAATTAAGGATGAGCCAGCCGGTTTTGACTGTGAGGTCTGTGGTAGTCCCATGGTCATCAAGTTGGGGAGATTTGGCAAGTTCTACGCCTGCAGCAATTTCCCAGACTGTCGTCACACTCAGGCTATTGTCAAAGAAATTGGCGTGACCTGTCCACAGTGCCAGAAAGGTCAAGTTATCGAGCGTAAGACTAAGCGAAATCGCATTTTCTATGGCTGTGATCGTTATCCAGACTGTGATTTCACATCTTGGGACAAGCCGGTCGGACGTAACTGTCCAAAATGTGACCATTATCTGATCGAAAAGAAAGTACGCGGTGGTGGCAAGCAAGTGGTCTGCAGCAATGGTGATTACGAAGAAGAAAAAGTGAAATAGCTCCTTTTACATAATTTATATTACGTGAAACAATTTTCTGAAGAAGAGGTACAGCTTTATGACAGATAAATTTGCAGAATTTTTAAAAATCGCGTCTCAACTGAACAAGATGGGAATTGTTCCACTGCTGATGGGCTCCTTGGGGCTGGAGCAGGTTACTGGTCAGGACTGGCAGGCGCGGGATATTGATATTCATGTTCATGGTGATGAGCGTGGCTGGGAAGCACCAGATGAAGAGCGTATTTATGATATGGATAAGATTGAGCCAATGATGGAACGTTTGGGCTATCGTTTGGTCGATCTGCACGAGCATGAATTTCAAAAAGAAGATCTATCTATTGAGTTTGGAGCCATGGAAACCTTAGAGGCTTTTTCAGGTGTGCCGCTAGAGAAGCTGACTCGAAAAGAAGTTGAAGGTGTTGAATTTCTACTGCCGACTGCGGAGCAGTTTTTAGCTATCTACCGTGCTTCCTCTCAGGATTCCTACCGAAATGAAAATAACAATCATAAGGATTTTGCTAAGATTGCTTACTTGAAGGAGATGTTAAAAGCAAAGTGATTAAGAAAATAATTAGTGTACTGTTTTCTATTCTCGCATTATTTATTTTGTCAGCATGCAACAACAGTGTAGATCATGATTTAAGTAGTACGGCTATATCAAATATTAGTTCCGTAATAGAAGCTGCAGGACTAGAAGCAGAAGGATACTCTACTGCTGATACTTTTGGCTATCAGGGATTTCCGTTTTACGTTGAAGGAAACAAAAAATTTGTTGATGTCTATGTGGATTTTGAAAAAGATTATGTTCAGGAAACTCCAGTCCTCAGATACAACCCGAGACTTAAAGAAGTTGAGAAGAAAATTTTCTTTGGTTTGGCCAAGAAAAAAGTCTATCGTTTAGAAATGGAGTATGTTTCTGGCGATGACAATTATGATAGACTTGAAGAAGCATACAATAGATTGCTTCAAAGTGATACCTTGACTTCTACATTTTTGAACAAAGATATGATTAGACAGCTTTATATTAAAAACTCAATTGAATTGGACTCCTTTGACTCAAGTTCTTCTTTGGTGCCAAAAGAAGAATATAGTGGCAACCCAGAAACTCATCTTGAAGAGCAAGAGAAAAGGGAAGCAATTTTGAAGAGGGATGTCAAAGAACTAACTCCGTTAATCAAGGAATTAGACCTAAGTAGGGAAAAAAATCTAGATGAAGATGTGATTGTTCGTAATCGCGATATACTCTTAAAAAGAGTTGCTGACAATCATTCGACTTTTAGTATTCATATAAGCGTTGATATAGAACAAGTACGAAAACAAAACCTACAACTAGCTAATGAAGATATTGATAATTGGACAGACTCTGATTTTGAATACTTACTTGCTCAAATACTTCAAATCGATAAACTACCTAGGAATACAGAAGTGGGCTTTGGCATAAGTTACGAAGACAATAAGCATCTGTATGCTTATAAGTCATTCAGCTTCAATAAACAATGATTTTCGAAAGACATTCAGGAATCCTCCTGTCTGTCTTTTTTACTTTGTTTTTGTTATAATGGTCAGAGTGAAAATCTAGAAATATCCAAGGGAGAGTATCATGTCATCATCCTATATCAATGTTATCGGTGCTGGTCTGGCTGGCAGTGAAGCAGCTTACCAGATTGCCAAGCGTGGCATCCCAGTCAAACTCTATGAAATGCGGGGTGTCAAATCAACTCCGCAACACAAAACATCGGACTTTGCAGAACTGGTCTGCTCCAACTCTCTGCGAGGCGATGCGCTGACCAATGCAGTTGGCCTACTAAAAGAAGAAATGCGACGGTTGGACTCGGTCATTTTAAAGTCAGCAGAGGCGACTCGGGTACCAGCAGGTGGTGCCATAGCAGTTGATAGAGAAGGCTTTTCGCAGCTGGTGACGGAGCTAGTGACTAACCATCCATTGATTGAGGTCATTCGCGAAGAAATCACTGAAATTCCAGAGGATGCTATTACAGTCATTGCAACTGGCCCCTTGACCAGTGATACTTTAGCAGAAAAAATCCACACGCTCAATGGAGGCGACGGTTTTTATTTCTACGACGCAGCAGCGCCAATCATTGATGTCAATACCATTGATATGACCAAGGTCTATCTCAAATCCCGCTATGATAAGGGGGAAGCGGCCTATCTCAACGCACCGATGACTAAGCAAGAATTTATGAATTTCCATGATGCTTTGGTCAATGCCGAGGAAGCACCGCTCAATTCCTTTGAAAAAGAAAAATACTTTGAAGGCTGCATGCCTATTGAAGTCATGGCTAAGCGAGGTATCAAAACCATGCTTTATGGTCCGATGAAGCCGGTTGGTTTAGAATATCCAGACGACTACCAAGGACCTCGAGATGGTGAATATAAGACGCCATACGCTGTGGTCCAACTTCGTCAGGACAATGCAGCAGGCAGCCTTTACAACATCGTTGGCTTCCAAACTCATCTCAAGTGGGGGGAGCAAAAGCGGGTCTTTCAAATGATTCCTGGCCTTGAGAATGCAGAATTTGTCCGCTATGGAGTCATGCACCGTAACTCTTATATGGACTCTCCAAATCTGCTGGAACAGACTTTCCGCTCTAAGAAACAGCCAAATCTTTTCTTTGCTGGTCAAATGACTGGGGTTGAGGGATATGTCGAGTCTGCGGCTTCTGGCCTAGTTGCTGGTATCAATGCCGCTCGACTCTTCAAGGGAGAAGAAGCACTTGTTTTTCCAGAAACAACAGCAATCGGCAGCCTGCCACATTATGTTACCCATGCTGATAGCAAGCATTTCCAACCCATGAATGTCAATTTTGGCATTATCAAAGAACTGGACGGCCCTCGGATTCGTGACAAGAAAGAGCGCTATGAGAAGATTGCTGAACGTGCCTTGAAAGATTTACAGCCTTATTTGGATAAATAATCTATTTTCTATCATTATCTAATAAAAATCATTAAAAAGTTAGGAAATCCCTAACTTTTTTGCTTAATTTGTGATATAATAAATAAAAATTTTGAAAATAGAAAGTTTTCTGAAAATGAATAAATCCTATTTTTACCTTGAAATGAAAACACATGAGTTAGTCGTTCCTTATACCAAGCAAAAACGCCGTGTCCGCGTCTTACTTCCAAAAAACTATAGCCAGGACACAAATAAGACGTATCCAGTCGTTTATTTTCACGACGGCCAAAACGTTCTCTATAGCAAGGAGTCTTTCAGCGGCCATTCGTGGAAGGTGATTCCAACAATTAAGCGTAATCCAGACATTGAAAAAATGATTATCGTGGCTATTGACAACGATGGCCAACGGCGCATGAATGAGTATTCAGCTTGGAAGTTCCAAGAGTCCAATATTCCAGGTATTCAGTTTGGAGGCAAGGGAACGGAGTATGCGGAGTTTGTCATGGAAGTCGTCAAACCTTTCATTGACCAGCATTATCGGACCAAGTCGGATCGACTGCATACAGCTATGATTGGTTCCTCTCTTGGGGGAAATATCAGCCAGTTTATTGGCGTTGAATACCAAGATCAGATTGGCTGTCTGGGCATCTTTTCATCAGCTAATTGGCTGCATCAGGAAGCCTTTGACCGTTATATTGAGAGAAAGACACTTCAGGCTGACCAGCGAGTTTTCATTTATGTTGGAACAGAAGAGGCTGATGATACAGATAAGACATTGATGGCTGGTAATATCAAGCAGGCCTATATTGATTCATCGCTCAGCTATTTCCGACAGTTACTTGTATCTGGGGTAGATTTGGCAAATATTCAGATTAAGATCCAGTCTGGAGCTATTCATAATGAAATCGCTTGGGCAGAGCACTTGCCAGACTGTTTCCGTTTTATCAGCGAGAAGTGGTAAGCTAGTCAAACAGTGAGAAAGAGGTAGAAACTATGCATGTAGAATTTTTAAGTCATTGGAGCGGCAACCTAGGCCGTGAAATGTATGTCAATCGCTATGGCCATGCTGGGCTCCCGATTATAGTCTTCGCATCATCAGGCGGCAGCCACAATGAGTATGCTGATTTTGGCATGATTGAAGCCTGTGCAGGTTTTATTGAGGCTGGTAAAGTCCAGTTTTTCACTCTCAGCAGCGTTGATAGTGAGAGTTGGCTGGCGGATTGGAAGCATCCTCACGACCGAGCAGAAATGCATCGTGCCTATGAGCGATATGTCATTGAGGAAGCTATTCCTTTTGTCAAACATAAGACAGGTTGGTTTGACCCTATGATGACGACAGGCTGCTCCATGGGTGCTTATCATGCTATTAATTTCTTCCTGCAGCATCCGGATGTTTTCAATAAAGTGATTGCCCTCAGTGGTGTCTATGATGCACGTTTCTTTGTTGGTGACAATTTGAATGACGAAGTCATTTATCAAAACTCACCAGCTGACTATATCTGGAACCAAAATGATGGCTGGTTTATTGACCGCTATCGACAGGCTGATATTATCGTTTGTACTGGCTTGGGCGACTGGGAGCAGGATGGCCTTCCTTCCTTCTACACGCTGAAAGAAGCTTTTGAGCATAAGAATATTCCAGCTTGGTTTGCTGAATGGGGCCATGATGTTTCCCATGACTGGATTTGGTGGCGTAAGCAAATGCCTTATTTCCTCAATGAACTCAATCTTTAAAGGAGGTTTCCTATGAATTATATCGTTATTTCTCCCTACTATCCACAAAATTTTCAGCAGTTTACTGTAGAACTGGCTAACAAAGGAATTACTGTTCTGGGAATCGGTCAGGAGCCTTATGACCAACTAGACCAGCCTTTGAAGGATTCATTGACCGAATATTTTAGAGTAGAAAATCTTGAAAACCTTGATGAAGTAAAAAGAGCAGTTGCCTTTCTCTTCTACAAACATGGACCTATTGATCGGATTGAGTCACATAATGAATACTGGCTAGAACTGGACGCAGAGTTGCGTGAGCAATTCAATGTCTTTGGAGCAAAACCAAAAGACTTGAAAAAGACCAAGTTCAAATCAGAAATGAAGAAGCTTTTTAAAAAAGCAGGCGTTCCAGTTGTACCGGGCCAGATTGTCAATACAGAAGCTGGAGCTGATTTGGCTGTCAAGAAACTTGGTCTACCTTTGATTGCCAAGCCTGATAATGGAGTGGGGGCAGCTGCGACCTTTAAATTGGAAACAGCAGAAGATGTTGAACGTTTCAAGCAAGAATGGGATCATCAGACAGCTTATTTCTTTGAAAAGTTTGTCCAGTCTGGCGAAATCTGTACTTTTGACGGTTTGGTAGATAAGGACGGTCAGATCGTCTTTTCGACCACCTTTGACTATGCTCATACACCGCTGGATTTGATGATCTATAAGATGGACAATTCCTACTACGTTCTTAAGGATATGGATCCAAAACTGCGTGCTTATGGAGAAGCGATTGTCAAAACCTTCGGCATGAAAGAACGCTTTTTCCATATCGAGTTCTTCCGCGAAGGTGATGATTATGTAGCCATTGAGTACAATAACCGTCCAGCAGGTGGCTTTACCATTGATGTCTATAATTTCGCCCACTCAATCGATCTTTACAGAGGCTATGCAGCGATTGTAGCAGGAGAGCCTTTCCCAGCTGCTCACATGGAGCCACTGTATTGTTTGGCAACCTCGCGCCGTGCATCGACAAACTATGCTTACCCTGAGGCTGACTTGCTGGAGAAATACAGAGATAATTTCAAAGTTAAGAAAGACATGCCAGCCGCTTTTGCAGAGCTGCAAGGTGACTACCTCTATATGCTAACAACACCAAGCCGTGAGCAGATGGAGCAGATGATTGCAGATTTCGCTAAACAGGCGGACTAATCAAAAGCATGCTCTGCTATTATTTTCGTATAACAGTTTCAAAATAGTAAAAACTACTCTAGCACAAAAAGTTTGTGAAATTTCTATTTTGATGTCGGAAACCAGTTTATCCAATGGATTGACTGGTTTTTCTTTGTGAAATGCAAGTGAGCAAAAGTTTTGACAGTGCTTACAGCTTTAGATAGAATTAAGTAGAAGAATTATGCTTAGAAAGGCAAAAAAATGGCAACTTTAGATAAAGATCTTTTATTAGAGATGTTCCGTAAGATGGAAGAAATCCGTCGCATGGACTTAAAAATTGCTCAACTTGTAAAAAAAGGAAAGGTTCCTGGGATGACTCACTTCTCGGTAGGTGAGGAAGCAGCCAATGTCGGTGCTATGCTGGCCTTGAATGAGGATGATTTGCTGACTTCTAATCACCGGGGACACGGTCAAGCTATCGCCAAAGGAATCAACCTCAACGAAATGATGGCTGAAATCCTTGGTAAATACACTGGAACCTGTAAAGGAAAAGGCGGCTCTATGCACATTGCGGACCTAGATGCTGGAAATCTTGGTGCTAATGGTATCGTAGGTGGTGGCATGGGAATTGCTGTCGGAGCAGCTCTGACCCAGCAAATGCAGAAGACAGGTAAGATTGTTGTCTGCTTTTTTGGTGACGGGGCTACCAACGAAGGTGTCTTCCACGAAGCAGTCAACATGGCTTCCATCTGGAATCTACCCGTAATTTTCTATTGTATCAATAACGGCTATGGCATTTCTGCTGATATCAAGAAAATGACCAATGTAGAACACATCCACGAGCGCAGCGCAGCTTATGGCATTCCGGGTATGTTCATCGAAGATGGAAATAATGTTCTGGATGTTTATGAAGGCTTCCAAAAAGCTGTAGAGCATGTTCGCAGCGGTAAAGGACCTGTCTTGATTGAGAGCGTCACTTATCGTTGGTTGGGACACTCTTCTTCTGACCCAGGTAAATACCGTACTCGTGAAGAAGTAGAAGAATGGAAGAAAAAAGATCCAATCGAAAATCTTCGTAAATACTTGCTGGAAAACAAGATTGCAAGCGAGGAAGAGCTGGAAGCTATCCAAGCTGGAGTCAAAGAAGCAGTAGAAGCATCTGTGAAGTTTGCAGAAGAAAGTCCATTCCCGCCGCTTGAATCTGCCTTTGAAGATATTTACGCAGACTAAAGAGAGGAGAAAAAGAAAATGGAAACTAAAACTATGTCTTTTCGTGATACCATCATCCTCGCTATGTCTGAGGAAATGCGTCGCGATGAAAATGTACTCTTGATGGGAGAAGATGTCGGAGTCTTTGGTGGAGATTTCGGAACATCTGTTGGTATGCTGGAAGAGTTCGGGCCAGAGCGTGTACGTGACTGTCCGATTTCAGAAGCAGCTATTTCTGGAGCAGCAGCTGGAGCAGCTATGACAGGGCTGCGTCCAATCGTAGACATGACCTTTATGGACTTCTCTGTAATTGCTATGGATGCTATTGTTAACCAAGCTGCTAAAACGCGCTATATGTTTGGCGGAAAAGGACAAGTGCCAATGACTGTCCGCTGTGCAGCAGGTAATGGAGTTGGTTCAGCGGCTCAACACTCTCAGTCTTTGGAATCTTGGTTTACCCACATTCCAGGTCTTAAGGTTGTGGCACCGGGAACTCCAGCTGACATGAAGGGACTTCTCAAGGCTTCTATCCGAGACAACAACCCAGTCATTATCCTGGAATACAAGTCTGAATTTAACCAAAAAGGTGAAGTGCCACTGGATCCTGAGTATGTAATCCCACTCGGTGTTGGCGAAATCAAAAAAGAAGGTACCGATGTAACAGTTGTTACCTACGGAAAAATGCTTCGCCGTGTCATGCAGGCGGCTGAGGAATTGGTAGAAGAAGGTATCTCTGTAGAAGTGGTTGACCCACGTACATTGGTGCCGCTTGATAAGGATATTATCATCAACTCTGTTAAGAAGACTGGAAAGGTAGTTTTGGTTAATGATGCCCACAAAACTAGCGGTTTCATTGGTGAAATTTCAGCGATTATTTCTGAGTCTGAAGCATTTGACTATCTAGATGCTCCGATCCGCCGTTGTGCAGGTGAAGATGTGCCAATGCCTTATGCACAAAACTTGGAAAACGCGATGATTCCGACCGTTGAAAGCATTAAAGACGCTATTCGGAAGACATATCATAAAGAATAAGGTATAATAAAGAAAAGGCTTTCTTATGAATTATATTACATAAATTATTTTATGTAATATAATCTTGTGTAGAGGGTCAAAGAGTCTTAGAATATTACTAATTGCAGAAAATCGTTATTCAGATTGATTATAGCAGATGAGCTAATTAGTAAGCCTACAAGGTTGATTGCCGATAGCGGTAACCATAATAACTTTAGATACATTTGTATCCAAGTTGCTTGTAGAGTTGCAACAGGAGAGAGTCGAATCGATAATATTCGACGAACGACTTAGTAAGTCTACTAGGTTGGTCGCAGATAGCGGCAACCGTAGTAACTTGAGATATGTTTTGTATCCAAGTTACTTGTAGAGTTGAACACGGGCTAAAGTCTGTGTGAAAAAGATAAACTTTTCTAGAAACTAAACTTTCTTTGTTAAGTTTTCTATTTTCACTTTGACTTTTAACGCCCTAGCATTATGTAATTGAATTCGGACGGAGAACTGCGAAAAAAAGATAAATCTCCTTGGCTTCATCGAAACCTGCGTTGATTTCCTATTTTTCAGTCGCTTTTTACGCCCTTAGTATCATAATTAGAATTGGAGAGGTCATGGCTGATGATAAGCTAAGAGCGACTCCTGCAGCTAGAAAGTTAGCGGATGATTTGGGAATCAACCTCTATGATGTTTCTGGCTCAGGCGCAAACGGTCGTGTCCACAAAGAAGACGTGGAAACTTATAAAGATACAAATGTGGTGCGTATTTCACCACTGGCAAAACGAATTGCCCAAGAACACAATATTGCTTGGCAAGAGATTCAAGGAACTGGCCATCGTGGCAAGATTATGAAGAAGGATGTTCTTGCCTTCTTGCCTGAGAATGTTGAGAGCGATACAATCAAATCTCCTGCTCAAATTGAAAAAGTTGAAGAAGTACCTGATAATGTCACTCCTTATGGTGAGATTGAGCGTATTCCAATGACGCCGATGCGGAAGGTCATTGCTCAGCGAATGGTAGAATCTTACCTGACGGCGCCGACATTCACCCTCAACTATGATGTTGATATGACAGAAATGCTGGCCTTGCGTAAAAAAGTGCTGGATCCAATCATGGAAGCAACTGGCAAAAAAGTAACTGTCACAGACCTGCTTTCGCTGGCTGTTGTGAAGACATTGATGAAGCATCCTTACCTTAACTCGACTTTGACAGAGGATGGCAAGACCATTATCACACACAACTATGTCAACCTTTCAATGGCAGTCGGTATGGATAATGGCCTGATGACACCGGTTGTCTACAATGCAGAGAAAATGACTTTATCAGAGCTTGTGGTAGCCTTTAAAGATGTAATCGGACGTACCTTGGAAGGTAAGTTAGCTCCAAGCGAGCTGCAAAACTCAACCTTCACAATCAGTAACTTGGGTATGTTTGGCGTTCAGTCCTTTGGTCCAATCATTAACCAGCCAAACTCTGCTATCTTAGGAGTGAGCTCAACAGTAGAAAAACCTGTCGTTGTTAATGGTGAAATTGTTATCCGTCCAATTATGAGTCTGGGCTTGACCATTGACCACCGTGTAGTTGACGGAATGGCTGGAGCTAAGTTTATGAAGGACTTGAAGGCTTTGATTGAAGAACCAATTTCAATGTTGGTATAAGATTTTCTTTGCTAGTTTGAGATGCAAAGAAACGAAATACTCAGCAAGTGAAAAATTAAATTAGAAAAGGAAAGAAAAATGGCTTTAGAAGTAATTATGCCAAAAGCCGGCGTGGATATGACCGAAGGGCAAATTGTCCAATGGAATAAGAAAGTCGGCGAATTTGTCAAAGAAGGGGAAATCCTTCTGGAAATTATGACTGACAAGGTCAGCATGGAATTGGAAGCTGAAGAAGACGGCTACCTGATTGCCATCCTTAAAGGTGACGGAGAAACTGTTCCAGTAACGGAAGTCATCGGTTACTTGGGAGAAGAAGGGGAAAATATCCCAACTGCTGGCGGTTCTGCACCTGCGGAAGCACCAGCTCCTACAGCGGCGGCAGCAAGTACAGATGATGATAAGAGTGATGATGCTTACGATATCGTTGTTATCGGTGGCGGACCTGCTGGTTATGTAGCGGCTATCAAAGCAGCCCAGCTGGGTGGCAAGATTGCCTTGGTTGAGAAGTCTGAGCTCGGCGGAACCTGCCTGAACCGTGGCTGTATCCCTACTAAGACTTATTTGCACAATGCTGAAATCATTGAAAACATTGGTCACGCTGCTAACCGCGGTATCATCATCGAAAACCCAAGCTTCTCAGTGGACATGGACAAGGTGCTTGAAACCAAAAATAAGGTTGTTAATACGCTTGTTGGCGGTGTTGCTGGCCTTCTTCGCAGCTATGGCGTAGATGTTCATAAGGGAATTGGTACCATTACTAAAGACAAGAATGTTCTTGTAAACGGCAGCGAGCTGCTAGAAACGAAGAAGATTATCCTTGCTGGTGGTTCAAAAGTCAGCAAGATCAATGTCCCAGGAATGGAATCATCTCTAGTTATGACCAGCGATGATATTCTGGAAATGAACGAAGTGCCTGAAAATCTGGTAATTATCGGTGGTGGTGTTGTCGGTATTGAGCTTGGACAAGCCTTCATGACATTTGGCTCAAAAGTCACCGTTATCGAAATGATGGACCGTATCGTACCCGCTATGGATGCTGAAGTCTCTAAAAACCTTCGCCTCATCTTGGAGCGCAAGGGTATGAAAATTCTGACTGAAACTAAGTTGGAAGAAATCGTCGAAGAAAATGGCAAACTCCGTATCAAGGTTGAAGGGAAAGAAGATATTGTTGCAGATAAGGCTCTGCTGTCTATCGGACGTGTGCCAGACCTAGAAGGCATCGGTGAGGTTGAGTTCGAACTGGATCGCGGCCGTATCAAGGTCAATGAGTACATGGAAACTTCTGTTCCAGGTATTTACGCACCAGGTGATATCAATGGTACTAAGATGCTGGCTCATGCAGCCTTCCGTATGGGTGAAGTTGCTGCTGAAAATGCACTGAAGGGTAACCACCATGTTGCTAAACTCAATCTGACGCCTGCAGCTATCTACACCCTGCCAGAAGTAGCAGCAGTTGGTTTGACAGAAGAGCAAGCTCGTGAGAAATATGATGTAGCAATTGGTAAGTTCAACTTCGCTGCTAACGGCCGTGCTATCGCTTCAGATGCAGCTCAAGGCTTCGTTAAAGTCATCGCTGACAAGAAGTATGGTGAAGTCCTCGGTGTTCATATCATTGGTCCTGCAGCGGCAGAATTAATCAATGAAGCATCAACCATCATCGAAATGGAAATCACCGTAGAAGAAATGCTTAAGACCATTCACGGTCATCCAACCTTCTCAGAAGTTATGTACGAAGCATTTGCGGACGTACTGGGATTAGCAGTTCACTCACCTAAGAAAAAATAATTTAAAAGATATATTAGACTGGGCATAAATCATTGTTCCAGTCTCTATCGTATAAAGAGGTAGCTTATGAAATACATTGTTAACTACTCAAATGATACAGCTTTTAATATCGCTTTGGAGGAATATGCTTTCAAACACCTCTTAGATGAGGATGAAATTTTCCTGCTCTGGATTAACAAACCCTCTATCATCGTGGGTCGCCACCAAAACACTATCGAAGAAATCAACCGTGATTATGTTCGTGAGCATGGCATTGAAGTTGTACGTCGTATCAGTGGTGGAGGAGCTGTTTATCATGATCTGAACAACCTCAACTACACCATTATCTCCAAGGAAAGCGAAGATCGTGCTTTTGACTTCAAGAGTTTCTCTACGCCAGTTATTAATACCTTGGCAGAGCTTGGGGTAAAGGCTGAATTTACTGGACGTAATGACCTGGAAATTGACGGTAAGAAGTTCTGTGGCAATGCTCAGGCCTATATTAACGGCCGTATCATGCACCATGGTTGCTTACTCTTTGATGTTGATTTGTCTGTCTTGGCCAATGCGCTTAAGGTTTCTAAAGACAAGTTCGAATCAAAAGGAGTTAAATCTGTCCGTGCACGCGTGACAAATATTGTCAATGAATTGCCAGAAAAGATTACCGTCGAAGAATTCCGCGACCTGCTTCTGGACTATATGAAGAAAGAATATCCAGAAATGACAGAGTATGTCTTCTCTGAGAAAGAACTGGAAGAAATCAAGCAAATCAGAGATAGCAAGTTTGGAACTTGGGACTGGAACTACGGTAAATCACCTGAATACAATGTGCGCCGTGGCACCAAGTTTACCAGCGGTAAGGTAGAAATCTTTGCCAATGTTGTTGAATCTAAGATTCAGGATATTAAAATCTATGGAGACTTCTTTGGTATTGAAGACGTAGCAGCAGTAGAGGATGTGCTGCGCGGTGTTAAATACGAACGCGAAGATGTCCTTGAAGCTCTTGAAACGATTGATATTAGCCGCTACTTTGCTGGAATCAGCAGAGAAGAGATTGCCGAAGCAATCGTCGGTTAAAAATATGACATAAAGAAAACCAAGCTCTCGAAGAGTTTGGTTTTTTATGTAAACAGTATATTTCAAATCAACAACATTCTTACGTTTCCTTAACCAGCTAGTTTTCTCTAGGCTTTATCTACCAGATATGATAAAATGATAGGGAATTAGAGAAAGGGGTGTCTTGATGCAGAAAGTTCCAGTAGAAAGCCTTGGTCTGTTTGAGCAGTTGGACCGCACAGTTGTAGCTTTTCTGAAGAAAAAACCATCTCCTAATCCAGACAACTTTTATGTTAGCATATCTGCAGAAGATTATGAGAAAAAGAATGAAGAATTTGAAAAATCAGGCTATCAAGCCGTGAAATTGCCGCTTGGTATGGCGTTAGATAATGTCATTCAGCAACCTTCTTTCCAAAACCTAGTCATTGGTGGGCTCTACATGGTAGATATCTTCGTTCCCAAGGAAGATCTGCTGCCCTTAAAGGATCTTGTTGACAGCTTTTGCATCATGTTTGCAGCAGCTAATAATCGAATAGAGAATATCAAGGCTTACGATCTGATGAAGAGTAAGACGGTTTACTTTATAGGGAAACTCTTCACAGATAATCCTCAGCCAGGCGACGAAATTAGCTTCGAAGGATTGAATAGAGAGACAGCAGAAGGCTCCTACGAAGCGGTCAAATGCTTCCTAACTAGAGAAAGCGCTGAAAAGTACAACTCTAAAAATCGACCAATTACCGCAGCAAATCTAGAACATCTCAAGCACTTCTGGGGCAAACCGCTGATTGTTGAACCCCATCGTAACTATTGGATTGAATTTTTATAAGAAAAAGAGCGAAGTATCTAAAATAGATTTTTCGCTCTTTTGTTTTGTTTGCATATTTTAAATTATGTAATATTATAATTTGTCCAAAGCGTTCTTTTGTTCATCATTGACAATGTGGGTGTAGAGGTCTGTTACCTGAGTGCTAGCATGCCCTAGCTGGTGGCTGACGAGAACTTGAGATTTGGTTGCATCGTATAAACGTGTAGCAAGCGTGTGGCGGAGCTTGTGAGGCGTCACTCGCACCTTGAAGTCCTCAGAATACTTGGCTACCATTTTTTCGACACTGGAAGCATCGATTCGATTAGGAGTGCCGCGGTATTCAGTCAAAAAGAAGGCTGTATCAGTCTTTTCGGCTTTGTATCGCTTGCTTCGAATACTCAGGTACTCCTCTAAATAGGACTTGGCAAAAGCAGCAACATTGACAGAGTCCCTTTTCCCGCCTTTTCTTGTCACTTCAATGACCATCATCTTTAGATTGATGTCTTTCAGGTCTAGATTAACAGCTTCAGACAGACGAACACCAGAGGCAAGCAGCAAGGCAATGATGGCTAAATCTCGTTCCTTGTTCTTGTTAAAAGAAGACAGGGCGCGATTAGAGAGCTTCTTAGGGTACTCCGTATCAATATACTGGAGGAATTCTTCTGTCTCATCTCCTAAAAAGAGCTTCTGCTTAATATTCTCTGCACGAGCAGCCAGAGTTTCCTTTTTCTTCTTAGTAGCAACCTTTTTCATCACATTTCGATAGAAGTAGGGCTCACCCTGCTCGTTTTCAACTTCCTCAGTCAAATATTTGTAGAGGCTTGACAAAGCCGAAAGAGTTCGATTGATGGTTGTCTGGGAAACACCGTTTTGCGTCGTATTAGCATTTAGAAGCGGCCGCTCGCGCAGATAAAGAATAAAGGCTTCCATGTCTTTCTTGGTCATGTTTTCCAAGACCGAAAGAGGAATCTCAGCAATATGCGAAGCATCGGTAATACCAGATTCTAGCACCCAGTTAAAAAAGCGATCATATTCTTTGAGATATTCGTATAAGGTTGTAAAACTATAAGGCACCGCCAGCTTAGACTGGTAATATTCCAGGATGTACCAGGGCATAGTGGCTTTGAGTTTATCAATTCTTTCTAATAACAGTTCACGTCTCATCACATTTCTCCGTTTTTTCTATAACAGTAGTATAGCATATCTAGATATATTTTTCAAGAAAATTATAGTTTTTCGGAAAGATTATAGAGGGAAGTAAGAAATCTTTTTCAATAAAACAAATAACTAAAAATTTTTTTCGGGCAAAAATCGGTCCAAAATGTACTTTATTTAAGTGAAAACTAAAAATTTTTCAAATGTACATTTTATATAGAAAAAACACTTTTTATTTAAAGTGTTTTTATTTATCTATATCTTTTTAAACTCTACAAAGTGTTCTTGCTTTCTTCTGTAGCCTTTGCAAATGGAACACGCCCTTTTATTTCGTTTTTTGTATGCCATTCTTTCTTTTACTTGAATTTTGTAACGGTGATTAAGGTTTTCTTGACATATCCACCATACAGACATATTACTTAACTCTGTAATTTCAGTTGGACTTGCTATCAAGAAATTATTTAGATAATCCCACTCATTCATTAGGCTTTGTTGCGTTGTTGCTAGATCGTTAAACCCTTTTAATACTTTTTGATTCCTACAGTATGGACAAGAATTTTCTCTGTAAAATTTTTCTTTAATAACTTGCTGATATTCTCCATTGCATACAGGGCATTTCCACCATGCGTTATATGTTGAATTTGCCCTTACAGAAGACATTTCTTGTTTATTTAATGATGACCATTCTTTAATTAACCAAGGATGTGTTGTTTCAAGATCATTATAACCTTTTGCAGTCTTTTTAAAAGAACAATATGGACAACAATGGATTTATACCTAACCAGCGAAATATAAATGAAGCAAATCCCAATGGTATTGATATTATACTCGGAGCGGAGGTTTCCCTTGCCAAACTTTTAGTGTAGCAGGAAAACGAGCTGGTTTAAATGATGAACGTGGGCAACTATATATTCAAATGAGTCGCTTTATTCAACATTCTCAAGGTTTTTGTTGCTGAGAATGTGGATGGTATCTGCAATTCTCGAAACAAAAACCTTGAGAATGTTGATGCAATAGCACTTGAGATTATTATGGAACATTTCAAACAAATTGGCTATGACGTTCAATTTAATGTACTAGATGCAGCGGATTATGGCGTCCCTCAATCAAGACGACGTGTAATTATAGTTGGAATCCGAAATGATATAGGTGATAATGAGAAAATCTATTACCCAGAACCTACTCATGTTGGAAATCCAAGAACCGCATTTGATGCGTTAGAAGATATTTGGGAACTATTTAATACCAATCAAATTGCTAATCATAATAGGAATAGCGTATCCCATGCAAAATTTTATGGAGACGATATAAAAAGACAGGGTAATAACCAAATCCCCAAAAATGCTCCTGCTCCTACAATTCGTGCAGAACATCATGGAAATATCGAGGCACACTACAACACCGATCCTAACTATGTCAATAACCCAAATGATCATGAAGACAAGAAAGGTTGGAGAAGATTAACTGTAAGAGAATGTGCTCGATTACAATCTTTTCCAGATAACTTTATATTTAATACAAGCGCTTCCTCGGCTTATAAAGCAATCGGAAATGCAGTACCTCCTATTCTTGCATGGCATATAGCTCAGGCGGTAATATATTCGCTTCATTTAATTGAAAATTAACTAACACTTCTATTTTATGCTGTTTTTAATAAATTATCAATACTGAATTAAAAAAATGGATGTATATTAGCATCCA
Source organism: Streptococcus sanguinis (assembly GCF_019929225.1). Classification (GTDB taxonomy): domain Bacteria; phylum Bacillota; class Bacilli; order Lactobacillales; family Streptococcaceae; genus Streptococcus; species Streptococcus sanguinis_J. The sequence goes on from NZ_JAHZPA010000001.1 coordinate 638,180, forward strand.
TTTTTTACATTCAATTGTTTGTAAGTTTTCTCATCAAGATAAATTGCTATCTTCATCCCATAATTTAGCATCATCTGGAAAAATGAAATCATGTGTCTTGAAATACTCTTCTCTTACCACATCTACCCACTTATTTATCATGTTTGTTGCTACTAGAAGAGCATCACCAGATGAATATACGGTTAAAAGCAAACTTATAAGTTGTGCTAAAGTAATTGCGGAGTGCTCACATGGAGTAGTTAATCCATAATCAGTATGTTCAACAGTTCGAATATGTCGTATTTTTTTTGATAAATATAAAATCCAGCGTTCCATTTTAATCTTATTAATTTTCATACCTTACAAAGCAACGACCATATTTTTACTAGTTCGATTTTTGAAATTTTTCACAATAAATAAACTCTGAATTATTTTATCCTGTTTCGGTTTGTTATATGTGATATAATATAGATAGAGAGAGTGCTGATTTATGAAGCACCTTTCAGGAAATGTAAAATATGTTAAGGAAAAATAATATCCAAAAATGAAAAATAAGCTTTTTAAAGACATTCCTGATCAAAGAAAAATTCAATCTCAAAGAGGACTTAAACGCATCAATGAGTCAATATTTGATGAGTATATAAAACAGAATAATTATTTTAATGCTATTAATGGTTTTGAAACACTTTTTTTGAGTGATAAAGAATCTAAAATTTACCATAAAAATATTTCTTTTAATGATTTTAGACGAGTGTATAATCTAGATAAGCAAATTTCTAAGGAATTATATAAGCAACTAGCTTTAGTTGAATTAGCACTTAGTTTTAGTATTTCTTATCATTTAAGTAAGTCTTATTTTGGTAATTTTAGTACAATTACTTCAAATTTAAACACTTTCTACCTTGATATTAGTCATTATTCTATTCCTAATCAAAATTCTGGTCCAGCACATTTAATTAATTATTTTTATAACTATGATATTGAAAAAAATGAAGTATACAATAGCCATAAATTTTTTAAAAAATATGTCCAGAAAGACGTTTTTGCGCATAATGTCGATTTCACTGGTACTTGTACTTATCATAGTAGATTAGGTAATCAGATATTATTTTTTGATGGAGAATTTAGAGGAAAATTTAGAGGTGTCGAAAAAAACAGATTCAAAGGAAAATTTGTAGTTGATTCAGCACAGTCTTCAGCTTTGCAAAACTTGTCTAATAATCAACAATTAACAAATTTTAGAATGAACGGATGCACTGGAGACTTTATTAGCTTAAGTTACAGCGATTACTGCAAATTTAAGTACCCATATGTAGCAAAATATGAATATCCACCTATATGGGTAGTTATTAACACTTTGATGCTAAATGATTTAATTGTACTATTTTTAGGTCTAGACTCTACTATTCAAAATAATATTATGAAAGATTTAGGTTTTGTAGGGAGTCCATCTTCTAAGAAAGAAGAGTTTATAAATTATCTTGAAATAATGAGAGAAGCTAGAAATTGTGTTGCACACTATGGTCTAATTTCTCGAATTCGAACTCCTGAAAATTTGATTCTAAATACTAATTTAGTTCGTCGCCTAAAACTGAAACCTAAAATTAAAAATTCTAATGATTTAAAGAAAATTGCTTTATTTGATATATTGAAAGTACTAAACGAGGTTACCTTATTCGATGTTAGAAGAATCAGAAAAATATTTTTAATATATTTTTTGAAAAATATTTTTCAGTTAAAATGGAAAATTAACAAAAATTTTCTAAAAAGAGTGCAATAAAAGTGTTGACAATAGTATACGATACTGATATAATGTTCACATAATTGAATTGCCGAGACGGCGTGAGTGCCTTAGTGATGGGTACTCTAAATGAAGCTCCAAATTTATTGGAGCTTTTTTATATTCAACCAGCGTATATACTGGGAGATCTGATTGAGGGCTGTTAATTATTATTAACTGCATTGCTTAGATATTTAATTCGTAAAGTGAACGCCACCTCGAATACGCACCATCAGTAAAACCGTTCTTCATTAGAGTAATGATCTCTAAAAATTGTTGGAGACCTCTTCCGTGTATATATTTCAAGGCTGTGTATTTATGAATAGATTTTTCTCTCTCCTTATTATCAATTTTATTTACATAATCAGAGTAATCCTTTATAGCTTCAAAAACCATCATATACATTGTCTCTGAGGCTGTGAAGGCTTTGAACCATTCTTGATTTATTCTTGCGACTATTTCAGCTTCCTCACATCTGAACAAAAGTGTATTTTCGTACATTACACTCTTGGCATTGGCTACTAATTGATTTGAAGTATCGTTAATCATCTCTAGTAATAATTCCGAAAAATCTGCCTTCTAATTATACCATCAATAAAATATAAATATAAAGCATGCTCTTACACAAGATACGCTCATATTTTTAAAATGTACAATTGAACCACCACTTCTTCTGCTGTTACTAGAGTAAAAAATGTACAAATCAATTTCTCAGATTAGAGGATATTATGTACTAGAAAACATACAAAATACCACTCCAAAATAATGTACAAAACAAAAATAAAGTACACTTTTTAAAGAATGTACTTTATACTTCTAATTCAGTTATATCAATGGTTTAGTTCATGTTAAGTCAATTGTACATAAATTTTTAGTTTAAACTTTACTACAAAATAGATAATAAAAACAAGACAAAATTGAGAAATTAAACTCTGTCTTGTTTCACTAAAACTTATTCTTCTAATTCGATTTTTTGAAAATAATCCAGTTGCCATTTTTGTATTGCCTGAGCTGTTTTATTTAAATTGCTGCACCAGGACGTATAAAACCGCATAGCCATCTTTCCTTTACAATCCTTTGTAGAGAGAATTTTTTTACTGATAGCCACCTCTTTGGGAATGATAAATATACCGCAATGACGGTCGTCGATGACGACAATAACCAGTTCATTACCCAAGTCTTTATCAGTATAAGGAATATTCTTGTTGTCTTGGTCTTTTTTCCAAAAGACTGTAAAGTAGCCTTCTTTTTTAGGTGTTTTCTTTGCCAAACGACATCTTTTATATTCTTGATCATCCTTTGGCTTAATCAAAATGCTTTCATAGTCTTCATTCCATTTTTCATTTATCAGATCAAAGTCACCATAATACCTATGAAGAATGTCTGTCATTTTCATTGTTTTATCGCCTTTCTAATTTTTTACCAAAATTAAATTATGTAAAAAATATTGGTTGAGGTTTAGGTTTATTCCATCAAAAACTTCCTAATCAATTCGACGACTTGCTTATTTTGCGGCAAGGAAGAATGGTGTGCATCCTTGCCCGTAATGATTACCTCTCTGTGTGAAGCAATCTTTCCTTTGTAAATCAAGCTCCCAGCCTCTACACTGCTTTTATGAACAATTCCGTCACCATCTCGGAAAAAGATTCCCAAAATTGACAAATGCTGTAGCTTCTTAGGTAATTTTCCTTGGTTTGCTACAAAGTCATCCAACATCTCAGCTCGATGATTGAGATTTTTCTTATTCAGATTATATGGACTGCCAATAGTCAGAAGCTTTTCCATCTCTAGCCCAGAGTGGTTTGCAAGGTATTGCTGCAGGAATACTGTATAAATTAAACCACCATTAGAATGCCCCAGCGCCTTAAAGCTGTCAAAAGAATATTTCTCTCGCAAAAAAGTCAAGGCAGCGTCAAACATGGCCGCCTGCTGCTTGATGTTTTCATAACCATCGCGATTATTTTGAAAGCCAACCACAAAAATGGGATTTCTATCCTTCCGCTTCAAATGCCCTCGATAAGTCATATGTCCGTCATTCCAGACTTTAATACGGACTAGGCTATGACGCGAATGCTGATTGCGGTTGAGTTTTTTAACCATTCGATTAAATCGATTCTCCGTTGCAGAGCTACCTGGAATCATGATAATCGGGCTGATTTTTACCTTGCTGGCAGGTAGATGAGAAATAGGGTGGGAAGGCAGCTTATTCAATAATTTTTGAAAGGTTTTAGCAAGTCTATGAATTAATTGAGTCAAAAAAGGCTTCATTCTAGTCTCCGTATCTGATATTTCCAAAAACAAGCCACATAACGGATTTATGTAGCTTGTTGATTATCATTTATATTCTTTATCTACAACCTTGATATCTCTATACCAAATTTCAATTCTTTTAGTATATCTTTTTGCAATTTTTTCATCGTAAATTGATTTCAACCAATCTACAAAATTTTTATCAAATTTTTCTCTATTAATAATTTGATTTGGTGTTCCTTTATTATTAGAATTACTAGATGTTTGATCATCAAGTTGAGAAGATAGTGAGGGAATTTCTATTTTAATTTTTTTATAAGGCTTACTTTCAAAATAATTTGTTTCTTCAGTAGATATTTCCACACCTTTTACATTAATAAAAATACCATCTAGATTTAAGTCTTGCTTCAATAATTGTCTTTCTGAATATTTATTATAACCCAGAAAAATTGAAATAAATAAAGCAGTAACAATTAGAGGAAAGCAGTATTTTTTAACTAATATCATTTTACTTCCTCCACTTTCAAACTTTTATCTACTAAAACAGGTGTATCGTCATCCTTCAAATCATACTCAACATACAATTTATATTTTTTCTTACCAATGCCAAAGACCCAACCACCTTCATCCATAAATTTTCCTATAATCTTAACACGGTTGGATGATGGTTTGAAATCAAAATCAACATTATCTTGATCCCCAATTTTTTCCCATTCATTAAATTTTACGTTTGATTCATTCCAAATTTTCTTTTGTAAATCGGCTAGTATCTCTTTCTTTTGAACCTTGGATAAATCTTTGAAACTGCTAATCTTTTCCCCATCTTTCCAGCCAACAACTAATTCTCCGTCATAGAATATTTTATAAGTGCCAGCAGATTGAAAACTTGTATCTTTGTTAAATGATGATTCAAAAGCAGTTTTTAACTGACTTCTATTTGAATCATCATCAAACAGAGGAGAATAATTAATTAGTTTTGGTATCGAAATATCAATTTCTTTCGCTTCTTTGCTACTAAACCAACTAATAAAACCATTTTGAGAAATAACACCTACGTTACTCCCTATAATTGAAGAATAGGCATCTCTCACATTATTTTTTGCACTTATTTCTTGTTTTTGTTGATTCCAAGGAGATAATGAATTAAATAAACTTCCTAAAGATGGAATCCCTATGTAAATAACAGCAAAAACTAAAACAATAACAAATATAAATAGAGAAATAAAATTTGTAATTGCAGTTTTTATTTGATTTATTCCTAATTCAGCAAATTGAGATATAAACCTTGAGATAAGATTTTTTGACTTTGTTTGACTCCTATTTTTTCTTTCCATAATTTTCCCTTTAAACTTTTCCTAAATATATATTTATAAGCAAGTTGTTTGATGAAGTTCTCCCTTATTACTTCCGCTTCTTCTTGTTTTTCTTCATTTGCTTGGCCATTTTGTTCATGCTGCGACGCATTAGAAATTCTCCAGCCTTCCCTTTGAGGCCGCCACCAAACATTTGGCTCATATCCGGCATGCCGGCTCCTCCTAAGCCTGACATATCTGGCATACCGCCTTGGCCCATCATGCCTTCCAGAGCTGACATGTCGGGCATTCCTCCGCCACCAGGCATGTTCTTAGGCATGTTGTTTGGATTGAGACCCATTTGCTTCATCATCTTGCTCATATCGCCTGACAGAACGCCCTGCATCATCTGCTTAGCTTGATTGAAGTCTTTGATAAATTTATTGACATCAACGAAACTGTTACCTGAACCATTAGCAATCCGACGGCGACGGCTAGGACTCAGCAAGTCAGGATTTTCCCGCTCAGCCGGTGTCATAGAGGATACGATAGCACGTTTGCGGGCAATTTCTTTCTCATCCACTTTGATATTCTTGAGGGCAGGATTATTGGCCATACCTGGAATCAGCTTGAGCAAATCTTCCATAGGTCCCATACCTTGAACCTGATCCAGCTGATCAATAAAATCATTGAAATCAAAGGTGTTTTCCCGCATCTTTTCAGCCATTTCAAGCGATTTTTTCTCATCGTATTCTTGAGAGGCTTTTTCGATCAGAGTCAGCATGTCCCCCATGCCCAAAATCCGGCTGGACATGCGGTCTGGGTGGAAGGTTTCGATATCAGTGATTTTTTCACCGGTACCAGTAAATTTAATAGGCTTACCAGTAATCTGACGGACAGACAGGGCTGCACCGCCACGGGTATCACCATCAATCTTAGTCAGGATAACCCCGGTCACTTCCAGCTGGCTGTTAAATTCTCGAGCGACATTAGCCGCTTCCTGACCAATCATGGCATCTACAACCAAGAGGATTTCATTCGGATTAGCCAGCGCTTTGACATCTGACAGCTCCTGCATGAGCTTTTCGTCAATCTGAAGGCGACCAGCCGTATCAATCAGGACATAGTCATTGTGGTTGGCTTTCGCTTGCTCCAAACCTTGACGGACAATCTCAACAGCTGGAACTTCCGTACCTAAAGCAAAAACAGGTACATCAATTTGCTGTCCAAGTGTTTTCAGCTGATCAATAGCCGCCGGACGGTAAATATCCGCCGCAATCATGAGCGGGCGAGCATTTTCTTCTTTCTTGAGCTTATTAGCAAGCTTACCAGCAAAGGTGGTCTTACCAGCCCCTTGCAGACCAACCATCATGATAATAGTCGGTATCTTTGGTGACTTGATAATCTCAGCAGTATCAGAACCCAAGATAGTTGTCAGCTCTTCGTCAACAATCTTGATGATTTGTTGCGCTGGATTGAGGGTGTCGATAACCTCATGACCGACAGCGCGCTCACGGACTTTCTTGATAAAGTCTTTGACAACCGGCAGAGCAACATCGGCTTCTAAAAGGGCCAGACGAATCTCTTTGGTTGCTTCCTGGACATCGCTCTCTGAGATTTTCCCTTTTCTGCGTAGATTTTTAAAGACGTTCTGCAAACGTTCTGTTAAACTTTCAAATGCCATTTTTTATTTCTCCTAGTTTCTATTTCAATCAATTCAGTGGAAATTTTCCAAAACGAGTTAAACAAGCGTATTCCTCAGCAGAGACTTCTTTCATAATCTCATTTGGGTAGCCCCAGCAGTTGAAGCCTTCTTGCATTGCCTTAGAAAGATCGTCAGGGGAGATGATTTGTACCCTGGCAGGAAAAGATTCTTCCAACTCTAACAACCAACAAGACATTCCTTTGTATATCACTTGTTTAGGCATGGTCACTCTCGGTTGTCAATACCAGACAGAATCCCAATTTGCTCCTGCAGATAGCTGTCGTCAGGGTATTTCTCTGTAATCTGGTCAAATATCTGGCTTCTAACAATGTAGTCCGAGTACATGTGCAGCTTTTTCTCATAGTCTTCCAGAATCTTCTCTGTCCGTTTGATATTATCATAAACGGCCTGACGGCTAACACCAAACTCCTCGGCAATCTCCGCCAGACTGTAATCATCTGCATAGTAGAGTTCAATATAGTTCATCTGCTTGTCAGTCAAAAGCGCCGCATAAAACTCAAAGAGAGCATTCATTCGGTTTGTTTTTTCAATTTCCATAAGAAACATTATACCAGAAAAGCATGATAAACTCTAGTCTGACAAGGGAAATAAACACTCGAAATATGAGATTGCAAAACTTCAATCAGCTTTTTCTTCTGTGTAAAAGACAAGTAAAAAAACTCTTAGTGATAACCAAGAGTTTTGCAATAATTAATTGTTTTCCAAATAAAATTCAAAACGATCGCCGACATACTGGCTTTTTACATATTCAAAAGCTGTACCGTCATCAAAGTAAGAAATCTGAGTCAGTCCTAATATAGCATGGCCGCGGGGAATATCAAGGTAATTGGCGATTTTTTCCTTAGCCAGCCGAGCATAAATCGTCTGCTGGGACTTGCCGATTTTATAACCATGTTCCTGCAAGGTCTGGAAGAAATGACTGGTCACCTCTTCTTTTTTGAAATTCTTAATGAACTTCTCTGGAATTGAAGCCACCTCGTAGACCACCGGCAAATCGTCAGCATAGCGGACCCGCTCCATCCGAATGACATTTTCTGCCTTATGGATGCCTAGCTTCTCCACTTCCTGCTCGCTGGGCAGGGTACGCCGATAAGAAATAAGCTGGCTGGATGGCGTTTTGCCTTGCGCCTTCATGATTTCCGTGAAGCTGGTGGTGCCGCGCATTTTCTCCTGAACACGTGTGCTGGCTACGAAGGTACCACTGCCGACCCGACGCTCTAGCACCCCCTCATCAACCAAGAGCGTAATGGCCTGACGCAGGGTCATACGGCTGACCTTAAAGGTTTCGGCTAGATCTCGCTCACTGGGCAGGCGCTCTCCAATCTCCCAAACGGCATCGTCGATGTCTTTCTTAATCTGATCATGAATTTTGATATATGCGGGCAACATGTTGACTCTTCTTTCTTATTTGGTACCTTCCTTTATTTTAGTACCAAATACTTCAAATGTCAAACTAAATGATAAAGATTAGCTCTCAAATGCTTGCTTTTCTCACGATTCTAGCTGTTTAGCCAAATAAAGACTCATATTCGTTTTTTCATCACTCTTGCTCCTTATTACCTTGGAAAAATTCCTTTTTTGTGATAAAATGAGGGGAAAAGATTACTTCTTTTAAGAAAGGGAACAGATGACAACTAGAACTGAATTGCAAGATGTCGAAAAGATCATCGTGCTTGATTACGGCAGCCAGTACAACCAGCTGATTTCACGCCGCATTCGTGAAATCGGTGTTTTTTCTGAGCTAAAGAGCCACAAGATTACCGCTGACGAAGTCCGTGCTATCCAGCCTATCGGAATTATCCTTTCCGGCGGTCCGAATTCTGTATATGAAGACGGCTCCTTTGATATTGATCCGGAAATTTTTGAGTTGGGAATCCCGATTTTGGGAATCTGCTATGGTATGCAGCTGTTAACTCACAAGCTGGGCGGCAAGGTTGTTCCTGCTGGTCATGCTGGAAATCGTGAATACGGTCAGTCAAATCTGTCACATACTGCTAATTCCAGCCTTTTTAACGGTACGCCTGAAAGCCAGTTAGTTCTTATGAGCCACGGAGATGCAGTAACAGAAATTCCCACTGACTTTGTCCGTACTGGTACTTCTGCTGACTGTCCTTTTGCAGCTATTGAAAATCCAACTAAGAAAATCTACGGCATTCAGTTCCACCCTGAGGTTCGTCATTCAGAGTTTGGTTATGATATCCTGCGCAACTTTGCTCTTGATATTTGTGGAGCCAAAGGCGACTGGTCTATGGATAACTTCATTGACATGGAAATTCAAAAAATCCGCCAAACCGTTGGTGACAAGAGGGTGCTGTTGGGACTTTCTGGCGGCGTAGACTCTTCTGTTGTCGGTGTTCTTTTACAGAAAGCAATCGGTGATCAACTAATCTGTATCTTTGTGGATCATGGTCTTTTGCGTAAAGGCGAAGCAGATCAGGTCATGGATATGCTGGGTGGCAAATTTGGTTTGAATATCATTAAGGCAGATGCTGCTAAACGTTTCCTTGATAAACTAGCTGGTGTCTCAGATCCAGAGCAAAAACGTAAAATCATTGGAAACGAGTTTGTCTATGTCTTTGACGACGAAGCTAGCAAACTGAAAGATGTAAAATTCTTAGCTCAGGGCACACTTTATACCGATGTCATCGAATCCGGTACCGAAACTGCTCAGACTATTAAATCTCACCATAACGTTGGTGGTCTTCCGGAGGACATGCAGTTTGAGCTGATTGAGCCGTTGAACACACTTTATAAGGATGAAGTTCGTGCTTTGGGTACAGAGCTTGGTATGCCTGATGAAATTGTCTGGCGCCAGCCATTCCCAGGACCAGGACTTGCTATTCGTGTCATGGGAGAAATCACTGAGGAAAAATTGGAAACGGTTCGCGAATCTGATGCTATTCTCCGCGAAGAAATCGCCAAAGCTGGTCTTGACCGCGACATCTGGCAATACTTTACTGTTAACACTGGCGTCCGATCTGTTGGTGTCATGGGTGACGGTCGGACCTACGACTACACAATTGCGATTCGCGCTATCACTTCTATCGATGGCATGACAGCTGACTTTGCCAAGATTCCTTGGGATGTTCTGCAAAAAATCTCTGTTCGCATCGTCAACGAGGTGGATCATGTCAACCGCATTGTCTACGATATTACCAGCAAACCACCTGCAACTGTAGAGTGGGAGTAACAAACAAATCTTATTTTAAATGATAACTGTAAAAACAAACGAGGCTAGGACTAAAATGTCCTAGCCTTGTTTTACATAGTCTTGGAATTAACCGCCAAACAATCCTTTAAAGAAGTTGACAATGGCATTCCAGATATTAGAAAAGAAATTACCGCCTTCTTGAAGGAGGCCGTTTGCATCAAAGTTAAGGTTAATATTGTTAAAGGTATCCCCTGCCTTTGAAACAATGCTGTCTTTCAAGTCACTAAGTGTCTTTGTAAAGTCAGAATCCGTAATGACTCCACTGTTTGAAAGATTGACAGCGAAATTCACGATGAGGTTTATTTGGTCACTGGTCACTGACTGAGTCAGACCGTAGTTTTTCAAGGTTTCTTCAACAATCTTACGGACATCATCAGCTGTCAGATTGCTGTTGTTCTTCTTAGCATTGGCGACAGCCGCTTTGATATCAGCCAGAGCTACGTTGAGCTTGTCTGCGTCATAGCCTTCCTTACCTGTGTTTTCAGCATTGATACCAGAAAGGGTGGCCAGTTCTTCCTGCGCTAGGTTTTTATTTTCCTGAGGAATGGTCGCACCGTTATCTTCTAGAGAGTAGTAAATCCCTGCCAAGGCGCTCTCACCTGTTACCGGAATTGGTGCTGCAACAGTAATCTGCGCGTGCTGAACACCCAGAGTAACAGCTGCATTGCGATACATATCTTCTGTAACCTTAGTGATGTTTTGCGGAGTGACAATTTTCACCTCTAATGGCTTATTGCTGCCTAACTTCTGGATTTTTACAGAAGAATAAAGCTGCAGGCTAGGGTCGTTGGCAACATCCATGATTTTAGAGTAGACTTCTGGAGTCATGGTCTTGAGAGGCTTGCTGTCGCTGGATGAATTGTAGCCCAGCATCTGCAAGGTCTGCTGTTTTTGGCTTTCATCCAAGGAATAACCCAGCACATACTCAGGTTGCACGTAAGTCTCATCAATGACTTTCTGAACATTTGAATCGGCAGCTGCGGTCGATACAGTAAACAGAGTAGCCAGCAAGGCTCCTGCTGTCATTAAAGTTTTTTTGAATTTCATATTTTTTCCTCTTTTCCTCCCGCCATAGTTTCCCAAATTCTATAGCTTTTTTTATAGAGCAAACTTCTTTCTGAGTGACTCGAATTTCTGTTTCTTGAGCTTGTGATTTTCGCTCCTTTTGATGTTCAGAGTGCTTCAGGTAAGTTGCTGCAATGATGGAGTTATTATTATCTCATCCATTAAGGGCTTGAGATAATAGATACATTTTACAACATTTCTCAAAGAAGTTCAAAGAAAAAACAGTCACTGGATTTGCTTGCCAGTAACTGCTCTTTTCTACTTTTTCCAAAGGAAGTCAATCAGTAATTCGTCTACTTCTGGATTTTCATGCAATTGACTGTGCTGAGCCAACTGACCTGTGATTTTCTTTTCCTGATAAGATTTAGCATTTTCAACTAGGAGATACTTGAGGCTGCGGGAAGAGGTATTGAGTACGGAGCCGTCGGATTCGTTTTTGAAATCGCCGTAAATATTTAGAACATCAACTTGCTCTTGTGGATATACTTCTCGTAATCCCAGTAGTTTTTGATAAGTCTGGCTCATAGCACTAGGCTGGCCAGTTTGGTCGTCTAGGATTCTCAAATCTTCAGGCAAGTCCCTTTCTTCCAAACCATTAACATGGTTGGCAATATTGACCTGCTTTTGCAGCTCGGGCAGCTTTTCATCCTGACCGTTCTCCAGCATATAAAAGAGGATGGACATATTCCCCATCGAATGGCCTACCAGATTCATCTTATCAAATCCATAAGTCTCTTGTAGCTTGCGAATCACAGCTGTTGCATATTTGCCATCTTGAGAATAGTCGGCATTGCGGTTATCTTCATAGTTTACCTTGATAATGGGATTGATAGCACCTTTCGGTATCTCGCCTAATAAGCTTACTTGCCCATTTTTACTGACATTTGCTGTGATAATTGTCTGAGTGACTCCAGCTTTTTTGGCTGCTTCTGCCATATGATTTTCAGAATTAGAGCTGGATCCAAAACCGTGGAAAAACAAGGTCGGCGTTGTTGACTGCACAAATTGTTTTGTATTGAGGTTAGTGGCTTCTTTATGGTTGTAAAAAGCTGTTAGACCGGCAATTGTCACCAAGACCAGAATCAGGAGCTTAAAAGCAAGTTTCTTGTTCATTTTTCATTCCTTTTTATGATAGATGTACAAAATTATATCATGTATCTATCATGGTTACAAATATCTGGATTATTACTTCACCATCAAAAAAGAAAGAAGCTTAACTACTTCTTTCTAAAACCATTTTAAGAGGCGCATGATATGCATGTTCATCTTGACCTGACGGGAATAATAATAATTACCGCCGTTGATATAGAGCTCTGGTCCGTGAAAAATAGAGATCAGGTTATAGTAGCCGTAGGTCTTGCCTGTTACATTTCCTAAACTTGGCGCTACTACATCTTTGGAATATTTCTTAGCCAGCTCTAGCGTATTTTCACCACCGTTTTTAGCGACGTAGTCGATATAGGACTGACCGAAATTATAGGCTTGTACTGCTGTCCAAACATCTACCTTTTTCTCGCTGGCTAACTCTAGGTTATCAGACAGGGTCTGGACGCCCTGGCGAATACTTTCTTTGTTATCCGTGATAGCATTAGTCTGACCAGTCGCACTTTCACTGGACTGCATGACATCAGTGTCTTTTCCCTTGGTCTCTGTATAAATCATGGCCAGTACCAATTCTTCATTGGCCGCTGTATCCTGCTCGTCCAGCACTTCTCTGACTAAGCTCTGATACTTCATGACCTGCTTGACATCATGATGAAACTGATAAATCTTGTAGCCGGCAAAGAGCACGAAAAGGACTAAAATCAGTCTTCTTAGAAATTTAAACATTATTTATTTTGGATATCCTCGATGTTCTTAATCAAAATAGAATAGGTCCCATTATCGTTCTGGATAAATTCTACTGACTCTGCGTCTTGATAGATATTATTAGGAACAATGAGCTCAATTCCGTTTGAAAGGGAGAGTTTCTGATTTTCGAACTTTTTCTTCTGGCGGCTACTATCAATCTCATCAAATTTGACTGGCTCAGGAATAGCTTCCTTGACTTGGTCAATAAAGGTAAGTCGGGCAGTTAGATTGCTGTCAAAAAGATCATCGGCCAGTTTCTCAGGCGACAATTCGTCGTTTTCTTCCAGATTTTTGAAAATACTGGATTTGACCTTGGACTGGAACTGAAAATCGTCTTTGTTAAAACTTTCGGCAACTTTTTGAGCAGTCTTCTCAAGTGCTTTGATTGATTTCTTGGCTGAAATTGTCGGATTGACCTGCAAGAGATTGTCTGACATATAATTGAGAAAGGCACCGTTATACTTGATGCGCTTTTCAATCAGATGGTACTTGCGAGATTTGAGATTGATGACCAAAGCCTCGTCTGCACCTGTACCAAAGCCAGGTAGATTGTTCTGCGTCAGCTTGATAGGATTGTCCACCTCACCCCCTAAGTGGGTCAGAGTTTCCCGCAGAGCAATCCGCAGAAAAGCAAAGTGCTCCACACCTTCTTTGTCAAACTGGACAAAAATCAGATCGTTGGTTTTCTGATTTTCACTGACAGAAAACTCCTCCTGCCAGAGCTTAGCCACTGTCAATGATGTTTCCAGTAAGTCGTCTGAAAGCTGGGCTAAAAAGACGTTTTCGGGATCGAAAACACCTGTTTTAGCATCGTCAGAGTAGACCCGCTCAATCTTCTTGCGCAGGTATTCTTCAATCTTAGGAGTAATGTTGAGAAACTTATCCGCCAGCAGCAGTTCGGTATCAGCTGGGCTGAATTGATGAATAATCGCTTTTTTTACGTAAATATCCATCTTAGTTCAAGCCCTCATAGAGTGGAAAAGTGTCCGTTAGTTCACGAACTTCCGCCCGCACCTGATTCAGCACCGCTTCGTTTTCAGCGTTTTCCAGAGCCTTGATAATGAGCTCGGCTACCTTGATGCTTTCTGTTACACCAAAGCCTCGAGCTGCAATAGCTGCAGTACCGATACGAATTCCGCTAGTCTTAAATGGTGACAAAGTCTCGTAAGGGATGGAGTTTTTATTAAGCGTAATATTCACCTCATCCAAGAGATTTTGCGCTACTTTCCCATTTTCTACAACCTTAGTGACATCAACCAAGAAAAGATGATTTTCAGTACCGTCAGAAATCACACGGAACTTATCATGCTGACGGAAGACTTGGGCCATAGCTTGGGCATTATCCAAAATCTGCTGGGCATAAACCTTGAAAGCTGGGTCAAGCACTTCTTTAAATGCAACTGCTTTGGCTGCAATGACATGCTCCAATGGTCCGCCTTGAATGCCTGGGAAGATGGCTGAGTTGATTTTCTTAGCCAATTCTTCATCATTTGTCAAAATCAATCCACCGCGAGGTCCGCGCAAGGTCTTGTGGGTCGTCGTCGTTGTGATATCTGCATAAGGTACAGGGCTAGGATGGAGGCCTGCCGCGACCAATCCAGCGATGTGAGCCATATCTACCATAAGCTTGGCACTTACTGCATCAGCGATTTCACGGAACTTTGAAAAGTCAATGATATGAGAGTAGGCTGAAGCACCTGCCACAATCAGCTTAGGCTGAACCTCTTTGGCTTGCTGGAGGATGGCATCAAAGTCAAGTAACTCCGTATCTGGGTCAACACTATAGGATACAAAATTGTAAGTTTGACCAGAGAAGCTGACTGATGCACCATGAGTCAAGTGGCCGCCCGCAGATAAATCCATACCCATAACTGTATCACCTGGCTCAATCAAAGCCATATAAGCAGCACAATTAGCCTGGCTGCCTGAGTGAGGCTGAACATTAGCAAACTTGGCACCAAAGATTTCCTTGGCACGCTCAATTGCCAGACTCTCAATCACATCCACTACATCTGTCCCACCATAGTAACGGCGGCCTGGGTAGCCCTCAGCGTACTTATTGGTCAAAATAGAACCTTGAGCAGCCATGACAGCTTTAGAAACGACATTTTCTGAAGCGATCAGCTCAATATTATGCTGCTGACGTTCTTCTTCTTTAGCAACTGCTTCCCAAATCTCTGGGTCAAATGCTTTGTAGTTTTCTTGGTCAAAAATCATAAGGTGTCTCCCTTCTTTTGCGAAAATAGGACCTTAGGTCCTAAAAGTTAAAATTTTATATCATTTACTTGGGCGAGAATATCCTCGCGAGTGATTGCCCCTTGGCGTGAAATAAGAGCCTTTTCTCCAGACAAGTCCAGAATAGTTGAATCCTGACCTGTCAGAGCAGCATCATCTTCTACACCTGAGACCTCCTCTTGAAAATCCATCATAATCTGCTGGAAAGAAGTTCCACTAGCTTTTCCAGAAAGATTGGCGGATGGACCAATCAAGGGCCCGTACTTTCGAATCAAATCTAGGGTAACCGGATGTTTAGGAATCCGAAAGCCTACAGTTTTCATATCTGAATTTATCCAAGTCGGCACTCGGTCATTGGCTTGGAGGATAATAGTCAGCGGCCCAGGTAGAAAGGCTTGGTAGAGTTGATCTAGATAAGTGGGCTGGTTCTTAGAAAAGGCATAAATCTCTTCTAAACTACCCACATTAAGATTAAGAGCTTTGTCGCGAGGTCTTTGTTTTAATTCGTAGACTCGCTCAACAACCTCTTCATTCAAAGCCTGGGCAAAGAGGCCATAAACAGTTTCGGTGGGCAGGACAACTGCTCCGCCTGCTGCTAGAGTCTTTTCTATCTTATCCATTGTCCATCGCCACCATTCTATCTTTGCCAAATTGATCTTTCAAGACTCGGATTCGTTTTT
This sequence comes from Streptococcus sanguinis, assembly GCF_019929225.1. Lineage (GTDB taxonomy): Bacteria > Bacillota > Bacilli > Lactobacillales > Streptococcaceae > Streptococcus > Streptococcus sanguinis_J. The sequence goes on from NZ_JAHZPA010000001.1 coordinate 654,249, forward strand.
GAGGGAAGTGTTTTTCCAGCAACTCCCTGACACCGTCACCTTGCTTGTAACCAATTTCCAGATAGATTTTTCCTATTTTTGTCAGATAGTCTCCTGCCTGCTCGGCTATTTTCCGATAGACGGCATAGCCATCTTCCTCAGCAAAGAGGGCCATGTGAGGCTCTGAGGTCAGAACGTTAAGTCCAACTTCATTCTTATCCGCTTCTGAAATATAGGGCGGATTAGAGACGATAATGTCAAAGTTCCCACTGATTGCATCCAAGCAATCGGATTGGACAAAAGCAAGGTTAAGTCCGCATGACTGAGCATTTTCTCTTGCCAAGGAAAGAGCATCGCTTGATAGATCAGAAGCAGTAATCTGCCAGTCTGGACGGCCATTTGCCAGTGCAAGAGCAATGGCTCCGCTACCCGTTCCGATATCCAAGACAGACAAAGAACTTTCAGGATTTTCTGACAAAATCAGCTCCACCAGCTCCTCTGTCTCAGGCCTTGGAATCAACACACGCTCATCAACCTTGAGACTCAAACCTAGAAAGTCACTGCTCCCAATGATATACTGGGCTGGCCTATGAGCAAGCAGCTGCTCTTGAATTGCTTTTAGCTGTTTATGGTCTTCCTGTCTGACTTCTGTCCGAAGTTTGAGAACAAAGTCGGTAAAGGAGAGCATATTGAGAGCCCGATAAACGAAAGACAAGCTTTCTGCTTCTTCTCCCGCTGCTAGCAGCTCTTGCTCTAGCTGCGCCAAATATTGAGCCAGCATCATTATTTATTCAGCTCTTCTAGTTTTTGCGTTTGGTCATATAGAACCAGAGCGTCAACGACTTCATCCAGTTTGCCAGCTAAAATCGTGTCCAGCTTTTGCAAGGTCAAACCGATACGGTGATCTGTCACCCGGTTTTGCGGGAAATTATAGGTGCGAATCCGCTCTGAGCGATCGCCTGTACCAATTGTGGACTTGCGCTCTGCATCCTGCTCATCTTGAGCAATTTGAGCAAAGTGGTCTGCTACGCGGGCTCGGATGATTTTCATAGCCTTATCTCTATTCTTCTGCTGGGTCCGCTCTTCCTGCATTTCGACCTTAATATTGGTTGGCAGATGGACGATACGAACAGCAGTCGCAACCTTATTGACGTTCTGTCCGCCTGCACCAGATGCGTGGTAGATGTCAACGCGCAGATCTTTAGGATCAATGTCGTATTCTACTTCTTCGATTTCTGGCATAACCAAGACAGTTGCCGTCGAGGTGTGAACGCGACCTTGGCTTTCGGTTACAGGAACCCGCTGTACGCGGTGAGCGCCAGATTCATACTTAAGCTTTGAGTAGACCGACTGACCTGAGACCATAGCGACCACTTCCTTGATCCCGCCTACACCATTATAAGAGGCCTCCATGACTTCGAAGCGCCAGCCTTGGCTTTCAGCATATTTTTGATACATCTGCAAGAGGTCTCCTGCAAACAACTGCGCTTCGTCTCCTCCTGCAGCTCCGCGGATTTCAAGGATAATATTCTTATCGTCATTTGGATCTTTAGGCAAAAGAAGGATTTTTAGTTTTTCCTCGTATTCTTCTTTTTCAGCCTTGGCATCTTTGAGCTCCTGCTTGGCCATTTCTTCTAAGTCAGCATCACCAGAGGCGTCTTTTATCATTTCTTCAGCGTCTGTGATGTTTTGCAGGACTTTTTTATACTCACGGTAAGCTGTCACTGTATCGCGGGTGCTGGCTTCTTCCTTAGAAAGCTCCATAAAACGCTTGGTATCGCTGACTACATCAGGGTCGCTTAGGAGTTCACCAAGTTCTTCATAGCGATCTTCAACTGCTTGTAACTGTTCATAGATGTTCATAGATTTTTCATCATCTCCTTTTTTCTATCGTTGGATTACTTAATATCGGGGTTAAAATAGTGCTTGCGGCAGACTGAGATATAGGTCTCGTGGCCGCCAATTTTGATCTGCTCACCATCATAAACAGGCTTTCCGTTATCAGTCCGTAAAACCATGGTGGCCTTACGAGAGCAATATTGGCAAATGGTTTTAATCTCCTCAATCTTGTCAGCCAAGAGCAAGAGGTGCTTAGAGCCTTCAAAAAGTTCATTGCGAAAATCATTTTTTAGACCAAAAGCCATAACCGGAACATCCAACTCATCCACCACTCTAGCTAAATCATAGACATGGTGGCGTTTCAAGAACTGAGCCTCATCAATCAAAACACAATAAGGTTTTTCAGGCAGCTGCCGGATATAGCCAAAAATATCGGTCTGTTCTTCAATAGCCATAGCATTCCGCTTCATACCGATACGACTAGAAACGACACCAAAGCCGTCACGTGTATCAACAGCCGAGGTCATGATAACCACGCTCTTGCCTTGTTCTTCATAATTGTGGGCCACTTTTAAAATTTCAATGGTCTTGCCCGAATTCATTGTGCCATATTTGTAGTATAACTGAGCCATAATTTAAATCTTTGCTAATTCACTATCTCCATTTTTACTTCACATTATTTTACCATAATTCACTACTCTTTAAAACCTCATTTATGATAAAATAATGATAACGAAATAAAGGAGGCAGAAAATATGCCATTTGTTAGAATTGATTTGTTTGAAGGACGCACTCTAGAGCAGAAAAAAGCTCTTGCCAAGGAAGTAACTGAAGCCGTTGTCAGAAATACAGGCGCACCTCAGTCTGCTGTCCATGTCATTATTAACGACATGCCTGAAGGAACCTACTTCCCACAAGGTGAAATGCGGGAAAAATAAAAAAGACAAGCCAGCGGTTTATGGAGATTTAACCTGCTGGCTTTTTTCTATGAATGATTCCTACTGTTATCTCTTATATTCTCAAATTCTTTAATTAATTTTTGATACCAATAAAAACTATCTTTTCGAATCCGCTCTAGACTACCACCTTCTTCCTCATCGCGGTCTACATAAACAAATCCATAGCGCTTGCCATAGCCGTTGAGCCATGAAAGTAGATCTGTGAAAGACCACGTACAATAGCCGATGACTTGGCAACCATCTTCTATGGCATTTTGTACAGCTGTAATATGCTTATCAAGATATTCAATCCGATATGGGTCATGGATCTTTCTATCTTCCGTTAAGGTATCATACTCTCCTAGCCCATTTTCAGTTATCATAATCGGGATGTCATATCTGCTGGTAATCCGCCGTAAAGCAATTCGTAAACCAATTGGATCTATTTCCCACTCCCAGCTAGTACGCTCTAAGTGTTCGTTTGGCACATGCTTAAACTGGTCCGGCTCACCAGCTTCAGCATTCGGTACATTAGCAGCAAAAGTATGAGATTGGTAATAGTTGACACCAACGAAATCTGGACGACCAGCTTTTAAAATCTCTAAATCTCCTTCTCGGATATCTAATTCTATACCGAATTGATTTCTCAAATAAGCTAGAGCTGTCCTTGGATAACGTCCCAATAAATAAGCATCCATCCAATACCAAACATTGACATCCAAAGATTTCTCCATGGCTAGAACATTTTCTGGCTGATTATCCAGAGCATAAAGGACAGGAAAAGCAAAGCTTGGACCGATTTGACCTTTTATTTTCAAATCATGGAATCGTTTGATAATCGTTGCATTAGCCAAGTTGACAATGTGATTCACCTGGTGCATTAACTGAATATTTTTGATTCCTGGTGGAAAACGACCATCCCGATAACCTAGTCCAACAAAGACATTTTGCTCGTTAAGTCCAATCCAATATTTCACTCTATCTCCAAAGTTTTTGAAGAGAACCTCTGCATAATACAGGAAATCGTCAATTATCTTTCTGGATTCCCAACCGCCGTACTCATCTTGCAGTACTTGAGGCAAATCCCAGTGATAGATTGTGATAATGGGTTCAATATTATATTTGAGAAGTTCATCAATCAGATTTGAATAAAATTCAATCCCTTTCTGATTGACCTCTCCTCGTCCCTCAGGCAAAATACGGGTCCAAGCAATAGAAAATCGATAAGCTTTCAGACCCATTTCTGCCATCAGTTCAACATCTTCTTTATAGTGATGGTAATGGTCCACTGCCACGTCGCCAGTCGTGTTTTTAAAAGTCCTATTAGGCTGGCGAACAAAGACGTCCCAGATAGAAAGACTCTTACCATCTTCATCCCAAGCTCCTTCAACTTGATAGGCAGCTGAAGCCGATCCCCAGAGAAAGTCTCTGGAAAATTTTGTTACATCAATCAAGCTGCTGCACCTCCTTTGGCTTCTATTGCTTCCGCTTCAGCTTCTTGCTTAACCAATTGCTCTTCGTATTTCTTGAAGAATGGGTAGTAGATTAACATAGCTGGTAAAATCAAGATATAATCCCAAACGAAGTTTTGCCAACGAAGGGTTGTCAAGTAGTTGCTGAATCCCATTGGCAACTGTGCACTAACCACTATCCAAGCAGGAATAATAAAGCCTGTTTGGTAAGCAAAATAAGTCAAGATCATCATAATTGGCACATTGAGTACATAAGGGATGCAAAGAATTGGGTTGAACATAATTGGCATACCAAATGTTACCGGCTCATTGATACCAAACCACCCAGGAATGAGCGAAATCTTAGAAACGGCACTAATTTGTTTGGATTTTGAGCGCAAGCCCATCAGGACCAGGGCCCAGGTATTTCCTGTACCACCAACTAAAGCCATAGAAGTGTAGAGCAAAACTGGGAAGAATTGCATTGGCTGACCTGCCGCATGAAGAGCAGCATTTGTTGTTGCTGCTTGAATACCAAGTGGAGAAATGATTGGAATGATAATGAGAGTACCATGAATGCCGAAGCACCAAAGAACCAGCGCTAACATACAAAGCATCACAATCCCTGGTACAGATGATACAGCGCCAAGCGGTGCACGCAAGAGAGCCATAAAACCAGACGGAACATTATAAGCTCCTGCTGTCAATGCTCCAATTCCAACATTCAGCAAGAGGAAGAGAGTGATGGAGAAGAATACCGGCAGAATAGAGCCGAAACTATCTTGCAGGAACTGCGGCACTACATCTGGCATCTTAATTTTAATATCTTTTTCATAGCAGAATTTTTCAATCTGTACGACTACAAAGACGATGAAGAAGCTGATGAACATACCTTGTGACCCAAGATAGTCTAACTGTAGTCCGGAGAATTTTTCAGTATCAACAAAAGCTCCTGCTACCAGCATGAAAGTAACTGCTGTATCAACCGCAGCCATAATAGGAGATTTCAATTTCAAATTCTTAGCATAATGATAAGCAAAGAAGATAGCAACCCAGATAGAAATAAAATCCATCGAATAGCGGAAAGGCAAGGTCAATGTATTATACACTGCATCCCCAGTTTTGAACCAACCTAGAGCTGTTTCATTTCCAATTGCAGCTAAGACTTGAAATAAGGAACCCACGGTAATCAATCCCAAGAGAGACCCTAATCCAGCTTGTAAAGACTGTATAAACACATTGTTGGCCAGTTTATAACCAATTTCCTGAAGTTTGGTCATAAATTTACTGTTAAAGAATTTTTCCATTAGAAAAACCTCCTTAAGATATTGCTTTAATTAATTGAAAGATATTCTTACAATCTCCCATTGCATAATCCATGGCTGGAATGGTGGCAACAGGTTTTGATACTGACTCTTTGACCGAATCAAGTTTATAAGAAACCTGAGGGCCTAATAAAATCACATCATAATCCTGAGCATAATCTTGATAGTCCATCAATCCGACCGCTTTGATATCGAGCTCAATACCTTGATCATTTGCATATTGCTCCATTTTTTTCATCAGGATGCTCGTGGACATACCAGCTGCACATATTAATAAGATTTTCATTGTCTTTCTCCTTCTCGATTGGAATACAGCTCAATCATCTCAGTGATAAGGTCAATGGCCAAAAGACTGGTCATAAAATGGTCTTGCGCATGAACAAGCAGTATACTCAACTGATGACCGTTTCCTTGTGCTTCTTCCTGCAATAAATCTGTTTGGGAATGATGGGCCTTTAAAATAACACTATTTGCCTCATCCATTAATTCCTTAGCTGCATCAAATTCTGCTAGTTTTGCTTTTTTAAGTGCTTCAAAAGCTAAGGATCGGGCTGCACCAGAATTAGCAATTAAGGACATGGCAATAATCTCCGCTGAACTATTCCATTCTTCCATACAAGCTCCTCCTTTCCAGTTGACTTCTTACCCACAGTTTACTATAGCTCTATTCCACTGTCAAAAACGTTTACATTTTCTTGATATACAGTTTTCTATCTTAGTGTATCCATTTTCAAATGCCATTCATACTCAATTTGTTATAAAAAATTTAAAGCATTAGTTTCTTGCGTGCTTTACTGCTGGCACTCGCTATTTTTAAATTGTTCCCTTAATATATTTTAGAACCTATCGTAAAATTAGTGTATAAAAAATAATCGTTTTTTATGATAATGTATAACACAAAGCTAAAGAGTATAAAAAAGCGCTAAAAACCGTCTCATTTCCCTAAAGGGGTTACTTTCCACAAGGGCTTATTATATACTTAATTTATGAAGATTATTAGAGAACTCCAAGTCACTTCAAACGAATTTTATGACTTCTTGGAAAGCGAGTTTCTGAATCAAATCAATCAAGCTGACAATCAAACAAAAAAGATAGATAGGTTAAAGAAAGGACTTCGTTACTCAAAATTGTCAGACAATGTCTATACTAAGACTGATTATGAGATTCTGGACTATCGTCGCCATGAAACCTACGTTATTCAAATCTCGTCCCATAGTGAAAAAACGATTACTTCCTACAAGACCAAGCCTTGCTCAAAAGGGCTGGAGGTTACGCTAGAACAAGAACAAAATAAATTGACAAAAAATTCAAAAAGCAAGCTCATCAAGTGGATGGGAGAGCTACTCTACTTTGGTCGTCTTTCGGAAAATCTTTATAAGATTCAAGGAGAAATCGAGAAGGCTAGAAAAGAGAAAACTCAGTAACAGGAAAATCCGATCCATACCTTCTTTTTTGTGCCCGGATTTTTTTATGACTCGCAGATATTCAGATAGTTCAAGGAGTAGATTATGAAACAAGGCATCACACCTCAATATTGGAAACAAGAAAACAGCGGTCGCTATTTCACTAAAGAAACTCAAATATTTAGTCCACTTCCTATTTTGACCGACACTTTACTGGCTCATCCAAAAGCAAGAAATGATGGCCAGCTGGCTTTCCCTGCCATTCATTTCATAGAAGGGATTTCCCGAGAAGTCGGACAAGAGGTCATGCAGTCCTTTTCACTTCCCTATCCATCCAACCCTGAAGCGCACATCGTAAAGGTTGCTCAAGACGGCATTTTCGTTTATGCCTTGTCCCAGCGTGGCTTATTTTATGGGGCCATTTCAATTATCCAAATGTTGCAGGATGGCTACTTGCCTTATGGCTTGGCCTACGACGAACCCGTCTGTTCTGAGCGTGGCCTCAAGGTCTTTTTACCGTCTCGTAAGAATATGGATTTCTTCAAGCAATTTGTGGATATGCTTGCTTTTTTCAAGTACAATACGATTATGATTGAAATCGGCGGTGCTATGGAATATAAAAAACACCCTGAAATTAATCAAGAGTGGATTAAATATTGTGCTGATATGGCTGAATACTCTGGCAAGACCAAAGAAATCCAAGACTATACCTTCCCTTGGTACAAGAATGCCATTCACATGGAGAATGGTGACGGGGAGTTTCTAAGTCAAAATGATGTGAAAGATCTGGTCCTCTACTGCAAGGAACGATTTTTTGAAGTGATTCCTGAGGTTCCCTCTCTTGGCCACTGTGACTACCTGATGCTTGGTCACCCAGAAATCGCAGAAATCCCTGAAGATCCTTATCCGGATACTTACTGCCCATCAAATCCTGCTTCTTATGAACTCCTATTTAATGTTCTGGATGAAATCATTGAGGTCTTTGAACCTGAAGTCATCAATATCGGGCATGATGAATACTATTCAATTGCCATATGTGAGCGCTGCAAAGGAAAGGCTGGAGCAGACATCTTCGCAGAAGACATTATCAAGATTTATGACTACCTCAAGCAGAAAAATGTCCGAACCATGATTTGGGGAGACAAGTTACTGAAAAATGCTATCGTTCCTGATGCGGGGCCTTTTGGTGGAGCAGAAATCATCATGTATACTCCTCAGTTCAAAAAAGATACAGGCAAAAAAGTTGGCATCATGCCGGCAACCTGGCAAGCCATTCACCAGATTCCCAAAGATGTCGAAATTCTCCATTGGCTCTGGAGTTTGGATGAAAAACTGGAAGATGAAGTTTTAGAAGAAGGCTTTAGTATCCGTTATGGTAATTTTGAAGGCTATCTCTTTCCGCATTGGGCTGAGCATTTGAAGAAGGGGAGCAAGGGAGCTATCATCTCCAACTGGAGTACCTTAAACGAGGTGATCCTGCAGAGAAATGTCATTTTCTTCGGCTTGGCCTATGCTTACGAGATGTTTTGGAATCATGACTATCGTGATGAAGACTATGCAACTATCCGTGATAAAACCTTATCATATCTCTTCCATTACCACTATCCTGACCTACAAAACCACACGCGCTGCCTTGAAACACTAGCGCATCCTAGCTGGATTGAAATTGGCTATGCTACTGACTATTTTGTGGAATACCAATGGTTTGTGGACGGTGTCTTCCCTGAAATGGAAACCTATCAAATCGGAAATATCCTACTAACCTATACTGATCAAACCGAGTTTACTGTTCCTATTATCTTTGGAGAAAACATTGGCAAAATAAGTGTTAACTGGGATCGGTCTACCAATACCAACCCTATACCTGGCGAACCCATCTATAAGGTAGATGAGCAATTATTTGAAGTCTCGCTTAGCACCAAACCTTATCAAAAAGACGGCCAGACTTTCTTTGCCTTTCCAATCCAAAATCCTTATCCAGAAAAGGAATTGAAGAATGTAGAGATTCAAACAGAAGCTAATAAAGATTGTCAAATTTTTGTTGATCAAATTGCCTATTATCACTAAACTTGAGGCTTATTTCAAGCTATCAGGTAGAAAGAGCGAAGTTTATTCGGAATCAGAATCATCCAATTCAAAAAGAACTACAAATTTCTAGACATAAGGTTACTGGACACACTGATTGCTTATCCTATTTGAAACGAAAGGAGGTGGGAGAGTGAGTGAAAAGAAAACATTTCTGAAACAATTCTTACGTCTCAGTCTACCGTTTTCTCTTCAATTTCTACTAGCCAGTGCTGTCAATCTAGCTGATGTTGTCATGATTGGACAGCTAGGGGAAAAACAAATCGCAGCTGCTGGTGCTGCCAACCAGATTTTCTTTCTCTTGACTATTGTACAGTTTGGTATCAGTAGCGGAGCTTCTGTCTTCATGGCCCAATACTGGGGAGCCCAGCGAATTGCTGATATGAGAAAAACCTTGGGATTAGTCTATATGCTGAGTGGGCTCATCTCCGCTTCCTTTACTTTAGTCGCTTTACTTTTTCCCAAGCAACTGATTGGTTTTTATATTCATGATACCGAAGCTATTCAGTTGGGCGCCCAATACTTATCTATCGTCTCCTGGACCTACCTGATGACAGCTATTACAACTTCTCTGGCTACTATGTGTCGGTGCAGTAATGAAGTTTTCTTACCAACTCTTGCAAGTCTCCTATCCATGGCGACCAATATCATTGGCAATGCCGTCCTTATTTTTGGACTGATTGGGTTTCCTAAACTTGGACTAGTTGGTGCTGCTATTGCCACCTTTATAGCTCGATTGCTGGAGCTTTGCTGGTTAGTCTTTGGTGTCTATCGAACAAGGATGGCTGGAGCCGCTAGCATAGCTGAACTCTTTGCCTTTCACAAAGACTTCGTTTATCAATTTTTGAAAAAAACCTTGCCAGTCGTCTTCAATGAAGGCGCCTGGTCTCTTGGAACATCAATTGGCTTGGCTATTATCGGACTATTAGGTACTGAAGTGGTGGCCTCCACCCAGATTGCTAGCGCCATTGCCCAAATTGGTTTTGTCTTTGTACGCGGTGCGGGAAATGCTGTAGCTGTTATGCTAGGCAATACCATCGGAGAGAATCAAGTAGAAAAAGCCTTACAAGATGCCAAGCGCTTCTTACTTCTATTACCTCTTATCGGACTTATCGTCAGCGTCCTACTCATCTGGGCTATGCCTTTAGCTCTGAAACTCTACAACTTAAGCAATCAGACAGAGCAGCTAACCATCTTGATGATTCAGTTAAATGCCCTGTTGTTTATTCCAAAAGCTTTTAGTGTTGTTTTAATCGTTGGGATTTTACGTAGTGGAGGCGATACCAACTATGCCTGCCTGCTAGATATTTTACCTGTCTGGCTCTTCAGCATTCCACTTGGCTATGTCCTGGTTAGCCTGCAGGCTCCCATTTGGCTAATCTTTCTTGTGATAAATGGCGAAGATATTCTCAAACCAATCTGGGGCATCCCTCGTGTTTTCTCAGGAAAATGGCTGCATAATCTTGTGCACGAGCGCATGTAAAAAAGCATCTAAATCACAACATTACCACAGAAATCGGAAGTGCAAATCCCGACTAAAAAGGGTAATGAGAGTTAGGTGCTTTTTTATTGGTTTGCTACTCTAACATACAATTTTATAACTTGCGCAGCATCTGAATTAAAACACTGACCTCTGCGTCATCTATAAGAATCTTAAAGCTTCGCTCCACTGTTCGAATGATTTTCCTAATGTGCTTATAGTCATCAGGGAATTTTTCGATAAGACCAGCAATTTCTTTACTGCTCTTCTTCAAGCATTCTCCTGAAAGGGTTCGCTCCACTAGACACGCAATATGAACAAACAAGCCTATTGTTTGCTCCTCTGTCAGCTGATAATAAAAATCAAATTCATCTAAAATAGCAGGAAGAATCTTTTTAATCTTAGCTAAGGAAGTATAGATAAATTGCTCTTCTAAAAATTGGTAAACTTTCTCATAATCGTAGCTATTGACAGAGGTTGGTACAAACATCAATAATTTATCTAGGTGCTCCTTGGGCTGCTCAAAGACATCTTTAATGGAAATGAAAGGGATGCCCATAATTTGAGGGTCGAAAGTTCCAACAAAAGCATGGACTTGATAGGTCTTTCTTAAAGCCATCACTTCCTCAATCAACATCTCCTTATTGGCAACTGACAAAGCAATGAAACGGTAACCCAACTTTGAATACTGATCAAGATAGTGCTTTAGCTGAAGAGAACCGCCTTCGCTGGTATAACAGAGTGTAATGATGATTTTTTCTTGGTCCCGATTTTTATAAAGCTGATTCATTTCCATATGAAAAGCGTGAAAGACACTGTCAATATCATTTTCTATCAAACAGCGCCGTGCAATCCCCATGCCAATCATAGTAATGGGAATTTCAAATTCTCTGATTTTAATCAGAGTTTCTTCTCGAATTTTATCCAGCATTTCCTTAATCGATCCCATATCATAGAGGACGATGACCCCTAAACCTTGGTCTAGCTCCTCAATTCGCTCTTTTAATTTGCGATAGCTTTCCTCTAGAGATTCTTCTAATAGAATATCAAAGCCATACACTTGGTTATTTTTAGTCAGCATCTTGGTTGACTCAGCCAAGGACTTGGCAACCCCTTTACCGTGCAGGACGTAGAGCAAGATAGGTCGTAGACTATCTTGTTTCTTTTCGGACTCAATAATAAACATGGTTAGGATGACGATTTCATCTATTGGAACAGCTAGTTGAAATCTTGCTTCTAGTTGCCTGGCAAATTTAGAACATTGTGCATACTCTATTGGATAATCCCGAATCACTTTCACAATAGCATCATTATCCAACTGCCGATTCAACGATCCTTTCTGCTTAATCATCGCATTGACATGAAGGCTGATGCCGTAATATGCCGTCGAATTAAGCTCTAGATTGAGTTCTTTTTGAACAGATAGAACAAAGGCTTGTACCAACTGAATCACTTCAGCAGAGACAATCGTCTCAAGCTGATTAAGATTTTCCAACTCATCTTCTTTCTCGACAAAAGGTTTGTATTCAATATAGCTTTGAATATAGTTTCTCACTGCCTCAAAAACATCATCCTGCTCTATGCCTCTTTCTGATAACTGAGAATATTCTGATTTAATTTTGTTATATAAATCATCCGACTCTTGCTCTGAAAAATCCAGTAATCCCAACTCCTTATCATAAATCAGCACCTTACGTTTGCCAATCAATTCATCGATTTTAACTACATTATGGCCACCTAAATGACGAATTCCTTGATAAGGAATGGGCAAATCGTCATTACTAAGTGTTAAATCTTTTAGTTCCGACCTCAGACTTCTTACAAAAGCATTGGCGCAAGCAGTTCGAACTACATATTCTAATTCTTTTATATTGCTAATATTCGCTGATAGGATGAAGGAATGAATGACATCACGCGGCACTTGAATATCATGCGCAGAATTCTTTGATTCGATAGCTAAAAAGTAATTTAGTAACTCTAGCTTTTCACTAATCGGTCTATTCGGATAAGAAGGCAGCTGGATTACAACAGGAAGTTTATTGGATAAATGTTCAGATAGCTTAGCATTACTTCCGATAATTACCAAACCTTTCTTCTGACGTCTCTTTTGTTCTCCTTCTCTGTGATTCAGCCAGGAAATCAATCTATTCTGAACCGCCGAAGATAGAACTTGTATGTTATCTATAAATAAAATTCCTTCTGCCACTTTCTCAAATACAGACTTCGTCGCCTCTGAGCCAAATAACAACTTCAGCAAATCATCCAGAACATCAATATAGTCTAAGCAGTTAATTTTTTCAAACAACTGAGGCTTACTAATAGCTTGATTTTGAATGGCAAACTCCATCATTTTATTAACGAAGTGAGTTCTACCAGCACCGACCTCGGATAAAATAAGTACAGGAAGGGCATAATTTGGGTATAAAATAGCTGCCTGTGCTAACTGGATGGCTGTTCGCAGGCTGCCATTTTCACCTATAATGCTTGGAAAATCCAAAGGATTTTCTACAAATACCTCTTTTAACTTGTATTGAACTGGCCGTGTATTTCCTTTAACGAGTATCCCTTCTTTTACCAATTGATTCAAAATAGTGCTCACATTTGAGCGTTGCATTCCTAAAGCGGCAGCAATTACTTTCGTTTCAAGGCCTTGCTTATCATTCTTTAGTAATTCTTGCTCTAGATATTCTAAGACTAGTGTTTTGGCAACCTTCATATTCTACCTCACTGATATTTTTCTCCCATTATCGTTATTCAATTTATCTTATACTGCAGCTTTATCCACCCACTTAGAGCCTTAGAGCTTACTCCCTATCATCCTGTCATTTCCTTATCAAACCTTTATAAATTTGAAACAAGAGGATAACAGAATACATAAAGGCCAACTGTTAATGAATGATATAAACAGCTGGCCTTTTTCTTTATCATTCAGGAATGAAATTCACCATTCATTCTTCTATCAGAAAACCAAGTCGTAAGGAGACTCCAATTTGTCCGCTAGACTGGCTAGAAACTCCGCTGCGGGCTGACCATCTACGACTTGATGGTCAAAAGTCAAGCTGAGCGGCAGGAATTTTTGCTCGTAGACCTGTCCTTGGCTGTCAAGAGCCAGCGACGTTTGCAAGGCACCAACTCCTAAAATGGCTACTTCTGGTATATTTAGGATAGGAGTGAAATACTCAATGTCTGCTCCCCCGAGATTAGTAATACTGAAGGTTGAACCTGAGTAAAGAGCTGGATCCAAAGTTCCTTTACGAGCTTGATTGGCTTCCGTTTTGATAGCTAAGCCCAAGTCAGCCAGCGTTAGCTTATCCACGTGACGAATGACCGGAACCACCAAACCATCACTAAGTGCCGTTGCAATACCGATATGAATATCTTCTACTTCCTGATATTGACCATTGAAATACCACGCATTGAGCTGAGGGTGATCTTTCAACGCCTTGGCAACAGCCTTTGTAAGCAGAGTTGTGATGCTGATTTCGCCATTTTCTAGTGGTGAAGCGACCTTATCCTTCATATCCTGCCTAAAGGCTATCAGCTTGCTGATATCCACCTTACGGTGCAAGGTCACCTGAGCTGATGTCTGGAGACTAGTCATCATCCGCTCTGCAATAGTCTTGCGCATACCTGTCAATCCTGCACCATAGTCAACTTGACCAGCATGCTGAAGGACTGCTGAGCTACTTTCAGGTGTTTGGTTTGGAAGTGCCTCTGGTTTATAGTTTTCCACATCCCGTCGGGTAATACGGCCATTGCCTCCCGTTCCTGAAATCAAGGAAATATCATATCCTTTTTCCTTAGCAATCTTACGGGCAAGAGGAGTGATGAAAATACGTCCATGTTCACTGTTTCCGACAGAGTTGGAACTTGCTGTCGCAGTTTTTTCTGCTAGTCCAACCCCTGCATCAGCTGCCCCATGCTCACTTTCTGACTGGTTCGCAGAGGCTCCTTCTGCTTCCATACCTGGAATAGATTCTCCTGCTTCACCAATCCATGCAATTACTTTCTTGCATGGGACAGTATCGCCCGCCTGACTGATAATTTTTAAAATCACTCCTGCGCTTGGTGCTTCTACATCGCTGGTCAATTTTTCAGAACTGATTTCTAAGACAGGCTGACCAGCAGCTACTGTGTCTCCTTCCTTGACCAGCCAGTTATTTATCAAACCTTCGGTCATTGTTAAGCCTAGTTTAGGCATTACAATTTCTGTAGCCATACTTGCCTCCCTTCTATCTCTTCAGATCGTCAATCAATTCTGCAGCAACAGTCAGAACCTTATCAGCATTAGGGATATAGAGCTGCTCCAGATTCACAGCAAACGGCACTGGCACATTTGGCGCGCAGACGCATTTTACCGGACCATCAAGATAATCAAAGCATTTATCAGTCACTACAGCTGCAATATCCGTTGCTGTGTTATTGTGAGGGTTGGATTCATCAACGATAATCAGTCGTCCAGTTTTCTTGACTGATTCAAAGACAGTCTCCTCATCCCAAGGAGCTACTGTTCTCAAGTCAATGACTTCGACCGAAATACCATCTTTTTCCAAGCGATCCGCTACCTCATAAGCAACATAAAGCATTTTACCGATAGTAACGATAGTGAGGTCTGTTCCTTCACGGCGGACAGCAGCCTTTCCAATTGGAACTGTATAATATTCTTCTGGCACCTCTCCCTTGATACCATAGAGAGTCTTATCTTCTGAATAAATCACGATATTATCGTCTTCAATGGAAGCCAGCAGTAACCCTTTAGCATCATACGGAGTTGCTGGAACAACTACCTTGATACCAGGAATAGATCCAAAGAGACCGTAATATGAACCCGAGTGTTGAGCTGCAGCCGAAGCTCCTGCCCCATGCATGGTCCGCATTGTCATCGGAACCTTGGCCTTACCGCCAAACATATAGCGCATTTTTGATCCTTGCCCCAGAATAGCGTCAAAGCAGAAACCGATAAAGTCATTGAACATCAGCTCCGGTACTGGCCGCAAGCCAGTCAGAGCCATTCCAACAGAAGCTGACACGTATCCGTGCTCAGAAATCGGAGTATCAATCACCCGCTCTCGGCCGTATTTTGGCATGAGTCCCTTGGTTACACCCATTACACCGCCCCAAGCATCTTCGTTTTCTTCTTCCAAGTGCTTGACTGTTACACCGCCAGCAATATCTTCTCCCAGAAGGATTACGGTGTCATCTTTTGCCATTGCCTGATCCAGCGCTTCATTGATTGCTTTCATAAATAACAGTTGTCTAGCCATTTGATCAACCTCCTTCTATCAATCAGCAAATACATCTTCCAGCAGAGACTCGGAACGAGGAATCGGACTGTCTTGAGCAAATTTGATAGCTTCTTCCACATCCTTTCGAGACTCCTCTAATATGGCATCAAGTTCCTCTTCAGTCAAGAGGCCATGCTCGATAGCGTAGTCACGGAAGACATCTAGAGCATCCACATCAGCCCAGTCTTTTTCTTCACCTTCCAAAGCCTTATACTTCTGCTCATCCCCTTCAAAATGACCATGATCGCGATATGTTACAGCTTCAATCAAGGTAGGTCCTTCCCCTCTACGAGCCCGCTCTACAGCTTCCTTGGCTACTTGGTAGACAGCGAATAAATCCTTACCATTAACCCGAACGCCGGGCATATTATAAGCAGCCGCTCTCTCAGCAATGGTGCCAGACGCTGAAGAATACCATTGCGGTGTCGATTCTGCAAAGAGGTTGTTTTCATTGACAAAGATAACTGGCAGTTTCCAAATTGATGCCATATTGAGACATTCGTGGAAATTCCCTTCATTGGCTGCACCGTCACCGAAGAAGCAGACAGCCACACTATCGGTTTTCAAGTACTTGTTGCGCATAGCAGCACCGGTAGCTAGACCAAAGCCTCCACCAACCATACCATTGGCACCAAGGATTCCCTTGTCCAAATCGGCGATGTGCATAGATCCGCCTTTTCCTTTTCCAAGTCCAGTCTCCTTGCCAAAAATTTCTGCCATCATTCCCTTTAAATCTCCGCCCTTAGCAACACAGTGACCGTGTCCCCGGTGAGTACTGGTAATATAGTCCTTGTCTGTCAGATTGGCACAGACGCCGGTAGCAATCGCTTCCTCTCCAGCATAAAGGTGAACAAAACCAGGAATCTGTCCTGCAGCAAAGAAACGCCGAGTATTTTCCTCAAAATTACGGATATCCCACATGGTTTTATACATGGTCTTGGCTTTTTCTTTGGAAACCTGCTCTACTTCAACTTCAGTAGCATCATAGACTTTTAAATCTACTAGCTCTGATACAGCACTTTGGTTTCTTGTTTTGCTCAATTGTTGTGGTAAATCTTTATAATTTGACATATTTTTACCTCCTCATTAATCGTCCTGAACGAGTCTTTTAGCGACCTCTTGTATTAGTTCTGAAGTGGTAGGATGGGCAAAAACTGTTTCAAGAACTTGATCCAGCGTTGCTTCAGCCTGCCTCAGCAAAATCAAATTCTGCAGAAGATCTGTACCGTTCGGACCAACGATGACTGCACCTAGTAGAAGATGGTATTTCTTTTCTGAGATTAGCTTGACATAGCCCTCTGTCTCACCTATAGCAATAGCCCGCCCGTTATAAGAGAAAGGTAGCTGTTGGACCTGAACATCATATCCCGCCTCCTCAGCCTCATCCTTGCTGAGACCAAAAGAAGCTACTTCAGGACTGGTGTAGAGCGAACGGGGGACACCGAGCGGATCAACTGCTTCTTCAGCTCTTCGGCAGATAGCTCTCACAGCTTTTATTCCTTCTGCACTAGCTACGTGGGCCAGCATATAAGATTCTAAGAGATCACCGATAGCATAAACATGCTCTTTGGATGTTTCGTAGTATTGATCTACCTTGACAAAATTTCGCTCCGTCAAGGCTAATCCCATATCCTTCGCTAGCTCTAGGTTTGGTTTGCGGCCAGTAGCGACTAAAAGATGGTCGAAAGCAACCTGCTCGTTCTCAAGCAAGACAGAATTACCAGTTACTTCCTTTATCTGCGCCCCCTGATAAATCATCACCCCCATTTTCTTTAGTTTCTTTTGAATCACATGTCGCGCTTCTGCTTCTTCGGTCAAAAGAATTTCTGGCGCAACCTCGATAACAGTAACAGCAACACCCAGAGGAGCCATAGCAAAAGCTAGCTCAATTGCGATAACGCCACCTCCGATAATGACCAACTTCTCAGGAAGCTCCCTCAAGTCAAAAAACGTATCCGTCGTTAGGTAGTCAACCTGTTCCAATCCCTTGATAGGTGGTACAAAAGGATAACTGCCAGTAGCCAAAATCACATCTTTGCCACTGGTTTCTTGACCATTGACAGAGAAAGTTCGGTCTTTGACAAACTTGGCCTGGCCTTCTATATACTCGATACCTAAAGACTTAAAGCTAGCATGAATTCCAGATTGCAAACTGGCAATAACCTGATTCTTTCGGTCTACCAATTTCTCAAAATCAATCCTTTCAAGCTTGCTCTCAATGCCATAACGCCTAGCTTCCTCCATTGTCAGCAGCCAATGACCGTGCTGGAGATAGGCCTTAGACGGTATACATCCTACATTCAGGCAGGTTCCGCCGATAGACTTCTTTTCTACCACAGCCACTTTCTTGCCCAAATGAGCTGCTTCTTCAGCAGCCACATAACCACCCGGTCCAGCACCGATAATCAAAACATCATAAACAGACAAAACAGGCCTCCTTTCATAAAATGCAAAGGGTGCTCCAACAATCAAAATAATTGCTGTCGGCTTTAGATACAAAAAGTATCTCATTATTTATTTGTATACCTAAGACTCATTTCAAAATCTCAGGATACAGTCTTCTCAGAAACCATGAACCTCCTTTCTTCATTTTCTTTGCCTACAAATAGTAAGCGCTTACTTTTTAGAAGAAACTTATACCAAATAATTAAAATCCAGTTGCCCATCCTTCAAACTGGCATGAACTGCCATTTCAGTTGTTTCCTTATTTTCGATCAAATAACGAGCCAAAGGCGTTTCTAGATAGCGCATAATGCTTCTTTGAATAGGACGAGCACCAAACTCCGGCTGGTAGCCCTGCTGGGCTAAAAAAGCATAGACTTCTTCTCTCAGATGAAGCTGAATCTTCTGTTGTTTCAGCCTTTCTTGGAGCTGCGTAACCATAATTTTTACGATATTGACCATATCTTCTGCCCTTAGAGGGTTGAAAATAACCGTCTCGTCAATCCGATTTAAAAACTCTGGTCTAAAGCTATGTTGCAGCAAGGATAGAACTTCATCCTGCGTTTCAGAAGTCAGTCCCTGTTCACTTTTGAGACTTTCCAAAATCTGCTGGGAGCCAATATTGCTTGTCATAATCAAAATAGTATTTTTAAAGTCAATAGTACGGCCTTTAGAGTCTGTCAATCGTCCTTCGTCCAAGACTTGCAGCAGAGAGTTGAATACATCTGGATGGGCTTTTTCAATCTCATCCAGCAAAACAATCG
Organism: Streptococcus sanguinis; assembly: GCF_019929225.1. GTDB lineage: Bacteria > Bacillota > Bacilli > Lactobacillales > Streptococcaceae > Streptococcus > Streptococcus sanguinis_J. Next base: position 673,240 of record NZ_JAHZPA010000001.1, read on the forward strand.
AATAAAGCCTCCTACGGACAGCTTCTGTCAGCTGTCCTCCCTCTTCAAATCCGACGTAACCTGGTGGCGGACCAACTAAACGAGCTACGGCATGTTTTTCCATGTACTCAGACATATCCAGCCGGACCATTTCCAGCTCATTACCAAACAGCCGCTCAGCAAGGGATTTTGCCAGAGCAGTCTTCCCGACTCCAGTCGGCCCCAGAAAGAGGAATGAACCAATAGGACGCTTTGGATTTTGAATTCCAGCCCTCGAGCGTAAAATCGCCTCCGAAACCTTTTGAACAGCTTGGTCTTGCCCTACAATTCTCTGGCGCAGGAGCTTGTCTAGATTTAGAAGGTGTTCGCGCTCATTGTCCATGATTCCCTGCACTTTGATTCCCGTTATACGCTCTACGATACTAGCTATATCTTCACGACTGACGTCTAGCTGTTCAGTTTGCGCTTGATCTAGCTGGATTTTTTTAACAGCACACGCCTCATCAATCAAGTCCAATGCCTTATCTGGCAAATAACGATCTGACAGATAACGAATTGAAAGACTGATTGCTGCCTGCAAGGCCTCGTCCGTCAGCCTAACTCCGTGAAAGTCCTGATAATTCTCCCGCAGTCCTTGCAGAATTGCCAATGCCTTATCTTGATCAGGCTCCTCAATGCGAATCCGCTGGAAACGCCCTTCCAAAGCTTGATCCAGCTCGAAACTTTCTCGATAAGCAGCAAAAGTCGTTGTGCCAATGATATTAATCTGCCCCTGAGCCAAGAGTGGCTTTAAAAGATTGCCTGCATCAAGAGCCCCCTCTGTCCGACCTGCCGTCACGATTTGGTGGATATCCTCAATATAAAGAATAATCTTTCCCTTAGCAGCCAGCACCTCATCCAAAACAGCCTTGAAGCGCTCCTCAAACTCTCCTCTATATTTAGTCCCGGCAATCAGTCCACCCAGATTTAACTTAAAAACTTCCTTGCCCAATAAATGTTCTGGAACGTCATCTGCAAGTAATCTTCCAACAAACCCCTCTATCACTTTGGATTTTCCAACACCTGGAAAACCTAGGAGAATGGCATTGCTTTTCTCTTTCCTACACAGCACACGGATAATATCGTTTATTTCGTCTTTTCGACCAATTACCTGTCTATCGGTCTTGTCAGTCAGCCACTGATTAAAGTTAGTCGCATATTTGCTCAGGGCTTGATAGCGACTCTCCTGACTGGAAGAGACAGCTCGTTTGCCTTGGCGAACCTTATTCAACTTTTTCGCAACTAGCTCCTTATCAATTCCTGCCTGCTTCAAAAAGACAGTTATCGGATTTCTCTGCTGATGAAATAGACTGAGAATCAGGTGCTCTACTGTTACCACCTCGTCCCTCAGTTCCGCCCTTTCAGCCTCTGCATCATCCAAAAGATTCTTGAGGCGTTGACTATACTGACGTCCGTAGCGGCTCGTGTCCGTATGTGAAAATACAGGAATCTTGGCTAGTTCCTGATTGATGACGCTGATAAATTCATTAATATCAAGGTCCAAACCGGTATAGAATTCCAAGGCAAAAGCCTGGGGCTGAGTCAGAACTGTCCAGACATGCGGAATGTCCACTTGATAATTGTGTTTTTGAATAGCTAATTCCTTTGTAGCATTTAATACTTCTTGCAAAAGATTGGTATAGTGTTCGGTCATATAGTTTCCTCGCTTTTCTACTGAAAACCAAAGTCAACTGCAAACAATATTTTAAAAATTAACCTATTTTAACAAAAACTTAACTTGATAATCTTATGTTTATTATATCATTTTCACAATCAATATACTAGAAAAAATGTAAGCGTTTTTCATGTTTTAATATAATTTTAACAAAAGATTGTGAAAAAAAGAGCACTGACTTATCCTAAAGGGACAAACCAACACTCTTTAATTTGTAATATTTTTAGCCAAGCGATTAAGCCGCCACTGAAAGAGAATGCCGCTCATCACCAAGCTGGCAATGAGACCAATCCAATATCCATAAGGGCCTAAACTAGTATTGTGATCTAAGAAGAGCCCCAGAGGCAGCGAAACTCCCCAATAAGCAATCAAACCCAAGTAAAACGGTACCTGAGTATCCTTGTAGCCCCGAAGAATGCCCTGCAAAGGAGCCGCAAAAGTATCTGCCAACTGGAAAAAGAGGCTGTAGGTCAGAAAAACAGATGTCATACGGATAAACTCGGTATCCGAACCATAGAGAGCAGCCACTCGGTCGCGTAAGATATAGAGAAAGAGAAAGGTAAATCCAGCAATTCCCAAGGCCGTCAGCCGCCCAAGTTTACAGAATTTCTTAACATCGTCAGGTCGATTGGCTCCAATTTCATAAGAAACGATAATAGACATTGAGGTTGAAATACTCATAGGAAAGGCATACATTAAGTTTGAAAAATTCATGGCCGCCTGATGGCTGGCAATGATTAGTGACGAAAACTTAGCCATGACCAAGCCAACAACCGAGAAAATCACAACTTCTGCAAAAAACGTTCCGCCAATAGGCAGTCCAAGTCGAATGCCTTCGATTAAGCCTTTTTTGTCTAGCGGTCGAATCTTCCATAGCTCATAGGCTCGAACTTTTGGATGTTTGGCTGCTACTAACAAGGATATGAGGAGCAAAACCCAATATGCCAAAGAAGTCCCAAGTCCAGCTCCAGCTCCGCCCATTTCTGGAAAACCAAATGCTCCGTAGATTAGGGCATAATTAAAAGTGCCATTCAAAGGTAAAAGTAAGAGCATGAGATACATGGAAAGCTTGGTCAACCCTAGAGCATCAAACAGAGAACGTATGGTGCTAAAGAGCAAAAGAGGAATAATACCGATCGCCAGATACCAAAGATAGTTCTTTGCCACTTCTTCTACCAAAGGCTCTAGGCCAAGGTGAGACAAAACTAAAGGAGCGCCCACAAATACCAAGGCAAATAAAATTAGCGATAGCCCCAAAGAAAGATAAATAAACTGATAAAAATCAGAAGCAATCTTTTCTTTTTTCCCCTGTCCTAAATGATGCCCGATTATAGGTACCAAGGCAGACACAATCCCTATCAGCAGGTCGAAAAATGGAATCCAAAGACTAGTTGCCATGGAAACACCAGCCAGATGCAGGGTGTCATACTGACCAGTCATGGTCGTATCAACAAATGAAGCTGAAAAATTGGCCAGTTGGTAGATCAAAATTGGCAAAAAAATAGAAATAAAGAGCCGCATCCGCTGCTGTAAATTATGAGTTTGGTGCATAGAAATCCCTCAAAAACTTTTCCTACCCAAGTAAAATCAATGAGCTTAGATTTTTGGAATATCAACTATCTTTACTATACTATAAGCCAGACAGATAGTCAAAAGGAAAAGGAAATCATATATCTGCCTCAGCAAATACAACTTGCCCCTTCTCAAATCCTGCGATTCGCGCCAAAGAAAGAACACGATAACCAGCAGTTTCCAAAAGTTGACGGCCACCCTGAAACGATTTTTCAATGACAATGCCAACTGCCTCAACCTGGGCTCCTGCTTGCTCAATAATGGTGATCAATCCCTTGGCTGCCTGACCATTCGCCAAAAAATCGTCAATAATCAGCACTTTATCATCAGAGTTGAGAAATTTCCCAGCAATCGAAACGGTCGAAGTCACTTGCTTGGTAAAAGAATAAACATCAGCCGTCAAAATCCCTTCTGTCATCGTGATGTTTTTGGCCTTCTTAGCGAAAATCATTGGTAGTCCTAGCGCTTCTGCTACGTATACAGCCGGAGCAATACCAGAAGCTTCAATAGTCACTACCTTGGTAATTCCTGCGTCCTTTACCACCTCCGCAAAGACCTGGCCAATCTCTTTCATCAGAGAAAAATCAACCTGATGGGTCAGAAAAGAGTCAACTTTCAGGATATTTTCACCTAACACTTGTCCATCTCTGAGAATCCGTTCTTCTAATTTTTTCATTCGTCTTCCTTCCTTTCCAAAATCCATCTTGATTCTAGCAGAAAAAGCACAGATATCCGTGCTTTCCCTTTACTCTTTTTCGTTTTTATTCTCGGTCTTTTCTTCTTCTCCAGCATGATTGATTGCTTTTTTGAATTCTGAAAACATTTTACCGATAGACTGTCCCAGTTCAGGCAGACGTTTTGGTCCGAAAATAAGCAGGGCTCCCAGAACAATAATGATTACCCCAGGTACTCCGATGTCTTTTAAAAGTCCCATTAGTTTCTCCTCGTTGATTTTCTTTGATAAATGATGCGACTAAGTAAGATGCTGACTTCATAGAGCAAAATCAGAGGCACTGTCATAGACAAGTCGCTGATAAAGTCAGCAGGTGTTAGGACAACAGCCAAAACCAGCAAAACGAAGTAAGCGTATCGTCTATATTTTACCAAAAATTTCGGATTGAGCAAACCGATAGAAGTCAAAAAGGACACCAGAACCGGCAACTCAAAAAGGCAAGCAATCGGAATAGTGGTATGAAAGACGAAACTAAGATAATTCTGCGCTGTCAGTCGTGTCTCAAAGAGGCCCTCACCCAGCGACAGCAAAACCTGCAAAATAGCTGGAGTCACAAAGTAAAAGCCGAAAGCCAGCCCCAGAACAAAACAGAGAAAGGTAGCTGGGATATAAGTGAAAACGGCCCGTGCTTCATTGGCCCGCAAAGCCGGTCGGACAAACTCCCAGACCTGATAAACCAAAAATGGCAAGGTCAGGGAAAAAGCGACAAGGCTAGCCAGACTGATATAAATCCAAAGGATATCATCCGGCCCCAGCACCAGCAGCTTCTGCTCAAAATTACTGGTCAGCCATCGATAAATATCGGCTGAAAAGAGCAAGCTAACTAGAAAAACCAGGAAGAAGCAAGCCAATACCGCTAGAAAACGCCGTCTGAACTCTGTCAAATGCTCAATAATAGTCTGCTCTTTTTTATCCATGCTTCTGCTCGCTTTTCTGATTTTTAAAGCTAACATAAACGACTAGCAGGATAAAGAACGCCTGACTGATGACCACTTCTAGGCTTGGATAAATCCCCATCCAGTCTACTGTCACAAAGCCATTGATTAAGTGAGTCGGTAGGATATTGGTCAGCTGAAGGGCATGGATGCTGACGCCCAGCATTTTAAAGGCCAAGGCATATATGAGCCAAGTCAGCCAGAAGAAAATGCTGTGTGGCTTGAGAAGACCAGACGCCTTGCTCATGATAAAGGCCAGCAAGACCAAGACCAGAACAGCCAAGCCGATTCCCAAAAGGAAATCAGTCATAGTGATGCGCGGCAGAATTCCCGCATAAAAAAGGATGGTTTCAGCCCCTTCACGGAAAACTGCCAGAAAGCTAAGAGCAAACATGGAAAGAAAACTGCCTGTGGCTGTTACAGCCTTCATTTGGCTTTCCATAAAGTCATTCCATTTCTCAATAGATGCCTTGCTGTGTAGCCAGATACCAACTAATATCATCATGGCGACAGCGAAAATTCCCACTGCACCTTCAATAATTTCACGATTGGATCCGGAAGCAACTGCTGGGAAAAGAAACTGCAACAAAGCCGCAATCACAGCGCTGGCTAGAACTCCACTTGCTGCGCCGGCATAAACCCATTTGAGTCCTTTTTTCATCTTAGAGGCTTTCAGAGTCGTTATCAAAGCCATGACGATTAAGAGCGCTTCTACACCCTCACGTAGCAAAATCAGCATAGCATCAAAGAAATGATAGGAAGCTGTCGTGTCAATCTGGGACAGCTCACTAATCAAGGATTCTAGCTGCTTTTGATACTTCTCTTCGCCACCCTTGACCATAATAACAGGTGTCTGACTCTCAACCTTGGTATAAAGCGAAGGATTATTGACGCTGACATCTCCTTCTATCGTTGGCCAAATAGTGATGAACTCTTTCATCTTGGCAGCGGCTTTTTTATCATCTCCGCTTTGAAAGAGACTCAAGGCTTCCTCTAGGAGCTTAATCCCATCTTTCAGCGTCAGATTGCCGGCAGCTTCTTGGACTTTCTCTCCTTTGACAAAATTATCAATGGCGGTTTTCAAATCATCAAAAGAAGACTGAATCGTATCAAAGTCAGTAGGCTCCGTCTCAATGGCACTGCGCAGGAATGAAATAGCTGTTTCTACCTTGCCGTAATGGGCTGTGCTGTTGTCTCGCACTACGCTTTCATTGCTAGTCCAGGTGCTATTCATCTTCTTGTATGCTTCTCTTGTCGCTTCTAAATCCTTAGCACTAATGGCTTTTTGTAGATTTTCAAATTTTGGCTCTAACTTACTGAGAAGCTTCTTTTTCTCAGCCTCTAAGTCGACTGGATTCTGCTCTTTTTCAAATTTCAAGAGGGCAGAAGAGATTTGTGTCAGCTTCTCCTCCGTCACCTGACCTGATAAGTCTAGTGCCTTACTTACCTCTTGTCCCGCTGCTGAGTCATGATTAGTCACCTTTTCAAAGTCAGTCTTGATCTCTCCGACTAGCTGCTTGGCTTTTTCCTGGTCCTTCTGCTTGACTGCAGTGCTGGCATCAGTGATTTTGACGAATAAACTGCTGTAGCTATCATCCGCTAAAACCGGCTTAGCTAAAAAGACAAGCAAAAGCCCCAAAATCACCAGGCTTTTATTCAAATAATTTTTGACCAAGGTATTCTCCTTTTTTCACTCCACCAAAGCAGGCAAACAAGCCACTGCCAATATGTGTGACATATTCATTCATCTTATCTTGAGCGCCTAGATTAGTCAGAACTTTGACAAAGCTATCTGGATCTTTCTGGAAGGAAAGAAAGAGCAGTCCTGTATCGAACTGACCAGTAGTTTCATCAATCCCATCCGAGTACGAATAAGACCGGCGGTATATGGGTTTATCAACCTCCTTGGCCAGACGGACATGTGAATCCTCTGGCAGCAGGTCCAAGTCAACCTCATCAAACTCGTCTTTCTTGCCAAAAGGCGCTCCGCTCTCTTTATAGCGACCGAAAGTGTTTTCCTGCTCCTGCAGATTGGTTCGGTCCCAGGTCTCAAGGAACATCTGGATCCGGCGGACAGCCATGTAAGAGCCGCCCTGCATCCAGTCCTTGCTGTCGCACCAAATGACCTTGTCAAAGTCTTTTTCCTTGGTCACATTGGCCGTGCCGTCCTTAAATCCAAAGAGATTACGAGGCGTTGATATCCGGTCTCCGATAGCAGCAAAGCCTGACTGACTCCACTTCATAGTGATGGCATTTCTCCCCTTACGGACCAGATTGCGAACTGCATGAAAGGCCACCTGCTCATCATCCGCGCAGGCCTGAATGACAATATCGCCACCCGTATATTTTTCTTTAAGCTGCTCCTTTGGAAAAGGCGGCAAATCACGAAAAGCTTTCGGTCGTTTGTCTGACAAGCCCATTTTTTTCAGAAAAGAGGCTGAGACCCCAAAGGTCAAAGTCAATCGATAAGGGTTGAGACCAACAGTTTCTCCAGTATCCGTTGGCGGCAAAAGAGCATTGGAATTATCTTTTTTGACCAATTCTCCATTTACCAACTTCTCGCTATAGGCTGTCCAGTCCTTAAAGAGCTGGATAATGGCTTCCCTATCTGTCGTATGCAAATCCAACACAACAAAGTAGATATTCTTCTGCATTGGAGTTGTGATCCCCGCCTGATGCTCCCCGTAAAAGCTGATTTCTTCCTCACCGTCAGCGAATTTCTTATCTTCCTTGGCCTGATTAGCGAAAAAAGCAGATGCACCAGAGACACCCAGTGCAAGACCAGCGCCTCCAATCCCTGCTTTTTTAAGAAATTCACGACGATCCATCTTTTTATTAAACCATTTTTCGTCGTTTGTCATATGATTACTCCCCGTTTAGAATGACTCCCATTTGTGAAAGAGGCTCACCCAGTTTGGTCACAGCTTCCGCCAACTCTTTGGTGTCTTCTTTTGTCAATTCTGTATAGAGTTTGTAGTTTTCAGAGTCAGTCATGTGCTTGTCTAAGAGACCGTTGACGTTTTTAAACTCAAGTTCCAAGGTCTTGACGAGTTTCTCGTCCTTATCCTTAATCAATGGCTTAAAGAGCTCAAAAATCTTTTCTGCTCCTTCAATATTCGCTCGGAAATCATAGAGATCTGTATGAGAGAATACTTCTTCCTCACCTGTAATCTTGCTGGTCGCTACTTCATTGAGCAAGTCAACAGCACCTGTTAGCATCATATCTGGCGTCACTTCAACTGTTGCGATTTTAGCTTTTAGCTCCTTGATATCGTTGACCAGCTGATTGGCATAGCTTTCAGTTCCCTTGGTTGTGTTTTGCTCCCACATGATTTTTTCAATACGGTGGAAACCAGACCAACCTTCTTCGGTCTTGTTTTCGTCCACATAGTCGACCAAGCGGAAGTCGATTTTAACGTCTGATTCACCAAAGCTCTCAGCAATCGGCTCCGAGCGCTCGTAGGCCATACGGATAAGCGGATACTGCTTTTTAGCCTCATCAAGCTTGCCTTCTTTAAGGGTATCACGAAACTTCTCCGTATCTGTCAGGAGCTGATCGATTTGTCCTTGAACAAACGTTTTGTAATCCGCTGTCGCCTTGTCCAATTCTTTCTGATTGACAGCCGTTTGGCTGCTGGATGCTTGACTGCTTGAGCCAGTCTTGTTTGAAGAATTGTTGGCTGCACAGCCAGTCAGTAAAATTGCCGTTGAAAATAGGACGATGCCAAGTTTTTTCATGGTGACTCCTTTGCTTTCTCTCCTAGATAGAGATTATTCCTGTAAATTATACCAGTTTTTCTCTCATATTTCAAGAAATTGTCTGACAATTTAATCAAAAACTATATATTAAGACCATTAAAGCAGCTCTTCTTTGATTTTTCCGATTTCCGTCTTTTTCAGCACCAAGTAAATCGTATCTCCTAGATAGAGGCGCGTGCTACCATTGACCGTTTGAGTCTTTCCCTTGTGGACATTCATGGTAATCAAGACCCCATCAGGCAAGTTTAGCTCATGCACCTGCCGACCAGCAATCTTTTCAGAAACAGGGATTTCAATTAAAGTAGTATCTCCTTGGTCCTCGATACTATCTGGCAACATTTTTTCCAGCATGGCTTCATAGACTGGCGCTCCTTTTAGCAGATCCATGATAATGTAAGCAGTCAGAGTGACCAGTCCCAACGGCATGAGATTACGGATGTCGCCGACCATCTCTGTGACCAGAATCATAGCTGTCAGTGGAGCCTTGGAAATAGCTCCAAAGTAGCCACTCATGCCCAGAATAATGAAAATCGGAAATTGCTCCTGAGAAATCAAACCCAGCTGCAGACAGACTGCCCCCATTACTCCGCCCAGAAGTGAACCCAGAGCAAGGATAGGCAGAAAAATACCACCTGGCAGCCCGCTTCCGTAACTCAGCATGCTCCAGATAAAACGCAGAACAAAAAATAAGAGCAAGGTTCCCACAGTATAATGACTAGCGGTCAAGGATAAAATCAACTGATTGCCCCCACCCAGCAAGTGAGGCAGGAAATAACCAATCGGAAGAATTAAAGCAAAGGCTAAAATAGGATAATAAGCTTCTGAAATCCTAAATATTCGTCCTAAAAACTGATAAACTAGCTGAATGTTCAAAATGACTTTCTCATAAATATAGCCTGACAAGCCCAGCAGCAAACCCATGACCAGATAGATCCAATACTGCTCCAGCCTCATGACCGGGATATTATCTGGCATGTCCAGCACTGGCGTCAGTCCAAACATGGAGAGTGAGACAAAGTTAGCAACTAGACTGGCTGCCAGCGTAGAAACCCAGAAAAAGCGTGAAAAATGACGATAAACTTCTTCTACTACGAATAGCAAACCTGCGATTGGTGCATTAAAAGCTGCTGCTAAGCCTGCTGCTGCACCGCTGGCAATGAGCGCTCTCTCCTCAGCGGCACTCAAATTCAGAAATTTAGAGACGCCTTTGCCGCTCATAGCGCCTAGCTGAATACTTGGCCCTTCTCGACCCAACATCAGACCGCTAGCAATGGCTAAAATCCCCAACACAAACTTCTTCCAGAGAACACTCCACCAAGAAAGCGACATCAGGCCTTTCAGCTCTGCTTCAACCTGCGGAATCCCTGACCCCTTGATATTTTTCTCCGACTTTACCCAGCGAGCGTTGAGAAAGACGATGAAAACATAAAGGAACACCAAGGCCAGTAACCAAAGCAAAGACTGCTGACTCTTTTGGTAGACATCCTGCACTAAATGAAAGATTTTTTCAATCAGAAAGCGGAAAATCCCGACTACCAGTCCAGCAAAAATCCCAACTAAAACACCTCGCAAAACCTGGGAAATAATCGAATGAGTTGCGAAATTAAATTCTCTCTTGATGTCGTCCTCACGTGAGCTAGACTCTTTTGTCATTCCCAATCTCCTCTAAATTGTTACTTTACCAATATTCTAGCACAAAGCAGGCCTGATAAACAGATGAAATATAAATTTATTCTTTCACTTTTCTTTTTTAAGGCTCTATACAAAAAAGTCTAGGAATTGTCCCAGACTTAATTACTTTCTTATTTTGCTTTCAAAGCTGCTTGAGTAATGTAGTTGTATGGTTTGTTGAAGTGTGGCAGGAAGAAAAGATCCAGCAAGGCCAATCTATCAATTGTAACCTTTTCCTGAATGGCCAATGAGAACATGTGAATACCCATAGACATATCTTCTCTAGAAACCATCTGAGCTCCAAGAACTACACGTGTGTCCTTATCATAGACAATCTTAATTGTTACATCATGATGCTCAACTTTTTCAAGGAAGGTTGGTTTTTGAGTATCTTTAAACTCAACCACAGCTGGGCTATAACCAAAGCGTTTTGCTTTCTCTTCAGTTAGACCAGTTGAAACCATCTTCAAACCAAAGATTTCGATACCGTTAGAACCTTGAACACCGTTAGACTCCAATTCATGACCGCAAGCATTATGAGCTGCTACGATACCAGAGCGCAGGGCGTTAGAAGCCAAGGCGATGTAGTTTGTATCGTTGATAGAGTTATCGTAGACAGTTGCACAGTCACCGATTGCATAAACATCTTTGATGCTAGTTTCTTGCTTCTTATCCACCAAGAAAGCACCATTGCGGAATGTTTCCAACTTGCCAGCACCAAGACCAGTGTTTGGACGGAAGCCAACTGCCAAGACGACCATATCTACATCATAGCTAGCTTTATCCGTTACAATGCGTTCTACCTTGTTTTCACCTTCAATAGCTTGAACAGTTTGGCCAAAGGCTAATTGAACACCATTGTCTTCAAGATTTTGACGCATCATTTCAGACAAGTCGTGGTCATAGTAACCCGCCAAGCAAGTATCCACAACGTCAATCAGAATCACTTCTTTACCAAGGCGTTTGAAGGCTTCTGCCAACTCAACCCCAATGTAGCCTGCTCCTACTACTGCCACACGTTCGATATGTTTGCTCTTGTCTTGCAATTTCTCGATAACATCAGCAGCATTTTGATACAATTTAACAAACTGCAGATTTTCCAAGGTTGACTTAAATTCCCGACTGTTAGGATCCATTTCAGCACCTTTAATCGGAGGCAGAATTGGCTGAGAACCTGTTGCCAAAATCAATTTGTCATATGACTCTACATGCTCTTTGCCATCAACAATAGCTGTAACTTTTTTCGCATCATAATCAATTGACTCAACTGGTGAATTCATATAAACTTTTGCGCCTTTTGCTTCAAAAGTTTCTTTATCTGCATAAAAAAGTCCATCTGGCTTGCTGATTTGCTGTCCAATCCAAAGGGCCATTCCGCATGCTAAGAATGAAATGTTTGAGTTTTGGTCAAAAATAACTACTTCGTTTTCTGCACCATAATTGTCCAACATTGTATTAATACACGCTGTACCTGCGTGGTTTGCACCAACTACAACGATTTTACTCATAAGAATAGTCCTACCTTAATTTATAATTTACTAGACCAGTATATCATCTCCTGTGAGCGTTTACAAGAAATTTGCTCGAGATTTTCAAAAATTCTTATACAGCCTAAAAAGCTATACCACCGCTGTCTCATCGCTTCGAAAATACAGCTTTATGCGAAAGTTAATTTTCTGAAAATATAACAATTTTAAGATTGTGAAACCGGTATCTTTTTGATATAATAAGGTTAGAGAGGTTAATTTTAGAAAGGTTGTGATAATGTGGACTTTGCTTCTCGCTCACTCCATTTGATGGGGAGTACGATTTGCATATCTCTCTGTCATGAGCGAGCGGAAATACTCTTAGATGAGGCGGTTCAACTGCTTCATCTCTATAAAAATCGCTTCAGTGCCAATGATGAAGACTCTGAACTTATGACTATCAATCATCTGGCAGGAATTGAAAGCGTCTCAGTTCACCCAGAACTTTTTGAGCTGATTGAGCTGGGGAAATATCACAGCCTAGCAGAAGGCAGCCACTTAAATATCACGATTGGCCCTCTCGTCCAGACCTGGCGGATAGGATTTTCAGATGCTCGTCTTCCAAGCACAGAAGAGATTCAGCAAGCTCTAAGTCTGACCGACCCAAACTTGCTTGAGTTGAATCCAGAAAATTGTAGTGTATTTTTGACTAAGAAAGGCATGAAGCTGGATTTAGGCGCCTTGGCTAAAGGCTATATCGCTGATAAGATTAAGGACTATTTGCTGAGTCAGGGAGTGACTTCTGCTCTTATCAATCTTGGTGGCAATGTCCTGACAATTGGGCAAAATGCAGTCAGCCAGCGTGCCTGGCGAATTGGTATCCAAAATCCCAAGCAGCCTCGCGGCAATCACTCAGCTATACTAGCGGTCACCAATCAGTCAGTGGTCACATCAGGAATCTACGAGCGAACCCTTACAGTTGAAGGGCAGAACTACCATCACATTCTGGATCGCAAAACAGGTTATCCTATCGAAAATCAATTGGCTAGTCTGACCATTGTTTCAGACAAGTCGGTAGATGGCGAAATTTGGACAACTCGCCTATTTGGTGAAAGTCCGACATCAATTCTGTCCCAGATTGAACAGCAGACAGGGATCGAAGCATTGATTATCACCCAAGACGATCAGATCTTCTGTAGCTCAGGACTTTTAGAGCAGATAATTCCTGCTTCTTAATTATTTGCTACCTCACTATGCGGTAACTCTGTTGCTCTAGCTTTTATAACTAATGCCCATTTTAAAACGCCCTCTCTTTCTTCTGGTTTTTACCTGCCTCAAGAAAAATAAATGTACACATGAGGGCTCTGTATCTTAATTTCAGAAAGGAAATTTTATGTTAAAACTTATTGCAATTGTTGGAACAAATTCTAAACGTTCTACAAACCGGCAACTTCTTCAATATATGTCTAAGCACTTTGCTGACAAGGCTGAAATTGAGCTGGTAGAGATTAAAGATATCCCAATGTTTAATAAACCTGCTGACAGAAACGTCCCTGAGTTGGTATCAGAAATCGCAGAAAAAATCGATGCAGCAGACGGAGTACTCATTGGAACACCTGAGTACGACCACTCTATTCCAGCTGTGCTCATGAATGCTCTGGCTTGGCTTTCTTATGGTATCTATCCACTGCTGAACAAGCCAGTCATGATCACTGGTGCTTCTTATGGTACACTTGGCTCCTCTCGTGCCCAATTGCAGCTCCGTCAAATTTTGAACGCTCCAGAAATCAAGGCAACTGTTCTTCCAGATGAGTTCTTGCTTTCGCATTCCCTTCAAGCTTTTGACCAAAGCGGAGACTTGGTAGATCTTGATGTTGTCAAAAAATTGGATGCCATCTTTGATGACTTCCGTATCTTTGTCAAAATCACTGAAAAATTGCGCAACGCACAAGAATTACTTCGCAAAGATGCTGAAGAATTTAACTGGGAAAAATTGTAAGATAGGAGACCGAAAGAATGAAATTTGTTGGAATTGTAGGATCAAACTACGAACAGTCATACAACCGAAAATTATTGGAATTCATCCGCCGTCAGTTCAAAATTAAATTTGAATTGGAAGTCTTAGAAATCGATGAAGTCCCAATGTTTAACCAGGATGAAAAATGGGATGAAAGCTTCCAGTTGCGTTATTTGTATAACAAAATCACACGTGCAGACGGTGTCATCATCGCAACTCCTGAGCACAATCATACTATCAGCGCTCCTTTGAAGAGCGTCTTAGAATGGCTCTCTTACGAGGTTCATCCTTTCGAAAACAAGCCTGTCATGATTGTTGGTGCATCATACTACGACCAAGGAACATCTCGCGCTCAAGTTCACCTGCGTAAAATCCTAGACGCACCTGGTGTCAATGCTTACACTCTTCCAGGCAATGAGTTCTTGCTGGGCAAAGCTAAGGAAGCTTTTGACAATGATGGTAATATCACCAACGAAGGAACTGTGAATTTCCTTGAAACATGCTTAGATAACTTTATCAAATATGTAGAGGTCGTTTCAAAATTGAAAAAACCAAAACCAATTGAACCTGAAGACTTAGACTGCGGAAAACCAATCGCTACGACAATTACAGAAGTTGATCCAGATGATCCAGAATGGGTGGAAAAAGTCGCTGAAATCACTGGCGCTGTTTCAGGAGATACTTATGTCAAACTTGACCATGGTATCTTGACCGTTAACCAGATTGATATGTTCTTGAAAGCTATGCCATTTGAATTGACATACGCTGACGATAACAACCAATTCCTTTACTACAACAACGCCCACCAAGACCCAGACACCATGTTTGCCAAACGTGTGCCGCCTCAATCAGGTAGCCGCATGTCAACCGTTCACGGTTCTCTTCCACCAGCTCGGATGAAGAATGTAGAGTGGGTGATCGGAACACTTCGCAACGGAAATCAAGAATACGTACGTACAATCGTCCCAGGTTCACCTGCAGGCGTTATCAATACCCACAACTACCAAGCTATGTACTATCCTGACGGATCATACGCAGGTATCAATGAAATCGTCTTTAATTTCCAACCGTGGCTTGACTGGTACTTAAAAGAAACTGGTCAACGTTTGGTTGGAGGCAGCGGATCATTTGCTCCTGCCGGAGGTCATGGAGACGCAGACGCTACTTCTGGTGCTTCTGATGCTGGAGGTGATGGCGATGGAGGTCACGGAGGCGGAGGAGCCGATGCGACATCAGGTGCTAGCGCTTAATTACCTTACAAACTAAAAAAGAATGGATGATAAGTCCATTCTTTTTTGCTTTATTTCATTTCCTTGAAAGCTGCTTCTGCATCAGCATTACTGATAGCGCCAAACTGGATTTTCCCAATTTTCCCTTGACTGTCAATGAGGATTTCAGTTGGGATACTACGAATCTGATAGGCTTGGAAAATTTCTCCTGAAGTGTCAAATAGAACTGGTACATCTTTATAACCTTGTTCTTGAAACCATTTTGGGAATTCCTCGGCAGATTTCTCTCCTTGGAGACCTGGTGCTACAACTGTCAAGATCTCGAAATCACGGTCCGTTTTACCAGCTAACTCGACCAATTCTGGCATACTTTTCTTACAAGGGCCACACCAAGAAGCCCAGAATTTTAGATAAACCTTCTTGCCTTTATAGTCAGAAAGTTTGACAGTTTTTCCATCCATAGACTGCAAAGTAAAGTCGGGAGCCTCTTGACCGACAGCTGCTTGGGTGACTGTACTTGTCTGAGTGGTCTCACTAGATGAACTGCTGGTTGTGGGCATAGTCATAGGCTTCTCTTCCTGTTCCGAACAGGCTGCCAAAAAGACCACTGCTGACACAGTTGCTAATAAAGTAACGAATTTTTTCATATTTCTTTCTCCTTTTTATCCAAAAAGTCCAGACAGGGCGTTGAGCTGTCCTAGCATCAGCAGAATTCCCATCAGAATAATCAGGGCTCCGCCGATTTTCTTCATCAAACCCATATAAGGCTTGATTTTATTAAAATACTGCATAACAAAGCTAGATGCCAAAGCTAAGATTAAGAAAGGCAGGGCCATTCCCAAAGTGTAAATCAAGGTCAAAATTGCGCCCTGAAATGCACCATTCCCACCTGAAGCTGCTAAGGCTAAAACTGAGCTGAGGATTGGTCCAATGCAAGGAGTCCAACCAAAGCTAAAGGTAATCCCTAGTAAGAAAGCAGACCAAAAATGATGTTTCTGACCGTTCTTTTTGAAAGTCAAGCTCTTTTGAATCTGTAACTGGCGAATATTAATAAGCTCCATCTGGTGCAGACCTAGCAGAATAATGAGACCTCCCATCACATAACGAAAGGTCAGACTGTAAATAATAGTTCCTAAAAATCCAGCCCCAAAACCTAGCAAAAAGAAGACTGTTGAGATACCCGCAATGAAAAAGAGTGTTCTAACCATTCCCTGCCAAGCAAGCTCTCGGCCGAATACTTTCAGGGTCTTGACATCCTTGTCATCCAATAAAATGCCAATATAAACGGGCAATAAAGGAAAAATACAAGGGGAAAAGAAGGACAAAATACCCGCTAAAAAAACTGAAACAAAAAATAAAGGCGACTCCATTTACTCTCCTCTAACTCCTTACCTAGAATATTCATTCATTTATCATTATAAATGAATCTTATAGATTTTTCACAAATCCGCTACGGTAATTTTCTGGTAAACATAATGTGACTAGGAAAATAGAAAAATTCGCTTGATGAACAGCAAAACCTGTACATTTTTTCAAACAGTAAAAAGCCGGAGAAAATTCTGCCGGCTTGAATATTTTAAAACTTAATAGATTTAATCATCTGTAACTAGCGGTAAATAAAGACTAATCCGAGTGAATTTATCTGGTTCGGACTGGATTTCCATATGGTAGTCGTCTCCGAACTGCAATCTCAAGCGTTGATCGACATTTTTCAGACCGACACCGCCTAAGCGAGGGAGAGTCATGTCCGTAGAGTCGCGGAGTTCAAAGCCTCGGCCGTTATCATAGATAGACAGTATCATCCGCCCCTCTTCTGCTACCGATGTCACCCGAATCATGCCTTGTCGGTCAATTTCCTTGATGCCGTGGTAGATGGCATTTTCAACCAAAGGCTGAAGTACCAGCTTGGGCAGTTTATAATCAGCTATAGATTCATCCTCTTCAATCTCATATTGGAGCTTGTCACCATAGCGCTGCTTCTGGATAAAAAGATACTGACGAACGTGATCAATTTCATCTTTGAGAGCAATCTGTTCATGCCCTTGATTGAGCGCCAAGCGGAAATATTGAGCGAGTGATTTTGTTACCTCAACAACACGTTTGCTGTCATTAAACTCAGCCATCCAGACAATCGTATCCAAGGTATTATAAAGGAAATGGGGGTTGATTTGAGCTGAGAGAGCTCGGAGCTCATAGCGGCGGACATTTTGTTCTTCAGTCTTGACAGCTTCCATTAGTTGTTCAATTTGGTCCAGCATTTTATTGAATTGCTGAGCCAAGTCAACCAACTCTGGAGAACCCTTTGCTTCTGCCCGAAGGTTTGAGTAGCCCGAGCCAATCTTCAGAATGACAGTCTGCAGATTCTGCAGAGGCTTAATCCACAAACGCAGAACAAACCAAATACCAGTCAAGCACATCAGGAGTGCTAAAATGCCCATTCCCACAAAAGAATAAAGCATCTGTGACTGAAGCATCTGCAATTGTTCTAATGAGGCGACGCCAATTAAAGTCCAGTCGCTGTCCTCGATATCAATCTGGTAAACAAAAGCCTGTTTCTGGTCTACGTAACCATCCTTGACTGAGATATAGGGCTGCATAGCTTTCATTTCCTGACTGGAGGAATAAACACTCTTCTTAGGATGATAGACAAATTCATGCTGGCTATTGACAATAAAACTAAAGCCTCTCTTCCCTAGCTGAAGCCGATCCAGATAGGCTTTGAGACTCTTATAGCCAATATCCAGACGCAAAACACCGAGATTCTGCCCTGCTTCATCCACCACTTCCTGAGTGACAGAAACAACCCACTTCTCCTTCTCTGATGACAGAGATTCCTTGCGAGCAGGGGTCAAGACAGGCATGGCTTTGGTATGAACAGCTTCCTGATACCATTTTTCATTCATCATATCAGAAGATGTCTGCATGCTAATTTGAGAATCTGTTGAGACCACGCGCCCGTCCTTGGTAACCAATACTGCTGACACCAAATCCGGATCTGTCTCAATAATGGTTTTCATCAAAGCCTGTACTGACGTTTCGCTGCTTTCTTGATTCTGAGCAAACTTCCGAATCGTTTCTTCCTTGCTCAGTGTGGAGGTGGTTTGTTTTAATTTTTGCAAATAAGAAGCAATGAACTGCCCGCTTTGCTCCATACTATTACGCGTCGTCCGCTCTGTCAGCTGCCGAATAGTCCCCGAGCTAGTCTGATAGTAGAGGCTTCCAACAAACCCCAAGAGTAAAAGGACCAGCAGAAAAATATAGACAATCAATTGGATAAGAAGCGGATATCGTTTCATTTCTCCTCTCCTTTTTTAAACTGCCGAGGTGTCAGCCCAACCACCTGCTTGAAGCGCTGAGAAAAATAGTTCATATCTTCAAAACCTACCTGCTCTGCTATTTCATAAATCTTCAAATCTGTAGTCAGGAGTAAGAGTTTTGCTTTTTTCATCCGCTCTTGGATCAGATAATCTTGAAAGGGCAAGCCTAGTTCTTTTTTGATTAAAACGCTGAGATAAGACGGACTAAAACCCAATTGGAAAGCCAAACTTTTCAGGCTTAACTCTGAATCAGCTAGACGCGCATGAATAGCCTCTTCCAACTCAGAGCGCTGTCCCTGATCAACCAAGTTTTGAATCTGGGCTTTTTTACGCTCTTTATCAAGCTTAGTCTGCACCTTAGCCAACATTTCCTCAACATCATCCTTGGAAAATGGCTTGAGAAGATAGTCATCTGCACCTAGCTTAATGGCCGTCCGAGCATAGTCAAAATCATCATATCCCGTCAGAAAAACGATATGGCACTTAGGAGCCTGGTCTCTGACTAGCTTGGCCAGTTCGAGACCGTTCATCTGTGGCATATTGATATCAGTTAGCAGAATGTCAGCAGGATTTTCCTGAAATTTCTGCCAAGCTTCTCTTCCATTTTCAGCCTGGGCAATGACTTGCATACCAAACTGTTCATAGTCTACCAAGGACGCAATCCCCTGTCTTACCAGGTACTCATCCTCTACAATCATAATTGAATACACAAGATTCAACTCCTTATTTATACTGGATTTATTATAGCAAATTTTCAATTAAAATGCTCTTAAACATAATCCAAAAGATAACCGTAGCCCTTCTCCTCCATCTCAGCTTTTGGAATGAACTTAATTGACAGACTATTGATGCAATAGCGCAAGCCGCCCTTGTCCTTAGGGCCGTCAGTGAAAACATGGCCCAGATGGGAATTTCCAACCCGACTGCGAACTTCCGTCCGAGTCATGTTGAAACTCTTGTCTTCCTTGTAAGTCGCTACATCTGGACTGATAGGACGGGTGAAACTTGGCCAACCGCAGCCAGAGTCAAACTTATCCTTTGATGAAAAGAGAGGCTCGCCTGTCACCACATCCACATAGATACCAGCATCGAACTTATCCCAATAGCGGTTAGAAAAAGCCCGCTCTGTGTCATTCTTTTGTGTAACTGCGTATTCTTCTGGCGAGAGCTTAGACTTAATCTCTTCATCGCTAGGTTTAGGATAGCGACTAGCTTCGATAACTGGGTAAGCAGCTTGATTGACGTCGATATGGCAATATCCATTAGGATTCTTCTTCAGGTAATCCTGATGATAATCCTCTGCTTTGATAAAGTTTTTCAGAGCTTCTTTTTCAACAGCTAAAGGTTTATCATATTTCTTAGCAACCTCATCAAAGACCTGGTTAATAGTATCAAGATCAGCTTCATCCGTATAGTAGACACCTGTCCGATACTGGGTACCCTGATCATTTCCCTGCTTGTTTTTAGAAGTTGGATCAATAATGCGGAAATAGTGAAGCAGAATTTCTTTTAGCGAAATTTTCTTGGCGTTGTAAGTAATGTGAACAGTCTCAGCATGACCAGTTTGAGAGACCAATTCATACTTGGTCGTGTCGCCTTTACCATTTGCATAGCCTGATACTGCATCAAGTACACCTGGCACGCGAGAAAAGTACTCTTCTACTCCCCAGAAACAGCCGCCAGCCAGATAAATTTCCCGCTTATCCTCTTCCTTGACATCTTCTTGCTTTTGTTTGGCTACTGCTTCTGTCTTGCTCATAGAGGCTTTCTTGATTTGCTCAGGAGAAGATTGCTTACCATTTCCCGCAATCACATAGACCAGTCCAAAGCAGACAAGCAAACCAAGCATAACCAGAAAAATTTTCCATTTGCCTTCCATGTTCATTGCTCCTTTCTACTTGATTTCTTTCAATGTTTTCTCAATATCTTCCTTGCTCATGTAGCCAATATGCGTCTTGGCAAGAGAACCGTCACTGCCTACGAAAAGAGCAGATGGATAAGAGCGAATCCCGTATTCTTTCAGCAATTCACCCTTGGTATCCATGAGAACTGGGAAGTCTTTGTAATCCAAAGACTTGTACCATTCCTTGAAATCATCAGCAGACTTTTCTCCATTAAAAGTCGGAGACACCACCGACAGGACAACATAATCTTTTCCTGACTGCTCCTTAGCCAAATCATTAGTATCTCCAAGTGTGGATAGACAGATAGAGCACCAGGAAGCCCAAAACTTAAGGTAGACTTTCTTGCCTTTGAAATCAGACAACTTGTAGGTCTTGCCGTCTACTCCTTGCAGACTAAAGTCCTTGGCCATCTTGGTAGATTGCTCAGAATCAACTTTTGTTTCCATATTACTTTTATCACTTTTAGAAACTTCCGAGTTCATTTTCTGATTTGAGCAAGCTCCCAGTAAGCCTGCACAAAGCAGACTAACAGTTAAAATGGATAATTTTTTCATCGTTTTCTTTCCTCTCAAAATAAGGAGAAAGCCGACAAAACTGACGACTTCTCTTCTTTACATTTAGTTTTTATTTATCAGATGACATTTCGGATGAATCTTTCATGTCATCCTTTATGCTTGAATCGCTTGACTTCATATCATCCTTTTTCATATCATCTTTCATATCAGACTTGCTGTCGGACATCATAGAAGAGTCCTTCATATCATCCTTTTTCATTTTATCATCAGACATGCTGGAGTCTTTCATATCCTCCTTCTTCATGTCGTCTTTTTTCATATCGTCTTTCTTCATCATGCTACTGTCATCAGTCTTTTTCATATTACTGTCTGACTTTTGACTAGAACAGGCAGCTAGGACAAAGATACTAAGTGCAGCGATTGTAAGTGAAGCAATTTTTTTCATGATAAGTCTCCTTTAATTATATAATATTTATCCAAATAATGATGCTAAAGCGTTTAGATTCCCAAGCATCAGCAAAATTCCCATAAGTATAATGAGAGCACCACCAATCTTTTTGAGAACTCCCATATAAGGTTTTAGTTTAGAAAAGCGTTGTAATACCCAACCGGAAGCCAAAGCCATTGCTAAAAAAGGAAGCGATAAGCCCAAAGTATAGACTAGCATGAGCAAACCACCTTGCAAAGCACCATTACCTCCAGAAGCCGCAATTGCTAAAACAGAGCTCAGAACAGGTCCTACACAAGGTGTCCAACCAAAGCTAAAGGTAATCCCCAAGAGAAAAGCATTAAGAAAGTCACTTCTTTTACTATTCTTTTTAAGTTGAATGCTCTTTTGCTTTTGCAGTTGTTGGATATTGATAAGTCCCATCTGGTGGATTCCCAGTAGAATGACAATCCCGCCCAAAACGTAGCGAAACCAAGGGGCATAGAGGACTTGCCCAAGTGCACCAGCTCCGTAGCCTAAAACCAAAAATACAGTTGATAAGCCAGCTATAAAGCAGAGCGTCTTAACTAGACCATACAAGGAAATATCTTTTCCCATAAACCGAACTGTTTTCGGCTGATCCGAATCCAGCAAAATTCCTACATAGACTGGCATAAGCGGTAAAATACAGGGCGAGAAAAAAGATAGAATTCCCGCAAGAAAAACAGAAATAAAGAACAAAAAACTTGTTGCCATTTCAAAAACCTCTCTATCAATTTCTGACTCTAGTATAAAATAAAAATCCCCCTAAAAATAGAGAGAAAGATTTGAAAAAACTTGAATTTGATGTTATATTGCTTGAGATTTCTGGATTTAGCAAAAACATCCACCACATTGTGGCGGATGTCATCTATTAGCTTTCCATCTCAAAACGCTCACTCTTCTGCTTGTTTGGTAAAAAGAGAGAAAGTAGGATTCCAACTAGAGCCGGCACTAACCAAGGCAAAGAAGCCTGAGCAAAAGGAAGGGCATTTACCATATCACTTACCTTTGTAATATGGAACTGCTGCCCAAGAATACCCGCAAAGGAAATCAGAGTCACCGCTGCTACCGTCAATTGCATACCAACTTTGGACAGTGGCAAGAATTTATTGACAATGACAATCAGCACGATAACAATGGTAATTGGATAGAGAATTTGCAAGACTGGAACAGAATATTGAATAATGGCATTGAGGCCAAGATTAGCAATCGCAAACCCAATCAAAGTAAAGACAGTTGCGTAAACTTTATAAGATAGCTTAGGGAAAGTTTTATGGAAGAATTCCCCAGTCGATACAATAAGTCCTGCTGTTGTCGTAAAGCAAGTCACAGTAACCATAGCTGCAAGGAAAATCTGTGCTGTAGGTCCAAAGATAGCCTGTGTCGCCTGCGATAGGACATAAACACCTGGATTGCCTTTGGCAATAATCTCAGCTGGAACTGGAAAATGATTGCCCAGAAAAGCCAAACCAATATACATGGCGCTAAAGCCCAAGGCTACCATCAAACCAACAACCCAGATGGTTGAAACATATTCCTTTTTATTCTTGAAACCTAGCTGGTTAAGAGTTGTTACTGCGATTACGCTGAAGGCCACGGAAGCCAAGGCATCCAAAGTATTATAACCTTCCAAGAACCCTTGCCCAAAAGCTGACGCAGAATAAGCTTGCGAAGCCTGCTGAGGTGTCGTTGTTCCGTATTTCAAAGCTCCTAGAATAACTAAGATAATAATCAAAACTGCAAAGACAGGCGTCAGAATCCGTCCAATCCGATCCAAAATCTTAGATGGATTCAAAGAAATCAGATAAGCCGCCGCAAAGTAAAGGGTTGTGAAAACAATCAATCCGATACCCGTCATATTTTTAGACAGCATAGGAGCGATACCAACTTCATAAGCTACTGTCGCTGTCCGCGGGATAGCAAAGAAGGGCCCGATTGACAGATACAAGGCTACAAGATAGACAATAGCAAACCAAGGCGCAAGCTTCTGAGAAATCTCGTGGATATAGCCCTTAGGATTGAGTGTTCCAATAATCAAAGTCAAAACTGCAAGTCCAACCCCAGACAGGACAAATCCTGCAATAGCCGGCCAAAAATGCTGGCCAGATAATGTTCCAAGTGAAGGCGGGAAAATCAAATTCCCAGCACCGAAAAATATTCCAAATAAGAGCAAGCCTGTTAAGCCACCTTTTTTAATCACGGGAATCTCCTTTAATTTTTTTCATGCTTTATCAGTATATACGGAAATAGCCCGATACGCAAGACTTTTGAATTTTTCAGAATATTAATTCAAATCAAAAGGCTATATCTGATTTAAATCGAATTATCTATCCAGAATTTTGGGCAAAATCCTCATTTATCCACAGATTTAAGGCTCATTTTAAAGTAATATAAATAAATTTGTTTTAAATCGTATATTTTAGCAACCTCTCTCTATCTTTTTTGATGGTTTACTTACTTTAAGCAGACATTGTCTATTATTGCTTAATGCGTGAGAAATACAATATTGTACTTCCTGATCCAAAACAAAATAAAAGAGATTTTTCATAGTAAAAAGGTTGAGACATCTTATCTCAACCTTTTAAAAATGGCTATAAATCATTTAGCACTCTTTATACATCGCTAAATCTTCTGTACTTAATTTCGAATTCAAAGAAGTTCTTCTCTTGCAGCATATGGAAAATATCTCGATAAGCCTCCTCATCAAAATGATGTCCCAAATACAAGATTTCAAAGCTTAATCCTTCATATTCCAGAAAGGCATTGGTCGTTCGAAAGCCGTTACGCTTATAGAAGTCCATACGTGCTTGACGTTGCTCTAGATTGTCACATTCTTCATCGACACGTTCTACCTCTAGAACCATGGTTTTTTGATAAAACTCTGTCAGTTTATGAATAATCTCTCCCCCATAGCCATGGCTGCGAAGGTGCGGCATAATCGCAAAGAAGCTGACATAGAACATTTTTTCGTTATAAACTGCAAATGCAAAACCAACAAATTCTTCCTCATTGTAGAAGGCAAAGAAATGAGACCGCTTATCGTTTGTATAACGGAGAAATTCGCTGATAGCCACCCTTTCCTCTACAGGAAAAGCCTCGCGGTTTAAGGCCTCAACCTTATCCAAATCGGGAAATTCTGCTGTAATAATTTGACTAGTTAAAGACATTGCTACCTCACTTTGCTTATATTCTAGCAGTTATCAAATGATTTAGCAAACCTTTTAAACTTCTTCCGCTTTTTTAGAAAATTGACTCTGGTAGAGGTCATAATAGAACCCTTTATCTGCCAAGAGACTCTCATGATTGCCTTGCTCGATAATCTGACCATCCTTGAGCACCAAAATCTTATCCGCTTCCTGAATGGTCGACAGCCGGTGTGCGATGACAAAACTGGTCCGTCCCTGCATAAGTGTCTTCATGGCCTTTTGAATCAAGAGCTCCAGCCGTGTATCGACAGATGAGGTCGCTTCATCCAAAATCAAAATCTTAGGATTGGCCAAAAGAGCCCTCGCAATCGTAAGCAACTGCTTCTGCCCCAGCGAGATATTGCTGGATTCTTGATTCATTTCCATATTGTAGCCGCCTGGTAGGGTTCGGATAAAGTGGTCCACATTAGCTGCCTTGGCCACTTCTACAATTTCTTCATCAGTGGCTTGCAGATTGCCAAAGCGAAGATTTTCCTTGATAGTCCCCTCATAAAGCCAGGCATCCTGCAGCACCATACCGAACTGTTTTCGGTAGTCCTGACGAGACAAATGGCGTATGTCATGACCATCCACAGTAATCGCACCTTTGGTCACGTCGTAGAAACGCATGAGCAGGTTAATCAGCGTGGTTTTACCAGCACCAGTCGGACCGACAATAGCCACCATTTCTCCTGGTTTGACTTCCAGATTGAAATTCCGAATGAGTGGTTTGTCTGCTACATACTGGAAGTCCACATCCTTGAAGCTAACCTGACCTGTCAGATCTTGATCCAGCTTTTCTGACTTATCATTGACTTCATCTGCTTCGTCCAGCACTTGGAAAATCCGGTCCAAAGAAGACTTGGCACTCTGCAGCTGACCTGCTAACTGAGTCAGGTTTTGAATGGGCTGATTAATTTGCCAGACATACTGAACAAAGGCTTGCATATTTCCGACTGTCAAGCGCCCAGCGATAACCTGAAGACCGCCCAGCAGAGCCAGCAAGAGGTAGGTCAGATCTGAAATAACATTCAAAACAGGCATCATCAAACCCGAGATAAAGCTGGCTTTAAAACCTACTTTCTGCAAGTTTTGCGTAATTTGACGAAAATCCTCCTGGGAGCTTTCTTCTCTGACATAAAGCTTCAAGATATTAAAACCAGTCAAATTCTCCTGAACAAAGCCATTCATAGCTCCCAATACATCTGCCTGCTGTTTAAAGTACGGCTGGGATTTCTTCACGATAAAGCGAGCACTGAGATAGGTAATCGGAATCGAAATTACCACAATGATACCCAACTGCAGATTGAGTACTAATACCATGACGATGACCAAGATTAGAGTAAAGACTGCGTTGATAACCTGCAGAAAGGACTGCTGCAAGGCATTGGAAACAGCTTCGACATCGCTGGTAAAACGCCCCAGCAAGTCACCAAATTGGTGCTTATCAAAGTAAGAAACGGGGATGCGATTAATCTTATGGCTGAGCTCATCGCGCAAGTCACGAATGGTAGCCTGTACTGCATTGGTCATAAAGTAATTAGAATAGTAAGAACCGATTTCATAAAAAATCGCCCGCACAAAATACAAGACCATGACCCAGCCAACATAGGACACATTAATCTGGGCACCAGCCACACCTTTAGCCATATCCAGCAAATTATTTGTCAGTTCAGTAATGGCTAGACCTAAGACAAAGGGCTCGACGACACTCATAACGACGCTGAGGATTTTGAGGAAGATCGCAAAGGCGACTGCAAACTTATAAACTTTTAGGTAGCTCCACAAACGAGCAAAACTAGATGTGTTTTTCATATCAGTCTCCTTTCTATTCCTCTGTCAAAGCTTGATTTTTCAGCTGCGAATCCGCAATTTCACGATAGATATCATTGGTTTCCATCAGCTCTTCATGCTTCCCGCGTCCAACGATTTCACCCTGGTCCAGAACGATAATTTGGTCAGCGTCCATGATAGTTCCCACCCGCTGGGCTACAATCAACACAGTTGCCTGACCTGTCACTTCCTTGAGGCGACGACGAAGCACCGCATCTGTCTTATAGTCCAGAGCAGAAAAAGAGTCATCAAAGATATAAATATCCGGCTTTTTGACCACCGCGCGAGCGATAGAGAGCCGTTGCTTCTGCCCTCCGGATAGATTGCTGCCTCCCTCGGCCAGATGAGTCTCAAAACGCTCTTCTCGACTCTCGATGAAGTCCTTTGCTTGAGCCACCTCAGCTGCCTGACTCAGCTCTTCTTGGCTGGCTTCTTCCTTTCCGTAGCGTAGGTTTTCCGCGATGGTTCCGGTAAATAGCAGAGCCTTCTGCGGAATAAAGCCAATCTTCTGACGCAAAGCTTTCAGATTGTACTCACGGACGTCCACACCGTCCACTAAAATCTTACCTAGTGTTACATCGTAAAAGCGCGGAATCAACTGTACCAGTGTAGACTTACCAGAACCAGTTGAACCGATAAAGGCAATAGTCTCACCCGGTTTAGCCTTGAAGGAAATATTATGCAGTACAGGACTCTCTGTCTCACCTGGATAAGCGAAGGTTACATTGTCGAACTCCAGATAACCCTGCGTATCTGTCTCGGTTACACCATTTTCATTAGGATTGATTGAAATGGGCATGTCCATGACTTCCTTGAGCCGCTGGCTCGATACCGCCGTCCTTGGATACATAGTAAAGAGATTAGCCAAGAAGAGGAAGGACAGCAGCGCGTGAAAGCTGTATTCGATAAAGGCAACGAGATTTCCGATTTCAAGACTGCCGTCCCGCAAGGGGTCTAGGGCAAACCAGACAATGGCCACAATCATGGCAATAATAATCTGCACAAAGAGCGGCTCAGTCAGACCAGTCAGCTTAAAGAGCTTATTGGAGTTTTGCGCATAGACCTCATTTTCATCAGAAAAACGCTTCTCTTGAAATTCTTCTCTTGCAAAAGCTCGAATAACGCGTAGACCAGTCAGATTTTCCCTCACGTACTGATTAATCTTATCAAGAGTCTTCTGCTGCTTTTCAGACAGGGGCTTGGTTTTAACCGCTACATAAATGACCACGACTGCCAAGAAAGGCACTGAAACAGCTACAATCCAGGCCAAAGACGGACTAGTCAGAAAAATCATGAGAATACTGGACAGCATCATCATGGGAGTAATGACGCCCATTTTCAGGGTTTGCTCCGCAAACTGCATAAGAACAAAAGCATCCGAAGTCAAGCGTGTGACTAAAGAGGATACACCGATTTGCTCATACTCATGATGAGAATACTCTTGCAGCTTAGCATAGAGATCATTGCGCATGTCCTGCACCATGGTCGTCGTCAGCTTCCCAGCAGCATAAGCCAGAACGATTCGCCCCAGCACTCCTAAGACAATGACACCAAACATCACCCAAGCCCAGAAAAAGAGCCGGTCTGTCTGCTTAGGATTGATACCCTCATCAATCATCCGAGCCAGCACCGTTGGCAGACCTAGATTGACGATTACAAAAAAGATTGCCGCAACAAAGTCCAAGACCAACCACTTAGGATATCTCTTCAAATAAGACCAAATGTATAACATAACTCCTCCTTCACCATCTATTCAAAAATAACTCACTATAAAGCACCCAAGTGCTTTTAAAACACAGAAAAGAGCGCGCAAACGCACGCCTTACTATAGATATTATAACAAAAATATGAAAGCGGGTAAAGGTTATTGGGGACTTTTTTCCTGTCTAGTATCAGCCTCATAACTGACTGTAAGCAACAAACTGCCTGAAAGCAGACCAGCAACTGTTTTAATTGCTTGACTTATGTAAAAAAACAAACCTAGTTTTCACTAGGTTTGTAATTTCTTATCTGCAAGAAGGTCTGAATTTAAGAGTAATTCAAGCTCTGCCCTAACATTTCAGACTTGTAACTTTGCAGACTGGTTGACCGGCTCAAATCCATCACTTCTGGTTTTCAAAGATTGATGTTCTGAAATCTTTAGTCTGATCAAGGTAAGCTTTGAAGACTGCTTTTTTAAGCTTATGGACAGCACTGTCATGTTCTGGTTTATAGCCGCTCCAAGAATACCAATTATCATTGGCATCTTTGAGAACGGCTTCATCCATCAATGCCTGCAACTCTCCCACGGTACTAATGGTCTTGGTAGCATAACTTGTCCATGGTTGTCTCGTATCATCAAATGTGACCTTATTCAAGCTGTCGAACTTGTTTTTACGTTCTTCATACATAGCCTTCTTAAACTCGGTCCAATTATTAAACTGACCATTGAAGACCTTGCGTAAAACCAAGTCGTCTGTTACCAGACCTCTGGTCTTACCGTAGATACTGATTGTTTTCCCGTTTTGCTTAGCATCATCTTCATACTGATTAGAGATATAAGGGACCATACCATCTTTGAAGCCCTTGGCTGCCAGAAGCTCATAAGCCATACGCCGTCCCATAAGATCTCCTGGTGTTCCTTTTTCACTGCTTAATGCCGAATAAATCGGAGAGAAGAGTTTAATCGTATGGTAGCCATTTCTTTCAACGTCACCATTTTTGTACTCACGCGCTGAAAGAATATCATTTTCAATGAGACTGTCGAATGAATTTAATTTTTGCGCATCCGCCATTGTAATATTTTTTATCACATTGGTTGCGTAAACATCATTTCCATCAGCATCTCGGACATATTTATTCTCAATCTTCCTCAGAGCACTCACTTTCTGTACATCAGATAGACGGTTAACGATTGACATCCCTTCTAGGTACTCCAACATATAAATGACATCAAACATGTTGTGAACATAATTTTTCAGATCATCCGCATTTTGGAAACGTTCAGTTGGATCCAGGACCTGCAAACGAGATTTTTCAGTTGCATCATTCTTGTCATATTTGAGAATTGAGTTGACCGTGATTGTCGCATCATCTGGATGATCCGGTGCTTGCAACAAGCCCTTGGCAAAGAATTCTGGACCAAGTCCGCTTCTTCTTCCATATCCGCCTAAATAGATCTCATTATCAGAATCATGCGTCATTTCATGGGTATAGGTAATGGCTCCGTCCTTGTCCAGCATACGATAGCCCATGTAGTAAACCCCGTCTCCAGTAGCGTAAGCTCCATGCTTGTTGTGTACGACCTTGTTTCCAACCGGTCCAAAGAAGTATTTCATAGCTGGATTAGAACTATCGAATTGCGCCTCCGCTGTAGCTTTGCCAACAGTAGTATCATCACCGAACTTATAGGCATCATAGACCAAGATATTTCGATAGAGCTTTTCACGGCCATGCTCGTCTAATATTCTATACCAATAGTCATAATGGTCGCGTTGGCGTTTTGCAGTTTCCTGGGCATTATCCTCAACAAACTTATTGAGTTCTGCTCCTGCTCTGAGCTCATTATTTCTATATCTGTCATAGGCGCCAAATCCAAGACTGGATATAGTCGATATGACAAAGACTGATCTTTCAGGCATTGTCAGCAAAGGTAGGATCATATTTCGGTATTTCCAAGTGTCGCTGGTAATTCGATCATAGACCCCGATAGAGTATTTGCTACCAGCCTGCTCTTGTTTGACCCTCACCTCATCAATAGCTGATTTTTCTTCAACGATATAAGCCTTGGTTTGCTCTTTGAACCATTGATTATTTGTTTTATTTGGTAAAAATACTTCTCGGTAATTGGCAAGCGTGCTAAACAAATCTTTTGTTGCATTATTATTTGCAAGGCTGATGCTATAGGCATCTACGTTGTTCTTGGCCAGAAGATTGTTATAGCCTGATTTACCTAATTCAATGATCGTGTCTAGCGGTGATACGTTGCCCTTACCAAAGAAATCCATGTGATACATGACTATGTCTTTGATATTCACATCACCATAGTTAAAGTTGTACCAGCGTTCTAAATAAGTTAAACCTAGAAGCAAGGCTTCCTTGTTGCGTTTGATTTTATCAACGACGTAACCATTAATCGTTTGATTTTCGCTGGCAATGACTGCATCGGCAGACAACAGTTTTTCCAGTGTATTTGCTAGATTTTCCTTGGTTTTGGCAAACTGGTCTTCTAAGTATAATTCTGTTAATGAAACTCCTGAAGAAATACCTAGGGTGTTTCTGATAGCTTCTGACTGATAATCGACCACTCTCAAATCAGGCAAAACTTCATTGATGATCGAACCATGACTATGCAAGAATTGATTAGGCGTATAGATGAGACCTGTATCGCCCACACGGTATTCCGCTAACTTACTAAAGTCAGATTGGTAAGTAATATCTAGTGTTTCAGATGAATGATCCTTATAGTGCAGCAAGAGCTTATTAGCCGCCTCCTTATGCAAAGCAATATCTGTAATCACTTCATTATCCTTCATCATGACTGCAGATAAGACTTCTTTTTCGAACAAAGCGCTATCTTCTTTTACCAGATTACCGTATTTGACAATGGTTTCCTTATTATAAAACGGCAGTAATTTTTCAATATTCTTATATGCTAAAGCTCGACTGGCTAGATAGTCTTTAACCTTAGAAAAATCACTTTCTATATTTCTGCTAGTCAGTAAGCTTTCAACTTTCGGTACAGCAAGAGAGTTGATTTCAGATTTCTTACTTGCGATTTGAGCAGCATCAATCAATGTTCCTCTCTCTTCGAGGGATTCCTTGGTGACAACCTCATCCTTTTCAAGAGTCACTTTGTAGACTCTGTTTTCCTTGTTGCTATATGAGTCAGTTATTCGCATTCCTCGATAGTGATAGCCACTAATGGCATTCCCGTTCATAACATTGACATCACTGAGAACATTATGCAATCTTCCAGCGTGTCTCTCTTCGCTAGAATCTCTATCCCACAAGTAGCCAGCCACACCAGCAACACTTCCAAAGCGCTTCACATTATTAATCTGGCCCTCAGCGTAACTATTGCTGATAAGCGCATCTTTCTCGACAAGACCTGCAAGGCCGCCGACAGTTTGGTTTGTGCTATCCGCATTTGATGAGATGGTAATTGTAGCTTTTGACTTATCAACTACTGCATTGATGCCAGTCAGTTGACCTACTAGGCCTCCGATATTGTATGGAGACCTCGTTTCATAGGAGTTGACAATTCTTCCTTTGAAACTGCTGTTGGTAATCTTAGAATTATCAGCCTTCCACACTAAGCCACCAATGCCACGTTCGCCAGCCAGAACACCGTCTACATGGACATTATTAATCCTTGTTGCATTATTGGCTTCATTTGCAAGGGCGCCAATATCAGTTTTCCCTGAGATATTTACATCTTTAAGAGCCAGATTTTCTACAGTAGCTCCGCTCAACGTATCAAATAAAGGCTTCTTCAAATTATAAATAGCATAATTTTTTCCGTCTTTGCTGCCAAAGAGCTTACCAGTAAATCTGCCCTTTATATAACTGCTAGCGCCATTTTCTAATTCGACCTCATTGGCATTCAGGCTAGCACCTAAATAATAGATTCCATTGAGATCGTTATTTATAGCTTGAACCAAGTTACTAAAGGAAGTGAAGTTTGTGACTTCTCTCTCTGCCTTTTTAGCTAGATAAAAAGTAAAATTGTCCTCGTACTTATTGTCAATGTCCTGTTTTAATTTTTCCGCACTTGCAGTAATTTTATAAACTGGCTGACCATCTTTTGTGCTATCAACTATTGAAGAAATCGGCAAGAAGACATCTTTAAACTTAGAAGATTTGACCTTCACGAAATAATTGTCTTTATTGCTCGGAATTGTATCCAAAGAAACGTGTTGTTTGTATTTTCCGTCAGATAGACTATACAATTCCAGTTCAGATACATTTCTCAATTCAATATGCTTTTCAGGTTCTTGCTTCTGCTCTTTCGGCTCCTCAGCTTTTTCAGCAGGATTTTCCTCTTCTGGCGCTGCTGGTTCGATGTTTCCAGTATACTCTTGCGGAGGCTCTACCTGCTCAGGCTCAACTATGGCTCCTGCTTGTGTTCCTGTGTATTCAGGTAAGGAAGACGCTTGTTCGGGTGTTACTACTGCACCTGATTGAGTTCCCGTATACTCTGGCAATGAAGTCGTTTGTTCAGGTTCTACTATGGCCCCAGATTGGACGCCTGTGTACTCCGGCAATGAAGTCACTTGCACGGGTTCTACTATCGCACCTGATTGGACACCTCCAATCTCTGGTTCAATTTGTTCAGGCTCAACAATGGCTCCAGATAGTGTATTTGAATACTCAGGCAAAGAAGCCACCTGCTCGGGCTCAACGATTGCACCGGATTGGACGCCTATGTACTCTGGTAAGGGAGCGACTTGCTCGGGTGCCACTAAGTTAGAAGCTGTTGGTTTTTCGCTAGGCGCTTCAAGCTTTTTAGTCCCTTTTTCCACTATTTTAGGAGTCGCTTCCTCTATTTTTGTCGAAAGAACTTCCCTAGAAACTTCCGCATTATCTACCGTAAAAATTCGAACGACTTCGATTTTACGTCCTGGTTTGCCTTCTTGTTTTACTCTTACAGTACCTTCGGCTAAATCCGGATTTTCCTGTATTTGTTCTCCAAAGGCTATCTCAGTTTCAACGGCCTCTTCTTTGTATAATAGTTCCGGCTTAGCTACTCGGCCAGACAAGACTTCATCTTGAGGCTCAATTGTATTGACGCCAAGAGTTTGATTTTTCAGTCCATTCTTATCAAAAGAAACAGAATAATCTAGCTTCTTATTTTGGTTTAAAGCTTCTTTATCTAGATTAGCATTCTGCTGATTATCAAGAATCTTATTGTCTAATAATTTCTTAATCGATTCATCTTTAATGTAGCCGACATAGGTATAGCCTGAGATTTCACTTGGTGACGGCAGACTTTCCCCAGCTGACACTTGATATTCGGCATTATACTGCAGCAAGATCCCATTTTCCAACGCATCGACGGATAGTATCAAACCTCCTCCGACACCAGCACCCACCAACACAGTCAATAGGAACTTGCTTTTAACCTTTCCTTTTGACACAACAAAAACAACCAATCCTATCGTCGTTAACAGACCAGCCGTCATCATAGTATTGGAATTGTTATCATCGCCTGTATTCGGTAAGGTTTTTGCTCCAGCATTTGAGTTTAGCCTATAGACAAGATAGTAAGTCTCCTCGTTGCCTTCAGGCCTTTTAGGAAATCCACTTACAATCAACTCCTTTTCTTGCGGAGTCATTTCAGTATCTGTTACATATTTATAGTGAACATTGAACTTTTCCTGCGCTTGAACAGAGTCAACCCCAACGATAGACACAAAAAATAAACTAGAAATAGCAGCCGAAACAAGCCCGACAGCTAATTTCCTAAAAGCAAACCGAGTTTGCTTCTCCCCAAAAAACTTTTTCATTAAAATCCCTTTCAAATTATTCTAAAAAGAATAACAAATCCTTTAACCAGAGAATGAGCAACAGTAAGCTATTGCATTCATTCATCTGGATCCCCCTAACAAAAATTCCCTAATCAACAATCTCATATAATTTTTATCTTATTCATAATATCTCCTAAATCGCAATAATCTGTCTAAATTATATCATAGAATCCTATTTTTTGTTAGCGTTTTAACATAAAAATGATTTTTGAATACAAAAAAACCAAGTCTTTCGACTTGGTTGATTTCTATGATTGGAAACTCTATTATTTAAGAGTAACAGAAGCACCAGCTTCTTCCAATTTAGCTTTAAGTTCTTCAGCTTCTGCTGCAGCAACGCCTTCTTTGATAACGTTTGGTGCACCATCAACAAGTTCTTTAGCTTCTTTAAGGCCAAGACCAGTGATTTCACGTACAACTTTGATAACGCCGACTTTCTTGTCACCAGCTGCAGTCAATTCAACGTCAAATGAATCTTTAGCAGCGGCAGCTTCACCAGCACCAGCAGCAGCTACAGCTACAGGAGCAGCTGCAGTTACACCAAATTCTTCTTCGATAGCTTTTACAAGGTCGTTCAATTCAAGGATTGAAGCTTCTTTAATTTCAGCAATAATGTTTTCAATGTTCAATGCCATTGTTATTTCCTCCAAATAATTTTTAAATTTATAATATTTTTTCGTAGCTAGGCTACGCTGCGTAGCTTAAGATTAAGCTGCGTCTTCTTTGTTGTCTGCAACTGCTTTGACAGCAAGTGCAACGTTGCGAACTGGCGCTTGAAGTACAGAAAGGAGCATGGAAAGAAGTCCTTCGCGGTTTGGAAGAGTTGCAAGTGCAAGAATCTCTTCTTTTGATGCGACAGCGCCTTCAATTGCACCACCTTTGATTTCAAGTGCATCAGCGTTCTTAGCAAAGTCGTTCAAGATTTTCGCTGGAGCAACAACATCTTCGTTAGAAAATGCTACTGCAGATGGTCCAACAAAAACAGATGCCAGGTCTTCAAGTCCAGCTTTTTCAGCTGCACGACGCAAGATTGAGTTTTTGATAACTTTGTACTCAACTTCGCTTCCACGAAGCTCACGACGAAGAACGGTATCTTGCTCAACAGTCAAACCACGAGCGTCGACAACGACGATAGATGCAGCAGCTTTCATTTTTTCAGCAACTGCGTCAACCAGTTCCGCTTTTTTAGCAATAATAGCTTCACTCATTTAGTGTTTCACCTCCGTAATTATTTTGCTTGGGGAATTTTCCAAAAGAAAAACGCGCCCAAACCTAGACACGAAAGTACAATACGCTTCTTTTTACATGATACGTTTTGTCCTCGGTAGGATCTTTATGAGTCGAGCTCCCCTACTGTCTTAGGCAGTTTTTTTTCAAACCATTGATAATTATAGCAAAAGAAAAAAAAGATTGCAAGCTTTTTATACAATCTTTTTTAAATTTAGTCATTATTTTCTGCAAATTTCTTACTTGACTAATATCTACTTCTTTCCCTTAGTCGAAAGTTTCGAGTTCAATATAATCAAAGTTCTCTCTTAAATAATCAAATAAGGCGTCTTTATGAGCATTCTGATTCATTCCAACAAACCTTCGAAACTCATTTGTACGGATTTCAGATTTACTACCATCAAGATACCATGCAGAAAAATGAACTCGTCTCAACTCATGACCACTGGAAACACGAAAAACATACACCTTCATAAATGCATCTATCTTAGAACATTCTGGTAGGTAGGCAATATCAAATGTCCTGTAACAAATGAGATGATTGCCATAAACCAAAACTTGCAAATCTTCGTCAAAGTAGTCCGCATCATTAAGATTTTGCCAGTCCTCCTCAAGCTCAGGGTAACAATCTCTCAATTCCTGAATATTGCAGTTTAACAGAAGATTATTTTTTATCATTCTATAGATAGACTCGACTAAACTCATATGGATCCAAATAAAGAAAATGATCAACATAAAATTTTCACGAATCAAATCTAGCCAAAATGAAATACCTAACTCCAATGTATAATAAATAAAACCGCACGAAAAAAAACCAAAGAAGATAGCACTCATTACTGGACTAATCATCATCAAAATTCTAGCTTTTAGCGGCGAAAACTTAATCCTTTTCCCACTTCCCCCAGCTCCTCCTAAACTCAATTCTTTATCTCCTTTCATATCTCAGTCCTCCCTCTTGTGTATGTAACTTTGTTTATCATAGAAAAAATTTATTCCAGTAGTTTTATGGCATATTAGGAAAAGTCTTTTTAAGTAGACTTCTGCTTTCTTCATCTGCAGGCAGCCATCCATCTTTGAAAACACGATCTTTTATCCAAAAACGATTATAGAAAAAAGTCCAAAAGAAATTAAAGGCTGTTCCAGTTGGCTTTAACAAATCTTCTGGAATGAAAAGCACAGCAATAACAAGCAAAGCGCAGAAAGAACCTAAAATAATACCAAAGTATTTCCAGTCCTTTCGAAAAAGCGGGACAAAAAAACTAAATAGTAACGTTGTAATAGAGTAGGATGGTGACAAGGTTTTGACTTTTCTTCCATCTGGTGACTGAATAGTAATCTTATTCATAACATCTCCTTTTGATTACATAATATACCAAATTAATTTAACAAACTTCGATAATTCTGTCAACTGTTTTGCTTAGATATTAGAGATTGATAGGCAATGAACATTAAAAAAGAGACTAGAAAGTTAGTCAAAGATCGTACTAAAGAACTGAAAGGAATTTACACTTGGTTTAAATTAGACCTTTAAAGTGTAAAATCCAAATATTTTTTCAAAAAAATACAGCCCCAAGGCTGCATTTTAATCTACGTAATGTTCTTCCTTTTTATTAAACCAAGCGTACGGCAAACCTATGAGTAGACCACCACCGATGAGGTTACCGATAAAGGTTACGCCCCAGTGTCGTAGGATATTTCCAATACCAAAATTTTGCACTTCCGCTGCTGCTGAGCTGAATTTCACGATAGCGAAGGAAGCAAAGTTGGCTGCCAAGTGTTCGTTAGTTAGGAATACAAACATATAAATGGCTGATATAACTAAGAAGAGCTTAGCTGTACTATCTTTGACCAAAACGAAGGAAAGAATAGCGATATTAACAAAGATATTGGCTAACACTCCCTCAAGCAGAATCAGCTCATTAGATCGGGCAAGCTTCATCTGCACAACACCAGAAATGAAACTATCTTTGCTAAGCCCTGCATAAGCAGCCGAGTTAGCAAAGAGCCAGCCGGCAATCAAAGCGCCAATCAGATTGAAAAAGGTACAATAAAGCAAAATCATCAAGGCTTTTTTCCAGTCAATCTTCTTCAAAAAGGTACCAGCAGTTAGAAACATCATATTGGAAGTCACCAACTCTGCATTTAGAAAGACAATGTAAGCCAATCCCCAAGCAAAGATGAAAGGAAAGAGAAAACGCCCAGTTCCTGGAACAATCTTATTCGTCAAATCTGCCGCAATAGCTCCAGCACCAGTACTAAAGGTTAGGAAAGCTCCAGCAAAGATGGAACGAACAGCGTACTTGGCCTTGCTTGTATCAAACAAAGCTTCTTTTTTGCGGCAAGCTGCTTCAATTTTAGGGATAAATGTCGATTCAGGCATAAAAGATTCTCCTATTAATTTAAACTATGTATAGTATATCACAAAGTTCTTGCTTTTGATAGCGTTTTCGAGAACCTTTTTAAATTTTCTAAAAAAGGATTGAAAATCTATTTTCAACCCTTAAATCCTTTTGCTAACCGAGTAATATCTTCTGGCCGTGTTCGACAGCAACCACCAAAAAGACGCACTCCTTGATTTTTCCAAAGTTTACTATTTTCCAGCAAGCTCCGCTCCTGCTCTGGATCGTCATGCCAAGTCTTGGTCAAGCCGTTATAAGTTTCGCCAGAGTTTGGATAGGTCAGAAAAGGTTTGTTGCACACTTGTCCAAGCCCATCTAATAAAGGAGTAATTAAATGCGGGGCTGTACAGTTAAAACCAACTGCCAAGACTTGTGGACTTTCTTGAGCCAAGTTTCCTAATTCCTCAATCTTAGTGCCATCTGATATGGCATTCTCCGACTGGGCGACAAAGGACAAATAAGCCTCAGCCTGCGGAAATTCCTCAGCTAAAAGTCGGAGGATTGCTACCGCTTCTGCTCCATTTGGAATCGTTTCAAGAGCCAGCAAGTCACTCCCAGCTTCTAATAAAGCTTGGATACGCGGACGGTGAAACTCTTGGAATTCCTCTTCGCTCAGCTGGTAGTCCCCCGTATACTCCGAACCATCAGCTAAATAGGCAGCATAAGGCCCTACCGAGCCTGCAACTAGAGGATAGGATCGCTGCTTTTGCACTTCTGGAGATAATGCTTGCCAGACATTTTGGATTGCCTTTTGTGCTAAGAAGACTGTCTCTTTCAAAAGATCATAAGCCTTTTCGGGAGTTAGTCCTGCCTCTATAAATGCTGGAATGCTGGCCTGATAACTGGACGTAGTGATGATGTCACTGCCAGCTCTCACATAGCTTTCATGCACATCTTGAATAATCTGAGGCTGGTCTAATAGGTATTGAGCGGACCAAAGCTTACCAGATACATCATAACCCAGACTTTCCAACTCTGTACCTAAGGCTCCATCTAAAATAATAATTTCTTGGTTTTCAAGTAAATCTTTAAATTTTCCCATGAAATACTCCTAAAAATCTTCTTAAGTAAGCAGGATCAACACTAGCGAATACGAAAATTCGAGACTAGAGAGATCAGCAAGGCGACATAAAAAAGAGGTCTCCCTCTTTTTTGTTGTCTTCATTAAAATCTATTCGCCCAGGCTGTATCGACATCCAAGATGTCTTGAGTAGTATATTGCTGACGATAAGGATTGTAAACGATATAGCCAGCACCAGACTCATAGAGTGGTGAATCAAAGCGAGTCAAATCGTATTTTTCAATAATATAATTCAATTTAGCATTATAGCTGGTATCTGTCGCATAGACACCAGTCAGGGCAGCTGTTGCATCCTGATAGTTTGGTGCATTACTCTTCCATGCGCCTGCAA
Organism: Streptococcus sanguinis; assembly: GCF_019929225.1. Taxonomy (GTDB): domain Bacteria; phylum Bacillota; class Bacilli; order Lactobacillales; family Streptococcaceae; genus Streptococcus; species Streptococcus sanguinis_J. The sequence goes on from NZ_JAHZPA010000001.1 coordinate 712,084, forward strand.
AATGCCCCTGTTTGAGAACCGCAACATAGTCTTGCAAAGACTCTACATAGCTAGGATATGAACGGAAACTGTCGTTGATGGTGTAGGCATTTCCCTCTCCATCATCTTCCCAAGTCTCCATATTAGCAGACTGGCCATCATAGTGACCTTTGATACCGAAAAGGTTATAATGAGGTTCACCAGACAGACCAGACTGCCCTGATCCACTTTCTAAAATAGCCTGAGCAATCATAACAGAAGCATAAAGATCATTGTCCTGTCCCAACTGACGCGCCGGCTCACCGATTTGTGAGATGAAGTAGTCTGTTTGATTCATGGGCTGCTGGTCGCTATTATTGGCACTAGCAGGATTAATATGCTTGGCCAAGACAAAACCAACAGCAATCGTCGTTGTCATGATGAATAAAGCTGAAAGGATTCTCTTACCTTTTTTTGAAATTCTCTTTTTCACAGCACTTCTCCTGAATAAGATGTTAATGATACCATTGTAACATACTAAAGATTAAAAAAACACTATTGATAATTTACAAGTATATGACATTTTTCGTTTTATTTCAAAAAATCCAACTCGTTTTTTGAGTTGGATTTAATTCGTATTATTGAATTTTTGACAAAATAGCGTCCCAAGCAGCATCTAAGCCATCCTTGGTGACTGAGGAAAAAAGAATGAAATCATCATTTCTGTCAAAGTCCAGTTTTTTCTTAATAGCTGACTCGTGTTTATTCCATTTTCCGCGAGGGATTTTATCAGCTTTGGTTGCTACTAGGATAACTGGAATGTCATAATATTTCAGAAATTCATACATCTGCACATCATCTGCGCTCGGATCATGCCGAAGATCGACAAGGCTTACAACCGCTCTGAGATTTTCACGACTGGTCAGATACTCCTCAATCATCCGGCCCCATTTTTCACGCTCTTTTTTGGAAACACGGGCATAGCCATAACCTGGCACATCAACAAAACGCAACTTGTCATCAATGTTGAAAAAGTTTAGCAGCTGAGTTTTTCCAGGTTTTCCTGAAGTTCGCGCTAAATTCTTACGATTAAGCAGTGTATTGATGAAGCTGGACTTTCCGACGTTTGATCGGCCAGCTAAGGCAATCTCTGGAATATCATCTTGAGGGTAGTGCGATTTATTAGCTGCACTCAGCAAAATCTCTGCGTTGTGGGTATTGATTTCCATAAGCACCTCGTTAGGCAGTTTCTAGAATAGGCTTATCTGTTCCATCTACTGCTTCTTTGGTAATACGGACAAGTTTGACATTTTCCTGACTTGGAACTTCAAACATGACATCCATCATAGTTTCTTCGATGATTGATCGAAGACCGCGTGCACCTGTTTTACGTTCAATCGCTTTATTTGCAATCTCCTGCAGAGCATCTTCGTCAAATTCAAGCTTAACATCATCATAAGACAGAAGTGCCTGATACTGCTTAATAAGGGCGTTTCTAGGCTCTTTCAAAATCCGAACCAAATCATCAACTGTTAGTTGCTCCAGAGCAGCAAAAACAGGCAAACGACCAATCAACTCTGGGATAATCCCGAACTTTTGGACGTCTTCTGAGATAATTTCCTGCATATAGGAACTATCTTCGTCGATTGCTCGGTTGTTCTGACCGAAACCAATGATTTTCTCACCCAAGCGCTGTTTTACAATTTCTTCAATACCGTCAAAAGCACCGCCAACAATGAAGAGAATATTCTTGGTATCAACCTGAATCATTTCCTGCTGCGGATGCTTGCGTCCACCTTGCGGCGGAACACTAGCTACAGTTCCTTCAATAATCTTCAAAAGGGCTTGTTGAACCCCTTCACCTGAAACATCACGAGTAATTGAGACGTTCTCACCTTTCTTAGCAATCTTGTCAATCTCATCGACATAGATAATGCCACGTTCCGCACGCTCAATATTAAAGTCAGCCGCCTGTAAAAGCTTGAGCAGGATATTTTCAACATCTTCTCCGACATAACCAGCTTCAGTCAAAGCTGTTGCGTCCGCAATGGCGAAAGGCACATTAAGGCTGCGAGCAAGAGTCTGCGCCAGAAAGGTCTTACCTGACCCGGTCGGACCAATCATCAAAATATTTGACTTTTGAAGTTCCACATCTTCTTCTTCGCGGCTGTCGTGGTAGTTAATACGCTTGTAGTGATTATAGACCGCTACTGCCAAGGCACGCTTAGCTCGGTCTTGCCCGATAACATAGTGGTTCAAGATATTCAGCAGCTCCTGAGGTTTTGGCACCTCAGACAGATCTGCCAGCACTTCCTCGGCCAGCTCTTCACGGATAATCTCCTGTGCCAACTCCACACATTCATTACAGATAAAGGCATTGTTTCCAGCGATAATCTTCTGCACCTCATCTTGGTTCTTCCCACAGAAAGAACAAAAAACCATCATATCATCATTACGACTTGTAGGCATTGTTTACTCCAATTCTAAAATTCTAAATCTATTTATTTTCTTTCGTACATGTTAAAACAGTGTCATATAAAAAGCATGAATGGAATTTACCAAGTTTGTAAAAGCATTCAGCAAAAATAAAGCTGCCAGTCCAAACCGCTTTTTCCGAAAGGTTTGAACGGCACAAATAAGACAAATGACACATAAAAAGGCCGTAAAAAAACCAAAAATACTACGTTCCATTCTTACGAGTCCTTCCTTTGGTATCTTTTTATAGTGAAATCATAAGGATTCTTTTCATCTTTGGCATGAAATTCACTGCTAACTTCCTGATAAGGAGCCCAGTCAAATGTCTCAGGGAAATAGGTATCTCCTTCCAACTTAGCAGCAATCTGAGTCTGAATCAATTCTTCCAAAAACGGCTCAAAAGCCCTGATAATCTGCGCTCCGCCAATAATATACAAGTTTCTATCTTGCTTGTGGTACCAATCCAAGACATCTTCCACATTGCTGAACAGCAAGACATTTTCATTGTCAACTTGATAGTTCTTGTCCCTGCTCAAAATCAGACTAATCCGATTTGGCAAAACGCGACGCTGCAAACCATCAAAGGTCACTCGCCCCATCAAAATAGCATGTCCAGTCGTCGTTGACTTAAAATGCTGCAATTCTGCCGGTAGATGCCAGGGCATGACCTTGTCTTTTCCAATCAGACCATCCTCTGCCTGAGCCCAAATGGCAATAATCTTCTTTGTCATCCTTTTATCCTTTGTATTAGTAACTCTATTCTATCAAATTTGCTGTAAAAAGGCATGTTTAAAGTATGATTCAAGCAGAACTTTTGCAGAGGTTGGCAGTTTTCGCATACACTTATCAAAATCGTTAAATAGCCAAATCAAACTTCAGCTGAGGTTTAACAGGATTATAGTCCAGCAACTCAAAATCTTCTGCTTTGATATCAAAGAAATTGGTTCCATCCGGCACATTTAACACGAGTCGAGGTTGACAGTCGCTAGGTTCCCGACGCAATAGCTCCTCCGCCTGCTCGAACTGATTGTCATAGATGTGCAAGTTATTGATAAAGTAAAAGAACTTGCCGACCTTCCAGCCGAAATGCTTGGCAATCATCATCTGCAGAGCCACATACTGCATAGCATTGATATGGTGAGCAACCAACATATCATTTGAGCGCTGAGTCAGAGTCGCATCCAGATAAATGTCTCCATCTACACGCCGAACGTCAAACATGGTTTGAAAAGCGCATGGAAGCAAGCCATCTGTTTCTTCAAAAGCTTCATAATCCCAGAGAGAGATGATATTTCGACGGTTCCAAGGATTGGCTTCCAGCTGTTGGAGAATTTTATGGATAATATTGTGCTTCTTGACAACAGCTCCGTAGCGCTGCCCGATAGTACCTGTATCGCCAACTTCCCAGTCATTCCAGTAGTGAACATTATACTTGTCGTTGAGCAATTCCAGACTATTAGACTGGTCTTGATAGATCCAAAGGACTTCCTTGATGGCAGACTTGATAGCGATAGGGCGTAGAGTTGTGATTGGAAACTCGCCCTTGCTCAAATCGTATTCCGCAAAAGAACCAGTGATATATTTGGAATTGGCCACATTTCCATTCTTGTAGCGCGGACGGGCATTTTCAGAAAAAACACCCTGCTCCATAATTTTTTTAATATTCTCTTTGAAAATCGTATCTGCTAACGTCATGATTTCTCCTTCGTTCAGTGAGCTTTTTCTAGTATAGCAAATTTTCCACAAAAATTCTCCTACAGGCCTTTCTGCAGGAGAACAAATGAAGCATACTTGTAGAATTATTGTAATACCAATGAAGCTGCCCCGATAACGCCAGCATCATTTCCAAGAGTAGCCAAGGCCAACTTGGTTGAAGTACGAACCTGCGGGAAGCTATTCTCTTCATAAACCTTGCGAACGCCATCAAGTAAGAAATCACCTGCAGCTGACACGCCACCACCAATAACAATTGTAGATGGATTGAGAATAGAGCCTATATTGGCACAGGCAATTCCTAGATAGCGAGCAAAATTGCGATAGACAATCAGAGCCAGCTCATCGCCCTCTTTCGCCAAGTCGAAGACAACCTTTGCATTAACATCTTCACCATTGTCAATCAGTTTTTTCAGCTCTGCATCACCAGCATACTCATCAGCATAGCGACGAGTCAGATTGACAATACCAGTCGCAGATGCAACAGTCTCTAGGCAGCCTTTCTTGCCACAGGTACACAGAATTGGCTGATCAAAGTCAACAGTGATGTGGCCCAACTCTCCTGCTGCTCCAGCAAGTCCATGCAAGAGCTTGCCTTCGGCAACAATTCCTCCGCCAACACCTGTACCTAGTGTCATGAAGACTACATCAGGCTGGTTTTCTCCAGCCCCCATCCAGCGTTCACCCAAAGCAGCAACGTTAGCGTCATTGTCGATATAGAAAGGAATCCCAGTCGCTTTTTCAATCTTATCCTTGACCGGCTGTAGCGTCTTCCAATTGAGGTTGTATGCACCAATAACAGTGCCCTTTTCTCGGTCAACAACTCCTGGCGATCCCATACCAATTCCGATAAAATCCTCTGCTGAAAGCTGAAGCAAGTCCAAACGATGCAGGATTGACTCAATCATATCCTCTACGATGTGGCTACCTTCGTCCAAAACATTGGTTTTAATGGACCATTTTTCCTGAATTTCGCCCTCTGAGGTTAAAATAGCAAACTTAATAGATGTTCCACCAAGGTCAATTCCGATTATTTTTTTCGACATGATGTTCTCCTCTGTGTTTTATTTATCATCATTATATCAGATTTTTTCAGTAAGGAAAAGGTTTGCATAAAGAAAAGTGAAAATCGAATTCATCTTTATTCCCAAAGTAAAATCACAACTCTTTTGTATAATAGTATCTTTCACCAGTATAGGGGTATTCTTTCAACGCGAACACTTCTGTATAGCCGTGCTTTTTATAAAAATCTGGGGCTTGAAACTGATAAGTATCCACAAATGAACATTTGCATTTCCTTTCTCTGGCTTCTTGTTCAGCCTTGCACAGTATTTTTGAGCCTATGCCTTGCCCTCGTAAATCTTCGCTCACATACAAATACTCAATCTCCAGCCAATTACCAAAAGTTTCAGCCGCCATACCAGCCATCAGATTTCCTTGTTCGTCTTCCACATAGATGTTAAGAGGTTCGCTTTTGGAGGGCTCCCTCTTAGATTGATTGTAGGCCCTGATCAAATTTCCCAGTTCCTGTGTCTTCTTCGAGTCGGTATTTTCTAATCTTAGTTTCATAGATGCCTCCGTTCCATCTCTAAAGGTTTTAGATTTACAGTTTATGAAACTGTTCGGACTATATCTTCACTTTAAATATCCTTCTGATTTGCTCGCCATTGATTATGGTAATCCATCATCGTTTCATAAATATATTTTGGTTTCTCTTTTTTCAATAACATAAGAGTAATTTCTAACGGTTCAGGAATACCAAACTTATATCTTTTGCTCTTTCTAGAAGCAAGCCTACTTCTCTTCAAAACTGCAGGATCCACTGAATGAAAACAAATCGTCAAAATATGACTCTTATTGAATAATTGATATTTTGCATAATGTCGAATACGTTCAATTCTATAGTCTATTCTCTGGATTTCTTCCCAACTATAAAACGAAACTTCTCTAAAAAGAAGGGGTTTAAAGTAAAAGCCCTGTTCCGTTAGACGAAGAAAACGTTTATCCCTAAACAAACAAATCCATACCAAAATAGAGAGAAAATCAAAAACAATTGTACCTATCACTAAAAACATTTTTTCAATCACAGAAATATTGGAATCGAATAATAGGTATCCGTTTTTAGATGGTAATACAAGAACTGTAGTCATAAAGACAGCAAGAGCGCTCGCCGATATAGCTAAGATGAATATCTTCAACCAGCTCTGACTAAACACTACTTCTTTCATTCGTTTAACCCACTCAGGTATTCATAGCGCTCGTATTTTTCCAGCAGTTTCTCGTTCTGCTCATCCAGTTCTTGCTGGAGTTGAGACAGGCGAGCAAAGTCAGATCCATTCTCTTGCATGGCCGCTTCAATCTCAGAAATCCGCTCCTCCAGCGCCTCGATATCAGCCTCAATGGACTCCCACTCCTGCTTTTCAAAGTAGCTCATACGCTTTTTCTCCTCGCGCACCTTGGCCGATTTTTCCTTTTCCGCCTTTTGGGAAATAGCAGAGCTTTCTGCTAGAAAGGCTTTTTCATCTAAGTAATCCGTGTAATTTCCGAAAAATTCTCTGATCACCCCATCCTCAAAAGCCAAAATCTTGCTGGCTACCTTGTCTAGGAAATAGCGGTCGTGGCTGACTGTAATGACTGGCCCGGCAAAGCCTTGCAGAAAATTCTCCAAGACTGTCAGAGTCGCAATATCCAAATCATTGGTCGGCTCATCAAGAAGCAAGACATTCGGCTTTTCCAAGAGAAGCTTGAGCAGATAAAGTCGCTTTTTCTCTCCACCAGAAAGCTTTTCGATTAAAGTCCCATGAGTAGAACGAGGAAAAAGAAACTGCTCTAAGAGTTCTGCAATGGAAGTCGTTCCACTGCCTACCTTGACCTCCTCAGCCACTTCTTGCAGGTAATTAATAACTCGCTTAGACTCATCCAAGCCCTCAATCTGCTGAGAGAAATAGGCCACTCGGACTGTCTCTCCGATAATAAGCTGGCCAGCCTGAGGCTGAAGTTTACCGGCAATCAGATTGAGCAAGGTCGACTTACCAACACCGTTATCTCCGACAATCCCAATTCGGTCCTTGTTCTGGATTAAAAGACTAAATTGAGAGAGAATAAGCTTTTGGTCATAAGCAAAGTCTACATTTTGAAACTCGATAACCTTCTTACCGATACGGCTGGTTTCAAAGTTCATTTCCAGATTGCTGTCAGTCGTCTGGCCTGCCAAATCTTTCTTGAGGTCATGGAAACGATTGATACGAGCCTGTTGCTTGGTTGCCCGAGCCTGAGGCTGCCGTCGCATCCAGGAAAGCTCCTGCTTGTATAACTGCTGCTTCTTATGAAGCAAGGCCACATCCCGCTCATTCTGCTCTGCCTTGAGACGGACATAGTCTTGATAATTTCCCTGGTATTCAATCAAGCGACCGCCATCCAGCTCAAAAATCCGTGTCGAAATATTATCCAAGAAATAGCGATCATGGGTGATGAAAAGCACGGTCTTCTTTGAATTTTTCAAGAAATGCGTCAGCCATTCAATGGTATCAATATCTAGGTGGTTGGTCGGCTCGTCCAGCAAGAGCAAATCGGCATCACCTAAGAGAACCTGAGCCAGCTGAACTCGGCGACGAAGACCTCCTGATAACTGACCAACCTTAAGTGACAGATTAGTCAGACCAAGCTTGGACAGAACCGTCTTGACCTGACTTTCGATTTCCCAAGCATGGAGCGAGTCCATCTCGGCCATAACCGCTTCTAGTCTTGACTGTTGGCTTTCATCATAAGCCGTCAGGAGCAGCTCATATTCTCGAATCAACTGCATTTCCCGTAAATCACTGGACAAAACAGTATCAAGCACCGTCTGCTCCTCATCAAAATCAGGCTCCTGAGTCAAATAAGCAATCTTATAGCCTATCTTAGCAGAAAAAGGGCTGACATCTCCGTCAAAGCCCGACTTGCCCGACAACACATCCAGCAGCGTTGTCTTTCCTGTTCCATTGACACCAATCAGACCAATCCGGTCTAGGTCATGAATGATAAAGGAAATATCCCGAAAAACAGTCTTATCTCCTACTGATTTGGTTAGCTTGTCAACGATAAAATCGCTCATTTTTTCTCCTTGATATAGGCGTAAATGACCTCTAAGTCATTAGGTAAGTAGCCATCTACAATAGCGTATTCCAACTCTTTCAGAATTTGACCCAGTTTTGGTCCAGGCTCAAAGCCGAACTCCCGCATCAGCATACCACCATTAACAACCATTTCCTGCTTGTTATGAATAGTTAGACTAGCATCAAGATTCTGAATCGCAGAGAAATCAACTGCCAAACCTTGCGCCTTTCGGAGTTCTTCTGCTTGTAGCAATAAGTTAATATCATAGTCATAGCAGTCGCGCTTGGTCAAGTCTCGTTCTGAGCGGATGGCCGCAATCTCAACCAAGTCTTCTACTTTCTTGGCAAATTCACGAGAAGTCTTCCATTTTTTCAGAAAACCTTTGACATTTTGCACATCTAAAGCCAGTAAAAGGGCTGCCCAAGCCTGTTCAGATGCTGAAAAGCGAAAATCTGAAGCCAAGTCAAAGAGCCGTTCTAACTTAGCTCTGCTCCCCTTCAAATCTGGCAAAAATTCTATGGCACCGCTTGTCAAGAGTGCTTCTAAACCCTTGCGCCAAAATGGAGCCAGCAGTAGCTTGTCAAACTCGATAAAAATTCGTTCAACTGAAATTTTTTCCATCAAGGGAGCGCAATCCTTCATAGCCACAAAAGTATCTTGCTCTATGTCAAAATCCAAGGCAGCCTGAAAACGAAAGCCCCGCATGATACGGAGAGCATCTTCATTAAAACGCTCTGCAGCCGTCCCAACTGCCTGCAAAATCTGATTTTCCAAGTCATCCAAGCCTTGGAAAAGATCGATGACTTGACCGTTTTCATCCAAAGCTAGGGCATTGATGGTAAAATCGCGTCGCTTGAGGTCTTCCTCCAAAGAACGCACAAAAGAAACCTTACTAGGCCTGCGGTAGTCCACATAGACATCCTCGGTCCGGAAAGTCGTCACTTCGTATTCGTGGTTATTTTCCAAGACCAAGACGGTTCCATGCTCAATCCCCACATCAACTGTACGGTCAAAGATACGCTTGGTTTCCTCAGGATAGCTGGAGCTAGCGATATCCACATCGTGAATAGGTCGCTGTAAAAGGGCATCTCGAACAGAGCCCCCAACAAAATAAGCTTCAAAGCCAGCCGCTTTTATCTTCTCTAATACTGGCAAAGCCTCCTGAAATTCAGAAGGCAGAGTTTCTAATCTCATAGTAAATGTTCCAATCCATAGACTAATTCTGAGCGTTTGACAACTTCTTTAATGGCAAGATTAACTCCTGTCATAAAGGAAGCACGGTCATAGGAATCATGCCGCAGGGTCAATCCCTCTCCCTGACTGCCAAAGATTACTTCCTGATGCGCAACTAGACCAGGCAAGCGAACTGAATGGATACGCATGCCATCGAAATCAGCTCCACGGGCGCCAGCTATAGACTCTTCCTCATCAGCAGCTCCCTGCTGCTTGCTCGGTCTGACTTGGCTGATGAGCTCGGCTGTCTTGATAGCAGTCCCACTCGGAGCATCCTTTTTCTGGTCATGATGCAGCTCGATGATTTCTACATTTGGGAAATACTTGGCTGCCTGAGCCGCAAACTGCATCAACAAAACAGCTCCCAAGGCAAAGTTCGGCGCAATCAGTCCGCCCAACTGCTTTTCCTTAGACAATGCAATTAACTCATCCAACTGCTCTGGAGTAAAACCTGTAGTTCCGACAACTGGGCAAAATCCCTGGTCTAGAGCGAAGTGAGTATTGTCATAAGCTACTTTTGGGGTTGTAAAATCAACCCAGACATGGGCTTCTAGCCCAGCCAATTCTTCCTTGGCATTGAAGACGGGAACAGCAGCCACTTCTTTTTCATCCGTAAAAGGATCCAGCAAACCAACTAATTCTAATTCAGGATCTTCTGTCACCATTTTGTAGGCTGCTTGGCCCATTTTTCCTTTAAAACCAGCAATAATAACTTTGATACTCATGTTTCTCCTCCTTACAGAGACAAACTCAGACATTCAGACAATCAAATCACAGGAATATAAGCAAGTGCAACACTCCCCTTGCCTAGATGCGTTCCAATGACACTGCCAAAGGTTACGATAGGGACTTCACTAGCAATACCGCTGTCTAGCAGATTTTGCTGAAGCTCAGCTGCTTTTTCTGGAGCATTGCCATGGATAACCATAATCTGATAAGCACCGCCTGCTGTTCTTTCTTGGACAAGTTCCAGTATACGCTTGGTAGCCTTCTTCTCCGTCCGAATCTTTTCAAAAACTTCTATCACACCATGATTGTTAAAATACAGAATAGGCTTGATACTGAGCAGATTTCCCAGAATAGCTGCACCGTTAGACAGGCGTCCTCCTTTGACCAAGTGGTCCAAGTCGTCCACCATGATAAAGGCGCTGGTGCCATCAATCTGCTTTTGAACATTAGCTAAAATTGTTTCAAAATCTAGTCCTTCTTCTGCCCACTCTAGAGCAGATTGAACCATAATACCGAGCGGTGCACTGGTAATCTTAGAATCCGGAAAGGCAATTTGCAAACCGTGAAATTCATCTTTCAGATACTGAATGTTTTGATAAAAACCAGAAATTCCGCGAGATAGAAAGAGTCCCAGAACATGAGTATAGTCTTTGCCGTCTAGAATGGTGAGAATCTCTTCTAGGTCCGCAATGCTAGGCTGACTGGTCTTGGGTAGTTCATCTGACTGAGCCATTTTTTCATAAAATTCACTGGCTGTTAAGTTTCTGCCTTCGACATAAGACTCACCGTCAATCACGACCGGAATGTCCAAGACGAAAAGATTTTCGTTCTCTAGCAGCGAAGCTGGCAGATAGGCCGATGAATCTGTGATAACCGCTAACTTCATGATTAAAACTCCAAATTAATGCCTGGCAAATCCAGAGCAATTTCTGTCACTTCATAAGTCAAGCGGTTGAGCATGGTCAGGCAAGGCCGAGCCAGCTCTTCTACTTCATCGTGGTCAAATTCACTCGGTTCCTCAATAAGACGACCGTGAATGTGGTTGGCTTGCGAAATAGTTCCGCTGATAACAAAATTTTCAAAAACAATCATAAAGGTCAAAATCACAATCAACGAAGTTGTGTGGGCTTCGACATCTCTTTTGACCAATTGGAAATTCACATCAACCTTGGTTTCAGGTGTTCCATTTTCTTTTTCCCACTCAAAATTTCGGGCGTCAAAATGGTACTGACTAACAAATTCTTTTTCGCGCTGTATGTTCATTTTTATTCTCCTAAAAATATGCGATAGGCCCATTATACCATATATCGAGCGAAGTTTCCATGCTAAAATTTGCAGGCCAGAAAACACAAAAAAGAGGCTGGGATAAAAGTCCTAGCCTCTCAATTGTCTTTGGATTGTCGAGCAAGACGCAGTGGTTGAGTGGGCTCTACTACGCTGATTTCATCAGCTTTTACAGCCCTACTCAACTGTGCGGAGGTGGGACGACGAAATCGAATTCTAACGAATTACCGATTTCTGTCCCACTCTCTTTTAAATACTATTTTTTAAGTGGTTTACGCAGGTAACCAAAGATAATACCGCTGACTACTGCACCAATCAATACATATACCAAGTAAAGGATTGGATTGTTTGTCAAACCGATAACGAAGATTCCTCCGTGAGGAGCCATGAGCTTGATACCAGACAATCCTACAAGAGCACCTGTAAGAGCTGAACCTACGATAAAGCTTGGAATAGCACGAGCTGGGTCAGCAGCTCCAAAAGGAATTGCTCCTTCTGTAATGAAAGACAGACCCATGACAATGTTTGTCAAACCTGAATCACGTTCTTCTTCAGTGAATTTATGTTTGAACAAAAGAGTTGCAATAAATACTGCCAAAGGCGGAACCATACCAGCTGCCATAACTGCTGCCATAACAGGCGAACCACCAGTTGAAACAGTGCTTGCAAGTGTACTAGTACCGAATACGTAAGCAGCCTTATTAACCGGCCCACCCATATCGACAGCCATCATACCACCGACTAAGAGACCAAGAAGGACAGCCGAGCTTCCGCTCAGACTTGCCAAGAAATCGTTCAGGGCTGTATTGATTGCTGACATTGGAATATTGACCGCCAACATCACAAATCCAGTCACAAGAACACCCAGAAGAGGCAAGAGCAAGATTGAACGGATACCTTCAAGTGAGCGAGGCAGACCTGCAAGAAGCTTACGAAGGAGAAGGATGATACCACCAGCTAAGAAGCCGCCTACCAAAGCTCCTAAGAAACCAGATGATACACCAGTTAATTCAAGAGTCTTCTGACCGCCTTCAGCATAGGCAACACCGCCAAATGATGCACCGCTACTTGCAATGGCACCAGCTACGAAACCAGAAACCAGACCTGGCTTTTCAGCGATTGAGTAAGCGATATAACCAGCTAATACCGGCAACATAAAGCCAAATGCTGCACCACCAATTGCTTTAAACTGCGCTGCAATCTCATGATAACTTCCCAGATTAGAAAGCTGATCTTTTGGTACACCCAAGATCTGATCCAGCAAGAATGCAATGGCAATCATAATCCCGCCACCAATAACGAATGGCAACATTTGAGAAACCCCGCTCATCAAGTGCTTGTAAAAAGCGCCGCCTAGGCTAAGTTTTTCATTGCTTGATTCTGCCGTAGCGCCGCCGTTAGCAGCCTTGTAAATCTCAGCATTTCCTGAAAGAGCTAGATTAATCAGTTCTTCTGTCTTACGAATACCGTCTGCAACTGGACGATTGATCAACGGCTTGCCGTCAAAGCGATTCATCTCTACGGCCTTGTCAGCTGCGATGATAACAGCTTTAGCATTTTTGATATCTTCTGCTGTCAGCTTATTTCCAACACCACTAGCACCATTAGTTTCAACCTTGATGCCGACACCCATTTCAGCAGCGACCTTCTGCAAAGCCTCTTGAGCCATGTAGGTATGCGCAATTCCTGTCGTACAAGCTGTTACAGCCACTAAGAAGTCTCCCCCCTCATTGGAAGGTTCAACGACAGCAGGTTCTTCTGCTTTTTCCGAAGCATGGTCAAAGATCTCAATCACCTGATCAGGCGAAGTCACTTGGCGCAATTTATCCGCAAAACCATCTTTCATCAGGTATTGGGACAATTCAGCCAAGGCAGCCAAGTGAGTATCGTTAGCACCTTCTGGAGCTGCAATCATGAAGAAAAGATCAGTTGGTTGGCCATCCAAACTTTCATAATCTACGCCTTTATTTGACTTGGCAAAAAGGACAGTCGCTTCTTTCACTGCAGTATTTTTGCTGTGAGGCATAGCAATCCCGTCACCCAAGCCTGTAGAAGTCAAGGCTTCACGAGCCAAAATCCCTTCTTTGAAAGTCTCGAAGTCTGTTACATAGCCACGATCCACTAGGCTCTGAATCATTTCTTCGATTACAGCTTTTTTCTCTGTTGCCTGCAAGTCCAGCAACATCACATCTTTTCTTAGTAAGTCTTGAATTTTCATATTTTTTCTACCTCTACTTTTTCATAGATTTCTTTTATGTAACCAGCTGTCGCCAAATCATCTGAGAAGGTGGTTGCCGTTCCGCAGGCCACTCCCCATTTGAAGGCTTGAATAACATCGCCAGAGCGGACAAACTCTCCGGTAAATCCAGCCACCATAGAGTCGCCAGCACCAACAGAATTTTTCACGTTGCCCTTGATAGGTTTAGCGAAGTAAGCACCCTCTTGAGTTACCAGCAAAGCACCGTCACCAGCCATGGAAATAATCACATGCTGGGCACCCTTGTCTAAGATTTGACGGGCATAACTCTCGATCTGATCCAAGCTTTCGAGCTTGACTCCGAAAATATCACCTAATTCGTGGTTGTTAGGTTTGACCAAAAGCGGCTCAAACGCCAATGAATCCAGCAGCGTCTGGCCTTCAAAGTCACAGACCACTTGTGCTCCCGTCTTTCTGGTTAAGCCAATTAGATCCTTGTAAACAACATTTCCTAAATTTTTAGGACTGCTGCCTGCGAAGACTACTGTATCTCCTGAAGTCAGAGAAGAAAGGAACTTCTCAAGTTCTTCTAGTTTCTGACTGGAAATTTCTGGACCAGGTCCGTTAATTTCTGTCTCAGCATCTGCTTTAATCTTGACATTGATACGAGTATCCTGCTCAACTTCTACAAAATGGCTGGAAATCCCTTCCTCTTCTAGAGTATCTGTGATGAACTTGCCAGTAAAACCACCGATAAAGCCAGTCGCTGTATTCTCAATACCTAGACGTTTGAGAACTCGGCTAACGTTGATTCCCTTCCCGCCAGCGAATTTGTCGTCACTGTCCATCCGATTGACGCTTCCTATAAGGACCTTGTCCAGACGGACAATATAGTCGATGGAAGGGTTTAGTGTGACAGTATAAATCATACCTCAATCACCTCCGTTTTTTCTTTCAGCGCTTGAATCACTTCCGATTCATTTTGAATAGTAATAATGCATGCTTTGGCAAGAGGAGCGACCTTGACAAAGGACGTCTGTCCTAGTTTAGAAAGATCAGCCAAGACATAAGTCTTCTTAGCGTTCTCTAAAATCGCTCTTTTGACAGCTCCTTCCTCCATGTCTGGAGTGGTAAAGAAGCCTTCGTCAATGCCATTCATTCCAATAAAGGCTTTATCGAAATTCAACTGACCGATTTGATTTAGGGCAACACCGCCAATGCTGGCATCCGTTGAGCGCTTGACCTTTCCGCCGATAATGACTGTCGGGATATTGCGCTCTACCAACTTGGTCGCATGGTGAATGGAGTTGGTGACAACAGTCACTCTAGGATCATGCAACTCGTTAACTAAAAGCTCATTGGTTGTCCCCGCATCAATAAAAATCACATCATGTTCTTGAATCAAGCTTGCTGCCATCTTGGCAATAGCTGTCTTTTCTTGAATGCTTTTGATAGATTTTTCCTGATTACTCTCCTCTTCTTGTAGAAAATGAAGGCTCTCGGCTCCACCATGAACTCGTCGCAGTTTATGCTCGCTCTCCAACTCATCCAAATCTCTTCTAATAGTTGATTCTGAAGTGTTTAAAGCATGTACTAGATAGTCTAAGGAAACAAATTTTTCTCTTATGACTGTCTCTAGAATAACCTGCTTTCTTTCCGACTTCAGCATAAAGCACCTCCTTTGAAATCGTTTACGATTATTATTATACCTCTTTAATTTTCAATGTCAAGCATTTTCTATCAAAAACTTTCAATTTCTATCTTTTTACCGAACAAAAAAGAGCTGGACTATATCCAACTCCTTACAAATGTTGCATAACTGCCAAATAAAAGGCAATTAGCTATTATTAATCAATGATACAAGATAGGCTGCCATGACAGGCAGAAAAGTACCAAGAAAAGTAAACACAACCAGAACCCAGAACCAGACTGACTTAAAAGCCTGTCGGTAGGTCCCTGGGAGCGAACGATTGGCGTCAATATATTCCTTGAATTTTGGCCATTTCAAAATTAAAAGCAAAAGAAATACCGTGCTGCCAGCGATTAATAGGCCGTAAAAAACGATGTTAACAATAGACTCTGGAGCCTTTTTTGAAAGAAAAGCTATACCTTCTGCTATGACAAAGTTATTGAGAGCATGAAAAATGATAGACCAGATAATCGAATACTCAAAAGCGATATAACCAAAGCCTAAACCAATCAAACTAGCAAAATAAAACTGATAAAGATTTTCGTGAAAAAGGCCAAACAAAATCGCAGTCAAAAGAATGGCAAAAACCTTTCCATGCTTCTCTAATGCTCGCAATCCAGCACCTCTAAAAATGATTTCCTCCGTAACAGGAGCCATCAAAGATGAATAAATCAGCATAGTCAGTGTCTCAGAACCGCCGCTCCCTGATTCCATGCCAGAAAGATCCAGATTGAAGAGCTGAATGATAGCCTCCATGAGCTGATTGACAACAGCTGTAAACAATTGGGCGAACAAAAGGAAGCAAATCATATAAAAGAAAACTTTAGGAGTCATTTTCCGCCCCTTGCGACGAAGGTCGTATTTAAAGAGCTGCTTACCCCTAGACACCGTGAAAGTAAGAACACCAAGACAGGAGGCTAGAATATAGGCTCCGCCGTCCTTTTCCATGAATTTGGTAACAATGTCTTGCGTCTTTTGAATGTCCATACCTTGTCCTGGCATGATGACAAAAAAGGCAACAAATACGTAAATGAAGACAGCAGCAATCATGACCCATAAATAAGTAAAGCAAGTCGCTGAAAATCGTCCTAGATCTTTTTTAGGATTTAAAGGTTCGGGTATATAATACATAAAATCTCCTATATTAAATTTTCTCCTTACCCTTTCGGCTTAGGAAATACAAGGTCAAAAAGATTCCCTCATAAAGCAAAGCAAAGAGAATAAAGGCGTGCATGAAAAATTCTTCTGGCAGAATCCAAATGACTGGATCCTTTGCCGGGTCAAACATCCAGGTATTGTCTCCGGCAAAGAGAACTTGATGAAAGAGTGTAAAAAAACTATTAAAGCCAATCAGAAAGGCCAGTACACCTAAGACAAGCGGCAAGAGACTAATCACCAGAAAAGCCCGTCTGTAAAGACTCAAAAATCCCTTTTTAACCACTTTTTTGATAAAGAAAATCAAAGCAGGCAGAGCAACTAGAAAAATAGCTTGCGCCAAGTGAAAAAGATACTTGACCGCCTGAAAATGATGCAATCCTGCTGCTGACGAGCGAAAATCTGGCATCGCTAGCTTTTGACTAAAAGGATTGGTCAGGTAATTCATCAAAATATTAAAATTATACTGGATGGTCTCTGCTTTCAAATAAACCTTATCCGGCAAATTGAAATAAGAAATCTCTATCGGGTATAAGAGCCAAGCCAGATAAATGGTTAGCAAGATTGCTGCTGCCAACAAGCACAAGACGCTGGCTAAAAATCTCAACTTATCACACATCGAAGTCCCACTCCGCTAGACTGGACAAGACATGCGTCGGTTGGATAGGCAGATTGGGCACCTCTTCTGGCAGGGTAAAGCCTGTCGTAACCAGAAGGGTCGGAATCCCATTGTCGATTCCCGCTCGAATATCTGTCAGATAGTTATCACCCACCATGACCACTTCTTCACGCGCCAACCCTAGATGCTCTATGGCTTTTTCCATGATGATGGCATTGGGCTTGCCGATAAAGGTCGGTTCAACCCGAGTGGCTGCTTCCAAGAGGGCGTTGATTGCGCCAGCTCCCGGCTGCAAACCTCGCTCAGTCGGAATGTTGAGATCTGGATTGGTCCCGATAAAGTGAGCACCCTTTTGAATAGCCAGAGTCGCTATTGTCAGCTTCTCATAGTCCACTTCCCAGTCCAGCCCCACTACCACATAGTCAGGATTTTCTGTGTCCTCTATATATCCAGCTTCTTCAATGGCATGTTTAAGCCCGACATCACCAATAACGTAAGCTTTCTTGCCTAGATTTTTCTCCTGCATATAGTCAATGGTAGCTAAAGTCGCTGTGTAAATTGTCTCAAGCGGCGTCTCAATATTGAAATTTTCAGCCAGCATGGTTTGCACTGCTTCTGGCGTGCGTGTGGTATTATTAGTCACGAAAAGGTAGGGAATCTTGCGCTTCTGCAGCTCATGTACAAAAGCTTCACCAGCCGGAATCCGACTCTTTCCCTTATAAATCGTCCCGTCTAAATCAATCAAATATCCTTTATAAGTCATTTCTGCTCTTCCTAATTCTCTTGTTTAAACTCTTGCCAGGTTACTAAAGCCTGGGCATTGACTTCCCCGTCACTGGAAATCTGATGATTGCTCTGCAGACCTTCTAGGTCATAGCTAGAAGCAATCATACCGCCCGGACGGACCTCCTTGACATACTTAAGATGGACTTTCTTAGGAATATGCTGGGTGAGGAAGTCTGCACCCATGACCTCAAAGATCCAGTCCAGATACTTGCTATTATTGACATGTCCGTTCATATCCAAGTCGTAAAAGCGCACATGGTAGTCCTTGCTGACAGGATTTTCCAAGTCTGGATACTTAGGACCGCGCAGTAATTTCTTGGAAAACTCAGATTGATATGGCGCTACAATCTCCGGATCAACTGCGTGAACCTTGCGGCTATCCCGATCCATAAGAACAAAAGTTGCC
Organism: Streptococcus sanguinis; assembly: GCF_019929225.1. Lineage (GTDB taxonomy): Bacteria > Bacillota > Bacilli > Lactobacillales > Streptococcaceae > Streptococcus > Streptococcus sanguinis_J. The sequence continues at coordinate 730,424 of NZ_JAHZPA010000001.1, forward strand.
ATCATCTGGATAATGGCCTCACCTGCTTCATCAAAAATCGTGAAGCGACGGTAGCAAAAGAGCCGATTGTAGGTCAAAGCTTCTGTCTCAATGGTAATCTCCTCTGCAAAGCGAGGCAGCCGTGTCACATCAATATCATAGTCCGTGATAATCCAGACTAGGTTATACTGCTCCAGCATATCCTTGTCACTGACGCCAAGCTCAATCGACTGCATCCCCGATACCTGCAAGGACAGCAGGATGACATCCGGCAGCTTGATATGGCCATTCATATCTGCCATATCAAAAGGAATTTTCATTTTCATTTGATAAGTTAAGCCCATGATTTACTCCAATATAAATTTCTCAGCAACCGTATCGCCCAAAAAGAGGCCTTGTTTGGTCATACGCACAATGTTTCTGTCAGGCACTAGCAAACCCTGCTCAGTCAGTTCAGCCACAATAGCTCCATACTGTTCTTCAAAGGATATACCAAATTTTTCCTCGAAGCGTTTTTTTGAAACACCTGACTTCTTACGCAAGCCTAAAAACATCTCTTCTTCCATCTTTTCATTCAATGTCAGCGCTTCTTCCTGCACACGGGCATTGCCCGCTTCCACTGCCTGCAGATAATGACGAATCGGTCCATGGTTTTTATAGCGGATACCATTGACATAGCCAGACGCTCCTGCTCCAATACCATAATATTCCGCATTGTCCCAGTACATGAGATTGTGGCGGCTCTCAAAGCCTGGCTTGGAAAAGTTTGAAATCTCATAATGCTCGAAGCCGGCCTTTTCCAGCTCAGCTATAATGTAGTCAAACATCTCCGCTTCCAAATCTTCCTTAGGCAGAGGAAGCTTCCCTCGCCGCATCCGATTCATGAAGACCGTATGATTTTCCAAAATCAAGCTATACAAACTCATGTGAGGAATGTCCAAAGCAATGGCCTTGGCAACATTGGTTTTCACATCTTCCATGGTCTGCTTGGGCAGGGCATAAATTAGATCAATCGAGATATTATCAAAACCCGCTTTTTTGAGATTGGCAATATTCTCATAGATATCCTTTTCTAAGTGACTTCGGCCAATCTGCTTGAGCATGCGATCATTGAAAGTCTGTACACCCAGCGAAACTCGATTGACAGGCGAGTCTTTAAGAACAGCAATCTTTTCCTGGTCCAAGTCCCCGGGATTGGCTTCGATGGTCAACTCTTCTAGATAAGACAAGTCCAGCTTGTCCGTCAGTTTTTCCAACAAAAAAGCCAACTGACGCGCCGATAGAGCGGTCGGAGTTCCGCCACCGATATAGAGTGTACGGAGCTTTTTGATATCGTAAGAATCATACTCCTCAATCAAATGCTCCAGATAACTATCTACTGGCTGATTTTTGATAAAAACCTTGGAAAAATCGCAGTAATAACAAATCTGAGTACAAAAAGGAATGTGCACATAAGCAGAAGTCGGTTTGGTTTGCATAGTACTTATTATACCATAGTTTTAAAGAGAGGACTTATTTGATTATCAAACAAAGAAAAAAAGAGTGATCCTGTAAAGACAAAAATTGTCCTCGCATGTCACACCCTTTCTATAATCTAAAAAAATTGAAGATCTAAATCAATTATTCCCCAACTCCTGCGTCCTTTCGTAGGCAGCTTGAACGGCATCCATGACTGTTCCTCGAAAGGCATTTTCTTCCAGACTAGCTACCCCGGCGATGGTCGAACCGGCCGGACTGCAGACCTGGTCTTTGAGCTGGGCCGGATGTTGCCCGCTGACCTTACTTAGCTTGGCAGCGCCTAAAAGAGTCTGATTAGCCAGTTCAAGCGATATGTCGCGACTGAGTCCTGCTCGGACACCAGCGTCCGCTAAGGCCTCTATAAAGAGATAGACGAAAGCTGGTCCACAGCCAGCAAGAGCAGTCGCTGCATCCAACTGCTTTTCCTCTAGTTTGATCAAAAGGCCAGCCGAAGACAGAAGCTCACGCAACAAGTCTTCGTCCGCTTGATTCACCTGCTGAGATAAGGCATAGCTAATAACACCCTTGCCAACGGCTACTGGTGTATTAGGCATGATTCGAATCCAACGATGCTGGCTAGATGTCAATTTTTCTAATAGCTCTAAGCTCAGACCTGCAGCCATCGAAACCAGCAGAAGAGAATCCCGTTTTTCTAGAATTTCCAGATGTTCTGCCAGCAAGTCAGCAAATTGAGCTGGTTTGATACCCAGAAAAATTACTTCTGCCTGAGCAAAAACTTCTGCATTACTGACCGGTTGTCCACCAACTTCCGCAGCAATCTTTTCAGCCTTGTTTATACTTCGGTTGGCTAATAATAATTCGCTTCTAAATCTTTCATCTTGGGCAACTAGACGAGCGAGACTGCCGCCCATATTTCCCAGACCGATAAATCCAATTTTCATCTTTACTTCCTCACTTGACCAGTCCCTTGGATGACGTATTTATAGCTGGTCAACTCTTTCAGTCCCATAGGACCTCTGGCATGCAGTTTCTGAGTGGAAATCCCCATTTCGCAGCCAAGGCCAAATTGACCACCATCTGTAAAGCGGGTTGAAGCATTGACATAAACTGCTGCGCTATCCACCTGCTCTGTGAAGTAAGCTGCCGCTGCCTCATTCTCCGTCACAATGGCATCCGAATGATGGGTGCTGTGAGCTTCAATATGCTCCACCGCTTCTTCCAGCGAAGAAACCAACTTGACTGCTAAAATATAGTCCAAAAATTCGGTATCAAAATCTTCCGGTCTAGCTTGCGAGCCTGAGATATACTGAGCCGCTTTCTCATCCAAACGCAATTCAACAGCTTTTTCTTGCGCGGCATCTCGTTCTGTCACCAGCATCTTCTGCACACGTGGTAAAAATGCAGCTGCAATCTCTTCGTGAACCAGCAGTACCTCCATGGCATTGCAGACAGAGGGGCGACTGGTCTTGGCATTCTCAATAATCGCCAAAGCCTTATCTTGATCAGCATCCTTATCTACATAGATATGGACAATTCCAGTACCTGTCTCAATAACCGGCACAGTCGCATTTTCCACGACCGCCTGAATTAGTCCAGCACCTCCGCGAGGAATGAGTAAATCCAGATAACCCTTGGCCTTCATCATAGCTTGAGCTGAAGCTCGGCTGGTATCAGAAACCAACTGGATACAATCCGGTGAAATCTTTGTCTGAGCTAAACCTTCTTTCAAAGCTGTGACAATAGCAAGCGCTGTCTGATAAGCATCCTTACCACTTCTGAGAACGACTGCGCTACCACTTTTTAGAGCTAGAGCAGCAGCGTCAGAGGTGACATTAGGCCGGCTTTCGTAGATAATCCCAATCACGCCCATGGCCACCCGCTTCTTACTGATGACAAGGCCGTTCTCAAGCTCGGTCCTTTCCAAGACTTGCCCTACAGGATCCTCCAAGTCAATCAGCTGGCGAATGCCATCTGCCATGGCAGCAATCCGCTCCTCATCCAGATAGAGGCGATCCAGCATCACATCTGAAATCTTACCTTTAGCTGCGGTCATATCCGATTCATTGGCTGCTAAAATGTTAGCACGAGAAAGCCAGAGCTGCTTTGCCATTTCTTCCAAAGCATGATTTTTCTCAGCCGTTGTGGCCGTATTAATCGTCTTCTTGACTTTCTGAACCTTTTCAAAAATTGCTTGTGTTGAGGTCATCGCTTCTCCATTCTTTGTCTTCTAAAATTCTGCAAATAAATCATCCAACTCCGGTGTCAGAGAAATCCAGTCATCCCGATGAATGACAACACCTTTAGGTTTATTGGACTTGAGCATATCTTTAAGAGCAGACTTGCCAAAACGCACGCGTCCTTTACCAAGAATAGCTCCGCTGCCTTCCTCGTAAACTGTCACCGTATCTTGATAGACAAAACTCCCCGATACTGAGACAAGACCAGATACCAACAAACTTTTCCCATTGTTTCTGAGAGCGTCAGCTGCTCCTTGGTCTACATAGATTTCCCCTTGACTTTTAGCATAAAAAGCCAGCCATTGCTTCTGCGTTTTTAGACCTTTTTGCTGAGCCAAAAAGAGGCTGCCATCCTTGGTTTCCTCCGCAGCTTCCAGCAGAGCATCAGTCTTGAGCGAGGAACAGATATAGACCGGAACACCAGACATGGTCGCCAGAGTTGCAGCTTTAATCTTTGTCAGCATACCGCCAGTCCCATTGCTCGTTCCTGCACCGCCTGCCATATCAATCAGCTCAGAGCTAATCTTCAAAATCTTTTCAAGTCGACGTGCATCTGGATTGGTAGAGGGATTGGCCGTGTAGAGTCCATCTACATCTGTCAAAAGCACCAAGAGGTCCGCCTGAACCATGGCTGCCACCTGAGCACTCAGTGTATCATTATCCCCGACCTTGAGCTCCTCGATGGCCACCGAGTCATTTTCATTGATGATAGGAATAGCGCCGCGATTCAGCAAGACAGACAAGGCCTGATGGGCATTTTTGTAACGCCGCTTATCTGCAAAATCATCCTGGGTCAAAAGAATCTGAGCAGAAATAATTTGCTTCAAAAGAAGATTGGTTGTATATTCCTCCAAAAGCAAACCCTGTCCAACCGCAGCTGAAGCCTGTTTATCCGCCACCTTGGTCGGTCGCTTTTTAAAGCCTAGAGAAGAAAAACCTGCCGCAATAGCTCCTGATGAGACCAAGATCAACTCATGTCCTGCCTCATGCAAGAGAGCCAACTGCCGAGTGATTTCCTTTACCTTGGCGCGTGACAGACTGCCATCTGCGTTAGTCAATGACGAAGTCCCCACCTTAAATACGATTCGCTTTGCTTTCATTTCCTTTTCCTTCACTGCTAGATTGTCTTATTATACCACGATTTACAGAAAATAAAAACGACCGCGATTGAAGCGGTCAAAGGAAAATTTGTATTTTAACAATGAACAAAGCTACCTATTCTTGTCGCAGTTTTGCCAAGGTTTCTTGGAAAATGGCTGGCGCTTCAGCTGTAAATCCCAGCACTTCACCAGTTCGAGGATGGGTGAAGCCCAGCGTTCGCGCGTGCAGAAATTGGCCATGTCCTTTTAAGGTCTTACGCGGCCCATAGACCTCATCACCAGCCACAGGATGTCCAATGTAGGCCATGTGAACGCGGATTTGATGAGTCCGACCTGTTTCTAGCTGAAGCTCGACTAAGCTATAGTCACCAAAACGTTCCAAGACTTGGAAACGCGTCAGAGCCGGCTTGCCTTTTGCCGTCACAGCTTGCTTCTTGCGGTCTTTTTCACTGCGGCCAATCGGAGCCTCAATCACTCCACGGTCGTTAGGCAGATTTCCATGAACAATAGCCCAATACTTGCGTAGGGATTTCTTATCCTTAAGCTCATCAGCCAGAGCCACATGGGCTTGGTCATTTTTTGCAACCATGAGAAGCCCTGAAGTGTCCTTATCAATCCGATGGACAATCCCCGGCCTTAGGACACCGTTGATGCCGGACAAGTCTTTGATGTGGTACATGAGGGCATTGACTAGTGTGCCGCTAGTATGGCCTGCCGAAGGATGGACGACCATTCCCTGCGGTTTATTGACGACTGCCACATCCTCATCTTGATAGACGATTTCTAGCGGAATATCCTCTGCCACATATTCGACTACTTCTGGTTCAGGCAATTCATAGGTGATGACATCACCTTCTTTGACAGAGTATTTAGCTTTTTGGGCTTGTCCATTGACCAAAATCCGGCCGTCCTTAATCTGCTCATTAGCCAAACTCCGCGATAGGTCTGTCAGCTCTGCCACCGCCTTGTCCAATCGCTGACCAGCTACTGAAGCCTCAATTCTTACTTCCATCTTTTTCTTCCTTCAAAATCATCAACAGTAAAATAGCTACACCAAAGGTCAGATACATATCTGCCACATTGAAAATAGCAAAATTGATAAAATCTAACTGAAACATGTCCACGACAAAACCTTGCCGAATCCGGTCAATAAAGTTCCCCAAACCGCCAGCAATCACCAAGGTCAGCCCGGTCAGCATCCACTTTGAGGCATTGAGGTGCTTGATGAGGTAGTAAACAGCTCCGCCGATGACCAAAAATGTCACCAAAGTAAAGAGCCATTGCTGATTTTCCAGCATTGAGAAGGCTGCGCCGGTATTCTGGAGATAGGTCAGACTCACCAGATGCGGAATGAAACTCTTGACCTGCCCCAGCTTAAAATCACTGACAATATATAACTTAACCAGCTGGTCCACAGCAATAAGAACCAAGACTGCAAAAGGAATAATAATTTTTCTTTTCATACTTTATTTTTTCTGTGCAAAATACTCTTTCATAACTGATACGAAGTCTTCTCCGACCTGAGTCAACTCCACATCTTCACGCTTGACATAGACCATGTGGTTGTCCAAATTGTCGCGAAGCTTGATGACAGTAATACCATTCACACTGTTGCTATCTAAAAAGCCAGATCCAGTCGCATAAGCATCGGTACGCTCCAAAATTCCATTCAAAGTCGCTCGGTCAGTCACATTAAACATTTGGGAACTGGCACTGGTATCAACAAAGTTCTCTGAATAATAGAGATACTCGTCCTTTTCCTGAGTGAAGCGAACAGTCGGCAAAGCTGCCAAATCTTCCATGACCAGCTCTTCCTTTTGTGTCAGAGGATGATCCTCCCGCAGATAAATGTGGGTCTGAAAAGGAATCAGCTCAATTACTTCCAAACCTAGCTTTTCCACCCGCTGCATAATGCCCTTGGTATTTTGATTGTTGAGGTAGATAATGCCGATTTCACTATGGCCCTGCGCTACTTCATCCAGAATCTGTACAGTTGTTGACTCAAAAATTCGGAAGTTCTTATACTCAGGATAGGTCTGAGAAAATTGTGTAATCAGAGGCGGCAGAAAATCATAGTGCTGGCTGGCAATAGAAAATTCGTCCCTCTCCTCCTCAGGATTGGCATATTGATTTTGGAAGACATCAAAGCCCTTGACCAAGTCTTGAGCTTTTTCATAAAACTCCATTCCTCGGCGAGTCAGAAAAGTACCACTGCTGGTCCGACGAAAAATCTTAAAACCTAGCTCTTTTTCCAAATCACGGACAGAGATAGACAGACTAGGCTGGCTGACATACATTTTTTCCGCAGCTTCTCGAAAGGTCCCACTGTTAGCAATGGCGACCACATAACGCAATTGTTGAATATTCATAACATTTTCCTTCTTTACATATCGTCTCATTATACCATAAACCAAGGCAGAACAAAAGAAACCAGCTGTAAGAAGCCGGTTTCTCCTTTTAAGTTAATGAGTAATCTGAAACAAATTTGCTATTTTTCTTTTAGATAGACAACCTCTGTCATCTCTTTGAAGCCTAGTTTTTTATAAAGTTTCAAAGCTCGGGTATTCTGCTTTTCTACGACAATCTGAAACTCCTGTCCATTGCGCTCGTTCAAATCCTGCATACTTGCAAGCAAGAGATAGCTTCCTAGCCCCTGCCCCTGAAAGTCTTGATCAACCGCCAAGCCAAAGAAATAATTGGTACCAAAATCCGTATCAACCGACACAGAAGCCACAACTCTACCATCTTTCTTCAAGATGTAAAGCAGACTGGAGCCACTGCTAACGGCTTCTCTGGCGTATTTCAAAGCAACATCTAGTGGTGTCTCAAAGACTTGTGACTGAAAGGCTGCAATCTCTTCAGCCAAGTCCAAACTCCCCTGCATGACCTCTATCCCTTCTCTTTCTTCCAGAGGAAAAGTTTGAGCAGGCTGCGCCAGCCAGATTTCAGCTTCATCCTTTCGGTAATCGAATCTCCGGGCAAAGTCAGGTTGATCGTTCAAAAAAGCTAGCTCTGCTACATACTCAATCTCGGTCAAATCATGCTTATCAGCTACTTTTGCAAAACCAGCCAGAAGCTGATTAGCCACACCCTGACGGCGATACGACGGCAGAACATAGAGAGAAACCTCAGCTTGGCCAGGTTCATCTGCGTAGACTGATAAAAAACCGATGGTCTGGCCATCGATCTCAGCCAAGAAGAATGTTGGCATTTCAGGATCTGCATTATAATTATTATCCAGATAGGGCAGTCTATAGCCTCCGTCCACCTTATTACACTCTTGAACTAATTCAAATAATTCCTGCTTTTCTTTTTCAGGCAATGCACTATAAATTCTTACTTTCAACTCTTTCACTTCCTTGCAGTATTTCTTTCTATTTTACTACAAAAACCTTAGTCAAGCCATTCAAAAAGGAGCTGGATTTTTCCAGCCCCAATGTCGCTAAGTTAATTTCTTTATTTTTCAACGTGCTCAGCAAGTTCTTCCTGGGCTTTTTTATTTGCCGCAGTAGCTTCTTCTTTCCATTTTTTCTTAGCCGCTTCGTATTCTTTAGTCGTTACTACATCTTTCTGAAGCTGGGTCAGCTTGAAGTTGTAAGCTGAACCTTTGACACCAACTGGTGAGTAGGCCTTTGTAAATGGTACTGATTTAGTAACAGACGGTGTTGCTCCTTGTGAAACAGTCGGGATAATCAAGCCACTATCTAGCAACCAAGCTTCCGCTTCTGCATACTTTTCGTAACGCAACTGCACATCGTTGGTTTCAGCATTAGCTTCTTCCAGCATCTTAGTATATGTATCCAAGCCTAGCTCTTTAATTTTATCATTATCCTGACCTGGCTCAAAACCAAAGTTTTGCAAGCTTCCACCGTTCTTGATATTGAGAGTATCAAGGTAAGTAGATGGGTCTTGGTAGTCCCCAGTCCAGCCACCAGTAGACATATCATAGTCTTTCTGAGCAGCAGAGTTAGCAAAATAGGTGATATTATTAAGATCGTCTGTGCTCATCTTTTGCAGGTCAATGACGACATTTTCTGCTCCAAGAGCTGATTCGATAGACTGCTTGGTTGAGCTAGCCCATTGAACTCCAATCGTGCTAGACTGATCCACAGGCATATCTAAGTGAATTGGGAATTCAACTCCCTTAGCCTGCAAGGCTTGCTTCGCTTCTGCAAATTTCGCCTTGGCTTTTTCAGGATTGTAGTAAGGATCTTGAGCGTCAGAGAGGTCAATTCCTTGCCATTGGCTGCCATAGTTGACTAATTTTTCTCCAACAACAGTTCCAAAATCCTTGTCGCCAATTTGGACAAAGCTAGGTGGTACCAAGGTATTTCTCAAGACCTTAGTCGCTCCGTCCTCACCATTTCCTTGCGCACCATAAGATGTACGGTCAAAGGCAAAGTTAATAGCCTGACGGAAGTCCTTGTTCATGATTGCTTCGTTAGTCGCAGATTTTTGAGCGTCTGTTGTTTTAGAAGTATGATTGTAAGACTGACGATTGTAGTTGAAATTATAGTAATAAGAAGTAGAATCTTGCGGGCTGTATACGATATTGTCCGCGTATTTCTTCTTGACTGAAGCAAAGCCTGAGCTATTCGGATAGAGACGAGCTGTGCTGTAAACGCCATCGCTGAAGTTACGAATCAGCGCTTCCTGATCATTTCCATCATAGTAGGTCAGCTTGATGCTATCCAGAGTGACATTGTCTTTGTCATAGTAGTTTTGGTTCTTGACAAATTCCATCACAGACTTGGAAGTCAGAGACTTGAGCAAGTAAGGACCATTATAGAGGATGCTAGATGGCTTGACAGAGCCAAAGTTGCTTCCTTCTGCTTTCAGAAACTCTTCATTGACTGGGAAGAGAATTGTGCTGGTTGTTTTAGAGTTCCAGTAAGGCTCAGGGCGGGTCAGAGTATATTGCAGGGTATGGTCGTCAATGGCCTTGACACCAACATTGTCAAAATTCTTATCTTCACCCTTGATATAAGCATCCAAGCCCTTCACAGAGTCCTGAACGAGATAAATAGCTTCAGAATTTTCATCCGCTGCATATTTCAAGCCAGTTACAAAGTCCTGGGCTTTTACTTCTGCATATTCTTCACCATCGGATGTGTACCATTTAGCATCATCGCGCAGCTTATAAGTATAGGTCAAGCCGTCCTTAGAAACTGTCCATGACTTCGCGATAGAGGGAACCAGGTTCCCGTACTTGTCATTTTCAAAAAGTCCATCAACCAGGTTGGAAATGACATCACCTGTCGTTGCACGGTTTGTAGCAAGATAGTTCAAGCTGTCAGGGTCTGAACTATAAACGTAAGTATAATTATTTGTGCTAGATGAAGACTGGCTACAAGCCGTTAGCAATAGCCCGGCACTCAGTGCGACTCCAGTCGCAATCAACCACTTTGATGCTTTCATGGATAGAACCTCCTTTGATGTTACATTTTATAACATGAACTATTATACCAAAAAGCGTATAAAAAGTAAATAGTAAACCGATGACAGTCGAGTAAAATATTTAAGGGCGGGGATTTTTAGCAAGCTCACAAAGCTTTCTTTTACTGCATTTCTACAAATTTCCAAGCAAAAAAGAAGAATCCGCTTTCACTGCAAAGTTACTTTGGATTCTTCCTTTTTGTTATTTTATCAAGAATAAGTAAAACTGTGAGCTCTTCAACACTGCTCGCTCGTTCTTTTATTGCTTATAGTCTGCGAGAGGACAAGTCATACAGATAGACAGCCCCAAACAAGAACAAGGCACCCAGCAAGACTAAGAACAAACTGCTGCTGTCTCCTGTTTTTGGAAGCTGATTAAACTGTGCAGCCTGCTGACTTAGTTGCCGACGAGAACTTACTGGTTCAACAGAACTCAAACTCAACTGAGGAGGAGTTTGTTGGCCTGGAATCGTGTTCTGCCCAGCTGCAGCAATCTGAACAAGCACCTTGTAATAACCTTCTCCCATGCTGAATTCTCTGTCTTGACTGTCAATCAAGGTCAGAGAAAGCACCGGGCTGAACTGACCTTCCATTAAGCCTTTCAAGTTAATCTCAACCGGATTAGTATCATTGACTTTTTTAGAAATCAGAACAGTATCGCCAGAGATGGTATAGCCTGAACTTGGCAGGATGCTGAAGTGCTGACTATCCACCTTAAGAGCAAGACGATAATCATTTTTCTCTAGACCATTTAGTCCACTCAGGGTAACAGTAGCTGTAAAAGGCTGATCTAGCTGAGCAGATGAAGGGATATTGAGTTTGATATCCTTAACTGGATCGGTATAAAAGAGACCATGCCCGATAGGATAGGCAACCTCTGTCTCAGACATGATACCATCCTTGATGAGCGGCACATTTACCGGTAACTTCCCAACATGATTTTGACCATTGAAAATGACTTCCACACCTGCTGGGATATTAGGACCGAAGGCGTTGTCAGGCTTCAGAGACTCTGTTGGATCCATGCCCTTGTTTCCATAAACTGCTACAATAGCCTTGGCATTAGGATAATTCGCTACATCATAAGGTTTAGAAATGCTCATGATAGCTGCTTGTTTTCCAGTTGCGTTTGCATAGTCCACGACTTCTGTCGGAACTCTTGTCAGCCAGAAATCGCTGGCTAGTTGAGATTGACGTCCAATTTCAGAGATTAAGACAAGGTGTGTCGCTTGGTCAATCTTTCCTTTCAAATCTTCTAACTTGGTTGTTTTGCTGTAGTTCAGCGCTTCGTATGTGACACCTGCTGGAATCACTCCGTCCGCTATCAGACGCTTGACACCCAACTCTAGTCCAGGTACTTCATCGTCATAAGCCGCTAGCATCAAAATTCTGTCGCCAGATTTAACCTTAAAGGGCAGAACAGTATTATCGTTTTTTACTACGGTCACTGCACTAGCAGCGATTTTTCGTTCAGTATCTCTGTTTAACTCTGAGCCAACAGTTGCTTCAGCCTTAGCTTGGGTACGTTCAGATGGGTCAAAGTCTAAAATACCTCGTTTTTCTTTTAGGTTCAAGATGCGGGTCACAGACTCATCCAATCTGCTGACTGGAATATCCCCTCTCTGAACCGCCAGCTCAATATCATTGATAATCTTATCGATTTTAGCTAAATCACTCTTGCTGCGTAAGACAGTTGGCATCAGCACCACATCTACACCTGATTTGATTGCCATGATAGCCGCTTCGGATTCTCCAAAGTTTTTGGCAATCGCATCCATGCCCATAGCATCAGATACCACCACTCCCTTGTAGCCAAATTTCTTACGAACAATACCGGTAATAATGTCATCAGATAAGGTAGCAGGGATATAGATGGTTTCCCCAGTTTGTTTAGATATAACCGTGTCTTTTTCGATCTGAGGATATTGGATATGGGCAGTCATCAGCATATCAGCGTTTTTGTCAATGGCAGCCTTGAAAGGCAGCAGCTCCAGCGCTTCTAGCTCCGCATAGGACTTATCCACCAGAGGCAGGCCAGTGTGAGAATCCACCGCCGTATCGCCATGCCCAGGGAAATGCTTAGCCGCTACTGCGACATTGTATTTCTGAATCCCCTCCATCATAGCCGTTCCCAAACGGGCAACCACCTTAGGATCTGAAGAGAAGGAACGCAAACCAATAACGGGATTCTGCGGATTGTTATTTGTGTCAAAAACTGGGGCAAAGTTGACATTCAAACCTAGAGCCGACAGCTCCCGTCCGATAATTTGACCTGCTTGATTGGCTAACTCTGGATCTCGCGTCGCGCCAACTGCCATATTGCCTGGAAGAGCAGTCCCGCTGCCCAAACGATAGACAATACCACCTTCTTGGTCAATAGCGAGCAAGAGCGGCAACTTGCCATTATTAGCTTGGTTACTGATAGCTGCTTGCTGCAGGGCCTGCGTCAAGGCCAAGGTTTGAGCAGTTCCTTTCACATTCTCAGCAAAAAGAATAACTCCGCCAAAATCGTATTTATCAACCGCTTCTGCAACCTCTTTATTAAGCTCCGTCATATCGGACTGGGCAGCTTGGCCCTCTTGCTGCCATTTTCTGAAGTCTGGCATCAGCATCTGGGTAATCTTCTGACGAAGCGTCATATCTGCCACAAGCTCCTGTACTCTCTTAGAAGCTGGTGGCGCATCAGTCGCCGCTTGACCTTGCGCCTGATTGGCATCTGAGGAAACTTCTGCAGACTGAGCGGTCGCTGGTTTGGCAGAATCTTCTACCAAATTACCAGTATTGGCTTCTTGGGTTGAAGCAGCCGTTTCAGTAGCTGCAACTGCCGAAGCATCAGAGACTGGCAAGTCTTTTGCAGCATTCTGACTATCCTGACTTGGCGTGCCCCTAGCCCCTGCACTACTATCAGAAGAGTTTGTTACAACTGCAGCACTTGCTTGTTCAGACTGGTTAGCAGATTCTGGCGGCTGATTAACCGTATCTGCCTTTATGGCTCCCATTGGCCAAAAAACTAGTAATGATAAGGCAAGCGCCAATAGCAATTTATACCTTTTCATCATAGGCATTCTCCTTTCATCCCTATAATAATAGCACAAAAAACGATGTTTGTAAACGTTTACATATTATCTAATGATTGTTTGTTTTTATCACCAATTAGTAATACAATCTCTATAAAAATGAAATAGTATTACAATATTATAGAAATGTTACAGAGGTATAATTTTATAGAAATAACATAACCTAACTGTTAAAAACAAGATTCTTTTATCTTGTGCTAACAGTTGCATAGAAAGGATTTGCTATGAGACAAGAAAAGAACACCAAAGCAATGTTCAACCGCCGGTACTGGCTGGGGCTTTCCCTGGCTTCTGCTGCGACTTTGGCCGCTGCTTTGATTTCCACCGGAATAGTTCGAGCGGAGAACAAGTCAATCCCTGACTGGGCTTCTAGACGTGAATCTGGTATTTACGATCCTAGTGTACCAGACATTGAGGACGATCCTACCATCTTTGATGATCCAGGACCTATCAAAGTTCCGGAAGCTCCTAAGCGTGACCTTCCTAGCGTTATTGATGAAGAAACTGGTGAAAGGATTAGAAATAGAATCGTTCTTTACAAGGGTAAATACTATGCACTTGATCCTATTAGATCTATATACGAAGTTCGGGATGATCCAGGAGAACAAATTCCGACGAATCTAAAAAACTCTTTCTATACTAGCCCAACAGGTAAGGTCTATTATTTTGACGAAAAAGGACGAAGGGTCATCAATCTTTACAGTGTAGACGGCAAGCAATACTTCTTTGATTCTTACGGAGAAATGGTTAAAAACAGATTTGTTAGTTACTCTGAATACACTTATTACTTTAGAGAAGATGGAACACCTTATAAAAACGGACTTTATAAGATCGGCAAGTACTATTATTACTTTGGTGAGTACGGTGAACTTTATAGGCAATCTATTGTCAACTACAACGGAAAGACCTATTATGCAAATTGGTATGGCGTTGTTAATATAAAAGATGAAGAAGTTACACCATAACGAAAAATACCAGAAATGAGGACGTATGTCTTCGTTTCTGGTATTTATTTTATTCAAAATCACTCAAATAGAAAATTCATTTTTTATAAGCAGATGGTTATTGTTCTTTTGATTTTCTTACACTAATATCTAGCCCCAATCCAGCCAGAAGCAAACCAAGCCCCACAACACTATAGACTGCCTTTTCGCTACTTCCTGTTTTAGGAAGAGACTGTTCTGATTTAGCCAAAAGTGTTGGTGCCTGAACATGGTAGACGGTAGATGTAGGCATTGTAGTACGACGCTCAAGATAGAATTGATAACTATCTTTTATGATCTTATAGTAACGAGCTTCATTGACACTTTCAACAATCCATGAAGTGGTTCCCTTTGTCAGAGCATCAGCCAAGTTATTTTCGATATCAAGCACTCTGCCTTCTGTTGCAAAATTTTTGTAAATTCCCTCAATCGCTTTTACCGTCGCTACAGTTCTTTCTATACCAGCAGCTTTTAGAGCCGCAAGTGTATCAGCAACCGTTGGAATTGAAGGATCTTCTTTCATTTCAGCATCTGTCAATAAAACGACGAATTTCTTATTTTTAGATGACTTAGACCAATCATAGGTCGAAATAATCTGGTTCAGGGCAGGAGTTGGTGTTTCTGGAGTATCTCCTCCACTCGCTATACGAATCGCAGCCAATGCCTTTTCGAGCTCAGCCGGATCAGTTGTAAAATAAGATGAACCAAACCGTGTTAGAACCGTATCTTCATCTTTGCTGCCAGAATTACGGCCGTAGACTTCATCGCTAAATGTTGCCAGACCAAAACGTGCTGTAATACCCTCTTTAGTAATATTTCGTACAAATTCATTAATATTTGCACGAACAATATCAATTGTGCTGCCCATGGATCCTGAACGGTCAACAACAAATACAATATCAGCTGAACCAGCTTTTGTCACAGTTGGTGGCGTTGAGGTGTAGGTAATAGTTGTAGTCTTATCTACTCGCTCATACTGCGTATAGGGATTTCCATTTTCATCTGTGCCAGATAAAGTATTTTCAGTACGTCTAGTTATTGGCTCTGGCGCCTTATCAACCTTTGCCGGAGCCACTTCTGTCTTTGTAACATCAACAGTCGACGTTTCTACACGGACTGTTTGATTGCCTTCTTGACTTTCTTTGACATCAACAGGCGATACATTTTTTGAGACATCAATCAAATCTCCTGGTTTCGCTGTAGATTCTTCAACAACAGGTTTCGTCGTATCAGCAGCAATTTCAGCACCAGCAGCTTCAATCGGAGAGCTTACTGCTTCAGTTTTTGCTATACTGCTTGAAGGTGGTGTGCCAACCTGGTCTGCAAAAACATGCGAAGCTTGTGAAATGGCAAATAGAAGAGTTGCTGATGCTAATCCAACTTTCAATTTGTACAATGAAAAGCCTGGAAGTTTAAATGATTCTTTTTCCATAATTTCTCCTTATCTTTTTAGATTTAGAAACATGATTGCATCTATTTTATATAGAATAACATAAAAAAATAGGAGCCGCAAGCGATTTCAGATATTTATTAGTCTAAAAATTAAAATTTTAGAATATTATCAGAGTTTGTATGCTAAAATTGATGAGCATCATCATGAATCATTAAACAAATGCTTTATCGTGCCGTCTCTAATAAGAAATCCCCATGCTCGGATATTGAGCATGGGGATTTCTTATTATTTATTTAGCGATTGGGTAAACAGAAACTTGTTTCTTATCGCGTCCTTTGCGTTCAAAGCGTACTACGCCTTCAACCTTTGCAAACAAAGTATCGTCTCCACCGCGTCCAACGTTGACACCTGCATGGATGTGAGTGCCGCGTTGACGGTACAGGATAGAGCCACCTGTTACAGTTTGACCGTCAGCTGCTTTAGCTCCCAGACGTTTCGCTTGTGAATCACGTCCGTTAGATGTGGAACCTCCACCTTTTTTGTGGGCGAATAGTTGCAAGTTAGCAAGATTCATTTTTAACATAATGTTTTTCCTCCGTGTTAGTTTTCTGTGATAACTCTGGTTTGGACGAACTCAGAAGAGTCCTCCGATAAGTTTGCCATTCCTAGGAAAAATGATTCAAAGAAAAGCTGAGTCATTTCTCTTTGGTGCGACGGTATATCCTGAGGAATTTCAACCTTCAGATAACCGCCTTCTATTTCGTTTAATTCTAAGTTTGGTTCGTAGCCTGCGAATTTCTCAACTGAATTGACAAAATTAATGGCGAGCGTCGAAACGGACGCACATACGACATCAAAGCCGTATTCACCACTCGCGGCGTGACCTGTGATTTCTGCACGCCTCAGTTCGCCATCTTCGGCTCTTTCAAAGACTGCTTGTATCATTTAATCTCCTTAAAATTAAGCGTTGATAGCGTTGATGACAACTTTTGTATATGGTTGACGGTGACCTTGTTTACGATGGCTGCCTTTTTTAGGTTTGTACTTGTAAGTAACAACTTTCTTTTGCTTGCCTTGTTTTTCAACAGTTCCGACAACAGTAGCTCCAGCAACAAGCGGAGTTCCTACAACAGTGTTTTCACCACCAACAAGAACAACTTCGTCAAAAGTAACGTCTTGACCAGCTTCAGCGTTCAACTTTTCAACGTAGATTGCTTGACCAACTTCAACTTTAACTTGTTTTCCGCCAGTTTTAATGATTGCGTATGTGCTCATTATGCACCTCCTATGATTTTTAGGGTTTCCCCGGATTTTGTGAAGACTCGCCTAGCATCGTGGGACGAACCACTTCTATCTCACAGAGTGAGCAACGATGATCGTGCGGTTGCACAGGAATGTGCATAGTCAACTCTATAAGTATAGCACTTCTACCGCTCTTTAGCAAGCTTTTTCATCTCATGAAAACGGATTTTCAAGGATTATCTTTAAATTTTATCTACTAATGAACAAAGACAACCTCTGTTATCTGCTAACAGTTTTATTAAATAATTATTAGTCCAAAAAATTCTAAATATAACGCCGTACCTTATCTTGATAGGCTTGATATGACTTTCCGAATTTTTCAAGACACCAGCGCTCCTCAGAGAGAATAATCCAGTGGGCCGCAGTCTGAAAAGTCACTAAAATCAGAAAGAAAATCATTGATTTGGTCAAAAAAGCTATTCCCAAAAAACAAAGAAAGTAAGCTATATACATGGGATTACGGGAATAGCGATAAAGGCCCTCTGTATTCATGCCGTTTGCATCTGGTCTAGCGAAATCCCTCATACTGATAGCACACAAAGCCAAACCAAGCAGGTAGATAGCCACTCCAGCATAGAAGAAAACAGAAAAATCAAACTTGATTTCAAGCAAAACAGGAGTTATGAACAAGGCTAGATTGCTCAATTGATAAATCATATAAGCTATCTTTTCCTTTCCTTGTACTGGTGCAAAATAAGCTGCGCGTGACAAAGCGTTTTTGCCGAAATGACCTAATAAAGGAAAACGAATCAGCAGAAAAGGAATTAAGAGAAAAACAGCAAGCATAAACGTCACCTTCTCTCACTTTTACAAGAGCCCTTCAATCAACTCATCCACTTCGTCGATCTCAGCTTCTGGTCTGATTTCTGTAATCATAATTCCTGCTACAGCACGTTCTACCAAACCTTCAACATCTAGGTAAGTTTCGTACTTCTCAGCATTCTTGATTTTCGGATTAGTTTTAGGTCGGTCTGGAGCAAAAATAGTACAGCAGTCTTCAAATGGCTGGATAGAGATTTGGAAAGTATCAATTTTCTCTGCAATCTCAATGATTTCCAGCTTGTCCATCGTCACGACAGGACGGATAACCGGTGTATTGGTCACTGCGTTGATAGCCTGCATACTTTCGATGGTTTGACTTGCCACCTGACCAAGACTTTCTCCATTGATAATGACTTGAGCGCCCCGCTCCTCCCGAATCCGGTCTGTAATGCGCATCATAAAGCGACGAGTCAGTGTCATCAGGTAGGCTTCTGGAGCTTTAGCCTTGATTTCCTCCTGAATCTCTGTAAAAGGGACTTCGATAAACTGAATATTGCCACCAAACTTGGTCAGTTTGCGAGTCAAATCTTGAGCCTTTTTCAACGAACCTGGACTGGTATAAGGCGGACTGGCAAAGTGAACCGCCTCGATATCTACACCGCGCTTGAGAGCTAGATAACCAGCCACCGGTGAGTCAATCCCACCAGACAGCATGAGCATTCCCTTGCCTGAAGTCCCGACTGGCAGACCTCCAGCACCACGAATTGTCTCGTAAGAGATATAGGCCGCTTCTTCACGGATCTCGACACGTAGCTCAATATCCGGCGCTTTCATCTTGACCTGAACATTAGGAATGGCCTCAAAAACAGCATCACCAAGTGTCTGGTTAAGCTCGCGGCTATCCAATTCAAAGCTGTGGTCACTGCGCTTGCTGGTAATCTTAAAGGTCATGCCCTCTTGATAGACTTCCTTCATGATAGATTGGACAGCTTCGATTAGGGCTGGCACAGATTTTTCAATTTTGTAGGACGGCGAGAAATTCTGAATCCCGAAGATCTGCTTGAGTGACTCAGCGACTGGCTGATAGTCTGTACCGTGCAGATAAACATGGGTCCGGTCACGGTCAGCCTTGATATGGACCTGCGGATAGACTGACAAGACAGCCTGGATATTGCGTTTAAGTTTGTTGATAAAGCGCATGCGGTTCTTCCCCTTGGTTGAGAGCTCGCCGTAGCGCACCATAATTTCTGAATATTGCATTGTTTACCTTACTTTTCTGGTTTTTTCGTAAATAATTTTAAAAGTTGTTAAAAACTGCTCCATCTGACTCATATCGTTGTCAAGATCCAAACTGATACGGACAGCAGTTTGAGCGAGAGATTTCTCAACGCCCATAGCGATTAGGGTTCCTGCTGGCTTTCCAGCCTTAGAAGAGCAAGCGCTGGTAGTCGAGATATAAATCTCGTAGTCTTCAAATGCATGGACGACGACTTCACCCCGCACTCCCTTGATACCAAAGGTTAGTATATGAGGCGCAAAATTTTCCAGGCCTGAGAAAATCATCACATCTGGATACTTCTGCAGCTCTTCAAAGAGAATTTGCTTCATCTGAGCCGTCCGCTGGGCAAATGCTTCTTGCTTTTCCATGGACAAACGCAGAGCCTTGGCTGTCGCTGCAATGCCAGCTAGATTTTCCGTTGTGGAGCGTTTGTCCGACTCCTGGCCGCCACCAGTCAAGAGAGGACTGATTTTCTTGCCAGACTTGATATAGACAAATCCTACGCCCCGGACACCGTGAAATTTATGACTGGAAAACGTCGCAAAATCCACACGCTCCGTCAGATAAGCAGCTGTCGGAATCTTCGTAACAGCCTGTACAGCGTCCACATGAAAGGAAATAGTCGGCTTGTCTGCTAGCAGGTCTGATATTTTCTGAATGGGCTGAATACTGCCGATTTCATTATTAACAGCCATGACTGAAACCAGAGTAGTGTCTGGTCGAATCATCTCCGCTAGCTTGTCTACATCAACAAAACCCGCTTTATCAACTGGGGCAAAATCTATTTCAAAACCTTGACTCTGCAACCAGAGGGCTGATTCTTTAACCGCGGGATGCTCAATGTTGGATACGATGATGTGTTTGCCAAAGGGAACTTTTTCAAAAGCAACTCCTTTAACCACCCAGTTGTCCCCTTCTGTCCCTCCTGACGTAAAAAAAATCTCCGACGAAGACTTGCCTAAAAGCTCTGCTATTTGCCTGCGTGAGGCTTCTAAGAGACGGGTTGCCTGACTGCCTAAACTGTGCAGACTGGATGGATTTCCCCAGATTTTAGAAGCGACCTCTGTGTAAGCGACCAAAGCCTCAGGATAAGGCTTGGTTGTCGCTGAATTATCTAAATAAATCATGTTCTTTCCTCAAAATTTCAATACTCCTATTGTAACACGAAAGAGAAACTGGAACAAGAAAGAAAAGACCCTAAATTCTGTAGAACTTAGGGCTAAACATCACCGGTCATAAAACTCATGCAGTAAGCCAAAGAGTTCTTGTTGTTGAGCGAACGAGCTCTGACCGATGGTAGTAGATTTGATAAGGGTTCGTTCCTCTACATTTTCAATCACCTTTTTCAGGGAGGTCTGAGCAAAAGGCGATTCTACAACTTTTTGAGCGTTTTGGAAAGGCTGATGGGTCACCAGCTGGAAGCCATAGGAATTATTGAGCAGTGAATAGCCAGCCGTTCCAGTCTTCTTCTGATAGGCCTTGCAGAGACCACCATCAATGACAAAGAGCAGACCGCCCCCACGGATAGGCGACTCTCCCTTGCCTGTCTTAACCGGAGTATGACCGTTGACCATCCTAGACTCTTGAGAAAAGAGACCAAATTCTTCCAAAATCAGCTGGCAGACTTTCTCAGAATTACGATAAGAAAAATAAGAATTTTCCACTTCCTTGTGGGTTTCCTTATCTTCAATGAAATAGCGCTCCAAGGTAGTCATCTTTTCTTTGCCAAACAGAGGAGACAACTTACCTTTCCAGCAATACCAAATCAAATCAGTCGACAAATCATCGCCCACTTCCTTATCCTTGGCCGCCTGTCGAATATGATACTCAAAGAAATCCAGCAATTCCTTGCCTGCATAATGGGCTTGATTGAGAATGAAAGGCTGGAATTCTCCTGACGGCTCCAGAGGAATGCAGCCGTGAAAAAGCAAGTGCTGGTTGTAAATCTTATACATAGAGCCCTTGTTCATCAGAAGACTCATATGTTCTGCCATCTTTAGAGAACTTTGGAACGAGGCCAGCATACTGTCTACAGCTTGATTTTCTTCTGGTGTCAATGCTGACGGATTTTCTGGATTGATAGTTTGGAAGCAGGTGTTGACTAGGGCATGCTTGGTATCGTCAATCGTAACACTTTCTTCCCAATAATCAATCTTGTCCAGCATAACATGGTCCTGCATCTGGAATTCAGGCCGTCGTTTGATGAGTTGATTTTCCAGCTTGAACTGGATAATCGCTAAGGCTTGGTGAACCTTTTCCAGCTGCAGAATTTCCTCATCTGAAAACTCCTGCTCTCTGCCTCCAAGAATGGGTCTAAACTTAGGATTAGACTGGTAAGTCTTGTCCGCAAAAAGAGTCAAGGAGCGCAGGTTTAAACCATAATCTTTCTCGATATCCCAGAGATAGCCATAGCGAGCTGCGATGCGCAGCACATTGAGCAAGCAGGCTTTAGAGCCAAAAAAGGCTCCCATCCAGATAATGTCGTGATTGCCCCACTGAATATCGAGCGAGTGAAAATGCAGCAGTTCATCCATGACCTGAGCACTACCAGCTCCTCGGTCAAAAATATCTCCAACCACATGCAGATGGTCGATCAACAACTGCCGAATACTTCGAGACAAGCCTAGGATAAAAGGCACAGCTTCCCGCAATTCAATCACATAAGTCAGGATATTCTCAAAATAGGACTTTTTATCAGCTAGAGCCGTGTCACTATAGAGCAACTCCTCGATAATATAGGCATATTGTGGCGGCAAGGCCTTTCTGACCTTGGAACGACTGTATTTTGCACCTGCAAAAGCCAGCAAATTCAAGAGCTGGGGAATGGTTTCTTGATACCAGTCTTTTCCTTTAGTTTCTTCCCCCAGCACAAGCTCAGGATAGGAAACCAGCGCTGACAGCCGATCCTTATGAGATTCTGTCAAGCTGTCCCCAAAACAGTCCTTGATCTTCTCATTGAGGATACCTGCACAGCTTCTCAAAATATAGTCAAAAGCAGCAAACTCCCCGTGAATGTCACTGATATACAGCTCCGTTCCTTTGGGCAGGTTCAAAATTGCCTCTAGATTGGTCAGCTCTGTAATGACTTTCTGGCGACTGTCAAATTCTTTTAATAAAATCCGCTTATATTGCTCCATCTTCAGCCCTCACTCTATAACCGCTTTCTCAATCTTCTCTCTTATCTCAATTTCTTTAAATGGTCTTCAATCAAGAAAGCCGTTTCCTCGATTGATTTATCCGTGATATTGATGACATGAGCCCGATACTTTTTAAAGACTTCTTTTGAGTAGTCTAGTTCTTCATATATCTTTTCCAGATCTGTATAGCTGGTTGACTGGGTCAATCCCAGAGAATTCAAGCGATTACTGCGTATCTTAGACAGTTTTTCTGGCTCACATAAGAGGCCGATAATCCGCTCCGGATCAACCTTATCCAAGACCTGAGGCAGAGGGACTTCTGGAATCAAAGGCAGGTTAGAAACCTTGTAGCCTTTATTAGCCAGATAAATACTGAGTGGTGTTTTAGATGTACGGGAGACCCCCAAGAGGACCAAGTCTGAATCTAAAAAACCTTGTGGTGCCTTGCCATCGTCGTATTTAACTGCAAACTCAATAGCGGAGATTTTATTAAAATACTCAGTGTCCAGCCGGTGCAGAGTACCCGGAACTTCTATAGGACTGGTGCCCGTCTTTTCTCTGATAATCTCAAAAAATGGATGCATCAAATCCAGATAAGCAAGGCCATTGGCCTGACTGAACTCTCTAGCTACAGCTGCTAGCTTGCCATCGACCAGAGTACTAATCACAAGGGCATCATCCTTGATGGCATCACGCAGAATATCCAGCAATTCTTCTTCTTTGTTGATAAATGGAAAACGATAGCTGTTATTAAAAATAATATCTGGGTACTGGGCTGTCACCGCAGACAACAGCTTCTGCGAAGTCCCCCCCAAAGAATCCGAAATGCTGTAAACAATAATTTCTTTCTTCATGTTTATTCCTCTTATCTATTAACCTCAGCGCTTCTGGCCTCTTGAATAATGTAATCCAACAGAGCTGACTTGGTCACAGTTCCTAAAATTTTACGCTCATTATCCTTATCCACTACCGGCAGCGAATCAATCGCAAAATCCTGCAAAACTGCCGCCGCTTCCAAAATATTCATATTCTTGTAGCAAGTTTTAATATGGGGCATTCGGGTCATGCAGACCGCTACAGGAGTGCTGTCAATGTTAGTATTGAGCGAAGCCCGCAGCAAGTCCTTACGCGACAAAATCCCCAAGAGCAGCTTATGCTCATCAATGACATAGAGAACATCCACATCATACATAAATAAGGTGATAATGGCATCTTGAATAAAAGAATCATGAGATACCAAAACAGGCGAAGTCATAATCTCTGCCACTTCCTTTCGAAAGGTATCGAAAAAGAAAAGCGTCTCTAAATCCGAGCCCGAGTATGTGTAACCAACTTTAGGCGTAGCCTTCAAAATCCCAACCAAGGTCAGAAAAGACAGATCCGAACGCAGAGTCGCTCGAGAAATATCGAGTAATTCTGAAATTTTCTCGCCGCTGAGTGGCTGGTGTTCTTTAACAATTTCTACAATTTTCTTTTGCCGTTCACTTAATTTCAAATAGGTCTGACTCCTTCGTTCTTTATAATAGATGATTAGCCTGATTTCGCTTAAAATTTAGGAATTATTGCTCATATTTCAATTTCAAACGTTGAAATAATCATCATTTTGTAACACATTATAACAAAAAAAGAAAAATTGTCAATAAAACAGGATACTTTTTTCGGTTGACAAATATATGTGATGTATATTACAATGTAGTTGTCCTACAATATGACACATATTTCATAATTTTGGAGGTAAATATGGTGAAATGGATTTACTCCTTCGAGGAAGGATGTGCAGATGACAAAGCTCTGCTTGGCGGAAAAGGAGCCAACCTAGCTGAAATGACCAATTTGGGACTGCCTGTCCCTCCAGGTTTTACTATTACCACAGAAAGCTGTATCGAATATTTAGAAAACCCTTATTTCTTTGAATCTTCTTTAAAAGAAGATATTTTGAAAGCGGTTACTGATTTAGAAGAGAAAACAGGTAAATATTTCAGCGGCAACGACTCTGCCTTGCTCTTAGTGTCTGTTCGAAGCGGAGCCAAGTTTTCCATGCCGGGCATGATGGACACTATTCTCAATCTAGGTCTGAACGATTTAAGAACCCAGACTCTGGCTGAGCAGACCAATGCTGACTTTGCCTACAACTGCTACCGCCGTCTGCTGCAAATGTTTGCTGATGTCGTTTATGGTATCTCCAAGGACGAGTTCGATGACCTCTTGGGCTATTTCGAAAAGAATGCTGGCAAACAGGCCAAGGATTTCACACTGGAAGAGCATCAAGCATTAATTGAGCAATATAAGCAGCTTTACCGCGAGCATCATCAAACCTTTCCCCAAAGTTCGAAAGAACAGCTCTACGCTGCTATCAAGGCAGTCTTCAAGTCTTGGAATAACCCTAGAGCTAAGGTTTACCGCAACTTGAATGATATTCCTCATGATTTGGGAACAGCGGTAAATGTCCAAGCCATGGTCTTTGGCAATAGCGACCAGTCCAGTGGTACAGGAGTCGTCTTTACTAGAAACCCAGCCAGTGGTGAGCATCAGCTATTTGGCGAATTTTTGCTCAATGCACAAGGAGAGGATGTCGTAGCCGGCATTCGAACTCCTGAGCCTATCGCTGCACTTGAGACAGCTCTCCCTCAGGCCTATGCAGCCTTCCAAGACTATGCTAAGATTCTCAAAAATCACTACAAGGACATGCAAGATATCGAATTTACCATAGAAAAGGGTAAACTCTATATCCTCCAAACTAGAAACGGTAAACGGACCGCCAAAGCATCTTTGAAAATCGCCTTAGATCTGGTAGACGAGGGCATTATCAGCAAAAAAGAAGCTCTCCAACGCGTATCTCCTGCTACGATTAGCCAGCTCATCCATCCTGTATTTGAAGAAAAAGCTCTGCAAGATGCTCCTTTCTTGGCTCAAGGACTGCCAGCCAGTCCTGGTGCGGCAACTGGCGAGATTGTCTTTACAGCTGAGCGCGCCAAAGACTACCACTCCTTGGGCAAAAAGGTCATTTTAGTCCGTCAGGAAACATCACCCGAAGACATTGAGGGCATGGTTGTCAGCCAAGCCATCGTAACCAGTCAGGGCGGTATGACCTCTCACGCAGCTGTCGTAGCTCGGGGAATGGGAACCTGCTGTGTGGCTGGCTGTGGAGAGCTGACCATCAGCGAGGAAAGCAAAATTGTTTCCTGCGGAAGTCTTGTTTTGAATGAGGGTGATATCATTTCAGTTGATGGCAGCTCTGGGCGCATTTATAGCGGTGAGATTCCGACCGTCCTTGTCGAAAATGACAAAGAACTCCAACGACTGCTTTCATGGGCAGACGAAGTCGCACAGCTCAAAGTCCGTGCCAACGCGGAGACCGTTCAAGATCTAAAAACAGCTATTAAGTTTGGGGCAAAGGGCATTGGTCTAGCTCGTACCGAACACATGTTCTTTGGTCAGGAACGGATTCTGGAAATGCGGCGCCTGATTCTGGCCGACAATGAATTGGAAACCAGATCCGCCCTCAAAAAACTACTGGAGTTCCAAGAAAAAGACTTCTATCAAATGTTCCAAGCAGTTCAGGACAAACCTATGATTATCCGTCTTTTGGATCCACCAATGCATGAATTTCTACCTAAAGATTCACAGGAAATCAAGGCTTTGGCTGACAAACTACACAAATCGCCAGAAAAACTGACTAGCCGCATTGAACAGCTGCAAGAAAGCAATCCAATGCTAGGCCACCGCGGCTGCCGTCTGGGTATCACGCAACCAGAGATTTACAAGATGCAGGTCGAAGCCGTCTTCAAGAGTGCTATAAAGCTGAATCAGGAAGGATTGACCGTCAAGCCGGAAATCATGATTCCGCTGATTGCAGACAAGGCTGAGCTGGACTCTGTCAAAGCCTTTCTCACCCAACATATCAACAAGCTCTTTAGGCATCAAGGTCATGAACCTTTCCCTTATGAAATTGGCACCATGATTGAACTTCCACGTGCCTGTCTGGTTGCAGACCAGCTGGCTCAGGAAGCAGACTTCTTCAGCTTTGGTACTAACGACCTGACCCAGATGACCTATGGGTTCTCACGGGATGATATTGGAAAATTCATCGGCCATTATAAGGAGAAAGAAATCCTTCCTTTTGATCCTTTCCAAAGTGTTGACCAGGACGGCGTTGGTGAATTGATGCGGATGGCCATCAGCAAGAGCCGTCAAGTCAAGCCCGACCTTCCTATCGGCATCTGCGGTGAGGTCGGTGGCGATCCGGCTTCCATCCCCTTCTTCCAAGAAATTGGCGTCACCTACGTCTCCTGCTCTCCTTATCGGGTTCCAGCAGCAAGACTAGCTGTCGCTCAAGCGGCACTCCAAGATAAGAAGGCGTAATTACTTTACTATTCTAGCTCAAGAAGCTGCTCAATCCAAATTTGAGCAGCTTCTTTCCTTAACAGCAACCTTCTGTGTGCGTTTTCATAGATAAAAATTTGATTTTTTTAAGACATTTTCAGATAAAAAACGTATAATGAGAGATAAGAAATCATTGAAATTTTAAAAGGAGATTCTTTCGAGCATGGAAAACTATTCTCGCAGCAATAAAAATAAAACAAAATCATCTAAAAAACCTACTAAACAGCATATTAAAACTGGCCTTTCAGCCTTCCAAAAGACTATTGCAACGGTTGCCAGTATCTTGTCCATCATCATTGCCAGCATCACGATCATGAATCTGACCGGCCAAAAGGATGAAAAATCAAAAACTGATACCAGCAGCTCTACTGCAACAACTACCATCATCAAGGAAATCGAAAAAGAAACAAGCAGCCCTGCTTCAACGGCTGCAACTGATACTGCTGCTTCCAGCAGCGATGCAGCATCCGTTGAAACTAGTGCATCTAGCTCTGCGGCAGATACAGCAGCAGGCGACACTACCGCTTCTAGCCAGAGTCAAGATACTGCAACCAATACTCAGACAGAAGCTTCAAACTAAGCAAGCAGAAAACGCCCAGCTCATTGAGCCAGGCGTTTTTCTTGTATTCATCAAGCAACCTTGCTTTACATCACTTCCGATACATCTTGACTTGAAGATAGAGGTCGTTGTAGGTTCCCAACCATTTAGGGCCCAACTGCTCATAAACTTCCAGATGTTTCATCGTTTCCTCAGTCGGATAAAAAGCCTCATCTTCCTGAATTTCCTTAGGCAACATGGCCTTGGCAGGAAGATTTGGTGTCGAATAGCCGACATAAAGAGCATTTTTATAAGCATTTTCCGGTCTCAGCATAAAGTTAATAAACTGATAGGCCGCTTTTTTATTTTTGACCGTTTTGGGAATGACAATATTGTCAAACCAAAGATTGCTGGCTTCTGTAGGCACGACATAGCGCAAGTCTTCATTGGCCTCCAGCATCTGCCGAGCCTCGCCAGAAAAGGTCACACCGATAGCAGCATTGTTCTGAATCATATAACCTTTCATCTCATCAGCCACAATGGCCTTGATATTTGGTGTCAAAGTATAGAGCTTGTCGACAGCCTCCTGCAGCTGATTAGCATCTTTGGAGTTGAGACTATGACCGTCTGAGTTCAGACCAAGTCCCATGACTTCACGAGCTCCATCAATCATCATAATAGAGTTTTTGTATTCAGGACGCCAGAGGTCATTCCAATGCTCAGGAACTTTATCAACCATTTTTTCATTATAGACAATACCCAGAGTTCCCCAAAAATAAGGAATCGAGTATTGATTTCCAGGATCGAAAGGCTGGTCTAAAAAGTCAGATCCGATATTTTCCAAACCTTTAATCTGGCTATGATCTAGCTTCTCTACCAAGCCTTCTTTCATCATCTTGGCAATCATATATTCACTGGGAATAGCAATGTCGTAGGTTGTGCCGCCCTGCTTCACTTTTGTATACATGGCTTCATTGGAGTCAAAGGTATCGTACTGGATTTGGACACCAGTTTCCTTAGTAAACTCAGTCAGAAGTTCAGGATCGATATAGTCACCCCAGTTGTAAATGACCAGCTTATCGCTCTCCTTGCTCTGCGTCCGACTTTCAATCTGGTAACTGACACCCCACAAGACTAAGATAATCAGCAGAATCCCCGCTAAAAATGAATAGAGTTTTCTCATACAGTCTCCTCCTTCTCACGGGTGATAAAGTAATACCCAATTACCAAAGCAATGCTGAAGAGAAAGACCAAGGCTGACAGGGCATTGATTTCCAGAGAAATTCCCTGACGAGCGCGGGAGTATATCTCAACAGACAGAGTCGAGAAGCCATTGCCTGTAACGAAGAAGGTCACTGCAAAGTCATCTAGCGAGTAGGTAAAGGCCATGAAGTAGCCAGCGATGATGGCTGGAGTCAGATAAGGCAGCATGATTTCTTTCAGCATTTGTAATTGGCTGGCGCCTAAGTCATAGGCAGCCTTAATCATATCATCATTCATTTCCTTCAGACGCGGAAGAATCATCAGCACCACAATCGGAATGGAAAAGGCCACATGGCTAGCCAGCACAGAGAGAAAGCCCAGCTGGAATTTTGCAGTGGTAAAGAGAATCAGAAAACTGGCCCCAATCATGACATCCGGTGCTACCATGAGGATATTGTTGATAGACAGAAAGGCATCCTGATATTTCTTGCGGGCTTGATAAATATAGATGGCTCCAAAAGTTCCAATCAGCGTCGCAATCAGTGATGACAGGAAAGCCAGAAAGAAAGTCTGAACCAAAATCAAAATCAGACGTGAATCCTCAAAGAGATTCTGGAAATGACTGAGACTGAATCCTGTAAAGCGATTCATGTCTTCCCCTGCATTAAAGGCATAAGCAATCAGGTAAAAGATGGGGATATAGAGCACCAAAAAGACAAAGGCCAGATAGAGATTTGCAATTTTTTTCATCGCCCTCTCCTTTCCTTGGTTGCCCACATGGTAAAGAGCATGGCAACAATCAGCACCACTCCGATAGTAGAGCCCATGCCCCAATTTTGAGTAGTCAGGAAGTGCTGCTCAATAGCAGTTCCCAGAGTAATTACTCGATTACCGCCGATTAAGCGAGTCAGCATGAAGAGACTGAGACTAGGGATAAAGACTGACTGCACTCCACTTCTGACACCATTCAAGGACAAAGGGAAAACGACACGAAGGAAAGTCTCCCAGCGATTAGCTCCCAAGTCATAGCTGGCATTGATAAGATTAGGATCCAAATCATCCAGAACATTGAAAATGGGCAGAATCATAAAAGGCAGCTCGATGTAGCTGGCTACAAAGATAAATGAAAAGTCCGTAAAGAGAATCTGCTGCGGTCCTACTCCGATAAAAGTCAGAAATTGATTGATTGAGCCATTCTGACCGAAAATACCAATGAAAGCATAAGCTTTGAGCAGGAGATTGATCCAGGTCGGCAAGACAATCAGCATCAGCCAGAGCTGCTTGTGCTTGAGCTGAGTCAAAAAGAATGCAGTCGGATAGGAAATCAGCAGTGTTACAACAGTAATAATCCCTGCATAAAGAACCGAATTCAGACTCATCTTGAGATAGGTCCAGTTCTGCGATGTGAAGTAGGCCTGATAATTTTCCAGCGTAAACTGGCCTTCAATGTTGAAGAAGGACTTCCAGATAATCATGACAACAGGTGCCAAGACAAAGAGGAAAATCCAGAGCAGGTAGGGCAAGAGAAAAAGATTAGAGGTTGTTTTCTTCATCGCGTTCCTCCTCAATAGCATTGATCAGACCCGCTTCCTGCTCTTCTACTTCAACATATTCTTCGATACGGGCATCGAACTCTTCTTCAGTTTCATTGAGACGCATGATATGGATATCCTCTGGCTCGAAATGCAGACCAATTTCTTCTCCGACAATGGCCTTGCGAGTTGAGTGAATCATCCATTCATTGCCCAGTTCATCATAAGCGATAATCTCATAGTGAACGCCGCGGAAAAGCTGGGTATCAACTTTAACCTGCAGCTTGCCTTCTTCTGGCAGAGTAATCCGCAAATCCTCCGGCCGAATCACCACCTCGACAGCTTCATTTGGGCGCATCCCACCATCCACTGCTTCAAAGCGCTTGCCGTTAAACTCAACCAGATAGTCTTCAATCATCTTACCTGGCAGAATATTGGACTCGCCAATGAAGGTTGCAACAAAATGATTAATAGGCTCGTCATAAATATCGACAGGCGTCCCCGACTGAACAATCTCACCGTCATTCATAACGAAAATCCAGTCACTCATAGCCAGGGCTTCCTCTTGGTCGTGCGTGACAAATACAAAGGTAATACCTAGACGCTGCTGCAATTCCCGCAGCTCATACTGCATATCTGTACGCAGCTTCAAATCCAGAGCAGACAGGGGCTCATCCAGCAAAACAACCCGCGGCTGATTAATGATTGCCCGCGCGATGGCTACACGCTGGCGCTGACCGCCCGACAGTTTGCGAATAGAACGGCGCTCAAAACCTTCCAGCTGAACCATTTTCAGCACTTCTGCAACTCGCTCTTGAATTTCTTTTTTATCAACCTTGCGCAGACGCAGCGGAAAGGCCACATTTTCAAAAACATTCATATGCGGAAACAGTGCATAGGACTGAAAAACCGTGTGGACGTCTCGTTTATTAGTTGGAATATCATTGATGCGGACGCCATCAAGAAAAATATCCCCGTCCGTCGCGTCCAAAAGACCGGCAATAATGTTCAGAATCGTTGATTTTCCTGAACCAGAAGACCCCAGCAAAGTATAGAACTTTCCTTCTTCCAGCTCGAAATTAATATCTTTCAGAACGACAGTATTATTATCTTCAAAAACTTTTGAAACGTTTTTAAACTCGATGATTGGTTTTTTCAATTGTCATAAATTCCTTCTTTCTCGTATTAACAGATTAAGGGTTCTGTCAGACCGCTGCTACCTCGTGAGGGCTGTAAAGGCCCTTTATAAATTCCGTGTCGATAGGCTTTCACCCCCTTACTAAGTTGCAGCCAGCTGCAGTTCCTTATCCAGCATACTTCTACTGGGAATCATATCTGTTTTACAGAGATTCACCAATGATGCGGACTTCGCGCTCCAGAGTAATACCTGAATTTTCCCGCACCCTTTCAATCACATGAGCGATAAGATTTTCGTAATCTTGAGCCGTTCCTTTATCGACGTTAATCATAAAGCCGGCATGCTTCTCAGATACCTCTACACCACCGATCCGATGACCTTTGAGTCCTGCTTCACTAATGAGCTGACCAGCAAAGTGACCCAAAGGACGCTTGAAAACAGAGCCACAGGATGGATATTCCAAAGGCTGCTTGAGCTCCCGCAGATGGGTTAAGCGCTCCATTTCCTGACGAATTGTTCTGTGAACACCAGGCGAAAGAGCAAACTTAGCAGAAATAACAATGTCGCCTGTTTCCTGAACCAGTGAGTGACGATAGCCAAACTTCATATCCCGAACATCCAGCGTTTTGACTTGCCCCTGAGGAGTCAGTACCTTGCAAGATACCAAAACATGAGCAATTTCGCCGCCATAAGCCCCAGCGTTCATAAAGACAGCTCCGCCGACGCTGCCTGGAATACCACAGGCAAACTCAAAGCCAGTCAGACTATTCTGCAGGGCGATATGAGTAGTCTGAATCAGATTAGCTCCAGCCTCTGCCTCAATCATATAGCCATCTACTGCTACATTGTTGAGCTTGTCAAACATAATCACGAAACCTCGGATACCGCCATCTCGCACAATGATATTACTGGCATTTCCCAGCACCATCCAAGGAATGTCTTCTTGATTAGCAAAATTGACAATACGAGCCAGCTCATAACGATTACGAGGGAAAACTAAGAAATCGGCTGCGCCCCCGACCTTTGTATAAGTGTATTGGCTCAAAGGCTCATTGAAGCGAATGTCGATTCCTTCTAATTCAGTTTTTAATTTCTCTAGTTTTTGCATGATTTTCTCTCTTTTATGTAAACAAAATACACTCTATTATATCAAAAATCTATAGCATTTACGATAGATTACAAAGAAAAAGCTGAGAAAGGTCAGCTTTTTATTGATTATAATTGCCTAGTAGCAAAACGCTGTGTTTGACTAGAAAGAGCATTCCTGATGGCGCCGAAAGCTCCAGCTCCAGTGAAAACATAGAGCAAGATTAGATTAAACCAATAGTTATCTGGGATGATTCCATTAAAAATTGATTCGTTGACAACTGAAAAGGCATCAAATATATTCACATCTGGATATTCTCGAACAAGTAACAAAGCATAGTCAAACTGATTGACTAAGAAAGTCACCAAGACCATAAACACGATACTAATAGCAATACCTGCTTTAGATAGCTTTTTGCCCAGCAACTCATACCCTTTGATAGTACAGTAACCCATGGCCAACCCTCCAGCAACAGCCACATAGTTCATCTGCGCAATCAACAAGATCACCGCTCCTCCAATGACACTTCCGACAAAAGCACCGACAATACCACCAACGATACTTTCTTTTTGATTATCATAGGTCTGATTTTCCAGCGAAAGACCTGAACTCAGACTTTCAAAGCTTTGTCGTGACAAAATCAGGATATTTCCTCCCAATTGATAGACATCAATCTGTCCAGGCTCACCACTCTGTTCACAAACATTTACAAAGCCTCTTTCCTTGAAAAAGACAAGTGCTTCTTGAACAGCTTGCGCAAGATCTTGATTGGTTTTGGCTTTAGCATAAAGTACTAGCTTGTAGTGATTCAGTTGGCTACTGGTTAGAACCTCTGAGTTTTTAATCAAATCATCAAAGGCATTTGGCGCAGTAAAAGCATCACCAGCCTTAACAGAAAAACAAATCCTATATTGCTTTCTTTGCTCTGTGGGCTCAATATAGAGCGTGTAACCTTCTATCTGTCCGAAGACAAGAGACGAAAATTCATCAAACTGTAAGCCTAGCTCACTCGCCAGAGCCTGTAATTCTAAATGATCCATAAAGTGAATTATCCTCCTTTAAGCTAGACCCATTATAGCACAGTTAGGTATAAAAAGATAGGGATATCAACTCCTTCTATTGTGTACGCGTTCCTAGAAAAGAAAAAAGAGGCTCATAGAAAACCTCTTGATGATTTATCTTTCTACCCGGACACCCTCAGTATCCACCTGAAGCCGGAAGATTTGCCCCTTGAAATTCTGTTTTTGCAGAAGCTGATAAATCTTCTCTGTCTTGTGC
This sequence comes from Streptococcus sanguinis, assembly GCF_019929225.1. Lineage (GTDB taxonomy): Bacteria > Bacillota > Bacilli > Lactobacillales > Streptococcaceae > Streptococcus > Streptococcus sanguinis_J. The sequence continues at coordinate 763,747 of NZ_JAHZPA010000001.1, forward strand.
TTAGGCGATAAGACCATAACAGTCGGTCCCGCTCCTGAGATATAGGTTGCATAAGAGCCATTTTTTCTGGCTAAGAACTTAATATCTGAAAATTCCTTGATTAAAGGTTGACGGTATTTTTCGTGGAACAAATCAGACTCGATAGCCCGACCAGCGATTTTCATATCACCTTTTAAAAGAGCTGCAATCGCAACATTGGCAATGGAGCTAGCTGCAACAGCTTCCTTGTAAGAAAGCCGATTTGGTAAGACTTGGCGGCTCTCAACCGTCCGAAGCTCATAGTCTGGGATATAGGCGATGAAGTCTGCGTCCGGAAAGTCCGCTACCACAGCAGACACCTGATTTCTAGATGAGCTAGATACGACCAAATTACCATAAATCGCTGGCGCAACATTGTCAGGATGACCTTCAATCTTTGTAGCAATTTTTAGCTTCTGATAATCCGACAAATTAAGGTGAGCTAGCTGGTTTGCCAATTCAATCCCAGCCACAATGACTGAGCTAGAAGATCCAAGCCCGCGAGCCAATGGAATATCACTGGTCATTTTTAAACGACGCGGCTGAATATCTGGAGCTAACTGCAGGGCAATCTTAACCAGTAAATTACGCCGATCCTTAGGAATTCTCGGATTGAGGTCGTGCTCAATCACCCACTCCTGACTTTCTTCCAAGACTTCAATTTCCAGATATTTTGACAAGGCTAACCCAACGGAGTCAAAGCCAGGACCGATATTGGCACTGGTCGCTGGTACAATAATTTTCATCTTAATCTCCTAATACTTTGAAGGTATTGAGCAAGTCAAACTCAGCAACTTCTTTGAGCTTAGTAGTGACATTTTCCAGCTGTGTCTTGCTGACAGCATGGGTAATAATCACCACGCGAGCCTTCTCACCATCTGTACCTTCCTGCAGAATCTGCTTAAAGGAAATATCCTCAGCATTGAAAATCTCTGCCAAATGCAGAACTTGACCTTTAGAGTCAGGTGCCAAGATAGAGAAGTAATAGCTGCTCTTCACATCTTCTGGCTTAGCTAGCACAAGCTCACGGCTGAATTCATTAAAGGCCTTGCCAACTGTTCCATCATTCAAACGGCGACTGATGCGGACAATATCTGCCACAACACTAGTTGCAGTTGGTTTTTGACCAGCTCCCGGTCCGTAGTACATAGACTCTCCGATACCGATGGATTCGACAAAGACGGCGTTCATCACCCCATTAACACTAGCCAGCGGATGCGCTTTTGGCAGAAAAGTTGGAGCTACTTCTGCTGCAATCCCCGATGCTGTTTCTTCGATAGAACCTACCAGCTTGACTACATAGCCCAGATCTTGAGCAACAGCCACATCCTCTGGTGTGATATTTCGAATTCCCTGATGGCCCACATCTTCAAATTTAACATTCATACCAAAGGCGAACTGGGTAAGAATCACCATCTTGTAAGCCGCATCAATGCCATCTACGTCATTGGTTGGGTCGCTTTCAGCAAAGCCAAGGCGTTGTGCTTCAGCAAGAGCGTCTTCATAAGACCAACCCTCTTCCACCATCTTGGTCATCATAAAGTTAGAGGTCCCATTAACCACACCCAAGATACGAGTGATTTTGTCAGAAGCCAATGAATTAACCAAGGTACGGAGGATTGGAATTCCACCGGCAACAGCTGCTTCATAATAGAGAGCTACATTTTGCTTTTGAGCAATTTCCAGCAACTCTGCTCCGTGAACAGCCAGCAAGTCCTTATTGGCCGTTACCACATGTTTGCCAGCTTCAAGTGCACGAGTGATAAACGTTTTCGCTGGCTCGATTCGTCCCATCAATTCTACAACGATAGTAATCTCAGGATCCTTCAGAATTTCTTCAACATTTGTGACAAAGTTAAAGTTATTTCCAGCTGCTAAATGATGCTCTTTTTCAGCATCATCTTTTACCAAGACTTTAGCAACCTCTATCTCTGAATGAGCTGCTTGAACGATTTTTTCTCCGTTTTCTTTCAGCAAAAAAGGCACACCGCTGGCCACTGTTCCAAAACCAAGTAAAGCTATTTTAATAGACATGAAGCACTCCTTGAAAATTTCTTGTATAAAAAATATTATAACAAAATTATATAAAAATGCCTACAAAACTACTTCTTTATTTGTTATAATAGATGTAAATTTCCGCAAGGAATTGTAATTTTTTTAAAAAAGGAGATATTATGACAGGAAAACATAGAGGAAATCGCATGCAGCAACGCAAAGCTAGGAAAAGAGCTATTTTGCTTTCTTTAACAAGTTTATTACTTTTTCTTGTCCTGATTGTAGGTGGCTTTTCTTTACTAGCCAAGCTACAGAACTCGCACAACCAAAAAGAAGCTAATAACGTGTCAACGAACCAAGTCAATACTTCATCTAAAACTTCGTCAGCACCGACTCGGGAAAAAAAGACGACTTCGGATGACAGTAGCAAAGACAAGATCAAATGGGTTAAGCAAGACCAACCAGTTCAAGTACCTATCTTGATGTATCATGCTATTCACATCATGGATCCATCAGAAGCAGCTAACGCCGGTTTGATTGTGGACCCAGCCACATTTGAAAGTCATCTGAAAGCCTTGAAAGACGCAGGCTACTATCCACTAACACCAGCAGAAGCATACAAGGTACTGACGGAAAATGTCCTACCAGAAAACAAAAAAGTCGTCTGGCTGACCTTCGATGATAGTTTAAGGGATTTCTATACTAATGCCTTTCCACTTCTCCAGAAATATGACATGAAAGCAACCAATAATGTCATTACTGGATTTGTTCAAGCGGGTCGTGAAGATATGCTGACGCTAGATGAGATAAAGGAAATGAAGGACAAAGGCATGTCTTTTGAAGATCACACCGTCAACCATCCTGACCTCTCAGCGACTGCAGAAGACCAACAAAAAATTGAGTTAAAAGACTCCAAGTCTTACTTGGACAAAGAACTGTCTCAAACCACAACAACCGTTGCCTATCCATCTGGACGATACAGTGATGCAACCTTGCAGATTGCTGAAAGCCTTGGTTATAAAATGGGACTGACAACCAATAACGGACTAGCTTCCTTATCTAATGGCTTGCTCACACTTAACCGAGTACGCGTTAATCCAACCACCACTGCAGAAGACCTGCTAAATGAAATCGCAACAAACTAATCTTAAAAAGCCTGCTTCACCTGAAGCAGGCTTTTTCTATTCCTATGATTATAGCTTCTTTCAAACACCAAAAACACCAGCTCCAAAGAACTGGTGTAAAGGTTTATTTAGACTTGATATAGTTGATACCATCCGCTTTCGGAGCAACAGCTTTACCAAAGAATGCCGCAAGGACTACAATCGTCAATACATATGGCGCAATCTGTAGATAAACCGTTGGAACACTTGAAAGCAATGGCAACTGGTTCCCGATAACCGCCAAACTTTGGGAAGCTCCAAAGAAGAGACTCGCCAGCATAGCTCCGATAGGACTCCATTTACCAAAAATCATAGCTGCCAAGGCGATAAATCCTGGACCTACGATAGTTGTCACAGCAAAGTTAACCGAGATTGACTGAGCATAAATAGCTCCACCAATACCACCGAGCAGACCAGAGATCATGACACCGCAATAACGCATGAGATAAACATTGATTCCCAAGGTATCTGCCGCCTGCGGATGCTCTCCGACTGAGCGAAGACGCAGTCCGAATTTGGTCTTAAACATGATAAACCAAGCAAGGAAAGAGAAAGCAATAGCAAGGTAACCAACCAAGCTTGTATGCTTGAAGAAAATGTCTCCCAAGACTGGAATATCAGACAGAACAGGGAAATTAAACTTCCCGAATGAACGCTGAATGTTATCTGTTTGTCCCTTGTTATAAATAGCTTTAACAAGGAAAATTGCCAAGGCTGGCGCCAGCAAGTTCAGCACTGTACCACTCACAACGTGGTCCGCACGGAAGGTAATGGTCGCAACAGCATGGATAAGAGAGAAGACAACTCCGACCAAACCAGCAGCAATCAATGAAAGCCACGGAGTCGCACTACCAAAACTCTTCTCGAAAGTCAGGTTAAAGAGAACGCCTGTAAAAGCCCCCATAACCATGATTCCTTCCAAGCCGACATTAACCACACCAGCGTGTTCAGAGTAAGCCCCGCCAATACTTGTGAAAATCAAGGGAGCCGCATAAATCAGCATAGATGATACTAATAAACTTAATACCGTTACAATATTCATCCTAGTTTCCCTCCTTCACTTTTTTAGCTTCTTGGCGACGATTTTTAAGGAAATCAAAGATAGTCATACCTGTCATACGCTCAATCAGATAGTGGGCGCTGACAAAGAAGATAATAGAAGCTGTTACGATGTTTACAAGTTCTGTTGGAATCTGAGCCACGTTCATACCTGGAGCACCAACACTCAGAACCGCAAAGAGGAAGGCTGCAAAGAGGATTCCAATTGGAGAATTGGCTGCCAAGAGACTTACCGCCATACCATTGAAACCAACACTCAAGGAACTTCCTTGAACAAAGACATTCTGATAAGTTCCAAGTCCTTCTACTACTCCTCCAAGTCCTGCAAGAGCACCTGAAATAATCATAGATACGATAATAGTACGCTTAGATGACATCCCTGCATATTCAGATGCATTTGGATTAAGCCCTACAGCACGAATTTCAAAACCAAGTGTTGTTTTCTTAAGCAAATACCAAATAACCACTACTGCAATCAAGGCAAAGAAGATACCGATATTCATACGAGAGTTAGATGTAAGACTTCTCAACCACTCTGTTTGATAAATCGCATTTGCACTGACACGCTTACTAGAGTCAACACTCTGCATCACAGATTCTGGGAAACTATGAATAAGGGCATTTCCAACAAAAAGAACAATATAGTTCATCATAATGGTTACGATGACTTCACTCGTTCCCAGATAAGCACGCAGAATTCCTGGAATAGATCCGATAATACCACCAGCTACTGCTGCAATGACTACAGTCGCCAATAACATCAGTGGACGAGGTAAATTTGGGAAGGAAAGTGCAAACCAGCCAGCCATAATCCAGCCGGCCAAAGCCTGTCCTGGAAGCCCAACATTAAAGAATCCAGCACGGCTAGCTACAGCAAAGCCCAAACCAATGAGAATCAGAGGTCCCATCGCACGAGAAATCTCACCCAAACTTCTCAAAGAACCAAAAGCTGTTTTAAAGAGGGATTCATACCCCCAGATAGCATCATAACCAAAGATGGCCATGACAACCGCTCCCAATAAAATCCCTAGAAGAACTGAGATTAAAGGAACTGCAATCTGTTGTGTTTTTTTAGACATTTGAAGCTCCCTTCTGAATCTTACCACCGGCCATGAGAATACCAAGCTCTTGCTTATTAGTTTCCTCTGGAGTTACAATTCCCTGAATCTTACCATCGTGGATAACGGCGATTCTATCAGAAACATTGAGGATTTCGTCTAGCTCAAAGCTAACAACGAGGACAGCCTTGCCTTGAGTCCGCGCTTCAATCAAGCGTTTATGAATGTATTCAATAGCTCCCACGTCAAGTCCGCGAGTTGGCTGACTGACAATCAGAAGGTCTGGATCACGGTCCACTTCCCGAGCAATGATAGCTTTCTGTTGGTTTCCTCCTGAAAGAGCTGAAGCAGGTACATATTCACTAGCCGCCCGAACATCAAATTCATCCATCAACTTGCGTGCGTAAGAATAAATGTTACCGTAGTTCAGGATTCCATTTTTACTGAGCGGTTCTTTATAGTAAGTCTGCAGAGCAATATTTTCAGAAATGGACATTGCCAGGACCAAACCATCACGGTGACGGTCTTCAGGAACATGGCTGACTTTCATTTCAGTTATCTGCCGCGGCTGCTTACCAATAATAGACTGGTTCTTAATTGTAATCTCGCCAGAGCTAGCCTTTCTAAGACCTGTAATAGCCTGAATCAGCTCAGTTTGACCATTGCCGTCAATCCCAGCAATACCAACAATCTCACCAGCACGGACATCAAGAGAAAGGCCCTTAACAGCCGGAACACCACGGTTTTCTTCAACAACAAGATCTTTAATTGATAAGACAGTTTCTTGAGGATTAGCAGGCTCTTTCGCAGTCTTGAAGGAAACAGCACGTCCCACCATCATTTCGGCCAAATCTTGGTTAGTTGCACCAGCGATTTCAACTGTTTCAATGGATTTTCCGCGACGAATAACCGTTACTCGGTCAGAAACTGCCCGAATCTCATCCAACTTGTGAGTGATAAGAATGATAGACTTTCCTTCTTTGACCAGATTCTTCATGATTTTCATCAATTCATCGATCTCAGCTGGCGTCAGAACGGCTGTCGGCTCGTCAAAGATGAGAATGTCCGCCCCACGATAAAGAGTTTTCAGAATCTCAACCCGCTGCTGGGCACCGACAGAAATATCTTCAATCTTAGCAGATGGATCAACTGCCAAGCCGTATTTCTCAGAAAGTTCCTTAATTTCTTTAGTGGCACCTTTCAAGTCCAACACACCATTTTTTGTGATTTCACTTCCAAGGATGATATTTTCAGCGACAGTAAATGCTTCAACAAGCATAAAGTGCTGGTGCACCATCCCGATACCAAGTGAGGCCGCCTTTGATGGAGAGTCCAGTTTAACTGACTTTCCATTCACTACAATCTCACCGCTGGTCGGCTCAAGCAGGCCAGCCAGCATATTCATCAAGGTTGACTTGCCGGCACCATTTTCTCCCAAAAGAGCGTGAATTTCACCTTTTCTGAGTTCCAAATTGATTTTATCATTGGCAACAAATTCACCAAAAATCTTGGTAATTTCTCGCATTTCAATGACATTTTCATGTGTCATGGCTCTTTCCTTTCCAGAATTTCATTTTATTTCAATAAAATTTACTAGCACAGCCAGTGCTAATAAATTCTATTGACACAAAGGCGTCTCAATTTCAAAAAGAAGCGACCCTACACGGTCGGATCGCTCTTAAATTGTTTTATTTGTCAGGAACAGTGATGCTGCCGTCAAGGATTTTTGCTTTCGCTTCTTCAACGGCTTTTTTCGCATCTTCTGACAGGTTTGTAGTTGTCAAGTCAACTCCACCGTCTTTCAGACCGAAGGTTGTAGTTTTACCGCCTGGGAATTTACCTTTAGCAGTTTGGTTAGCAATGTCTTGGACAGTCTTACCAACTTGTTTCAAGCTTGATGCCAAAACAAAGTTAGATTCTTTACCATCTTTAGACTTGTATTTACCTTCTTCAGTTTGATCACGGTCAACACCGAGTACCCAAACTTTTTCATCTTCATTTCTTGTTTCGTTGATTGACTTAGCTTCGTTAAATACTCCAGCACCAGTTCCACCAGCAACTTGGTAAACCACGTCTGCACCTGCAGCATATTGAGCAGCAGCAATTGTTTTACCTTTAGCAGCATCACCAAATGAGCCAGCATAGTCTACTTGAATCTTGATCGACGGGTCAACTGATTTCACGCCAGCTTCGAAACCTTTTTCAAAACGTGTGATAACAGCGCCTTCTATACCACCTATGAAACCAACTTGTTTTGTCTTAGTAGTTTTTGCAGCAGCAACACCAGCAAGGTAAGCAGCTTCATTGTCAGCAAAAATAGCTGAAGCAACATTCTCTTTTCCTTCGATAACATCATCGACAATAACATAATTGATGTCTGTGTTATCTTGGGCAGCAGATTCAACCGCATCACGAAGGGCAAATCCGATACCATATACTAAATTATAACCATCCGTAGCAGCTTGGTTCAGGTTATTCGCATATTGAGACTCATCATTAGACTGATAGTAAGTAAAACCGTTATCTTTAGAAAGACCGTTTTCTTTACCCCAAGCTTGCAAACCTTCCCATGCAGACTGGTTAAATGACTTATCATCAACACCGCCAGTATCAGTTACGATAGCAGCCTTCAAATCAGTTTTCGCGTTTGAAGAATCTGAGCGAGAAGCACGGTTTCCACATGCAGCAAGTCCGAATGCTGCGACAGTTACTAGACCAAGACCTAGCCATTGTTTTTTGTTCATTTCTGAACCTCCTAAATAAGATGTGCAACACAGTTGCAAGTTTGAGTTTGGTCAGATGACCAATAACAGACTTATGTTAAATCTGTAAAAGAATATGGAAGTAATTCCTTGACCGTCATCACGACCGTCGATTTATCTTTAGCGACCAAGGTCACTTTTAGATCCTCAGCAAAAAATTCTGCCATTACTTGGCGGCAGGCACCACAGGGGGAAATAGGTTTTTCCGTCTCACCATAAACAATCAGCTCCTCGAAGTCTAAAGTTCCTTCTGAAACTGCCTTAAATATAGCTGTCCGCTCTCCGCAGTTAGTCAAGCCAAAACTGGCATTTTCAACATTAACGCCGGTAAAAACCCGTCCGTCTTTAGCGACTAAAACCGCTCCAATCGGGAAATGAGAATAGGGAACATAAGCATTTTTGCTTGCTTGGACAGCCAAGTCAATCAACTCAGTAGTCGCCACTAGCTTCTTCTCCCTTCATAATCGCCACACCGGCTGAAGTTCCGATCCGAGTCGCACCTGCTTCAATAAAGGCCAGCGCATCTTCATAAGAACGAGCACCGCCAGAAGCCTTGACCCCCATATCAGGACCAACTGTTTTTCTTATAAGGGCAACATCTTCGACTGTTGCACCACCAGTTGAAAATCCCGTAGAAGTCTTAACAAAATCAGCTCCAGCTTTCTGAGCCAGTTGGCAGGCCTTAACCTTTTCCTCATCTGTCAGCAGGCAAGTTTCCAGAATCACCTTGACCAAGGTACCGTTAGCAGCTTCTACAACCGCACGGATGTCTCGCTCTACCAAATCATAATTTTTAGACTTCAGAGCGCCGACATTGATGACCATATCCACTTCGCCCGCACCCTTTTGGATGGCGTCCTTGGTTTCAAAAGCTTTCACATCGGAAGTGTTGGCTCCTAAAGGAAAACCAATTGGCACACAAACCTTGACATCTGAGCCTTTTAGCTGCTCCGCAGCAAACTCTATCCAGGTTGGATTGACACAGATACTGGCAAAATCATAAACTTTTGCTTCTTCAATTAACTTCAGAATCTGCTCTTCTGACGCTTCTGGTTTTAAAAGCGTATGGTCTATGTATTTGTTTAATTTCATGTTGACTTCTCCTAGAATTAAGCAATAACCTCGATAATCTCGCTTACTGCAACGCTTTCATCACCTATTTTAACATTTTTTTGAAATTCTGTAACTAGTTCTTGAGAAATTTTTTCATTTGAATAAATTTTTGCGAAAACTTCTCCAATTTCGACCTTGTCTCCGACTTTCTTTTCGAAAACAATTCCAGTTTCATAATCCAAGTCGTCAGATTTGACCGCGCGTCCTGCTCCAAGTCTCATGGCAAAGAGTCCGAATTCCATTGCAGGCAGTTCAGTGATATAGCCTGCCTGTTCTGCTTTCACTTCTATAATATGAGCTGCACTTGATGGACGATAGAGGTCTTCCAAGTCACCTCCTTGAGCAGCAATCATAGCTTCAAATTTCTTCAAAGCAGCACCGTTGGTCAGCTGTTCTCTTACTTCTTCCACCGTTTTCTCAACGTCTGCCAGTCCGAGCATAATCTGAGCCAACTCACAAATGAAAGTTGTGATGTCTTCACGGCCCTTGCCCTGCAAGATTTCCAAGGCTTCTATGATTTCCAGACGATTGCCAATGCTGGTTCCCAAAGGCTGACTCATATCTGTCAGAACAGCTACTGTTTTTCTGCCGACAGCCTTGCCCAAATCTACCATAGTACGTGCTAGTACACGAGCGTCATCAATATTTTTCATAAAGGCGCCTTCACCGACCGTTACATCCAGAAGGATACTATCGGCACCAGCCGCAATCTTCTTACTCATAACAGAGCTCGCTATCAGCGGAATTGTATCAACAGTTGCTGTTACATCTCGCAAAGCATAGAGCAACTTATCCGCTAGCACCAACTGATCAGACTGACCGATTACTGACAAGCCGATTTCCTGCACCTGCTTGATAAAGTCTTCCTGACTGCGCTCTACCTGAAATCCTTTAATGGATTCCAATTTATCAATGGTTCCACCAGTATGACCCAGACCGCGGCCGCTCATTTTAGCAACAGGCACACCAAAGCTAGCCACCAAAGGTACCAAGACCAGAGTTACTTTATCACCCACTCCTCCGGTGGAATGTTTGTCTACTTTTATACCTGCGATTTCTGACAAGTCAAACTGCTCTCCAGTTCCAACCATGGTCATGGTTAAATCCGAAATTTCCCGAGTCATCATGCCCTTAAAATAGACAGCCATCGCAAAGGCTGCCATCTGATAGTCTGGCACAGTCCCATCCACATAGCCCTCAATCAGCCACTGGATTTCCTGACTGGTCAGTTCAAGACCATCTCTTTTCTTTTGGATAATATCTACAGCACGCATCCTATTTTTCGCTCCTTAGTATATAGTAGCCTTTGTCTTTCTTAACAATCTCACAGTTTCCAAAAACAGCTTCCATCTTCGACTTGGCACTGGGCGCTCCTTGCTTCTTCTGAATCACAAGGGTCAAATCACCGCCTTCTGTCAAATGCTCATAGCTTCCGCTGATGACTTCGTGCACGACTTGCTTACCAGCACGGATAGGCGGATTACTGATAATATGGTCGAAAACGCCACTGACCTTTTCATAAACATTTGACTGGAAGATATGAGCAGATACCTGATTCCTCTCAGCATTCTTCTGAGCCAAGTCCAAGGCCCGCTGGTTGATATCTACCATGGTCGCAGCCACTCCATACGCTTTGGCTAAGGTCAAACCTAATGGGCCATAGCCACAGCCAACATCCAGCACCCGTTCTTCAGCTTCAAAGTCTAAGACAGACAAAAGAACCCGACTGCCATAATCAATCATCTTTTTACTGAAGACACCAGCATCTGTCAAAAAAGTCAGCCGCTGTCCTAACAGTTCTACATTTAATTCATGAATATCATGTTTGGCATCAGGATTTTCTGCAAAATACATTTTAGTCATACAACCATTTTATCATAATTTTCCTAGATTTGTAAATCGTTTTCATTTCTCCTAAAAGTATGTTATACTAAAGTCCATCATACAGGAGTAACTTATGACTAACGAATTTCTTCATTTTGAAAAAATCAGCCGCCATACATGGCAAAACCTGCACCGCAAAACAACTCCGCCTCTGACCCAGGCCGAGCTTAATTCTATCAAGAGTTTCAATGACAAAATTAGCCTGCAAGACGTGACGGACATTTATTTACCCTTGACCAATCTCATTCAGATTTATAAACGTTCTAAGGAAGACTTGGCTTTTTCCAAGGGGATTTTTCTACAAAAGGAAAGCCGAAAACAGCCCTTTATCATCGGCGTTTCTGGCAGTGTGGCTGTTGGGAAATCCACCACCAGCCGTTTGCTGCAGATTCTGCTTTCTCGGACTTTTTCAAATGCGACAGTCGAGCTGGTTACCACAGACGGCTTCTTGTTTCCTAATCAAATTTTAGAAGCTAACGGCATTTTAAACCGCAAGGGTTTCCCAGAAAGCTATAATATGGAGCTGCTTCTTTCCTTTCTGGACAGCATAAAAAACGGTCAGGATTTCCAAATCCCCGTCTACTCGCATGAGACATACGATATCGTTCCTCAAGAAATGCAAGAGGTAAAGGCTGCTGACTTTGTTATTGTCGAAGGGATTAACGTTTTCCAGAATCCACAGAACGAGCGCCTGTATATGACAGACTTTTTTGACTTTTCTATCTATGTCGATGCAGAAGTCGAAAATATTGAAAACTGGTATCTGGATCGCTTTAAAAAAATGCTGACGCTGGCTGAAAACGACCCCAAAAACTACTACCACCGCTTCACCACGCAATCAGAAGAGGAAGTGGTAGCTTTCGCCCATAATGTCTGGAAAAGTATTAACCTTGTCAACCTGCTAGACTACATTGAGCCAACCCGCAATCGGGCAGAAATTATCCTGCACAAAGCCGGAAATCATGAAATTGATGAAATTTACTTAAAAAAATAAAAAAGCTTGTCAAATCCTAACTTTTCATATATAATTAGATAGTTAGTATTTTCAATGGAGGTGAAACAACTTGGCAAACATTAAATCAGCTATCAAACGCGCTGAATTGAACGTGAAACATAACGAAAAAAACTCAGCTCAAAAATCAGCTATGCGTACTGCAATCAAAGCATTTGAAGCAAACCCATCTGAAGAACTTTTCCGTGCTGCTAGCTCAGCTATCGATAAAGCAGAAACAAAAGGTTTGATCCACAAAAACAAAGCAAGCCGCGATAAAGCACGCCTTTCAGCTAAACTTGCTAAATAATGCATACAAAGGGAGCTCTCAGGAGCTTTTTTTGTTTCTCACACAAAGGAGAAAAGGATGAAAATAGCAATTATTGGTTATTCCGGCTCTGGCAAATCCACTCTAGCAGTACAACTGTCCAACCACTACTCCATTCCCAAACTTCACATGGATAGATTGCTATTTTATACTCAATAAAAATCAAAGAGCAAACTAGGCAGCTAGCCGTAGGCAGTACTGACGTACGGCAAGGCGACGCTGACGTGGTTTGAATTTGATTTTCGAAGAGTATCAACCTGGCTGGAAGGATAGTGACCATGATTGGATGCGAGAACAGATGGACAATTTTTTGTCAAAAAATACCGACTGGATTATTGACGGCAACTACTCTTGGTGTTTTTATGAACGAAGAATGGCAGAAGCCGACAAAATCATCTATCTCAACTTCTCTCGCTGGAACTGCCTCTATCGAGCTTTCAAACGCTATCTAAAATACCGCAACCAGACCAGAGAAAGCATGGCTCCAGGCTGTCCAGAGAAGTTTGACTGGGAATTTATCAGCTGGGTTCTCTGGAAAGGACGACGTCAGACAGCACTGGCAAGATATGAGAAACTCAAACAAACCTTTCCTCAGAAATTCTACGAATTAAGAAATCAAAAAGAACTGACCAGCTTCTTACAGAACCTAAAAACAAGCGAGCCGTTGTGACTCACTTGTTTTATTTAATTTTCTTTTTCTGTGGGAAAAGAGGCAGGCCTAAAGAAGCTATTTTTTCAGCTGGAACCTTCATGCCGTCCTTAATCCACTTGGAGAGAACGGAAACAACTGCCGAACTCCAGAAGGAATTCATGTAAGAATTAGTCGTTTTCTTAGCATTGCGATTGCGCTTTTCCAAAAAGTCAAATACGGCCTGAGTCAGCAGCTTTTCAAAATTATAGTCAATGGCTAGACTGATAACTCGAGCTTCTTTCTTGGCTTCCTTAAAAAGAAAAAGCCAAATCTGATACATCTCAGTTTTAAAGTTAAACTCTTCCAATTTATCCGTAATACCTTGAACAGTGTTTTTGAAAATTTCTTCAAGAATCTGCTCCTTAGAGCTGTAGTTGCGGTAAAAGGCAGCGCGGGAAACTCCAGCTCGCTCAACCAGCTCTGAAATCGTGATTTTTTTGAGTTCTTTCTTCTCCAACAGCTGCATGAGAGAAATTTCCAGAGACTCTCTCGTGATTTGATTGGATTCCTGATTGTATTTCTTTAAATTCGCGAGTGATTTTTCCGATATTTTCTTTTCCGACATAACAATTTCTTCCCTCTTGTCTCAGCTGACAGTTTCCGCTTTCTAGTAAGCATCCTTCATGTTATAATTTTAAAAAAAGACAGGTTTTTTGTCAATTTTTTTATTGTACATACTTGACAAAAAAGGAGAAAAATATGACTTGGAAAATTATAGCTGACTCTGGCTGTGACTTTCGTGAAATGGCAAACTTAGCTAAAGACACCCAGTTTGAAAGTGTTCCCTTGACTATTCAAGTGGAAAATGAAATCTTTGTAGATAATAAGGAACTTGATATTGACCTGATGATGGAGAAGATGTATGCTTCTTCTGCTGCTTCAAAGTCCGCCTGCCCTAGTCCAGATGACTATCTCAAAAGCTTTGAGGGAGCTGACAAGATCTTTGTGGTGACTATCACTGGAACTCTATCTGGCAGCAATAATAGTGCACAGGTTGCTAAGAAAATCTTTTTAGAAGAACACCCTGATGTCCAGATTCATGTCATTGATAGTCTTTCTGCTGGCGGCGAGGTGGACTTACTTGTGACTAAACTCAATGAACTCATCCAGCAAGATCTCAGCTTTGATGAAGTCGTTGAAGTCATTAATCGCTATCAAGAGAAAACTAAGCTTCTCTTCGTTCTGGCAAAGGTAGATAATTTGGTCAAAAACGGCCGGCTTAGCAAACTTCTGGGAACCGTTGTCGGCTTGCTCAATATCCGTATGGTCGGTGAGGCTAGCCAGACTGGCACGCTAGAGCTCCTGCAAAAGGCACGCGGTCCGAAAAAAGCTCTTGCTTCTGCAATCGAAGAGCTACTCAAAGCTGGTTACAAGGGTGGCAGACTCATCATCGCTCACCGCAATAACGAAAAGTTCTGCCAGCAATTTAGCCAACTGGTACAAGAAAAGTATCCTCAAGCTCAAATCGAAATGGTGCCGACTTCAGGTCTCTGCAGTTTCTACGCTGAGGAGGGCGGAATCTTAATGGGCTACGAAATTTAATAAGATATCTAAAAAAGTAAAGGATTAGGTCAATTATCTTAGCCTAATCCTTTACTTTTTCGATTTAATTCGCTATAATAAAACTAAGTAAAGGAGTTGATATTATGGCCAGAGGAAGAGGCGCCGCAAGCCCCCAAGACAAGGAAGCAAGTCTTCTCATTTCTAAAAAGCTCAAAGAACTTCTCAAGGAAACAGGTAAGAAGCAAGTCGAGCTATCTCGTGAAACAGGCATTCCTGCTAGTACACTGACTGGCTATATCAAAGGAACATCTCTACCTATTGCAGCCAATCTAGAAAAAATTGCAAGTTTTTTTGAGGTAGAGGTTGAAGAAATTGACCCTCGTTACCGACTAATCGCTGACATCCCTCAACAATTTCCTGATTTAAATCGTATTTATCAACAACTTAACCAAAACAGACAGGAGAAAGGATTAAAGCTACTGGAAGCTAGCCTGACTGAGCAAGAAACACAAGCCAGCTTAAAGGACGACTACTTCCCCTACTTGGTCTATGAGAATTACTATCTCTCTCAGCATAAGCCTGAACAAGCTGATTTAGTCTGGCTGGACAGAGAAATTGACTACGATATTGCCCTTTGGGTACGAACTGACTCGTTAGAGCCCAAGTATCCGAGAGATTCCGTAGCGCTAATCAAGCAGACTCATTTCGAGCTTGCCGGCGCTATCTATGCTATAGATTATGACGGCCAAACCATTATAAAAAGGGTCTTCAACGATCCATCCGGTATCCGTCTAATTTCCCTTAATAAAAAATACAGTGATAAGTTTATCCCGCATGAGGAAGAACCTAAACTTATCGGTCGAGTTATGGCGACTTTCATGCCACTGGATGTAGAAAAAATAAAGAAAAACAAATAACAGTTCTGCAAATGTACAGAACTGTTATTTTTATGATTATCAGTCAAAAAACTTATTATTAAGTTATGAATGATAGCATTGTAAATTATTTAGAAGTTTTTGATTTGTCATGCGGAAATTTATAGAACAAATTCCCATTCTTCAGTAGGAAAAATATATTTTACAAAAAGTTCACTTCTAACCTATCAAGTTTACATGTAACATATTGACCGACTAGATAGGAATAATCTGTTAACCACTCACTTGAGATAGGAAATCCAACATCGATTGTTTCTGAGTCAATCATTTATTTTGTTACCGTTCCAGCAAATAATCAGCAATTGTTTTCGTTGAATCTGATATGACTTCATTAACTGTTTTTCTTGTTCCAAAGTCGTTATGCCAATAATGAATATCTGATAAACCACCGCGTGGTGGAAAAAGTTCTTGATAAAGAGTAAATTTTTCCCTTGTACTCAGCTCGTCATTGGTATTCAAAGATTTTTTTAAATATTTTAAATCCTCTACTTGCGGATGAACGTTTTTAATCTTATATCTGTCAATTATTGATAACAAATCATCAATTGCTTTTAAAACTGTTTCTAACATACTAATATTTTCCTGTCCTAGAGGTATATTCAAAATGCTTTTGTTTAAAGTTAGGGCCGTGTTTCTCAACAAATCTACGAGACGAAAAGGGCAAGGAAAGCATCCTACCCTAAAATTCTTTATACTAGATTAATCTTCTAAAATCACAGGAAAAATATCTTCCCCTCTGCGCATTTTTTCTTCCATTTCTTTCCACTCTAAAACCAATTTAAATAGTTCATCAGTTGAAATAAAGCAAGGTTCCCCAAGACTTTCATCATCCATTTGATAGTATACTTCTGTTTCTTCTTTACCTATATCAATATTTAGCATATTACCGCCAAAGTCTGATTCTTCTTTTTGACCAGTAACAACTGCCTCTAATTCTTTTTGAATATGGGTGTAAAAATTATGGACTTCTGTATCAAAAAATTCACATAAGGTTTGATAATAGGGATCAAAAAAACTTATCATTAAACTAATACTATTATTTTGATATTTGAATATATCGTATTCTCTTTTTACCATTTTTCTCCTCTTTCTCATCTTATAATTCAATGTTTTAACTATTCTTTGCTAGGAAAAGCTGAAATAATCTTTTCATCAGAGTCCAAATACATCGTAATCTTCATTCCGTTTTTGCTAAATCCTTCGTAAGTATTTCTTGTTTTTACTTTAAACTGCCTTTTTTCATATGCCTCATTAATGGCATCCACAACCTCCTGTGGGCTCATATTATCTGGGAAAAAGGTTGAATAACCTCCATTTGCTTTTTTAGGAATCCCATCAACTTCTACCTTTGCTTCATAAACCCCAGTATCATTTAAAACGGGGCCTTTAGTACCTTCTATGACATTTCCAGAAGTCCCCTCTACCATATCATAATGATAACCTCCTGATTGTCCTCTCCTATTTAAATCACCTTCAAAGATATGGATTTTAGACTTCTCTGTAAAGTTCTCTGTGTGCTTAAGATTCGCTAAATCATCCATACTGTAGGTTTTAATCTCAACCACCGGCTGACTCCCCACACTTGGAATTTTCCCTTTAATCCAGTCTTTCCCTTTGCCAAAAGCTTCGGGGATTGTTGTATAAGGTTTATTGTAATACTGGTTATACCCCACATAAGCAGAATACAAGGCAGTTCCCCAGCTAAGTGTTTCAGTGATAGGATGGATGTGATTATACCATTCAGCTGTTTGGATTTCTTCGGCTGTTGCTGGCTCAAGTGTAATTGGATTGATCCCTTCTTCAAGGATGTAATGATTAAACTTCGCCATATAATTAGGGTCGCGCCAGCTAAGTAATTTCTGACTGTCCATTAAAAAATAACGGTCTGTCACATAGCGATGATTGGCCCATTCAGTCTCTGACATGCCTAAACTTCCAAATGGTTTCACATGAGCTTGGGAAATGGCGTTTTTGAGCTCAGGAAATTCTTTTTCTATCTCCTCTTGGCTCATACCATCTATTTTTTTCTTAAAAGCTGGATCAACCTTAGCTAATTCTGTGGGACTCAAGCCTAGATGATCACTTTTTACTTGGTCATATCTCGCCATAATCAATTTAAGAGCATCCTGACTCATAGTTGCAATAGATACATCAGTATATCCCGTGTTTAAAAAATGTTCATAGGCCTGAATCTTGTCACCATACTTTTCCTCAAGCTCAGCTCGGGACATATCGAACACATCCAGTAGATTGTCCCCTTTTTCTGTCTTAAGATCTTTATTAAAGTTTGAAATTATTTTCTTCCATTCCGAACGCGGCTTCCCCTTCAGCTTCTCCTTGAGCTTTCCTCGGTAATAGATTTCAGCAGCACCGGATAACTTCATATCTTTGACAGCCTTGTCTATAGCCTGTTCTTGTGGTGTCCGATAATCACTCTTTGAAACAGTCTGAATCTTCTGAGCCTTCATCTTAGTAGACCAACTCATATCTATGCCATCAGTAGAGTAATTACCCTCACTGTCTACCAATACCTGACTAAGCTGCGTCGCTCCTTGGATAGCTAAACCCAAAACCTGCAGACTATCTGTGAAATACTGGGACACCTGATCCACAAACCATTCCAGTTTGTCAATTTTTTCTTGAATTTCCCGAATGCCGATATTTAGCTGGTTTTCCACCTCAGTCAGTGCAATCGTCTTGGACAAATTGTCAGCTAATTTCCCTGTAAATCCATCGCTAATCCGGCGAGCTAAAGACTGATACTCCGCCAACTGAGCTTGGGTTTTCTCCAGCATCTCCTGTTTTATTTTCAGCTGTTCTTTCAATAAATCCAAATCTAACTCGCCGTATTTGGCCACCTCGGCATCGGCACTTTTATAAGAGGAAAGCTCCCCCTGAATATCATCAATAGACTCTTGCAACTTCTTGATGGCAGGGATGATTACCTCAGTAAATAAGCCTTTCCCCGCTGTATAAGCCGCTCCCTGCAACTCACCCGACTCCAAAGAGGCAATCAGATGGTCGCAGCCACTAGATAGACGATCGGTCACTTGATTGGCTACTTGCAGGTTGCTGGTCATCGCTTGGATAAGCTGGGCTGAATCTGCTGCACTATATTTTACTCCCATGGCAGACTATTCCTTTCTTTGGTCAGTTTGTCTCGCTCTTCTTCCATAGTCTTTCTTGTTTGACGACTGAGCTTTCCAAGTTCATCCATCTGAACATCCACATAGTTCTTAACCTGTCGGTTAAGATACTGAGTTTCTGATAAATCACGACTGAGGGCAGCAGAGCTTTGAGGGTGTTCATAAAGTAGATGTTCCATTCGGGTCGTCAAGTATTGGAAATCCGTCGCAAAATTCGCCAGGGAAATCTCGTATTGACGTTTCATCGTCATAAAATCGTCTTCTTTTTGGTCAACTTTGAGAATTTTTTCATAAAGTGCCTGACGTTCTTTTTCGCTTTTATCAGCCTTCATCTCAACTCTCCCAGCGCTTGGCTTCCTCTATATCGCGTTTCTCAATTTTTGCAGCAATTTCTGGAAATTTATTGGCCTGAGTCAGAACAGCAGAGCTGAAGTCACCGACAGCCTGAAGCATTTGATTGCAGGCCTGACGGCCAGCTTCCATTCCAGCAATCCCTGTTGTATAGGAAAATTCGACTTGTTGATTTTGTGCATTGCTAGTATCAACTCCAACGAGGTCGCTGATAGAAGAGCCAGCTGAAATGGTGCTCGATTTAATTTGTCCCATTATTGCTTCTCCTTTTGGAATTTTATTCAAGAAAACATAAAATATACCCTTTCATTATAACATATCCCTCAAAATAATAGACGCAAAAAGAAAAAATCAGAAAGTCTTTCGACTTTCTGATGCTTGTTTAATAAAATACTGCTAATTCTTCATTCAGCTTCTTCATGTAGTGTTTGTGGACTATGTAAGACAACACAGCTAATCCTATTAGAACTAGAGCTACTATCGTATAAATTACCAGAGGCGCAAGAACATTGGATATAAAGAAGAGAAGGGCAACGACAATCATCATTCCTAAAACCAGAGCGATAGCTAGGAGAGTTTTCACCATATTATTATCTCGGCTCATCAATTCTGTGACATTGGACCAATTGGTCACGAGATGCTTATAGTCTCGGTAGTAACCCCAAGAACTCCACATTAGACTAATCAAGGCCCAAACAGTCACCATGCCCAAGAAAGTCACTGGATGCATACCAGAAACAAGGCTGGTTATCAAAAGCAAGGTCAGAGGCAGGATAGACTGGACGGCAAAGAGTTGCCAAAACTTCAGATGAATATATTGCTTCAAATCAAAGGGGAGAACCTTGAGATAATCAAAATTTTCCCTTTCCAAAGAAATCCCAATAGCCGTAAGGTTGCTGCCGCCTGAGTTTAGTGTTGCAATCAAAACAGCCAGAGCCATCATTGGCAAGAGGAAACGCGGTTCCAGATAAGGAGTCAAAGACAGGCCGCCTTGTATCATCCCCATTCCCATACTGAAAATGACAATGTAAGGGAGAAAGGCCGACATAAAGATAGCTTGCATAATGACAGAACCCTCGCTCAAGAGCCTGGTATTGTAGCGCCAGACAAACTTTTTGAGATTTTTTGCTTCCGCAATATTGATGTCATGCACGCGCTCCCGCTTTCCTACTGAAGAGCCCGTCATGAGAGCGGCCTCATAAAATTCTGGAATCACCTTGGTCTTTACGATGAAAAATAGAAGAGCCGCGACTGCCACCCATCCCAAAAATCCCAGCAAGGAAGCTGTATGAAAAGGATGAAGAATAAAATCATAGAAAGCTTGAACTGGCGGGAAGAAAGCTTTAACCTCTGTACGATTTACAACGCTTCTGCTGTTCATTTGATTAATCATAAAATAGAGGAAAAAGGAGCCGACGGAAACAAGAGCCAGAATGACATTGGACAGGATGGTCTTGTACTTCCTGAAAAAGGCTGTCTTGGTAATGAAATGGACGGCAATCAGAATCAGAAAGGTGATGACTGAACTTAAAATCAGAATAGCAAGCAGAGCCAAGGGCAGGCCCAAGAAAGGATTCCCACCTTGAAAAGCCAGAACCAAGAAATAACTGAACATAGGCAGAATGGCAATCAGCAAGGTCAGAATAACCGAAATGCTTTTGCCGACAATGATTTCTGCTTCGCTAAAAGCATAGGGACGGTAAGATTGCAAGTCCTTGCTTTCATAAAAGACATTGTAAAAAACCAGAAAGCCCTGAGACATAGAAAAGAGAGCAAAAGCGGAAACCAAATTGGCAAAGAGACCAGGATTGCCAACCAGTTGGTTCAGGGAGCCCATCAAGCCGAAAAGAAAGAGATAGACCAGTCCTAAAATCAGATACATGCGGATGGCCTTCAGCGATACATTGACCTTGCGATCAGGATTCTTAGCTTGCATCTTGCGGTACTGCTGCAGCTGAGACGGCTGAATAGCGTAGAGGATGTTGATATCAACGAGTTTTTTTATAGCTTTAATGCGCATCAGGACTCACCTCTTCTCTACGGCCTGCTAGACCAAGATAAATGGTTTCAAGAGACTGTTCTGGATGTTGGCCTTTTAGTTCTTCAATGGTTCCATAGAAAATCAATTTCCCTTTTTTGAGAATGGCCACCTTATCACAGAGCTGCTCTGCCACTTCCAAGACGTGGGTTGAAAAGAGAACTGTATTTCCTTTATCTGCATGCTGGCGCATCATCTGCTTGAGGTCAAAAGCTGCCTGAGGATCAAGACCAGTCAGCGGCTCATCCAGCACCCAAATATCTGGATCAGACAAAAGAGCTGCAATAACGAAGACTTTTTGTCTCATCCCATGAGAAAATGAATCAATGACCTCATACCGATGAGAGCCAAAGTCGAAAAGATGGAGCAGATTTCCCAATCGCTCTTCTACTTCAGCATTTGTCATATCGTAAGAAGTCGCTACCAGTTCCCAGAACTCGTTGGCAGTTAGGCGCAAAAATAGATCTGGTGAATCTGCTACATAGCCGATTTTTTTCTTGATTTCCAAGCGATTAGCGGATAATTCTTTCCCATCCACAAAAATCTGTCCACTGCTTGGATTGATGACGCTGACCAATGACTTAATGGTAGTAGATTTTCCGGCGCCATTGTGACCAATCAGACCGACGATTTCTCCGCTCTGCAAGGTCAGATTCAGCTGATTGAGAGCTACCGTTCCTTCATAAACTTTAGTGACATCTTTAAATTCAATCATAAGAGAGCTCCTTTACCGATTTCTATATAGAATAGTATACTCTTTTTGCGGCTTTTTGTCTCATCTAAAAATGTTTCATGTTCAATTTTAAAAAGATTTTCAAATTATAAAAGAGCTAAGTGTTTATGATAGTGAAAAACGCAAACGATTGCGCCTTTCTGCTTCTTTTGGTACAATAAAGCCAATCAGTGAGAATGAAGAGGAAAATTTATATGGAAAACCAAACCTTAATGCAGTATTTTGAATGGTATCTGCCAGATGATGGCCAGCATTGGAATCGCTTGGCGGAAGACGCACCAAACTTAGCAGCGAAAGGAATTCGCAAGGTCTGGATGCCGCCAGCCTTCAAAGGAACAGGCTCTAATGACGTCGGCTATGGTGTTTATGACCTCTTTGATTTGGGAGAGTTCGACCAAAAAGGGACTGTACGCACAAAGTATGGATTTAAAGAAGAATACCTCCGAGCGATTGAGGCGCTTGGACAGAACGGCATCGAAGCGATTGCAGATGTGGTCCTCAATCACAAGGCCGCAGCTGACTATAAAGAGCGCTTTACCGTTGTTGAAGTTGATCCTAGCGACCGCACAAAGGTCTTGTCAGAACCTTTCGAGATCAAAGGCTGGACTAAGTTTGTCTTCCCAGGCCGCAAAAAAGCCTACAATGACTTTGAATGGCACTGGTACCACTTCACAGGCACTGACTATGATGCTAAAAACAACAGATCAGGCATTTTTCTCATCCAAGGCGACAATAAAGGTTGGGCAGATGATGAGCTAGTGGACAACGAGAATGGCAACTACGACTATCTCATGTATGCGGATATTGATTTCAAGCACCCCGAAGTCATCCAAAATCTCTACGACTGGGCTCATTGGTTTATTGAAAGCACTGGTGTACATGGCTTTCGCTTAGATGCTGTTAAGCACATTGATTCATTCTTTATGAAGAATTTCATCCGTGATATTACTGAAAAATACGGCGATGATTTCTATGTCTTTGGGGAATTTTGGAATAGCGATGAGAAGGCCAATAATGATTATCTAGAAAATATTGACTACCGCTTTGACCTAGTCGATGTTAAACTTCATCATAATTTATTTGATGCCAGCAAATCTGGAGCAGACTATGACCTGCGAACTATTTTTGATCAGACACTTGCAAAGAATCATCCTGAATCAGCTGTAACCTTTGTGGACAACCACGATACTCAGAGAGGGCAGGCTTTGGAGTCTACCGTCGAAGAATGGTTCAAGCCTGCGGCCTATGCTCTCATACTTCTAAGAGAAGCTGGATTGCCCTGCGTCTTTTACGGAGACTACTATGGCATTAGCGGAGAATTTGCCCAAGAAAGTTTTCAGGATGTGCTAGATAAGCTCCTAGACATCCGCCTCAATCTTGCCTATGGCGAGCAGAACGACTACTTCGACGATGCCAACTGTATCGGCTGGACTCGTCAAGGCAAGGAGGATGGTCAACCCATCGCTGTCCTTATCAGCAATGACCAAGCAGCTAGCAAATCCATGCTAGTTGGCACAGAATGGGCAGGCAGAGAATTCAGTGACTATCTAGGCAATAGCTCCCAAATCGTAACTATTGACGAGCAAGGCTGGGGAGAATTTCCTGTGGAGGAAAAATCAGTTAGTGTCTGGAGTGTTAGATAAGTCGCAGTAAAATATGGAAAAAGAAAAATAAGACCAAATTGGCCTTATTTTTTTCTTCTTTCTTTCTTGGAATGTAGTAAGCCAAAGGAAGCCAAAAGGCTGATAATTGCTGCTCCCAAGAATGATGAATTTGTGTTTCCAGTATTTGGTAATTGATGTTTGGACACTCGAGATAGAACTGGACTAGTCTCAGAGTTTTCAACCCTTACAGGACTCTTCTGCTCAGAAGTTTCTGTTCCCAAAGGTGTTTGAGTATGCGTTTTTGGCTTGTAAACATAAGTGCGAACGCCATTGGCATCTGATACAGAAACGAATCCATACTCCTCAATAGTCTTAGCATCTAGCAAACCAAATTCCTCAGCTGCTAAAGGTCTTCCTTCTACATCCACAAAGCGAGTGATTTCGATAGAAGGCTTGTCCTCAACCGGAGCATCTTTCGGTACTTCATGCACGCTGGTACGATAGACATGTGTGCGAATACCATCCTCGTCACTGCTGGATTGGTAGTCATAACCAGCGATACTCTTAGACGCCACCAAACCACGTTCAGGATCTGACAGCTCTTGACCATTTTCATCTACAAAGCGAGTCATTTCCATGATTGGGCGCTCTTCACTTGGTGCATCTGTCGGTACTTCGTGCACACTGGCGCGATAAACATGAGTGCGAATGCCGTCCTCATCAGTACTAGACTGGAAGTCATAGCCGGAAATACTCTTAGACGCCACTAAACCTTGTTCAGGAGCTGATAACTCTTGACCGCTTTCATCTATAAAGCGGGTCATTTCCAATACTGGCCGTTCTTCGCTTGGAGCATCACTTGGAAGCTGGAACTGATTGCGCTTATACTCATAAACGATTTCTTTAGTCACTCCTGCCTCATACTCTCCAGACTCATCATAAGTATTTGCTAGACGAGATTTATAAGTATAGATCTGATTCTTATAGGAAATAAGAGGTTTAGGACTGACTGTATATCTGGTCTTACCCGGTTGCTCATCCGTAATAGGGTTGGCAATGACATTGCCCTGCTCGTCTTGGTAACGGACAAGAACCTTGCCCGGTTCGGTCTCTCCTTCCCCAACCTTCTTAACATCTGAAAGTTTAAAGACAAATCCATCCGTTTTGACAGTTCTGAAAAGTTTATCTAGCTCACCTTGATCAGCCATATAACCACCTACAGTATAACCACCATTAGGAAAACTTGGTTTTACAATTTCGAATCCACCATCTGGTGTATCAATCAAGGATGGAACTCCTCTAACCTCTATCGTGTAATCTCTATCAATATAATAACGAGTTTTATCACCTGGTTTCATCAGATACAGTTTATAGTGGAAGGTTTTAATATTGTTTTCACCAAACCAAGGTTTCACTAAAGATGGATTATTACCCAACCAATCAATATAAACAATATTTCCCTTCTCATGTTCTTGACCGTACTGTCTCCACCTCCCATTATATTTTCCTAAATCAGCATAGACTGGCATCATGTTGCTATAGTCGAAACCATAATAACGAAGATAGCGACCTGGAAATTCGTTTTCTCGCGGATCAATTAGAGCAGAATTTATTTCTGTCTTTCCTCGATATTCATCATATTCTTGTTTTATTTCCTTCCCATTAATCCATAGTTTTTGAAAGAAAGGATTTATTAAGTGCACAATAAAACTGTCTTCATTA
This sequence comes from Streptococcus sanguinis, assembly GCF_019929225.1. Lineage (GTDB taxonomy): Bacteria > Bacillota > Bacilli > Lactobacillales > Streptococcaceae > Streptococcus > Streptococcus sanguinis_J. The sequence continues at coordinate 788,841 of NZ_JAHZPA010000001.1, forward strand.
GCAGTTGACTCAATTCGGAACATATCCGGATTTTCAGAATATATCTGCCTAATCTCCTGCCTAGATAAGATTCTCTTATCTGATTCTGGTAAATACCGTCTTGAAAAAGCTTCTTCAAAGCTTGACTCTGAAAAGCCATAAGAAAACGATCTCTGCAAATACGTATGACGAGGAATCGTATCATCAAGTTGCAAATCCAACTCAGATCGCGGAATAATAGCTTTTGGTATCTTAGCTACTTCTTCTGGCCTTGGATTTAGATTGAATATAGCCTCCCACTTATTCAAAAAGAAGAGGGCTGTATTGTTTTGAATAAGTGATTGTTCTGGATATATATTGCTTGAAGGAACTTCATAAAAATTTTCATCTTTGACTTGATTTAAATTTTCTACTTGCTTTAAATCAATGAACTTAAAGACACCGTCCATCTTGCGAATAGCATAAGCATAATCATACTTTTTGGCTGCTTCTTCTATTTGCTCTACCGACTGCATCTCTGGCATAACAGAGGTCATGGTTGCACCCTTTGTTAATTCCTCTATCTCTCCCTTGGTATAATTGTCATAAAACTCTTTGGCTAACTGTTTGATTTCAGGAGAGACTTGGGCAGCGCCATTATTCTCTCCTTGTTCTGAAATGGTAAGGCCAGAAGGTCCCTCAGTCTGATTTGGAGTATTTTTGATTGTACCATCATTTGGCAGTTCTTGAGTGATAGGAGGAGTCGACTGGTTATTCTGGACTTGATTCCCATCTGTTTCACTACTTACCTCCTCAGCTCGCACAGTCACTGCCATTGTCCCAGCGAGCAGTAAAGACAGAGGAATTGGGACTAATTTCAGTCCCAGTTCTACTTTTTTCCCTAAACTCTTTTTCATATTATTCTCCTTTTAATCTCCTATTTTTGACATTTTAAAAACTTTTTCCCATAGATTGACTAGTAATTCTCTGTTATAGCGATTGGCAAGTTCTTTTGATTTTTCCGAAAATCCCCTCCATTCTTTTTCTCCAAATTGGCTAAATTGCTCTAGATGGGCAATATATTGATTAGCGTCATTTTGCGGTATCAGCCAGCCATTCTCCTCATGCTTAATATAAGCGCGATTGGCATAACGCACATCCAAACCTATCAGAGGTAAGCCATTAACTAGAGCTTCGTAAAGCGATGTCGCAAAGGCTTCCGATAAGGAGGTGCTAATATAGGCATCATAAGCTTGAAAAGCCACCTGAGACTGATAGCCCTTAAAATGAACCATATCTTCCAAATCATTGAGCTCAAGGACATCTTGCAGCATAGCCATGTCTGGACCATCTCCATAGATATCTAACCTAAATTGCTCATACCCTTTAAATTTGAGCAAAGCCATGATTTTCAGCAATAACAGAACATTTTTTTCCTCAGACAAACGACTAACTGTCACCAAGCGAATATCCTTAGGATCAAAGACTCTCTCTCTTGGATATTGGACCACTTGATCCGCATAGGTTGTTGGAATAAAGAGGGCCTTATCCCTCATCTTTTGAGGCAGATAAGACTCTTGGCTTTCCCCAACCAAAATCAAAGAGTCTAACACATCCTGATCCAGCCAGCTCATCACCTTTTTATTTAACTCTTGTCCGAGGGCAATCATATGATCCTGATGAAGGACGCGACCTACATGAAAATCTTGTCCACGTCTCAAGAGAACATTTTCTGGAATATCCAGACGCTCCATCATCAACCAGTCTTCTGGCTCAAGCTCCTCCTCAGCAAACTCCTGCAGACTCCTGCCAGCTAATTCTATGCCCAGAAAACGGACTTTAGTCCTATCAATTCCCAAGGCTTCATAACTATCCAGCACAAGCTGCCTAGAAGAGGCATTAGCATATATATCTGTATCCGCTTCAGAAACCCACAACTCATAAGGCACTTTCATTTCTTCAAAAAGCTCAAATCGATTGCGGAGGGCAATGTCAATCCCAAATGCCCTAGCACGGATACAAGAATCCACACAAACTACTTTCATTTTCTCCCTTTTAACCTAAAGTAATTCTATATAATAATATCTCACAACTTACAATTTTATGCAAGCGTTTCAGATGATTTTTTCTAAAATTTGATTGCCCACTCAACCAAGCCACTTCTTAGATAAGCATCCACCATACGCTCTGTCGCAACAACTGAATCAATATGGGTACGTTCATAAGAGTGGCTGGATTCGATGCCGGCACCTAGCAGAGCATGCTTGACTTCTGCTCCTGCGCTCATAGCTGCAGAGGCGTCTGATCCGTAAAATGGATAGATGTCCAGTTTGTAAGGAATGTCCTGCTCCTTAGCCAAATTTACCAAATGCTGGCGGAAGCCGTAGTGATAAGGCCCCGAAGCATCCTTAACACAAATGGAAACCGTATACTCATCTGTCTGCTGGTCGTCACCCATAGCGCCCATATCAACAGCCAGATACTCCACTGCTTGCTCTGGCAGGCTGGAGTTAGCCCCATGACCGACTTCCTCAAAAACACTGAAAGCAAAATGAGTCGTCACTGGTAGCTGAATATTTTCCTCTTTATAAACGCGCAAAAGATTGAGCAAAATAGCTGCGCTGACCTTGTCATCCAGAAAGCGAGACTTGATAAAGCCTGACTCGGTAACTGTAGTACGAGGATCAAAAGAAATAAAATCGCCGACTTCGATTCCTAAATCCCGTGTTTCTTTCTCATTCGTCACCTTTTCATCCAAACGGACTTCCATATTGTCCTGGCTACGTTCAACCATCCCAGCATCCTTATAGACATGGCAGGAAGTCTGGTGAACTAAGATAGTCCCACTGATAGTCTTACCACTGCTGGCCACATGGACCAGACAGTTTTCTCCTTCAATCATGTTCCAAGGAAAGCCACCAATCCGATCCAGCTTGAGACGACCATCAGACTTAATAGCCCGAACAATAGCACCCAGCGTATCCACATGGGCAGTCACTACCCGATGCTGGGCATCATTTTCACCCTTAACCATAACATGAACGCCGCCTTTATTAGTCCGGACAGGCTCATAGCCCATTTTCCCCAGCGTTTTCACCAGATAATCTGCCACCTCAGCCGTAAAGCCTGTTGGGGAAGGAATAGCCGTTAATTCTTGTAAATATTGAACAGTTTGATTCATGAATGTCTCCTCATCGTTTTTCTTTATTATAGCACAAAGAAAGCCTGAGCAAATAGTTTTTCAGCAGGCTTTTAATGATTAAATGCAATAAAAACTCCTCAATTACTATCGCTGTACTGCTGCTCTTTCTCCTCTTGGACCTCATTCTTTCCCAACTCCCAAAAGAAGAGATTGCCTAACAATCCTAAGAGAAAAAGCAAGATAGGAATGGCATAAGGTGCTAGGGGATTATAAGCTTCTCCAGCACTAATTTTCATCTGAGAGCCATATGGAGCTATCAACTGATAATAATTAAGACCGCAAAACAAAATCGAAAAGAAAAAGATAGAAAAATAAAGCCGATAGAGATGCCCTAGCAGCTGTCCTTTGAATAAATAAGTAATTTCCCCCATCAGTGTTGCAAAATTCATAACAGCAATTACAAAATAAGCAATGACAACAGGAACTAAAAATAGAAAAAGGTAAAGATAACCATAAGCAACCCCCGGCTCTGGCTCAATTCCCCAATAACCGTACTGAAAAACCAGCAGATACAAAAATAGGGGCAAAAAAGGAATCACCCTAAACTTCTTATTTTTCATCAACATCTCCCTTTAAATAAAGAAACTTTTTCTTATCTTATTATAACAAAACTTCTTTATAAAACAAGAATTTACTTTTATTTTAAAGTATTCATTGACTGTAAAATCAAGCTTAGCAAATATCAGATACCGTAAAAAATAGCCATTCAAATGTCTGTTTACTTTAGAGTTTATAAGTTTAAACATTAGTACATTATCGAGAATAGGTGGTGACAAAGACAAGAAAAAATCATCTCAGCTAGCTGAGATGATTTGTCTGGCTAATATTAATTAGCTTTTTTGAAACGATAGACAAGAGCTGATAAAAGAATCAGTGCAAATCCTGCTGCTATCGCAAAGATAGATGTTTCACTGCCAGTTTTCGGCAAAACTTTTTTGCCAGTTGCTGATCCAGTAACATCTTTTCCATCTTTATCTGTCGAATTACCTGGGGTTTCATTTTTCGAACCGCCTGGTTTATCACCAGATGATGACGGTGGTGGTGTCGAATCTGAAGAAGATGGTGGTGGTGTTGGTCCTTGTGGACGTCTAGCTTCAAATATCCATGTGCCTGTAAATTTGACATCTGAGCCTGCAATAGTTTTACTATCCGCGTCATATTTAAGGAATTTCCAAGTACCTCCAGTTACTTCAATAGAATCCTTAGCTGGCTGAACCGCTTGAACTGCAGTACCATCTGTGTATTCATTGGCATCGGTCGGCAGCAATTCTGTTACCTCTGCTGGTAAGGCGCGATTCGGATCTGCGCTTACAAATTCATAAGTTACCTTATATTTCGGTGCTGGAGTGAAATTCCATTTACCGGTAAATTTAAGGTCCTTATCCGCAACAGTTTGTGCATTTGACTCTGCATAGCCTTCGAAAGTCCATGTGCCTTCAGAAACTGTAACACTTGTTTTAGCAGGCTGCTTAGCGTCTACATTAGTACCACTAGTGTAGCGATTAGCATCTGCTGGAAGCAAATCAGTTACTTCTTTTGGCAGGTTTGGATAGGCTGGGTTAGAGCTGAGAAACTCATAGCTGACACCATAGTCTTTATATCTGTTGGTGAATGTTGGATTGTTGTCTGTTACAGCAGCTTCCAATTTAGCGTTGTTTTCAGTCACTGTGACAGTCACAGTATGTTCTTTACTGTCGTATGTCACTCCAGCTTCACTTCCAGCTACTTCTGTCAGCTTGTAGGTATAAGTCCCTTCTTTATCATAGTTGATTTCAGGAAACTTGATATCACCATTAGCATCATTTGTTGCTTGATGTTCCACGTTATTTCCGCCAACCTCAGTCAGCTTGAAAGTGTACTTACCAGCTTCAAGTGCTTTACCATCCAGAACTTTCTTAGCGGTAATCGCTGCATTTGCTGGCTCTAACTTGTATGTATTGGTGAAAGCCTCACGGTCATAATTAACCGCTGCTGTCTTGACGCCGTTATTGTCTGTTACAGTAACAGTAACATTGATGTCTGAATTTGCATCGTTTGTCACACCCGGCAGATTGCTCGCTCGCTCACGAATGACATAGTTAAAGGTTCCCTCATTTTTGAAACGAAGTTTCTTAAAGGTTACGGCACCGTCTTTGTTTGTTACCGTTTGAACAACTTTGTCGTTGTCATCCTTATTAATCAAATCAAAAGTAAATTCACCATCTGCCAAATTGCGGCCAGTCAATTCCTTTTTGACTTTGAAGATAACTTCATCCGAACGGGTACCTTCCCCGACACCATCAAGAGTTGTCAAAGGTGCAAATGGACGTGATACTAAATCTGGCATCTTTTGTCCATTAGCCGTAACAGTTACATCGTTAAAGGCTTTTTTGGTCACCTTATCAACTGGCTCTGTCAAACGTGTCCGGTAGATAACATAAATACCTCTTCCACTCAAATCCCCAGCATTAACTGTGAAATGATTGGAGTCTGTAATTGAAACGACATCGCTTGGGTTAAAGGATTTACGTGTGCCAGAAGCACCTTCCCACTCAGTAAAGTAGTAACCTGTAATCCCTGCATCTTCATCCAGCTCTTGACCTTCTGGAATAGCGTCCTCAATGACAACCTGACCAAGATTTTGGACATCACGATTGACACGGATACGCCAGTTGACGTAGTTAGGATCCTTAGAATCCTGAACACCCCACTTGGAATACCCCTGAGGTTCTTCATCAACCTTGATACGCTTCAGCCTGTAGGTTCTAGCACCTGGAAAGTTAACTTCTTGCTCTTGGTCGTAAGGCATATTATCAGCCCAAACCACTGTGAAAGAAGATTGAATAAGCTTGGTATCTGGCATTTTCGCAAAATACTCAGCATTTGTGACAGTAATGGTTGCTGTATTTGTAACAGGATCTGTCACCAACTTAGCAACAACAGTGCCATCCGGTGCGCTTATGTTTTCCTCCAAAGTTCGCTCAATTTTGAACTGTGATGGAACACGATAAACCATGGTATCACCATTATTTAATACTTTGCTATCTGCAAATGTATAGGTCGGTGCAATGTAAAATTTACCTTCACCGTAGCCTGTATCCTTTAAAGGATTAGTATTAATAGTGACGTTTGTAGTTAGTTGATAGTCGCCATCACCTAACTCTGCAGCAGAAACCCTAGGACTTGAGCTTAACAAGGGAATAAAGGTTGATACCAAAAGCAGCAAAGTCATCAGAGCATGAGACACTTTATGATAAGTTTGTTTCACCTTGAATGCGGTCCTCCTTCTTTTTATATTTTATTTTCGACAAATGCTGGCAGGCACACCATCACTTGTCTACCCCCTCATTTTCAGTCGATTCTAAATCAAGATTTATTACCAAACTAAAAATGAATGTATTTGTATATGATAAGCAAATATGACATATACATATCAATTATAACATAAAATATTATAATTGACTCTTTGTGAACTACTTTTTTTAGTGGCAATTATCTATTCTTTGTCTACTTTCATTACAAAAAAGTTACAAATTATTTTTTTAATCTAACTCGGATGGATTATTATTGATTTTTTAGAAATAAATTGTAAAAAAATACCTAGACTTTTTAAAGTCTAGGCATTTTTAAATATATACGGAAAACAACTTATTGCTTACTTATTAAAGATTGACTGTCTGAAGTCATCTGTCTCACGAAGATAAGCATTATATATCTTCTTCTTGAGCAGGTTGACCCAGCTAGCATCAACACGGCTGGTAGCATTGGTAATGTTGCGTACATCCTCTGCTACTGCTTCGTCCATCAGCCTTTGCATATCTGCATAAGAGCGAATGGTTACTTTCTTAGTACTGTTTGGATTTCTGAGTTCGTACTCAATGGTGATTGGCTTGATCTTGGTCAGCTGATCAATCCGCTCCTTATACATAGCCTTCTTGAAGGCTACCCAAGAGTCATATTCACCTTTGAATACATTTTCCAAGACTTTCTGGTCTGTTATCAGACCAACATCTCTTCCGGACCATCCATCCCACGTTTTCTTGCCTTCATCAAAGGCTTCCTTAGAGTACTTACCAGAAACATAAGGGATAAATCCTTCATGGTAACCCTTGGCTGCCAGCAACTCGTAAGCTGTGCGACGGAACATGACATCACCCGGTGCTCCATTTGGATTGCTCAAGACTGAGTAGATTGGTGAGAAGAGACTGAGACTGAGGTAGCCATTTCGGCCGTATTTCCCACTATCCTTGTTCTCCCGACGAGTGATGACATCATTTTCAATCAGGGAGTCAAAGGTCTTCAGCTGCTTGATTTCTTCAGCAGTGAAGGTTCGTGTCTGGTTTCCAGCGTGGGTTTCCTTACCATACTTATCAGTAATATAGTAATTCTCCATCTTTCTGAACCACTGAAGCTTAGCATCATCGCTCTGCTTCAGCATAGAGGTACCTTCTAGGTAATCTAGGGTGTAGATCATGTCAAACATACCATGGACATAGTGCTGCAGGTCTTCTGCATTTTGAACGCGTTCCTTGAAGTTATATGTGTGCAGGCGCGTCTTAGAGTCCTTGTCCACCTTGAAGAGGGTATTGAGTGTAATAGTTGCCTCATCTGCACTTGGAGTGGACTGCAAGAGACCGCGAGCATAAAGCTCAGCTCCCAGACCTTCGCGGCGGCCATTGCCCTCAAAGTAAATGCCACCGTCAGAGTTATGGGTCATTTCATGCGTGTAGACAGAGTTACCATAGTCTTCTAACAATTTAGCTGCATCAAAGTGGGTTACACTTCCTGTAGCATAGGCATTGTAGCCCTTGCTTGGATACCACTTGCCGGCTGGTCCAAAGAACTCCTGCATAGCCAGTGATTTTTTGTCATTAGCTGGAGCCCAATATCTTTGACCATTCTTGTCAACCAATGAGAATCCATCGTAAACCAGAACAGAACGGAAGAGCTTGTCCTTGCTTTCATCGCTTAGAATCTTATACCAGAAGTCATAATGATCGCGCTGGTACTCAGCTGTTTTTCTCACTCGGTCTTCGACATATTCCGCTAGCTCGGCATCTGTTCGCACTCTGCCATTGGCATCAAGGCGATAACGGTCATAAGTCCCCATGGAGATGGTGGACATATTGGAGATAGCATAGACACCCTTCTCAGTCATGGTCAAGAGTGGCAGGAGCATGCCCTTGTGTTCCCAATTATCAGCAGTAATCTTGTCATAAACGCCGACAGAATACTTGCTCTTGTCCTCAGCAGCATCCTGAAGCTGTCTAGCTGCTGCTACATCCGACTTAGCCTCAACGATGTAGGCTTTTGTATTGGTCTTAAGCCATTCATTATTGGTCTTGTCCGGCAGGAAGAGCTGACGATAGCCTTCTAGATAGTTGAAGAGTCCTCGTTTACCAGTCGCTTCAGAAAGTGAGGCATCATAAGCCATATAGTTGTTCTTAGCTTTAAGATTGTTCATGCCTGACTTACCAAGTGAAATGATGGTATCTAAGGTTGAAGCGTTATGATTTCCAAAGAAGTCAAATTTATAGGCTGACAAATCCTTGACATTTATATTGTCATAGTTGATATTATACCAACGGTTGAGATAGGTCAGACCAAGTAAGAAGGCTTCTTTATTGTCTTTAATTTGCTGAGCTATATAGTCTGCTACAACATTGCCTTCCGTATTGATAGACTTGTCCATAGCCAGTACCTTACGCAGCTCTTCTGACAGCTTGGTCTTGACTTGGTCAAAGGCAGTATCCAGATAGAGATCGTCCAGAGAAGTGTCCGCATTAACGCCTAAAACAGTTCGCATAGCCGGTGAGTCAAGGACAACCTTGTTCAACTCTGGTAGCACTTGATTGAGAACCCTGCTATAGTCTGATAGGAAGGCTTCTGGTGTATAAAGAAGGTCTAGGCCATTTACACTGTATTCTGCAATTGCCTTATATTTGAAATCTCCCTTATAGGTCAGATTCAGGTATTCAACTGTATTATCCTCAAAGTGCAGCATCAGACGGTTAATTCCGGTCTTGTTGCTATTGATATCAGTGATAATCTGGTCGCCATTCATTGGAACAACATCCAGCAAGTACTCCGTATTGAGCTTGTGATTATCTGGAAGTTTATTTCCATAAGCAACGATGGTTTCCTTATTGTAGAATGGAAGGAGTTTTTCCATGTTTGCATAAGCTATCAGACGGTCTTCTCGAGCATTCTTTTCCTGAGCATAATTGACAGAATAAAGGTTGAGATTCGTGTCTTCTAGCGTGGTCGTAATGTCTAAGCTAGCCAGCTTCTCTTCTGCCTGGTTCAGAGTCAGTGTTGATGTGACAAACTTGTCATTTTCCAGTGTTTTATTTCCTTCAACGGCATATGCTTCTGTGATACGGTTGTTTTCATATCCCTGATCACCAGAAATACTGTAAACATTTGTACCGCTGATGTTGCTGATGACATTATCAATTAAACCATTGAAGTAATTGGAGCCAACCACACCACCGATTTGACCATTCTTAGTAGAGTTTTGGATCTTTCCAGTTACATAAGAACGGCTGATGCGGGCATTGTTTTCTAAACGGCCAACCAGACCGCCGAAGCGTTGGTTATTTGCTCTAGCGCCTGCTAGAATGGTCACATCTGCCCTGCTTTGGCTAATCAAGGAGTTTCCTCCCTTAAGATTGGCAACCAAACCACCGACATTGTATTCTTTGCCCTGCTTATCATTGGACACGATAGTTCCAGTAAAGGAGCTATTGGTAATTTGGGTATTGTTAGCAATAACAACCAAACCTGCCACCTGTGAAGCATTCTCTTTTACTTCTACTCTACCTTGGACTGAAACATCTGTGATTCGAGCATTTTCTGCATTGCGAGCTAGGGCAGCTGAGTCGTAAGTACCGACAATATTAACCTCTTTCAGGTCCAGATTGGAAATAGAGGAACCACTCTTGAGGTTTTCAAATAAAGGCTTGGCTAGATTATAAATCGCATACTGCTTGCCATTATGGTTACCTGTCAAGCTGCCTGTGAAGTTCCCTTTGAGGTAGACATAATCCGCAGGAGCCAGACTAACCTCGCTAGCATCCAAATCTGCTCCCAGAACATAGTTGCCAGCCATATTTTGCTTCATAGCGTCCACCAAACTAGCAAAGCTAGTGTAGACATTTTGCTGACTAGGAACAACTGCCTTACTGATATAGAAGTCATAGCCAGACTTATATCCTGTCTCACCTTCTTGAACCAGCTCAGTCAGAGAGACTGTTACCTTATAGACATCTCTGCCATCCTTATGGCTATCTGCTATGCTGTGAACCGGCAGGAGCATTTCCTTAGATTCACTTGATTTGACTTTGACAAAGTAGGTAGACAGATCCGTAGGCATAGAGCTCATCGACACGACGCGCTTAAACTGGTCGCTTTCTTTTCTGTAAAACTCGACCGAATCAATATCTCGGAAGGCAATCTTCTTGTATTCCAATTCAAAATTGCGGCTGCTGGTTTCAAGGTCTGTGAAGTTGCCATTATCCAGTTCATAAGTCAGCTTGGTTTTCAAAGTATAGCCTGTGTAGTAGTCTAAGTCGCCAATCTTCAGGCTTCCTGCGAAATTGGTAATCGGAAGAGTGCGGACAAGCAGATCTCCCTGATACAATTCTGCAGTCGCTGAACGGAAGGACTGAGTCTGGTCTTCCAATCTATATTGGACTGTAACCGACTTATCCTCAGGATTTTCTGTCAAACTTAGAATGGAAACTGTCGGCTTGACTTTAGGCACTCCATTTAGAGCTTCTTTGGCTGCTATCAGGCTAGCAAAAGCTTGATTGACCTGTACTTGTGTAGCAGTTTGGTTGTTCAGAACTCCTTCTGCCTTGGCCAATTCGTCAGTATAAGCTGTCTGCTTATCTGAATCAGCATTCTTATATTTTGGAGCTGCTTTGATAATTGGATTTAAATCGTATTCGTTTTGAAGAGCCGTTTTGACAACCTCAAGGCCACTTAACTGTGCCTTGGCTTGATTGATTTGTTCAACAAGCTGGTTAACTTCTGCTTGGCTAGCATGTGATTGGCTCAGAATCGCTTGACCTGCTGTCAAAGCAGTATCATAGCTAGATTGATGACTCTGACTATCGTTGAAATAACGTGCTTGAGCTTTAATCTGATCTGCTTCCGCTAATAGATTGTACAGTGGAATTAAATCGAACTCTTCTAAGGCTGCTGCTTTTGGTGCTTCGTTCGGCACCATATTTGGATTAGCGGTACCGACTTTGACAACTTGAGTAACAGGTGCTAGAGTTTCTTCGTTTGAGATCTCTTGACGGTCAATCTCTTGGCCATTGGAGTTGTAGATACGAGTCTTAATAGTGCGTTCACCTTCAACACCCGGAGTGGCGATTTGACGGGCATCTCGTACAAGTTCATCCGTCTCTTCTTCACGAATAGTAAAGTTGATTTTCTCTACGCGAGTTTCATCCGTGTAAGTCAACGGATATTCTGGAAGAGCCTCTGCTTTCGGTGCATCGTTCGGTACCATGGTTGGCTTAGCTGTACCAACTTTAACAATTTGCGTTACTGGAGCGAGAGTTTCCTCATTGGAAAGTTCTTGGCGGTCAATTTCTTGACCGTTAGAGCTGTAGACGCGGGTCTTGATAGTTCTCTCACCTTCAACACCCGGAGTGGCGATTTGACGGGCATCTCGTATAAGTTCATCCGTCTCTTCTTTACGAATCGTGAAGTTGATTTTCTCTACGCGGGTTTCGTCCGTGTAGGTCAGTGGATACTCTGGCAAAGCGTCTGCTTTTGGAGCATCACTCGGTATCATGGTTGGTTTAGCCGTACCGACTTTGACAACTTGAGTAACAGGTGCTAGAGTTTCCTCATTTGAGATCTCTTGACGGTCGATTTCTTGGCCGTTTGAGCTATAGACACGAGTCTTGATAGTTCGCTCGCCTTGCACACCTGGGGTCGCGATTTGACGGGCATCTCGAACCAACTCGTCCGTTTCTTCTTCACGAATAGAGAAGTTAATCTTCTCAACTCGCGTTTCATCCGTGTAGGTCAGAGGGTACTCTGGCAAGGCGTCTGCTTTTGGCGCTTCACTTGGCACCATGCTTGGCTTAGCCGTGCCGACTTTGACAACTTGCGTTACTGGAGCTAGAGTCTCTTCATTAGATAGTTCTTGACGATCAATTTCCTGACCGTTGGAACTGTAAACACGGGTCTTGATGGTTCGTTCACCTTGCACACCTGGAGTGGCAATTTGACGGGCATCGCGAACTAGCTCGTCCGTTTCTTCTTCACGAATCGTGAAGTTTATTTTCTCCACTCGAGTTTCATCCGTGTAAGTCAGTGGATACTCTGGCAAAGCGTCTGCTTTTGGCGCATCACCTGGTACCATGGTTGGCTTAGCAGTTCCGACTTTAACAACTTGTGTTACTGGAACTATAGTCTCCTCATTCGATAACTCCTGGCGGTCAATTTCTTGACCGTTAGAGCTGTAGACGCGGGTCTTGATGGTCCGCTCGCCCTGAACACCCGGTGTTGCGATTTGACGAGCATTTTGTGGCAATTCATCCGTATATTGTTCCTCTATGTTGAAAGCAATTTTCTCAACACGCGTCTCATCCGTATAAGTCAAAGGGTATTCTAGAAGAGCCTCTGCTTTTGGTGCATCATTCGGTACCATGGTTGGCTTAGCAGTACCAACTTTTACAACTTGCGTTACTGGAGCAAGAGTTTCTTCGTTCGAAAGCTCTTGGCGGTCGATTTCTTGTCCGTTGGAACTATAGACTCGAGTCTTAATCGTACGCTCGCCTTGGACACCCGGAGTCGCAATTTGGCGAGCATCTCGGACAAGCTCGTCCGTCTCTTCTTCACGAATTGTGAAGTTGATTTTTTCAACTCTAGTTTCGTCCGTATAAGTCAGAGGGTACTCTGGCAAAGTATCTACTTTTGGCGCATCGTTTGGTACCATGCTTGGCTTAGCCGTTCCGACTTTAACAACCTGCGTTACTGGAGCCAGAGTTTCTTCATTAGACAACTCTTGGCGGTCGATTTCTTGACCATTGGAGCTATAGACGCGAGTCTTGATAGTTCGCTCACCTTGAACTCCCGGAGTTGCAATTTGACGAGCATCTCGAACAAGCTCGTCTGTCTCTTCCTCACGAATAGTGAAGTTGATTTTTTCAACTCTAGTTTCGTCCGTGTATGTTAATGGATACTCTGGCAAAGCATCTTCTTTTGGTGCATCATTTGGTACCATGTGTGGCTTAGCCGTGCCGACTTTGATAATTTGCGTTATTGGAGCCAAGGTTTCTTCATTGGACATCTCTTGACGATCAATTTCTTGACCGTTGGAGCTGAAGATACGAGTCTTGATAGTTCGCTCACCTTGCACTCCTGGAGTCGCAATTTGACGGGCATCTCGAACAAGTTCGTCCGTTTCTTCTTCACGAATTGTGAAGTTGATTTTCTCTACACGCGTTTCGTCCGTATAAGTCAACGGGTATTCTGGCAAAGCGTCTGCTTTTGGTGCATCGTTCGGTACCATATGCGGCTTAGCCGTACCAACTTTGACAACTTGCGTTACTGGAGCCAGAGTTTCCTCGTTAGAAAGCTCTTGGCGATCGATTTCTTGACCGTTAGAACTGTAGACACGGGTCTTGATTGTTCGCTCGCCTTGAACTCCCGGAGTCGCTATTTGACGGGCATCTTGTGGCAACTCATCTGTGTATTGTTCTTCAATATTGAAGGCGATTTTCTCTACACGAGTTTCATCGGCATAAGTCAACTGGTACTCTGGCAAAGCATCGGCTTTCGGAGCTTCATTCGGTACCATATGCGGCTTAGCCCTACCAACTTTGACAACTTGCGTTACTGGAGCGAGAGTTTCCTCATCAGACAGCTCTTGGCGGTCAATTTCTTGACCGTTGGAACTGTAGATACGGGTCTTGATAGTTCGCTCGCCCTCAACTCCTGGAATCGCTATTTGACGGGCACCTTGAACTAGCTCGTCTGTCTCTTCTTCACTAATAGCATAGTTGATTTTCTCTACACGAGTTTCATCTGTATAAGTCAGTGGATACTCTGGCAAAGCCTCTGCTTTCGGAGCTTCGTTCGGTACCATTTGCGGCTTAGCTGTACCAACTTTAACAACTTGCGTTACTGGAGCTAGAGTTTCCTCATTGAACAACTCTTGACGGTCAATTTCTTGACCGTTGGAGCTGTAGATACGGGTCTTGATTGTTCGCTCGCCTTGCACTCCTGGAGTTGCAATTTGACGAGTACCTTGGACTAGCTCGTCAGTCTCTTCTTCACGAATAGTATAGTTGATTTTCTCTACGCGCGTTTCGTCGGTGTATGTTAGCGGGTATTCTGGTAGTTCTTCAACCTTTGGTGCGTCAGCCGGAATCAGGCTTGACTTACTTGTTCCAACTTTAATAATCTGAGTGACTGCTGCAAGAATTTCTTCATCCGATAAAACTTGGCGGTCAACCTCTTGGCCATTCGAGGTATAGATACGAGTGGTAATAGCCCGCTCACCCTGGACACCTGGTGTGACAATTTGGCGACTGCCTTCTGGAATCTCATCAGTATACTGTTCTTCGACGGAAAAATCGATCTTTTCTCTTCTTGTTTCATCCGTCGCAGTCAGCTCTAATTCTGGAGCTTGATGCATGGGTGCTTCATCTGGTGCGGTACCATAAGTTGTTAGTTCCGGAACTTCTTGTACTGGCGCTGTATCTGGTGCAGTGCCATACGTTGTCAATTCGGGAACTTCATTCACAGGTGCGGTATCTGGCGCAGTGCCATAAGTTGTTAGCTCTGGAACTTCTTGCACTGGCGCTGTATCGGGTGCAGTGCCATAGGTTGTTAGTTCTGGAGCTTCTTGTACTGGTGCGGTATCTGGTGCAGTGCCATACGTTGTCAATTCTGGGACTTCTTGGACTGACGCTGTATCGGGCGTCGTTCCATAGGTCGTCAATTCGGGAACTTCATTCATAGGCGCAGTATCGGATGTAGTGCCATAGCTGGTAAGCTCTGGGACTTCTTGAACTGGCGCTTCTTTTGGCACAGATTTTACTGCAGCAGTTCCAACCAAGATAATTTCCGAAACTGGCTCTGCAGTTACCTGGTCTGAAATCACTTCGCTTTTTACAATTTCTTTACCTGCAATATAATTGCGAGTGACAACAGTACGTGTACCAGAGATACCTGCGCGAATGACCTGAGATTGCCCCTCTGCGAGCTCATTAGAATATTGGTACTCTGTTTGATAAGGCAGAACTTGAGTTTGGCTGCTTTCCTGGCTCTTGAATTCCAGTTCTGGTACTTCAGTGACTGGAGAAAGCCGAGCAAATTCACGTTCTTTGGCAGCAATAATCTCTTTTTCTTGCTCTGTCAGTTTCTCCGTTTCAGTAGATACAGGCTTGTTGGCAGTACTCAGATTCCCAGAAAGACTAGCAGATTTACCTGCCTGCTGATCGACTTCTACAGCTGACAAGTCCTTTTGTGCCTTAGGAAGCTGATGACTTCCTGCTGCGTTCTCCTTGCCTTGTTCACCGCTTTTCAGATAGCCGACATACTCAAAACCAGCAATCTCTAAAGGCTCAGGCAGCTTATCTCCCACTGTCAAATTTAGCCTTTGATTGTAGGCGGCTAATTCAATATTGGTCACTGCAAATACAGAAGGAGCTAGGAGAATAGAGCCTAGACCTGTCACCAGCAAAATAGAAGACAGGTATCGCTTGCCATTTCTACCTCGTGCAATTACTAAGACTGCTAAAGTCAGTCCTGCAGCTGCAAAAGTTGCTTCCCACAGACTTGAGTAGCCCGTCTTTGGCAGATTTTTTGCCGAAAGCCCCTGGGTCTTTGGACGGTAAACCAGGTAATAAGCATCAGAGTTTTCTTCCACAAACTTTGGAAGCTCCTTAACAACAGCATTCTTCTCAGCTTCAGTCAGTTCAGACTCTACTACGTAGTGATACTGGACTGGAACGGTTTTGCCTGCTGAGACTTCTGCAGCCTCAACCATGCTTATATTTCCCCCTATTGCGGTACTCAAAAAGAAGCTTCCGATAGTGGCAGAAACCAATCCTACTGATAACTTTCTAAAAGAATAGCGCTGGAGCGTATCACCAGTGATTCTTTTTTCCATAATAATTCCCTTTTCTTCATATAATAATCTCTTAAAATTTTACAGAATTTCCTACAAAAATTCAATGCTTTTGCTTAAAAATATATCTTTGAAGGCTGAAATCATCATGTTTTTGAACAGCCTGAAAATAGTGTTCATTTTTACTAAAAAATAAAAAACAAATCTTCAGTTAGAAAATTTGTTTTTTAAAATATGATTTATTTTGTAAGTCAGGAGTTCAAATTCAATTCAAAGAGTCCGTACTCATGCTTGTCTCCTTGCAGTTCTGCCGCATAGTGGCGCGTGACGGTTTTTTGATGAATCAAGGCTCCAATAGCTGATGTCTGACGCTTCTGCGCTTCTTTAAAAATCGGATAGGCCAAGGCAGAGCCCAATCCCAAGAATTCCTCATCTACCCCTAGATACATAATCATATAGCGTTTGGGAAAGCGCTTGGTCCAAAAAAGCTTGGCCAGATTGAGAGGAGTCAGTTTTTGATAAACCAGAGAACCGTAGTCTGGCATAGCAATCAGAAAACCAGCTAGCTTGCCCTCCTTATAGGCCAACTTAACCATAGAAAAATCAAGAATATACTGGTATTTTTGAAAAATCTGACTGAACTGCTGACTGGAAATAGACCTATAAATTGGGAAATCTTGATAGAGGCGATTGAGGAGCTCAAAAACCTGCAGCGAAGCTTGATCCCACTCCTTTTTCTTTGGAGAGCAAATGTTAAAACCCGCTTCTTCAAAAGACTCAAAGCGATGAGCCAGCTTATCCTGATGAGTTTGATTGCTGACCTTGGGATAAAAATTGGACAGATAGCGCTCCTTGACCTCAAAACCAGCAGCCTGCCATAACTCAGGATAATAGTCTGGATTATGAGGTTCTCCAGTAAAAGGGAGCTCCTCTGTTCCAGTCAGCTGCATTCGATAGCCCAGCCAAAAACTTGCTTGTACGGGACCGATTATCTTAATCGCTCCGAGACTGCGAGCAAAACCTGCTAAATGCTCGATAAAAGCAGATGCAATCTGTTGATCATTGATCGACTCGAAAAATCCCAAGTAAGCAGCCTCATCATCTGGATAGAAGGTCAGAAGCCCTCGAATACAAGGCCGACTGTCCACATAGCCAATAAAGGCATAGGTTTCTAAGTCAGAACTCAGCGGGTGACTGTCTTCAATCAAAGCTAGTTCTTCCTCTTTCGACTGCATGAGGTGGTCTGGCTGGTAAATCTGTTTGGGCAGGGCTAGAAAATCGTCCAGCTCTACAGTATTAGGTTTGACTGGTTTAATTTCCAGCATGGTCTTCCTCCTTGATCAGTCGAATCTTGCCAGTAAGGCCATCCATCTCAATCCAATCACCGTTTTGCAGCTGGCTGCAGACACCTCTGACATTGACAATGGAAGGAATACCCAACTCGCGGGAAATAATGGCCGTGTGCGAGAGCAAAGACCCCTGCTCTGCAATGACACCCTTGGCTTGGGTCAGAAGATAGACCCAGCCCGGATCGGTCATCTTGGTCACGATAATCCGGTCCTGAGCAAACTCAATCTCCTGCACATCTTCCACGACCAAAACCTGAGCCTTAACGCAGCCAGGCGAGCAACCAATCCCTTGTAAGGCTTGATTGCCCGTATTATGACTGCTGGTACGGTTTTGCGGTTTCAGGTATTTCTCAAAGACCTGTCCTGCAAAAATATAGCGACTAAAGGTCTGCAGTTCCTTATCAGCCTCCAACTTCTCCCGACGCTCGGCTATCAAGCCACTGACATCTCTGGGCTTTATGGTCAACTCAAACAGCTCTTCCTTTGTCAGGTAAAAAACATCGTCAGGCGTAGCCAGCAACTCTCGCTCGGCTAATTGCTGACCCAATGTTCTGAAAATCTGCCGCATCATACCGTAGATCCGTGTGCGGTTTAAGCGGGAGCTTTCCCGATATTTAACACCAGTCATGGCTCGCTTGCGAAGAAAATTCGTCCACCAGCCTGATTTTTGCACCTCTTCTTCAAGTTTCTGAGGTGCCAACTTCTTCTCCTCTTGCTGGCACATTTGCAGCAGGAGCTTGAGCAGACGCTCTGGATGCGTTCGAAAAGTTGGAGTTTCTAACTTCAACTCTTCTGGAGCCCGATCACCAAATTCATGGATAAAATGAGTAATTTCTTGGACCAAAGGATGATGGCGACTTAGAAAAACTGCTGGACTTTCACTTGCCATAGCCTGTCTAATCGCTGCATTTTCTTCTGCTTTTAACTGAGCTGTTAAAGCCTGCAGCGCCAAGGCTGGCCTCATACTTTCAATTTGCTCGATTCCCGCAATCTCAGCCTGAACAGCACCGCCACGACGCGACTTCTTCAGGAGTCCAGTATAGACAAAAGCATAGAGGTCATTAACCAGCGTAATGTCCCAGTGAGCCAGAATATCCTCTTTCAGCTTGCTGACCAATCCAATCAAGGTCTCCGCATCTGCGTCGGGAGAAAAGCTCGTTTCGTATTCGAGCTGAATCTGAGCAAACTGTTCTTCCAATTGTCGCATTTGCTTGGGTGCCGTCCAAAACTCTCGGATGATTCGGAGCATGATTTGCAGGCGTTTGAAAGCAGACAGGTGTACCGGCATCTGAGGCACCTCTGTCTCTCGCACTCCCAGCATATCCTGCCAGATAGGAATGATTTTTTTCGAAAAAGGCAGAAGCTGCAGTAGCTGATACCAGCTCTGAATCTGATAATAGACTCGGCTATTGACCGGCTGCAGCATATTTTGAAAGGTGGCTTCATAGGCAGCCAACTCAGGGGCATCCTTACCAACTAAGCGCTGGGCCAGACTTCGAAAAATACTAGCATAAGCCTCTTGAATAAAGCTAATGGTCAGAGGACTGGAAACGCCCGGATAGCTCTCGACAATATTACTGTTATCAAGAATAATCTGCTGTCCCTCTGGCAAAGTGGTAATAGGTCGTGCCTGCAAGAGATAGAGCTGGCCATTTGCGAAGGTGAACTCCATATCCATATAAGGTCTAAAAAGCTGGCTTACCTGACCAGCCAAGGTCTGTAACTCCGCAAGTTGTTCCTGTGATACGTCTGGTGAGTTCTCCGTCTGCTCTGTATAAAAGAGCTGGTCCTTGGGATGGAGCGTCACCATCGTTGTAGGAATCTTATCCTCCACAACCTTATTGCCCAAACCCCGACCGATAACAATGATATGCTCGTTCAGAATGCCCTTGGGATTAGCTGTGAAGTAAATCCCAGACAAGTCTCCCTCCTGCATGATCTGAACAAGGCAAATCATCTGTGCCTGCTTCAAAGATAGTCCCTGCTCAAATAGATAGCTAAGTGCTGACTCCTGATAAAGAGAGAGCAAGGTCGCTTGGATAGCTTCTTTAAGCCCATCTGGATTCACATTGAGCTGACTCTCAAACTGACCGGCAAAGGATGAGGCCTTCCCATCCTCAATGGTAGCAGATGAGCGGACTGCAAAGCGACAGTCTTTCTGAGAAAACTCCTGATGAATCCAGCTTTCTGCTGCTGTCAGATCTTCCCGCGCAAACTGCTCTTTAGCCCAATCCTGGAGTTGCTGACTGAGTTGGGACAAGTCCAACTCTCCAGACCGATAGGCTGCTTCCATCCGCTCCAAGTCAGCAGAGCTGGCAGATTTTTGAAAAAAGTCAAAAGCAAACACAGCAAAGTCAGGAATCGGCAAACCAGCAGCCTGCATTTTCAGCAAATGATAGGCCTTGCCTCCGACCTGGTCAAGCCCTGTCTGCTTGATTCTTTTCATCAAAGTACCCCCATCAAGAGATAAACAGCAACGGACAGAACCATGGTCGTCTCTGTGATATAAGTATAACGCTCCACCCGCTCCCGGATATTAAAGCGAGTCGGATCCTTGATAAACTGCTCAAACTGGACGGTCATCCAGATGACATTCAACACCAAGACTACCACTCCGACATGGGAAATATTCCAGAGGAGGACAAAATTGGTCAAGATATCCAGCAGCGTCACAACCTCAATGAAACGAGTGGCTTTTTTGTAGCCAAAAAGCATAGAATAAGTCACATACTCGGTCTCGTCTTTTGGCGCCCGAATCTTGCGGCAGACTTCCCAGATCAGACTTGGGAAATACATGGTAAAGGCCAGCAAGACGGTCGGCAGGGACAAGAGAGGCAGATTGTACTTGTAGCAGACGAAAGAAATCGTATAGAGATTCAAAATCATCATGACTGGGTTATGGGTCACTAGAGCTAGAGGCAAAGAATTTTGAATTTTGTCTCGCTTAAAAAACCAGAAGGACATGAGGGTTCCGTAGATATAGAGGAAGAGGAACCAGCCGATATTGTTCATAAAGAGGATATTGAGCAACACTGATACAGCTACGATAAAGCTGAGGGCAATAGCCAAGTCCTTCTTTTTCACTCGTCCAGATGGCAGAGCTCGATGAGGAAAGAGCCGTCTGTCGGTCTCATAGTCCTTGAAATCATCCGCAATCCGCAGAATCATCAGAAAGACAAAAATCGTAAAAATTCCGATCAACTCCTGATGGTCAAAGTGAAAGGTGGTCACTCCATCATTGAGCAAGAGGACAAAATAAATCTCAAAAAACATGATGGCAGCCACAAAAAAGCGCGGCAGCAAAGGAAACATTTCCTTATAATAAACAGCTAATCGTTTAAACATAGCTTTTCTCCAATCTTTTCACCCATTTGAATCTGGGTTTCTATTCCGAGGTCTGAGTAAGTCAGGATATCCTGATCCAAGCGAATCGTGTCTGCCGGATAGAGGACAAGAATGGTTGAGCCGCCCAGACCAAAGCAGCCCTTCTCCTGTCCCCTAACCAAACGGTCCTGATTGTGATTGTATATTCTTCCGACCAAGAGAGCCCCTACTTCCATCTGCAGGACAGGTCCTAGGTCGGCATCTAAAAGACAGTATTCTCTTTTATTTTCCTTGTAAATCAAGCGCTGCTTCTGGGCTACCTGTCTGACTGTATGCAAGCGGCCTTTGATTTTTCGTCTTCGGGTAATTCTGCCGGATTCAGCTGCCAAATAGCGGTGCAGGTCTTCCACTCCCAAGCGATAGACAAACGCTGTTCCGCCAGTGAACAGCTGAGCTAACTCTTCATCCAACAGTAAGTCAGCTAGTCTGTATGTCTGCCCCTTAATTGTCAGCCGTAAGTCCTGACTGATGGTAAAAACCTCTAACTTAGCATCCGCCACTGCCAGTACTTGACTGTCAGGACAGATTGGACGCAGTTCTGGCTTGATTTTCCGCTGGAAGAAAGCAGCAAAGTTAGGATAGGGGCCATCTTCATAGTCAGCCAGATTCAGCTGATAATTTTCTACAAAAGCTGCTATTTTCTTGCGAGAAAAAGGAGTGTAGTCTTTCAAAGTCAGAAGATAAGACAGGCTAGGTCGGGTCAAGATAGGCAACAAGAAGCGACCCCAAGTAGTCCCATAAAGCTTTTCTAACAAACCCGCCTTGTATTCTGTCGGTTCCACCACTTGGCCAGTCTTTCTTTGATAGACCTTAACCATGGGGCAGAACCCCCAGACCAATCAGACTTGCAACAGCTAAAATCGCAAAGACTAGGTAGGCCAGCTTATTTGGCTTGGGGATACGGCAGTTATAGACAAATAGGAAGGTCAACAAAAGAGACAAGCCCAGCCACACCCAAGCAAAGAAACCAGGTGCCAGCCATTGACAGACCAGATAGGTCAGAGGGAAAAAGAGGGCGCTGTAAGTGACGGGCAATCCGATAAAATAGGCCCCAGATCCTTCATCATGCTTGGCCAAGCGGTTAAAATGCGCCAAGCGCGTGACGGCTGCTAAGACATAGAGGACAGCTAAGATGATATTGGCTGCACCCAAGGGCAGCTGAGTCATGAGGAGCACAGCTGGAAGAGCCGCAAAGCTAATCATGTCGCACAGCGAATCAATCTCAATGCCGAAGCGCTTCTGGCTTTCAGTCCGCTTCATCCGTCTCGCCACCACACCATCAAAAAGGTCACAGATACCGCTAACGATAAAGGCCATCATGGCTAGCCGCAGCTGGGACTGAATAATGGCATAGACTGCCAACAGTGCAAAAGCAGCGCCCATATAAGTCAGGATAACAGATTTGTCGTATTCACCGATAAACAAAGGTTCATTCTTCTTCATGAATTCTTATTTCTCCTCTTCTTCCATCTAAAGTAACCAGCATGCCAGTTTCTAGCAGCCGAGTTGCATTTTTGGCGCAAACCAGAGCTGGAACCCCGCATTCCCGAGCGACAATGGAGGCATGGCAGAGAACCCCGCCATACTCTGTTACAAGACCGCCTAGAATACCGAAAACATAGCTCCAGCCCGTATCTGTATAGCGAGTGACAAGAATTTCTCCCGGTTCAATCATCTCAATATCAGCCAAATCCAAGAGAACTCGAACCCGACCGGTCACCTGACCGCTGCTGGCTGGCATTCCCGTCAGCAGAGCCTGACTATCATGGGCTACCTCTTCCAGGCTCATCTCCTTGTCAGTCAAATCCCCCGCTGGCTCAAAATTCCGATAGGCCTGGCAATAATGCCGATTATCTGCTGCTTCTTCTTGGATCTGGTCAGCAGTCTTTTCCCCTTCCATAAAGGCAGTCAGACTTTCTTTCTTAATGTAAAAAATATCTTGAAAATCTTTTAGAAAGCCTCGCTTTTCATAGGCTCGGCCGAGTTTGAGGCTAATCTGACGAATGAGGTGGTAATAGCGCGTGGAAATATCCTTGAACTCCTCCCGCCACCAGAGCAAGTTTCGCAGGTCTTCGCTGATTTTTTCTATCTTTTTCTGCTTGGCTCGAGATAGATGAGCCAAATCCAGCTCAGACTCTGAGACAAGACTGAGCGAAGCTTTAGCCGCTTGGTAGTAAGATGAATCAGCAACCAACCGCTGGACTGCTGTCATAACCTGATGAGCATCTTCTTCATAGCTAGCCACTCGCAAGTCCAGCTCCCGTGCCGAGTGATAGCCAAAATCCTTTTGGAAATTCTTAATCTTGATGAAATCTGCTCGCTCAGGATATTGTGCAGCCAATTCCTGCAATTCTTCCACTGATAGCTTCAGCCAGTCGTCTGTCAGATTTTTATCTGCCAAAACAAGATCCGCAGCTTCCAGCATCCTAGCTAAAGGCTTGGTATGCGAAACATTTCCCAACTTAGCAATCAGTTGGAAAAATTCATCAACCGTCAGCCATTTGAGCAGACTGGTCTTTTTCATAGACAGCTGGACCGTATTAATGTAGGCCTGCCAGAAATAAGTTCCCTCACTGTCTAAATAAACCTGATTTAGCACTAACTGCCAAAGACTCTCGACCTGCCGCAGTGGGCTTGGATCGTCTAGTTCTCGTATTTCTTGATTCAGGCGGTTAAATTGCTGGCGCAACTCTTGCAGCTTGTCTGGCGCCTGATGCAGAAAAGTCTTAGTTACTTTTTGCGTTTTCAAGGCTACCCGCAGGAAATTCAAGATCAAGGATGGACTTAATTTGCTGGTGAAACCTTGGCCTTGGTAGTCTTTATTGACTCCCAGCTCATCATCAAAGTCTCGCTCAATATAGCCCGGAATCTGCTCCATGCCTTGCTTGACCACGCCTAAGTTCCAGAAAGGCCGAGCATAATGGAGACGCATTAGCGGCGGCATCACACCTTCAGGCTCTAGGCCAATTGCCAGCAAAAAGCTGGAGAGTGCCTCTTGCCAAGAATGGCAGTAAAGGCTCCACATCAGGTTTGGACAAGGCTGAGCCGCCACGCCACCGTCCCGAAAATTCGCTGTCGTCCAGCGACCACTGTCAATTTTAGTTGGTACTGTCGTGATGGGCCGAGCCTGCAGCAGATAGACTTGCTCTTGGACAGCACACCACTCAATATCCATCGGCCGACCAAAATACGCTACAATCTGCAAAACTTGCTCGTGCAGCTTCTGCAAGACTGCCAGAGGCATTTCAACTTTTTCAAACTGGCTCCAGGTCGGCTTGTACCAAGGAAGAGTCAGCTGCTCAGGATTGACTTGGCCGCTAACCAAGCTCTCAGCCGATCCTTTCATATACTCTAATAGCATGGTCTGGTCCCTATTAGTTGCCACATCTAGGGAAAAGCAGACACCGCTAAAGTCAGGCTTAATCTGCTCCTGGATTAGCACTGCCATAGCAAAATCCTGCTCTGCCAGACCCTGGCGCTGCCAGTAGGCCAAAGCTTCTGGATTAAAGAGGGAAAGCAGACAAGAACGAATGCCCTGCTCAATTTCTGACAGTGTCCGGCAATTGCCAATCGAGTCATATTGGCCAGCAAACGACATGTTCTGTCCATCTTCTAAAAGAGCACTGCTTCGAACGATATAAGCTTGATTTTCCTGACAAAATGCTGCTAACTCTCGCTGCCAGGTTGGATACAAAGGATACTGCTGCAAACGCTCCGCAATTTCCTCTTTGCCAATTTCGATTAATTCTTTAAGTCCCTCTTTTGAGTATTCTGGCAGAGCTGCGCTTAGCCAATCCATTACTTGGTCCGCAGACAAAATCAAACCATTAGGAACCGAATGCCCCAGCTGACAGAGGTTGATTAACTGATTTATTTTACCGCCATAGACGGCCGAAGGCTCTTTTTCCAGCCATAGTTCTTTCATCAAAAACTCCCATCTCACATACGATTTTTTCTAAGCTTAGCCCAGTAGAGCAGACGATTGACTCCTAGATGCGTGCCTGCCCCAAGGATTAAAATACCCAACATCTGCTGCCAAGACAGAGGGATATAGAAAAGCAAGAAAATAATACAGCCAATCAAAGAATCAATCTGGTCTATCCAGATAAAAGTCCATTTCCAGCCATTCTCCGCCGTCTTGCCCTCTCTGATTTCCAAACGGCGCTTGATAAAGCTATTGGGTAGCTCAAACAAAACATAAGCCAGTCCCAAAAGAGCTCCAAGTACCAGATTAAATAATACGGTATTTTCGTAGAAGGCATAGACCAAGTGCAGCTTCTCTAGGGTAGGAATACTCTTTAAGAGCAAGCCCCAGAGAATCTGAGCAAAAGCTCCCCAGACAATCATCCCAAAGAAACCTTTCCAAGTCTTGTTAGCCCCAAAAAGCCTCTTCCCATCTTTTAAAATCAGCCCAGCATCCATTGGTCGATAAGCCGCCTGCAGCAGTGAAGACTTGCAAAAGATCATATTCAGAACTCCAGCCAGAATGACCGGCATCAGGGTGATATATAAGGCAAGAATCGAACGCATACTTTTTTCCTATTCTCTTTATGAAAATCTGCTTGAAAAGATTAAGAGACTTCTCAAACATTTATGAATTCATTATATCATAAGTCTCTAAAGCCCTTACACAACAAACTGTCAACATCTGTCTCATCTGATAGTGGTGCAAAAAAACGCTATTCTACATTCTTATTTCTCCTTGCATCTGTAGCTGTCATGATTTTTCAAGATATACTAAGAATTAGTAGCAACTAAACAAGATTACAGATAATATGTCAATCAATTTTCTTTTTATTATAAAATGCTTTTAAAAATTTGTAAAGAAGGGGTTTATGATTCGAATTAAAAAACCAGCTTTTCTAGCTGGTTTGTCAGTTTATTCTCTATCATCATAGCCATTTGGATGACTGGAATGCCATTTCCAAGCGGTTTCGATAATAGTTTCGATATTGTCAAATTTCGGCTGCCAGCCCAGAACTTTTCTTGCCTTCTCAGAGGAAGCAATCAGCGTATCTGGATCTCCTGGGCGCCGCTCTGCTATTTCCAAAGGAATAGGATGTCCGGTCACCTTTCGTGCTGCTTCTACAATCTGCAGGTTGGAAAAACCAGTCGAAGAGCCAAGGTTAAAGGCATCTGAAGGATGTCCAGCACGCAGATGCTCAACAGCTAGAATATGGGCCTCAGCCAAGTCAAAAGGATGAACATAGTCGCGGACATTGGTGCCGTCCGGAGTTTCGTAATCGTCTCCAAAGACGGCAATCTTCTCACGTTTGCCCTGAGCCACCTGAAGTACAATGGGCAGGAGATGGGTTTCAGGTCCGTGATCCTCTCCGATAGACCCGTCTGGCTTAGCACCGGCCACATTGAAATAACGCAGGGCTACAAACTTGATGCCATAGGCCTGGTCTGCCCAGCGCATAATGGTCTCCATCATGAGTTTGCTCTCACCATAAGGATTGATCGGCTTTTGTGGAGTCGTTTCCAGAATCGGAACTTCCTCAGGAATGCCATAAGTCGCTGCTGTCGAAGAAAAGACAATATTTTTAACGCCACATTCCTGCATGACTTCCAAGAGAGAAACCATGCCGGCTGTGTTATTGTCAAAATACTTGAGCGGATCTACCATAGATTCAGCTACCTGCGAAAAGGCAGCGAAGTGAATGACTGCATCAATGGATGGATGTTTGGCAAAAACGCCACGCATAAAGTCCTTATCCGCCAAATCCCCCTCATAAAAGACTGCTTTCGGATGGACGGCTGCCCGATGACCAGTCACCAAATTATCAACGACGACTACCTCTTCCTTGCCTGCCGCTACCAGACGGTCTACCATGTGCGAGCCGATATAGCCAGCTCCACCTAATACTAAAATTGCCATAAAACTTCCTTTCCCTGTTACGCTAGATTCATTATAACACATTTCCTAGGGCTGGATGCCGACGGATTGGACGAAGCGCATGAAAGCCTCCTGCCCTTCCTCTGTTCGCTTGTAAACACCCGCATCTTCCAGTACTCGGCTGAAAATTTGACCTACTGAGGCTTGAACCACTTCTGCCACCGTCTCAGCGGTAACATCTGGATTCTGGTCTTTGAGTTGATTGGCCCACTCCTGATGATAGGTAGCAACCTGACAGTCTTCTCCCAACAAGAAAAGTTCCACCTGCTTGAGTTCTTCCTTGAGCCGAGGCGGCAGAATAGCCAGTCCCATAACCTCAATCAGGCCGATATTTTCTTTCTTAATATGCTGCACATCTGCATGAGGGTGATACATGCCGTCAGGATGTTCTGGGGAAGTTTGATTGTCCCGCAAGACCAAGTCAAGTTCAAAAAATTTATCTTTTCTGCGAGCAATCGGTGTGATGGTATGATGCGGTTCACCCTCAGACTCTGCCAATACCTGCACACTCGGGTCAGAATAGGTCCGCCAAACTTGCAAGATCTTGTCAGCCAACTCAATCAACTGTTCCTTCTTCTCAGACCTCAGACGAATGACGGACATGGGCCATTTAACAATACCTGCCTCTACCTCTTCAAAGCCGCTAAAAGTAAAGCTGTAATCTAACTCTGCTATTTGCATAGGGAAGGTATGACGTCCGCCCTGATAGTGGTCGTGGGTCAGGATAGAGCCGCCGACAATAGGCAGGTCGGCGTTAGAACCTGCGAAATAGCCTGGAAAAGTCTCAACGATGTTCAGCAGGCGCTCAAAGGTCAGCCGGCTGATGGACATAGGAAGGTGCTGGCTGTGCAGAAAGATGCAATGCTCATTAAAGTAGGCATAGGGCGAATACTGGAAGCCCCACTCCTGTCCAACCAAGTCAAATCGAATAATCCGATGGTTGGCACGGGCTGGGTGGTCCAAGCGACCTTGGTAGCCTTCGTTTTCCATGCAGAGCTGGCAGGCTGGATAATTACTATTCTTAACCTTTTTAGCTGCCGCAATTTCATTGGGATCCTTTTCTGGCTTAGAGAGATTGATGGTGATTTCCAAATCTCCATAAGCGGTCGGTGCTTTGAAAGCGATGTTTTTAGCAATAGCCTTGACCTTGATATAGTCATTTTTTTGACTAAGTTGGTAAAAATCAGCTACAGCTTGCTCAGGATTGGAAGCATAGGTCGTCCAGAAGTCCTGATTGAGCTTGCTAGGGGCTGGTGTAATCAAGTCCATGAGCTCAGCTCCCAGTATATCCTGCTCAGCTAAGGTGTCACCAATCGTCCCATTCTTGACAGCCATAGCTACCAAGTCATCCTTCAGGTCAATTAGCTGCTCAGCCTCTGTATTCTGCTCTGCCACTGCCTCTCCGACTAAAGCCATGACACGATTGCTCAGATAGATGGTGTCCATTTCTTCAAAAGTACTATTGTCAATCACTGCAGATACAAAAGCATCCAGTAACTTCTTGGACATAGTTCTTCCTTTCTTTTGCTAGTAAAGAGAGTGGGACAGAAATCGGTAATTCGTTAGAATTCGATTTCGTCGTCCCACCTCCGCACAGTTGATTAGGGCTGTAAAAGCTGATGAAATCAGCGTAATAGAGCCCACTCAACCACTGCGTCTTGCTCGACAATCCAAAGACAATTGAGAGGCTAGGACTTTTGTCCCAGACCCAAGTTTCTTTTCTGTGAAATTAGTCCAGCACTCGGCTTCCGCCAGCTATTTCTGCAATGTAAAAGCTAGGGGCATAGCCGACAACTTCTTGATACTTGCGGCCGACATTTTCTTTGAAAGATTCCACCGCATCCTTAGCAACTAAAGCAATGGCACAGCCACCGAAGCCTGCTCCAGTCATACGAGCCCCTAGAACACCTTCTTGCTCCCAGGCCGTGTGAACCAAGGTGTCCAGCTCTAGACCAGTCACTTCATAGTCATGTTCCAAAGAAACGTGGGAAGCATTCATGAGACGGCCAAACTTATCAAGAGCACCTGCCTGCAAAGCTGCCCGCGCTTGCAAAGTGCGTTGATTTTCTAAAACAGCATGGCGAGCCCGTTTGAGGCGATTTTCGTCCTCTATCAGATAGCTATACTCGTCAAAGGACCACTCATCCAACTCGCCCAAGGTTGCGATAGACAGTTTACGGTTCAGTTCTTCAACAGCTTTTTCGCACTCCGCCCGACGCTCATTGTACTTAGAATCAGCCAACTCACGACGCTTGTTGGTATTCATAATCACTACAACATTATCCTTGAGATCAAGCGGTACCAAATCATACTCAAGAGTATTGGTATCTAAGTAAATAGCCCGCTGGTCAGCACCCATTCCGATAGCAAACTGGTCCATAATGCCAGAATTAACCCCGATAAACTCATTTTCAGTTAATTTACCGATTTTCACTAGGTCCAAACGTTCCAACTGCAAATCAAAGAGTTTCTCAGCAATGACACCCGTCAAAAGCTCTAGCGATGCAGAAGATGATAAGCCAGAACCATTTGGAATATTTCCATAAACATAGACATCCATGCCTCGGTCAATTGTATGGCCTGCCTCCTGCAGAAAATGCAGAACTCCTTTCGGATAGTTGGTCCAGTTATGCTCAGGCTCAAAGTGCAGGTTTTCCAGCGACATTTCAATAATCCCTTTTTCTTCAAAATTCCCTGAGAAGAATCGCAAGAGTTGGTCGTCCCGCTTGCGAGCCGCTCCATAAGTTCCTAGAGAAATCGCAGCAGGAAAAACATGGCCGCCGTTATAGTCCGTATGCTCACCAATCAGATTGATCCGACCGGGTGAAAAGAAAGTGTGGTCCGCTTCTACTCCAAAAACCTTGGCAAAATCTGCGCGGACTTGCTCCGCTGAAATTAGGTTTGACATAAGCTAAACTCCTTTAAAATGAATAATCGATATTGTAATCGTTTTCTTGGTTTTATTATAACTGTTTCCGAGTAAAAATTCAATAAATTTAGTAAAATTTTACTAATTTTATAGATAGATTTTTTGTAAAAATCCAAACAGTAATCTGTCTGGATTATTTTATAAGGAGCAATAGATTAGAAAATATTGTCTTCCGTCTCAGCATCAAAGTAATGAGCCTTGTTTAGGTCGAAGCCAAGTTTAATACTGCTTCCGGTATTCATATGATCACGTGCATCAACTTTGGCAACAAACTCACTGCCACCAACCGTACAGTAGAGGTGAGACTCCGCTCCAAGCAACTCAGAAACAGAAATCTTCGCAGTTAGAACCGACTCAGGGAAGGTTTCCAGAAAAGCTGGTTCCAAGTTGATATCTTCAGGACGAATACCAAAAATCAACTTATTGCCTTCATAGCCCTTCTCCCGCAACCTCTTAAGATTGCCCTCTGGGACTTGGAGACTGAAGTCTCTGTTTGGTCCGACAAGACGGCCATCTTCCAGTGTCACTTCAAAGAAGTTCATAGCTGGGCTGCCAATGAAGCCGGCCACAAACTTATTTGCCGGATGTTTATAGACTTCCTGCGGCGTACCAATCTGCTCCACTCGTCCAATCGTTCCAGTTCCAGCAGGATTCTTGGTCGCTGACATGATAACGATACGATCCGCCAAGGTCATAGCTTCAGTCTGGTCGTGGGTAACATAAATAGTTGTTGCACCGATACGGCGGTGAATTTTAGCAATCTCTGCCCGCATAGAAACACGCAGCTTAGCATCCAAGTTAGACAGAGGCTCATCCATAAGGAAAACCTTTGCATCCCGAACGATTGCGCGTCCCATAGCTACCCGCTGACGCTGACCACCAGACAAATCAGCTGGCTTGCGCTGCAAGAATTCCTTCAAGCCTAGGATTTCTGCTGCTTCGTTGACCCGTTTGTCAATATCTTCCTTGCTGTACTTGCGCAGCTTGAGACCAAAGGCCATGTTATCGTAGACAGTCATATGCGGATAAAGGGCATAGTTCTGGAAGACCATAGCGATGTCACGGTCTTTTGGAGCCACATCATTGACCACTGTACCGTCAATAGAGGCAGTTCCTTCTGTAATATCCTCCAAACCTGCAATCATACGCAGCGTAGTTGATTTTCCGCAACCAGAAGGACCGACAAAAACGATAAATTCCTTGTCCTTGATATCTAGATTGAAGTCTTCCACTGAGTAGTGGTCGCTGTTGGGATATTTTTTATAAATATTTTTCAGATTTAATTCTACCATTCTTCTTCTCTTTTCTTATCTCTATTCAAAAGTAATAGCTTGGCCATTTTCACTAGCGCTATATGTCAATTCTTTGAGGTTGATAACTACTTGAGCATTGACTGATTTATCTGCATTGCTACGGACAATCCGGAGGCTATTTTCATCCAATAGATTCACTTCAATAGTGCCATCTAGGTCAAAGGCAGCAGACTGGTTACGGTAACTGAAAAGCTTGAGCAAGGCTTGCACAACTGGACGCTTGACTTCTTCAGCAATCTCCTCATTACTGTAATAATGACGGTTGATATTGCGGCCTTCCTTAGTGTTTTCTAACAGTTCAAGGTCATTTTTCCCAGCTAAGAAACCAACATAATAGACCTGTGGAATCCCTGGAGCAAAAGCCTGAATCAGACGACTGATGAAGTACTTCTTGTCGTCATCGCCCAAGGCTGAGTAGTAAGTCGAGTTAATCTGGTAAATGTCCAGATTATTGTACTCAGCTGAGGAATACTTTCGCTTAACATTAGCCCCAACCTTATATAGTTCATTGGTTGCAAAGTCAATTTCTTTATCAGTCAGAATATCCTTAACATCAACAACCCCAATACCATCGTGAGTATCCAGTGTTGTGAATTGCTTCATAGGACTCATTTCAAGCCACTTGACTAGACGCTCTGCTTTGCCACTGTATAGAGAATAAAGAGTTACCATCGGTAGCGCAAAATCATAGACAAAGTAGCCATGCTCTGCAATCTTGAACTGGATAGAATAATGCTCATGAATTTCTGGTAAAATATCCGTCCCAAACTCAGCCGCTTGCTGCTGAACTTTTTCTAATAAATCCCAGATTTCTGGCTCAACAAAGAAATCATTGGTATCTAACTTTTTGACTGCATAGGCAAATGCATCTAAACGAATCAGATCACAGCCATGCTCTGACAGTTGACGCAATGTTTTCTTGATGAAATCATTAGTTACCTGACTGCGAACATCTAGATCAATCTGCTCTTCACCAAAGGTGTTCCACAGATACTCGGTGCTTCCATCTGCAAAGACGATTTCCTGCTTAGGCGCCCGAACCTTACGCTTATAAATCAAATCAACATCAGCTTGCGTCGGACGATTTTCTGGCCAAAACTTATCCCAGCTGAGAAAGAGGTCACGATACTCACTCTGATCCTTCTTTTCCTGAAAATCCTTATAATACTTGGACTGGCGTGAGATATGGTTGATCATAAAGTCAAACATGAGATAATATTTCTCGCCCAGCTTTTCTACATCCTCCCAGTCACCAAAAGCTGAATCAACCTCTTCATAGTCTACTGGGGCGAATCCCCGGTCACCAGTTGATGGGAAGAAAGGAAGCAAATGCACTCCTCCAACAGCATCGCCAAAATGCTTTTCTAAATTGTCATATAAATCTTTTAAATTCTCCCCCAGGCTGTCTGAGTAAGTAATCAGCATGGTCTTATTTTGAATAGCCATAGTCTTCTCCTCTAAAATCTTGTCTTCTATATCCTTTCCTAGCGGTTTTAGGTTTTCTATTTATTAGCTCTGTGCGAAAAACACGAATCTTCCAAGAAGCTGAAGCTTCTTTTTCAGATTCCCTATTTTTCCACAGCCGTTACTAATTCAGTAGTTTACGGATGTGGTTGCCTTTGTATGCACTGTGAGCTTTTTACAGTCTTTGTATCTTGAGCTTACTTCACTGCCCCGTTGCTCATTCCAGCAATAATATTGCGCTGGAAGATGAGATAAACGATAGTAATGGTGATAATCCCAACAACATAAGAAGCAAAGCTCGGTCCATAATCATTAAAGTATTGACCTGTGTAGTTATATTGGAAGAGTGGCAGAGTCCACATCTTGGAGTCTTTATTGAGTACCAAGAGAGGAAGCATGAAATCATTCCAGAACCAGAGGGCATTGATAATCATGGTTGTCGCATGCATGGGTTTCATCATAGGAAAGATAATCTTGAAATAGGTTGTAAACTTTCCAGCACCGTCAATTTCTGCTGCTTCATCCAGACTGTCTGGAATGGAAATCTTAATGTAGCCTACATAGAGAAAGAGAGTCTGTGGAACAGCGTAAGCCAGATAGAGGATAATTAATCCCCAAGTGTTGGCTAGTCCTAGCTTACTCATCATAACTGTAATAGGAATCATGATAACTTGAAAAGGAACGAAAATCCCTAAAATCAAAAGCGTATACATAATACCAAAAGCTTTTCTCTTAGACATATTACGAGCGATAGAGTAAGCAGCCATGGGAATAAAAATCATGACAACAGCCAAAGATAGAACCGTGATTACAATTGAATTCCAATAGTAGCCTCCGATACCATCAGCCAAAAGGCGTTGGAAATTTTCCAAAGTCGGTTGAGTCGGAAATCCGAAAAAATTATTAACAATGTCTTTGGTAGACTTAAAGGAACTGAATATCGTTGCTAAGAGTGGAATTAAAATGATAATAGATCCCAGTGTTAGCAAGATATATTTACTAAAATTAGCTTTTCTTTCTGCATTTTTCATCAGGCTTCTCCTCTTAGATTTCAAATTTCTTAGATACTCTCAACTGGATAATAGAAATAACCGCAATCAAGAGAAACAAGATAACAGCAATGGCATTGGCATAACCAAATTGATTGCTCTTAAAAGCATAGTTGTATACCAGAAGTCCTAGAGAGGTGGTCGCATTATTCGGACCGCCACCTGTCATGGCAAAGACTTGATCAAATGCTGTCAAACCACCTTTTAGAGCCAAGATAAAGACCATGGAAACGCTTGGTAGGAGATAAGGAAGTTCCACCTTCCAAAAAATTTGTTTGCTGCTAGCTCCATCAATTCGAGCTGCTTCTGTAATCTCAGTCGGGATAGACTGAAGGCCAGCTAAGAAGATGATAATAGGCATGGCTACCCCTTGCCAAAGCAAGACGAAGATTGCTGCAAAGATTGCACCGCCATTCGTTCCTAGAAGGCTGGTTTTAAGAAATTCAATTCCTAAGGTATTCCCTATAGCTGGCAATCCGTAGTTGAAAAGTTGCTTAAAGATAAGAGCCACAGTCAATCCAGATAGGACAGCAGGGAAGAAAAACCAAGCTCGGAAGAAAGTTTTCCCCTTTATCTTCGAGTTGAGAGCTCGTGCTATCCAGATCCCCAGCATAATCTCACCAACAACCATACAAATAGTAATGATCAATGTAAATCCTATCGCGTTCATAAACTTAGGATCGCTCATGAGGAGCATAAAGTTATTGAGTCCGACAAACTTATAATTATAGGTCAAACCAGTCCAGTTTGTCAGGCTGTAGAAGGCACCCTGAAACATGGGCACATAGAAGAATACAGCCTGTAGTACAAGGGGAACAAGGACAAAGAGCCAGCCCCAATATTTCTCAATCAATTTTTTCATAGTGGATCTACTCCTACTCTACGTCTGCTTTCATCGGATTGAAGAAGGCATTTAGTGCTTTCGCCATATCCTCTTTGTTTCCAGTTGTAATATAGTTCCCAGTCAAGGTATAAAAATCACTTTCACTGGTCCAGTCTTGGGCTAGCCAAACGAGGTGTCGGTCTGTAAATGCTAGTTCAGCAAGACCGGCTAGCGGTGCATCTGAACCTGCTTCCTTGACACCTTCAATAGCTGTTGGTGAGCCGTCCACATCATAATATTTCTGCATAACTTCTGGACGTGACATATATTCAACAAAAGCATTGGCTTCTTTCTTGTGCTTACTACTTGAAGAGATTGACCAAGCTAGGTCTCCTGCTCCAATGGTCAAGCTTTGTCCTTTTTGCTTTCCAGGGAAAGGGAAAGTTCCAACATTAAACTTAGGATCTTGCGCATTGATTGCTGTGATAGCCCAAGAGCCATTTGGAGTCATCAGGGCATCGCCTCTAGCGAAGGCACCGACAACATCAGTATAGCCTGCTCCCTGCCAGTTGGTTTGCATGGCACCTTTTTTGCGGAATAAATCTAACAACCTGAAATCATCTTTAAGCACTGAATCTGAAGACTTGATGGCATTTGGCTTGGAAAAACGTAGGTAATCATTCGCTTCCTTACCACCTCCTGTAGAAGTGGCAAGAGCTAACTGATGATAACCATTCAAGGTCCAAGTATCTGCTCCTGCAATGGCAAAAGGTGTTTCCCCTTTTGCTATAATCGTATCAACTAATTCTTCAAATTCCTCCCAAGTCTCTGGAACTTTCAATCCCAGTTCTTTAAATTTATCCTTGTTGTAATAGATACCATAAGCATTAGCAGTATAAGGGATATTGTAAATCTTTCCATCTATCGCATATTTATCTGCGTAATGATTCTTAACTCGCTTGAGATAATCTTTATTAGATAAATCTTCAAAGTACCCAGCTTTAGCCCATTCTTGCAATTCAATAGATTGGGGATAGATATTGACAACATCAGGAACATCTCCAGCCAGAACTCGAGTTTTGAGTACTTCCCCAGCGTTAGGAACATTCACCACTTTCACATGCACATTCGGATTTTCTTTTTCAAAGTCTTTTGCAATCTCACGAAGGGTATCAACCATTTCACCCTTCTGGTTGAAATACTCAATCGTTACCTTACCATCTGTTGACTCCCCTTGGCTGCTGCAAGCTGACAGCCCCAAAAGGGACAGTCCTGTAATAGCAGCTAAGCTCATCTTTTTATACCATTTCATGATCTAGCCTCCTTATTTTTTAATAAAATGCAGCTGTCTGCTAAGATAATCTCCTTGCGGAAGATTCATAGTGATACCAGCATACATGAGTTCTGCACCTGAGTAAACTGCGCCATTTCCCTGTAGCTCATAAAGCTCTTCTTCCTCTAAGCCTTTTAGTTTCAAGGTTGTTTCCATCGTTTCCACAACTGATAAGACTCGGACATAGGTTACAATCGTTTGATTTCCATAGTTAAATTGAACCGCTGCTTCATTGGAGCCAACATCTGGATTGATTAGCCTATACTGACGCCCTAACTGGACCACTGGCCGTAATTCTTTATACAACTTCACCTGGTCAGCAATCGCAGCTTTCTCTTCATCTGATAGACTAGTCAAATCAAGCTCATACCCCAGATTTCCCATCATAGCTACATGACCACGGGTTGCCAGCGGAGTAATTCGTCCCATCTGATGATTAGGCACTGCCGACACATGGGCACCCATTGAAATAGTCGGATAAAGATAAGAAGAGCCATATTGGATTGGCAAACGAGCTATGGCATCGGTATTGTCACTAGCCCAGACTTGAGGGAAATACCGCATCATACCAAGATCATTTCGTCCACCACCACCTGAGCAGGACTCAAATAAAATATTCTCATATTTCTCTGTCAAATATTTTACAATTTCATAAAGCCCCAAGATATACTTATGTGACTGCATTTTGGTCTCCAGATAGTTAGTGCCATTCCCTAGATTGGTAATATTACGATTCATATCCCATTTTATGTAGTCAATATCGTGCTGACTTAACAGCTGATCCAGTGTTTCTTTGATATAGGCTACCACATCTGGATTAGCAAAATCCAATACGAGTTGATTGCGAGAGTAGGTATGATCTCGATCAG
This sequence comes from Streptococcus sanguinis, assembly GCF_019929225.1. GTDB lineage: Bacteria > Bacillota > Bacilli > Lactobacillales > Streptococcaceae > Streptococcus > Streptococcus sanguinis_J. Next base: position 825,494 of record NZ_JAHZPA010000001.1, read on the forward strand.
GCGCTTGAATAGCCCAGTCTGGATGTGCTCGATAAAGCTGACTGTCTACGGAAATCATTTCTGGCTCAACCCATAAACCAAATTGCAATCCTCTGCTATGAACTTCTGCTATGAGCTCTGTCAAACTGCCACCTAGCTTATCTTCATTGACAAACCAGTCGCCCAGAGCCCGATTGTCATCAAAACGGTTGCCAAACCAGCCATCATCGAGAACAAAGAGCTCAATACCAACTTTCTGTGCCTCATCTGCTAACTCTAGCAACTTTTCTTTTTTGAAATCAAAGTAAGTTGCTTCCCAGTTATTGATTAAAATTGGCCGCTCTCTCTTCGCAAAAGCTTTAGGAATGATATGCTCTTGAACAAAAGCTTGGCTCTCATGACTAAGACCAGTCAAACCCTGAGACGAATAATTCAACAGAGCAACAGGACTATAGAAAGTCTGCCCCGCTTCCAGTTTCCAAGCAAAGTTATCTTCATTGATACCGATACCTAGCCGAACTTCACTCAACTGATTTTGCTGAATCCAAGCTTCAAAGTTTCCGCTATAAAGGAGCTGAATTGCCCAAACTTGACCAGCCTCTTCCGTCGTTTCACTATCACAAAGGATAAGGCTCGGAGTCTGCGCGTGACCAGAAGCTCCTCGGTTGGAAGCTATTTTGAAAATTCCCTGTTCTAACTTGTGACGACGAACTGTTTTCTCCCTAGCATAAGCTCCCTGTAAACTAATCACATCATAGGTCCCTGCCGGCAAATCTGCCATTAAGCTCAAGTTCTTATGTATGACTGCTGTCTCTCTACCGATATTTTCCAGCTTAGTAAAGGTTGCAATAGTATTGCTATCTTCAAAAGCTGTGTAATAGAGAGTGAGGCGTAAGTGAGCTACTGCATCCTCTAAAATAAAGGCCAGTGTTTCTGCATCTTCTGTACTGTGAGGGCTAGGCAGTCCTGGAACTTCCAAACCACCCTTAATCAGCTGACTCTCAATAAACCTAAAATCTGTTACTTCATTATTAGCATGTTGGACTTGCAGAGAAGGTTGCCGAAAGTCTCCTAAACCATGCTGACCCAAAACCTGCCGCTGGGTATCTAAGCTAAAACTCCGCTCATTCGATCTCGGATTACCAGAAAATGCATGATCTCGCTCAAATACTGTATTGGAAAAATGATAGGATTCGATTTTTCTGCCTAAGTGTTTAAGCAAAAGGTAGCCATCCCTTTCCTCAATGATAAGACTGGAATTTTTTGTATTGATGTAGAATAGATGTTTGTCTATTTTGATAGCCATTTCTGAACCTCCATATTTACTAATATTTTACCTTATGAAATCGCTTCCTAAAATAGAATTATGTTAGGGAAATATGGTAAAATGTTAGGTAGGAGGCGAAATATGCTTGTTTTTTCAGAATACCAAACAGGAACCATTGATCTCTCGCTTAGCTTCTACGGTTATGAAGAGTGCACATCTAGCTACTCTTTTGGACCAGCTATTAGAGATACCTACGTTCTTCACTACATTACCAAAGGGAAAGGTCAATTTCATTACAAAGGAAAAATTGTCGATTTAAAAGCTGGAGATCTCTTTCTGCTCAAGCCAAATGAACTTACCTTTTATCAGGCTGACAAAGAAGAACCTTGGTCTTACTACTGGCTGGGAATGACTGGCGGTAGGGTTTATGACTACTTCAATCACTCTCAGATTGCCGAAGACTGCTACCTACTTGCTAACCAGGAACGAAAAACAGATAGGATTGGGAAAATTGTTGAGAACTTGGTTTACTTCGCCGAGCAGACCAAATCTAACCAACTAGCTCAACTCCACATTATGGGCCAACTTTATGAACTCATCTTTCACTTGGGCAGCGTTGCCTATAAGCCCCAAGCAAATACCCTATCTGCAAGCCAGCAACTCTATCTAGCCTGCAAGCAGATAATTGACACTCAATATCCCAATCCTAACCTCAGCATTCAAGATATGGCAATTAAGTTGTCCGTTCATCGCAGCTATCTAACAACCATTTTCAAGGAGGAGCACCAAAGCTCACCTAAAGAATATCTGGAATATGTCCGAATGCATCGAGCTAAACAACTCCTCAAAAGCACCCGTGAGCCTGTTCAATTTATCGCCTATTCTGTCGGTTTCTCAGATCCCCTTTACTTTTCAAAGGCTTTTAAAAAATATTTTGGCTTTTCACCCAGTTCATTTCGAGAACAAAGTTAAGTTTTACTAAACATATCTTTGTTATTTACTAATTTTTGAGTTATAATTTATGTAGACAGTAAATTAAAAAGGACCAAATCAAATGGCTACTATCAAAGATATCGCCCAGACAGCTGGTGTTTCTCCCGCAACTGTTTCACGGGTTTTGAACTATGACAAGTCCATGTCTGTCAGCGATGAGACGCGTAAAAAGATTTTCGATATCGCTGAACAGCTCAACTACAAAAAAAGCAAAAGGCAGAAAAAGACTTCACCTAAAACCCATCGCATTGCCATCGTTGAATGGTACACAGAGATGGAAGAGCTGGATGATCTTTACTACTACTCCATCCGCTTAGGCATCGAAAAGAAAGCCCATGAACTGGGCTATGATATCGTGCGGATTTTCAACAACGACTCTCTGAGCCAGCTAGAACAGATTGACGGCATCATTGCCATCGGAAAATTCAGCAGCAAGCAAGTCAAGGAGCTAGAGCAATACAGTCCTGCCCTGGTTTTCGTGGATAGCGATACGCTCGACCAAGGCCACAGCTGTGTGACAACGGACTTTGAGCATGCTGTTACTCATGTTCTCGACCATTTTCTTCAGCAGGGCATTCGAGAAATCGGTATGATTGCTGGACGCGAAGAAACTACAGACGGAACGACAAGTCTTGACGATCCGCGTTTGTCCTGCTTCTGCCGTTACCTTAGTGACAAAGGTTTTTATCAGCCGGCCTATGTCAAGATAGGCAAGTTCTCCTCAGAGTCTGGCTACCAGCTGATGAAAGAATTGATTGACCACCAAAAAGAACAGATGCCCAAAGCATTCTTCATAGCCAGCGATGCTCTGGCAGTCGGTGCCCTCCGTGCTCTTCAGGAAGCAGGAATAGCTGTTCCCCAAGATGTCCAAATTATTTCCTTTAATGATACATCTATTGCCAAATACGTCTATCCACCTCTCAGCACTGTGACAGTCTTTACAGAGGAAATGGGTAAGCAAGCTCTGCAGATGCTGGATCAGGTGATTAAAACCGATGAAAGTCCCATCCCTTACATGATCAAGCTCTCTACCAAGCTGACACTAAGAGAAAGCAGCCATTAAGTTAGAAAGACCGCCTATGAAAACCTATGAAAAAATCTTTGACATCCTCAGCCAGGCTGACGACTATGTCAACGGTGAAAAAATAGCTCAAGAATTGGGCATTTCACGAACTTCCATTTGGAAAGCCATCCAAAAACTGGAAAAAGAAGGCATCCAAATCGAATCCGTCAAGAACCGAGGCTATCGATTGACAGCGGGTGACTTACTGATTCCTGATTGGATTGAAGCGCACTCACCTGTTCAGGTCTCCTTTAATCCTGACTGCCAGTCCACTCAGATGGATGCCAAGGCTGGCATGGAGGCCGGACGCCCAGCCAACACTCTCTATCTGGCCGCTGCCCAATCTGCTGGCCGTGGCCGTTTCGGTCGTGCCTTCTTCTGCCCCAACCAGGGTGGCTTTTACATGTCTCTCCACCTCAAACCCAACCTCCCCTTCGACCAGCTTCCCTCCTATACTATCTTGACCGCAGGAGCTATCTACAAGGCAGTAAAAAATCTAACCCTTATGGAGGTTGATATCAAGTGGGTCAATGACATTTACTATCGAAACAAGAAAATTTCCGGCATCCTGACCGAGGCTACAACTTCTATTGAGACAGGGCTCGTCACTGATGTTATCATTGGTGTTGGCTTTAATTTTTTCATTAAAGACTTTCCAGCTGAGATTAAAGAAAAAGCTGGCTCCCTCTTTGAAGAGAAACCAGCCATTAGTCGCAATGAGCTCATTGCCGAGATTTGGAAATGCTTCTACGAAAGTGACCCAGAAGAGCTCATCTATCTCTACAAGCAGCGCTCCTTGGTGCTAGGACGACAAGTGACCTTTAGTCAAAAAGGCGTAGACTACCAAGGTTTGGCCAAGGATATCTCAGACAGCGGGCAACTTTTAGTCCAGCTGACAGATGGTCAGGAAATATGGCTCAATAGCGGCGAAGTCTCGTTGACCAGTTGGTAATCAAAAATTTCATTTCAAAAGGACTGAGTCTCATAGCTCAGTCCTGTTTTCATTATTTCGGTCCCAAATGTTTATCGATTTCATCCACAATCCGCCCCATGACATAGGAAATCTGCAGATTGCGCAGCACCAAAACTGCCCAGAAAGCAGCCATGAAATAGCGCCCCGCCATGATGGATTCATTGAAAAAATAGGTTTCTAAGGCCGTAAAAACAGCCATTACAATAAATTGTCGTCTATTCATAGTTTTATTATAACACGAAAGCCTAGAAAAATCTTTTTTTAATCCTCTTGAATGGTAATTTTTTCTGCTAAAAAGTCAAATCCCTCTGGAATCAAACTTTCCTCTTCCTTCTCTTCAACCTCTGCCTTGCTATTGCGGCTGCGAGCCGAAAAATCCGCCCGAATCTTGGTCCACTCTTCCAAGGAAATAGCCAAAATTTCTGGTGAAAATCCCGCCGCATTGCTGAGAATATTGCCAAACATGGTATTGAGATTGTCCCGCTTCATAGTCTGCTCAGCGTTGAAATTAGACTCAAAAGCTAAGATAGCATGACTTTCATTGGCGGCCACTGGCTGCGAGCCTGCCAGCAAGGCCTTATCAGCTCCAGCCAGACTTTCGATAATCTCACCCCAAGCATTCTGCAGCTTAGTCAGATTGCTGCGAGCCAGACTAGGATTCTCAACAGCCTCTTCTAGGATAGCATTGACCTTATTGCGGTCTGCTCGGTAGCCCTTAGACTTCTGCGGCCGAATATCCGAAGTTTTGACAGCCGCTGCAGGTTTCCCATTGCCATTAGATAGCTGCTGCTTGAGATTATCAATCTCTTGTCTCAATCCCTTGAGCTCTTCGGCTAGATTATCTGGAATGGCTGCCGCTGTAGGGAGACTGCTGGTCTCTGCCAGTCGAATGGTCATCATTTCCGTATAAATCTTAGGTTGCAGGCTGTTCTTGATATCTGCCAAACTCTTGGTCGCCATATCTATCATGGCAAAGAGAGTGTCCTGCGGTGTATTGAGGTTTTCCAGAAAGAGCTCACTAGCATGATGGTTCTCCCCGCCAGTTTTGACAATGATTAGGTCACGCAGATATTGCAGGAGGTCCGTCACAAAACGAGCCATGTTTTTGCCACTGTCAAAAATCAGATTGAGATTATCCAAGGCTGTGACTGCATCATGAGCAATCAAGGCTGCTACATAGGCATCCAAGGCTCCTAAGCTGATAGAGCCAGTGATTTCTTCGGCAATGTCTGTAGTCAAACGATTTTCCTGAGTTAAGCTAAGAGCCTGATCGAGGATAGACAAGGCATCCCGCATACCGCCCTCGGCTCGGCGAGCAATAATCTGCACACCTTCCTGCTCAAAGTCAATGCCTTCCTGATCTAAAATCCACTCAATATGGCCAATAATGTCCTGCGTCTTGATAGACTTAAACTCAAAACGCTGGACGCGGGAAAGAATGGTCGCCGGAATCTTATGCAGCTCTGTCGTCGCTAGGATAAAGATCACGTTTTCTGTCGGTTCTTCCAAGGTCTTGAGCAAGGCGTTAAAAGCCCCAGTCGAGAGCATGTGGACCTCGTCAATGATATAGACCTTGTGCTTGGCTAGACTGGGTGCATAGGTTGACTTGTCCCGAATGTCACGAATCTCATCTACTCCATTATTAGAAGCCGCGTCGATTTCGATAACATCTTCAAGACTTCCCTCAGTAATGGCCTGGCAAATATAGCAGTCATTACAGGGCTCGCCGTCCTTTTGATTCGGACAGTTCATAGCCTTAGCAAAAATCTTAGCAACACTGGTCTTCCCTGTTCCACGTGGGCCAGAGAAGAGATAAGCATGACTAATTTTCCCTTGCTCCACTGCCTGCCGCAGGGTGGTGGCTACTACTTGCTGACCCACCAGCTGACCAAAGGTCTGACTGCGATATTTCCGATATAAAGCTTGATACATTAGGCTTTTTCTCCAAACATTTCAAAATTCCAAATCGTTTTTTCAAGCAAAATCTGGACAAACTTTTCCAGATATTCCTGATCTACCTTATCATAATCACCCGTCAAGGCTGAGTCCAAATCTAGCACTCCAAGCAGGCGACCATCTTTTACCATGGGCACCACAATTTCGCTCTTAGCCCGGCTATCACAAGAGATATAATTGGCATGCTGGGTCACATCATCTACGATAATCGTCTCTTTTTTCTCAGCAGATTCCCCACATACCCCCTTGCCTAGCGCAATATGGACACAGGAAACACCGCCCTGAAAAGGCCCCAGAATCAGCTCGCTCCCATCAAAAAGATAGAAACCAGTAAAAACAGAATTAGGCAGGGCTTGATTAAGCAGGGCGCCAGCATTGGAAAGATTGGCCAAAGCATTGGTCTCACCCTCCAACAAGGCTTCCAACTGAGCCAGTAAAAGTTGATAATTTGAAATTTTTTCTTTTGTGTTCATAGAGTCTATTATATCAAAAAGCCGGTCTTTCAACCAAGCTTTTCTTTAATTTTGTTATCCAAAAATTCATCAATCAGTCTATTTACAACATCGGGTTGGTCGGTATTAGAATTATGCCCCGCCTTATCAATCCATTGAACAGACTTCCCAGTATTTCTTTCATAGGCCTTCAAATATCGTATGCAAGCCCCTGCACGATCTTCTTTTCCACATATAACCAATTGTGGACATTTTACTTCATAAGAAAACTTCTTCTCTACTGCTTCTGAAAATATCTTATATCCGTATCCCGCAAGACGAGCATACCTTTCTTGATCGCCATCATAAATCATCATCATATCATACATCAGTTTTCTTCCATAGTCTGTTGTTGATACGCTTTTAGGGCCTGATTTCAAAAGAGATTTCCATGGATAGATTCTATAAATTGCCTCCATATTTTTTAAGAGCCACAATTCCATAGCTGTATAATACTTCCTTTGAAGGGATGGTGAATCAATCGTAACAAGACCTTTTAATTTCTCAGGAAAAAGTTGAGCATAAACCTGTCCTACATATCCTCCCATTGACTGACCAATTACTATTGGATTTTCTATTCTCTCTTTGATAAATATTTCATCCAGCCAACTTGCTAAATCAAATAAAGTAAAATCGAGACGAAATGGATAAGATGAAGCATGTCCAGGTGCGTCCCAAACCAAGACTCTATATGTATCTTTAAAATATTCTATTTGTTTTTCAAATAACCTATGGTCAGCAGTTAGCCCAGGTAAAAAGATAAGAGCACTTTGGGATGATTCAACAGCATCATTTGTCCAATAATGAATTATTCCACTTGGTGTTTCATATGTTTTTTCAATCAAAGTTCAACACTCGCATTCTAATTTGTTTAATCTAGTTTATCGCAATTGCACTCATTCCTCTTATTAGAGTTTCTCAAGTAGGTCCACTAGAACATATATTCTGCTTACTTATCCTCCCTCCAAAACCTTCACTTCTTCACCCTCCACAAGCACAGCTTGGCGATTATTGAGGGGAAGCAGATTCAGCTGGTCGCTGTATGTATCCAGAGTGGCCTGGGCACTTTCGACAAAAGGTTCTTCGCCAACATGAGGAAGAACATAAAAATCCACCTCGTTTAGTGCCTCTGTATCATTCAGTTCCTTAGCGACCGCCTTATCGTCCATAATCTTATTATAGTCAATGTCTTGGGCTGTGATGATAGCACCAGCAGATTCGCCCACATAAACCATGCCATCCGCAATCTGCTCTTTTATCAAGGACAGAAGCTGCTTTTTCTTTAGTTCTTGCAGAAGATAAAAAGTATTGCCACCAGAGACATAGAGGAGTTTGCTTTGGAAAATTTTGGCCTGAGCTGTCTCTCTGTCACAAGCTGAAATATCTAAAATTTCTACTTGAAATCCCAAATCTGCAAAGGTCTGCAGGGCTTCGTCAATATAACCCCTGTACTCTTCTACATTTCCAGCCGTCGGGATAAAAAGTACTTGTTTGCCCAATTGCTTTTCAGATACATATTGTCTGAACAAGTCCTTGACTCCCGCAAAATATGAACATAAAAATAATTGTTTCATAGGATACCTCCTTATTTTTTAACAATCTTATAAAGAATCCATTGACCCTTTCTTTGACTATCGATAAGATATAAATCCAAGTTAGACAAATAATATTCCAGTTTTTCTTGCTTTCTAAAGTCTGGTAGGTAGTAAGCTAATTTACTCCATTCACATGCCAGTAAGATGATTCCATCTGGCTTAAGTATCCGCTTAAGTTCTAGGAACGCTTGAGTTAGATTTGACCAATGAAAATGAGTTTAAAATGCTGTATGTAATCAAATCAAATTTCTCAACCGGAAGATTTGTATTCTCAACATTTTTCACCTCAAAAGATAGGCCAGGCTCAGCCAATTTTTCAGCTGCTCTGATGGCAGTAGAAGAAATATCAATCCCCAGAACTCGACTATTAGGAAAATGTTTTTTCAAATATTTCGAGGATGCTCCATTTCCAACTCCAACATCCAAAATGGCATGAAATCGTTTCTTATGATTCAGCTGACTGACCGCCCAAACAACCATGGGCATATAAACACGATTCCACAATTTCATCATCCATAAGCCGACAAAACCTGATGGTTTCTTAGATTGGTAAATTAAGTAAGGAAAAGCCAGAATAATCATAAGGCCAATCATTGCTATATAAATCATCTGTCTTCCCTCTCATATCTTCTGCCATAAAGCTTTTTAGCTTTCTCTGTATAGTTCTTGATAAAATCCGTTTTCGCCTCTGTATAGGCATCACGGTTGTGCTCATATTGCTTCCACAAGGATAGCTTGAGCTTTTCATAGTCTTTAGCTACAGCAGGGTGCTCCTGTAAATAGTCTCTAAAGTAAAGTTCATCATGATCACCCTCATAGCGCAGATGCAGATGGAAAACCCGCTCCGCAAAACCACTCGGTGTGTAGCCTTTATTGAATGACATCTGCCCTTGGCTTTCTGACATAAGCAGATAGCCATTTTTCAGAAACAAGTCTCTCATCACTGCCATATCTGTTTCTTTGGGAATTTCCAGCAAGATATCCACTATAGGCTTGGCCCAGATGGTCTCAAGGGATGTAGAGCCAATATGACTAATCCGAACCAGCTGATTTGCAGGCAAAAAAATCAAAAGCCGAAGCCGTTCCTCATCATACCATTCTTTCCACTCATCCTGATGCTCTCTCAGAAAAATCGGAAAAAGCTGCCACAGCTCCTCTAGTGACATTTTCTCTAAAGATGGACTCATAAGCACCTCCTTAGGTAATATATACAAGCGTTTTCTCTAGTTATAATTATAGAAAAAATACACATCCTAGTCAAACCCTGCACTTATTGAACAGATATTTATTTTTGTAATATTTTTGAAAAGTTTTAGTTGTCAAACAATCTATTTTTTAGTAGAATGATGTCGGAGATATATTATTTAAAAGGAGTTCTTTATGAAAAAGTTTAGGTTTGGCACTTGGCTTGTCCTGTCAGCCGGCTCTTTGTTGTTACTTTCACAGGCTCTTCCTGCAGAGAATGTCGCTGCTAATCAGAAGAACCAGATCAAGGTCCAGCTGCTTAACCATAGCGATGAAACAGCTATCGGCACTCTGGAGTTGAATGGGGAGTATCAGCTAAAGCTTGGGAAAAAGGACAAATACGGTCGGGCTACTGCTGCTCATGTTCAAATGCAGGAGCAACACAAAGCCAAAAAGAAAAAGGAGACCAAGGTCACTTACAATCCCATCGGTTGGCACAATTACAAATTCTACTACGGAAATGGAGATGATCGGGCTTGGCTCATGAATCGCGCTCATCTGATTGGCTTCACTTTCAGCGGCCTCAATAACGAAGGGAAAAACCTCGTTCCAATGACCGCTTGGCTCAACTCTGGTAGTTTCCAAGGACTGGACGACAATAACCCAGATAGCATGCTCTATTATGAACATCGCTTGGAGCGCTGGTTAGAGGAAAATCCAGATTATTGGCTGGATTACAAGGTTACTCCGATTTACACGGACAATGAGCTTCTTCCTCGCAAGATTGAGCTCCAGTATGTCGGGCTTGACGCAGAAGGCAATGTTGTCAGCATCCAGCTAGGGGGCAAGGAAAATATAGATGAAGACGGAATGTCTCATGTCCTCTTGGACAATGTCTCTCCAAATGCAGAGATTGACTACCAAACAGGCACTGCTGTCAATACCATGATTGAGTAGGGTTACAGATAAGAACACAAAAACAGACCATCCTTACTATGATGATCTGTTTTTTTATTTATTTTTACCAATACAGACAGCCATAAACCAACAAGACTGCAATCATACTGAAAAGCGAGCCAATCAGGTAGTATTCAGCAAAGGACTGGCTTTCTGAAATCTTATTATAGCGGGCAATAGACTTAGCCGTAAAGACTAGACCAATGGCAGTAAACTGCCCGAAAATAAGAGAAAGTCCCATAATCAAGCGCTCCAAAATCCCAATCGTGGCACCAGCCCCCGCAATAGTCTCCCCACTGTCTTCTCCTGCCTGATACTTACTGAAGAAGAGTTTAAAGAGGATATTAATTGGCTTACCAGTAAGTGCGAAGAAAAAGAGAGCCTGCAGCATGAGGTAGCGCTCAGACAGCCAATTAGGAGCTGGAATTTGCTGCTGACCTAAGAGAAAATAAAGAGCAAAAATGCTAATCAGATGCAAGACCTGATCCAGTATAAAGGCAAACTTTTGAGCATGATGCCGGACAATCGATGAATTCAGACTATACTTCAAGAAGTCAATAAGCGCATGACTGATCCAGACCAAGAGGAAATATAGCAGATACTTAGGGAAAATTATCCCCAAGAGCAACAAGGGCAAGAGAACAATTCCCAAGTGGAGAATCAAAAAATTTAACCGCCGGCTTTTGAGGTCGGCCATTTTCTGACTTTGAAGCTGAAAATCAGCTAGCACATGAGCCAACAAAGTCAATACAAGAATCGGATTCTGCATGAAAAATTCTGAAAATCCCATAAAATTTGTCATTCTTCAGCCTCCTTTACTGCCTGTAGAATCATTCTCATAGCTAAACGGCGATTTTTCAGATAGATCTTCAAACCAGAGGACTTGAGTCGCTTACTAAGCGCACTGGGACTAATCTGCAACAGCTCTGCTATTTCTCCATGAGAAAAATTCTCGTCATAGATATATTCCATGAGCATCCGCTCCAGAACCTCTCTCTGACTGCTATTCCACTTACTCTGGATAAATGAAGTAGCTGCCAGCACCGTATTGACCGCCTGACTGAGCTCTTCATCTCCCAAGGATACAGCTATACGGCTGCTGCCGTAGTCGTTCTTCTCATGAATAACATCAATGGCCGCGCGTGCCCTCCAGTAAGCCGGACCGTCCGCACCAATACTCTGCTCCCGATTGATATCCGTCACAATCTCCCCCAGACCAAGTCCAAAGCGAATCGGATGAGGAAAGCCCAAGGCAATCTGATCAAGGAGCTGCATAATCTCTGGATTAGGCCGCAGCAAAGCCTGAAACTCATCTCCAGTCGTCACCGTGAAAGGTGACACCAGATAATCCCGATAATCCTGATTTAGCACCGCCATCATGTCCTGCAGGTCCTTCTGCGCCTGCTTGCGATTTTTCAGCTGTTTGGATTCAATTAAATCTCCAATAAGAGCAATATAAAGCATACCAAACCTCCTTTAAGTCCATTATAAAGGAAAATTTTAAAAATGTCTATTTGAATGGCAACTTTTTAGAATATCTATTGTAAAGGAAAGACTATTTTTTCTTTTTAGCTGCTGGTAAGGCAGGATAGACAGCTTCAATTAGATTACAGAGGAAGGCAGCATCTTCTACTTCTTTTATATGAAGCATTGACTTTGCACCTGGATAAGGAGACTCATAAACCGGATTTTCAAAAAGATCGATAGCTGGTTGGACCGGCTTGATCAGCAAGCGATTGTCATAAATCCCGCCAAATAAGCGACCCCGATAATAGAGCAAATACTCTCCCATCATCTTGCGAAAGCTAATTTCTTGACCAAAACCCTGCAGCTGCTTCAGAATAAAATCCAAATATTCTTGACTAGATGCCATCGGAACACCTCCATGAATTGATACTTTATTATACCAAAAATGGATGAAGATTTCCTGACTAAAAGATAAACACATCTCCTTCAATCCGTAGTCTGTCTATCCTCAAGTAAGCAAAAAAGCTAGGCCTTACAAGTCTAACTTTTTTACTTCTTATTTTTTTAGAAGTCCTTCCTTAACCAGATAGTCACGCGCAACAGCTTCCGCTTTTTTGCCTTCGATGCCAACTTGATAATTCATCTGACTCATCTGACTTTCCGTAATTTTACCAGCCAGCTTATTGAGAATACCTTCCAACTCAGGGTGTTTTTCTAGCAATTCAGCCTTCAGGAGAGGTGCCCCTTGATAAGGAGGGAAAAGATGTTTATCGTCTTCTAAAACTTGTAAATCATAACGCGCAAGTTCTGCGTCAGTCGAATAGGCATCCGTGATTTGAATATCACCCGACTGGATAGCTTGGTAGCGAAGTGCTGGCTCCATGGTCGCTACATTAAGATTAAGGCCATATAGAGATTGCAAACCCTTGTTTCCATCTTCACGATCGTTAAACTCTAGGGTAAAACCCGCTTTGAGCTTATCTTGGACTGCTTTAAGATCAGAGATGGTTTTAAGATTGTATTCTTTGGCGACACTCTTAGGTACTGCGATGGCATATGTATTTTGATAAGCCATGTGATTGAGCAAGACTAGATTGTCCTGTTTTTTGATTCCATCACGTGCTGCTTCAAAAACTTCTTCAGCATCATTGCTGACCTTTGGAGAAGGCTGCAAGAGAGTTCCAGTAATCGTACCGGTAAACTCAGGATAGATATCAATATCACCTTTTTTCAGAGCTTGATAAAGGAAGTCGGTCTTCCCAAAATTAGGTTTGACTGTCACAGTCATATCCGTATTTTCCTCTATGAGAAGTTTATACATATTCATGAGAATTTCTGGCTCTGGACCCAATTTCCCAGCAATAACCAGATGATCCTTCTCCTGTTTCGGTAGCAAACTTGGCGTATAAGAAGCGCCAAGTCCGAGCATTAAGACTGCAAAAGCTGTAAATACCGTCCGAAGCTTAGCCTTTTCCATCCATTTAAGAAGACTGTTGAAAAGAATAGCCAAAACTGCGGATGAAATTGCTCCAATCAAGATCAGACTGGCATTGCGACGGTCAATTCCTAGAAGGATAAAAGAACCTAGTCCGCCAGCTCCAACAAGTGCTGCTAGAGTTGCTGTTCCGATAACCATTACCGTTGCCGTCCGAACTCCTGACACGATGACGGGCATAGCTAGAGGCAGTTCAAACTTTTTGAGTCGCTCCCACTTGGTCATCCCAAAGGCGATTCCAGCTTCTTCTAAACTAGGATCAATCCCATTCAAAGCAGTGACAGTATTTTCTAAAATCGGGAAAATAGCGTAAATCACCAGAGCAGTCAGTGCCGGAAGTGTGCCAATCCCCATGAGGGGGATAAAGAGTCCCAGCAAGGCCATTGAAGGAATGGTTTGAAAAATCCCTGCAATTTGCAGTACCCAATTGGCTGCTTTTTTATGACTATGGAGATAAATAGCGAGCGGAATGGTCAGGAAAATGGCCACTAGTAAGGTCAGAAGAGAGAGCTGGAGGTGTTGCCCTAAGGCTGCCAACCATTCGCCAAAGCGCTCCTGAAAGGTAGAAAACAAATTAGCCATGTTGAACACCTCCAAACAAATCTGCTACAAAGCTGGTCGCAGGTGCAGATAAGATTTCCTCAGGTGTCGCCACTTGACGAATCTCCCCGTCCTGCAGAACAGCAATCCGATTCCCCAACTTTAAAGCCTCATCCGTGTCATGGGTCACAAAGATTGTTGTCATCCCAAACTGGTCATGGATACTCTTGGTCAAGCTCTGCAATTGCTTACGCGAGATAGCATCAAGAGCAGAAAAAGGCTCGTCCATCAGCAGGATTTTGGGTTGAGCGATAATGGCACGGACAATGCCCACCCGTTGCTGCTCACCGCCAGACAGCTCACTCGGCATACGCTGAGAATAGTCTTCAGCAGGTAAGCCCACTAGCTCCAGCAATTCATCTGTCTTCTGCTGAATATGTGGTTTGCTCCATCCTTTCATCTCAGGAATGAGAGCAATATTTTCCGCAACCGTTAGATTTGGAAATAGAGCAATCGCTTGTAAGACATAGCCTGTAGAAAGGCGTAGCTCACGCTCATCATAGTCCTTGATCCGCTTATCATCCATATAGATATTGCCATCTGTTGGCTCTAAAAGGCGGTTGATCATCTTGAGCATGGTTGTCTTACCGGACCCAGAAGGACCCACTAAAACCATAAATTCGCCATCCTCAATCTGTAAGTTGACATCTCTCAAGACATCCTTTTCTGTATAGCGTAGCGCTACATTTTTATATTCAATCATTCTTTGTCCTCAATTTAAAACTTCCCTCGATTCGTCAAGTCTTCTACCTTAGGCATGACTTCTTTGTTGTCCCAATGCTCTACAATCAATCCATTCTCTAAACGGAAGATGTCATACTGGGCATAAGCCACCCCATCTATCTGAGTCTGTCCATAGCTAACCACATAGTTTCCTTGTCCCAAAAGCTGGAAAACAAAGTCAAAAGTAAGCCCGTGCTCTGCAACATAGTTTTTATAAGCCTGACTTCCTTGGCCAATCTCATGATTATGCTGAATCAAATCTTCTGCCACATAATCACTCCACTGCTCTAGCTCCCCATTTTGGAAAATTTCTGTCAAGAAACGACGAACGGTTTTTTTATTTGCTACTGTCTTGTCCAAATCCTTGATTTCAAAATCTCCAAAGATCTGGTCTAACTGTCCATTTTCTGGAGCGCGGTAGTAGTCAATCACATCCCAATGCTCCACGATGCGACCATTCTCATCAGAACGGAAAGTATCTGTCGTTACCCATTGAGCTTCCCCGCCATTGAGATATTGATGGACATGAACAAAAACTAGATTGCCATCCTCAATGGTGCGAACAATTTTCATCTCACGATCGGGATGGCGCTCAAAGAAATTTGCAAAGAAAGCCGCAAAACCTTCTTTCCCATCTGGCACACCTGTCGAGTGTTGAATGTAGGTATCCCCTACAGACTGAGCTTGAGCCTCGGCAACATGCCCATCTTGAATGGCGTGAATGTAAAGATTTTGTGCATTTTCAACTTGTTTTGACATGATCTAATACTCTTTTTCTTTCAAATTTTCTAAAATACGTTCCTGATAATTTTCAAACTGGCGAATTTCTTCCTCTGAGAAACCTTTATAAAAAATAGCATCCAATTTTTGACTGACACGATGGCCCACTTCTTTCTGAGACCAACCCCGCTCTGTCAACTTTACATATTTTTTTCGCTTGTCTAAACCACACTGACTAAAGGTCACTAAACCCTGTTCTTCCAACTTTTTCAGCATAGTCGTCAGCGTATTATTGGCTAGTCCTGTCTCCAGCGCAATATCTGTCGCCGTCGCGCAGCCCGTTTCACTATTCCATAAAACGGTGAGAATCTTGCCCTGCTCACTGCGATAAAAAGCTTCTGGATCTTGGCTCAGTAACTTTTGAAAAATCCGCCCATTCAACAAACGAATATGATAGGCTATCAAATGACTGTCTTTCATACTTCCTCCCAATTTGTTTCTATATCGAATTGTTTTTTATTAATTGTAACACCAGACATTACATCTGTCAAGAGTTTTATTCGATTTGGAAATAGTTTTAGACTGGGGTAAAGAAAAAAGCAGGTTCAACCTGCTTTAAAATCTAAAATTTATTTTTTCCGATTGATGTATCTGTTGAACAAAATGGTCATAACTTTCAGCTTCTTGAGGAATAAGAATGGACCACTTTTTCAAGAGTGCCCCGTAACCTGCTAATGTACCTATGTCGTTATCAACAACCTTCTCCACGCTTGGAAAAATAAGACCGGCTGTTTTAGCTTCTAAAATGTATGCATAGGAAATCAGTTGATATAAATCCTCACGATTGATTCCTTTATCAGTAAATTCTAGCTTTTTATATTTAGCATCTAGTACGATTTTTAAATCTTTATGATAGAAGTCTGGATAAACCTTTCGAATATGACTGCTAAATACAGAAATCCCTTCCGTCTTTTCTTTATTTCGTGGATGAATAAAACCTTCTGGCAATAATGTCTGGACATACTCTTCCCAAAGCCAAGCAACATCAAAGAGAACACCGTGTATTTTTTGCTCTTGAAGTCCTAAACCGTGCTTTTCTCTACTTAGAATCAACAGACAGAGTTCCTGTAATTTTCTATATTCTCGAAAATAGGCATGGCGGACGGGTTTAGTTTGATTTAGTCTGATAATCTTAACACGATTAGCTAGTTTATAAGAAGGGGTTACACGATTAATTTCAGCTATAGTTTCACGATTACTATCGAGTAGTGCTCTAAAACTTTTTTGATTCTTAATGTACTCAATCGTATGCCGAATCAACTGCATAAGTGGATTATCATAAGCAAACTCTCTAGTAGTGTAGGGAATATTTCCTATAAATGGAACATTTTTCTTAAGATGATTTCCTACATCAATCGCTCCCTTTACATGGCTATCATTATGGAAAAACCTCTGGTATTCCTTATAAATCCCTTTTCTCAAAGCCACTTGCAGATATTTTGGAAAGAGGTAAACCAATAGTTGATAGAGTTTATCTTCGCTAGATAAACCAACATCCAAATTAGTGAGATTGATATTTAGGACCTTTTGTAAGAGATAATGTAAAAAATAGTCGTTATTAGCATTTGAAAAACGAGAGGAAATCGTTAATCTTTCCTGACCGTAACCCAGAAAACCAATCACATTTCCTGTCTTAATGTTCTGATTTACAGTTTCAAAAATTTTATGATCCTTGTCCAAGTCAGAAGTATTTTTCAAGTCATTTGGAAAAATGAAAATACCATCCTCTTGAGAAAGACTTTCTAAAGTTCTATCTAAAAGTACTTGACTAATTTTTGGGTAGATTTCAACAAAATCCTCTTTTTTTATAAGTTGCTGATTATCTGTTATCCGTATCGTCATTTCCATCGCTTTCATTGTCACCAGTTATTGACTTATTGGTTCGCTCGTTACTTGTCTTATCAAATGCCTTTTTCAAAGTTTCCAAAGTTTCAACCTCTTCATAAGAACCTCGCAAGTAGTCCTCTAGGAGCGGCTTAATATAATCAGACCAGAGCAATTCATAGTCAAAGTCTACTTCCTGCAATTTAAGGAAATAACTTGGTCCAACATGGTAATGACTATTGAGCTCTTCTACATTTTCTATAGCAGCATTCAAGTTTCTTAGACGTATTTTCGCTTCATCTGCTCCATCTCCAAGAAGTTTATCAAGCATTCCCAGCTGACTTTCAGCCGTGATTTCTACAAAACGGAAACGACGGCGCATGGCAAAATCAAAGGTATCTACCGAGCGGTCAATATCATTCATTGTTCCGATGATATAGACATTTTCAGGAATATAAAACTTCTCATTAGTTTCATGTAAATTAGCATATTGGGTCGAAACCTCTCCATCCTTACCACGATAGCCCGGATCAATGGAGAAAAAAAGTTCCCCAAAAATCTTAGAAATCTCACCACGATTGATTTCATCGATGATGAAGACGAAGTTTTTAATACTTGATATTTCAGCTGCTTCTTTATAAGTTTTTAATGCAAACCTTTCTTTCAAGACTTTTAGAACCGTTTCCCCGCCACCCTTATAATATCTTTGTTTATCATAATTCTTATTTTTATATAATTCATAAACATAATGTCGAGGCAATGTCCATCCAGATGCTCCACTATCATAATTGACAGATAAATTTTGCCTGCTATTAACTGACAAGTAAGATGTCTTTGTTAAATACTCCTTCTCTTCAGTGGTATTTATAAACTCCAAATAAGATTCCCAGGCTTCCTCAAAATTATCTTGACCGCCTGTCTTTTGCGCTAATTTAGCTCTTTCGCAAAATTTCTTAAAAATTCCATCCTGTAAGCCGAAGCTAATCTGCCCATCATCACTTGGAAGCGGCCGCAAACCCTCTACAAAATCTGTATAGTCATAAGAGGGATGGAATTGAACAAAATCGATTTGTTCCTCATTTCCTCCAGTCAATTCGCTTGCAATTTGTCTAGCAAGATAAGTCTTCCCAGTACCAGGCGCACCACGGAGGATGAGGTTTTTGGATTGTTTTAATACGTTAGCATATTTCATCGAGTCCCCTTTCTGTTCACTGTTTACATCGTTTTCCACTTTATACCTTTTCCAATCAAGATGATTTAAGAAATAATTATAATCTTGCTCTTTAATGTCATCACTCAGAGCAAAATCAATTAACTGATTTGCTTCTTTCTTTCGATAATTATTATCTAAGGGACACCAGATTGTTTCTTGGCTAGTTAAGAAATACCATTCCCGTTCTAAATAGCCTTGTTCCCAATCAACAATTATTGTATGCCCATCATTTAGAATCTCTTTTACAATACCCCTACCACGAATTTTCATAACAGAGACTTTCATTTCACTTTTCTTTAAGAAAGGTAGATTATGCTTTTTTGTATATGAAGACTTGGCAAATAAGATATCTCCTTGTTTTATTTTATTGAATAATTTTAACATTTTTTGATACTGTTTATTTTCTTCATCATTATGCCATCCTAGTTCCCACTTCCCTTCTTTATTAAAATACTCAAGATAATCATCATTTCCAAATTTTGTACCAACAAAATAAAAGTTTTTATTATTCATTAATAAAACACCTCCAATTTTATAACCTATTACTGTCTTTTAAAATTATTTTATGAGTATAACTTAAATAGGTTTGTAATCTGTTAATATATCATTTTCTATCATAGCATAATTATAGGAAAAATAAAAGAAATTATAAACAAAAAAGCCCAGTGTAAAGAGGAAATATCCCCCCCACACACTGAGCTTATTTTTTTATCTTAGTAATATTCGCCCTGACGGTAATCCCATGAGTTAAAGGTATCGGACAGGTGCATCATGATTTTGTCGATGTCCAATCCTTTTCGGATGACCACTGGTGCTGGTGAGATGGAACGTTGCCCACCTTGTTCTGGAATCAGTTTTCCATCCTTGTCTACCATGGAGACCATAACACCTTGCTCATAGCGAGTTTCAATGGTCTTGTCTGGCTGGATAGAGGCTACATAGTCATCTGCTTCAATGACTAAGTCAACTGCGTTTTCGATGCGTTCGCCAATTCCTTCGACCTTGCCGCGGTTTCCTTTACCGGATGGGTTGGCTGAGGATGCATAGACCATCTTGCCTTCTTCCCAAAGCTTAGCTGCCAGCTGCTCACCCGCCTTACCAAACTTAATAACAAAACAGCTAGTGCCACGAACATCAGTCATCAGCTCTTCCCGACCGTCGCCATAGGCTTTGAGCTTTTCAAAAGCTTCTGGCTTCCATGGAAGGATACAGCCCAAGAGGATGTCTTCATCCCAATGCTTTTGATAAAAAGCTTCAATTTCCGGATTTAGCTGAGCCAAAGCACGGAGCTCATCCATACTGCCACAGAGAACAACACCTGGCTTATTACGGTTACGAGCCTTAGCTTCGAACTTACGCTCCAAGCCAGCCTTATCGCTGGTCATGATGATGTAACCCACCTTGGTCGGGCAAACGATACAGCCGCCATCGCCTTTCAGGATGTCATAACCTTCTTGTGAAAGCTGTCCGTTCCATTGAATGTGTTTTGTCATAAGTTTCTTCCTTTTCTATTAAATTAAGATTTATTTTACCATATATTTTTATCGGAGACAAGGTTTTTTCAGAATTTTCTCAATATAGCAAAAATGAGGTTACTGCCAATAAGATGGACGATTTTTTTCATATTCTGCAATCAAATCCTCATACTGTAGCGTAATGCCGATGTCATCCAAACCGTTGAGTAGCTTGTGCTTCCATTCTCCATCAATGTCAAAGGAGAATTCCCCCACCGGTGAAAAAATCTTCTGCTGCTCCAAATCCACTGTTACTTCATCCGTCGGCTTCAGATTAGCTAAGGCTTGCCGTACTTCGAGCGGCTGGACGATAGGCAGCATACCGTTGTTAAGCTCGTTATTGTAGTGAATATCGCCAAAAGATCCAGCAATGACTACCTTGAAGCCATAGTCAGACAAGGCCCAGGCAGCGTGCTCGCGAGAGGAACCCGCTCCGAAATTGTCCCCAGTAATCAGAATAGTCGCCTTGCGATACTCAGGTCTGTTAAAGACGAAATCAGGATCTTCGGTGTACTGATTGTCTAGATAGCGCCATGCGTACATAAGGTACTTACCAAAGCCTTTTTTATCAATCAACTTGAGAAACTGCTTGGGTAAAATTTGGTCCGTGTCGATATTATCGTTCATGAGGGGGACTGTTGTCCCCGTGTAGATTGTAAATTTTTCCATAAAACTTCCTTACTGGACCTCCGGTAGTTGGCGGACATCTACGAAGTGCCCGGCAATAGCTGCCGCTGCTGCCATGGCAGGACTGCAAAGATGGGTTTTAGCACCAAATCCCTGACGATCCTCAAAGTTCCGATTACTAGTAGAAGCACAGTGAACTCCATCTGGCACCTTGTCTGGATTCATTCCCAGGCACATGGAACAACCCGGATCGCGCCACTCAAATCCCGCATCCATGAAAATTTTATCCAGTCCCATCTTTTCAGCAGCCCGCTTGACCGGACGAGAGCCTGGTACGACGATAGCTGTTAGATTGGGAGCAATATGCTTGCCCGCGACAAACTTAGCTGCCAGCTGCAAATCGCTGAGTCTGGCATTGGTACAGGAGCCGATAAAGATATAACCCAGCTCAATATCTTCTGCTTTCTTACCCGGTGAGAGGTCCATGTAATTGTAAGCCCGCTCGTCGTTCATATCGCGGATTTCTGGGAAAGCCGCACCGAACTCTACTCCCATAGAAGGATTGGTTCCCCAAGTCACCATAGGTGCAAGCTGGGAGACATCAATCTCAATGACCTTATCATAGACAGCATCAGGATCACTGACCAGAGTCTTCCAATCGGCTACCGCCGCCTCAAAGTCCTTTGGAGCGCCCGGCCGCCCTTGAACATAATCATAAGTCTTCTGGTCGGGGTTCATAATGCCCATCTTAGAGCCAAACTCAATGGACATATTGCAGATGGTCATGCGCTCTTCCATGGTCAGATGATCAATCGCATCACCAGCATACTCGACCACATGACCAACACCAGCGGCCACACCATATCGGGCAATCAGAGCGAGGATAAAGTCCTTGGAATAGACACCTTTAGGTGGCACCCCAGTAAATTTGACCAGCATTTTCTTAGGCTTGACTTGCCAAATGGTCTGCGTGGCAAAGACGTGCTCTACCTCTGAAGTACCGATTCCAAAAGCAATAGCTCCAAAAGCTCCGTGAGTGGCCGTGTGACTGTCACCACAGACGATGAATTTGCCTGGCTGTGTCTTGCCCGTTTCCGGTCCAACCATATGGACAATACCTTGCAGTTCCGATCCATGAGCCGCATGCTCGATGCCAAAATCCTTGACATTCTCAGAAAGTTTATCAATCTGAGCCTTGGAAATCACATCCCGGATATCATAAATATTGACCGTAGGAACATTATGATCAAAGGTTCCAAAGGTCAAATCCGGCCGTCTAACTTTGCGTCCTGCATCTCGAAGACCTTGAAAAGCCTGAGGGCTGGTTACTTCATGAATATAATGCTGATCCACATACATAAGCTGGGGCTGGCCTTCTTCGCCTGTTATCAGATGCCTTTCCCACAGCTTATCAAAAATCGATTTTCCAGCCATACTAGCTTCTCCATATGTAATATAAAATTCCGATTTCCACTATTATTCCGCAAATCCAAGCCAGCCAGAAATAGCATTTTCTGGTCTTGTGGTGAAAGAGTCGACCACCTAATAAAGCGCCCAAACCTCCGGCTGCCAATGCTGACATCAGCAAAGTCTTCTCTGGAATGCGGTAGTGATTTTTCTTAGCCTTTCGCTTATCCCAGCCATAAAGCAGGAAAACGACAAGGTTCCATAGCAGGCAAATACCTGTTAGTATCCATTTCATAAGTTATTGATAATGGCCTCCGTCGTTTGAGCTATTGTCGACTGACCGCCAAGATCTCGCGTTAAAATCCCTTTAGCCAAAGTCTTCTCCACTGCTGCTTCAATCGCCTCTGCAGCTTCAAGCTCTGCAAAACTATCCCGCAGCATCATGGCTACAGAAAGGATCATACTGATAGGGTTGGCAATGCCTTGCCCTGCAATATCTGGAGCCGAGCCGTGAATAGGCTCATAAAGACTTGGTCCAGTAGCCGAATGACTAGCTGATGGCATAACTCCCAGCGTCCCTGATAGGACACTGGACTCGTCAGATAGAATATCCCCAAAGAGATTTTCCGTTACCACAACATCAAACTTAGCAGGATTGGTAATCATGAGCATCGCAGCGCTGTCCACCAGCTGGTGCTCCAAGGTCACATCTGGATAATCCTTGGCCACCTCATCTGCTACTCTGCGCCAGAGTTTGGATGTTGCTAGTACATTTTGCTTATCAATACTGGTCACGCGCTTTCTGCGACCACGCGCAATGTCAAAAGCCTTACGGACAATTCGCTCCACCTCTTCGTAGCTGTAGTCATTGATATCACGCGCAGATCTGTCCTCCAAAATATGCTCGCCAAAGTAAATCCCACCAGTCAGCTCACGCACGACCACGAAATCCACACCAGCAATTCTTTCAGCTTTCAAAGGCGACAAATGCTTAAGAGCATCGAAAATCTTAACTGGACGGATATTGGCATAGAGTTCAAGCTCCTTCCGCAGAGCAAGCAATCCTTGCTCCGGTCGAACTGGGGCATTATCATACTGGGGACTGCCGATAGCTGCTAGGAGAATAGCATCCGCCTCCTTGGCCGCTTCTAGAGTTGACTGAGGGAGAGGATGACCTTCCGCATCAATACCAGCACCCCCAAAAGCTTTCTCCGTGATATGATAAGCAAAACCGAACTTGTCCGCAACAGCAGCCAGTACTTGGAGACCAGCTTCCATGATTTCTGGACCGATACCGTCACCCGCCAGAGCTACAATTTCTTTTGTCATAGTCGCTTCCTTCTAATTACTTGCAGGCAGATCGCGGTAGGATACCTGGTGGCCGATTTCACCCGCATTTTCCTTTTGCACAAAGGTGTTGGCATGGATATAGGCAATGGCGCTGGCCTTAAGAACATCAAAGTCAATACCAGAGGAGTTGAAAATTGTATCTGTATCCGTATTTTCAACAGCTACCAAGACGCGAGCCTGAGAGTCAATACCATCCGTCACCGCCTCGATGTTATAAGATAAAAGCTGAACAGACTGGTTAAAGAATTGGTCAATGGCATTAAAGATAGCTTCAACGCTTCCTTTACCTTCTGCCACACAGCTAACCGTCTCGCCGTCACCATTAACCAGCTGCACATCCGCTGTGATGGTATGGTCGTCATTGGTCGTCAACTGCAGATCATCAAAGTGGAAGCCTTCAGGATTTTCGACAGTCGTTCCGGCAATCAGAGCCCGAATGTCAGCGTCTGTGACTTCATTTTTCTTATCAGCCAAGACCTTAAACTTAGCAAAGAGATCATTAATTTCAGATTCTGCAAAGTCCAGAGCCAATTCTTTGAGTTTTTCGACAAAGGCATGGCGGCCAGACAGCTTGCCAAGCGGTAGTGAATTGCTCTTGACTCCAACCAGCTCAGGTGTGATGATTTCATAGGTCAGTGGATTCTTAAGAACGCCATCCTGATGGATACCGGACTCATGAGAGAAGGCATTGCCACCAACGACTGCCTTGTTCTTAGGCACTGGAATACCTGAGAAGCGGGATACCAGCTCAGAAGTGTTAATAGTTTCATTAAGGACGACATCCGACTCAACCTGATAGTAGTCCTGACGAATTTCTAAGGCAACTGCTACTTCTTCCAATGCTACATTTCCAGCCCGCTCACCGATTCCATTGATAGTTCCCTGAACACGACCAGCACCGTGCTTGATAGCCGTCAAAGTATTGGCTGTTGCCATACCAAGGTCATCATGACAATGAACACCAAATACCACCTTATGATCAGAAGTCACATTTGCCACTAGGTAGTCGAAAATATTTGCAAACTCTTCCGGAGTAGTAAAGCCGACTGTATCTGGAATATTGATATAAGTCGCACCTGCATCAACCGCTGTTTGTACCACCTGAAAAAGGAAATCTAGCTCTGTTCTTGTTGCATCCTCTGGTGAAAACTCGACTATATCGAACTTGGAGCGCGCGTAGGAGACATGCTCTTTCACAGCTTCTAAAATCTCTTCCTTGGACTTTTTCAGCTTGAACTCTCTGTGAATAGGACTGGTCGCAATGAAGACATGAATCTGTGGATGCTTGGCATCCTTGAGCGCCTCGTAGCAGGCATCAATGTCAGATTTAACCGAACGCGCCAGACCAGTGACGGAAGCTTTAGTGATGACTTTAGCAATCTCCTGCACCGCCGCAAAAGAATCTGGACTCGCAGCAGGGAAACCGGCTTCAATGACTGAAATCCCCCACTTCTCTAACTGCTTGGCAATAGCCACCTTTTCCTTGATAGAGAAATTCACTCCTGGTGTCTGCTCGCCATCCCGGAGGCTGGTATCAAAAAACTCAACTTTGCGTGTCATAGACAACTCCTTTTCTAAGATACATAGACCATTTAGGAAAAACTCTTCCCCAACTTCTAGGTCGTGTTCAATGACTGAGACGGTATGAGACAAATTGATTTCAGAAAAATCAAGATGCATTCCCACTCCCGTCGCTCCTTTAGAAACCATTTCTTCCTCATCAGAGCTTGAGGTAAGATAGGTGAAATAAAAAACATCTCACTTGAGGAACAAGCGAGATGTTGATTTACTCCCGCTTGGTAAGCCAAACAGGACTAATGCTTTTGCACTAGCCCGAGTAACGCAACAACAAAGCAAAGTTTGAAGATTGGGTTGACTTCATGTTTGACTAACTCCTTTTTGAGATGGTTTCTTATTGTTTAGTATTTTAACACAGTATCATAAACCTGTCAAGAAAAAGTCGATATTTTCTGAAAATTTTTAATATGCTGGATTATTTTTGAGGAGATTAGCAAAAATAAGAGAAAGAAAAAGAAGCAGGGTAAGTCTCACTTCTTCCAATTTTCTTAGTATTTTGATTCATTTACTCACTTCATCCAGCTTATTCTGAAAGCGTCTGTTCTCCTGATAGCGAGCTTCTAGAACATCGTCTATGCGCCTTTTGTATTGCTGATGGTATTGATCCAGATTATCCTCTATTTGAAAAATATAAGGTTGAACCGCTGTCAAAGGAACCTCTCTACATGCATAAGAAATCGCATCTAAGAGTTTGTTCGTCTCTCTGTCAAACTTATAGTAGTATGTATCTAAGTCTGTCTCTGCTCGATCAAACTCACGCATTTTTAGAGCATGTTCATCTTCCAGTTCCTGAAGCTTCTTTTTATTCAGCATTGCCTCACCTCCTAACCCTTAATCGGGCTATCCAAAGAAGGCATCTGCATCGTCTGAGTTAGATGAGTTTCAGCAGCTTGCGCTGCCTTACCTTCAAATCCACCCTGAATGTTTTTAACATAGTTAGTAGAAGCATAATTTTTCATATCCAAAGCCGCCGCCTGTAGCTGAGTTGCTAACTCCGCTCCTTTAGCAAGAATAAGCTGCTCTTTGGCTGCTATCAAAGCCTTGATAGCTTGCCGCTCCTGCTCTTTCATCTTTTCTTTAAACTGTTTTGCCAACTCCGCTTTAGTTATGAGGGCATCATCATTTACTATCAGAACCATTCTTACCCCTCCATGTTCCTTTTACATCTGCCAAGAGATTATTGAAATCCTCAGCTTGCTGAGTATCGACTGCTGCAAAATCTCCACTAGCTCTAACCAAAGTCATTCCCAACTGTTCAATCTCTGTCATAAAGCCTTTTGCAGATGTCTCTGTGTTGCTTTCAATCGTATCATCCCAAAAACGAGAAACATTAAAATCAGCCAATAAACTCGCTACCTCTGTACCACTCAGATAGGTCACCATTCCCATCGCCTCTGTACTCGTATCCTTTACTGTATTTTGGACAAATTCTTTGGCATCCGACAATAAGGTTTGGACATGCTTAACTTTATCTTCCATTTCAAAGATAGCCAGCTGTGCTGCAGTCTGAAGGAGACGAGCACGAACCAAAATTCTATCTTCTCCTGTAAGATTGCCATTTCCCAACTGTTCCTGATAGCGAGTAATAGCTTCACGATCCCAAGCCATAGATTCCAAGCGAGCAACCCTAATAATTTCCTTGTATTCTGTCTCAAATTGATGATAGAAGGCATACCCCAAAACAGCCCTATCAGGAAGATCTCCTTTCATTAGAGAATTGAATATATTTGAAGCGGTTTCTTCATCAACTCCCAGTTTTCGAAGAGCATCCAGAGTTTTAGCAATTAGACGAGCTAGCTTTTCACCCGCTCTCAGCAGTTCTGGATGATAATCAGCAGAAGCGGTCAAAAAAGAACCTTTACCGTCTCCCTGAAAAACACCAAAATCATGGGCACTCTCAGAATCGAAACTCTGGGTATAGTATAAGGGAACCACAATATTAACTTTACCAACAGGTCCACCTTCACCTCTTACATGATATTGCTCACCGTCCTCAGGTAAATGAGCAATTGTATATTCTCTATTAAGCATACTCACCATGTCAAAGGGATTGACATAATATTCAATTTTTTTACCTATGGCTTTGATTTGATCGGGAGTTAATCCCATTTTTAAAAGGCTTTTGGTAGTATCCGGACCATCAAAGAGGACCACTCTTCCAATCTTATCTAAATCATTACTGCTCAATCCAGCTATTCCTTGAACCGTCACCATGGTCCCTAGCGAATGTGCTGAAAGATCCATTGTTGCATTAGGCGCTTTCTCTCTCATTTCTTGGATACGAGTTTTCATGGCCTCGGTTGCCAAAGGAGCTTGTGGAATATGGATGTGATTAAACGCAAACTGAGCGTCATTATCTATCCAATCATTCAAATTTAGTGCTTTGATGCCCCGCTCAAGTATCTTATCTAAGTTAAAACCATCGCTACCTCGAATAGCCATATAAGTTTTCTTGGTATCTTTTCCCAACGTCGGCGTATCCGTTAAAAAATAAGAATTAAAGCCCGCTTTTTCGTCAGTCATTAACCCCTTTTGATAGCTGTCTACAATACGTGGCTCACGTCTCATACCGTTCGTATCAGGTACTGGTACGGTGGTAATTTTATTGACATCGTGCAAATCAGAATCAGGTTGTAAATAGACCCTGCCATCATAAGGAAGATTCTTACCTCCAGGGGTGATTTCTTCATCATAAATTACTTCTTTTGAGAAATCAAATACTTTTACTTTGGTTGAGTTATTTTTAGGTGGAAAATTATTAGGACGACCAGTATAAGCCGACTGCGCTAAATCTCCATAAAAATTATCAAAAGTTTTTAAATTACTATTACTCATAAATATCCCATACATTGCCTTTCAAGACTCTTATCGGTTGCATTTCAGAAATTCTCTTAATATCAGGAATACTGTTTCTATTATGTTCTAGCGGGAAACCCAGAGTAAATTCAGAATCTTCAATATTATTAATTCTTCCGCTTAAAGTTAGTATATTCCCCCCACCTTGAGGAGTTCCGTTACCTATATCCTCAATTGTCAAACTACCCCAGTCAAACTGAACACTTTTAACTTTAGGATTTCTGGATTTAACAAATTCAGCCATTTCTTCTTCATGCTTTTTTAAATAAGCTAGCTGTTTCTCTTTTGGACTTCTCAAATCGAAAGTCTCATCTGTGAATAAACTTTTGTTTTGAACTGTCATAATCGTCCCTCCTATGACTAGAGTGGTTGCTATCGCAAGAATAGCTAATCTATTTTTTTTCATTATTTATCCTCCAAAGTAAAGAGAAGTTACTATTATTATATCATGAATGCATTAAAAAATAATTTTGAAAAGTATTCCGTAAAATATGAAATTTACAAACTGCGCTAAATTTGCGTAGAAATTATGAAAGTTTTTTAAATTACTCTTCGCCAAATCCTCTTCCTCCTACACGAAGCGGACTCCCACTTCCAATTCCTTCAATAAAATCTTCTTTATTGTTCTTTCCATCTTTTATGTAAACCAAAACACTCCAACTTGAATCTTTGATATGATTAAAACCACCAAAAACTCGAATAACATTACCTTCACCCTGCGGTGTTCCATTTCCTATTTCTTCCCAACGTGTTTCTTCCCAAGCAATTTGAACAGACTCCACTTTAGGATTTAAAGACTTCACAAAATCTTCTATTTCTTTTTTATGCTCCTTCAAATAAGCTAGTTGTTTCTCTCTTGGACTTCTTAAATCGAAAATTCCATCTGTGAATAAACTTTTGTTTTGAGCTGTCAGAATCGTTCCTCCAATAATCAGAGTAACGGTTAGCGCTACGATTGATAGAGTAGCTATTTTGCTTTTTTTCATCATTTTCTCTTATATTTCTACTACTTTCTATGAATTTCACAATATCACTTCTTAAGTCACTTCATTTCTAAGAAAAATATATATACTCATCTCCTCACATACTGAATGCCTCGGAAAAGGAGAAAGGCTGTTAGAATCAGGGAAACCAACCAGATGGTCTTCAAGAGGTAAAATTGAATCAGATAGGTAGAGATGATAGCTCCCACTACAAAGCTTGCTAATAGGGCTACAAAGAAAAGGCCTTCTTTCAAATCTTTCCCTTTCTTGTTTCGAGCATAGTTGCCAAAAGCTACCATGGTTTTCTTGATATTCCCCGTCATAAAGGAGTTGTTGTAGACAATGCCATCCACCTCGCCAAAAGCGGTCGCGACCAGGCCCATGCAGAAAGCTAGTGGCGGCACGATATAGAGATGGGGGATATTTGCTGGCAAAAATCCAGCGATAACTGTTGTCAATATCAAAGGGAAAACACTGGACAGCCTGCGCCAAGAATGCTCAAAATGATGCTGAAAAACGGTCATCAGAAAAATACCCAGCATAAAGGCCAACATAGTTGCCAATTTCACTTCAATTCCTCTTGTCTCCTGATTGATAAGCTCAACCGAAAGGAAAACAACGTTTCCCGTCTGACCTGCCACCAAGGTCCCTCCCCGCTCAATAAAGGTATAGGCATCGATAAATCCTGCACAAAAGGTCAAGAGGCAGGCAAAAAATTTTGAACGAGAGTGAAACTCTCTTTTTACAAATTGTTTCATAAACCACCTAAAAAATAAGGGAGTGACCAGACTCCGAAAATCATAAATTTCAGTCCGTCCACTTCCCCTTGCTAGAATACATTACAAAAACCTTGCAGCTACTGCGATTTACCAGATTCACAAACTTTTATTTCCTCAAATGACAGAACTAAAAAGCTACCTGTCCTATCCTTCTCTGGCTTCCTTAAGGATTTTTTCAATCTTGGTCGTAATCAGGTCAATAGCCACCTTATTAGAAGCTCCCTCTGGAATGATGACATCCGCATAGCGCTTGGTCGGCTCAATAAACTGATGGTACATAGGCTTAACGACACCCAAATACTGTTCGATAACGCTATCCAAACTGCGGCCGCGCTCTTCCATGTCCCGCTTAATACGACGAATAATCCGAACGTCATCATCTGTATCTACAAAGATCTTAATATCCATCAAATCCCGCAGGCGCTGATCCTCTAAGACCAAAATCCCCTCAACGATGAACACATCCTGAGGCTCCTGACGATAGGTCTTTTTGCTGCGGGTATGCTCCGTATAGTCGTAAGTGGGAATATCCACTGGTCGACCAGCCAAGAGCTCCTTAATCTGCTCAATCATCAGGTCCGTGTCAAAGGCAAAAGGATGGTCATAGTTGGTCTTCACCCGCTCCTCAAAAGTCAGATGTGTCTGATCCTTATAGTAGGAGTCATGCTCAATCATGGCAATATTTTCATTTGGAAAATTAGCTAAAATTGCTCGAGAAACACTGGTCTTTCCGCCTCCGGAACCACCAGTTACACCAATAATAATAGGTCTATTTTGCATTATAAGCTCCATCTCTTGTTATCTTATCTATTTTACCGCAATTCATGTTATAATGAAAGAGCTAAAATAAAAAAAGTACATGCTTAAAAATAGAAAAAAGGAGGTTTTTATGCTCAAACTTGGAATCATCGGAACAGGTTCTATTTCTCATGAGTTCATCAAGGCTGCTCACTCAACAGGCGACTATCAGCTTGCTGCTGTCTACTCTCGGACTTTAACTTCTGCTGAGCGCTTTGTGCAAAACTATGAAAATACAGCCATCTATACTGAAATGTTGGAATTTCTGTCGTCCGATATTGATATCGTTTATATCGCCAGTCCCAACAGCCTGCATTTCAAGCATGCCAAGGTAGCCATTCTGGCTCGTAAACATGTCATTGTCGAAAAGCCTGCGGTTTCTCGTCCCAAAGAATGGCGGGAATTGGTCAAGCTGGCTGACGAGCATCAAGTCTATCTCTTTGAAGCTGCCCGCAACTATCATGAGCAGGCATTTGATACAATCAGTGATTTTCTCAAGGACAAGACCGTCTTGGGAGCCAACTTCACCTATGCCAAGTATTCTTCAAAAATGCAAGCTCTGCTTGCGGGAGAGCAGCCCAATGTTTTCTCAGCTAAGTTTTCTGGCGGCGCTTTGATGGATTTGGGTGTCTATCCTGTCTATGCCGCTATCAGACTTTTCAGTCATCCGCGCTTCGCTCGCTACAGCGCCCAGCAGCTAGCTAATACGATTGATTTAAATGGAGCCGGCTGTCTCATCTATGCAGATTTTCAAGTTCAGATTCAGGCCGGTAAAAATATAAACAGCAATCTGCCTGCAGAGATTTACACAGATCAGGGAACTCTGACTTTAGACGGGATTGAATTTATCAGCTCTGCTATTTTCCAAAATCTGGACGGTCAAGAGGAGCTGCTGCCTATCAAGCGTGCTTCCCATACCATGCTGGAGGAAGCTCAGGCTTTCGCGCGAGTGCTCAAGGGCGGACAGGATGCAGCTTATGAGAAATGGTTGGATGCGGCAGCGGCTGTTCATGAAAGCTTATTTGCCATGCGCAAGGACGCTGGCATTAGATTTGAGGTTGATGATGATTAAGGAACAATTTCCCCCGAGCTGGCAAAATCAGCTGGCTCAGCTAGGCTTTGAAAATTTGACAGCTATTCAAGAGAAGATGTTTGAGCCTATTTCTGCAGGCGATACCGTGCTGGGAATCAGTCCGACTGGTACTGGTAAAACTCTGGCCTATCTCTTTCCCAGTCTGCTCAGGCTGACACCTAAAAAAGCCCAACAGCTCTTGATTTTAGCTCCTAACACCGAGTTGGCTGGACAAATATTTGAGGTCTGTAAGACTTGGGCGGAGCCTTTAGGTCTGAGAGCCCAGCTTCTGCTCTCCGGCTCCAGCCAGAAGCGACAGATTGAGCGTCTTAAGAAAGGCCCAGAAATTATCATCGGAACGCCTGGACGAATTTTCGAATTAATCAAGCTCAAGAAAATCAAAATGATGAATGTCGAAACCATCATTTTGGACGAATTTGACCAGCTGCTCAGCGATTCTCAGTATCACTTTGTAGATAAAATCACCCACTATGTGCCTCGTGACCACCAGGTGGTATATATGAGCGCCACTGCTAAGTTCGACCACGATAAGATTGCTGAAAATACTCTAGAAATCAGCATTGACGACCAAGTTTTGGACAACATCCAGCACTTTTACATGCAAGTCGAAAAACGTGATAAGGTGGACTTGCTCCGAAAATTATCCAATGTTGAAGATTTCCGCGGACTAGTCTTTTTCAACGCTCTGTCAGACTTAGGAAGCGCTGAGGAAAAACTCCAGTATCGTGAAGCCAACGCGGTTTCTCTAGCCAGCGATGTCAATGTTAAGTTCCGCAAGGTGATTCTGGATAAGTTCAAAGAACACCAGATTACTCTCCTGCTAGCAACTGACTTGGTTGCTCGCGGCATTGATATTGACTCGCTAGAATGTGTCGTCAATTATGAGCTTCCGCGCGATTTAGAAACCTATACCCATCGCTCTGGCCGAACCGGCCGCATGGGCAAGGAAGGCTATGTCATCACCCTCATCAGCCATCCTGAAGAACTGAAAACTTTGAAAAAATACGCCACAGTCCGAGAAATTGTATTAAAAAATCAAGAACTTTACGTAACGAGTTAAGCTAAAAAGCTTTGGAAATCTAATGTTTCCAAAGCTTTTTGCTTTTACTTCTTACCAACAGCGATTTCAAACATCTAACCCCAAGACCGTCTTAGTCTCTGCCGTAATAAATACGATGGGGCTCTAGCTGACCTTCCAGCAGCTCATCGACCGTTACCAGAGTATAGCCGTTACTCTTCAGATATTCGAGGACACTTGGCAGAGCGTCAATACTGGTCTGGTGAATATCATGCATGAGGATAATTGAACCTGGCTGGGTTTTAGCAATCTCTTGCATAATAGCTTTAGTATTGCGTGTCTTCCAGTCTAGGCTGTCCACATTCCACATGATAAAGGACTGGTCAACCGAATTTTGGATTGTAGCATTAATAGCTCCATAAGGAGGCCGCGTAATCGTTGGCTTGATGCCTATGACATTGTTAATAGCGGTCTGGGTATCAAGGATTTCTTTTTGGGCTGACTCCAGAGGTAGTTTGGTTAAGACTGGATGGTCCCATGTATGAATCCCAATCTGATGACCTTCATTGTGCACGCGCTTGACGATCGCTTCATTACCAGCAATGTTTTGACCAACCATAAAGAAGGTCGCCTTGGCACCATATTTCTTGAGGATATCCAGAGCCTGCGGTGTTGTCTTAGGATCTGGACCGTCATCAAAGGTCAGAGCAACCATCTTCACATGCTTCTTAGCTTCAAAACTCTGATAAGCTGCCAAGTCATCGCCAGTCAGATAGTCCGCATTGATCTGGTCATAAAAGCTAGACAAAGGAACATCAATGCTGGTTAAGCCTTGCACTTCCTTACTCAGCTTAATAGAAAAATGGCTGTATTCATAGCGGAAGGACCACTGACCCAACTCCGTTCCATTGAGGGTATTGAGAATTTCCGTCTGCACCGCCTCATCGGCCTGTCTAAAGGTCAGCTGGCTGGATATTTCGTTGATGAAGATTTCCTTAGCTGCATCGGGATCCTGAAAGAGCTTATCCAGAGTGAAAGGGCTGCCGTCTGCACCGAGATAGCTGTCAGCAACTTCCCGCTCTTCTCCTTTACTGATTTTCATCTCTTTGACATGATAGTCCTTGCGATGCACCAGTACTTCTTTAACATCCTTCAGGCTCGTTTCTTTTTCCTCGGCATAGTAGAAGGTCAATTCCTCAATCTTATCGCCCTTCTTCTGATTATCCTTAATCGTCTGGATATCAGCGTCCATCTGCTCCTTGACACTTGCCATAACCTGACCATCCAGCAGAGGATAAAAGGCCTCTACGTAATGACTGCCAATCATCTTGCTCTGCTTTTCAGTTTTTTCAGCGTGGAAGGTCTCTTCTTGGGCAATCAGCACACTAACCTTCTCTTGCAGTTCCTTTTCTTGGAAAATAGCGTAAATCTTTACAGCACCCAGAAATAGAGCAGCAACAAAAGCTAAACCTAGCAAGCTGAGAACGATGAGTGTTTTCTTTCCGTGTTTCTTGTTATTTTGTCTTTTCATACACCTGTCCTAAATGAATAAAAATCATCATTTATCTTGCAAAATTAACTGCAGCTAGATGTTAAAGACTCTTCTCACGAATGACTTCCACCTTGTAGCCATCAGGATCTTTTACAAAATAATAATTAGGCGGGTTACCAGGAAGACCCTTTGGATCTGTCACTTCATAACCTTTGGCCTTGTGCTCAGCGTGCAGACCTGCCAAGTCTGGCGTGCTAAGTGCCACATGAGCAAAGCCGTCCCCAATCACATAAGGACCATGGTCATAGTTATAGGTCAGTTCCAGCTCATAATCATCGCCTTCCAAAGCTAGATAAACGATAGTAAACTGATAATCTGGAAAATCCTTGCGGCGCAGCTCCTTAAAGCCAAAAGCCTCTGCATAAAAAGCGATAGACGCTTCCAAATTCTCCACACGCAAACAAGTATGTAACATTTTTGATGCCATAATTTCACCTCATTCTTTCTTGTTTATTATTATACCCTATTTTGGGCAAAACTTATATTAAATTTTTAAAAAAGTAAATAGGTACCAGATAAAAAGCAAGCCTCAAGGCCTGCTAAGAATTGTTTTTCAAAAAAATTTGTTAATGAAAATCACTCTCCCGCTATTTAACAGAACGCTTTTTCGTTTCCTTCAATAGCAGTTTAACTTCAAAGACCGTACCTTTTGGTTTGTTGTCCTTGACATAAATAGAGCCCTTGAAAGCATCGACAATCTGCTTGGCCAGAGAAAGCCCCAGACCAAAGCCACCTTTCTGACGGGTCCGAGCCTTGTCCACCCGATAAAAGCGATCAAAAATCTTCTTCTTATCTTCATCGCTGATACCAGGGCCATTGTCCGCCACTCGGAAAATAAGGTAACGATCTGTCGAAGTAGCCATGACACTGATTACACCATCATCATCTGTATACTTGATAGCATTATCAAATAGAATAGTCATCAGTTGTTTGAGAAAAATTTGATCGGTCACAATAGGGTGCTTGATCATATTTTCTGAATGAAAGGCTTTTTTATTCTCCCTTGCGATAATGCAGTAATTAGCAAAGGTCGTATCAAAAAATTCTGGTTCGACTTCACCATATTGTGGCTTAATGCCATCATCGCGACGGGCCAGGTTGAGCAGATTGGTTGTCAGCAAGCGCATATTGCGTACTTCATCCAAGCTAGAAGCAATATTTTCACTGCTCTGCATGATTGTAGCTTCAGGCTTACGAAAGAGCGTCTCTAAGCGGCTCTGCAATACTGCCAGAGGAGTCCGTAGTTCGTGACTGGCATTTTCCACGAAAGCCTTCTGCTTCTGGATACTTTCCAGCAGAGGCTTGACACTCATCCGAGCCAGATAAATACTGGCAATCAGGGAAATTCCCCAAAAGCTGACCATGACCATGGCAATCAACTGCTCATGCTTGCTGCTGGTCTGCTCTAGCTGGCTGATACTAGTCATGACCACAGCGTACTTGATATCAGGGTACTCATTTTTAGGATCAATATCAAAGAGATAAGCCCGATAGCTTTCTGTCTGGCCAAAGCTATTACCAATCACAATTTCGTTGATTTGATTCAGATAGGACTTGTTAAACTCTAATGAATTAAAGTCCAGAAAACCATCGCTCTTGCTGGTGGAAATATTTTTATAATCATCATCCAAAAGCAGGGCAAAAGTATTAGAACTAAAATTTGGCGTCGTTAGATTGTTAGGCTTAGGCTCTTCATCTGAATCGCCATCTGGCTCTTTACTGCTTTTAGGACTTTTAGTATTGACCTTATTGCTTGGATCAGACTGCTGACCTGTCGTCCGATAGGCCAAATCTGCTACCGAACTAGGATCATTACTAAGGTTTTTAAGATTTTCATCAACAGACGTATAAAGGCTGGAGCGCATAACCTGAATAATAATCAAGGTCATGGCTGAGAAGATTAATGTAAACAACCCAAAATAGCGAATGAAATAAGAGAAATCATCCGCATAAAAGGTCTTCTTGATTTTATTCAGCATCTTTTAAAATGTAGCCGACACTACGAAGAGTATGTAGGTTTTTCGCAAATGCCGTTCCTTTCAGTTTTTTACGAATCTTGGAAACGTACACTTCAACAACGGAAACAGTGGTATCACTGTCAAAGCCCCACAGACGATCAAAAATTTGAGTCTTAGGCAAGATTACATTTTGATTTTGCAGGAAATAAACCAAGAGGTCGAACTCTTTACCAAGCAACTCTACATCTTTACCCGCCTTCGTGGTCGAATTTGTAGATAAATTGACAGTCACATCACCGTAAGTAAGAGTATTTTCGTTGAATTTACCAGCGCGTTTCAAGAGCGCTTGGATCCGCATTTTCAGTTCTTCCAAATAGAAAGGTTTTGTCAGATAGTCATCAGCCCCAAGCTCAAAGCCATGTCCTTTGTCATCCAAGCTTTCCTTAGCCGTCATGATGAGAACAGGGGTTGTGACTCCTTTTGCCCGGAGATCTTTCAGCACTTGGAAACCATCCTTCTCGGGCAGCATGAGATCCAGCAAGATGAGGTCATAAACACCACTCTCTGCTTCATATAGACCTTCTTCGCCATCAAAAACCTGCATTACATCTGCAAAATCATCCAAAAAATCAAAAACTGAGTTTGACAGTCCAAGGTCATCTTCTACCAATAGAATTTTAATCATCTTTCTTTCCTCCAATAAAACTTACCAAGATTATGTCTTTTGGTTTTTGTTTTATTTGCTATTCTTATTATATCATGACTTGGGTCAAAATCAGTAAGTTTTTTCTACGACTGCGACGTTTTATTTTCTTTTGTCGACTTATTATTGTTCTTGTCCGATTGTTCGTTTGTGTTCGTTGAAGACTTTTTCTTGTTTTTCTTCCCGTTGTCATTTTGCTGAGCAGAAGAATTCTTGCTCTTGTCATTGTCAGACTGCTGGCCGTCTTGAGGCGGCATTCCTTGGTCTTGACCGTTCTGTACTGGACCACCATCCTGTGGTGGCATGCCATTATCTGGTCCACCATTTTGACCATTCTGACCTGGCTGTGGTGGCATTCCATTTCCTGCATTCTGACCATTCTGCCCCTGCTTTGGTGCTCCTGATATAGTAGCTGTCTGTTGAATAGCTGATTGCTGATTGTTTGTACCGTGAATAGCTGTCGCAAGACCATAGCCACCTAGAAGTCCGACTGCTAGAGCACCACCCGTCGCAACCGTCAGCCACCATTTTGTACTTTTTTCTACAACAATCATTTTTTCCATATCCATTTAATACGATTCCTTCTTTCTTTTGTAAATTTTTCAATCTGTTTCTATCAAACAAGAAGCTAATACAGCTTACAAGTCATCCTATACACATCCTTTCACTTGAATAGCATTATCATATAGATTTTTACTTAAACAGGACTGAATTTTTTCTTAAAAAAGGCTGAAAGATAGGGAAAATGGTTTATGAAAAGTGCTTTTTCAATATACGGCTATATTTATCTAATAAAAGAAAATCAGCTAATCTTGAAGACAGAAGATTGAGTTTAGCAAACAAAGATGCCCCTTGCCCCATCAGGATGACTCTTTGATGAGACTTAATACCTTTTAGCAAAGCTAGGCAAACTTCATCTGTAGTTGAAATCTTAATCCCCATTTCCTTCCAAACAGGATGGTAAGGCTTTTCTGAGGGTGTGTCTGCAGCATTGGGACAAAAATAGGTTAAATACACCTTTTTCTGCTCCTGCTTTAATTCGCGATTCATTGATTCAATAAAAGAAAAAATCCCTGCACGACTAGCCACATCTACGCTATAGTAAGGGAAAGCGAGCCGCCCATCTGCAAAACCGCCAGAATGCACAATTGTAGCACCTTTTTCATTTGCTAATAAGGGCAGAAAAATCTTGCTAATAAGAATGGCGCCAGATAAATTGATTAACAGTGTCTGCTCTATGTCCTCAAGGGAATGCGCTGACAAAGACTTTCTTACATCAAAACCAGTTGCATTGATAACAATATCTATACATTCCGACCACTCTTGTATCTCTGATACTACATTTTTTAGAGACTCTTCACTTGTTATATCCACTGAGCTTATTGGAATAAAAGACGAAAATTCTTGCACAAATATCTTTAACTTCTCTATATCTCTTCCTAAGAGATATAACCTAGCACCTGCTTGATGAAAAGCTCGTGTATAGACTCTTCCCAAACTACCACTTGCACCAATGATTACAACCTTTTTATTTTTAAAATAATTATCAAACATATAATTCTCCATTCTCTAGTGAGTCTTTTGTGATAAATTCAATAAAACAAGTCCGACAATAACTAGACTTATCCCTAAAAGACTTACAGCTGTTACTTTTTCGTGCCAAAGCAGAATAGATAATATCGTTGTCCCTACTAGACCTATTCCAGACCAAATAGCGTAAGCTAGATTTAACTGAATGCCCTTTAAAGATAGAGATAAAAAGAAAAAGCACAAGCCATAAAACATCAAAGCAAGGCAACCGAAAAATAGTTTCGAAAAACCTTGAGATAGTTTTAAAAGACTTGTGGCGGCAATTTCAAATAGAATTGCGAGAGATAAATAAAAATAGTAAAACATTGTTTTCCTCCTAATATTCTAAATAACTAAAAAGTTAGCAGGAAAATCAATAGAACTATCCGAGAGATGAAACAAAGCAAGTCCAAAGTGTACAGGCATTTGTCAAAATCATTGATTTTATGCTCGAATCTTTGGAGATAGATAAAGCTTTTCGACCACATAGCTCATCTAATGAAATCTGGTAAAAATCGGCTAGACGAATAAGACTTGCACTATCTAGAATCGTCTTATTATTTTCCCAGTTCGAGATGGTCTGCCGAGTCGTTCCTAGTGATTCTGCAATCTGAGCTTGACTATAGCCTTTTTGCTCCCGTATAAACTTCAATTGTTTTCCTAACATTATCTTTTCCTCCTCATCATACTTATTTTTTAGTTGTTTGGCTAGATGAAATTCTTTAACATTAGTGATTATTGTATGTAAAAATTCTTTGACATGGCTATTATAACACGATTTACGTTAATCTTAAAATACTTGCCTATCTAAAACACTTGATACATCTATCAACCATTTGCCCCAAAAATCCTCAGTAAAAAAGACTGGGACAAAATTGTCTCAGTCTAAATTTATCATGTTCAAAAGCTCTTGATGCAGGAGCTACTTATCTTTTTACGACTCTTTCTTAGAAGGGCGGAAGCCAGCTGAAGCTAGCAAGGCCGCAAAACCAAGATAAGTGAGAAGTGCACTCGTATTGCTTCCAGTTTTAGGCAATTGCCCTTGAGTGGTTTGGTAGCTGACAGATAGCTGCATGTTGCTTGGTTGCTTACTTGCAGATCTTTGATGCTGCCAATCCTGGTTTGAAAGAGGCTCAAATTTCTGTGCTGTTTGAACAGTGATTTCTGCAGGAGGTGTTGAAACACTAACCTGATTGGATGCTATCCGATATTGATTATTAATCAGCAAGCTGAAATGATTGGTATAGGTTCTGCCTGGATACAAGAGTCGGCCGACTGCTGCTGGAGCTAGCGTCTCAGTCGCAGTATTCAAGTCAGTATTGTAGCGTTCAAGCAGACCTGGTGCAGCAACAAAAGTCAAAACTCTGGTGCTCGGGTCATAAGAAACCTCATAACCAGGACTTTTCGCTCTAGTCACTTCTAGATCCAATTCAAAACCTTCCGGCAGACGATCTTCCAATACGAAAGAATGAATTGGAAGACGATAAGCAGGCAAAGCATCTGTTACCAGATTAAGAACAGCAAAACTTCCCGAGCTAACCTCTTGTTGATGAATGTTCTTCTTGGACTCATCCTCCACCTCTTCTCTGACTTTTAACTGGATAAAGAGCTGGTTAAAGTGATAAGTTTGAGTCGGCGCTTGCGGACGGCTTGGCAAAGCTTGATAGCTAGGTTCAGCCGGCTTTTGAGGAACCTCTTTATAGTTCGGCTTGTCGGGTTCCTCCATCAAAGGCAGGTCACTTTCTCTGACAGGTGACTGAGGCTCAGGCTGAAGAACAGGTTCTTGAGGGCGCTGAGGTTCCTGCAGATAGCTTGGTTCTTGAGGTACTGCCTGTAAAGCAATCTCTTCTTCATAAACTGGTGGTTTCGGAGCCTCTCCGCCGCTTGCTTCAGGATCTTTTTGAGGTTTTTCTGGTTCCTTCAAATAAGATGGTCGTTGTGGTTCCTGTGGCAGTGGATTTTCGACCGGAGCTTGCGGAAGGCTCAGCAAGGGCTGCTCCTTCTCATAGGTCGGCTCTTCAACTGTATCCGGCTCTTTCAATAAAGAAGGGGCGCTAGGTTCGTCTGGCAACTCCTGATAAGCTGGCGCCTGCGGTTGAAGCGGCTCAGGCAGATAAGTTGGCTCTTGCGGAAGAATTGCCAAATCTCTTTCCGGTAGAGCTACTGGCTCCTCAGGCCGACTTGGAAGAGCAAGAGACTGAGTTTCTGTCGGCTGGCTAGGAAGTTCTTGATAGGCTGGCTGAGCTGGCTCTTCTGGCAAAGTTTGATAGACTGGCTGACTCGGAAGAGGATGCAAGGCCTTGACTTCCTCATAAGTCGGTTCCTGAGGTTGAGCAACTTCTGTCGGAGCAACAGGCTTGATTGGAACACCTTTGGCTTTAATATCTGAGTTAAAGACAAACCAAGCAGAACCTCGATTTCGCGAACCGATATCAAAAGAAATGACATCTCCCTGGGCTTTACCTACAATAGCGCCATACCAGTTATAGGGACTAGTTGGCGTATCCCACTTATTATACTCAAAGCGAGAGCCTTCCTTCTCATGGTTAATAGAAATATCGGCATGAACACCGGTATCTGGGTGAATGTTAATAGCAGATCCTGTGATAGGAATATATTCACCATTAAAATTCTTGATGTACTCAATCGCAGCTTTATTCGTATTTAAAGATGAGAAGCTAACAAGCGAACCTGTCATATCAAGCCTTTCTCCAGCTTCATCGAAAAACTCCGCTTGGACATTGACTCGAGAATGGCCGCGAAAATCCAAGGTCCAGACAGTCAAGGTCGGATCCTTAACTAAGAAAACTGGAAGCTTATCCTGACTCTTCGTTGATTCTTTCAGAGTATAAGTGTAGACAACTTTAGCGATTTTCTTGCCTTGAATACTGGAATTTTTGATATTGGTATAAGTAGCTACCAGAGGCACATCTTTCTGTAAAATGACTTTAGTCTGATGCTCTTTCCCTTTTAAAACACTGGTCAAGGCAGTCATTCCTGATTGATCCATTCCCCAAGAACGAACCTCATCAGTCAGCTCATCATTGGTATAGGTTCTAATAGAGGGATCAAGCGTCAAGACAGCCTGGGGCTCAGATTTGAATACAAAAGGCTGGCTTTCAACCTTACTGAGATAGCCTTCTTCATTTTTCTTAGCTTCAGCTTCCTGCAACTCTCTTTCAAAAGTTACAAGAGCTGCATCATACTTAGTTTTGGCAGTATCATAGGCAGCTTTTGCCTTCTTATATACTTCCAAGAGCTTATCATAGTCAGCTTTCAAGCGGGCATTTTTTTCCTTAATGCTTGCATTTTCCTGCTCAATCACTGCGTTCTGTGCTGAAATAGAAGCAAGGTTTGCCTCATAGTCTTCTTTTAGTCTTTGATTTTCTGCTTCAATCCTTGCAAGATTTGCTTGGTAGGTCGCTAAGGCTGCCTGATAAGCAGCTAATTTATTCTTGTTTTCTGTCTCAATCCGAGCAGT
Source organism: Streptococcus sanguinis (assembly GCF_019929225.1). Lineage (GTDB taxonomy): Bacteria > Bacillota > Bacilli > Lactobacillales > Streptococcaceae > Streptococcus > Streptococcus sanguinis_J. Next base: position 867,321 of record NZ_JAHZPA010000001.1, read on the forward strand.
CGCCTCCTGATAGGTAAGTAAGGCTTTCTCATATGCTTCTCGACTTTTCTGATTGCTCTCGGTGATTCGAGCCACATCCTGCTCATATTGAGCTAATTGCCTTTTATAAAGCTCTTGTTTTTCCTGATTTTGCTGACGAATCTGGGCATTTTCAGCTTCAATGGCTGCATTACGGGCTGTTACTCCTGCTTTTTCTGACTCATAGGCAGTTTGCTGCTTCTTATTTTCACCTTGAATACGCTCAAGTTCAGCTTGATAGGCAGTCAAAGACGCTTGATAATCTCTTTCTTTGGCCTCATTGGATGCCTCGATTTCAGAGCGATTCTTTTGATAAGCAACTAATTTGCTCTTATAGTCTTTCTCTGCCGCTTGATTTTTTTGTCGAATCTCAGCCAATCGCTCTTGATAAGCAGCTAAATCAGCCTGATACTGCTCCTTTAAGGCTGCATTTTTCTTCTGAACAGCTAGATTTTGCGCTTCAATCTCTTTATTCTGTTCTTGGATTTTAGCCAAGGCTGTCTCATAAGATTGTTGGGCTGCTTGATTGGCTGTTTGAATGCGTTCTACTTCCTGTTGGTAAGTCGCCAATTCTGACTGATACTGCTGCTCTAGCTCGGCATTGTCTTTCTGAACTCGAGCCAATTCTTTCTCATAGTCAGCCAAGGCTGCTTGATAAACAGCTTCTTTTTCTGCCTTAACCTGAGTTAGTCTGGATACTTCAGCTTCATACTGCTTGACTGCTTCCTGATAGACCTTTTCAGCTGCCTGATTTCGTTCTGTTATGGCTGCATTTTCAGCTTGGGCAGCTTTGTTGTGAGCTGAGACCTGAGCAAGCTTTTCATCATAGCGACGCTTTGCTTGAGCATTCTTCTCCTGAGTAGCTTTCAGCTCTGTAGCATAGCTCTCCAAAGCAGTTTTGTAGTCTGCTTTCGCTTGAGCATTTTCTTGTAAAATTCGTGAACGCTCCTCTTGATAGGCTGCTAAAGCTGCTTGATAGGAGGCTTCTTTCTCTTGATTGATTTTTACTATACGGTTTAATTCTGCTTGATAAGCCGTCCGCTTCTGTTCATATTCCGCCTCTAGCTGAGCATTTTCAGCTTGAATACGACTGGACTCTTGTGCATAGGAAGCCAGAGCCTTGTCATATTGGTCTTTCAAGGCTTGATTGGCAGACTCTTTCTGGCTGAGTTCTTTCTCATAAGTCTTCAGTTGCTCTTGATAAGCTGCTGTGGTTTCACGTATTTCCTTGACTTGAGTTGCGTAATCGGCTTGGGCTGTCTCCCGTTTACTAGCAGCTTCTTCTGGATTTCTAGCTGTTCCTAAATTAACAGCAGGCTCCTGCTTTAGCTGGATACCCGCTTTCTCAGCCTCTGCCATAGCTTGGTCCATTTCCGCATGGGAAACCTCTAAGGGAAGCTTGCCTTGACTTACAGGCTCTGACTGAGCAGGGGCAGCAGTTGGCTGGGGTGCTTCGGTTGGTGAAAGTGCAGCTTCAGAAAGGGCAGACTGATCGGCTGCTGAAGATACCTTTTCCTCTGCTTGAACTGATCCGGCAGCTACCAACAAAGCCGCACCCAAAACAGCTCCGCACAAGCCCTTAGAAAGGCGGCTCTTGCGGAAGCCATAGACTATTTTCTTTTCCATTATAATCTCCATTTCTCCTTTAAACAGTTACCTGTTTATTGTCCATATTGTTCTATTTTATCAGAGCAAAAGCAAATAAGCAATGTTTAAATACTCAAAATGATAAAGAAAAAGCCTGAGATAGATAATATCTCAGACTTTCTTGTCAATTTAATTAAAACTATCAGATCGCAGCTCGAATCGCTTTTTCCACTGCTTCTTTCTCACGTTTCACCAATTCAACACGCGCAGCAATTTCTTTGATTCCCATGCTGATGTTTCGGCTAATCGCCATATCATCCAACTGTGGCTCAAAGAAGGCTTTGTACTCTGCCAATCTCTCTTCTGTCTTGAAGATTACTGCTGGGCTAATGACAAAGCTATCAAAGCTCATATCGCCACCTAGCGCTGCCTTGATCCAGTCCCAATTCTCACGCGCCCAAGTCCATACTGCTTCTTGAGTAAAATCACGGCTGAGGAAACGGGCATACCAAGCTGACAAATCCTGCGGTTTTACAGTAAATTTATCCTTCCAAGTCGCTAACAGTTCATCCAGGGTTTCCTTGTTCTTCGTATAAGAAAGGGCTGTAGAAAGCGCATTTTTGAAGCTTCCGTCATTTGAAGCGACATATAGGTCCAGATAAAGCTTAGTCAGCTCTTTGCTTTCATGATGCTTGATTTGGTTGACCAATACCTGCAAACGAATAGCGGCAGGGAGTTTTTCCAAATTATCACGATAACTATCAAAAATCTGGCTTGCTTGAGCTTTAGCTGTCTCGTCGTCAGCCTTAATCATATTGCCCACAATTAGCTGACGAACCATCTCATCCTCATCGCTTTCACCTTCCTGTTTTTCAAAACCAAGACGGTCGAAATTACTTTGACTTAGAACTTTCAGCAAGGCTTTGTAATCTTCTTCTGTCTGACTGCCTTCATCCACAAAGCGATTCAATCCTTCCAGAACTTGGGAAACAGCTGAAACTACCATATAAGAAGTTTCGTTTACCAGCTTACTGATGACTGGCAGCAGGTCCGCATAGGAAATCTTACCAGACTCTGCCAGAAGTCGGCGCTCCTGCACGATTTGCAGTTTGCTGATATTGTCCAAAGAGCTGAGATTATTCAGAAGAGCTTCTAGCAACTCACCTTGATAATCTGTAATATAGTGGGCCGTGTTTTCTGTATTAAGACGCAGGGCTCCTTCATTTTGCGCTGCCAAGGCTGCATAATTCGGAATTTCCAGTCTTTCTGTCGTCAGAGTATCAGGAAGTCCTTGCCAATTGCTATTGAGCGGTACTGGCCAGAGGCGACCTTTGTCTTCGTGCTCCCCAATGAAGAACTGCTTCTGCGTCAAAATCAAGGTATCATTTTCGACCTTGGCAGTAACAACTGGATAACCCGGCTGCTCCAGCCAAGCATCCATAAAGGCAGCTACATCACGACCAGAAGCTTGAGAAAGAGCGTCCCAGAGGTCACGACCGATGGTATTTCCATACTGGTGCTTCTCAAAGTAGGCACCTAGCCCCTTACGGAAAGCATCATCTCCCAGCCAACGGCGCAGCATGTGCATGAGACGGCTGCCCTTAGCATAGACAATCGCCCCATCAAAAAGAGTATTAATTTCATCAGGGTGCTTGACCTCTACATGGACCGACTGAACGCCATCTGTCGCGTCACGCTTGAGGGCATATGGAGCTCCACTGGTCTGGAAATCTTCAAAAATCTTCCAGCTAGGCTCAATTGCATCAACTGAGACATACTCCATCATATTGGCAAAGCTTTCATTGAGCCAGAGGTCATCCCACCACTTCATGGTAACTAGATTTCCGAACCATTGGTGGGCTAGTTCGTGTGCAACAACCAAGGCAACTGTCTGACGGCTCAGAGCTGTTGAATTTTCATCCACCAGCAAATAGATTTCCCGATAGGTCACCAAGCCCCAGTTTTCCATAGCACCAGCAGAAAAGTCTGGCAGAGCCACATGAAGTGACTGAGGAATAGGATACTTGACTCCATAATATTCTTCGTAAAATTCAATACAGCGAACCGCAATGTCCAAAGCAAACTCTAGATTGCTCTCTGGGTGGGCCTTGGTCGCATAAACTCCAACCATGGTTCCATTCTTGGTTTTAGCAGTAATTCCTTGCATATCACCTGCAGCAAAAGCCAAGAGATAGGAAGACATACGTGGAGTCGTTTCAAACTTCCAAACACCAGTTGCTTTGCGGTTTTCAACATCAATTTCCGGCATATTAGACAGAGCTAACTCGCCCTCTGCTTGGTCAAATTTCAAAGCCAAATCAAAAGTTGCCTTAGCCTCTGGCTCATCCACACTCGGAAAAGCTTCACGAGCAAAATGGCTCTCAAACTGCGTAGAAATGATCTCTTTTTTCACACCATCAACCGTGTAGTAAGATGGGTAAATCCCTGTCATATTGTCCGTAATCTTACCAGTATAATTTATGGTCACCACTACAGACCCAGTTGCTTCCAGCTCAATATAAAGAGCTTCATCGTCCTTATCAAGAGTGAAAGGACGAGCTTGGCCAGCCACCTCTACAGCTTCAACTGTCAAATCTTTTTGATGTAGGGAAATCTTACTCGTCTTAGCTTCCCCAGTAATGGTCACCTTGCCTGAAAAAGACTTGTCGGCACGATTCAGATCCAAAAAGAGATCATAGTGCTCAGGAACAAAAGTTTCAATAAAATGTTTAACTGCTTGCATCAGCTTCTCCTCATCTAGCGAACAACATGGCAAGATTACTCTGCCGCCCTTGTCCGTTTATAATCTGTTATTATTGTATCATATTTAGAAGATTTCGTTGCAGAATAAATGCAAACAAAAAGACAGGAAAACCTGTCCGTTTGGTTTATGATAATAGAAGAAAGGTCAAGAGTTCTTCTTTTCTTTCTCAAGTTCCTCTAATTTTTTGTTATAGATTCGATTTTCTTCGTGATAAGTTTTGTTTAGCCGTTCTTCATAACGATGAATTTTTCTCTCAAAAATTTCTCTATTTTCTTCTATTTGGCTTAATTCATATGAGGGCACGGTATCAGGACTATTGCGACAAAAAGATAATAGCCATTCGCTCATTTGCTCTGAAACATTTTTAGCCTCTCGTCTCATATTCTGATAATCCCATTCATACTCGCTGACTTTCTTTCGAAAAGCTATATGCTCGTCATCAAGGCGCTGAATTTTTTTCTGAATATCCATACTACCTCCTATAGGATAGGGCTGGCTAATTCAGGCTTTGGAACAGCACCTAAAACCTCTTTGACTGAATCTGCCGCCCCACCAGAGAAAGCCCCAGATAAATCCGCAGGCACTTGAGAAGACGCAAAAGATTTCATAGTCTCGGCTTGATTATTCAGCCAGCTTTGCAAAGCTTGACTTTCAGCTAAAAGAACAGCTCTTTTAGCTGAAATCAAGCCACGAATAGCTATGCGTTCCTGAATCTTTAAATATTCTTTTTTTATACGTTCCGCTTCAACTCGATCTTCTGTATTTGGTTCAATCATACATTCTCTCCTATTTTTTTGTGAAAATCTGGGCGCCTTTTTGATCAATCTCCACAATCTTATCAGCAGCCTTGTTTAAACTTCCAGCAATGCCAGTCATTGTAGTCATATAAGAGTTTGCTGACGCAAGAGTAGATGCTTCTGTTCCGTCATTCCAAGCAGTTGATATGCTCAACTCAGATAGTAATCCTTCTATCTCATCAGCAGAAAGATTGTGGGCTAGAGTATAAGCTGCATCTCTCAGTTCTTTGATATGATTTTCAACACTAGATTTAGCACTTTTTATCTTATCTTTAATTTCTTGCTCATATACTTCAGCCTGAAGCTGAGCTGTTTGCGCACTTGTACGAACAAGTTCCTCTCTTAAACTAATTTTTTTGTTGCCAGAGCTGGTTCTTAAAGAAGCATGAAGTTCATCAATGTGTTGTCTATTTATGGCGATTAAATCCTGTTTAGAAGGCTCAGGAGCAAAGTCTCCATATTCCTTTAAATACTCACTAACATAATACTCAGGATTTTGCTTGTCATCCTCTAATCCATAATTTGCGATTGCTACATTTACTTTGTACGTTTTTGCTTTATATTCAGCAATCTTTCGGACCTGTTTTTCTGTCATACCAGTAGCGAATCGATTTTTTTTATAATACCATTCAACATCTAATCCATTCCCCTTCATTTTAGGAGTTCTTGGTGAATGTCCATCTTCCCCTTCAACTACCTCAAATTTCATTGTTTTTCCATAGGGAACATAACCACTATTTCCGTCTAAGAAAACAACATCGCCTCGACTATCTCTATAGATAGTAGCATTTTTGTTAAGATAGGCTACTTGTTCTTTTGAAATACCACCTGTGTCAACAGCTTTTTTAGCCGCAAAATCCATAAAATTTGTCACTTTGATTGTACGGTTCTGTTTAAGACCATACTTCGAAGCTGTATAAGCTACCCCAGGTCCTGCTTGACTGTGCCCAGACATATTAGAAATGATACCATTATGAGATTTTATCTTTTCTTCAGTAATTTGATAAAACATATCAATATCATCTGATTGGGGAGTCAGCATTCCTGGAAATATGCCAAATGCACCACTAGCAAAGAATGCTCTTTCAGATGAATCAACAATATTCCGATTCTTTTTCCAAAAATATGGTTGATTCCCAAATTCTTTTGAATTTTCAAAGGGCATCTGAGTACCAGCAACAACTATGGTTGTTTCTTGGTAGTTTGGATTTGCTCCATCTTTACTATCAACAGGTACAACTGCCATTGCTTGAGTTGTACTATCTTGTCGATAAACGATTTGATAATACTCAGGGTTATCATATGTTCCGGCATTTATAACTGCTCCCTCACTTTTTTTAACATTCCCCTTAAGACCTAACTGTAATCTTCGAACTTCTTGATCAGACAAAGTCATATCATTCTTCTCCTTTGCTTAGCTTAACATTGTAAATGATTTCAGCTTCTGGGCTTCCTTTTTCATCCTTAACAACATCCTTTAACTGACTGTCTTCAACCAATAAAGAAATATTTTCATCTGTACTTCTAGCCTTCGTGAGCTTTGCTTCGTCTGGCAAATGTTTTGCATTTGAAACATCAATGTCATTACCTTCTGAGTCCATTAATTCTATAACATTATTTCCTGAACCATCAAAATCAAGAAATATATGAGTAACCAAACCATAGCTACTAGGTGTGTAGTTCTTTATTGTTGTTCCTAATGTTGCTTTATTCCCATATTTATCATAAATCGTCGGACGTACATAGGCATTTGAGAAAGTTGACCCTTCCTCAGTAATGTAGATTGGGGAAAACTCAATCTTTTCAACCCCTGAGTAATGCTCTTTTATATAAGTTCCTAGTTGCTCTTCCAGAAGTCGAAAGCCATGCTGATAGAGTTTGGCTGTTTTGGGGCTAAGGTTAGGTTTTGTCAATTTGTTATACATATAGATGCCTCCTGAAATTATAATGAACAGAATTGTTAAAGCAATAATAATCTTTTTTTTCACTAATATACCTCCTTACACCGATTCGTAAAAATGCTCACATGTTTTTCTAATAGTATATCATAGTGTCTCGCCATTGTCATATAAAATTTTTTATCACTTCCGCTAAAAATACTCTGTTACATCGATAAAAGTTTCATTCCTTAATGAGTTAATGTGATATCATCCTTCCTCTTTGCTTAGCTTAATATTGTAAATGATTTCAGCTTCTGGGCTTCCTTTTTCATCCTTAACAACATCCTTTAACTGACTGTCTTCAACCAATAAAGAAATATTTTCATCTGTACTTCTAGCCTTCGTGAGCTTTGCTTCGTCTGGCAAATGTTTTGCATTTGAAACATCAATCTCATTACCTTCTGAGTCCATCAATTCTATAACATCATTTCCTGACCCATCAAAATCAAGAAATATATGAGTAACTAAACCATAGCTATTAGGTATGTATTTCTTTATTTTTGTTCCTAATGTTGCTTTATTTCCATATTTATCATAAATTGTCGGACGTACATAGGCATTTAGCATAGAACCACCATTATCTCCTGTAATATAAATCGGAGAAAATTCAATCTTCTCAATACCTTTATAGTGTTCTTTGAAATAGATTCCATATTGTTCTTCTAAGAGTCGAAAGCCTCTCTGATAGAGCTTGGTTGTTTTGGGGCTTAGGTTAGGGTTTGTTAGTTTGTTGTATATATAGATTCCGCCTGACATTACAATGAATAGAATTGTTAAAACAAAAATAAACTTCTTTTTCACTAATATACCTCCATTATAACGCGTTTTCATAGTTCTTTTCTAATAGAATAGCATAATACCTTAGTATTGTCATATAAAATATTTTTCATTATTTTTGGCAAACTTCTATCCTCAACTACCTAAGAAAATAGTTGTCTTTGTCGCTTAGTTCACGCCACATCATCCTTCCTCTTTACTTAGTTTAACATTGTAAATGATTTCAGCTTCTGGGCTACCTTTTTCATCCTTAACAACATCCTTTAACTGACTGTCTTCAACCAATAAAGAAATATTTTCATCTGTACTTCTAGCCTTCGTGAGCTTTGCTTCGTCTGGCAAATGTTTTGCATTTGAAACATCAATGTCATTACCTTCTGAGTCCATTAATTCTATAACATTATTTCCTGAACCATCAAAATCAAGAAATATATGAGTAACTAAACCATAGCTATTAGGTGTGTAGTTCTCTATTGTTGTTCCTAATGTTGCTTTATTCCCATATTTATCATAAATAGTTGGACGGATATAGACATTTGAGAAAGTTGACCCTTCCTCAGTAACGTAGATTGGGGAAAACTCAATCTTTTCAACACCTGAGTAATGCTCTTTTATATAAGTTCCTAGTTGCTCTTCCAGAAGTCGAAAGCCATGCTGATAGAGTTTAGCTGTTTTGGGACTTAAGTTAGGTTTGGTTACTTTGTTGTATATATAGATGCCGCCTGATACCAAAACAAGAATAAGAGCAAGTGTCGTAAAAATTTTTTTCTTCATCATTTTCTCCTAAATTCTTCATTATGAAAATACATTACATTTTTTATATTCTTATAGTGTAACATAGTCGGACTCAAGTTCCAATGAAAAACAGGATACTTCAGTATAGTCATGAATATACAAAAAAGACACGAAACAAATCGTATCTTTTGATGATTACAACTCAATAATTTTACCTGTTTCAAAGTAAACAACCCATTCACAGATATTCTTGGCATAGTCGCCGATTCGTTCCAGATAAGAGATAACTTGGAAGTAGTCACGGCCAGTCACAATCAGCTCTGGATTTTGTTTGATTTCCTCAGTAGCAAGATCGCGAATATCATCAAAGTATTGATTGATTTTCTCATCTAGAGCTGCTACTGCATAGGCTTGGTCTACATTTCCATTGAGGTAGACATTCAGTGTTTCTTCGACGAAATTCTTAACATCGCGCCCCATCTTGCTGATGGCATCTTCTACGGACTCAATGCGAACTTCTCCCTTCATCCGAACAGTAGCTTTGGCGATAGATACAGCGTGGTCACCCATGCGTTCCAAATCACTGCTGGCTTTCAGCACGGTGATAACGGTTCGCAAATCCTGAGACACAGGTTGCTGCAGGGCGATGATTTCCAGAGATTTTTTCTCCAGTTTCACCTCGTATTCATTGACTTCAGCGTCGTCTTCAATGACCTGACGAGCCAGTTCACGGTCATGCGTAACAAAGGCACGAACCGTCCGGTTAATCTGCGATAGGACTTCGTTTCCCATCGCGTAGAATTGATTATGAAGTTTTTCTAAATCTTCTTCAAATTGTACTCTAAGCATAAAATTCCTTTCTCTTATCCGAATTTACCAGTAATGTAATCTTCTGTCTCTTTATGGGCTGGATTGAGGAACATCTTCTTGGTTTCATTAAATTCAATCAAGTCTCCACCAAGGAAGAAGCCTGTTTTTTCAGAAATCCGAGACGCCTGCTGCATGGAGCGAGTGACCAAAAGCATGGTATATTTGTCTTTTAGACTGTAGAGGGTTTCCTCGATTTTCCCAGCTGAGATTGGATCCAAGGCTGATGTTGGCTCGTCCAAGAGAATGATCTTAGGACTAGTAGCTAGCACGCGAGCCACACAAACCCGTTGCTGCTGACCACCGGAAAGACCGATAGCGGAATCATGCAGACGGTCCTTGACCTCGTCCCAGATAGAAGCACCAATAAGGGAGCGCTCTACTGCTTCGTCCAAAACTGCCTTGTCCTTGACACCATTAATCCGAAGTCCATAGACCACATTTTCATAGATGGTCATAGGGAAAGGATTGGGCTGCTGGAAAACCATGCCGATTTCCTTGCGAAGCTCTACCGTATCTGTCCTCGGACCATAGATATTGTGACTGTTATAAATGACCGTTCCTGTAGTTGTTACTTCCGGATTCAGGTCGCCCATTCGGTTGATGGCCTTAAGCAAGGTTGACTTACCTGAGCCTGACGGTCCAATCAAAGCCGTAATCTCATTTGGCATGAAATCAAGTGAAACGCTATTAAGGGCTTTCTTTTTATTATAATAAACCGACAAGTCCTTGACTTGCAAAATAGGTTCTGTCATACGTTTTTCCTTCATTTTATTTTACATTCAACCAAAGACTAAGCTTGTTGAATCGTGATGAATACGGACAGCTGCTTAACCAAAATGACCTGAAACATAGTCATTAGTGGACTGAAGCTTGGCATTTTGGAAAATATTGGCCGTCTTATCGTACTCAATCAAGTCGCCCAGATAGAAGAATCCAGTGTAGTCACTAGCACGGGCAGCCTGCTGCATATTGTGGGTCACAATGATAATGGTATAGTTATTCTTAAGTTCAAACATGGTTTCTTCCAGCTGCATGGTCGCAATCGGATCCAAGGCTGACGCTGGCTCATCCATGAGCAGAATGTTTGGTTTGACTGAGATAGCACGGGCAATACAGAGCCGCTGCTGCTGACCCCCAGAGAGGGTCAGGGCTGACTTGTGCAAGTCATCTTTGACCTGATCCCAAAGAGCTGCTTGCTTAAGCGAGGTCTCCACAATCTCATCCAAAACCTTTCTATCTCTGACACCAGCCCGTTCATGAGCAAAGGTGATATTTCGATAGATGGACTTGGCAAAAGGATTTGGCCGTTGGAAAACCATGCCGATATGCTTGCGCATTTCATAAACATTGATTTCAGGGCGATTGACATCAATCCCCTCATAGAGAATCTCTCCAGTCACATTGGCAATATCAATGGTATCGTTCATGCGGTTAAGGCTGCGAAGATAGGTTGATTTCCCTGATCCAGACGGGCCAATCAAAGCAGTGATTTTGTTTTTTTCAAACTGCATATCAATGCCCTTGATGGATTCCTTTTTACCGTAGTAAACATGCAAATCCTTGGTCGACAGGGCTACCTTTTCTTCAGGAAAAGTAATGATATGTTTTTCATTCCAATTATATTCTGTCATTTCTTCTCCTTTAAGCAGAGGTTAATTTCTTATGCAGATAGCTGCCCAGTTTGCGGGCTCCCAGATTGAAAATCAAAATAAAAATCAGGAGAACTGCTGCTGAACCAGCAGAAACAGCTGTTCCATCAGGAATTGTTCCCTCACTGTTGACCTTCCAGATATGGACGGCCAAGGTTTCAGCCTGACGGAAGATTGAGATAGGACTGGTGACACTGAAAATATTCCAGTTGGACCAGTCAAGAGCCGGCGCTGACTGACCTGCTGTATAAATCAAGGCTGCTGCCTCACCAAAGATACGACCAGAAGCTAGTACAATACCTGTCACAATACTAGGCAAAGCTTCTGGGATGACCACATGCAGGACCGTTTCCCAGCGGGAAATTCCCAAGGCCAAACCAGCTTCACGTTGTGTATGATGGACATGGCGCAGGCTATCTTCGACGTTCCGCGTCATCTGAGGCAGATTAAAGACGGTCAAGGCCAAGGCACCAGAAATGATTGAGAAGCCATACTCAAACTGTACAACAAAAATCAAATAACCAAAAAGCCCGACTACTACCGAAGGCAGTGAAGATAGAATTTCAATACAGGTACGGACAAAGTTGGTCACTGGGCCTTTCTTAGCATACTCTGACAGATAAACCCCAGCCCCCATAGAAAGAGGCACAGAGATAATCAGAGTAATCACCAGCAGGAAGAAGGAATTATATAGCTGAATCCCAATACCACCGCCAGCTTGGTAAGAAGAGGATTTCCCTGTCAAGAAAGACCAGGAAACATGCGGCAAGCCTCTAACTAATATATAGAGGATAAGAGAGGCAAGGATGGCAACAATGATACTCGCTATTGTATAGAGAACACCAGTCGCCAATTTATCTAATTTCTTAGCGTGCATAGTTTTTCTTACCTCTTTCTTTTGTAATTAGTTTAATCACACTGTTAAAGGCTAAGCTCATCATCAAGAGCACCAGAGCCAGAGACCAGAGAACGTTATTATCCACTGTTCCCATAACGGTATTTCCGATTCCCATAGTCAGGACAGAGGTCAGTGTAGCTGCTGGTGTTGTCAGAGAAGTTGGAATCACCGCAGAGTTACCCACGACCATCTGGATAGCTAGAGCTTCACCAAAGGCACGCGCCATTCCAAAGACCACAGCTGTAAAGATACCTGAGCGAGCAGCCTTGAGTGTTACCCGCCAAATGGTCTGCCAGCGCGTAGCTCCCATAGCCAGACTTGCTTCACGGTAGTGGCGCGGCACAGCACGCAGACTGTCTGTCGTCATAAAGGTTACTGTCGGCAAAATCATGACAAAGAGCACAAAAATACCAGACAAAATCCCAAAACCAGTACCGCCAGAGACTGTACGGACAAAAGGAACCACGATTTGCAGACCGATAAATCCATAAACAACAGACGGAATACCAACTAAAAGCTCAATCGCAGGTTGCAGTATCTTTGCTCCTTTTGGAGAAACCTCTGTCATAAAGACTGCTGCACCAATCGCAAAGGGAGTTGCTATCAGAGCAGACAGAATGGTAACGATAAAGGAGCCTAAAATCATTGGCAAGGCACCGAATTCCTTACCAGAAGGATTCCAGACACCACCAAAAAGAAAATCAAAAACATTAACGCCGTTGACAAAGAAAGTAGATAGACCTTTCTGAGCAACGAAGATTAGAATCATAGCCACAATCACCACAATCAGTGACAGACAGGCAAAAGTCAGATAGCGACCAAACTTCTCCAAGCGAGAATTTTTAGAAGGCGATAACAACTTTTTGGTTAATTCCTCATTTTTCATTTTGAATCTCCTTCTATTGCTGTGACATTCCCATCAGCGTCCTTGCTGACTTTCATATCGTTGATTGAGATATAGCCCATGCTGGTAACAACGCCTTTTTGAACATCATCTGACAGCATATAGTCCAAAAACTCAGCAGCCAGACCAGTCGGCTTGCCCAGTGTATACATATGCTCATAAGACCAGAGCGACCAGTTATTGGTAGCAACATTTTCTGCTGTTGGTTCGTAGTTATTGAGTTTCAAGGTTTTAACAGACTCGTCAACATAGGCAAAGGCCAGGTAAGAAATCGCACCAGGAGTTTGCGAAACGATATTTTTGACCATACCGTTGGAATCCTGCTCCTGACTCTGCACAGCTGATTTCCCATCCATAATGACACTGTCAAAGGTTGCTCGGGAACCAGAGCTAGCCGCACGATTGATAATTGAAATCTCCAAGTCCTTACCGCCCAGCTCTTTCCAGTTGGTGATTTCACCAGTGAAAATTTTCTGCAGCTGCTCGGACGTCAGGTTATCCACGTCAACTTCTTTATTGACAATCACAGCAATCCCAGCCACGGCGACCTTATGATCTACCAAATCAGACGCTTTGATCCCTTCCTTCTCTTCAGCGAAAACATCAGAGTTCCCGATTTCAACAGCTCCTGACTGCACTTGAGATAGACCTGTACCAGATCCCCCCCCTTGTACATTGACTGTTTTACCGATGTTGTTAGAGCCAAAGTCATCAGCTGCCGCTTCAACTAAAGGCTGCAAAGCAGTTGACCCTACTGCTGTCATAGATTCACCACGGTCAATCCATGATGAACAAGCTGATAAGGTGAGTCCTAAGCCCAGAGCTGTCAGCGCTAAAGCAAATTTTTTCAATTTGTTCAAAAGATTTCTCCTTTAATAAAATCAAGAGGATGGGAAGTATCTTTAGTATTTCTTACTTAGCAGAAAGAAGCTTTTTTCAATACATTCACATCTTCAACTATATCATATAATACCAGCTTTTCCTAATATTTTATCTAAATCTCAGGCCTTTTGGAAAATAATTTTTCAGGGTTTTTCCAGTGACTTTTGCAAAGCCCAGGCCGTTCCCGCCAAGGACTAGTTGGTACCAGCCGTTTGGCTGCGCTTCTGCCAGTTCAATCGTCTCTCCTGCTGCATATTTCTTGAAGTCCTGATTATTGATTTCAACTTGATTCAGAACCTCACTGGGCTTCATAGCCAAACCTAGGGCAAAGCTAGGCTCAAAGCGATTCTTCTTAAACGTTCCTAGATGCAAACCGTTACGAGCAATTTTGAGCTTGGACAGGTCTGGCAGGCCAGCTGGCAACAAATAAAGATTGTCCCCAAAGGTCTGCAGGTCACCAGTCAAGACTGTTTTTAGATGCTTGCTCTCAAAGTCCTGCCATAGCTTTCTTTGCTCGCTCGTCAAACGATTCTTACTTGATTTAATCTTCTTGCAGCTATTCTCACCAGTAAAGCGAAAGTGAGCTGCAAACTGACCTTCACCTTTGAAGCGATGCGGATACATCCGAGCTGTCTCCGGAAAGCCAATTCCTTCAGTCATCCCGTTTATCTTAGGAATATCAATCAGTTCAAGTGGAAATTCTTCCAGTAACCAAGCAACGACGTCTTCATTTTCTTCAGGAGCCCAAGTACAGGTCGAATAAACCAGACGACCGTCCTTGGCAAGCATGCTCATAGCGGCTGTTAAAATCTCTCGCTGGAGCTGGGCGCATTGAGCTGGATAATCCGGCGTCCAATACTGGGTAGCATCCGGCTGCTTACGAAACATGCCCTCGCCCGAGCAAGGAGCATCCAGCACAATCAAATCGAAATAACCTTCAAAGACCTGAGCCAACCGCTCAGCTGATTCATTGGTAACAAGCACATTTCTAGCACCAAAGCGCTCAATGTTCTCCACTAAGATTTTTGAGCGTTTGCTATTGATTTCGTTGGAGACCAGTAGGCCTGTATTGTCCAAAAAAGACAAGAGATGGGTAGACTTGCCACCTGGTGCTGCTGCCAAATCTAGGACCTTCATCCCCTTAGATGGTGCTGCTATCTGAGCCACCATCTGAGCTGCTGGCTCCTGCGAATATACCAGACCAGTCACATGCTCAGCAGACTTGCCAGGCACCTTGCCATAAAAGCCCCAGTCTGTCTGAGGAATGGCATCTGAGAAATTCTGCTGGCCTTCTTTCAGAGGATTGCTGCGAAAGGCCGAAATCGGCTCCTCGTCAAAAGTCGCAAAAAAGTCCGCCGCTTCCACGCCTAAAATCTGCTCATATTTTTCTTTAAAACCTTTAGGAAAGTCCATCTACTGCTTCCCCTTTTCTAAATAAGGCGTCAGAGCCGATAGTTTGCACTTAGGCGCCATCATGACAGGCTGCCGAGTCTGGAAATTTAGCTGACTGCCATCCAAGGTCTGGACGATAAAGCCTAGCTTCTCCGCCATAATCGAAGCCGCCGCATAATCCCAAGGCCAGTTGTAGGAAAAATAAGCCAAGAGGCCACCAGATAGTACCTTGCTAAAACTAATCCCAGCACTGCCATAAACCCGAACGCCTAAACACTCCCGAGCCAAGTCTGCCAAGCCCCAATCATTGGCTTGCAGCATACCGGCATTAGAAGCCATGAGAAAATCTTGAAAAGGCCGGTCCTCAAAAGCAGGAAGTTTCCAGTCGTTACAGTAGACGTCAAAGTCACCGCCACCATGATAGAGCTGGTCTCTAGTCACATCATAGATCAAGCCAAAACGACCAATGCCCTTTTCAAAATAGGCAATCATAACAGCAAAATCAGCTTTCTGAGTGATAAAGTTGGTGGTCCCGTCGATTGGATCTATCACCCAAACATTGCCATCAGCAATATTATGTCGGAGTCCATTTTCCTCCGCTAAAATAGCATCCTGCGGATAGCGGGCTAGAATCTTAGCCACCAAATCATCCTGAACCCTTCGGTCCATCTGGGTGACCAAGTCAGTGGCACTGGTCTTTTGTCTCACATCCAAATCATCATAGAGATGTTCTCTCAAAAAAGCACCAGCTTGGTAGATGATTTCTTTAGCAAAATGAAATTTATTTTCCAAGAGAAATGCTTCCTTTACCTTTACTTTTTGCCTCTTGAACAGCATGATAAAGCGAATAACCGCTGACGTTTTCAAACTCACGGCCGATTCGCTTCTCTTGGCCCTTGCTAGGAACAACTTGCTTGAAAGCCGCATAGGACTTCAAGAGCTTTTCCGCTTGGACTTTCTGCTCATAAGCTGCTTCTACATCATTAAAAAAAGAGAGCACCGAAGCAAGCTCTTCAGTGCTCCACGATAAATCTAGTGGGTAACTATAATTTTTGTTCATCTTTACTGAATATCTGCCCGCATGGTTGCGGATCTTAACTCTTCCTTACGATAACTACGAGGCAGGAAAGCACGAATTTCATCCTCGTTAAAGCCGATTTGCATCCGTTTGCCGTCTAAAATAATTGGGCGTCGCAAAAGACTGGGATTTTCCTCAATCAACTGAATCAAGGTTGAAATGGACAAATCCTCCACATCCAAATCTAATTTCTGAAAAATTTTTGAGCGAGTTGAAATAATGTCGTCTGTACCGTTCTCTGTCAGAGAAAGAATGTGTTGCAATTCGGGAGCTGACAGAGGGCTCGTCATGATATTATGTTCCTGAAAGGGCACTTCATGATTTAGCAGCCAAGCACGCGCCTTACGGCAAGAAGTACAACTCGGCGATAAAAATAATGTAATCATGCGTCTCTCTTCTAATTCTGTATAATAACTACCTCTATTATACTAAATTTTATTTGGCTTGACTATATTTTTTTGAAAATTACTGCCGAATGTCATGAAAATATAAATTTTTCAACTATTTCGATAACCAGTCCAACTTCTAGCGATCCGTTCATCGCTCTGCAGCTGAGCAACCAAACTGTCAATACCTTCAAACTTAACCATCTCGCGAATCTTATCCAGCCAGAAAATCCGAATGGTATCTCCATAAATATCCTGAGAAAAATCAAAGATATTAACCTCAAAACGGAGTTCATCACCGTCAAAAGTTACATTTTTCCCAACACTAGCCATACCGCGATAGCGCTGACCATTGTGCTCAACATCCGCGACATAGACGCCATCTCCTGGGAGACGGACTCGATCCAAGGGAGCTAGATTGGCTGTTGGATAGCCAATCGTCCGTCCTCTGGCATTGCCATGAACCACGATCCCGCGAGTGGACAGAGGATAGCCCAACAATTCCTGGGTTTTCAGCATATCACCGACAGCAATCGTCTCCCGAATCCGTGTGGAAGAAATCTTCCGATTATCCAGATTAACCGAAGGAACGATAACAATCTTACCGTTAAAATAATCTCTCAGCTCATGTGACTCTTTGCGGTCTGAGCCAAAATGATAGTCAAAGCCAGCTACCACAGCTTTGGCACGCAGACGAGATACATACTTCTCAAAAAAGTCCCGAGCTGTATTGCCCGCAAAATGGCTAGTAAAATCAATCAGGTAAAGATAGTCAACACCTAAACTTTCCAGCTGCGCCATCCGGTCCTCAGGACTAGCCAGATGCAGCATGAGATCAGGCTGGTAGCGGACAAAGGCCAGCTTAGGAGACTCTGGGAAGGTCATCACTGCAATCTTGAGACCTTGCTCCGTTGCAATCTCTCTCGCTTTCTCAAAGAGTGCCTGATGCCCCTTATGCAGTCCATCGAAATAGCCTAGAACAAGGACTGTATCTTCTGTCTGATCAATCCCTTTTTCATCTATAATTCTCTTGGTTATCATCATTCCTCTATTTTACTACGCATTTGCTATTTTTACAATATCCGTTCCGCGCGAAACTGCAAAATATTCAAAAAGATTTTACTGCCTTAGTCAGGGCGTTGGTCAAAATCTGAAAAAAGCAAAACAAAAGGACAGCAGTTGTGCAGTTGCTGTCCTTTTGTGAGGTTTAATGAAATTATTATAACATGCAAGCGCACATTTCATATTACAAAAGAGTAACAATCTTTTGACAATTCTACTGCGGATATTAAAGGAAGACTTTGCGGGGCTTGTAGGCGGTTTCCCGCTTTTCCAAAATGGCTACTAACTTCTCCTTATAAAAGCCAGCTAGCTCCGCTTCTTCTGACACCAAGCTGATAAAACGGCCATTTCTCACATCCTCAACTTGCTCGTCAGAAAGCTCAACCTTCACTAAATCTCCGATTCCTAATTCGAGTGGTTGGAGGAAGGAGAAATCATCTACTGCTACTCGCTCTGCTATTTCATCCAGAGTCAAGGCATCATCTAAGCTCATACCTGCCGAGGAAGTCCGTGTCAGCTGGGACATGTGACTGGCAAAGCCAAGCTTAGCTCCCAAATCAACAGACAGGGTTCGGACATAGGTCCCCTTGCTGCACTTGACTCGAAAACGAAAGCGGGCTTGCTCATCTTCATAGGAAATCGGACTGGTGCGCTCGAAACTATAGATGGTCACCTGCCGCTCTGGCCGCTCCACTTCTTGACCCGCTCTAGCATACTCATAAAGCTTGCGGCCATTGACCTTGACTGCAGAGTACATGGGCGGAATCTGGCGAATCTCACCAGTCATGGACTCCATCGCTTCATCGATAAGGGCTTCTTCTAAAAGCTCTGTCACTGGCGTCCGCTCTAAGATGTCTCCGCTAGCATCCTCTGTCGTCGTTGAGCAGCCTAGAGTAATCTCCCCCTCGTAGACCTTGCCTTCCTCCTGCATAAACTCGACCAAGCGCGTCGCCTTGCCCACAGCAATCGGAAGCACCCCTACTACATCTGGATCCAAGGTTCCCCCATGACCGATTTTCTTGGTTTTTAAAATCTTTCGCAGCTTAAATACCGCATCATGCGAGGTCATGCCCGCTTCTTTTCTTAGGTTGATAATTCCGTTCATTGGTTAACTTTCTAAAAATAGTAAAACTCTCTTTTGGAAATCCTTATGCTGTTCATAGAGTGCGTGGCCACAGTCTGGCAAAATAGTGAACTGGCTATCTTTGATATGGTGATGCAATTCGAGCGAAGCTTCTACACCTAGAACGTCATCTTCTTCTGCTCCGATGACTAGCGTAGGACAGTTGATCTTTTCCAGAACTGCTAAACTATCATGTCTTAAGCAAGATATGGTCTGAATAGCAATCCGCTGTTTATCTTTAATACGACCAAAGATTCCCATTATTCGATAAAGGTATTTAAACTTTCCAAAGGATTTAGGTGTATAAGAGTGACTTGCAATATCCAACATTAGTTCCTTATAGGATCCAGTCTGACTCAACTCAAGCCAGCGAGTAATCCGCTCCCTACCAAGATTATTCAGTTTCGCAGTAGTAACTGTCAAAATCAATTTTTCAACTCTTTCTGAGAAATCTGCTGCCAACCATTGGGCAATCATACCACCTTGAGAAATTCCTAGGATAGCTACCGTTTTCAAACCTAAAACATCCATTGCTTCAGCTATATCAGTCGCCATATCTCGTGTTGAATAATTTTCTGGCAACTCATTGATTCTGCTAAAAACATAGACCTGGTAAGCTGTTGCGAAGTCCCTATAAGCTAGGGCAAGCATTTGCGCCATTCTCTTAACAGTCGCCAAACCATCTCCTAGACCTGGAATGATGAGCAGCGGCTTCTTCCCTTTTCCAAAGGTCGCATAATCCATGCTTTTTTCGTTAAAATATAAGGTTTTCCCTTTTGTTGAAGACATTACTTCGTTTCCCTTACTATTTTATCATGTTTATTCATGTTGACTTTTTAAATGCAGAGCAAAGCCGGCAGTCACTTTTTCAAATCCAACCGCCTGATAAAACTGATGTGCAGCATTTCGTTCAGAAGTTAATCCACTATTTAGAGTCAGTGCCTTAACTCCTTCTTTTACCGCTTGTTTTTTCAATTCATCGATTAGCCTACTAGCAATTCCTTGTCGTCTTGCTTCTTTTGCAACTGACAAAGCTAAAATACGATAGTAAGATCCATCTGCTTCAAAAAAGAAGAGCTTTGCATAACCTAAGAAACCTAAAATTTCTCCGTTTCTTTCAGCTAAAAGACAGCCATAATGCGGCTGAGAAAGAATCGTTTCTAAACGTCGAGCCAGCTTAGAAGCGGTCGTTGGATAGCCCAAGTCTTCGTATAAAGACAGTAAGGCTTCAGCATCTTTCATGGTTGCTTTTCGTATCTGCATAGGATCCTCCTAGTCACCCTTCAAAGCTTCAAACTTAGCTTTCATGGTAGGATTTTTGCGCGTCAATTTTTTGACAGAGACATCGTCCAGTTTGTTGTTTGCCAAGCGCAGCTGGTTTTCAGAGGTTGTCAGGAACTTCTTGATTTCTTCCATCCGGCGGATGGCCTTGTCAATCTCCTCGATGGCCTTGCCAAAGTTGGTCGAAGCAGACTGATAGTTCTTGGCAAAAGCAACTTTAAAGGCATCCAAATCTTCCTCAAAATGCGTAATATCAATATTCTGCTCCCTCACCAAGGCCAGTTCCTGCTTGTACTGGAGCGAGTTGAGCGCAGCATTACGCAGGAGGGTAATCATGGGCAAGAAGAACTGAGGGCGGATAACATACATCTTCTCATAGGCATAGGACACATCGACAATACCCGAATTGTAGAGCTCGCTGTCAGCCTCAAGAAGTGTCACCAGAATGGCATACTCGCAACCCTTCTCCCGCCGGTCCTTATCCAGCTCTTTGAAGAAATGCTCGTTTTTCTTCTTGGTCGCTGTCTCATCGCCTTCATTTTTCATCTCAAACATGATGGAGAGGATTTCTACACCATTTTCATCCACCTCACGGTAAATGTAGTCGCCCTTGCTGCCTGTTCTGGCATCATTGTCCTTGCCAAACTCCGCTCGCGGGAACATGCCCATACGGTTCTTGTTAAACTCGTACTCACAGTGCTGTTCCAAACTCTCGCCAATCATCTTAGTAGACTGCTTGGCCTTGAAATCCTTGTAGAACTCTATAGTCTCATCTTTCTGCCGCAGCTCTACCTCATAGCGCTCTTTGAGCGAGGTCTGAGCCAGCGCTGCTTCCTTTTCTTGCAAGACTAGCTGGTTCTTAACCTCGTCTCGCTCTTTTTCCAGCGCAGACAAGGTCTTTTGCAGTTGATTTTCATGCTCCAAGCGCAGAGTTGTCAGCTGACTTTCCAATTGCTGGACTTCCTTATCCTTCTCCTGCAATTGAAGACTGGCTGCCTGCTCTGCCTCTTTCTTAGCCAACTCCTGCTGGGTCTCAAACTGAGCAATCTGACTTTGAAGATTGCTAATTTCCTGCTCTTTCTGCGATAGCAGAGCTTGTTGGGCATTCTGGGATTTTTGCTCCGCCAAAGCTAGTTCCTGCTCAATTCGAGCATGAATCTCCTTGTCAAACTCTGCTGTCCGAACCTGCGACAAAAGCTCACTGTACTGGCTCTCATTAACAGTAAAAACCTCCCCGCAGTTGGGGCATTTGATTTCGTTCATGGCGTACCTCTTTCTCTGTAGTTAAACTCTTTATTCTTTTTCTTTTCCAACACGACAGTTCATGCAGCCTTCATACATTATTTGGAGCTGACAAGGAAAAATCTTATTTCCCATTGATAATTCTCCCTGCCAAAGACACTTTTTATCACTGTAATATTCGTGAATAATTGTAATAATAAATTGCGGATATTCTTTTAGAAAATGTTCTAATGGATAGTAAACACCAGTGAATGCCGGATTTTCTTGACTGTCCAAAATGTAGATTTGACAATAATCAAGCTCAACATTTTCAAAGCAAATGCCAGCTTCATAATACTTTTCGCCCTCCTGACTATAATCAATCATATAATCAAACTGAACATGCAAATGATTGCTTTCCAGCCAAATCTTCCGAGTGCTCAAATCATGCAAACTAAAGGCCCGGCCAGGAGGTCGCTTCTCTGCTCTTTCCATCTTTCTCCTACTTCTGCTCGTTAATCTTTATGATTATTATACCATTCTTTGATCAGATAAAAAACAGCAAGCCAAATAGCCTGCTGTTTCAAGTTATCACTCCTCCATCTCAATCCGCCAGCTGGCGGCTGTTTTTCTTTCTTGGATAAATTTGCTGTAGATACCTTGTTTGGCCAGTAAGTCTTGGTGTTTGCCTTGTTCGACAATGCGGCCTTGATCCAGCACCAAAATCTGATCTGCATGCTCAACCGTCTTGAGTCGGTGGGCAATCATGATAATGGTCTTATCGCGAGTCAGTGCCTGAATAGCCTGCATGAGGGCTTCTTCGTTTTCTGGGTCAACATTGGCTGTTGCTTCATCCAGAATGATAATAGGCGCATCCTTGATAATAGCCCGAGCGATAGAAATGCGCTGGCGCTCACCTCCAGAAAGACTGGCACCTCCTTCACCAATCTTGGTGTCATAGCCATCAGGCAGTGAGAGGATAAAGTCATGACAGGACGCTTTCTTGGCTGCCTCTATTACTTCTTCCTGACTGGCCTCCGGCTTGCCAAAACGAATGTTATTGGCAATGGTATCCTCAAAGAGATAGACACTTTGGAAGACAAAGCTGAAATTGCGAATCAGGCTGTCATAGCTGTACTCCTTGACATCATGACCGTCCAAACTGATACTTCCCTGGTCCACATCCCAGAAGCGGGCAATGAGATTGCAGAGCGTTGTTTTGCCAGAGCCAGAAGGTCCGACCAGAGCAGTTGTTGTTTTTTCAGGAATGGTGAGGGAAACCCGGTCAATAATTTTCTTATTTCCATAAGAGAAGCTAACATCTCTCAGCTCAATCCGGCTACTCTTAGGCTCAATATCCTGACCACTGATGTCCATCGACTGGATAGCCAAGACTTGATTGACCATATCAACCGACAGATCAACAATGCGCAGGAGAGAAGAGAAAGAGCCAACGCCGTCTAGATTTTCATAAATCATAAAACCACTGACAATCATCATAATGGTTACCAGCAGCTCCATACTGCCATTGAGATAAAAATAGATAGAGAAAAGACCCATAAAGAGACCGGTCAGCTTGGTCACCATACCCTGGAGGGCAATGTAAGGTGAGGTCACAAGTGTCATTTTGGTATCTAGCTGACTCTTGCCTTCAATAGCCTTGGACAGATTCTTGGCAGAACGGTTGACCAGATTGTAGTTCTTTACTTCAGCAATTCCTTGGCTGTACTCCAAAACAACGGCTACCAGGTTCATATCCGCCTGATACTTGTCATCAGAAACCTTGCCAACTTGCCAACGCATGAGGGTATTGGGCAGGAGAAAGAGGACGAGACCCACCAAGAGAACCAGACCAACCCGCCAGTCATAGAGAAAGACTAAAACGGTGATGAGACCAGTCGTCAGAAAGCCCTGCACAGTCATCATAACCACTCTGGTAGCTACATCAGACAACCCTTCCAGCGTATTGGTCGTAACACTGGTAATCTTGCCCAAGCTATTTTGATTAAAGTAACCCATGGGCAGATAGCGCATGTGTTCGGCAATTTCAATCCGCTTCTGAGCACAGGTATGATAGCCCGCTTCCGTCTGAAGCATGGTTATTTTCAGGGTAATCCAGACGTTTAGAACAGTGGATACCAGCATGATGCCCAGAGCCAGCCAGAAAGTCTGCATAGAGAGATTCTTCTCAATCAGTCCCATAACGACTAGGCCGATTGCTGGGATACGCAGAGCGATGATAAAGGACTTGATGACGCCCAGATAAATGGATTGATAAAATTTCCTACGGTCCTCTGGCGTACAGAAATCAAAGAATTTCTTCAGTATATTAAGCATGCGTCAGCCCTCCTTCCGTCTCACCACTATCCCTGGTTGCAATATGGGCCTGCCACATAGAAGCATAAAGCGGACTGGCTGCCAGCAATTCTTCATGCCGGCCTCTAGCTTCAATCCGACCGTCATTGACCAAGACTATCTGGTCTGCACTCATAATCGTAGACAGCCTGTGGGCAATGACTATCAAGGTCCGTCCCTCAATCAGACGAGCTAGACTGGACTGGATCCGTGCTTCATTTTCCGGATCTGTATAAGCAGTCGCTTCATCCAAGATAAGAATCGGCGCATCCTTAAGCATGGCACGGGCGATGGCAATCCGCTGGCGCTCACCACCAGATAGATGCCCGCCGCCAGATCCGACCTGCGTCTCAAAGCCGTTTTCTAAGTTCATGATAAAGTCATAACAGCCACAGCGACGGGCAATTTCGATGACCTCTTCGTCAGAAACCGCTGGATTTCCCATCCGAATATTTTCCATAATAGTCTCATCAAAGAGATAGTTGTCCTGGGTCACGTAAGCAATCTGCCGACTATAATAGTCTAGCGGAAGCTGACGAATGTCCAAGCCACCATAGGTAATCTGACCAGAACCGACATCCCAGAAAGAAGCTAGAAGCTTGGCAATTGTAGACTTACCTGAGCCTGATGGCCCAACTAAAGCATTGATGCTGCCAGCCTTAATATCTAGCGAAATGTCGTGCAGTACTTCCTCTTCATCTGTATAGCCAAAGCTGACATCCGTCATGACCAGATCCCTTCCTTTTGGAAGTTCTCTCAGCTCCTGAGGCCTTTTCAAATCAGGCTTTTCCAAAATATCAATGACTTGGCCAAAAATAGTCCCGATTTTCCGTAAATCGTCCATATAGCTAGCCACTAAAATCAGAGGAGTCAGCAAACTGAGCGAAAGAATAATCATTAGAATGAAATTGCTGGCAGTCAAGCTTCCTTGCAGATAGAAATAACAGCCAGCCGGCAGCAGAAAGAGCAAGCCTGATGGCAGAAAAGCAGTCACAATACCCATCTCTAGATTGAACTTGCGCATCCACTCAATAAAGCAGTCTGCTCCTTCTCTAGCAGCCGTCACAAACTTATCGTATGAAAATTTTTCCTTGCCAAAGACCTTGATGACTTCAATCCCATTGATGTATTCCACCGCTGTATCATTGAGTTTTTTGGTCTTGACCAGAGTATTTTGATAGTCTGCTTCGCTATTGATAGCCATCCGAACATAGGCCAGCACAACGATGGGAATAGTCAGGAGAGACAGCAAGGTCAGCCGCCAATCAATAACCAGCATAGCAATGAGAACAATAATCGGACCAAAAACCCCAGCAGTAAACTCTGGAATTAGGTGAGCCAAGGTCGTTTCGGTCGCATCTACCCGCTCAACGATAATGTTTTTATAACTGCCTGATGACTGACTAAGCACTGTACCTAGAGGCAGCCTAGCTAGCTTTTCTGTCAGGCGACGCCGCATTTCCGCTAGAATCTTAAAAGTAGCCGTATGCGACAGCATGGTGGAAATACCGTGAAATCCCCAGTAGCCAATCCAGGCCAGACCTGCCCACGCTGACTGCTGCAGGTAAAAATCCCAGTTTTTATTGCCAGCCAAGAGCTGATTAATCATTCCACCAATAAAGAAATAAGGCAGAAATCCTGAAATCACAGAGGCAAAGGCAAAGATCAGACTGAGCACAAAATATATCTTATGAAGGGAAACAAAGTCCCAGATCCAAGCAAGGACAGATTTTTTCTTCATAGAATTTCCTTCTTTCTATCAAAAACCTAGCAAACCTCCCCAGTCAAACAAGTTCATGATGGAATGGCAAAATTCCAGCGCCTGCTCTTGGGGCCAGTCTTGAGCCAAGGGCTCAAATACAGCTGTGTAATAAGCTGTCATGCACGATCGCAGAAACTCGTGTTTGACCAGATGATTGATCTTCCCCTCTTTGTAAGCCAGCTCCAAATAGCGATAAGTCTCGTCTGCTGCCAAATGAGGCAGACGCATCCTGAAGTCCGCTTGCGAAGAGCCCTGAGATTTAAAGAGCAAAAGCTGCATAATATCCTTATGCTCATAGAGAATCCTCATCAGGGACTGGAGATCTTCCAAGCGATGGGCCCACATGTCAGACAGGTGTCCCTCTTCTAGGAAAGCATAGTCACGTCGCTTCTGCTCTTGTCCATACTGGTCTAAGGCTATCAGAGTAGGCTCAAGCAGGGCAGCAAAGAGACTGTCCTTACTCTCATATCGCTTATAAAGAGCCCCAGTCGTCAAGCCAGCAGCGCGACAAATTCTCCGCAGTGAAGCATCCTGATAGCCATAAGCTAAGAACTCACTCCTCGCGCTTTCCAAGATTTTTTCGTTTAACTCATCTGTTTCTTTTTTCATGCTTTCAATTCGATAACACCGTTATCGCCTTTCTTCTTTTATTATAAATTCTGACAATTTAACTGTCAAGAAAAAACAAAAGAGACCGAGAAATATTTGCATCGGTCTAGTTCTATTCCTTTTCTTCTTGTAAACATAATGAAAGGAGCTTGCGAACAAGTTCCTCTAGAATTTTACTTTTTATTAGGTGCATAAATCATACCAGTACAGTCGAAATCTTCCTGTCGGCGAAAGCCGAGCTCTCGATAAAAAGCTAGATTTTTATCTGACTGCTCCGTTGCCAGCTGGATTTGGTAAACATCCTTAAATCTTTCCAGCGTCTCCTGAAGAAGGCTTCGGCCAATCCCCTGACGCTGGTAGTGTGGATACACCAATAAATCCTGAATGAAGACAATGGTAAGCCCATCCCCGACCGCTCGGATCAAACCAACCAACTTGTCTTCGTCATAGGCCGCCATCACAAACAAGGACTGATGGAATGCCTGCTCTAACTGCTGAGGACGATTGGTGTAATTGATCCAACTAACCGAATCATAGAGGTCTAGCACTGCCGCAAAATCTAGCTGCGGATTTGTTTTATAATGAATCATAGTCCTCTCCTTGTTTTTTCTCTGTTTGATTTCCGAAACCTTCTAAAACTTTATCGAACTTGAGTCAGCACTCCGTCTTGCATCTCATAGACCTTGTCAACCTCGTCCAGCAAGCGGGTATCATGAGTAATCATGACCACACTCTTATGAAATTTCTGGGTCACTTCTTTCAGCAGATGGACAACGCGCTTGGCCCGCTCTGTATCCAGACTAGCTGTCGGCTCATCAGCCAAGATAATATCTGGGCTATTGTAAAGTGCTCTAGCGATAGCAGCTCGCTGCCGTTCTCCGCCGGACAATTCTTTCGGATACTGCTTGAGTGTTCCTTGTAGATCCAGCAACTCAATCAGACTGTCTAGATCCGTCCTTTCCTTTTTAGATAAGCGGTCAATCAGCTGGAACTGGTCTTCGATTTTCAGAAAGGGAATGAGATTGGAGGCTTGCAAAATGAAGCCGAAATCATTGAAACGCAGGGCTGCCCGTTCCTTTTCCTTGAGCTGGGAAGTATCTTTCCCATGCAAGAGAATCTGCCCTTTTGAGGGTGTTTGTAAATGCCCCAGCAAGGTCAGAAGGGTTGTTTTACCCGAGCCTGACGGCCCAATAATAGCTACAAACTGCCCCGCTTCCAGTTGGAAATCAGTTGGTTTCAGGGCTTGAACCAGCGTATGTCCCTGGCCGTATTCTTTTGTAACCCCTTTTAGTTCTATGATTGACATTTACTCACCTCCGATCGCTGTGATAGGGTCAATTTTCAGAACCCGGTGAATGGACAAAAGTCCGCCAGCCAGTGACATGAAAACAATCAGGACAATCAATCCAGCATAAGCTCGCCAGTCACTGTAAAAAGGCATAGAAGCCGGCAAGACTAGCTGGGTTCCCAAAAGAGCCAAGACTGCCAAGCTGATTCCCAGAGTGGACAGGATGAAAATCTGCCAAAAAATAGAAGCAATAATCTTCCCACTGGCAATTCCTTGGGCGCGCATAATACCATAAAGATGTGTCTTTTGGATGGTAATGATGTACATAAAAATTCCCAATACCAAAAATGTAATCAGAACCATGGCCCCAATCATAAAGGAAAAAGTCAGTACCTGAGGCTGATAGCCAGGGATATTTTCTATAAAATCACTCATAGAGAGCTGACTAAGTCCTGCTTCTTCAATCTTCTGACCATCCTTGACCACAAGTGCGCTGATATTCTTAACCTGACTAGAGCCGTACTTTAATTCCCTGAAATCATCTAGAGCCATAAAAATTACAGGTTGCGTAAAGAAGCTATTATCCTCTGTGAAACCAACAACCTGATAGAGGCGCTCACTGCCATTGAGCTGGAGTTGGTCGCCTAGTTTCACACCTTTTTGCTGGAGACGCTTATCCGCAATAACTTCATAAGCAGTCTCAGCAGGACGTCCCTCAATAATGTCAGGCGCCAGAAAACTATCCCAAGAGAGACCAAAAACCTGAGCATTGAGTTTATCAGTCCCATCTTCATAATTGGCCACTGCTGACGTTTGTCCCAAAGCAGCGATTGAGTCCCCTTGAAGCAGGCGGCTATATTCCTCTTCCTTGAGAGTCGAAGCTATTAGATTCTTATTGGCGTACTCCGACAAAACGATCGACTCAGCCTGCCATTGGTCCAAAGCCAAGCGATTGAGCCTAGCCAAACCGACGGAAAGACTAGATAAAAAGAAAACCATATAGGTAATGAGAAAGACCACAGCAACCACTAAACGATAACGCCCGCGACTGTAGACAATCTCTTTAAAAGCTAAAAACAAAGCTGTCCTCCTTTGAGATATTCCAGACTATTATACCATAAAGAAGCAAGCTGGAAAAACTATCCTGTCAATCCCCCTCCATATGCTCTCTGACAAAGCCCGCCAGACCGACAGAGGTCACCCTAGCATGAAAATCACTCATTTGCTGAGCCTTATAGCGAGGATGAGCCAGCCAGTAAGTCAGGGTTCCCATAAAGGACGCGGCTTGATGATTCAGGAGCAAATCCACCTCAACCTCCTCTAAATGTGGATCAGCCAAGGAAATACTCTGCGAGAAAATCTCCATCAGAGCTTCCTGCAAGCGCCTCGAACTAGTTGGACTGCCATTTGGACCCAAAAGAATGGCCAACTCTTCCAAGTAAGGCTCAAAAAAATAAAAAAGATTTTGTTTCTCATGGATATAGTCTTCCACTTTAAAATCCTTTTCTAACTTGAACAAGCAGGCAGATTCTAGAGCCTCTTGATAATAGGACTTCAAATCATCTAGCAAGCGATCTTCTATCTTCTCCAGCAAATCATATTTATCCAGATAATGCCGATAAATGGTACTGCGATTCACCTCTGCCAAATCAATCAATTGGCGAATACTGATAGTCTCAAAAGTCTGCTCTTTCATCAGCTGCAGCAAGCTATCCTCTATCTGCTTTTCTGTCTTTCTTCTTTTTTTCTCATACATGTCATTCACCTCAAAATGCAACAGTCTCTCTAAAATTGATGCTTGTATGCCATCCAGCTTCCACTATATAATAAATATAAGCAGAAGACAAGAACAAGAGGATTAAAAAATGAAGATTATGATCAATCAAAAGGAAGTCAGTCAAGAAAGAATTGAGCAATGGCGGAAGAAGAGAATCCATAAAGCAGCTAAGATACTTAATCTACAGCTACCTAATACTGACAACACGGAGATTTTAGACCAAGCCCTACTGGAAGCAAAAATGAAGCTGACATACGAAGAGCTAATCCAGCAAATCGGAACCAAACTCAAATGGAGTCAATTTTTGATGAAATGGGCGGCCAAATGGTCCAAGAAACCACGAAAAAGAGCTATCATCACGATTTTTGCAAGTGGACTGACTGCTGCTTCTTTCAGTAAAATGCTAGAAAAGTTGATGTTAGAAAAGACAAATGTTCATAAACGAGTCAATCTTGGTGCCTGTCCAGACCATTATGCCTTGCAGCCGCACGACAGCAAACTGGAAGTCATTGAAACTGCAGGAAACAGCCCGCTGCCGACACAGTTTTTTCTTAAACTTGGTGGTGAAGCTGAGATAGAGGAGCCTCGTGATGCGTCTTATACCTTCCAAACTGTCGGTGCCGCCAGTCTAGCGAATGGTTGCAATATCGGTGGTATTCGCCATCAGTTTCGCGACACAGAAAAAGGCCTAGAAGCCCGATTCTGTGTTGAATTCCCCAGCCTTTGTCCAGACAGCCTTATCAAAGAACACCAGCTCCACCTGGCTGCCGAATGGTCAAAGTGGATAACTTGGTGCAAAGAGCATAAAGAATGAATTTCCTTTCATGAAAAGAACTACCAAGCCATGCAAAAACAGCCTACTGCCATCTTAAAGAGACCGCAGCAAGGCTGTTTTCTTCTTTACCTAATCAAAGACAATCATGGACTTAATGGTCTTGCGTTCATCCATATCCTTATAAGCTTGATCGATCTCATCCAGTCTGTACTCACTAGTAAAGACCTTGCCCGGATTAATATCACCATCAAGAACTGCCTTGAGCAAGATTTGCTTGTCGTAAGTTGTGACAGAGGCCGCACCGCCTGCCACTGTAATATTTTGAGCAAAGGTAGAACCGAGCGCTCGGTTATTATAGTGAGGCACACCGACAAAGCCTAAGCGACCACCGTTGTGAAGGACTCCCAGAGCTTGATCAACAGCAGCTTCTGTTCCGACACATTCCAGAGCTGCATCTGCCCCGCCACCTAGAATCTCACGAACCTTGGCAATTCCCTCTTCGCCACGTTCTGCAACAACAGCTGTCGCACCTGACTCTAAGGCCATTTTTTGTCGATCTTCGTGACGACTCATGAGAACGATTTGGGAAGCACCACGCATTTTAGCAGCAATAACAGCGCATTGTCCAACAGCTCCGTCACCAATCACGACCACCTTATCACCAGGCTTGACGTCTGCCACACGCGCGGCATGGTAACCTGTCGGCATGACATCTGCCAGTGTCAAGAGTGATTTGAGCATACCTTCTGTATAATCAGAGGGCTGGCCCGGAATTTTGATTAGAGCCCAGTTAGCAAATTCGAAGCGCATATATTCTGCCTGCACCCCATTTGACCAGTTATTCCCAATATGAGAATCACAGGTGCCATCAAATCCTGCTCGGCAGGCATCACATTGCCCGCATCCATGAGTGAAAGGTGCGATAACGAAGTCACCAGGTTTAACAGTCGTTACTGCATCTCCGATTTCTTCGACAATTCCAATGGCTTCGTGCCCGCTATTTTGATGGCCTGCTTCAATATCTGGACTGCGGTAGCGCCATAGGTCAGAGCCACAGACACAGGTCCGAACAATCCGAATAATGGCATCATCTGCCTCAATGATTTGCGGACGCTCAATGTCAGCGAGCCCAACTTGGCCTGCTTTTGTATAAACTGCTGATTTCATCGTTTCTTCTCCTTTGATATCTTTATAGTAACTATTATACAACTTAGGGAACCCCATAAGTCAAATTTTTGACATCATTTAAGATAAAAATCTTATAAAAAAGGAAACTCCTTTCTCAGAGTTTCCTAGTTTGATTTCCTTACTGCTCTTCCTGTTGTCCTGAGCAGAATGAGAAGCGCTTTACTGCTTAGTAAAGGTCATAGTGTCTGGATCATCATCCAATTCGTCCACAATCAGCTGATTGCCATTTTGGCGATAGCTTTTAGCATCATCACCAACTATCAGTCTTTGGTTAGAGGCATCTACTTGTACTTGCTTGATTTCCTTACTGCCATCGACCTCGGTCTCAGTCCAAGTACCAGTCGTACTATTGATTTCTAGGACATGCTGGTCACCATCATGGTCGGTTGCTTGGTAGCGCCCATCTAGATTTGTAGCCTGCCCTGTATTTGATGATGACGAAGGTTGATTAGAGGAAGATGCAGCTGATGACTGCGAAGTCTGATTTTGCGCAGATTGTGATGTTTGGCCTTGTGTATTTTGTGATGAACTAGTATTCCCTCCTTGGTTGGTATTGCCTGAGCAGGCAGCTAATAGGACTGCTGCTGTCAGAGATAGAATTCCGATAAAGGCTTTTTTTGTAATAGTCATATCGCTTTCTCCTTTTTCTACATTTGTAGTTTATACTTATATTCTACACTTGTCTGTTTCATTTGTCAAGAAAAAGCAGTTTTTATTAAAAGGAAAATACACCTTAAACGCTAGCAATAGTTTTCGGCTATACTCTACCAGTATAATTAACTATTTTATTTGCCGAGGAATTTTCGATACAATAGACCATAATCCCTAATGAAAGTGTGAAATCTTATGACAAAATCAAAATTTCAACTGGTTGGGTCTCTTCTGCGCCCAGAAAATCTCCGCCAGTATAAAACAGAAATTGAGCACCGCGACGACATTCAATACCCCTTCTACGACAGCTTCCCAGGCTACCATGAGACGGAGACAGCTGACATCAAGGAGATTATCGCTGAGCAAAAGTCTAAGGGAATTGACATCCTGACGGATGGAGAATACTCTAAATCCATGTGGCATCTGGACTTTGTCTGGGGACTTAAGGGAATCGAGCGCTACATTGCCGACCACGGCTATACCTTTAAGGACCACGACGGCGGGCAATATGAGACCCGCAAGGATATTGGTATCCGCATCACAGCACCACTCTCTGGAAAAAATCATCACTTTATCGAGATTTATAAGCTAGTCAAGGAAGAGGCTGCTGGTGAAGATACTAAGCTGACTGTCTGGGGGCCAGCCCATGCTTATACTGAGTTAGCTGTCTTTGACCGCTTGGCTGGACCAGGACAAGTTTATGAGACCAATGAAGATTTGAAAAAAGGTTTGATACAGGCCTATAAGGAATTTTTGTACGACTATAAGGCTGCTGGCGGACAGATTATCCAGTTTGACGACTGTCTATGGGAACTCTTTGACGAATCCAATCCTGCTAGCTTCTTTGCGGAGGGCAATGCTAGTCTGGCTGACCTGGCAGACGAGTTTGTCGCTATTAATAACGAAGTCGTAGACTACGCTCATGAGCTTGGACTGACTGTCTGGACCCACAACTGCCGTGGTAACTACGAAAGCCGCTCTGCTGCTGAAGGTACCTACGAAGCTATCGCGGAAAAATTCCTGCGCGACCAACACTATGATCGCTACTTCCTAGAGTGGGATAGCGATGTAGCTGGTGATGTATCAGCCCTAGCAGCTTTGAAGGACAAGAATGCGGAAGTCGTTTTAGGACTGCTTTCCAGTAAGACGACAGGCTTGGATGACGAAAAACGTGTCCTAGACCTCCTCGAGAAAGCAGCAACCGTTTTACCAAAAGAGCGACTCCTGCTCTCCCACCAATGTGGCTTCGCCTCTTGTGACTCTGGAAACGAACTCACTATTGAGCAACAATGGGCCAAAATCAAACAAGGCCAAGAAATCGCCCAGAAATTCTGGGGATAATGAGCAAAAAAAGCGGTGTGACCGCTTTTTTCTATGCTTTTAAAATCAATTTTGGGCTGAATTAGATTTCTTTGATGAACTCCAGTTTCATCTGCATCTGTTCAACATATTAAATCTTGTAGTATCAAGAAATTTCAATTCGCTTGAGCCAATTTTCGACCAAGGCCGTAAAGAGAGCCTCTTGATCTATCTGTGCATTATGGCCAGCAAGATCCATTACAGCATGAGTTGCTCTTGGATAATAGTGAGACAGCTGGGCTAACTGCTGGAAGCCCACGACTTGGTCTTGCTTTCCTGCTATAAAAAGGCTGGGCTTGTCATAGCCCTTTTCCTGTATCCCTTGATCCACTTCAAACGAAAAAGAATAGTTTTCTTGCAGCTTTTGGACAAAGGGAGCATTCATCATCTGAAGCCCTGCTAGGATTTCTTTTGCAAACCGTTGATAAGTTTCTTTAGTCTGTAAAACCGCTAAATCGACGAAATCTTTGCTTTTGCCTGCTAAATCAAACCCAACGTCTCTAATTACCAGAGTATCTTTAGGCAAAATTCTTTCTTTCGGATTGGGTACAACTACTGGACAAATAAGCAGCAAACCATCAATCTCCGAACTTTTCTTAGCCAAAATTCCTCGAGCAAGATAACCACCATAAGACTCTCCAGCTAAGAGAAAGCTGTGTCCGCCGATTACAGTTTCTATAAAGTTCAGGAGCATCTCTAAAATCGCATCTGCACTTGCAAAAGCAGGATTGGCATCAGACCTACCCATGCCAGGCAAATCTAAATAAATTCTTTTATAGCCAGCATGTTTCTCAAAAATAGGTTCCAAACATCCTTCCATCAATTCAGATGAACAGCCCAAACCATGAATTGCCAAGACTGGCTTTCCTTGACCAATCACTTTATAATATAATTTATTTCCCTGATAAGTAAAAAACATTATTTCTCCAATCATACCTTAAAGACGCGTTTTGCTCGAGGTGGATCCTTTATCGAAACCAGTCAAAATAATATTATTTATGAGCCTAACAAATTATTCTTATCATCTACACCCCTCAAAGCTACTAGACAAACAAGCTTATTCTTTCTCCTTGATTTCAGAGCTTCATGCCTCATCACCAAATAACAAAGTGGATTTCTGCAAATAAGGATTGGGATACTTGACTAGCAGGTTACTTACAGCTGTTACCAAGTCTTTCTGCTCAGCTTGACCGGATTGGTAACGAAGCAAAAGATGCATAAAATCTTCTTTTTCAGTTGTACTGGCTTTTTTCTTAAAATAGCCCCAAACATGCTGAAAGGCATTGCTGACCTGACCACGATTTTCAGGCAGGGCTATCGCCTGATCAATCAAGTCTTGAACATGTGCTACTTCTACCGAGTCGCTTTTTAGATATTGGCGGATTTCCAGATAGATCTTACTGGAGTGACTGAGAACCAGATATTTATTTCTAGCCCAAAGAGTCTGACATTGGGATATTTGGTTTGAATTTTCCATGATTACTTTTCCTACTGATTTTCAATTTCGAATTCTTCTCGTTTCGTCTACATCATTGCTCGCATCCTAGTAAGATAGAAAGCAAATTAAATAAGATTTGAATAGGTTTTCGAAGAGTATTAATCAAAATCCCCAATCACATGACTGGGGAATCGTTCATTAACGCACCTCTGCGCCGAGTTTTTCGGTCAGAGATTTTTCGATTTTTTCCATGTATTTAGCCACTTCTTCGTCAGTCAGGCTAGCTTCTGGATTTTGGAAAGTCAGGCTGTAGGCCATGGATTTGAGTCCGACACCCAGCTTGTCTCCAGAGAAGATATCAAAGAGCTTAATATCAGTCAAGCGCTTCACACCAGCTGCTTGGATTGCATCAAGGACCTCTTGGTGAGTGATTTCAGCCTTGAGCAAGAGGGCCACATCACGGCTGACAGCTGGGAATTTAGTGATTTCCGTAAATGGCTGGGCTGGCTGGAGCTGCTCTTCGATAGCAGACAGGTTGAGCTCAGCTACATAAGTTTCAGGAATATCGTAAGCCTTGGATGTCGCAGGATGGACTTGGCCGACAAAGCCGACAGGCTGGCCATTGATAGAGATTAAAGCAGTCCGACCGGGATGCAAACTCTTAATCTGGCTGCTAGCCGCGTATTCAGCTGTCAAGCCCAACTTATCAAAGAGTGCTTCTACCACTCCTTTGGCATAGAAGAAATCAACTGCTACTGGTTTGGTCTGGAAGTCTTTTTCATTAACCAGACCTGTCAAAGCAAAGGCAAAGCTATTGATTTCATTTGGCAGTTCTTCCTTAGGATTGTCAGTCTGCTCAAAGACCTTTCCAATCTCATAGAGGGCTAGATTCTTATTTTTACGAGCTACATTGTAGGCTAGGGAGTCCAAAATGCCAGAAACCATGTTCTGACGAAGAACAGAGCGCTCCACTGTCATCGGCCACATGAGCTCAGTCAAGTTACTAGGATTGAGAGTGAACTCAATCGCCTTTTCTGGCGTCGTCAAAGCATAGGTGATGATTTCTGTCAGCCCAGCTCCTTCTGCCAAGGTCCGTACTTGTCGGCGCAGTTGCTGCGTTGCAGTCAATTCACCAGCAGTCCCGTCATCTTTTGGCAGGCTAGCTGGCAATTTGTCATAGCCATAAATGCGAGCAATTTCTTCATAAAGGTCCGCTTCGATTGAAATATCCCAGCGACGGCGAGGCACGCTGACAGTGAACTGTTCTGCATTTCCTGACAAGCCAAAGCCAAGTCTGCGAAAGACATCCACAATATCTGTATAAAGCAAGTCTGTTCCCAAAACTCGGTTGACATCCGCAAGACTGGACACCACTTCTACATCGCTAGTATCCAAGCTGCCAGTGGATACAATCCCAGCCTGAACAGTCGCTCCTGCCAAGTCCGCAATCATACTTGCTGCCGCATCCAAAGCTTCATTAACAGTTGCCACGTTGATCCCTTTTTCAAAGCGGGAAGATGATTCCGAGCGCAGGTTAAGGCGACCGCTGGTCTTGCGAATTGATTTACCATCAAAGACAGCTGCTTCCAGAACAACACGAGTGGACTGGCCAGAGATTTCCGTCGCTGCTCCGCCCATGACACCAGCCAAAGCCACTGGCTTATCTGCCACAGTGATGACTAGGTCGCTCACTTCCAGCTCTCGCTCTTCGCCATCCAATGTCACCAGTTTTTCACCAGCACGCGCTTCCCGGACGACAATCTGGTCGCCCTCAAACGTATCCAGATCAAAGGCATGCATAGGCTGACCAAAGTAGAGCAGGATGTAGTTGGTCACGTCCACTACATTGTTAATCGGACGGATTCCTTCGTTCATGAGGAGATTTTGCAGCCACTGAGGACTTGGGGCAATAGTGACATTTTCCAAGATACGAGCCGCATAGTAAGGGGCTTTCTCGGTCTCAAGGGCAACTGAAAGACTGTCCGCTGCCTGCTTTTCATTTTCCACTAGCGGAAAATCTTTGAAATGTACTGACTTGTCATATATGGCAGCCACTTCATGAGCCACCCCACGCATAGACAGAGCATCAGCTCGGTTTGGTGTGATAGAAAGCTCGATAATCTCATCGTCCAAGTCCAGATAAGAGAAGACTTCCTCACCTGGCACTGCTTCTTCAGGCAGGATTTGAATGCCATCCGCAAATTCCTTTGGCACAACAGAATCAGAAATGCCCAGCTCCCCCAGAGAGCAGATCATGCCCAGTGACTCCAAGCCACGGATTTTTCCTTTTTTAATCTTATAATTGTCCGCAATGCGAGCACCTGGCAAAGCTACCATGACCTTGATGCCTTCACAGACATTCGGAGCACCACAGACAATCTGACGGTTCTCCTCTTCTCCGACATTGACTTGACAAACATGCAGGTGGGTATCAGGAACATCCTCACACGATACCACCTCGCCAACGACAATTTTTGACAGGCCAGCAGCTGGTGAAGTCACACCTTCTACTTCA
Organism: Streptococcus sanguinis; assembly: GCF_019929225.1. GTDB lineage: Bacteria > Bacillota > Bacilli > Lactobacillales > Streptococcaceae > Streptococcus > Streptococcus sanguinis_J. The sequence continues at coordinate 904,402 of NZ_JAHZPA010000001.1, forward strand.
ATTCCTGTCGTTGACATTTTCTCAGCCAGCTCAGCGCTCGCCACATCAATGTCTACTAACTCTTTTAACCACTTATAACTTATTAGCATATTTAAAATACCAAGGGCGTCAAAAACGACTGAAAAACAGGAGATTTGCTAAACATTCGACGAATGATCGCAAATCTATCTTTTTTCGAGTTTTTAGCCCGGGTTCAATTCCTTTCTCTATTCTATCGCTAAGGAACTTGACCGACCAAATTTTAGAGATTTGTATGAAATCCTGATTTCAGAAACAAATCATCTAAATTTAAAGCTTTTAGGTCGTATCATTTCCTCTCTTTAAATTTTCTTGTTTATTTCAATTTCTTGCGCAGCAGCCAGTCTGTGTCTACTGTCTCACCAGTGATATAGTCGTGCTGGCTGAATTTTTCAAAGCCGTATTTGAAGTAAAAATCTTGAGCTCTAAAATTCTTCTCCCAGACGCCCAGCCAGACCCAGTCAAAACCTCGTTTTTTGGCTTCTTCCAAGGCAAATTCAAACATTTCCTTGCCTAATCCCTGACCATGATAGGCTTTCAAAACGTAAATTCGCTGAACCTCAAAGGCCTGTGGCAGTTCTTGCTCTGTTTGAGCCTGTCCCCAGTTTACCTTGAGAAAACCAGCAATTTCACCGCCTTTGACAACAAAATAAGTCTCTGACTCAGGGTCTGCCAGTTCCTTTTCGATAGTTGCAAGCGACAGCTCATTGTCAAAATAATGAGCCATATCAGCTTCCTTGATAAATGGGCCAAAGGTTTCTTGATAGGTTGCGACTTCCAACTCTCGCAGGATGTTCGCTTCTTCTTTCTTGACTCTGACTAGCATACTGCACTCCTTTCTCAGAAAAGCTGCATCTATGAATACAGGTTTCTACTTAAACTGCTGAGAAAAACGAATATCTCCTTGGTAGAAGCCACGAATGTCGTTGATACCGTAGCGGAGCATAGCTACCCGCTCTTGGCCAAGACCAAAGGCAAATCCAGAGTATTTCTCTGCATCAATGCCGCTCATTTCCAACACGCGCGGATGCACCATACCAGCTCCCATAATCTCAATCCAGCCGGTCTTCTTGCAGACATTACAGCCGGCGCCGCCACACTTAAAGCAGGAAACATCCACTTCAACAGATGGTTCAGTGAATGGAAAGTAAGATGGACGCAGACGGATACTGCGGTCTTCACCGAACATCTTCTGGACAATTAGCTGCAGCGTTCCTTGCAGGTTTGCCATGGAAATATTTTCTCCAACCACCAAGCCTTCAATCTGATGGAACTGGTGTGAGTGAGTCGCATCATCGGTATCCCGGCGGAAAACGCGCCCTGGTGAGATCATCTTGAGTGGCCCTTTAGAAAAGTCATGAGCATCCATAGCTCGCGCCTGCACCGGACTGGTGTGGGTTCTGAGCAGAATCTCCTCTGTAATGTAGAAAGTGTCCTGCATATCCCGTGCTGGGTGGTCCTTAGGCAGATTCATCCGCTCAAAGTTGTAATAGTCCTTCTCCACTTCAAAGCCGTCCACGACCTGATAGCCCATCCCGATGAAGATATCTTCAATTTCTTCACTAGTCTGGCTAAGAATATGACGGTTCCCAACCGGAATTTGACGGCCTGGCAGGGTCACATCCAAGGATTCCTCAGCCAGTTTCAGAGCTACTAATTGCTCTTCCATCTCTTGAGCAGTCTTTTCAAAGGCTGCTGTCAGAATATCACGCGCTTCATTGACATGCTTACCGATAATCGGCCGCATTTCAGCTGAAATATCCTTCATCCCTTTCAGGACTTCAGTCAGCGACCCCTTCTTACCCAAGACTGCTACACGCAAGTCCTGCAGTTCCTTTTGATTCTCAGCCTTGAGCTGCTTGAGAGAAGCTAGAGTCTCTTCACGCAGGCTTTTTAGTTGTTCTTCAATCGTTTTCGTCATTTTCCCTCCAAAATAAAAAAGCGCGCCAATCTCCATAAGCGGAGCGTTGACACGCGGTACCATCCGTTTTTTATCTGGCAAGCCAGACCTTACTTATCAATCCTAGAGCAAGTGAATTCGCCTAGCTTTCATCTAGAGAGCTTTCAGTCGCTGGCTCCCCTCCCTGTTAAACTTCCCCTAGGTTACTGGTCTTGCGGATTGCTATTTAATTATATTTCATTCTAACAGATTTCTAAACATTTCGCAAGCTAAGTTAAAGAATTTACAAGAAGAGACTATCGAGAAAAAGAAGCCTGTGAAACAACAGACTCCCTTTTTTTCTATTTAATCACTTGTCCTGCTTCTTTCAGAACATCTCCTGGCACAGTAATGTCAAGTTCTTTCGCATTTTTGGTATTGATAACAGATTTACCTGTGTCAAAAATATCTACTGCAGTATCAGCAGGTTTGGCACCTTTAAGAACTTTAGCCGCCATTTTACCAGTCGCAACACCTAGGTCATACTGGTCTACAACAACAGAGGCAAGGCCTCCTTCTTCTACCATGGCTGTCGCACTTGGATAAATTGGTTTCTTAGCTTCTTTATTGCTGGACACAACTGTCGCAAAAGCTGAAGCAATGGTATTGTCAATTGGAATCCATATAGCATCAACCTTGCCAGTCATGACATTCATGGTTGAAGCAATTTCATTGGTTGAAGGAACAGAGTATTCCTCTACCTTGTAGCCTGCCTCTTCAGCTAATTTTTTGAACTCTTCCACTTGAGTTTTAGAGTTGTCTTCGCTGCTAGAGTAGAGCGCACCGATAGTCTTGACATCTGGGGTCAATTTTTTAATCAGCTCTAGCTGTTGCTTGGCTGGATTGCGGTCAGAGACACCAGTGATATTGCCACCTGGCTTGTCCAGATTTTTCACTAGGTTTGCTCCGACTGGATCTGTGATAGCTCCCATGACAATAGGCTTGTCCTTAGTAGCTGCAGCCAGTCCTTGGGCAGACGGAGTTGCAATACCAATCAGCACATCGTTGTCATTGGAGACTAGCTGTTTGCTCATAGTAGAGACCTTACTCTGATCGCCCTCAGCATTCATAAAGTCAATCTTAATCTTGTCTCCCTTATAGCCTTCCTCAGCCAAACCATCCTGAATCCCCTTGTAAATCAAATCCAGCGAAGGATGGCTGACATACTGCAGCACGCCAACCTTGACCGTCTGACTGTCGCTGCTAGTCTTTGTGGTATTACCTTTGCTGTTCAAGCTGGAATAGACAATCCCACCGATTGCCAAAACGGCCAGAAGGCCTAAGATAGTCATTAATCGTTTATTTTTCATGTTCTTTCTCCATTTCTATATTTTATAATTTTTCTGTTTAATCCCTAGGGACGCCATCGTTTAAACATAGGCAATTCTCCTTGTTTTTTATAATAAGCAACAAAAAATCCTCACACAGGTATTCTGTGTGAGGGCGTAAATCGCGGTGCCACCTCAATTATGGAAAAATAGCTAGTATTCTCCATATCTCTGTCTTGTCATCAAACAAGCTGCACTGTAAGGTGTGCCAACCGAATTCTTATTGTTTCAAATTCATTTCTATCAATTAGCCCAATTTCGTAAAGATTTGCTGCTCATTTCCACCAACCACAAGCTCGCTAAAAACAAATTCATCTACTACTTTTCTAATTTCCTATATTTTAAGTTTTTCCTGAAAGGATGTCAAGACCTTTTTGAAAATTTTTATAAAATGTTCGGATTTGGTTTATAGAGGCAGTTATAGGCAAAAATTAAATTGCTTTTTGGCGAGACTTTAGAAGCTTTTAGCTTGGTTTTTTGTTATAATTTTCTGTAGCAACTTTCAAGGAGAAAAACATGTCTTTCGACGGATTTTTTTTACACCACATGACAGAGGAGCTTCGTCGCGAATTGCTGGGCGGCCGCATTCAGAAGATTAATCAGCCCTTTGAACAGGAGCTGGTTTTACAGATTCGCAGCAACCGCCAAAGCCACAAGCTACTCCTATCAGCCCACTCGGTCTTTGGGCGCGTCCAGCTGACAGATACCACGTTTGAAAATCCAGCTGTTCCCAATACCTTTATCATGGTGATGCGCAAATACTTGCAGGGCGCCGTTATTGAATCGATCCAGCAAGTAGAGAATGACCGGATTTTGGAAATCAGTGTTTCGAATAAGAATGAAATCGGCGACAGCGTGGCAGTGACTTTGGTCATCGAAATCATGGGCAAGCACAGCAATATCATTCTCTTGGACAAAGCTAGCGGTAAGATTATTGAAGCCATCAAACATGTTGGATTTTCGCAAAATAGCTACCGAACTATCCTGCCGGGCTCAACTTATGTCGCACCACCTCAGACTGGCAGTCTCAATCCTTTCACTGTGGGTGATGAAAAGCTCTTTGAAATCTTACATACTGAAGACATAGAGCCCAAACGCCTGCAGCAAATTTTTCAGGGATTGGGCCGAGATACGGCTACTGAGCTCAGTGGCCGTTTGACAGCTGACAAGCTCAAAACTTTCCGTGCATTTTTTTCCAGTCCGACCCAGCCTAGCCTGACCGAAAAATCCTTCTCTGCTCTGCTATTTTCTGACAGCAAGACCCAAATGTCCACGCTATCCGAGCTTTTAGACACTTTCTATAAGGATAAGGCGGAGCGCGATCGGGTCAACCAGCAGGCCAGCGAGCTCATCCGCCGAGTAGAAAATGAGTTGGAAAAGAACCGAAAAAAACTGGTCAAGCAAGAGGAAGAGCTCCTAGCAACGGAGAATGCAGAAGAATTCCGCCAAAAAGGGGAACTCTTGACCACCTTTCTCCATCAGGTGCCCAACGACCAGGAACAGGTGGAATTGGACAATTACTATACAGGTGAGAAGATTATCATCTCGCTTGACAAGGCCCTGACTCCCAACCAAAATGCCCAGCGCTATTTCAAACGTTACCAGAAGCTCAAGGAAGCCGTCAAACACCTGACGAGCTTGATTGAAGAGACTCGGGCTACGATTCTCTACCTAGAGAGCGTAGAAACAGCCCTTGCTCAGGCCAGCCTGACTGAAATTGCGGAAATTCGGGAGGAACTAATCCAGACTGGCTTTATCCGCCGACGCCAGAGAGAGAAAATCCAGAAAAGACAGAAACCGGAGAAATATCTGGCAACAGATGGACAAACCATTATCCTAGTTGGCCGCAACAATCTACAAAATGACGAGCTGACGTTTAAGATCGCCAAGAAGGACGAGCTCTGGTTTCACGCCAAGGATATTCCAGGCAGTCATGTGGTCATCATCGGCAATCTTCAGCCTAGCGATGAGGTCAGGACAGACGCTGCCGAGCTAGCGGCCTACTTCTCCAAGGCCAGACTCTCCAATCTGGTCCAAGTAGATATGATTGAGACTAGAAAACTCAATAAACCAACTGGTGGCAAGCCAGGATTTGTCACCTATACAGGCCAGAAAACCCTGCGCGTCACACCAGATGAAGAGAAAATTAAAAGCATGAAGATGTAAAAATATCCTTTTTAACTATGAAACAGACTCAGGAGCATGACAGTCATTAGCTAGCTGAAGCTTTCTATTCTTTCTATTAATTCCAACAATTTTTCTTATTATAAAAATAGCATAAAAATCTAGTTATCCGCATAAAAACTGGACTTATCACACTTTATCAAGGTCAAAACCACTCAATTTACTACTAATTTACTACTTATGAATGAGCTTTGATACGACGATTTATCCTTGAAAAGTGAAGATATAAAGATACTTCCAATAAAATTTGAATATTTAATAGGTAGACACTTCAAAAAATGAGGTGTCTATTTTTTTACCCGATTTTGAAAGGAAGTGAACTTATGAAAACAAAAAATCAAGAATCAAAAGGTCGTTCCCCACTCTTTA
>NZ_JAHZPA010000002.1 GCF_019929225.1 Streptococcus sanguinis
TGATTCTTATCATCGCTTTCTAGAGAGTAAGGGAATTCAGCCATCCATGTCACGCAAAGGCAACAGCCCAGACAACGGCATGATGGAGTCCTTCTTTGGCATTCTTAAATCTGAGATGTTTTACGGTTATGAGAAGACGTTTCAGTCACTTAAACAACTGGAACAAGCTATTGTAGACTATATTGATTACTACAACAACAAACGAATCGAAGTCAAACTAAAAGGACTTAGTCCTGTACAATACAGAACTAAATCCTTCACTTAAATTATTTGTCTAACTTTTTGGGGTCAGTACATTTTTACCTCTTTTTTATATTTTTACTGATAGGATATACTGGAGATGAAGATAAGGAATTCTATAGTATTATTGATGAGCTATGAAACTTCTATTAGTATTTAGTGTATGCTAAAGTTTGACTTTGTATTCTTTATAGTTGAATGAAAAAAGCAGAAGTTAGTCTGAGACTAGTTTCTGCTTTTTTCATTAGGGTTTGTTTGATAAAAATGCTTCCTAAGTCTGGTCTTACTCCTGTGTTTGGGGTTCAAAGAAAGCTCGGTAAAGCGCGCGAATGGCAGCTTTTTCTTGATTTTTTTCAACAACAAACATGATGGATACTTCGCTTGAGCCTTGGGACATCATTTGAATATTGATGTTATTTTCTGAAAGAGCTTTGGTTGCAGTGGCAGTTACACCAATATGACTTTTCATTTTTTCGCCGACAATCATGATAATGGAAAGGTCGTGTTCAATTTCTGCATGATCAACCTCTGCTTTTTGGACAAGTTGGCGAAGAATTTCTTCCTCTTTGATAGGAGTTAATTCGCGCTCGCGCAAGATAATGGAAAGGTCATCAATTCCTGTAGGCATGTGCTCCCAACCAATATTCAGGTCTTCTAGAATTTGAAGGACACGTCTACCAAAGCCGATTTCTCTGTTCATCAGGTACTTGGACATGTTAATGCTGACAAATCCTGCATCTCCAGCAATGCCAACGACAGGAAGATGGTCTTTACTGTGTTTATGAACAATTTGTGTTCCAGGATGTTCTGGATTGTTGGTATTTTTAATAACCAGCGGAATTTTGCCACGGTAAGCTGGAAGCAGAGCTTCATCATGGAGAACTGTAAAGCCTGCATAAGCTAATTCACGCATTTCCCGATAGGTTAGCTCAGGAATGGAATGTGGTTTGTGAACGATGCCAGGATGGGCGGCAAAGATTCCGTCAACATCAGTAAAGTTCTCATAAACATCTGCTTTGACTCCCGCAGCAATGATAGAGCCCGTAATATCAGAACCCCCGCGAGAGAAAGTGCAGATTTGTCCATCTTGAGTTACACCAAAGAAACCAGGAATAACTAGAACTTCATCAGAATTGTTGAGTTCTTCAATCTTATCATAGCTGGAAGGGAGAATTCGAGCATTACCTGGCTCACTGGAAACGACGAGTCCTGCTTCTCTCGGATGTACATAGCTAGCTGGAACGCCATTTTGACTGAAATAAGCTGCAATTAATTTGGCATTGTTGTTTTCTCCTGCAGCAAGAAAAGTATCATAAAGAAATGCATTATCTTCAATTGGCAAAGTTGCAAGGCTTGTGATGCTTTTGGAAATTTTCTCCAGAACTTTTGGTTTCAAACCAAGTTCTGCCACCATATCTGCATAGCGATTGATAATCCACTGTTGATTTGGTGTGACATCATTTCCTGCTATGTACTCTCGGTAGTATTTAATCAGAGCATCGGTTACTTTGATATCGTCATCGTGTCGTTTTCCTGGCGCTGATACTACAACAAACCGACGTTCAGGATCAGATTTGACAATATTCAAAACTTTTTCTAATTGAGTCGCAGAAGCCAGTGAACTTCCGCCAAATTTTACAACTTTCATAGGTTCTCCTATCTTATTTTAAAAATTATAACAAAATTCTGAAAATTATTCAAACACTGTTTTTATACTATTTTTATCCATAATATTGCTTTTACACTTTAAATTTGAAGACCATCTAATTTTTCCCATTTTTTATTTCCTTTCTTTTATATTTTATGATAAAATATAAGTTGTTTATAATTTGAATATCAAATTATTTAAGAATAAAACAAAACGGCTGATTTGAAATCGGGTCGGGAATGGAGCTGAAATGACATTTAATGGAATTCTCTATCACGTAGCAGATGAGGTAGCAACGATTACTTTCAATCGTCCTGAAGTTTCAAATGGCTTTAATATTCCTATGTGTGAGGAAATTTTAGAGGCTATTGAACTTGCTGCTAAGGATGAGTCCGTCAAATTTTTAGTTATCAATGCAAATGGTAAGGTTTTTTCAGTGGGCGGGGATTTGGCTGAGATGCAGAGAGCTGTCAGTGATGATGATGTCCAATCCTTGGTGAAAATCGCAGAACTGGTGAACGATATTTCTTTTGCTATGAAACGTCTTCCTAAGCCTGTCATCATGAGTGTTGATGGCCCAGTTGCTGGTGCGGCTGCTAATATGGTCGTTGCAGCAGATTTCTGCATTGCCACTGAAAAATCTCGCTTCATTCAGGCCTTTGTCGGTGTTGGTCTGGCGCCAGATGCTGGTGGTCTTTTCTTACTGACTCGTGCTATCGGGGTAACTCGGGCGACCCATCTGGTTATGACTGGGGAAGCTCTGACTGCAGAGAAAGCTCTGGATTACGGCTTGCTTTATAAAGTCTGTGAAACAGAGAAATTGGAAAAAACAACGGAACAGTTACTGAAGAAACTGAAACGAGGCTCTCTGAATTCATACAGAGCAATGAAAGAAATGGTCTGGAAGAGTCTGTTTAGTGGTTGGTCTGAGTATGCAGAGCTAGAGTTGGAACTGCAGAAATCGTTGGCTTTTACAGAGGATTTCAAAGAAGGGGTTCGGGCTTACTCTGAGAAGCGTCGTCCAAACTTCACTGGTAAATAATGTATCGGTTCAAGGTTGCTTATTTTGCAAGTTGTTTACAAAAATATTTGAAAATCAAATTAATTTTCAAAAAAGCTTGCAAATTACTTTTCTATCTGATAAAATTTGATTGTCAAAGTATTTTCTTAAGGAGGGTTGGTTTTGAATTTTCAGTTAGTAAATGATTACTTAACGTCTATTTTCAATAATGTCTTGGTTATTGAAGAATCGAGCCTAAGAAGCAGTCGCTTCAACGACGTCTCCATTAAGGAAATGCATACGATAGATGTCATCGGCACAACCCCAAATGCTACTCCAAGTGATATATCACGAGAATTGATGGTTACCTTGGGGACTGTTACGACCAGTTTGAATAATCTGGAGCGTAAGGGGTATATTGAGCGGCGTCGGTCGGAAGTTGACCGTCGTGTGGTGCATCTAAATTTGACAAAGAATGGGCGGCTTTTGTATCGTCTCCACAAGCGATTCCACAACCGCATGGTCATGCAAGTAGTGGATGGGATGAGTCCAGAAGAGAGACAAGTGATGCAAAAGGGCCTGCAAAATTTATATAGTTTCCTAGAGGATTTGAAATAATGAACTATGCTAAGATTAGCCAGGTGGCTCATTATGCTCCCCGTCAGGTTGTCAGCAATGATGATCTAGCCGAGATTATGGATACCAGTGATGAGTGGATTTCAAGTCGAACTGGGATTAAAAACCGCCATTTATCGTCAGATGAAACGACCAGTGATTTAGCTACAAAAGTAGCAGAGAATTTGCTGCAAAAGTCAGGAATTTCTGCTCAGGACCTGGACTTTATCATTGTTGCCACTATTACGCCGGATTCTTTAATGCCTTCAGCTGCTGCGAGAGTACAGGCCAATATTGGGGCTAAAAATGCATTTGCCTTTGATCTGACGGCGGCCTGCAGTGGCTTTATCTTTGCCCTATCTACTGGGGAAAAATTTATTTCTTCAGGCCGTTATCAAAAAGGTCTAGTCATAGGAAGTGAGACGCTCTCTAAGACAGTAGATTGGTCGGATCGTTCAACGGCTGTTCTCTTTGGAGATGGTGCTGGCGGTGTCCTGTTGGAAAGTGCTTCAGAACAGCATTTTTTGGCAGAAAGTCAGTTTACGGACGGATCACGCGGAGATAGTCTGACCTGTGGAAAAATCGGTTTGGCTTCACCTTTTTCTGAAAAAGGTGAGAATCAGCCTTATCTGACAATGGACGGTCGAGCCATTTTTGACTTTGCTATTCGAGATGTTGCTCGTTCTATCAAAGAAACTATCGAAAGCAGTCAGCTTTCAGCGGAAGATTTGGATTTTTTGTTGCTGCATCAGGCCAATATCCGTATTTTGGATAAAATGGCTAAGAAGCTTGGTGTTGCTCGGGAGAAACTTCCGGCTAACATGATGGAATATGGCAATACTAGTGCAGCTAGCATCCCGATTTTATTATCTGAGTGTGTCGAGCAAGGACTAATCAAACTGAACGGAAATCAGACAATTTTGATGTCAGGTTTCGGTGGAGGTTTGACATGGGGCACGCTTATTGTTACAATTTAGTTAATCAAGTGGAAACACATGATAAAAAATATTTTATTTTTAAAGGAGTCTATCCATGGCAGTATTTGAAAAAGTACAAGAAATTATCGTTGAAGAACTTGGCAAAGAGCCATCAGAAGTTACTCTTGAGTCAACTTTCGATGATCTTGAAGCAGATTCATTGGACTTATTCCAAGTGATTTCAGAAATTGAAGATGCATTTGACATCCAAATCGAAACTGAAGAAGGTTTGAACACAGTTGGTGATTTGGTTGCTTATGTAGAAGAAAAAACTAAATAAGCAAGTAACTGAGAGTATCGAAAGATATTCTCTCTTGTTTAGGTAATAGTTTGACTGTCAAAGTAAAGAAAATACATCTAGCGTGTGGTAGTTTGAAATCAAGCTATTACTTAAGCAATGATAAAAGGAAGGTATTATGCAAACACGTATTACAGAATTATTGAACATTGATTACCCTATTTTCCAAGGCGGAATGGCCTGGGTTGCTGACGGTGACTTGGCTGGTGCAGTTTCAAAAGCTGGCGGTCTTGGTATCATTGGTGGCGGAAATGCACCTAAGGAAGTGGTAAAAGCTAATATTGACAAGATTAAGTCCTTAACAGACCGTCCTTTTGGTGTTAATATCATGCTCCTGTCTCCTTTTGCAGACGACATTGTGGATCTCGTCATTGAAGAGGGAGTAAAAGTAGTAACGACTGGTGCGGGTAATCCAAGCAAGCACATGGCTCGTTTCCATGAAGCGGGGATTACAGTTATCCCTGTTGTGCCAAGTGTGGCCTTGGCTAAGCGGATGGAAAAAATCGGTGCGGATGCAGTCATTGCAGAAGGTATGGAAGCCGGTGGCCACATCGGAAAATTGACGACCATGTCCTTGGTTCGTCAGGTTGCAGAAGCAGTTAGCATTCCGGTTATTGCTGCTGGTGGTATTGCTGATGGTTCTGGGGCTGCAGCTGGATTTATGCTGGGAGCGGAGGCCGTTCAGGTCGGAACTCGCTTTGTCGTTGCTAAGGAATCCAATGCTCATCAGAACTATAAGAACATGATTTTGAAGGCTCGCGATATTGATACAACTATCTCTGCCCAGCATTTCGGTCATGCGGTTCGTGCTATCAAGAATAAGCTGACGCGTGATTTCGAAAAGGCAGAAAAAGAAGCCTTCAAGCAAGAAAATCCAGATTTGACTGTTTTTGAAAATCTTGGAGCTGGTGCTTTGGCCAATGCGGTTGTTCGCGGAGATGTGGAAAATGGTTCCGTCATGTCTGGTCAAATTGCTGGTTTAATCAGTAAGGAAGAAACAGTCGAAGAAATCCTCAAAGATATCTACTATGGTGCTGCTGAGAAGATTCAGCAGGAAGCAAAACGTTGGGCAGGAGTAACTAGAAATGACTAAAAGAGCCTTTCTCTTTGCCGGTCAGGGAGCGCAGTACCTTGGAATGGGGCGTGAGCTTTATGATCAGTATGAGCTTGTGCGGTCAACTTTTGATGAGGCTAGCCATGTTCTAGGCTATGATGTCCGATCTTTAATCGATCAAGATGAGGAAAAGCTCAATCAAACTCGCTACACGCAACCGGCTATTTTAACAACTTCAGTAGCTATTTATCGGCTCTTGGCTGATAAGGGAATCGAGCCTGATATGGTAGCAGGTCTCTCGCTTGGAGAATATTCTGCTTTGGTGGCTGCGGGCGCCCTTGATTTTAAGACTGCAGTGGCCTTGGTTGCTAAGCGCGGTAGCTTCATGGAAGAGGCTGCTCCAGCTGGCTCTGGAAAAATGGTCGCTGTTTTAAATGCAGAGGTTTCTCTCATTGAAGCAGTCTGTCAGGAAGCAAGCGCTATTGGTGTAGTCTCACCAGCTAACTATAATACGCCTAGTCAGATTGTTATTGGGGGAGAAGTCGCAGCGGTGGACAAGGCTGTGGAGCTTTTGAAAGATGCCGGTGTCAAGCGCTTAATTCCGCTCAATGTATCCGGACCTTTCCATACGGCGCTTTTAAAGCCAGCCAGCGAACGATTGGCAGAAGTCTTGGAAACAGTTGAATTTTCAGATTTTGTACGGCCATTAGTCGGAAATACTGAAGCAACTGTGATGGAAAAAGAAAGAGTCAAAGAGCTTTTGACTCGTCAGGTAATGGAGCCAGTACGTTTTTATGACAGCATTGCTAAAATGCAGGAAGCAGGTATGACTGAATTTATCGAAATCGGTCCTGGCAAAGTCCTATCTGGTTTTATTAAGAAAATTGATAAATCTGCGGATGTACGCCAAGTTGAAGATGTAGAAAGTTTGAATGCTCTTCTAGAAAAATAATGAGGAATCATCATGGAATTACAAAACAAGAATGTGTTAATTACAGGGTCCGCTCGTGGGATTGGGCTGGCAATTGCGCATAAATTTGCCAGTGTCGGAGCCAATGTTATCTTAAACGGACTAAGCGGGATTTCTGATGATATTTTGGCTGAATTTGCCGGCTATTCTGGTAAAGTCGTAGCTGTTATTGGGGATGTGTCTAAATCTGCGGATGCTCAGCGGATAGTGGAAGAAGCTGTTGCGGCTCTGGGGTCTGTGGATGTATTGGTCAATAACGCTGGTATTACACGTGATAAGCTCATGCTGAAAATGACGGAAGAAGATTTTGAGCAGGTGCTGAAAGTGAACTTGACTGGAACATTCAATATGACACAATCAGTCCTGAAACCGATGACAAAAGCTCGTCAGGGTGCTATTATCAACCTATCGAGTGTCGTTGGTTTAGCTGGAAATATCGGTCAGGCTAACTATTCAGCTTCTAAGGCTGGTCTGATTGGTTTTTCTAAATCAGTTGCCCGTGAGGTAGCAGCGCGTAATATCCGTGTCAACTGTATTGCCCCTGGCTTTATCGCATCTGATATGACAGATGTACTTCCAGAAAAAGTAAAGGCGGCGTCTCTGGCACTCATTCCAATGAAGCGTTTTGGTACTCCAGAAGAAGTTGCAGATGTTGCACTCTTTTTGGCGGGTCAAGAATATCTAACAGGTCAAGTCATCACGATTGATGGCGGCTTTACTATGCAGTAAGTCACAATTTTTGAATAATAACGAGTAGAAAATCAGTTGATTCATCTAAATAAAGGAGCTCAATATGAAACTTAATCGAGTTGTTGTAACAGGATACGGTTTAACTTCACCTATCGGCAATACTCCAGAAGAATTCTGGAATAATTTAAAAGAAGGCAATATTGGAATCGGTCCAATTACTAAATTTGATCATAGTGAATACAGTGTTCACAATGCGGCGGAAATTCAGGATTTCCCTTTTGATAAATACTTTGTCAAAAAGGATACCAATCGTTATGATAATTACACACTTTATGCAATTTATGCTTCCCAGGAAGCGGTCAACAATGCTCACTTAGATGTAGATGCGTTGGATAAGGATCGCTTTGGTGTCATTGTGGCTTCAGGTATCGGTGGGATTCAGGAAATTGAAGAGCAGGTTGTTCGTTTGCATGAAAAAGGCCCTAAACGTATCAAACCTTTGACCTTGCCAAAAGCCTTGCCAAATATGGGGGCGGGAAATGTGGCTATGCGCTTTGGAGCCAATGGTATCTGTAAGTCTGTCAATACAGCTTGTGCCTCAGCTAACGATGCGATTGGTGAAGCTTTCCGCTCGATTAAATTCGGTTATCAAGATGTGATGCTGGTCGGTGGTTCAGAAGCTTCTATTACGCCATTTGCGATTGCTGGTTTCCAAGCTCTGACTGCTCTTTCTACCACAGAAGATCCTAAGCGTGCTTCTATTCCTTTTGACAAGGACCGCAATGGCTTTGTCATGGGCGAAGGTTCTGGTATGCTGGTTCTGGAAAGCTTGGAACATGCTGAGAAGCGCGGAGCTACTATCTTGGCTGAGGTAGTAGGATACGGTCATACTTGTGACGCTTACCATATGACTTCTCCGCATCCAGAAGGTTTGGGTGCTATCAAGGCTATTAAACAGGCAGTTGAAGAAGCTGAAATTGAACCAAAAGATGTAGCTTATGTCAATGCTCATGGTACATCAACTCCTGCTAACGAAAAAGGCGAAAGCGGAGCCATTGTTTCTGTCTTTGGTAAAGATGTAGCGGTGTCTTCTACTAAATCCTTTACAGGACATCTGCTCGGTGCAGCGGGCGCGGTTGAGGCTATTGCGACGATTGAAGCAATGCGTCATAGCTATGTGCCAAAAACAGCTGGTACAACAGAGCTGCCAGACTATATTGAAGCCAACGTTATTTACGGTCAAGGTAAGGAACAGGAAATCCCTTATGCGATTTCCAATACATTTGGCTTTGGCGGCCACAATGCAGTTCTTGCCTTTAAACGCTGGGAGGCTTAAAAACCTATGAATATCAACGAAATTAAAGATTTAATGGCGCAGTTTGACCAGTCTAGTCTGCGTGAGTTTTCTTACAAAAATCAGAGCGATGAGCTGACTTTTAGTAAGAATGAAGGTCAGGCTGCAGTTCCAACAGCCAGCGCTGCTCCAATTGCTGCACCTTTGCAGGCTGCGAGTGCGCCTGTGATTGAGCCAACTCCTCAACCAGCTCCGTCTGCAGAGCCTGAAACAGCGTCAGCAGCTCCGGCACCTGCTGCTGAAGGTGATGTTGTAGAAAGTCCTTTGGTTGGTGTGGCTTACTTAGCAGCTGGTCCAGACAAGCCACCGTTTGTATCTGTTGGAGACCAAGTTAAAAAAGGTCAAACCCTGATGATTATTGAAGCAATGAAGGTCATGAATGAAGTTCCAGCACCTAAAGATGGCCTGGTTACAGAAATTCTAGTTCAGAATGAAGAAATGGTTGAATTTGGGAAAGGGCTGGTACGCATCAAATGATTGATATCAATGCAATAAAAGAAGCACTTCCGCACCGCTATCCGATGCTTTTGGTAGATCGCGTATTGGAAGTTAGCGAAGATGAGATTGTCGCTCTGAAAAATGTGACAGTCAATGAGCCTTTCTTTAACGGACATTTTCCTCAATATCCTGTTATGCCAGGTGTCTTAATCATGGAAGCTCTGGCTCAAACAGCCGGCGTGTTGGAATTGTCCAAAGAAGAAAATAAGGGCAAACTGGTCTTCTATGCTGGCATGGACAAGGTCAAGTTCAAAAAGCAAGTTGTACCAGGTGACCAGCTGATTATGACAGCTAAGTTTGTCAAGCGCCGCGGAACCATTGCGGTTGTAGAGGCGAAAGCAGAAGTTGATGGAAAACTGGCGGCCAGCGGTACCTTGACCTTTGCGATTGGCCAGTAGATAAAAGGAGCTTTCACCATGTTTCGTAAAATTTTAATTGCTAACCGTGGGGAAATTGCGGTCAGAATTATTCGTGCAGCTCGCGAGTTGGGAATTGATACGGTAGCTGTTTATTCAACAGCTGACAAGGAAGCACTCCATACCCTACTGGCTGATGAGGCTGTCTGTATCGGTCCAGCCAAGTCCACAGATTCTTATCTGAATATGAACGCAGTCCTGTCTGCTGCTGTTCTGACAGGTGCAGAAGCCATTCATCCTGGTTTTGGTTTTTTGAGTGAAAACTCTAAATTTGCGACCATGTGCGAAGAGGTCGGCATTAAGTTTATTGGGCCTTCAGGTGCTGTTATGGACATGATGGGGGACAAGATTAATGCTCGGGCTCAGATGATTAAGGCGAAAGTGCCAGTTATCCCAGGCTCTGATGGAGAAGTTCATACCTCTGAAGAAGCTTTGGAAGTCGCCGAAAAGATTGGTTATCCAGTCATGCTTAAAGCTTCTGCTGGCGGCGGCGGCAAGGGCATTCGTAAGGTTGAAAAGGCTGAGGATTTAGTAGCGGCCTTTGAGTCTGCGTCTAGCGAAGCCAAAGCGGCCTTTGGTAATGGTGCCATGTATATGGAGCGAGTCATTTATCCAGCGCGCCATATTGAAGTGCAGATTTTGGCAGATCAGCAGGGGCATGTGGTCCACTTGGGCGAGCGGGATTGCTCTTTGCAGCGTAATAATCAGAAAGTGCTTGAAGAAAGTCCATCTGTGGCAATTGGGAAAACCTTGCGTCAGCAGATTGGTGAAGCAGCTGTTCGGGCTGCTCAATCTGTCGGCTATGAAAATGCTGGAACGATTGAGTTTCTGCTTGATGAAGCCAAGGGTGAATTCTACTTTATGGAGATGAACACTCGGGTGCAGGTTGAGCATCCAGTCACCGAGTTTGTTACCGGTGTGGATATTGTAAAAGAGCAAATCAAGATTGCAAACGGTCAAGAGCTGTCCTTCAGTCAGGATGATGTTGAAATCCGAGGGCATGCGATTGAGTGTCGGATCAATGCTGAAAATCCAGCCTTTAACTTTGCACCGAGTCCAGGTAAGATTTCAAATGTTTATCTGCCAAGTGGTGGAGTGGGACTGCGCGTGGATTCAGCCGTCTATCCTGGCTATACCATCCCGCCTTACTACGATAGCATGATTGCGAAGATAATTGTTCACGGAGAAAATCGCTTCGATGCTCTCATGAAGATGCAACGTGCACTCTATGAACTAGAAATTGATGGTGTTGTGACCAATAGTGGCTTCCAATTGGACTTAATCTCAGATCCCAATGTAATTGCTGGTGATTATGACACAGCCTTTCTCATGGAGAAGTTCCTTCCGGCTTATCAAGAGAAACAATAGATGAGACATGTAAGAGCTGCTCTGTAAACTAAAAAGACGGCGGCTCTTGCTGTTTGATGTGCCTGAGTATAAAATCTTGAAAAGGAGAAGACGTAAACGATGGCTTTGTTTTCAAAGAAGGATAAATATATCCGTATCAATCCTAATCGAGCGAGTCGGGAAAAGCCTCAAGCAAAGCCTGAGGTACCAGACGAACTCTTTTCGAAATGCCCAGGTTGTAAGCATACCATTTACCAAAAAGATCTTGGAAATGACAGTGTGTGTCCTAACTGTGGCTATAATTTCCGTATTTCTGCTCATGAGCGCTTAAATCTAACTGTGGATGAGAACAGTTTTGAGGAGATGTTCACTGGAATTGAAACCAAGGATCCTCTGAACTTCCCTAACTATCAGGAGAAATTAGTACTTACCCGCGAGAAGACAGGGTTGGATGAGGCGGTTCTGACTGGAACAGCTAGCATCAAGGGGCATAAAACGGCTCTTGGAATCATGGATTCGAACTTTATCATGGCTTCTATGGGGACAGTTGTGGGTGAAAAGATTACCCGTCTCTTTGAGTATGCGACAGAGCATAAATTGCCAGTCGTTCTGTTTACGGCTTCTGGCGGTGCCCGCATGCAGGAGGGCATTATGAGCTTGATGCAGATGGCTAAGGTCTCTGCGGCGGTACAACGTCACTCTGCAGCAGGTCTCTTCTATCTGACCGTCTTGACAGATCCGACAACTGGCGGTGTCACAGCCTCTTTCGCTATGGAAGGTGATATTATTCTGGCTGAAACACAGGCTCTGGTTGGATTTGCTGGGCGTCGAGTTATTGAGTCCACGGTTCGTGAGAAGCTGCCAGATGATTTTCAAAAGGCCGAATTTCTCATGGAGCATGGTTTTGTGGATGCCATCGTCAAGCGTGCTGATATGAGAGATACACTTGCTACTTTATTAGCTTTCCATGGAGGTCAAGCATGACAAAAATCACTCGGATTATTAAAGAAGCGCGTGATCAGGCTCGTTTGACTGCGCTGGATTTTGCACAAGGAATTTTTGATAACTTCGTCGAGCTGCATGGAGATCGCTCTTTTCGAGATGATGGTGCAGTGATTGGCGGTATCGGGACGCTAAAGGGTCAGCCTGTGACGGTGGTCGGTATTCAAAAGGGTCGCAATTTGCAAGACAATCTGCGCCGTAATTTTGGACAGCCGCATCCAGAAGGCTACCGCAAGGCCCTACGCCTCATGAAGCAGGCGGAAAAATTTGGCCGTCCTGTGGTAACCTTTATCAATACGGCAGGTGCTTATCCTGGTGTCGGTGCTGAGGAGCGTGGCCAAGGGGAAGCTATTGCCCGTAACTTGATGGAAATGAGCAATCTCAAAGTACCGATTATTGCCATCATCATTGGTGAAGGTGGCTCAGGCGGAGCCTTGGCTTTGGCTGTAGCAGATAAGGTCTGGATGCTGGAAAACTCTATGTATGCAGTTCTCAGTCCGGAAGGCTTTGCTTCTATCCTCTGGAAAGACGGCAGTCGCGCTATGGAAGCGGCAGAGCTGATGAAAATTACTTCACATGAGCTCTTGCAGATGGAAGTGGTGGATAAGGTCATTCCTGAAAGAGGCTTTAACAACCATGAATTACTGGCTGCAGTGAAAGAAGAAATCGCTGCTGAGTTGGATAGTCTGTCTCAGCTTCCCTTGGAGCAATTACTGGAAAATCGCTATCAGCGATTCAGGAAATATTAAAAAATCGAAGCCAAAAGGCTTCTTTTTCTCGTATCGGATTCTTGTTTGAAATTGATGTGGAGCTACCTTACAAGGGTAATATATTTTGGTTTGAAAAATCGCATTATATTCTCTTTATAGGACTTATATAAAATATATATTATACAAGCTATTGGTCCTATGTTAAGATAGTTTCTAATTAAAAGAAATGAGGTTTCATATGTCAGAATTTACTATCCACACGATTGAGTCCGCACCAGCTGAGGTAAAAGAAGTCCTGGAAACTGTTCAAAAAGATAACGGTGGCTACATTCCCAATCTTATCGGTCTTTTGGCCAATGCGCCAACAGCTTTGGAAACATATCGGACGGTTGGAGCTATCAATCGCCGTAACAGCCTGACACCGACTGAGCGTGAAGTAGTGCAGATAACAGCTGCAGTTACTAATGGCTGTGCTTTCTGTGTAGCGGGTCATACAGCTTTTTCAATCAAGCAGATTCAAATGAATGATGATCTTTTGGAAGCTCTGCGCAATCGTACTCCGATTGATACAGATCCGAAGCTAGATACGCTTGCTAAATTTACCATTGCTGTCATCAATACCAAGGGACGGGTCGGAGATGAAGCCTTGGCAGATTTCCTAGAAGCGGGCTATACGCATGAGAATGCCCTGGATGTGGTTCTAGGTGTTAGCCTTGCAACCCTCTGTAATTATGCCAATAATCTGGCCAACACTCCAATTAATCCGGAATTACAGCCTTATGCCTAGTCTTTGAGGAGGTGGCAAATGACATTTTTTTCAGAAGAGTTTATCAACTGGTTGGATGATCACGCTGACCAAATTGACAAAGAATCCTGTGCAGCGGGTAACCAACTGATTGAGCGTATCGCCGCTGAAGGAGCCTTTAGGGTTGGCGTTCCAGAAGAGCTGGGAGGCCGAGGTGGCAATGATACCGATGTGATTGAAGTGCTCAAGGAGCTGGCTCACCATTCTTTGACTGCTTCCTTTATCTCTTGGGGGCAAAGGACCTTTATTGATAACATTTTAAAATCTCCTAATCCCTACTTTAGAGACCACTATTTGGAAGGGCTCTTGTCAGGGGAATATGCAGGTGCGACAGCCCTGTCCAATGCTGTCAAATTCCTGTCGGACTTAGAAGAGTTAAATGTCTCTATTGTAGAGGAAGACGGGAAGCTTTACCTCAAGGGGCGTCTGCCTTGGGTAACCAATGCTCGCGCGGATCGCTTCCTCAGCATATTTGTTGCTGGTTTCGAAGACGGGGGTCACCAGCCGCTGGTTCTGGCTGTGCCATCTGACGCAGAGAATTTCTCTCGTTCAGCGGATTTAGAGTTTGTATCCTTGCAAGGGGGAAATACAGCTGCCCTGACCTTTAATCATGTGCCTTTGCAAAAGGAATGGATTCTCGCTCAAGATGCACAGGCCTTTTTGGCAGAAAATCGCCCAGCTTTTCTAGGTTATCAGTTTGGTCTGGCTCTTGGCCTAGCAGAGAAGTCTTTAGCAGAGGTCGAAGCCAATCTGTCAGTTCGCTCCATTTTGAGAGAGGAGTGGGAGGAGCAAGTGGCTGCTCTGACTGAAATCCAGGATCAGCTCTATAGAGGTCTCCTCCAACCTGGTTATTTTGTTGAGCGTCCTAAGGAGCTCTTCCAGCTGCGAATTGATATAGTTGATGTGGTAGCCCAAAGTCTGCTCTTGGAGTTGCAGGCTAGTGGAGGTAGAGGATATTTGAGTAATTCGACTTCTGGCTTTATCCGCCGTTGGAACGAAGGAGCTTTTCTTCCCATTGTCTCACCGAGTGCAGTCCAGCTGCGGCATATTTTAGAAGTTTCATAGAAATGATGGTAAATAAAGGTTTGACTGTCATTGAAAAGGAACTTCAAAACATTACTATAAAGGAGTTGCTTCGTGAACAGCAAACGACCGCCCATTCTTTTATCTGGGTTGATTCTTGGCCTATTTGGCTTAGCTAATCTGTTACTGAACTACCATTCTATCTTTTTCCACTTCTTGAATGGTCTAGCTTTGATACTTTGGTTTTATCTGACACTGGCTTTAGTGCTGTCATTTGCAGACTATCGGCAGGATTTGCAAAAGCCACCTTTCTTATCGAGCTTTGCGACTTATCCTATGGCTAGTATGCTCTTAGCTTCTTACCTAAGTAAGCTTGGCTTGTTTTTGGTGAGCCAGTTGCTTTGGTACTTGGCCTTGCTGCTGCATGTTTTTCTAATAGCTATCTTTACTTGGAAGTTTGTATTTAAGACCGAGGGATTATCTTTGACCCCGAGCTGGACGGTTCTCTATGTTGGATTGGCCATGGCAAGCTTGACCCAGGGTGTAGTTCATCAGCCGCTTTTAGGCTATTTGACTTGGTTTTTTGCTCTGCTACTGAGTTTGATTCTCTATCCCTTGTTTTACAAGGCTAGGCGGGCACAAAGGCTGCCAGATACTTTAAAGCCGCAGTGGGCCATTTACTGTGCACCTTTCTCGCTCCTGCTGGGAAGCTATATTCGTTTAGCTGGTTCTGATGCTGAAGGTTGGTTTGTTGCCTTGCTGCTCCTCTTATCGCAGGCCTTTTATCTCCTGGTTCTATGCCTTTTACCTCGTATTTTCCGACTGGGGCCTCAGCTTAGCTGGTCAGCCTTGACCTTTCCTCTTGTTAATACAGCTTTTGCCCTGAAACTGGGACTTGATTATCTAGGTTGGAACTGGCTTGTTTGGCTAAGTCATGCAGAAGCTCTGCTAGCTTTCGTAATCGTTCTCTATGTTTGTTTTTACTATACAGTCTCATTGCGAGCCAGAAAGATAACAAAAAATCCGAGATGATACTCTTTGAAAATCAGTTTTTGATTTTCTCTGAGTTGATCTCGGATTTTTTTAATTTTAGCAAAATAAGTCTGCATTTAGACCTAGTGATAAGGGAAATGTTGTGTACAAGTCATCCGTTTTTAAGGTGGGGCATGACTGTCAAAGCTCGTTTAAACCAGAAATAGCTCAACCTAATCATCAAATTCCGCACAGAGAGCGTGAAGTATCTGAGTGAGAAAAACTCTTCTTGAAAGCCTTTACAACTTGAAAAAGAATCGGTATAATAAATACAGAAAACGTTTGCATAGATGTTCTCTATAAGAAAAAATAAAGGAGTTTTCTGTTTATGAAAAATAACGATCACCTACAGTCTCGGATGGGCGAAAAGCGTCATTATTTTGGCATCCGTCGTTTAAAAGTAGGAGTAGCATCTGTTGTCATTGCCTCAGGTTTCCTACTGGGAAATGCCCAATTAGTCCGAGCGGATGAGGCGAGCACAGCTACCAGCCCAGCAACAGAAGCAGTCTCTGATGCAAATGCGGCAGCCCAACCTAAGTCAGTAGATGAAGAAAAAACTGGAGAGGCAGATAATTCAGGAGCGGGGGCTTCAGAGCAGGCTGCTCCAACTGGTGTGCTAGCAGATCAAGCTCCAGCTAGTGCAGGTTCAGCATCAGGTCAAGAAACTGCGAATCCAAGTGAAAAAGACAAGCAAGAACCCGTTAGTCAGCCGCAAGCTTCGGCAAAAGATACTATCGAAGAGGGCAATATTCGCTTTCATTTCAAAACCCTGCCTTCACAAAATCTAGACAGCTTGGGCTTGTGGACTTGGGACGATGTTGAGACGCCTTCTAGCCAAAAGGGCGGTTGGCCGACCGGAGCGACTAGCTTTGCGACTGCCAAAGAAGATGACTATGGCTATTACCTTGATGTTAAAATGGCTGAGAAAAGAAGCAAGATTAGTCTTCTCATCAATAATACAGCAGGGCAAAATATTACAGGTGACAGGACAGTAGAATTGCTCAGTCCTCAGATGAATGAGGTTTGGTTTGACACAGACTATCAACCTCATACTTATGAGCCTTTGAAAAAAAGGATGGTTCGAATCAACTACTATCGTACAGATGGGCAGTATGATAAGAAGTCGCTCTGGCTCTGGGGAGATGTCCAAAACCCGAGCAAGAATTGGCCTGACGGAGTGGATTTTGAAAATACTGGGAAATATGGTCGCTATGTAGATGTTCCCTTGAAAGATGCTGCAAAGACGATTGGCTTCTTACTTTTAGACGAAAGCAAATCAGGAGATGATGTGAAGATTCAAAATCAGGATTATAATTTCACGAATTTGGAGAAAAACAGCCAAATTTTCTTGCGTGATGCGGATCCGACAGTTTATACCAACCCTTACTTTGTCAATGATATTCGTATGACGGGAGCCCAGCATATTGGCTTGACCGAGATTGAGACTAGTTTTTCTACCCTAGAGAGTGCTAAAAAAGAGGACATTTTAAAGAACTTAAAGATTACAGACAAAGATGGCAATGAAGTCGTTGTTAAAGATGTGGTTCTGGATCCTAAGACTAAAAGCGCCAAATTCATCGGTGATTTTAACCAAGCCCAGTCACCTTACCTTATCAAATATGGCAATGATCAGTTCAAAACCAGCATGAACTGGCAGCTGAAGGATAGTATTTACAAGTATGATGGTG
This sequence comes from Streptococcus sanguinis, assembly GCF_019929225.1. Taxonomy (GTDB): domain Bacteria; phylum Bacillota; class Bacilli; order Lactobacillales; family Streptococcaceae; genus Streptococcus; species Streptococcus sanguinis_J. Next base: position 17,368 of record NZ_JAHZPA010000002.1, read on the forward strand.
AGTTGGGAGCGCGTGTTTCTCAGGCGGGCAAACAAGTGGACCTAACTTTCTGGTCACCAAGTGCGGACCAAGTTGATTTGGTGGTCTATGACAAAGAAGATCAGAACAAGGTTATTGGACGCTTGGCTATGCAGAAAGGGGAGTCTGGCACATGGACCAGCAGCTTAACGCCTGAGAGCGGCCTGGGGATTTCTGACTATCGTGGCTATTTCTATCATTATGAAATTACTCGCGGCGGCAAAAAAGTTCTTGTGCTGGATCCTTATGCCAAGTCTTTAGCTGCTTGGAACAGTGAAGATGCGGACAAGGGGGATGCCTACAAGATTGCCAAGGCAGCCTTTGTAGATCCAAGTGAATATGGACCGAAAGACCTGACCTATGCTACTATACCGAACTTTAAGAAGCGGGAAGATGCCTTGATTTATGAGGCGCATGTTCGTGACTTTACCTCTGATCCAGCTATCTCAAAGAATTTGAAATCTCAATTTGGAACCTTCTCAGCTTTCATTGAGAAATTAGATTATTTGAAAGACTTGGGAGTGACCCATGTTCAGCTCTTGCCAGTTCTAAGTTATTATTTTGTAAATGAGCTTAAAAATGCTGAGCGCATGGACAAGTACGCTTCCAGCAACAGCAACTATAACTGGGGCTATGATCCGCAAAACTACTTCTCGCTGACAGGTATGTACTCTAGCGCACCGACAGATCCAGCCAAGCGCATTGAGGAATTCAAAAACCTTGTCAATGAAATTCATAAGCATGGCATGGGTGTTATCATGGACGTGGTCTATAATCATACGGCTAAGACCTCTATCTTTGAGGATTTGGAGCCCAATTACTACCACTTTATGGATGCGGATGGCACACCGAGAACCAGCTTTGGTGGCGGCCGCTTGGGGACTACTCACTATATGAGCAGACGGGTCTTGGTTGATTCGATCAAGTACCTGACAGAGCAGTACAAGGTAGATGGCTTCCGCTTTGATATGATGGGGGACCACGATGCTGAGTCCATCCAAAAAGCCTTTGAAGAAGCCAAGAAGCTGAATCCAAATCTCATTATGCTGGGTGAGGGCTGGAAGACCTATACAGGTGATGAAAATAAAGCTGTCCAGCCGGCTGACCAATCTTGGATGAAGTCAACAGACACGGTAGCGGTCTTCTCAGATGATATTCGCAATACCTTGAAATCAGGTTATCCAAATGAGGGAACACCAGCCTTTATCACCGGTGGCAAGCGCAGTGTAGAAAATGTCTTCAAAAACATCAAGGCGCAGCCAACCAATTTTGAGGCGGATAGCCCAGGGGATGTGATCCAATACATCGCAGCCCATGATAATCTGACGCTCTTTGATATCATTGCCCAGTCGATTAAGAAAGACCCAGCAGTGGCTGCCAACTATCAGGAGATTCATCGCCGCCTGCGTCTGGGAAATCTGATGATTCTGACTTCACAAGGGACACCATTTATCCACTCTGGTCAAGAGTACGGCCGGACCAAGCAATTCCGCGATCCCGACTATAAATATCCGGTCTCTGAAGACAAGGTTCCAAACAAAGCGCATTTGTTAACCAATGAGGACGGCACTCCGTTTGACTATCCGTACTTCATTCATGATTCTTATGATTCGAGTGACGCGGTCAACCACTTTGACTGGACCAAGGCGACTGATTCGGAGAAGTTCCATGAAAATGCCAAGAGTCGTGCCTATATGAAAGGCTTGATTGCCTTGCGGAAATCAACGGATGCCTTTACCCGCAGCTCCAAAGATGAAGTGGAGCAAAATGTGACCCTCATCACCCAGCCTGGCAAGGATGGTGTTGAGAAAGAAGACCTTGTTCTCGGTTACCAAGTGGTTGCGTCGAATGGTGATATTTATGCTGTTTTTGTCAATGCGGACACCAAGGAACGACAATTCAACTTTGGTGAAGTCTACAAGCATCTAGCAGGTGCAGAGGTTGTGGCAGACGGCAATACCGCAGGAGTGACAGCCATTTCTGACCCGGTAGGTGTCACCAGAAACAGCAATGGTTTAGCCCTAGCTCCGCTCACAGCGACTATTTTGCGACTTCGAAAAGTGAACCCAGCTCAGGAAGAAAAATCCCAAGCTCCAGCAGCTCAAAAAGAGCAGCTGTCTACCCCTTCTGTAGCCAATGCTCAGCTTCAGGCTATATCCTTGGATGGGCAAAAACCTCAGGCTTCAGAAGTAAAAGAAGCGGCTAGCCAAACAGAAAAAACCTTGCCAAAAACGGGAACAAGCACTTCCCTACTGGCACTTTTAGGTGGCTTCCTTGCTTTTCTAGCCGGTCTCTTAACCTTTAGAAAGAAAGAGTAATAATTTGATGAATGCCCTGTGAGAAATTTTTAGACTATGGCTAATAAAGACGACTTCCAATAATGGAGGTCGTCTTTCCTTGTTTGTATAAGTTTTAAACACTCTTACCGGGCAAGAGGCTGACTGGCAGGAAATAGCCAGTTGTTTGGACTTCTTGGCCGGCAATTTTTTTGAGGAGTAGGTCTACAGAGAGACGAGCGATATCTTTCAGTGGCTGTTTGATCGTTGCTAGCTGTGGGTAGTAGTTCTCTACAAAGTAGGTGCCGTCGTAGCCGATGATTTTCAAATCTTCAGGTATCTGGATGTTCAGCTCCTGTGCGACCTTCATAATTAAAATGGCTGTCAGATCGTCTGATGTAAAAATGCCATCAGGTTTGGTCTGAGTCAGAATTTGCTTGATTTCCATCTCCTTTCGGACGGGAGAAAAATCACTGGATACATTGATAATCGGTGCGTCTGGCAGGACGGAAGCGAAGCCAGCGTGGCGCAGGCCGGTTGGCGAGTTGGAATTGTCATTGCCAGTAATCATGATGATGTTTTGAGCTCCAGCCTTGACTAAGGTCTGGGCCGCCAGCACTCCGCCACCATAGTTGTCTGAGGAGACGACAGGGATATCCGGCGAAAGATTGCGGTCAAAGGCAATGATTGGTGCTGTCACGCGATTGTAGTCCTCAATGCCTAGATTGTGGCTGCCAGAAATGATGCCGTCCACCTGATTGGCTTCCAGCATCTCAAGGTATTCACGCTCCTTGTCTGAATCATGCTCACTATTGCAGATGATGGTTTTATAGCCTTGTTTAAAGAGCTCATGCTCCAGCTTGTCAATCAATTCTGCATAAAAGACATTGCTGATATTAGGGAAAATGAGTCCAATTAGCTTTGCTGATTTTCCTTGGAGGCTCCGCGCCAGATTGTTGGGCTTGTAGGCCAATTCTCGCATGGCTGCCTCAACCTTAGAGATCGTTTTGTCGGATAAGTAGCCTTTTCTGTTGATGACGCGGGAAACAGTTGTGGGGCTGACTCCTGCTAGTTTTGCTACATCAGTTAGCTTTGCGACCATAATCTAATTCATAGTAAGTACCGGTTGGATTGCCTTTGGTAATGGCAATGCCTGTCTGGTCTTCTCTCGGGAAGACACGGCCGGAAAATACTTTCTCTCCTTTATTGATGAAAATTTCAAAAATTGATTTATCGATGAAGATAGTAGCACTTGTGGCTTCTTTGTCAATATCACAGCTTCGGCTGGTTCCAAAGTCCAGAGCGAATGGCTCTCCCGCCTGACTGCGGTCAACGGTCACTTGACCTGCCTTGAGGTCGAAATTGATGCGTAGTCCCTTGCCATCCTTGTCCGCAAAGAGAATGATTTCGTGTTCGGCGTCTGCAGCGAGATTCAGCTCTAGTTGGTAGCTGTTCTTGCTTTCTGCCAAAGCAGCGAAAGGCTGTTCCTCTGCTCGCAAATCCTTGATAGCAGGCACTGGGTACTGGTAGAGCTTGCCATCTTTCAGGGTTAATTCCTTGACGAGGGAGAAGGCGCCTTGATGGTCGAAGCGGTCAGAAGGGTATTCTACATCAGGCAAACCTAGCCAGCTGACAGCGAGTGCACGGCCGTCAGGTGCGTTAAAGGCTTGGGTTGCGTAGCAATCGAAGCCGTAGTCCAGATTTTGAATAGGGCTAGGATTAATCATAGCAGCTTTGTTTGTGTCAAACGATTGACCTATTTTATATATGTTTGGATAAATGTTGCCGTAGTCCTGTACATCCTTAGACAAACCTTGAGGGCAATAGAGCAGGACTGGTTGGTCATTGATAAAGACTAGATTAGGACACTCCATCATATAGGCTGTCTTGTCATTGGCGAAGTCCAAATCGCCAATGACTTCCCAGTTGGTATAGTCATTATCAACAGCCTTGTAAAGCTTAACATAGCCTTGTTTGTCTAGATTTTGCCCACCGACAATGGCATAGAATTGCCCTTTGTAGTTGAAAATCTGGGGATCGCGGAAGTGGTCAGTCGCTTCAGCAGGTTGTTCAATCAAGACCTTGTCAATTTTTTCCAGCTTGCCTGATTTATCTAACAAGGCGCCGATTTGATAGGGGTGACGCACCCAATTCTCATCACGAACATTGCCAGTATAGAAGAGAAAGAGCTTGTCGTCAAACTGCATGGCAGAGCCTGAGTAGGCACCGTGGCTGTCCAGAGCAGTATCTGGCAGCACTCGAAGGCCAGTTTCCGTGAAGTGGACTAGGTCATCGCTTTCCATCTGGACCCAGCACTTGAGGCCGTGAGCTGCTCCGAAAGGAAAGTTTTGGTAGAAAACCACCCACTTGCCGTCAAAATAAGAAAAGCCATTGGGGTCATTGAGCAGACCTGTCTGAGGCTCCACATGGTAGTTAGCCCGCCAAGGAGATTTAGCGATGTTTTCTTTGATATGCTGTAGCTCTTCCTGAGTCCAGTCTTCATAGCGTTTGTAGCGTTTTTCAGTCGTCCAAGCCAATCTTTTGTCCTCCGAATCATATTATTTCTTATTACTATAGTAAACGTTTTCCGATGAAAAATCAACATTTAACAGTAAAAAAATATTTTTTCTGCAAAACGCTTGACATATTTTTGAATCATGGTAAAATAATATTCGTAAAGGCGATAAAATCGCTTTCAAAAGTTAAAAATATTTATAAGGAGATTTTTGCAAATGAATAATACTGACATTGCAAAAAAAGTCATCGAAGCCCTTGGCGGACGTGAGAATGTCAACAGTGTGGCTCACTGTGCGACTCGGTTGCGCGTGATGGTTAAAGATGAGGGTAAAATCGACAAAAACACTGTCGAAAATCTGGAAAAAGTTCAGGGTGCCTTCTTTAACTCCGGCCAGTACCAGATTATCTTTGGTACCGGTACGGTTAATAAAATCTATGATGAAGTTGTAGCCTTGGGATTGCCAACTTCATCAAAAGATGACATGAAAGCAGAAGCTGCTAAGCAAGGGAATTGGTTCCAACGCGCCATCCGTACATTTGGTGATGTATTTGTGCCAATCATCCCAGTTATCGTAGCGACAGGTCTCTTCATGGGTGTGCGTGGACTCTTGAACGCTCTTGGAATGACGCTTCCAGATGATGTGAAGACCTATACAGAAATCCTTACGGATACAGCCTTCATCATCTTACCAGGCTTGGTTGTTTGGTCAACCTTCCGTGTATTTGGTGGAAATCCAGCTGTTGGTATCGTCCTTGGTATGATGCTAGTGTCTGGCTCGCTTCCAAATGCTTGGGCAGTAGCATCTGGTGGTGAAGTGACTGCCATGAAATTCTTTGGCTTCATCCCGGTTGTTGGTTTGCAAGGTTCCGTTCTTCCAGCCTTCATTATCGGGGTTGTTGGAGCTAAGTTTGAAAAAGCTCTCCGCAAGGTTGTGCCAGATGTCTTGGATCTCTTGGTGACACCATTCGTTACACTTTTTGTAATGTCTATCCTTGGACTTTTCATCATAGGACCAGTATTCCACGTTGTTGAAAACTACATTTTGTTTGGAACAAAAGCAATCCTTGCTTTACCGTTTGGTTTAGGTGGTTTGGTGATTGGTGGAGTTCACCAATTGATCGTCGTGTCAGGTGTTCATCATATCTTCAACTTGCTTGAAGTACAATTGCTTGCTGCGGACCACGTTAACCCATTCAATGCTATCATCACTGCAGCTATGACAGCTCAAGGTGCTGCAACCGTTGCTGTTGGTGTGAAAACTAAAAATCCTAAACTTAAAACTCTTGCTTTCCCAGCTGCTCTTTCTGCCTTCCTTGGTATTACAGAGCCAGCTATCTTCGGGGTTAACTTACGTTATCGCAAACCATTCTTCCTTTCATTGATTGCTGGTGCAATTGGTGGTGGCTTGGCATCTCTCCTTGGACTTGCTGGTACTGGTAATGGTATCACTATCATCCCAGGTACAATGCTTTATATCGGTAATGGACAACTCTTACAATATCTCCTTATGGTAGCTGTATCATTTGCGCTTGGTTTTGCATTGACTTATATGTTTGGTTTTGAAGATGAAGAAACTGTAACTGAAGCAGCTGTAACTGAAAAACTGGTCGAAGAAGAAACAACTGGTAATGTGCCATCTGCTCTCCAAGACGAAACAATTATCTCTCCAATCGTTGGTCAGGCAGTGGCTTTGAGCGATGTGAATGATCCTGTTTTCTCTAGCGGAGCGATGGGACGAGGAATTGCTATCAAGCCTAGTGAGGGTGTGGTTTATGCTCCGGCTGATGCTGAAGTGACAATTGCATTCGCGACTGGACATGCTTATGGTTTGAAGACAGCTAATGGTGCTGAAATTCTGATTCATGTCGGAATCGACACAGTGTCTATGGGCGGCGAAGGTTTTGACCAAAAAGTTGCTCAAGGCGACAAGGTCAAAGCTGGTGATGTTCTGGGAACATTTGAAGCTGAGAAAATTGCAGCTGCTGGTCTGGATGATACGACTATGGTCATCGTTACCAACACAGCCGACTACGCTTCTGTGACTCCAGTAGCAAAAGGAGCTCTTGCTAAAGGCGACGCAATTATCGAAGTGAAAGCCTAATGGAATTTAGAAAACGAACAAAAGTTGATTTGTTCGTTTTTTCTAATAACGTAAGTCTATCTATAAGAGTGTCATAAGGAAAGTTTTTGGCAAATAGTCTGCAAGAGATATGCTATAATGAATAGAGTAGAAATCAAATTTTAAAAGAGGATTTATAATGATAAAATTGTATGGAAGTTTGGAAGCTGGTGGCACTAAGTTTGTCTGTGCTGTAGGCGATGAACGGTTTGAAGTTGTTGAAAAGACACAGTTTCCAACGACCACGCCTATTGAAACGCTGGATAAGACGATTGAGTTCTTTTCTCGTTTTGACAATCTAGCTGGTCTAGCTGTTGGTTCTTTCGGGCCAATTGATATTGACCCTAATTCAAAGACTTACGGCTTTATCACGACTACGCCTAAGCCGCATTGGGCTAATGTAGATATTGTTGGTGCTCTGCGCCGGGCTCTCAATGTGCCCATTTACTTTACGACGGATGTCAATAGCTCAGCTTACGGTGAAGTGGTAGCTCGCAATAATGCTGGCGGCCGTATTGAAAATCTGGTCTATTATACGATTGGGACAGGAATCGGTGCTGGTGCTATCCAGCGAGGCGAATTTGTAGGGGGGACAGGCCATCCAGAGATGGGGCATTATTATGTAGCTAAGCACCCTATGGATGTGGAAAAAGAGTTCAATGGTGTTTGTCCTTTCCACAATGGCTGTTTGGAAGGATTGGCGGCTGGACCAAGCTTAGAGGCACGGACTGGAGTTCGTGGGGAAAAGATTAAACTCAATAGTTCTGTCTGGGATATTCAAGCTTACTATATCGCTCAGGCGGCTATTCAGGCGACAGTGACTTTCCGTCCAGATGTCATCGTCTTTGGTGGCGGAGTTATGGCTCAGCAGCACATGCTGGATCGAGTTCGTGAGAAATTCACAGTTCTTCTGAATGGCTATTTGCCAGTTCCTGATGTTCGTGACTATATCGTGACACCGGCTGTGGCTGGAAATGGCTCCGCAACGCTGGGCAACTTTGTACTGGCTAAAGAAGTTAGTGAACGCCACGCAAAATAAGCTTATAGGGTCTGATTTATCAGGCTCTTCTCTATGAGGGAAAGCAATGGAAAAAGCAATTGTCAAAGATATTTTCTTTCTGCAGCAGCTGTCTGAGCGGGCTAGCAGAGAAGACCTTTATCTGGCTCAAGACTTGCAGGATACTCTGCAGGCCAATCGAGAAAACTGTATGGGGCTCGCAGCAAATATGATTGGTGTCCGTAAGCGGGTCATTATCTTTCTATATGGCTTGGTGCCGGTAGTCATGTTTAATCCGGTGCTGCTCTCTAAGTCAGGCCCTTATAAGACAGAAGAGGGCTGCCTGTCCTTGGTTGGAAGCCGTCCCACTCAACGTTATCAGGAAATCACAGTCGATTATCTGGATAAACATTGGCAGCAGCAGACCATGACCTTGAAAGGCCTGCCTGCCCAAATCTGCCAGCATGAATTGGATCATTTGGAAGGGATTATCATTTAGAAAAATTTGACAAAATTGCAAAAAATGTCTAAAATTAGAGATAATTAGCAGAATAATATTGAAGGAGGCAAGATGTAAATGAAAACAAAAACTTTAGCACTGATAAGCGGTCTGGTTGGTTTGATTGGAGGGACTATTTTGCTGCTCTCGAATATCTTTTTTGTTCCTTTTTCAGCCCTACTAGGTGATTCTGGCCTGAATTTACTGGGAGCGGTGATTAAATTGGCAACTCTGGGCTTGGGAATTACTTCCTTGGCTTATTACAAAGGTCAAATGCGTTTCAGTGTCGCAGCGGGCGTCCTCCTTATCGTCGGAAGCAGCAACATCGCGCCCATTCCATTTATAGGCTGGATTGCAGGCATTCTCCTTATCATTGGAGGGGCTCTATTCCTCGCTTCTTCTTCAAAATTTTAATGCGGGACCAATCAATTTTTAGGCTGTTTGTCAGTTTGAAAGGAAGGGTGAAGAAATTTTCTTCGCTTTTTTTCTTGTTGAAAAAATAGTTCTCATGGAAACTTTTTTCTTGACTTTCTTTTTTCTTGACTTTCTTTTTTCTTGTGTTAAAATAGTTCTCACGAAAACTATTTTTACAAAGGATACAGGTATGGATAAGCCTTTACTGGAATTGAAGCGTTTTGGACGAAAGATTCATCTCATAGCGGAAAAGCTTGCCAAGGAGCAAGGGATTGAGTCCATGGCTGGGCCTCAGGGGCAGGTCTTGCATATTGTCGCCTGTCGTATGGAAGAGGGGAAGGATACCCTTATCAAGGATATTGAGCAGGAGTTGGATATTTCCAAATCGGTGGCCTCTAACTTAATGAAAAGGATGGAGAAGAATGGCTTTATCAAGCTGGAAATGGGCAAGACAGACAAGCGGGCTAAATATATCCGTCTCACTCCGCAGTCGCAGGAAAGAATGAAAAAAATCCGTGACTTTTTTGATGAAATGGACCGTGCTATTTTGAATGGTGTTTCTGAGCAAGAACTGCTGATTTTTTCACAAGTCATGGCCAAGTTTTATCAGAATATCGAAAGTTTAGAAAATGGAGGGAAAGATGTTTAAGTTATTTAAACGGCTGACGGTAAGGGAAGTGAGCATGATTGTTCTCAGTGTGCTCTTCACCTTCCTGACGGTATATCTGGAATTAGAAGTTCCAACCTATATTTCGACGATTACAGAGCTGCTGCAAACGCCGGGGACTGGTTTGGCGGATTTGTGGGAGCCAGGCCTGAAAATGATTGGTCTGTCTTTTGCTAGCTTGCTGTCAGCTATTGTGGTTGGCTTTTTTGCCGCTCGTATAGCAGCCAGCTTTACCCAGAGCTTGCGGAGCGATATTTTCAACCGTGTGCTAGACTATTCGCAGACGGAGATTAAGAAATTTTCGATTCCTAGTCTGCTGACTCGGACGACGAACGACATTACCCAAGTACAGACCGTGATTACCATGGGGCTGCAGGTCGTGACCAGGGGACCGATTATGGCGATTTGGGCCATGACCAAGATTATCGGTAAGTCCGAGAACTGGCTGGTTGCTGTTCTCATTGCCGTTCTTGTTAATATCCTGATGACAGTAGTTTTGGTTACACTGGCCTTTCCCAAGCAGTCAGTGGCGCAGCGCTTGGTCGATAAGCTAAACAGTGTCACTAGAGAGAGTCTGACTGGGATTCGCGTGGTCCGGGCTTACAATGCTGAGGATTATCAGGATGAGAAATTTGCGGCAGCTAATGATGAAGTAACTCGACTCAATCTTTTCATCGGTCGTCTGATGGCTATGATGAATCCAGTTATGATGGGGATTTCTAGTGGTTTGACACTGGCTATTTACTGGATTGGTGCTTATTTGATTCAGGAGGCTGGACTGCAGGAGCGTCTCCCACTCTTCAGTGATATGGTCGTCTTTATGTCCTATGCTATGCAGGTTGTGATGGGCTTCTTGCTCATGGGTGCCCTCTTTATCGTCCTGCCTCGGACCATTGTATCCGCTGGCCGGATTAATGAAGTTCTGGATCTGCATTCTTCTATCACCAGTCCAGAACAGCCTGAGGCAGCAGCAGATAGCAAGGGAGAAGTGGTCTTTCGAGATGTGTCCTTCTGCTATGCTAAGAATTCTGAAGCGGTCATTGAGCATGTTAGCTTTACAGCGCAGGCCGGTGATACCGTGGCCTTTATTGGTTCAACCGGTTCAGGGAAATCCACTCTTGTCAATCTCATCCCTCGTTTCTATGATGTAACTGAAGGAGAGATTTTGGTGGACGGTGTCAACGTTCAGGATTACCAGCTAGAAGACCTGCATAATAAGATCGGCTATATCCCGCAAAAGGCTGTGCTTTTCTCTGGCGATATTGAGAGCAATCTGGACTTCGGTCAAAGCCAAGAAAGCCCGCTGGATGAGCAGAAAATGTGGGAGGCTCTTGATCTAGCACAGGCTAAGCCCTTTGTCCAAGAGAAGGAAAAAGGGCTCAAGTCAGAAGTGGCTCAAAGCGGGACCAACTTCTCTGGTGGTCAGCGTCAGCGTTTGGCCATTGCCAGGGCCTTGGCTCGTAAGCCAGAAATCCTCATCTTTGACGACTCCTTCTCAGCCCTAGACTATAAGACAGACCGCATTTTGCGTAAGGAGCTGGCTGAGCGGACGCAGGATATGACCAAGCTGATCGTAGCACAGCGGATTTCTACCATCATGGATGCGGATCAAATCTTGGTCTTGGATGCTGGTAAGGTAGTCGGTCAAGGTACCCACCGAGAACTTTTGGCCAGCAACGAAGTCTATCAAGAAATTGCTTACTCACAACTATCCAAGGAGGAATTAGAAAATGGAAAATAAGAAGCCTTCATTATTTAGCCAGATAAGGCCTTATCTCAAAGGCTTCCAGCTTCCTCTTGCTTTGGCATTTGTGGGAGCTGTCTTGTCAAACATTATCACGGTCTATGGGCCAAATAAATTAAAAGAAATTACCAACCTCATCTCTGATGGTCTGGCTACTAGCATTGATTTGAAAGCTGTGTCTCAGATTGCCCTTCTGCTGGCCGTGCTCTATGCAGTCGGAGCTCTGCTCAACTACGCTCAGTCCTTTATCATCAGTACGGTTATCCAGTATTTCTCTAAGCGGCTGCGGACAGCCATTGCAGAGAAGATTAACAAGCTACCGCTGGGCTATTTCGATGGTCATTCTCAGGGGGACACTCTGTCGCGCGTGACCAATGACGTGGATACAGTCGGCCAATCCCTCAACCAGAGTCTGGGGAATGTTATCTCTGCTAGCCTGCTCTTGGTGGCTGTGGTTTTGACCATGTTCTTCATGAACTGGATTTTAGCCTTGGTAACCATCTTGGCTACTGTAGTCGGCTTTGTCTTTGTCGGCCTCATCATGGGCAAGTCTCAGGGCTATTTCACCGCCCAGCAAAACGATCTGGCTGCGGTAAACGGTTATGTGGAGGAGATGTACTCCGGTCATAATGTCGTTACCAGCTATAATGCCATTGAGCAGTCTAAGGAGCGCTTTGCAGTTCTCAATCACAATCTCTATAACAGTATTTGGAAGTCTCAATTTATCTCTGGTATTATGATGCCGCTCATGTTCTTTACGGGGAATTTTGCCTATGTGCTGGTTATTTTGGTCGGTGCTGCTCTGGCGATTAATGGCTCTATTAGTATCGGAATTATCGTCGCCTTTATGGTTTATGTGCGGACCTTCTCTCAGCCATTGTCACAGATTGCCCAAGGTATCACTGTCTTGCAGCAGGCTGGTGCAGCACTGGTTCGTGTCGTTGAATTTCTGGCTGAGCCTGAGATGGAAGACGACCAGCATAAAGAGCAGCAGCTTGCTGCTGTCAAGGGAGATGTTGCCTTTGAAGATGTCTTCTTTGGCTACAAGCCAGACCAGACGATTATTCATGATTTCTCAGCCCAGGCCAAAGCCGGACAGAAGATTGCCATTGTCGGCCCGACGGGTGCTGGTAAGACGACTATCGTTAATCTCCTTATGAAGTTCTATGAAATTAATAAAGGGCGTATCAGCATTGATGGTATAGATATTAAGGATATGAAACGCTCCGAGGTTCACGATGCCTTTTCAATGGTCTTGCAGGATACCTGGCTCTTTGAGGGGACTATCCGAGAAAACTTGATTTACAATCAGGAGCATGTGACAGATGAAGCAGTTGTTGCCGCAGCGAAGGCGGTCGGTGTTCATCACTTTATCATGACTCTGCCGCAGGGGTATGATACAGTGCTGGATGACACGGTCAACTTATCTGTCGGCCAGAAGCAGCTATTGACAATCGCTCGTGCTCTGCTGAAAGATGCACCGCTCTTGATCTTGGATGAGGCAACTTCGTCAGTCGATACGCGGACGGAGGAGCTGATTCAAAAAGCTATGGACAAACTCATGGAAGGCCGGACTTCTTTTGTCATTGCCCACCGTCTGTCTACCATCCGTAATGCGAACCTTATCTTGGTCATGCGCGATGGAAATATCATCGAGCAGGGTAACCACGATGAACTTATGGATCAGAATGGCTTCTATGCGGACCTCTATAATAGTCAATTTGTAGAGGAAGATGCAGGTTGATGCTCAAATAAAACATCAGGAATGTTCGTTTTCCTGATGTTTTTTTAAATTTAACAGAATTGTAAAAAATGCTCAATTTTCAGTGGAGACGCTCTAGAATCTTGACTTTTTTCGCAGATGCTCTATCAAAAACTTGACAGCTTTTACGCTTTATATTAAAATAAATTTAATATAAGAACTGAAAGCGAACACAACGGGGTGTTTGCTCTACATAATAAGTGAGCAACGGTGCTACAAAAAAATAAAAATTCCTTATTTTTTTGTAGTACTTTTTTTATTAGCAAATCTGGAGTAAAGTAATGAAGCAATTTATGCTGGCTGGTGTTTCCAGCGGTGTTGGAAAGACTACAGTTACCCTAGGGATTTTGAAAGCTCTGGCAGACAGAGGTTATCAGGTTCAGCCTTATAAGGTAGGACCTGATTATATTGATACAGCTTATCATAGTCGGATTACCAAGCGGCCTTCACGGAATGTGGATAGCTTTATGATACCGGGCGATCAGAGTCTGGCTTGGTCCTACTATAAATGGCATGGAGATGCTGATGTGGCAGTGGTCGAAGGAGTCATGGGGCTCTTTGATGGTCTGGGAACAGACAAGGACTGTGCGTCTTCTGCTTCTGTTGCTAAGAAGCTGGGCATTCCGGTTGTCTTGATTATTGATGGGAAGGCGACATCCACCTCAGCGGCTGCTATGGTCCATGGTTTTGCGACTTTTGATCCGGATTTGGATATTGCTGGGGTCATTATCAATCGGGTGGCTTCACAGACTCACTTTGAACTCATCAAGGGCGCCATTGAGCGTTATACGGATGTGGAGGTGCTGGGCTATCTGCCTAAGAATGCGACAGCAGAGCTGCCATCGCGCCATCTGGGTCTAATCCCTGACGTAGAAATGGATGATTTGGATCGTCGATTTGAGGAGTTGGGAGCAGCAGCAGCCAAGCATATAAATCTAGACAGGCTGCTGGAAAAGGCAGAACTTCCCGATAAGCAGATGGCCAATCCTTTTCATATCCGCAACGATCAGCCCTTGACTTTGGCTTATGCTTTGGATGATGCTTTCCACTTTTACTACGAAGATAATCTGGACTTTTTAAGAGAGCTTAATGTCCAGCTAGTGCCTTTCAGCCCTCTGAAAGATAAGGAACTCCCAGCCGCAGATGCATATTATTTTGGTGGCGGTTTTCCAGAAGTCTACGCTCAGGAGCTGATGGCAAATGCTGACTTCCGGGCTTCGGTTAAGAAAGCTCACGAGCAGGGCCGGCCAATCTATGCAGAATGCGGCGGCCTCATGTATCTGGGAGAGCTGCTGGAAGTAGAGGGTCAGGTCTATGAAATGGTTGGAATTTTCAAGGGCAAGAGCCTGATGACCCCCGGCCTGAAAAGCTTTGGCTACTGCCAAGCAGAAACGCAGGTAGACAGTCTTTTTGGCCCTAAAGGTACAGCGGTCAGGGGACATGAGTTTCACCATTCGGTCTTTGAGACGGAGGAAGATACAGTCCTCAAGCTAGAGAAGGTCAGAGACGGTCAGGTCGTAGCTGCCTGGACAGGCGGTTATCAAAAGGGCCGGACCTTTGCTAGCTACCTGCATGTTCATTTTTATCAGGATGAGCAGCTGCTGGCCAACTGGCTGAACTATATCAAAGAGGCGAACTGATATGACACTCATTGCAATTTTTTTGGCCGTCTTACTGGACTGGCTCATTGGCGACCCCTATAGCTGGCCTCATCCAGTCAAGTGGATGGGTTCCTATATTTATTTATGTATGCGTTTGCAGGAGAAAAGGCAGTTTTCACCCTATCTGTTTGGCTTTTTCCTCTGGCTGACAACAGTTGGACTGGCGCTGGGAGTGAGCTACGGGTTGCTCTGGTTGGCTGGTCTGGTTCATCCCGTCCTCTACTGGCTCGTCTGGATCTATCTCGCCTATGCTAGTCTGGCGGCTAAGAGTCTAGCTTTTGAGGCCCAAAAGGTTTACCATACGCTCAAGTTTGGCACTTTGGAAGAAGCTAGAAAGCAAGTTGGTATGATTGTCGGCCGTGAAACTTCTCAGCTGACACCAGAGGAAATCAGCAAGGCGACAATTGAGACGGTGGCTGAAAATACCAGTGACGGGGTTATCGGCCCTCTGCTCTGCCTCTTTCTGGGCGGACCCATTCTAGCTATGACCTATAAGGCCATCAACACCTTAGACTCCATGGTAGGCTATAAGACGGAGAAATACCGCAAAATCGGCTTGATATCTGCCAAGATGGATGATCTGGCCAATCTGATTCCTGCGCGTTTGACTTGGCTTTTCTTGATTCTCAGCAGTCAGATTTTACTGCTGGATTTCAAGGGGGCATTGCGAATTGGCTGGCGGGATCGCTACCAGCATGCCAGTCCCAACAGTGCTTTTTCGGAGGCAGTTGTGGCTGGAGCTCTGGGGATTCAGCTGGGGGGACCGCACGTCTATCACGGAGAGCTGATTGAGAAGCCGACCATTGGAGAGGCTTCCGGATTGGTTGAGGCGGATGATATTCAGACGGCTATCTCTCTGCTTTATACAAGTACCATGACAGGTTTAATCTTGTTTACTCTTTTTTATTTAGTAAAGCAAGCATATTTCTAGGAGTATACTATGACATATATTCAAAACCCTTCCTCTATTGAGGAAAAGAGCTTTCAAATTATTCAGTCTATGATTACTGAAAAAGATCCTGATTATGTCTTCCATTCGGAAATGGAAGAATCTATCATCAAGAGGGCAATCCATACGACGGGAGATTTTGATTATCTCTATACCATGCGCTTTGAGCACGATGTCCTTAAAAAAATAGAAGAAGTAATCAGAGCTAAGGGTACTATCCTGCTGGACTCCAATATCTCTCTCAATGGGATTAATAAACGCGTGCTGGACCAGCTGGGTGTGAGCTATCGCTGTTTGATTAGCGATGAAGAAGTGGTTGCTCTTGCCAAGGAAAAGCAGATTACCAGAGCTATGGCGGCTGTTGAGATAGCAGCCAAGATTGAAGGACCTAAAGTATTTGCCTTCGGTGGTGCTCCTACGGCTCTGTCTTATCTGATTGAGCTGGCGGAGCAGGGACTGGTAGAAGCGGATGCAGTGATTGGGGTTCCAGTCGGCTTTATCAATGTCGAAGAATCCAAAGAAGAACTGCTTCAGTCAGGTCTTCCTGCCCTTGTCAATCTCGGCAGAAAAGGTGGCAGCACGATTGTAGTAGCCATTATCAATGCCATTATCTATCAGCTGAGAGAAGTGGTGACGGACGACTATGTCCGCTACTCTACACCATCCAGTAAAGAAGGAGGAAAGAACTAGATGTCCTATCTAAAAGCAGCGCATAAGATTGAAGAAGCTAGTTTCAGCAAGATTCAGGAAATTATTGACCAAGAGCATCCAGATATTCAATTTTCGGATCCTTTTGAAGAGGCAGTGCTCAAGCGGGTTGTCTTTACCAGTGCAGACTTTGACTACCTCTACAATATCAAGTTTTCCAATCAGGTTATTGAGAAGATTCTCTACGTCCTCCGAAACAAGGGCACCATTTTTACAGATACAACCATGGTCTTGGGCGGTTTTAATAAGAAATTGCTGGATGATCTAGGTGTTTCCTATCGTTGTCTGGTCAATGAGCCAGCAGTCTTTCAGGAAGCTAAGGAAAAGGGAATTACTCGCTCCATGGCCGCTGTAGAATATGCAGCTAAAGTGGACGGTCCAAAACTTTTTGTCTTCGGGAATGCTCCAACGTCCATCTTCAAGGTTTTGGATATGGTTGAAGAGGGAAGCTTGCAGCCGGATGCGGTTGTCGGAGTTCCGGTCGGCTTTGTCGGAGCGGCAGAATCCAAGCTCAAACTGCATGAAAGTTCGGTGCCTTCTATCGCGGCACTGGGTCAAAAGGGCGGCAGTACCATCGCAGCAGCTGTGGTCAATGCCATTCTCTACCAGCTCAAGCTAGGCACTACAGACTATGAGCGTTACAGTGTTTCAGATAAAAAGCAGGCTCCGGAGAAAGGAGAGGGCTGATGATGGATGAATACGCTTATGTCAATGGAAAGAAATTAAGAAAAGGTTTTACAACTGGTACTTGTGCAACGGCAGCGACTGTTGCAGCCTTGAGTATGATTCTAAATCAGGAAAGGGAAGAAAAGGTCACTGTGCATACGGCTTCAGGCGTGGAAGTGACCATGGATGTTCACAATCCTTCCTTCGGACCAGAAGAAGCGACCGCGGCCATTGAAAAAGATGGCGGCGATGATGCGGATGCGACGCATGGCCTCTTGATTTATTCAACCGTGACTCTTTTACCAGATCAGACGGAAATCGAGATTGACGGAGGTCAGGGCGTCGGGCGCGTGACCGAGAAGGGGCTGGCTTGCGATGTCGGCATGGCAGCTATCAATCCAACTCCTAGACGGATGATTGAGCAGCATGTCCGTGAGATTATCGGTCCCAACTGTGGAGCACGGGTCATCATTTCCGTTCCTGGTGGGGAAGAGACAGCCAAGCTGACCTATAATTCCAGACTAGGTATTGTCGGTGGCATTTCAATTTTGGGAACGACAGGGATTGTTAATCCAATGTCTGAAGATAGTTGGAAAGCGTCCATCACGATTGAACTGACCATGCTCTATAATCAAGGACATCGCTCAGTCGTCTTGGTACCGGGGAATTACGGTGAAGATTTTGCTACTAAGACTGTGGGGATTCCAGCTGGGCGCATCGTCAATATGAGTAACTTTGTCGGCCACGTCCTCAAAGAAGTGCAGCGCATCGGCTTTACCAAGGTTTTGATGATTGGTCACATGGGCAAGTTTGTCAAAGTGGCGGCTGGGATTTTCTCTACCCATAGTAAGGACTCGGATGCTCGTATGGAAACGCTGGTGGCTAATCTGGCCCTGATGGGGGCACCTATGGAGCTGCTGGAAAAGGTTGATAAATGCTTGACGACCGAGGCAGCTGGGACAGCCATTAAAGAATTTTCTTATGAGGGTGTCTATCAGGTATTGGCGGATAAGATTAAGGCTAGAAGTGAGCGTCTGCTCCGCTATCGTAAGCCAGAAGTCAGTATTGAAGTGGTTGTCTTTGGGACTGAGGAAGGCTATCTGGCATCAACTCAGCCTTTAGAGCAGATAAAGGAGGAATGGACATGATTTATGTTATCGGAATTGGTCCGGGAGATCCGAGCTATGGTCTTCTGGGACAGGAAGCCTATTTTGAAAAGGCTGACCGCATTTTGGGAAGTGAACGCCATCTGGAAATTTTACCGCCGGCTTATCGGGATAAGGGCCTGGTCCCTCCTAAAAAATTGGCTGCGTTAGCAGAATTGCTGGAAAGCTTTGGTGAGGATGAGGAAATTCTATATCTGGCCTCAGGCGACCCTCTGATTTACGGTTTGGGCAAATGGCTGTCAGAGAAATTCAAGGGGCGCGTGGTTATCTCGCCAGGTA
The DNA here is from genome assembly GCF_019929225.1 of Streptococcus sanguinis. Classification (GTDB taxonomy): domain Bacteria; phylum Bacillota; class Bacilli; order Lactobacillales; family Streptococcaceae; genus Streptococcus; species Streptococcus sanguinis_J. Next base: position 35,811 of record NZ_JAHZPA010000002.1, read on the forward strand.
TCAGCGCCATGCAGTATCTGGCCAGCAGAATTGCCCTGCCCATGAACGATGCTTATCTGACGAGCAGTCATGCTAAGGCGCCTAACTTTGACTTGATTATGAGTCTGTCAAAAGTCTTTATGGTGACCGATCAGAAAGTTGGCCCCTACGAAATTGCTCAAGAGGCTGTTAAAAGAGGCTTAGATAAGGTGCTGGTCATCGGTGAGCAGCTGAGTTATGAAGACGAGCGTATTACCATTCTGCCTGCGAATGAGGTAGAAGACAGAGAATATGAAATGAATGTGGTGGTGGTGTTAGATGAGGGATTCGGAATTTATCAGGGCTAAAGTCCCTATGACTAAGGAAGAAGTCAGAGCCATCAGTTTGGATAAGTTGGAGCTGCATCGAGCCAAGCGCATGCTGGATGTCGGCTCTGGAACTGGCAGTGTCACGATTCAGGCAGCCCGAACCTATCCAGAACTGGAAGTGGTGGCAGTGGAGCGCAATGAAGACGCAGTGGCCTTGACGCAGGAGAATATCCAGCACTTTGGCTGCCACAATGTCCGTCTCCATCAAGGACTGGCTCCAATTGAGCTGGAAGGCAGCTTTGATGCCATTTTTGTCGGAGGGACTGGGGGCAATATGCAGGAGATTTTCGACTGGTGTGCCCAGCTCATGGAGCCGGGCGGTCGGCTGGTCTTGAACTTTATCCTGCTGGAGAATGCTCTGGAAGCAGCTCAAATAGCGGAGCAGATGGACTGGGAGGATCTAGAGATTGTCTCGGTTCAGGCTAGCCGCTGGACAGCTATAGGCAAGGGGCACTACTTCAAGCCTCAGAATCCGACTATTATCGTTTCCTGTAAGAAAAAAGAAAGAGAGGCTAATTGATGTCCAAAGTACATTTTGTTGGAGCAGGCCCAGGTGATGTGGAGCTGATTACGCTCAAAGGCTACAAGCAGCTGTCTGAGGCTGATGTGGTCATTTACGCGGGATCCTTGGTCAATCCAGATCTGCTGAACTACTGTAAAGAAGGAGCTGAGATTCACGACAGTGCCAGCATGCACTTGATGGAAATCATCGATGTCATGGAGGCTGGAGTCAAGGCTGGTAAAGATGTGGTCCGCCTGCAGACGGGTGATTTCTCCATCTATGGCTCCATTCGAGAGCAGATCGAAGAGATGAAGAAGCGCGACATAGAGTTTGACTGTACGCCGGGCGTCAGCTCTTTTCTGGGAGCTGCTTCCAGTATCGGGGCGGAGTATACCGTACCGGAGGTTTCTCAAAGCCTCATCATCACTCGGATGGCTGGCCGGACGCCTGTGCCAGATCGGGAATCCCTGAAAAGCTATGCTCAGCATCGGACCTCTATGGCTATCTTCCTGTCTGTTCAAGGCATTGAAAAGGTCGTCAGTGAGCTGATCGAGGGTGGCTATCCTCCAGAAACGCCTGTGGCTGTCATTTACAAGGCTACTTGGCCGGATGAAAAGAAGGTCTTTGGCGATTTGACAAATATTGCTGAGAAAGTCAAGGAAGCTAAGATTAGAAAGACAGCTTTGATTTTGGTCGGTGACTTTTTAGGTCAGGAATTCTATTATTCCAAGCTCTATCATGCAGATTTCCATCATGAGTTCAGACGGGGGAAGAGCAGCCATGCCAAGTAATTCTCAAGCCCGCTACGCAATCGCAACAGTGACAGCGGTCGGCAAGGACTTGGCTCTGACTCTGCGAGAAAAGCTAGGCAAGGAAATCCCTATCTATACGACACCTCGATTGGCAGATGACAGGGTCATCGCTATCGAAGGACGAGTGGTTGAGGCGCTTGGTCAGCTCTTTCAGGAAGTGGATGTTCTCATTTGTATCATGGCTATCGGGGCGGTTGTGCGAGCTATTGCACCAGTCTTGAAAGACAAGGCGACTGACCCAGCAGTAGTTGTTATGGATGAGAAAGCGACGAATGTCATCAGCCTGCTGAGCGGACATCTAGGCGGAGCCAATCAAGTGACGCGAGACATCGCAGAATTGCTCGGTTCCAATCCTGTTATCACGACAGCGACAGATGTGCAGAATGTAACAGCTCTGGACAATCTGGCCCAATCAGTCAATGGCTGGAGGCCGGAATTGAGAGAATTTATCAAACCTTTCAACAGCTATCTAGGCAGCGGCCGAACCGTCTATTTCTATCAGGAAAAGGACTGGGTTACCGACCTTCGAGGTCTGACTCTGGTGGATGAGGAAGGACTTGCGGCTGTTCTCAAGGGAACGGAACCGTTGATTCTGCTGGCTGCAGAAAAAAAGGACATTCAAAGAGAAAATCTGGCTCTCATCTATCCTCAACCCTATATCTTAGGAGTTGGTGCTAGAAAGGATGTGGCTCCTACTGTCTTCCGAGAAGGCTTTGAGGAATTTTGTCAGCAGCAGGGGATTTCTGCCAGTGAGATTTCCAAAATCGTCAGCATTGATGTCAAAAAGGATGAAGCTGCTATCCTGGCCTTGGCCAAGGAATTGGGCTGTCCCTTTGAGACCTTTAGTAAGGAGGAGCTGTCTGTCGTAGCAGACCGCTATCCTCAGTCAGAATTTGTCAAAAAGACAGTCGGAGTCGGCAGTGTCGCCTTGGCCAGCGCAGATCTGGCCAGTCAGGGTCAAGTCCTGACAGAGCGCTTTGCAAAGAACGGCTGTACCTATGCGCTTGCAAAAGCAATAACCAAAAAGTAAATCAAAAAGAGCAGACGGTCTTATAAACCAACTGCCCTTATAAAATTTTATCATACCCATAAAGGAGAAAAAATATATGTTATACGTTATCGGATTAGGCCCAGGTAAAGAAGAATTGATGTCACAAGAAGCATTGGCTGCTATAGCAGATTGTGAAATTATCGTCGGCTACTCAACTTATATGCGGTTGATTCTTGATTTGGTCAAGGACAAGGAGCTCGTAGCGAATGGAATGCGCCAGGAAATCGACCGTTGTCAAAAGGCTATTGATTTGGCTAGAGAGACTGGCAAAAATGTCGGAGTTGTTTCCAGTGGAGATGCCGGAGTTTATGGAATGGCTGGCTTGATTTTAGAATTGCTGGGAGATGCCAGTGATGTAGAAGTTAAGGTGGTTCCAGGTATTACGGCTAGTCTGGGTGCTGCTGCAGTTATGGGTGCTCCCCTCATGAACGACTTCTGTCATATCAGTCTGAGTGACTTGATGACGCCTTGGGAAATGATTGAGAAGCGTCTGCATGCCGCAGCTCAAGGTGACTTTGTAGTCTGCCTCTACAACCCTCGGAGTAAGGGACGTCCAGACCATCTGACAAAAGCACTTTCTATCATGTCTGAGTACAAGTCAGAGGATACTATTGTCGGTATCGGTAAGGACATTGGCCGTAAGGATGAGGAAATCATCTTGACGACTATCAAAGACTTGGATGAGACTTTGGTAGATATGACGACAATCGTTATCGTTGGTAACAAAGAAACTTATGTTAAAAACGGACGCATGATCACACCTCGAGGATATACTTTATGATGAAATTACTGCTGGGAGGGACATCCGATAGCACCGCTATTTTAGAAGTGCTTGACCGCTTGAAAATCGATGTGACCAGCTCTGTTGTCACAGACTACGGCCGGCACTTGGCTTCCAAATACGGCCAGCCGGTCATTCAGGGCCGGCTGACAGCTGAGGACATGGTTGCCTTTATCAAAGAGAATGATGTGGATGAAATCATTGATGCGACCCATCCTTTTGCGGATATTGTTTCCAAGGAAGCCATTCGGGCGGCAGAGATGGCTGGTGTATCTTACCTGCGCTTTGAGCGTCAGGCGACCTTGGATTTGAGCGGGGCCATCGTGGTGCATTCGACCCAAGAAGCGATTGATGAGATTGCCAAGCGCGGCTACAAGACTGTTTATCTGGGAACAGGCAGCAAGACCCTGCCGCTCTTTGTCAAGGGTCTGCCAGAGCAGCGGATTGTCGTTCGCGTTCTGCCAACTTCAGAAGTGCTTCTGGCTTGTGAGCAGCTGGGACTGGTAGCGGATCAGATCGATGCGATTAAGGCTCCATTTTCCAAAGAGTGCAATAAAGAGCTCTTGCTGCGCTCGGGAGCAGATGTCTTTGTTTCCAAGGAAAGCGGTACCGTCGGTGGTATTCGTGAAAAGATTGATGGCTGTCAAGAGCTGGGGATGGACTGCATTATCATCTCTCGGCCAATTGTAGCCTATCCGCAGATGGTTTCTAGCTTAGAAGAGTTAGAGGCTTATCTGACAAAATAGCTAAAAAAAGGAGAAAAAATGTCCGGTTTAGTAACATTACTGGGAGCAGGTCCAGGCGATGCGGAGTTGTTGACCCTCAAAGGCAAGAGACGGCTTCAAGAAGCAGATGTCTTGGTCTTTGACCGCTTGGTCAATCAGGAGCTCTTTCAGCATCTAAAGTCTGACTGCGAAAAGATAGATGTCGGTAAAAAGCCAGGCCAGCCCTGCATCCGACAGGAAGAGATTGAAAAGATTCTTATCGAAAAAGCCAGTCAGGGCAAGCGGGTAGTCCGTCTCAAGAGCGGTGATCCCTATATCTTTGGACGAGGCGGAGAAGAAGGTGTCAAGCTGGTAGAATCCGGTGTGGACTTTGAAGTGGTGCCAGGTATCACCTCTGCTGTGGCTGGTCTGACCTATGCAGGGATTCCTATGACTTATCGAGATGTAGCGACTAGCTTCCATGTCTTTACAGCCCATCTCAAGGATGAGACAGAAATGCTCAACTGGGAAGCAATTTCTGAGCTCAAAGGAACCTTGGTCTTCCTCATGGGCATGAAAAATCTGCCTTCCATCGTCCAAGAGCTGACGGCTAGAGGCTATGGTAAGGACAAGCCAGCCGCCATCGTTGAATGGGGAACCCATCCTCAGCAGCGCTCGGTGGACGGAACCTTGGGTAACATAGTCGAACTAGCAGAAGCTGAAGACTTTAAGGCACCGAGTGTCATCGTGGTAGGTGATGTCGTGGCCTATAGACAGCAGCTGAATTTCCATGAGAATCTGCCGCTTTTCGGCCGGAAAATCTTCATCCAGCAGTCAGAGACTGGCAGACTTCCTCGCTTGCTCAAGGATGCTGGAGCTGCGCTGACGACATTCCCAGCTAGAGATTTGGTTGAAGAGTTAGAATTGCAGCTGCCGGACTTGGAGCAGGTAGACGGTCTCCTCTTTGCAGATATGCAGAGCTGGCCGCTCTTCTTGAAAGCCCTCCGCAAGGCAGGCAAAGACTTGCGCAGTCTGCCGCACATCCGCTTTGCAGCTATCGGTCATCATACGGCTAAGTCTATCGAAGCGAGCGGGATTGTGCTGGATCGGATGACGCCTCAGCAGTCGGATGCGGATTTTGCTGCTGCTCTTGAAAAAGAAGGCGGCAATTGGTATATTCTGACAGCTGAACATAAGAAAGCCAGTCTGGCAGAACTCTATTCGCTGCCGATTATTGCTAGTCACAGACTGGCCTTTGACAGTCAGATTAGCAGTGACAATTGGTCAGAGATTGAAGTTGTCTGTCTTCCGAACTCTGCTGCGGCCATGAACTTTGTCGCAGCCAGTCAAGAAGCTGGATATGACTGGAAGGATGTTCCAATCGTTGTCATGGGTGCCAGCACGCGGGCTGTTTTAGAAGAAGCAGGCTTTAGCAAGATTGTTGAGACAAATGAAGCGACTATTGCTTCCATCATTGACAAATGTCGGGAAATTCTCTGAAAGGATACGGGTCATGAGTAAAGCTATAGTAGTAGTCAGTTTCGGAACAACCTATCCCGAGACCAGACGCAAAACAATCGAGGCTTGTGAGCAGGCTATTCAGGAACATTTTCCAGACTATCCGGTTCACCGAGCTTTTACATCCAATGTCGTTAGACGGCGGATTAAGAAGCAGGAAGGGCTAGATATTCCTACGGTCAAAGAGGTTTTGGAGCAGCTCTTGGAAGCGGGTACTGAAGTGGTCTATATCCAGCCTCTCCATGTCATTTTGGGCAGCGAGTATGAGAAGATTCTTACCCAAGCCAAAGAGTTTGAATCAGCTTTTAAAAAGCTAGTCGTTGCCAAGCCTCTGCTCAATAGTCAGGAAGACTATGAGGCTGTCAAGGATATTCTGCTGGAACGGTATGGCCATGAGGGTCAGGATGCAGCAACAGTTTTGATGGGCCATGGCAGCCAGCATTATGCTTTTACAGCTTATGCGGCCTTGGATCATATGCTGAAGGGAAGCTCAGTCTATGTCGGTTGTGTAGAGAGCTATCCTCCAGTTGAGCTGATTGAGCAGGAACTGAAGAAAGAGGGCGCCCGAGAAGTGCATCTGGCACCTTTCATGCTGGTAGCGGGTGACCATGCGACCAATGATATGAGCTCAGATGAGGAAGGTTCTTGGTATCACTTCTTCAAGGAGCGGGGATATGAGGTCAAGGCCCATCTAGTTGGTCTGGGTGAATACCCTGAGGTTCAGCAGCTCTACATCCAGCATTTAGAAGAAATCATCGAATAGGAGGAAGGAATGGCGAAATTTTACGGAATTGGTGTAGGACCGGGTGATAGTGAGCTAGTCACTATCAAAGCCAGTCGGCTTTTAGAAGATTTAGATATTCTCTATACACCAGAGGCTAAGAAGGGGAGCAAGAGCTTTGCATTAGGTATTGCAGAGCCCTATCTGAAAGAGAATCTGGAAATCAAGCAGCGGCATTTCCCTATGGTCCGTTCCAATTCGACCAAAGAAGTCCAGTGGCAGGCCATCTCTGCTGAAATCGCAGAGGATGTCAAGGCTGGCAAGAATGTCGGCTTTATCACACTGGGAGATCCCATGGTCTACAGCACTTACAGCTATCTGCTGGCCCTGCTGGAAAAGGAAATCGACTGTCAAACCATCCCTGGTATCACCTCTTTTTGCAGCATGGCTTCTGAGCTAGGTCAGCCTCTGACTATGGATGAGGAGTCTCTAGCGGTCATGCCGGCTACGGCTTCTGCTGAGAAGATTGAGGCGGCGCTTGAGCTGCATGACTCGATTGTGATCATGAAGGTGGCCAATCACCTGGATACAGTCCTGCCTCTGCTTGAAAAGCTCGGTCTCTTGCAGCAGACTTTCATGGTTAGCAATTCTTCGACAGATAAGCAGCAGACTCTGCTGGGCCTCGATGGAATCACACCAGAAACCAAGCTGCCTTATTTTACTACCTTCCTCGTGAAAAAGAAGATTTTTTAAAATCAGAGTCTATGTTCAAGGATGAAGATTCATTCTTGTGAGCTCAGGCTCTTAGTAAAGGAAAAAAACATGAAACTATTGAAAAATAAAAAAGTAACTTTTGTTGCCTTGCTGGCTATTTTAGCGGTACTGAGTACCCAGTCTGTGTCAGCTATGCATATCATGGAAGGCTATCTTCCACTCTTTTGGTGTATCTTCTGGTTCGCCGTATTCTTGCCTTTCTTTGTGGTCGGCTTGATGCGTATCAAGAAAATCGTTGCAGAAGATCCAAATTCCAAGACCATGCTGGCCTTGTCCGGTGCCTTTATCTTTATCCTGTCTTCTTTGAAGATTCCGTCTGTTACAGGATCTAGTTCGCATCCGACTGGGGTTGGTCTGGGGACAGCTATGTTTGGACCATCCGTTATCAGCGTTTTGGGAACCATCTGCTTGCTCTTCCAAGCCCTTCTCTTGGCTCACGGCGGCTTGACAACTCTGGGTGCCAATGCATTCTCAATGGCAGTAGTTGGTCCATTTGTTGGTTATTTCGTCTACAAGTTTGCTAAATCCATCAAATTGTCTACACCGGTTTCTATCTTTATCTGTGCTGTGATTGCGGACTTGGCGACTTATGCGACAACTTCTATCCAGCTCGGTTTGGTCTTCCCGGATGCTAACAGTGGCTTTGTTGGTTCTGCACTGAAATTCATGGGTGTCTTCTTGACTACTCAAATCCCAATCGCTATCGTAGAAGGATTGCTGACAGTTGTCCTCTATAACTTGATCTCAGAAAATGTCAAAGAAAGAGCAGGTCTGTTCAAATGAAAAAATACAAGAATTTCATCTTAATCTTGGCTGCAGTAGCGGTAACTTTAGCTGCCTTTATCTTTGCCCCTAAGGGTGTGGAATACAGTGGAACAGATGACGCTGCTGAAAAAACCATTAGCTCTATTCAAAAGGACTATGAGCCTTGGTTTTCACCAATTTTTGAGCCAGCTGGTCCGGAAGTAGAAAGTCTGCTCTTCACCCTGCAAGGCAGTATCGGAGCGGGGATTATCTTCTATGTCATTGGCTACCACAAAGGGAAAAAACAAGGCCAACAAAAGGAAGTTTCTGAACATAAATAAAAGTCTTCAACAGTAAGAGCGAGCTCTGGTTCTTGGTAGCGATTAAGCCTGTCTGGGACCGGAGTTGCTCTGTACTGTGTCATTGCAAAATATAGCTAGAAAGGAGGGCCTCCTCATGTTTGCGATTGATAAATACGCCTATCAAAATCGGCTGAAAAATCTGCCGGTTGCTTATAAATTTGTCATCTATCTGCTCTTGTTAGCTGTCAGCTTTTCTGGTGTCAGGAGTCTGCAGCTCGGGCTCATTATCTTGGTGGCGCCTCTGACCTGCTATCTAGCTCGGCTTCCGTGGCTGCGCTATCTGAAGTGGTATCTGCATGCCAGTATCTTTATCCTGATCAGTCTCTTGACCTTTGTCTTGACCTATCAGAATAGTCAGGAGCAGCTCTTGCTGGCCTTGCCTGTAGGTCAGGGCTATCTGGGCATCAGTCAATCCTCTGTCCAGCAGACCATTTTTATCCTCTTGCGCATCTATTCGTCCTTGGTTTCGACTTATTTCTTTGTCCTGACGGTGCCTTTTGCTCAGATGCTGCGGCTTTTTAAAGCCATGCACGTCCCGCGGGTACTGTTAGACCTGATTGTCCTCATGTATCGCTTTATTTTCCTGGTCTTCTATGAGTTTGTGACCATTCGGGATACCTTGGACTTGAAATTCTCCTTTTACAATAAAAGGAAGCAACACCAGGCCTGGGGCAGATTAGCCAATACTCTTTTTGTTAAATTGCTGGATGATAATCAGCATTTAAATGAGGTGCTGACGCTAAGATTTGATGCGGAGCACAGTGAATAATGAAAGCGCATTTACATTAAGACTGCTTTTATACTATAATGGAAAGTAGATAGGAAACTCAGATGTTACAAGTAAAGAATATTTCCTTTGCCTATGATGAAAATCCAACGCTGCACGATATTTCTATGGAATTCGAAGAAGGCCGGATTACCGGTATTCTGGGAGTTAATGGCTCAGGTAAGTCTACCATCATGAAAATCATCACCCGACTGCTCCAACCGCAGAAGGGCAGCATTTTATATGATGGTCAGCCTGTGGGCGGCTCTAAGAAGGCTTTGTTCCAGTATCGGCAGCATGTCAATATGGTCTTTCAGAATCCAGAGCAGCAGCTCTTTTATACCATTGTGAAGGACGATATTGGCATGGCCTTGGAAAACTTAGGCTATGAAGAAGACGAGATAGCAAGCAGAGTAGCGACGGCTTTAGAGATGATGGACATTTCCCATCTGCAGGACAGACCCTTGCAGTATCTGAGCTACGGTCAGAAAAAGCGGGTAGCTATTGCCGGCATGCTGGCCCTCCAGCCCAAGTATCTGTTACTTGATGAGCCTACGGCAGGATTGGATCCAAAAGGGCGGGACCAGATGGCAGCGACCATGAAAAAGCTGGTTCAGGCTGGGACAAACATCATCGTATCCAGCCATGACATGGATCTGATGTATGACTGCTGTGACTATGCCTATCTGCTGCAGAAGGGGCATTTGATCGCAGAGGGCAGCAAGTTTGATTTCTTCCAGCAGGGAAATCTGCTAGTAGAGGCAGGCTTGGCTGTGCCTTGGATTGTCAAGCTTCATCAGACTATCCAGACGCCACTGGCAGAAAATGAAGCTGCTTTCTTTGAGCAGCTAGGAGGACATGTAAAATGGTCAAATCATTGATGGTACAGGGAACTGCCTCAGATGCTGGGAAGAGCATTATTGCGGCAGGGCTCTGCCGGATTTTCAAGCAGGATGGCCTAGAAGTGGTGCCTTTTAAGTCGCAGAATATGGCGCTTAATTCCTTTATCACCAAAAAAGGAGATGAAATGGGCCGGGCTCAGGTCGTTCAGGCTGAGGCAGCTGGCAAAGAGCCGGATGTCCGCATGAATCCAGTCCTGCTCAAGCCCACCTCTGACCGCAAGTCCCAGGTTGTTTTTCTAGGCCGGGTACTGCGGGATATGGATGCTGTCGAATACCATGAATACAAGCAGCAGCTCCTGCCTAAGATTAAGGAAGTCTATGATGAGCTAGGTGCTGAGAATGATATCATCGTCATTGAGGGCGCTGGCAGTCCAGCTGAAATCAATCTCAATGACCGAGACATTGTCAATATGGGCATGGCCAAGCTGGTTGATGCGCCAGTGATTTTAGTGGCGGATATTGATAAGGGAGGCGTCTTCGCCTCTATCTACGGAACGATTGAGCTCATGCCGCCTGAGGATCGCAAGCGGATCAAGGGGGTTATTATCAATAAATTCCGTGGCGATGTGGCCCTGCTGCAGTCCGGTATTGATATGATTGAGGAGCTGACCCAGGTGCCGGTTATCGGAGTCGTGCCTTATGCTCAGCTGGATATTGACAGCGAAGACAGTGTCGCACTGGTACAGAAAAGTCGGCGCTTTGATAGCAGAAAGAGTCTGGATATCGCAGTTGTCAGCCTCAAGCGCCTGTCCAACTTTACGGATTTTCACAGTCTGGAAATCCAGCCGGATGTTTCTGTCCGCTATGTCCAGCCTGGTGATGCGATCGGTCGGCCGGATCTCTTGATTCTGCCGGGCAGCAAAAATACCATCGAAGACATGAACTACCTGCGCGAGTCTGGTCTTGAAGCCGAGATTCTCGAGTGTCTGGAGCAGGGCGTGCGAATCTTTGGTATCTGTGGCGGCTATCAGCTGCTGGGACAGAAGATTAGCGATCCGCTGCACCTTGAGTCCGATTTAGAAGAGACTAGGGGTCTGGGAATTTTAGAGACAGAGACGGTGCTTCAGCCGGTCAAGCGGACGACTCAGGTCAGAGCCCTGCATGAGGGACAAGAACTAGAGGGCTACGAGATTCACATGGGGGAAACCCAGCTGGCGGATCGTCTGGAGCCATTTTCCATCATCAAGGAGCAAAATGGTGAGGCAACCGAGCGTCCAGATGGAGCTGTGGCTTATGGCGGGCAGGTGCAAGGAACTTACCTTCATGGGGTCTTTGACAATCTAGAATGGACTCGTCAGTATCTGAATGAACTTCGTCTGGCTAAGGGCTTAGAGCCGCTAGAGGACCAGCTTGTCAGTATCAAAGACTTTAAAGACAGAGAGTATGATAAGTTGGCAGACGTCCTACGCCAGTCTTTGGATATGGAGCAGATTTATCAAATCATCAACAGAGAAGAAAAATGAGAATTTATACGAAATACGGAGACAAGGGCTTTACACGGCTCTACGGTGGGGACCGAGTATCCAAGACCCATATTCGGGTCGAAGCTTATGGAACGATGGATGAGTTATGCTCTCATCTAGGCTATGTCGTATCTGAGATGCGCGACTATCCTGTCTTGGATGACCTGCGTCTGGAATGCGAGGAAATCCAGCAGCATCTCTTTGACTGCGGCAGCGACTTGGCTACGCCGCGGGAGTTACGCCCCTACAAGCAAGAGCCAGCCAATGTCAGCTGGCTGGAGGAGCGGATGGACGAGTATATGCATATTCCTCCGAAAATCGACCGCTTTATCATTCCGGGCGGCCATCGGATTGCGAGTCTCCTGCATGTGGCCCGCACCATGACTAGACGCCTAGAGCGCCGTATGGTAGCTGTTATAGAGGCAGAAGAAGCGGTCAATGAGATAGGCTTGATCTATATCAACCGTCTGTCGGATTACTTTTTTGTGCTGGCTCGATTGGTCAATGACCGTCTAGAGGAGCCAGATACAATCTACAAACGCAGCGCGAAAATCTTTCGGGAAAAGAAATAGGAGAAGCTAGCATGTATCCAGTCATGATTAATATCAGAGAGAAGAAAGTCGTGGTAGTGGGAGGCGGCAAGGTCGCAGCGCGGAAGATTAAGACCCTGCTGGCTGAGCAGGCTGCTGTGACAGTGGTCAGTCCGACTCTGCATGCTGACATTCCGCAGGCGGAGATTCAGTGGCTAGCTAGACCCTACCAGACAGGTGATTTGGAAGGCGCGAAACTGGTCTTTGCCTGTACAGATCAGGCGGAGGTCAACCGCCAGATTATGGAGGATGCGGCACCCAGTCAGCTGGTAAACAATACGGGCGACAAGACCTTTTCTGACTTCTACAATGTAGCCATTGCGAGAAAGAAGGACGTGTCTGTCATGATCTCGACCAACGGCCTCTCGCCTAGCCGTTCCAAGGAGATTCGCAAAAAGATAGAAGCAATTTTAGACCAACTTTAAAAGAAGGAAAGAAGCATGCACCTATTATATGTGGGCTTGACCCATCGGGAAACGCCGCTGCCAATTTTGGAAAAAGCGCATTTTTCAGATCAGGAGGGGCTGAAAGCTCTGAAGCTCCTGAAAAGAGAAAAAAGTATCTTGGAAAATATCATCCTGTCCACCTGCAATCGGACCGAGCTCTATCTGGTGGTGGACCAGCTGCATACTGGCCGCTACTATTCCAAGCATTTTTTGGCGGACTGGTTTCAAATTCCTGTCAAGGAGCTGGAAGAGTATTTAGTCTTTCGTGAGGGGGATGAGGCCTTGCGGCATCTGCTGCGGGTCTCCATCGGCCTAGAATCCAAAATTGTCGGTGAAAGTCAGGTCTTGGGCCAGCTCAAGCAGGCTTTCTTGACAGCGCAAGATGCTGGTACGACTGGAATTGTCCTCAATCAGGCTTTCAAGCAGGCGCTGACCTTTGCTAAGCGCATGCATGATACTTATCGGATCAATGACCGGCCTATTTCTATCGGCCTGACGGCCATCCAAGAATTGGACCGACTGGGGCTGGATTACAGCACTAAAAAGGTAGCTGTTATCGGTCTGGGAGAGATTGGTCAGTTGGTGACTAAGTATGCTCTGCAGCGGCCATTCGAATCAGTCATGCTGCTCAATCGGACAGTCAGCAAGGCCCAGCCTTTTCTGACAGAGGACAGGGTATCTGCCCATGGCTGGGATGAGTTGGAGGCAGTGCTGGCGGATGCGGATGTGGTCTTTTCAGCGGTTAAAACGGAAGAATACATTATCTTTCCTTCCATGCTTAAGGCGGATGCAATCGTGTTTGACCTCTGTCTGCCTCGTTCCTGCCATCCGAGCTCGTCTCTGAAGCTCTATAATATCGAAAATCTGACCAATCAACTGGAGCAATATAAGGCAGAACGGCAGGAGATTGCCGGTCGGATTGCTTTGGAGATTGATGAGGAGCTGGTCAAGTTTGCTGACTGGCGTCAGCAGCTGGGCATTATTCCTCTGATTCAGGAAATCAGGGATAAGGCTTTGGAAGCTCAAGCTTCGGCTATGGAAAGTCTTAATCGCAAGATTCCAGATTTGACCGAGCGGGAGCAGAAGCAGATTTCCAAGCACATGAAGAGTATTATCAACCAAGTCTTGAAGGAACCAATCTTGCAGCTCAAAGAGCTGTCAGTCGGAGAGCATTCAGACTATGACATTGCCTTGATTGCCAAGATATTTGGCTTGCATAGAGAAAGGGGAAAAGATGAAGGTCATTAAGGTAGGAACCCGCAAGAGTAAGCTGGCCATGACCCAGACCCAACAGTTAGTGGACCAGCTCAAGAAGCTCCATCCAGAGCGGGACTTTGTCCTCGTTCCCTATACGACAAAAGGAGATCGTCTAACACATGTCAGCCTTCAGGAAATTGGTGGCAAGGGAGTCTTTGTCAAGGAAATCGAGCGAGCTCTCTTAGCTGGTGAGATTGATATGGCGGTCCACAGTCTCAAGGACATGCCGGCTAAGCTAGCTGAGGGCTGTGCACTCGGTGCGATTAGTCAGCGAGAAGATGTTCGAGATTGCTTGATTTTCCTTCAAGCTGGCCAGACGCTGGCTAATCTTCCTGAGGGCGCTCTTATAGGAACCAGCAGCATTCGCCGACAGGTTCAGCTGCAGGCTCAGAGACCGGATTTGGCTTTTAAACCACTTCGAGGCAACATTGATACACGCATCAAGAAGCTGGAAGAAGGCGAGTACGACGCGATTGTCTTGGCTATGGCCGGACTTAAACGCTTGGGCTGGCTGGACCAAAGCCGTCTTCACATTCAGCCGTTAGAGACCAGTCTTTGTCTGCCAGCTATTTCTCAGGGCGCTTTGGCAGTGGAATGCCGGGAAGAGGATGAGGAACTGCGGAGTCTCTTGGCGGCTGTTCAGGATGAGAAGACAGCTGCTGAAGTGGCAGTTGAACGGGCAGTTTTGGCTCAGATGAATGCAGACTGCACCTTCCCTATCGCTGCTTTGGCCCAGAAAAAAGGTCAGGACTATCAGCTAGAGGCCATGCTGGCCAAGGAGGACGGCCAATGTGTCTTTGTCAGCCTTCAAGGTCAGGATGGTCAGGAATTGGCAGAGCAGGCTGTACGCCAGTTAGCCGATAAGGGAGCAGTAGGAATGCCATGGTTAAAAAAATAATCTTTACCAGAGAGCAGGCGCCAGACTCTGCCTGGCTAGAAAAGATCAGACAGGCTGGGTTTGAGACGCACCATGTCCCTCTCATTCGCTGCCAGTCTCTGCCCTTGCCAGAAGCTGTCCAAGCAGTTCTGCCAGAAGCCGACTGGGCCTTTTTTACCAGTGCTATCGCAGTGGAGGCTTTCAGTCCTTATCTGAAAGCTGACTGCCAGATTGCGACCATCGGGCCGCAGACCAGTCAGGCGCTGGATAAGCTAGGCCGAGACTGTGCTTTTCAGGCCAGCAGCCACTATGGTCTTGACTTTATTCAGGAGTGGTTGGATTTGGCTCTGCCAACGCAGAAGATTTTGCTGCCCCAAAGCAGCTTGTCCAATCCCAGTCTGGCTGAGAAATTAAAAGAAGCAGGCCATGAGGTCTGGGCTTGGCCTATGTACGAAACGACCTCAAATCCTGCTGGTCAGGACCAGCTCGAGACCTATCTGTCCCAAGAGGATGTGATTTGGACCTTTGCCAGTCCGTCGGCTTGGCAGAGTTTTTGTGCTATTAAGCCCCATCTAGCATCTAGCCATCAGATTGCAGTGATTGGTCAGACAACGGCTCAGGTGGTTAAGGAGTCTGGCTATGGGGTAGACTACCAGCCCCAGAGTCCTTCTGTTGAGGAAATGGTCAAGGAAATAATCAAGAAAGAAGAGAAGAAGCATGGAATTTTATAGACATCGCAGACTGAGGAGAAGCAGCGGTCTACGGCAGCTGGTTCGAGAAACCAAGCTGTCTGTGGATGATTTTATCCAACCCTTGTTTGTCAAGGAAGGGTTGACTGAAAAGCAAGAAGTAGCCTCCATGCCGGGAGTTTATCAGTTCTCCCTCGAGGATTTGCTGCCAGAAGTTCAGGAATGTGTGGACTTTGGCATTCGGGCTTTTATCGTCTTTGGCATTCCGTCAGAAAAGGACGAAAGAGGCAGTCAGGCTTCAGCTGAAAATGGCATTGTGCAGGAAGCTATCCGTCTAATCAAGAAGCATTTCCCTGAGACGGTCGTCATTGCAGACACCTGTCTCTGTGAGTTTACCAGTCACGGCCATTGCGGTATTTTGCGAGGGGAGGAAGTGGACAATGATCTGTCTCTGACTAGACTGACAGAAGTTGCTGTCAGCCAAGCCAGGGCTGGAGCAGATGTCATTGCTCCTTCCAATGCCATGGACGGTTTTGTGGCGGCTATCCGTCAGGGGCTTGATGCGGCGGGCTTTGAAGACATTCCCATCATGTCCTATGCGATTAAGTTTGCCTCTAGCTTTTATGGGCCTTTCCGAGATGCAGGTGAGAGTGCTCCGGCCTTTGGCGACCGCAAGACCTATCAGATGGATCCGGCCAATCGCTTGGAGGCTTTGAGAGAAGCCAAGAGCGATGAGGAGCAAGGAGCAGACTTTCTCATGGTTAAGCCGGCTCTGGCCTTTCTGGATATCCTCAGAGAGCTACGACAGGAGACTAAACTGCCTCTGGTGACCTATAATGTCAGTGGAGAATACGCTATGGTCAAGGCAGCAGCCCAGCAGGGCTGGATCAATGAAAAAGCCATTGTCATGGAAACTTTGACCAGTATGAAGCGGGCTGGTGCAGACTTGATTATCACTTATTTTGCCAAGGATGCGGCTGGCTATCTGAGAGAAGGATAGAGACTGCGGAAAACAGCAGTTTTCTAGATAAGGAGGACGAACTTGAAGAGAGAACATTCCAACCAATATTTCGCAGAGGCTCAAAAGCTCTTTCCAGGCGGGGTTAATAGTCCTGTCCGGGCTTTTAAGGCTGTGGGCGGCCACCCGCTTTTTATCGAAAAAGCCAGCGGAGCCTATCTGCATGATGTCGATGGCAACCGCTATATTGACTACGTCCTGTCTTGGGGGCCTATGATTTTGGGGCATGCTCCTAAGGATGTGTTACCGGCAGTTGAGGAAGCTATTTGGGAGGGGACCAGTTTTGGTGCTCCGAGTCCCAGAGAGATTGCTCTCGGCCAGCTGGTGCAGGAGCGCCTGCCTTTCATGGAAAGAATGCGGATGGTCAATTCGGGAACGGAAGCGACCATGAGCGCCATTCGGGTAGCGCGTGGAGTGACCAAGCGCTCTAAAATTGTCAAATTTATCGGCTGCTATCACGGCCACAGCGATTCCTTTTTGGTTCAGGCTGGTTCAGGCTTGGCTAGCTTTGGGATTGCTGATTCTGCCGGAGTCATTGCTCAGGTAGCCGGGGAAACTCTGGCTTTGCCTTACAATGATACAGATGCTCTCAAGGCTTGCTTTGAAAAGCATGGAGACGACATTGCCTGTGTCATTTTAGAAGCAGTTGCTGGCAATATGGGCTTGATTCCTGCGGATGCGGACTTTATCAGTACTATTCGCTCCCTTACTCAGGAATACGGCTCTCTCTTCATCGTGGACGAGGTCATGAGTGGTTTCCGAGCTCATTATCAAGGGGCTGTCGGCCTCTATCAGACAGAGCCAGACCTTGTCTGCTTGGGCAAGGTTATCGGTGGCGGCTTCCCAGTCGCAGCCTTTGGCGGTAAGGCCCTCTATATGGATCAGGTAGCGCCTCTAGGCAGCATCTATCAGGCTGGTACTTTGTCGGGTAATCCAGTTGCCATGACGGCCGGTTACGAAACGCTGAAACAGCTGACACCGGAGCTCTTTGCTGAGATTGAAGAGAAAACAAACTACCTCTGTGATGGCCTGCGAAATCTTGCAGACAAGTACAGCATTGATCTGCAAGTCGTATCAAAAGGGACCATGTTTGGTTTCTTCTTCAGCCAGAAGCCGGTCCGCAATTTTGAGGATTCTAAGGCGGCTGACCATGCTCAGTTTGCGAGACTGCACGGTCTCTTGCTGGAAGAGGGCATTTATCTGGCGCCATCTCAGTATGAAACCAACTTTATGTCTAGTGCCCATACTAGAGCGGATCTAGACCAGACCTTGGCGGCCTTTGAGCAGGCATTTCAAGTAATGAAAGAAGAAGCAAATGGCTAAGATTGTGTTAGTGACAGGCGGTGCCAGAAGCGGTAAGTCGGCATTTGCGGAGGAGCAGTTGGCGGACCGAGAGCGAGTTTGCTATATTGCGACCGGCCTGCCCCGAGGAGAAGATCCAGAATGGCAGGAGCGGATTCGGCTGCACCAAGAACGGCGGCCGGCTTCCTGGACGACTCAGGAGCAGTATGCTGGGCTGGCCGACTGGCTGCGAGAGCAGTCGCATCCAGTTTATCTGCTAGATTGTGCCACTCTTCTGACCAGCAATCGCCTCTTTGATTTGATTGCCCAGCATTTTCCAGACAAGCTGGAGCTGACAGAAGAGCGCTTTCTCAGCCGTCAGGAGCAGTCTTTCCTGCTACAGCTCTTGGAAGAAGAATGGCAAGAGCTCCTATCTACAATCCGTCAGACAAATGCTGAGTGCTGGATTGTAACGGACGAGGTTGGCCTGGGCATTGTCCCAGAGACCAGACTAGGACGTTTCTTCCGTGATGTGCAGGGCAAGATCAACCAACTGATTGCAAAGGAGGCGAGTGAGGCTTATCTGGTTATCTGTGGCCTCGCTCAGCAGTTGAAATGATAAAGGCATTGATTATCTATACTCAATTTTTTAGCCGGATTGTGATTCCAAAGGCAGTGGATATTTCCTATTTGCGACGGGGACTTCCTTTTCTGACCCTCTTTGGTCTCTTGCTAGGACTGATTTCAGGTGGATTTTATTTCCTGACGAGCCTAGTCCTGCCAGGGATGGTCGCTTGGGTTCTGACCCTTGCTTTTGATGTTCTGCTGACAGGTGGTTTTCATTTAGACGCCCTGGCGGATACGGCAGACGGTCTCTTCTCCTCCCGTAAGAAGGAGCGGATGCTAGAGATTATGAAGGACAGTCGGATTGGCAGCAATGGCGTTCTAGCACTCATTCTCTACTATGCTCTGATGCTAGTTCTTTACCCTTATCTGCCAGAGCCTCGCTGGTTTATCGTGGCTAGTCTGACCATGATTGGCAAGGCCGGTCTGAGCCTACAGCTTTACCGGATGACCTATGCTAGAGAAGGCGGCGGCTCGGGGAATTTCTTCAGTGGCAGTAAAACTAGTCATATCCTGCTTGCCCAGCTTTTGCCTTTGCTCCTGTCTCTGCTGGTTTTCAACTGGAGAGGCCTTCTGGCTTACGGCTTGGTATTTCTGGGAGCAATTGGCTATCGTCGTTTCGTTTATAATAAAATTGACGGCCACACAGGCGATACGCTAGGAGCCTATGTTGAAGTTGCCCAACTCCTCTATCTCTTAGGATTGGTGGTGCTAGGATGAAAAGATGGTATCTAATGCGGCACGGTCAGACAGACTACAACCGCAGGCGCTGTTTCTATGGTAGCCATGATGTCTCTGTCAACGGGCAAGGTCAAAAAGATGCCAAGCAGCTGGCCCTGCTGATGCAGAAGCATGCGATTGATGCAATCTACACTAGTAGTCTCAAGCGGACGCAGGAAACAGCCCAGCTGGCTTTTCCAGACAGGCAAGTCCAGCCCATAGCTGACTTTGATGAGCGGGGCTTTGGACAATGGGAAGGATTGACAGCTGATGAGATTGAAGCGGCTTTTCCAGAAGTCTGGCAGGCTTGGCTGGAAGCCCCCTTTGAGGTCACGCCTCCTGAAGCAGAAGTTTTCTCAGACTTTCAGACCAGAGTTTGGGCAGCAACAGACCGCCTGCTAGACAGTACTGAGGAATCAATCGCTCTAGTGGCTCATTTGGGAGTCCTTCGCTTGATTTACCAGCATTTGGTTGACCGAGAGGCTGTTTTTTGGAACATTGATATCCCCCAAGGACGAGTGCTGCTCTTGGAAGAGCGGGACCAGACTTGGCAGGCAACCTTACTCTAAGGATTTATTATTAAAAAACAACATGATTTATCTTGGGAAAGAGGTGACCAGATGAATACACAGATTCAGGATAAATTTACTTTTAAAAATGGTCAGAGCATGCGCAATCGCGTTGTCTTGGCTCCTATGACCATCTGCGCTAGTGAGCCCGGTGGCTATGTATCTCAGGCAGATATTGACTTTTTTGCCCGTCGATCGAGGTCGGTTGGTATGGTCATTACTGGCAGTACCTATGTTCATCCTCTGGGCAAGTCCTTTGCGGAGAGCTTCAGCGGCGCCGAGGACGATAAGATTGAGGGGTTTAGCCGTCTGGCCAAGGCTATCAAGGACCAAGGGGCTCTGGCTATTGTTCAGCTCTATCACGGTGGTCGTATGGTTCTGCCTGATTTGATTGACGGTCAGCCAGTAGCACCCAGCGCTGTCAAGGCTCCGCGCGATTATCTGACAGAGCCGAGGGCGCTCAAGAATTCTGAAGTGGAGCAGGTGATAGAGGATTTTCTGTCAGCTATCAGACGGGCGATTCAGGCTGGCTTTGACGGAGTTGAGCTTCATGGAGCCAATACCTACCTGATCCAGCAGTTTGTCTCTCCTCATTCAAATGTCCGTCAGGACAAGTGGGGCGGCAGTCTTAACAACCGCCTGCGCTTTCCAAAGACCTTGCTGAAAAGAGCCAAGCAACTAGTCAAAGAAGAGGCCGACCGCCCCTTCCTGATTGGCTACCGCTTTTCTCCAGAAGAGATTGAAGAGCCAGGTATCCAGCTTTATGACACCCTGCAGTTGCTGGAGCAGCTCATCTATCATCAAGTGGACTATCTGCATATTTCGACCTCTGATGTCTGGCGATCGTCTATCAGAGATTCTCAGGACTCAGAGCCAGTGATTCAGAAAATTATCAAAAAAATTAATGGTAGAGTGCCCCTGATTGGTGTCGGTCAGATAGAGACCAAGCAGGATGCCCAGCGAGTATTGGATGCGGGGATTCCGCTCTTTGCCCTCGGCAAGGCCCTGCTCCTAGACCCAGACTGGGCTGAAAAGGTTGTCTCCGGCCGAGAGGAAGAAGTCATCCGAACTTATCGCGATGAGTTGCAGGCAGACTTGGCTCTGCCAACTGCCTTTGTCGAAGATGCTAGAAGCTATCTGGAAGGAAAAGATTAAGACAAGCAAATCCCCAAGGAGGAAAGAGAATGAGAAATCACTTGTTTTTCACTCGTCTGCTCTCTCATCTTCAGGACATAGAACCACCTTAGACAGAGAGCGAAGCGTATTTAGATTTGACTAGGACAGACCGTCTTAAAGTAGTTTACAAAATAGAAAAGGAATTTGATTATTTTATGAAACATTTTAAAAAAATTATGGCTCTAGCCTTGGCAGGCCTAGCCCTAGCCTCCTGTGTAAACCCTAGTAAAACCAGTGAGCCTACTGGCGATAGTGGCAGTAAGACTGTAACCATTGGCTACACTCAATTTCCAGCAAATGTGGATCCAGCAGCGGAATACAATGGCTGGTTCACGGTCCGTTACGGAGTGGGAGAAACCCTCTTTAAGATGGACGACAAACTTGAGGTAAAACCTTGGCTGGCTGAGAAAATCGAAGCAGTCTCAGACCTAGAGTGGAAAATTACCCTCAAGGATAAGGTGACCTTCCAAAATGGTGAAAAAATGACCGGTGAAAAGGTCAAAGCTTCTCTGGAACGCTTGATTAAGACAAGCGAGCGGGCAGCATCAGATATGGGCATTGACAGCATTTCTGCAGAGGGTCAAACCGTGACCATCAAGACAAAGGCTGTGCAGCCTATCATGGCGAATCTCTTGGCAGAGCCCTACTCCGCTATTGTCGATACGACTGGCAAGAGTGCATCTGACAAGGCTCCTGTCGGAACGGGACCTTACATGGTGACCAAGTACACTCCTGAGAGCGGAGCAGAGCTCAAGGCTTATGACGACTACTGGGATGGTAAGCCAAAAGTTGCTAATCTGAAGATTAAATACTTCTCTGATCCGACAGCTATTTCTGCAGCCCTCAAGTCTAAAGAAGTCGATGCTGTCTATGGTCTGCCTTATGCAAATCTAAGTACCTATGCTTCCGATAAGAACTACAAAATCTCTGAAGTAGAAGGTTCTCGCTACCTAGCTTACTACTATAACTTTGAAAATCCTTACGTAGCAGACGATAAGTTCCGTCAGGCTTTAGATACCTTGGTAGACAAGAAGACCTACTCTGAATCCCTCTTTAAAGGCTCAGCTGTACCAGCTGTTGGACCTTTCCCTAAAGGGTTTGCCTTTGCCCTGCAAAAGAGCGTCCATGAATTTAACGTAGACAAGGCTAAGAAACTCTTGGATGAAGCTGGTTACAAGGATACTGACGGTGATGGTTATCGTGAAAAAGACGGCCAAAAAGTCAGCATTGAGTTGCTGTCCTTTACCCGTCTGCCTGAAATGCCGCTGGCTGTAGAAGCAACCCAGCAACAGCTCAAGGAAGTCGGAATCGAAGCGACTATCAAGAAAGTTGAAGTCAGTGCCGTTGCCAGTGAAAAGGACTATGCCTTCACACCTTATGCGGTGGTAGCAGCTCCGATTGGTGACCCATACGCCTTTTTCAACAGTGCTGTTAAGACTAATGGTACAGCCAATATTGGCCACTACAGCAACCCAGAAGCAGATAAGAAAATCGAAGAGCTGGCGACTGAGACTGATCCAGCTAAGCGCAATCAGCTCAGCAAGGAAATCCAAGAAATCATGGATAAGGACTACGGCTTTACTATTATCGGCTTCTTCAAGGTCGCTCTGGTGATGGACAAGTCCGTCTCTGGTTTGGAATCCCATCCGACAGATTACTATCACGTCAGCAACAAACTATCAAAGGAATAAAACATGCTGGAAATGAAAGATCTGCTGGTGCAGTCAGCAGATAAAGTCATTCTCGATCGGGTCTCCCTCTCTCTTGCTGAGGGGGAGTCCCTTTCGATTGTGGGCGAGAGTGGCAGTGGCAAGTCCACCCTGCTCAAGATGCTGCTAGGTCTCCCTCTTAGGGGGCTGATAGTAACAGAGGGCAGTATTACCTTTGAGGGGCAGGAAATTCAGCCCCAGGGCCACCGCATTTATCTGCCTTTTGTAGGCCGAGAAGTGGCCTGGATTAGTCAGCATGCCAGTCTCAGCTTCAATAACCGCCGTAAGATCAAAAAGCATTATCAGGACTTGGTGAAAAATCAGGGTCAGCAAGCAACAAATCTCCGTCCCTTGGAAGAATGTCTAGAGATGGTGGGACTGCTGCCTGAAAAAGTCGTCAATAAGTATCCTTTCGAGCTCAGCGGTGGTATGATGCAGCTAGTCGGTGTAGCGCTGGCTCTAGCCAGCAGACCCAAACTGCTGCTGGCTGATGAGCCAACTAGCGCTCTGGATGTCCTGTCGAAAATGAAGCTGCTTGATCTCTTGAGCAAGCTTCATCAGGAGGAAAACATGGCCATTCTCTTTGT
The DNA here is from genome assembly GCF_019929225.1 of Streptococcus sanguinis. Classification (GTDB taxonomy): domain Bacteria; phylum Bacillota; class Bacilli; order Lactobacillales; family Streptococcaceae; genus Streptococcus; species Streptococcus sanguinis_J. The sequence goes on from NZ_JAHZPA010000002.1 coordinate 58,801, forward strand.
CACACATGATATCAGCGTAGCTGAGCATCTGGCGCAAAAAGTAGTCGTCATGAAAGAAGGGCAGATTGTCGAAAGCGGTCCAGCCTATCAAGTTCTCTGCCATCCTAAGCAGGCCTATACCCAGAAATTGCTGAAGGCTGTGCCCAAGCTGGCAGAGTTTAGAGAAGGGGAGCAGCCATGAGTCAAGTATTGGTCGGTCGCCAGCTGACCTACGAGTATGGTCAGATTGGTAATCGGAGAATCGGTGTCTTTGATATTGATATTAGCTTGGAAAAGGGACGAGCTATGGGGCTAGTCGGAGAGTCAGGATCTGGCAAGAGTACCATTGCCAATCTCATCTGCCGCTTTTTAAAGCCGGACCAAGGGGAGCTAACCCTACTGGGCCAGCCAGTCTCTGCCTACAGAGATAGAGACTACTATGCTCGGGTCCAGTACATCGCCCAGCAGCCCCAATCTACCTTTCATCCCAAGCGCAGCATTCAGCAGAGCCTAGAAGAGGTCTGTCGAAATTTCTCTCTCTATCAGCAGCCGTCAGATAGAAAGCAGGCCATCCATGACTTGCTGACCTCGGTCGGTCTGACAGCTGAGCTTGCTCAGCGGCTGCCGCATCAGCTGAGCGGAGGAGAATGTCAGCGGGCAGCTATTGCCCGTGCCTTGCTGATTAATCCTGATGTGCTCATCTGCGATGAAATCACCAGTGCCCTGGATGTGACTGTTCAGTATGAAGTCATGCAGCTACTGGCAGATATCAAGAAGCGTTCGCAGACCTCCTTTCTCTTCATCTCTCATGACATCGCACTGGTCAGTAATTTTGCGGAAGATTTGGTCGTCCTCAAGGACGGAATCGTGCAGGAAAAGGGCAGCATGCGAGAGGTCGTCTCTGCTCCCAAGAGTGACTATACCAAGCTCCTACTCAGTCAGTACAGGGAGGATAAAGATGAGGATTAAGCAAGAACTAGACTCTATGGCTCCTTGCAGCAGCTATCAGGGCAGTCTGCCCATCACAGATGAGCTGGCTATCCAGTACACTCTGCTCAAAGGACAGGCTACCCAGCCCTTGCTGACCATCAGTGCGGCAGTCCATGGCTGCGAGTATGTCGGAGTTAAGGCGCTGATGGACTTGGCGCATGAATGGGACTTTAACTTTCAGGGCTCTGTCCTCCTCCTACATGCAGTCAATGTCAGCGGCTTCTGGGCTCGGGAGACGACACTTGTACCTGAGGACGGTCTCAATCTGAACAGGATTTTTCAGGACCAAGAGCCAGTTTCCAGCCTCAGCTATCAGATTCGGTCTGTGATTGAGAGCCAGGTCTTTAGTGTCAGTGACTTCCTGATTGACCTGCACAGCGGTAACCGGGAAGAACTGCTGACCCCTCATGGTTACTATTCCCTGCGGGCAAATCCAGAGGTGATGGAAAAGTCCTATCAGATGCTGCAGGCTTCTGGGACACCGATAATCTACCAATCTCAGGACCGTGGCAATCTTTATCACGCTGCCTCGGTGGACTATGGTTTACCTAGCATCCTACTGGAGCAGGGAGAAAACGGCACCTGTCTGCCAGAGGATGTTCTGGCTATGAAGGAGTCAGTCAAGCAAGTCGCCCGCTATCTTTTTGAAGGGATCATGCCCTATTATAAGCAGGCGCCGCTGATCTTTGACGACAGTTACTATCTGACCTGTCAGAGGTCGGGGTGCTGGATGTGCTTTGTCCGGCCCAATCAAACAGTACAGGCTGGTCAGGTCATTGGCGAAATCTGTGATATTTATGGCAATATTTTAGAAAAGGTGACTGCCAAGGAAGACGGTCTGGTCCTCTACCAGAAAGCGACCCTGGTCGTCCACCAAGGCGAAGTGCTGCTGACCGTTGCCAGCAAGAAGCCTGGAAGCTACCAGACATCTGAAAGGGAGGCGCATGATTAAATTTATTATCAAAACTATTCTGCAATTCGTCCTCATCCTGCTCTGCGTCAGCTTCATCTCCTTTTTACTGGTTTATCTAGCACCGGGAGATCCGGCTGAGAGTATCCTCAATGCTCAGGGCATTCCTTTTACCAAGGAATTGCTGGAAATTAAGCGGGCAGAGATGGGGCTGAATGGCAGCTTTATGGAGCAATATCTGGCCTGGCTGGGCAGGATTGTCCATGGCGACTTTGGTGTGACCTATAATTCCGGAGCTTCGGTCTGGGAGCAGCTTGTTTTCTATTTTCCAAATACAGTCTACCTAGCTTTTTATACCCTGCTAGCTACTCTGGGAATTTCCTTGCCGACAGCTCTCTACACATCCTACCATGCTGGAAAGCCAGTTGATCGCTTCCTGATGGCAGGTATGGCCTTTCTGAATGCCATTCCTAGCTTTGTTATGGGGATTATCCTGATTCTGATCTTTTCCGTTCAGCTGCGCTGGCTTCCCATTCAGGCAACGGCCAATGAGCTGGGCTTGGTCTTGCCAGTCATAACACTGGCCATGATTATGTCCACTCGCTATATTCCGCAGCTGCGGACCGCTTTGATAGAAGTGCTGCATTCACCAGAAGTCGAAGGTGCGCGTGGTCGGGGGATTCGAGAGGGACATATCCTACTGCATGACGTGATTTACAATGTTCTGCCCTTTCTCATGACCTTAGTCAGCCTCTCTCTGGGCTCGCTCCTAGGAGGGGTGGCTATTATCGAGCACCTCTTTTCCTGGCCGGGCATCGGTAAGATGCTGATAGGAGTCGTCGCCAAGCGGGATTATCCCCTCATTCAGGGGGCGGTCCTCTTTATCACAGCTGGGGTCTTGACTGTAAATCTAGTCTTTCAGCTGCTTACGGTTTGGCTCAATCCTCGTGTCCGACTGGCTCAGGAAAATCCCAAACTGCTGCCGCGCATGAAGGGACTAAAGGCAAGCAAGGAGGGTTCGTATGGATAAGAAAATCAATCAAAAACTTCTGGTCTTGGGCGGTCTCATCGTCCTGGCCCTGATCCTCTCCTCCTTGGCTCCTCGTCTCTTGGGTGACAGTTTGACCAAGGTCAATCTGGGACAAGCCCTGCAAGGACCGAGCAGCAGTGAGTGGTTCGGAACAGACGCTCTAGGCCGGTCTGTCTTTGCGCGTGCAGTAAGCGGAGGTGCGGAAACAGTTCTGCCAGCCCTGATGATTCTGATGCTGATTGCGGCGGTAGGCTCCTTTATCGGGGTGACTAGCGCTTTCATCGGCGGGAAATTCGACCAGTTCATATTGCTGGTAATCACGGCTTTTCAGTCTTTCCCATCTATCATTTTGGTCATTGCCATCGTCAGTATCTTGGGCATCGGTCTCCAGCAAACCCTCATCGCTATCTGCTTGACGGCCTGGACCAAGTATGCCTACCTGATGCGCTCCATGACCCTGCAGCTGAAAAATGAACCCTATATCCAGTCCTCTAAAATGTATGGTAATAGTTTTTGGACAAGCCTGAAAAATTATTATTTCCCCAGTCTTTTTCCTCAGATTCTGACGACTATGAGCTTTGACATCAGCACCATTATCATGGAAATCGCTGGTCTCAGCTTTGTCGGTCTGGGAGCTCAGGCACCGTCGCCTGAGTGGGGAGCCATGATCAATGACGGCCGGATTTACATCCAGGAAGCCCCTTGGATTGTGGTCTTCCCTTGTATCTTGCTGATTCTGACGATTCTCCTCTTTACCAAGTTCGGAGACGCTCTGAACAGCAAGTACAACCGCATGAATTGATCATCAAAAAACATAAACTATAGCCCCTATCTCTTGGGACTGCAATCATAAAAAATATGAATACAAGAAAGTGATTCAATAAAAATGAGAAAAAAACTATTTTTATTAGTTGTCCTCTTGCTGCCTTTATTCTTGGTAGCCTGCCAGCAAAACTCAAATTCTTCCAAACAAGCCAATGAGAAAGACAAACTCACTATGGTCTGGGGAGAGGACTTTGGGGATGTCAATCCTCACCGCTACAATCCAGATCAATTTGTCATTCAGGATATGGTCTATGAAGGCCTAGTCCGCTACGGTGACAATGGTAAAATCGAGCCAGCCTTGGCTGAAAGCTGGGATATCAGCGAAGATGGTAAAACCTATACCTTCAAGCTGAGAAAGGCAAAATTCTCAGACGACTCTGACTTTAATGCTGAGAATGTCAAACGGAATTTCGATACCGTTTTTTCAGAGGAAAATAAGAAAAACCACACTTGGTTTGACTTCACCAACCAGTTGGAAAGCTATCGAGTTGTAGATGAGCATACCTTTGAGATTAAGCTCAAACAAGCCTACAGTGCGACTCTCTATGATTTATCAATGATTCGTCCGATTCGCTTCATTGCTGATGCTGCCTTTCCTGACGGAGATGATACGACTAAGGACAACCTCAAAAAGCCAATCGGAACCGGTCAATGGGTTGTCAAAGACAAGAAGCCAAACGAGTACATCACCTTTACCCGTAACGAAAATTACTGGGGCGAAAAGCCTAAACTGAAAGAAGTAACTGTCAAGATTATTCCAGACCCGCAAACCCGTGCTCTTGAGTTTGAGTCTGGCAATGTTGACTTGATCTATGGAAATGGCGTTATCGGTCTGGATAACTTTGCCAAGTATGCCAAGGATGACAAGTACACGACAGATGTATCACAACCAATGTCCAGCCGCCTCATGCTCTTGAATGCCAAGCAAGAAATTTTCAAAGACAAGACTGTCCGTCAGGCCATGAACCATGCAGTTGATAAGAAGTCTATCGCGAAAGACATTTTCCGCGGCACAGAAACACCAGCTGATACCATCTTCTCTAAGTCTACACCGCATTCTGACGCCAATCTGACTCCCTATGACTACGACATCAAGCAGGCTGAAAAGATGCTGGATCAAGCAGGCTGGAAGAAAGGCTCTGACGGTATCCGTGAAAAAGATGGCAAGAAATTGAGTCTGAATGTTCCTTATATCTCTTCTAAGGCGACAGACAAGGACTTGGTTGAGTACTTCCAAGGTGAATGGAAGAAAATCGGAATCGACGTTCAGCTTAAAGCTATGGAAGAAGATGACTACTGGGAAAATGCCAAGACAGGAAACTTTGACCTGATGTTGACTTATTCTTGGGGAGCACCGTGGGATCCGCATGCTTGGATGACTGCCTTGACTTCACCAGCAGACCATGGTCACCCAGAAAATGTTTCCCTAGAAGCTCTGCCATCTAAGCCAGAAATTGATAAAATTATCAAGGCGACTCTGGTCGAACCAGACGAGGCAAAAGTCGATGAAGGCTACAAGAAAGTCCTCACTATGCTCCACGATGAAGCTATCTATATCCCAATCACTTACCAATCCGTTGTTTCCGTCTACCGCAAGGGAGAACTCGATGGTATGCGCTTTGCTCCAGAAGAAAATGCTTTCCCACTGCGCTATATTGAGAAAAAATAAAAACCTGGCTTCATAACTACAAATTTTAATATAAAGGGAGTAGTGCTGCTGAGTTGAAAAGCTTAGCAGCCGCCCCTTTTCTTTTAAGGACTATGAAAAAAGATTTATTTAAAAAAATAGTTTCTTTCTTAGCTGCCCTGTTGATGATATCAGTCTTGACCTTTCTCTTGGCCAAGCTATCCTCGGCGGATCAAGCAGAAAATTATTTAAGGGTATCTAAGATTCAAGTGACTCCTCAATCCTTGGAAAAAGCCAGAGAATATCTGGGCCTCAATCAACCTTGGCCCCAGCAGTATCTGGGTTGGCTGACTAAGGCCCTTCGTGGGGATTTTGGAACGTCTTATCTATTAAAGGTTCCTGTCCTGCCCTTGGTGTTGGAACGTTTCCAGTCGACTCTTTCTCTGGGCTTGACATCCTTTGCGCTCATTTTGCTTACATCCATTCCTTTGGGAATATTTAGTGCAGTCTACAAGGAGTCTCTCTTTGATAAGGTCACTCGCTTTCTATCCTTTTCCAGCGTTTCCATGCCCAGCTTTTGGCTAGGCTACATGCTGATTGTGATTTTTGCTGTTCAGCTCAGATGGCTGCCAGTTTCGGGCAAGCAGGACCTTAGCAGCTTGATTCTTCCTAGTCTGACCCTCAGTATGTCATTGATTGGCCAATATACCGCTTTGATCCGCAAGGCCGTGCTGGAGCAGATGAACAGTGTCCATGTTGAAAATGCCCTCCTGCGCGGAGTCAGTAAGTTCTTCCTGGTCAAGAATCATCTCTTGAGAAATTCCCTGCCAGCCATTGCGACAGGCCTGAGCCTGACCTTGGTCTATCTTCTGACAGGATCCTTAATTGTCGAAGAAGTCTTCTCCTGGAATGGTGTCGGCTCTCTCTTTGTAGATGCGCTGCAGTCTGTGGATCTGCCCATCATCCAGTGCTGTATGCTTTTATTTGGCCTATTATTCTTGGGAAATAACATTCTAACCCAGCAGCTGCCGCTCTGGATAGATCCTAGAGTCAGAAAAAGGAGGAGCAATGTCTAAACGATTTATTTTTTCAAGTGTCATTTTGCTGGTCCTCTTCATCTGCGCTCTCTTTGCTCCCTATCTATCCTCTTTTGATCCCCAGCATGTGGAGATTTCAAATAAACTAATGGCACCTGACGCTGTTCATCTGCTGGGGACCGATCAGCTGGGCAGAGATGTCTTGTCTCGTCTGCTGCACGGGGCTCGTTATTCCCTCTTTTTATCCTTGACTATCAGTCTGCTGGAAGTGGTTATCGGTGTGGCAGTTGGCTTGCTGATTGGATGGTACCAGGGAAAGGCGGAAGCCACCTTCTTATGGTTTGCAAATGTTATTTCCGCCTTTCCTAGCTTCCTGCTATCGCTAGCTACAGTTGGGATATTGGGACAGGGAATGACCAATATGATTCTAGCCATTGTCATCATAGAGTGGGTCTATTATGCTCGGGTGACGGCCAATCTGGTCAAGAGTGCCAAAGAGGAAGCCTACGTCATTTCTGCTCAGACCATGGGCCTCTCTCAGATTCATATTCTCAAAACTCATATCCTGCCCTTTATCTACAAGCCTATTTTGATTATTGTGCTGATGAATATTGGGAATATCATTCTCATGATTTCTGGCTTTTCCTTTCTGGGAATCGGTGTCCAGCCCAATATTACCGAATGGGGTATGATGCTGCATGATGCTAGAAGCCATTTTCAAACGGCAACTTGGATGATGCTGGCGCCCGGACTGGCTATCTTTCTGACTGTGGTCGCCTTTAATCTATTTGCCGAATGCTTTGAAGAGAAAGGCTGGAAACAGATATGGAAAAAATAGCAGTAAAGCAACTGACAGCCCAGATTGAGGGAAAGACCATACTGCAGGACATCAGCTTTGAAGTGGAGGCGGGTCAGTCTCTGGTCATCATTGGGGAGAGTGGTTCTGGTAAAACCCTCTTAACCAAGATATTGATTGGCCAGCTGCCTTTATCCTTGAGCATGCAAGGAGAAGTTCACTATGGCTACATGTCTCTGGAGCGCAACTCTCTCAAGGACTGGCAGCAGCTGCGGGGGAGACGAGTGGCCTATATGTCTCAAAATCCGATGGCTATGTTCAATCCTTTTCAGACCATTCAAAGTCATTTTTGGGAAACCCTGCGCAGCCATAGCAAGATTTCAAAGAGCGCTTGTCTGACTAAGGCCCTAGCCTCTATGAAAGAAGTCAGACTGGGAGAGTCGGAAGAGCTTTTGAAGAAATATCCTTTTGAGCTCAGCGGCGGTATGCTGCAGCGGGTCATGTTGGCTATCTTGCTTTGCCTAGAGCCAGAGACCATCATTTTGGATGAGCCTACTTCGGCGCTGGATATCCACAATCGCGAGCAGATTATCCTCATCTTAAAGGAGCAGTTAGCTAAAGGCAAGACCCTCATCACAGTGACCCATGATTATCATTTGGCGCGGGAGCTGGGAGGCAAGATGCTTGTCATGTATCAAGGGGCTATCATGGAGGAAGGGCATGTGTCCAAGCTTCTCGAAAGTCCTTCGCAACCCTATAGCCAAGACCTTATCTTAGGAAATCCATACGAACGGTTGGTGAGACAAGATGTTGGAATGTAGACATGTTTTTAAAAAATTCGAGGGCAAAATGGTTGTCAAAGACTGTAACTTTTCCGTCCAGAAGGGTGAAATGATCGGCCTGATGGGCGAGAGCGGCAGTGGTAAGAGCACGCTGGCTAAATTGCTGATTGGTCTAGAAAAGCCCAATCAAGGCCAGGTCTTACTGGATGGCCAGCCCTACTCAGTCAAAAAGTCTGGCGTGAGAATTTTGCTGGTCTTTCAAGACTCGCTCCATTCGGTCAATCCGCACTTTACAGTCGAGCAGGTCTTGACAGAGGCCCTGCCGAAGGATGTGGCTAGAGAAGAGATAGAAGCCATTCTAGAAGACGTCGGTCTGGATAAAAGCTATCTGACTCAGCCAGCGCGCCAGCTCAGTGGCGGCCAGCTCCAACGGATTTGCATCGCCCGCGGCCTGCTCTTAAAGCCAGATATTCTTATCTTTGATGAGGCTCTGAGCGGTCTGGATCCCATTGTTCAGGGAAGGTTGTTACGCCTCCTATATGATTTGTGGGAGAAATACCAGCTGACCTATCTTTTCATTTCTCATGACTTTAAGCTGAGCTATGCTCTCTGCCATCGGATTTTGGTCATGGCAGACGGGGAAATCGTTGACGAGATAAAGGACTTTGAGCTTCCTATCCAGGCTCATCACCCTGTGACAAAAAAGTTGATAGGCGACAAGGGACATTTCAGTTGATGTGTGCCCCAGCCAGCTAATCTATTTTAGAATTAAAAATAAAGGAACATATATGAAACGTACTTTTGAAACGAGAAAACTTTACTTCGGATTTCCAGTCTTCTTTTTAGGCTATAAGGACGATGTGCACGGCTATAATATTTCGACCTCAAGCTCGGTTTATTCCTTGGGTAGCATGATGGTTATTGCCATGCGTACCAAGGGGAATGCCATTACAGAGATTGCCAAGCACCAGCAATTCACAGTCAATGTCCCTGAGAAGGATTTGACCAAAGAGTCTGAAATTGCTGGCTTCAACAGCCGCAAGGACAAATTTGCCCTGACCGGTCTTAGCTACACAATCGGCGAGACCGTGGATGCTCCGCTGGTAGACCAGTGCCCTGTATCCATTGAGTGTCAGGTGCTGGACATGGTCGAATGCGGTGCCTTGACCAATGTCATCGCCCGTGTCACTCGGCGCGTGGTTGATGAAGACTTGATTGATGAGAATGACGCTTTCCGCAGTGATCGTTTTTCCCCTATCAGCTACATGGGAGATGGAGATGGCCGGCTTTACCGCTATTTCAGCGACGAGTCAGTCAAGATGGGATCCATTATCAAAGAAATCCGCAAACAAGAAGAAAAATAAAGAAACCGCTGAGATATTTACGTCTCAGCGGTTTAGTTTTCTATCACTAGTTTTTCTTTTAGGCCAAATTTCTCTAGAAAACGGCCTTGCTCTTCTTGGATTTGCGGAGTTGGATTTTTGATGCCCATGACTAGTTCTATCATTTCTGGATGGACCTCACGCACCAGCTGACTCAGAGCCCAGATAGCTGTAGCGACATGAATCGGATTTTGCCCCTTGTCGATAATTTCCAGCATTTTAGGAATGGCAGAGCGGTCATTGGCATTTGCCAGAGCGATAATGGCATTGCGCTGCAGGATGTTTTTCCCCCGCCAGCTGCCGGCCACATGACCGAATTTCTCCTTAAACTGACCGTTGGAAAGCTCCAAGAAAGGCAGGAGCTCCGGATGAGAAAGGTCGGGATCAATCTCTGTCGCCAGAGGATTGCCCAAACCTTTATTGTAAGGGCAGCAGATTTGGCAGATATCACAGCCATAGATGACCGTTTTAATCTTCTTGCGAAATTCCAGATCCATGACGCCCTTGTCCTGAGTCTGAAAGGATAGACAGCGCTTGGCATTCATGCTGCCATCGCCAATCAAGCAGGAAGTAGGGCAGGCTGTCACGCAGCGATTGCAGTCTCCGCATCCGTAGTCGACAGGCTGATCAGGCTCGATGTCCAGATTGGTGATTAGCTCTCCCAAAAACATATAGGAGCCAAATTCCTTGGAGATGACCAAGCCGTTCTTGCCGATAAAGCCGATTCCTGCTCTTTGGGCTACGGCGGTATCGACCAAGGCGCCCGTGTCCACCATGCCCTTGTACTCAAAATCAGCGGTCAGTTCCTCAATTCCCTTGGCAAGCCGGTCCAGCTTGTCCTGTAGGACATAATGGTAGTCCAGCCCCCAGCTGTTAGGGGTAAATTTCCCACGTTTATAGGCCGTTTTCTGAGGTTGCTGCTTGAGCTTGTGGGGGTAGGCGACTGCGATAGAGATGATGGTCTTAGCCGAAGCCAGACTCAGCTTAGGTTTGATTCGCTCCTCGATGTTCTTATGCTCAAATCCTGAATTTCGCCCTTCTTCTACAGCCAAGCGCAGCGACTTCTCCAGATAGTCAAAATCATCCGCTGTCGTAAAACCAATCTTAGAAATCCCAATTTTTTTTGCTAAGTTAATAATTTCTTCTTTGATGTTCATCCTTATTATTATAGCGGAAAAATGCCAACTTGGCGAATGATTGAGAAAGGGAATTATCCTATAGAACTATACCTATAGTTTTATAAGACTTCCTTAGCCTATATACTGTATGATATAATGAAATGTGGAATTTTTTTATAGAAAGTTCCGCAAAGTTTAGGGAATTTTTTTAATAAATGGGAGTTATAATATGAAAAAGAGATACTATGAATTTTTGAATGTTCTTGTTACGGATTGTAATCCAATCAGAAACTTAGATTTTTATAAGGCTGGTTTAATTGAGTTATTTTTTATCTCGCTGGTATCTATCGTTTCGATTTTCTTGCGTGGTGAGATGCATGAGCGGAGCATGATGGTCATGCAGTTTACTATTGGGCACATCGCTATCTTGTTGCTAGCCTTCTTATTGTTCCAAAAGTTTTTTGATACCAAGGTGCTGCAGGTCGTTCCGACCAGTTCTTACCTATTCCTGCATTTTGAATTGCTTTTTTGGGGCTCCATCTTTTTTGGTGAGAACTACTTAGCATTTTTCCTGATTTTTATCATACTGAGTTTGTCTTACCAGCTGATCAATTTGCTCTATCAGATGGTGATTGTTTCAAAATTGAGATATTTTGAACAGAAACAAAAGATCAACATTTTGCAGATTCACGCCATCGTCCTGTGCTGCCTGTCAGCAGGAGTAGCAGTCATCACTCGCCTGTTTATGCTGTCAGGAATCTATATGATTATTGCATTAGTAGGCTTGAGCATTGCATTGACGCCCTTGTATCTATTGGGCTATGCACAAGTTTTCACAGGCTGGAGAAATCAAGTGCCTGAAAAATGGTAGAATTGAGGGGGATTATCGAAGAGATAATGTACTGACCCCAAAAAGTTAGACAATTAATTATTGAAAGGATTTAGTTCTGTATTGCACAGGGCTAAGTCCTTTTAGTTTGACTTTGATTCGTTTGTTATTGTAGTAATCAATGTAGTCCACAATAGCTTGCTCAAGGTCTTCTAAAGACCTAAAGTTCTTCTCATAACCGTAAAACATCTCAGACTTAAGAATGCCAAAGAAGGACTCCATCATGCCGTTGTCTGGGCTGTTACCCTTGCGTGACATGGATGGCTGAATTCCCTTATTCTCTAGAAACCGATGATAAGAATCATGTTGGTATTGCCAGCCTTGATCGCTATGGAGAATCGTATTCTCGTAGTGTTTCTTTGTGAATGCCTGTTCCAACATGGTCTTCACTTGTTCTAAATTTGGTGAAGTAGAAAGATGATAAGCGATGATTTCACTGTTATATCCATCCAGAACAGGGGATAAATAGAGTTTCTGCCTGCTTGCTGGAATGGCAAACTCTGTCACATCCGTATAGCACTTTTCCATTGGCTTGGCTGCTTCAAACTGGCGTTGAATGAGATTCTCTGCTTTCTTGCCAATCTCTCCTTGGTAGGAAGAATACTTCCGTTTTCGACGAATTCGAGCCGTTAAACCAAGGACTTTCATCAGCCGTTGGACCTTCTTATGATTCACCACGAAGCCATGATTTCTTAATTCAAGAGTAACTCTCCGATAGCCATAATTTCCTTTATGCGCACTATAAATGGCCTGAATTTCAGCTTTAAGTTCTTGATTCTTATCTGGTTGATCTAGCTGTTTTAAGTGATAGTAGTAAGTTGAGCGAGCTAAATGTGCCGTTTCAAGAAGTAAATCTAATCGAAATCCTCCTGAAACCATTTCTCTAACTGTCTCTGCCTTTCTCGCTGTAAGGCTTCGTCCCTGTCTTCTAGCTCTTTTAACTTTTTTAGGTAGGCCACCTCAGTACGTAGACGCTCATTCTCCTCTTGAAGTCGCTCTAATTCTGTCATTTCTTCCCAAGTTTTCTTCCGTTTACGTCCCATTTTAGCTGGTCTCCCTCTTGTTTTCTCAACAATAGTATACCCGTTTTTCTTGTATTGTGCCAGCCAATTTGGAAGTAATCCACTACTTGGAAGAGCATAATCCAGAGATACGCTTAGTTGCGAACGACCTTCAATCAAAACCTTATTGATGATTTCTTGTTTTAATTCAGGAGAGTAATAACGGTTTTTCCCTTTTTTGACACTATCTATTCCGTAGCGATCAATCAATCGAATTAAGTAGTCAAGATTTGAAAGGTTCATCCCATATTTTTCTGAAAGTCGCTTTAAGCTGATTCCTTGTTTTCTTAGTTCATAGATTCGAACTTTATCCTCATAAGTTAATTTCATTTAAAAACACCCCAAAAGTTAGATTTTTTCTGTCTAACTTTTGGGGTGCGGTTCATAACTTCCTCTTTTTTCATTTGGAGGGAAGAAGTAAATGCTAATAATTAGCCACGATAACTGGATTGTTTATCAAGCAAAATTTAAAATGTATAAGAGTAATTAATACTGAGAATTTTAGAAGAAACAAAAACATCAATACAGGAGCTGCGAAATGAAAAAAAATATTACGATTTTTTAAATATGATTATTATAGACTATTCAAGTTGTCAACAGCTTATGTCTTTGAAAGAATTTCGGAAATTAAATGAATTCCTTGATTCATACATTAAATTACTTCAGAAAGTGTTTGTTTGGTTTAGTTAATGGTGAAGGTGAATATGAAAGATAACGCAAAGATTACTAATATAGAAAGAGAAAGATACCATGGTCCTTTGATCACACATGGTGTCAGTTTAGGTTATATTAAATTATATCCATGGATAAATTTACCATTTTGCTCATTTTTCTTTTACTGGGCCCTTATAGGTGAAACAGGAAGTCGCCAGGGAGGGATTAAAGTTCTATTTTTGACTTGCATCATTCTTAATGTGGTAAGTATGTTATTTGCTTTTTCTAAGTTTCTAATCAATCGATTTAAATTTTTAACCTATATTCTGATTGCTTTGCTTACTTGGACCGCATTAGTTTGGATCGATTTTATCGGATTGTTGATGTTTGCAATAGTAGGAGATTCAAAAAGTATAGAGGGAATATATCAATCCCCCCTCACTCCATTTTATGTAATATTGATGATGTTCCTTTTTATCTTTGCTTGTGGCCTCTATGCTTGGTACTATCTCCCAAAAAATCAAGGAAAAGTCTGGGCTTTTAATCAAGTAAATGAGGGAGATAGAAAGAAAACATGGTGGAATAATTTTGCTGTAGCTTTTGCGGGTGCAACAATCATTCCCTCCCTCCTAACGGGTTATATTCAGAATGCCTTTGGTTTTTTATTGGGAATTTTGTTAACCTTTACGCTGACAGCTGTTATGGTAGATGCGGTTTATGCAGCTATTTATATAAAGAAGAATCCGAAAAGTGATGAGCTGATTTGAGTGCTTTTAGTAGCTGACCAAAATTTAAGTGGTGTACCGAATATCTTCTATGTAGTTAAACAGTTATAGCGTTTATATTCTAAAAGTTTGCTAAGGTAGAGAAATAATTTTCTCTGCCTTTATTTTTTACAAATTTGAAAGCGCTTCATTGACAAAGTCAATCAGATAGTTTATAATATAATAACAGTATAGAAAATGGCAAGGAAGCCTGATTTGATCGCAATGAAGCGAGTGTTTCAGAATCAAAGGGTTTTTCTATGCCATTTTTTTGCGCACTATTATTTTTTATGGAGGATTGTTTCTATGCGGACAAAAGGAATTGTGCTGCTTTGTGGTTTGGCTTTGCTTCTGGGAGCCTGTCAAGCGGGGAATAATAAGACGACGACTGAGTCATCCTCGGCTAAGACGGAGACAACAGATAAGGACAAGGCTAAGACTTTGGATAAGGGTGTCTGGGAAGACAAGCTTTATGCCCGTCTGACCAAGCTCATCAAGGAGAATGGGAACACCAGCTCTAGCTATGATAAAAATAAAAAACCTTATGCCGTCTTTGACTGGGACAATACGACAGTCATTAACGACATTGGCGAAGCAACCTTTACCTATCAAATTGAAAATCTGGCCTTTAAGATGACGCCGGAAGAATTTGACCAAGCAGTACGGACCAATATACCGAGCGACGATTTTGTTGAAGATTTCCATAACAAAGATGGTGAACCAGTGAACATTGACAAGATTGCGGCTGACTTGCTTTCTGACTACACGGCTATTTACAATAGCTATAAAGGAATGCAAGGAGATAAGTCTCTGGAAGAAGTCAAAAAGACTGATGAATACCAAGACTTTGCTGCTAAACTCCGCTATCTTTACGAAGCGATTGGTGATACCTTCAGCTCTGACATCAGTTATCCATGGGTGACCTACCTCTATGCAGGTATGACTTCTGAAGAAGTTCAAGCTCTATCTGAAAAGTCTATTGATCAGGCTCTCCAAGACAAGCTGACTTCTGAAACCTGGGAAAGTCCTGAAGGTTTGAAAGGTGAATCAGGCCAAGTCACTGTAACCTTCAAGCGCGGTGTTCGCTCAGTCAAGGAAATGCAAAATCTCTACAAGACTCTGATGGCCAACGGCATTGATGTCTATATATGCTCCGCGTCTTATATTGATGTGATTATCCCTTATGCTAGCAATTCTAAGTATGGCTACAATATTCCTAAAGAAAATGTCACTGCTATGCGCCTGAAAAAGGATGACAAGGGAGTGATTCAGCCGGAATACGATACCAACTATGCTCAGACTCAGGGTGAGGGCAAGACAGAGACTATTAAGAAGCTGATTGCTGTCAATCATGACAATCAAGAACCAATCCTGATTGCCGGTGATAGTAATGGCGACTATGCTATGCTCAAGGATTTCCCTAAACTGCAAATGGGTATTATCTTCAATCTTTTGAGAGATCCTAGCAAGGGAATCGGTCTTTTGCAAACTAAGGCAATTGAAACTTACGGCCAGGAAGATGCAATTTACTACCTGCAAGGTCGCGATGAAAATAAAGGTGTACTGCTCAACGGTAGGGAAACTATCAAACTAGATAGTAAGAAAGCCCAGCTCAGCAGATAGCAGGCAGTTCCCTGTCATAGAGAGGAATGGATGCAAGATATGAAAAAAATCATGTTTGTCGGTCCAGTCGGAGTGGGTAAGACCACTCTGACCCAGCGACTGAAAGGATTGGAGCTGACCTACTTTAAGACTCAGGCTATTGAGTTCTATGATGCCATCATTGATACACCCGGAGAATTTCTCCAGCATCGTAAGTATTACAATGCTCTGAACGTGACAGCAACGGAAGCTGATGTGATTGGCCTCTTGGTGGCGGCTTCCGATCAGATGCAGACCTTTCCTCAGGGCTTTTCTTCCCTCTTCAATAAAGAAGTGATTGGTATTGTCACCAAGATTGATATGACTGAACAGCCGGAGCAAATCGAAAAAGCACGGCGACAGCTGAAAGCGGCTGGAGCTAAGGAAATTTTTGAAATATCAGCGACGGAAAACGAAGGAATTGACCGTCTCCAGGCTTATCTGGAGGCAGACTAAGGACGAAAAAGCCGAATATGGTATACTAGATTCTAACAAGGAAACGAGGAAGGAATGTCTATTTATGAAAGTAGAGCACGGTGGAAATGCGGCAGCTTTGGCTGAGGAATTTGGTTTTTCTCTAGAAGACTGTCTGGATTTCAGTGCCAATATCAATCCTTTGGGGATTTCTCAAAGGCTGAGGGCTTGTCTGACCGAGTCCATTGATTGGCTGGTTCATTATCCAGACATCGGCTACAGCCACTCCAGAGATCTTTTGGCACATCATCATGCCCTAGAAAGGGACAATGTCCTACTGGCAAATGGTGCGGTAGAAGTCTTTTATGAGCTGGCCCGCTTCCTGCGTCCAAAGACAGTCCTGACTCTGAGCCCTACTTTCATGGAATATGAAAAAGCCTTTTCGCAAGTGCAGGCCAAGGTGGAGCGCTTTAGCCTTCCTTCTCCATCCTATGAGTTGAATCTAGCTGACATGTTGCCAGCCTTGGATTCACTGACTGCGGGAGACGCTGTACTCATATGCAATCCTAATAATCCGACGGGTACCTTGATTCGGCGTATTGAGCTAGAAAAGCTGGCTGAGGACCTGCAGGAACGGCGAATCTTTTTGATATTGGATGAGGCTTTTATGGACTTTCTGGACGATGAGGGGGACTATAGCTTTGTCTCCTGTCTAGCTACCTATCCAAATGCAGTAGTGGTGCGGTCTCTGACCAAGTTTTATGCTATTCCTGGTCTGAGATTGGGCTATGCTCTCAGCTGTCATCCAACTTGCTTTGATGAGATAGAGGGGAGCCGCGCTCCTTGGTCGGTCAATGCTATGGCGGATCACACCCTGCCTGTCCTTTTGGCGGATCAGGCTTATCAGCAAGCTACCAAGCAGTGGCTGCGAGTAGAAAGAGACTTTCTTTTTCAAGGACTGACTGCATTTTCACAGCTTCGACCGGTCAAGCCTAGTGTCAACTATATCTTCTTTGAATATTTAGGTCAGCAGGACCTGCGTCACGAGCTTCGGCAGAGAAAGATTTTTATCCGTTCCTGTCAAAATTATCATGATCTGACAAACCGGCATTACCGCATAGCCATCCGCAGCCATCAGGAAAATGAACAGCTTCTGGCTTGTCTGACAGAGGTCTTGGCGAAAGAGGCTCCTTATGACTAAGGGTATCGTGTCCTGTCCAGGTTCCTGCGGTGAATTATTTCAAGGTTTAGTAGGAGAGCAGGAGGTCCTGCTCTCCTATGGGATTGAGAAGCGAAGTCGAGTGAGATTGGACGGAGCTTCGTCTTTTGCAAGGCAGGCCCAAGGTGAAAAGGTAAGGCGAGCTTTGGAGCTCCTGCCTGAGTCCAATGTTTTCTCTTTTGTTCAGGAGTCAGACCTGCCGATCAGCAAGGGCTATTCTAGCAGCACAGCTGATATGATTAGCTGCCTGCAGGCAGCTGCTCTGGGACGAAAGCAGCCTCTAAAGGCGGCAGATTTGACGAGTCTCTGTGCCAAGATTGAGCCTACTGACTCTGTGGCTTTTGCGGACTGGACGGTCATTAATCCCCTGACTGGTCAAGTTGTCTGGCAGACAGATTGGCGACCGGAGCTCTATGTTTATATATTGGAGCCTGTGGAGATGGTGACAACTCTTGACTTGGTTCGGATGAAGGACAGTCCTAGCTATCCAGCTGAGGAGTCTAAGCGTTTGCTTCCTCTTTTTCAGGAGGCTTGTCGGGAGAAGAGTTTGGAAAAACTTGGCCATTTAGCGAGCTATAGTGCTTTGTTGAACAACCAACGGCTACCCAAACCCTATCTGAAAGAATTACTGGCTTTGGTAAAAGAATACCAGTGTTTAGGCCTTAATGTTGCCCATAGTGGTACATTGGTTGGTCTGTTGCTGAGCAGGGAAGAGCTAGAAAACTTGCCTCTGTTAGAGGCTGAACTAGCTCGCTCAGCCAGTGGGGCTTATTATCAGAATCGGACCTTGAGCAGGATTATTTTTGAAGGGGTGCAGCCGGTCAGGGAGGAGATAGACTAGTTTGAAAGACTTAGAAAAAATTATTGAGCAGATTCTTCCGATAGATAAAGACAAGCTTCAAGAAGGCCAGCGCTACTGTGATCAATTAGGGAAACCCCCGGGGTCCTTGGGAAAGCTCGAGACTATCTATGCTCGCTTGCATGCCATGTTTTCTGGTCCTATTGACCTAGAGAAGAAGATTGTCCTCGTCTACGTGGCAGATAATGGCATTGTGGCTGAAGGCGTTTCTGCCAACCCTCAAGAAACAACCTACACTGTTGCTCGCAATATTCTAGCAGGGAAATCAGGCTTGTGTGCTATTTCCAAACATGCAGGTTCAGACATCTGCCTGGTAGATATTGGCTGCAAGAAGGATATCTTTGAGGAGAATGGGGACAAGGTCTGCCATGGCACCCACAATATGCTTAGAGAGCCAGCCATGACTCGCGAGCAGGCTATAGCGGCAGTTCTAGTCGGCTACAAGAAGACAGAGGCCTTGATTAAAGACGGATATCGTCTCTTTGGAACAGGAGAAATGGGGATTGGCAACACCACCACCTCGGCTGCTGTCATTGCGGCAGTTCTCGGTCTAAAAGCAGAAGACGTCACAGGCTATGGAGCTGGTCTGACTCAGGATATGAAGGCTCATAAAACAGCCGTTATCCAGCAGTGTCTGGATCGTCACGCTCCTTATGGAGATATTCTGGATCTGACCGCTAAGCTTGGTGGGCTAGATATGCTGGCTATGGCAGGCACTCATCTCGCCTGTGCCCGCTATCAGTTGCCTTGTGTAGTGGACGGTCTTATCTCTCTGACGGGGCTTCTGATTGCCCATCAGCTGACTCCTCATGTCTTGGACTATAGTTTTGCTTCTCATGCATCGACGGAGCCTGCTTACAGACTGGTCAGTGACTTTCTAGGACTGGAGCCCATGCTTTTGCTGGACATGCGACTGGGTGAAGGGTCGGGTTGTCCTTTGGCTTTCTTTCTGCTGGAAAATGCTGTTTATACCATGGAGCATATGCCAACCTTTGCAGAAGGCAGCTTGAAAGAAGAAGATTATGTTGATATTCGCAAAAATGTGACTTAAAGGAGGAAAAATATGCAACTCTATACAAAAACAGGTGACAAGGGCTTGACCAAGCTAGTTGGCGGTCAAAGTGTCGCCAAGGATGCAGAACGAGTTAATGCTTATGGAACCATTGATGAGCTGAACTCTTGGATTGGTTATACTATTACCAAGCTGGACAAGGATGATAAGCTGAGAGATGAGCTACTCCAGCTGCAGCATTATCTCTTTGACTGTGGTTCAGACCTCTCTACTCCTAAGGGAGTTTACCCTTATAAGGTCGATCAGCAGCTGATTGACTGGATCGAGGAGAGGATTGATACTTACGCAGAAATTCCACCGGCTCTGGAAAGGTTTATCCTGCCAGGCGGTGACGAGATTGCTTCCATGATTCATGTGGCTCGGACCATTGCAAGACGGGCAGAGCGTCATATCGTAGGAACGATGTGGACTACGGAAATTAACAATAATGTCCTGATTTTTGTCAACCGTCTATCAGATTACTTCTTTGCCTTGGCTCGAGTAATCAACTTTACCAAGCATCAAGAAGACATCGCCTATGAAAGAGGTGCCAAGGTCTTCCACAATATCACCAAGGCGGATGTTGAGCGTTGGGCAAGCAAGCGCCAGTGATAAAAAGAAACAGAAAAAAGTTCTGTCTTTCCAAATTGACTCTTACTGAGTCTTGGAAGGACAGAACTTATTTTGATCTTCTAAAAAAGAAAGCCGCCTATACATCGTTGTATCTTCATGCTAAGCTTCGTTGATTAGCACTAGCTTTCCAATTATTGACTCTGCTCCTTTGCAGAAAGACAAGTGAAACCTCATCTTTAGAAAATTAACGTACTTAAACGTAGAGTCAATAATGGAAACTAAGCTAAAATGTTTGTTCCAAACTGACATCACTACCTTACATCGAGGCATGAAATCTACTAAAATTTAAGAATAAAGACCTGACTTAAAGCTGAAAAGCTTATCACAGTGGCGGGACCGCGCTGGATTTGCACCAGACTTCCATATCCTTAAAAGTACTAAAATCAATTTCCTAGTAACTAGATTGTAACACCTTTCACAGGGAATTACAAGGAAAATGAACTAAATTTTAATAAAAATTTAATTCTTCAAATAAGCTTGGCTTTTCAAGGAGAAGCAGCACTAAAAACTTCTTATATTAATGACTTTTTTATTGCCATGAAAGCGCTTTTGTGTTATAATTCAATATAGTACAAAGGGGTACTGAAGATAAATAAGCAATGAAGCTATATGAAAATGCTGTGACATGTGTAGGGGAGCAGTCTTATTTTCATATAGCTTCTTTTTGTTTAAAAACAGATACAACAGAAAGGAGAAAAGATGTATAAGATTTCCTATAAGACTGAATTGCATGTGGGCAAGGGCGCTCTGCAGCAATTAAACCATTATAAAAACGAGCATATTTTAGTCGTTGCCGATCCTTTTTTGAAGACATCTGGCACGCTGGATGCTATTTTAGCCAACTTTGATGACAGCAATGATATTGTTGTTTTCACAGATATTGTGCCTGATCCGCCAATCGAAACGGTTGTGGCTGGCATCAAGAGTGCTGGAGACAAGCCAATCAGCATTGTGCTTTCTATTGGTGGAGGCTCTGCCATTGATGCTTCCAAGGCTATGTATTATTTTGCCAAGAAGCAGGGTGCCTTCTCAGAGGCCATTCTCATTGCCATTCCTACAACAAGCGGAACTGGATCTGAAGTAACGTCCTTTTCTGTAATCACGGATGCAGAGAGAGGTACCAAATATCCTTTAGTGACCAAAGAAATCCTTCCGGATGTTGCGATTTTAGATGCGGATTTGGTTCTGTCACTTCCTGGTAACATCACGGCTGACACTGGAATGGATGTACTGACCCATGCCATTGAAGCTTATGTATCGACCAAGGCTACGGACTTCTCTGATGCCTTGGCTGAAAAGGCAATCAAGCTGGTCTTTGAATACTTGCCTAAAGCCTACAAAAATGGTCAGGATGTAGAAGCGCGTGAAAAGATGCATGCAGCATCCACTCTGGCTGGTATGGCCTTTAACACAGCTTCCTTGGGTATCAATCACAGTCTGGCACATGCGGCAGGAGCTAAGTTCCATGTACCTCATGGTCGTTTAAACAGTATTTTAATGCCCCATGTCATTCAGTATAATGCTGGTATCGAATTCAACAATCGGAACCGGCAGGCGACAGACAAGACTGTAGCGAGCCGCTATCAGGATATTGCCAAACTACTGGGATGCAGTGCTTCAAGTCCTGTGTCAGGAGTAAGACAGCTGGTTGAAGCCATCAAGAAACTACAAAGAAAGCTGAAAATGCCAACTTCTCTAAGAGAATATGGTGTGAAAGCAGATGCTTTTGCTCAGTACAAGGTAGAAATTTCAGAAGCTGCTCTGCATGATGGCTGTACTCCGACTAATCCTCGCGTCCCTACGGCAGAAGAACTGCTTAAAGTATTAGAGAAAGCGTTTTAATCCTCTGAATTGCTGTTATGCCAAAATTATTGTATAATGATTAAGAGCATGCAGTACACTTCTGAACGTTTAAAATCATGAAGAAGGTTTACTAAATTGGAAGAAAAACAAAGAATGATACAGGAATACGTTCCTGGGAAACAAGTGACCTTGGCGCACCTTATCGCTAATCCTGATGAAGTCATTTTTGAAAAATTAGGATTGCAGGCAGAAATCAAGGATGCGATTGGAATCTTGACGATCACTCCAAGTGAAGCGGCTATCATTGCGGTTGATATTGCGACCAAGGCTGCGGATGTTCAAGTTGGTTTTGTGGATCGTTTCAGCGGCTCTGTCGTGATGACAGGTGACGTTTCTTCTGTTGAGGCAGCTCTCATTGCCGTTTTACAAGGTCTGGAAGAGATTTTGGGCTTCTCCAGTACTGTCGTAACGCGGACATAAAAAATCAAACTGTCGAGGGGAAGTATGAAAGGCAGAATACTAATTGTTGATGATGATCCAATTGTAAGATTAGATATCCGAAATATATTAGAGGCAGCTGATTATGAAGTGGTGGCTGAGGCATCCGATGGCTTTGAGGCTATTGATTTGTGTCAGAAATATCGTTGTGACTTGGTCATGATGGACATCAAGCTTCCACTTCTGGATGGCCTGACAGCAGGTAAGAAGATACTCGAAGACGCTTTAGCCTACAGTGTGATTCTACTGTCAGCCTACAGCGATGAACACTATGTTCAAAAAGCTAAAACCAATGGGATTAGTGCTTACTTGGTTAAACCTTTGGATGCCAAGTCCTTGATTCCAATGGTAGAGATTTGCATTGAGAAGGGCCGCCAGCTTCAGCAGATGTCCAATGAAATGGTCAAGCTGTCTAAAAAAATAGACGATCGGATTGTGATTGAAAAGGCTAAAGGCTTGCTGATGGCTCGTGATCATTTGTCAGAGCCAGAAGCTTTCAAGCGCATTCGGACAATTAGTATGCAAAAGAGAGTGCCGATGATTGAGATTGCTAAATTGCTGGTGCTCCAAGATGATGTGTAATGATGTATAAAGATAAGATAAAGCAGCTTTGTCAGGAACAGACAAATTTGGATGAGGCTGATATCGAGCATCTTGTCCAACAGGCTGACGAATTATTGAAAAACTCAGCTTATGCTAATGAAGATGTCTTCATTGACGTAAAGAATATCTTTTCGGAACATGCCATTGTCATCTTTCACAAAAAACCGGAAAGCAAGCTCAGCTTGTACGAAAAATCGGTCGTAGGTGCTATGGCTTACCTGGAAAATGAGCCAGGTGTTATCCGGACCTTGGAGACGGGGGCTCCCTCGATTGGGCTTTCGGCCAGATCGCAGGAGGGCTTAGCCATCCACCAGACGGTCTTTCCGATAGTGAGAGAAGAGCGCGTCATCGGAACGCTGATTATCGAAAAAAATGCTCCTCAGACTTTACCGGACCACTTTTCTTTGGATAAAGAGGACGACGGTTTTGGGTTGCGGAGCACTCCTGAGATTTCAGCTCAAGAGCAGTTTGTTTTATTTGATCATATTGACGAAGCTTGTCTGGTCTTTGACCAGCAGGGCTATCTCAAGTATTTCAATCAAGCAGCTGCCGATTCTTATCGCCATAAGCTGGGCTATATGGACTCGATTGAGGGAATGCACTATAGCAATCTGGTCTTAGACAGTCTGACTTTTGAAGAAATCCAGCAACTGGGACCGCAAGCCCCTCAAGAAAAACCTCACCAAGTTGAGGTACATTATGGCACTTATTGCTTTTTGGTCAAACGCTATTTGCTGGCTGAGAGTGAGAATGTGGTCATGATCTGTAAGGATATTACAGACATCAAGGAAAAGGAAGCACAGCTCTTAACCCATACAACTACCATTCGTGAAATGAACCATCGGGTAAAGAATAACTTGCAAACCGTTGTTTCCTTGCTGCGACTACAGGCTCAGCAAAGTCCAGGAGCAGACACCAAAAAAGCTCTTAACGACAGTATGAATCGTGTGCTCTCTATAGCAGCGACCCACGAGCTCCTGTCTTCTCAGCAGGATGACAGCATTCAGATTGAGCATCTGCTGAAGAGAGTTATCGAAAATGTTCAGCGTTGTTTTTCCGGGCATAGGGAAATAACCCTGACCTACAGCCTGGAACCGGAACTTTGTCTCGACAGCAGCCGGGCTACTTCACTGGCGCTAATCGTCAATGAATTACTGCAGAACAGCTATGAACATGCTTTTAAGGACAAAAAAAATCCAGAAAAACCGCAAATCCGTTTGCAGGTTGGATTTAAAAATGATATAATAACTTTAAAAGTACTGGATAATGGTAGCGGTTACAATCAAGAGCACACCTTTGAAAATCATCTGGGTCTACTCTTGGTGGAGCGTTTTGTCCAAGGAAAGTTGTTTGGAACCTTGTCTATCCACTCAGACTGTGAGGGGACGACAACGACCATTCGTTTTAAAAAATAAATACTACCAGACTAACAATGATGTCAGTCGAAAAAAGCAATGACGCTTGAAGAATGTAAATGAACTCTGTTTGTTTGCATTGCTTTGAGCGTCTTTTTTTGGAGGTTTTTAGTATGTCAGATAAAATTTTGAGTGTGGGGCTTGATATCGGGACAGCCACTACACAGCTGATCTTGTCAGAGCTTACCATCGAGAATATTGCTTCTGTGTTTACTATTCCTCGTGTCTATATTACAGATAAAAAAGTTCTTTATAAAAGTGAAATTATCTTCACACCAATTTCGGATCAACTTTTGATCGAGGTAGATAAGATCAAAAACTTTGTTCTGAATGAGTATGCGAAAGCAGGCATTCAGAAAAAAGATATTCAGATGGGAGCAGTCATCATTACTGGTGAGACAGCTCGCAAGGAAAATGCCAGTCAGGTGCTCCAAGCACTGAGTGGCTACGCTGGGGACTTTGTTGTTGCGACTGCTGGTCCAGACCTTGAGAGTATCATCGCTGGTAAAGGGGCCTGCAGCCATCAATATTCTCAAGAGCATCATACATCAGTAGTCAATATTGATATTGGTGGGGGGACTTCCAATCTGGCAGCCTTCCGAGAAGGAGATGTGATTGATACAGGATGTTTTGATATCGGAGGTCGGCTGATAAAAATCGATCCGCAGACCCAGCGGATTAGCTATATTGCTCCAAAACTGCAGACTATCATTGCAGAGCAGGGGCTTCAGCTGGCAGTTGGTGAAACGGTCCATCGGGCTGATTTGGATCGACTGATTCAAGAAATGGTCTCCGTATTAGAACAGTCTGTAGGAATTGACAATCACAGTCCTTACTATGAGCTTCTACAGACCAACCATGGTCTCAAGTTGAACTATGATCTCCACTGCGTATCTTTCTCTGGTGGTGTAGCTGATGGAATATACTTGGAAACGACCTCGGCGGATGATTTTCGCTATGGGGATATCGGTATCCTGCTAGGCAGGGCGCTGAGAAAGTCCAAGATTTTTGAACAAAAGAAGGTCATCCAGTCAGCTGAGACCATTCGGGCAACCGTTGTTGGAGCGGGCAGCCATACGACCGATGTCAGCGGCAGTACCATTACCTACATCTCTGATATCCTCCCTATTAAGAACATTCCAGTTCTCAAACTGGCAGCTTCTGATGAGCATGAGGATAAGGAGGGGCTGCAGCAGATTATCAAGGACAAGGTAGCCTGGTTCACACTGGAAAATGAAGTCCAGCAGGTGGCTTTGGCAATCAATGGAGAAAAAAGCCCAAGCTTCGCCCGAGTTTTGGAATATGCAGAGGCTATTGTCAAGGGAATGAGCGAAAGCATTGAAAAGAAAATTCCGTTGCTAGTGGTGGTCAGAGAAGATATGGCCAAGGTTCTAGGCCAATGTCTCTTTGCTCAATTGCCTAAGGATTATCCATTTGTCTGCATTGACTCAGTGGATGTTCAAAATGGCGACTATATCGATATTGGTAATCCAGTCATTGAAGGATCGGTCTTACCGATTGTCGTGAAAACATTGGTGTTTAATTAAACTTTTATTTACACTAAGGAGGAAGTAATCCATGATTTTGAAAACAAAATTGTTTGGTCGGCTTTACGAATTTAAATCCGTAAAAGAAGTGCTGGCCAAAGCCAATGAGTACAAATCAGGGGATCAGCTAGCGGGAGTAGCAGCAGAATCTGCCGAAGAGCGCGTTGCTGCTAAGGTTGTACTAGCTCAGCTGAAATTATCTGATTTGTTCAATAATCCGGTAGTGCCTTATGAAGAAGATGAGGTAACACGGATTATCATCGACGATGTCAATCTTCGTACTTACGAAAAGATTAAGAATTGGACAGTAGAAGAGTTACGTGAATGGATTTTGGATAACAAGACTAAGAACGTAGATATTCAGTGGCTGTCTCGTGGGTTGACTTCTGAAATGGTAGCAGCGGTTGCTAAGTTGATGACCAACTTGGACTTGATTGTAGCTGCCAATAAGATTGTCATTACCAAACATGCGAATACAACGATTGGTATGCCGGGAACATTCTCTTCTCGTCTTCAACCTAACCATACCACAGATGATCCAGACGGTATCATGGCTTCTACTATGGAAGGTTTTGCTTATGGATGTGGGGATGCTCTCTTGGGGTTGAACCCAGTGGATGACTCAGTAGAAAGTACCAAACGGGTCTTGCATAAGTTTAACGACTTCATCGAAGAGTACAAGATTCCAACTCAGCACTGTGTGCTAGCTCACGTTACTACTCAGATTGAAGCCATGAATCAAGGTGCTCCGACAGGTTTGGTCTTCCAATCTATCGCTGGATCTGAAAAAGGAAATGAAGCTTTTGGTTTTGATGCTAAAATCATTCAAGAAGCTTGGGATACAGCTTTGAAAGTGGGAACAGCTGCTGGACCGAATGTCATGTACTTTGAAACAGGTCAAGGTTCTGAACTTTCATCTGACGCTCACCATGGAGCAGACCAAGTGACTATGGAAGCTCGTTGTTATGGCTTCGCTAAACGCTTCGATCCATTCTTGGTAAATACCGTTGTTGGATTCATCGGACCAGAATATCTTTATGATTCTAAGCAGGTTATCCGTGCTGGTTTGGAAGACCACTTCATGGGCAAACTGACTGGTATCTCAATGGGTTGTGATATCTGCTACACTAACCACATGAAAGCTGACCAAAACGACGCTGAAAATCTCTTGGTTCTTCTCGGAGCAGCTAATGTTAACTACATCATGGCGATTCCTCATGGTGACGATATCATGCTTAACTATCAAACAACTGGTTACCATGAAACAGCAACCATGCGTTCACTTCTTAACAAACGTCCGATTAAGGAATTTGAAGAGTGGATGGAAAAGATGGGCTTGATGGAAGATGGTCACCTGACAGAAATCGGCGGAGACGGCTCCATCTTTATGAAATCAAATTAGCAAGGAGGAAATCATTGTGGATGAATTGCAATTAAAAGAAATGATTCGCTCATTGTTAAATGAGATGGGCGGCGACTCAGCTGTTAAAGAAACAGCAGCGACTGACCAGAACAAAGCTGAAAAACCTGCGGTTTCTCTGCAGGAAGAAGTCAAACAAGACACTTCAGTGATTGAAGATGGCATTATTCCGGATATAACAGAAGTAGATATTCAGGAGCAGTTCTTGGTTCCAAATGCCATCAATGAAGAAGCCTACCGGAAGATTAAGAAATTTACTCCGGCACGTCTGGGCTTATGGCGGGCAGGCGATCGCTACAAGACACAAAGTGTTTTGCGTTTCCGTGCAGACCATGCGGCAGCTCAGGATGCGGTCTTCTCCTATGTCTCAGATGACTTTATCAAGGAAATGGGCTTCATTCCTGTACAGACTAAGGCGACTACTAAAGATGAATATTTGACACGTCCAGATTTTGGCCGGGTCTTCCCAGAAGATCAGCAGGCTATTATCAAGGAAAAATGCAAACCTAATGCTAAAGTTCAGATTGTCGTTGGTGATGGTCTTAGCTCATCAGCTATCGAGGCTAACGTCAAAGACTTCCTGCCAGCTCTGAAGCAAGGTCTGAAAATGTTCGGACTGGACTTTGGTGAAGTGCTCTTTATCAAGCATGCTCGGGTTGCAGCTATGGACCAAATCGCAGAGCTGACTGGTGCAGAAGTTATCTGTATGCTGGTCGGTGAGCGTCCAGGTCTGGTAACAGCTGAGTCTATGAGTGCTTATCTGGCTTACAAGCCAACAGTTGGTATGCCAGAAGCGAAACGGACTGTTGTTTCCAATATTCATAAAGGCGGAACACCAGCCGTTGAAGCTGGAGCCTATGTAGCAGAAATCATTAAGAAGATTCTTGATAATAAGAAATCAGGAATTGATTTGAAATAATAGGAGGTAGTGGCTTTGAAAAATGATCGATTAGGTGCAAATGTATTAAGTGCCCTTCTGATTTCAAACGTGGATGCAGGTTTGGCAGCTTCTTTGGAGCTTAAACCACATCACAGAAGTCTGGGAATTATCACTTCTGACTGTGATGATGTCACTTATGTAGCCTTGGATGAAGCAACCAAGGCAGCAGATGTCGAAGTGGTCTATGCTCGTAGTATGTATGCTGGTGCAGGCAACGCTTCAACTAAGCTGGCTGGTGAAGTCATCGGTATCTTGGCTGGTCCAAACCCAGAAGAAGTTCGCAGCGGTCTGGATGTAGCAGTCTATGAAATCGAAAATGGGGCTAGCTTCTACAGTGCCAATGATGATGACAGCATTCCTTATTTTGCTCATTGTATTTCTCGTGCGGGCTCTTACCTGTCAGAGGGTGCTAATGCAGAAGAAGGAACAGCAATTGCTTACTTGATTGCTCCACCAGGTGAAGCTATGGTGGCACTGGATGCGGCTTTGAAAGCGGCAGACGTGCAAGTTGGAGCTTTCTACGGACCACCGAGTGAAACCAACTTTGCCGGCGGACTTCTGGTCGGATCACAGTCAGCATGCCGAGCTGCCTGCGACGCATTTGCGAATGCAGTCATTGCAGTAGCGAATGATCCTAAAAGTTATTGATTAGGAGTTGATTAAATGGCAGATAGAGCACTAGGTTTAATTGAAGTAAAAGGTTATCTAGGTGCTGTAGTTGCGGCAGATGCGGCTTTGAAGGCTGCCAATGTATCATTGCTTAATATTGAAACGGTCAAAGCTGGTTTGAACACAGTTCAATTAATAGGCGATGTCAGTGCAGTCCGCTCAGCGGTTGATGCGGCAGTTGAGTTGGTACAGGATAAACCTTATTATCTGGCCAGCCATGTAATTTCTAGGCTGGATAATCAGACAGACCTTCTCTTTGTACCAAAGAGAAATAGTAAAACAGTTAAAAAAGAGATTGCTTCTACGGCGGAAACAATCCCTTCAGAAAAAATCGAAGAAAAGCCTCAGCCTGTAAAGGAAACTAAGGCTGAACCAGCTAAGAAGCTTGAAGGAGAGACAAGGACCTACACCAGAGAAGAACTGGAAAAACTAAAAGTCGTCGAACTACGCAGCCTTGCCTATCATCAAGAAGGTATCCGTCTCAGCAAGAAAGAAATCAAATTTGCCAACAAGAAACTTCTCGTTGAGACTTTGATGGAAACAATAGGAGAGGAGTAATTGCGGATGTTTTTAGAAGATAAAGATTTGGTATCGATTCAGGAAGTAAGGAATTTGATTCGGGATGCAAAGAAAGCCCAAGCAGAACTTGCTAAAATGAGCCAAGAGCAAATTGATACCATTGTAAAAGTAGTAGCGAAAGCTTGTTATGATGAGCGTGAACGCCTAGCGAAGATGGCAGCTCAGGAAACAGGCTTTGGCCGCTGGGAAGACAAGGTGTTGAAAAATGCTCTTGCTTCCAAAGGTATTCTTGAAGAAATCAAGGATATGAAAACGGTTGGGGTTCTCAGCGAAGACAAGGAAAAGAAAGTCTTGGAAGTTGGGGTTCCAGTCGGTGTCATTGCTGGCTTGATTCCATCAACCAACCCGACATCAACGGTTATGTATAAGGCTTTGATCGCCTTGAAGGCAGGAAACAGTATCGTCTTCTCTCCTCACCCAAATGCTCTTAAGTGTATTGAGGAAACGGTGGAAATCATCAAGAAAGCTGCTAAATCAGCTGGCTGTCCGGATGGAGCTATCAGTGCGATTCATCGGGTATCCATCGCAGCTACCAATGAGTTGATGCGACACAAGGATACAAATCTCATTTTGGCGACTGGCGGAAATGCCATGGTCAAAGCGGCTTACTCATCTGGTACACCAGCAATCGGTGTAGGTCCTGGTAATGGTCCAGCCTTCATCGAAAGAACAGCAGATGTGCCAAAAGCAGTTCGTCAGATTTTGGATTCTAAAACCTTTGACAATGGTGTGATTTGTGCATCTGAGCAGTCCATCATCGTCGAAGAAGATATGAAGGAAAAGGTTGTAGCAGAGTTCAAGAAACAAGGTGCTTACTTTGTTCCAGCAGAAGATGCTAAGAAACTGGGTGCCTTCATTATCCAGCCAAGTGGTGCGATGAATCCGAAGATGGTTGGTAAAACACCTCAAGTGATTGCGGAGTTAGCTGGTATTTCAGTTCCAGCAGATGCTCGGGTCTTGATTGCAGAAGAAACAGGCGTCGGTAAGCAGTATCCATATTCTATGGAAAAACTGGCTCCAGTCTTAGGTTTCTACACTGTCAAGGACTGGTTGGAAGCTTGTGAGCTGAGTATTAAGATCTTGCATCATGAAGGTGCAGGCCACACTCTTGCTATTCACAGTCAAAACGAAGAAATTATTCGTGAATTTGCACTGAAAAAACCAGTATCTCGTCTGCTAATCAATACGCCAGCAGCTCTGGGTGGTGTCGGTGCAACGACTGGTCTCTTCCCAGCCTTTACTTTGGGTTGTGGAGCTGTGGGTGGCAGCGCGACATCTGATAATGTCAGCCCGCTCAATCTCTTCAATATCCGTCGTGTAGCTTACGGTACATCAGAACTGTCAGACCTGCGACAAGCAGAAAATATGGCAGTGGAAGAACCAAAAGCTGTGGCAGTTGACGGATCAAACGAAGAAGAACTGGTAACCTTGTTGGTTCAACGCGTATTGGAAAAACTAAAATAGTCAATATTAAACATTATAATTGGAGGATACAATCATGGCAAACGCAAATGCATTAGGAATGGTAGAAACAAGAGGACTTGTCGGCGCAATCGAAGCAGCTGATGCAATGGTCAAAGCCGCTAACGTAACTTTAGTTGGTAAAGAACAAGTCGGCGCTGGATTGGTAACAGTCTTGGTTCGTGGTGATGTCGGCGCAGTAAAAGCAGCGACAGATGCTGGAGCAGCTGCAGCTGAAAATGTTGGTGAATTGATTTCAGTTCACGTAATTCCACGTCCACATGCTGAAGTAGAAGTAATCTTGCCTCATCAAGAATAAGATTACAGACTTTCGGATAAAATTAAAAACAAGAAAATAATTGGAGGAAATAAACATGGCAAACGCAAATGCATTAGGAATGGTAGAAACAAAAGGACTCGTCGGCGCAATTGAAGCAGCTGATGCAATGGTCAAAGCCGCTAACGTAACTTTGATTGGTAAAGAACAAGTCGGTGCTGGTTTGGTAACTGTAATGGTTCGTGGTGATGTCGGCGCAGTCAAAGCAGCGACAGATGCTGGAGCAGCTGCAGCTGAAAATGTTGGTGAATTGATTTCAGTTCACGTAATTCCACGTCCACATGCTGAAGTGGAAGTCATTCTGCCCAAATAATCTGGGACAGATAAATATTTGCTGAAAGGGCCTGTATTGTAGTGTTCAGGCTTGATACAGGCCTCTGATGCAAATAGAATACTCAGTGAAAATGAAGCTTATGGGCAGCAGCTCGATACTAGACAGAAATGTTGATTTTCGGAGAGTATCAGATTGATTTTCACAGAGTATCAACGGAGTAGAAGGATGTGAATACATGTCAGTTTTTACAGAAGCTAAGATCAGAAAGCTTTATAGAGAATCCGTTCTCGCTGATAACGGTGTCTTTGAATTAAACAAAGATGAAAAACTGACGCCAGCAGCCAGAGGTTTTCTCAATGATCACCATATTCGAATTATCTGTTCAGGTCAGACCAAAGGGAAAACAGCCTCAGCTGCTGATGCTATCAGGGTGCCGATTACAAACCTTGAGGACTCTGCTGTGTATCCACGACTATTTAGACTGACTAAACTTTATACTTGCTTTTTGAAGAACCAGAGAGAATTGCATCAGGCTTTTCAGGATGAAAAGTGTGAGCAAGTTGGCCAACTATTGAATATAGTAGAACAAATAGTCGGCCAGTATATTCTGGATGATATTTCTGATTACCAGACAGACCTGCCTAGCAATGCAGAATTGCAGGCCATTCGGGTCAGTCGACAGCTCGATCAAGAAACGGTTATGATGAGTTATCAGGAGCCGACTTGGCAGCTGAATTGCTATGAAACATATATCGAAACGACCCTCCTGCGCAAAGAATTGGAGCAGGCTGCTGATGGTGACAGAGATCAATTTGCTTGTAAGGTTTCTCAATTATTAAAATCAATTGAAGTCTTGCTCTGGTTGATAGCAAGCTAATAACAAGAGAAAGAAGAACAGCAATGACTTTAGAAAATTTGGTAAATAAAGTAATTGATAAAGTTCAGGAAGAATTGCAGGGGTCATTTGAGGTAGAAGCGAGCGGACGTCATGTCCATTTGAGTCAGGAAGATTTGGAAGCCTTGTTTGGTCCCAACTATCAATTAACAAAAGCAAAAGACCTATCACAGCCAGGCCAGTTCGCTAGTCAGGAAAGGCTGACAGTTGTCGGTCCAAAAGGCGCTTTTCACAATGTGGTTATTCTGGGACCTGTTCGCAAACATTCTCAGGTAGAAGTTTCCCTGACCGATTGTTTGCAGCTGGGCACCAAGGCTCCCATTCGCGAAAGTGGCGATATCGAAGGAACACCGGGTGTCATCTTGGCTCATGGGGACAAGGCAGTTTGTCTGGATAAGGGCCTGATTGTAGCTAAGCGTCATGTTCATATGACACCGGAAGATGCCGAACGTCTGAATGTAAAAAATCACGAGATTGTACAAGTCAGAGTAGAAGGTGCTCGTCCGCTGATATTTGATGATGTGGTCATCCGTGTTAGTCCCAAGTTTGCGACCTATATGCATATCGACTACGATGAAGCCAATGCATGTGGTTTCAAAAAAGGAACACGCGGACGGATTATTAAAAAATAAGTCCTATGAGCAAATAAAAGGTAGGTAAAGAATGGAAAATCTAGATCATTTAGTAGATTTGATTACAGACCGCCTGATGGAAAAGTTGAAGAAAAAGCCTCAGAAACCCTCAGTATACGTCATTGGAGGCGATAAGATTCCTGACTTATTAGAAGGGGAAGGCTTTCAAGTCGTAAGAGATTCTTGCGCAGCAGAGATTATTGTTGTCGAGACACTTGGCTTTGATGCTTTTCTGAGACTCTCATCCCTTTGCCCTTTAGCGGTAGAGGAAGCAGTCATTTTAAAGAGTCTTTTGAAAGGCAAAAAAGTCCTCGTGTCAGACAGCGCCTTTGCTGTTCAGCAGTACAAGCAATCTTCTAAAGTGCACTTGTATCAGGAACTGCAGGGACAGCGCGAAAAGCTGATCCGCTACGGTCTGCAATTTTATAAAGAAGGCCAACTCTTAGCACTCCTAGAAAGCAATCATGCTGAAGAGCCTCGTCCGACTGAAAAGCGGGCGGTGACAGAAGAAGTCAGTCAGAAGGCTAAGGATCCGAGCAAGCCGGTTTTGCTTACAGAGAAGAGGCTGAGAGAAATGGGCTTACCTGAAAATGGAAGCTTTAAAATAGAAAAAGGAATGATTGTGACAGCCTTGGCGAGAGATTATCTAAAACGTCAAAAAATAGAAATCATAGAATAAAGGAGTGGGTAGAGATGTTTGTTGGTAAAGTAAAAGGAAGCCTTTGGGCGACTAGAAAAGACGAAAATTTAAATGGTTTGAAATTTTTAGTGGTCGAACGGCAGCTAAATGAACATCAAAGTGACCCAGCTCTGCTTATTGTGGCCGACTGCATCGGTGCAGGCGAAGGAGACCAAGTAATGGTAACCACTGGCAGTTCTGCCCGGATGAGCCTAAATAAGACGAATATCCCTGTGGATATGGTCGTTGTGGCTATCATTGACAAGGTTGACTATCACAGTGATGAAGAATATTAGAAACTAAGGTAATGTTATGAGTATCAATGAAATTATCATTTATATCATGGTTCTATTCATGCTAATCGGTGCAGTGGATAAATGTATCGGTGGCAAACTAGGACTAAGTGAAAAATTTGAAGAAGGTATCATGGCTATGGGAGCTTTGGCTCTTTCTATGGCTGGGATTATGGTAATCGCTCCCCTCTTGGCGGATGTCTTGAAACCAATTGTCGTGCCTTTGTATGGCTTGGTGGGCGCTGACCCGTCTATCTTTGCGACAACCTTCATTGCCAATGATATGGGAGGAGCTCCTCTGGCTCTTAGTTTGGCTCAGGATCCAGCGGTAGGAAATTTTGCTGCCTTTGTACTGGGCTCTATGATGGGGCCAACCATCGTCTTTACAATTCCAGTTGCCTTGGGTATTATCGAAAAAGATGACCGTCCGCTTTTGGCTCGCGGAATCCTATACGGTTTGGTAACTGTTCCGATTGGCTGTCTTCTTGGAGGAATTTTTGTGCCTGGTCTGCCTTTTGGAACCTTGATTGTCAATCTTATCCCGATTATCATTGTATCTGCTCTGATTTTCATAGGATTGCTTTTGGCACCTAATGCCATGATTAAAGGTTTTGAAGTGTTTGGTCAGATTATTGTTATCTTGGCAACGCTCGGTTTGGCTTTTGGTGCAGCGCAGCTTCTGACTGGAAATGAATGGCTCATCAGCCTCTATCCAAAAGGTGCTGAGACACTGAAGGAAGCCTTTGAAGTTGTCGGAACGATTGCCGTAACCTTGGCTGGAGCCTTTGGTCTGGTAGCTGTCTTTACCAAGGTAGCCAACAAACCGCTTTCTGCTATCGGAAAATCCCTAGGAATGAACGAAGTTGGTGCAGCTGGTTTGGTAGCTTCTCTGGCTAATAACATTGCCATGTTCCAGATGATGAAGGATATGGACAAACGCGGTAAGATTATTAACGTAGCCTTTGCCGTATCTGCTTCCTTTGTTATCGGAGATCACCTAGGCTTCACAGCTGGTCAAAAACCGGAAATGATTGTGCCGATGATGATTGGTAAATTTGTCGGCGGTATCACAGCGGTATTACTGGCTTTCTTCTTAACGAAGAAGGAAGCTTAGACTTGGAGGTATGAAGTATGGCAGATATTAATCGTTCTGACCTAGAAACATTGGTTCGTAAGATTTTATTGGAAGAATTAGCCACTAAAGATGGTGGGAAAAAAGTCAGCAAGGCAGGCGTAGCTTCTATCGCCCTGCCTGGTCTGGATGTTCGTCCAGAAGATCGCTTGGATACAGGTGATTCGAGCCATCAAGTTTATACACGAGACTTGCTGACCTTAGACGAAAGCCCAAGATTGGGCTTGGGTCTGATGACCATGGAAAAGACAACTTTCCCTTGGCATCTGGACTATGATGAAGTGGACTATGTTATTGAAGGGCGTCTTGATATTATCGTTGGTGACGAAGTCATGACAGCTGGCCCTGGCGAAGTACTCTTTATCCCTAAAGGCAGCGACATTCAGTTCTCTGTCAGAGATAAGGCCCGCTTTATCTATGTCACCTATCCGGCTGACTGGCAAGGCTAGTTTGTTGGATGCTGGAACTATCGGATTTACTAGAATGGCAGGACAGCGGCCTGCTGTCCTGCCATTCTGTAATGATGGAAAATAAAAAAACAGATAGAAGATGAGCAACCCTGCGAAAAGTTTATCATCTGTTATCTGTCTCTGCGATTGTTATTTTTGAAGGGAAAGGCCTGTCAAGTATATTTCTTGTAGGCTTAGCTTGGCATTCCTAAAAAAGTTGGTTAGGCTCTTTTTGAGAATGCAGAATTTTTTCCTTTATAAAAAACAACCATACTCATTCTAACAGAAAACCTTAGAATAATCTATTCTTTTGACCCGAAAAAAGTAAAAAAATGGAATCAGAAAGAGGCGTATAGTTATGGTGCTCCCCTTATCTGATTTCCTTATTCCCTAAAATTGTAAGCGCTTCAAAATATATGTCAGCGAAAGGAGCTGTCTTATGGAAAACAAATGCAATATTACAGAATTTGTCGGTGTTAATCCGATAGGCGATACAATTGGACTTGTCATTGCCAATGTGGACCAGCAGGTGCTGGATGCTATGAAGCTAGAAAAGAGTTATCGCTCAATTGGTGTAGTCGGTGCTCGTACCGGTGCGGGTCCTCATATCATGGCTGCTGATGAAGCGGTCAAAGCAACCAATACAGAAATTGTTAAAATCGAACTGCCTCGTGATACCAAGGGAGGTGCTGGACACGGAAGTTTGATTATCTTCGGTGGTGAAGATGTATCAGATGTCAGACGAGCTGTGGAAGTAACCTTGGAGGAAGTGGATCGAACCTTTGGCGATGTTTATGCTAATGATGCAGGGCATATTGAACTCCAATATACTGCGCGTGCTAGCTATGCTTGCCAGACTGCCTTTGGTGCTGAATACGGCCGTGCTTTTGGCTTGATTGTCGGAGCACCTGCAGCTATTGGTGTTGTTATGGCGGATACAGCTGTTAAGGCTGCCAACGTTACTGTTGTCGGCTATGCTTCTCCAGGAAATGGTGGTACCAGCCACTCAAACGAAGCTATCCTCTTTATCAGTGGGGATTCTGGAGCAGTTAGACAATCAGTTATCTCAGCGCGTGAAGTTGGACTGGCACTTTTAGGTAGTATGGGTGACGAGCCAACTAACTCACAGCCATCTTACATTTAAGAGTGAGAGGGAGGAAACGGTATGAGATCCAAACGTTTTGAAGTATTAAGCAAACGCCCTATCAACCAAGATGGATTTGTAAAAGAATGGGTTGAAGAAGGTTTGGTGGCTATGGAAAGTCCCAATGACCCTAAACCCAGTATCAAAATTCAAAATGGGAAAGTGGTTGAGTTAGACGGCAAACCAAAAGAAGAATTTGACCTGATTGACCAATTCATTGCCAATTATGGGATTGACCTGAGCCGAGCTGAAGAAGTTATTCAGATGGACTCACGAGAGATTGCCAATAAAATATTGACACCGAATGTACCTCGGACAGAAATCATCAAGCTGACCAAGGCCATGACTCCGGCTAAAATCATTGAAGTGGTCAATCAGATGAATGTCGTAGAAATCATGATGTGTCTGCAAAAGATGCGGACCCGTAAGCAAACAGCTACGCAAGCCCACGTCACTAATGTCAATGATAATCCAGTTCAGATTGCAGCAGATGCAGCTGAAGGGGCTCTGCGTGGTTTTGCAGAGCAGGAAACAACGGTTGCCGTAGTGCGTTATGCTCCTTTCAATGCCCTGTCACTGATGATTGGCTCCCAAGTGGGCCGTCCTGGGGTACTGACTCAGTGCTCCTTGGAAGAAGCGACAGAACTAGAATTTGGTATGCGTGGCTTTACGGCCTATGCTGAGACCATCTCTGTTTATGGTACAGAAGATGTCTTCACTGATGGAGATGATACACCTTGGTCCAAGGCCTTTCTGGCTTCCGCCTATGCCTCTCGTGGACTCAAGATGCGTTTCACTTCCGGTACGGGGTCTGAAGTGCAGATGGGACAAGCTGAAGGCAAGTCCATGCTCTATCTGGAAGCTCGCTGTCTCTATGTAACAAAAGCAGCTGGGGTTCAAGGAACTCAGAATGGATCAGTAAGCTGTATCGGTATTCCTGCAGCTGTTCCGAGTGGTATTCGGGCAGTCGTTGCTGAAAACTTGATTGCCAGCATGCTGGACTTGGAATGCGCTTCATCAAATGACCAAACCTTTACTCACTCAGACTTACGTCGCTCCGTTCGGACTTTGATGCAGTTTGCACCAGGTACAGACTTTATCAACTCTGGCTACTCTGCTACGCCAAACTATGACAATATGTTTGCCGGCTCTAACTGGGATGCGGAAGACTTTGACGACTACAATGTCTTGCAACGTGACCTGCGGGTAGACGGTGGTCTTCGTCCTGTACGAGAAGAGGAAGTTGTAAAGGTTCGGAACAAGGCAGCACGCGTTATGCAAGCTCTTTTCAAAGGCTTGGGCCTGCCGCCGATTACCGACGAAGAAGTCGAAGCAGCGACCTATGCTCATGGCTCTAAAGATATGCCAGAGCGGGATAAGGTTGAAGACATCAAGGCTGCTCAAGGTATTCTGGAACGCGGAGTTCAAGGG
Source organism: Streptococcus sanguinis (assembly GCF_019929225.1). Classification (GTDB taxonomy): domain Bacteria; phylum Bacillota; class Bacilli; order Lactobacillales; family Streptococcaceae; genus Streptococcus; species Streptococcus sanguinis_J. The sequence goes on from NZ_JAHZPA010000002.1 coordinate 96,663, forward strand.
GCTGATTTGATCAAAGCCTTGGCTAATAATGGCTTCCCAGAAGTTGCCAATGAGCTGCTCAATTTGTTCAAGCAACGTGTAGCAGGAGATTTCCTGCAAACATCTGCTATCTTTGATCGGGATTGGAATGTTATTTCAGCGGTGAATTCACCGAATGACTATGTTGGTGTCGGTACAGGCCATCGTCTGGTCGGCGAAGAATGGGAAAAAGTCAAAGACATTCCTAAAGCGATTGACCCGCGTGATGTATAGGAGGAGCTAAGATGACAGAGATAAATGAAACTTTACTGCGCTCCATTATTGCAGAAGTGATGAAAGAGATGAGCGTCAATACCAACGAAACAGCTGCTGAAACAAGCGAAAAGCCTGTCACAAAGCCTGTGTCCAATGAAAAAGCTGTCATCCGTACAGTTGGTGTGGCTAAACCTAGCCAGTCAACGGATGAAGTCGTTATTGCAGTTGGACCTGCCTTTGGAGAACAGCAGGTGAAGACGATGGTGGACATTCCTCATACGGAAGTACTGCGTCAGCTGGTGGCTGGTATCGAAGAAGAAGGGCTCAAGGCTCGCATTGTCAAGGTCTATCGTTCTTCTGACGTTGCCTTTGTAGCGGTAGAAGGAGACCACTTGTCTGGTTCTGGCATTTCTATCGGTGTTCAGTCTAAGGGAACAACGGTTATTCACCAACGTGATTTGCCACCGCTCAGTAATCTGGAACTCTTCCCGCAGGCACCTTTGTTAACTCCTGAAACCTATCGTTTGATTGGTAAAAATGCTGCTAAGTATGCCAAGGGTGAAACACCAAATCCGGTGCCAACCCTTAACGACCAAATGGCTCGTCCTAAGTACCAGGCCTACTCAGCTTTGCTGCATATCAAGGAAACGAAACTGGTTAAAAGAGGAAAACCAGCTGATGAATGTCAGGTGATTTGATGCATATGATGTCTACAAGGAGAAATCAGAATGAGTGAATCAGTAGAAACATTAGTAAAACAAATATTAGCCGAGCTAAGCGATAGCAGCTCAGCTAGTCAAGGAGCAGCCAATCGTCCTGTCAGTTCTGATGAAGCGACAGCGGCTGATTATCCTATTTCTAAAAAACACCCAGACTGGATAAAGGTTGGTCAGGATAAGAAATTCGAAGATATTACTCTGGAAAATATCTTGTCTGGCTATGTAAAAGCAGAGGATTTGCGGATTAAGCCGGAGATTTTGATCAAGCAAGGTGAAATTGCTAAGAATGCCGGCCGCGAAGCAATCCAGTATAACTTTTCTCGGGCTGCGGAACTGACCAAGGTTCCGGATGCGCGTGTGTTGGAAATCTACAATGCCCTGCGCCCTTACCGGTCTTCCAAACAGGAATTATTGGACATTGCCAATGAATTGGAAAACCAATATGGAGCTGTTATCTGTGCGGGCTTTGTCAGAGAAGCCGCTGAAAATTATGAACGCCGCAAGAAGTTGAAAGGCGACAACTAATCCGGTTTTATCAAGGCTATTTTGGGTTGAGAAAAGATTATTATCACTGCTTTTATAAATGCTACTCAAAATAGCCTAATCTTGGTGGAGGTGAAAATGTGAAACGAATCATTGGAGTAGACATAGGCAATTCTTCTACCGAGTCTGCCTTAGCTGAAGTGCAAGATGATGGAAGCATTCACTTTCTTGCCTCAGCCATTGCGGATACAACAGGTATCAAGGGGACCAAGGAAAATGTCCACGGGATTTATCAATCTCTGAGAAAATTGATGGAGCAAATATCCTTTGAACTGGGACAAGTTGATTTGATTCGGATCAATGAAGCGACGCCTGTTATCGGTGATGTTGCCATGGAAACTATCACAGAGACGGTCATTACTGAGTCTACCATGATTGGTCATAATCCGCGTACTCCAGGCGGTCTGGGTCTGGGGATTGGACTCACGGTAGATATTCTCGACTTGGTTCATCATCCTCTTGATGGGAAATACATCGTGGTAGTGCCGAAGGTCATTGATTTTGACTTGGTTGCCCAGCTAATCAATGCCTATCTAGCCAAGGGCTATCAGATTACCGCTGCCATTCTGCAGGCGGATGATGGGGTTCTGGTCAATAACCGCATTAGCCAGAAGATTCCAATCGTGGATGAGATTCTCTTTATTGACAAGGTTCCTTTGGGAATGCAAGCTGCTGTTGAAGTAGTAGAGCAGGGAAAGGTGATTTCTCAATTATCCAATCCCTATGGTATTGCGACGGTCTTTGGCTTGAGTGCAGAAGAGACGAAAAGCATTGTTCCCATTGCCCGTGCCCTCATTGGCAACCGCTCAGCTGTCGTGATTAAGACACCGGCAGGTGACGTTCAGGCTCGGACGATTCCAGCAGGTAGTATCCAAATTATCGGCAAGGAGCATACCTTAAAGGTAGATATTTCCAAGGGTGCTGATGAGATTATGGAGAAAATTGTCTATGCTGGCGAGATTAGCAATGTTGTCGGAGAGGCGGGCACCAATGTTGGTGGCATGCTGGAGAAGGTGCGCCAAACCATGGCTGACCTGACCGAGAAAGAGCCTTCCGACATTTATATCCGTGACTTACTAGCCGTTAATACTTTTGCTCCGATTTCTGTGCGCGGTGGTGTGGCTGGAGAATTTTCTATGGAGCAGGCTGTCGGTATAGCCTCTATGGTAAATTCTGACAAGCTACAAATGTCCATCATTGCCCAAGAAGTCGAACGAGAGCTGGGTATCACTGTAGAAATCGGTGGAGCAGAAGCTGAATCAGCTATCCTCGGGGCTCTGACTACACCAGGGACGGATCGCCCCTTGGCTATTTTGGACTTAGGAGCAGGCTCGACAGATGCTTCCATTATTGATAGCATGGGTCAAATCTTGGCTGTCCATCTAGCCGGTGCCGGTGATATGGTAACCATGCTGATCAATTCGGAGTTGGGACTGGAAAATCATCATCTGGCAGAGGACATCAAACGATATCCTCTGGCCAAGGTAGAAAGTCTTTTCCATATCCGGCATGAAGACGGCACTGTTCAATTTTTTGACAAGCCGTTGTCTGGAGATTTGTTTGCCAGAGTCGTCATCGTCAAGGAAAATGATGAATTTGTTCCTATTGATGATGGAGACTACTCTATCGAAAAAATCAAACTCGTTCGGCAGTCAGCCAAGGAAAGGGTCTTTGTTACCAATGCGGTTCGAGCTCTCAAGCGCGTCAGTCCCACTCAGAATATTCGAGACATTCCTTTCGTTGTCATCGTAGGTGGCTCAGCTTTGGACTTTGAAATACCTCAGCTAGTGACCGAAGCCCTCTCTCAGCATGCCATTGTAGCTGGTCGAGGCAATGTGCGTGGCTTGGTGGGACCTCGAAATGCAGTAGCGACCGGACTGATTTTGACCTATGTCAGAGAGAAATGGGGGGCCGGCTATGGAATTAGCTTATACTAGAAAGCCCACCATTAGGTTTATTGCTACGGACAATGCTCCTGCGGATAAGGTGGCACAAATCGGCTACGGTATCGAAGAGGAAGGTATTCCTTTTAGTCTGGTCAGCCCAGATGAACTTAGCGATCCTGTATCACTAGCGCATGTGGCTGCAACTCAATCCCAGCTGTTAGTAGGGATTGCCTGTGACGGGCGAGATGCAGTCCTCCATTATCGTAACTTGCCGCTTGAAAAATTTATCTATCGTATCAAAGATTATTCCGCTATACCGGACCACGTCTTGCGCCTATTTGGTTCAAATGCAGCGCGTTTGGTCAAGGGAGTCCCGTTTAAAAAATCTGACCTGTTAGAAGCATCTTTTTGACTTGTTCCGATCGATTCAAAAAGATGTCCGTATCAACTACTGAAAAGAGGTGAAATGGATGGCTAGAGATAGAGAGAAAGACGAGCTCAGCAGTCCAGAACTATCAAGCTGGGAAGGAAACCCAGGATTGCAAGACATCATTATCCAAAAAGTCCTTGCCAGATGCCAAACCTTACTGGATAAAGAGCCTCTTCTTTTCACAAATATCTATCAGGATGCCTGGGAATTGGTAACAAGGGCCAGACGCAAGGCTGAAGAGCTGGGACTAGCCGTCGTGATAACGGTGGTTGATCCAGCAGCACAAGTTGTGATGACCTATCGTATGGAAAATGCCTTGTTAGTGAGTAACGATATGGCTTATAAGAAAGCTTATACAGCTGTCGGCATGAGAATGCAGTCCAAGGATTTAGCACCTTTAACTCAGCCTGGCCAATGGCTCTACCAGCTGGAAACGATGACTGACAATAAGGTCGTTAGTTTAGCAGGTGGCATTCCTATTTATTGCCAGTCAGAAATGATTGGCGGTATCGGCGTCAGCGGAGGAAGTTCTGAAGAAGACCAGTCCATTGCTGAGTATGCTATAGGTCTGTAGAGAAGCAATCTAGCAAATTAAATAATATCAGAGGAGAGAATACCGCTTGCAATCCATGCTTTGGAGCTAGGGATTTTCTCCTATTTCACGAGCATATTTCTCTTATACTTTCTTAGACTCTATATTGCGCTGTAGAAGCAATATAGAGGAGAGAGTATAAAGTATTTCGAAATGAAGGAGTATGGAGTATGGAAAAATATCTAGGTGAATTTTTAGGCACCATGGTTCTGATGGTTTTTGGGAATGGAATCGGAGCGTCTATTAGTCTTAATAAGAGTCTTGCAAAAGGTTTCGCTCCCAATTGGTTTACCGTTGTATTTGGCTGGGGCTTGGCAGTGACCTTGGGTGTCTATACGGCAGGATTTTATAATACTGGCGGTCACCTTAACCCAGCTGTCACTATTGCCTTTGCGGTGGGTGGCATCTTCCCTTGGGAACAAGTGGTGGGCTATATCATCGCTCAGATTCTAGGGGCTTTTGTCGGAGCGGCTATTGTAGTGCTCTTCTATTATCCCCATTTCAAAGAAACCAAGGCAGAAGAAGGCAACTCAGTTGGCGTATTTGCTACTGGACCAGCCATCCAGAATCCAGCATTTAATTTGCTCAGCGAGATCGTTGCGACTTTCTTCTTCATCTTTGCACTTTTGATGATAACGCACGGCGAAATCACGCCTGGACTCACTCCACTCTTAGTTGGCTTCCTCATTATGGCGGTCGGCTTGTCTTTGGGTTCGACGACAGGTTTTGCCCTCAACCCAGCTCGGGACTTCGGTCCGCGCCTTGCTTATGCCCTCTTGCCAGTTCCGAATAAAGGAGATGCAAACTGGGCTTATGCTTGGGTGCCAATTGTAGGACCGACTATCGGCGCTGTCTTGGCTGTCTTGGCAGTCAATGCTATGTAATATATAAAATAGTAAATAAGCTAGCCGACCAGTTGAAGCTGCTTATTTATCTAACAAGTAGCAATGGAAAATTTCAGTTTTCAAAAAACGTTATTTGAAAAAATCACTGTTTTCATTGCTCAGGAGAAAAATATGTCTAAAAAAATTTTTGCGATTAATGCGGGCAGTTCGTCATTAAAATTTCAACTGCTCAGTATGCCTGATGAAAGCCTTTTGGTGAAAGGAATTTTTGAAAAGATTGGCTTAAAGGAAGGCATTTTTAAGATTGAATTTGAAGGTCAAAAAGAAAAGGAACTGCTTGCGATTCCCTCTCATCAATTTGCGGTGGATTACCTGCTGAACTTTCTTTTGGAGCGGAAGCTGATTGCTTCTCTGGACGAGATAGATGGAGTCGGTCATCGGGTAGCACATGGCGGCGAGTCCTTTGATGATTCTGCTTTGATAGATGAGCGAGTGCTGTCCATCATTGAGAAGCTGTCCTTCTTGGCTCCTAGCCATAACCCTGTCAACTTGGTAGGGATTCGAGCTTTCCAAAAGGCCTTGCCGGAGACAGGACAAGTGGCTGTGTTTGATACAGCCTTCCATCAAAGCCTTTCAGAAGCCTATTATCTCTATCCTCTTTCCTGGGATTACTATCATAAATACGGTCTGAGAAAGTATGGTTTCCATGGAACGAGTCATAAGTATATTGCTCAAAAGGTAAAGGAGATTTGGGAAGGGCAGGGAGAAGCTGCGGAGCATTTGAAGATTATCAACTGCCATTTGGGCAATGGTGCTAGTATCTGCGCCATTAAAAATGGTCAGTCTGTCAATACTTCAATGGGATTCACCCCCTTAGCTGGCCTGATGATGGGCTCCCGCTCCGGTGACATAGATCCCATGATTCTTCCTTTTTTGCTAGAACAAGAAAAATTATCAGCCCAGCAATTAAGCGATGTCCTCAATAAAGAATCCGGTCTGCTAGCAATCTCCCAGCTCAGCAATGATTTAAGAGATGTTCTGGAAGCTTGTGATAGAGGCGATGAAAAAGCCAGTCTAGCAGTCAATATGTTTGTCAACCGCATCGCTCAGACCATTGCAAGCTACATCACAGATTTAGATGGGCTCGACGCCTTGGTTTTCACTGCTGGAATCGGGGAGAATTCAGCCTTGATCCGTAGCTTGGTCGTTCAAAAGCTCAATTGCTTAGGACTTTCTTTAAATCAGGCAGCTAACGAGCAAGGTCAGCTCTTTATTCAAAATTCCCAGTCTCAGGCTAAAATTCTCATTCTTCCAACCAACGAAGAACTGATGATTGCCCAAGACACCATGCGCTTGTTGGATTTTAAGTAGCCAAAAGAGGGGTAGAATGTCCAAGGAGTGTTAGACACTATCGGAAAAAGGTCTCTTTATCAAAAAGAAAAAACACTTGTTTATCCTTGTGCTGTTTGGACTCGAAAAGACAGAGTAAAACCTCTGCCTTTTCTTTTTTTATCCTCTAATCTCCTGCTATCTCCCGGTTCTGTAAGCACAGTTTGATGAAGCTTTTTTGCTTTTTTCATTCTTGAAAGATATAGGAAAACATGCTATAATGAAAAGAACATTCTAAAAATCAGAAAGATTATTATATAGTAAGGAAAAAAATGGCGAATATTTTAAAGACTATCATTGAAAATGATAAAGGTGAATTAAGAAAATTAGAAAAAATGGCTGACAAGGTCTTGGCTTATGAAGACGAAATGGCGGCCTTGTCTGATGAAGAACTTCAGGCAAAAACAGAAGAATTCAAGAAACGCTATACTGATGGTGAAACTTTAGATCAGCTCTTATTTGAAGCTTTTGCGGTTGTCCGTGAAGGAGCTAAGCGTGTGTTGGGTCTTTTCCCTTATAAGGTACAGGTTATGGGGGGGATCGTTCTCCATCATGGTGACGTTCCAGAGATGCGTACCGGTGAAGGAAAAACCTTGACAGCGACAATGCCAGTTTACCTAAATGCCCTTGCAGGAAAAGGTGTGCACGTTGTCACAGTCAATGAATACCTGACTGAGCGTGACGCGACCGAAATGGGTGAACTCTACTCTTGGCTGGGCCTTTCTGTCGGTATCAATCTGGCAGCTAAGTCTCCATCTGAGAAGAAAGAAGCATACGCTTGTGATATTACCTATTCAACCAATGCTGAGATCGGCTTTGACTACCTGCGTGATAACATGGTAGTCCGCGCTGAAAATATGGTACAGCGCCCGCTCAACTATGCCTTGGTCGATGAGGTGGACTCAATCCTGATTGACGAAGCCCGGACACCATTGATTGTTTCTGGACCGGTTTCTTCAGATACCAACCAGCTTTATCATATGGCTGACCACTATGTCAAATCTCTGGATAAGGACGACTACATCATCGATGTTCAGTCTAAGACGATTGGTCTGTCTGACTCAGGGATTGACAAGGCAGAAAGTTACTTCAAACTGGACAATCTCTACGATATTGAAAATGTTGCCCTGACTCACTTTATCGACAATGCTCTGCGAGCTAATTACATCATGCTCCTTGACATTGACTATGTGGTCAGTGAAGATCAGGAAATTCTAATTGTCGATCAGTTTACCGGTCGGACAATGGAAGGCCGCCGTTACTCTGACGGTCTTCACCAAGCGATTGAAGCCAAAGAAGGTGTGCCGATTCAGGAAGAAACAAAGACTTCTGCTTCCATTACTTATCAGAACCTCTTCCGTATGTATAAGAAGCTGTCCGGCATGACGGGTACAGCTAAGACGGAGGAAGAAGAGTTCCGCGAAACATACAACATTCGTGTTATTCCGATTCCAACCAACCGTCCGGTAGCACGTATTGACCATTCTGACCTGCTCTACCCAAGTATTGATTCTAAGTTTAAGGCAGTTGTTCAGGATGTTAAAGAGCGTCATGAAAAAGGCCAGCCAGTTCTGGTCGGTACCGTTGCGGTTGAAACCAGTGATTATATTTCTAAGAAATTGGTAGAAGCTGGGGTTCCTCACGAAGTCCTCAATGCGAAAAACCACTATAAAGAAGCACAAATTATCATGAACGCCGGCCAACGTGGGGCGGTTACCATTGCGACCAATATGGCCGGACGGGGAACCGATATCAAGTTGGGTGAAGGTGTTCGCGAATTGGGCGGTCTCTGCGTTATCGGTACAGAGCGCCATGAAAGCCGCCGGATCGACAATCAGCTGCGCGGACGTTCAGGCCGTCAGGGTGATCCAGGTGAGTCACAATTCTACCTGTCACTGGAAGATGAGCTGATGCGCCGCTTTGGATCAGAGCGCATTAAAGCCCTCTTGGATCGAATGAACCTTAGTGACGAAGATTCTGTTATCAAGTCTGGCATGCTGACCCGTCAGGTAGAGGCAGCTCAGAAGCGTGTCGAAGGAAATAACTACGATACACGGAAACAAGTCTTGCAGTATGATGACGTGATGCGTGAGCAGCGGGAAATTATCTATGCTGAGCGCCACGATGTCATTACTGCTGACCGTGACCTCAGTCCTGAAATCCATGCTATGATTAAACGGACTATCAACCGTATCGTGGATGGCAGCAGTCACTCTAATCAGGATGATAAGATTGAAGCGATTTTAAACTTTGCTAAGTATAACTTGGTTTCAGAAGATTCTATTTCTGACAGAGATTTGGAAGGCAAGTCTGACCAAGAAATCAAAGATTATCTGTTTGAACGTGCATTGGAAGTCTATGACAGTCAGATTGCGAAGCTGCGAGACGAAGAAGCTGTACGTGAATTCCAGAAGGTCTTGATTCTGCGCGTGGTGGACAGCAAGTGGACTGACCATATCGACGCCCTTGACCAGCTGCGCAATGCTGTTGGACTGCGTGGTTATGCACAAAATAACCCAGTTGTCGAATATCAAGCAGAAAGCTTCCGTATGTTCAACGATATGATTGGCTCCATTGAATTCGATGTGACTCGTCTGATGATGAAAGCGCAGATTCATGAGCAAGAGCGCCCTCGGACAGAGCGGGCTATCAATACCACAGCTACCCGCAATATCTCTGCCAAGGCGCCAAATATGCCTGATAATGCAGACCTGTCTAACGTAAAGAGAAACGACCCTTGTCCATGTGGCTCTGGCAAGAAGTTCAAGAACTGTCACGGCCGTAAAAAGTAAGCATAAAAGAAGGAGAATAGATGACCTTTAAAGAAACCAGTCAACCCATTGATGTGGCAGAAGTTCGCCAACTTGCTAAGCTAGAAGGCGACATGCTAGCTCGCAAGGAAAAACGTGACCGAGAGTTAGAAGCAATTCTGCGTGGTCAAGATGACCGCATTCTCTTGGTTATCGGTCCCTGCTCTTCAGATAATGAAGAAGCGGTGCTGGAGTATGCCAAGCGTCTATCTGCTCTCCAAGAAGAAGTAAAAGATCGCATTTTCATGGTCATGCGTGTTTACACTGCCAAGCCTCGGACGAATGGAGATGGCTACAAAGGGCTTATTCATCAGCCTAATGCGACGGCCGCTCCAAGTCTGATTAACGGCATCAAGGCAGTCCGCAATCTGCACTATCGGGTTATTTCCGAGACAGGCATGACCACGGCTGATGAGATGCTCTATCCAGAAAATCTGCCTCTGGTAGATGATTTGATTTCTTACATGGCAGTCGGAGCTCGCTCGGTCGAAGACCAGCAGCACCGCTTTGTAGCTAGTGGAGCAGATCTGCCGACTGGCTTGAAAAATCCGACTTCTGGTAATCTCAATGTCATGTTTAACGGTATCTATGCAGCTCAGAACAAGCAGAGTTTCCTATTTTCCGGTAAGGAAGTAGAAACATCTGGCAATCCTTTGGCGCATGCTATCTTGCGCGGTGCCCTGAACGAATACGGCAAGAATATTCCTAACTACTATTATGATAACCTGCTGGATACCATTGCCCAGTATAAAAAAATGGGCTTAGAAAATCCCTTTATCATCATTGACACCAATCATGATAACTCTGGTAAGCAGTATCTGGAACAGGTTCGTATCGTTCGCCAGACTCTGATTAACCGAGACTGGAATGAAAAGATTAAGGCTACAGTACGTGGCTTTATGATCGAGTCTTATCTGGAAGACGGTCGTCAGGACGAGCCAGAAGTCTTTGGTAAGTCCATTACTGATCCTTGTCTGGGCTGGGCTAATACAGAACAGCTGGTTCGTGAAATTTATGATACATTAGGAAAATAGTATGGCATTTATTGAAAAAGGTCAGAAGATTGACATTGAGCAGATTAAGTCCAGAACCAGGCTGACTGGTCAGGCCTTGGCTCATAAAAACAAGCGAGACCAAGAACTAGCTGAGATTCTCAGTGGAGAAGACGAGCGTATTATCTTGGTGATTGGTCCTTGTTCATCGGACAATGAAGAGGCTGTGCTGGAGTATGCCCGTCGTTTGTCAGAGCTGCAGAAGAAGGTCGCAGATAAGATTTTTATCGTTATGCGGGTCTATACTGCTAAGCCGCGGACCAATGGGGATGGCTATAAGGGGTTGGTTCACCAGCCAGATACGTCTAAAGCACCAAGTCTTATCAATGGTTTGCAGGCTGTTCGTCAGTTGCACTACCGCGTCATTACAGAGACTGGTCTGACGACGGCTGATGAGATGCTCTATCCGTCCAATCTTGTGCTGGTAGACGACTTGGTCAGCTATCATGCTGTGGGTGCACGCTCAGTTGAAGACCAGGAGCACCGTTTTGTGGCGTCAGGTATTGATGCCCCGGTAGGCATGAAAAATCCAACTTCTGGCAATCTGGGTGTTATGTTTAACGCTGTCTATGCGGCACAAAATAAGCAGACTTTCCTTTTTCATGGCCAGGAAGTAGAAACCTCTGGGAATCCTTTGGCTCATGTTATTCTGCGTGGGGCGACCAATGAATACGGTAAGAACATTCCAAATTTCTACTATGAGAATATGCTGGATGCCATTTCCTACTACGAAAAAATGGGCTTGGAGAATCCTTTCATCGTCATCGATACCAATCACGATAACTCTGGCAAGCAGTATCTGGAACAGATTAGGATTGTGCGTCAGACCTTGCTGAATCGGGATTGGAACGAAAAGATTAAGAGAGCGGTTCGTGGTTTTATGATTGAGTCTTATCTGGAAGATGGCCGGCAAAATGAACCGGAAGTCTTTGGTAAATCCATCACCGATCCTTGTCTGGGCTGGGACAATACTGTTCAGCTCATTGAAGAAATTTACAACACTTTAGATAAATAAGGAAAATTGAAAGGGACAGTCTTGACCTGTAAAGAGGACTAACTGTCGGGTGAAGACGAACTCAGCTGGCGGCCCAGCTGAGTTTTGTCGCCTTTCTAGAGAATGATATGATAAAAGGACACGGAATTGACATAGAAGAGTTGGCTGCCATTGAGCGAGCCTATCTGAAAAATGCCCGTTTTGCAAAGAAGGTGCTGACTGAGGCGGAGCTTTCTCGTTTTGAGGAGTTATCAGGCAAACGGAAAATAGAATTTCTAGCTGGTCGTTGGGCTGCCAAGGAGGCTTTTTCTAAAGCTTGGGGAACCGGTATTGGTAAGCTCAGGTTTCAGGATTTGGAGATTTTAAACGACCGTCAGGGAGCGCCTTATTTCAGCCGGTCACCTTTTACTGGCAAGGTTTGGATTTCGCTCAGCCATGCTGCTGGGCTAGTTACAGCCAGCGTTATTTTGGAGGAAGATGATGAAAGCTAGTCTGCATAGACCCAGCAAGGCAGTGATTGATTTAGCTGCCATTGCTTTTAATATTAGACAACTGAGTGCCCATCTGCCTCAGACGACTGAGAAGTGGGCTGTCGTCAAGGCCGATGCTTATGGCCACGGAGCTATTGAGGTTTCTAGGCACATTGAGCCCCTTGTAGATAGATTTTGTGTGTCAAATATCGATGAAGCTTTGGAGCTGCGCTCAGCGGGTATTGGCAAAAAAATTCTGGTGCTAGGAGTATCAGATCTGGCTGCGCTTCCGCTGGCTAGAAAGGGAAAGGTGTCTCTGACCGTAGCCAGTCTGGAGTGGTTGGATCTATCCTTAGATGCGGAAAAAGACTTAACAGGATTGAATTTTCATATCAAGATTGACTCTGGTATGGGGCGGATTGGTTTTCGAGATAGTCAGGAAGCTCAGGAGGCAATCCATCGCTTGCAGGCTGCTGGGGCTGTCGCAGAGGGAATTTTTACCCACTTTGCAACGGCAGATGAAGTGGATCACTATAAGTTTGAAGCCCAGCTGGCTCGTTTCCATCAGATCTTATCTGAGCTGGACAATGTGCCTCCTCTCGTTCATGCTAGTAATTCCGCCACCTCTCTCTGGCACAGCAAGACCGTTCTAAATGCAGTTCGGCTGGGTGATATCATCTATGGTCTCAACCCCAGCGGAAGAGTATTGGAACTTCCTTATGAATTCAAGCCAGCTTTGTCGCTGGTCTCAGAATTGGTGCATGTCAAAGAAGTTGAGGCTGGAGCAGATGTTGGCTATGGAGCTACCTACACTAGCCAGTCTCAAGAGTGGATTGGTACCATTCCTTTGGGTTATGCGGATGGCTGGACACGGGATATGCAGGGCTTTGATGTCTTGATTGATGGTCAGCGCTGCCCTATTGTCGGCCGAGTTTCCATGGACCAGATTACAGTGCGCCTGCCTCAGGCTTATCCCCTTGGCACTCCGGTTGTGTTGATTGGGAATAGCGGAGCGGAGACCATTACGGCGACAGATGTGGCAGAAAAACGTGGCACCATTAACTATGAGGTGGTTTGCTTGATTAGCGACCGTGTACTGAGGGTCTATAAAGACTAAGAAGATTAATGAAGGGAACCGCTTGAAGTATTTGATAATGTTCTATCTTTTCCCCCCTGTCTGTGATTTTATATCCGCAGCAGTATCAGAACTGAAAGAGGAATTATGAATTTACACCAACCTTTGACGGTTCTGCCTGGTGTGGGACCGAAATCAGCAGAAAAATTTACCAAGCTGGGTCTAGAGACTTTGCAGGATTTGCTGCTTTATTTTCCTTTTCGTTATGAGGATTTTAAGAGTAAGAATGTCCTAGACTTGGAGGATGGAGAAAAGGCAGTTGTTTCTGGTCAGGTTGTGACCCCGGCCAATGTCCAGTATTACGGCTACAAACGCAATCGCCTGCGCTTTACCATCAAGCAGGGAGATGTCGCTCTGGCAGTTAACTTCTTTAACCAGCCTTATCTGGCAGACAAGATTGAAGTGGGAGCTAATATAGCCGTCTTTGGAAAGTGGGATAAAGCCAAGGCCAGTCTGACTGGAATGAAACTACTGGCTCAGATAGAGGACGACTTGCAGCCTGTCTATCGGCTGGCTCAGGGAATTAGTCAGGCCAGTTTGGTCAAACTGATTAAGACTGCCTTTGACCAAGGATTGGATTTGCTCTTAGAGGAAAATCTGCCCCAGTCCCTGCTGGAACGCTACCAGCTAGTGAGCAGAGTTGAGGCTGTGCGGGCCATGCATTTTCCAAAGGACTTGGCGGACTACAAGCAGGCTTTGAGGCGGGTTAAATTTGAAGAACTTTTTTATTTCCAAATGCAGCTGCAGGTCTTAAAGAGAGAAACCAAGGCTGTCAGCAATGGATTGAAGATTGATTGGCAATCGGATGCTGTGGCCGAGAAAAAGCAGAGCTTACCTTTTGAGCTGACTTCGGCTCAAGAGCGCAGTCTGACAGAGATTTTGCAGGATTTGCGATCGCCTGGACACATGAATCGCCTGCTGCAGGGGGATGTGGGAAGTGGAAAGACTGTTGTCGCTGGTCTGGCTATGTATGCTGTTTATACAGCTGGCTTTCAGTCAGCTCTGATGGTTCCAACAGAAATTTTGGCTGAGCAGCATTTTGACAGCCTAGCTCAGCTATTTCCAGAATTGAAGCTGGCCCTGCTAACTGGTGGGATGAAAGCAGCTGAGCGCCGGGAAACCTTGGCAGCGATTGAAAAGGGTCAGGTGGACATGATTGTCGGAACCCATGCCCTGATTCAGGAAGGAGTCCGTTACCATGCGTTGGGCTTGGTCATTATTGACGAGCAGCATCGCTTTGGTGTGGAGCAGCGCCGGATTTTACGGGAAAAGGGAGACAATCCTGATGTCCTCATGATGACGGCGACGCCAATTCCCAGAACCCTTGCAATTACAGCATTTGGTGATATGGATGTGTCTATCATTGACCAGATGCCTGCGGGACGCAAGCCTATCATCACCCGCTGGGTCAAGCATGAGCAGCTGGAAGTCGTCCTCGACTGGCTGAAAAAAGAGCTCCACAAGGGCGCTCAGGTCTACTTTATCTCTCCCTTGATTGAGGAATCTGAGGCGCTGGATCTTAAGAATGCCATTGCCCTAGAAGAAGAACTGACAGCCTATTTTGGTCAGCAGGCCCAAGTGGCTCTGCTTCATGGCAAGATGAAGAGCGAGGAAAAAGAGGAGATTATGCAGGACTTCAAGGAAGGACGGCCTGATATTCTAGTCTCTACCACAGTCATTGAGGTCGGAGTCAATGTCCCAAATGCTACGGTGATGGTCATCATGGATGCGGACCGCTTTGGACTCAGCCAGCTTCATCAGCTGAGAGGCCGCGTCGGCCGAGGGAATAAGCAGTCTTATGCCGTCCTTGTTGCCAATCCTAAGACGGAGTCGGGCAAGCGCCGCATGAAAATCATGACTGAGACGACCGACGGTTTCCTGCTGGCTGAGGAGGATCTGAAAATGCGAGGCTCTGGAGAAATCTTTGGCACTCGGCAGTCTGGTATTCCTGAGTTTCAAGTGGCAGACATCGTGGAAGATTATCCGATTTTAGAAGAAGCCAGAAAGGTTGCTAGCCAGATTACGGCTGATCCGAACTGGCGGACAGATCCTAGTTGGCACTTGATTGCTCTTCATTTGGACAAGCGAGATTACCTAGATTAAGAGTTCTTTGGATTAAGTTTCCTGCAAGTTATTTATAAGTAGGTTTTAAGTTTTAGGGACTATACTATTGTCAAATCAAAGAAAGAGGTAGGTCCAATGACAATGTAAACATTACTTAAAATCCTGTAACCAAAGCTTGAAGACTAGAAGACTTGCGAGGTATGAGTTACTCAAAGAAGCAGAATAATTTAGAATTTTTTCATCAACAATCTCCTAACAAATCACAAGCTTCACCCGATCGGTGAAGTTTTTTGTATGTGGCAGAAAAGACTTGTTCATTTCAAATAGTAGATAGGGATGCTGCCGGATTTCTTTGACTATAAGCTTTCCCTAAGAAATCTATAAGAGATTCTTAAGTTTAGGGCTGTATCCTTATATCCAAGTAAGAACAAAAAGATTAGGGACCAAACTTGAGGTCAAACGTCCCAAGAGTTTCGTTTTTGCTCTTAAAGAATTAATGATAAGCGAGGTAAAAGCTATGAAAGTTACAATCAAAGTCCACTATCCGAAGACATTTAAGCAAGCTCAGAAAATGGAGGTGACCTATGGTAAGTGATTATATTTTTGAAATTCTAGAGTCTCTGTTTGAGGTTATCTTCTAAGACCAGCGATTCAATGAAGTTTTCCCAGTGTTAGAATATGAAAGAGTCAAAAAAAGTGCTAAGCAAACTTAGCACTTTTTGGTATTTAAAGAAAATAAATAGGGATTTTTTTCCTCAGCCTTCCATATAATCCCGGAGTTCTTGGCCTTTGAGTCCAGCATTCAGGGCGATGAGCAGTTTGATTCTGGCTTTTTGGGCATTGAGCTCTTTGACAAAGAAGATACCAGCTTGGTGCAGCTGAACGCCTCCTCCTTCATAAGCATAGACTGGCTCAGCGATCCCGTTAAAGCAGCGAGAGACCAGAGCGATTGGCAGTCCCTCTGCTATCATATCAGCCAGCTTGTCAGCTACTTCCTTAGGAAGATTGCCAGCACCGAATGCCTCTATGATGAGACCGTCTATCTTGTCTAAATCCAGCATGTCCAGAAGCTCTGTCTTCATACCTGCATAAGCTGGAATGATGGGCACCAGACCAGAGATGCTGTTTAAGTCAAAGCGGACTCGAGGCTCCGCTGTCTTAAAATAGAGAATTTCCTGCTTCATAATCAAGCCAAGTGGTCCGTGAGTCGGTGTCTGGAAGGTGCTGACATTGGTCGTGTGGGTCTTGGTTACATATTTGGCTGCATGTGCCTCGTCATTCATAACGACAAGTACGCCTTTATCACCAGCTTTTTCATCGCTAGCCACCCGCAGGGCTGTCAGGTAGTTATAGACTCCGTCGCTCCCCAGCTCATTGGAACTGCGCATAGCTCCGGTCAGAACGACCGGGATCTTCGGCAACTGCATAGTATCCAGAAAGTAAGCCGTCTCTTCTAAAGTGTCCGTCCCATGAGTAATGACTACTCCGTCAAATTGGTTAGCACTGGCTTTGATTTTCTGGTAAAGTTTGAGCATGTGTTGGGGTGTGATATGAGGACTGGGAATATTAAAAAAGTCAATGACTTCCGTCTCTATCCCCTCAAGCGGAAGGGTCACATGGTTCATAGGGTTATCAGCATTGGTGACGACAGCCCCAGAGCCGTCAGCCTGCATGGAAATGGTTCCTCCTGTGTGCAGGACCAAGATTTTCTTTGTCATAAATCCTTTTTCTCCTTGTAGTCATAATGCAGATTCGAAAACTTACATTCTGTTTTCATAGAGTTTTCAATCCTGTTGCATAGATATTACTCCAGCTTTTCTTTTCTGCAATTCATGTGATTGTATGTCATTTTTGTGTTATAATTTATTGTATCATAAAAGGAAAGAATGAGAAAATCAATGGAAGTAAAGGCCGTCTTTTTTGATATTGATGGGACACTGGTCAATGACAGTCGAACGGTTTTGAAATCTACAGAAAAGGCTATTCAGAGTTTAAAGGAGCAAGGAATATTAGTCGGTTTGGCAACAGGCCGTGGTCCTTTCTTTGTCAAACCTTTTATGGAGCAATTGGACTTAGACTTTGCTGTGACCTATAATGGCCAGTACATTTTTTCAAGAGACAGGGTAATTTCTGCCAGTCCCATTGATAAGCAGAGTTTGCGGGATTTAATCGCCTATGCTAAGAAGCATCGGAAAGAAATTTCCTTGGGAACGGCTGAGGCTATGCTGGGCTCCAAGATTATGTCCTTCGGTATGAGCCCTTTCTCCCAGTGGACTAGCCGCTTCATCCCTAAGCGAATGGCGCGAACAGTCAGTCATGGATTTAATAAGGTCATCAGCAAGGCGCTGCCCCAGCATGAAAAGGATCTCCTGCAGTTGATACAGGAGCCGATTTACCAAGCATTGATTTTGGCCAGTCCAGAAGAAAGCCGCAAGATTGAAGCAGACTTCCCTGATTTGAAATTTACCCGCAGCAGCCCCTATGCGGTTGATATTATCAATAAAGATACATCTAAGCTAGAGGGGATTCGCCGAGTCGGCAAGGAATATGGTTTTGACATTCATCAGGTCATGGCCTTCGGTGACTCTGACAATGACTTGGAAATGCTATCGGGAGTTGGCCTGTCCATTGCTATGGGAAATGGAACCAGCTCGGTCAAGGAAGTGGCCAAGCATACGACTAGCAGCAATAGTCAAGATGGGATTCACAAGGCTCTGGAGCATTTTGGCATACTAGCGAGGGAAAAGGTCTTTACCAGCAGCGACCATCACTTTAATAAGGTTAAAGAGTTCCATAGTGTCATGGATGAAAGTACTCAGGAAGAGCCGATTGCCTGGTCGCCTCAGGACGCTCGCTATCGTGCAGGCTTTAAGCTAGAAGAGTTGGTTGAGTTTCTGCGAGCAGCTAGTAACTCAGAGGAAGACTTTAACAGTTCTGTAGCCTATCTCCATCAAGCGCTTGACAAGGCTGCTGACAAGGTTCGCTCTAAGAGTCAGGCTGAGGTTTCTCTAGTCGGTCAGGTAGATGCCTTGATTGATACTCTATACTTCACTTATGGCAGCTTTGTCCTGATGGGAGTAGATCCAGAGCAGCTGTTCGATATTGTCCATCGGGCTAATATGGGCAAAATTTTCCCAGATGGAAAAGCTCACTTTGACCCCGTTACCCATAAAATTCTCAAACCAGATGATTGGGAAGAAAAATACGCTCCCGAAGGAGCTATCAAAGAAGAACTGGAACGACAGATTCAGGCCTACCAGCGTACCTTAGAGCAGAAAGAAGAAAACAAAGAATAAATACTTTAAGAGCAGACTGTTTCTTGGAAATTTTTTGCTCTTTTTTTATTTTATGGTACAATAAGAAAAAATGTAGAGGAGAGGACGGATGGATCAATACCAAGTTAAGAGCGACCTATCAACAGCAGCCCGACATGCGACGGCAATCGGAGATGCAAATTTCCTGCAGATGATGGCTATTACTCGAGATTCGCAGACAACTGTTGCTGGAAATTCTAATGCAAATGCAGGGATTTCAAATGTTGAGAACCTACAAGGGCAGCTCGGGGCACACATTACAAGTATTATTCAGAATGTTCATAGTGTAGCAGCAGAGTTTGAGGATAAGGATGCTATGATTCGTCAAAGTCTGACTACTAACTATTTACCGCCTAAAAAGGAACCGACAGTCACTAAAAAAGATTTAGGTCTGAGTACCTTGACTGCTTTGGAGGAATAATCAATGCAGGAAGATAAGCGATGGACTGCCTTGTTGGCCAAGGAGCGGAGGCTTGCTGATCATGAATGGGAACTCTATCAAAAGTTGGGACAGGCAAAAGCTCAAGAAGAAGATGTATTATGTCAGTTGGATTCTATGGGGACGTGGTTTCATGATCTGTCTTATGATTTCGAAGGAAGCCGATATTACAGTAAGATAGCAGATTGTCAGCTAGATTTTTCTCATCGAAGCAGACAGCTAAAGCTTGATATAGAGGATCAGATACAAAAACTGCGGAAAGATCATCAAAACGCAGAAAATCAACTAGAGGAAGTCTACAAAGAGAAGTGTACTTTAGCTAGCGAGGAGTAAAGATGAGTATTGATATGTATCTAGAAGCTGCGCGAACGCAGGCTGAAAGCCTTGGTCGAGCGGTTGAACAATGTTTGGGGCAGAATCTTAAACTAATAAGCGTTTTATCAGCTTTTCATAATGAGGATGAACTAAAAGGTAAAGCGTATGATTCTGCCAAAAATCATGTTGTCGGAACGGTCATCCCGATTGTTCAGGGAGTCATTCTCTATCAGGAAGCGATAGCCGTAGCTTGTCAAAATTTTGTTAGTAACTACACGGCAGAAGTAGACGGCAAGAGCTGGCGCCAATCAGAACTGGAAGAGAAAATTCGTTTTGCAGAACAGCAACTGGCAGAGTTGGAACGCAAATCGCAACTCTATGCAAATAATAAAGGTATGTCTATTGTGGATTTCAGTGCTTCCATCGCTGTTGCAGAAAGTGCTAGGCAAGTCTTTCAAGAAATTTTGGATAATTTGCTTGCTTTTAATGAGAGTTCGCCAACTATCTTCGTGGAAGCAGAGACTTATTTAGTAGCCGCATCTACTGGCCTGTCTCAGGCAGCACAGAGCTGGGATGCATCTACTCAGACTTATCTTCCTCCTCGCCGAGATGCTGATCTCAGCTGGAAAGGTACCATCAATACCGGATGGACTAAGCGGCAGGAGAGAATAGAGGAGACGAAGAGTCAACAGTCTTTCGTGAAATATATTGACGAATTGTCATTTTCCGAGATGGAAGAGCGGTACGGTAAACTTATCAGTGAGTACGAAAGCTATCTCAATACTGGTTATAATTTTCCTCAAAGAGCCGATTTGACTGCAGAACAAATTAATTATATTTATTCTCGATATCAGTATTTGAGAGCAGGGGGAGGTGCGATATATATTGAAAGTGAAAGTTCAAAAAAAATGAAGGCAAATCTTCTAGCATCTGATAAAGAAGAAGTAGATGGTATGTCGTTAGTTGAGCTAGCGGATAAGTATCCAGAATTTTTACGTGGAAGAATAAGTATCGAATTTGACTATATCTTCATGTCAGATGAGGAAAAAGCAAAGAAAGATTATAGTTATGTTCGCTTCAACCAATTAATGAACGCTGAACCGATTGATTGGCGTGATCCAGATTACGCTGCAAAGCGGAATAAATATATTCTTGAAACAGGAAAAAATCCAAGTACTAATGAACCGGCTACAGAAGCTGAAATCATCACAGCAAAAAACTACGGATGGGTCAAAGCTATTCCAGATACGGTTGCTTGGACAGATATGATGGTTGGATCTTATGTGGGGCATCAAGTCTACAATGGGAAGCCTGTTTATGGAATTGATACAAATTTTGCAGGTGAGTTAAGGAATCCAATCGTAAGTAGTCAGACAGTTTTTGGTCCTCAACTTCCATCAAAGAATTGGACTCCAGAATTGCCAGAAATTACCCCTGTTTATGGTCCCAATATAGTTTCTGAGGACTGGAAACCTAAATTGCCGATATTGACTGAAGGAAACACTAACATCCCGAAACCAACTTTCAAACCAAGTATGGAAATTCCTGTTAATGAAAGAGGTTATACTAAATCAAGTTTAAAACTTGGTAGAGAAGTTCATAAAGAGTATAAAGCTTCAGAAATAAATGGAAGTACTCGGAGAAAAGAATTTGTACTACCAAGTGGGAGGAGAGTTGACTTTATTGATTTTGAAAACCAGACTGTTTATGAATTGAAGCCAAATAATCCTAAACAGATTAAATTAGGCGTGAAGCAACTTCAAGGATATATTGAGGAAATAAATGCTGAGTTCGGAGGAAATTGGAAGGGTGTCTTAGATACTTACTAATAAAGAGGTAAATTATGAACAAAACAGAATTTAAAAAGATTGTTGGCGAAACTTTGAAATCACAAGGTTTTGCTTATGAAAATAAATATTATACATTTGAAAATACTGATTTAAAGGTATTTATTGGCTTTCAAAAATCTAACTTTGAGAACTCTTTCTATATCAATTACGGCTTTTTAATCAAAGGCATTTATGATGGGAAATTACCTCTATATAAACAAGGTTTGGAAGACTTTGGTGGTAGATTTGTTTATCAGAACCTAGATAGCTATAATCTAGAGAAGATAACCTCAGAAAGTTTAGTGGCTTCTATTAATAGTAATATCAAAATGTTGATTCAGCCTGCCTTTGATGATGGACTAGCAAACTATTTTGAGTTGTACCCTCACTTCAAGTTTCTTTGTAAAAAACGTGTGAAAGAATATCTGGGCTTCTAATTTTTAATGAATAATACAGAATTCAAAAAAATTGTTGGCGAAACTTTGAAATCACAAAATTTTGCTTATGAAAATAAATATTATACATTTGAAAATACTGATTTAAAGGTATTTGTTGGCTTTCAAAAATCTAACTTTGAGAACTCTTTTTATATCAATTACGGCTTTTTTATAAAAAAGCTTCATGAAAAATTAGAGAAGTTGAGTTATGGCTTTGGAGATTTTGGAGGTCGTTTTGTTTACAATGATAACGACAAAATGCTTGGAGATTATAAACTATCTGATCTGACGAAGGAAAGTCTTTCAGAGAGTATTTTAGAGAATACAGAGAAGTTTATTAAACCAGCCTTTGAGAAAGGGATTGATGACTATTTGGAAATGTATCCTCACTTAAAACGAAGACTTCCTTTGACAGTAAAGGAATATTTAGATTCCGCCTACAAATGAACAAAGCAGAATTCAAAAAAATTGTTAGTGAAACTTTAAAATCACAAGATTTTGCTTATGAAAATAAATGGAAGAAAAAATGCACAGAGGGGAAGATACTTTTCCTGTGATTTTAGAAGATTAATCTAGTATAAAGAATTTAGGGTAGGATGCTTTCCTTGCCCTTTTCGTATCATAATCATCATCCCTCTCATAAACAAAAAAACTAGAGCAGATGTGTACTACACATCTGCTCTAGTTTTTATAAAGTTTTTTCTGGGTCTCTGACCACCAGCAAGTCAACCTTGGCATGACGCAGGATATATTCGGAGGAAGAGCCGACTAGCAGCCGTTCAAAGGCATTGAGACCGGTAGCACCGACCATGATCAGATCTACCTTGTGCTCTTCTGGGATATCTGTAGCCAAGAGAGTCTTGGGATTGCCCATCTCAATGACAATGTTAACATACTTGATACCGGATTTTTGAGCCTTTTCTTTCAGTTCTGCTGTCAGCTTTTTAGCATCTTCTTGTAAGTCCTCGTAGACATCTGCATCAAAGGTTGAGACACTTTGCAAAGCCCGGGTGTCAATGACGTGGGCGATGGTGAGACGAGAGCCGTTTCGGAGAGCTACGTTAACACCTTTTTCAAAGGCTAGTTCGGATTCGTGAGAACCGTCCACAGCAACCATAATGTTTTCATATTTCTGAGTCATAGAGCTACCTCCTTTAAAATGGTCGGCAAAGGACGTCGCATCATTCACAGAATGATTGGGCTGACCAAAAATCAATCAGTCCATAACGTCCGAGTGATTTGCAACTATTTTCTTGTTTCTATTGTAACCCTTTTCAGAAAAAAAGTAAAGATAAAATGGAAATGCTGTCAGAAAATTGCAAGCAGAAAAAGATTCCTTTACTTTGAGGAATTAGAAAAGGAATAGTGCTCTTTATCTTATAAATCGCTTCATAATCGCGTGAAAAGTGAGCTTATTTTTTTGTTGTCAATCGCTTTTTCTGGTGGTATAATGATAACATTCTGATGAATAGAGGAAAAATAAGAATGAAAGAATTTGACAAGTCCAGCAAGCTGGAACATGTTGCCTATGATATTCGCGGTCCGGTTTTGGATGAAGCTATGCGCATGCGGGCCAACGGTGAAAAGATTCTCCGCCTCAATACAGGAAATCCGGCTGAATTTGGTTTTACCGCTCCTGATGAGGTCATTCATGATTTGATTATGAATGCGCGTGACAGTGAGGGTTACTCTGACTCCAAGGGGATTTTTTCAGCCCGTAAGGCTATCATGCAGTACTGCCAGCTTAAGAATTTTCCTAATGTAGATATTGATGACATTTATCTGGGAAATGGTGTCAGCGAACTGATTGTCATGTCCATGCAGGGCTTGCTGGATGACGGGGACGAGGTGCTGGTACCAATGCCAGACTATCCACTCTGGACGGCTGCAGTCAGTCTGGCTGGTGGGAATGCTGTTCACTATGTTTGTGATGAGCAGGCAGAATGGTATCCAGATATTGACGATATCAAGTCAAAAATCACATCTAATACCAAGGCTATCATTATCATCAACCCTAACAATCCAACAGGGGCACTTTATCCTAAGGAACTGCTGCTGGAAATTGTGGAAATTGCTCGCCAAAATAATCTCATTATTTTTGCGGATGAAATTTATGACCGCATGGTGATGGATGGCAATGTCCATACGTCTGTGGCTAGTCTGGCTCCTGATATCTTCTGTGTCAGCATGAATGGTCTTTCCAAGTCGCACCGCATCGCAGGCTTCCGTGTTGGCTGGATGGTGCTATCTGGACCTAAGCACCATGTTAAGGGTTATATCGAAGGGTTAAACATGCTCTCCAATATGCGCCTGTGCTCCAATGTCTTGGCTCAACAGGTCGTCCAAACCTCACTTGGCGGTCACCAATCTGTGGATGAACTGCTTTTGCCAGGTGGTCGTATCTATGAACAGCGTAATTTCATCTATCAGGCTATTCAGGACATCCCGGGACTGTCAGCTGTAAAACCTAAAGCTGGTCTCTATATTTTCCCGAAAATTGACCGGAACATGTATCATATCGACGATGATGAGCAGTTTGTGCTCAATTTCCTCAAGCAGGAGAAAGTCCTTCTCGTTCATGGACGAGGCTTTAACTGGAAGGACCCAGATCATTTCCGCATCGTTTATCTGCCTCGAGTAGATGAGCTAGCTCAAATCCAAGAAAAAATGACGCGCTTCTTGCGCCAATATCGCCGTTAATAAGCGGATGCTACAAAAAGGCTGGACAAGGTTCCGGCCTTTTTCTTATCTATCTTACATATTTTTTAGTCCGATGGCTGTCTTTGAATTGCAAAAATAAAAAAACAAGATGCTCTGGAAAACGAATTTCAGGTCAATTGGTAAAAAATTATAGGTGATTTTACCAACATTTTTTAGGACTTTGTCCAACATTTTTTATGCATCTGTCTAAAAATGCTTAAAAAAATGTGTTAGCGTCTTCCTTCCAGAAGACAAACATGGTAGAATGTGTTTGTCAATGTTTTTAACAATGATGAAAAAGTGGAGGAGATTATATTGACAATGAAAAAGACACTTAGTGCTTTTTCTGTCAGTGCAGCGGCATTGTCTTTGGTGCTCGCAGAAGGAGTTCAGGCTGATCAATTAGTTGATAATCAGTCTTATTCTGATGCGCCCGTTAGTCAAAGCCAACCACAGGCAGAAAACACACAGAAGGATGAATCTGTTTCGAAAGAACAGGTAGACGCTGCTCAGGCTCTTGTACAAGAAGCCGACAGCAATGTTGCACAAGGGAAAGCTGATTTGGCTCAAGCTCAGGCAAATACTGCCGCAGCTCAAAGTCAGGTCGAGCAAGCACAAGCTGAAGCTAACCGGGCACAGGAGGCAGCTGATAAAGCTGGTCCGGAAGCTATTGAAACAGCTAAGCAAGAAGAGAGCAATCAAAAAGCTCAAGTGGACAGCAATAAGTCAGAACTGGCTAAAGCTGACCAAGCAACTAAGGCGGCTGAAGCTGAGCGCGATGCTCAGGCAGCCAAGACTAAAGAAGCTCAAGAGCAAGCGAAAGCTCAAGAAGGACGCCTTTTTGAAGCTCAAAATGACGTGAAGGAAGCTCAGGCCAGCCTAAGTGGGGACGCTACATCGAAGGCAGAAAAGAATGTGAAAGCAGCCCAAGATAAGGTGGCAGCTGACCAGTCTGCTGTTGAAACAGCTCAAGCAAAAGTAGCTACAGCTCGTCAGACTGACAGTCAGAAGCAGGCTGAGGTTGCAAAAGCTCAGACCAACCAGACTCAGGCTAAGATGGCTCGTGATGCTTCTCAAAAGAACTTGCAGGAAAAAACTGCTGCAGCTGAGAAGACTCAGTCAGACTTGAACCAAGCTCAACAGGCTTTGCAAAAGGCTCAAGCTGGAAAAATTACTACTGAAGCTTCTAGCAATAAAAACCGTGTGTCAATGACTCCGGAATACATTGCAGCCTTGAGAGAACTAATTGCACCGAATTTATCAGAGCAAAAAACTAATGAGATTCAAAATAGACTGGCTGCACTTAATGCCAGTGCTAAGGCTCTCAATCGTTATGTAGCGGATCCTACAGATAGCAAAGCTTTGATTGATACCAATAATATTCCACAGAATGTTCGTCAGGAACTTTCACAGTTTGCTTCAGAACTCATCAACCAGCTGCGCACTCAGATGGGAACAGGTGAAGTAGTTGTGACACCGTCATCAATTGATTTCGCTGATAAGGTGGCAACAGAATACCGCAAAGACAACTGGAACTGGGATTTGATGGAGAAATACCATCACGATGCTAAAGCAATTAACCGCGTAGCGCGTGAATATGGTTTAATGACCACAAGTGCTGAGCAAGAGAGCAAAGGTCTCCAGTATTATGAAAACGCTTATATTTGGAGAGAAAAAGCTGGCCAAATGAGTGTGGCTGAAATGAAGAGACGAATCTATGATTCCGTTGTTGAATTCATGTTTAATGGCTATGAATGGCTGCATGCTACATCTATCTCTGGTCTCAATACTGGTCGCCAGAAAAACTATCTGGGTGTTGATTTCTCAATGGAAAGCGACATCACTATGGCTCATTTCACCATGGTGTCAGAAGATCAAGTCAAATATGCCAGCAAAAAGAACTTCAATGCCAGCCCGATTACAGGCAAAGCTGCAACAGCAAAAGTAGATCCGCAGGAAGTAGCTCAGGCTCAAACTGCCTATGACGCTGCCTTCAAGGCCAATCAACTGGCTCTGGCATCTAAGGGAGTTGCTCAAACCACTTACAATCGGAAGGCCGCAGCCTTAGAGCAAGCCAACCAGCAACTGGCTCAGGTACAAGCTCAAGCAGGTGAGTCAGCAACTGCTCAGGCACAAGCAGCTCTTGCTGCAGCTCAAGAGAAGTTGGCAGCTGATCAAGCGGTTTTGGCAGCAGCACAAGCAGCCCTGCAAAATTCAAACTTGGATGACAAGACTAAAGCAGAAAAATTAACTCAGGCCCAAGAATCTCTGACTGCTGTTCAAGCGACAGTTGCCGCAGCTCAAGAAGCTCTAAAAACTGAATCAGATAAGTTGGCTCAGCTAGACGCAGCTTTGAATGCAGCAAAAGAAAGAAAGACTAATCTTGAAAAAGCTGTTACAGATGCTGAAGCAGCTTTGCAAATGGCTAAAGAGTCATTGTCAAATCTTGAAAATGCAGAAGAAAACTTGGAACAAGCTAAAACCAAACTAGCCGCAGCTCAGGCTGCTTACCAAGCAGCTCTTACAGCTCAAACAGATCAAGAAGCAAAAGTAGCAGTTTTAACTGCGGTTCAAGCACAAGCTAAGGCGACCTACGACTTGCTAGCTCAAACATATGCTGAGCAAAATAAGGAAGAAGATATTCGCTATTATCAGTCTGTTTTGGCTCACACAGAGGAGCGCTTCGCTCGCTCTCCGCTTACTAGACAAGCAGGAGATCCTCAGCATACAGCTCTTGGAACTACTGGAAATGCTAGCCCTATAAATCATAAACAGGCAGCTGCTTCAGGTCATGCCTTGCCTAAGACAGGGGAAAACTCTTCTTGGCTCATTCTTGCAGGCCAAATGCTTCTGCTCATGGCTATGAAATTGTTCTACAAGAAACGTTCTCTTGATTAGAAAGAACAAAATCAATCAAAAACAGTCAAATTCTTGACTGTTTTTTGTTTGATATGGCTTGATATATCAAGTCATATACTTGAAAAATTCTTTATTTTATAGAATTGTATGTAATTGTTTTTCAATAAAAAATTTTCAGATAATTATTGAAATTTCACTGCTTTTATGTTACAATGAAGCTAATAAATATGAGGTAAAAATATGGCCGATTTACTAGAAAAAACACGAAAAATTACGTCTATTCTGAAGCGCTCGGAAGAGCAGATGCAGGAAGATTTGCCCTATAATGCTATTACGCGTCAGTTGGCTGATATTATCCACTGCAATGCTTGCATTATCAATAGCAAGGGACGTCTTCTAGGCTATTTCATGCGATATAAGACCAATAATGACCGTGTGGAAGCTTTTTTCCAAGATAAGAATTTCCCAGAGGAGTATGTCCAAGAAGCCAATCTGATCTATGAAACGGAGGCTAATCTACCGGTTACGCATGATTTGACGATTTTTCCGGTAGAGACCAAGGATGATTTTCCAGATGGCCTGACTACCATTGCTCCCATTCATGTTTCAGGGATTCGTTTAGGGTCATTGATTATCTGGCGTAATGACAAGGAATTTGCGGACGATGATCTGATTTTGGTTGAGATTGCCAGCACAGTGGTTGGTATCCAGCTGCTTAACTTCCAGCGGGAAGAGGATGAGAAAAATATCCGCCGCCGGACGGCAGTGACCATGGCAGTCAATACCCTGTCTTACTCAGAACTGAGAGCTGTTTCAGCAATTTTGGGCGAGCTGAATGGCAATGAAGGCCAGCTGACTGCATCTGTCATTGCTGATCGCATTGGGATTACCCGCTCAGTGATTGTTAATGCCTTGCGCAAGCTGGAAAGTGCTGGGATTATTGAAAGCCGCTCGCTAGGGATGAAGGGAACTTATCTGAAAGTCCTGATTCCGGATGTCTTTGATGAAATTAAAAAGAGGGACTACTAATGGCTAAAGCACTGATTTCCATTGATTATACAGTTGATTTTGTCGCAGATGAGGGCAAGTTGACAGCAGGAGCGCCCGCTCAGGCAATTTCTGAAGCCATTGCTCAAGTGACAGAGGCAGCTTTTGACAGAGGCGATTATATCTTCTTTGCTATTGATGCCCATGATGAGAATGATTCCTTTCACCCTGAGAGTAAGCTGTTTCCACCTCACAATATCAAAGGGACCAGCGGTCGCAATCTTTATGGTCCTTTGGCTGATTTTTATGAGAAGTATCAAGCAGACTCTCGGGTCTTTTGGATGGATAAGCGCCATTATTCTGCTTTTTCTGGTACGGATTTAGATATCCGCCTGCGGGAAAGAAAGGTAGATACGGTTATTTTGACAGGGGTCTTGACGGATATTTGCGTCTTGCATACAGCGATTGATGCCTATAATCTTGGTTATCAGATTCAGGTGGTAGAGCCAGCTGTAGCTTCTCTGTCAGAGGAAAATCACAAATTTGCCTTAAACCACTTGCAAAATGTCCTGGGTTCGACTATAATAGATACAATTTAAGAGTAAAAGAGAAGCAGAGTAGGCTTGCTGACTTGCACAGAGAGTGCTGATAGCTGAGAGCAGCACCAAGAAAGCAAAAACCGAAGAACATGTTTCGTAATCTTTTGTGTGATTAAGCACAAACGTCGCTCACGTTACGAGCTCAGAGGCTGCCTTTTAGGGCGGCGAATAACAGTGGTACCACGGCTTTCGTCTGTTTTAGAGACGAAAGCTTTTTATTTTGCAGTAGGTCCAGTGAAGACGATGGGGAAATATAGTAAATATCCTGAACAACAGGGCGGAGCTACTAATTGATTTGAGAGGGAAAGAACATGAAAGAAATTTTTATCGGAAACTATGGTTTAGAACAGGTCGGACAGACCATGACCGCAACTGGCTGGGTGGCCAATATCCGAAATCACGGTAAGCTGGCCTTTATTGAATTGCGGGATCGCGAGGGATTGCTTCAGGTCTTTGTTGGCGGTGAGATTGAAGATTTTGCCAAGCTGGAAGACATTGGCAAAGAGGATGTCATCGCAGTGACTGGGCAAGTAGTTCAGCGGGAAGAGCGCTTTGTCAATAAGTCCATCAAGTCTGGTCAGGTTGAGCTGAGGGCAGAGAAGATTGAGGTTATTGCTAGCAGTAAGGCCCTGCCTTTTGAGCTGGACCAGCATGCCCATACAGGGGAAGACCTGCGTCAGAAATACCGCTACCTGGACTTGCGCCGTGAGAAGATGACACATAACCTCAAACTTCGTCACCAGGTCACCTCAACCATACGGGAATATTTGAACGGTTTGGACTTTTTGGAAGTGGAGACGCCTTATCTGACCAAGTCAACACCAGAAGGGGCTAGGGATTTCTTAGTTCCTAGTCGGGTCTTTAAAAATCAGTTCTACGCTTTGCCACAGAGCCCGCAGATGCTCAAGCAGTTGCTGATGGGAGCTGGCCTCGAGCGCTATTATCAGATTGTTCGATGCTTCCGTGACGAAGACCTGCGGGGGGATCGCCAGCCAGAGTTTACCCAGGTGGATCTGGAGCTGAGTTTTGCCAGTGAGGAAGAAATCCGAGCTTTGGTTGAAGCTATGCTCAAGGCTGTTGTTAAGAAAACTCATGGTTTAGAGTTGACAGAAGATTTTCTGACTATCAGCTATGAAGAGGCTATGAGCCGCTTTGGTTCTGATAAGCCAGATACGCGCTTTGGTTTAGAGCTAAAGAGTTTGACGGATTTGTGTCAGTCCAATGATTCGCTGCTCATCAAGAAAGCCTTGGATAATCAAGAGGAAGTGATGGGAATTTGTGTGCCAGATGCGGCTAGTGCTTTTAGTAAGAAACAACTGAGTCACTACTATCAGGAAATGAAGGAATTTGGTTGCAGTCGTTTTGCCAATCTAAAGGTTGAAAATGGCCAGTTGGTTGGGGATTTGGCTAGTACCTTTGAGGCTGAGAGTCAGGATTTACTAGCACGTTTTGAGGCCAAGGATGGAGATTTGATTCTGCTAGTCATGGCCAAGAAGCGTCGGGCTCAGGAAGCTTTGGGACATCTGCGTATAGAAGTCGCAAAAGCTTTAGATTTGATTGACCCGAGTCTGCTTCATTTCCTCTGGGTTGTGGATTGGCCGCTGCTGGAGTGGAATGAAGACCAAAATCGCTATCAAGCCATGCACCATCCTTTCACACAGGGGATTTTTGAAGATGGACAGGAGCCAGACCAATTCCGCAGCCATGCCTACGACATCGTCTTGAATGGCTATGAAATTGGCGGTGGGAGTCTGCGGATTCATGACCGGAAGGCTCAGGAAGCTATGTTTGAGCTTTTAGGCATGAGCCGAGAAGACTATGAACGGGGCTTTGGTTTCTTCCTGGAAGCCTTAGAATACGGCTTCCCACCACACGGCGGCTTGGCTCTGGGCTTAGATCGCTTGGTTATGATTTTGGCTGGGGAAGAAAATATCCGCCAAGTCATCGCTTTTCCAAAAAATGGTACTGGCTTTGACCCTATGCTGGAAAGTCCGAGTTTGGTTGACCAAAGACAGCTCAAAGAACTGCATTTGGAATTGAAGAATTAGCCTGAAATATGGTAAAATGAAATGATGCGAATTCCTGAAGAATGGCAGGAAGAAGCTGAAGAAAAGAGCTAGCGGATGGCAAATAAATGAGCGTCCCTAGCTTGTCAAAGTAAAGGTGAGCTGAAGCTTGGAAATAAAGATATCATCTAGAAATTGTTATTTTTAGTCGCTAAAGCTCACATATCTTATGAAAGGAATCAGAGATGAAGATTACTCAAGAAGAAGTAAGTCACGTTGCTAAGCTGTCAAAACTGGCTTTCTCACCAGAAGAAACGGCTGAGTTTGCGACGACCTTAACCAAGATTGTCGACATGGTCGAATTACTCAATGAAGTGGACACAGAGGGTGTGCCTTTCACTTCCAATGTAGCTGCCAATATCAACTATATGCGAGAAGATGTGGCTCAGCCAGGCTGGAACCGGGAAGAGCTTTTCCAAAATGTACCTGAAAAAGAGCGGGGCTACATCAAAGTGCCTGCCATCCTAGATGACGGAGGAGATGCCTAATGACTTTTAATCACAAGACCATTGAAGAACTGCATGACTTGCTGGTCAAGAAAGAAATTTCTGCGGTAGAGTTAACTCAGGCGACTTTGGCAGACATCAAAGAACGTGAAGCAGCTGTGGACAGCTTCATTACTGTCAGCGAAGAGGAGGCTTTGGCTCAGGCTGCGGCTCTAGATGCTAAGGGCATTGATGCTGACAATCTTATGAGCGGCATTCCACTGGCAGTTAAGGACAATATCTCAACCAAGGGAATGTTGACGACGGCTGCTTCTAAGATACTCTACAATTACAAGCCGATTTTCGATGCGACTAGCGTAGAGAAGCTTTACGGTAAGGACATGATTATCGTCGGGAAGACCAACATGGACGAGTTCGCCATGGGGGGCTCCAGCGAAAACTCTTACTTTAAGACGACTAAGAATGCTTGGGACAGTAGCAAGGTTCCTGGTGGATCATCTGGTGGTTCAGCAACAGCTGTTGCCTCTGGTCAGGTCCGTCTGTCACTGGGTTCAGATACGGGTGGTTCTATTCGTCAGCCGGCTTCCTTTAACGGTGTAGTTGGTCTCAAGCCAACCTACGGCCGGGTTTCGCGTTTTGGTCTCATTGCTTTTGGTTCTTCTTTAGACCAGATTGGGCCTTTCTCTCAGACAGTTAAGGAAAATGCTCAACTTCTGAATGTTATTTCTGGTAATGATCCTAAGGATTCGACATCATCACAAGAGGAAGTGCCAGACTTTACCAGCAAGATTGGCCAAGACATTAAGGGCATGAAGATTGCCTTGCCTAAGGAATACATGGGTGAGGGAATTGACAGCAAGGTCAAGGAAACGATTCTGGCAGCGGCGAAGCACTTGGAAAGTCTAGGAGCCATCGTTGAAGAAGTCAGCCTGCCCCACAGCAAGTACGGCGTGGCTGTTTACTATATCATTGCTTCCTCTGAGGCTAGCTCTAACCTGCAGCGTTTTGATGGTATTCGCTATGGCTACCGCGCAGAAGGCATTGAAAATCTAGAAGATGTCTATGTCAAATCTCGCAGTGAAGGCTTTGGTGAAGAGGTGAAACGCCGCATCATGCTGGGAACTTTCAGTTTGTCATCTGGTTACTACGATGCCTACTTCAAAAAAGCTGGTCAGGTTCGGACCTTGATTATGCAGGATTTTGCCAAGGTATTTGAAAAATATGATTTGATTTTAGGCCCAACTGCACCAACTGTAGCTTATGACTTGGGCAGTCAAAACCAAGATCCAGTGGCCATGTATCTGGCTGACCTTTTAACCATTCCAGTCAATCTGGCTGGCCTGCCTGGAATTTCAATCCCAGCCGGCTTTGCAGATGGTCTTCCAGTTGGCTTGCAGCTGATTGGGAACCACTTTGATGAAGCGACCATCTATCAGGCAGCCGCAGCATTTGAAGCGACGACTGACTATCACAAACAGCAGCCAGTTATCTTTGGAGGTGAAAAATAATGAACTTTGAAACAGTTATCGGACTGGAAGTCCATGTTGAATTGAAGACCAATTCAAAAATTTTCTCACCGGCTCCAGCTCACTTCGGTGAAGATCCCAATGCCAACACCAATATCATTGACTGGTCCTTCCCAGGTGTTCTGCCTGTTATGAATAAAGGTGTTATCGACTATGGTATCAAGGCTGCTCTGGCTTTGAACATGGATATTCACCAAAAGATGCACTTTGACCGCAAGAATTACTTCTATCCGGACAATCCCAAAGCCTATCAAATTTCTCAGTTTGATGAGCCGATTGGCTACAATGGCTGGATTGAAATTGAGCTAGAAGACGGTACAACCAAAAAAATCCGTATCGAGCGGGCCCACTTGGAAGAAGATGCCGGAAAGAATACCCACGGTAGTGACGGCTATTCTTATGTGGACCTCAACCGCCAAGGAGTGCCACTGATTGAGATTGTATCCGAAGCAGATATGCGCAGTCCAGAAGAAGCTTATGCCTATCTGACTGCCCTCAAGGAAATCATCCAGTACACTGGGATCTCTGATGTCAAGATGGAAGAGGGCTCCATGCGGGTCGATGCCAATATTTCCATCCGTCCTTACGGGCAGGAAGAGTTTGGTACTAAGACTGAGCTGAAAAACCTCAACTCCTTCAACTTTGTTCGTAAGGGTCTAGCATTTGAGGAAAAACGCCAAGCAGAAATCCTACGCAGCGGTGGCCAAATCCGTCAGGAAACCCGTCGTTATGACGAAGCGACTGGTGAAACCCTACTTATGCGGGTTAAGGAAGGTTCAGCTGATTACCGTTACTTCCCTGAGCCTGATCTACCTATCTTTGAGATTGAAGAGGCTTGGATTGAGCAAGTACGCAGTAGCCTGCCAGCCTTTCCAAAAGAGCGCCGGGCTAAGTATGTGGGCGATTACGGTCTGTCTGACTACGATGCTAAGCAGTTGACAGCGACGAAAGCAGTTTCAGATTTCTTTGAAGCAGCTCTTGCCGCAGGAGGTGACGCTAAGGCTGTCTCTAACTGGCTCCAAGGAGAAGTGGCTCAATACCTCAATGCCGAAGGCAAGACTATCTCTGATATTGAGCTGACACCTGAGAACCTGACTGAGATGATTGCTCTGATTGCAGACGGAACGATTTCTTCTAAGATTGCTAAGAAGGTCTTTGTCCATCTAGCTAAAAACGGTGGCTCTGCCAAGGAATATGTGCAGAAAGCAGGCCTGATTCAAATCTCAGACCCAGCCCAGCTTCTTCCAATCATCCAAGAAGTATTTGCCAACAATGAAAAAGCTATTAATGACTATAAGGGCGGCAATAAGAATGCGGCTAAATCCCTGATCGGTCAATTGATGAAGGCTACTAAGGGGCAAGCCAACCCACAAGTAGCGCAAAAACTGCTTAATGAAGAGTTGGAGAAATTATAGAAATAAGTAGAAAACCAGTCGTGAGGCTGGTTTTTAATCTTTTCTTTAGCCATTAGTTATGTTAAAATAATTAAAAAAACAAAGGAGTCTTTTATGTCGGAAATCAAAGTGAAACGTGGGACAGGTTTTGTTGGAATTATTGGAAAGTTTCCAATCTTTATTAATGATCAGAAAGTGGGCGCAATTAAGAATGGTGATGAGGCTGTCTTCCCTATTGAGGGGGAAGAAGCTGTTGTTCGTGTAGGAGCAGCTCCTATGAAAACCAAGCCAGTAACAGTTAAAGCAGGACAAACCTTGCTGATTGAAACTAATTTTACTAATTTTTCCGTTTATTTAGTAACTTTAGTGGTTGCGCTTCTATTTGGCGGATGGCTTCGTGTGATTCTCTTGATTCTTTGTATTAGCTTCCTCTTCCTTCTGCCTTTTTATACTGCTAGAATTGCAGAATAAGTCTATGACCAGCTGATGCTGGTTTTTTGTATGCTATTTTTTGAAAATGTAGCTAATCTTTTGACAAGATTTTTGAAAGGGTTTACAATAAAGCTAACAAATTATAAAGTGAGGTATGTTTATGGCAAAAATGAATGCTGCGCGTTGGTATGGCGCTAAAGATGTTCGTATTGAAGAAGTGGATGTACCAGAAGTCAAACCACATCAGGTCAAGATTGCGGTCAAGTTCACAGGAATCTGTGGAACTGACTTGCATGAATATCTGGACGGACCGATTTTTATACCGACGGAAACTGAGCATGTCTACTCTGGCCAGAAAGCGCCTGTAACTTTGGGACATGAGTTTGCTGGGGAAATTGTTGAGGTTGGCAGTGCTGTGACACGGGTCAAAGTTGGCGACCGGGTGACAGTTGAGCCCATTTTAGCTAAGCATAATCTTGTCGGTGATTATAATCTGGACCCTAATCTAAACTTTGTCGGTTTGGCGGCAGACGGCGGTTTTGCCAAATACTGTGTTTTGGACGGAGACATTGTTCACAAAGTTCCAGACAGCCTTAGCTATGAGCAGGCTGCCTTGACCGAACCTGCTGCTGTGGCTGTTTATGCAGTTCGTCAGTCAGCTCTTAAGACGGGCGATACCGCAGTTGTCTTCGGTTTGGGGCCAATCGGGCTCTTGATTATTGAGGCTTTGCGGGCAGCCGGTGCCTCTAAGATTTATGGAGTTGAATTATCTCCAGAACGCCAAGCCAAGGCAGAGGAGCTTGGGGCCATCATTGTGCGACCAGAAGAAGGTGAAGATGTGGTAGCTGCTGTTCAGCGTTTAACTGGTGGCGGGGCAGATGTGTCTTATGAAGTGACTGGGGTGCCGGTTGTGCTGGGACAAGCTTTAGCTGCTGTCCACAAGGCCGGAGAATGTATGGTGGTTTCTATCTGGGAACGAGAAGCTAGCATCAACCCTAATGAATTTGCCATTCAAGAAAAATCGCTTAAGGGTATTATCGCCTATCGGCATATTTTCCCTAAGGTGCTGGAGCTGATGGAGCAGGGTTATTTCTCTGCTGACAAGCTTGTGACCAAGAAGATTAAGCTAGAGGATATTGTGCAAGAAGGCTTTATCGAGCTGACTCAGGACAAGGCTCAGATCAAGATTTTGGTATCGCCAGAATAAAATCTTTGCTTAATCATGAGACGAAAATCAGTCAAAACTGGCTGATTTTTCTTTATGGATTGTGCTGTAATAAGTAAAGATTTAGAAAGAGGTTGGGATGTCAAAAGTTTTGAAAGGTTCATTTCATATTTTTCTGAAAGTCGCTTTAAGCTGATTCCTTGTTTTCTTAGTTCATAGATTCGAACTTTATCCTCATAAGTTAATTTCATTTAAAAACACCCCAAAAGTTAGATTTTTTCTGTCTAACTTTTGGGGTGCGGTTCATATAAGACTTCTTTTTATTTGGAGACCATTTTCCAGAAAAAATCAATGATATAGGTCAATCCGTAGGTATAGATGACGAGAGTGATAGGCTTGCAGAGAAGGATAATCAACATGTATTTTTTGAAAGTCATCTTGGTCAGGGCGGCCAGCATGCAGAGAAAGTCGGCTGGACTGATGGGCCAAATCATCATGAAGATAAAGAAGCGCTCAAAGCGGTTGCCCTTATCCAGCCAGCCGATATATTTATCATAAGTACGCTTGCTGACGACAGACTGAACAAAAGCCGGACCGTAGGTGCGCACCAGGTGAAATATAATGGCGCAGCCAATGACAATACCGATATAGTTATAAATGGT
This sequence comes from Streptococcus sanguinis, assembly GCF_019929225.1. Taxonomy (GTDB): domain Bacteria; phylum Bacillota; class Bacilli; order Lactobacillales; family Streptococcaceae; genus Streptococcus; species Streptococcus sanguinis_J. The sequence goes on from NZ_JAHZPA010000002.1 coordinate 132,996, forward strand.
GCCGACAATATGACCGTAGATGAAAACACCGGCAACAGAGGTCAGGGCGCCAGGGATAATGGGCACTACCGTCTGCAGAATCTGTAGCAAGATAAAGAGGGGTGGACCCCAAATGCCCGCCTGCTGGATAAAGGCTGAGAGAGTTTCCTTGGACTGGAGGATGCCAGCGAAATAGGCCCAGATGCAAAAAGCCACCGTTCCTAAAGCTCCAATGGCGGACGACCAGTTGATAATCTTTTGCAAAAGAGGAGAAACAGCCTGCATCTGCCTGTTTTTTTCTGCCATACAAACCTCCAGGATATTTATACTATCACTACTATAATATCATCTTTTTTCCTTTTTGTAACACTTGAGGCTATAAGTGCCAAAAAGCCCATTTTATGCTATAATAATGAGAATACGAATTTTTGGAGAGAGATGTGGCGATTGAAGATTATATGCCGGACTTTGCGGTCGAGGCAGTTTACGATTTGACAGTAGAGAGTTTGAAAAGACAGGGGATCAAAGCGGTTTTGGTGGATTTGGATAATACCCTGATTGCTTGGAATAATCCTGACGGGACCCCAGAGATGAAGAAGTGGCTCCATGATTTGCGGGATGCAGGCATTCGGATTATCGTGGTGTCCAATAATAACCAAAAACGGGTCAAGCGAGCTGTTGAAAAGTTTGACATTGACTATGTCTACTGGGCCATGAAACCCTTCACTTGGGGAATTGACCGGGCGCTCAAGCTTTTTCATTTTAAAAAAAAGGAAGTGGTCATGGTGGGCGACCAGCTCATGACGGATATTCGAGCTGCTCATCGGGCCGGAATTCGTTCGATTTTGGTTAAACCACTGGTTGAGCATGATTCTATCAAGACCCAGATCAATCGGGCGCGTGAACGCCGTGTGCTCAAAAAAATCACTGAAAAATACGGTCCAATTCAATACAAAAAAGGAATTTAAGCATGGAAGAACTTCTCTGTATCGGCTGCGGAGCCACTATTCAGACAGAAGATAAGGGCAAGCTGGGCTACACGCCTCAGTCAGCTCTAGAAAAAGGCTTGGAGACAGGTGAACTCTATTGTCAGCGCTGTTTCCGCCTGCGCCATTATAATGAAATCAGCGATGTCCAGCTGACGGATGATGACTTTCTGCGGCTTCTGCATGAGGTTGGAGATAGCGATGCCTTGGTCGTCAATGTTGTCGACATTTTTGACTTTAATGGCTCGGTCATTCCTGGCCTGCCTCGCTTTGTCGCTGGAAATGATGTTCTCTTGGTCGGGAATAAAAAGGACATTCTGCCTAAGTCGGTCAAGGATAGCAAGGTGACCCAGTGGCTGACGGAGCGGGCTCACGAAGAAGGCCTGCGTCCGGTTGATGTAGTTCTGACTTCTGCTCAGAACAAGCAGGCAATCAAGGACTTGATTGACAAGATTGAATATTGCCGCAAGGGACGTGATGTTTATGTAGTCGGCGTGACCAATGTGGGCAAGTCCACTTTGATTAACGCCATTATTCAGGAAATCACGGGCGACAAGGATATTATTACGACTTCGCGCTTCCCGGGAACAACTCTGGATAAAATCGAGATTCCTTTGGCAGATGGCAGTCATATCTATGATACACCAGGCATTATCCATCGTCACCAGATGGCTCACTATCTTTCTGCTAAGAATCTCAAATACATCAGTCCCAAAAAGGAAATCAAGCCCAAAACCTACCAGCTCAATCCTGAGCAATCCCTCTTTTTGGGTGGTTTAGGCCGTTTCGACTTTGTGGCAGGCGACAAGCAGGGCTTCACAGCATATTTTGACAATGAGCTCAAGCTCCACCGGACCAAGTTGGAAGGTGCTAGCGATTTTTATGACAAACATGTCGGCAGTCTCTTAGTGCCGCCAGTTGGCAAGGAAAAGGAAGAATTTCCAACCTTGGTCAAGCATGAATTTACCATCAAGGACAAGACAGACATCGTCTTCTCTGGTCTGGGTTGGATTCGAGTCAGTGGTCCTGCCAGAGTAGCCGGATGGGCGCCAGAGGGTGTGGCGGTTGTCACTCGGAAAGCTATCATTTAATTATTTTAAAAACCAAGGGGAATAAATCTCCTTAAAATAAGGAAGGAAAAGGCCATGAGCAGTGGGGAAAAGCAGGTCCTAACTGATCTCAAGCCTTATAGAAGAACATGACACTAACATCAAAACAACGGGCCTTTCTCAATAGTCAGGCACATAGTCTCAAGCCGATCATTCAGATTGGGAAAAATGGACTCAACGACCAAATCAAAACCAGCGTCCGTCAGGCACTGGACGCACGAGAACTGATTAAGGTTACGCTCTTGCAGAATACGGATGAAAATATCCACGAGGTCGCTGAGATTCTGGAAGAGGAAATCGGAGTGGATACGGTGCAGAAGATTGGCCGGATCTTGATTCTCTACAAGCAGTCCAGCAAGAAGGAAAATCGCAAACTCTCTGTCAAAGTCAAGCAAATTTAAGGAAAAATTTCTGTGGAGATGTCAGCCTATGGCTATTGAATTACTAACCCCCTTTACCAAGGTGGATTTAGAACCAGAAGTTAAAGATAAAAAACGCAAGCAGATTGGTATACTAGGCGGGAATTTCAACCCTGTTCACAATGCCCATTTGGTCGTGGCAGATCAGGTCCGCCAACAGTTGGGCTTAGATCAGGTCCTGCTCATGCCAGAGTACGAGCCGCCCCATGTGGACAAGAAAGAGACCATCGATGAAAAGCATCGGCTGAAAATGCTGGAGCTGGCTATCGAGGGCATTGCAGGATTAGGGATTGAGCCCATTGAGCTGGAACGCAAGGGAATTTCCTATACCTACGACACCATGAAGCTCCTGACAGAGCAGCATCCAGATACAGACTATTACTTTATCATCGGTGCGGATATGGTGGACTACCTGCCCAAGTGGTACCGGATTGATGAGCTGGTTGAGCTGGTTCAGTTTGTCGGTGTTCAGCGGCCGCGCTACAAGGCGGGGACTTCTTACCCTGTCATCTGGGTAGATGTCCCCCTTATGGATATTTCCTCCAGTATGGTGCGGGATTTTCTGGCCCAGGGACGGACTCCTAATTTCCTGCTGCCTCAGCCAGTCTTAGACTATATTGAGAAAGAGGAGCTTTACCTATGACCTATGAAAGCTATATCCGCATGAGCCGCGAGGCCTTGCTGGCTAAGATGGAAACAGTCATGCCAGAGAAGCGCCTGCGGCATTGTCTGGGTGTGGAAAAGGCTGCCCGTGAGTTAGCGGAGCGCTTCGGTCTTGACGTCGAAAAAGCGGGTCTGGCAGGACTCCTACACGACTATGCTAAAAAGGTCTCGGATAAGGAATTTCTAGTCTTGATTGACAAATACCAGCTGGATCCTGACCTGAAAAACTGGGGCAATAATGTCTGGCATGGCATGGTGGGCATTTACAAGATTCAGGAAGATTTAGGCATCGAAGACGCAGAGATTCTCCGAGCCATCGAGATTCATACAGTGGGGAGTAGCACCATGTCTGAGCTGGACAAGGTGGTCTATGTCGCTGACTATATCGAGCACAACCGAGATTTTCCGGGAGTGGACAAGGCCAGAGAGCTAGCTCAGCGGTCGCTCAATCAAGCCGTGGCATACGAAACAGCAAGGACTGTGGAGCATTTAGCTCACAAAGGAATGCCCATCTATCCGCAGACCTTGGAGACCTACAATGCCTTTGTAGGATATTTGAAGGAAATAGAAGAATGAAAACAGCTCTAATCATTATAGATGTACAAAATATCTTAGTGGAGACAGGTTTTCAGTCTGATAAAATGATGGCTAAAATTTCCTTTCTGCAATATCAGGCTAGGAGTAAAGGTGTCGAAATTATCTATATTCAGCATATTGAAAATCCAGAAGATAGTGAATTGGAAACTTGGGAGTTGTCTCCTCTCTTAAATCGGAAGTCAGACGAAAAAGTCTTTCAGAAGAAGTATAATAGTATATTTAAAGAGACTGGTTTAAAAGACTACTTGGATAAAGAAGATATTGGTCGTCTAGTTTTATGTGGAATGCAGACGGAATATTGTGTAGATGCATCGGTTAAAGTTGGATTTGAATTTGATTATAAACTTGTCATTCCAGAAGGTGCTTTTACAACTTTTGATGGAGAAGACGCTTCGGCAGAAAAAATAAATACTTTTTACCAAAAAATTTGGGACGGACGTTTTGCGAAAGTTCTAGATTACAAAAACATTTTTAATTAAAGAGGAACTATGAAAGAACAAGAATTATTGGAACTGGTCGTGAAGGCGGCCGATGAAAAGCGTGCAGAAGATATTGTAGCTTTGGACTTGCAAGGTCTGACTACTGTAACAGATTACTTTGTCATCGTCAGCTCTATGAACAGTCGTCAGCTGGATGCGGTCGCTGAAAATATCCGTGAGAGAGCTGCTGCGGCTGGTGTTTCTGCTGGCCATGTTGAGGGAGACGCAGCTGGTGGCTGGGTTCTCTTGGACCTGAGTGGCGTAGTCGTCCATGTCTTTTCTGAGGAAATGCGGGCTCACTATAATCTTGAAAAACTCTGGCACGAAGCAACTGGTGTGGATGTTGCAGCCTTATTGGAAGAAAAAAACAAGTGATTTTTTGCCTTTAGGCAGAAAGCAGAATTTAGCTCAGTCAGCCTGCTGGCTGGGCTATTTTTGAAAGGAAAAATATGGCAACTTATGAAACCTTCGCGTCGGTTTACGATGCGATTATGGATGATTCTTTGTATGAGAAGTGGACGGATTTCAGTCTGCGTCATTTTCCCAAGGATAAGAAAAAGCTGCTGGAGCTGGCCTGCGGTACGGGTATTCAGTCTATTTATTTTAAGCAGTCAGGTTTTGATGTGACGGGGTTGGACCTGAGTCAGGAAATGCTGGATTTGGCAGAAAAGCGTAGTAGAAAGGCCGGTTTGGACATACCCTTTATACAAGGTAATATGCTGGATTTGAGTGGCATCGGTCAGTTTGATTTGGTGACTTGTTATTCAGACTCGATTTGCTATATGGAGGACGAAGTCGATGTCGGTCAGGTGTTCTCCGAAGTCTACCAGCATCTAAATGAGGGCGGTCGCTTTATCTTTGATGTGCACTCGATTTACCAGATTGACGAGGTTTTTCCTGGCTATTCTTATCATGAAAATGCTGAAACCTTTGCTATGGTCTGGGATTCCTATGCGGACGAACCGCCTCATTCCATCGTGCATGAGCTGACCTTCTTTGTCCAAGATGAGGATGGGCGTTTCACGCGTCATGATGAGGTGCATGAGGAGCGGACCTATGAGATTCTGACCTATGATATCTTGCTGGAGCAGGCTGGCTTTAAGAATGTCAAGGTTTACGCAGACTTTGAGGACAAGGAGCCAACTGACAAGAGCGCTCGTTGGTTCTTTGTGGCGGAGAAATGAGATGACAGTTACCGGTATTATCGCAGAGTTTAATCCTTTTCATAATGGGCACAAATATCTGCTGGAGCAGGCTTCTGGTCTGAAAATTATCGCTATGAGCGGCAATTTTGTCCAGCGAGGCGAGCCGGCTATCGTGGATAAGTGGACTCGGGCACAGATGGCTTTGGAAGCTGGAGCGGATCTGGTTCTTGAGCTGCCTTTCTTGGTCAGCGTTCAAGCGGCAGACTTTTTCTCTAAGGGGGCAGTAGACATCTTAGAGAAATTAGGCATCGAACAGCTAACTTTTGGGACCGAGGAAGTGCTGGACTATGAGAGTATTTCTAAGGTCTATGGTCAAAAGGCAGAGCAGATGGAGGCTTATCTAGCTGGACTGCCTGACTCCCTATCCTATCCCCAGAAGACTCAATCCATGTGGCAGGAATTTGCAGGGCTCAATTTTTCAGGCTCTACGCCCAATCATATCTTGGGCTTGGCCTATGCCAAGGCTGTGGCGGGAAAAACTATAAAGTTGTGTCCGATTCAACGTCAGGGAGCTGGCTACCATTCCTTATCGGCTAATCAGGAATTTGCCTCCGCAACTGCCCTTCGTCAGAAGTTGGATCAGCCAGACTTTCTCAAGAAATTCACTCCAGCCTACCACTTGCTTGAAATGGCATCCAAGGTGACCTGGTCGGACCTCTTTCCCTATTTCCGTTACCAGATAATGACCTGTCCGGATTTGACGGACTTTTATCAGGTCAACCAGGAGTTGGCCGTTAGGATTAGAGAGGCTCTGAAAAACAGTGAGACTATAGAAGAGTTGGTTGAGCAAGTGGCGACCAAACGCTATACCAAGGCTAGAGTCCGGCGTCTGCTGACCTATATCCTGGTCGGAGCTAGGCAAGAAGAGCTTCCGTCAGGTGTTCATATTTTAGGCTTTTCCGAGCAGGGGCGCCAGCATTTGTCCCAGCTTAAAGGAAAAGTTGAATTGGTCAGCCGTATCGGCAAGGAGCCATGGGATAGTCTAACCCAGCAGGCTGATAAGGTCTATCAGCTAGGCAATCCTGCACTTAAGGAACAGAACTTTGGACGGGTTCCGATTATGAAAGATAAGTAAGGCTGAATGTTCAGCCTTTTTGCTTTGTTTGCGATGGTAAATAAAAAATGGTATAATAAACAAATAAACTTGTTTTCACTAAGGAGCATGATTTGCTTTTTAGAGGTTTGACTGTAGGTATGAAAGTTAGTATTCGGTCAATAAAACTTTGCTGAGCTTGATTGAATGATTATCTTTTATATCCATGTCTCAAAGGAGGAAGACTCATGAAAATTCAAAAGATTACCTTTATGGCCCTTACAGCCTTGCTTACGCTTAGTTTAGGGGCTTGTAGCTTGATTGGGCAGAAGCATTCTCAAAAGAATCAGGGTGGGACTGAGAATAGCTCCCGTGAGAGCCAAAAGAATACTTCTTCTGACGAAATTGAAGAACTCTTGGAGAAAGCAGAAACTGCAAATGAAGATCTAACTTCAATGAAAATGAAGGTGAAATTATCTATCACTGTAGATGGTTCCAATAAAACTCAAACGATGAGCGGGGATCTTCTCTATGATAAAAGTACGGATGAGTTGGCCAAGGGGCATTTAATCATAGATGGAAAAGAGAGTGGTCAGGAGAGTTATCAAGAAGCGATTATGCCAGGCGGAGAGAATAAACTTTTGTATACTCGTTCTTCTAAAAATGGAACATGGTCTAAGCAAGAAATGGGAAGCGGGGCAGATTATTATGTTCAGCCCGATTATTTCAAACTCATGGATGGCTTTTATCAAATGGCTGATGATGTCACTGTAAAGGAAAGCGGTGATGAATATATCTTTAAATTAAGCAGTAAAAATGCTGATTTGCTAGGACTTTTTGGTGAAGAATTCAAACTAGAGCTGACAGGTGTTACTCAGGCTGATATGGATAAAACGTTAGAAGTACACTTGGATAAAAAGACCTTATTCTTAAAAGACTTTAAGTTAGGTTTATCTTATAAAGGTGAAGAAGGCAGTTTGGATGTTCAAACAGATACTCAATATTCTGACTGGAATAAGGTAGAGGAAGATGAGTTTAAGGCGCCTCAGTAAAGCATAAGCAAAACTATTAGCTGAGAAAGAAGGGAAAAGCCATGCCTTTATTGTTTGCTTTTCGCTATCGTATAGGACTCTATTTGACCATAGTCATCTTGGCATCTGTCTTTTTAGCCTTAAGCCTTATTTTCGGAACTTTAGCTTACTTTATACTATTTTCTTTCGAAAAGGCCATGCCTGGAGCAGGAATAAGCTCGTTCAGTTTGCCTTTTATACTTGCTTTTTTCATGACTGTTGTAGTCGAAATCTTTGCAATAGTCCATGCGGGTCGCAAGCTGAGCAAAAAGTGCTTTGTTCTTGCAGGAACAGAATGGGGCTTGACCGTGCGAGGTGCTTTCTTGAAAGAGCATAGCTTTGCTTGGAATCGGCTGGAAAGCATCTTGTACCAGCCGGCTTGGGGCCGAACTTCTGATGGGCAGGCTTCTTTTCGACTGGGAGTCAGGTACTATCGGAGAGACTACTTATATGTCAAGCCTTATAATGGCAAGTCCGTTCGAGTAGATGTCACTTTTTTAGATGGCAGAATAGAGGATGTTTTTGCCTGTTTAAGCAGGTGCAAACCGGATTTATCTATTGTGAAAAATTATCAGTGATATTTTTGCTGGATTTCGGTAAAGGACCGTTATGACAGAACTACCGGTTTCGGGAAATAGAATGTACCGTCCAGTTGCTCTTTTAGCGGCTGGATTTTTTATGGAAGGAAAACTGAAATCAATTTTGTCTTGATTTCAGTCTAGCAGAAGTTGAAGAATGCAGGCTGAATCTTCTAGAAGCTATCATTTTTTCTTAGTGATTTTTCTGATTCCCTGTGTTATAATAAGAAAGATTAAAAATGTAATTTATCAAAAGGAGAATCTCCAATGGGACGTAAATGGGCCAATATTGTGGCAAAGAAAACGGCCAAAGACGGCGCAAACTCAAAAGTGTATGCTAAGTTTGGTGTAGAAATCTATGTAGCGGCTAAAAAAGGTGATCCAGATCCAGAGTCTAACACAGCTTTGAAATTTGTTATTGACCGAGCTAAGCAGGCTCAGGTGCCGAAGCATGTTATTGACAAAGCTATTGATAAGGCAAAAGGAAACACCGACGAAACCTTTACTGAAGGCCGCTATGAAGGATTTGGGCCAAACGGTTCTATGCTGATTGTCGATACTCTGACTTCAAATGTCAATCGGACTGCAGCCAATGTTCGTGCTGCTTTTGGTAAAAATGGCGGTAATATGGGAGCTAGCGGCTCTGTATCTTATCTTTTTGATAATAAAGGCGTGATTGTCTTTGCGGGTGACGATGCCGACAGCGTCTTTGAACAGCTGCTGGAAGCGGATGTGGATGTTGATGATGTTGAAGCAGAAGAAGGAAGCATCACTGTCTATACAGCGCCAACTGACCTTCACAAGGCTATCGTGGCTCTGCGTGAATCTGGCATTCAAGAATTCCAAGTAACCGAGCTGGAAATGATTCCTCAGTCTGAAGTAGAGTTGACTGGTGAGGACCTCGAAACCTTTGAAAAACTTTATAGCGTTTTAGAAGACGACGAAGATGTCCAAAAAATCTATACGAATGTAGATGGATTCTAAAGATACTTGACCTGTAGTTGGAGCTACAGGTTTTTTATATGACAATAACTTTCAAACTGTATTTACCAGTCAAGATAAGTATGGTAAAATAGAAAGGTCATATTATTAAGTTATTAAGGAGACAATGATGAAAAAAGTATTTCAATACGCGACCTTGCTTCTAGCAGGAATGAGCTTAACAGCCTGTGCCTTGCTTCCGACTTCAAATCAGGATATTCCAAGTAAGCAAAGTCAGGAGAAGAAGGACAAGAAAGCAGCCAGCAATGGGCAAGTAGAGGTCAAGATTAAGGAAGGCCAGTTTATTTTGCCAAGCAATGGGGCTGCTGACTCAAAATACTTGGCTTTGTCATTGGAAATTAAGAATAAAACGGATGAAAAAATCATGATTTCCTCTTCAGACATTGGCTTTTATGATTCAGAAGGTGAGAAAATCCAGCAGGTCGGAGTTTATGATGATGCAGAAAACTTTAAAATACTGAAATATGAAGATTTAGCTAAGGGAAAGACTCTTTCTGGTTATCTTGTATTTAAGGTTGAAAAGGATAAAAAATATGAACTGCACTATGAGAAGAAAACTTATGATGCTGATGAGAAAACAGAAGAAATCAAGCTAAATGTTGATCCTTCGAGCTATCCTGATCAAATCGAAGATTCAAAGAAACTAGCTTCTGATTATCTGAATGCCGTTTTCTTGGGTGGAGACGCCAAAAGCAAAGACAAGGCAAAGTCATCCAAGGGCAAGGAAGATTTTGTCTTGGGCGGTAATTTGGAGCAAGATAAAAATGACTTTAGAGCAGCTTTTGCTGAAGACTTCAAACGTAAATTGCATGACTATCCCTTTACTGATAAGGAAGTCAGTGCCTTTATCGATGCCTATGTGGAAAATAATGCAAAACGCTCCGAAATTTCTTATACAGTAGCCCAGTACATGCCGAATGAGATAGTTATCAAGATTAAACCGAGAACGGTCAGTCTAAGCAAAACCATCCTGAACTACAGTAAAGAGTTTTCTGACAAGCATCGTTCTGAGTATGCGAATCTTTCGGAATTCTATAAAGCACAAGATAAGAATTATGCTGATGACATGATGGCTGGATTGGACTCACGGCCGCTTCTCACCCCAGAACGAGATTATCAGCTGAAATTTGTAAAGACAGATGGCAAGTGGGTTTTGGAGCGTGATTTTTCTTATGAATCCATTGTCATCTCCTTCGAAGGTGATATATCCTAATACAAAAATTAGAGGGCTAATTATTGATTATTTGCTCTCTATTTTTGTGTCCTCGTCCAGCTTTGTGCTATACTGAATGATAGATAGGTGTATTCGAGTAAAGGAGTCTGCCATGAAAAAATTTTATGATAAACTAATGCAAACGCGGCATTATCTTCATCAGCATCCAGAGCTGTCTGGGCAGGAATTTGAGACGACGGCTTTTCTAAAAGGCTATTTGGAAGATTTGGAGATTAGGATTTTAGAATCCGGTCTGAAAACCGGCCTAGTTGCCGAGGTTGGTTCTGGCAAGCCTGTTATCGCCCTGAGAGCAGATATCGATGCTCTGCCTATTTTGGAGCAGACAGGTCTGCCGTACGCCAGTCAGAATTCAGGCGCCATGCACGCTTGCGGCCATGATTTTCATCAGACCAGCCTTTTGGGGGCAGCAGAGCTGCTCAAGGCTATGGAAGGTGATTTGAGAGGAACGGTTCGTTTGATTTTTCAGCCGGCTGAGGAAACTTCTCAGGGAGCCAGCCGGGTTCTTGCGACTGGTCTGCTGGACGATGTGTCTGCTATTATCGGCTTTCACAATATGCCCCAGCTTAAGGCGGGGCAGCTGGCACTTAAAGCTGGAGCCATGATGGCTGGGGTTGAGAAGTTCAAGGTGGAGGTAGAAGGAGTCAGCAGCCATGCTGCTAGACCCGATTTGGGTGTTGATACAGTATTGACCTTAACCAGTATGATTCAAAATCTGCAGGCTCTAGTGGCCCGCATAGTGTCTCCTTTTGAAGCAGCTGTCTTGTCTGTAACTCATATAGAAGCGGGGGCAACTTGGAATGTATTGCCGCAGTCGGGCTTTTTTGAAGGAACGATTCGCAGTTTCAATCCGACCTTGCAGCAGCGTCTCAAGGAAGACTTTATCCGAATTGTAGAGAATACAGCGGAGAATTTTGGAGCTCAGGTCAGGATTTCTTGGGACCATACACCGCCAGTGACCTATAATGATCCAGAATTGGCTGAGCTGCTCTACGAGCACTCACGGAATCTAGCAGAGGTCCTGGCAGCCAGTCCATCCTCGGCTGGAGAGGATTTTGCCTTTTATCAGGAGAAGCTTCCAGGCGTCTTTGCCTTTATCGGCTCAAATGGGGCAGAAAATGCTCCTGACCTCCATCATGACAGCATGGTCATTGACGACGAAGCCTTCAAAGTTTCCGTTCCTTACTATGTGGAGAGCGCCCTCTTTCTCCTGCAGCACTACAGGCAGAAAGTTTAGTGAATGGCTACATCAAAGCTGATAAAGAAAAGCTATCACCTCCATAAAAAATATATAATGGTCAAGCTTCTCCTTATTTGATATGATAAAGAAAGACTTTTTAGGAGGAATTCGAAATATGAACCTGAAGAAAACCTTGAAATACTTCTCTCTGGCGGCTGTCAGTGTCTTGGCCATTGGTGCCCTAGTGGCCTGCTCATCATCAAGTGAGAAGAAAACAGAGAAAATAAAGGTAGAAGTCGGAACAGTGGGAACGACCAAACCATTTTCATACGAGGATAAAGATGGTAAACTGACTGGCTATGATATCGAAGTCCTTCGTGCTATCTTTAAGGACTCAGACAAGTATGAAGTCAATTTCAATAAGACCAAGTGGGCTTCTATTTTCTCAGGTCTGGACAGCGACCGCTACCAGATCGGTGCCAATAATATCAGTTATTCCGAGGAACGGGCTAACAAATATCTCTATGCTAGCCCATATGCGAAAAATCCAACAGTTTTAGTTGTCCGTAAAGGTGAGGGGATTAAATCGCTGGATGACATTGGCGGCAAGTCTACTGAGGTTGTTCAGGGGACTTCAACAGCTCAGCAACTAGAGGATTACAACAAGGAACATAGCGATAATCCGACAAAAATCAATTATACGGACGGAACCATTCAGCAAATCTTGGCCAATCTGAATGACGGCCGTACGGACTATAAGGTTTTTGAGCGCATCACTGTAGAGTCTATTATCAAAGACCAAGGCTTGAATAATCTGGAAGTGATTGAACTTCCAAGCGACCAGCAGCCTTATGTCTATCCGATTATTGCAAGCGGTCAGGAAGACCTGCAAAAATTTGTCAACAAGCGAATCAAGGAACTCTATGAGGACGGTACGCTTGAAAAACTTTCACAAGAATTCTTTGGCGGCTCTTACCTGCCAGATGCAAAAGATATCAAGTAAGAAATCCCATCAAGTCCAGTCTGAATTTGGCTGACTAGACTTTGATACAAGAAATACGATAAGGGCGGGGAAGCTTATTTCCCCAGCCCTTTATCTGCTGTTAATAGGAGTAACGCATGCCTTTCTCAACTGAGACTGAACAAATCAAGAAATTTGAAAACGACGAGGTGGCCCAGCACTATTTTGAAGTGCTGCGAACCTTGATTTCTAAAAAATCAATCTTTGCCCAGCAAGTTGGCTTGCAGGAAGTAGCCAACTATTTGGGAGAGATTTTTACAGCTGCAGGTGCCAAGGTCATGATTGACGATAGCTATACTGCTCCATTTGTTTTGGCGGAGTTTCTTTCTTCAAATCCTGCTGCTAAGACCGTTATTTTCTACAACCACTACGATACAGTGCCGGCAGATGATGACCAGCCTTGGACCAATGATCCCTTTACGCTGTCAGTTCATTATGGGGTTATGTATGGGCGAGGAGTGGATGATGACAAGGGGCACATTACTGCTCGTTTGACGGCTGTTCGCAAGTATATTCGAGAGCACGGTGATTTACCAGTCAATATCATCTTTATGATGGAAGGGGCAGAAGAGTCTGCTTCGACAGACTTGGATAAATATTTGGCCAAGCATCGCAAACGCCTGCGAGGAGCGGATTTACTGGTCTGGGAGCAAGGCAGCCGCAACAATTTAGGTCAGCTAGAAATCTCAGGCGGCAACAAGGGAATTGTTACCTTTGACATGACGGTCAAAAGTGCAGATGTAGACATTCATTCCAGCTTCGGTGGTGTTATCAATTCAGCTTCTTGGTATTTGCTCAATGCTTTATCCAGCTTGCGCAGTCCAGACGGCCGCATTCTAGTTGAAGGCATTCATGAGCAGATTCAAGAGCCAAATGAACGGGAGCTGGCTCTGATTGAGGAATATGCCCTGCGGACTCCTGAAGAGTTGAGTCAGGTCTATGGCTTGAAATTGCCGGTTTTGTTGGACGAGCGGAAGGAATTTCTCCGTCGCTTTTACTTTGAACCTTCGCTGAATATTGAAGGCTTCGGATCAGGCTATCAAGGCCAAGGGGTTAAAACCATTTTGCCTTCAGAGGCCCAGGCTAAGATGGAGGTTCGTCTGGTGCCAGGTCTGGAGCCAGAGGATGTGTTAGACAAGATTCGTCAGCAGCTGGACAAGAATGGCTATCCGGCAGTTGAGCTGACTTATACCTTGGGAGAAATGAGCTATCGCAGCGACATGAGTGCACCATCCATTCTTAATCTTATTGAGCTGGCTAAAGATTATTATCAAGAGGGCATCTCTGTTCTGCCGACTTCAGCTGGAACTGGTCCGATGCATACGGTTTATGAAGCCTTGGAGGTTCCTATGGCAGCTTTTGGACTTGGCAATGCTAACAGCCGAGATCACGGCGGAGATGAGAATGTGAAAATTGCTGACTACTATACGCACATAGAGCTCATTCAAGACTTGATTGGCAGTTACCATCAAGCTGATTAGCGGGAAAGGAAGGCTTATGCTATACTCTACAAGAAAAGACAAACTGAAGCAGGCTGGCTTCTTTTACCTCTTTTATTTCCTAGCCATGCTCTTAGGCGTCTTGGTTGGACTTCTATTTGATCGCTCAGGCAATATGTTTTATGCTCCGGCTTTTACAGCTTTCTTTGGCGGAGTTCTGTTCATCTTCTATACGGAGAAAATAAAGACCTTCGGTCTAATCAGCAGTCTAGGCTGTCTGCTAGGTTTCTTCTTTTTGCTTAGTCGACATGGCTTTGGAGCTTTTCTACCAGGTTTGATTTGTGGTATTTTAGCGGATCTTATAGCTCGGTCAGGTAGTTACCAGAAGACTGTTAGGAGCTTGCTGTCTTTTATGGTTTTCAGCTTTAGCACAGCGGGTCCTATTTTCCTAATGTGGCTGGCGCCCAAGCAGTATGAAGCTAGTCTTCTTGCCAGAGGAAAGACTCAAGCTTATATCGACCAGGTCATGCTTAAGCCAGAACCCAGCTTAGTCCTCTGGTTTGTAGCTAGCATTTTACTAGGAGCTTTGCTTGGAGCCCTGTTAGGGAAGAAAATCCTTAAAGCGAGACTTTCCAAGTCAGCTTCGGTCTAAATATCATTGAAAATATAACTAAGGAGAAAATATGAACAATTTACTCGTACTCCAGTCGGACTTTGGTCTGGTGGATGGAGCTGTGTCAGCCATGATCGGAGTGGCGCTAGAAGAGTCGCCCACTCTGAAAATTCATCATCTGACTCACGATATCACCCCTTACAATATCTTTGAGGGAAGCTATCGCCTTTTTCAGACAGTTAATTACTGGCCGGCAGGAACGACCTTTGTGTCAGTAGTAGATCCGGGTGTGGGGTCCAAGCGGAAGAGTGTGGTAGCCAAGACTAAAAAAGGTCAGTACATCGTTACGCCTGATAACGGCACCCTGTCTTTTATCAAGAAGCATGTCGGCATTGAGGCCATTCGGGAAATTTCTGAGGTGGAAAATCGCCGTAAGGATACGGAGCATTCCTACACTTTCCACGGCCGTGATGTCTATGCCTATACAGGTGCCAAGCTAGCCAGCGGCCATATCAGCTTTGAAGAAGTCGGACCAGAGCTTAGAGTAGAAGACATCGTCGAAATTCAGGTAGTCGAAACTACGCTTGCGGATAATTATGTCAGCGGAGCTATTGATATCCTGGATGTCCGCTTTGGTTCTCTCTGGACCTCTATCACCCGCGAGGAATTCTACACCTTAAAACCAGAATTTGGTGACCGATTCGAGGTTACCATCTATAACAATGACATGCTGGTTTATCAAAACCAAGTAACCTATGGCAAGTCCTTTGCGGATGTCCGCATCGGCCAGCCTATCCTCTATATCAACTCCCTCTATCGGGTTGGCTTAGCGATTAACCAAGGTTCCTTTGCTAAGGCCTACAATGTTGGCGTCGGTGCCCAGTGGCATATTGAAATCAAGAGAATTGAGAATTAAGGAAGAAGAACATGAAAAATAATACAATCAGAAACGTAGTCGCAACAGGAATTGGAGCAGCCCTATTCGTGGTCATCGGAATGATCAATATCCCAACGCCTGTACCCAATACCAGCATCCAGCTCCAATACCCTCTGCAAGCTCTTTTTAGCGTCATCTTTGGACCAATCGTTGGTTTCTTGATGGGCTTCATTGGCCACGCCATTAAAGACGCTATGAGTGGTGGAGGACTTTGGTGGTTCTGGATTGCCGGTAGCGGAGTCTTCGGTCTATTGGTTGGCTTCTTTAGAAAATTCTTCCAATTAGAAGATGGCAAATTTGAAGTCAAGGATATTATCCGCTTTAACTTGATTCAGTTTGGAGCCAATGCAATCGCTTGGCTAATCGGCCCGATTGGTGACGTGATTGTATCTGGTGAGCCGGTCAATAAGGTTATTGCTCAAAGTATTGTAGCAATTCTGGTGAATTCTGCGACAGTAGCAGTCATCGGTACAGTCTTGCTGACTGCTTACGCTCGCACCCGCACCCGCGCAGGAAGTCTGAAAAAGGATTGATTACATCAAAAATTGAAAGATTGGGAGAATTCCCAGTCTTTTTTTGTACAAAATAAAAAACATAATGTAAATTATATATTGTATTATAGAAATTTATAAAGTGAAAGGAGAATCTGTAAGAGAATACAGTAAAAGCGATTTGAGAAGTATTTGGATCAGTTGGAAGAAGAGCGTTGACTTGTCCTTCTCGCTTAAACTTTCCAGCTCTGCTATTTTTCAAACAAATATTTTGCCCAACTTTTCTTCTCGCGTTATAATAAATAGATGAATTAAAAAATTCAGAAAATTTTATAGAGAAAAGAGAGTTGAAATCTTATGGCAAAAGATATTCGCGTCCTACTTTACTACAAATATGTTCCGATTGAGAATGCTGAGAAATTTGCAGCTGATCATCTGGCTTTCTGTAAATCTATCGGTCTTAAAGGCCGTATCCTGGTAGCAGATGAAGGAATCAATGGAACGGTTTCTGGTGACTATGAAACCACTCAAAAATACATGGATTATGTGCACAGCCTTCCGGGCATGGAAGACCTTTGGTTCAAGATTGACGAAGAAAACGAGCAAGCTTTCAAGAAAATGTTTGTTCGCTACAAGAAAGAAATTGTGCACTTGGGCTTGGAAGACAATGATTTTGATAATGACATCAACCCGCTGGAGACGACAGGAGCTTACTTGTCACCTAAGGAATTTAAGGAAGCCCTCTTGGACGAAGACACTGTTGTCCTAGACACTCGTAACGACTACGAGTACGATCTAGGCCACTTCCGCGGAGCCATCCGTCCAGACATCCGCAACTTCCGCGAATTGCCGCAATGGGTCCGTGATAACAAAGAGAAGTTCATGGACAAGCGCGTGGTTGTTTACTGTACCGGTGGTGTTCGTTGTGAGAAATTCTCAGGCTGGATGGTACGTGAAGGATACAAGGATGTCGGTCAGCTTCATGGCGGTATCGCGACTTACGGCAAGGATCCAGAAGTTCAAGGTGAGCTTTGGGACGGCAAGATGTATGTCTTTGATGAGCGTATCTCCGTTGATATCAATCATGTTGATCCAGTTGTGATTGGGAAAGACTGGTTTGACGGTACTCCTTGCGAGCGCTATGTCAACTGTGGCAATCCAGAGTGTAACCGTCGCATCCTGACCTCTGAAGAAAATGAAGACAAGTACCTCCGTGGCTGTTCTCACGAATGCCGCGTTCACCCTCGTAACCGCTATGTGGCTGAAAACAGCCTGAGTCAGGCAGAAGTGATGGAACGTTTGGCTGCGATCGGAGAAAGCTTGGAAACATTGGTGGCTCAGTAATAAGGAGAGATCCTAATGGAAAAATTTTGTGTTTATGGGAAATTAATGGCCCAAGAAGGAAAGGTGCAGGAACTTACTGCTTACATGCAAGAAGTTGTCAAAGAAATGCAAAATCTTGACACTTGTTTCTGCTATATCTTAGGTGAGAAGGCAGATGAACCCAACAGCATCTATATTTACGAAGTTTGGGAGAGCGAGCAAGCTCACAATGACAGTCTGACCTTGGAAGTTTTTCAAAATCTCATTGCAAAAGCTAGACCCATTATTGCAGGCATGGAAAATTTGCATAAGCTGACTATTTTTGATGGTAAGGCAAGTTTCTAAATTCCTAAGAAAAACTAAAAACTTTAGACGTTTCAAATGTCTAAAGTTTTTTTATCATTTATCTACAGGTAAAAGTCTTGTTGGACAGAGATTTTGGAAAGTAGACTATTTCCAACGATTCTTGGGACATCTCGCGGATTATCGCTTGATTTCGGATTTTCTTTCCACAGTTCTGATTTTTTGTCCTTTCTTTTTGATGTGATATAATGGGCTTAAATAAATGGGAAAGGAGCAAGTCTATGTCTAAAGCTATCATGGAAGAAGTGGCGGCCTATCTACGTCAGCATACAGATCAAGAGCTGAGTCTGACCGATTTGGCTCAGTATTTCCATTATAGTCCTTCCCATCTATCCAGAACTTTCAAGAAAAAGATGGGCTTTTCTATCAAGCAATATGTGGAAGCTCTTAAGATGGAAAAAGGGATTCAGGAAATTGTGGAAGGCCGGCAAAATGTGACCGAGACCTCTATGGAAGCTGGTTATGATAGTCTAGGCAGTTTTTCCAATACTTTTAAGCGGCATACTGGACTTTCGCCTAAAAAATATTATCAGGAATCAACCAAGGCTTATGATTTTATGATCAAACAGCTGGATGAGAAGGGAGTTTTGTTGCATCAGGATCCCGACTGTAAAAGTGGCAATCGCTTGACTGTGGCGCTATCTTATCCTGAGAGGTATGAACCACGCATTAGCTGTGTCGGGCTTTTTAAAACCCGCATACCCAAAGAAGAGCCAGTTATCGGAGTAGCATTGAGTCAGGAGAGACGGTTTACTTTTGAAAATGTACCCGATGGTCACTACTATCTTTTGGCCTGTGAATTGCTGGAGGATTTACACCTGTCTAAAAACTATGTCTTGAAGCATAACTTTCGCTGGGGCAGCGATGAGCCTCTCACTTTTTCAGGCGATAGTATCTATCAGGAGGAAATCAGCATGCGCAGGCCCTTGCTCAGCGATCCACCTATTACAGTTAATCTTCCAGTTTTAATCATGCGTTCCCTAGCCAAACAAGCGCAATTGAGAATAAGAAAATTTTTATCCTAATTGATAAACTGATACTAGAGATTTATTCTCAGATATAAAAAATTGGAGGAACAATAATGAAATTAGACGTGTTTTTAAGTTTCAATGGTCAGGCCGAAGAAGCTTTTCGTTTTTATGCAGATCTTTTTCAGACAGAGATAAAGGGACTTGTCCGAGCCAGTGATATGATGGATCCAGCTGACCTTCCTGCAGAAAAACGGAATAAGATTGCTTGGGTTGCCTTAGATACGGAAAACTTGACCCTGAATGGTGAGGATGTAGGCATTTTTAACGACCTATCTATTCCTAGCAATCATCAGCCCAATCAATGGTTAGTTCTGAGCCCAGACAGTAGAGAAGAAGCCGATGAGCTCTTTGCCAAGCTTGCTGAAGGTGGGCAAATTCTCTATCCTTTAGAGGAACAAGCTTTCGCAGAGTTTTATGGCCGCTTGATTGACCGTTTTGGTATCGGCTGGGATGTGATGAAATGAGGTAGGAGGATGGCTTATAGTGAATCCTTAGCCCAGCAAGTCCGTGCCATTTTAGCTACTGATCTTCCTCCTCATGTTTTTGAAGAAGAGCTAGAAGAGAAGAAGATGTTTGGTGGCTTGGCTTTTATGGTTCGAGGTAAGATGACCGTTACTGTGAGTTCGAGAAGTCAAGAGCTTGTCATGGTACGCATCGGTAAGGAACTGGAAAAGCAGGTCCTGCCTAAAAATGGTGCCAGTGTCACAGTGATGAAGGGTAGGCTTTATCATGGCTATATTGATTTAGATGGCGAAGGACAAAAGGAACTGCCTTACTGGATCAAGCTAGCCTTGTCCTACAATCAGGAGCTGACACAGCAGGATAAAAAGTAAGAAGTGCTCAGAATGAGTTTTGCTTTCTTAGAAGTTTATTCATTGCCTTTTTACGAAGTTCAAATATATTCTTAGAATCTGTATTGATGAAGCTTTCAGTCAGAAAGTCTCTTCATGGATACAGGTTTTTCGTCTTTTTCCTCCAAAAATGTTATACTAATACCAGAGTCCGTTTTAAGAATGGAGTTTATCCTTAAAAGTCTTGGAGAAAAGCTAGTTTGTACCTGTATTGAGTTTTGATTTTGCATTTTCTCGCTTTCTGAAAGGCTTTTGTAGTTAGAAAGGAGCATGGTATGAGTATTTCTTTTTACATTCAGAACCGAAAGGGCTTGTTTAGCTATAAGGCGGTCGAAACACCCTTATCTCTGGTTTCCTTGGTGGAAGGGCTTGAGGTCGTAGGCCTCAAGGGCGATAAGGCTTATCAATCCTTGGATCAGGTCGGAACTTTTCTGGCTGTCTACTGGGAAGGGGCAGGCCGAGGTTTTGAAGTTTATTATCTGCCAGACCGAGAAACCTACCAGGTCCGCGTCTTGACACCATCAACGGTGGGCGACTGGAAAGGGGCTATTCTCTTCATGAGTCGTTTGGCTCAGAAGATGAAGCAGGATATTGTCGATGAATACGGCACCACTTATACTGCTGATGGGATTTTTAATATTGATTTTGAAGCGGATATTCTCTATGGCCTGAACGATGCTAGAGTTGCAGCTGCGCCTATGCATGTTTTTGAAGGTTATGCTCATGATTTGTATATGTCGCAGGAAAAGCTTCTGAAACTATTCAAGGCAGAAGATCCTGTGGAGGAGTTTGGCAGGCAGATGGCCGAGATGCAGCAGGTTCAGAGTCAATTTTCTACTCCGAAGTATTATAAGGATCAGGATGGGAAATACCTGGGTTCTTATGTCTTGGCAGAAGGAGTGGATACAGTCCTTCCGACTCAGCCCATGCCCAAGGGATACTTGGTTAAAGAGATGATTGAGAGCGGTGCTAGTCAAGACATGGAATGGCATCTTCATATCCTGATAGAGGATGCTAGCAGTCCCCAGGGCTATAAATATCTGACAACAAAGGACTTGCAGGCTTTTTTGGAGAAAATTCCAGACACTCACCGTAGCTATCTGGATTCCAGCCAGATCCGGATTCAGCCACTTAGTCGACTGGAACTGGAAGCCATTTTGAATCAGCTTCCCGATGGAGAACCGAAGTTTTAGCGCTAGGAAAATTTACTTTTTGAATCTTAACAGAGCTGCCAAAAGGCGGCTTTTTTAGGTCTGTCAGCATTTCTCACAATTTTGTGACTCTTTTCGTTTTGATAACATTATTGAAAATATCTTGAGAATTTCAAATGAAGCTATAGAATAGAGGCTAATCCTATGAAAAAAGCAGAACGAAATGAAAGAAAAACACATGCTAATCTTGGGCTGGGCGGCCACTTTTATGTCTGTTATGATGTATGTTTCCTATATCTCGCAGATTATGAATAATCTAGCTGGCAATAAGGGTGACTTTATCCAGCCTTCAGTAGCTGCTCTAAACTGTACTCTCTGGGTCATTTATGGTCTATTTAAAGAGAAGCGGGACATTCCTTTGGCAGCGGCTAATATGCCGGGTATTGTATTTGGCTTGATTACTGCTGCTACAGCCCTTATGTAAGATGAGATTGGGAGTTATTCCCAGTCTTTTTTGTTGGAAAATCATTGGACAAAGTGCTCACCTCATTTGTAGCTATAGAGTCTGCCTATGGCTTTTACTATGTAGAAAATATGCAGGCAGCGTTCAGCAGACCGCCTTTTTATGATACAATGGTAAGATGAAGTCAGCAGAGTTCTGCTGGCTGTTTCATCAGGAAGAAAGGGGTAAGAGAGCAAGCCTATGATACTTGAAGAATTTGACCAAAGTCGAAAGGCCATCATTAACCCAGAAGATTTGAATGAATCCATAGAAGGTTTTCCGGAGACGGCTGTTTCCTGCTTTGCCAGAGAGACTTTTGCGCGGATGTTGGCGGATTTTGAACATGAGCTGATTACGACGACTAGCATGGCTAATATTGAAATTCCTATCTATCGTGTTTTCGTGGATGGATGGGAACTGGCTCTCTTCAATGCACCTGTTGGAGCTTCGGCCTGTGTGGCTATTCTGGAAGACCTGATTGCTTTTGGTATGAAGAAGCTGGTGCTTTTCGGTACTTGCGGTATCTTGGATGAGGAGATTAAGGAAACGTCTGTCATTATCCCGACGGAGGCCCTGCGTGATGAGGGAACTAGCTATCACTACCAGCCGGCTAGCCGTGAGCAGGAAGTCAATCTTGGCTTGAAAGATTTTCTGACGGCTTTTCTGGACGAGCGCGGTATTTCCCACAGCAAGGGCAAGGTCTGGACGACAGACGGCATTTACCGTGAGACACCAGCTAAACTCCGCCAGAGAAAGGCCGAGGGAGCGATCTGTGTGGATATGGAATGCTCAGCTGTAGCGGCCTTGGCAGCTTTTCGAGAGATAACCGTCTGCCAGTTCTTTTATGCAGCCGATCACTTGTCTGAGGAAGCTTGGGATATGCGCAACCTAGCCAATCGTGCAGACTTAGACGAAAAAGATAAGATTGCCAATCTAGCGATTCAAATCGCTCTGGCATTATAGAGAAATAAGATGAAAAAACCAATTATCCAATTTGAAGACTTTAACTTTCAATATCAGGCCCAGTCTGAGTCGACCCTGAAGCAGATCAATCTGACTATTTTCGAGGGGGAAAAGGTTCTGATTGTTGGTCCGTCTGGCTCTGGCAAATCAACGCTGGGCCAGTGTCTCAATGGGATTATCCCCAATATTTATAAAGGAGAGGCCAGCGGTCAGCTCTTGATTAAGGGGCAGCCAGCCTTTGAATCCAGCATTTATGATAAGTCCAATCTTGTCAGCACGGTCTTGCAGGACACGGATGGCCAGTTTATCGGGCTTAGCGTAGCAGAAGATCTGGCCTTTGCACTGGAAAATGATGTGATGGAGTTGTCGCTTATGCGCGAAAAAGTCAAAACCTGGTCAGAGAAGCTGGATTTATCGGAGTTTTTGCAGCATCGGCCCCAGGATTTATCAGGCGGTCAAAAGCAGCGCGTCAGTCTGGCTGGAGTTTTGATTGACGAGAGTCCCATTCTGCTCTTTGACGAGCCCTTGGCCAACCTGGATCCCAAGTCAGGTCAGGATACCATTGATTTGATTGACCAGCTTCATCGGGAGACGGCAACGACGACTCTGATTATCGAGCACCGCTTGGAAGATGTCCTCTATCGTCCAGTAGACCGGCTAGTGCTTATAAATGACGGACGTATTCTCTTTAATGGACAGCCGGATGACCTGCTCAGAACCCAGCTGCTAGCTGAAAATGGCATCCGCGAACCGCTCTACATTACGACCCTGCGACAGCTGGGTATTGATGTGGGAAAGACTGAAGGATTGTCCCGCTTGGATCAGCTGCAGCTGGCAGATGTGACCTTTGAGGGCAGGGACTGGTCTGACTCTGACAAAGAGTTTCAGGAGCCCTTACTGGAACTGGAGCACGTTTCCTTTGCTTACCAGGGCGGCGGCAAGCCTATTTTGCAGGATATGAGCCTGAAGATTTTCAAGGGAGAGCGGATAGCTATCGTTGGTAAAAATGGAGCTGGTAAGTCAACCCTGGCCAAGGCCCTCTGTCAGTTTATCGAGACTGATGGGAGCTATAGGTGGAAAGGTCAGGACATCAAAGGAGACTCCATCAAGGAGCGAGCTGAGCGGATTGGCTATGTCCTGCAGAATCCCAATCAGATGATTTCGGCAGCCATGATTTTTGATGAAGTGGCTCTAGGTTTGCGTTTGCGCGGACTGGCAGAAGCGGAAATCGAAGAGCGGGTCCATGCGGCTCTCAAGACCTGTGGCCTCTATGAATTTCGTAGTTGGCCGATTTCGGCTCTGTCTTTCGGCCAGAAGAAGCGGGTGACCATTGCATCTATCTTGGTGCTGAATCCAGAGATTATCCTCTTGGATGAGCCGACAGCTGGTCAGGACCAGCGCCATTATACAGAGATGATGGACTTTCTAGACGAGCTCAATCACCAGGGACATACGATTATCATGATTACCCACGATATGCAGCTGATGCTGGATTACTCAGATCGGGCAGTGGTTGTGGTGGATGGTCAGATTTTAGCCGATAAGGCACCTGCGCAGGTGCTGACAGATCAAGAGTTGATTGCGGCGGCTCATCTAAAGGAAACGTCAATCTTTGCTCTGGCTGAGAAGATTGGTACCGACCCTCTGGCTTTGACCGAGTTTTATATGCAAAAAAAGGAGGACAAGCATGCTTAATCAGCGAAAATTAATCGGCTACCATGCAGGCGAGACATTTCTTCATGGTCTGTCCGGTGCCAGCAAGATGCTGTTCTTCGTTCTGGTATCAGTGGCAGCCATGATTAGCTATGATACTCGCTTTTTGCTGGGGCTAGCCCTGCTGTCCCTCTGTCTCTTTCGGCTGTCCCGTATCCGCATCCGAGACATTTCATTTGTTTTAGTCTTTGCGGCATCCTTTGCTGCTCTTAACTTAGTGATGGTCTATCTTTTTGCCCCTGAGTATGGTGTCGATATCTATGGAGCCAAAGATTTCCTCTGGACCGGATGGGGAGCTTATAATCTAACAGCTCAGGAGCTGTTCTACCTCTTTAATCTCCTGCTCAAGTATATTTCGACCATTCCTCTGGCAGTAATTTTCCTCATGACAACCCATCCCAGTCAGTTTGCTTCCAGCCTACATCAGCTTGGTATTTCCTATAAAATTGCTTACGCGGTCAGTCTGACGCTCCGCTATATTCCAGATTTGCAGGAAGAATTCTTCCTAATCAGGATGTCTCAGGAAGCGCGTGGGCAGGAATTATCCAAGAAAGCCAAACTGACTCAGCGCGTGAAGGGAAATCTGCAGATTATCATTCCGCTGATTTTCAGCTCACTAGAGCGCATAAATACCATTGCCACAGCAATGGAGCTGCGTCGTTTCGGAAAAAATAAAAAACGCACCTGGTATACCTATCAGGCTCTAAGCAAACGAGATATGCTGGTGCTGACACTGGCAGTCATCTTTCTATTGCTCTGCTTTGTCCTCTTCGCAGTCAATCACGGCCGCTTTTATAACCCGTGGAGGTAGGATGTAAGCATGTTTCTTATGAATGTACGGTTTCCTAAAGTATCTTCTATTTAGATGCTATTTTAGTAACTTTTTGAGACTTACATGCTGAAAGAGGAAGGAGTAATATGAAGAAAAAATGGAAATTTATAGCATTGCTCGTAGTTGTTTTGTCTTTAGTTGGCTCTTACGATGCGTATCGATATTTTACTGTAGAGCGATATAAAGTGGTTTCGTTTGAAATTGAGCCTAAGGATTATGCATTTATTGCAGATAAACAAGGTCTAGTTATCACTTGGAAACCTGTTAATTCTAATATCAAACAAAAAAATTTAGGCGGCGGCAAGATTGCTATATATGGGAAACGATATATCGCCACTGAAAGTTATCAATTTACTCATCGATTTCATGATTCTGACTTTGATTTGAAACATCTAACTTGGGGTGAGTACTGGAAAATTCAAGTATATGATACTAGTACGGATAATTTAGACCGTAAGGAGTATGATTTGCTTGAGGCTATTCGGGAATATGATGATAGTTACGTTCCATTTTCAAGTTATACAGCCTTCTTTAGTTATGATAATGAAGAATATCGGACTATAGAATTAGAAAAAGTGGGAGGAGGAAGTGGTCGTGAGGTTTTGTTTAATCTGAGAACGGGAGAAATAGAAGATGTTCCAAAAGGGGCGAATGTAGGTAGGGATGGGCGAACTAGTATTTTTGTCAACTATACAAGCCTTAAAAATTACTATTCTGAGAGCATGGCAAATACTAATTCTTCTCTCTATTTTCCCAATTCAGTTATTAAACAATCTTCTGATTGGCGCCTAAAGGAGGAATACCCTAAAGCTTATGACTTGATGACGAAGCAAGGAGGCCAATTATATCTTTTGACGGATAAGACAGATCCTAAACTGATGTCAGACATTTTCAGTCTTTTAATACCGAAAGATAAGCAACTATTTGATAACTTAACTGTTTATGGCAGTATCACAAAAGACGGTCAAGATCATGTGGTCAATTCTTATGAAGAATTTATCAGTGTTTTAAAACTGGAGGAACAGGACAGTAAGTAAGCGACTTTTTATATTTGCCGTAGTCTTGTAGTACATTGAACTTCTAGTCAACAACATAAAAAATCAGGCAATCCTAGCCTGATTTTTTCTTTTTATAACGGTCTTTTATTTGGCATGCCGGCTTTGCGGGGGTATTTATTGGGAGTTTCTTTCTTCTTTTCCACCACTGTGATAAAGCGGGGGTCGCCGTTTGGTAAGGCATAGCTGAGGTTGTCTTGGACCTTGCTAAAGAGTAAGTTGAGGGCATTTTTTGCTTCGTCCAGTTCCTCCGGAGCATTAGAAGCCTTGAGCGCCAAAAGCTTCCCGCCAACTTTCAGATAGGGAATGGTCAGTTCAGACAGAACTTGCATCCGAGCAACTGCACGGGCAGTGACGAGGTCAAATTGGGCTCGAAAGGCCTTGTCCTGAGCAAAGTCTTCTGCGCGACCGTGGTAGAAGTGAACCTTGTCCAGCCCGATCTCTTCTGCCAGCAGTTTGAGGAAGTTGATTCGTTTATTGAGTGAGTCAATGATAGTCACATCCAGCTGAGGACAGATGATTTTCATAGGGAGGCTGGGAAAGCCGGCCCCGGCTCCGATATCCAGCAGCTTAAGCTCTTGATTACCAATCAGGCCTTGCAAAACGGGCGCTATTGAATCATAGAAATGCTTGAGATAGACTTCATTTTTCTCGGTGATAGCTGTCAGATTAATTTTTTCATTCCATTCGACCAAGAGTTCAAAATAACGCTCAAACTGGTCTTTCTGGCGGTCGGTCAGCTCGATTCCCTGCTGGCTTAATAGCTGGTAAAATTCTTGTGGTGTCATAGTTTCATCCTTGTTTGTCAGTATTCATCTTATTATATCATAA
The DNA here is from genome assembly GCF_019929225.1 of Streptococcus sanguinis. Classification (GTDB taxonomy): domain Bacteria; phylum Bacillota; class Bacilli; order Lactobacillales; family Streptococcaceae; genus Streptococcus; species Streptococcus sanguinis_J. The sequence continues at coordinate 159,643 of NZ_JAHZPA010000002.1, forward strand.
AAAGGAGACCCCAGCATTCTGCCGAAGGGCCTCTTTTCTTATATGCCAATCTGATTGAGCTCTGCCAAGAGCAGCTGGCGCCGCTCATCCTGATTAGCAGTGGGATTAAACTGAATTTCTTTTTTTATCTTGCCATCTAAAATGAGCAGGACCTTGTCTGCATAGGTAGCCACGCTGGCATCATGCGTCACCAGGAGAATACTTGCGCCCTGCTGGTGGAAGTGCTGCATGAGCTCCATAGCTTGACGGCCAGCCTGAGAGTTGAGCGCTCCTGTCGGCTCGTCAGCAAAAATGATTCGAGGCTGGTTCATGAGAGCCCGACAGATGCCGGCTCGCTGGAGCTGGCCGCCCGATACCTGATGGATAGAGCGGTAAGCAATGTCCTTAATGCCAGTCAGAACCATTAACTCCTTGGCTCGCTCATAGGCTGCCTTTCGCTCACTGCCTTTCTTACCAATGATACTTGGTAGGCAGATATTGTCTAGGATATTGAGATTTTTCAGGAAGGTTGCCTGCTGGAAGACAAAGCCGAAAGCCTCTCTGCGAAGGCGGTCTAAGTCCTTGTCTTTCATAGCTAGCAGGTCCTGTCCCTGGTAAAGAATCTGTCCTTGGTCAGGTCTGTCAATGGTGGATAGAAGATTGAGAAGAGTGGATTTCCCGCAGCCAGAAGGCCCCATGATGGCGATGAATTGGCCGCTTTCAATCTCTAGCGACAAATCACGGAGAATGGGCTCCTGATTTCCCTGATAGCTTTTGCTGAGGTTATGTGCTTCTAATAACATAGGCTTCTCCTCGGATGTAAAATAAATGCTAAGCGCTCGAAAGCTATCTGCTTAAGGTCAATGTTCCTTGAGATAGTGTCCAATTTCCAGCTGGTTCAGCGCTCGGAGACTGATGTGTGCTGCTGTGAGTCCGCTAAGAAGCAGAGCCAGCGGTGTCCATAGAAAAGTAAGGGACTTATTAATGATGAGCTGGAGTTTGCTGATACCGAAGCTGCTGAGCAGCAGACTGCAGACTTCTTGCCCCATACTAAGGAGCAGCAGGTCGGCTATTGCCAGAGCTAGCATCAAGATGAAGCAGACAGCGAGCAGGTAGTGGCTCCTGAGTCGTTCACTGCCAAATCCCAGCATCCGATAAAGTGCCAAGTCAGCTTGGTCCTTGGCGAAAATCATATAGACAAAGAGAGTCATAAGGATGAAGACAATGCCAAGTCCTGTCCAGAAAACGCTGCTCTGAATCAGGCGGAGCATGGCCAGAGTATCATCAAAAGTCTGATGGAAAAAGTCTTCTACGTCGGTTAATTTATAATTGGAATAGCGTTTTTTCCATTCGTTGATTTTTTGAGCTTTGTTGCTAGCATCTTTAAGGCGGATGGTCGTCAGGCTATTGAGCGTTTGCGCTTGCTTTGTCACAAAGGCAGCCTTGGCGGTCTTGCCTCCGTAGGTCAGGTCTGAGTAGATACCGACTACTTTTAGTTTTCTGGCTTGATCGTCTACCGTCAAGGTCAAGCTGTCCCCTACTTTTAGCTTGAGCTCTTCTGCCTTAAGCTTGGAGAGGGCAATTTCATGCTCGTTTTTAGGAGAGCGGCCTTGGCTGTATTTGACTGGAAATCCTGCATGGTTTCCCAGAGTTACCCGCAACTGTTGGGTCTGACCTTGCTGGTCTTGATAGGAGAAATTCTGGCTCTGGTACTGATTGATCTCTGCGATATCCTTGTCTGCCCGCAGTTCTTTCATAAGCTGGGCAGCCTTGGTATCAATATCTTCAGTCTGAGAAATATCAATCAACACATCTGCCTGACCAGCTCCTAGATACTGGATGAAGTTCTTGTCCATCACAGTGCTGTAGAGACTGGCTGGCAGCAGGATAAGCAGGCTAATCAGACTGACAATGAGCAAGATAGTCAAATAGAGTTTTTTATGATTCAGAATCGTTTTCAGGGCGAAATAGAGTCTGTCTAAGAAGGGGATAGACGGTAAACCCATCTTCGGAGTAGAACGAGTCTCGGTCAGACTGTTGGAAGAAGCTAATCTTAAAGCTTGGCCAGGCGTCATTTTCTTAAAGGAGCTTAGAGGTCGGGCAGTCAGCCAGAAGACTAAGAGACAGAGCAATAGAGCCACTAGCGCTTCCAAAAGATAGCTATAGAAGGGCGTCGGACTTTGCCCCATAGATAGTGCCATCTGCTTTTTAAAAGGACTACTCAGAAGAAAGGACAGTCCCCATCCAGCGATGGTTGCTAGAGCTAGGCAGAAATAATACTTGGTCAGATAGACCTTGCTGATAAAGCTTTGGGGTAACCCCATTACCTTCATAACGGCAATCTGCTGCAGGTCTTCTTGAATCTTGGTCAATAGGGCAAAGCGCATGCAGAGAAAGGTGATGCCAATGATGGCCATAACCAGTAGCCCCATGACTAGGATGACTAGAGCATCATTGAAGCCGTTAATCATCTTGATAGTCGGATAGGTAATCATAGGCGGCCCGTTGGACTCAAGCTCCGCATTTTTATAGGCTTGCTCGATAGTAGAAATCTGGCTAAGCTTATGCACTCGAAAGGCGATCAAATTCTCATTAGATGCAAATGCTTCTGTTTTCAGAATCTGCAAATCAGTCTGTGAGATGAGGAAGCGTTTGGAGGAGACTAGACCGGCATTCATCTGGGCATCTCGGATAAAGCCCTTAACAGTCAGCTGGAGCTTGCCGACTCTTATTTGGTCGCCGATTTTGATTTTTCCGCTATTGTAATAATAAAGGGGGATATAAACTTGCCCTGGCTGAGGCTGGGCAGGCTGGTTATTCTGATCCAGCAGAAAGTCAAAGTTTTGGTTCTGACTGGAAAAGCCATTATCCTGGGAGCTGTCCTGAAGTGAGTTTTTCTCATTGATGCGGATGGCTGATCCTTCCACATTGACAAAGTCTGTCAGCTGCCAAGAGGCAATTTCTGGATGCTGTTGGACGAAGTTTTGCAGGCGTTCTCGGTCGACGCTTCCGCTGTGCATCTGTAGCAGGTGAGGACTTTTAGCTGTTTCCACAAAGCGCTCAATTGAGCTAGTCAGACTGACGGTCAGGCGCGTGGCTGCAAAGCTCAGAGTCAGAGTCAGAAGCAGGAAAAGTCCAATGACTAGCATGCTGACTTTGTTTTCTTTTAAATCATTTTTTATCAAGCGTTGAAACATATTCCAGCTCCTTTACTGAACGTGCTCGGGAGAGCAGGTAAGCACCGATGCTGATAGAGATACCGGATAGGATAAAGAGCAGACCGTAGCCTCTGCCTCCGCCAACACCGATGATTTTTCCAACAGAATTTGCCAGCCAGCCAAAGTAAGTCAGTGAGGGTTTGAAAAAGGTATCTGCGACCCAACCCATGCCGGCATAAGCTAGCACATAGCCCAGCTGAGAAATAATCCCGATGGTCCCCCAGACCTTGCCTTGGTCGGCTTTGTTAATATTGATGCGGACCAGATAGTCAATGGTCGTATTGGCAAAAGGCAGGGCAGCAAAGAGGAGAAAGCCAAAGCTGCAAATCCAGATGAAGTTTTCCTTCATTCCCAGCCCCACCATGAAGAGTCCCAGTAGAAATAGAGAGAGGCAGAGCATACGATGGAAGTGTTTTTTGATAGCAAATATCCCCAGAACCAAGCCTCCTATCAGCATGCCACTGCTGGAGATGGTCATGACCAAGCCGGCTGTTTTGGCATCTGCGAAAGCCAGCACTAAGGGAGAAAGCAGGATTTGGACAGTTCCCAGAAAGAAGGAAAAGCCTGTTCCAGCTAGGACTAAAATCCAGATGCCTTTTTTTCCATAGACGATTTGAAAACCTTTAAGGAAATCAGCCCAGAAACGACTATCACTGCTATAAACTTGCGAATCAATGGCCCTACGAGCGAGCAAGGTGCAGGCTACCGTCACGAAAATAGTTGAAAAATCCAGCAACAGAATCGTGCTGATATGTCCACTCGCCAAAATCATTCCAGCCAAGGCTGGTGAAATCAGATAGCGAGCAATGCCATTAATCTGGGACAAACCAGTTGCTTTTGATAACTGATCCTCCGGCAGCAAGTCGGAAATCGTAGCTCGAAAGGCCGGATTGACCAAGGCTGAAAAGAGCGAACTAATGGCAGCTCCGATACAGATAAAAATCAAAGCAGGATTCTTCAGACTAAAGTAAATCCAGAGAACTCCTAAGCCTGACAAGCCATCTCCCAGAGCCATCAGCAATCTTCGGTCATAGCGATCGGCCAGAATTCCAGCTAGAGGAGTAACCAAAAGACCAGGCAGAAAAGCACAAAGGGTAACAAAAGAAGAAACAGAAACCAAACCGGTCAGCTGGAAGATATAAACTCCTAAAGCGAAAGAAGTCATACCAGAGCCGATTTCCGAGATGAGGCTTCCTATCCAAATCAATAAAAAGAGTCTAAAACCTGATTGTTTCATAGTTGCCTCCTTATGCTTGCAATGTCAAGTAAGTGTAAATAGTAAATCTAGTGCTTAGCTTTCTAGCTGCTTTGTGTCTGAATCAAAGATAGAAAGGGATTGAAGTAGCCTTGCCGGCTGTGAAAAAGAGTTTCTAAAAGATAGAGAAAAGCTTGCAGTTTTTTTTGCTGTTTTTCTAGGGGGAGAGCTTGAAAGCTGCTGCCAAAAACTTGAAGCGAATAAGTAAGAATCATTTCCAAGCTTTCGTAGGGATAGTCAGTCCTCATATCTCCAGCGGTGATGCCGTCTTGGATGATGGGAAGTAGAATCTGGGGTGCTCGTTCAAGAAGAATTTGATTGGTCTTTTCGTGCAGGAGCGCATTTTGTGGCTGATTGAGATGCAGTAGCACTTCCTCTCCCTCTTGGTGATTGAGATTCAGTGCAGCTATGCTGCCAGCCAAGCGCTCTATGATAGTCAGTTCACGATTATCAGCCAAGGCTTGGGAAGCCGTAAATGCTTGTTCGATAGTTCGCTCAATGATGGCATCCATTATCTCTTCCTTAGAAGAAAAGTAATAGTAGAGAGTACCGCGGGCGATTTGAGTCGCTTCTAAAATCTGGGAGATAGAGGTCTGGTCAAAGCCTTGCTCCATAAAAAGCTCCTGAGCGGTATCTAAGATAAAGTCTTTTTTATTAGCCATGCTTGCATCCTTTTTAGTAGTAAAATTTTATTCGACCGACAGTCGGTTTATTCTTTCCTTTATCGTACATCTTTTCTAAATCCATGTCAAGAATAAAGACAGTTCCTCTATTTTTTGATATAATAAGTCTAATCAAAATTGGAGGAGTATATCATGACTTTTATTATTGTTCTTATTATTGTCGCGGTTTTAGCATTCTTCGTTGTTGGTGCGTACAATACCTTGGTTAAAAGCCGTATGCAGACTCAAGAAGCTTGGAGTCAGATCGATGTGCAGCTCAAACGCCGTAATGACCTGATTCCTAACCTCTTGGAAACGGTCAAAGGCTATGGCAAGTACGAGCAGGCAACCTTGGAAAAGGTAACACAACTGCGCAACCAGGTAGCTTCAGCTGCTTCACCAGCCGAAGCCATGCAAGCCAGCGACGCCCTTTCTCGTCAGATTTCTGGAATCTTTGCAGTAGCTGAAAGCTATCCAGATCTGAAAGCTAACACCAACTACTTGAAGTTGCAGGAAGAGCTGACCAATACTGAAAATAAAATTGCTTATTCTCGTCAGCTTTATAATTCAGTAACTAGCAACTACAATGTGAAGTTGGAAACATTCCCAAGCAATATTGTTGCAGGTTTGTTTGGCTTTAAAGCTGCAGACTTCCTCAAGACACCAGAAGAAGAAAAGGCTGTGCCAAAAGTTGACTTTGGCAGCACTGGACTAGGTGACTAAGATGTTATTTGATCAAATTGCCAGCAATAAAAGGAGGACTTGGCTCCTCCTTATCGCTTTTTTCGGTCTCTTGGCTCTTGTTGGAGCAGCTATTGGCTATCTCTGGCTGCGGTCTGCTGTAGGTGGTGTCTTGCTAGCCTTGATTATTGGAGCGATTTATGCCGGAGTAATGATTTTTCAGTCTACAGAAGTGGTCATGGCGATGAATGGAGCTCGTGAGGTCTCTGAGCAGGAAGCGCCTGAGCTCTACCATATTGTTCAAGATATGGCCATGGTCGCTCAGATTCCTATGCCACGTGTCTTTATCGTAGAGGATCCCTCTCCCAATGCTTTTGCGACTGGTTCTAAGCCAGAAAATGCAGCTGTCGCAGCAACGACAGGTATCTTGCAAATCATGAATCGTGAGGAGCTTGAGGGAGTGATTGGCCATGAAGTCAGTCATATTCGCAATTATGATATTCGAATTTCAACGATTGCTGTGGCTTTGGCCAGTGCTATTACCATGTTGTCTAGCCTAGCTGGCCGTATGATGTGGTTTGGTGGCGGACGGCGCAGTAGTAATGATCGAGATAACGATAGTGGTTTGGGAATTATTCTCCTTATCGTATCGCTGATTGCTATCGTTTTAGCTCCTCTGGCAGCTACCTTGGTGCAGTTGGCCATTTCTCGTCAGCGGGAGTTTCTGGCTGATGCTTCCAGTGTAGAGCTGACCCGCAATCCGCAAGGGATGATTAATGCTCTGCTCAAGCTAGATCGCAGCGAGCCTATGGAACATCATGTTGATGATGCCAGTGCAGCTCTCTATATCAGCGATCCCAAAAAAGAAGGCGGACTGAAGAAACTCTTCTATACGCACCCTCCTATCTCAGAGCGGGTGGAGCGCTTGAGGCATATGTAAAAGCTGGGAGAAATCTCAGTTTTTTTATTGTTTATGCTATAATGATAGACGAATAATATAGTAAGTAGGAAATATAATGAAAAAACTAAAAGCCTCTAAAGATTTATTTGCAATTTTTTATATTGTTAATTGGATTCTGTCTATAATAATAGCCCCTTTGGGTGGCTATGCAGTTATAGTTCTAATGCTATCTACTATAGAATTTCTGAGTTCAGGCAAGACAAGCATATTAATGCATTTTATGATGTTTAGTATGATTTTTAAGTTTGTTGTTCTGATCTATCTGTTTATTTATCTGATTTTGAGCTTTCGTTCGCTGATTCAGAGTATAAAGACAAGCAAGGACTCGCTTCATCTGGCTCCAATCAGTTTAATTCTGACTCTGTTGCTTCAGCTATTTCCATTCATCTCTGCTTTGAAAGATACGCGAACCATAGAACCTTATCGCTGGTTGATAGGGGTTGTGCCACTATGCTCGATTTTGTCTTTCCTCAGCTATCTTTACGCTCGGTATGGACTCAAAGGACAAAGAAAGAAGGCACTGCTCTGGGCAGGGCATGTGGTTAATGGCATGCTAACTTTGCTCATGGTTGTAGCTTTTTTTCAGCCTATCATTCCTCAACTAACACGAACCAGCCGAGTTCTCAGCAGCTTGGAGCAGGAGTACAAAAAGCGGGATATGGATGCTAAGGTAGAGACTGTACCAAGTAGATACGGGGAAGAAGATTCGAATAATCCAGACTTTAATGATATATACCCAATTGGGAAATTTAAAGTAACTATTGGCAAGCATTCTTTTTATGAAGAAGTTCGAGTCAATAAGGCGGGAGGCATTGAAGAAGCTGCGTTTATTGATCCGAAAACAACACCTTCTCCCATCCTGCGAGTTATTCTCCAAAAGGAAAATAGTCAAGAAAATCTAATCAAAACGAAAGAAAATGTAGAAAAAAGTCTAGATAATATAGATGAGAGTGTTAATATCATTCCTCATTATGGGAATACAGAGGTTTCTGTAGAGTACATAACTAATCCTAAGCGCTCAAAACCCAAGAGCTTTGAGGAAAAAGATTTCAAGTTAAATTCTATCTTTGATCTTACTGATGAGAAATTGCTACAAAAAGAAGATGTTTGGATCAGTATTAGAATTGAGCTGAATCTGAAGCAAAGACTCTTTGCTTCAGATTCAGGAGAAAAATTCTTACATGATATGGACTATTCCCTCTTTCAGACAGGAAACTATGTCTTTGAGATAGAGGAGACAGACAAGGATAATGTTACTAGCAAAAAGCAATTTTTTGCTAAAATTAAGGACGGAAAGTTAGTCCAGTTAAACAAGAACGACAGTGACCAAGACTTGACTGAAGGGTCAGTATCATTGATAGAATACTCTTATCGTGGTAGTATAGGCTATTCCATAGACGAAGGGTATGACCACATGGTTGATTGGCCTGATTGATACGGAAGGGAATAGAAGAGGGGGAATTTTATGATTCTATTCCCTCTTTTTTTAGTCAAATCTATTTTAGTTCATTAGGCAGATTCATTTTACTTCTTTTCATTCATGTCTAAAAAATATTCGTTTAGATTTTGTTACAGTTTTATTTCAGTCATCTATAAACCTTAGATTATCCAAGTTTATTTTTGTATAAGTAAGGAGGCTAGATTTAAAAAAGCCAGTGTTTTCAAGTTGTCAGGTTGAACCCTCCTGACTTTCTTATAAAATTAGCATTTTCTTGAAAACCATAAAATTTTCAGAAAAAATCACTATATTGAGTTATTTTATTATTCAAGTTAATCTATTTGTATCATTTAGAAATACAAAGTAGTTTTTTTGTAACAAAATAGAAATATATTACTAGTATATTAAATTTAGTAAAATATTTTATTGCATATATGAAACCGGGGGTTCGGTATGTTGAAAACATTTGGAAAAATTTTCAAAGTCATTAGAGAATCAAAAAACATGTCTCTTAAAGAAGCGGCGGCTGGAGATATTTCAGTGGCGCAATTGTCCCGTTTTGAGCGGGGAGTCAGTGGTATCACGCTTGATTCTTTCTATTGCTGCTTGAAGAATATGGCCGTTTCTCTAGACGAGTTTCAGTATGTTTATCATAACTACATTGAGGCGGATGATGCGCTCTTCTCAAAAAAAGTAGCTGATGCTTATCAGGAAAACAATGTCGTCAAGCTCCAAAATATTTTGGCTGGCTCGGAAGCTTTGGCTGAAAAATTCCCTGAGAAGAAGAATTACAGGCTCAATACAATTGTTGTCAGGGCGGTCCTGTCTTCCTGCAGTCCAGATTTTCAGATTAGCAAGAAGGATATAGAATTTCTGACCGATTATCTCTTTTCTGTTGAGGAGTGGGGACGCTACGAGCTTTGGCTCTTTACTAATAGTGTGGATCTCTTGACCTTGGAAACACTGGAAACCTTTGCTAGTGAGATGATTAATCGTACCCAGTTTTATAATGACCTACCAGAGAATCGCCGGCGTATTATCAAGATGCTGCTTAATGTTATCAGCGTCTGCATAGAGGGAAATCATTTGCTGGTTGCTATGAGATTCCTAAATTATCTTGACCATTCAAAAATCCCTGAGACAGATCTCTATGATCGGATGCTGATTAAGTATCATAGGGCTCTTTATTCCTATAAGGTTGGGAATAACCATGCTCTGAGTGATATTGAGCAATGCCTAGCTTTTTTGGAATTTTTAGATTCCTTCGGTGTTGCCCAAAAGCTCAAAGCTCAGTTTGAAAGAATTTGCCTTTCCCAGTTGCAGATGTGCAAATAAAATAGACTCATTTCTAAAAATGTACTAAAATAAGGGTAAAACTTTATATTAATTTCAAAAGGAGGTTTTATGATGGAGAAAAAAATTCATTATAAAATGCATAAAGTTAAGAAGAACTGGGTAGCTATTGGCGTGACTGCTTTATCGCTCCTCGTAGCACCAAAAGTACTTGGTCTTGAAGCAGGCATTGTCCATGCGGATGATGCTGAACAAGCGGCCGTTAAAGATCAGACGCCCGTTCAGAGCAGTAGTTCAGAGCAGGCGATTGAAGCCCAAGCGACTACACCTTCTAAACTAGAAGCAGAAAAAACAGCTTCTGCGGACCAAGCAACTTACAGAGCTACCGCAGCAAGTCCAGCAAGCATTGAAAAGACAGCTGAAGCAGCTGCAGCAACTACAGAGGCAGTAGCTAAAACCGATGCTCAAGAACCAGCAAAGCAGGTAGAAGCAGCAGCTACAGAAAAGGCAGCCGTTGCTGAAGAAGCAAAAGCAGCTAACGCAACATCAGAAGCAGCTAAAACGGAAGCAATTGCTCAGGATAGACAAGCAAGTCCAGCAACTGTTCAAAAGCAGGCTGCTGACAAACAAGCAAAAAAGACTGTTACAGACAAAATTGTTGCAAATCCAAAGGTTGCAAAGAAAGATCGCTTGCCAGAACCGGTTCAAAGACAGGGAGCGATAGCTGAAAGAATGCGTGCTGCTCAAGCTCAAGCGGCGCCTGTTAATACTGAGCATGATGATGATGTGCTAGCTCACATCAAGACCATTGATGGCAAGAAATACTATGTTCAGGACGACGGTACAGTTAAAAAGAATTTTGCAGTTGAGCTTAATGGAAAAGTTCTTTATTTCGATGCAGAGACCGGAGCCTTGGTTGATTCAGCTGAGTATCAATTCCAGCAAGGTACTAGCAGCCTCAACAATGAATTTAGCAGAATGAATGCCTTCCATGGCACTACGGAAAAGGATATTGAAACAGTTGACGGCTACCTGACAGCGGATACTTGGTATCGTCCAAAAGCTATCCTCAAGGATGGAAAAACATGGACTCCGTCTACAGAGACTGACTTGCGTCCACTTTTAATGGCTTGGTGGCCTGATAAGCAAACGCAGGTTAGCTATCTCAACTATATGAACCAGCAAGGTTTGGGAGCAGGAGCTTTTGAAAACAAAGTGGAACAAGCTATCCTGACAGGTGCTTCTCAGCAGGTTCAGCGCAAAATTGAAGAAAGAATTGGTAAAGAAGGCGATACTAAATGGCTGAGAACACTGATGGGCGCATTTGTCAAAACTCAGCCAAACTGGAATATCAAGACAGAGTCTGAAACAACTGGTACTAATAAGGACCACTTGCAAGGCGGAGCTCTGCTTTATACCAATAGTGATAAGACTTCTCATGCTAATTCTAAGTACCGCATCCTCAACCGCACACCTACCAGCCAAACTGGTACACCTAAGTACTTCATTGACAAGTCAAACGGTGGTTATGAGTTCCTGCTAGCCAACGACTTTGACAACTCTAATCCAGCTGTTCAGGCTGAGCAACTCAATTGGCTGCACTTTATGATGAATTTCGGCAGCATCGTAGCTAATGATCCGACTGCTAACTTTGACGGAGTCCGTGTCGATGCGGTGGACAATGTCAATGCGGACTTGCTCCAAATTGCTTCTGACTACTTCAAGTCTCGCTACAAGGTTGGAGAAAGTGAAGAGCAGGCTATTAAGCATCTGTCTATCTTAGAAGCTTGGTCTGACAACGACCCTGACTACAACAAAGACACCAAGGGTGCTCAATTACCGATTGATAACAAGCTTCGTCTGTCCTTGCTTTATTCGTTCATGCGTAAGCTTTCTATCCGTAGCGGTGTAGAGCCAACGATTACGAATAGTCTGAATGACCGTTCTTCTGAAAAGAAAAATGGCGAGCGGATGGCCAACTATATCTTTGTCCGGGCTCATGACAGTGAAGTACAAACCGTTATTGCCGACATCATCCGGGAAAATATCAATCCAAACACGGATGGTTTGACCTTTACCATGGATGAGCTCAAGCAAGCCTTCAAGATCTACAACGAAGATATGCGCAAGGCCGACAAGAAGTATACGCAGTTCAATATCCCAACTGCTCATGCTCTCATGCTCTCCAACAAAGACTCCATCACTCGGGTCTACTATGGTGATCTCTACACAGATGACGGTCAATATATGGAGAAAAAATCTCCTTACCACGATGCTATCGATGCCCTGTTGCGGGCTCGGATTAAGTATGTAGCTGGTGGTCAGGACATGAAAGTCACCTATATGGGTGTACCTCGTGAGGCTGATAAATGGTCTTACAATGGAATTTTGACTTCTGTTCGTTACGGTACTGGTGCTAACGAAGCAACAGATGAAGGAACAGCAGAAACTCGCACCCAAGGGATGGCAGTTATTGCTTCTAATAATCCGAATCTGAAACTTAACGAATGGGATAAACTGCAAGTCAATATGGGAGCAGCCCATAAGAATCAATACTACCGTCCTGTGCTCTTGACGACCAAAGATGGCATTTCCCGCTATTTAACTGACGAAGAAGTGCCGCAATCTCTCTGGAAGAAGACTGATGCTAATGGTATTTTGACCTTTGATATGAACGATATCGCAGGCTACAGCAATATCCAAGTTTCTGGTTATCTAGCTGTTTGGGTACCAGTTGGTGCTAAAGAGAATCAGGATGCGCGCGTAACAGCTAGCAAGAAGAAAAATGCCAGCGGTCAGGTTTACGAATCTAGCCCTGCTCTGGATTCTCAGCTGATTTACGAAGGCTTCTCTAACTTCCAAGACTTTGCAACTCGCGATGACCAGTATACCAATAAAGTCATTGCTAAAAATGTCAACCTCTTCAAGGAATGGGGAGTGACTTCATTTGAGCTGCCACCGCAGTACGTATCTAGCCAAGACGGTACTTTCCTAGATTCTATCATCCAGAATGGTTATGCCTTTGAAGACCGCTATGATATGGCTATGAGCAAGAACAATAAATATGGTTCTTTAGATGACCTGCTCAATGCTCTCCGTGCTCTTCACAGTGTCAATATCCAAGCCATTGCGGACTGGGTGCCAGACCAAATCTACAACCTGCCAGGCAAGGAAGTGGTAACAGCAACTCGTGTCAACAACTACGGAACCTACCGTGAAGGCGCAGAAATCAAGGAAAATCTTTACGTTGCCAATACTAAAACGAATGGTACAGACTATCAAGGCAAGTATGGTGGAGCCTTCTTGGATGAACTCAAAGCTAAATATCCAGAAATCTTTGAACGAGTACAGATTTCCAACGGTCAAAAGATGACGACTGATGAGAAGATTACCAAGTGGTCTGCTAAACACTTCAACGGTACCAATATCTTAGGACGCGGAGCTTACTATGTTCTTAAGGACTGGGCTAGCAACGAATATCTCAACAACAAGAATGGTGAGATGGTACTGCCTAAGCAATTAGTTAATAAGAATGCTTACACAGGATTTGTCAAAGATACTACTGGATTCAAGTACTATTCAACTAGTGGCTATCAAGCTAGAAATTCCTTTATCCAAGATGAAAATGGAAATTGGTATTACTTCGATAAACGAGGTTATTTAGCAACGGGTGCTCATGAAATTGATGGCAAGCAAGTTTATTTCCTCAAAAATGGTATTCAGCTGCGTGATTCTCTCCGTGAAGATGAAAACGGCAATCAGTACTACTACGATAAGACTGGCGCCCAAGTTCTCAACCGTTACTACACTACTGATGGTCAAAACTGGCGTTACTTTGATGCCAAGGGTGTCATGGCTAGAGGTCTGGTAACTATGGGCGGCAATCAGCAATTCTTCGACCAAAACGGCTACCAAGTCAAAGGCAAGATTGCGCGTGCCAAAGATGGTAAACTTCGTTACTTTGATAAGGATTCAGGTAATGCTGCTGCTAACCGCTTTGCCCAAGGTGATAATCCAAGTGACTGGTACTATTTCGGAGCAGATGGTGTTGCAGTAACAGGTCTTCAAAAACTTGGCCAGCAAACACTTTACTTTGACCAAGATGGCAAGCAAGTCAAGGGTAAAATCGTGACACTTGCAGACAAGAGTATCCGTTACTTCGATGCCAACTCAGGAGAAATGGCAGTCGGCAAGTTTGCGGAAGGTGCCAAGAACGAATGGTATTACTTTGATCAGGCTGGTAAAGCAGTGACAGGTCTTCAGAAGATTGGCCAACAAACACTTTACTTTGACCAAGATGGCAAGCAAGTCAAAGGTAAAGTAGTAACTCTGGCTGATAAATCTATCCGTTACTTCGATGCTAATTCAGGAGAAATGGCAGTCGGCAAGTTTGCAGAAGGTGCCAAGAACGAATGGTATTACTTTGATCAGGCTGGTAAAGCAGTGACAGGTCTTCAGAAGATTGGTCAACAAACCCTTTACTTCGACCAAAATGGTAAGCAAGTCAAAGGACAGCTAGTAACTCTGGCTGATAAATCAATCCGTTACTTCGATGCCAACTCAGGAGAAATGGCAGCCAACAAGTTTGTTGAAGGTGCCAAGAACGAATGGTACTACTTCGATCAGGCTGGTAAAGCAGTGACAGGTTTGCAGCAGATTGGCCAACAAACCCTTTACTTCGATCAAAATGGCAAGCAAGTCAAAGGTAAGATTGTCTATGTCAATGGTGCTAACCGTTACTTTGATGCCAATTCAGGAGAAATGGCGCGCAATAAATGGATTCAGCTGGAAGATGGAAGTTGGATGTACTTTGACCGCAATGGTAGAGGCAGACGCTTCGGCTGGAACTAATAGCAATAGAATAGGCTAAATGAAACTTAATCTTTAGCTTTCTAATACACAAAAACGATAACTTCTTGTTTGGAAGTTATCGTTTTTGCTGTCTTTTAGGAGAACAAATATAAAAACAAAATTGATCTATCATCTTTCTTTAACATCTTTCTTTTTTTCGATAGATAGGAGCAGAGCAATCACACCGATAATGCTGAAGATGAGCCAGCTAGCGTTCATATTCCAGAGGGCTAGGCTGCTAAAGACCATGGTACCAAAGGGAACAGAGAAAGAAAAGAGCAGACTCAGAAAGCTGGAAGTCTGAGCGAGAACATTAGAAGGTAATTTGCTCAGTAAGAGGGTGTTGATTTTGGGATTGATCTTGCCAGAGATATAAGCTAGTAAAAAACCAAAAGCAATGCCGACGAAAACAGGCAGATGTAAGAAATTGCTGATAGCAAGCAGAATCATTGTGAGAGCAGCCCAGAGGGTTAGTTGATTTAGAGAGAGGCGGCTAAAGTAATCGTTGGGCGTCAGGCTGGCTGCGACCATGGCTAGGACAAGAGCTGTTTGAAGAACCAAGAGAGACTGACTAAAGGACAGCTGGAAGATGGGATTGTCCAGCAAGTAGAGGTTGTAAAGAGCTATAAGAGAACCTGCCATAGCGTTGACGATCAGGATTTGAGCCAGCAGTTTGAGAAAATTGTTAGAGCCTTCCTGCTCAAAAATGAGCTTGGACGATGTGTACATTTTCTTCAATTCTTCTTTCAGAGGAGCTTTTTTCTCAGAAATTGCCACTGGGTCATGGGTCAATCTGCGGCGGACCAGGTAGAGTATGGTGGAGGATAGGAGAAAGGTTAAAGCATTGACCAAAGCCACTAGGAAAAAGTCTTGCTGGCTGACGGTTAAGAGCCAAACTCCCAAAACTTGTCCGGCCAGGCTGCAGAGAAAGCTGATAAGCTGGGTAAAAGAGAAGGCTTCCATAAGGTCTTTCTCTGGAACATTCTTTTTTAAAATCGGCATTTGGAGACCGCTCCGATAGTCGCTGATAATATCTGAAAGAATATTCATCAAGCAGACGGCTGAAAAGGCTAGATAAGAGCTGGAGCGAGTCATGAAGGCAACAAGGATAAAGAGCAGGGCTTGAAGATAACCAAAATGAATCAGCCAACGAGCTTTATGGACGGTCTTGTCAGCTTTGATACCAGCAAAGATAGTAAAGAATGTCGGAACTAGAACGATAAAATTAGCCACGGCAATAGCAAATTTGGGATTGGGCATGCTGGAAGCAAATACCACAAAAACAATATTGAAAATAGAAGCTCCCAAGGTGTTGAAGATTCGGGAAAGGCTGAGTGAGGCATAGACCCCATTTTTAAAGAATAATTTCATCGTAGACTCCTTTTCTAAACTGCAAGATTGTCTAAAAGCTGATTGGGTGCATCTGTAATCTGGCTTTTGTTTTTCTCTTTCTGATGACCATTATAGACCGTTTAAAGCCAAAAACAAGGGCTTTTCGGCAACTGGTTAGGTCTCATAAGTAAGTGGTAAAATTCTGAAAGTGACTTGCGAGAGCTCTTTCTGCTTTTAGTATAAAATAGAAAACCTAAGCAGCAGGAAATATTGCATATATTCAACGATTCTTGGGTGCAATTGTTAAGATGAGTAAGTTGGAGTATATTTTGCATAAAAAAACCACTTTTCAACTCGACATCGCTGAGCTTAAAAGTGGAGATTTGCATTATTTGCTATATTTTTGAAAAGCAGTATCAAGGGCTTCTTGATAGTAGTCAGCGCTATGCTGACAGTTCAAGATTCGGAAAATATCGACAGCTTTCTTCATTTGCGAAAGCCCCTCTTCTGTTTGCCCTTTCAAACAAGCTAACTCTCCCTGAGCAAAGAGATAGACAATTCGGAAGTAAGTCTCATTTTCTTCATAAAAGTGTCGCTCAATGACTTGTTGGAAATAGTCTGCCTGGGTGATATTTTCCTGACTGATGGCCAGCAAATATCCATTAAGAAAAGTAGTGTGCAGGGTGTTGCGGTTGTTGGCAAACAAGGCGGCAAAATCCTTTCTTGAGAGGATTTCTTTGGTGTATTGGGAAAACAAGTCTAGGGATAAAACTGGAGTGCAGACAGAGAAGAGATTGAGCTCGTAGCGCCCCCAAATATCAACTGAAAAGAGGTAATCATGCAGGAAATCCAGCTCGCCTGGGCTAGCCTTCTCAGACTCTTTGAGGGCACAGAGATAGGCCTTTACAATCAGGCGCTCAACCCAATCGCTAGCGCGCTTGCTTTTTTGAGTGATTTTTTCTTTTTCCAGATAAAGTTCTTCTAAGAGGTCGAGCTGATTGGCTTGCAACAGGTCTTGGATTTGGCTTAAGAGTTCCTTGTGAGAATGATGATCCTGGATGCCGGCTGCAACGGTAAATTCTTCCGTTTCCGTGTGAATGGCGCTGAGAGCGCTAAAAAGTTTCTGTGCCGAAAGTTCGCTCTGCCCATTTTCAAAGCGAGAGAGCATAGATTTTGAAAATTCTCCGCCAGTCGCCTCAGATAAAGAGATGTGCCTAGCCTCGCGAAAAAATCTAAAAACCTGTCCTAGATGTTCCATTGTTTTCCCTCCTTGCATTTTATTATAACAAAATAATTTTCAATAACATCGTAGCGCTCAAACATGATATAATATAAAGAAAAAAGCAAAGAGGAACTTATGTTGCATATTCAAGAAATTCGGAAGAATCCAGATGGTCTAGCTTTTGAGAAAAAGCTGGACTTGGCAGAGGAGTTAAAAGAGCGCAATCCTGAGATTTTAGACGTTCAGGATATTGTAGCCAAAGGAAAGGTTCAATATGAAGATGGTCTCTATTTTCTGGATTATGACTTGTCTTATACCATTACCTTGACGTCCAGTCGCAGTATGGAGCCCGTGGAGCTCAAGGATTCTTATCTAGTCAACGAAATTTTCATGGAAGAAGGACAGGCTGCATCGCAGGATATGATTGATCAGGACTTGGTGCTTCCGATTGAAAATGGCGAGATTAATATAGCTGAGAGTGTAGCTGACAATATCTTAATGAATATCCCGCTGAAAATCCTAACAGCTGAGGAAGAAGCCGGCCAAGGCTTTCTGTCAGGTCAGGACTGGCAAGTTATGACGGAAGAGGAATTTGCCGCTGCCCAGGAAGCTCAAAAAGAGAAGAACAATCCTTTCGCCGGTTTGCAAGGACTGTTTGATGAATAATTCTTGTAAAAATTTTGACACCGATAAAAAATAAAAGAAAAGATAATTCGCTTTGACTTTCACCCCAAAAGTTAGACAGAAAATCTAACGATTGGGGTGTTTTTAGTATGAAATTAGTTTATACAAATGAACTGAATAGATAACCTAAAAAGAATGGCGCTTCTTGGCTTTAAATATAGCTGGCTCAAATCTTTAAAGTTATTTACCTGACTTAAAGCAATAAATAATTGAGAAGATTCTAGTAGATGGACAGTTCCCTACAATAAGCTCCCAGACTTAGTTTGGGAGCTTATTGCTTTATATCTTCTGTTTGGCCTTGATAGTGGTAAATGCAGAGTCGGTTTGCTTGGTCTGGTCGACTGACGGTAAAGTGGAAGTAATGATCCTTTTTATCCAAGCTTTTGATCTTGGAGAGTTTGAAATAAGTGGCTTGGCGGCTGGCCATGTGGAGTAGTATGTCATCTTCCATGACCATCAGAGGCTGGGGAAGATTGGAAAATTGATAAAAATCCTCTTGAAATTGATAGTAATTCTGGGAAAAATAGTCGAATTGAAGTTCCTCATGTACATTCTGAGTGGTCATCTACGCCTCCTGAAGCATGTATCGAAAGAATCTGATGGATAGCAAGGCCTTTGTAATGGTCACCTTTCTGCAGGAGGACTTGCTTGCAGTCCAGATGAAAGATTGTAGCAGTAATGTCGGTCAGCCTTTCCTTATTAAGAAAGGTGATTCGGATGGGAACTTGCTGGCTGTAGGCTTGACTGAGCAAGTGGAATTTTTCCTGTCTATCAAGTTGGGGCAATTGGCTCATATCTAGTTCTTTTTTGGCCAAAGCAGTGCTGTGTTCAGAGAGGAAAAAGCCAGCCCACTTAGCCATGCCCCGATCCTGAAAGTCACGAGCTGACTGATAGGGGAGGTAGGAGCGGTCGGTCATGATAAGCCCTCCAGCCCTCCAGCCGAATGACCACCTGTCAGCTTGCTTCGAGCGATGGCACGGGAGGAGCCCAGCAAGGCATTTCCCTTAAGCAGAGAGGCAAAGCCGAAGCGATCTCTGATGCGGTCAATTGTCTGTTGGAGCTCCTCTTCTTTTTGAATTTGCAGAGGATCGTCAAAGAGAGAAATCAGACCATAACCTTGATTGACAAAGTCACTGTAAAAAACGCCAATCTGGCGGATAGCCCCGCCCTGATATTTGGAACGAAAAAGCTGAACGACGATTTGAGCCAATCGATCGCTGTTGTTAGTGGGCTCAATTTTTTTCTGTGTATGAATGGAAGGCAGGAGCTCCTGCTTGGAATAACGGGCATAGATGGAGACACGCTGGCATTTCTTACCAGAGCGTCTGAGACGAATGGCGACCTGCTCAGCCATTTCTCGGAAAACGAGCTCAATCTCTGCCTGCTGTCTATAATCTCGGGGGAGAATTTGTGAATTGCCCAGACCATGTGACTTGACCTGATAAGGCTTGTGCACATTGCTTTCATCAATGCCGTGAGCGTGAAACCAAAGCTGCAGGCCCATGACTCCCATTTCTTTTTTGAGAATATCGGGGTTAAAGTGAGCTAAATCATAAATGGAGTGGATACCTAACTTCTTAAGGCGGGTGGCCGTTCGGTGGCCAATGCCCCAAAAATCAGTCATGGTCGGAATGGTCCAAACCTTTCTGGGAACATCTTCATAGGACCAGTTGACCCGCATCTTTTTTGTGTGTTTGGCTTCAATGTCTAAGGCTAGCTTGGCGAGAAGTGGATTGGCGTTGCTCAGGCCGATAGAGGCATAAATCCCGGTTTTCTTCCAGATAGCCTGTTGAATGCGGGCAGCCAGCAGGTCCAGTTTGGTCCTGCGGTCCAGCGTCTGATCGGGAATGAAGTAGTTGATAGAGCTTGTCAAATCTAGAAAGCCCTCATCAATTGAGTAGGGAAAAATATCATCGGGAGCTGCAAAGTCCTGGAAAATTTTTTGGATTTCCATATTTTTCTGGATGTAGTAATTCATCCGAGGTGGGACCAATAAGGTCTTTTGAGCCGCATCTTCAATAAAGCGCACATAATCTGCTGTAATCGGCAGTCCCTGCTTGCGGGCAGCAGCATAGTTGAACTTGCGGGTGTGGACATCAAAAGGAAGATTATAGCTTCGGCTGACATTTTGGCTGCCGAAATTCTTTTTAAAGAGAGGGGTTGCAGCTAGTATCAGTCCGGCAGAATTTTCAATTCGGCTCATAACACAGAGCGAGGTTTTTAAAGGGTCAAGGCCGAGAGCAATGCATTCGCAAGAGGCATAAAAACTTTTCATATCCACAAAAGCGATGTCTGAACGAGGCTCGCGTGAATAATCAAATAGGACCATAACTTACACCTCAATCGGCAGAAAATGTCCGACGACGATACCAACAATGCTAGGTTGGTCTTCATAGGGAGCAAAGAGATCCTCGTAGTCAGGATTGATAGACTCTAGGCGTAGACCTTCAGCTTCACGGTAGACTTTTTTGATATAGGTCTTACCATTCCACATAAGAGCATAGACTGCCCCATCGTAGTCAAACCCTGTCTGTTTCATAAGGGCAACAGAGCCATTGGGATACTTGGGCTCCATAGAATCCCCAGAGACCCAGGATGCAAAGTCATGCTGGATATCTTGATCAAAGTAGACCGTTTCGTAGTCTGTTTCATTGTCGTAGTAACTGTGCCCGCGACCTGCAGCCAGCTCAACGGATAGAACCTTATAGGCTGTAAGAGAGCTAACCTTGCGCTGTCTTTCTAGGAGCCGACTAGCGAGCTTGTCTACTTCCTTTTTATGGGGTGGGGTTAGTAAAGGGTAGGTGTAGAGTGCGCTGGTTTCATCCACAAAGTAGTTCTCTTGGACCTTGAGACAGGTGGCCAACCTCCTGAGATTTTTTGCGTGGGGTTCTGCTAGACCATTTTCCCAAGCAGAGTAAGTTTTTCTGGAAATTCCAAGCTCTTGGTAAATGGAAGATTGTGTCAAATTAAGCTCCAAACGGCGTTTTTTTAATTTTTCATGCGAAAACATATCACACCTCCTATGTAACGTTTTAAAGGTTACATATAGTATAACAAATGGAATCAAGAAAAGCAAGTTCTTTCTTGAGTATTGTTATTTCTAGCAATAGTGAAGGAAGTAAATCGTAGATAGATGTTTCTTATGCCAGCAAAGAAGACCATGACAGAAGAAGCTTATCGCCGTTTCGCTTGGACCAATTTTTGGTATAAAAAGAATGGCATCTTCTCACTGATTCTCCCTGAGATAGTGGTGCTGATATGCGGTGCAATCTGTTTTTTAATCGGGGAACCTTTGCCAGGCCTAGCTTTTCTTGTTACTGTGGCTGTCCTTCCTTTTCTTTACTATCTGTCCATGAATCGACATATTAAAAAGTTTTATAGAGGCAACCCTCTCTGGCATGATATAGAGCAGGAGTTTAGCTTCTATGAGACAGACTTTCGTGTTGTTAATCGGAATAATAATGCCAGATTTGACTACCAAGATATTGTGGCGATCATAGACAAGCCAGAAACTTTTTATATCATGGTTGGTCGGTCAATGGGACTGATCTTGGATAAGGCAGACTGTCAGCCTGAATTAATTGATTTTTTACTAAAACTAAAAGAAAGCAGAAGTCTCTAATTTGGGGGACTTCTGTTTTTTATCTGTCAAGTTTTCAAAAAATTGGCCTCTTGTGCGATGTGTGTTATAATGTTTTTTATGAGAGTTGTTGCAGGTAAATACGGGGGTAGGTCCCTCAAAACTTTGGACGGCAAGACGACTAGACCTACGACCGATAAGGTCAAGGGGGCAATTTTTAATATGATTGGTCCCTATTTTGACGGCGGTCGGGTGCTAGATCTTTATGCTGGGAGCGGAAGTTTGGCTATTGAGGCTATTTCGCGAGGTATGAAGACGGCTGTCTTAGTGGAGAAAGATCGCAGAGCTCAGGCTATTATTTCAGAGAATATTCAGATGACCAAGGAGCCGGAACGTTTTGACTTGCTCAAGATGGAGTCTGGCCGAGCCTTGGAAATGTTGACAGGGTCTTTTGACTTGGTTCTCTTGGACCCGCCTTATGCCAAGGAGCAGATTGTGGAGGACCTTGAGAAGCTAGAGGAGCGCCAGCTCTTGGGTCAAGATGTCCTGGTAGTCTGTGAGACAGACAAGGAAGTGGAATTGCCGGAAGAAATTGCAGGGCTAGGCATTTGGAAGCAGAAGATATATGGAATTTCAAAGGTGACGGTGTATGTCAGATAAGATAGGATTATTCACAGGGTCTTTTGACCCGATGACCAAGGGCCATGTGGACCTGATTGAGCGGGCCAGCAGGCTTTTTGACAAGCTCTATGTAGGGATTTTCTATAATCGGGAAAAGTCTGGCTTTTTCACAATTGAAGCCAGAGAACGGATAGTCAAAGAAGCTCTGCAACATTTGCGAAATGTCGAGGTCATCACTTCTCAGAATGAGCTAGCAGTGACAGTGGCCAGAAGACTAGGAACCCAAGCCTTTGTGCGCGGTCTCCGTAACAGTCAAGATCTAGACTATGAAGCCAATATGAACTTTTTCAATCAGGAATTGGCAGGAGAAATGGAGACGATTTTCTTGCTCAGCAAACCAGTCTATCAGCATATCAGTTCATCACGTATTCGTGAGCTGATTGCTTTTCAGCAGGATATCGCGGCCTATGTGCCCCAAAGTGTAATCAAAGAATTAGAAAGAATCAACGATGAAAAGAATTAAGAAGTATCTATGGCCGACGGTCATTGGCGTCACTATTGCCTTTTTTATAGCAGCTTTTTGGGTTCGTCTGCCTTATTATATAGAAGTTCCTGGTGGTGCCGAGGATGTTCGGCAGGTCTTGCTGGTTGATAATAAGGCCGACAAGGAAGCGGGTTCCTACAACTTTGTGACGGTCGGAGTAGAGCAGGCAACCTTTGCTCATCTGGTCTATGCTTGGCTGACCCCTTTTACAGATATTTATTCCGCCAAGGATATGACAGGGGGATCCACGGATGAGGAGTTCAATCGGATCAACCAGTTTTACATGGAAACATCACAAAATATGGCTAAATATCAAGGGTTGACGACAGCTGGTAAAGAGATCAAAATGGACTATCTGGGAGTTTATGTCCTACAGGTGGCTGATAACTCAACCTTCAAGGGAGTTCTCAATATTGCTGATACGGTAACTGGTGTCAATGATAAGACATTTGAAAGCTCTGAGGAACTGGTCAAGTATGTCAACTCGCAGAAGCTTGGGGATAAAATCAAGGTGACTTTCCAAGAAGATGGTCAGGAGAAATCGGCAACCGGTAAGGTCATCAAGTTGGAGAACGGTAAGAACGGGATTGGGATTAGTCTGATAGACCGGACGGAAGTCAGCAGCAGTATTCCGATTACATTTTCAACTGAGGGTATCGGCGGTCCCAGTGCTGGTCTCATGTTCAGCCTCGCCATTTATACCCAGTTGGCTGATCCGACTCTTCGTGATGGCCGCGATATTGCAGGGACCGGCAGCATCAGCCGTGAAGGCGAAGTTGGCGAAATCGGCGGAATCGATAAGAAAGTCGTTTCAGCGGCCCAAAGCGGAGCAGACATCTTCTTTGCACCGAACAATGAACTGACAGAGGAAGAGAAAAAGCTTTCTCCTAATGGGAAAAACAACTACCAAACGGCTCTGGAGACAGCCAAGAAGATTAAAACGGATATGAAAATTGTTCCAGTTAAAACGCTGCAGGACGCCATTGACTATCTGAAAAAGAACAAGTAAGATCTTAGCTTTTGCTAAGATTTTTCTTGTGAGACAGACAAAATCAGCTGGCCTTTTCTACTTTAAATCGTCTGACTTTTTCAGAAAGGTATTTTTGATGAAAAGTCCGCGAAATACTGGCTGATTTATGATAAAATAAGGTGTTGTAGATAAACTATCCAAGATTGTTAAAGGAAGAGTATGCGTAAAGATATTTCACCTGAATTGTATAATTATAATAAATTCCCAGGACCGGAGTTTAAACAGATTGACAGCAAGATTGTTGCAGAAAAATTCGAGTTTGAATTGATTGAGAACTATAAGGAAGGCTTTGACTTGACGGCCTTTCATCAGCGTTTTTCAGAAATTCTCACCAAGTTTGACTATATTGTTGGTGACTGGGGCAATGAGCAGCTGCGCCTGCGCGGTTTTTACAAGGACGAGCGGGCTAATGAAAGCGATGAGAAGATTAGCCGCTTAGAAGACTATTTGCTGGAGTACTGCAGCTATGGCTGTGCTTATTTTGTCTTGGAAAATCCAAATCCCCAGCGTGCTTCCTTTGATAAAAAATCGCATGGCAAGAAAGAGACAGAAGGTCGGTCAAAACGTTCTCGCAATAGCCGTTCTGGGAGCAACCGCAATCGCAGAAGTGAGCGAGACCGAGACAGCCGCTCTAAAAGAGACAATAAACGCTCTCGCAACAATTCCCAGCAAGATAGGCAGAAAAAGCCAAAAGACAGCAATCGCCATTTTGTGATTCGCCAGAATAAAGGAGAAAAATGAAACCATCTATTTATAGCTTAACGCGCCAGGAAATGATTGAATGGGCGGAAGCTCAGGGAGAAAAGAAATTCCGTGCTGCCCAGATTTGGGAGTGGCTCTACCGCAAGCGGGTCCAGTCTTTTGAAGAGATGACCAATCTGTCCAAGGACTTGATTGCCAAGCTAAATGATCAGTTTGTCGTCAATCCGCTTAAACAGCGCATTGTTCAGGAGTCAGCTGATGGTACGGTCAAGTACCTCTTTGAGCTGCCGGACGGTATGCTGATTGAGACGGTACTCATGCGCCAGCACTATGGACTTTCTGTCTGTGTGACTACCCAAGTTGGCTGCAATATCGGCTGCACCTTCTGTGCCTCTGGCTTAATAAAAAAGCAACGCGACCTCAATAACGGTGAGATTGTAGCTCAGATTATGCTGGTTCAGAAGTATTTTGACGAGCGTGGTCAGGATGAGCGGGTCAGCCATATCGTGGTTATGGGAATCGGCGAGCCATTTGATAACTATGACAATGTGCTCAAGTTTGTCCGGACGGTCAATGATGATAAAGGTTTGGCTATTGGTGCCCGCCATATCACAGTTTCGACCTCAGGCCTGGCTCATAAGATCCGTGACTTTGCCAATGAAGGTGTGCAGGTCAATCTAGCTGTATCCCTCCATGCCCCGAATAATGACCTGCGGACCAGCATCATGCGGATTAACCGGTCTTTCCCTATCGAAAAGCTTTTTGCAGCTATCGAATACTATATTGAGACGACCAACCGCCGAGTGACCTTTGAGTATATCATGCTCAATGAAGTCAATGACGGTGTAGAGCAGGCCAAGGAACTGGCTGAGCTGCTCAAGAACATTAAGAAGCTATCTTATGTCAATCTCATTCCTTACAACCCCGTTAGCGAGCACGACCAATACAGCCGCAGTCCCAAAGAGCGCGTGATGGCTTTCTATGATACCCTCAAGAAAAACGGAGTCAACTGCGTGGTTCGTCAGGAACATGGTACAGATATTGATGCAGCCTGCGGTCAGCTGCGTTCTAATACCATGAAGCGTGATCGCGAGAAAGCATTGGTAGAAAATGTTCAGCCTTAAGAACTATCTGACTTCAGACGGTGAGCTGACTGCTAAGGGACGGAAATTGCTGGTAGGGGGAAGCTGGCTCTATTTCTTGATGCTTTGCATTCTGTGCTTTATTCCTCAGGTTCCAGAGCCAGGAATGGAAACTCCTGGAATCCAGTATTTTGGCCGAATAGTAGTTTTGTTAATCCCTTTTAATTCCTTTGTCAATATTGGCGAGATTACTTCTTGGATCCAGCTGGCCAAGGTCTTTATCCAAAATCTAGCCAATATCTTTCTACTATCGCCCTTAATTTTTCAATTGCTTTGCCTCTTTCCGAAATTGAGGAAGACAAAGAAGGTCGTATGGCTGAGCTTTGGGATGAGTCTGTCTATCGAAGTGACTCAGATTCTGCTGGACCTTCTCATCAACGCCAATCGAGTCTTTGAGATTGATGATCTCTGGACCAATACTTTGGGTGGTTATCTGGCTTGGCGGGAATTTCAGCTTGGTCAGAAAATCTGGAAAAATCGTCAAGACGACGCTTTCAAAAGAGATTAGCCAGCGAAAGATTCGGATTTAGGAGAAAAAATTAAATTTTTTCTTGACAAGAAAAAGGGAAAGGCCTATAATAAAATAAATCATCAGAAAAGTAATAATTTTTTCTACTTTCAGGGAGCCTGTGGTTGGTGGAAGCAGGCAGTGGAAGATTATGAAGTGGGCTGATGCAAAAAATGAATTTGAAGCAATAAAAATTCGGTGAGCACACCTTACAGTGCAGCTTGTTGTTAGACAAGACAGAGATATGGAGGCAGTCTATACTTTGCTCCATAATTGAGGTGGCACCGCGATTATACGCCCTCACACAGATTTTTTCTGTGTGTGGGCTTTTGTTTTGCTTGAAAATAAAGAAATGAGGCAATCAAGATGACAGAAACTAAAGGATATTTTGGACAATTCGGCGGCTCCTTTGTACCGGAGCCTATCCAGGCCTTGCTGGATGAATTGGAAGCTACTTTTGAGAAGTATAAGGATGATCCAGAATTTTTAAATGAATACCGGCATTATTTGGCGGATTATTCAGGCCGGGAGACTCCGCTCTACTTTGCAGAAAGTCTGACTCAGCATCTGGGTGGAGCGAAGATTTATCTGAAGCGGGAAGATCTCAATCATCTGGGCTCCCATAAGCTCAATAATGTTTTGGGGCAGATTCTTCTAGCTAAGCGCATGGGCAAGACCCGAGTCATCGCTGAAACTGGAGCTGGTCAGCATGGTGTGGCAACTGCGGCAGCTGCAGCTAAGTTTGGTATGAAGTGCGATGTTTACATGGGTGCAGAGGATGTAGAGCGCCAGCGCCTCAATGTCTTCCGCATGGAAATGATGGGAGCGACTGTTCATGCAGTGGAAACAGGCACCAAAACCCTCAAGGATGCTGTAGATGCGGCCTTTGGAGCGTGGATGAGCGATTTGGAAGCCTTCTATGTTTTGGGTTCTGCTGTCGGTCCTCACCCTTATCCGACGATTGTCCATGAGTTTCAAAAGGTGATTAGTGAAGAATCTCGCCGGCAGATTTTGGACAAGGAAGGCCGCTTGCCAGACTATGTTATTGCTTGTGTAGGCGGTGGTTCCAATGCTATCGGCGCGTTCTCTCAGTATGTGGCGGATGAAGAAGTCAAGCTGGTTGGTGTTGAAGCGGCTGGACGGGGTCTTGATACAGACCAGCATGCGGCGACCATGACCAAGGGAAGTGTCGGAGTAGTGGACGGCATGAAGACCTACGCTGTCTTTGCTGAAGATGGTCAGATAGCGCCGGTTTACTCCATTTCAGCAGGCTTGGACTATCCTGGGGTTGGTCCCGAACATGCTTTCTTTAAAGATTCCGGTCGAGTAGAATACGTGGCAGCGACAGATGATGAAGCTGTGGATGCCTTGCTTCTCTTGACACAAAAGGAAGGAATTTTGCCAGCGATTGAAAGCTCTCACGCCATTGCTGAAGCTATCAAGCGGGCTCCGCAATTGTCATCTGACCAAATCATTGTTATCAACGTATCTGGTCGTGGAGATAAGGATGTGGCAGCCATTGCCGACTATCTAGAAAAACGAAAATAAAATACCCAGCAGAAGAGTAGTAACATCTCTCCTTTCAGAGAGTCTGTGGTGCTGTAAACAGGCAGGAGAAGTTATGAAATGGGCTGTTGGAGTCAACATTTAGTCCTTTAGTTGAACTTTTATTACTTTGTTAGCTTACTTTGCTATGAGCCAGTACGCTGCCTTCTACTAAAAGGAATCTAAATGACTGTAAATAAGTAAATGAGATGTGGAGCCTGAAAACTCCATAACTGAGGTGGCACCGCGATGATACGCCCTCACAGGATGAACTGTGCGGGCGTTTTTCTGTAGTTCTGGGGCAAGTTATGACCGTGGACAGGTGCTATCTGTTCTTGTGAATGCAGTCATAGCTAGCAAATTACTCCTCCTTAAACGCTTCTGATTAAATAGAAAGAAAAATTATGCAAAAGATTTTACCAGCTGATATTTTATCGCCGATTCTGGCTTATATGCGGATTCAGGGCGACCACAAGGTGATTTTGGAAAGTATTCCAAGAGATAGCGAGACAGCTCGCTTTTCTATCCTAGCTTATAACCCAGTCTTTGAAGTTCGCTATGAAAATGGCCAGCTAACAAAGAATGGGCAAGTAATCAAGGCAGATCCCTTGGACTATCTGCATGAGTTAGCCGTAAAAAAAGGCCATCATTCAGAACTGCCTTTTGGCGGAGGAGCTATCGGCTTTGTCGGCTATGATATGATTTCCCTCTATGAGGAGATTGGGCAGATTCCAGATGATGTGATTGGGACGCCGGATATGCACTTTTTCGTCTATGAGAGTTACATGGTTTTTGACCATAAAAAAGACAAGGTCTATATCCTTGAGGAGGCCCTCTACAGTGATAGAAGCGAAGCTGATTTGGCTGCTAGTCTGGAGCGTATCATGGCTGAGCTGGCGCAGCCTGCGGTAGATGAATTTTCACCACTGGAACTGTCCAGTTTGAACTTTCAGAGTCATATCGAGCAGACAGCTTTTGAAAAAATGGTGGAAGAAGCGCGTAGCTTGATTCGGCAGGGCGACATGTTCCAATGTGTGCTTAGTCAACGCTTTTCAGCAGAATATTCTGGTAGGCCGCTGGATTATTATCGCAATCTGCGCGTAACCAATCCTTCCAATTATCTCTACTTTTATGACTTCGGGGATTATCAGATTATCGGAGCCAGCCCAGAAAGTCTGGTCTCTGTCAAGCAAGGTCAGGTTACAACCAATCCTATCGCTGGGACCAGACCGCGCGGGAAGGATGAAAGAGAAGATAAAGCCTTGGCAGAGGAGTTGCTGGCTGACGAGAAGGAAGTGGCGGAACACCGCATGTTAGTTGATTTAGGGCGTAATGATATCGGTAAAATTGCCCAGAATAACAGCGTGGAAGTCACTAAGTACATGGAAGTGGAGTATTTCCGCTATGTCATGCATCTGACCAGTGTAGTCCGTGGTCAGCTTTTGCCCCAACTGACAGCTATGGATGCGCTCAAGTCAACCCTGCCGGCCGGCACCGTCTCGGGTGCACCTAAGATTCGAGCCATGAAGCGAATTTATGAGTTGGAGCAGGAAAAACGTGGTGTTTATGCGGGTGCTATTGGCTATCTGTCTGCGACAGGCGATATGGATTTTGCCATTGCTATCCGGACTATGATTTTGAAAAACGGCAGAGCTTATGTTCAAGCTGGAGCGGGTATTGTTTATGATTCGATCCCTACTAATGAATACCAAGAAACCATCAACAAGGCCAAATCAATGACCAAGATAGGAGGGGTGCAATGATTTTATTGATTGATAATTATGATTCTTTTACTTACAATCTAGCCCAGTATATCGGCAATTTCGCAGAAGTTAAGGTCTTGCGTAATGATGATGCAGGACTTTATCAAGCGGCAGAAGAAGCAGATGCTTTGGTTCTGTCTCCAGGTCCAGGCTGGCCAGCAGATGCAGGACGGATGGAAGAGCTTATCCGCGATTTTACTGGTAAAAAGCCGATATTGGGGATTTGCTTGGGGCACCAAGCCATTGCAGAAGTATTTGGCGGAAAGCTAGGATTGGCTCCCAAAGTCATGCATGGCAAGCAAAGCATTCTGCGTTTTGAGGGGAATTCTCCTATCTATCGAGGGATAGAGGATGGGCAGCCGGTCATGCGCTATCATTCGATTTTAATCGAAGAGATGCCGGAGGACTTTGAAGTGACGGCTCGGGCGGCTGATGATAACTCGATCATGGCTATCCAGCACAAGAGTCTGCCTATTTATGGTTTTCAGTATCATCCAGAAAGTATCGGCACGCCGGACGGCTTGTCGTCTATCAAGAATTTCATTGACTTAGTAAAATAGAGGAAACGATATGAAAGAAATTATTGCAAAACTAGCTGATTTTAAGGATTTAAGCAGCGCTGAGATGACAGATGTGATTGAGCGTATTGTCACCGGACGGGTGACAGAGTCTCAAATTGTAGCTTTCTTGCTGGGGCTTAAGATGAAGGGGGAGACAATTGAGGAACGAACTGCTTTGGCTCAGGTAATGCGAGGCCACGCTAAGCAGATTCCGACCACTATTCGCACTGCCATGGACAATTGCGGTACCGGTGGAGACAAGTCTTTCAGCTTCAATATTTCAACTACGGCAGCTTTTGTACTGGCAGGTGGCGGGATTAAGATGGCTAAGCATGGCAATCGATCTATTTCTTCTAAGTCAGGCTCAGCTGATGTCTTAGAAGCTCTGGGTATCAATCTAGACTTGGATGCTGCTAGCTTGGGCAAGGTTTTTGAGCAGACAGGTATCGTCTTTCTCTTTGCAAAGAATATGCACCCTGCCATGAAATACATCATGCCAGCTCGTCTTAGCCTCGGCATTCCCACTATCATGAACCTAACCGGTCCGCTCATCCATCCCATGAGTCTAGAAACTCAGCTTTTGGGGACCAGCCGACCAGATATGCTAGAGAGTACGGCAGAGGTCTTGAAAAATATGGGCCGCAAGCGTGCGGTAGTTGTGTCAGGTCCAGATGGTCTGGATGAGGCGGGTCTTCATGGCCGAACCCAGTACGCTCTGCTGGAAGATGGGAAAATCAGCCTGCACAGCTTTCTGCCATCAGATATTGGCATGGAAGAGATAGCTCTTGAAGCGATTCGTGGGGGCAATGCCAAGGAAAATGCAGAAATTCTGCTATCTGTCCTGCAAAATCAATCCAGTCCCTATCTAGAAACGACAGTGCTGAATGCGGGATTGGGCTTCTATGCTAATGGGAAATCAGACAGCATAGAAGAAGGAATAGCTTTGGCCCGCCAAGTAATTGCAAGCGGTGCAGCCTATGAAAAACTCAAGCAACTACAGGAGTATCAGAAATGAGTAAAGAATTTCTCCCAACCATTCTAAAGCAAAAAGAGCAGGAAGTGGCGGCTATGTCTTATGAAGAGCTGCAACCTCTGCGCTCGACCTATTCCCTCTATGAATATCTCAAAAGTCGTCCTCAAGAGCTGCAGCTGATTGCTGAGGTTAAAAAAGCCAGCCCCAGTCTGGGAGATATTAATCTCGGTGTGGATATTGTGGAGCAGGCTCGCACCTATGAACGATGCGGTGCAGCCATGATTTCGGTCCTGACAGATGAGATTTTCTTCAAAGGACATCTGGATTACCTGAGAGAGATTTCCAGTCAAGTGACCATTCCAACCCTCAATAAGGACTTTATCATTGATGAAAAGCAGATTGTTCGCGCCCGCAATGCAGGAGCGACAGTTATTCTTCTGATTGTGGCTGCCTTGTCTGAAAAGCGGCTGCAAGAACTCTATGATTTTGCGACAGGTTTAGGCTTGGAAGTTCTGGTCGAAACCCATAATCTGGCGGAGCTGGAAATTGCCCATAGAATAGGAGCACAGATAATAGGTGTCAATAACCGCAATCTAGTTACTTTTGAGACTGATATCAATACAAGTCTTCAGCTATCTGCCCATTTCAAAGATGACAGAGTTTACGTGTCTGAGTCCGCTATTTTCAGCAAGGAAGATGCTGAGCTAGTAGCTCCTTATTTCCATGCGGTTTTAGTCGGAACAGCCCTGATGCAGGCTGAGAATGTAGCAGAAAAAATCAAGGAGCTGAAAATTGACAAAGGTTAAGATTTGCGGCTTATCAACGGCCAGCGCTGTGGAAACGGCATGCCAGGCTGGTGCAGATTACATTGGCTTTGTCTTTGCTGAGAGCCGTCGGAGGGTCAGTTTGGATCAAGCTCAGGAGCTAGCTGCCTTGGTGCCGCCTGCTGTCCGAAAGGTAGGAGTTTTCGTCTCTCCGAGCTTGGCAGAGTTGCAGGAAGCTATTTCAGTGGCAAATCTGGATTTGGTGCAGATTCATGGTGATTTTGATGAAGAGCTTCTGACTGAGATCGGCCGTCCGGTTATTCGAGCTTATCAGGTCAAGGGAGCGTTAAAAGGAGTCAGCCAACAAGCGGACTACCTGCTCTTTGATGCACCTCTTGCTGGTAGTGGTCAGACCTTTGACTGGCAAGCTTTTGATAAGAGTCAAATCCACCAGCCTTTCTTTATTGCCGGTGGTTTGAATGCAGGAAATGTTCGAGACGCTATTCAGCACTTCGCCCCTTACGCAGTAGATGTCTCAAGCGGTATTGAGACTGATGGCCAGAAGGACTTAGAAAAGATAAAAGAATTTATAGAAAGAGTGAAAGATGGCATATAATCAACCCAATCAAGAAGGATTTTACGGTGAGTTTGGTGGGCGCTTTGTTCCCGAAACGCTGATGACAGCAGTTTTGGAATTGGATAAAGCCTACCGTGAGAGTAAAAAAGACCCAGCCTTTCAGGCTGAGCTGGATGAGTTGCTGAAGCAGTATGTAGGGCGAGAAAATCCTCTCTATTTTGCTAAAAATCTGACAGCCTATGCTGGCGGTGCTAAGATTTATCTGAAGCGGGAAGACCTCAACCATACCGGGGCCCATAAAATCAATAACGCTCTAGGCCAGGTCCTATTGGCCAAGCGAATGGGCAAGAAGAAAATTATTGCCGAGACTGGTGCGGGCCAGCACGGAGTAGCCACCGCCACAGCTGCAGCCCTTTTCAACATGGACTGCACTATCTACATGGGTGAAGAAGATGTCAAGCGCCAAGCCCTCAATGTCTTTCGGATGGAACTTCTGGGAGCCAAGGTAGAGTCTGTGACCGATGGCTCTCGAGTTCTCAAGGATGCAGTCAATGCTGCCTTGCGAGCTTGGGTGGCTCAGGTCGATGATACTCACTATATTATGGGGTCGGCCTTGGGACCTCATCCCTTCCCAGAGATTGTCCGTGACTATCAGAGTGTGATTGGGCGTGAGGCCAAGCGCCAGTTTGCTGAGCAAAATGCAGGGGCATTACCAGATGCTTTAGTCGCCTGTGTTGGCGGTGGTTCTAATGCTATTGGACTCTTTTATCCTTTTGTAGACGATAGCTCAGTGGCTATGTATGGAACAGAAGCAGCTGGGCGAGGCATCGATACAGATGAACATGCTGCGACCTTAACCAAGGGCCGGCCGGGTGTTTTACACGGTGCCTTGATGGATGTCTTGCAGGATGAGCAAGGGCAGATTCTGGAAGCTTTCTCTATCTCTGCTGGGCTGGACTATCCGGGCATCGGTCCCGAACATTCTCATTTTAATGCTATTCAGCGCGCGACTTATGTCCCAGTCACAGATGAAGAAGCCTTGGAAGCCTTCCAGCTCCTATCTCGTATCGAAGGGATTATTCCTGCTCTAGAGTCTAGTCACGCTATTGCTTACGCAGTTAAGTTGGCTAAGGAGTTGGGACCAGATAAATCAATGATCGTCTGCCTATCCGGTCGTGGTGACAAGGATGTCGTTCAGGTAAAGGAACGCTTGGAAAGTGAAGCGGCTCAAAAAGGAGGTGCCCATGACTAAAACACTCACTCAGCATTTAGAAGCTATCAAAAAAGCAGGTAAGGGAATTTTCCTTCCTTATATCATGGCTGGCGATCACGAGAAAGGTTTAGCCGGATTACCAGAAACTATCTCATTTTTGGAAAACTTGGGTGTGTCAGCCATTGAAATCGGTCTGCCATTTTCAGATCCTGTTGCAGATGGGCCAGTTATTGAAGAAGCCGGTTTGAGAAGTCTGGGTCACCATACTTCGGCCAAGTCTTTAGTTGCAAGCTTGCAGAAGTTGGACACTCAGCTACCTCTCATCATCATGACCTACTTCAATCCTATTTTCCAGTACGGGCTCAAAGATTTTGTCAAGGATTTGGCTACGACACCGGTTAAAGGATTGATTATTCCGGATCTTCCCTACGAGCACAGGAATTTTATTCTGCCCCTGCTGGAAGATTCAGATATAGCTCTAGTTCCTTTAGTGAGCCTGACGACTGGTCTAGAACGTCAGCAGGAGCTGATCAAGGAAGCTGAAGGTTTTATCTACGCTGTAGCCATCAATGGTGTGACGGGTAAGAGCGGAAGCTACCGCGATGATTTGGACCAGCATTTGAGTAAACTCCATGATATTGCAGAGATTCCAGTACTGACGGGCTTTGGCGTTTCGACTTTAGAGGATGTTGACCGCTTCAATCAAGTCTCAGATGGAGTCATTGTCGGATCTAAGATTGTCAAAGCTCTTCATGAAAAGGACGCCAGTATAGCGGCCTTTATCCAAGAAGCAGCAGCTTATAAGAAATAATCACCACCACACCAAACAAAAGACAAGGTACAAATGCTAGCCTGTCTTTTTTCTTTTTAAAGCAGAAGCAGGCGAGGCCAGAGAAGCTAGCGATTTGGATAAGAACTAGAGCCTGACCCATGTTCTTGAATTTTATCACCATAAAAAAGTAAGTTTCGTATAATTCATTTTTAAGAAATGTTTGATTTTTGATGTTGATTGAATATTAGTTTGGATATTGCTTATGAATGGTATCTATATAGCTGGTGAAATGTTTCAAGAAATGCTTAGGAGATATAACAGTGATGTATTTTCCAAAAGCAAGCAAGGTATTGTATCCCCAATCATTGTCGTTTAAAGGATAAGTAATCTCGTAAATATTGCTATTAATAGGTTTTATGGCATTATAGCCTAAGAGTTCCACAAATCGATCAAGGACAATTTTCTGGACATGTAGGATGACAGGTACTTTGTTTTCATTCATCCATGTACCACCATCATAGGGAAGTGGTGTAAAATGTCTTTTTGAAAAAGTATCGGAGAGAGTAAGTCCACTAATTCTAGCAACTTTAAAAACAGAAAAACGCGCTTTTTCAGTATCGTAGGCATCCATATACCAACTCCGGTCCTTATAGACGATACGGTAAGGCTCACAATTTTTTTGACTTACCAGTCCTTGTGAATTAATATAGGAAAATTTTATTTTTACTCTACCTCTAATAGCTTCCAATAACTTAAAAATCAAAGTGCGTATTTCCAAGTTCCCTTGAGATAGAGACAAATCAATTTCGAAATCAGAGTATGTATTGGTAGCATTTAATTTCAATATAGCATTGAAAGTAGAGGCATCTTCCAATACTTGATAGCGACTTTTTAAACCGGATTCGATTGAAAGTCGTTCGGATTGAGTCAGGGGAGGTTTATCAGTTTGAAAGTCTTCCATAAGAAAAATTCCTCCGTTTTTTCCTTTCATTACATAGAGAGGAATGCCTGCAAGAGATAAATCATCAATATCTCTCATAATAGTTCGGGTGCTGACTTTAAAAAGTTCTGATAGTTCTTTAGCTGTTGTTTTTCGTTGATTTACTAAATGAGAAATGATTCCCATTTGACGGTCAATTTTCATGATTTTCTCCTTAAATATGACAGATAGTTGTCATATTATTTTTGTTATGATTATACCATAAAGAAAGGAGTTCATATAATGAAACATCAAACCAAACCATCGTTTACCCTGATTGGCAGGAGTATTTTGATAGAAGGAACTACGGTTCATGAACAGCACTATTCTAAAGAGAAGACCGCGTTCTATGCTCAGTTGTTTAAAGAAGGAATGCTGGGGAAATTGATGCCCCATTCTCTAGATAAAAAAGGCTATGCTTTGATTGTTCCTCATAAAGATGGTATTCAATACTACGCAGGAGTTGCGGCAAAGAATGCTGTGGCAGGCTACGAAAGCATTCTCGTCCCAGAGAAAGATTATTTAGTAAGTTCAGCCAGTGGTGATAAATCAAGACTCCTGTTTGACCAATTGGAGGATAACTTTTTTGAGGAAGAAAGCAGTTCCCTTTACCAAGATGGAATTATCTTAGAAATACTTTTAAACGGGAATCCTATGGATGCAGAAGTTGAGCTTTGGGTTCCAGTTCAGTAAAAGAGTAGGGATTTATAGAAAATAATCACCACCACACCAAACAAAAGACAAGGTACAAATGCTAGCCTGTCTTTTTTCTTTTTAAAGCAGAAGCAGGCGAGGCCAGAGAAGCTAGCGATTTGGATAAGAATGAGAATCTCTGTCAGGCTGAAAATAGCTGAGCAGGACGCCAGAAAGAGAAAGTCGCCAGCTCCAATACGAAAATTATAAAAGAAGGCTAGAAGTCCTAGGGTTAAAAAGAAGAGCATGAGAAGATTGACGCCTGCTGTCATCATCATCAAGAACTGAAAAACCAGCCAGACCATCAGGGGATATTGCTGCTCTCTTTGATCGTAGATGGCTAGGGTCAAGCCCATAGTGAATAGTAGGAGTTGACTGATGGAAATCGTGCCAAGCGAAGTTGCCAGAAAAAGACCGCCCAAGATACATTCAAAAAATAAATAGCGTAAGGGAATCTTGTCTCCACAGAAGCGGCAACGAAGACGGTTCATGATTTGTGAAAAAATAGGAATCAAATCACGCGGTGCCAATCTTTTCCCGCAGGTATTGCAATGACTAGCGGGAGCAATGATAGAATGCTCTGGGAAGCGGTCGATGACCAAGCCTAGGAATGAGGCAAAGACAGTACCAACGATAAAAAAGTATAGGTGAATCATACTTATTTATTCGTAAATTTAAACAGAAAAATTCTGAAATTTTGCAACTTTTCTAATAAAGTCCTTTTTTGAAACTTTTGTCTTGACTTTCTTATTTAGAAACATTATAATTAAACCATAATCTAAAAAGATTAGAATCATTATAAATAAAAACGAGGTAGATACAATGACACAAGTAAAAAATGGTGCAGCAACTGACGTAGCAACTTTTAGCAATCAAAAGGCTTTGCCAAAGACTAAGGCTATTCTTAATCAAGTTGTGGCAGATCTTTATACAGCTCATATCGCTCTTCACCAAGTTCACTGGTATATGCGTGGCGCAGGCTTCATGGTTTGGCATCCAAAAATGGATGAATACATGGAAACTTTGGATACAACTTTGGATGAAGTCAGCGAGCGCTTGATTACACTGGGAGGCAAGCCTTATTCTACCTTGACCGAGTTTATCCAACACAGCAAGATTGAAGAAAAAGCTGGTGAGTTCAGCAAGAATGTAGAAGAAAGTCTGGCGCGTGTGATTGAGATTTTCCGTTATCTGACAGGTCTTTACCAAGAAGCTTTGGATGTAACAGACGAAGAAGGGGACGATGTAACCAATGATATCTTTGTCGGTGCCAAGGCTGACCTTGAAAAGACTATCTGGATGCTGACAGCTGAAATTGGTCAAGCACCAGGTTTATAAAAAAAATATCCATGCGAAACAGAAAGGAAACAGGCTTTCCTTTCTGTTTTTTCATCTTGAAAAGCGCTGGAAAATCTGATAAAATATAGCTCATGAAAACCCTGTATGATGTTCAGCAATTTCTTAAAAGTTTCGGAATCATTATCTATATGGGCAAGCGCCTTTACGATATTGAGATGATGAAAATCGAGCTGAAGAGAATTTATGATGCTGGTCTAATGGATAAGCTAGCTTATTTTGAGGCAGAGGCAGTCTTGCGCCGAGAACATCGCTTAGAGTTAGAATATTTAGAAAAGAAAAAGGAGACTTGAGATGACAATTTGGATTTTGTGGGCGGTACTTTTGGGAATAATTGGCTGGATGGGCTTTAATTATTTGCGCCTTCGTCAGGCAGCAAAAATCGTGGATAATGGGGAATTTGAAGACCTGATTCGCCAAGGTCAGTTGGTTGATCTGCGGGATCCAGCTGATTTCCATCGGAAGCATATCTTAGGCGCTCGCAATATTCCATCTCAGCAGCTCAAGGACAGTGTCGGTGCACTTCGCAAGGACAAGGCTGTTCTCCTCTATGAAAATAGTCGTGGTCAACGCGTGACCAATGCGGCTCTGTATCTGAAAAAACAAGGATTTAAAGAAATCTATATTCTTTCTTATGGGTTGGATTCTTGGAATGGCAAGGTGAAGGCTAGTTAACATAAATCAAAAATTTGTCGCATTATATATACAAAGCTAGTTTCTTATGTTATAATAAATTAATATTAATTTTAAGGAGTTTTTAGAACATGCAAGAAAAGAAAAAATCCTCTCTTGTTTTAGGCATCCTATCTATCATCTTTGGTTTTTTCATTCCATTGGTAGGTCTTATTTTGGGTATTATAGGTTTGGTGTTGGCTAATTCACATCAAAAAGAGTCTAAATTAGACTATAAAACAGAAAAAATTCTGGGTATCGTAGGGATTGTAATTTCCGTAATTGTTTGGATTCTAAATGTCATGGTACTTATGAACGGAGCAGGCTACTAACAAAAAAGCTTTATTTTTTAAAGCTTTTTTGTTTCACCGACTTTTCTCCAAATATTTTTTAATGATCTCTAATTCGTCTTGGTTCAAAGCACGGTAATCGCCTTTTGCTAGGTCTGGGTCTAATGTAAAATCTCCGAATTGAATTCGCTTGAGATAGGTGACCTTGACACCAATTGCCAGAAACATCTTTTTAATCTGGTGGAATTTCCCCTCGGAAATCTTGACGGTAGCACGGCTCAGACTGGAGCTGGTAGAGAGGATAGAAAGCTGGGCAGGCTGACAGATGGTACCGTCTAAAAAGCGAATGCCTTCTTGAAAGGCAATTTTGTCCTGAGGGGTCAAAGGTCCATTGACTTCTACATAGTAAGTTTTTTCGACATGATATTGAGGGTGCAGCAGCTGAAATCCCAAAGGACCATTGTCGGTAATCAGAAGAAGGCCTTCGGTATCTCTATCCAGCCGTCCGATAGAGTAAAGATTTTCTTTCTCTATCTCCTTGTCCAGCAAATCTAGAACAGTCAATTTTTCAGCGTCGCGATTGGCAGTGACTGCATCTGCGGGTTTATTCAGCATGTAGTAACGGTGGGCAGGGCCGCCGACCTGTTTTCCTTGAAAAGTAATCTGCTGCAGGCCGGTATCAACGTTTTGGCTGAGTTTGCAGGCGGGTTTACCATCCACTAAAATCTGTTTTTGTAAAAGGCTTTGTTTCATCTTTTTTCGGCTGATACAATTAGCAGCCAGCAGTTGGTCGAGGCGCATCTGTTTTCCTTATTTTTTTCTAAATCATAACATAAATTTTCAGGATGGGAAATGCAAATCCTCATGGAGCTCCCATATTTTTTAATGAAAACATTTACACTCATCAAAGCCGTGTTTTTTGCCTGCGTCTGTGGTATAATTGTTCAGTTAGAAATAAAATTTAAAAATTCAGAGGAAATCATGACAAAATTAAGAGAAGATATCCGTAACATTGCGATTATCGCCCACGTTGACCACGGGAAAACAACCCTCGTTGACGAATTATTGAAGCAATCTGAAACTCTTGATGCTCGTACAGAGTTGGCAGAGCGTGCTATGGATTCAAACGATATTGAAAAAGAGCGCGGTATTACCATCCTTGCTAAAAATACAGCCGTTGCTTATAACGGAACTCGTATCAACATTATGGATACACCAGGACACGCGGACTTCGGTGGAGAAGTTGAGCGTATCATGAAAATGGTTGATGGTGTTGTTTTGGTTGTAGATGCCTACGAAGGAACCATGCCACAAACTCGTTTCGTATTGAAAAAAGCCCTTGAACAGGATCTTGTCCCAATCGTTGTTGTCAACAAA
The DNA here is from genome assembly GCF_019929225.1 of Streptococcus sanguinis. Lineage (GTDB taxonomy): Bacteria > Bacillota > Bacilli > Lactobacillales > Streptococcaceae > Streptococcus > Streptococcus sanguinis_J. The sequence goes on from NZ_JAHZPA010000002.1 coordinate 198,880, forward strand.
ATTGACAAACCATCAGCTCGTCCAGCAGAAGTAGTGGACGAAGTATTGGAACTCTTCATCGAGCTTGGTGCAGATGATGACCAGCTTGATTTCCCAGTTGTTTATGCTTCAGCTATCAACGGAACATCTTCATTGTCAGACGATCCAGCTGATCAAGAAAAAACAATGGCACCAATCTTTGATACCATCATCGACCATATCCCAGCGCCAGTGGACAATTCAGATGAGCCTTTGCAGTTCCAAGTCTCACTTTTGGACTATAATGACTTCGTTGGCCGTATCGGTATCGGACGTGTCTTTCGTGGTACTGTTAAGGTTGGGGACCAAGTTACCCTTTCTAAACTAGACGGAACAACAAAAAACTTCCGTGTTACAAAACTCTTCGGTTTCTTTGGCTTGGAACGTCGTGAAATCCAAGAAGCCAAAGCGGGTGACTTGATTGCCGTTTCCGGTATGGAAGATATCTTTGTCGGTGAAACCATCACTCCGACAGACGCAGTTGAAGCTCTTCCAATCCTACACATCGATGAGCCAACTCTTCAAATGACTTTCTTGGTCAACAACTCACCATTTGCTGGTAAAGAAGGTAAATGGGTAACTTCTCGTAAGGTGGAAGAACGCTTGCAAGCAGAATTGCAAACAGACGTTTCCCTTCGTGTTGACCCAACTGATTCACCAGACAAGTGGATCGTTTCAGGTCGTGGTGAACTACACTTGTCAATCCTGATTGAAACAATGCGTCGTGAAGGTTATGAGCTGCAAGTATCTCGTCCAGAAGTTATCGTGAAAGAAATCGATGGCGTTAAGTGCGAGCCATTTGAGCGTGTCCAAATTGATACTCCAGAAGAATACCAAGGATCTGTTATCCAAAGCCTTTCTGAACGTAAGGGTGAAATGTTGGATATGATCTCAACTGGTAATGGTCAAACTCGTTTGGTCTTCCTTGTTCCAGCGCGTGGTTTGATCGGATATTCAACTGAGTTCTTGTCAATGACCCGTGGTTACGGTATCATGAACCATACCTTTGACCAATACTTGCCATTGATTCCAGGTGAAATTGGTGGACGTCACCGTGGTGCGCTTGTTTCCATCGATGCTGGTAAGGCAACGACCTACTCTATCATGTCTATCGAAGAGCGCGGAACTATTTTTGTTAACCCAGGTACTGAGGTTTATGAAGGAATGATCATCGGTGAAAACTCTCGTGAAAATGACTTAACTGTTAATATCACTAAAGCCAAGCAGATGACCAACGTTCGTTCTGCAACCAAGGATCAGACAGCAGTTATCAAGACACCACGTATCTTGACCTTGGAAGAATCGCTGGAGTTCTTGAACGATGATGAGTACATGGAAGTAACGCCAGAATCTATTCGTCTGCGTAAGCAAATTTTGAACAAACAAGAACGCGAAAAAGCCAATAAAAAGAAAAAATCAGCTGCAGCTGAATAAGCAAAAAGGAAAGGAGCAGCAAAATGGTTTATCTTATCATTGGGATTTTAATCCTCTTTTTCTACATTTTTGCTGTTCCATCCAGTATTAAAGGGACTGTTAATGCAGTGACCATGGTGCTACTGATTGTAGCCTTAATTATCTTATTTGGCTTAGGCATTTTTAAAATTTTCCAGTTGCCGGCTGAATATTTTGTAGGCTTCGGCCTATCCGTAGTGACCGTCTTGGCTTTACGGGATATCAATCGCCTCAAGCCGCCTAAGAAATCAAAAAAGAATTTTGATGAAGAATAATAAATGAGCAAGAACTTAGAAAGCTAGATAGACTTTTTGAGATCTTGCTTTTTTGTTGATCTATATTTTTACAAAAATAATAGGTTTATGTTACAAAATATTTCAAATAGATGAAAACATATCATTTTTTTCAAAACTTGCTTACAGTCGAAAATAAAAGACTCCTATGACTTTTTTATTTCCACAAAAAAAGGTAAAATAGAGTGAAGTATGAATGGAAGAGGTTGCTTATGAAAAATATAGCAAATTTTGCCAATAAAAAGGTTTTGGTTCTGGGATTGGCCAAGTCGGGTGAGTCAGCTGCTCGCCTTTTAGATAAATTAGGAGCTATCGTGACAGTTAACGACGGTAAACCTTTCGAGGAAAATCCTGCTGCTCAATCCTTGCTAGAAGAAGGTATAAAAGTGGTGACAGGAGGCCATCCTTTGGAGTTATTGGACGAAGACTTTGAATTGATGGTGAAAAATCCGGGTATTCCTTATGACAATGCCATGGTCGTTCGAGCTCTTGAAAAGAAGATTCCTGTTATCACTGAAGTAGAGTTGGCTTATCTAATTTCAGAAGCACCGATTATTGGTATTACGGGTTCAAATGGTAAGACGACGACCACAACCATGATTGCGCAAGTCTTGACGGCTGGCGGTCAAAACGGTTTATTGTCTGGTAATATCGGTTTTCCTGCTAGTCAAGTAGCCCAAACAGCCAGCAGCAAGGATACACTGGTCATGGAACTGTCTTCCTTCCAGTTGATGGGGATTGAGGCTTTTCATCCGCAAATCGCTGTTATTACCAACCTCATGCCGACTCATTTGGATTATCACGGCTCTGTTGAGGAATATGCAGCTGCCAAGTGGAATGTCCAGAAAAACATGACAGCTGATGATTATCTGGTTTTGAATTTCAATCAAGATTGGGCAAAGGAAATGGCTAGCCAGACTCAGGCTACTGTTGTGCCTTTTTCAACGACTGAAAAGGTGGATGGTGCCTATTTAGAGGGTGATGTCTTGACCTTCCGTGGAGAAGCGATTATGCAGGCGGCTGAAATCGGCGTTCCTGGCAGTCACAATGTTGAAAACGCTCTGGCTACGATTGCAGTAGCCAAGCTTCGTGGTATTGACAATCAGACGATTAAAGAAGTCTTGTCAGCTTTTGGGGGTGTTAAGCACCGTCTTCAGTATGTGGGGCAGGTAAATGAGGTTGCCTTTTACAATGACAGTAAGTCTACCAATATCTTGGCAACCCAGAAAGCCCTGTCTGGTTTTGACAATAGCAAGGTGATTCTGATTGCAGGCGGCTTGGACCGTGGCAATGAATTTGACGAGTTGGTGCCTGACCTCAAAGGTCTTAAGAAAATGGTTATCTTAGGACAATCAGCTGCGCGTGTAAAGAGGGCGGCTGATCAGGCTGGTGTTTCTTATCTGGATGCGACTGATGTCCGGGATGCGGCTCATAAGGCCTTTGCTCAAGCGGAGCCAGGAGACATTGTCTTGCTTAGTCCTGCCAATGCCAGCTGGGATATGTATAGTAATTTTGAAGTCCGTGGCGATGAATTTCTCGCTGCATTTGAAGAATTAAAAGGTTAAGATGAAAAAGATTGTATTTACAGGTGGAGGAACGGTCGGGCATGTAACCCTCAACCTTCTCCTGATTCCGAAATTTATCAAAGAAGGCTGGCAGGTCCACTATATTGGCGATAAGCATGGTATTGAGTACCAGGAAATCCAAAAGTCTGGACTAGACGTGACCTTCCATTCGGTAGCTACGGGCAAGCTTCGTCGCTACTTTTCTTGGCAGAATCTGCTGGATGGCTTTAAGGTCGTCTGGGGTATTTTCCAGTCGCTGGGCATTATGCTCAAGGTACGGCCGCAGGCGCTCTTTTCTAAGGGAGGCTTTGTGTCCGTTCCGCCCGTGATTGCAGCCCGACTGTCAGGAGTGCCTGTCTATGTTCATGAGTCGGATCTATCCATTGGCTTGGCCAATAAAATTGCCTATAAGTGTGCGACCAAGATGTATGCGACCTTTGAGCAACCTTCCAGTCTGACCAAGATTGAGCATGTCGGAGCTGTGACCAAGGTCGGTAACCAAGAGTCAGTCCCACCGCAGGAACTAGAAGAAATTCGTCAATATTTTGATAGAGAACTGCCCACACTGCTTTTTGTCGGCGGTTCTGCTGGTGCTAAGGTCTTTAATAACTTTGTCAGCCAGAATCAAGCTGCACTGACCGAGCATTATAACATCATCAATCTGACAGGCGATGCAAGTTTGGATGTTTTGTCTGACCGTCTCTTTCGAAAAGCCTATGTGACCGAGCTCTATCAGCCTTTGATGGACTTGGCAGATGTAGTGGTGACCCGTGGCGGTTCCAATACAATCTTTGAGCTCTTGGCCATGGCTAAGCTGCACATTATTGTTCCTCTGGGACGCGAAGCCAGCCGCGGCGATCAGATTGAAAATGCCGATTATTTTGTGGAAAAGGGATATGCCAAGCAATTGGCAGAGGAACAGCTGGATATGAGCAATTTACAGACAGCTCTTGATGACCTTTTGGCGAACCAGGCTTCTTATCATCAAGCTATGAAAAATTCTCAGGAAATCAAGTCTGTAGATGAATTTTATGCTTTATTGAAAGCGGATATTGACAAGGGAAAGAAATGAGCAAGAAAAACCACGATGAGCCAAAGGAAGAGGTAAGTGAGCACCTCTCTGAATGGCAGAAACGAAACAAAGAATATCTTGAAAAGAAGGCTCAGGAAGAGGCCAGCAAACAAAAGGAGCTGGAAAAAGAGGAAGCAAAAGAAGCTGAAGCTGAGGACTCAATTGAAAGCGAAGAAATAGCTGAAGAGACGGAAGAAGATGACTCATCTTATGAAGAGGAAGAAACAGAGTATTTAGAAGATGAATCATCTGAATCTGAGCTAGAGACTGAATTGAGCGAGAAAGAGCGCAAAAAACTGGAGAAACTTCAGAAAAAGGCAGAAAAAGAAGCTGCTAAGGTGCATATCTCGAGGATTCATATTTATCGAGCACTGCCGGTTTTGCTGGGCAGTGGCTTGATTTTTCTCCTGTCAGTTTATTTTTTGACGCCACTGGCGACCATGAAGACAATCGAATTTTCAGGGAATCAAATGGTCAGTCAGGAAGATCTGCTCAAAAGCAGTAAGATTGATGAGAAGGACTATACTTTAACAACCTTTATCAATGGCGGCAATCATATCCGCAATATGAAAGCTTCTAGTCCTTGGATTAACAACCTGGAGATGGCTTATCAGTTTCCGATTACTTTTCAGGTAAAGGTCAAGGAGTACGGAGTTCTGGCCTATCTGCATGAGGGCGGGCAGTACTATCCTATTCTGACAAATGGGGAGATTATTTCGGACCCGACTGCTGCAGATTCTTTGCCAGAAACCCATATTTCGATAGAGTTTTCAGATAAAAAATTGATTAAGGAATTTGCCCTTCAAATTGAAAAGGTACCGGCTTCGGTCAAGAAAAATATTAAGACAGTTCAGCTGACTCCAAGCAAGGTGACACCGGACTTGGTTACGCTGACCATGCATGATGGCAACAAAGTCTTGGTACCAATTTCGCATATTGCCAAAAAACTGCCATATTACAAGGGAATCCAATCACAGTTGGAAGAGGATGTACCTAGTGTTGTAGATATGGAAGCAGGGATTTTTAGTTATGTTGAAGGAGCTCAAAACGAGTCGTCTTCTTCTGACGAAGAAAAGCAGAAAGCAGAAGAGGAAGCGACGGGACAGCCAACAGAACAAGCGGCTGAGCAGGTGACAGAAAGTCAAGAACAAGAATCTGCAGAGCCACAAAATTCAACAGAAAACCCGGGAAATACCGAAAATCGCTAAATTATATGTAGAAAAACTGCGCATTTTCATTTTCTTTATGTTATAATAAAGCTTGGGTAACTCTAATTTTTAGCGTTATTAGTATAGACCGGAAACATGGAAGATAGAGAGGACTGGTGTAATGGCTAGAGACGGCTTTTTTACTGGATTAGATATAGGAACTAGCTCAATTAAAGTGTTGGTGGCAGAGCACATCAACGATGAAATGAATGTTATTGGGGTCAGCAATGCAAAAAGCGCTGGCGTTAAAGATGGAATTATTGTTGATATTGAGGCTGCTGCTGCTGCTATTAAGACAGCTATTTCTCAAGCAGAAGAAAAGGCAGGCATTTCAATTGGTTTAGTTAATGTCGGACTTCCGGCTAATCTCTTACAGATTGAGCCAACTCAGGGTATGATTCCTGTGACTAGTGATTCTAAGGAAATCACAGATACAGATGTAGAGAATGTTGTTAGATCTGCTCTGACTAAGAGTATGACTCCTGACCGCGAAGTGATTACTTTCATCCCAGAAGAGTTTGTAGTGGATGGTTTCCAAGGGATTCGTGACCCACGCGGTATGATGGGGATTCGCTTAGAAATGCGTGGACTTCTCTACACTGGACCACGGACTATTCTCCACAACCTCCGCAAGACAGTGGAGCGCGCGGGAGTTCAGCTTGAGAACGTAATTATCTCCCCATTGGCAATGACTAAGTCAATCTTGAACGAAGGGGAACGTGAGTTTGGTGCAACTGTTATTGATATGGGTGGCGGTCAAACTACAGTGGCTTCTGTTAAAGGTCAAGAGCTTCAATATACGAATATATACCAAGAAGGCGGCGACTACGTAACCAAGGATATCTCCAAGGTTTTGAAGACTTCACAAAAGTTGGCTGAAAGTCTCAAGTTTAACTATGGATCTGCTTATGTTCCTGAAGCTGGTACAGAGTCCTTCCAAGTAGAAGTGATTGGAGAGATTGAGCCGGTTGAAGTAACTGAAAAGTATCTGGCTGAGATTATTTCTGCTCGTATCCAACACATCTTTGAGCAAATCAAACGCGATTTAGATAGAAGGCATCTCCTCGAGTTGCCAGGCGGCATTGTGATTATTGGTGGAGCAGCTATTCTTCCAGGAGTGGTTGAGCTGGCTCAGGAAGTGTTTGGCGTGAATGTCAAGCTTTATGTGCCAAATCAAATCGGCATTCGCAATCCAGCCTTTGCACATGTTATCAGCCTGTCAGAGTATGCTGGAAACTTAACAGATGTGGATATGCTGGCTCAGGTTGCTGTTCATGGTGATGAGCAACTGCGCCATCGACCTGTATCCTTTGAGCGTCCTGCTCAGTCAGTACCACGCTTTGAACCTCAACCAGCTGATGAGATTCCTGAGGAACCGGTTCAAGAAGTTCCAGTTGCCAGTGCTGATGTGCCAAACCAAGAACCAAAAACTGGTATTACAGATCGGATGCGCAACCTAATTGGCAAAATGTTTGATTAAGGAGAATACATAGAATATGACATTTTCATTTGACGCTGCTGCTGCACAAGGCGCAGTAATTAAAGTTATTGGTGTCGGTGGAGGTGGCGGTAACGCCATCAACCGAATGATTGATGAAGGTGTTGCTGGTGTTGAATTCATCGCAGCAAATACAGATGTTCAAGCTCTTAGCAGTGCCAAAGCTGAAACAGTTATTCAGCTCGGTCCTAAGCTGACTCGCGGACTTGGTGCCGGAGGGCAGCCTGAAGTAGGACGTAAGGCAGCTGAAGAAAGCGAAGAAGTCCTGACCGAAGCTCTGCAAGGAGCAGATATGGTCTTCATCACTGCTGGTATGGGTGGTGGATCTGGGACAGGTGCTGCTCCAGTGATTGCTCGTATCGCAAAAAATGTTGGTGCTCTGACTGTTGCGGTAGTTACACGTCCTTTCGGTTTTGAAGGAAGTAAGCGTGGAACCTTTGCAGTAGAAGGAATCAACGAACTTCGCGAACATGTAGATACACTCTTGATTATCTCAAATAACAACTTGCTTGAAATTGTAGACAAGAAGACTCCGCTCCTTGAAGCACTCAGTGAAGCAGATAATGTTCTTCGCCAAGGTGTCCAAGGGATTACTGACTTGATTACCAGCCCAGGACTGATTAACCTTGACTTTGCCGACGTGAAAACAGTTATGGCAGACAAGGGTAATGCTTTGATGGGAATTGGTGTTGGTAGCGGTGAAGAACGCGTCATCGAAGCTGCTCGCAAAGCTATTTACTCACCTCTTTTGGAAACAACCATTGATGGTGCAGAGGACGTAATTGTCAACGTTACTGGTGGCCTAGATATGACCTTGATTGAAGCAGAAGAAGCTTCAGAAATTGTCAACCAAGCAGCAGGTCATGGTGTGAACATCTGGCTCGGTACTGCGATTGATGAGTCCATGAAGGATGAAATCCGCGTGACTGTTGTAGCTACTGGTGTCCGTCAGGACAAGGTTGAAAAGGTCAGCGGCATTCGTCAGACACCACAACCTACTAGTCCAAACCGTCCGCAGCAAGTTGAGCCAAATCGCGAAGTTCGCTCAGGACAGTTTGAACGAAACTTTGATATGACCGAAACGGTTGATATTCCTGCTCCAACGCGTCAAAGAACGGACGCGCCTAAAGGTTCAGCCTTTGGTGATTGGGATCTTCGTCGCGAAGCGATTGTTCGTCAGGCTGAACCAAGTTCGTCAGCACGTGTGGAACGCTATGCAGAAACTAATGAAGATGATGATGAATTGGAAACACCTCCATTCTTCAGAAATCGTTAATCTAAATCATGAATTTGCAGAATAATAAAGAGTTGGTCTTTCAATCCGTCGCTCAAGCGGCGGAGCAAGCCCAGCGTTTGAAAGATTCAGTAAATATCATTGCAGTTACCAAATATGTTGACTGCAAAACAACTCAGGAGCTTGTTCGTACAGGTATTCAGCATATCGGAGAAAATCGGGTAGATAAATTTCTAGATAAATACCATGCTCTGAAAGATGAGAATCTGACCTGGCACCTGATCGGTAGTTTGCAGAGGAGAAAAGTCAAGGATGTGATTAACTATGTTGATTACTTTCACGCTTTAGATTCTGTAAAATTGGCCAAGGAGATTGACAAACGGGCTGAACATGTGATTAAATGTTTCCTGCAGGTGAATATTTCTAAAGAAGAGAGCAAGCATGGCTTTTTAGTTGAAGAACTTGAAGTTGTCCTGCCTGAACTTGAAAAATTAGAAAATGTTCAAATTGTGGGATTGATGACTATGGCTCCGTTTGAAGCTAGTCATGAGGAGCTGAACCAAATTTTTGAAAAGGCTCATCAACTACAAAAAGAATTAAAAAAGAAACAGTTAAATAATATGCCCTTTTCTGAATTAAGCATGGGAATGAGCCGTGATTATCCAGAAGCAATTGCCCATGGCTCGACCTATGTCAGAATTGGTACAGCATTTTTTAAATAGGAAAGAAATATGTCATTAAAAGATAGATTTGATAAATTTATAGATTATTTTACAGAAGATGGAGATGAGACTGAGGTTCAGGAGCAGACTGTCAGCAGACCTGCAGCGCCTGTTAAGCAGAAGCCTGAATTGGTTCAGTCTAAGCCAGTCAGAGAGAGCAAGCCAGCTCCTCGTCCGGTTGCTGCGGCCAAGCCACAGCCTAAACCACAGCCACAACAGAAATCTTCGACAGAGAATATTACCAGACTGCATGCACGTCAGCAGGAATTGGCTCAGCACCGTGCAAATGCGGATGAGAAGATTACGATTGATGTTCGTTATCCGAGGAGATATGAGGAAGCGACTGAAATTGTTGACCTGCTTTTGGCCAATGAAAGCATCCTGATTGACTTCCAGTATATGACTGAGGTACAGGCTCGTCGCTGTTTAGACTACCTAGACGGTGCGCGTTATGTCTTGGCTGGAAATTTGAAAAAAGTTGCAAGCACTATGTATTTGCTGACTCCGATTAATGTAGTGGTAAATGTGGAAGACATCCGCCTGCCAAACGATGTTGAAATCAGCGAATTCGACTTTGATATGAAGCGCAGTAGATAAGAGATATGTTATATTTTGTAATTCGTGCCATCTCTAATCTTTTCGATCTTTATAGCATTGCCTTGATTGTCTATGCACTTCTGTCTTGGTTTCCAGGAGCCTATCAAACCAAATTCGGAGAGTTTTTAACACGAATTGTAGAACCGTATTTAAAACTTTTCCGCCGTCTTCCCTTGCAGTTTGCAGGGCTGGACTTTACCGTTTGGGTTGCAATTCTGGCTTTAAACCTTTTAAATCGTGTGGTCTTTTATTTAATAAGCGTCTTACTAATGTTATTATGATGAAAGATTTATATCAACATTTTTCGCATGAGGATCGAGAGTTTATTGATAGGAGTCTGGAGCTGCTTCAGCGGGTTCAAGATACCTATGCGTTTGAAACAACGTCTTTTCTGAATCCCCATCAGGTCTCAATCCTGAAGAATATTGGCAAGCAATATGATGTGCAAGTCTTTGCTAGTACGGATTTTTTTCCAAGTGAACTGGCAAGAGTTCTTGTGGCGCCTTCTTATTACCAACTGAATATGGATGATTTTGAATTGAGCTTGCTGGAAATTTCCTATGCAAGCAAATTTTATAAAATCAGTCATTCGCAGATTATGGGAACCTTGCTTAATCAATTAGGGATTGAAAGACGGACCTTTGGCGATATTCTTGTGGTTGGAGACCGCGCTCAGCTCTTTGTAGATAAGAGACTGTCCCAGTATTTTATAGATCATGTCTCTAAAATTGCAAAGATGCCTGTCAAACTAAGGGAAGTTTCCTTTGCAGAGCAGCTGAAAGAGCAGAAGCAGGCTGTCACCAGAGAAATTTTAGCGTCTAGTCTTCGCTTGGACAAGTTGGTAGCCAGCACCTTTAAGTTATCAAGAAGCCAGGCTGCTCAGCTGATTTCTGGCAAGCATGTGAAAATGAACTATGCTGTTAATGACAATCCCAGCCAGCAGGTCGGGCTTGAAGACTTGATTAGCGTTAGACGATTTGGAAGATTTAAGGTTTTAAGAGAAAATGGCCTTTCCAAGAATGGAAAACATAAGTTAACCGTTGAATTATTAGCTAGTAAATGAGGAGGAACTATGACACTTACAGCATTAGAAATTAAAGATAAATCCTTTGGAACCAAGTTTAGAGGCTATGATGTTGAAGAGGTAGATGAATTCCTTGACATCGTTGTCCGTGATTACGAGGACTTGGTTCGCGAAAACCATGAAAAAGAAGCAAAAATTCGCAATCTGGAAGAACGTCTGACATATTTTGATGAGATGAAAGACTCTCTCAGCCAGTCTGTTTTGATTGCTCAAGATACTGCTGAGCGCGTTAAAGTTGCTGCCAACGAGCGGTCTACGAATATTGTCCGTCAGGCAGAGCAGGATGCGCAGCATTTGTTAGATGGAGCTAAGTATAAGGCTGATGAAATTTTGCGTCAGGCAGCTGACAATGCTAAGAAAGTAGCCATTGAAACTGAAGAACTGAAAAATAAAACGCGTGTCTTCCATCAACGTTTGAAGTCAACCATTGAGAGCCAACTCAGCATTGTGGATTCGTCTGAATGGGAAGAAATCCTTCGTCCGACAGCTACTTATCTGCAAACCAGCGATGAAGCCTTCAAGGAAGTTGTATCTGAGGTTCTGGGAGAAGAAGCAGTTGTCCGCGAGGAAGAAGTAGATGTTACACGTCAATTTTCTCCAGAAGAAATGGCTGAGTTGCAAGAGCGCATTGAAGCTGCAAACCGAGAATTGGCTGCGACCCAAGCTTTTTCTCCGCTCAGCGATGAAGATATAGAAGCTCATGCAGCTGAGGAAAACTCAGAAGCTGACCATCACGATGATGATACAAATGGGGAACAAAAAGTTCCAGTAAATATTTTATAATTTTTAAAGAAACTAAGATTGTAAAAACACAGACCAAGCAAAATACTTTCAGCGAGCAGATGATGGTGAGAGATCTGCAGTCCATCTTGCTTGGGCTATCATTTTACAGAACTTTCGTCTGAAATCAGTAGGATGAGACGGCAGTCCACGTTACGGACAAAGAGGGGCAAGAGGAGCATTATGCTATTGTCTTGCCTAAACAAAGGTGGTACCGCGAATTTTCGTCCTTTTTGGAGAAGTTTGCGGTTTTTAATTTGTAATTTTAAAAATAAAGAGGAATAGAATGAAACTGAAAGAAACACTTAACCTTGGAAAAACTGCTTTTCCTATGCGGGCCGGTCTTCCAAATAAGGAGCCAATCTGGCAGAAGGAATGGGATGAAGCTAAGCTTTATCAACGCCGTCAGGAATTGAATGAAGGCAAGCCACATTTTGTCCTACATGATGGCCCGCCATACGCTAACGGGAATATTCACGTTGGCCATGCTATGAATAAGATTTCCAAAGATATCATTGTTCGCTCAAAGTCTATGGCTGGCTACTATGCGCCTTACATTCCAGGATGGGATACGCATGGTCTTCCGATTGAGCAGGTATTGGCAAAACAAGGCGTTAAGCGCAAAGAGTTGGACTTGGTAGAATACCTCAACATGTGTCGGGACTATGCGCTTAGCCAAGTCGAAAAGCAAAAAGAGGACTTCAAGCGTTTGGGTGTTTCTGGTGACTGGGATAATCCTTATGTTACTTTGACTTCTGATTATGAAGCGGCTCAGATTCGTGTCTTTGGCGAAATGGCTAAGAAAGGCTACATCTACCGTGGCGCTAAGCCAGTTTACTGGTCTTGGTCTTCTGAGTCAGCTCTTGCTGAAGCAGAAATTGAATACCATGATTTGGTTTCCACCTCTCTCTACTATGCTAACCGCGTCAAAGATGGTAAAGGAGTATTGGACACAGATACTTACATCGTCGTATGGACAACAACTCCGTTTACTATTACAGCTTCTCGTGGTTTGACTGTTGGAGCAGATATTGATTACGTAGTCGTTCAACCAGCTGGTGAATCTCGTAAGTTTATTGTAGCGTCTGAATTATTGAACAGCTTGTCTGAGAAATTTGGCTGGGCCGATGTTCAAGTTTTAGCTACCTACCGTGGTCAAGAATTGAACCAGATCGTGACGACCCACCCATGGGATACTGCTGTAGATGAGTTGGTCATTTTGGGTGACCATGTTACGACAGACTCTGGTACTGGTATTGTCCATACTGCGCCTGGTTTTGGTGAGGATGACTACCATGTCGGTGTAGCCAATGGACTGGAAGTTGCTGTGACAGTCAATGAGCGCGGTATCATGATGGAAAATGCTGGTCCTGACTTTGAAGGCCAGTTCTATGATAAGGTTGTGCCGACGGTTATTGAAAAGCTTGGTGACTTGCTCCTTGCTCAAGAAGAAATTTCTCACTCATACCCATTTGACTGGCGTACTAAGAAGCCAATCATCTGGCGGGCAGTACCACAGTGGTTTGCATCTGTTTCTAAATTCCGTCAAGAAATTTTAGATGAAATTGACAAGGTTAAATTCCATTCTGAATGGGGGAAAGTACGCCTCTACAATATGATTCGTGACCGTGGCGACTGGGTTATCTCTCGTCAGCGGGCTTGGGGAGTTCCACTTCCAATCTTCTATGCCGAAGACGGAACACCAATCATGACAGCAGAAACCATCGAACACGTGGCTCAGCTCTTTGAGGAGCACGGCTCTATCGTCTGGTGGAAGCGTGAAGCAAAAGACCTCTTACCAGAAGGATTTACTCATCCAGGTTCTCCAAATGGTGAATTTACCAAGGAAACGGACATCATGGACGTTTGGTTTGACTCAGGTTCATCATGGAATGGTGTAGTGGTCAACCGTCCTGAGTTAACTTACCCGGCTGATCTTTATCTAGAAGGTTCAGACCAATACCGTGGTTGGTTCAATTCATCCCTTATCACATCAGTTGCTAACCATGGCGTGGCTCCTTACAAACAAATCTTGTCACAAGGATTTGCTCTAGATGGCAAGGGTGAAAAGATGTCTAAATCCCTTGGAAATACCATTGCTCCAAGTGACGTGGAAAAACAATTTGGTGCGGAAATCTTGCGTCTCTGGGTAACCAGTGTCGACTCCAGCAATGACGTACGCATTTCTATGGATATCTTGGGTCAAGTTTCTGAAACCTACCGTAAGATTCGGAATACCTTGCGTTTCTTGATTGCCAATACCTCTGACTTTAATCCAGCTGAGGATGCCGTAGCTTACGAAGAACTTCGCTCCGTTGATAAATACATGACTATCCGCTTCAATCAATTAGTAGAGACTATTCGTAAGGCTTATGCGGACTTTGAGTTTCTAACTATTTATAAAGCGATTGTCAACTTTTTGACCGTTGACTTGTCCGCTTTCTATCTGGACTTTGCCAAAGATGTCGTCTATATCGAAGCAGCTAAATCATTGGAACGTCGTCAGATGCAGACTGTTTTCTATGACATTTTAGTCAAGATTACCAAGCTGTTGACACCGATTCTGCCACACACAGCAGAAGAAATTTGGTCTTACCTGGAGCATGAAAGTGAAGAATTTGTTCAGCTATCTGAATTGCCTGAAGCTCAGACTTTCCCAAGTCAAGAAGAAATTTTGGACACTTGGTCTGCCTTTATGGATTTCCGCAGTCAGGCTCAGAAAGCCTTGGAAGAAGCCCGCAATGAGAAGGTTATCGGGAAATCATTGGAAGCACACCTGACTGTCTATCCGAATGAAGTCATCAAGACCTTGCTGAAGGCAGTCAATAGCGATGTGGCTCAGCTTCTTATCGTTTCACAATTAACGATTGCTGAAGGATCTGCTCCAGAAGGCGCTCTAGTTTTTGAAGATGTAGCTTTTGTCGTAGAGCATGCGCAGGGGCAAGTCTGTGATCGCTGCCGCCGCATTGACACAACAGTTAAAGAGCGCAGTTATCAAGCTCTTGTCTGTGACCACTGTGCAGAAATTTTAGAAGAAAATTTTGCTCAAGCTGTCTCAGAAGGCTTTGAGAGCAAGTAAGTTTCCAAAATAAAAAATGGCTTTGCCCTTTAGTGGTAAGCCATTTTTTAGATAGATTGATTTGAAAATTTGTTAAATTAAAACTAAGAAAACACAAACAGTTGCGTTTGCAACTAATTTCTGTTATACTACTTATAACTTAGGAGTGCTTATTTTAGCCAAAATGTTTTGGAGCTGAAAGAGCTCAGAGGAAGTCAGTTGTTGCAGAGCCTGACTGGCGTAGGTATTTTCAAAGCCAATCAGTTGGTCGTAGAGTTTGAGAGCTTGACTGCTAGGATAGAGCTCTTTGAACTTCTTATTTTGGGCTTTGGTCTTTTTAATAATCAAGCCTCTATCTTCTAGCTTTCCTAGAGATCGGCTGAGGGTAGTCTTGTCAATCTGCACCATCTCTGCTAGTTGTGATTGGCTGAGACCTTCATTTTCGACGATGCGAATGAGCAGTAGAAACAAATTATTGTCTAGGCCGTAGTTACTGGCTTTCTGATTCATTTTCATCATGGCTTGTCTGGAAATAAAGCCCATTTGACGGAAAAGTTGACGGTAATCCATAGGAACTCCTTGATAGTTGCATTTGCACTTATTATACATTAAAAAGATAGAGGAAACAAGTATGTGGTCTAGGAAAAAATTAACAGAGCTGACCCCGATAGAATTTTATCAAATCTTAAAATTGCGCATTGACACCTTTGTGGTGGAGCAGGAGCGTATTTATCATGAACTGGATGAGAAGGACCTAGAAGCCGAGCATGTTTACCATGCTAATAAACGAGGGGAAATTGATGCTTATGCCCGTGTCTTTGAAGAGGGAGAGCATTTAGTCTTTGGTCGAGTAGTCACAGCTCAGTCAGCACGAGGACAGGGCTTAGGAGGACAGCTTATCAGAGAAATCTTGCAATTATGTGCTGAGAAATGGCCAGGAAAGGAAATTGAAATAGAGGCTCAGGTTCAGGTGGCTACTCTCTATGAAAAGTATGGCTTCAAATCAGTTGGCCAACCCTTTATTTTTGAATCGACACCTCACATTACCATGATCTATAAACAATAAAAAAACTAAGGCGATGCCTTAGTTTTTACTGTTTCACAGGAATGGAAATTTCGATTAGATTATTAGCGTAAATCGTGCGGATAGCAGCTCTATCAATAGTATTTGCATCAATTTTTCTCTTCAAGAAAAATTCTCTGATTTTTTCGATTTCCTGTTCGCGTACAGCACGGTGCATGTTTGAAATCAAAATTTCATAGTGAAGAGGAGCTTGTGTAAAAACAACATCGCTGTTTCCAGCAGAATAAACTTCGACTAATATCGCATCGGTGCTTTCCAATTGGCTTTTGACAAGGTCAGCATGACTGTTTGTTGTATTAATAAGCTTCATACGATTTCCTCCTGCTCTATACCTGCTATTATTATAACATGTTTGCAATGAATTGTGAATGATTTCTTTAAGCTTTAAGCGTATTTTTCCAAGCTTGGATACCCCATTTATGGCTGCCGCGTTTGAGTGTTTCGATAGCTTTATCGACTGGGAACCAGGCCAACTGATTGAAATCTTCCAACGGTTTTTGGACTTCTTGGAAAGAGGTGACCTCATACAGGTAGGCTGGGTTGTAGAAGTGGGTGTCGCGGTGGCGAGAGTAAAAATATTCATCAGCTTGTCCAAGATAGCGTCCAAGCTGGGCCGTGAACCCAAGTTCTTCCATCAGCTCGCGTTCAAGGGCAGTCTGATGGTTTTCCCCCTCTTCAATCTCTCCACCGGGCAGAAACCAAGCCCCGTTAGGCGCCTGAACCAAAATAATCTTTTCTTTCTTTTCGTCTGGGATAACGGCATAGACTCCGTAGCGGGTCACATATTCTACATTTGCTTCCTTTTCACCAAAGGTTGGATTTGTCATTCTAATATCCTCAATCTCTAGTCAGTTTACTATCTATCATAATGGACTAAGGACCAGCTGTCAAGAATTTACTCGGTTTATTGGACAGAAAAAGAATGATAGTCCTTGAAAGAAATCCCCTTCAAATAATAAATTCCTTCCTCTGACCGTTTAGAAAACTCTTCTTTATAGGAATGGTAAAACATTTTTAGAAGAAATTGTTATAATAGGAGCGAGGTAGTTTTATGACAGAAAGCAGACTTTTTAAAATCTTATATCTTCTTTTAGAGCAGGGCCGCACAACAGCTCCCGAATTGGCCTCACTATTTGAAGTATCTATTCGGACTATCTATCGAGATGTGGATAAGCTGAGTTTGGCAGGAATTCCCATCTATTGCAGCCCAGGCAAAGGCGGGGGTATTTTTCTGATGAAGGATTTTGTCTTAGACAAGGCCTTGTTTTCAGAGTCTGAGAGGGATGAGCTATTAGCAGCTCTTCAAGGCTTCCAGATTTTAACAGATGGCGAGCAAGTAGAGACCCTGTCTAAGCTGCAGTCCTTGTTTCAAGTTCAGGCAACTTCCTGGCTGGAGGTGGATTTCACTGACTGGCGCAAAAAAGCAGATCAGAAAGAACTGTTTGATACCATTAAGCAAGCAATCTTGCAAAGAAGAGTCTTGTCTTTTTCTTATTTGAATGGGCGTGGAGAAAGAGAGCAGCGCAAGCTAGAGGCGCTGAAGTTAGTATTTAAAAGCCAAAACTGGTATGTTGCTGGCTTTTGTCGTTTAAGACAAGCTCCGCGCTTTTTTAAACTCAGCAGAATGAGAGACTGTCAGATGTTAGAGGAAAGATTTAAGCAGAGAGTCTTGGATGAGACATTTAGTCCTGAGGGGCGGCTAGGAAATACTGTAAAAGTTGTCTTGAAATTTGATCGGAAGCATGCCTTTCGAGTGTACGAGGAGTTTTCGGAAGCAGAGATAGAGGAGACTGATGGGAGCCTTTATGTCGAAACCCTTTTGCCGAGTCACGATAGTCTTTATACCTACTTGCTATCCTTTTTGGATGGAGTTGAAATCATGGAGCCGCCTCGGTTACGGGAAGAATTCAAAGAAAAGTTAAAAGCCATTGCCGATATTTATAAAAGCTGACAGAGGTTGTCAGCTTTTCTTTGCTATACTGTTTGTAGTAAAGAAAGGAGGGCTCTCTCATGAAATATGAATGGAGAAAAGCCAATCGAGAAATAAATCAAATCAAGTCTAAACCCTGTCTTATAGATGTTCCTGCCCAGTCTTTTATCATGATTGACGGCAAGGGCAATCCTAATGCTGCTGACTTTTCGGAACGAGTTGGTGCTCTGTACAGTTTAGCCTATGCTATCAAAATGAACTACAAAAAGACAGCGGCCGAGCAAGAATTTACTGATTTTACAGTTTATCCCTTGGAAGGGATTTGGCAACAAGAGCAAGTAGGAGAACTGATTAAAGAAGAATTGATTTATACCATTATGATTGGCCAGCCGGACTTTATCACTGGAGAGATGGTGAAAAAGGCTCTGGAACAAGTCCGTGTCAAAAAGCCTAATCCTCTCTATGATGAGATTCGCTTTGAAGAAATGACGGAAGGAGAGTGTGTCGCCATGCTGCATCTGGGTCCTTTTGACGAAGAACCTCACTCCTTCGCTAAAATGGATGCCTTTTGCCAGAATCACCAGCTGACACGGATTTCACACACTCATAGAGAAATCTATCTCAATAATCTGAATCGGACAGACCCTAGCAAGCTGGAAACAATTCTGCGCTATAGGGTTCAGAAAAATCAATAAAGAAATAGAGCAGAAAACTAACTGTTTTCTGCTCCATTTTGTCGACATTTATTTTTCTTCTTGTGATGAATTAACGGACTCTGTGCTTTCAGTCTTCTTGGCTGACTTGATGAGAATCTTGCCATTGCTGGTCATAATAGCTTTGAGATCTTTTTCGCTTGGATTTTCCAGATAGAAGTCAGTAATAGCATCTTCGATATGGTCCTGAATGGTACGGCGCAGTGGGCGAGCGCCCATTTTTGGATTGTAGCCCAGGTCAACCAATTTTTCCTTGACCTTCTCCGTAACATCCAGATGAATGTCATTGGTTGCCAAACGTTGATTAACATCGTCCAGCATAAGGTTGACGATTTGCAGCAGATTGTCCTTGCTGAGCGCCTGGAATTCGATAATGCCGTCAAAACGGTTCATAAACTCAGGACTGAAGAAGTTACCCAATTCACCCAAAACGGAGTTGGTGCGGCCTTCACGCGCTGCTCCAAAGCCAACGCTGGCTTCAGCTTTGCCAGTTCCGGCATTGGATGTCATGATGATAATGGTGTCCTTGAAGCTGACAGTCCGGCCTTGGCCATCGGTCAGGCGGCCATCATCTAGAACCTGCAGGAACATGTGCATAACATCGGGATGGGCCTTTTCCACCTCATCCAGCAGAATGAGTGAGTAGGGATTGCGGCGGACGCGCTCAGTCAATTGACCAGCTTCATCATAGCCGACATAGCCCGGAGGGGCACCGACCAGCTTGGCCACGCTGTGTTTCTCCATATATTCACTCATATCAAAGCGAATCATGCTGTCAGCCGAACCAAAGAGCTCAATGGCTAGTTGCTTAGACAGCTCAGTCTTACCGACACCAGTTGGTCCGACAAAGAGGAAGCTGCCGATTGGGCGATTAGGACTTCCTAGTCCGACTCGGTTGCGGCGGATGGCCTTGGCAATCTTATCCACAGCATCGTCTTGGCCGATGACATGAGCCTTTAGGTCGCTGGCGAGACTGACTAGTTGAGACTGTTCCTTTTCTTTGAGATCGCCAACTGGGATATTGGTCTTTTGCTCTACAATGTGTTCAATCGTTTTCTCGCTGATAATCGGAGTATCCTTGTCTAGCACACTTGTCTGCTGGAGTTCCTTGTACTTGGCAATCTGATCACGGAAGTAAGCTGCTTTCTCGAAATCTTCGTCACGAGTTGCCTGAGCCTTGAGGTTTTCTGCTTCGATCAGACGTTGGTCAATGACCTTGGGATCAACAAAGTTGAGGGTCAGATTCATCTTGGATCCAGCCTCATCCAAGAGGTCAATAGCCTTGTCTGGCAGGAAGCGATCTTGGATGTAGCGGTTGGAGAGAAGCGCAGCAGCTTCAATGGCCGCATCTGTGTACTTGACATGATGGTAGTCTTCGTATTTTTTCTGAATCCCTTTGAGGATGGTAATCGTTTCCTCTACCGTCGGCTCGTCTACCTTAACGGGCTGCATACGGCGCTCCAATGCAGCATCTTTCTCGATGATACGATATTCATTAAGGGTGGTCGCTCCGACCATCTGGAGTTCTCCGCGAGCCAGAGCTGGTTTGAGGATGTTTCCAGCGTCCATATTGCCATCGCCAGCAGAGCCTGCTCCGACAATTTCATGGATTTCATCAATAAAGAGAATGACATCCTGACGAGAACGAATCTCATCAATGAGCTTCTGCATCCGTTCCTCAAATTGGCCACGGATACCAGTTCCCTGCACTAAACTGACAACGTCTAGGCGGATAACTTCCTTGCCTTGGAGTTTATGAGGCACATCACCATCAACAATTTTCTGGGCCAGACCTTCCACCACGGCTGTTTTTCCGACTCCTGGCTCTCCTATGAGAACAGGATTGTTTTTGGTGCGGCGGTTGAGGATTTCAATGACACGGACGATTTCTTCATCACGGCCAATAACAGGATCAATCTCGCCTCGGCGAGCCAACTCAGTCACGTTGATACCAAACTCTTCCAGCAGGCCTTTTGGCTTTTGCGGACTTGGCTGAGGCTGACCACCCTTGCTAGGATTGGAACCGTAGCCGCCACCGCCTCCATAGGCTCCGCCAGATTGGGTAGGAGGAGTAGTTGGTTCCTGAGGCTGTTGGAAATTGCTGAGGCTGTTGAAAAAGTCATCGATAGGATCTGTTCCGTGATTGTTGGCATTAGCAATTCCGCCGAACAAGGAATGTTCAGGGTCTGTTTTCATGATTTGGTAGCAGTTTTGGCACAAATCCACCTGCTTTTTATGGCCATTTACGTTGGTATAAAGGTGAATCGTAGATTCGTTGATTTTACAATTTTGGCAAAGCATGCAGATACCTCTTTTCTTTTAGTGTGCAAGCTATTTATAGAAATGATTAAAGGTCAAAAATAGTCAAAGTTTTATAGTTTCATTATATCAGTATTCTCGAACTTTGCAAGAATTTACTACAAAATCCTCCCTTAGACCGAGCTGAATGAAAACAAATTCTTGAAAAATTACAAAAAATTGGCTTTTAGTGGTATTTCAGTCGCTATTTATGGTAAAATAAGAGGGAACTAAGTAAATAGGAGAAACAAAATGGAATCACATTTAGTTAGAATTATCAACCGCTTAGAAGCTATGGCTAAGGATGGCGGAAATTTGAAACGTAATTTTGAGCGTGAAGGAGTGGTTGTAGCAGAAGTAGCTTATAGTTACGACGAAGAAAATGGCTCTGTCTTCACCTTACGTGATGTTGCAGCGCGTGAGACCTATACTTTCGACAGCATCGATTTGATTGCAATGGAAATTTATGAATTACTCTACTAAAAAGCACTTAGCTGCTTTTTATTTTTACCCTTTTTATCTTATTTTGAAAAAGATTTAGTAGGTCTGAAAATTTTACCACTAGCTGCCAATGAATCCTCGTCTTATAACCTTGTATAAGAAAAAGTTATAGGTTGGGCACAGATTTTTTTGGTATAATGAAAAAGATAATGAAAAAGAAATGAGAATGACATGGCGCAGATTATTGATGGTAGAGGTTTGGCAGAGAAGCTTCAGAAAAAATTAGCTGAAAAAACGGCTCGCCTCAAAGAAAAGACAGGTCAGGTTCCGGGCTTGGTAGTGATTGTGGTGGGAAATAATCCAGCCAGTCAAATCTACGTCCGTAACAAAGAGCGCTCAGCCTTGGCTGCAGGATTTCGGAGTAAGGTAGAACGTCTGCCAGAAGAGACCAGCCAGGAAGAGCTCTTGAGCTTGATTGAAACTTATAATCAAAATCCTGACTGGCATGGGATTTTGGTCCAGCTACCCTTGCCTGAGCATATCGATGATGAAGCTGTACTGCTGGCTATTGATCCAGACAAGGATGTTGATGGCTTTCATCCGCTTAATATGGGCAAGCTATGGAGCGGCCATCCGGTTATGATTCCGGCTACTCCTGCAGGCATTATGGCAATGTTCCATGAATATGGCGTTGAATTGGAAGGCAAGCGAGCGGTCGTCATCGGGCGGAGTAATATTGTCGGTAAGCCCATGGCTCAGCTCCTTTTAGCTAAGAATGCGACAGTGACCCTAACACATTCACGGACCCACAATCTAGCCAAGACTGCTAAGCGGGCAGATATTTTGGTGGTGGCTATCGGACGTGGACATTTTGTGACCAAGGACTTTGTCAAGGAAGGGGCTGTTGTCATTGATGTCGGTATGAACCGAGATGAAAATGGCAAGCTGATTGGCGACGTTAAGTTTGATGAAGTGTCTGAAATTGCTAGCCTGATTACCCCTGTACCTGGAGGTGTTGGGCCTATGACCATTACCATGCTGATGGAGCAGACCTACCAAGCCTTTAAACGGAGTCTTGAATCATGAAATTTGTTTTTGATTTGGATGGGACCTTGTCCTTTGATTATATGACGATTGATGAGGAGATTAAGCAGGTTCTGCTGACGGCTCCTCAGTTTGGGCATGAAGTTCTGTTTGCTTCGGCGCGTTCCTATCGAGATTGTCTGGGACTATTGGGTCCGGAATTGAGCCAGCAGATAGTGATTGGCCTGAATGGCGGAGTAGCTTATCAGAAGGGACAGCTGATGTTTGAGCGTCAGCTGCATCAGTCAAGTTATCAAGCCATTTTAGATACTTGTTTGACCTATAATTTGCCTTTTTTCGTCGATAATACTTTTGACTACAGCGGCCAGATTTTAGAAAAAATCCCTTTTATTGCCAGTGTAGATCCTCTCAAGCGGGCAAGACAGCTGGAACTAACTGAACTCCAGCATCCTATTAAGCTTGTTATTTACATGGGGAATCATGAGCAGCTCTTAGACGATTTACAGGCTCGTTTTGCAAACTTGCCTAATCTAAGTCTAGACTATCATGAACATGAGAAATGTTTTTATATCAATCCAGCTGAAACCAATAAAGCTTCAACTGTAAAGAAACTATGCGGTTCGGATTATGTGGCTTTTGGTAATGATCAAAATGATATCCAGCTCTTTAAGAATTCTCTCTACGCTGTACAGGTTGGGGATTTCCTAGGATTGAGCGATTATGCGGATGAGCAGGTCGCCTTTCAAGAAAATTTACCCAAGGCAGTCGCAGCAAGAATCTTACAAAAATTTGCAGATTTCCGAGAAAAATAACTTTCCTGCGATACGAGGCACCTGTTTAGGTGCCTTTTGGTGTATAATGAAGATAGGTTTGGTCATCTTGAGACAAGTGCAGGATGAAGTTGGTCTAGGAGAATATCATGGTAAAAAATGCTGAAAATATTTTAAAAAGAGTCATTCGGGAACGTCCCTTGGATAGTCACAAGGGCGATTACGGTCATCTTTTACTGATTGGAGGGACCTATCCTTATGGGGGCGCCATTATCATGGCAGCTTTGGCTGCGGTCAATAGCGGAGCAGGTCTGGTGACTGTTGCTACAGATAGAGAAAATATCGCCCCTCTGCACAGTCATTTACCGGAGGCCATGGCCTTTGACTTAGAGGAGCAAGGCCGATTGACAGAGCAACTGGCCAAATCAGATCTAGTCTTGATTGGTCCTGGCTTGGCGGAGAATCAACTAGGTCTAGATATCCTACAAAAGGTAGTCCAGACTGTGGCAGAGCAGCAGATACTTATCATGGATGGCGGCGCCATTTCACTCTTTAGCAAGGCAGCTTTGCCATTTCCAAAAGCCCAAACAGTTTTTACCCCTCACCAGAAGGAGTGGGAAGGCTTATCGGGTTTGAGTTTGTCAGATCAGACAGCGGCAGCCAATCAGGCAGCGGTCAACCAGCTGCCTCTGGGTAGTATAGTCGTGCAGAAAAAGCATGGAACGACCATCTATCAAAGTGGGCAAGAGCAGGTCTTTGAGCTGACAGTAGGCGGACCTTATCAGGCAACTGGCGGCATGGGGGATACGCTGGCCGGTATGATTACTGCTTTTGCGGGTCAGTTTAAATCAAGCAACCTCTTTGAGCGAGTGGTGGCTGCAACCCTTCTTCATTCATTTATCGCTGACGAACTAAGTCAGGAAGCTTATGTCGTCCTGCCAACGGCAATCAGCAGAGCCATTCCAAGGTGGATGAAGGAGATGAGTCAGTAGACATTTTCTTGGGTTTTAAGTCAGCTGGGTTTCTTTTGTGGAAGCCCAGTTTTTTTCTTGTTTTTCAGGGAATTTTTAGACTTTGTAATCGGTTTTTTATGCAGTTTTTTGTTATAATAAAAGTTACGGAAAAACTAGAAAAGAAAGGAAAAGGGCATGCCAGAGTATTTGTCGGTTTCGACCTTGACCAAGTATTTGAAGATGAAGTTTGAGCGGGATCCTTATTTGGAGCGGGTCTATTTGACTGGCCAAGTGTCCAATTTTCGCCGACGTCCTAATCATCAATATTTTTCATTAAAGGATGAGAAGGCCGTCATTCAGGTTACGATTTGGTCTGGTGTCTATCAGAAGTTGGGCTTTGAGCTGGAAGAAGGCATGAAAATCAATGTCATTGGCCGGGTGCAGCTCTATGAGCCGAGCGGTTCCTATTCTATCATCATTGAAAAGGCAGAGCCGGATGGTATCGGTGCCTTGGCTATCCAGTTTGAACAGCTCAAGAAAAAACTGGGAGAAGAAGGGCTTTTTCAAGAGAAATTCAAGCAAGCCTTGCCCCAATTTCCTAAGAAAATCGGCGTTGTAACCAGTCTTAGCGGAGCGGTCATCCGAGACATTATCACGACGGTCAGCCGTCGCTTTCCGGGAGTGGAGATTGTCCTTTATCCGACCAAGGTACAGGGAGATGGGGCTGCAGCTCAGGTTGCTGACCACATCAGACTGGCCAATGAGCGGTCGGATTTGGATGTACTGATTATTGGTCGAGGTGGCGGTTCTATCGAAGATCTCTGGGCTTTCAACGAAGAGGAAACAGTTCGGGCTATTTTTGAGTCTAGGATTCCTGTTATTTCTAGTGTCGGCCATGAGACAGATACGACTTTGGCGGATTTTGTGGCAGATCGCAGGGCTGCGACTCCGACGGCTGCGGCTGAGCTAGCAACACCGGTCACCAAGCTGGATCTGCTGGGGCATTTGCAGCAGCAGGAAAACCGCATGTCACGAGCGATTTACAATCGCCTGAGCTATTATCGAGAGCGACTGAATAAACTGACTCAGTCGGTTATCTTCCGACAGCCAGAGCGGCTTTACGATGGTCATCTGCAGAAATTAGACCAGCTCAACCTGCGACTCAAGCAAAAAATTCGCGAATATTATAGTGAAGAGCAACAGCGGGTCAAAATCTTGCAACATCGTTTGGAAGCATTGAATCCGCTCAGTCGCGTTCAGCGTTTTCAAGAGCAGACTGCCCAGCTGGAGCGTTTGCTGCGCAGCAACATGGCGGTCATTTATGATAACAAGGTGGCTCAAGTCAGGAGATTGTCCGAGGCCTTGCTTATGCTGGATACCAGTCGAATCGTGGCGCGTGGCTATGCTATTGTCCAAAAGAATAAAAAGGTTGTCGAGTCAAGTGCTGGCATTGAAGAAAAAGATGTGCTGACCCTGCTCATGCGGGATGGGCAGCTGGAAGTAGAGGTAAAACATGTCCAAAGAAAAGAAATTTGAAGAAAACTTAGCAGACTTGGAAGTCATTGTCCAAAAGCTAGAAAACGGTGATGTAGCGCTGGAAGAGGCAATTGCGGAATTTCAAAAGGGGATGAAGCTTTCAAAGGAACTACAGGCTAGTCTGGACAAGGCAGAAAAGACCTTAGTTAAGGTCATGCAGGCAGACGGCACAGAAACGGAAATGGAATGACAAGAAACGAGAAACTGGAAAAGATTGGTCTGACGATTGAGGATTTTTATAAATCTCAGCAAGTTTCGTCAGATTTATCAGAAGTTATTTTGTACTCGGTGCAGGCTGGAGGCAAGCGAATTCGTCCCTTACTGCTATTGGAGTTGATTCAAGCCTTTGGCCTAGAGCTGGCTGAGGCCCACTATCAGGTCGCGGCGGCTCTTGAGATGATTCACACTGGCAGCCTTATCCATGATGATTTACCGGCTATGGATGATGATGACTATCGTCGAGGCCGCTTGACTAGCCATAAGAAGTTTGGAGAGGATATGGCTATTTTGGCGGGTGATTCTCTCTTTTTAGACCCCTATGGACTATTGGCAAGATCCGAGCTGCCTAGTCAGGTCAAGTTGGACTTGATTTCTGAATTGTCTCTGGCGGCAGGGAGCTTTGGTATGGTCGCGGGACAAGTTCTGGACATGCAAGGCGAAGGTCAAGCAATTAGTTTAGAAGATTTAAAAACCATCCATGCCAATAAGACTGGAAAACTTCTGGCGTATCCCTTTGTCGCAGCTGGTTTGATTGCTGAGGTCAAGCAGTCTGTTCAAGAGAAGCTTCGTAGGATTGGAGAGCTCTTGGGCTTGGCCTTTCAAGTGCGGGATGATATTTTGGATGTTACAGCCAGCTTTGAAGAGCTGGGTAAAACCCCGCAGAAAGATTTAGCTGCAGCCAAGTCGACTTATCCAGCTTTTCTAGGACTGGATGGAGCTAAGAACTTTTTCAATCAGACCCTTGATGAAGCTGTGGACATTCTGAAAGACTTGGAAGAAAAGACAGAGTTTTCAGGCGAAGAAATTCAAAAGATAATAGAAAGTTTGAGATTGAATGGCTAAGGAAAGAGTAGATGTGCTGGCCTACAGACAAGGGCTCTTTGAGACCAGAGAGCAGGCTAAGCGTGGTGTAATGGCTGGGCTGGTTATTGCTGCAGCTAATGGCCAGCGCTTTGACAAGCCTGGTGAAAAGATTGACACAGGAACAGAGCTACGCTTAAAAGGTGAGAAACTCAGATATGTCAGCCGAGGAGGCCTCAAGCTAGAAAAGGCTTTGCAAGTCTTTGATATTTCAGTCGCTGACCGAGTGACCTTGGATATCGGAGCTTCGACCGGCGGTTTTACAGATGTCATGCTGCAGAACGGAGCTAAGCTGGTCTATGCAGTAGATGTCGGTACTAATCAACTGGCTTGGAAGCTCAGACAGGATGAGCGGGTTGTCAGCATGGAGCAGTTTAATTTTCGCTATGCCCAAAGGACTGACTTTGAGCAGGAGCCTAGTTTTGCTAGTATTGATGTTAGCTTTATATCGCTGAGCTTGATTTTGCCAGCTCTGCATGAGATTTTGGCTCGGGATGGCCAAGTGGTCGCCTTGATCAAGCCTCAGTTTGAAGCAGGCCGCGAGCAGATTGGGAAAAAAGGGATTGTCAAGGATAAAAAGGTCCATTTGGCAGTTCTGGAAAAGGTCACAGCATTTATGATGGAGGCTGGCTTTTCTGTCAGCGGACTGGATTTTTCGCCTATTCAGGGAGGTCAGGGCAATGTAGAATTTCTGGCCTATTTAGAAAAGAGCATAGAGCCACAGCCACTTGATTCAGCAATGATGACAGCTGTCGTAGAGGCAGCACATAAGGAATTTAAAGATGAATAAGAAGGATAGATTAGAAAAGATTAGACGCTTTGTCAGTGACTATGACATTGGCACACAGGAGGAAATTGTAGAACATCTCAGGGAGTCTGGGATTACAGCGACCCAGGCTACGGTCTCTAGGGATATCAAGGAGCTGGGGATTGTCAAGATACCGCTCAAGGACAACACCTATATCTACGAGCTGCCTAAGACCATGACTAGCAGTCTGGGCTTGGCTGAAAATAATATCCTGTCCTGTCAGGTTTTGGGAAATATGATCAATCTCAGTCTGGTACCGGGGAGCACAGCACTGGTCAAGCGTCATCTTAGAAATGAATTTGCTGAGGATATTTTCAGTATCTTGGCAGACAACGACAGTATTTTGATGGTTATGATGACAGAGGAAGCAGCTGCAAGGATTGCAAGCATCATTCACCATTGGTAGGAAAGCCTATGTTATTAGAAATTTCGATTAAAAATTTTGCCATTATTGAGGAGATTTCCCTTAATTTTGAGCAAGGTATGACGGTTTTGACCGGAGAAACCGGAGCCGGTAAGTCTATTATTATTGACGCCATGAACATGATGCTGGGCAGCCGTGCTACGACGGATGTTATTCGTCATGGGGCACCCAAAGCTGAGATAGAGGGACTTTTTTCGCTGGAAAATAGCAGAGCTTTGCGAGAGATTTTTGAGGAGCAGGGCTGGGAGCTGACCGATGAGCTGATTATCCGTCGGGAAATTCTGCAAAACGGCCGCAGTGTCAGCCGTATCAATGGTCAGATGGTTAATTTGTCTGTTCTAAAGGCTGTTGGCCAGCACTTGGTAGATATCCATGGTCAGCATGATCAGGAAGAACTGATGAGACCCCAGCTTCATATCGCCATGCTAGATGAGTTTGGAACAGCAGACTTTTTGCATCTCAAAGGCCGCTATCAGGAAACCTTTGACCGCTATCGAAGTCTGCGCAAGCAAGTCCTGACTTTGCAGAAAAATCAGCAGGAGCATAAAGCCAGAATTGAGATGCTGGAGTTTCAGATGGCGGAGATTGAGAGCGCAGCTCTCAAAAGTGGTGAAGATACTGCTCTGCATCAGGAGCGGGACCGCTTGCTCAACCACAAACTCATTGCCGATACGCTGACGAACGCCTATACCATGCTGGATAATGAAGAATTTTCCAGTCTGGCCAATGTCCGCTCAGCTATGAATGACTTTGAATCTATCGAGGATTACGATCCAGCCTACAAGGAGCTTTCAGGCAGCTTGTCAGAGACTTATTATGTCTTGGAAGATGTCAGCAAGCGCCTAGAGGACATTTTAGATGGACTGGATTTTGACGGAGATCGGCTGCTGCAGGTGGAGAGTCGCTTAGACTTGATTAATAGCATCACGCGTAAATACGGCGGCCAAGTAGATGATGTGCTGGATTACTTTGCTCAGATTTCCAAAGAATACAGCCTTTTAACTGGAAGCAACTTGTCCTCAGAGGATATGGATCGAGAGCTGAAATCCTTGGAGAGAGAGCTGGTAGAGCTGGCCCAGGAGCTGAGTCATGCCCGCCACGGCATAGCAGCCCAGCTGGAAGCGGAAATCAAGCAAGAGCTGCAGGACCTCTACATGGAAAAGGCGCGCTTTAAAGTGCAGTTCAGTAAGGGCAAGTTCAACCGTGAAGGCAATGAACAAGTAGAGTTTTACATCTCAGCCAATCCGGGCGAGGATTTCAAACCTTTGGTCAAGGTTGCGTCTGGCGGGGAACTCTCCCGTCTCATGTTGGCTATCAAGTCTGCCTTTTCTCGTAAGGAAGGCAAGACCAGCATTGTCTTTGACGAAGTGGATACGGGCGTTTCTGGCCGAGTGGCCCAGGCTATTGCCCAGAAGATCCACAAGATTGGCTCCAATGGCCAAGTCTTGGCCATTTCCCATCTGCCGCAGGTCATTGCGATTGCCGATTATCAGTTCTTTATTGAGAAGATTTCGGATGAGAATTCAACCGTCTCAACAGTACGGTTGTTGACCGCTGACGAGCGCGTTCAGGAAGTTGCTAAGATGCTGGCTGGCGAAGATGTGACGGAGGCTGCTTTGACTCAAGCCAGAGAATTATTAAAAAAATAAACAAGCGAGGCTGAGACACTAGTGTTTCGGTCTCCTTTAGGAGGTGGCGCGTATGACAGAATATTTTGCAATCGGTGATGTCCATGGCAAGGCTGGTATGCTAGATGAACTGCTCCAGCACTGGGATGATCGCAGCCAACTAGTCTTTCTAGGGGACTTGATAGATCGTGGCGAGGACAGCCGAGCAGTTTTGGAGAGGGTCAAGGACCTAGTGGACCAAGAAGGAGCTGTTTGTCTGTCTGGTAATCATGAGTATATGTTTCTAACCTGGCTAGACAATCCTGAAAAGTCTTATGACCACTACCGACGTAATGGCGGAGATACGACGATTAATTCGCTTTTAGGCCAACCTCTCAATGCTCCTGTAGATGGAGTGGCAGACGCGGAACGTGTAAAGACGGAGGCGGCCAATTTAGTAGATTTTATTCGTCAGATGCCCTTCCTATTGGAGACAGAGCGGTACATTTTTGTCCATGCTGGCCTAGATTTGGAACTGAGAGACTGGCGAGAGACCAGTGATTATCAAAAAGTTTGGATTCGCGCGCCTTTTCACGAAGGCAGCAATCAGACTGGCAAAACGATTGTCTTTGGCCATACACCAACATTTTACCTCTTGCATAAAGCACCGGGAACTAATCAGCTATGGATGACTGAGGATGGCAAGATTGGCATGGATGGTGGAGCTGTTTATGGTGGAGTCCTCCACGGAGTTCTCTTTGGTCATAATGGCATCATAAAGCGGTATGTCATAAAAAATGCTGGTTTGGTAGCTGAAGACTGAAAAAAGAGGCTGGGACAAAAGTCCTAGCCTCTCAATTGTCTTTGGATTGTCGAGTAAGACGCAGTGGTTGAGTGGGCTCTACTACGCTGATTTCATCAGCTTTTACAGCCCTACTCAACTGTGCGGAGGTGGGACGACGAAATCGAACTCTAACGAATTACCGATTTCTGTCCCACTCTCTTTTTTTGCTGAGATTCTCTTTGAAAACCAGGCTTTTATACAAAATTTCCCCAATAAAGCTAAAAAAACCGCATGTAAACACTTTTTCATCTAATTTTAAAGAAGCGCAAAAAGATTAAAAAACTAAAACAAGCAGATTAAATTTAGGAAACGCTTGGTCTGAGCTGTGATTTTAGCGAATATTCCCCCACAAAACCATAAAAATTTGGTATAATGTAGTGTAATAACAAGTTAAAATTTAGATACAGAGTAGGAAATCTATGACAAAAATAAAAATCGTAACAGACTCATCTGTAACCATTGAACCAGAGGTTGCTAAGGAATTAGACATTACTATTGTGCCTCTCTCTGTTATGGTGGACGGGGTGGTCTATTCGGATGCAGATCTAGAGGAAGGTGAGTTTCTTCGTCTCATGCAGTCTAGTCGCAATCTACCTAAAACCAGCCAGCCGCCTGTCGGAGTCTTTGCTGATGTTTTTGAGCACTTGGCAGGGGATGGAGCGCAGATTATCTCCATTCACATGTCTCACGCCTTGTCAGGGACTGTCGAAGCAGCCCGTCAAGGAGCGACTTTGGCTAATGCTGATGTGACGGTTGTTGACAGCTCTTTTATTGATCAGGCTATGAAGTTCCAGGTCACCGAAGCAGCTAAACTGGCCAAGGAAGGAGCTAGCCTGGAGGAGATTTTAGCTAAAATTGAGGAAGTAAAGGAAAAGACAGAGCTCTATATCGGTCTCTCTACCTTAGAAAATCTGGTTAAAGGGGGCCGTATAGGCCGAGTTTCTGGTCTGATTAGCTCCCTGCTCAATATCCGAGTTATCATGCAAATGAAGGACCATCAGCTGGAGCCCATTGTCAAGGGAAGGGGCGCTAAGACCTTTAAGAAATGGCTGGATGATTTGACAGTAAGTCTGCAAAACAAACAAGTGGCTGAAATTGGAATTTCCTATGCAGGCAGTCCAGAATTGGCACTAGAAATGAAGGAAAGTTTACAGCCGTATGTCAAGAAACCTATTTCAGTGCTGGAAACAGGGTCCATTATTCAGACACATACAGGGGAAAATGCTTGGGCTGTGCTGATTCGTTACGAATAAAACCATAATAATTTAGAAAATAGCGGTTTAGTACTTGACCTGAATGCTTTTTTTAGATATGATAATATTTGTTAGGGTTATTAACCCAGAAAAAATTTGGAGGATTTGTTAAATGGCTAACAAACAAGATTTGATCGCAAAAGTAGCAGAAGCTACAGAATTGACTAAAAAAGATTCAGCAGCAGCAGTTGACGCTGTATTCGCAGCTGTAACTGAGTACCTTTCAAAAGGTGAAAAAGTTCAACTTATCGGTTTTGGTAACTTTGAAGTTCGTGAGCGTGCAGCACGTAAAGGCCGCAACCCACAAACTGGTAAAGAAATCAAAATCGCAGCTTCTAAAGTACCAGCTTTCAAAGCAGGTAAAGCTCTTAAAGACGCTGTAAAATAATTTTGGTTAATAAAGGCCTGATACACTTGCCTCTGGCGAGTATGTCAGGTTTTTCTTTTTGCTTTCAGTTCTTGAGCTCAATAAAAGATTTAGGTGCTTCGAGAAAGTTGATTGATGAACTTTCTTGGAGTTTTTATTTTGCAGTAAAGTGAAGGAATTTGTCTCTAAACAAAAGAAAATGATAAGAGACAAACATTTTTAAAGACTTAAAATAAAAAGTTTAAAATTTTAGCAAAAGCACTTTTAAATCATAGGTCTTTATGATAAAATGAAGGGAGCATTTCTTTTTGTGTAATGATTGCGAGATCATTGAAAAAGTTTAGGAGGTAAGAAATGAAATGGAAACCACTTCAGGGCTCACTGCGCCCTGTTAATCCTTTTGGCAGCAAATTTCGCCTGCTGATGGGATTGTTTGTCGTGCTTTTTTCAATCTTTCTACTCCCCATGCAGACGTTGTCTGCCTTGGAGGAGCTGAAGGATGGAACGGATTTGTCCAAGTTGAATATTCATAAGTTTGACTTGAATGTTAACAATGTCAGTGTTCTTTCTAAGTCAGAGGCGATTGAACAAGTTCATTTGACTAATCCAAATTATGAGTATCTGGGAGCAGTTTATCCTGGAGAAATGGAAAATTTCACCATCAAAGTAGACAAGTCTCAAAAAGCAGATCAGGTCTTTAATAAGCCGCTTTCTCTTAAGTTCTCTAATGTTGGAACGGCTTATGGAAAACAAGTAGATGCCTATCTGACTTTTAATAAGGTAACACTCCACTATCTGAACTCATCTACAGCAGAAGCTCAGATGAATGATGCTCAAAAAAATGCAGTTGAATTTTTCTCTATTTCAGAGTTGTGGGAGAGAAGCGCTTTTGAGATTGGGAATATCCCATATGTGGATGCGGCCCATAATAACATTATGAACAAAGCTTTCTGGGTGGAGGCTGATGTTACAGCAGAGCTACGCTATGCGGATGGTTCGGATACAGATTTGAAGTTGGTTATGAAACCGACTGACATTGATGTAGTTGACGGCTTTGGTCTAAAAGAGTCTTTCTATATTAATGATTATAAAAATGCTGTTGATAAGCGCTTGATGAACAATGCCAATGCTTTGAATCAAACAGATCAGAGCGGTCGGACAATTTGGGAAGCAACGACTTCAACTAGCGGTGCTGCTAATGAAAACAACATCTCTGGTTTGGCCGTTCGTTCTGCAGATAACACGTTGAATTTCGGTTATTTATCAACAGAAGCTTGCTCGGCAGTCTTTGGTCTTTATATTGAAAAAGTTGATCCCAAGCCTGTCTTAGAAGTGGATCCAGTTAAGATTCCAGCTAAGGAAGGTCAAGAGGTGACTTATAAGGGAACCTTCAAGATTCCAGTTCCTGGTAAGGATATTTTGGCTACCCCGACTACTATTGAGATGACTGAAACCTTTAACGAGCGTCTGGATTACAAGGAGCTCAAGGTTGAGGCTGGCGGTAATGCCTTGCAGGAAGGTCGTGATTACACGATTGAAAAGAAAGGCCAGACCGTTACGGTCAAGATGACACCTGAGTATGTTAAAGCAAATTCTTCTCAGGATATTGTCATTACCTACAAGACTGCAACCAATCAAAAGGTAGCAGAAAAGGGTGCTGCAACGATTGAAAATACAGTGACTTTAAAAGTAGACAATCTTTCAGCACCATCTAATCAAGTTACTACTGACTTGCTCTATGAAAAGAAACACGAATTTGTCAGTGGCACTGCTGGTAAGGAACTCCCGCAGGAAATCAAAGACCTAACACCAGAAACAGAAAAGAATCTGGAGAATGGTACTAAGACCACCCCGACACAACCGGCTAAAACGGAAGTGCAGACCGCTGATGGCACTTGGACCTTCAAGTCTTACGACAAGGCAGAAGAGACTATCACCGGAGCAGATGCGCACTTTGTTGGCACTTGGGACTTTACTCCAGCGCCAACCTATAAGGCAACTCACGAGTTCGTTAGTGGAACAGCAGGTAAGGAACTGCCACAAGCAGTGAGGGATTTACTTCCATCCGACAAGCCTGATTTGGCAGATGGCACTAAGGCAACTCCAACCCAGCCATCTAGTACAGAAGTGAAAACCGCCGACGGTACATGGACCTTCAAGTCTTACGATAAGAACGAAGAGACCATCAATGGAGCAGATGTGGAGTTCGTCGGCACTTGGGACTTTACTCCAGCGCCAACCTATAAGGCAACTCACGAATTCGTTAGTGGCACAGCAGGTAAAGAACTGCCACAAGCAGTGAGGGATTTACTTCCAGCCGATAAGCCTGATTTGGCAAATGGCACTAAGGCAACTCCAACCCAGCCATCTAGTACAGAAGTGAAAACCGCCGACGGTACATGGACCTTTAAGTCTTACGACAAGACAGAAGAGACTATCAACGGAGCGGACGCTCACTTTGTTGGTACATGGGAATTCACAGCAACTCCGTCATCAACTTATAAGGCTGTGCATGAGTTCGTCAGCGGTACAGCAGGTAAGGAATTGCCACAAGAAGTGAAAGCTTTGCTTCCAAGAGATAAATCTGATTTGGAAGACGGTAGCAAGACCACTCCAACCCAGCCAGTCAAGACAGAAGTTGAAACATCTGATGGCACATGGAGCTTCCAGTCATATGACAAGAACGAAGCAACCATTAATGGTGCAGACGCTAAATTTGTTGGAACTTGGACGTTTGCAGCGAAGCCTAGCCCAGCACCAACTTACAAGGCTACACATGAATTTGTCAGCGGCACAGCAGGTAAGGAATTACCGCAAGAAGTGAAAGCTTTGCTTCCAAGTGATAAACCTGATTTAGCCGACGGCACTAAGACCACTCCAACACAACCAGTGAAGACAGAAGTTGAAACATCTGATGGCAGCTGGAGCTTCCAGTCATATGACAAGAACGAAGTAACCATTAATGGTGCAGATGCTAAATTTGTTGGAACTTGGAAGTTTGTGGCAAAACCTAGCCCAGCACCAACTTACAAGGCTACATATAAATTTGTCAGCGGTACAGTAGGTAAAGAACTGCCACAAGAAGTGAAATCCTTGCTTCCAAGCGACCAAGCAAACTTGTCAGATGGCACTAAGGCTACTCCAACACAGCCAGTCAAGACGGAAGTGAAGACATCTGATGGCAGCTGGAGCTTCCAGTCATATGACAAGAACGAAGCAACCGTTAATGGTGCAGATGTTCACTTTGTCGGTACTTGGACTTTCGCAGCTGACTCAACTACGCTTACTGGCAGTGTGATCTGGATTGACAATGATAACGCTGCAGGTCGCCGACCACAGAGTGTCCTTGTTCACTTACTCGCAGATGGACAGGATACAGGCATCAGCGTAACTATTGATGAGGCGATGGGCTGGAAATACAGCTTTGAAAACCTGCCTCGCTTCAAGGATGGAAAAGAAATCATCTATAGTGTCCGCGAGGACGAAGTTGAAGGCTACAGCAATCAAGCTGAAGGCATGAATGTAACCAATCGCTTGCTTGTAGATGCTCAAGTTAAAGAGATTGGCAAGAAACGAATTCTGCCTAAGACTGGCCAAGATACATCTATCTGGATGCTGATTCTTGGATTCTTGACTCTTGGAGGTGCAGTTGGCTTGACCAAACGTCAGCGTGACTAAGATTAAGCTTCAGTAAAAAAGCTTTGAAAATCTAGAATATATGAAAAGTTTGTTATCTCAACTTTTGTTGGGAATAGCAGGCTTTTTATTTTTCAAGGAAAGATAAGCATTATAAGCAGTCAAATGCTTGAATTTTTCATAAAATTAAAAATAAGTTTGTATTTTTCTAGTAAATATGGTAAACTATTTTAGTAAAAAATTATACAAAGGAGACTGTTGATGAAGACAAAAACATTAGCACTCGTAAATGGACTTGTTGGACTTATCGGTGGTATTATTCTACTTTTGTGGCCTTTCTTCATTTGGGTTATTTATTTTATGCTAGGTGTATTTGACATCCTGAAAATTGCAATCCTAGCTTTGGGGATTGCTGGTATTGTCTACTATAAGGATGACAATCGTGTAGGACCAGCAGGCTCTATCTTGATGATTGTAGGTGGAATTTTTACCTTTAATGACTTCTTGGGTTGGATTGGTGCTATTCTTTCTATCATAGGTGGTTCCCTTTATTTAGCAAGCTTGAAGAGATTCCAAGCATAGAGTGAGGATTGAAAAAAATACTAGTTTAAAGCTTGCATTGCTTTAAATGGATAAGCAATCATGCAGAAGCAGGATAATGAACTTTGGTTAGTTCTGTCCTGCTTTTTTCTTTTTAGCTTATTTACAATCATTCTTAATAGCCAAGTAAGCCTAGTCATGGTATAATGGTAATGACTTAGATGAGAGGCTATAACGGAGTAAATAATGAAACAAGAACATCAGCATGATTTTGACCAAGTAATTGGCCATTTGCGCGCCAAGGGTGTGCGCATTACAGAAACGCGGAAGGCGGTAATTGACTATATTATCCAAAGTCACGACCATCCTAGCGCTGAAATGATATATCAGGACTTGAAGCCCAATTTTCCTAATATGAGTCTGGCAACAGTTTATAATAATCTCAAGGTTCTGATTGATGAGGGTTTTGTCGCTGAGCTCAAGGTTCGCAATGATACGACGACCTACTTTGACTTTATGGGCCATCAGCATCTCAATGTCATCTGTGAAAAATGCGGCCGTATCGCTGATATGGAGCTGGAACTTCCAGATGTGAAGCATGAGGCTGAAGTGCAGACTGGCTACCACATCACCCAAAGCCAAACGACTGTCTATGGCCTATGCCCCCAATGCCAGCAAGGGGCAGTGTGACTGCGAGGATGATTAGCAGCTTTTTGGAGCCTAAAGACGAACAAAGTTGTGACTCGCTTCGCAAATTCAATCAGCAACTTCAAAGCAGTACTTGAGCAATCAGCTATTGCGTCAAGATTCTATTTCTAATAAAAAGAAAGGCTAGAACTTATGTCTCTTAGCCTTTTTCTATGTGTTTTAGCAAGGCATGTTCGCAGGATATTATCTGAGCATAGAGACGTTGATACCTAGTCAAGTACAGCACTTAGCAAGATCATATATTTTAAGGATAATCCCTTATATACTTATGCTATTATTTTACAGGCCAATTCTCTTTTGATATAATGAAAGCAGAATAAAGCCTTGTACAAAGAGATTCAAAGAGTTCTGAATGATTTACAATATAGGTAAATTCGCCATAAGTCTGTAGTATCGAAATCTTTAAGGGGTATTACTTTGTGGGTAGGTTAGATTTTTAGGAGGTCTTATGTTCTGGTGGAGAAAGAAATGGCTGGATGAGTTGTCAGACAGTGATGAATCGCCTCTTTTGGAATGTCGTCATCTTCTCTTTGAAGAGGAAGCTGGCTATCCCATTTGCCCCTCTTGCGGTCAACTCATAAAAGAGAATTTTCCTAAGAAAGGCGCGGACAAAGCACGTCTGCACCTGATACGGGAGAAGATGCAGCGAGTATGGAGTGT
Source organism: Streptococcus sanguinis (assembly GCF_019929225.1). Taxonomy (GTDB): domain Bacteria; phylum Bacillota; class Bacilli; order Lactobacillales; family Streptococcaceae; genus Streptococcus; species Streptococcus sanguinis_J. The sequence continues at coordinate 236,157 of NZ_JAHZPA010000002.1, forward strand.
AAGATTTGGAAGGGAATTTTCAGCAGCTTTGTTTGTGATACCAGCTATTTTTCTTCCAGAATTTTTAAGCCGTTGGATTTTAACCACTGGAGATTACGGCTTTTCTAGCTTTTTCATTGCTAGCCGTCATACGCCTACAATGATTAGCTTCACTTATGAAGGCTATATTCCTTTATTCATCTTTTTTGGGGGCAAAGAACGCTTTAAACGTTTCTCTACTTTTTCTTTAGGATTTGAGCGTTTTCATAAAATCCTTTATTCTTGGCCTGTTCGGCTTGTTACTTTTATCGCTGTTATTTGCTTTATTAATATTATTATGCCAAAGATTTATGGGGTTGAAGGAGATGTCTTTATAGGTAAACATAGCCAGCTAACTCCGGCCCAGCATGCTAAAGGTGTAGAACTTTTCATTTTTGTCAATATGCTCTCTATCTGGATTGTGTCTGGCTTACTGCTTATTTATCAGTTGATAGACAGGCGGCGGACTTGGTGGCTTAAGGAAGCCAACGAGGTTTATCTGTCTGGCGGGTGTTAAGGCAAAGGTTTCTGCCGAGAAATACAAAAGCGCTTTCTTGCTGAAAAAGGTCTGATTTGACGAAATGGGCTAGCTTTTTAGGCGAAAATTTTGTAAAATAGAATAGATAAACGGGGACTGCCTCGGAAAATAAAAGGAGAATCCATCTAATGGTAAAATTAGTTTTTGCTCGCCACGGTGAGTCTGAATGGAACAAAGCTAACCTTTTCACTGGTTGGGCTGATGTTGACTTGTCTGAAAAAGGTACTCAGCAAGCAATCGACGCTGGTAAACTGATTAAAGAAGCTGGTATCGAGTTTGACCAAGCTTACACTTCAGTATTGAAGCGTGCGATTAAGACAACTAACCTTGCTTTGGAAGCGGCTGATCAGCTTTGGGTACCAGTTGAAAAATCATGGCGCTTGAACGAGCGTCACTATGGCGGACTGACTGGTAAAAACAAGGCAGAAGCAGCTGAGCAATTTGGTGATGAGCAAGTGCATATCTGGCGTCGTTCATACGATGTATTGCCTCCAAACATGGATCGCGATGATGAGCACTCAGCACACACTGACCGTCGTTATGCTTCACTTGACGACTCAGTAATTCCAGATGCTGAAAACTTGAAAGTTACTTTGGAACGTGCCCTTCCATTCTGGGAAGACAAGATTGCTCCAGCTTTGAAAGATGGCAAAAATGTCTTTGTAGGTGCACATGGTAACTCTATCCGTGCCCTTGTAAAGCACATCAAACAATTGTCTGACGATGAAATCATGGACGTGGAAATTCCAAACTTCCCACCATTGGTATTCGAATTTGACGAAAAATTGAATGTAGTAAAAGAATACTACCTTGGAAAATAAGCTTAAAGGAATCTGAGATTATTCTCAGGTTCTTTGCTTTTCCAGATAGGAAGAATAAGTCTTGCTGGAAGCCTAGCCGGCAAGTCTTTTAGGTTCCGTGGTTTGACGGAATTCCTCTTAACTCGTCCACATTTTCAGCTTTTCTATCAGTTTTGAAACATTCATCGAGCTGGATTTATGGTAAAATAAAGGTCAGAACTTTTACTAGAATGAGAGAGAAGATGGCAAGGAAGAAGAGAAAATTTGACAGTCATTCCATCACCAGAAGGCTTTATCTGCTGTTTGGAATCGTGATGCTTTTGTTTTTAGCCTTGATTGCCCGTCTGGGCTATATGCAGGTGGTTAATCAGGACTTTTATACGGATAAGTTGGCCAAGGCCAGCAAGACCAAGATTACCACTAGCTCAGTGCGTGGGCAGATTTATGATGCTACTGGCAAGCCCTTGGTGGAAAATACGACCAAGCAGGTGGTGACCTATACGCGGGATAATCGGCTGACGGCTGGGGAGATTCGGGCGACAGCTCAAAAGCTCCTGACCTATGTCAGTGTCAGCGATACAGAGGTGACAGACCGCCAAGAGGTGGATTATTATTTGGCGGACAGTGCAGTCTATCAGGAAGTAGTAGAAAAGCTGCCCAAGGACAAGAAATTTGATACAGATGGCAACCGCCTGCCTGAGTCCAAAATCTATAAGGCGGCAGCTGAGAGCATTGACCCTAAGCAGCTGGGCTATACGGATGAGGAAAAGAAGGCCATTGTTCTCTTTAGTCAGATGAATGCCATTTCCAACTTTGCGATGGGGACCATCCAGACAGATCCGCTGACAACAGAGCAGGTAGCTGTACTGGCTTCTAGCAGTAAGGAGCTGCCAGGTATCAGTGTCTCAACAGGCTGGGACCGCAAGGTCTTGGATACCTCACTGGCTTCTATCGTGGGTAATATCTCGACAGAAAAGACTGGACTTCCGGCTGAGGAAGTGGATGATTACCTGAAAAAAGGCTACTCCCTCAATGACCGGGTGGGGACCTCCTATCTGGAAAAGCAGTATGAGTCAGTCCTGCAAGGCAAGCGAGCTGAGAAGGAGATTCATCTGGACAAAAATGGTAATATGGAGAGTGTGGAAAATATCTCTGACGGCAGTAAGGGAGACAATCTCAAGCTGACGGTGGACTTAAGCTTCCAGCAGGGAGTGGAGGACATTCTCAAAAATGCCTTTAATGCAGAGTTGGCTAGTGGCAATGCGACCTACTCTGAGGGTGTCTATGCCGTAGCTATGGATCCCAATACTGGCGCTGTCTTGGCTATGGCAGGCATCCGTCACAATCTGGAAACGGGAGAAAACTCTGTCGATGCTCTGGGAACCATGACCAATGTCTTTGTTCCGGGATCTGTGGTCAAGGCTGCAACATTGACCTCGGGCTGGGAGAATAACGCCATTAGCGGCAACCAAGTCCTGACAGACCAGCCAATTAGCTTTGGCGGTACGGACAGTATCACTTCTTGGTTCACCCAGTATGGTTCACGTGCTATCACAGCCCAAGAGGCCTTGGAATACTCTTCCAATACCTATATGGTGCAGGTAGCGCTGAAGATGATGGGGGCGCCTTACTCAGCGGATATGAAGCTGGATTTTGATGAGCTGGATCCATCCATGAAAAAGCTGCGGTCGACCTTTGCAGAGTATGGTCTGGGAACTTCAACAGGGATTGATTTGCCAAATGAGTCCACAGGCTATCTTCCAGACAAGTTTACCTTTGCTAACTATCTGACCAATTCGTTCGGCCAGTTTGACAACTATACGACGCTTCAGCTGGCTCAGTATGCCTCAACAGTAGCTAATAATGGTAAGCGTGTGGCTCCGCATATCGTTGAAGGCATTTACGGCAACAGTGACCAAGGAGGACTCGGTGATTTGGTGCAGAAAATTGACACCAAGGAGCTGAACCGGGTCAATATCTCTGACGAGGATATGAGCATCATCAAGCAAGGTTTCTATCAAGTGGTTCATGGCAGCAGTGGCTTTACGACTGGCCGGACTATTTCTCAGGGAGAGAGCGTGCCAATCAGTGCCAAGACTGGTACGGCTGAGACCTTTGTGGACAAGGGCAAGAAAGAAGCCATCAATACCAATGTTGTGTCCTATGCACCGAGTGAGAAGCCGCAGATTGCGGTGGCGGTGGTGTTCCCTCACAATACGAACCTGTCCTCTACTGTCAGCCACAGTATCACTCGCGATATTATCAATCTTTACAACCAACAACACCCTATGAATTAGTGCTCAATGAAAATCATCAGCAAACATAGAAAGCTAATGCAGTCAGTGCTCAAGTAGAGCAATCTGGTTTGAGGAGATTTTTTGAGAATAGAGAAAGGATTTTATGCTTTACCCAACCCCTATCGCCAAGCTGATTGACAGTTTTTCAAAGCTGCCCGGCATTGGCATCAAAACAGCCACTCGACTGGCTTTTTACACTATTGGAATGAGCGATGACGATGTTAATGAATTTGCCAAGAATCTGCTGGCTGCTAAGCGCGAGCTGAGCTACTGCTCTGTCTGTGGCAACCTGACGGACGAAGACCCTTGTGCTATCTGTCAAGACCAGTCGCGCGATCAATCAACTATTTTGATTGTTGAGGACAGCCGAGATGTATCAGCCATGGAAAATATCCAGGAATACCACGGGCTTTATCATGTCCTACACGGCTTGATTTCACCTATGAACGGCGTTGGACCGGACGATATCAATCTCAAGAGTCTGATCACTCGTCTGATGGATAGTGAAGTGACGGAGGTTATCGTCGCGACCAATGCGACAGCGGATGGCGAAGCGACTTCCATGTATATCTCACGGGTCTTGAAACCGGCTGGGATTAAGGTGACTCGCCTAGCGCGTGGTTTGGCGGTTGGCTCTGACATTGAATATGCGGATGAGGTTACGCTGATTCGCGCTATCGAAAATCGGACGGAATTGTAAACGTCAAGGATTTTTCTGGCTTTAGCTGGCTGGAAGAGTCCTTTTTTCTGTTCAAAAATGCTGGGAATTGTGATATACTAAAACGGACTAATACAGAAGCTCCTGCTTAGAAGAATCCATCAGCTAGGTAGATGCAAAACCAAGCTTTTTAGGTTGTTTTATTTCGAGATGGCAGCTTTTGTAAATCGTACTATTTTTAGAAAATGATAGGAAAAATCATGGCAAAACAAAGATTGATTTTATTGTATGGCGGACGCAGTGCAGAGCGGGAAGTTTCGGTTTTATCAGCTGAGAGCGTCATGCGGGCTGTCAATTATGATAGATTCTCGGTGAAGACTTACTTCATCACCAAGGATGGAGATTTTATCCAAACTCAGGAATTTGAAGCAACGCCGGCGGCTGATGAGAAGCTGATGACCAATGCCACAGTTGATATGTCTCGGAAGATTAAGCCTAGCGATATTTACGAAGAAGGAGCAGTGGTTTTTCCAGTCCTGCATGGTCCCATGGGCGAAGATGGCTCTATCCAAGGTTTCCTAGAAGTACTCAAAATGCCTTATGTCGGCTGTAATATTTTATCTTCTGGCCTGGCCATGGATAAAATTACGACCAAGCGAGTGCTGGAATCGGCAGGCATTGCCCAAGTGCCTTATGTAGCGCTGGTTGATGGCGAGGATCTAGAGCAAAAAATCCAAGAAATCGAAGAGCAATTGACCTATCCAGTCTTTACCAAACCTTCCAATATGGGCTCCAGTGTCGGCATTTCTAAATCGGAGAACCAAGCAGAACTGCGTGCTTCTCTGGACCTGGCTTTCAAATACGACAGCCGGATACTGGTTGAGCAAGGAGTGACGGCTCGCGAGATTGAGGTTGGGCTTCTGGGCAATGTGGATGTCAAGAGTACCCTGCCTGGAGAAGTGGTCAAGGATGTGGCCTTTTATGACTACGAAGCCAAATACATTGATAATAAAATTACCATGGATATTCCGGCTAAGATTCCAGAAGAAGTGGTGAGTCTGATGCGTCAAAATGCAGAGGCGGCTTTCCGAGCTCTGGGCGGTCTGGGACTGTCCCGCTGTGATTTCTTCTATGCAGAAGATGGTCAGGTCTTCCTTAATGAACTCAATACCATGCCAGGATTTACCCAGTGGTCTATGTATCCATTGCTCTGGGAAAATATGGGGCTGGCCTATCCTGACTTGATTGAGAAACTAGTTGCTTTAGCTGAAGAGGCATTTGCTAAGAGAGAGGCGCATCTTCTCTAAAATATGATATAATAGAGGGGCTGAAAATTTTCGGTCCTTTCTTTTTGCGAGCAAACCGAAAAATGAGGAAGAAGTATGAAATTAGATTTATATGAAATTGCAGAAGTCCTATCTGCGAAAAACGATGTGACTCAGTTTGAAAACGTCGCTCTTAGAAATGCTGAGTTTGACAGCCGCTTGATTGAGTCAGGTGACCTTTTTGTGCCGCTTAAGGGATCGCGTGATGGTCATGATTTTATTGCGACAGCCTTTGACCAGGGCGCAGCTGCTACCCTATCTGAGCGTCCAGTGGCAGAAGGAGCTTATGTTTTAGTTGATGATGTCCTGACAGCCTTTCAGCGTCTGGCCCAGTACTATCTGGAAAAGATGCAGGTGGATGTGCTGGCTGTGACAGGCTCCAACGGTAAAACGACAACCAAGGATATGTTGGCTCAGTTACTAGCAACCAGCTACAAGACCTATAAGACACAAGGTAATTACAATAACGAAATTGGTCTGCCTTATACGGTTCTTCACATGCCTGAGGACACAGAGAAACTTGTCTTAGAGATGGGGCAGGACCACTTGGGTGATATCCATCTCCTGTCGGAACTTGCCAAACCAAAGACGGGCATTGTAACTCTGGTTGGAGAAGCCCATTTGGAATTTTTCGGCAGCCGAGCTGAGATTGCCCAAGGCAAGATGCAGATTGCGGATGGTTTGAGCAAAGATGGTCTCTTGATCGTGCCGGCGGATAAGATTGTCAATGAATTTCTGCCAGCGGACTGCAAACTTGTTCGCTTTGGTCCTGATGCGGATATCTTCCTGACGCGTCTGGAAGAGCGCAAGGACAGCTTGAGCTTTGAATGTAACTTTTTAGAGCAAAGGATTGACCTGCCTGTGACCGGTAAGTACAATGCGACCAATGCCATGATTGCGGCCTATGTGGCTCTGCAGGAGGGGGTATCTGAGGCGGCTATTGCTCAAGCCTTTTCTGAGCTAGAGCTGACCCGCAATCGAACGGAGTGGAAGAAAGCTGGTAATGGCGCGGATGTCCTATCGGATGTCTATAATGCCAATCCAACAGCCATGCGCTTGATTCTTGAGACTTTCTCGACCATTCCGGCCAATCCAGGCGGACGAAAATTGGCGGTACTGGCGGATATGAAAGAGCTGGGAGCGGACTCTAAGTCTATGCACGGCTCGATGATTACCAGCCTCAATCCAGAAATTGTGACCGACCTTTTCCTCTATGGACAGGATATGGAAGCACTCTATGACTATGCCAAGGAAATCTACCCTCCAGGCAAGGTCCATTACTTTATCAAAAATGACGAGAAAGACCAGTTTGAACAACTGACTAAAGCTGTCAGAGAGAGTCTAACCTCTGCTGACCAAATCCTTCTCAAAGGCAGCAATTCCATGAATCTGGCTAAGCTGGTAGAGGATTTGGAGGAGGAATTCTGAGCAAAAACAGGCAAACTCAGTCTTGTTCAAACCTTATATTAGAATGGGAGCCTAGGAGATGGGAATAAGAGATATGTTTACAACCTATAAAACCGAACCGCCTCAACTGGGACTTTGGTATTTTGTTCTTTTGGGGCTAGTCTTTGCGATTATCTGGCTTTCCTATCGCTACTACAATCGGAAAGCTTACCAGCAGCTATTTGTCGGGATGCAAGCTTGCCAGCTGATAGGCCTCTACTCTTGGTATATGCTGACTGCTGCCCCGCTGTCAGAGAGTCTGCCTTTTTATCATTGCAGAATGGCTATGTTTGCCTTGATGTTTCTGCCTAATCGCTCAGTGTATAAATTCTATTTTGCACTTTTGGGGACTTTTGGCTCGATTGTAGCCTTTATTTACCCGATTTTTGATCCTTACCCTTTTCCCCATATCACTATTTTATCCTTTATTATCGGCCATCTAGCGCTCTTGGGAAATTGTTTGATTTATCTTTTCAGATATTATCATACTTTCTCTATGAGCTGGCAGCGAGTGGTGTGGACGACCTTTATGATGAATGCTTTTTTGCTTGTTATCAATATGTTGACAAAGGGTTCTTATGGATTTCTCACAGATCCGCCGCTTGTTGGCAATCACGGACTATTGCTCAATTATCTGCTTGTCTCGATCGTCTTAAGTGCGTCAGTCTGCTTGGTTTCTGACATTTTTAAGCGAGTGGAGCAGACCAAGACAGTCACCCTAACCTAATCATCTAACGGAGGATTTATGAAAGATTTTTTAACTACGACAAAAACGGTAGCACCGCCTATCTCGATTTTATGGTATGCTGTGATGATTGCTCTGGTCTTGCTGTCTATTTGGAGCTCGCTCAAATACCATGATAATCCGCGTTTTGTCAAGGCTTTTAAGTGGATTCAGATTGCCCAACTGCTGATGCTTTATAGCTGGTATTTTGGTTTTCGGATTCCCTTTACCAATAGCCTGCCCTTTTATCATTGCCGTCTGGCGATGTTCGCGGTGGTCTTTTTGCCAGATAAATGGCGGAGCAAGCAATATTTCGCTCTCTTAGGAGCCAGCGGAGCGGTCTTTGCCTTGGGCTACCCAGTCTTTGACCCCTATGATTTCCCACATATTACCAGCTTCTCTTTCCTGATTGGTCACTATGCTCTCTTGGTTAATTCCCTGATTTATCTGATGAATCACTATGACAAGAGCCTGCTCAAGAAGTACATGATTGTAGCTTACACCTTTGGGCTCAATCTTTTCCTAGTCGGCGTTAATCAAGTGACAGGAGGTAATTACGGTCTGCTAAAAAGTCCGCCTTTTATCCCTGATGCCTCCCTATGGATAAAGTACCTTCTTGTGTCGGTCATCCTTTCTCTGGCTCTGGTTCTCTTTGACATATTGTTTAAGATACGGTGGAAAAAGCAGTTAAGTCTGGTCCGCAGTTAGTTCACTTCAAATTTACAGCTCCTGTCAAGTTAATGTGGCAGGATTTTTTTATTAATTATGACTTGCTTTGCTTCTAGTAACAAATGGGCTGTTTGTCTATCAACTCTTTAAGCTGGTTCAACTAGACGCTTCTGTTGGCGGAATGAAACACCCCAAATTTTGGACTTTCTTAAGAATTGGCGGACAAAGGGGAGAAGGCTTGAACCTCTATCTCTTGAAACGGAATAAGGCCATTTTTTCCATGACACCTGAAGAGAAAGAAGAATTGGAAACCAGAAAAAAAGCCTACTCTATTTACTGGGTTTAACCTTACTCTTTGCAATTTTCCTCTTTAGCAGTGTCATTGTCAGATTTTAAGGGAAATTTTATTGACATAGTAGAATAGAATCGCTCAAAAGGGCGATTTTTATCTTCTTTAGATAATTGAAAAAAAGCGCTAAATCCGCTATAATAGGTAGGTTGAAAGGATTGGAATACTCCGATGTAAAATAAAAAAACTAATACTAAGATTCACCATTATCCTAAATGAAAGAAAGAGAAGAAGATGACTTTACAAGAAGAAATTAAGAAACGCCGGACCTTTGCCATTATCTCCCACCCGGACGCGGGGAAGACGACCATCACCGAGCAGTTGCTCTACTTCGGAGGCGAGATTCGTGAGGCTGGGACAGTCAAGGGGAAAAAGACGGGTAATTTTGCCAAGTCTGACTGGATGGATATTGAGAAGCAGCGGGGGATTTCAGTGACTTCCTCTGTCATGCAGTTTGACTACGATGGCAAGCGGGTCAATATTCTAGATACGCCAGGGCACGAGGACTTCTCAGAAGATACTTATCGGACCTTGATGGCAGTGGATGCTGCGGTTATGGTTATTGACTCGGCCAAGGGTATTGAGGCCCAGACCAAGAAGCTCTTTGAGGTTGTCAAGCATCGGAATATTCCAGTCTTCACTTTTATGAACAAGCTGGATCGTGACGGTCGCGAACCCTTGGACTTGTTGGAAGAACTGGAAGAGATTTTGGGCATTGCCAGCTATCCGATGAATTGGCCGATTGGCATGGGCAAGAGTTTTGAAGGTCTTTATGACCTTTACAATGAGCGTCTGGAGCTTTATAAGGGCGAGGAGCGCTTTGCGACTCTGGCAGAAGGTGATCAACTGTTTGCTTCTAACCCTTTCTATGAGCAAGTTAAGGAAGACATTGAGCTCTTGAGCGAAGCTGGAAATGAATTCTCAGAAGAAGCGATTTTGGAGGGAAAACTGACACCTGTTTTCTTTGGCTCAGCTCTGACCAATTTTGGCGTCCAGACATTCCTGGAAACCTTCCTCAAGTTTGCTCCGGAACCGCATGGCCACAAGAAGACAGATGGCGAGGTAGTCGAGCCACTCAGTCCAGACTTCTCAGGCTTTGTCTTTAAAATCCAAGCCAACATGGACCCTCGGCACCGTGACCGTATCGCCTTTGTTCGTATCGTTTCTGGAGAGTTTGAGCGCGGTATGAGTGTCAATTTGCCTCGCACTGGCAAGTCCGCCAAACTGTCCAATGTGACTCAGTTTATGGCCGAAAGTCGGGAGAATGTGACCAATGCTGTAGCTGGTGATATTATCGGGGTTTATGATACAGGGACTTATCAGGTCGGTGACACCCTGACTGTAGGCAAGAATAAGTTTGAATTTGAGCCTCTGCCAACATTTACTCCAGAGATCTTTATGAAGGTTTCAGCTAAGAATGTCATGAAGCAAAAATCCTTCCATAAGGGGATTGAACAGCTGGTGCAAGAGGGAGCCATCCAGCTTTATACCAACTACCAGACGGGCGAGTACATGCTAGGCGCTGTCGGTCAACTCCAGTTTGAGGTCTTCAAGCACCGCATGGAAAATGAATACAATGCTGAAGTGGTCATGAATCCTATGGGCAAAAAGACTGTCCGTTGGATTTCACCGGATGACCTGGACGAGCGTATGTCTTCTAGCCGTAATATCCTAGCCAAAGACCGCTTTGATCAGCCAGTCTTCCTCTTTGAAAATGACTTTGCCCTGCGCTGGTTCGCGGACAAGTATCCAGATGTTAAATTGGAAGAGAAGATGTAACTCTAAGACAAAATAGTTTGCTTTGTAATATCATGATTGTTTAGGGGGATATAATGAAGAAACTTACGGGAGAACAAACGAAAATTCTTTATTTGCCAGATGAAAAAAATTTGGTTATTCTAGGTGCCGCTGGAAGCGGAAAATCCTTGGTGGCTTTATATAAATCAGTCTATTTAGCTATCAAGTATCCAAGTAAAAAAATAGGGATTGTTTGCTTCAATAAACCTATTATTGTGCAAATTAAAACACAACATTTACCACAATTATGTCAGAATTTGCAGATTCAAGTCCCAAGAAATATTTCTGTTACAACATACCATAGCCTAGTTTGGAATACGTTAAGAAAATTAAATTCAGGCAACGAAATAAAATGTTTAGATTTTATAAAAGTTGATGAAAAGGAAAAATGTATAAACGATTCTATAAAAAAACTGGCAGAAATAGAAAAGTATACAGACAGCAGAATTCTTAATAGAGAAATAGATTTTTTTAAAGAAGAGATTTCCTGGCTGCAAGGAATGATGGTTAAAACGGAAGAAGAATATCAAGAACTTGAAAGAACAGGAAGGGGACGAAAAAATCCAGTTAACAAAGGAGAGGAGAGAGAGTTAGTTTATAGGATATTTAAAGGGTATAAATATTATAGAAGTCAATTGAATCCACCTAAATATTTTGATTATGATGATATTTCTTGGAAATTAGAGGAGAGAAAGGAGCGCATACCGGATAAAGATAAGTTTGATTTCTTAATTATAGACGAATTTCAAGATATGGATAAAGCGAAGATACAATCTTTAACCTATTTAACTAAGGAAAATGGAGCTTGTATTTTATTAGGGGATTATGCTCAACAAATTTTAGGAACTAAGATTTCCTTTAAACAATTAGGTGTCAATAATATATCCAAAGAGACTTTTGTTAAAAATTATAGGAATACAAAACAAATTAGTAATTTGGCAAATATATTGATTGAAAAGGGCTTTATAACGGAAGAAGAGGATGAAAAAATTAGCCGAGTTTCGTCTAGAAGAGATGGAGAAATTTCACAATTACAACAGGCTAATAGTTTTGAAGTATATAAAAACATTATTTCGAATTTTTTTACGAATAAAATAGGTAGCAATGGAATTATTCTAATGGATCCAACTTCTTTTAAAACTATAGCAAAAATTTTAAAGGTTCTGGACTTAGATAATCATGTTGAACTTTATACTATTAATCAAGTCAAAGGTTTAGAATTTGATAATGTCTTAGTACTTGATATAGATAAAAGTAAATACATAGAAGATTATAGCAACCTTGAAGATAATGAAAATAATGAAGTTGCAAAACAATTATATGTTGCAATTACTAGGGCAACTACTAATTTGGCTTTAACATATCAAAACTATGATATGAATTTTTATCTTGGTGAATAGGGGAAGGTTAATGTGAATCAAGAAATTGTTTTTAAAAAAGGCATAACTCGTCTTTGCCATTTTACAAAGTCTTCCAATCTTCCTTATATATTAGGAACTGGTGATGAGGAGGCTAATGGTATTATTTCTAATAAAGCGATTAGAGACTCTGAATGCAAGTTTTTGAAATTAAATGATATTCATCGTTATGATAATCGCCCTGAATTGATATGTCTTTCCGTAGAGTATCCAAACTTTTTCTTTTTTGAAAAATCAATTGAAAAAGAAAAAGAATCGCTTTTGAATGATTGGGTTGTCTTGCTAATTTCGCCTAGTATAATTAATGAAGAGACATATTTTTGTCCTGTCAATGCTGCAAAAAACAGAGGTTCTCATATAGGTAAGGGGAGCCGAAAGTTTATGGAGTTATTTAATACAGAGGTTCTAGGGCTTAATCGTAGTGTCTCAATGTTACCTAATATACCAACCAATAATCAAGCAGAAGTTTTATCTCCAGATATGATTCCGAAAGATAAAATAATAGGTTTGGTTTTTAGTAGCAAAAAGCAAGCTAGGGATGAAGTGTTAAGATTAAAGTTGTGTCAGATTGAATTAAGGAATTTAAAAATATATTACTCTCATGAATGGTTTAAGAGAAATTCAGCATACAGTATTATGCAAGGAAAAGTATTAAAATTATATGAATTGGAGGAGTAGAATGGCAGAGAGATTTGTCTATATATATGAATCAAGTTCAAACAGTTTTAAAAAAGAGAATATAAAATTCAATTGGTATCCGGGTTTCTCAGTTTCGCAAAAACAAAGATCTATACATTCCCTTCACAAAGAATTCAAAGAAAAATTTGGGAATTTAAAAGTATTAGAAGTTTCCACTGCTTCTGAAGAAGAGTTTGGGAAAGAATGTAGTGCCTTTAATCTTCAACTTACATTGCGTAATGGTAATAAATACTCTGTAGAATCTTTATTTCAGTCTTCTAAAGTGTTTAAGAATTATGGACGTGTAAATCAAGATTTGGATTTGGATGCCAAGGCAGTAAAGAGACAAGTTCGTTCAATTGAGGTAAATGATAAATTAATTGAATTCGATTTTTTAGGAGTAAAATTTCCTCTGCTACCACGTACTTATTTTTATAACTGGTTATACGTAAATGCGTTATTTCAAAATACAGAATTATCTAATTTCATTCTTCAATACGATGCTTTTACAGATATAAATTTTAATCCAAACAAATCTATAAATTGCCAGGCTGAGGCTTGCTCAATATTTTTATATCTGGCTAAGAATTCCTTATTAAACGATTCAATTCGAAGTCCTAAAAAATTTTTAGAGCTCGTTTATAGGAAAAAAGATAAAGAATCTATTTCTGAATTAGGAGAAATAGAAAGCGAAACAGAAACAGATATTGAAGGAGAACAGTTGACCCTTTTTTAAAAAATAGCAACAATTTTCAAAATAAAGAATTAGAAATTATTAGCAATTAATGAGAAAACTAAAAGCAAAGGCAACTTTTATAATTGGATTAACATGCATTTATATTTAAAAAGATAGAAGGTAAGATAATTTTGTGAGCACTAAGTGTTCCTCATAGAAAGGAGTTCCATGTTTCTGGAAAGAAAATTAAAAGATCAGTCTGTCTGGATCAACATTGACTCAGATAGTTTCAAAAAGAACGCCCGGATTTATCAGGATTATGAAATTGATAAAGAGACCATCGAGTATGCACTGGATAAGAACGAGCGGGCTCACATGGACTACAATCGTGAGAATGGAACGGTTGTCTTTATCTACAATGTCCTTAATCTAGCGACAGATAAGGAACATTATGAGACGATTCCTATGACCTTTGTGGTGCAGCAGGGGCGGCTCATTACTATCAGCAACCAAGACAATGCCTATGTTGTGGATATGATGAAAGCCTATACTGAGCATCATGAGCCAGTATCGGTCTATAAGTTTCTTTTTGCTAGTCTGGAGTTGATCTCCAATTCTTACTATCCAGTTGTTGAGCGGATGGACAAGCGCAAGGATGAGATTAATGCTCTCCTGCGTCAGACAACTACCAAAAAGAATCTTTTTGCTCTGTCGGACTTGGAAACCTCTATGGTCTATCTGCTTGCTGCTGCCAAGCAGAATCACATGCTCCTAGAGCATATCAAAAGCCACGGCATTTACCGCCGTTTTGATGAGTTAGAAACCGAGCAGTTTGAGGATGCCATGATTGAGGCTCGTCAGCTCGTTTCGATGACTGATCTGATTGCTCAAGTTCTCAGCCAGCTCTCTGGCTCCTACAATAACATCCTGAACAACAATCTGAATGACAATTTGACGGTCTTAACCATTATTTCGGACCTTCTGGCAGTGCTTGCAGTTATCACTGGATTCTTTGGTATGAATGTTCCTCTACCTCTGTCTAACGACAGGAACGCCTGGATTTATATTGTTGGCGTTAGTCTAATCATCTGGGGACTTCTGACCAAGCTTCTTAAATGGTTGGCCAATAAGAAGTGAACATTTGAGATTATTTTACCTATAACAAGCACCGAGAATGGTGCTTGTTTTTTCGTGCTTTGGGAAAATAATTACTAGTACAGTTTGCCTGTATTTAAAAAACTGTTGTTTTATGTCATAAAATATAACACAAAAATTATAATTTTTATTGCATAAAATTTCATAATAAAGTATAATATAAAACGATTTAAAATAAGTGAGAGGTAGAAATATGGCAGAATACCTAAGCGATTTAAATTATAAAGGCAAAATATACCAATACACAGACCTTGGGAAAGCCTCATCTATACTAGGAGGGGATATAGAAGGGCTTCCTTATTCTATACGCATATTATTAGAAAGTGTTCTTCGTAAGGAAGATGGGATTGACGTAACAAAAGATAACATTATCTCTTTGATGCATTATCAAGCTAAATCGCCAAGCGGAGAAGTTCCTTTTAAACCAAGCCGAGTTATTCTCCAGGATTTTACGGGTGTTCCTGTTGTGGTGGATTTGGCTAGTATGCGTGATGCTATCGTTGGCCAGGGAGGTCAGGCCGATCAGATTAATCCAGAGATTCCGGTTGATTTAGTCATTGACCACAGTGTTCAGGTGGATTTTTATGGCTGTGACACAGCTCTAGAGGCCAATATGACCCAGGAGTTTGTCCGCAACAATGAGCGCTACGAATTTCTCAAGTGGGCCGAGAAATCATTTGATAATTATCGTGCGGTTCCCCCTGCTACGGGGATTATCCATCAGGTCAATATCGAGTTTCTCAGTGATGTCATCATCGAAAAGGATGGGCAACTCTATCCGGACAGCATGTTTGGAACGGACAGTCATACGACCATGATTAATGGTATCGGTGTTCTGGGCTGGGGTGTTGGTGGGATTGAGGCTGAGGCTGCCATGCTGGGTGAGGCTTCTTATTTCCCTGTTCCTGAGGTGATTGGTGTTCGTCTATTGGGCAAGCTGCCTAAGATTGCGACAGCGACAGATTTGGCTTTAAAGGTCACGCAAATCTTGCGACAGGAAAATGTTGTTGGTAAATTTGTCGAGTTCTTTGGGCCTGGGTTGTCTCATCTAAGTCTGGCTGACCGGGCAACGGTGGCTAATATGGCGCCAGAATACGGAGCTACCTGTGGCTATTTTCCGATAGATGAGGAAACGCTTAATTACATGCGTCTGACCAATCGGTCAGAAGATCATATCGAGCTGACCCGTCTCTATGCTCAAAAAAATCACCTCTTCTATGATGAAAAGGTTGAGCCGAACTATACCAAGGTAGTCGAAATTGATTTGTCCAGCATTGTACCGAGCATCTCAGGACCCAAGCGGCCCCAAGATTTGATTGAACTAACAGCTGCTAAAGAAGAATTTCAAGCTAGTCTAGTCAGGGAAGCGGGGGTCCGAGGCTTTGGATTAGATGAGAGCGAGCTGGAAAAGTCTGCAATGGTCCAATTTTCTGACCATGAGGAGACGATTAAGACCGGTCATGTGGCTATCGCTGCCATTACTAGCTGTACCAATACATCTAATCCTTATGTCCTGATGGCGGCAGGACTTTTAGCCAAGAAAGCAGTAGAAAAAGGCTTACGTGTTTCAAAGACTGTCAAGACTTCTTTAGCTCCCGGCAGCAAGGTGGTCACAGGCTATCTCAAGAAGAGTGGTCTTCAGTCCTATCTGGATCAGCTTGGTTTCAATCTTGTCGGCTATGGCTGTACCACTTGTATTGGAAATTCAGGCGATCTCCGACCGGAAGTGGCTCAGGCGATTACGGATACTGACTTGCTGGCTAGTGCTGTTCTTTCAGGAAATAGAAATTTTGAAGGGCGGATCAATCCTCTGGTCAAGGCCAATTTCCTAGCTAGTCCTCCCTTGGTGGTTGCCTATGCTCTGGCTGGAACCACCAATATCGATCTGACCAGTGAACCACTAGGTTATGATCAAAAGGGGCAGCCTGTTTATTTGATGGATTTGATGCCGGAGCACGACTTGGTTGCTGACTATGTACAAAAATATGTGACGCGCCAGCTTTTTGAAAAAGAATATGCCCATATGTTTGACGACAATGAAAAATGGAATCAGATTCCGACAGCTTCTTCTCAAAATTATCAGTGGAATCAGGCTTCGACCTATATTCAAAATCCACCTTACTTTGATGGCTTAGCTGATGATTTAGCCATTCAGCCACTGAAAAATCTTGCAGTGCTGGCAAAATTTGGGGATACGGTGACGACAGACCATATCTCACCAGCAGGAAATATTGCCAGAAACAGTCCAGCAGCTTCCTATTTGATGGAGCATGGAGTGGATTACCAAGAGTTTAATTCTTATGGCAGCCGTCGGGGCAATCATGAGGTCATGATGCGGGGGACTTTTGCCAATATTCGGATTAAAAATGAACTGGCAGATGGAAAAATTGGTGGTTACACAGATTATAAAGGAGAGTTGCTATCCATTTATGAGGCGGCCATGCGCTACAAGGAAGAGCAAATTGATACCATTGTCCTAGCTGGTAAAGACTACGGTATGGGTTCCAGTCGTGATTGGGCAGCCAAGGGGGCTAATCTTTTGGGCGTCAAGGTGGTGCTGGCAGAGAGTTTTGAGCGTATCCACCGGTCCAATCTGGTCATGATGGGGATTCTTCCTTTGCAGTATCTAGAGGGAGAGAGTGCTGATAGTCTGGGCTTAACAGGCAAGGAAACTTTCGACATCAATCTGCCACAGAACCCGCAAGTTGGCCAGCTAGTTGATGTTGTAGCTCGGAAGGGTGCTGAAGAAATAGCTTTTCAAGCTCGGCTGCGCTTTGATGCAGAAGCGGATATCCGTTACTACGAAAATGGAGGAATTTTGCCCATGGTCGTTAGAAAGAAATTAGAGGAGGTGTGAGCATGAGTCAGACGGACGGTTTGAAAGATACCATTGCCTGTGATACTCGAATTAGCCAGATTGTGGATGATTCTTTGTCTTATGCAGGCTACAATATTTCTGAATTGGTAGAGCACCATGCAAGTTTTGAAGAGGTGATTTATCTGCTCTGGCATTTGCATTTGCCGACTCAGATTGAGCTCAAGCATTTTGAAGAAGATCTGCGAGCAAATTATGCCATTAGCGATGCGGTGGAGCAGTGTATTCTCATCCAGTCCCGCAAGCACCTTCACCCCATGAGTGTCTTGCGCTCAACGGTCAGTCTTTTGGGCGTTTATAATGTCCATGCTGAGGAAGCGTCTCTTGAAGCAACCTATGAGCAAAGCATCCAACTTATGGCAAAGATGCCGACCATTATTGCGGTGTTTGCCAGACTGAGGTCGGGTCAGACTCCGATAGAGCCTAGAGAGGATTTGGGATTCGCGGCCAATTTCCTCTATATGCTCAAAGGACAAGAGGCTAGTGAGCTTGAAGTCAAAGTCTTTAACTGCGCCTTGGTGCTCCATGCCGATCATGAACTCAATGCTTCAACTTTTGCGGCTCGAGTCTGTGCCTCAACCTTGACCGATATTTATTCCTGCGTGACAGCAGCTGTTGGAGCACTCAAGGGCTCCCTCCATGGCGGCGCTAATGAATGTGTCTTTGATATGCTGAAAGAGATTAGAGCAGAAGGAAATTGTCAGGCCTACCTAGACCGCAAGCTGGCCTCTCATGAGAAGATTATGGGCTTTGGTCACCGGGTTTACAAGACCCAAGATCCGCGTGAAAAATATCTGCGTCAAATGGCCAAGGACTTGACACAGGGAACCAAGGACGAAGTCTGGTATCAGCTTTCAGAAGAAATTGAAGCCTATATGAAGCATACCAAGCACCTGATACCGAATGTCGATTTTTATTCGGCTACGGTTTACCATGTGTTGGGCATTGACAGCAGTATCTACACCCTGATTTTTGCTATGAGTCGGGTGGCTGGCTGGATTGCCCATATTCAGGAACAGCGCAAGAACAATAAGCTGATTCGACCACGTTCTAACTATATTGGTGCTCAAGGTTTGGAGTATCTTCCCATAGGAAGGAGATAAAATGGCAGATAAGATTTTTTTTGAGAAAGGGCGGTTGCAGGTGCCAGATGCTCCTATTATTCCTTACATCCAAGGAGACGGGATTGGAGTGGATATCTGGAAAAATGCCCAGCTGGTCTTTGATAAGGCAGTAGAAAAGGCTTATGATGGCCAGAAAAAGGTTGTTTGGAAGGAAGTTCTGGCTGGTAAAAAAGCAGCAGACCTGTCGGGTGACTGGCTGCCGGATGAAACGCTGGCAACGATTAAGGGCTATCTGGTGGCTATAAAGGGGCCGCTAGAAACCCCAGTCGGAGAAGGGATTCGTTCCTTGAATGTGGCCTTGAGACAGGAATTGGATCTCTATGCCTGCCTGCGGCCGGTTCGTTATTTCAAGGGAGTTCCCAGTCCGCTCAAGCACCCCGAGAAGACAGATATCACGATTTTTCGGGAAAATACAGAAGACATCTATGCAGGGATTGAGTGGGAGAGTGGAACGGCTGCAGTCCAAAAAGTCATCGATTTCCTGCAGAAGGATATGCAGGTTGACAAGATTCGCTTCCCAGAAAGCTCTGCTATTGGAATCAAGCCTATCTCTAAGCAGGGCAGTGAGCGGCTGATACGGGCGGCTATTGACTATGCACTAGCCAAAGGACTGAGCCAGGTAACTCTGGTCCACAAGGGCAATATCCAGAAATTTACAGAGGGCGGTTTTCGGAAATGGGGCTATGAACTAGCTCAAAGAGAGTATGCGGATGAGTTAGCTTCTGGAAAACTAATCATCCAGGATGTCATTGCTGATAACTTTTTGCAGCAGATTTTGCTCTATCCAGAGAAATTTGATGTTGTCGCCTTGACCAATCTAAATGGTGACTATGCCAGTGATGCTCTGGCTGCTCAGGTGGGAGGAATTGGTATTGCGCCAGGGGCCAATATCAATTACGAGACTGGTCATGCTATTTTTGAAGCAACTCATGGGACGGCGCCAGATATAGCGGGTCAAAATAGGGCTAATCCTTGTTCTCTTCTCTTATCAGGGGCCATGCTCTTTGATTACATTGGTTGGTCGGAGGTCTCTCATCTCCTGACTAAGGCCATTGAGAAGGCTCTCTTTGAACAAAGAGTGACAGGGGATTTTGCCAGTCAGCTGGAAGGAGTAGCAGCTTTGACCACTAGTCAATTTGCTGAGGAGCTGGTAGCTAATATAGAAAAGTGTCCATAATGAAAAAATGATGAAGAATCTGCCTATCTAGACGGTCTCTTCATCACTTTTTTGTCTTTTTCGATATTCCAGTCCCCAGCCGATGATCCAGCAGAAGACGAGCAGATAATTTTCAATCCAGCCCAGTAGATTCGCTTGATTCGCCTTTTCCAGATAGCCTAGCAGATGGTTGGTGCCAAAGCCCAGTCCACCCAGAATCAGTGCTAGCAAGGTCACACGCAGATAGAACCAATCATACTTTATGTTAGCGGCAATGACTAAAGGCAGAATAGCCAGATTCCAGAAACCAATTTCCCGCTGCCAGTAGGGAGCTAGACCATAGATGGACTCATTGCCCAAGAGCTGGGGCTGGAATATCTGGATCATAGCCGCGCCCAGCATAGCTAAGATCAGTAAAATGAAAGTCACTCGTAAAAATTTATTCATACCTGTCTCCTTTCTTCTTTGTAGATTATAATGTTTTTGAAAATGATTTTCAAGTTTTCATTTTTTACAAAAGAAATCTCTAATAAAATATTTTACAGGCAGTCCTATCTTTTTAGGTGCTTTTGTGGTATACTAGATTAGTTGCAGAAATACAGTTTTTCTATTCAGTGGGAACTAGCGACCGAGTCGGCGCTTTTTTAGTGCCTAGACTTGAGAGACCATATTTATGAAGAGAAGAGCGAATACTCTCAGAAAATCGAGATTTAGCAAGGGAAAAGAACTTGTTATATTTCGATAGGTGAGTATCAAAAGCCTTATAAGGTGGCTTCGCACCGCCTTTAGAAAGAAGAAGAACATTGAAATTTAATGAATTACATTTATCTGCTGAATTACTAGCAGAGATTGAAAAAGCTGGCTTTGTAGAAGCAAGCCCTATTCAAGAGCAGACGATTCCACTTGCTATGGCAGGTAAGGATGTTATTGGTCAGGCCCAGACAGGGACAGGAAAGACAGCAGCTTTTGGCTTCCCGACTCTGGAGAAGATTGATACAGATAATCCTGCTGTGCAGGCTTTGATTATTGCCCCAACCCGTGAATTGGCTGTGCAGAGTCAGGAAGAGCTTTTCCGTTTTGGCCGCAGCAAGGGTGTCAAGGTGCGTTCTGTTTATGGTGGCTCCAGCATCGAAAAGCAAATCAAAGCCCTCAAATCAGGTGCTCATATCGTCGTAGGAACGCCTGGTCGTCTCTTGGACTTGATCAAACGCAAGGCCCTTAAGCTGAATCAGATTGAAACCTTAATCTTGGACGAAGCAGATGAAATGCTTAACATGGGCTTTTTGGAAGATATTGAGTCTATCATTTCACGTGTGCCAGAAGAGCGTCAGACCTTGCTCTTTTCAGCGACCATGCCGGATGCCATCAAGCGCATCGGTGTCAAGTTTATGAAGGAGCCTGAGCATGTCAAGATTGCTGCTAAAGAGCTGACGACGGAGCTGGTAGACCAGTATTATATCCGTGTCAAAGAAAATGAAAAATTTGATACCATGACCCGCCTCATGGACGTGGAGCAGCCTGAGCTTTCTATCGTCTTTGGCCGGACCAAGCGCCGGGTGGATGAGCTGACTCGCGGCCTGAAAATACGCGGTTTCCGAGCAGAGGGTATCCATGGTGATTTGGACCAAGGCAAGCGCCTCCGAGTCCTGCGCGACTTTAAAAACGGTAATCTGGATGTCTTGGTGGCGACAGATGTGGCCGCGCGTGGTTTGGACATTTCTGGTGTGACCCACGTCTACAACTATGATATTCCGCAGGATCCGGAAAGCTATGTTCACCGGATTGGTCGGACTGGTCGTGCTGGTAAGTCAGGTCAGTCTATCACTTTCGTAGCGCCAAATGAAATGGGCTATCTGCAGATTATCGAAAATCTGACTAAGAAGCGTATGAAAGGCCTTAAGCCAGCGACTGCAGAGGAGGCTTTCCAAGCTAAGAAAAAAGTTGCCCTTAAGAAGATTGAACGCGATTTTGCTGACGAAAGCATCCGTTCTAACTTTGAGAAATTTGGCAAGGATGCCCGCAAGCTAGCAGCAGAATTCAGCCCAGAAGAGCTGGCCATGTATATCCTCAGCTTGACGGTGCAGGATCCAGATGCCCTTCCTGAAGTAGAAATTGCCCGTGAAAAACCATTGCCATTTAAACCGTCTGGCGGAGGCTTTGGCGGAAAAGGCAAGGGCAGTCGTGGCGGAAATAATAACCGTCGCAGCAATGACAATCGCCGTGACCGAGGCGGCCGTCGCGATCAATTTAAGAAAGGTCGCAAAGACGAGCGTTTTGACAAAGAAAATCGCTACCGCAAGAACCATAAGAAGCCACGCAATACTTCTAGCGAAAAGAAAACCGGCTTTGTCATCCGTAACAAGGGTGATAAATAAGGCGATTTTTTAACTAGAGTTGGCGGCAATTTTAGCGTTGAGAGAGAATGCAAGTTCTCTCTTTTTTTCGTTTGTTCGATGAGTCCGCTTACCGTCTGTCCTGCAGAACTATAAGTCTGAGTCAATGTAGTTTCCTTAATCATGCTAATTGAAGCAGTCCTGTTTGTCAAAGTAAATTATAGCCCCCTTATTTCTGCCGTGAACAGTTCTTGGTCTTCTTGCTATAGAACAGGATTCGAAGTATTTCAACTAATTTCGACATCAAAATTCAACATATCAGCTATTTAAAATAAAAAAATTCACAAATCTTTGTTTATATGCTGGAACTGTTGTATAATAAGGTGAAGGTGAGTCTGTAAGAAATTCAGGAGCAAAAGGAGAATGTAAAATGAAAGAAAGTAGACATAGAATCATTCTGCAAGAACTGGATCAAACAGGTGTGGTTGCTGTTAAAAACCTCAAAGAAATGCTGGGCGTTACGGATATGACCATCCGTCGGGATTTGATTGATTTGGAGAAGCAGGGCATGTTGACCCGTGTTCATGGCGGAGCCCATAAGAAGGTTAAGAATGCCCTCAACGAGATCTCCCACTCAGAAAAGCAAATGCTGAATGTTGAGGAGAAGAAGCAGATTGCCCGTAAATGTGCAGATTTGATTGCTGATGGGGATACGGTCTTTATTGGGTCAGGCACCACAACGGATTTTATCGGAGACTATTTGGATGGCAAAAATATCAGCATTGTCACCAATTCGCTGCCAATTTTTGAAAAGTTAAAAGAAAGAGCCAATTTTGATTTAATTCTGATTGGCGGACGCTATCGGGCTAAGACTCAAACCTTTGTCGGTCAGTTTGCCAATAATCTTTTGAAAGAAATCAAGGTTTCTAAGGCATTTATCGGGGCGAATGGTATTGACGGTCATAATGTTACCACTAGCAATGAAGAGGAAGGCAACGGAGATGCGATTATCCTTAACAATGCCATCAGCAAATACATTGTAGCCGATAACAGCAAGTTTGACAGCTATTCTTTCTATTCTTTTTACCGGCTGGACAACCTCAGTGCAGTTGTGACGGACGACAATATTGCTACAAAAGTCAAGGAAAAATACAGCACCTATGTTGAAATTCTGTGATGTCTAACCGGTGAGAGAAACTTGCTTCAAATAAATATTTTATAGATGTTGTGACTGGGATTTTGTCTAGAAATGCTAGTCGCAGCTTTTTTATATCTTTATCTCATTTTGTAAACAACAGTCTTGACTTTGTCGCGGAATTCCTTTTATAATAAAATGTATTATTAAATTTTAGGAGGTCTTATGACAATCAATATAGTGATTTTTGTGGCTGTGTCGCTTTTTCGTTTGGTGTTTTTGAGGAAATCCTCTCAGAATGAGCAGGATATTCTGGCCAAAGGTGGCATGGAGTACGGGGTGAAAAACTCAACTATCATGAAGTACCTGCACATGCTTTTTTATGCGGTCTGCTTTCTGGAATTGCTCCTGAAAAAGCCAGCTTTTGACTTTGTGAGCCTACTGGGAGCTGTGTTGTTGCTCTTTTCTATGTTTATGCTCTACCTTGTTGCCAAACTCTTGGGACCAGTTTGGACCATCAAGCTCATGCTGGTTAAAGATCATAAGTTTGTTGACCACTGGCTCTTTCGCAATGTCAAACATCCTAATTATTTCCTGAATGTTGTACCAGAATTGGTGGGCTTGGCCCTGCTCAGTCATGCTTACTTTGCTCTTTTCATCCTCTTCCCGCTTTACTGTATCACCCTCTATGTCCGTATCAAGGAAGAAGAGCAGCTGCTCAAGGAAGTTATCATTCCAAATGGAATTGCTGGTGAATAAAGTTAATAAAATGCATATCGACTGCAAAAGAAAGGCTAGGATGTTTATGTCCTAGCCTTTTCTTGCATTAATTTTCGTATTTCATCAGCCATTTGCTGGGGTTGGTTCGCTTCAAAAAGTAAAGTATTTTCTTCAGGCTGGTGGGCGGTTTGGCTGAAAGCTAAAACTGGCTTCCCCTTGCTGATAGCCCTTTGGACAATCTGATCTACCTCTCCCCAGTGATTGATATCCAAGTAAATATCCGCCCTATCGAGCAAGTCCTCAATAAAGTCATCCTGGTGGATATTGGTGTAGAGGTTGATATTGGGATAGTCATTAAAGCTGGCTAAGTAAGGAGAAATATTGGTCTTAGCAGCTATGTGAAATTCCAAGTCTGGCAGATTTTCTGCTAAATAAGCCAATTGTTCCAAAGTATCAGAAGCCGTCAGCGTGAAGGCATGGAAATTACCCTGTGGACGCTCTTTGATGATAAGCTCTTCCTTGCTCATAGCGATAGAGTTGCTGGGAATATCCTGGAAAATCAAGCTGTTGGCTCCAATGATGACATTATCACCAATGGTCACACCTTTGAGAATCACAGTATTGGCCCCAATCCAGCAGTTTGCTCCAATCTTGACTGGCGCAACACTATAATCAATCTTCTCGATATGGTAATTAGAATACTGATGATTGTGGTCAAAAATACGGACGCCATCACCAAACATGGTGTCCTTGCCGATTTCGATAGAGTGCTGACAGCGGACAGTACAATGGTCGTTAAAGAAAACTCGGGTTCCTAGCTTGAGTTGTGCGCCACTGGCTACATTGAGGCTGGTAAAAGATTGGAAGATGACATCTTGACCGATATCGAGCTGGCTGTCTGGGGAAATTTCGATATGATGAAAGTCGCCTTTAAACTGGATTTCAGGCATTTTGAGTCCTTTCTTTGATGTAAGCCAGTTTGGCTTGTCTAGTTTTCTTTTTAAAGAGGGCTTCAGCTGACATGGCGGCCGGCTTGCTAGGGTGTTCTTCTTGGTAAAGTAAGGAGACTGGCAGGCGAGCGCGGGTGTACTTGGCTCCTTTGCCAGCTTGATGTTTTTTGAGTCGGGCTTGGACATCCGTTGTGTAGCCGGTATAGAGGGAGCCGTCCCCGCATTCAAGCACGTACATATAGGCTTTATTTTCCATAGTAAATCTCGTGAATCTCCGGAGTGTAGCTGCCGTCCTGATTGTGAATAAAGAGAGGAGGCAGGATTTTGAGACCATCGCGGGAACCATCTTTAATAGCTTCGATAAGTAGCATATTGGCCTCTTTACCCAACTTTGGATAGACAAACTGGATGCGCTTGGGAGCCAGGTTGTGGGCTTGCATGGTATCTAAAATATCTAAAAAGCGTTCTGGTCGATGAACCATAGCCAACCGACCATTGGATTTGAGGACTCGCTGGGCAATCTTGCAAATCTCTTCCAGATTTGTTGAGATTTCATGGCGGGCTAAAAGGTAGTGCTGGCTTTCATTGAGATTGGATTGCTTGTCCACTTTGAAATATGGCGGATTGCAGAGAATCATATCAACCTTGCTGCCAGTAATATAGCGCCCTAGGTTTTTCAGATCGTCCTGAATAACCTGCATTTGCTGAGTCAAATCATTGAGCTCGATGGAGCGCTCGGCCATGTCAGCCAGACGTTCCTGGATCTCAACTGCTAGAATCTTGGCCTTGGTGCGAGTGCTGGCAAAAAGTCCAACGGCGCCATTTCCAGCACAGAGATCGACAATCAACCCCCGCTGGGGCAGCTTGGGAAAGCGGGAAAGCAGCACGCTGTCTACTGAATAGCTGAAGACCTCACTGTTTTGAATAATCTTGACATCCGTCGAAAAGAGCTGGTTGACTCGTTCTCCGTCTTTTAGTTTTGCTTCGTTCATAAGTCAATTATAGCATGATTTAGCAAGGATTCCAAAGGGATATGGGAAGTTTTTACACAATCAAAAAAACATGCGAGGGTTCTCGCATGTTTCCATGAGCTTAAATGCTAATTCAGTCCTTAATCAAATCTGTATTTCTGCTTGATGGTGCAGGCAACAAAGACAAGTCCGAAAACGACCATGAGGATCAGATAGACTGGCAAAGTTGCGGCTGTCAGCGTTGCAATTTCCAAAAGGTGCTGCAGGACAAAGGCTGATAGATAGAAGCCAAAGACAGAGAAGATAATGAGCAGGCTGCGCCAGAGGTTGAGTGGCAGACAGGCCCTAATGACGGACAGGAAGCTGATGCTGCCTAGCAAGTAATAGGTCAGGGTTGCCATTTCTATATCGCTCCAGCCATGACTGCTGCCCCAGATGCGGACAAATAGCACGCTGAAGACAATCATGAGGGAGCTTGGCAGAGCTAGCTGCAGGGAGCGTTTGAGGAAGTGCTTTTCAACCGGCTTAATATTGCGCTCAAAGGTGAGGACAAAGGGTGGGAAACCTTCGACAAACTGGTCAATCAAGGTGATCTGAATCGGGATGAATGGGAAAATCAAGAGGTATTCAGGTTTTCCGAGCAGAATACTGGCGATACAGATAATAGCCAGGATAAAGGAATAGATCGTCTTGATGAAGAAAATCGGAGCAATCCGGCCGATGTTGTTAACGACTCGGCGGCCTTCAAAAAGAATCTCAGGGACATCGTTAAAGTCAGAGTTAAGAAGGACCAAGTTGGCAATTTGCCGAGTTGCGGGATCTCCCTCGGCCATAACGATGGAACAGTCTGCTTCACGTAAGGCCAAGATATCATTAACCCCATCTCCGGTCATGGCTGTTGTCCGACCAGCGGCTTTAAGAGTCTGGATGAGCAGCTTCTTCTGATGAGGAGAAACACGGCCAAAGATGGCTGTTTCTTCTGCCTGCTCAACTAGTTCTTGATCGCTGATTTTAGAGCAGTCGATGTAGCTGTCGTAGTTGGCAAATCCAGCCTGGTTCGCGATATGGGAAACGGTCACAGGATTGTCACCAGAGATGATTTTCAGATCAACATCCTGAGAGCGCAGGTAGTCCAGTGTCTCAGCCGCTCCCTCACGAATAGGGTCGGTGATTTCCAGAACGGCCAGAGCAGTCATATCTTCAGGCAATTGGATGCTGTGTTTGTTTAGCACTTGGTCGCTGTGAGCCAGCACCAAAACCCGCGATCCGCGTTTTTGAGCCTCTCCAACCGCTGCAGGATTGCTGTCCAGCAGCATTTCTGGTGCCCCCAGAAAGATAGTTCCGATACTGGATAAATGCATAGCGCCCCATTTTCGGTCACTAGAAAATGGGATGACATTGTCGCTAGTATAGGCATGGTCCAGATGGCCGTAGCCCTTGCGGATAGCCTGAGCAGTTGGGTTATTATCCTCACTGGTTTGGATGTAGGCTGCTAAGATTTGACCGACAGTCTCATCAGAAAACTTATCTGAAAGGCTATGCAAGGCTTCAACTGTCATCTTGCCTTGGGTAATTGTCCCGGTCTTGTCCAGGCAGAGAGTATCCACCCGAGCCAGAGTTTCAACAGAATACATTTCCTGAACAAGAACCTTACGCATGCCTAGCTTGATGACAGCTGTCAGGAGTGACGTGACTGTCAGCAGAGCGATTCCCTTAGGTAGCATACCCAAAAGGGCTGTCGAGCTGGTAATGACAGAGTTTTTGACAGGCAATCCCTTTATCATCAGGGCTTCAAAGAAGAGAGCCAATCCGAAAGGAATGATGATTTTTCCAGTAAAGCGGGAAATTTTCGCAAGATTGTATAGAATGCGCGAGTTGATAGGCTTGAGTGTTTTAGCCTCAGTCATGAGCTTGTTGGCATAGTTGTCTGCGCCGACATGGTGTACCTCAGCATAGATCTGCCCACTGGCCAGAAAGCTACCAGACAGTAGCTCGGCGCCTTCTTCCTTGAGAACCAAGTCACTCTCGCCTGTTAACATGGCTTCATTGGCTTCGGCAACACCCTCTACCACACGGGCGTCACTGGGAATTTGCTCGCCGGCTGACAGCTTGATCAGGTCACCCAGTACAATTTCTTCTGGCTGAATCTTGATTTCCTGGCCGTCGCGGATGACTGTGACCAGCTCTCGGCTGACCAGATTAAGCTTGTCAATCATGCGTTTGGCTCGCAGTTCCGTAATAATACCAGTGACGGCGTTAAAGCTGATAACAGCGAAGAAGACCAGATTGCTCCAGGCTTGGACAGAGACCAAGGCTAGAGCAATAACAAAGTTAAGGGCATTAAAAAGGGTGAAAACATTCCGCTTAACGATTTGCCAGTTACTAGTGCTGGTGTCACTTGTAAAATCGTTGGTCAAGCCCTGCGAAATCTTTTCATCTACTTGGGTTTGGTTTAAACCGATTAATTCTTTCTTGTTCATGAGATTAATGATACCATTTTTTTATGGAAATGGCTATCAGAATCAGCTGTTACAGCCAAAGTTTGGAAAAATATTGCAGACTATAAGGGTATAGGGTATAATGGGAAAGGATGTAATAAATTTCAAGTACAATCACAGTTTGAAATAAGGAGAGTTTATGTTTTATACTTATTTGCGAGGTTTAGTGATTTTTATCCTGTGGACCTTAAACGGCAATGCGCATTACCACAATAAAGAAAAGATTCCTTCAAAAGATGAAAATTATATCTTGGTTGCCCCTCACCGGACATGGTGGGATCCAGTTTACATGGCTTTTGCGACCAAGCCCAAGCAGTTCATTTTCATGGCCAAGAAACAACTCTTTGAAAATCGGGTGTTCGGCTGGTGGATTCGCATGTGTGGTGCTTTTCCTATCGACCGGGAAAATCCTGGTCCGTCAGCTATCAAGTACCCTGTTAATATGCTGAAAAAGAGCAATCGTTCTCTGATTATGTTCCCAAGCGGCAGCCGCCATTCTACGGATGTCAAGGGAGGAGTGGCAGTGATTGCTAAGATGGCTAAGGTCCGTATCATGCCAGTAGTCTATGCTGGTCCCATGAGCCTTAAAGGCTTGGCAGCTGGGGAGCGCGTGGGTATGAATTTTGGTAATCCCATTGATATTTCAGACATTAAGAAGATGAATGATGAGGGAGTTGAGGAAGTAGCTCGCCGTATTCATGCGGAGTTTGACCGTTTGGATGCTGAAGTGGCCCCTTACCAGACACAAAAGAAAGGCAATATCTTCTTACGGATTCTACGTGCCTTTGTCTTTATTCCTGCTATTTTGATTGGAATTTTGACCATCATTTTCAGCTTTTTTGCTAGCTTTGTCTGGGATCCGGATAAGCACAGAAAATAAGATACTAATCAGCTTGCTGAGCAATCTTGCTTGGGAGCTGATTTTTGTATGTGAGTGAGTTATAATGTAGGTATGTTTTATAAGGAGGATACTATGTCTCTTGCTTTTTTATCTTTTGTAACCTTATCACTGTTTATGCTGCACGAGTTTGATGAGATTATCCTAGTTCGGCCTTGGATTTCTCAGAATCAAGACCATCAAGACTATCAAAAGGAGATGTTCATTGCTAGGAGAAGAAGTTATCTTTCTGCTGAAAGTATAGCTCTGATGATTGCGGAGGAATTTCTGCTGGCCTTTATCCTTTTGTTGCTTGCGATTCTATTTCGCATTCCCGAGCTGGCTTTGGCTATTGGCTTCTGTCATACCCTCCATCTGCTGGGCCATATCATGCAAGTGTTTCGCTTTCGTCGCTGGGTACCGGGCGGCTTCACAGCTTTGACGACTTTTCCTATACTCATCTTAGTCTTTGTCCTTTATCTGAGTCAGCAGTCGATTTCTTGGTCGCTACTTCTGATTCTAAGCGTGTTAGTGATGGCTTTTCTTTTGGCAAATCTGGCCTTTTTACATAGCAGAGCTCAAAAGATAGAAGCTTGGATATACAGGGTAAGCAAAGCAGACTGATATTACAGCTCCTATTTTCATCAATGCCCCTTCTATCTATACGATTACTTGTAAAATAAAGATTTTAAAATATGACAAGCTGAAAATTCTATCGGTTTGTCATATTTTTTTGAATTTTTTACGAATAAAAAGATAAAGGAGAAAAATATGCTTGAAAAAATCATTGAAAAGCTTAAAGAATACAAGCTCTTTGTCGGTCTGGCAGTAGTTGGCGCTGTGCTAGGTGGTTTTTTCCTCATCAAAGGAAATCATCAACCGCAAAATCAGGTAGCCGCCTTGAGCCAAGAAATAACTTCCTCATCCAGCTCAGCTGATGAAAAAAGCGAAAAGATTGTCTCTAAGGATAAGGCGGACGAAGAGGAAAGCGAGCAGGTCACTGTGGATATTAAAGGAGCAGTTAAGAATCCTGGTGTCTATGAGCTGAGAGCAGGAGCGAGAGTCCATGAAGCTATCCAAAAAGCAGGCGGATTGACAGCAGACGCTGAGGCTAAGTCCATTAATCAGGCACAAAAATTAACAGATGAAGCAGTAATCTATGTGGCAAAGATTGGTGAAGAAGGAGCCGATGTCACACAGACCGGCCAGCATCAAGCAGGAGCTTCTGATTCTGCTGGTGCCAGTGGTGGAAAGTCGGACAAGGTCAATCTAAATACGGCGACAGAGGCTGAACTGCAGACTATTTCAGGCATCGGACAGAAGCGGGCTTCTGACATCATCGCCTACCGCGAAAGCAATGGCCGCTTTAAGTCAGTAGATGATCTGAAAAAAGTGTCAGGGATTGGAGATAAGACCTTAGAAAAGCTGAAAGAATATGTCACAGTGGATTAAAAAGTTACCCCTCACCCCTATCTATCTAGCTTTCATCCTTGTATGGGCCTATTTTGCAGTCTATTCTGGCAGTTCCTTGGCTTATTTTGGGCTAGGTGTCCTTCTGCTTCGTCTCTTTTTCAGCTATCCTCTCAAAAAAAGTCTAGCTGCTTTGGCATTCCTGTCCCTTTTTGTCCTCTTTTTCTTGCTTCGTCGGGAAATGGCAGAGCAGGCCTTTAGGCAGGAACCTCCTTCAGCTAGCTCGGTTCAGGTCTTGCCAGATACGATCAAAGTCAATGGAGATTCCCTATCCTTTCGAGGGCGAACGAACGGTCGGCTTTATCAGGTCTTCTACAGGATTCAATCAGCCAGTGAAAAGGAAGCTTTTCAGCAACTGACAGATTTGGTCGTCCTTGATATTGAAGGAGAGTTTGAAAAGGCCCAGCAGCAACGAAATTTTTCAGGCTTTGACTATCAGGCTTATTTAAAAAGTCAGGGGATTTACCGTACCTTAAAAATCAATAAGATTCAGTCACTAAGACCAATTTCCAGCCTGAATCCACTGGATTGGCTGTCTGTCTGGCGCAGAAAAGCGCTGGTCTATATTCGAAGTAATTTTCCTAGTCCAATGAGCCATTACATGACAGGACTCTTGTTTGGTGACTTAGATACGGAGTTTGCGGAAATGAATGACCTGTATTCTAGCTTGGGTATCATCCATTTGTTTGCCTTGTCTGGTATGCAGGTAGGTTTCTTTTTGGATGGTTTTCGCAGAATTCTTCTACGTTTGGGGATGAAGAGGGAGACAGTAAATGCTTTGCAGCTGCCTTTTTCATTTATCTATGCTGGACTGACAGGCTTTTCTGTTTCTGTCGTCAGAAGCTTAGTTCAGAAGTTGTTGGCCCAGCAAGGACTGACCAGACTGGATAATTTTGCCCTGACACTGATGATTCTCTTTATCCTCATGCCTAATTTTCTTCTGACAGCAGGCGGTGTCTTGTCCTGCGCCTATGCTTTTTTGATTTCTATGATGGATTTTGAAAAGTTGCCGCCGATTCAGAAGATTTTGGCGGAAAGTCTGACTATTTCATTGGGCATTTTGCCTATACTAATCTACTATTTTTCTGAATTTCAGCCTTGGTCCGTGATTTTAACTTTTCTATTTTCACTACTCTTTGACCTGCTGATGCTGCCAGGCTTAACCCTCATTTTTATTTTGTCACCACTTTTAAAAATCACTCAAGTCAATTTTTTCTTTGACTTACTCGAAGATGTGATTCGTTGGGTAGCTGATTTTGCTCCGCGCCCTTTGATTTTTGGGAAACCCAACCTCTGGTTACTAGCCGCTCTGCTTTTGGTTTTAGCTTTAATCTATGACTTTCGGAGAAAGAAAAGCTGGCTTTTATCTTTTAGTTTGCTTGCTCTTCATTTATTTTTCCTAACAAAGCATCCGCTGCAAAATGAAATTACAGTAGTGGATATTGGTCAAGGAGATAGCATTTTTCTCAGGGACTGGCAGGGCAGGACGATTTTGATTGACGTTGGAGGGCGAGTCGAGATAGGAAAGAAGGAGGCTTGGCAGGAGCGACGGACTTCATCCAATGCAGAAAAGACCTTAATTCCCTATCTTAAAAGTCGTGGCGTTTCTAGTCTGGATGTATTGGTCTTGACTCATACCGATACCGACCACATGGGCGATATGCTAGAGGTAGCTAAGCATTTTTCTATCAAGGAAATCTATGTTTCTAAAGGAAGTCTGACTCAGCCTGATTTTGTTCAAAAACTAGATCAGATAGAAACTTCTGTCCATGTCGTAGAAGTGGGCGATGAGATTCCGGTATTTGACTCAGCTTTGCAGGTTCTCTATCCTAGTGGGACAGGCGACGGTGGAAATGATGATTCGATTGTACTCTACGGAGAGTTCTTTCAGACGAAATTTTTGTTTACAGGTGATTTGGAAAGACAAGGAGAAACCGAACTGCTGCAGCGCTTCCCTCAGCTGAAAGCAGATGTCTTAAAAGCAGGGCACCACGGTTCCAAAGGCTCGTCCAGTCCAGAGTTTTTAGAGCAAATTCAGCCGAAACTGGCCTTGATATCAGCCGGTCAGAATAATCGTTATCGTCATCCCCATCAGGAAACCTTGCAAAGATTTGAGAAGTTTAATACAGCCATCTATCGAACTGACCAGCAGGGGGCCATTCGTTTGATTGGTTGGAATTCCTGGAGGATTGAAACGGTTCGTTGATAGCTGCGCTAAAGATGCCAACTGATACTTTTTCTCATGTCCATTTAGCTTCAGTCAGGAAGTCATATTGATTTATTTATGCATTTGTGATAAGATAATGGGTATAAAAAATTATAGAGGAGAATTTTATGTTTGCTGCATATAAAAAATTCTGGACACACTATGCTGATTTTTCAGGTCGTTCAAGTCGATCAGATTTTTGGTGGGCATTTTTGTGTCACATGATTATCATCGTACCATTGTTTATCATTATTTGGGTTTCTGCATTAGGAAGTATTTTTTCCGTAGCTCAGGACGCAGCTTATGGATATGAACCAGATGCATCAGCATTCTTGGCTGGGGCAGGATTTGCTGTTATTTTTTGGTTTATCCTACTGATTTATTATTTAGCTATCTTAGTTCCTAGTATGGCAATTATAGTTCGCCGCTTGCGTGATGCTGGTTATCATTGGGCTTTTCTTTTCCTGTATGTCGGTCCTCTTGTACTGTTATTTGTTCCGGTTCTAAATATTATTGCAGGAATAGTAGTTCTTCCATGTTTTATTGCTTTGATTGTTTTGCTTTGTCAAGGATCTAAGCCTGAAATGGTTGGAAATTCATATGGTCAGCAATATGGCCAGCAAAACTTCCAAGGACAACAGTTTGGCCAACAGTCATACAATCAAGGTTTAAACTATGAAAAACAACCACAACAAGGTGGTTTCCAAGGTCAGCAGTTTGGTCAACAGCCACAACAAGGCGGTTTCCAAGGACAACAGTTTGGTCAGTCACAACAACCTGTTCAAAATCAACAGTTTGGCCAACAGCCACAGCAAGGTGGCTTCCAAGGACAGCAATTTGGTCAACAACCACAGCAACCTGTCCAAAACCAATCATTTGGTCAACAACCACAACAACCTGTTCAAAATCAACCATTTGGCCAACAACCACAACAAGGTGGTTTCCAAGGACAACAGTTTGATCAACAACCACAGCAACCTGTCCAAAACCAACCATTTGGCCAACAACCACAGCAAGGTGGTTTCCAAGATCAGCAATTTGGTCAACAGCCACAACAACCTGTTTCTGATCAAAGTCAGGCAGTGGAGCAAGCAGAACCAGTTCAAAATCCATTTACTGCTGAAACGCCTGAGCAGTCAACACCTCAGGATTTTGGAACTCAAGCACCTGTTCAGGATAATCCTTTTGTTTCATCAGTTCAAGAGGAGCAAGCTTCTACACCAGCTGAAAACAGTGTAGAGGATGCAACTGAAAACCAAGAATAAACAAAGAAGAGTTGGAATTTTTCCAGCTCTTTTCGTTCTATCGCTCGTAGAAAATCTTGAACAGAACTGGACATTGATAGTTTTTTATAACAAAGAAAAATGAAGCTAGTAACAGTTTCTATTTATATAGCAGATCTATTCAAAAATTAGATTTTGTTTGCAAAGAAAATAACAGACTTTCCGACTCTTTTTTGTTACAATCAATACATGAAAAAAATTGACAAGAAATATAAAGCAGAGGAGACTTTCGGTGTTAGCTATTGAGGAAATTAAAAAAATCATGCCAAGCAATCTTCCTGCTTTGACCATTTTGGCTGGAGATGACTTGGGTCAGTTTGAGTTGTTGAAGGAGCAGTTTCTCCGCCAGATTCAGTTTCAACCGGGCGATTTGAACACTGCTATTTTCGATATGAAAGAAGCAAACTATCAGGATGTGGAGTTGGACTTGGTCAGTCTGCCTTTTTTTGCGGATGAAAAAATCGTGATTTTGGACCATTTTGCTGATTTGACAACAGCCAAGAAGCGCTATCTGACTGATGAAGAACTCAAATCTTTTGAAAATTATCTGGAAAATCCAGCGGATACAACTCGTCTGGTTATCTTTGCAGAAGGCAAATTGGATAGCAAGCGCCGTCTGGTCAAACTGCTGAAACGGGACGGGAAAATTTTTGAGGCTGCAGAACCCAAGGAAGCAGATCTACGGGCTTATTTCAGCAAGGAAGCGCAGGCAGAAGGATTACAATTTGCTCCGACAGCTTTCGATCAGTTGCTGCTGAAATCAGGTTTTCAGTTCAGTGAAGTCAGTAAAAATTTAGCCTTTCTGAAAGGTTATAAAGAGTCCGGTCAGATTGGTTTAGAAGACATTGCCGAGGCCATTCCCAAGACCCTTCAGGACAATATTTTTGATCTGACCCAGCTGATTTTGCAGCAGAAGATTGATGAAGCCAGAAGTTTGGTACGAGATTTGACACTTCAAGGCGAGGATGAAATCAAGCTTATTGCTATTATGCTGGGGCAGTTTCGTATCTTTACGCAGGTTAAGGTTTTAGCAGAAAATGGCAGAGCTGAGAGTCAGATTGTGTCTGATTTGTCCGACTATCTAGGCCGCAAGGTCAATCCTTATCAAGTCAAGTTTGCTTTAAAAGATGCTCACTCGCTGAGTTTAGCCTTTCTTAAAAAGACCATGGCCTGTCTGATTGAAACAGATTACCAAATTAAATCGGGGCTGTATGATAAAGATTACCTGTTTGATTTGGCTCTGCTCAAGATTGCGACGGGTGAGCTACAAGCAAAATAGTTGAAAAATTCTAATGATTGCGTTATCATTTTTATAATCATATAGAAAAAGAGGTCTATCAAATGGCAATTATCTTACCTGATCTTCCTTACGCTTACGATGCTTTGGAGCCTTACATTGATGAAGAAACAATGCACTTGCATCATGACAAGCACCACAATACCTATGTAACGAATGTTAATGCTGCGCTTGAAAAACATCCTGAAATTGGTGAAGACTTGGAAAAATTATTGGCTGATGTGGAGTCTATCCCAGCTGATATCCGTCAGGCAGTCATCAACAATGGTGGTGGTCATCTTAACCACGCTCTTTTCTGGGAATTGATGACACCAGCAGAAACATCACCATCTGCAGAGTTGGCAGCGGATATCGAAGCTACTTTTGGATCATTTGAAGACTTCAAAGCAGCTTTCACTGCAGCAGCTACAACTCGTTTTGGTTCTGGCTGGGCTTGGTTGGTTGTCAATAAAGAAGGCAAGTTGGAAGTAACTTCAACAGCAAATCAGGATACTCCTATTTCAGAAGGTAAAACTCCAATCTTGGGACTGGATGTTTGGGAACATGCTTACTATGTGAAATACCGCAATCTTCGTCCGAACTACATCCAAGCTTTCTTCTCAGTTATTAACTGGAAAAAGGTTGACGAACTTTACGCTGCTGCTAAATAAACAGGCAGTTTCAATAGATAAAAAGGCGAATCGATTAATGATTTGCCTTTTTTTGATGCTTAAAATGCCTTTTTTCTGGGTTTCACTTGTTATTTTCCTCATAATTTTTTATAATACAAATGCTAGGAGAAATGTTTTGAGTAAAAAAATTGTAACGATTATCGTAGCTGTCCTTTCTTGTCTTTGTCTGCTGGGCTTCATCTTCCTTTTTATAACCCAACGAAATAAGACTATTGAAAAGAAAGCACAAGAGGCTGCCCAACTTGCAAAGTCTGGCGAGCAAGAACAGGAAGAAGAGAAAGTCAAGCCTGATTCCAAACCAGTTGAAGAAAAACCCAAGCCTGTTGAAAAAAGTCCAGAGGAGAAGCAGAAGGTCATGGAGGCGGACGGCCCGACTATGGATGCTTTAGGACTTCGATTTGACTATGCAAATTTGGATTTGACTCAGGTCATTCAGGCTTATATGACTGAAATGGGAATTGAACCCTCCCAGGTTGCATTTTCATATAAGGATTTGACGACTGGCAAGACCTTTGCAATGAATGATACCCAGCCTATGACTGCGGGATCGACCTACAAGCTCCCTCTCAATATGCTGGTAGTAGATGAGGTTGCTGCCGGCAAACTTTCTATGGACGAGCGGTTTGATATTACCAATACAAACTATGAATATAGGGGCGAGCATGATAACTATGTCGGTGCTTTCAATGGTGCTATGAGTATATCAGATATGCAGGAATACTCCTTGGTTTATTCTGAAAATACTCCAGCGTACGCTTTAGCAGAGCGTCTGGGCGGGATGGAAAAGGCTTATGATATGTTTAGCCGTTATGGTCAGTCCAAAGCTGATATTAAGACGATCAGCCGGGAGAACAATAAAACCACGACGGATTACTATATTCAGGTTCTTGAGCATTTATCTAAAAATCAGGAAAAGTACAAGGATATCCTTTATTATATAGGCGAATCCTTCCCAGGTGAATACTATAAGCGCTATCTGCGTGACATTACCATCTATCAAAAGCCTGGATATGTTCGTGAGGCGCTCAATGTGGATGCATTAGTTATGGAAGAGAAGCCCTATATTATAGCTCTCTATACGGCTTATTTAGGTGGTAGCACCGAGGCCAGTGATGAGATCAGTGGTGTCGGAATTGAGCAAGTTGGTCAGTTAGCCTACGTCATCAATGAATGGCATCGGGTTAATATGAACTAAGAGCAATCTAGTCTAGACAGGCTAGATTTTTTGATAGCTATTTAGAAAAAAACCAAAATACCTCTTGCTTTTTTGAAAGAGAAGTGTTACAATCTATTTAGAAGATGTTCTAATTACTTCATTCTGCTCTGTTTAATTAGTCACTGAGCAATTTTTTATAAAAGCTATTTAGAAAAAATTCTAAATTTCTCTACTCAAAAAGGAGGAAAAATGAAGAAAGCAAGAAACTCAATCCTACTAACCGTAGTAGGTCTAGTGACGGGTCTATCCATTTGGCTGGCTGTTTTTTCCTGGGTGCTCTATAAAAATAAGGACGACCTGCAAAAAATATCCAATCAAAAACATTTTTAAATACAAAATAGGCAATCTAGTTTTTCTAGACTAGATTTTTTAATCCAGAGTATTTAGAAACAAATCGAAATACCTAAGAAGGATTAGATTGCTTCGTTTCGTACTCTTTATTTAGAAAATTTTCTAAATAGATAGATAAAGGAGAAAAGATGAAAAGAGGATTACTTTTATTGCTTATAGGCTTGCTCACGGTTTTATCCGTCTGCTGGGCAATCCCGTCTTGGATCGTTTTCAAAAATAGACGAAAATTGGAAGGAAAAATTAAATGTTGAAAGAAATTTTACGGAAATACCGCGCTTCTTATCTGGGTGCGACTATCTTTAGCATTGGAGCAACGATTTTTATCACTTTGTTTTCTTTGCAGCTGGGAGTTGTTGTGGACAGTGCGCAGAAGGCTCATTCTAACTTGCTTGGACAATTCTTTATCTGCCTTTTTTGCACTTGTGCTTGGTCTCTTTGCAGCTTGCTGGCTATTTGGTTCAAGAACAATCATAATAAGCAAGTCTTGGAAGAAGTCAAAACGAGGCTTTTCCATTCTTTTTATGACAAGAATTTGCATGACAAGGCTTCCGAGCAGGAAAATAGCTATCTCAACACAACGACCAAGAATATGGATATTTACCAAGAGAATTACTTGACCCCGCGCTGTGATATTGTGGCTGCCTTTTCTTCAGTTTTTATCAGTACACTGGCTATTTTTTGGATTGAATGGCGCATGGCTCTGGGCTTTATTCTCATTTCTTTTTTGACCATGGCTGCGTCACAAATTCCAGGGATATTGATGCGCAAGGCGACAGCGAATTTCACTCAGAAAAGCAATTACTTTTTGAAGCAAGTCACCAATTTTTTGGAAGGCTTTGAGCAAATCAAACTTTTGCAAATCCAAAAAAGGGTGGTTGAGCACCTGTCTAGCAGCAACAGCGACTTTGAGCAAGCCAGAAAAAGCTATAATGCGGCTAAGGAGGGCGCTGTGACTCTGATGATGTTCTTTAGCTTTCTGTCTCAGATATTTTGTATGTCTCTGGGGATTTGGTTTGTCAGCCAAGGGTCTCTGACCATTGGGGCTTTGATTGCCAGTGTTCAGCTTTTGAACTTTGTCTTCACTCCTTTGCAGCTTTTTATCAATAACAAAAATCTCATGAGCACGGTCAAGGATATTGAGAATGATTTTGATGCTAAGTTGGCTAAGAAAGAAGCGGAGCCCGCTCAAAATCTGACCGAAACGATTGATCGGATTGATTTTGAACATCTCGGTCTGGAGTTGGGCGACAAGGCTCTCTTTCAGGATTTTTCTTATCAGTTTGCCAAGGACAAGCACTATGCTATTATCGGCGAGTCTGGTCGGGGCAAGTCGACCTTGATGAAGCTCTTGCTCAATTATTTTGATAGCAAGGACTACGCTGGTCAAATCATGGTCAATGGTCAAGCGGTCAGCCAGCTAGCAAGCGACAGTCTCTATCAGAAAATCGCCTTTATCCAAAAGAATGACTTTTTTATCGAGGGAAGTGTGGCGGACAATATCGCGCTATACAGAGATATAAATGCACCTGACCAAACTTTCTTGTACCAAAGTCTGCATTTTAATGAGGCTTTCTTGAGCAAGAAGCTGGATTTGGAGCGGCAGGAAGTTTCCTATGGTGAAAAGCAGCGGATTGATTTGGCGCGTTTCTTGGTTAAGGATTATGATGTGCTGATTTTTGATGAGCCGACCAGTAATCTTGACCCGAGCTTGGCGGCGGAAGTCATGGACTATATCTTGTCCATCAAGGACCGCATTGTTATCGTTATTACTCATAATCAAGGCAGGGCACTCTTAGACCGCTTTGATGACTGTCTGGAATTATAAAAGGAGGAAAGAAAATGAAATTAAAATGGAAAGAATTAGTGGCAAGCCTAATCGTTATTTGGCTACCGCTTATCTACGCTTTGTCAATCTATGCAGACCTACCTCAGCTAATCAGAGGGCATTTGCCCTATAGCGGTCTAGGCATGCCCAAGCAAGTCTTTATCTGGTTTCTGCCAGTTCTCATGAGTGTAATTCAACTGATTGTTTGCTACACGACGACTATTAAAGAGATTATCGACAAGCAATTTGTCCATTTCCTTTACTGGCTGGTTCCCTTTATCAATGCCGTAGTTTATATCAGCGTTCTTCTTTATGGGCTCAATCCGGCTTTTCCGGTATTTAAGGTCAATGGGATTATGTCTGCAATCATCCTTAATGCTGTCAGCTACTTCCTCACGAGAAAAATAGTGGCAGACCAAGAGCCGGCTCCACGCGTTTTAGCTTATATCTTCGGAGGAGTTGGCTCAATCCTGTTTCTGGTCAGCCTCTTCCTCTTTTAAAATAGCAATCTGATTGGAAAGGAGAAAATCATGTTTCATATTTTTACTTTTGTTAAAATGCTTTTATTCTTTATCTTTGGGTGGATCTGGCTCCTTCTCGGTCTACTCAGTTTGCTCTTTCTTTTTCCTTTTTAAGTGAAGGAAATATAGAAAATAATGATTGGAGATCATCATGAAATCATCATTTTTGAAAAGCACTGTGGCGCTGGTAACGTGTGGCTTGCTAGCTTTTGGAGCAGCCCACGCTTACGCCGACCAGCAAAAATTGCCGTCAGGCACGTCTTACGACCAAATCGGTCAGAAGATTGAAAATTACTACCAAGAACACGAAAAAACCAGCGCAGGACTGGCAACAACGGTCTTTGACAAAGACGGCAATACTCTCTATCAAAAGAACTTCGGCTATACGGACAAGGAAAAGAAGCTAGCAGTGGATGACAAGTCGGTCTTCGAGTGGGGTTCAACCACCAAAATCACCGTCTGGGTCAGCGTCATGCAGCTTTGGGAGGAGGGCAAGATTGACCTGAAAACGGACATCAGGGAGTATCTGCCCCAAAATCTCCTAAAAAATCTCAAATACGACAAGCCCATTACCATGCTGGACCTCATGAACCACCAAGCGGGCTTTGAAGATTACCCTTTGTATATAGGCTCCGACAAGGATTTAGGAGCATTGATGAAAAAAACTCCGTCTCAGATTTATGAGCCGGGGACGGTGACATCCTATTCAAACTATGGAACAGCGCTGGCGGGCTATATCGTGGAGCGCATTAGCGGGCAATCCTTTGCTGACTATGTCCACGAGCATATTTTCCAGCCCTTGGGTATGAAACACACCGCACTCAAACCTGATTTATCAGATAATGTATTTGTACAAAAACAGCGGGAGAAGGAGAAAACTTATGATACAAATGGAGACTTACTAAAAGGCGACCAACCCTTTGTTCTTGGAGAATATCCAGCGGGGCGGGCAACAGGAACATTTGCCGACATCAAGAAATTTGCCCAAGCCCTCCTGCAAAAGGAGAAGCTCTTTAAAAGGGCAGAGACTTGGGAGAATTTTTACAGCGCTAGCCATACTTATCCGGGTACAGATATTCCCGTCAATGCTCACGGACTTTGGGTGACGGAGTTTAAAAACACCAGAACTTTTGGGCACGGGGGAAACTCACCAGGCTTTACGACCAGCCTCTTGCTTGATTTGAAGTCAGGGATTGGCTCAGTCGTTACAGTCAATCAAAGAAATGAGTTTCATTTCGCTCTTAGCATGCCTGACCTCATTTACGGTAAGAAAAAAGAAGCCTCAAAGGCAGCTCAAAAGGACTTTCAAGCTGGTTTTTACCGCGAAGCGCGTATTTATAGTGGAGGTCCCCTATCTATATTTAGGGTTTTCAAGTCGACTAGCTATCTAACTAACCCTTCTGAAAATGCGGCTATCAAAGACTATTTTGGTTTTTGGACGGCAGGAGAAAGAGGAGGGCACTATATTCTGAACCTGCCTATTTCAGATAGGACAAAGCTGCCCTTGTTGGATGTTATCAAAGACTATGGCAGTTTAGTGCTTGCTGGGCTAGCCTTACTTTATGTTGCCCTTTGCTATCTTTGTGGTATTTTGGCAAAATTGTATCGTTTGCTCCTTAGGAAAAATAAGGGAAGCAACTCAGCTGTTTGGTCAATCTGGCATTATCTGACGGGCTTCATTATTCTTTGGGTGTTTCGCAATTTATTCTCATTTTTCTCTATTATTCTTGCGAAAAATTCTTTCGACCTAGCTGGTCTGACGGGGCATTTCCAACTGTTTGCCTTGCTTGCTCTAGTCTTGCTGATTAGTGCTTTTCTGCCCTATCTGCCTTTTTTCAAAGAGAGATTGAAGCAAGGAAATAAATACCTCACGCTAGCGACCAGCTCCGCCGCTTTTATCATCGCTTTTAATATTTTCTACTGGTCGCTGTACCAGTGGTGGACTTTATAATTTTACAAATGACAGAAAGGAGCATTTTATATGTAAAACACAATTTCAACTTCAACCATTAAAAGGTTTCTAGCATGGGCGTTTGGGCTCGCTTGGCCAGGTATGCTAGTCATAGCTTACTTTTATGCGATCAATCAGAAACTTGTCGGTAACATTTTATCCGCAAGTGTGGTAATGTTCGCCCCTATGGTGGCTGCTTTTTTGGCTAAAGCACCTGTAAAGTCTATCGGCTGGAAATTGAAGCTCGCCAGTAAATGGCGCGATTACCTAGCCTGCTGGTTAGCCATTTGTAGCATTGTACTTGGCGGCGCACTTGTCTATTTTGCTGTCTTTCCGCAGCATTTGGCTTTTGCCCTGAACCCACAAGTCGCCCTTCAAATTTTAATGATTCTTACGGTCTTAACTCTAGCCATCAGTCTTTCTGGCTTGGGCGAGGAAGTTGGCTGGCGGGGTATTCTCTATCCTTATTTGAAAGAGCGCTACGGACGGACTAAGGGACGCATCATTGGTGGTCTCATCTGGGCTATTTGGCATTTTCCTGTCAATATGATTGGAGCAGGGACGCTGGGTGAGCGTTTCTTAAATTTAATTCCCTATTATATCATGGCTATTTCTTTTGGGATTATCCTTGATATTTACTATGTACGTAGCAAAACCATTTGGCTGCCAGCCTTTGGACATGGGGTCATTGATGCCGTTGCCATGATAACTACCGTTTTCACTGTTAGTGGGGTAGAAACGTTTAAATTCCTTGGTCCTGGTCCAACTGGACTTTTTAGCGCTCTCATTGCTCTTGTCATTGCCGTTTGGCTGACCAAGCGCGAAGAGAGAGAAAGTCAGCAGGGGATTTCTTAATCTTTTTTAGGTGATTTTTCTACCACTTACTAGCGCAATCTAACCACTTACCAAAAAGAGCTTGATTTGGTGTACTTCTTTTGTTGGGATAAGGGTGTAGGGGAAAATACACCTTAAGGAGGTCACACATGACACATACTTATCAAAAGACAGCCCATCGCTCTAGTCTGGAAATCTTGCAAGAAGAAGCAGGGGCAAAAAATTGGTGGCTGAGCATGCCTCTAGCTTTTCTGGCGCTCGGTCTGAGCATGTTGCTCAGCGGGCTCTTGTCTCAATGGCTGATACAACCCTTTATCAATGTTTCTAATCAACTCGTATTAGAAGAAGTGAGCACCCTTCTATTTCATGGTATCAGTGCTCTTCCCCTTCTCCTTGTGGCTAAGTTTTGGGAGCACCGCAGTCTTGCGAGCTTTGGTCTCTGGTGGGAAAAGCTGGGCAAAAATCTCCTGTTTGGAGCAGTTATAGGATTCTTGACGACAACGGCAATTATTGGCGTTAATGCGCTAGCTGGTCAGCTCCATTTTAGACTAGGAAATCAATTTAATCTCGCACTCTGGCCCTATTTGCTCCTTATGATTTTCTTGGAGGCCTTAGCCGAAGAAGTCATTTACCGCGGCTTTGTCCTGAACAAGCTCCGCACCAAAATGGGGCTTGTCCCAGCTATTGCCCTAGGCAATCTCTTCTTTGGTCTCATGCACACATTCAAGGGTGGCGCTCCTTTCTCTTACATCCTGAGCGTGACCTTGTCGGGCGTTCTCTTTTCCCTCCTTTTTGCCCTGACCGATAATCTCTGGCTGGTGGCGGCGACCCATGCTCTTTACAATCTGACCCTTACAAATATCTTTGGCCTTGTTGAGAGCGGTCCGACTTTCCTGCGGACGACCTTAAGTAGCGACAGCAATCCACTTTTAGTTGGAACGGCTGCCATTCCTGTCGTAGGAGGGATCCTGGAGCCAATCACGATGACCTTGATTTG
This sequence comes from Streptococcus sanguinis, assembly GCF_019929225.1. Taxonomy (GTDB): domain Bacteria; phylum Bacillota; class Bacilli; order Lactobacillales; family Streptococcaceae; genus Streptococcus; species Streptococcus sanguinis_J. The sequence continues at coordinate 279,966 of NZ_JAHZPA010000002.1, forward strand.
CCTTTTCATCGCTTATCTGGTCAAGAAAAAGCAAGTGTTTAGCTAAGCCCTCCTTGTCTTTTATCCTCAAAAACAGTATAATGGAGAAAAGAATTTGAAAGTTCTCTAAATAGTTTTAGGAGGATTGCTGGCAGAAAATCTTGTCCGTTTGAGTAGCGCCTTGCTTACATTTGTAGGAGCCATGACTTATCTAGAGCTAGTTGCTTTGTTTGTCCTTAGCTAGAAATCAATTTTAAGAGGTATCAAAATTGGGAATTAGTGAAACCATGAAAGCCCTAGCTGATCCAGTTCGGCGGGAAATATTAGAAATATTAAAAAAAGGTCCTAAGTCGGCTGGTGAAATCGCTCAAGTCTTCGATTTGACGGGAGCGACGGTATCCTACCATTTGTCCCAGTTGAAAAAAGCGGGGCTCATCTATGAAGAACGGCAGAAAAATTACATTTACTACCATTTAGATGCTACGGTTTTTGAGGAAATTTTGGTCTGGATTGCCGCGCTAGGAGGGAAAAATAATGAAAACGAAACTGAGAAATAACCTTAGAGAATTGCTGCTGACTTTCTTGGTTATTTGGCTGCCACTTGCTTATGCCTTATGGATTTATCCTAGTTTGCCAGAGAATATTAGGATCAATTTCACGTCGCCGATTAGCCCGACATTTAAGTATGTACCCAAATTTCTCTTTATCTGGGGTCTGCCAATCTTTATGACTTTGGCACAGCTGATTGTTTATGGGGCAACGGCTTACCGAGAAATCACCAAGCCAGCTTTTGCCCGCTTCGTCCTTTGGATTGTTCCCTTGACCCATATCATTGTCTATCTTTCTATTTTGTTCTATGCTCTCGATTCTCACTTCAATGTTAATAAGATTGCCTTGATTTTTTCAGGCTTGATGTTTATGATTTCTGGGAATTATATGCCCAAGAAAGTGGTGGTGGAAGAAAAACCAGCGCCGCGTTGGCTAGCCTACCTCTTTATCCTGGTCGGATTGACAGCCGTACTAGTGGGACTCTTTCTTTTGTAAATTAAGTGAAAACAAAGTGCACAGATTGTGCGCTTTTGTTTAGTCTCATTCTGACTCTTTGTCAACTGTAGTGGGTTAATGAGAAGTTATAATCTGGAGAGGACTAAATCAGTCCTCTCCTTTTTGATGTTCAAAGCTATGAGGATTCTAGTTTTAAAAATGTCAAAGTTCCGAAAGCCGAAAGCGTTTCGCTTGATGACTTTGATGAAGTTGTTAGTAGCTTCTAGTTTAGCGTTTGAGTAGGGCAGTTCCAGTGCGTTCAGGATCTTATCCTTGTTTTTCAAGAAGGTCTTAAAAACAATTTGAAAAATAGGATTTACATAAGAAATGGTATCTTTAATGAGTCCAAAGAAATGCTCAGTTTTTTTCTCTTGAAAATGAAAAAGCAGGAGTTGGTAGAGTTTATAGTGTTCTCGGAGTTCTTGAGAGCAAGAGAGAAGTTTTTCTAGAATCTCTCCGCTGGTCAAGTGCATGCGAAAAGTTGGGCGATAAAATCGTTTCTGACTTAGTTTCCGACTATCTTGTTGGACGAGTTTAATGATGGTTTTGTTGCTTTTCATTATAGGTCTTATGGGACTTTTTTTCTACAACAAATAGGCTCTATCATTCCTACAGTGGTTTTACCCACTACAGAAATTATAGAGCCGTTTTATGACTTGTCTTTTAATGTTAGCATTTAAGGTTGTCTATTGGCGCTACTTGCTTCCTTGCTGGTAAAGTTTTTGTCCTTTAGGGCAAAAATCATGGCTATTGTTATCATTAAAGCAAACCAAAAGGCGGGAATGAGAATAGGAGAAAGCATTTCGCGAAGGGCTGGTGCAATAGCGCTGAGTAGCCGACTAAGGAGAATTCCTGTTAAGGGAGTTGTTAGGGCAAACCAGCGCGGGTAAGCCGTTTTCTTACTCAAAACGAGGATAACAATAAATAGGAGAAGTACAGCCATAAGTACGAAATAAATAAGCAGAAAGTTATTTTTCACTATTGAAAAGCTTTCTAGTAATTTTGCAATATCGGCAGAGGGATTATGGGCATACAGCCGCGAAGTGGCGGCAAAATAGAAATAGCTGGTGTGGAGGAAAACACAGACAGTCATGAGAATCCAAGCTCCTACTATTCCTAGCCATTTTTGTCTCAGCCCGATAGAGAGGATATAGACGCCCATTCCTAAAAGCGGAAAAAGAAGTAAGGCATAGCCTGCAAAATCAACTTTCCAAGCTGCTAAATCAGGCATGTGCTGCCAAAATCCCTTTCCAAAACCGTCAGAGATAGCAATCAATATATCTGCAACATAAATCAGCCAGCTTCCTAAAATAGACCAGGGAGCCCAGCGACGGATCGTTTTTTGAGTCATAAGCGCCTCCTTTAGACTTGTGTTACTAACATTTTACCAAAGGTTTGTTACGGAAGCAAGGCTCGAAATGCCTAGAGGCTATAAAATGGTGTCTGCTTTCTATGTAAGGGGATAAAATGATTTCAGAAAGTGTGGGAAATGTTTGATTTTTTATTGCAGTAGAGCTTGATGATTTTTAGATTGAAGTTATTTAGAAAAAATTCGAAATAGATTTGACAGAAAGAAAGGAAAGATGTATAATCTATTTAGAAAAAAACCAAAACAGTTTAGGAGAAAAAACGATGATTTCCATTCATATCTTGATTGCTATGCTGCTGATTTTAGGGACAGTCCTTGTTCCTTTGGTTTATTTTAAAAAGACCAAGCACATTTCTCTATTAGTCTTTCTTTTAGGGGGAGTCGGTTTTTATTTATCGAGTCAAGTTCTGGAAAATATTTTGCATCGTATCGTTTTACAGCCTCAGGCTGATGGAACTATCGCTTTGCAGACGGAAAAACCTTGGCTATATGTTCTTTATGGTATTGCTGCGGCAGCTATCTTTGAAGAAACAGCCCGCTGGGTCATCTTTTACTGGCTGCAAAAGAAGCGCCCACTGACCTTTAGGGATGGTGTGGCCTATGGCTTGGGTCATGGTGCTATTGAGGCTTTGTTCGTTGGTATTGTTAGTCTCTTAAACTTTTGGGCTATAGCTCAAGTAGTAACTCAGGGGAATGCTCAGACGCTGGCTCAAATTCCTCAAGCAATTATTGACAATGTCCGTTCCATGAACGCTGGCAGCATCTATCTTTTGGCTTTTGAACGGATCTTGGCTATTCTCATTCAAATCCTTCTGACCTTCTGGGTTTGGAAAGCGGTCAAGGAGAAGGCTCCAGTGTATTTTTTAGCCGCTCTGGGACTTCACGCCCTGATTGACTTAGCGCCTGCTCTGGCTCAGGTAGGCTTTCTTCCGCCACTGGCTGTTGAGGCTCTGCTCTTAGTAGAAGTAGTGGCACTAGTCTTTCTGACCAAGAAAATTTTGAAAGTTTACCTGAAAGAAAGGTTCAATCATGGGGATCAGTCAAACGCTTAAAGCCCTAGCTGACCCAGTTCGGAGGGGAATCCTGGAAATGCTCAAGCATGGTCCGAAGTCTGCAGGGGAAATTGCTCAAGCTTTTGAGCTGACTCCTGCGACAGTATCCTACCACCTCTCTCAGCTAAAGAAAGCCGGTCTGCTCATAGAAGAAAAGCAGAAGAACTTTATATATTACAGCTTAGATGTCACGGTTTTTGAAGAAATTCTTGTTTGGTTTCAATCTCTTGGAGGAGGAAACAAAAATGAAAAAAAATAGTTTTCAAGAATTAGGCTGGGCGCTTGGACTCATGTTCCTGCCAGTTTTCTATGCGATCTGGAACTATCAAGAATTACCAGATAGCCTAGCGATTCACTTTGACTTATCTGGGGAAGGCGATTCCTTTTTACCTAAGTTTTTAGTAGTTTCGGCTTTTCCAATTGTCATGATGCTGCTAGAAGTTATGATTTATTGGTCTACTGTTGCTAAAGATATCTTAAATCCCACTTTTAAACACCTTATTCGCTGGGTCTTCCCCTTTAGCTTTGTCTTACTCTATATGGCGACTATCTATGGGGGCTTAGACGAGGACTTTGATATCCGTAAAATAGCAACTGTGATCGTTGGTGTGGTTTTTATAATTATGGGAAATTATCTGCCGAAAAAAGTCCAGGCGGATAGAAAACCCATGAATAGAAAGTGGGCACATCTCTTTGTTTTGTTAGGATTTCTTACTTTTATAGTCAGCATTTTCTATTTGTAAGCGGATTTATGCTATAATGGTATCAAGTATCAAATAAAAGGGTTATCATGATTACCAAGGAGCATTATCAATTTATCCGGCAGCACCCTGCCTTTGTCAATCTGCCAGTGGAGCTTTTCGATAAATTAGCAGTGGAGATTCAGTATCGTAAGATTCCTAAAGGACAAATTATCTTTTTTGCGGGGGATCGTCGTGAGCGTCTTTTCCTCTTGTCTCAAGGCTATGTGCGGATTGAGCAGTATGATTCGACAGACACATTTTCTTATATGGATTATGTCAAGAAAAACAGTGTTTTCCCCTATGGAGGTATGTTTTTTGATGAGTGCTATCATTACACAGCCAGCGCTGTCACCAATGTCGAATATTTCTCCATTCCTATTGATTTGTTTGAAGACTATTCAAAGAAGAGTGTGGATCAACTGTTGTTCATTACCAAGCGGCTATCGCAAATCTTGGAATTTCAGGAATTGAGATTGCGCAATGTCGTGGCCGCCAGTGCCAGTGAGCGTGTTATCCAGTCTCTATCACTGCTCTGTATGGATTTGTGCAAGGAGGGAGACAGCCTGCCATTTCCTATCAGTATGAAAGAGTTGGCAAAGCTAGGAGCCACGACCCGGGAAACGGTCAATCAAGTTCTGAAAAAGCTCTTGGATGAAGGTCGGATTGAATACGAACATAAAAAATTAACTTTTAAAGAGAAAGAGTATTTTATGAAATACCTTGCTAGAAGCTAATCGGTTCTGATTAGCTTCTTTTTTGTTAAATAAATTCAAAATATTCTGATATTAACCATGTACTGATTTTATTTTAAAAAATAAATATTCACAAAAATAATATAATGAGTAAAATATTCAAAGAAAACGCTTTAAAGAAGAATATTATAAAAATAAAAATAGAAAAAAGCAAAGGATTTGGCATTTGCAATGTTGGCTTTTTCTTGAAAGCGGTAGCATTAAATGCTAGAATAGTACATGTAAACGGGATTAGAAAAACTAAACCGCAAAGAAAAAGGAGGATAGTAGATGTCTACACATCCAATTCGTGTTTTCTCAGAAATTGGAAAACTGAAAAAAGTTATGTTGCACCGTCCTGGCAAGGAGTTAGAAAACTTGCAGCCGGACTACTTAGAACGTCTTCTTTTTGACGATATTCCTTTCTTGGAAGATGCACAAAAAGAACATGATAACTTTGCTCAAGCGCTTCGCAATGAAGGAGTTGAGGTGCTCTATCTTGAGCAGCTGGCTGCTGAGTCACTAACTTCTCCAGAAATCCGCGAGCAATTCATCGAAGAATATCTGGAAGAAGCCAATATTCGCGGCCGTGAAACCAAGAAGGCTATTCGCGAACTGCTTCGTGGTATCAAAGATAACCGAGAGTTGGTTGAAAAAACGATGGCAGGGGTTCAAAAAGTTGAATTGCCAGAAATTCCTGAAGAAGCAAAAGGCTTGACGGACTTGGTGGAATCTGATTATCCATTCGCTATTGATCCAATGCCAAACCTCTACTTCACACGTGACCCATTTGCTACAATTGGTAATGCTGTATCGCTCAACCACATGTATGCAGATACTCGTAATCGTGAAACTCTCTACGGTAAATACATCTTCAAATACCACCCAGTATATGGTGGAAATGTTGAACTTGTTTACAACCGTGAAGAAGACACACGTATCGAAGGTGGGGACGAGTTGGTTCTTTCAAAAGATGTGCTGGCAGTTGGGATTTCACAACGTACAGACGCAGCTTCTATCGAAAAACTCTTGGTCAATATCTTCAAGAAAAATGTTGGCTTCAAGAAAGTTTTGGCTTTCGAATTTGCCAACAACCGTAAGTTCATGCACTTAGACACTGTCTTCACTATGGTTGACTATGACAAGTTCACGATTCACCCAGAAATCGAAGGCGATCTTCGCGTTTACTCTGTAACTTATGTTGATGACAAACTTAAGATTGTTGAAGAAAAAGGTGATTTAGCAGAAATCTTGGCAGAAAACCTTGGTGTGGAAAAAGTTCACCTGATTCGCTGTGGTGGTGGCAATATCGTAGCTGCTGCGCGTGAGCAGTGGAACGACGGTTCTAACACCTTGACCATCGCACCTGGTGTAGTAGTAGTGTATGACCGTAATACAGTTACTAACAAGATTTTGGAAGAATACGGCTTGCGTTTGATTAAGATCCGCGGAAGTGAATTGGTTCGCGGTCGTGGTGGACCACGCTGTATGTCTATGCCATTTGAACGTGAAGAAATTTAGGAATCCAGTATTTTACTAATACTCAAAGAATAGAAAGAGGAAATAATAGAATGACACATTCAGTATTCCAAGGACGTAGCTTCTTAGCAGAAAAAGACTTTAGCCGTGCTGAGTTAGAATACCTTATCGGTCTTTCAGCTCACTTGAAAGATTTGAAAAAACGCAACATTCAACACCACTATCTTGCTGGCAAGAATATCGCTCTCTTGTTTGAAAAAACATCTACTCGTACTCGTGCAGCTTTTACAACAGCAGCCATTGACCTAGGAGCACATCCAGAATACCTTGGTGCTAACGATATCCAGCTTGGCAAGAAAGAATCTACAGAAGATACTGCTAAAGTTTTGGGCCGTATGTTTGATGGGATTGAATTCCGCGGCTTTAGCCAACGCATGGTAGAAGAATTGGCTGAATTCTCAGGTGTTCCAGTATGGAATGGTCTGACTGACGAATGGCACCCAACTCAAATGTTGGCTGACTACTTGACTGTTCAAGAAAACTTTGGCCGTCTGGAAGGCTTGACATTGGTATACTGTGGTGATGGACGTAACAACGTTGCCAACAGCTTGCTGGTGACAGGAGCTATCCTTGGCGTAAACGTTCACATCTTCTCACCAAAAGAACTCTTCCCAGAAAAAGAAATCGTTGAATTGGCAGAAGGCTTTGCTAAAGAAAGCGGCGCTCGTGTATTGATTACAGAAGATGCTGACGAAGCAGTTAAAGGTGCTGATGTTCTTTACACAGACGTTTGGGTATCTATGGGTGAAGAAGACAAGTTTGCAGAACGCGTTGCCCTCCTCAAACCTTACCAAGTAAACATGGATTTGGTGAAGAAGGCTGATAACGAAAACTTGATTTTCTTGCACTGCTTGCCAGCATTCCACGATACAAATACTGTTTACGGTAAAGATGTCGCTGAAAAATTTGGCGTAGAGGAAATGGAAGTAACAGACGAAGTCTTCCGCAGTAAATATGCTCGTCATTTCGACCAAGCAGAAAACCGTATGCACACAATCAAAGCGGTTATGGCTGCAACTCTTGGAAACCTCTACATTCCAAAAGTATAATCTTACATAAGAAACCGTCTACCAACAGCTATGAGGGCTGCGACTAATAGCTTTAGTCCGGCCCTCTTTTATATGATAAGGAAAGCTCATTTTCTTATTGAAAATTAAAAAATCTACTAAAATAAATTGGAAGCGCATTCTTTGGAGTGCAATAATGGAGAATTAAATGGCAAATCGTAAAATCGTTGTAGCCTTGGGAGGAAATGCCATCCTTTCATCTGATCCATCAGCGAAAGCACAGCAGGAAGCCTTGGTGGAAACTGCTAAACACTTGGTGAAATTGATTAAAAACGGGGATGACCTTATCATTACCCATGGAAATGGTCCACAGGTAGGGAACTTGCTGCTGCAACACTTGGCAGCAGACTCTGAAAAGAATCCTGCCTTCCCACTAGACTCTCTTGTAGCTATGACAGAAGGCAGTATCGGCTTTTGGCTGCAAAATGCTTTGCAAAATGCTCTCTTGGATGAAGGTATCGAAAAGAATGTCGCTTCTGTTGTGACGCAAGTAGTGGTGGATAAGAACGATCCAGCCTTTGTCAACCTCAGCAAGCCAATCGGTCCTTTCTACTCAGAAGAAGAAGCAAAAGCGGAAGCTGAAAAGAGCGGAGCGACTTTCAAAGAGGATGCTGGCCGCGGTTGGCGTAAGGTCGTTGCTTCACCAAAACCAGTGGATATCAAGGAAATTGAAACAATTCGTACGCTTTTGAATCAAGGTCAAGTAGTGGTAGCTGCGGGCGGCGGCGGGATTCCTGTCGTCAAAGAAGAAAATGGCCATCTTACTGGTGTTGAAGCCGTTATTGACAAGGACTTTGCTTCTCAGCGCTTGGCAGAGTTGGTTGATGCAGACCTCTTCATCGTCTTAACGGGTGTGGACTATGTCTTTGTTAACTACAACAAACCAGATCAAGCAAAACTGGAACATGTGAATGTTGCTCAATTGGAAGAGTACATCAAGCAAGAACAATTTGCACCAGGCAGCATGCTTCCAAAAGTAGAAGCAGCTATCGCCTTTGTCAATGGCCGTCCAGAAGGCAAAGCAGTTATCACATCTCTGGAAAATCTTGGCGCTCTGATTGAGTCTGAGAGCGGCACGATTATTGAAAAAGGCTAAAAATAGTACTGATTGAAGGCTGATAGCAGATATCATTTCTTTGCTGGAAATCTTTTCTTGAAAATCATTTATAATTTTCAAAAATACTGGCTTTTTGAATGTTAATATGGTAAAATATAAACAAAGTAAGCGTTTTCTTGTTTACTCATGCAGGGAAATGCAGGTTCGTAACCTCGTAAAAAACGTTTAGGAGGAAAAACAAATGAGTGAAAAAACAAAAAAAGGGTTTAAGATGCCTTCATCTTATACCGTATTGTTGATAATCATTGCCATTATGGCAGTGCTGACTTGGATTATCCCAGCCGGGGCTTTTGTAAAAGGTGTTTATCAGCCTCAGCCCCAAAATCCACAAGGAATTTGGGATGTCCTGATGGCACCGATTCGTGCTATGCTGGGCACGCACCCAGAAGAAGGTTCCTTGATCAAGGAGACTAGTGCAGCGATTGATGTTGCCTTCTTCATCCTCATGGTCGGTGGTTTCCTTGGTGTTGTCAATGAAACTGGCGCTTTGGATGTGGGAATTGCCTCTATCGTTAAGAAGTACAAGGGTCGCGAAAAGATGCTGATTGTTGTCTTGATGCCTCTCTTTGCCCTCGGTGGTACTACCTATGGTATGGGTGAGGAAACCATGGCCTTCTATCCGCTTTTGGTGCCGGTGATGATGGCAGTTGGTTTTGACAGTCTGACTGGGGTGGCTATTATCTTGCTTGGTTCGCAAATCGGATGTTTGGCTTCTACGCTAAATCCATTTGCAACGGGTATCGCTTCAGCAACTGCTGGTGTTGGAACTGGTGAAGGGATTGTCCTTCGTCTTATCTTCTTGGTTGTTCTGACTGCTCTCAGCACTTGGTTTGTTTACCGCTATGCGGATAAGATTCAAAAAGATCCGACCAAGTCATTGGTTTACAGCACTCGAGAAGAAGATTTGAAACACTTTAACGTTGAAACTTCTTCATCTGTTGAGTCAACTCTGAGCAAGAAACAAAGAATTGTTCTATTCCTGTTCATCATGACATTTGTCCTTATGGTATTGAGTTTCATTCCTTGGACAGATCTCGGTATTACTATCTTTAAGGACTTCAATACTTGGCTGACTGGACTTCCAGTTCTTGGTCAGATTATTGGTTCATCTACTTCCGCACTGGGTACTTGGTACTTCCCAGAAGGAGCTATGCTCTTTGCTTTCATGGGAATCTTGATTGGCGCTGTTTACGGTCTCAAGGAAGACAAGATTATCTCAGCCTTTATGAACGGTGCAGCTGACTTGCTTAGCGTAGCCCTAATCGTAGCAATCGCTCGTGGTATCCAAGTTATCATGAATGATGGTATGATTACAGACACTATCCTCAACTGGGGCAAACAAGGACTCAGCGGTTTGTCATCACAAGTATTCATCGTCTTGACCTACATTTTCTACCTACCAATGTCCTTCCTTATCCCATCATCATCTGGTCTGGCCAGTGCAACTATGGGAATCATGGCTCCGATGGGAGAATTTGTCAATGTTAAGGCTAGCTTGATCATCACAGCTTATCAATCTGCTTCAGGTGTGCTGAATCTGGTTGCACCAACTTCTGGTATCGTTATGGGAGCTTTGGCACTCGGACGTATCAATATCGGTACTTGGTGGAAATTTATCGGCAAGCTGATTGTAGCTATCATTGCTATCAGTATTGGTCTCTTACTCCTAGGAACTTTCTTACCGTTCCTATAAGCTAGAAGCTGAGGTGATTCCATGAAAAATTTTATAACGGAAGAGATTAAAGAAGATTTTCTTGAATCTTTGAAAACAATCGTTTCTTATCCTTCAGTACTAAATGAAGGTCAAAATGGAACACCTTTTGGACAAGCTATCCAAGATGTCCTAGAAAAAACTTTAGAAATCTGTCGAGAGTTAGGTTTTACCACCTACCTCGACCCTAAAGGTTATTACGGATATGCAGAAATCGGTCATGGAGCTCAGCTCCTGGCCGTTCTCTGTCATTTGGATGTTGTTCCATCAGGTGATGAGTCGGACTGGCAGACGCCTCCCTTTGAAGCCACTGTCAAAGATGGCTGGATTTTTGGTCGTGGGGTGCAGGACGACAAGGGACCTTCCATGGCCGCTCTTTATGCTGTAAAAGCATTGCTAGACAGCGGAGTAGAATTTAAAAAGCGGGTTCGCTTTATCTTTGGTACAGATGAGGAGACGCTTTGGCGCTGTATGGGAAGATACAACCAGCTAGAAGAGCAGGCGACAATTGGTTTTGCACCAGACTCTTCTTTCCCTTTGACTTATGGTGAGAAGGGGCTTCTTCAGCTTAAGCTGAAAGGGCCTGGCTCTGACACTATAGAGCTCGAAGCTGGTCAAGCTTTTAATGTTGTTCCTGCCAAGGCTTCCTATTCGGGCAGCCTACTAGAGTCAGTCGTTGCAGGATTGGAAGATTTAGGTTATGAATATGAGCGAACGGCAGAAGAAGTAACGGTTATCGGCTTGCCCAAGCACGCCAAGGATGCCGCCCAAGGAATCAATGCCATTATTCGCCTAGCTAAGGTCTTGCAGTCCTTGGATTCGCATCCGGCTCTTGCATTTCTGGCTCAGGCGGTCGGTGAAGATGCAACAGGCAGCCATCTCTTTGGTCCTGTGTCTGATGAACCGACGGGCTTTCTTTCCTTTAATGTTGCTGGTCTGACTTTAAGCTCTGACCGCTCTGAGATTCGGATTGACATGCGGATTCCGGTCTTGGCAGACAAGGATAAGTTGGTTGAAAAGCTGGCAGAGATAGCCAGTCAATACGAGCTGACCTATCAGGAGTTTGATTATTTGGCTCCGCTTTACGTACCTTTGGACAGCGAGTTGGTCAGCACCCTGATGGCAATTTATCAGGAGAAAACAGGAGACAACAGTCCAGCCATGTCTTCGGGTGGAGCAACCTTTGCTCGTACTATGCCTAACTGTGTTGCCTTCGGCGCTCTCTTTCCGGGAGCTGATCAGACAGAGCATCAGGTCAATGAACGATTGCTCTTAGATGATCTGTATCGGGCCATGGATATTTACGCGGAAGCCATTTATCGTTTGGCTACGACACCTTAAATGAACCATCTTCAAATCATATTTGTAGTGCATTGCTATGGTCAAGTATGGCTTGCTGATTTACTAATGGGTTTCATTGAGCAAAAATCGTAAATAGAAAAAGCTGAGGCAATTTTGTCTCAGCTTTTATTTACTAAAGAAAAATGGTGGGGTGAATTCTTTGAGTTTCTCAAAGCAGTCAAGGGCACCTTGGTTATCCTCGCAGATAATCAGACAGACGTCATCACCACAGACAGTAGCAACAATCTGCGGCAGCTCTAGAGCGTCTAAGATTGCACCGAAAGACTGGGCCAGACCAGGCAGGGTTTTCATGACGACTTGGTTTTGAACTGGCCGCAGCATGACCAAAGCATCCTCCATATAGAAACGGAGACGTTTTTCCCAACGGGATGGTGCGATGCTATTGATGATATAGTAGGAAGTATCGTTCTCACTGACCTTGACCAGATTGAGTGCTTTCATATCTCGTGAAAGGGTAGACTGAGTCACGACGACGCCGTTGGCTTCCAAATGCTCCTGAAGTTCTTGCTGGGTATGGATTTTTTTCTCCATGATTAAGGAGCGGATGAGACGGTGTCTGCTTTCAATTTTATTCATAAATTTTCACCTATAGTTATTTGATAAACATAGCATCACCAAAGCTGAAGAAGCGATAGCGCTCAGCAATAGCGTGCTCATAAGCTTTAAGCGTTAAGGAACGTCCGGCAAAGGCAGAGACTAACATGACCAGAGTTGACTTGGGCAGGTGGAAGTTGGTTGAAAAAGCATCAACGACCTTCCAATCGTATCCAGGCTTGATAAAAATATTGGTCCAGCCAGAGTCAGCCTGAATCTGCCCCTGGAATTTACTACCAATTGTCTCCAAGGTGCGGATAGATGTCGTGCCGACTGCAATGACACGGCCTCCCTTAGCCTTGACCTGACGGAGTATCTGGGCAGCTTCTTCGGACAGACTGTAAAATTCGGAGTGCATCTCGTGATCATCTAAGCTGTCCACAGAAACCGGTCGGAAAGTTCCCAGTCCGACATGAAGGGTCAGATAGACCAGTTTGACTCCCTTGGCAGCAATCTGCTCTAGCAGCTCTTCTGTGAAATGAAGTCCAGCAGTTGGCGCAGCAGCAGAGCCGTTTTCCTTGGCATAGACAGTCTGGTAGCGTTCGCGGTCTGCCAGTTTTTCGTGGATATAAGGTGGCAGCGGCATTTCTCCCAAACTTTCCAAGACTTCTAGGAAAATCCCTTCATAGCTAAAGCGTACAATTCGACCACCATGGTCAAGCTCCTCTACCACAGTAGCAGTTAAGCGGCCATCGCCAAAGGAAATTTGAGAACCTACTCTGAGGCGCTTGGCTGGCTTGGCTAGCACTTCCCAATCATCGCCCTGGGTATTTTTGAGTAGCAGCAGCTCGACATGGCCCCCTGTCTCAGGCTTGATACCATAAAGGCGGGCAGGCAGGACACGTGTATTATTCATCACTAGGGCATCGCCGGGCTGGAGCTGATCAATAATCTGGTCAAAGTGCTGGTCGGAGAAGGCTCCCGTTTCTTTATCGACCACTAGCAAGCGGGAAGCATCCCTTTTCTCCAAAGGTGTCTGAGCAATCAGCTCTTCGGGCAAGTCAAAATCAAAATCAGCGGTATTCATCGTATCTCCTTATATTGTTTTCATCAGCCAGAGTAGATAAGCAGCAAGTAGGAAGGGGCTAGCTGTAAGTAAGCCGCCCAAAATCAAACTTACAATCTGCCAGCCTGGTTGTTTTTTCATGAGGAAACTCAGGCTACAGAGTAAGACTCCGACTAAAAATAAAATCAATAAAACAATCAGTAAAAACATGTCTCTATTATAACACGATTTGCTGCAAAAGGAAGCGAGCATGACTAAAAAGTATGTCTATTTAGCAGACTTTTTCTTGACAAAAATTGGTCTATACCATATAATAAAATTAAGAAAAGAAGTGGAGGTAGAAAATGAAAATTATTCAAGTGGAAAACCAAGTAGAAGGTGGTAAAGTGGCTCTCGAGCTGCTCAAAGAAAAGCTAGCTCAGGGGGCGAAAACTTTAGGCTTAGCTACAGGTAGCAGCCCAGAAGGATTTTACAAGCAGATTGTTGAGAGCGACCTTGATTTCTCAGAGATGTTCAGTGTCAATCTAGATGAATATGTTGGTTTGCAGGAGGACGATCCTCAGTCTTATCGCTATTTCATGAATCAGCACCTCTTTAACCAAAAACCTTTTAAAGAAAGCTTCCTGCCCAATGGCGCAGCGAAAGATTTGGAAGCAGAAGTGGCGCGCTACAATCAGCTTCTTGCAGAGCATCCTGCTGATTTACAGATTTTGGGAATCGGTACGAATGGTCATATCGGCTTTAATGAGCCGGGGACTAGTTTTGACAGCCAAACTCACTTAGTAGATCTGACACCGTCCACCATTCAGTCCAATGCTCGATTCTTCGACAAGATGGAAGATGTTCCGACTCAGGCTATTTCCATGGGAATTGGCAATATCCTAAATGCTAAGTCCATCATCCTCTTTGCTTATGGTTCTGCTAAGGCCAAGGCTATAGCAGGGACTGTTGAGGGTGAGGTGACAGAGGAGCTGCCAGGTAGTGCTCTCCAGAAGCATCCAGATGTTGTGATTATCGCTGATAAGGAAGCACTTAGCTTGTTAAAACACTAAGATTTTGACATTGATGCTATAAAACTGGCTTTGCCAGACAAAAGTCTCTTAATTTCCTATCTATTTTTTAGGTAGGATTTTTAGATTTATGGTTGACTTTGCGTAAAATATGATATACTAGATAGGTATAATTGTTCTTTGGAGGATCCTGTGAAGAAAAAGCTTTTGTTATTGGGAATTGTGTTCCTGACCTCGTTAGCACCACTAGCTGCTAGGGCTGATGAATTGGTGGATATGGCTAAAAAGATGTATCCGCATGATAATGTTCAGGCGATTAATCGTCCCAAGTCTTCTCTCGTTATTGACGGCAGTACAGGTGATGTTGTCTGGGAGGATAATGTTGATGAGATGCGTGACCCAGCTAGTATGAGTAAGCTCATGACGCTTTACTTGGTCTTTGAAGCGATTAAGGAAGGAAAAATCAGCGAAAAGACGGTCATTACAGCTACACCTCAGGATCAGGCCACCGCTAATATTTATGAAATTTCTAATAATAAAATTGTCGCTGGTGTGGACTATACTGTATCTGAGCTGATTACCATGACAATCGTGCCTTCATCCAATGCAACAACCGTTATGCTGGCCAATTATTTATCCGACAATGACCCAGATGCTTTCTTGGATCGGATGAATGCCAAGGCTCAAGAACTGGGCATGACGAATACCAAGTGGTTCAATGCCAGCGGTGCAGCAGCGGTTTCTTTTAAGGGCTATTATAACCCTCAAAACTATGATAATTATGCCAGCAATCAAACAACAGCCCGTGATTTGGCGATTCTGGCCTATAACTTTGTCAACCACCATCCTGAGATTCTAAACTATACTAATAAAGCCAAGGTTACGGTTAAAGCTGGAACTCCTTACGAGGAAACCTTTGAAACTTATAATTACTCCCTGCCGGGTGCTAAATACGCACTCAAGGGCGTAGATGGTATGAAGACGGGTTCTAGTCCTAACGGTGCTTTCAACTATATCGCGACCATTAAGCGTGGAGATCAGCGCATGATTGCCGTGATTATGGGAGTCGGTGACTGGTCTGACCAAGACGGCGAGTATTACCGCCATCCTTTTGGTAATGCTTTGATTGAGAAGGCTTATGCGGACTATGAGTACAAAAAACTCTTATCCAAGGGTGAGCAGGAGATTGATGGACAGAAATATAAGCTGCCTGAGGATTTCTACGCTACTGTTAAAAAGGGAACCGAGCCTAAAGTCAAGGTTGAAAATAATGTTCTCAAGGCTGAAAATGGCTTGAAGACCTTGTCTAGCAAGATCTCTGATGAAATGAAAGTCGAGAAAGTTGAGAATCCAGTTGCTCAGGCCATTGAAAATGTGACTGGCAGCAAATCAGAAAGCAAGCCTTGGTATGGCGTGTTCTTCAGCGATAAGATGTTGATTCTGCTGCCTGTTGGTATCCTGCTAATCATTCTGTACTTTGAATATCGCAGTCGTCAAAAACGCAAGGCTGCAAAACAGGAACGTCGCAGAAATACAGATGTTGAATAAAGTGAATGTCCTCTGCCACATACGAACGGAATGACTTTCCAAGCTAAAACTCAGTTCTTTTGCTGAGTTTTCTTTCTGCCTTAAGGAGATTTCGATGCAAAAAAAGTTTCATAACAGCTATCTGGCTCATTTTTTACTCTTTAATTTTTTCTTCTTAGCCTACTCTCTTTTTTCGACTCTGATATCAGTCTATATGCAGGACTTAGGCTATTCTAATGCCCAAGTATCGATGGTAGTGTCAGCTTCCTTCTTTGCTTCCATGTTGGCTCAGCCGCTGTTTGGGATTCTCAGCGATGCTTTGGGCATTAAAAAGATCTTCCTTTTTAGCTTTCTAGTGATGATGGTTGGGGCTGTATTTTTCATGAAAGCAACTCAGCTTTGGCAGTTACTGGTCTGGTATAGCCTAGTTCTCATGTTGGTTAACGGGGTCAATCCAGTCATGGATGTCCTTGCGGCTCAAAGTCCTTATACTTATGGCAAGATTCGGATTTGGGGAACCATTGGTTATGCACTAGGCTCTCAGCTGGCAGGATTGATTTATCAAAGAGTCGCACCACAGGCTATTTTCCCAGTCTTTATTGGCATGATGCTTATCAGCAGCATAGGACTTTTGGGAATCCAGCCTAAGCACGACCGAGCAGCCCTAGAAAGCAGGAATACCCGCAAGCAGACAGGTCTGGGGAAGCTCTTGACCAACAAAACCTATCTCTTTTACCTGCTTTTGGTCGCCCTTTACTCTGGAGTGGGGAATACTGGTCATACCTATATCCCTGCCATGCTACAGCATAGTGGCTTAGAGGTGGATATGGCTTCGACTGTCGTTGCCTTATCAGTTCTGGTTGAAGCGCCTTTTATCTTTTATTCCTATCTCTTTATGGACAAGATTTCGATGAAAAAGCTTCTTTATATTTGTCTGGGAATCGTCTTTCTCCAGTATAGCGTCTATGCTTTAGACCTAGGTTTGATTTCGAAAATCGGGATGACTCTCCTTTCCAAGCACGTGACGGGCATGGTTTTGATAATGGTGACCCTGAAAATCGTAGCTAGCTTGGTCGATGAAAAATACCTGGTTACAGCCATTGCTCTGGTCCAGACAGCCCGCAGTCTGGGCACTATTCTCATTCAAAATCTGGCTGGCTATTTTCTGGACAGTTGGGGTTACGAAGGAATGAACCTCTTTCTAGCAGCTGTTATCTGCCTAGTCTGTCTGCTGGCCCTCTTTCTAAAATTGCCAGAACGAAAAGGAAACCAATTATTTGGATAATGAAAAACGAGTCGGAGAGATGTTCTCTCGACCCGTTTTTTTGTCTAGATAGTGAAAATCATTAATAAACGATGAAGTCATTCCAAGACTGTGCTTGAGTTCAATAAGGTCATGCTGACAAGAATTGAAGTGATTTTGGAGAAAGATTAGAAGCCAGCAGAAGCGACTTTCATGCTTTCTGGTACAGTAATAATAACTTGTTCAGGTTTGAGTTGGTATTCGTTTTGTAGCCAGAGCCGCAAGTCACGGTCTGAAAGTTTTGAAAATCCCTTGTAATAATCAGCTTCTGGTATATATTCCCATTTGCCCGTCTTGAGAAAGTTTGGATTATCCATCAGTTGGGGTTTGCTATCTAGATGTTGAAAATGAATCAGAGTATAGATGAATTTTCCCCGAGCAAGAATATTGGCTCGCAGAAAAATCCCAAGTCGAAAGAAGCCATACCAGATGGCTGGAACCAAGATAACCATTCCTAAAAAACTGGCAATAAAAATCAACATTGACATGATAAAAACTCCTTTCTTTATCTAGCTTATTGGATTATTATACGCCTGTTTGTAAGCGTTGTCAACAAAAAGAACAGAGCTCTGAAAAGAAAGTTATGGAGAAGATTTTCCGCTTCGCTGTGGAAATTCTCGCTATTCAAAAAAGCGCTTTCTTGGCTTATAATTGTAGTATCAAATATCAGGAGGAAATGCAGAATGTCAACATTTAAAGATGGATTTCTCTGGGGTGGAGCTGTTGCTGCCCACCAATTGGAAGGCGGCTGGAAAGAAGGTGGGAAGGGGATCAGCGTGGCTGATGTTATGACCGCGGCTCGTCATGGAGTGCCTCGAGAAATAACGCCGGGCGTCCTAGAAGGCAAGTACTATCCTAACCACGAGGCCATTGATTTTTATCATCGTTACAAGGGAGATATTGCTCTTTTTGCAGAGATGGGCTTCAAGTGTTTCCGGACTTCTATTGCCTGGACGCGGATTTTCCCTAAAGGGGATGAAATGGAGCCTAATGAAGCCGGTCTGCAATTTTATGACGACCTTTTTGATGAATGCCTCAAGTATGGTATTGAGCCTGTTATCACTTTGTCTCACTTTGAAATGCCTTATCATCTAGTAACCGAGTATGGAGGTTGGAAAAACCGTCAGGTGATTGACTTCTTTGTCCGTTTTGCAGAAGTTGTTTTTGAGCGTTATAAGGATAAAGTCAAATACTGGATGACTTTCAATGAAATCAATAATCAAGCTAATTATCAGGAAGATTTTGCTCCCTTCACCAACTCTGGGATTGTCTACAAGGAAGGCGATGATCGCGAAGCAATTATGTACCAGGCTGCCCACTATGAACTAGTGGCTTCAGCGCGTGCTGTTAAGGTCGGCCATGAGATCAATCCTGACTTCCAAATCGGTTGTATGATTGCCATGTGTCCTATTTATCCAGCTACTTGTAATCCCAAGGATATTCTCATGGCTATGAAAGCTATGCAGAAGCGCTATTACTTTACAGATGTGCATGTCTTTGGTCGATATCCTGAGCATATTCTCAAATACTGGGAAAGAAAGGGAATTAAGGTGGACTTTAGCGAGCAGGATCAGGAAGACTTGCTGGCGGGCACTGTTGACTATATTGGCTTTAGCTACTACATGTCCTTTGCTATTGACTCCCATCGGGAAAATAATCCTTACTTCGACTATATAGAGACTGAAGACTTGGTTAAAAATAACTTCGTCGAGGCTTCTGAATGGGAATGGCAGATTGACCCAGAAGGTCTGCGCTATGCTCTTAATTGGTTTACCGATCATTATCATCTACCGCTTTTCATTGTGGAAAATGGCTTTGGAGCTATTGACCAAGTGGAAGAAGATGGTATGGTTCATGATGATTACCGGATTGACTATCTGGGTGCTCATATTCGCGAGATGAAAAAGGCCGTAGTAGAAGATGGTGTGGAACTCATGGGCTACACGCCTTGGGGCTGTATTGACCTAGTATCAGCAGGTACGGGTGAAATGCGCAAACGATACGGATTTATCTATGTAGACAAGGATGATGATGGCAAGGGGACCTATGAACGCTCACCGAAGAAGTCCTTTAACTGGTATAAGGAAGTCATTGCATCAAATGGGGCTAGTCTATAGTTGAGTATAGGAAAACTAAAAAATACAGAGGAGGAGATGGCAAGTTTGCTGCTTTCCGCCTCTTTTTTTGGAAAAATTAGGAGAAAAACATGATTGGAAGTATTGCAGCAGTTTTAACAACCTTCGCCTTTTTGCCTCAGGTAATTAAGGTCATCAAAACCAAAGATACCGAATCCATAGCGCTTGGTATGTATCTCATGCAAGTAGTTGGTATTGGTCTTTGGCTGGTACATGGATTGGTGATTCAAGATTTACCTTTAATTTCGGCCAACAGTATATCACTGATATTATCAGCCATTATTTTAGCATATAAGATAAAATATAAGTAAAGCTATTTAGGGACTACTTCCGTTTCAATACGGAAAAAAACAAGATGGAGATTGACAACGTTTTCATTTATAATAAAAGTGTCAATAAAATTACTTTATAAGGAGAAACTCTTATGGCTAAAGCATTGATTATCTGCGCAGCAGGCATGTCTTCTTCACTTATGGCGAAGAAAACGACAGAATTTTTTAAAGGCAAGGGCGATGATATTGAAGTGGATGCAATCAGCGCGACAGAAGGCGGTAAGGCTATAGCGGCAGCTGAATTTGATCTCTATCTTATCAGTCCGCAGACCAAAATGTACTATAAGCAGTTTGAAGAAGCGGCTGCCAAGGTTGGCAAGCCCATCGCCCAAATTCCCCCTCAGGCCTATATTCCTATCCCTATGGGTATTGAAAAAATGGCCAACTTGATTAAGGAAAATATTTGATAGTATAATAAAGGTAGTATCTTATCATAGACGGAAGGAGGAAGAAGTGTGTTGCATCAAAAGGAAAAACACATTCTTCAGTATTTGATGGACAATAGGGACCAATTCATCACTAGTAAGGAATTGGCTGCCCACTTATCTTGTTCGGACCGTACAGTAAGAAGCTACCTTAAAAATTTGATGGCTATGACGTCTGAGCAGACTGGCTGGACCATCACAGCTAAACAGGGCTATGGTTACCAGTTGAAAATCAGTGATAGAGAAATCTATCAGGAATTTCTCAAAGCTGAGGTTTTGATGGAAGCTGCGCAGACTAATTTGGAAGGCATCGAAGACCGTTATAATTATATCTTGAACAAGCTCTTGTTTGAGCAAGAAGAAGTTTATTTCGATGATTTAGTCAGCGAACTCTTTGTCAGTCGCTCGACCCTATCTTCGGACTTCAAGAAGATTCGGCAGGATTTGGACAAGTACGATTTGCAGATTGAAAGCAAGGCCAAGCGCGGTGTCTATGTCAAAGGCAGCGAGCGCAATATCCGTCGCTTTATTATGGATTATTTTTTCCATGATAATTTCTTTCATGTATTGCATAACTATATCGCTATCGAGATTTCTGGCCGGCCGATTAGTCTGGAAGAATTGACTATTATCGTGTTGGACGAATGCCGTGAAGGCCAGCTGAGAGTGTCGGACTTTGTCATTCAAAATCTGGTCATCCATATCGCGCTGTCCCTTAAGCGCATCGGTGAAGGTTTTCAAATTAACCAGCTGGATGGCTGCAATCTAAAGGACTATAGTGCGGAAAGTCGGATTGCGCAGCGAATTTTGGATCGGATTCATCTGGTAACAGGTTTGGAATTTCCCAAAGAAGAGGTCGATTATATCACCCTGCATCTGATTTCCAAGGCTGGTTTGAAGCTAGACAAGCAAGAAAAAGGGGACATAGTGGAGCAGCTGCGTGCTCAGCTTTTAAGAGCACTGGAAGAAGAGGAAGGTCTTCGGGATTATGCCTTTCAGTCTGACTTTCAGTTGGTGGAAGGTCTGGTCACCCATCTCTCTACCTTGCTTATCCGCCTGAAAAATCATGTCAGAATGGATAATCCCTTGTTGGCAGATATTCAGCAGCAATATGCACCTGTGCTGGCTATGACACGGGACCTTTTGGCGACCATGCCCTTGTTTGGTGACGAGGAGTTGCCAGATGATGAGGTTGCTTATGTTGCTCTGCATTTTATGGCAGCTATGGAGCGACATAAGGAGAAGCAGAAGTTCAACATTCTCGTCATCTGTGCAACTGGTTATGGTTCTGCTCAGATGCTGAAAAATCGGATTGACCACGAGTTGGGAAATCTTGTTCACATCGTAGATGTGATTGGTTACTATGAGCTCAATGATGAACGTCTCAAGAATATCGACTTTATCATCTCTTCAATCGACTTGTCCAATCTGGTCTTTACACTGCCCGTCTTTACGGTTAGTATTTTCCTCAAACCCGAGGAAATTAAGGAAATCAAGCAGAAGATGGCAAATTTGAAGACTACGAAAGGCTGTCGGATGGATATTAAGGGCTTAGAGGAAGTGTCAGACTTGGAAGCGGTCTTTGACGATTATTTCTCGCCGGAGTGCTTTATAGTATTGGATCAAGCCGATAAGGACGAAGCTTTGACAGAGCTTTTGGAGAAAATGGCAGTTGGAGAAGAGGAAGAATTCCCAGCTCAAATGCGCAGCTTGATGGAGCAGCGCGAGCGCATGAGTTCCGTTGTCTTTTCGGATACTATAGCTGTTCCTCACCCTATCAAGCCTTGCGCAAAGAAGCACAGGATTGGACTGGCAATCGTCCAGTCAGGCCTGAACTGGTCTGAGGATTATCCTGAGATTAGATTGATTTTTCTAGCTTCGCCATCCATCTATGACAATGAAGGGATGGATAGCTTGACTTCCAAAATTGTTGATTTGCTGGAAGAGCCAGACCTGCAACAGCAGATACGAGCCAGTCAGACCTTTGAAGAATTTAAACAAATATTCTTAAGTATCAAATAAAAATCTGAGCAGTTTTTTCTGAGATAAACTGCTGAGACTAGCAAGATTTCAAGAAAGGAATGAATCTATGAACCAAGAAGAGTTACAAGTCGCTGCTTTTGAAATTATTCTTCACAGCGGGACAGCCCGCACCATTGTCCATGAAGCCTTTGCTGATATGCGTGAAGGTCGCTATGATGCAGCAGCAGAAAAGCTGGAAACCTCCAATGAATCTCTGCTGGAAGCTCATCATGCCCAGACTAAGCTCTTACAGGACTATGCTAGCGGAATTGAAATTAGGATTGAAATCATCATGGTGCATGCTCAGGATCATCTCATGACGACCATGACCCTGCGCGAAGTTGCACTTGAAATGCTCAACCTCTACCGTAAGGTAGAAGAGACCAACAGCTAGGAGAAGAAGATGACGGATAAGGAAAAACAAGAATTAGAAGCAAGGAGGAAAGAATCAGCTTTAAAAACCATGTACTATACTCGGTACTTTTCCGTTCGGTATGCGACAGCTGCTTTCTTTTTTGTCAATCTTTACTGGACCTTGATGCTCTATCTTTCAAATGCCAGATTGGCTATGATGCTGCCAATGGCAGTTGCTCTCTTTGCAGCTCTAGCTATGTGGGAGCAGACGCGAATGTACACTATAAATCAAAGAGAGGCAAAATTAACTAAACTTTTTTATGGTATCTCTCTTTCACTAAATGTGCTGCTTATTTTGCTGGTTCTTTTGAATAGATTTTCATTGCTATACCCTTTCTTTACAGCCAGATCAGCAACGCAAGTCTTTTTAATTATGATTCTTGTAGTTGGCATCCTTTTAAACTTTTTAATGCTTGCTAAATTGAATCGCATTAGTCACAAGGCTGATAAACAGTACCAACGCATTCAAAAGTATATGGCCAGCCTTCAGTAGTAAGAAAAAATACTAAGTCTATCAATATCAGAGGAGAAATGTAATGGATAAAATGTTTGCATTTTTAGAAAAATATCTTATGGGACCTATGGGCAAGGTTTCGACTTGGCGTCCTGTTCGTGCTATCGTAGCTGCTGGAATGGCCAGTATTCCCTTTACCATTGTAGGGTCAGCTTTCTTGGTTCTAAGCGTTATTCCGCAAGCCTTTAATATACAATTTATAATTGATTTATGGGCCAATTCTTTTGATAAAATTCAAGCACTATACTTACTAGCCTATAAGTGTACAATGGGGATTTTGTCTCTCTACTTTGCGGTAGTAATCGGTTATGAATATACAAAGATATATGTAGAAGAGGAAGGCTTGAATCTCAATCCTCTCAATGGTGGACTTTTGGCGGTATTTGCTTATTTTTTAACCATACCAGAATTAGCTATTTCTAAAGGCGCTATTTCAGCGGTGACTGGCGAGTCAACAATTAATGGATGGACTGTTGGTGGAGATAGTCTGACTCGTCTTTCTACATCAGGTATGTTTACAGCTATTTTGATGTCTATTTTGGCTGTGCAGCTTTACAAGCTTTGTGTGAAAAAGAACTGGGTTATAAAAATGCCTGAAGCAGTTCCAGAAGGGGTTTCTCGTTCCTTTACAGCATTGATTCCGGGTTTTGTAATTGCATTTGTGGTACTTTTCATAAATGGTATCTTCATTATGTTTGGTACTGATATTTATAAAGTTATTGCGGTTCCTTTTGCTTTTGTAAGTCATATTACAAATACTTGGTTTGGCATTGTTATCATTTACCTTTTAGTGCATGCACTTTGGATTGTTGGTATTCATGGTGCCAATATTGTAATGGGACTGGTAAATCCAATCCTACTGGCTAACATGGCGCAAAATGTTGACGGAAAATTCATTGCTTTCGCTGGTGAATTTACGAACTCCTATGTAACTGTTGGTGGTTCTGGGGCAACTTTACTTCTATGTATTTATATTGCTTTCCGTGCTAAATCAGAGCAACTTCGTATGCTTGGGAAAGCATCAATGGGACCTGCCATCTTTAATATAAATGAGCCAATTATCT
Organism: Streptococcus sanguinis; assembly: GCF_019929225.1. Lineage (GTDB taxonomy): Bacteria > Bacillota > Bacilli > Lactobacillales > Streptococcaceae > Streptococcus > Streptococcus sanguinis_J. Next base: position 304,026 of record NZ_JAHZPA010000002.1, read on the forward strand.
TTGGTCTTCCAATTGTTTATAATCCAATCTTGACGATTCCATTTATTTTAGCACCAGTTGTATCAGCCTCTATTGGCTACTGGGCTGTTCAGCTTGGTATCGCTGGTAAAGCTATTGCTCAAACACCATGGCCAACTCCAGTTGGTTTAGGAGCCTATGTCGGTTCAGGAGGAAGTTTAGGAGCATTTATTGTTGCAATCATCTGTGCTGTAGCAGCTTTTGTCATTTGGTATCCGTTTATCCGGATGTATGACACTAAGCTTCATAAGGAAGAAATGGAAATGGCTGCAGAGTCAGCTATTAGCTAATGTTGTTTTATCAATTACAAAGAGAAATCTCCTTTGAGGTTTCTCTTTTCTTTTGCGAATATTTTAGTAAATGAGAGAAATTTTAGAGGGAGCTAGGATATGTTTGTGGCGAGAAATCATAAGGGGCTTTTGTGTAATGCACTGGAGGAGAAGATTGAGAAAGGGGCTGATTTCGTCTGCCCAGCTTGTTCAGGGGCAGTCCGTTTTAAAAAAGGGAAGGTTATGCAGCCGCATTTTGCGCATGTTTCGCTAGAGCAGTGCCACTTTTACAGGGAAAATGAGAGCGCTGAGCACCTCAACCTTAAGGCGGAGCTTTTTCGCTGGGCTGTCCAGACAGAAGAAGTTGAGGTGGAGGCTTTTTTGCCTGTTCTGCAGCAGATTGCTGATCTACTGGTTGATGAAAAACTGGCGCTTGAAGTCCAGTGCAGTCCTCTAAGTATAGAACGGCTGCAGGAACGGACGCTTTCTTACCGCCAGCATGGCTATCAGGTCCTCTGGCTCTTGGGGCGAAAACTTTGGCTCAAGGATTCCCTAACTCGACTGCAGAAGGATTTTCTCTATTTTAGTAAAAATATGGGCTTTCATCTTTGGGAGCTGGATCAAGAAAAGCAAGTTCTGCGTCTCCAATACCTGATTCACGAAGATCTGCATGGAAAAGTCCAGTACAAGACCAAGAACTTTCCCTTTGGTCACAGTCAGCTTTTGGATATTTTGCGTTTGCCCTTTCAAAAGCAGGAGATGAACAGCTTTCTGGCCCAGCAAGATCCGCAGATCTGCAATTATATCCGCCGTCAGCTTTATTACCAGCAGCCTAGATGGATGCGGCTGCAGGCCCAGCTCTATCAGAATGGCGATAATCTCTTGACTAAGACTGCAGAGGATTTTTATCCACAGGTTCGGCCAATACAAGCTACCTCCTTCTGTCAGATAACTACTGACCTGACTGACTATTACCAGCAGTTTGAGAATTATTACGCCAATCTCCAGCAAAAAAATCTGCAAATTGTTTATTCACCGGCTTTTTATGAGATGATAAAAGAAAATTGCTAAGTATCGTTAGTTTCTCATTGATGAAGCCATCAACTTTTAGCTATCCTTTCAGTTTTAGAATATTTGAGAATCCTGTATAATATAATAAAGTAATAAGTTAGATAGTTAAAAATTCTAAATCGTGCTAATCCAGTAGGCTTTAGAAAATATGAGAAGTGAAAGGTGCTATCATGAAGAAAATTTTTGTTATTTTTCTGACTATCATTACGTTCAGCTCGGCTATGCTTTTAGGAGGGTGCAGTATGCTAAACAGTCGGTCAGAAAAAGAAGAAATGATTCAGATTGCGGAGAGTAAAAAGATGAAGAAAGCCTTGGAAAATTTTCTCAAAGGTTTAGATTCTAAAGCTTTGACACCAGAAGGAAAGATTAAATCCTATGAAATTCAAAAGGATAAGTTAGATTATAATCCCATGGGAGGGATAATGATTCAAATGTTTATTAACGGAGATAAGAATTTAAGTTTAAGTGTAACAGTAGTGGAAGATTCAACAACTGGTAATTATGAAATTGCTACAAATTCAAGAAGTCGGAAACTTAGTGACCTATTGGCGAAATAGAATACATAGGCTCCGTTTCCCAAATTTACGACAATATTAAGGGTGAGAGAGAATGAGTTTTTGTCTTTACAACTCTTTATACGTAGCGTAGTCCTTGAAACTTTTAAAAAATAGTATAACAATGATAATATAAAACATTGATTCAAATCCAGTTTCCCATTTTCGTTAGGACATCAGTTTGAGCAAAGAAGAGAAACGAAAGGAGCCATTATGAAGAAAATTTTTGTCACTTTTCTGAGTATCATAACGATTAGTTCGGCTATGTTTTTAGGAGGGTGCAGTATGCCAAGCAGTCGGTCGAAAAAAGAAGAAATGATTCAGATTGCAGAAAGTAAAAAGATGAAGAGTGTTATTGAGGAAGGGCTGAAAAAGATTGATCCTCAAGCTTTAACACCTGAAGGGAAAATTAAAAGTTATGAAATTGATAAGAAGTCACTAACTCAGAACCCAATGGGAGGATTAATGTTTGATTTAATCATTAATGGTGACGAAGAAGTAACACTAGGTTATGTCATTACAGAGGATGAAAATGGGAAATTTCACAGAGATGGAACTGCGTGGTCGCTGAAGCTTATAGAACTAATGGATGAAGAAAATGTAAATAGCAATGAAGAATAAGACTTTTTCTACATAACTTCCTAGCAATGATTGCGCTATTATGTTCTTTGGAAAAATAGTATAATAATTAATATAAAAAATTAATCTAAATTCGCCTTCTCGTTTTTGTTAAGGCATCGGTTTTATCAAAGATGAGAAGCGAAAGGAGTCATTATGAAGAAAATTTTTGTCATTTTTCTGAGTATCATCACGGTCAGTTCAGGCATTATTTTAGGAGGCTGCAGTATGCCAAGCAGTCGGTCGGAAAAAGAAGAAATAATCCAGATTGCGGAAAGTACAAAAATGAAGAAGGCGATTGAGAAAGAGTTGAGAGAACTGGATCCTAAAGCTCTGACAGCAGAAGGGAAGATTAAAACGTATAAAATTGAAAATAATAAATTAGATTTCAATCCGATGGGAGGATTAGACATCTATTTAATAATTAATGATAATAAGAAGTTTGAATTAGACATGACTTTTCAAGAAAATTCAACTACTGGCGAATACGAAGTGGGTGGTTATGGCATGTCTCCGGAATTTAACGAGCTAATTAGAGGAGAAAAGTAATACGCCTGATTATAAAAACCCTGTTGATGTTAGAGAATATGAAGATAAACAACTTGTTGGAACTTATTTATATGAGTATGGAAGTATGCATGTTGTAAAGAATATGATGTAAATGGGAGGATTATTTAGGCACCGTCTCCCAAATTTATAAAAATATCAAGCGTGATGGAGAACGAGTTTTTGTCTTTACAACTCTTTATCCGTACTGGAGTACTTGAGACTTATAAAAAATAGTATAACAATGATAAGATAAAACATTAATCCAAATCCATTTTCATTAGGACATCAGTTTGAGAAAAGCTAACAAGCGAAAGGAGTCATCATGAAGAAATATTTTTTCATCTTTCTGACTATCATCACGATTAGCTCAGCTATGCTTCTGGGAAGCTGCAGCATTCTAAACAGTCGGTCAGAAAAAGAAGAAATGATTCAGATTGCGGAGAGTAAAAAGATGAAGAAAGCCTTGGAAAATTTTCTCAAAGGTTTAGATTCTAAAGCTTTGACACCAGAAGGAAAGATTAAATCCTATGAAATTCAAAAGGATAAGTTAGATTATAATCCCATGGGTGGACTAAATGTTTACATAATTATTAATGGGAATGAAGTTTTGAATATTGATATGACTGTTCAGGAAGAAGATACTGGAGAATATGAAGTTGTATCATATGGTATTCCACAAGAATTGAGTGAGTTATTAGAAGAGGATTAACATGGCTAATAATGCAGAGTACAATGATAAGCAAAATGTTGCAGCAGCTTTGGTAGAGTATCGTGAATTAGAATTTAGGAGAAATTATTCAATAGCAGGTAAGAATGGATACATTGGTAATCTTTCTCAGGTATACGACAATGTAAATGGCCATGAAGAACAAATTTTTATCTTTATGAATCTTTAAAAATAATTCCGCCTTCATATTCTTTGGAAAAATAGTATAACAATTAATATAAGTCGTTAATCTAAATGTGGCTTGTCATTTTCGTTAAGACATTAGCTTTACCAAAGATGAGAAGCGAAAGGAGCTGTCATGAAGAAAATTTTTGTAATCTTTCTGAGTATCATTATGCTCAGTTCAGCTATGTTTTTAGGAGGCTGCAGTATGCTAAATAGTCGTTCAGAACAAGAAGAAATGCTTCAGATTGCGAAGGGGAAGAAAGCGCAGAGAGCAATAGAAGAATTACTGAGACAGGAAGATTCTAAAGCTTTGACTGAGGAGGGGATTATAAAAGAATATTCAATTAACAAAGATGAATTAGAATATAATCCTATGGGGGGATTAATCATTGAACTTATAATCAATGATGACCCAGAATTAACTATTAAAACAACATTGATGGAAGAGTCTGATGGGAAGCTAGAACATACAGGATATGTAATCTCTGGTGAGCTTGCAAAGAAGTTGAGGGGAGAATGACATGACATATGATAAAGAATTTTATATTTATGAATCTCCGATGATTCCGCTTTCATATTCTCGATAAAAATAGTATAATAATCAATATAAAACATTAATCTAAATCTAGTTTCCCATTTTTGCTAAGGCTCCAGCTTTAGCAAGGATGAGAAACGAAAGGAGCTGTCATGAAGAAAATTTATGTAATCTTTCTGAGTATTCTAACGCTCAGTTCTGGCATGATTTTAGGAGGTTGTAATATGGTAAACAGTCATTCAGAAAAAGAAAAAATGATTCAGATTGCTGAGAGTAAAAAGATGAAGAAGGCGATTGAGAATGAGTTGAGAGCACTAGATCCTAAAGCTCTGACAGCAGAAGGGAAAATTAAATCTTATGAAATTCAAAAGGATAAGTTGGAGTACAATCCTATGGGAGGAATGTTGGTTTATGTGGTTCTCAATAATGACCGTGAGTTAAATATGAGTATGACGGTATTAGAAGAAAAGACGGGTGAATATAGAATAGCGAGTTATTTTGCATCTGATGAACTTGACAAGCTTGTTGGAGGTGTATAAATGGATGGCTACTTAAATCCTATTGATGGCACAGGATATACTGATGGACAACATGTAGATATTGCTATGTTTGAATATGCCGAAGATATAACTGTTGGAAAAAAAGCTAAAGTTGGTGATGTTGGCTACATAGGCACCGTCTCTCAAATTTACGATAATGTAAATGGCCATGAAGAGCAGGTTTATGTACTAACAAATAGTGGAACGAATCGCGAGGCTGTCCCTTACTCCGCTTCGGATGCTGAGCGTGCTCAGGTGCAGGATGTGACAGTCATGATGCAGGGGTCACAGACTAAGACGCATACTCCTAAGTTGCTCCATGACACTGTTACGGATTGGCTGCCTACAGACTTTGTGACGGCGTCTCATCGTCTGGGACCTGCAGGTGCAGTAGAATATGCTACCCCTTTTGTTTATCGTCATTCAAAAAATATGATTACTCAAAAAAGCCGAGAAGAACTAGATAAGGCAGATCGAGACGTAAGTAATAACATAGGAAATGTAGTCGGAATCTTTAATAAAGATGCTGGTCAAGCTGTGAAGCAGAGCCTTAATTCTCTCAATAAAAATCCCTTCAATGAGCTGAGGAAGAATGTTATATCAAATGTTACAGGTGTTTATGGCGGAACTTTAACGACAGGAATTGCTGCACCGAATATTATGGTAGCTGCTAGTTATCTCAAAAAGACACAAGAGTTTCCTCCGGCTCAGTTTAAGGATGCGGCTAAGCATCTTAAGGAAACCATTCGTAAGTATCCGAATGCCAAGATTGATCTTTACGGACACTCTTTGGGTTCTATGGATATCCAGTATGCTCTATCCACTCTGACAGAGGAGGAGATGCGCCATATTGGCACTGTCCATATCTACAATGGCCCCAATATCTATCCTCTCTTAACCAAGGAACAGCAGGAAAGACTGGATAGTGCTAAGTATAAGATCTTTAATCATATCGACCATAAGGATATCGTCAGCTTAGGCTACAGCTTATCTGGCAGTGAAAATGCTGCTGGTATTGTACGCCATATTGCGACTGTCGAAAAAGAAATCGGCGATCAGCATATGATGGAGGGCTATATCTACGATAAAAATAAAAATTTTGTGCTTATGGATGGGACAGGAAAGACGACTATCAAGGATACTATCAAAGCAAATATGATTCCTTACCAGAATATGAAGAAGTATCTGTCTAAGGGTGGATTTAGCAGCAATGAAAAGATTTATCTGGATAGTGTTCAAGCCCAGGCAACTGTTCAAAATTTAGTAAATGTAACCAAACTAGGCTATGACACGTTGCAGCAGGCTAGAGATCAGGTTGTTAGCGAAGCGGAAAAGCTAGCAGAGCAGTTGGGAAAGGTTCCTCAGGGCTTCAGTCTTAGTCCAGATGAGGTGACTGCAGCCTATCAGGCTGGAGGTGCAGATTATCAATCATTGGTCGGATCTTTGCAAGAGCACTTTTATATTCGATTGTCTAAATTTCAGATGCTTCTAACTATCTTTGAAGTTTTGCAAGGTCAGATTGAAGCTGGTATTGAGCTGTTGCTGGCTAAGGATCAAACATTAGCAGGAGATTTTGAGCAATGGAACCAAATCAATCAATGAAGCAGGATATAGCTAAAAAAGAAAAAGAGATGGAGGAACTATACTCAGAACTTCAGCGTGAACGTTTGAAGATTGATAAAGAACGAGATATCATACTATCTAAGAAAAAAGCTTTTTCCGACATGCTACAAGAAGAGTATGAAATGGCGACTGCTATTTTACGGAAACAAGAAAGGGACACTAGTATCGAATGGCAAGCTTTAAATCAGTATATAGAATCCTATGATGTGTTGGCAGAAGAGGCTAGCAGCGAGGAATTGAAAAATCTTGATTTAAAAGATGAGAAAGTTTTGGAAACATTCTCTAAGCAGAGACGCCGTTTAGAATGGGAAATTGAAGATAGCTATTGTCGTCTTCGTGATTCTAAATAAATCTGCTGTTTAGAGTAGAGGAAAGGAAAAAGTCTATGTTTATATCAGAAATAGCTTCAGCACCAGTAAAAAGTTACTTTTCACCATCTAAAACAGCCGATTTGACAGAAATTAGGAAAGCAATAGAAAAGCAAATTATAACGAATGTTTTAGCTCCTCTTTTGTTAGCTCAAAAAAGCAGCCTTCAAAGCAATTATGATACTCTTTTTACCGATGTCGCAAAGACTGTTCAGGAGAGTGTGAAAGTAGCTGCAGATCAGATAGATAGCTCGATGAAAGGGCAATTTTCTAAAAAAGTTGTAAGCGTTATAGACAACAGCGGTACGAAATTTGAAGAAATCTAGCAATGAACTCTTTGGAATCTAATTTTTCTTTGGTCAGGAATTAGGTTCAAAGAGTTTTTTTATTAATTAAGTCTGTCTGCCTAGCTACTATGTGATTTTGGTACTTGAGTTTTATAAAAAGTAGAATTTTGTGATAGAATAGGGGAGTCGGAGGATTTTTTTATGGCAAAACAAAGAAATGAAATTGAAGAAAAATATACTTGGGATTTGAGTACCATTTTCCCAACAGATGAAGCCTTTGAAGCGGAGTTGGCGCAGGTTTCAGAAGAAGTGAAGAAAGCAGCTAGTCTGGCTGGGCATTTGCTTGATTCAGCGGACAGTCTCTTAACAACGACTGAAGTGCAGTTGGACTTGATGCGTCGTATTGAAAAGCTTTATTCTTATGCTCACATGAAGAATGACCAAGATACACGTGTGGCTAAGTACCAAGAGTATCAGGCTAAAGGCATGACTCTTTACAGCGACTTTGGTCAAAGCTTTGCTTTCTATGAGCCAGAATTTATGGCGATTACAGAAGAGCAGTACCAAGCTTTCTTGGCTGAGCAGCCAGCCTTGCAGCAGTATCAGCATTATTTTGACAAGCTTTTGAAAAAGAAAGCTCACATCCTGACACAGCGTGAAGAGGAGCTATTGGCTGGTGCTGGTGAAATTTTTGGTGCAGCGGGCGAAACCTTTGCTATCTTGGATAATGCAGATATCGTCTTTCCGATGGTGCATGACGAAGATGGAAATGAAGTTCAGCTTAGCCACGGTAACTATATCACCCTGGTCGAGTCTAAGAACCGAGAGGTCCGTAAGGAAGCTTATGAGGCTCTCTACAGCGTCTACGAGCAGTACCAGCATACCTATGCTAAGACTCTGCAGACCAATGTCAAGGTTCACAATTACAATGCGAAAGCCCGCAAGTTTTCATCTGCCCGTGAAGCAGCCTTGTCAGCTGACTTTATTCCAGAAAGTGTTTATGACAGCCTAGTTTCAGCTGTCAATAAGCATTTGCCTCTCTTGCAGCGTTATATCGCTTTGCGAGCGAAGATTTTAGGCATTTCTGACTTGAAGATGTATGATATGTACACACCTTTGTCAGAGACAGACTACAAGTTCACTTATGAGGAAGCCTTGGCTAAGTCTGAGGAAGTTCTGGCTATTCTGGGTGAGGATTATCTGAGCCGAGTGAAGACAGCTTTCTCAGAGCGCTGGATTGATGTTCATGAAAATCAAGGCAAGCGCTCAGGAGCATACTCAGGCGGTTCTTATGATACCAATGCTTTTATGTTGCTTAACTGGCAGGACACGCTGGACAATCTCTTTACCTTGGTGCATGAGACAGGCCACAGTATGCATTCCAGCTACACCCGTGAGACCCAGCCTTATGTTTACGGGGATTATTCTATCTTCCTAGCTGAGATTGCTTCGACGACTAATGAAAATATCCTGACAGAGAAGCTCTTGGAAGAAGTAGAAGACGATGCTACCCGCTTTGCTATCCTCAATCACTTCTTGGATGGTTTCCGAGGCACGGTCTTCCGTCAAACCCAGTTTGCTGAGTTTGAGCATGCAATTCATAAGGCTGACCAAGAAGGACAAGTTTTGACCAGCGAGTTTCTCAATGCACTCTATGCAGACTTAAACGAGAAATACTATGGCTTGAAAAAGGAAGACAATCCGCAGATTCAGTACGAATGGGCTCGGATTCCGCATTTCTACTATGATTACTATGTTTTCCAATATTCGACAGGATTTTCAGCGGCTTCTGCCTTGGCTGAAAAGATTGTCCATGGCAGTCAGGAAGACAAGGATAAGTATCTGGACTATCTCAAAGCTGGGAACTCTGACTATCCGCTCAATGTCATCAAAAAAGCAGGTGTGGATATGGAAAAAGAAGACTACCTTAATGCTGCTTTTGCTGTCTTTGAGCGTCGTCTGGACGAATTTGAAGCCTTGGTAGAAAAGTTGGGATTAGCATAAGATGGTCGAGACTTATAATCAAAACTCTAATCCCAATATGCGCCGGCCAGTGGTCAAAGAAGAAGTCGTAGACTTTATGAGACAGCGTCTCCAGCCGGTCACTGGTGGACTCAAGGAGCTGGAGGATTTCGCCAGAGCTGAAAATGTGCCCGTTATTCCTCATGAGACAGTGGCTTACTTTCGTTTGCTTCTCGAAAGTCTCCAGCCAGAGAAGATTTTAGAAATCGGGACGGCTATTGGTTTTTCGGCCCTTTTGATGGCGGAGCATGCTCCTCAGGCTCAGATTACAACTATTGACCGCAATCCAGAGATGATTGAGCTGGCCAAGGCTAATTTTGCTAAATATGACAGCCGTCAGCAAATCACGCTGCTAGAAGGTGACGCAATGGATCTGCTTGAGACACTGGAGGATTCCTACGACCTTGTCTTTATGGACTCTGCCAAGTCCAAGTATGTGGTCTTTCTGCCCCAAGTCCTCAAGCGCCTCAATCCTGGTGGCCTGGTCCTCATTGATGATGTCTTTCAAGGAGGAGATGTTGCCAAGCCTTTTGAAGAAATTAAGCGTGGTCAACGAGCTATTTACCGAGGACTGCACAGTCTTTTTGACGCAACTTTGGACAGTCCAGATTTAACTTCCAGTCTGCTTCCCTTAGGAGATGGGCTGCTTATGATTAGAAAAAATTGACATCTCTGATTTTTTCCTAATTTCCAAAAATTTTTAGTAAAATTTAAGATATCAATTCAAATTTGTGCTACAATAGAAAACGTGAACTTTTAAGAATAAGGAGTCAATATAAAATGAAGAAAAAAATATTTGCAGGAGCTGTGACACTCTTGTCAGTCGCTGTATTAGCAGCATGTTCTAACTCAGAAGGCAAGGACATCGTGACCATGAAAGGAAACACGATTACTGTCAATGAATTCTATGATCAAGTGAAAAACAATGGTGCAGCTCAGCAAGTCTTGCTGCAGATGGCTATCAAAGACATCTTTGAAGAAAAATACGGCAAAGATGTCAAAGACAAGGACGTTAAGGATGCTTTCGAAAAGTCTAAAACGGCTTACGGTACAGCTTTTGCCCAAGTCTTGGCTCAAAACGGATTGACCGAAGATGCCTACAAGGAGCAAATCCGCACCAATATGCTGGTAGAGTATGCCGTTAAGAAGGCTGCTGAAAAAGAGCTGACTGACGAAAATTACAAGGCTGCCTTTGAAAACTACACGCCAGAAGTAACAGCTCAAATCATCAAGGTTGACAGTGAAGACAAAGGTAAGGAAGTTCTTGAAAAAGCTAAAGCTGAAGGAGCAGACTTCAGTCAAATCGCTAAGGAAAACTCTACCGATGCTGCCACTAAGGAAAAGGGCGGAGAAATCAAGTTTGACTCTGGCTCTACTGATGTTCCAGATGCTGTCAAAAAAGCTGCCTTTGCTTTGGAAGAAAATGGCGTTTCAGACCTTGTGACAGTGCCAGATTCACAGTACTCAGCAAGCTACTATATTGTTAAGCTGGTCAAGAAGTCAGAGAAATCTTCTAACTGGAAAGACTACAAAGACAAGCTGAAAAAGATTATCATTGCGCAAAAAGAAAAAGATACTAGCTTTATCCAAAGCGTTGTAGCGAAAGAGCTGAAAGATGCCAACATCAAGGTTAAGGACAGTGCTTTCCAATCTATCTTTGCTCAGTATATCGAAACCACAGGTTCTTCAACTTCTTCATCAAGTGCTGCCAGCAGCTCAAAGACTTCTGAGTCTAGCTCAGCAGCTGAAAGCAGTTCAGCAGAAGCTTCTTCATCAGCTGCAGAATAAGGTTGACGAAAAGACAATAAGCAAGTATAATAAGACTGGTGAGAATTGATTTTTCAAGTTCTTAGTTCAGAGAATTGGCGGTGCTGCGAGCCATCTGAGACGGAGAATCATGCTACTCATCTAGCAAAATAGAATACGAAATGAGAATGACAAGTTCATTGAATGAAGGTGGTACCGCGGTTTTTCGCCCTTCGGACAAGGAACTTGTCTTTTATGTTGACTCTGGAGGTAACGTAATGAAAACCTATCTTGTCAAACAGAAATTTCGCTTAGGCGGCGAACGCTTTGATATCAAGGACGATCGAGGAAATGTGGATTACCAAGTGGAAGGCTCTTTCTTTCAGATTCCTAAGACTTTTACTATCTATGATAGTCAGGGACAAATCGTCAGCCAGATTACCAAGACCCTTATAACCCTCCTGCCCCAGTTTGAAATCAAACTCAGCAGCGGGCATAGCTTTTATATCCGTAAGAAATTCTCTTTTTTGCGGGATAAATATAAATTTGATAATTTGGGTCTTCGAGTTGAAGGGAATATCTGGGATTTAAACTTTCGTCTGCTGGATGACAGCAATCAAGTCGTTGCAGAGATTACCAAGGAGCTCTTCCATCTAACCTCTACTTATCAGGTGAGTGTCTATGATGTGACTTATTCAGATTTGGTGATTTCCCTCTGTGTCGCTATTGATTATGTCGAAATGCTGGAAAGTTCGTCGTCATAATGCAATTATTTTTAGAAAAAAATTAAGGAGAAAAAGAAATGAAACAAATGTCAAGTGCTCAGGTTCGTCAAATGTGGCTGGATTTTTGGGCAACTAAAGGTCATGCAGTAGAACCGTCTGTCAGCTTGGTGCCGGTCAACGATCCAACCTTGCTCTGGATTAACTCTGGTGTAGCGACTCTCAAGAAATACTTCGATGGAACTATTATTCCGGAAAATCCTCGAATTACCAATGCGCAAAAAGCCATCCGTACCAACGACATTGAAAACGTGGGGAAGACTGCGCGTCACCATACCATGTTTGAAATGTTGGGGAACTTCTCTATCGGGGATTACTTCCGTGATGAAGCCATCACTTGGGCTTATGAGCTTTTGACAAGCCCAGAGTGGTTTGATTTTCCCAAAGACAAGCTCTACATGACCTACTATCCAGACGACAAGGACTCATACAACCGCTGGATTGCTATGGGAGTTGAGCCCAGTCATTTGATTCCGATTGAGGATAATTTCTGGGAAATCGGTGCGGGACCTTCTGGACCGGATACAGAGATTTTCTTTGACCGGGGTGAGGCTTTTGATCCAGAAAATATTGGGGTCCGTCTCTTAGAAGAAGATATTGAAAACGACCGTTATATCGAAATCTGGAATATCGTCTTGTCACAATTCAACGCAGACCCTGCTGTACCGCGTAGCGAGTACAAGGAATTGCCACATAAGAACATTGATACGGGCGCTGGTTTGGAGCGTTTGGTCGCTGTTATCCAAGGGGCTAAGACCAACTTTGAGACTGACCTCTTCATGCCAATTATTCGTGAAGTAGAGAAGCTGTCTGGCAAGGTCTATGACCAAGATGGCGACAATATGAGTTTCAAGGTTATCGCAGACCATATTCGTTCGCTTTCCTTTGCCATTGGTGATGGGGCTCTTCCTGGAAATGAAGGCCGTGGTTATGTCCTTCGTCGTCTGCTTCGTCGTGCTTCAATGCATGGTCAAAAGCTGGGTATCAATGAGCCTTTCCTTTACAAACTGGTTCCAACTGTGGGCAAGATTATGGAAAGCTACTACCCAGAAGTTCTTGAAAAGCAAGACTTTATCGAAAAGATTATCAAGAGTGAGGAAGAATCTTTTGCTCGTACTCTGCACTCTGGTCAACACTTTGCAGAAACAATTGTGGCAGATTTGAAAGCTAAGGGACAAACTGTTATTGCTGGTCAAGATGCCTTCAAACTCTACGATACTTACGGTTTCCCGCTGGAGTTGACTGAAGAAATTGCTGAAGAAGCAGGCATGACTGTGGACCGAGCTGGCTTTGAAGCGGCTATGAAAGAGCAGCAGGATCGGGCGCGTGCTTCTGTCGTCAAGGGTGGATCAATGGGCATGCAAAATGAAACCCTGCAGGCCATCACTGTAGAGAGTGTCTTTAATTACGAAAAAGAAGAGCTGACTGCTGAACTCCTTGCTATCGTGGCGGATGATGCAGCAGTGGAGTCAGTTGAGACAGGAACAGCTGCCCTCATCTTTGCAGAAACACCATTCTACGCAGAAATGGGTGGTCAGGTAGCCGACCACGGTCAAATCTTTGATGGAGCAGGCAATCTGGTAGCGCAAGTTACGGACGTGCAAAAAGCACCAAATGGTCAGCCACTGCATACTGTAGAAGTTTTGGCTCCTCTGGCTCTGGGTCAAAGCTATAAACTGGAAATTGACCACAGCCGTCGCCATCGTGTGATGAAAAACCACACGGCAACTCACCTCTTGCATGCAGCCCTGCATAATGTTCTTGGTAACCATGCAACCCAGGCAGGCTCTCTGAACGAAGTAGAATTCCTGCGCTTCGACTTTACGCATTTCCAAGCGGTGACAGCAGAAGAGCTGCGCGCTATCGAGCAAGAAGTCAATGAGAAAATCTGGGAAGCCCTTGCCATAGAGACAGTAGAGACAGATATTGACACGGCTAAGGAAATGGGTGCTATGGCACTCTTTGGCGAAAAATATGGTAAAGAAGTTCGCGTCGTAACCATCGGCGACTACTCTGTCGAGCTTTGCGGAGGAACCCACGTAGGTAATACTTCTGAAATCGGCATTTTCAAGGTTGTCAAAGAAGAGGGTATCGGATCTGGAACTCGCCGTATCTTGGCGGTCACCAGCAAGGAAGCTTTTGAAGCCTACCGTGAGGAAGAAGAGGCGCTCAAGGCTATCGCTGCGACTCTCAAGGCACCGCAAATCAAGGAAGTGCCTCACAAGGTAGAAGCGTTGCAAGAGCAGCTGCGTCAACTCCAAAAAGAGAATGCAGAGCTCAAGGAAAAGGCAGCAGCAGCGGCCTCTGGTGAAGTCTTCAAGAATATTCAAGAAGCAAATGGACATAGCTTTATCGCTAGTCAGGTCTCTGTGTCTGATGCAGGTGCCCTACGTACCTTCGCGGACACTTGGAAGCAGAAGGACTATTCAGATGTTCTCGTACTGGTCGCAGCAATTGGAGACAAGGTCAATGTCCTTGCAGCCAGCAAGACCAAGGACATCCATGCTGGTAATCTGATTAAGGAATTGGCGCCGATTGTAGATGGTCGAGGCGGCGGTAAGCCAGACATGGCTATGGCCGGTGGCAGCAAGCAATCAGCTATTCCAGACCTGCTAGCAGCAGTTGCTGAGAAGTTGTAATATTAGATAACAGATAGATGAAAAGGTCTGCTCTTTGGGCAGATCTTTTTTTGTACTCTTAGCTCTCTTACTTCTCTATATGAGAAGCAAATAGGCCGCTTTTCGGCAAGAAAGTATGAATTGTTTTAGAATAAATAATGATATTTTCAAAAATATTGCATAAAAATACAGAAAACACTTGACAAAGGGAAGATATACGAGTAAAATAAAACGCATATTTATACGGAGGTGTTTTAAAAATATGCGAATTTCAATTGTAGGAATTACTGGTTACTCAGGTATGGAACTCCTCCGTATTTTACTGCAACATCCGCAGGCGGAAGTCGTTTCCCTTCATGCCAGCCAAGATATGGAGTCTCCAGTGTCAGAGCTTTATCCTCATTTGAAGGGGATTTGCGACCTGAAAATAGAAGTTTTTGACAGTCAGGAAATTATGCGACGAGCAGATCTTGTTTTCTTTGCAACATCAAGCGGAGTAGCTAAAGATTTGTCAAAAGACTTTGTAGAAGCGGGATTTCCAGTCATTGACCTTTCTGGTGATCATCGTTTGCCAGGGAATATTTATAAAAAATGGTATCAGAAAGAGCCAGCTGAAGAATATGTTCAAAAAGCGTTTATTTATGGACTGTCTGAATTTACAGATGTCAGAGGGAAGCGATTTATTGCCAATCCCGGCTGCTATGCGACGGCTACAGAGTTGGCTTTGATTCCATTGCTGCAGGCTCAGGCTATTGAGTTGGACTCCATTATTGTTGATGCCAAGAGTGGCTTGACAGGGGCGGGGAAAAATCCAGCTGCATCCAGCCATTTTGTCCATGTGCACGACAACTATGTGACTTACAAGTTAAATCAACATCAGCATATTCCGGAGATTGTGCAGCAGTTGCAGCTTTTTGATGAGAGATTGCAGCAGATTCAGTTTTCAACTTCCCTTATTCCGCTCAATCGTGGTATCGTGGCGACAGTTTATAGTAAGTTGAAAACACCTTTGACTCGAGAAGAGCTGACTGCTATTTACCAAGATTGCTATCAGGATAAGCCTTTTGTCCGTATCCAAGCTGCTCTGCCGAGTCTGCACCAGGTTGTCGGTACTAATTATACAGATATTGGTTTTGACTATAATCCTGTAACAAACATTTTAACGGTAGTAGCTGTGCTGGATAACTTGATTAAGGGGGCTGCTGGTCAGGCGGTTCAAAATATGAATCTAATGCTGGGCTTTCCCGAAACAGATGGCCTGCTCAGTCAACCGTCCTATGTCTAGATGAGAAAGGGTTAAATATGAAGATTATTGATGGAACGATTGCCAGTCCGCTAGGCTTTTCGGCTGACGGTTTACACGCTGGCTTTAAGAAAAAGAAGTTGGATTTTGGCTGGATTGTCTCAGAAGTACCGGCTAGTGTGGCAGGAGTTTATACTACTAATAAGGTTATCGCTGCTCCGCTTCTAGTGACCAAAGCATCAATCCAAAAGAGCCAGAAATTGCAGGCAATAGTGGTTAATTCTGGTGTTGCTAATTCTTGTACAGGCCAGCAGGGACTGGACGCTGCCTATGAGATGCAGCGATTGACTGCTCAAAAGCTGAAGATTGAGTCCGACTTGGTAGGTCTGGCTTCTACAGGAGTCATCGGTGAGCAACTTCCAATGGATGCTCTGAAAAATGGTCTGTCACAGATTCTGGTGAGTGGCAAGGCAGAAGATTTTGCTGAGGCTATCTTGACGACAGATACTTGCACCAAGACCTGTGTAGTCACAGAAGAGTTTGGCTCAGATTTGGTGACTATGGCAGGGGTGGCTAAGGGATCGGGCATGATTCATCCGAATATGGCGACCATGCTGGCCTTTATCACCTGTGACGCTAATATTTCTAGTGATACCCTACAAGCGGCTCTCAGTCAGCATGTAGAGTCAACTTTCAACCAAATCACGGTGGATGGAGATACATCAACCAATGATATGGTGCTAGTCATGGCGAACGGCTACCGACAAAACGAAGAAATTCTGCCAGATACAGAAGAATTTGAAAAGTTTTCCAAGATGCTCCGCTATCTTATGGCTGACTTGGCTAAGAAAATTGCCAAGGATGGCGAAGGAGCAACTAAGCTGATTGAAGTCAATGTTCGGCATGCCAAGGATGAACAGAGTGGCCGTATGATTGCTAAGAGTGTCGTTGGATCTAGCCTGGTCAAAACGGCTATTTTTGGTCAAGATCCCAAT
The DNA here is from genome assembly GCF_019929225.1 of Streptococcus sanguinis. GTDB lineage: Bacteria > Bacillota > Bacilli > Lactobacillales > Streptococcaceae > Streptococcus > Streptococcus sanguinis_J. Next base: position 320,755 of record NZ_JAHZPA010000002.1, read on the forward strand.
TGGGGCCGAATCTTAGCAGCTATCGGCTATGCGGGAGCAGATGTCTCGGTGGATTATATTGATATTTGGATTGAAGGGATTCCAGTTATGCAGGCTTCTAGCCCTGTGGCTTTTGACCCCGAGGAAACAAGTGATGCCATGGCTGGAGAGCTGCTAACCTTGACCATTGACCTACACGATGGGGACGCTGAAGCTCAGGCCTGGGGCTGCGATCTATCCTATGATTATGTGAAAATCAATGCCCTCTATAGAACCTAAGGAGAAATGCAATGAAAGATGTGATTGTTATAAAAATTGGCGGTGTTGCTGCGCAAAAGCTGTCTGATAAGTTTATCAAGCAAATGCAAGCATGGATAGCAGCTGGTAAGAAAATCGTGATCGTTCATGGGGGCGGTCTGGTCATTAACCAACTCATGAAAGAGCGCCAGCTGCCTACTCGCAAGGTTAAGGGGTTGCGGGTGACAGCTAAGTCTGACTTGCCCATCATTGAGCAGGCCCTGCTAGGTCAAGTCGGCCGGACGCTGACACAAGAACTGAACGACTCAGATATTGAAAGCCTTCAACTGGTTTCACATTTGGGAAAGACAGTTTCGGCAGATTTTATCGATAAAGACCTCTATGGCTATGTCGGTGATGTGACAGCGATTCAAACTGCTTATTTAGAGCAGCTGCTGGCTGCGGACATAGTCCCAGTGCTGGCTTCGCTAGGGGAAAATGCGGCTGGCGAGTTCTTAAATATCAATGCAGACTATCTAGCAGCGGCAGTTGCTAGCAGCTTGCAGGCAGAGAAGCTAATCCTGATGACAGATATAGAAGGAGTTCTAGAGGACAAAAAGGTCCTGCCCCAGCTTCTGACCAGTCAGGTTTCCAAGAAGATACAGACAGGTGTCATCAAGGGCGGCATGATTCCCAAGATTGAGAGTGCTGTTCAAACTGTGCTTTCCGGTGTCGGGCAGGTTCTGATTGGTGATAATCTTTTGACGGGCACCTTGATAGCAGAGGGATAACGATGACTTATTTATTTGAAAACTACAAGAGGGCACCTATTGAGTTTGTTAAAGCAGTGGGCTCTTATCTGATTGACAGTGAGGGAAAGACTTATTTGGACTTTTCATCGGGGATTGGCGTAACCAATCTTGGCTTTCACCCGCAGGTCCAGCAGGCTTTGATCCAGCAAGCAGGGTGCATCTGGCACAGTCCCAATCTCTATCTTAGCTCTCTGCAAGAGCAGGTGGCTCAAGAGTTGGCAGGTTCTTATGATTATTTGGCTTTTTTCTGTAATAGCGGAGCAGAAGCCAATGAAGCTGCTATTAAGCTAGCCCGCAAAGCTGCTGGCAAGCAAGGCATTATCACTTTTCAGCAATCCTTTCATGGTCGGACCTTTGGCGCAATGGCCGCAACAGGACAGGATAAGATTAAGGAAGGATTTGGTGATGGGGTGCCTCACTTCAGCTATGCGGTTTACAATGATCTTGCCAGCGTAGAAAAGTTGGTCAATCAGGATACGGCAGCTGTCATGTTGGAATTGGTCCAAGGAGAATCAGGAGTTCGTCCAGCAGAAGCAGCTTTTGTCAAAGACTTGGCTGATTTTTGCCGACGAGAGGAGATTTTGCTGATTGTTGATGAGGTCCAGACAGGTATGGGGCGCACGGGTCAGCTTTATTCCTTTGAGCACTATGGGATTATACCGGATATTGTGACACTGGCTAAGGGTCTGGCCAATGGCCTACCCTCTGGCGCTCTATTAGGAAAATCAAGCTTGGCTCCTGCTTTTGGACCTGGCAGTCATGGTTCTACCTTTGGTGGCAATAAATTAGCCATGGCAGCCGCCTTGGAGACCTTGCATATAATGAAAGAGGCGGGCTTTATGGAAGAAGTCAGGTCTAAGAGTGCCATCTTACTGGAGCAGCTGCAGTTTGCTTTTCAGGACCATCCAAAGATTTCTGCTGTTCGAGGCCTGGGCATGATGATTGGGATTGAAACAAGTGCCAGTCTGTCAAAGATTGTTGAAGCCGCTCGTCAGAAGGGCTTGATTATCCTGACAGCCGGAGAGAATGTTATCCGTCTCCTGCCGCCTTTGACTATCAACAGGGAGGAAATTCAGCAAGGGATTGCTATTTTAAAAGAAGTATTTTCAGAATTAGATGAATAAAGGAAAAGGATTCAGTTTGAGCTGGATTCTTTTTTATCTATGATAATGGTGTTCTTGACAATGATTATTATTTTTTTGACAAATATACTTGTCAAAAAGAAAAGAATCTGTTACAATACTTTTGAACAGGAAATGGAGGGACGCTTATGAATGCATTCTTATGGTTCTTGCTTCCGATGACTTTTATGGTTTTTATCTTTGGGATTGATTCTTCCAATAAGCTAAAACGGATGCAGGGACGGATAAAGTCTTTAGAAAGAAAAAGAAAGGGGAACAAAACAATGTCACAATTTTTAAAAGAAATGATTGGAAAGAAGCCGACAATTATGAGCGAGTCAATTGGAACCAATAACTGGCTGGTAAACTGGCTGGTAGTGGATGTGGATGAAGAATGGGTCAAGCTGAGCATGACAGATAAAAAAGGTCAGACCAAGACCAAGCTGATTCGTATTGAAGACATTCGGTCTATCGAGCTTTAGGAGAAGTGGGGGATTTTAATGAAATTAAGAAATCGACTCAAGGAGTTGAGGGCGCGTGACGGTCTCAACCAGACAGAACTGGCTAAGCTGGCCGGTGTTTCCAGGCAGACAATCAGCCTTATAGAGAGAGGCGAATATACCCCATCGATTGTGATTGCCCTTAAGATTGCCCATATTTTCAATGAAAACGTTGAGAATGTCTTTCGGCTGGTGGAGGAAGCAGAATGAAGAACCAATTAAGATTCATTTCAACAGGAGCTAAAACAGTCCTTCAGCCTCAGCATTCTTGTATCATCTATTGTAAAAAAATAAAGGAGAAGAAGTCGTGAAAGAGCAAAAACGTATATCTACACAGAAAAGAGTTTTATATAATGTCCTTATATTTCTAGCTGGAGCTTTAATAGGTGGTCTGTCTATTTTGTTTTCTGAAACTGGTCTGCTAAAAAACATCAGTTGGTCGACTATTTTTTCTGTTCAACTGCTGCGCCAGCTAGGTAGGGCCAGCCTTATCATCCTCTATCCCTTGGTCTTTTTCTTGATTTATCGGACTCGTAAATACAATGAAGCTTATGAAAAAGAAGCAGATGAGGATAAGAATTATGAATGGTACCGGCTAACCTTTAAAAATCTGGAATATGCGACTATTGTCTTTAATATCAGCAGTGCTATCGTTCTTTTTACGATTTTAGTTGGAGTTGTTTTTATTGGAAATATTACTAATCATAAGAGCCCTCTTCAGTGGAGTTTTATAGATTATGCGATTGCCTTTCTTTATATTATTTTACAAGTTGTCTTTTTAAAGACAGTTCAGAAGGTGCGGCACTATAAGCTATCAGCCTTTCCGACTACTGAGGAAATAAAAGAATTTGCCCTCTCTTATGATGAGTCAGAGCTGCAAGCCAATTATGAACAGTGCTATCTTATTCTCTTTAATGTAAATCAGAGACTTCTGCCAGCCCTCTATGTTATTTTAGGGATAGTGGGAACTTTCACACCCCTCAATGTCGTTTCTGGTTTTGTCGTCCTAGTGGTGATCCATATCTATATCAATCTTATGTATTATCCAATGGTAAGAAAATATTTCAAATAAGCTTATTTCTCGATGAAAGGCGGAAATTATGAAACTACTGAAAGAACTTGATTTTATCCATAATAAAAAGGTCATTCTGGCTCTGAATATAACGGCCGTGCTGCTGATCTTCCCTTTTCTAGCCCTCTTTACTTGGATTGCCATTCTGATGTATGGCAAGGGCAGCGAAGTTTTTCATTTCTTTGATTTATTCTACCTCCTTGTTCTAATGGTCATCCATGAACTGATCCACGGCTTTTTCTTCAAGGTCTTGGGGGATGAAAATACCAAGGTCAAGTTTGGTTTTAAAAGCGGCATGGCCTATGCGACCAGCCCAGGCAGTCGTTACAGTCGGAAAAGGATGCTCGTCATTATCCTGGCACCATTCTTTCTGATTAGCCTAGCCCTGACCTTGATCTATGCCTTGCATATTCTGACTGCGGCTTCTTATATCGTCCTTGCTAGCTTCCATGCAGCCGGCTGTGCAGGAGATTTTTTCCTGGCTGTCGCTATTCTTCAGCAGCAGGGTGATATAGCTGTTGAGGATACGGAAGTCGGTATTAATATTTATCAAAAGGAGAGTACAAAATGAACAACTTCAAATCAATTGCTTTAGGACTTGTAAAATGGATAGGCTTAATTGCTCTTAGCCTCCTTATAAATGTTGCTCCGATGCTATTCTTAAGGCTCGGGAAGAATTTACCTATTTATGCAGAAATCTTATTGGTAGCCTTGTATCTGATTTTAGTTTTCCTGATTTTTCGTAGCTTGTGGCGGCGTTATCAGAAGCATGTGCCTGAAGAAAAGAAAAAATTCAAACAGTCTGGCAAGGACATCGGTTTTGCTTTTCTATTCTTTTTCCTTGCCAGAGTGGCTGCTATTGTCGGTGTTTATCTCAATCTCATCCTGAGCGGCAATTCCCAGACCAGTAATGACAGCGCCATACAAGGGCTGGGGGGAATGATGTCTTCGCAGCATATCTTCTTTGCCTTGCTCTTTGTTGCAACGATTGCTTTTATCGCTCCTATCATGGAAGAACTAATTTTCCGCGGTTTTGGAACTGCCTTCTTTTTCAAAAATAATCAAAAAGTTTTGCCTGCTATTGTGACTTCTGTGGTCTTCACTCTGCCTCATATCACTCAATTGACAGAGTTTCCAATTTATTTTGCACTTGGACTGGTTTTATATTTATCCTATGCTCGTCGGGGGAATATAAAAGATTCCATGTTGGTTCATATCCTGAACAATCTTCCTATGGCTATAATACTGCTGCTAGCTATGTTTCAGTAAAGCAAACTATAAGGAGTCACTATGAAATTAAAAACTTTTCTTACTAATTTTGGCCTTTATATTCTTGTCCTCTTGGCCTATTTCTATATATTTTCGGCTATAGTTCTCTTCACTATGGGTTCTCTGACAGGAGGAGCTTCTCAACTATTGATTTTGCCGATTTTTGTCATACTTGCAAGTCTCTATTCTTTTGCCATGTGGAAATGGTACCAGAAAGATTTGAAACTGGAAATCAAAAATACCAAGCTGACCAGCTCTATCTGGCTTCCCAGCGTCCTCTTGCTTGCTTTTATCATCTTCCAGCAGCTCGTTCCTATTGAATCTTCTGCCAATCAGAACACTGCTGTACAATTGATTCAGCAGCAGCCAGCCTTTGCCTTCCTATACATGGTAATCTTTGCTCCTATTCTTGAGGAGTTGCTGACACGAGGATTTTTGGCTAAGTTTCTCTTTCCCAACCAAAATAGTTTGGCGAAAAACCTGCTCTATTTAACTGTATCTGCCAGTTTTTTCTCCCTTCTGCACATGCCGGGCAATCTAGTCCAGTTTCTGGTTTACTTCATCTTGGGAGCAATCTTCGGCCTAGGCTATCTAGCTAAGAAGGACCTACGTTACTCAATGGGCCTACATTTGGCCAATAACCTCATTGCCTTTGTTCTCATTGTCTTCTTTTAATAGAAAAACGAAATATAAGACAGCACTTCTAAAGTTAGACAGAAAAATCTAACGTCAGAAGTGTTTTTCTGTGGAATGGATTTTAAATACTAAACTGCTTTTCTGGTCTTTCGAAAGCCAGCAGTTTCAAATTCTTGTGAAAGTGTTTTCCAGATGGTATAATGAGCTATCAAATGAAAAGAGGTTTCCTTATGTCTAAAGTTCTATTAATTGTCAACCCTAGCTCGGGAGGCGAAAAAGCCAAGTCCTATGAAGACTTGGCAAGGGAAAAGCTGGCAAAATGTTTCGATGAGGTAGTGGTCAAGCATACTGAAAAAGGCGGAGACGCAGCAGCTTTTGCTAAGCAAGCAGCAGAAGACCATTATGATAGCGTCTTTGTCATGGGCGGCGATGGAACAGTCAATGAAGGAATCAGCGGCCTGGCTGAACTAGACTATCGTCCGACTTTTGGTTTCTTTCCACTTGGTACAGTCAATGATTTGGCGCGTGCTCTCGGCATTCCCCTGGACGCTGAAGAAGCCATTCAGAATCTGGATATCAACAAAGTCAAGCCACTTGATATCGGCAAGATTAATGACCAGTACTTTATGAATGTGGTTGCCATTGGAACTATTCCTGAGTCGATTAACAATGTGGATTCTGAAGACAAGACCAAGTGGGGCAAGTTTGCCTACTTTATCTCTGGCTTCAAGCAGTTGATGGATACTAGTTTTTACGAATTTCGCTTAAAGATCGATGGAGAAGAGCGCACGATAAAGAGCAGCACACTCTTGATTGGCTCTACCAACTCTATCGGAGGTTTCGAGAGCATTCTCCCTGAAGCCACTGTTAATGACGGCTTGCTCCATCTTTTGTATCTTAAGGATAAAAATCTCTTGGACACCTTGGTTTCTGTGCCGGATTTGATTTCGGGCAATGGTGAAGAAAGTGATAATATCGAGTATCTGACCTTCAAGGAAATCACAGTTGAGTTGGCTGATGATAAGGCAGAGCTCAGCGTCAACGTTGACGGAGATGAGGGCGACCAACTGCCAGTAACGATTCGTGTCTTGCCATCTCATTTGAATGTGTATTACTAATTATTTTGGAAAATTCAGAAAAGCTAGATGATGTGTTTTATCTGTTCTCCTTTCTAGTTTAGATTACAAAACCCCTCTTTCCGTATTTTGGAAAGAGGGGTTCTTTGTCTTATAAACCGTAATTATAGTCGTCATCCTGCATGGCTTCAACTTCGCCTAGCAGGTAGCCGTTACCTACTTGAGAGAAGAAGTCATGGTTAGAAGTGCCGGTTGAGATACCGTTCATGACGATAGGATTGACATCGTCCGCTGAGTCTGGGAAGAGGGGATCCTGTCCCAGGTTCATCAGAGCCTTGTTGGCATTGTAGCGCAGGAAGGTCTTGACCTCTTCGGTCCAGCCGACTGTGTCATACAGGCTTTCAGTGTAGCCTTCTTCATTTTCATAGAGGGTGTAGAGCAGGTCATACATCCATTCTTTGAGTTTTTCTTGCTCGTCTTTTGGTAGTTCGTTAAAAGCTAGCTGGAACTTATAGCCGATATAGGTTCCATGGACAGACTCGTCGCGGATAATTAGCTTGATAATCTCAGCAACGTTAGCCAGTTTGTTATTACCCAGATAGTAGAGCGGAGTGAAGAAACCAGAGTAGAAGAGGAAGGTTTCTAAGAAAACGCTGGCTATTTTCTTTTCCAGAGCTGTACCGTTCAGGTAAATCTCATTGATAATCTCAGCTTTCTTTTGCAGGTATGGATTGGTGTTGGTCCAGTCAAAGATTTCATCGATTTCTGACTTGGTGTTGAGCGTAGAAAAGATAGAAGAGTAGGACTTGGCGTGAACGGACTCCATAAATTGGATGTTGTTGAAGACAGCTTCTTCGTGAGCAGTGCGTACATCCTTGCGCAGGGCATCCACACCAGACTCAGACTGGAGGGTATCCAGCAGGGTCAGGCCACCGAAGACCTTGCCAACCAGGTCTTTTTCCTTGTGGGACAGCTTTCTCCAGTCATCCAGGTCATTGGATAGGGGAATCCGCGTATCCAGCCAGAATTGCTCAGTCAGTTTTTCCCAGGTGGACTTATCGATGACATCTTCGATAGCGTTCCAGTTAATGGCTTTATAGTAAGTTTGCATTCTTTCTCCTTTAGTAGATGGTACGACCTGATGTGGTATCAGCTATCACTTCTTGGATACTGTCCCAATATTTCACGATTTTACCTTCCTGCCCATAATGAGGAAAGTAAAATTGTGGCATGGTCGAATTTCCTTTTCTTTTTCTAAAATCTCTTGTTAGATGACACAGCTTTCACATTGGTTGGCACCTACTTCGCCACCATCATCAGTAAAGGTACGGACGTAGTAGATGGACTTGATTCCCTTGTTGAAGGCATAGTTACGCAGGATAGAAAGATCGCGGGTTGTCTGCTTGCTTTCTTTTTTCCATTCGTAGAGGCCTTTAGGGATATCGCTGCGCATAAAGAGAGTCAGGGAAAGTCCTTGATCCACGTGCTCAGTTGCGGCTGCATAGACATCGATAACCTTGCGCATGTCCATGTCATAAGCACTGGTGTAGTAAGGGATAGTCTCGGTTGACAGACCAGCAGCGGGATAGTAGATCTTACCGATTTTCTTTTCTTGACGTTCTTCGATCCGTTGAGTGATTGGATGAATTGAAGCAGAAACGTCGTTGATGTAGCTGATAGAGCCATTTGGTGCAACAGCCAGGCGGTTTTGGTGGTAGAGACCATCAGCCTTGATCTTGTCGCGCAACTCTGCCCAATCTTCTGCAGATGGGATAAAGATGCCAGCGAAGAGTTCTTTGACACGATCAGACTTAGGTACAAATTCACCCGTCAGGTATTTGTCAAAGTAAGTTCCGTTAGCGTAATCAGATTTTTCAAAGTTATGGAAGGTCACGCCACGCTCGCGAGCGATATTGTTAGACTCGACTAAAGTCCAGTAGTTCATGAGCATGAAGTAGATGCTGGTGAACTCTACAGCTTCCGCTGATCCATAATCGATCAACTGCTGAGCTAAGTAGCTGTGCAGTCCCATAGCTCCCAGACCAAAGGTGTGCGCCAGACTGTTACCATTGTCAATAGATGGCACAGCTGTGATGTGCGAGCTGTCTGTGACAAAGGTCAAAGCGCGTGTCATAGTTCGGATGGATTTTCCGAAGTCAGGCGAAGTCATCATGTTGACAACGTTAGTAGAGCCTAAGTTACATGATACATCTGTTCCTAGGTGAAGATACTCTTGCGCATCATTCAAAAGGCTAGGTTCTTGCACCTGCAGGATTTCAGAGCAAAGGTTACTCATGACGATTTTACCGTCAATTGGATTTGAGCGGTTGGCCGTATCAATGTTTACGACATAAGGATAGCCAGATTCTTGTTGGAGTTTGGAAATCTCTGTTTCCAAATCACGAGCCTTGATCTTGGTCTTAGTGATATTTGGATTAGCGACCAACTCATCGTATTTTTCAGTGATATCAAGGTAGGCAAATGGTACACCGTACTCGCGTTCAACAGAATATGGGCTGAAGAGGTACATTTCTTCATTTTTACGCGCTAATTCGTAGAACTTATCCGGAATGACGACACCAAGTGAGAGGGTTTTAACCCGAACTTTTTCGTCAGCATTTTCTTTCTTGGTAGAAAGGAAGGCGATGATATCTGGGTGGAAGACATTGAGGTAAACAACCCCAGCTCCCTGACGTTGGCCCAACTGGTTAGAGTAAGAGAAGCTGTCCTCGAAGAGTTTCATAACAGGAACAACCCCAGATGCAGCTCCCTCATAGCCCTTGATAGGTGCTCCAGCTTCCCGCAGATTGCTGAGGGAAATACCGACCCCGCCTCCGATACGAGACAATTGCAGGGCAGAGTTGATGGAGCGGCCGATAGAGTTCATGTCATCTGTTACTTGGATGAGGAAGCAGGAAACCAGTTCACCGCGACGAGCCCGACCAGCGTTGAGGAAGCTTGGTGTCGCCGGTTGGTAGCGTTGGTGGATAATTTCATTGGCAATATCCTTGGCAATGGCTTCATCTCCGTTGGCAAAGTAGAGGGCGTTGAAGAGTACCCGATCTTCCATGCTTTCCAGATAGTATTCACCATCATTGGTCTTCAGTGCATACTGGTTGTAGAACTTATAAGCAGCCATGAAAGATTTAAACTTGAAATCTTGAGCATGGATAAAAGTAGTCAGCTCCTCGATGTATTCCGGAGAATAGAGCTGGATAAATTCCTTTTCCAAATAGTTTTCTTCTATTAAATATTTAATCTTTTCTGTGATAGAAGAAAATTGCTTGGTGTTTGGCTCAACGTTTTCTTTAAAAAAAGCTTTTAAGGCTTCTTGATCTTTATGAAGCATAATCTGACCATTAACTGGACGGTTGATTTCGTTGTTGAGTCGGAAGTATGTTACATCCTCTAAATGTTTGAGTCCCATGTTTTTCCTTTTCTATATAAATAAGATAATTAGCTAGCGGAAAAATATCCGCCTTACAAAAGAAACGGCCCCTATGAGCATAGGAGCTGCAGTTTGCCCTGATAATATGTCTTTTAGTTTATCTCCCAATCAAGGCGCGCCGCCCTCAAAATAAACTACATTAAGATAGTTTTTTCAATTTACCAGGTTGGAAACCAGAAAATGCCTCAGTTGCTGTCTGAATCACAGGAGCAGCGTTGAAACCAAGATCTTTGACATGGTCAATGAATTCTGGCTGTTCATCCAAGTTGATTTCGCGGTATTCTACATGATTAGTATCTAAGAAGCGCTTGGTCATTTTGCACTGAACGCAGTTGTTTTTTGAGTAAATAGTTACCATTAAAAATTCCTCTAAACTTTCGTTTTTTCTTTTAAATAATACGAAACTAGTATATCTAAAAGAAAATAGAATGTCAATAGTTTTGAACTAAATATTGTGTGATATTTTGTTATAGGATAGATTACAATACAATATATAGTGTTTGTATAAGCGGTGAAAAGAAGTGAAAAATTGCAGAAAAGGAGCAAAATGCTGTTGCGGCAATGCTTAAACAAGTCTTAAAATGTTAGATAAATGACTGGTAGCTTTTCCTCCCAAAAACCAAAATCCAATATCTTGTGTTACAGAATTTAGGGAATCACTAGGAGGAGTGGAGGGAGGAGTTTATATTCTTAATTTATGGAAATTAAGAATATAAAAATAAGAAATTTATGATTAAAAACTTGGTGGAAGCCATTTTTGAATAAAGCTTGGGGAATGTGGGATTTAGCTCGAAAATTCTCTCTTCAATATAATAAGAAGAGTTTTCATTTCCCAAGAAATATTTTGTAAGCGGGCTATAAAATTCTTGAAAAAGATTTCAAAAGGTGATATAATATCAACTTGTAAGGGTTATCACAATAACTCAAAAAGAATTATTTAAAAGGAGAGTCTAACTATGGCTTCTAAAGATTTCCACATTGTAGCAGAAACAGGTATTCACGCACGTCCAGCAACTTTGTTGGTTCAAACTGCTAGCAAATTCGCTTCAGACATCACGCTTGAATACAAAGGTAAATCAGTAAACCTGAAATCCATTATGGGTGTTATGAGTCTTGGTGTAGGTCAAGGTGCAGACGTAGTTATCTCAGCTGAAGGTGCAGATGCAGACGATGCCATCGCTGCAATCTCTGAAACAATGGAAAAAGAAGGATTGGCTTAATATGACAGAAATGCTTAAAGGAATTGCAGCATCTGACGGTGTTGCCGTTGCTAAGGCATATCTATTAGTTCAACCGGATTTATCATTTGAGACTGTTTCAGTCGAAGATACGAATGCAGAAGAGGCTCGTTTGGATGCAGCTCTTGAAGCTTCACAGAACGAGCTTTCTGTTATCCGTGAGAAAGCAGTAGATAGCCTTGGTGAGGAAGCCGCTCAGGTGTTTGACGCTCACTTAATGGTACTTGCTGACCCTGAAATGGTTGGGCAAATCAAAGAAACAATCCGTGCGAAAAAGACCAATGCAGAAGCTGGTCTGAAAGAAGTAACGGACATGTTTATCACTCTCTTTGAAAACATGGACGACAATCCATATATGCAAGAGCGTGCGGCTGATATCCGCGACGTGACAAAACGTGTTCTTGCTAACCTTTTGGGCAAGAAATTGCCAAACCCAGCGTCTATCAATGAAGAATCAGTTGTGATTGCTCATGACTTGACTCCTTCTGATACAGCACAGCTGGATAAGAAATTTGTTAAAGCTTTTGTAACCAATATCGGCGGCCGTACAAGCCACTCTGCTATCATGGCACGTACGCTTGAAATCGCAGCAGTATTGGGAACTAATAACATTACTGAGCTTGTAAAAGACGGCGATGTGATTGCAGCTAACGGTATCACTGGTGAAGTGATTATCAACCCAACTGAAGAGCAAATCGCAGCATTTAAAGCAGCTGGTGAGGCTTATGCTAAGCAAAAAGCTGAATGGGAATTGCTTAAGGATGCTCAGACTGTGACTGCAGATGGCAAGCACTTCGAATTGGCAGCCAATATCGGTACGCCAAAAGACGTTGAAGGTGTCAATGCTAACGGTGCAGAAGCAGTTGGTCTTTACCGGACTGAGTTCCTTTATATGGATTCTCAAGACTTCCCGACAGAAGATGAGCAGTATGAAGCATACAAGGCTGTGCTTGAAGGCATGAATGGAAAACCAGTAGTTGTTCGTACAATGGACATTGGTGGAGATAAGGAGCTTCCTTACTTCGATATGCCACATGAAATGAACCCATTCCTTGGTTTCCGTGCTTTGCGTATCTCTATCTCTGAAACTGGCGATGCTATGTTCCGTACACAAATCCGCGCTCTCTTGCGTGCTTCTGTACATGGACAATTACGTATCATGTTCCCAATGGTAGCCCTTCTGACAGAATTCCGCAAAGCTAAAGCGGTTTATGACGAAGAAAAAGCTAAGTTGCAAGCTGAAGGCGTTGCAGTAGCAGACAATATCCAAGTAGGTATCATGATTGAAATCCCAGCAGCAGCTATGCTCGCGGATCAATTTGCCAAGGAAGTAGACTTCTTCTCTATCGGTACTAACGACTTGATCCAGTACACTATGGCTGCTGACCGGATGAATGAGCAAGTCTCTTACCTCTATCAACCTTACAACCCATCTATCCTTCGCTTGATCAACAATGTTATCAAGGCAGCTCATGCTGAAGGTAAATGGGCAGGTATGTGTGGAGAAATGGCCGGCGACCAAACTGCGGTGCCATTGCTCGTAGGTATGGGCTTGGATGAATTCTCTATGAGTGCGACTTCTGTCCTTCGGACTCGTAGCCTCATGAAGAAGCTGGATACGAAGAAGATGGAAGAACTGGCTCAGCGTGCACTGACTGAATGTGCAACGATGGAAGAAGTTCTTGAGCTTGAAAAAGAATATCTGGACTTCGATTAATCTGAAAAATTAAGATCAGGGAGATTTTCCTGGTCTTTTTTGTTTTCTTCAGGGGCATAGTGAAGTTTGTGAAGAAAGTTGAAATCAAAGAAAATAGAAATAATCAGATATAATATGAACAAACTTAGACAATCTATCTTAATTGTGAAAAAATTCTTTAAATTTATAACTTTTGGTTGAAATTTTCAGAAAATTTGGTAAAATAATATTTAATAACATTTTGGAGGGGACACGTGACACAATATAAAAACTATATAAATGGAGAGTGGAAAGTTTCTGAAAATGAAATTACCATCTCATCTCCTATCAACAATGAGATTTTAGGAACTGTGCCTGCCATGACTCAGGCAGAGGTTGACTATGCGATGGCAAGCGCTCGTGCGGCTTTGCCAGCTTGGCGAGCTCTTTCAGCAGTTGAACGTGCATCTTATTTGCATAAGGTTGCGGATATTTTGGAGCGCGATCAGGAGAAGATCGGTGAAATTCTTGCAAAAGAAGTTGCCAAGGGTATCAAAGCGGCAGTCGGAGAGGTAGTCCGGACAGCAGACTTGATTCGCTATGCGGCTGAAGAAGGCATTCGTATTCACGGTCAGGTTATGGAAGGTGGCGGCTTTGAAGCTGCCAGCAAGAAAAAATTGGCTGTGGTTCGTCGTGAGCCTGTAGGAGTTGTACTGGCCATTGCGCCATTTAACTACCCAGTCAACCTGTCTGGTTCCAAAATTGCTCCTGCCCTTATCGGCGGAAACGTCGTGATGTTTAAGCCACCTACTCAAGGTTCAATTTCTGGTCTGGTCCTGGCTCAAGCTTTTGCTGAGGCTGGTCTGCCTGCTGGAGTTTTCAATACCATCACAGGACGTGGTTCAGAAATCGGGGATTACATCATTGAGCATAAGGAAGTAAACTACATTAACTTTACTGGTTCCACCCCAATCGGTGAGCGCATCGGTAAGTTAGCTGGTATGCGTCCAATTATGTTAGAATTGGGTGGTAAGGATGCTGCAGTTGTGCTGGAAGATGCTGACTTGGAGCATGCAGCTAAGCAGATTGTTGGCGGGGCATACAGTTATTCCGGTCAGCGCTGTACGGCTATTAAACGTGTCATTGTCATGGAGAGCGTAGCGGATAAATTAGCGGCGCTGCTTCAGGCAGAGGTAGAGAAGTTGACGGTTGGTAATCCCTTTGATAATGCGGATATCACACCAGTCATTGATAACGCATCAGCAGATTTCATCTGGGGCTTGATTGAAGATGCTCAAGAAAAGGGAGCGTCAGCCTTGACAGAAATCAAACGTGAAGCAAATCTCATCTGGCCTGCCTTGTTTGACCATGTGACACTGGATATGAAATTAGCTTGGGAAGAGCCATTTGGTCCTGTTCTTCCGATTATTCGTGTGACTTCCGTTGAAGAGGCTATTCAGATCTGTAACCAGTCAGAGTTTGGTCTTCAGTCTTCAGTCTTTACAAATGATTTCCCGAAAGCATTTGAAATTGCTGAGAAACTGGAAGTGGGTACTGTACATATCAATAATAAGACCCAACGTGGTCCAGATAACTTCCCATTCCTTGGAGTTAAGGGATCTGGAGCAGGAGTGCAAGGGATTCGTTACAGTATCGAAGCGATGACACAAGTGAAATCCATCGTGTTTGATGTGAAATAATGAGAAAGGCGGCTTTGTGCGGCCTTTTTTCTTACCTTGATGAACTTGTAAATTGAACAAGATTATCGAATCATTTGAAAAGAATCAAGCATTTATATGTTTAATTGCTTATTATTTTAAAATGTAAATTTACATATTGGTCTATATCTTTATGAAAATTTTCATCTTTTTCTTGTTTTGGACAGCTCTATATTTAGCGAAAAAGGAATAAAAACATACTTAGAGGCACAAAATGCAGTGTTTTCTCTCTCATTTATTACTAATTTTAGCTAATGTTCGGTTTTAGTGATTTTCCGTAAGGATATTTGAAATTTACTTGAAAAAGAGATAAAAATAATGTAGAATAGTATTATAGAAAACGCTTACAAATAGAAAGGTGATTGCATGGATAAGAACGAAGCATTAAGAACCTTTACAACAGGTGAAAACTTTCATTTGCAGCATTATCTAGGTGCGCATCAGGAAGAAGTGGACGGCAAGTCTGGCTACTCATTCCGTGTTTGGGCGCCTAATGCTCAGAGTGTACATTTGATTGGAGATTTCACCAATTGGTATGAAGAGCAGATTCCAATGGTCCGAAATGAAGCGGGCGTTTGGGAAGTCTTCACGGAGCTGCCTAAGGAAGGAGATATTTACAAGTACAATATCAAGCGCAGCAGTGGTCAGGAAATTTTGAAAATTGATCCGCTGGCTATCTATCTGGAAGAGCGTCCGGGCACGGGAGCAGTTATTCGCACTATTCCTGAGAAGAAGTGGAAAGACGGTCTTTGGCTGGCACGCCGGAAGCGCTGGGGCTTCTTCTCTCGGCCGGTCAATATCTATGAAGTGCATGCTGGTTCGTGGAAACGCAATGAAGACGGCAGTCCTTATAGCTTTGCCCAGTTAAAAGAAGACTTGATTCCGTATCTGGTGGAGATGAACTACACGCATGTGGAATTCATGCCGCTTATGGCTCACCCGCTGGGACTTAGCTGGGGCTATCAGCTCATGGGCTACTTTGCCTTTGAGCATACCTATGGTACACCTGAGGAGTTTCAGGACTTCGTCGAAGAATGCCACTTAAACAATATCGGTGTCATTGTGGACTGGGTACCAGGTCACTTTACTATTAATGATGATGCTCTGGCCTACTATGACGGGACACCGACTTTCGAGTATCAGGATCACGATCGGGCTCATAACTATGGCTGGGGTGCTCTCAACTTTGATTTAGGTAAAAATCAAGTTCAGTCTTTCTTGATTTCCAGCATTAAATTCTGGATTGATTTTTATCATCTGGACGGGATTCGAGTTGATGCTGTCAGCAATATGCTCTATCTGGACTATGACAGCGGCCCATGGCAGCCAAATAAAGATGGAGGCAATCGCAACTATGAAGGTTATTACTTCCTGCAACGCCTCAATACGGTCATTAAGCTAGCCCATCCTGATGTCATGATGATTGCAGAGGAAAGCTCCTCAGAGACCAAGATTACTGGTATGAGAGAGCTGGGTGGTCTTGGATTTGACTACAAGTGGAATATGGGCTGGATGAATGATATCCTTCGCTTCTACGAAGAAGATCCGATTTATCGTAAGTACGATTTTAATCTAGTGACCTTTAGCTTTATGTACGCTTTCTCTGAAAACTTCCTCCTGCCATTCTCGCATGATGAAGTGGTTCATGGCAAGAAGAGTCTTATGCACAAGATGTGGGGTGACCGTTACAATCAATTCGCAGGGCTCCGCAACTTGCTGACCTATCAGATTTGCCATCCAGGCAAGAAATTGCTCTTTATGGGTTCGGAGTTCGGTCAGTTCCTAGAATGGAAGTCAGAAGAGCAACTAGAATGGTCGAATCTGGACGATCAGATGAACAAGAAGATGCAGGGCTTTACTGCTGCACTCAATGCCTTCTATAAAGACAATCGTCCGCTTTGGGAGATTGATCTGAGCTACGATGGCATCGAAATCATTGATGCGGATAACACTGATCAAAGTGTCCTCTCCTTTATCCGTAAGACAGAAAAAGGAGATATGTTAGTTTGTGTATTCAATATGGCGCCGGTAGAGCGGAAGAACTTTACCATTGGTGTTCCAGTGGAAGCCATTTATGAAGAAGTATGGAACACTGAATTAGAAGAATGGGGAGGTGTTTGGAAGGAACATAACGAAACAGTTCAGTCTCAAGAAGGACTTTGGAAAGATTATCCACAGACCTTGACCTTTACGCTGCCAGCTCTTGGAGCCAGCATCTGGAAGATCAAGCGTCGGATTGCTCGAAAAAATGTTAAAAAAGATTCCACAAAGGAGTAATAGTCTATGAAGAATGAAATGCTAGCTTTGATTCTTGCTGGCGGGCAAGGAACTCGTCTTGGAAAGCTCACACAGAGTATCGCAAAACCAGCGGTACAGTTTGGCGGCCGCTATCGTATTATTGACTTCGCCTTGTCTAACTGTGCCAACTCCGGTATTCACAATGTCGGTGTCATTACTCAATACCAACCACTAGCTCTGAACAGTCATATCGGAAATGGTTCTAGCTGGGGGCTCGATGGTATTAACTCAGGCGTGTCCATTCTTCAGCCTTATTCTGCGAGCGAAGGAAATCGTTGGTTTGAAGGTACCAGCCATGCGATTTATCAAAATATCGACTATATTGACAGCATCAATCCTGAATATGTCCTGATTTTGTCTGGGGACCATATCTACAAGATGGACTATGATGACATGCTTCAATCTCACAAGGACAACAATGCCAGCTTGACAGTAGCCGTTCTGGATGTGCCTCTCAAAGAAGCCAGCCGTTTTGGTATTATGAATACAGATGCTAATAATCGGATTGTTGAATTTGAAGAAAAACCAGAACATCCTAAGTCAACCAAGGCTTCTATGGGGATTTATATCTTTGACTGGCAGCGTCTGCGCAATATGCTGGTAGCTGCTGAAAAGAGCAATGTGGATATGTCTGACTTTGGTAAGAATGTTATCCCTAACTACCTAGAATCTGGCGAAAGCGTTTATGCTTATGACTTTGCAGGCTATTGGAAAGATGTTGGTACAGTAGAGTCTCTCTGGGAAGCCAACATGGAATACATCAGCCCAGAAAATGCTCTAGATAGCCGCAATCGTCGCTGGAAGATTTATTCTCGCAACTTGATTTCTCCGCCAAACTTCATCAGTGAAAATTCCCATGTGGAAGACTCGCTGGTCGTTGATGGATGTTTCGTTGACGGTACAGTAAAACACTCTATTCTTTCTACTGGTGCTCAAGTCAAAAAGGGCGCAGTCATTGAAGACTCTGTCATCATGAGTGGAGCTGTTATTGGCAAAGACGCTAAGATCAAGCGGGCCATTATCGGCGAAGGTGCTATCATCTCTGATGGTGTAGAGATTGATGGCACAGAGGAAGTATATGTTGTCGGATACAACGAGAAAGTGGGGGTACCAAAAGATGAAGATTGATAAATACTCAGCAATTTTAGGAAACACAGTCGGCTTCCATGATATGTCAACTCTGACAAATCATCGTCCAGTAGCCAGCTTGCCATTCGGTGGGAAATACCGCTTGATTGACTTCCCGCTTTCAAGTCTTGCCAATGCTGGTATCCGCAGTGTCTTTGGTATCTTCCAACAGGACAATATCAGCTCTGTCTTTGACCATATTCGTTCTGGCCGTGAGTGGGGTCTGTCTACCTTGCTCAGCCACTATTACTTGGGAATTTACAATACCCGTGTAGAAAGCTCTACAGTCGGTGAGGAATACTATAAGCAGCTTTTGACCTACCTGAAACGTTCTGGTTCCAACCAAACGGTCGCTCTTAACTGCGATGTCTTGGTTAATATTGACCTCAATCAAGTTTTCCATTTGCACAATACAACAGAACAGCCAATCACAGTTGTCTATAAGAAATTGCATAAGGAAAATATTTCGGATGTGAATGCTGTCCTAGATATTGACGAAACAGACCATGTCAGAGGGCATAAACTCTTTGATGGCCGAGAAGATGCTGAGCTCTTCAATATGTCTACAGACATCTTTGTGGTGGATACTCCATGGCTGATTGAAAAGCTGGAAGAAGAAGCTAAGAAAGAGCATCCGCAAAAGCTGCGCTATGTCCTGCGTGATTTAGCAACTCAGGAAGGGGCATTTGCCTACGAATATACAGGCTATCTGGCAAATATCTATTCTGTAGAGACCTACTACAGATCTAATATCGATATGCTTGAAAGTAAGAAATTTTACTCTCTCTTCAGTCCGAACCAAAAGATTTACACCAAGGTTAAGAATGAAGAGCCAACTTACTATGCTGAGTCTTCAAAAGTATCTCGCTCCCAGTTTGCGTCAGGAAGTATTGTGGAAGGTGAGGTCATCAATTCTGTGATTTCACGGAATACCAAGATTAAGACTGGAAGCAGTGTCAAACACAGTGTTCTCTTCCCTCGAGTGAAAGTTGGAGAAAATGCAACTGTCGAGTACGCGATTGTGGACAAGGGTGTTGAAATTGGCGAAGGAGTGGTGATTCGCGGAACTGCAGAAGACCCAATTGTAGTCAAGAAGGGCCAAAAAGTTACAGAGGACATAATTTGATGAAGATTTTATTTGCAGCAGCAGAAGGAGCCCCATTTTCTAAGACAGGTGGTTTGGGAGACGTTATCGGCGCTCTCCCCAAATCACTGGTTAAGGCTGGCCATGAAGTTGGTGTCATTCTGCCTTACTATGACATGACTGATGCCAAATTTGGCGACCAAGTGGAAGACCTTTTCTATTTTGAAGTCAGCGTTGGCTGGCGCCGCCAGTATGTTGGGGTCAAGCGACTGGTCTTGAACGGTGTGTCCTTCTATTTTATT
This sequence comes from Streptococcus sanguinis, assembly GCF_019929225.1. Lineage (GTDB taxonomy): Bacteria > Bacillota > Bacilli > Lactobacillales > Streptococcaceae > Streptococcus > Streptococcus sanguinis_J. The sequence goes on from NZ_JAHZPA010000002.1 coordinate 340,348, forward strand.
GACAATCAGAATTATTTCTTCCGCGGCCATGTTTACGGGGATTTTGATGATGGTGAGCGCTTTGCATACTTCCAGTTAGCAGCAGTAGAGCTGATGGAGCGGATTGATTTCATTCCGGATGTTCTGCATGTTCACGATTATCATACAGCTATGATTCCTTTCTTGGTTAAGGAAAAATACCATTGGATTCAAGCATATCAGAATATCAAGACTGTCTTGACCATCCATAATCTGGAGTTCCAAGGTCAATTCCCTGACAGCATGCTTTGGGAACTGTTTGGAGTGGGCTATGAGCGCTATGCAGACGGAACCCTGCGTTGGAATGACTGTCTCAACTGGATGAAGGCTGGTATTCTATATGCAGACCGAGTGACGACTGTATCACCAAGCTATGCAGGTGAAATCCGTACACCAGAATTTGGTTGCAATTTGGATCAAATCCTGCGGATGGAGTCTGGTAAGCTGGTCGGAATTGTCAACGGTATAGATACAGATATCTATAATCCAGAAACGGATCCGCTATTAGCCCATCACTTTAACAAATCTGACTTATCTGGTAAACTAGAAAACAAGCGGGCTTTGCAAGAGAGAGTTGGTCTGCCTGTGCGTGATGATGTGCCTGTTGTTGGAATTGTTTCCCGCCTGACGCGTCAGAAAGGCTTTGATTTGGTAGTGGAAGAGCTGCATAATCTCCTCCAGGAAGATGTGCAGGTTATCCTCTTGGGAACAGGGGATCCAGCTTTTGAGCAGGCTTTCGCTTGGTTTGGTCATGCCTATCCTGATAAGCTTTCAGCTAATATTCTCTTTGATGTAACCTTGGCTCAGGAAATCTACGCTGCCAGCGATATTTTCCTCATGCCAAGCCGCTTCGAACCTTGTGGCCTGTCACAAATGATGGCCATGCGCTACGGAACCTTGCCTTTGGTGCATGAAGTGGGCGGTCTGCGTGATACCGTCGAGCCTTACAATATCTATACAGGACAGGGAACGGGCTTTAGCTTCAATAACTTTTCTGGCTACTGGCTGACTTGGACCTTCAAGGAAGCGATCAAGCTTTATGCCGATGACAAGGAAGCTTGGAAATCTCTGCAAGAGCAGGCGATGGAGAGAGACTTCTCTTGGGATACAGCCAGCAAGGCTTACAGTGATTTATATCAATCACTCCTATAACATTTACTTCGGAATCAGTATAAGCAAATCCTCTCTTGCCCATGGGACAAGGGAGGATTTCCGTGAGACTTACATTTTTATATATTATCATACTGTGTTGGAGCCCTGTTTTCAGCTTGTGGCTGAAGCGAGTGCTTCCCATCTTGATTGAAAAAAGTATTCCTGCGTTTAAAAACTGTTTCCCGCTATTAAGAAAGGGAGATAACCACCCACCATGGAACTGACAAAAGAACGTTTTATTAGAGATTTTAAGGATATTCTACATGAAAGACAGCTGATTAAGGTTGCTGATGCGACTTCAGTGGAGCTTTTTCAAGCTCTGGCCAGCACTGTCCGCAAGTATATCACGCCCCTGTGGCTAGAGCGCCGCAATCAGTTGATTGAGCAGCAGCAAAAGACAGCTTATTACTTTTCTATCGAGTTTCTTCCAGGACGCATGCTGGAAACAAATCTGCTCAACTTAGGTATCCTTGATACGGTTAAGGAAGGCTTTGCCGATTTGGGCGTTGACTTTGAAGATGTCAAGAATGCTGAGTATGACATGGCCTTGGGCAATGGCGGTCTGGGTCGCTTGGCGGCTGCCTTCATGGACTCGCTGGCAACCACTGGCTATCCAGGATTTGGAAATGGGATTCGCTATCGCTATGGCCTCTTTAAGCAACGCATCGTAGATGGCTATCAGGTAGAAATTCCTGATGCTTGGTTTGGCAGTCTAGGCAATGTCTGGGAGACCCGTAAGGACCATGATATTGTTGATGTTAAAATCTTCGGAAATGTTTCCCTCCATGCTAATGAAAAGGGCCGGATTGTGCCACTTTATGAGAATTCTAAAACCTTGCGGGCCGTTCCTTACGATGTGCCGCAGATTGGCTTTGGCAATGATAATGTCAATAATCTCCGGCTTTGGGATGTTGAAATTCCAGAGGAGCATGAACTGGACTATCCGACCATTGAGGCTCGTCGCCGGGTGCAAGACATCACTGCCATTCTCTATCCAGACGACTCTAGCTACGAAGGAAAAGAGCTGCGCCTGATCCAGGAATACTTCATGACCAGTGCAGGTCTGCAGACCATTATCAAATCCTACCTCAAGCAAGGTCGTCCGCTCAAAGATATTCATGAGAAGGTCTCTGTCCATATTAACGATACTCACCCAGCTGTTGCACCGGCTGAGTTTATGCGTCTCTTGGTGGATGAGTACGACCTGGAATGGGCAGATGCTTGGAATGCTACGGTTAAAACCATGAGCTATACCAACCATACCATTCTGTCTGAGGCCTTGGAAAAATGGGATGCAGAGCTTTTTAAGAATGTCCTGCCGCGGGTTTATCAGATTATCCTAGAAATCGACAACCGCTATGTAGCTGAAATGGCTGGACGCAGCCTTGATCCGCAAGTCATCGAAAACACTCGGATCGTCAAGGACAATCAAATCCACATGGCCCACTTGGCTATCATTGGCGGTCATTCAATCAATGGTGTTGCTAAACTCCATACAGAACTGCTCAAAGAAGACACCTTGCGTGATTTCTACAGCATTTACCCAGAGAAGTTTAATAACAAAACCAACGGGATTATCCAGCGCCGCTGGCTGCAAATTGCGGACCAGCCTCTGTCAGCTGAGATTGATAAGCTGATTGGTAAGGGCTGGAGAAGTGATATCCATGAGCTGCGTAAGCTTTTGGAATTCAAGGATGATCCGCAAGTGCTGGGCGATTTTTATCGAGTGAAGCAAGAAGCTAAGGCTCGTCTGGCTGACTTCATCAAGGAATCAACAGGAGTGGAAGTTTCTACAGAAGCCATCTTTGATGTCCAGGTGAAACGCCTCCATGCCTACAAGCGTCAGCTACTCAACCTGCTTCATATCATCAAGCTCTACTGGGACCTCAAGGACAATCCTGACAAGGATATGGTACCGCGCGTCTTTATCTTCGGTGCCAAGGCTGCTCCAGGCTACCACTTTGCCAAGTCGGTCATTAAGCTGATCAATGAAGTGGCTAATCTGGTCAACAAGGATGAAAGTCTGCAAGGTAAACTCAAGGTTGTTTTCCTAGAAAACTACCGGGTCAGCCTGGCTGAGCTCATCATTCCAGCTGCGGATGTATCAGAGCAGATTTCTCTGGCTTCCAAGGAAGCTTCTGGTACTTCCAACATGAAGTTCATGATGACAGGTGCCATTACCTTGGCTACTCTGGACGGAGCCAATATCGAAATCAAGGACGAGGTCGGTGACGACAACATTGTTATTTTCGGGATGGACAAGGACCAAGTTTACGAGCACTATGCCCGCCACGATTACTACTCACGCGGTGTCTATGAAAGCAATCCAGATATTCGCCGAGTGGTCGATACCTTTGTCAACGGCACCATTCCAAACGTCCGTGAAGAAGGATCTGAAATCTACGAAGCCCTCATCACCCACAATGACGAATACTTCCTCTTGGAAGACTTTCATGCCTATATAGAAGCTCAAGAGAAGATTGATGCTCTCTATCGTGACAAAGAAAAATGGGCCCGCATGAGCTTGATTAATATCGCTACATCTGATAAGTTTACCTCAGACGATACCATTGAGCAATATGCCAAGGAAATCTGGAACTTGGAGAAATAATATTCTTCAGAAAACATGAACACTAAGAGATTGGGGCCTGGGCCTCAGTCTCTTTCGCTATCTATCTACCATATTGTCTAGAAATATGCTATAGTAGAGGAAGTATGAGAGTCCAACTTTTAGAAAAGCAGGGTAAGCAAGTATGAAAGACTACACGATTTTTTATCAACAATTAACAACTCCTTTTCGCAGTCGCCCTCAGTGGCTGAAAGGGTTGGCTTACTTCAATCGGGGAATGACCCTCTTCATACCTATCGTTTATGGTCTCGTTCTAATCAGTGCCTTTCTGACGGAAGGTTGGAAAGGGTTGCTTACTTTTTTCTTCTTACCAGCGATTGGATTTGGTCTGTTGTCAGCTATTCGTAAACGGCTGAATCAAGCACGCCCTTACGAGAAATGGGCTATTCAGCCCTTGCTGGCCAAGGATACATCAGGTAAATCCATGCCCAGCCGCCATGTCTTTTCGGCGACAGTGATTTCCATGGGCTTGCTCTACTTTTTCTGGCTGCCGGGGCTTATCTGCCTCTTACTTTCAGCAGGGCTGGCCGTAGTGCGCGTGATTGGCGGCGTGCACTATCCAAAGGATGTGCTGGTCGGTTATCTTTGCGGCATTTGCTGGGGATCTTTACTCTTTTTATTATAAAAGGCTTGATTTCAGCAGAGAGTAGACAAAGGACTTCCAGCTATATTATAATGAAAGCAGTAACAACTGTTTCGACACCAAGGATTATTCCTTGCTGGATCTAAAAAATATTTAAGGAGAAAACTATGTCAGAACCATTATTTCTACAGTCTGTGATGCAGGAGAAGATTTGGGGCGGGACCAAGCTGCGCGATGTTTTTGGCTATGAGATTCCCAGCGACCATGTAGGAGAGTACTGGGCTATCTCGGCTCATCCTAATGGTGTGTCAACCGTCAAGAACGGGCGATTTGCCGGCCAGAAGTTAGATGTTCTCTATGCCAAGCACCGTGAGCTTTTTGGCAATCGCCCAGAGCCAGTCTTTCCGCTTTTGACCAAGATTTTAGATGCCAATGACTGGCTCAGTGTTCAGGTCCATCCTGATGATGCTTATGGACTAGAGCACGAAGGGGAGCTTGGTAAGACTGAATGCTGGTATGTCATTGCTGCAGACGAAGGAGCAGAGATTATCTATGGTCACAATGCCAGGAGCAAGGAAGAGCTGCGCCAGCAGATTGAGAGCAAGGACTGGGACCATCTCCTGACGAAAATCCCAGTCAAAGCTGGTGACTTCTTCTATGTGCCAAGCGGCACCATGCATGCCATTGGATCAGGTATTCTGATTTTAGAAACTCAGCAGTCCAGTGACACAACCTATCGTGTCTATGACTTTGATCGCAAGGACGATGCTGGTAATCTTCGCGAGCTGCATTTAGAGCAGTCGATTGATGTTTTAACTATCGGTGAGCCAGCCAATAGCCGTCCTGTTACCATTCAGGCAGATAGTTTGACTTCTACTCTTTTGGTGGCCAATGACTTCTTTGCTGTTTACAAGTGGGATATCGCTGGTTCGGTTAATTTTAAAAAGACAGCAGACTATAGCTTGGTCAGTGTCTTGGAAGGTGTCGGTGGGCTAGAAGTTGATGGAGCTGTCTACCAAATCGAAAAAGGAGAGCATTTCATCCTGCCTAGTGATGTCAAAGAATGGACCTTAGCTGGAGATTTGCAGTTGATTGTCAGCCATCCATAATCGTAGAAAAATCAAGAGCAAATAATCATTTTGCTCTTTTTTCTTTAAACAAAGTATAAATTTCTAATTATCTTTTTATATTTTCTTAAATGCTCGTAAAGCCTTATTCTATGTGCTTTCGAGTATTTTTACTGTTGGAAGATACTTCACGTTTCCTTATATATTTCCTCATGAATTGACTGTCAGAAGTGGTAAATTAGTAGTAAATTCATCTGTACTACTAAGCAACAAGACGTTCCTGCTGTTTCTTTTTTTCCAAGCGGTTCATCTCTGCCATAGCAGAATCGAATGTAGCATGTGCGTAATAGTTCAGCGTCATGTTTATATTCGCATGCCCCATAATGTACTGCAATGCTTTTGGGTTCATTCCTGCATTTGCATAGTTAGTGCAGAACGTATGACGCAAAATGTGTGGAGTGATATGGGGTAGCTTATCCTCATGATATTTATTGTATTTCTTGACAAGGTTTTTCAACATACCATTGTAATCACTTGCCACTTTAGGATAGTCTTTCCCATTGAGAAAAAGGAAATTACTATAACCATCAATCACAACACATTTACGGTTCTTCCGATTCGCCAGCACTCGCTGAAACGCTTGATAGGCTTCTTCAACCATAGGAACTTGTCGTTCGCCACTTTTAGTCTTGGGAGTTTCAATGTAGTATCCATTTTCAGTATCTCGTAGTAACTGATGGTCTACCTTGACAAGACGATTTTCAAAATCCAAATCTGGAAGTGTCAGACCGCCAAACTCTGAAATACGAAGACCCGTTTTTAAGAGTATCAGGATTTCATCATAATTCTTGCTGTAGGTCTTATCAGCTTTCGCAAAGGATAACAGCTTTTCTTCCTGCTCCGTTGTCAATGCGACTTTAGGAACAGTATCATCATCAATGACGGTATTTAGCTGGAAGTCAAAGGGATTCTTCCGAACACAATCGTCTTCAATCGCAATATAGAATGAAGCCCTTAAAGAACGCTTATAGTTATTGATGGTTTGATAAGCATATCCATCTTCACTCATTCTAATCGCCCATTCTTTAGCGTCAGACGGTTTAATGCTGTCTATGCTCCTTGCACCTAACTTGTCATTTGTCAAAATATCCATCAGATATTTCCGTCCAGTTTGCGTGCCTTTCTTCACATTGGGTCTTTGAGCATTCTGCTTTGCGTAAAGCTGACAAAGTGTCATTTTCTTTCCTACAACATCAATGCCATCATGAATGTCTTTCAGTAGCTCCGCAACTTTTTCCCGAAGAGGAACACAATCACGCTTTCCTGCTGGTACTCTGTCTGTAGCCACCAGTTTCCATGAGTAGATAAATTGCGGTTCTCCAAATGAATCTACATATTTATATAAGTATCTTCCGTCTTTTCGTTGGCTCTCCCCAGTCTTTAAAATGCGACCTTTATTGTCACGTCTTTTCTCTGACATGGCTTTCGCTCCTTTCCAAAATGGAAAGAGCCTTGATACGACTTAATGCTATTTTATCATATCCAAGACCCTTTGGCGACGCTAGATTGCGTCCAATTTATCAATAATTTTTTCAAACTGTTTTCGCTTTATCTGAATACGATTGCCATTCATAATCAGCCAATCAGCATTTTTATTTTCATCTGCCAAACGACGGAGCTTATTTTCGCCAATACGGAAATACTTAGACGCTTCTTCAATGGTCAGGGTATAACGCTCCCAGATAGGAATATCTGTCTGCTTCATAAAATCCTCCTTTCCCAATCACACGTTAGATTTCATAAAAGTAGTTTTACAAGCAATCGAACAGCTTTAGCAAAGCTCACGGGAGTTCCACCCTTGCACGGTTCTCGTCCAACTGTACTCATTGCCTGCGACGCTTTTAACGCTCGGACTATGACGATACAGGAGTATCATTATTACGATAAGAATGTCTTCGCTGGCAATCCTGCTAAAGATTACTTCTCGGATCACTGACATGAATCGCTCGCTATCTTTACAGGGCAGGTCATGGCGGTCAGCTCCGTTGGCTCTTTTCTTATCGAAATGTATTCGACTGCTGTTATTCAGTTTTCAAAGAACAGATGGCTTGTCAGCCTATCAAAACATACTGAAAGACAATATGCTTTGATGGAATAACAAACCTCCCCAATCGGGAAGTATGGAAAGCTCGTCCGCACTTCCACGAAAAGAGAGATAAATCGGTGCTACTCAATCTCAAATGACAGGATTTTTGTAATCAACCTGGTTTCCATTCGTCCACGTAAGACCTCATCAACGACCATACTTTGATTGCCATATTCATCTTTCATCAACCGTAGAGAGCGTTTAGCAATGTACCCTCTGTAATAATGTAGAATCTGGTTAATCGCTTCTGTATCGCCATCACAAGCCTTTACAATCAATGGGAATGGAATTCTGGAATATTCTTTTCTCATTCTTCGTTTTCCTCCTCCATAAACTTCTTGATTAAGGCTAGTCCGCTCATTCTATGCCGATAGACAGTAGAGCGGTTCAATTTCAGTAAATCCGCTATTTCTGAATCGCTCATGTCCATAAAATAGAACAGCAGTAGGATTTCACGCTTCTTGTCTGGCAATTCTTTTAGTGCTTCACTCAACAAATCATTTTCGATACCAACCGAAACATCAGTGAGCGTAAAAATTTGAAAATCAGATGAATAGCTGTCTGTCGTCGCAAATTGGTTGACGAGATATTCGCCAATATCCGAAAAGGACACTTCACGCTTTGCCAGCCTTGAAAGATAAAGGAAATAATTCTTCCGCTCATCGTCCATAGCTCGCATACAGATAAAATCAAACTGATGTTCAATTCTCTCTTGAAAAGAAGATGGTTTCATGTTTCTCACCCCCTTTCTTTTGAAAGGAAGTGAGCTTTGCTCTTTTATCTCCTTTCACTCTTACTCCCAATGTGAAAGGGGGATTTGTTGCATTAAGAATTGAAAAAACTTTAAAAATTATCCATAGATACAAAAAAAGCACATAGACAGATTGATTTATCTGTTTATATGCTTTAATTGTTCTTGCTATATGATGTATAAAACCACATCGATAGACGTATTTATCTATTGCTGGTGGATAACTTTTTTTGATAAGAACCCAGTAACAGGAATAAGATTGTATGTAATATATCTCATGGCAACTTCGACCTCCAACGAACCGCCATTTGAAAGTGAGAATTACGTTTTTACAGCACAAATAGCACTACCAAACAACGGCTTTTTTTTATTGGAGTTGAGTAGTGCTTGTATTAATATATAAACCTTAGGAACTCACAAACTATATAACACGTTTTTCTATACCTGTTTCAAATTTAATAGGAACAGTAAAATGTATAGAGGTGGTCTATTATGCGTAAAAAAGAAGATAAATTTGATTTTAGAGCCTTTGGTTTAGCAATCAAAGAAGCTCGAATGAAACGAGGTTTGACTCGTGAACAAGTGGGAGCATTAATTGAAATTGACCCACGCTATTTAACTAATATTGAAAATAAGGGGCAACACCCTAGCATACAAGTTCTTTATGACCTTGTATCATTACTTGATGTGTCCGTTGATGAATTCTTCTTACCTCGTAATGATCTGGCGAAAAGCACCAGAAGATTACAGGTAGAAAAACTACTGGATAGCTTTACAGACAAAGAACTATCCTTAATGGAATCTTTAGCCAGCGGTATCAACGAAGCAAGAAACATCGAAGACTAATTAAAAGAATCCATACATAACGGAAAGAGCCGATAAAATGAGATTGTATTAATCTCATTTTATCGGCTCTGCGTCTTTGCGTCTGGCTCTGTAATCACAGTTACTTTGAACTGCTTTATTTCAATTAAATTTTCTTGTCTGCATTTCGGACAATAGAGGGGGAATTTTTTTAATTCAGTATCTTCCCTTATCTTTAATCGTGTTTTATTTCCACA
>NZ_JAHZPA010000011.1 GCF_019929225.1 Streptococcus sanguinis
AGAAAGTAGAAAGTTAAATCACTACGATATTCTTGAATACACCGAGCAGGGATTTCTCCACTAAGAATGACCTCATTATTTTTCAATTGAGTGTCTACGATGTTCGCACAATATTTAGGAGCATCGTTGTATGCTCGTGAAAGATATTCCTGTGGCGCATAAATTTTAAAACTAAGATATGGCTCTAACAATTCTGTTCCAGCTTTTTTTAAGACTTGTTCCAATACAATAGGAGCAAGCATCCGAAAATCTGCTGGGGTACTAACAGGGCTATAGTATAAGCCATACTTAAAACAGATTTTACAGTCCGTCACATTCCAACCATACAATCCTTGTTCACAGCCATAGCGTATCCCCTCCATAACTGCATTTTGAAACGATTGATTTAAGTATCCAAGAGAAACCGAGCTCTCATACTGTACTCCGCTCCCTAATGGAAGCTGTGCTACAGATAGACCAATGGAAGCCCAGAAAGGATTCGGTGGAACTTCGATGTGAATGGTATACTCTGCTTTTTTTAACGGTCTTTCCATATAAATGACTGTAGGCTCTTTTATTTCTATCTCCACATGATACTTTTCTTGCAGCAGAGCACAAGTCACTTCCATTTGTACTTTCCCTAAGAAAGAAAGTATGATTTCATGTGTCGCAGAATCCACATAATATCGCAGAAGCGGGTCACTGTCGGAGATTTCTAAAAGTGCATCAAGTAACATTTCCCTTTGTTGAGGTTTGCTCGGTTCAACAGTCGTTTGCAGCAGAGGGAGGGGATTTTCAATTCTCTCTCTCTGTGGCAATAGCTTTGTATCTCCAAGAACACTATTTAACTTCAAAAACTCATTCTGCAAAATAACAATTTCCCCGGAATAAGCCTTATCGATTTTACATAATTCACCATTTATTGAAGTATACATTTCTGTAATTTTTATTTTTTCCTTTTCCGATATTCTAACCGAATCTCGCAAATGCAGTACGCCACTATAAAGACGTATATATGCAAGACGCTGTCTTTTTTCCGAATACTCAATTTTGAAAACTTTTCCGCAAAGTTCAGACTGACCTCGATGTGTTGATGAATAAAATTTATTCGTAATCACTTCTATAAGGTTATCAATCCCTATATTGTTTTTTGCACTTCCGTGATAAACAGGGAACAATTATGAAATCTTATGCTTTCCTCTTGTTCGAGTTCTAATGCTTCCAATAATTTCCCAGACGTATATTTCTCCAAAAGGTAATCATTTCCTTCTATTACCATATCCCATTGTTCAGATTCGGTAAAGTTCATTACACGCATATTAGGATGCAGTTCTACCTTCTGTTTGATTACAATTTCCGCAGAAAGTTTCTCTTTAATATCCTGATAAACCGTTGATAAATCAATTCCATTTTGGTCAATCTTATTGATAAAAAAGATTGTGGGAATACCTATTTTCCTAAGTGCATGAAACAATATACGAGTTTGTGCTTGTACGCCATCTTTTGCAGAAATCAGTAGAATTGCCCCATCTAATACTGATAATGAACGATATACTTCTGCTAAAAAATCCATATGTCCTGGCGTGTCTATGATGTTTATCTTAGTATTTTTCCACTGAAAAGAGGTTATCGCCGTCTGAATTGTAATTCCTCTCTGACGTTCTAAAAGCGTATTATCCGTTTTCGTTGTACCTCTGTCCACGCTTCCTAATTCTGTAATCGCTCCACTGTTATATAATAAGCTTTCTGTTAAGGTAGTTTTTCCCGCATCAACATGAGCTAAAACTCCAATATTAATAATTTTCATGTGATTTTCCTCCATTCAAAAGCCCAAAAGGGCATAAAAATCCCAGTGATAAATACTCTTATCACTGGGATTTTTATGCATAACCATAGGCATACAAAGCATACAGATATTCTCCGGATACTTTAGAATCACATGATAAAGGTATTCTTAAACTGGGTACAAAAAACTAAGCCCTCCTAAAAAAGGACATCCAATTATTTGTTCCCACTATCAAATTGACAGTTTATTTAAGAATACCTTGCCGCATATTTATTAACTCCTTTTAAATAGATACTTAAATAATAGCACGTAAGAGCATATTTGTAAAGGAATCTCCAATTTTTTATCAAAGAGAGTACGTGATTACAAAATAGCTGTAATAATGTACCAATATTTGTTATTCTATAATCTTCCAATTACTCCCGTTCTTTTCAAGTACCAAATCAAATTGAGATACCTGCGTTGCTTTGGTCTGCTGGTCGATATACTCCACTGTCAGCGATACCGTGACTTGATTATCCTTACGATTGTGAATAGGATTTACCAGTTCTTGAAAGATGTACTCTTTTCCGATTGGTTTTAATATCCCGTCATTCACATAGTAGGAAAGTTCACTGGCTGTCGCTGTAGGATAGAGCTTGAAGAACGTCGTTAAAAACTCATTGATTTCATTGGTTGTAATGGAATCAACCGTCCCCTCACTTTCAATGGCTTTTGGTTTATAACTTGATTTCTTAGGTATGTTGGTAATGGTCGGATTCTTAACCAGTACCATATTTCCAGAACCATCTACATAGACACTCACTATATAAGCAGAGTGGACGGTCTTTGTATTTTCTCCCTCTGTAATGAGCTGGTCTACACTGTAGGTTACATTAAACTCATTGTCGCCAGTTGGCTCTACCGTCCATATCTGAAATCCTCTTACAGAAGACGATACAGGAATATCTTTGCGTACTGTATCAACATTGAGAGCTTGAAGTTCATCTGTCAGATAGCCTTTTAGACTTTCCATTCGATTATCAATGGACTTATCGGATTGCTCCCATGAATAGTAGACTTTCGCAAAGTTCTCTACAAAATTTTCTACATGATGAGTATCAACGTATTCCTTTTCTATGATAGTTGTTTCGTGAATAGTATGAGTATCTATAGCTGTAAAGTGCTTGAATATCGCAAAGCTGAAACTAAGCCCTAAAAGTACCCACAAGGCAATCACAACCTTTTTATGAGGATTGACCTTATAGACACGAGGTTTCTTTTCCTTTGGTATCTGTTTTTCTTTATTCTGATTTTTTCTAAATTTCATCATTAAATCTTCCTTTCTCATTGTTTGATTCGTCCTGCTCCCACTAAATGCTGTTGCCAGTAGGGGCTTGTTAAGTCGGCATAACCGATTGGGTCGCCTGCATGAAACATACGGTTATTGCCAAGGTATATCCCAACATGAGTAATATAAGAGCCAGCGTTATAGGTAGAATGAAAGAAAACCAAATCGCCAGCTTGTGCTTCCGATAGTGGGATATGCTGGGTCACATCATATTGCTGTTGTGCGGTTCGTGGTAAGTTAATTCCAGCTTTTCCATACGTCCATTGTGTCAGTCCGCTACAATCAAAAGAAGTAGTCGGGGAAGCTCCACCGTAAACGTATCGCCAGCCCTCATATTTCAGTGCTTCGTCCATGATGGCTTGTACCGTATCATCATCAAACTCTGTTGTGACAAGATACTGCGTTACCAGTTGCACATAAAACATATTGCCATAGTTGTATCGCCAGCCCCCATTGATAGGTATGGCTATGGGATTGGGGTAAGACACTTTTTCGCCACCTGAATACTCTTTTGAGAAACTTTGAGCCAGTTCAAAGGTATATTTATTTCCACGATTAGCCACATACCCTAAGAAACCACCACCATAATTGTAGGACTGGATAACCGATTCTAAATCTACACTGAGCCTTTCGCTACTGGCTAATAATTCACTGAAATACTTCACACCTTGCTTAATGGATTCTTCTGTACTCAATGAATTAGGTGGAAGACCGAGGGATTCCGAGGACTGCATAACATCTTCCGCAGTACCGCCCGATTCCACCTGTATAATCGCAAGAAGTATGTTGACATATTCTTCAACGCCATATTCTTTGGCATATTTTTCTACCATAGGCTTATGAGCCAGCACTTCTGCGGAAACATTCACACCTCCATAATGAATATTGGAAATTCCGCTGTCCTGTTCATCTGAAAATAAAATGGCAACAAACAGAAGCAGTGAGAAGACCATCAAGAATAATCCAGAACCACCAATCACTAAAGTTTTCAACTTCATGGTTTCTTACCGACTTTCTTAATGGTGGCGGTTTTGATTGGTGGTCTACTTCTTGTATTTTGTAGTGGTACTCTTTGAACAGTAGACGGACGTTCTTTTGTGATTGGACGTTGTGAAGTTCTATCTGCTGTAGTGGTTGAAGTTGCTGGCTTTTGAACGGTTTTTTCTTGAACGGTATTGCCTTGGCGTTCCACTTTTGGACTTGAAAAATCGGACTTAACTGCTGGACGCTCTTGTTTGGCTTGTTGAGATTCCTTATATGAAGTCTGAATATTAGACTGTTTTGAGGTCTGTTCATCATGATATTGTTCTTGTCTTGTAGTCGGTCTTTCATGAACAGAAGAAGCAGGCTGTTTTTTTCTGTTTGACCTGTTCCATTTCAGAGCGACGCTTCGCAATGGTTTTTCGCCTTTGTTCCTGCTGTTCCTTGCGTCCACTGGCTCTGTCCGCTTTGGTTTGAGAAATACTACTGGTTAAATCACGGACATTCTCTTTTACTTTGGATTTTCCTTGATATACTGCATATCTTGCATTGGTCGGCAAATCTTTAACCTGTTCTTTCAAACCACTAGCAGTGTCTACCATTCTGTCTTTGGTATCAGCTACTGTACCGATGGTTTGACCGATACGTTTTCCAAGTGTTGATTTTTCCTTTCCGTCTGGTCGGGAGTGATCTGCTTGTGTCCTTGCAGAACTCCCCGAACCCGACTGTCCTTTTTTACCTGTAACAATGGCAGACCCAGCCCCTAGAGTAGTCATGGAACGTCCAAGTTTCCGCTGTAGACGGTGCATGTGAGCGTGCATAAGCATACGAGGTTTTCTCATCACACGACTTCCCACACTTTGAGAATCGTTACTCTGTAGAGAAAACATACTCATTAAATCGCCCAGCTTGAAGTAGATTCCTGCAAAGGTCACAATCTGTAGAAAAGCAATCAAAAAGAACGGATAACCAGCCGATAAGGTATAGAGCATGGTTGAAATACTAAATGCTGTCGTAATAATCAATGTGATTCCAGCTCGTGTCAAAATGGTATTAAAGAGCTTTGTTATGGCTCGTTTTGACATACCATCAAATGATGGAATCATGCTTAAAATAAAGCTCACAGGCAGAAACATAGCATAGATGATAAAAAGTACCTGCGAGAAAATCATGATTCCTGTTAATAGGAATACAAATATGGAAATCCCAATATTGAAGACAAATAGGAAGAAGACTGTACCTAAACGGTTAATGGTCTTTGTAATGGTTAGATTGGTATTGCTTCTGTCTTCAATTTCTTCCGCAACAATTTTTTCTCTGTCTTCGCCATTGTTGGAATCTGGGCTGGTGGAGAGCAGGCTTTCCACACGGTCAATACCGATACTTTCAATGTCTGAACTGTTGTATTGAAGCAGTAGCCACGGTTGCTGAACCTGTATGGAAAACAGGCTATCTCTGATTAAGTCCACGCTGTCCTTGCCTTGACTATCGGAATGGGGCATGACAATCTTCGTGCCAAGTGATAAACTGGCATTACTGATGTCTGATGAAAAGTCATTGATTTTTTTAATGTAGTCGGGAGCGTAGGCAATAAAGGAAGCCGATAGGATAAACACCAGCACAAAATTCATAATGGCATGAATTGCCTTTGTGGTTTCTCTCTTTATCAGTCCCGTATAGGCAACATAAACCCCAAGAACCAAAATCAAGAGTAAGAGGAATCCAACATAGAAACCCTCTGTTGAAAATCCGTTTGCACTCACACCAGCTAAGGTCTGCATATTCTTACCAATGGAATCTGCTGTAGCGGAAATGAAGTCTAAGGAATAGGCTTCCTGTACTAAGTAACCTGTCGCATTGGAAACATACAAACTGATTGTCCAAATAAAATTGGTAATGGCATATAGTCCATACATGACCTGTTTTCCAATCCCGTCCGACCAGTTCCACGGAAGCCAGCCCCAGCTATTATCCACATAAAAATCCAGTTGATAGTTTTCAAGTGGGTATCGGCTGTATTCATTTGCCACATTGACCGTATCATCTACCAAGCCCGCAGCTTGAACCACCGTTCCCAGCATGGCTAAAAGAAAAATGGCAATCACAAGTGTGAAAGCCACTGTCATTGCCACTTTACCTAGACGTTTCAGCGTCCAGTTTGATTTTATTCTGTTTACTATTGATGGTTTCACATTTACACCTCTTTTCGCACAGGTGGTCTGGTATCAAAGGCATGGAGCAGTTCTTCAAATACAGGGTGGAACTGTATCACACCGACACGACCATATAAATCACTGATAAGGCATTGCCCGTTTTCCAAATCACGCAATCGCTTCTGATTGTTTTCGTCCTCTGGGTCTACACCAAAAAAGGCTAAGGTCTTTTTAATCTCGTTAAGGTCAGTGGAACGAAATGCAAATTTTAAGCCGAGGTTATTTTTCAGTTTTTCATCTAAGAGGTCGTCTGTATTTTGGGTCACGAAATATACCCCAGCGTTCATAGCACGACCAGCCCGAACCAGCTTCATAGATAGTGTTTTTCCTTGTGCTACCTGTAAAAAGCTCCATGCTTCGTCTAAATCTACAATCTTGAAAATGCTTCGGTCTGTATGGATAAAGTCTAAAGCAAAGGTACTAATGACAATCAGCATAGCAACGGATAAAAGCTCCATAGTGGTATATTCCTCAAAGGAAGTTTCCTTGTCGGGAAGTACCAAGTCCGCAACCTGTATAATGTTCAGTTGTTTTTCTAAGCTGATAGACTGCTCCACATAACCATTACTGAATAATAAATGTGCAAAGTCATAGTCTGTAAAACTTTCGATATGGTCGGCTATACTGGTACTTAGTGGCGTATTCTCAACCCGTAATTCCTCAATCACTTTCATCAACCCTCGTACTTCACTATTGGTTACTGCACGAATGGCTTTTCTAAGGATTGGGAAGCGTTCCCCATCACGAGAGGAAATCCCCGTAAGGAATGTCAGAATATCAATAGCCAGTGATTCAGAATCTTTGGGATTTTTCATAATCACATAAGGGTCAAGTAAGCCTTTGTTTTTCTCATCAGAAGTCAGAGTGACGATATTGATTTCATGGGAAATCTCTGGCAAGGTTTCTTTCCATCTGCCACGTTCTGCTTTTGGGTCTACAATCACTGCTTGTGCCCCATAAAGCACCGCATAATAGACGATAAGGTTATTCGCAAAGGATTTACCACCACCCAGCGAACCAACAAAAGCCGACGCTAACGCATTGGTTACTGAACCCTTAACCCCTTGACTGGCAAGAGCAGGTTTCAGATAGACATTGCGTCCAGTATCTAAGCTGTAGCCAACATAAATCCCCTCATTTTCCCCCAGCATTTGAGTAGCACCAAAACCTAAACCAGCGAGGAAATCAGAGGTCACGTATTGAATATAATCATTCATATAACGCTTGCTGGCAGGTAAAAATTCTTCATGTAAGCCGAGCATATCCCCAAATGGTCGTACCAGTTTTACGCTTAAATCGTCATAAAAATCTTTCACTTCATTACAACGACGTTTGAGTTCGTCAAGATCATTTGCTGATACCCTTACCACATAAGACAGCTTGTACATAGATTCCTTGCTTTGGTCTAAATTGGTTTCCAGCTCATTCACACTTTCCAGAGCTTCCGCCACATTGGAGCTGGTTTCATTATCACTTTGCCAAGCGTGGTTATCCAAGTCTTTCAGTTCTTTCTTTTTATTGCGGACAGTAGATAGGGCTTTACGATTCGCTACAATTTCCACATTCATTGACGTATCAATCGGGAATGTAAATTGCTGTTGCTGGTAGTAGAAGATTTCAGAGGACGGGAAGTCCAGTTCTCCGACAATGCTGTTAATGGTAAAGTAAGCTACATAGACGGTTTCATCTTCCTGCTGGATTTTCAAATATCGCTGTTTTTCTTCCACCAAACAGCGAGTAGGCTTAATCAAGTCATAGTATTTAATCAGCGTTTCATTATCCAGCTTTTTCTTTGATAGATGGTACTCATACTCTTCATAGGCAGTGCCTGTCTGTCCGTAAAGGTGTTCAATCAGATAGCCGAAGTCGTCCTTATCTAACCTGCGGATTTTGAAACGACGAGAGATTTTATTTTCTAAGAGCTTTTCCATCTTCTGAAAACGCAGGATTTCATCATTACTCATACTAACAAAATCGCCCATCAGCTTATGGTTCACATCATAGACAAAATCAGACAAAGCATTTTTTGCTTCAACGGTAAGACTTTTCATAGAAAACTCCTGATCGTTGAGAAGCAACTTAAAGCCGATAAAGAAACGGTAGTTCACTTGATTTTCGCCAATCATGGATATTAAAGCGTCTGTCTGTTGGTCGATTTTGTCATAGGCAACCGCTTTGAGCTTGCCAGTGACTTCATTTTTGGAACGCTCTTGTGCAGAACGTATGCTGGATTCTGTACTGATTTGTAAAGCATGAATTTTGCCATCACGATTTTGTGCGATAAGCTGTCTGAAAGAATCATGCACTTGTATTTTCTGTTCTGGACTTAGAAATGAGTAATTGTAAGGAACAAGCTCATAGTAAGCATAACATTCCCCGTCTTTATTCCAGACGAGATTGTTTTCAATGTATTTAATTGGATATGCCATAAAATTCACTCCTAACTGCTGTAATGGCTTCTTGTGGCTGGTTTCTGCCAAGCGTTACTTTTTTTCCTGCATAGGTCAGCTTTGGTCGCAGTGCATAAGCAATGACAGACTTCAAAAATCCATAAGGCTTTTTACCATCAAAAGTTTTTGTAGACATAAACCATGTGAAAGCCACAGGAATCCCAAAGTATTTGAGAAATGCTCCCTCTATCATGGAAAGAGGGGGCAAGTTGCCAAGTATCATCACTGCAAAGAGTGACACGACAAACCATGTCATTTGCGTAAAGGTTATGGGAAACGGAAGTCTAAAATCATTGATAGAATACAGTACCTTTTCCACAGACCAGATACTGGTATAGCTTCGTATTTTCTTCATGTAATCAATCCTTTCATAAAAAATAGGGGTAGCTGATTGAGCCACCCCGTAAAATAGAAAATCTGCCAGTAGTAATGTACCGACAGATTTAATAGACGATTTCAAAAATCCCATGATTGGTTGAGATAAACGTTCCTGAAAGGTCTAAATCCCGACCATAGGCTTGATAATCAATATAGTTTTGAAGACTAGCTGGTACTTCGCCTAAAGCACCCGTTTCTTCAATGTAGTAGCGTGCCACGTCATACATATCATCACAATCGGAATGAATGATAATATCCTCTTGATGTTCGCTTAGTTCTTCAATGCTTGAAAAATGAGTGAGCAGAGCAGATAGCTCCGATTGTAATTCTTCGGGTAATTCCGATACCATTTCCCATAGTCGATTGAGTTCGCCAATGGAAGTGTATTCGTCAACCGTAAAGGGTAACTCGTAGTCATGAATGGCGTATTCCTCATATTCATCATTCAAGCCGATTTTCTCTTTGACTTCCTCAAAGTCAATGGGAAAGGTAAACCACGCACCGACCAATTCGCCCTCATTGTATTTGCCTAAATTCGCAATATAGACTTGCATATCGTCCATATATTCACGTCCTTTCTTTGTAGAGATTCAAAAATCCCTACCGCACTTCGTTTGGTGTACCATTCCTTTGCGGAACATAAGAAAACCACTTATATTCCACAAAAGAACGGTTTTATTTAAGCACCAATAATGCGATTGAATAGCTCTAGTAAAATGTCTTTTACTCCAGCAGCGTTGAAGACTAAGCCAACCGCAATAATCGCAATAATTAAAAAGCCAATCAGTTTGCTAAACTCACGCTTGAAGCCAAGATACAAGCCAATCACAACGATTGCTAAAAGCACCAGTGATTGAGCGTTTGATAGAAACCAGTTATAAAGGTTTTGTCCAAAATTCATAAAAATGTTCTCCTCTCTATATTCAATGAATTTGTATTTGAGTTATTTTTTTGTTGTTATCACGTCCTGTTCTTTTACTGACTGTTGCTTCAAAATCTGCTTGTGTCGGTCTGTCAGTTTCGCATGGTCGAGAATGTCTTTTACAACCTGCGTCTGGTTGATTTCATCAAGTTTAATCGCAACCTTTAAGGTCGGGGCAACTTGATGAGATAGCCAGTTCAGCGTCCTTTGGAAGGAGTAAGGCTCTGGTTTTGTGGTTAGTTTTAATCGTTCACGATTGTTCCCAATAAACCAAGCCCATTCTTCATTCAGTTTCCAATCAGAACGAGGTTTGGAATCGTCTTTATCTACAAAACGGATATACCGATTGATAATTTTAAAGGCGGTATGCTCTGGATTGTCATAGACGAGTAAATCACGGACTGCATAATAGGCACGCTCATTTTTCAATCGAATCTCAAAACGGTTTTTTACTTCTGCGTCTTCAATGGGAATATCATTTTTCTTGTACTGCTCGTAGTCCTTTTCATAGATACAGAAATAAACTTCACTTTGTAATGAACCGATATAGAGGGTGTTTCCCATACATTCCTTTTCCTCTTTGCGTACCAGTTCGCCACTGCGATAGCTTTTAAAACTGCGGAAGACGGAGATACATTCTTCCTGTTGGCACTTTTCAGTGAGTACAGGGATATTTAAAATCCCTGTCTTATCGTTAATGGCAAGGTCAAGGCGTTTCATCACACCGCCAGCCACCAAAACGTCCATAAAGAACTCATACCAGCTTCTTTGTTGTGCCAGAAGATAGCTTTCAAATTGTCTGCACCCACGACCTTTCAATTCCACCAGAACTCCTTTGTCCAGTTCATGGGAGCAAAGGACGAATATGTCGCCTAAAGCATAATGCTCTGAATAAGAATAGAAACCATAGTCCTCATGAAGAAAATAGGACAGTTTCAGTTGTAAGATGTTTTCGACCACCTGCTGTACGTCTGTTGTCGGAAAGCGAATTCTTACATAATCAAACAGCATTTCAAGGGGAGCGTCGGGATTGAAGCGTTCCAGAGCTTCCCAAAGGGACTGCTGTAAATCCTCTGATGGCTTGACTTTTCCTGTTTCAATATCGCTTAGATACTGCCTTGTAATACCAGTCGCAACAGCTAAACGGTTTTGAGATAGTCCATAAGCCAAGCGTTTTTCTTTTAAATGCTGTAACCAAGTTTGTTCATTCAGTAAAAATCCCTCCAATCAAAAAGGCGTATGTCAACTTTTAAAGCCCATTTGACATACGCTGAAATTTTGTAAATCCCTTGTAACCAAAGGATTTTCTAATGTTTTTTTGACTGTTTCCTGTCGATTTGTACCCCCCTGTTAGATACGGGGGGTTAAGTGCTGGCGTGGCTATTGCCACACCAGCCAGCAAGATCAGTCCACACCTGCGACTTCCGCTTCGCACGTCGCCTGCGTGGACTGTCTGCTGTTGGATAACTTTTTAATTTCCTCCAAGAAATCATATCCTTTTGGTACAAGGGGAGTATAAAACTCTGATATGACACTTGTTCCTACATCAACATAGCCACGACCTTTGATTCGCTTTAAGAAGAAATCCTTTTGTACGTCACTGCCAAACATCATGCCATAGCCCATTTCAGACATACGACCTAAAGCCACTCTGAAATTAAACTGATCACGGATTCCGTCGCCTAAATATTTTGCGTCTGGACGTTGACAAGCCAGTATTAGAAAGAAGCCAGCTTGACGACCTAACATGACAATCTGTTTCAGCTTATTCATAACTGCGGTGTTTTCTTTTGTTCCCAGCATTTCCATGAAAGCGACGTATTCATCAAAGATTAAGAAGTGTGCCGGGAGACCTAAGTAAGCATAATTTTTGCCAGTCTTATAGTTCTTCATCTGCTTCATTTCCTCACTACGTTTCATCATTTCTTCATAGAATGTTTCAATGCAAGAAAGCAAGTCTTCTTTTCTATAGTAGACATTTGCCATCACAGAACCTAAGTCCGCAAGATCAGCATTTTTCGGGTCAAGAATATACAGTTTTGAATCTGTATGAAGCAAGGCTTCAATCAGTGTCAGTATAAAGTAAGTTTTACCGCCACCTGTACCACCAGCAATCAACATATGAGGGAGCTTATCATATTCCCACCATACGTTTTTCATTAAGCGAAGTTTACCATCTTTAGCTTCTACTTCATCAATAGAAATACGACTGGCTATGGTGTCATAGAGCAAAGTATATTCCACATAGGAATCCTTTAACTCTTTATCCGTCAGCTCACAGTACAAGCCACTCTCTAATTTCTTTTCCAAGTGTAAGAGTTGGTCTTGATATTTTCCCAGCGTGATTTCCACCCGTATCTGTATCAAGCCATTTTTAAGTCGATAATACATTTTAGGGAAGTAGGTTATCTTTTCCTTTGTACGACCAGCACTATCTTTAAAGAAACCCTCTGTTTTGACCTGTTCAGATTCATACCACTTGTTTTCAAGTATCATCTTTGCCAGTTTTTGACGGTGGTAAAGTTGTTTAACCGTATCATAGCGAACCCGTTTGAATACAAACGCTACCAGCAAGCAGATAAGAATTGCGACACTGAAACTGATAATTAAATAGGGAATGTCAATCTTATCTGCTTGTGATAGGTTAAAATCCTGCCAGTTGATCTGCTGGATTGTCTTCACATGAAACAGTCCGACAACCAGCAGGAAAACAGGCAGGAGTGACGCTATCGTAAAATGAAAGACTAAATCTTTACCAGATGGGCGAATCCTTTTACCACGCTGTTTCATGCGAAAAAGTCTCCTTTCTACCTAGCGACTATTTGTCTTGTGTCGGTTCTTTCTTTGCTTGTGGTTGAGCTTTGAATGAACTAGAATCCTTTGTCAGCACAATATCGTCTGCCTTGATATACCAGTCAACATCTGCTCCTTGATAGGTGGCAGTAGCAACGGTGTCCGCAATGGGATTGATAAGTTCCACCCGTGCGTTATAATCAAACTCTTTCAAAGGCACGCTGGCAGGAATACTTACTTGAATCATGCGTCCTTGTCCTTTGGATTTTAAGTCATAGGTACGTTCCTTGATTTCATCTGAAACCGACCCGTCTTCATTTTGGATTCTCACTTCACGACGTAGAGCAGAGAATTTCAATTCTCCAAAAGTCGTGTCTTTATCTAATACAATGCCATTTGCTAATCTCATCATTTTTCCTCTCTTTCTTTATTCTTTTATCATGTCGTCAGCATGTAAAAGGTAATTTGTAAAACCACGAGTGCCGATTTTGTAGCCCTCTGCGGTAATACGTGGATTGACTAACTTCACACGTTCCTCAAAGCCGAAATGTTTTTCGCCAGCTTCAGCAGGAAGCACCACCACAATATCATCTGCTCTTTGAACATCAGAATAGAGATTATAGCTTCTTGATAAGACAGTTAGCCGTCCGTTGATTCTTCGCTGAACGACTTTATCCTCGCCAGCAAATTCTAAATTGCCGAATGTTTTTTCCATGTTGGGAATCACAAATTTAAGTTCCATATTTTTACCTATCCTTTCTTTTTTATTGGCTGAATGAATGTTTGATGGTCTTAAAGAGTGGGGAACGACCTTTTGATTCTTGATTTTTTGTTTTCATAAGTTCACTTCCTTTCAAAATCGGGTAAAAAAATAGACACCTCATTTTTTGAAGTGTCTACCTATTAAATATTCAAATTTTATTGGAAGTATCTTTATATCTTCACTTTTCAAGGATAAATCGTCGTATCAAAGCTCATTCATAAGTAGTAAATTAGTAGTAAATTGAGTGGTTTTGACCTTGATAAAGTGTGATAAGTCCAGTTTTTATGCGGATAACTAGATTTTTATGCTATTTTTATAATA
>NZ_JAHZPA010000012.1 GCF_019929225.1 Streptococcus sanguinis
CTTATGCTATAATAGTCTATAGAAAGTCGAGGGAATGATGAAGAAAATATTATTGGTGGCTTTGGTGCAGGGCTTGGTTATCTTTGTGATTACTGGTCTGCTTTGTTATTTTATGCGGGGGGATTTTTTCTTCCGTGCTTTGGCACCGATTTTTGGTCTGGCAGCGGGAGAATTTCGATTCGTGAAGGCTATGGTGACAAAAGCGTTCGCGCCTAGTCTCTATGAGGATAGCGAAAAAAGGAATAATCTATTTTATAGACAGTAGGTCTGGGGTCAATCGCCTCAGACCTTTCTTTTTCTACTCCCTTTCCCACCCCTATCTCTCATATGGTATAATGGAACAAGGACATTTTCCTTTTAGTACTTTGAAAACTCTATATTTCTTGAATCCTTTATCTGCTCTGCTATTTCCTCAAAAAAATAAAATAACTGACTTGGGTTGCTCACTGATCTTCGTGCAGGATGTGATGAGCTCCCTGTCTGAGAATATCAAGACAGTTGTCAATATCAAGGATCGTAACACTGGGCAGCTGGTCATGGAAGAGGGAATCCTTAGAGAGATTGACTTCCGCTTGGATCATTTCCCAGAAGGCTATGACAAGGAGCGGATCGCTCGGACTTTGGCGCCACTCAATCACTTACAGAATCTCAAGAGCTCAATCCCTGATACCGTAACCTTTATGGAGATGTATGGGGCAGAGACCTTCTCGGACCTGCAAGTCTTGCAAAAGTGGCAACAGAATGCACCTTATAAGAGCTTAGCGGTGCCTATCGGCCTGCGGGGCAAGGAAGACTTGGTCTACCTCAACCTGCATGAAAAAGCTCACGGACCGCACGGGCTGATTGCCGGAACAACCGGATCAGGTAAGTCAGAGACCATCCAGTCCTATATCCTGAGTCTGGCCGTCAACTTCCACCCGCACGATGTGGCTTTTCTCCTCATCGACTACAAGGGTGGGGGAATGGCCAACCTCTTCAAGAACCTGCCCCATCTCTTGGGAACCATTACCAACTTGGACGG
Source organism: Streptococcus sanguinis (assembly GCF_019929225.1). GTDB lineage: Bacteria > Bacillota > Bacilli > Lactobacillales > Streptococcaceae > Streptococcus > Streptococcus sanguinis_J. The sequence goes on from NZ_JAHZPA010000012.1 coordinate 1,022, forward strand.
AGCCCAATCCATGCGGGCGYTGGCTTCCATCAATGCGGAGATTCACCGTCGGGAGCGKCTCTTCAGAGAGTTTGAAGTYAATCATATCAACCAATATCAAAAGAAATTTAAGAACGGGGAAGCAACYGAACCCCTGCCYCATCTCTTCCTCATCTCGGATGAGTTCGCAGAGCTCAAGGTCAACCAGCCTGACTTTATCAAGGAGCTGGTMTCYATCGCTCGGGTCGGRCGTTCCCTYGGGGTCCACTTGATCCTGGCYACTCAGAAGCCMTCTGGGGTGGTGGATGACCAGATCTGGTCCAACTCCCGCTTTAAGCTGGCGCTCAAGGTGGCAGACCGGACGGACTCAATGGAAATGCTTAAGACACCAGATGCGGCGGAGATCACCCAGACCGGACGGGCCTATCTGCAGGTCGGCAATAATGAAGTCTATGAACTCTTCCAGTCAGCCTGGTCAGGGGCAGACTACCAGCCGGATAAGGATGAGATGGGAATTGAAGACCATACCATCTACCTGATCAATGACCTAGGCCAATACGAAGTGCTCAATCAAGACCTGTCAGGTCTTGACTTAGCCGAGGATATCAAGGAAGTACCGACAGAGCTGGAGGCTATTGTCAGTCAGATCCAAGTACTGACAGAGAGCCAGCAGATCCCACCGGTACCACAGCCATGGCTGCCGCCGCTTAAAGAGCGGATGACCCTGCAAGAGCTGGAACCTATCCAACCGCAGGAAGCCTGGGAGCAAAAGAAGCCGGTCTCCGTCCTTCTGGGAATGGCGGATATCCCACAGGCACAGAAGCAAGAGCCTGTCTCTGTCAATCTGTCCAAAGATGGGCATATCCTGCTCTACGGAAGTCCTGGTACGGGGAAGACAACCTTCCTGCAAAGTGCGGCCATGGACTTGGCTCGCAAGTTCAGTCCCAAAGATGTCACCCTCTACCTGATGGACTTCGGAACCAATGGTCTGGCACCGCTGGGCCAATTACCGCAGGTGGCCGATACCCTGCTTCTCGATCAGGTGGAGAAGATTGCCAAGTTTGTACGCATCATGGAGCGGGAGCTCAACCGGCGTAAGAAACTTTTGTCCGACTACGGTGTTGGGACCTTGGAGCTTTACCGTCAGGCTAGCGGTCAGCAAGAGCCGGCTATTGTCATCCTGCTGGACAGCTATGAGTCCATGAAGGAAGAAGCTTATGAAGCGGAGCTCTTCAAGCTTTTGGTGCGGATCTCCCGTGAAGGTCTCAGCATCGGTGTTCACCTCTTGGTGACAGCGGGCCGTCAATCCAACCTTCGGGCGCAGTTTTATGCCAACTTTAAGCACCAGCTGAGTCTGCCGCAGAATGATTTCGGAGAAGTCCGCTCGATCGTGGGCTCTACACCACTAGCGGCAACCATGGAAGACATCAAGGGTCGGGCGCTCATGAAGCGTGACGAGGTTGATGTCATCCAGCTAGCTCTGCCAGTTGCGGGTGCCAATGATGCGCAGGTCCTTAACAACCTGCGTCAAGAAGTCGCCTCTCTCCAAGAAGCTTGGACTGGACAACGCCCAAGTGCTATTCCGATGGTACCAGAGGAACTGACGGAGGCAGACTTCTATAGCCGGGCTAGTATCCAAGCAGCTTATGAGCAGGGCTTGGTACCACTAGGACTGGATATGGAGACGGTTGAACCAATTACTTGGAACCTCTCTAAGGGCAATCTTCTCTACTTAACAGATAAGGAAGAGCAGATGAGTGCTTTGACTGAGCAGATTGCGCGAGGCAAGCAGAAGGTGATTGTGCTGGCGCCGAAGTATCATAATTTGCCTGAGATGGAAGGTGTGACGATTCTTGCTAGTCCAGAGGAATATCAGACTGGAATTATTGCAATGGAAGAAAATGTCAAGGCGCGCTTGGAAAAGCGCAACAATCAGCATGAAGCAACTGTCGTTCTATTTAATCAACTGGAATTAATTGGTGAGTTGAGTCTTGATGACCAGACTTCTCTCAATTACATTCTGGAAAAAGGACTGCGAGCTGGCTACGCTTCTGTTTCGATGAGTGGCAGCCAGCTGTATAAGCAAATAGATGTTGTTTCTAAGACAATTAGAAACTATAAACAAGCTATTGTCTCAATGAGATTGACGGATCAGAATATTCTAACTGTCACAAACAAACCTATCCGCGAACCACAGTTAGAAGAGCAAGAGCACTACTATGTAGCAGACGGATTAGCAAGTAAAATGAAAGCATTAATGATATAGAAAGGGAATAAAATGGGAAAAGCAGCATTACTAGCTGAGTTAGCTGATTTAAAAGAAAAATTATCAACAGTAAATGGTAAAATTGCGGAATTAGAAAGTATCTTAGAAAATCTTTCGGCTGTTTCAACAGAAATCACCTATCTTTTAAATAGTGAAGAGTCAATTAAAGCAACCTATAATTTGGCAGGTAAACCGTATGGTGAAGAAGCAACTAATGAGGAAAAACTGTTAACTGATACATCAACAAAATATGAAGCACAGAAAACAGATATGATGACAAAATTAAAAGCGAAAATTGAGAGTTTAAAATCAGAGGCAGTTGGGTTTCGAATTGGAATGAACATCGTAAGTCGTGAGCTTGCTATGACAAAGGAGGATTAATCAGTTATGAGTGATGATGTTATTAAGGTACATGACCTACCAGGAATAGAACAATATAGTGAATCTATTAGTCAGTTTTCAAAAGCTTTAGATACCGCAACAAATGATACTGCTCGAACGTTCAATAATAAAATTGAAGGTTCAGAAGGTATAGCAATTAGTTCTTTTTTACAAAGCTTGAATGATTTGCAAACTCAGATATTTGACCAAATTCCGGAAGCTTTAGGGAATTATGCGAAAATTGTTGAAGGTTTTTCATCATCTGTTAGTGGTATAGGTTTTGGCAAAGAAGCTTGGACTAGTGAGTCAGGCAATAGTGATGTTCGGACAAAATTAACAGGTGATCAAAAGGATAGTGTTCTAACTGTTGATAAGAATCTACAAACAGTATTGGATACTGCTGCCACAGCTTTAGGTGAAGGGTCTATAGATATTTCTAATATCACAAATAATGCTACAAATGGATTAGAAGATGCAGCTACTGCTCGTCTTAATACCCACACACCCTTTCAAGCAGCACATGATACCTTTAACACAAATTTACAGCAAGTAATTGGGACCATTTCAGCTTTAAAGGGGACTGTTGGTCAGGCACAAATCACGCTGAATTTTTCACCAAAGGCTGTGTTTAATATGATATCTCAAGGGTTGCATATGAATCCCCTAGATACTGTAAAAAATATCGATGAAGCGAGGGCTCTGGATTCTGTTTATGGAGACAACCAAACAATAATTTCTCAAGTGAATCGGGAAAATGTTAGGGATGAGGTTGTTTTTCTAATGGTAGATGGAATAGTAACCTGGGTTTATAATAAGGATACTGAAAAATTGGATGCCTTTTATAATGAATTTGGTAAAATGAAGCAATCTGATAGCCAACCTTGGCTTGATAAATTCACTACATTTGGACAAGTTTTAGCAGTTGAACATCAAGGACGAATGGCTATAAAGTACGAGCAAGTGGGACATGATTACAGCCTGATGGAGAGTGAGTTTAAAAGAGAAAATGCTATTAATGAGGTTATAGGTATCAATAGAGGCCTATATGCTATCAATTATGGTAAAGGTACGTTTTATCCAAAGGGTTCACCTACCTCTGTGGAAGATATCAAGCAAATTAAATTTAGATTTGATAAAGATGGAAGAACCAAATTCAGTATTATGGGACAAGCCTCAGGATATAAAATGGAAGGATTTGATGTTGTTGTTCCAGAATATAGTAGTGATTTTAAAGTTAATTCCTCTGCATTAAATAAAGAAGAGATAATTAATAACCTAAATGATATTGATCAAAAAAGACAAGAAGTTGTTTTTAGAACTATTAAAGATATTGCTGCCGGAGTAGGTACATTTGCTTTTCCAAAATATAAGTTAGGTTTCGAACTACTAAAATTATGGGGATCTGATGCATCTGATGTAGTTGATGATCAATTAAATAGTGAGGCTGCGACAATTTTTAAAGGAATAACAGATTCAGCCCAACTTAAAGAAGAAGAATTAACTCAAATTGCTAAACTAAAAAGAGAAATGGTTGGTAAGGGAGGCTGGATTTTTGAGGGAGGCTTGGTTTCTGATGGCAGTACACAAAGAATTGTCTCGGATGAAAGTTATTACCGTTTTGAAGTTTCTCAGAGAATTGCAGAGATGAATAAGTACGGAATGAAGTTGTTTTTTGAGAAGAGAGGAGATAATATAGCAGAATTCGAAATGATGTTGAGGGATCCCCAAAAAGGTTATGATAACGATGTAATAAATTATGTGGTGGGGAAAGATTCTAATTTAAATTTAGAAAGCATGAATCGTGATAAACTGACACAAGTTTATAATGCTATTTCAGAGCTGGATAATCAGCAAAGTGATTCTGATGCTGATGACGGTGAAAAATACTTTGAGTATTTAAAAACAAAATATAATCGGAATATCAATATGAATCACTGATGAGGGAAGGATAATGAAAAAAATATTTAAATCAAAATTAATTCGAATTTTACTTCTTCTACTCACTACCATAGGCCTTTACTTTGCTTATGAGACTTATCGCAGACATCAGCTCACTCAGTTTGTTATGTGGAGTCCAAGAGCTAAAATTGCAGATTATGAATTTATTTATGATAACAAAGCAGTAGCGATTGACTGGGATAACGAGGCTGAATTAAATGAAGCGGAAGAAGCCAAAAAATATGATTCTCGCATCAAGGTAGAAAAGATGATGAGAGTTAATGGAAAACGTTATATTGTTCAACAAAGCTACAAATTAAAATCTGCATCTTATAAATATTGGAACCTTGAGGAGGACGCAGTTCCTTTTCTAAAAAGCAATACCCCAGAGAATGGAGAGTACTGGTTGTTGGATGTTTATGATACAAAAGGTGGTAAAATTAAGCAAAAAACTTATGACGTATTTAAGATGGTGAGAGAATATAATAAGGATTATATTCCGAGAATGATCCCAGATTTCAATCAGGCGTTGCTTACAGAACAAGGAAAAACCTATTTACCAATAAATATGGTCGTTAGTCGAAAACCAAAATTCAAGTCTGAATATGGAGTTATAGAGTTAGAATCAGGAAAAATATTACCTGCTACTCCTTCAGGACTAACGGGCAAAGAGCTTTCTAATGTCTTTAAAGTTAATTCAAGTTTGAATAAAAAATCTGATTTTGAAGATATACTCAATCAAAATGACAAATTATCAGACCAAAGGTTTTCGTTTGTTTTATCCATTTTTGGATTTAAAGAATCACTACAAAAGAATCAAGATACTTTCTTAGCAAACAAGTATCCAAAAGCATTTGATATATTAAGAAAAGGATTGTTGTCGGAATTATATTTTCTTGGAAAAGAAGATGTTCGTTTTAAAATCTCTTTCCTAAAACTAGTAGTTCCAAAAGAGACCAATATCTTTAAAGAACTTACGATTCCAGCTACTAGTTCTAAAGATGGACGGGAACATATAGTTCAAAGTGAAGAAGAATTCTTACAATATTATCAATCTAGTTCGGAGGAAGAATAATGGGACGAAAACGGATATTACCAGAACATATTAAAGGGATTGAGCATAGCTTTGAAGACATGAGTGGTCGACTTGAGGACAAAAGTTCTAGCTTAATTGAATCTTCTGCAACTGCTAATTTTTCCTCAGCTACAAATGAGGTGAAAGCACTAACGAAAGATTTAGTTCCGGTCGTTGAATCATTCGATGAATATTTGAATGCGGTGGCTGATGAATTTACTAGAATAGATACTGAGATGGGGCGTGTGATAGATGGAGGAGCGCTGCAGGAATACTCCAATGGTCTAACCGATGCAGATATGAATACAAAGAAACATTATACTCAAAAACAAATAGACCTATATAATGACTTTCCTTCTTAATCATTCTGTATTTATTGCTCCTTAGGATAGTCTCTCCTCTACCTTATGCTATAATAGTCTATAGAAAGTCGAGGGAATGATGAAGAAAATATTATTGGTGGCTTTGGTGCAGGGCTTGGTTATCTTTGTGATTACTGGTCTGCTTTGTTATTTTATGCGGGGGGATTTTTTCTTCCGTGCTTTGGCACCGATTTTTGGTCTGGCAGCGGGAGAATTTCGATTCGTGAAGGCTATGGTGACAAAAGCGTTCGCGCCTAGTCTCTATGAGGATAGCGAAAAAAGGAATAATCTATTTTATAGACAGTAGGTCTGGGGTCAATCGCCTCAGACCTTTCTTTTT
>NZ_JAHZPA010000013.1 GCF_019929225.1 Streptococcus sanguinis
GTTATCAGTGCTTTATCTTGAAAGCGACGACTGTAATTCTTTCCATATGTGGTAAAATGAGGCACCTTGTCATCCAAGCTTAGTCCAAGAAACCAACGATAGGCTACATTTACTTCAATGTCTTTAATGGTTTGGCGCATGGAGCGAATGCCATAAAAACATTGAATTAAAGGAATTTTGACTAACATGACGGGATCGAGACTAGGACGACCATTATCTGGACTATAGGTATCTTCAACTAAGTCATAGATAAAGTCAAAATCAACCTCTGATTCCACTTGGCGAAGAAAGTGATCCTTTGGGACCAATTCGTCTATCGTATAGAAGCCATATTGACAGCGATGATAATCAGGTTTTTCTTTGTGAAACATAGGGAGTACCTCACAACTTTTCTTACCTCTATGATACAACTTTACAAAAAGAAAAGTCCTTAGAAACTTGTGTTCTAAGGACTTTGTCTTCAATCTGAAACAGGTAGAACTTATGTTCTACCTGTTTTTTTTAAACAAAACAAAGTATAAATTTCTAATTATCTTTTTATATTTTCTTAAATGCTCGTAAAGCCTTATTCTATGTGCTTTCGAGTATTTTTACTGTAGGAAGATACTTCACGTTTCTTTGCATATTTCCTCATGTCTTAGCTGTCAGAAGTGGTAAATAAGTAGTAAATTCATTTGTACTACTAAGCAACAAGACGCTCCTGTTGCTTCTCTTTATTCAAGCGTTTCATTTCTGCCATTGCAGAATCGAATGTTGCATGTGCGTAATAGTTCAGCGTCATGGCTATATTAGCATGTCCCATAATGTACTGTAATGCCTTTGGATTCATTCCTGCATTTGCATAGTTGGTACAGAATGTATGTCGCAAACTATGTGGAGTGATGTGTGGCAATTTATCCTCGTTATACTTATTGTATTTCTTAACAAGACCTTTCATCATGCCGTTGTAATCACTTGCCACTTTTGGATAGTTCTTTCTATTAAGAAAGAGGAAATCACTATATCCATCAATCTCAACACGCTTATCATTCTTTCGATTCGCTAACACTCGCTTAAATGCTTGATAGGCTTCTTCAACCATAGGAACTTGACGTTCGCCACTTTTGGTCTTTGGTGTTTCAATGTAGTACCCAATTTCAGTATCTCTCAATAGCTGATGGTCTATATTGACAAGACGATTCTCAAAATCTAAATCTGGAAGTGTCAAACCACCAAACTCTGAAATACGAAGACCTGTTTTTAAGAGTATCAGAATTTCATCATAATTTTTGCTGTAGGTTTTATCAGCTTTTGCAAAGGCTAACAGTTTTTCTTCCTGTTCTTCTGTTAGTACGGTCTTAGGGACAGTATCATCATCAAGAACTGCTTTCAGTTGAAAGTCAAATGGATTCTTCCGAACACAATCATCTTGTATAGCAATATAGAATGAAGCCTTTAAAGAACGTTTGTAGTTATTGATGGTTTGATAAGCATAACCATTTTCACTCATTCTAATAGCCCATTCTTTAGCGTCTGATGGCTTAATACTGTCAATACTTCTTACACCTAACTTGTCTTTCTTCAAAATATCCATAAGATATTTGCGTCCAGTTTCAGTGTTTTTTCTAACCTTTGGTCTTTGAGCGTTCTGTTTTGCGTAAAGCTGGCAGAGTGTCATTTTCTTTCCTACAACATCAATACCATCATGAATGTCTTTCTGTAACTCTGCGATTTTCTCTCTAAGTGAGATACAATCACGCTTTCCTGCTGGTACTCGGTCTGTAGCCACAAGTTTCCACGAGTAAACAAATTGCGGTTCTCCAAATGAATCTATATATTTGTATAAGTATCTTCCGTCTTTTCGTTGGCTCTCTCCAGTCTTTAAGATTCGACCTTTATTGTCACGTCTTTTTTCTGACATGGCATTTGCTCCTTTCCTTTATGGAAAGAGCCTTGATACGACTTAATACTATTTTATCATATACAAGACCCTTTGGCGACGCTAGATTGCGTCCAATGTATCTATAATTTTTTCAAATTGTTTTCGTTTAATCTGAATACGATTGCCATTCATAATCAGCCAATTTGCATTTTTATTTTCCTCTGCCAAGCGTCGTAGCTTGTTTTCGCCAATACGAAAATATTTTGACGCTTCTTCAATGGTTAGGGTATAACGTTCCCAAATAGGAATGTCAGTCTGCTTCATAAAATCCTCCTTTCCAAATCACTTATTTGGATTTCATAAAAGTTGTTTTACCAGCAATCGAACAGCTTTAGCAAAGCTCACGGGAGTTCCACCCCTGCATGGTTCTCATGTAGCCATACTCATTGCCTGCGACGGTTTTATCACGCTCGGACTATTGACTGTATGGGAGTATCATTATCACGATAAGAATGTCGTTGCAGGCAATCCTGCTAAAGATTGCTTCTCGGATCACTAACATGAATCGCTCGCTATCTTTATAAGATAGGTCATGGCGGTTAGTTCCGTTGGCTCTTTTCTTATCGAAACGTATTCGATTACTTTTATTCAGTTTTCAAAGAACAATGGCTCGTTAGCCTATCAAAACACATTGAAAGCTCAATATGCTTTGGTGGAATAACAAACCTCCCTGTTCGGGAAGCGTGGAATGGTTTAGCACGCTTCCACGAAAGGAGAGAGGATATTACTTAATTTCAAATGACAAAATCTTTGTAATCAGTCTGGTTTCCATTCTTCCACGTAAGACTTCATCAACGACCATACTTTGATTGCCATATTCATCTTTCATAAGTCGTAGGGAACGCTTCGTTATGTACCCTCTGTAATGATGTAGAATCTGGTTAATCGCTTCGGTATCGCCATCTGTTGCCTTTACAATGAGAGGAAAGGGAATCATAGGATATTGTGTTTTCATTCTTCAAATTCCTCCATAAACTTTTTAATTAAGGCTAGTCCACTGGTTCTATGCCGATAGACAGTAGAACGGTTCAATTTCAACAGGTCTGCAATTTCTGAATCGCTCATGTCCATAAAGTAAAACAGCAGTAGAATTTCACGTTTCTTGTCTGGCAACTCACGTAATGCTTCACTCAACAAATCATTTTCAACGCCTACTGATAACCCATTGAGTGTAAAAATCTGAAAGTCAGTTGAATAGTTATCTGTTGTCGCAAACTGGCTAACAAGATAATCGCCAACATCCGAAAAGGACACCTCACGCTTTGCAATCCTTGAAAGATAAAGCATATAATTCTTTCGCTCGTCTTCCATAGCACGTTTACAGATATAGTCAAACTGATTTTCTATTGTGGTCTGAAAAGAAGATGGTTTCATGTTTCTCACCCCCTTTCTGTCTAGGAAAGGAAGTGAGCCTTGCTCGTTTATCTCCTTTCACTCTTAGTCCCAATGTGAAAGGGGGATTTGTTGCATTACTGATAAATAAACTTTGTAAAAAAGTTCTGAATAGCCAAAAAAGCATATAAACAGATTTATTTCTCTGTTTACATGCTTCTGTTATTCTATCTATATGATTTATAAAACCACATTGGTGGACGTACTTATCTATTGCAGATAGACGACTTTTTTTGACAAGAACCCAATGTAAGGAAATTTATTGTATATGATGTACTTCATGGCGACGTTGACCTCCAACAAACCGCCATTTGGAAGTAATATACAATATTTTAACAGCGTAAATAGCACTACCATATAACGGTTTTTTTTATTGGCGTTTAGTAGTGCTTTTTATTAAATATAAACCTATAAACCATATAACACGTTTTTCTATACCTGTTTTTAATTCAGTAGGAACAATAAAATGTATAGAGGTGGTCTACTATGCGTAAAAAAGAAGATAAATATGATTTTAGAGCCTTTGGTTTAGCCATTAAAGAAGCTCGATTGAAACGAGGTTTAACTCGTGAACAAGTGGGAGCATTGATTGAAATTGACCCACGGTACTTAACTAATATTGAAAATAAAGGGCAACACCCCAGCATACAAGTTCTTTATGACCTTGTATCGTTACTTCATGTTTCCGTTGATGAATTTTTCTTACCTGCTAATAACTTGGTAAAAAGCACCCGACGATTACAGATAGAGAAATACATGGATAGCTTTACAGACAAAGAACTATCCTTAATGGAATCTTTAGCCAGCGGTATCAACGAAGCAAGAAACATCGAAGACTAATTAAAAGAATCCATACATAACGGAAAGAGCCGATAAAATGAGATTGTATTAATCTCATTTTATCGGCTCTGCGTCTTTGCGTCTGGCTCTGTAATCACAGTTACTTTGAACTGCTTTATTTCAATTAAATTTTCTTGTCTGCATTTCGGACAATAGAGGGGGAATTTTTTTAATTCAGTATCTTCCCTTATCTTTAATCGTGTTTTATTTCCACA
>NZ_JAHZPA010000014.1:0-2500 GCF_019929225.1 Streptococcus sanguinis
TTATCCGTTGAGCGATGGCCCTTCCATRCGGAACCACCGGATCACTAAGCCCGACTTTCGTCCCTGCTCGAGTTGTAGCTCTCGCAGTCAAGCTCCCTTATACCTTTACACTCTGCGACTGATTTCCAACCAGTCTGAGGGAACCTTTGGGCGCCTCCGTTACCTTTTAGGAGGCGACCGCCCCAGTCAAACTGCCCGTCAGACACTGTCTCCGTAGATGATAAACCTACCGGGTTAGAGTGGCCATAACACAAGGGTAGTATCCCAACAACGCCTCCATCGAAACTGGCGTCCCGATYTCKTAGGCTCCTACCTATCCTGTACATGTGGCACAGACACTCAATATCAAACTGCAGTAAAGCTCCATGGGGTCTTTCCGTCCTGTCGCGGGTAACCTGCATCTTCACAGGTACTAAAATTTCACCGAGTCTCTCGTTGAGACAGTGCCCAAATCATTACGCCTTTCGTGCGGGTCGGAACTTACCCGACAAGGAATTTCGCTACCTTAGGACCGTTATAGTTACGGCCGCCGTTTACTGGGGCTTCAATTCATACCTTCGCGTTACCGCTAAGCACTCCTCTTAACCTTCCAGCACCGGGCAGGCGTCACCCCCTATACATCATCTTACGATTTAGCAGAGAGCTGTGTTTTTGATAAACAGTTGCTTGGGCCTATTCACTGCGGCTGACWAAAGTCAGCACCCCTTCTCCCGAAGTTACGGGGTCATTTTGCCGAGTTCCTTAACGAGAGTTCTCTCGCTCACCTGAGGCTACTCGCCTCGACTACCTGTGTCGGTTTGCGGTACGGGTAGAGTATGATACAACGCTAGAAGCTTTTCTTGGCAGTGTGACATCACTCACTCGCTACTAAACTTCGCTCCCCATCACAGCTCAACGTTAKAGGTATAAGCATTTGACTCATACCACGCCTCACTGCTTAGACGTACATCCATTCGTACGCACGAGTTAGCCTACTGCGTCCCTCCATCACTTCATACTCTAGTACAGGAATCTCAACCTGTTGGCCATCGGATACACCTTTCGGTCTCTCCTTAGGTCCCGACTAACCCAGGGCGGACGAGCCTTCCCCTGGAAACCTTAGTCTTACGGTGGACAGGATTCTCACCTGTCTTGCGCTACTCATACCGGCATTCTCACTTCTATGCGTTCCAGCGCTCCTCACGGTACACCTTCTCCACACATAGAACGCTCTCCTACCATACCTATAAAAGGTATCCACAGCTTCGGTAAATTGTTTTAGCCCCGGTACATTTTCGGCGCAGGGTCACTCGACTAGTGAGCTATTACGCACTCTTTGAATGAATAGCTGCTTCTAAGCTAACATCCTAGTTGTCTGTGCAACCCCACATCCTTTTCCACTTAACAATTATTTTGGGACCTTAGCTGGTGGTCTGGGCTGTTTCCCTTTCGACTACGGATCTTAGCACTCGCAGTCTGACTGCCGACCATAATTCATTGGCATTCGGAGTTTATCTGAGATTGGTAATCCGGGATGGACCCCTCACCCAAACAGTGCTCTACCTCCAAGAATCTTCATGTCGACGCTAGCCCTAAAGCTATTTCGGAGAGAACCAGCTATCTCCAAGTTCGTTTGGAATTTCTCCGCTACCCACAAGTCATCCAAGCACTTTTCAACGTGCCCTGGTTCGGTCCTCCAGTGCGTTTTACCGCACCTTCAACCTGCTCATGGGTAGGTCACATGGTTTCGGGTCTACATCATGATACTAAARCGCCCTATTCAGACTCGGTTTCCCTACGGCTCCGTCTCTTCAACTTAACCTCGCATCATAACGTAACTCGCCGGTTCATTCTACAAAAGGCACGCTCTCACCCATGAACGGGCTCGAACTTGTTGTAGGCACACGGTTTCAGGTTCTATTTCACTCCCCTCCCGGGGTGCTTTTCACCTTTCCCTCACGGTACTGGTTCACTATCGGTCACTAGGGAGTATTTAGGGTTGGGAGATGGTCCTCCCAGATTCCGACGGGATTTCACGTGTCCCGCCGTACTCAGGATACTGCTAGGTACAGAATCTATTTAAAATACGAGGCTCTTACTCTCTYTGGCTGACTTTCCCAAGTCATTCTTCTATAAATTCTGAGTCCACATTGCAGTCCTACAACCCCGAAGAGTAAACTCTTCGGTTTGCCCTCCTGCCTCTTCGCTCGCCGCTACTAAGGCAATCGCTTTTGCTTTCTCTTCCTGCAGCTACTTAGATGTTTCAGTTCACTGCGTCTTCCTCCTCATTCCCTTAACAGAAATGGGTAACAGGCATCAACCTGTTGGGTTCCCCCATTCGGACAYCCCCGGATCGAAGCTTACTTACAGCTCCCCGAGGCATTTCGTCGTTTGTCACGTCCTTCWTCGGCTCCTAGTGCCAAGGCATCCACCGTGCGCCCTTACTAACTTAACCTTATTTTTGACCTTTCAGTCTTAAACTCATTAATATTCACAGCGTTTTCGGTTTATTTTCTTGTTA
>NZ_JAHZPA010000015.1 GCF_019929225.1 Streptococcus sanguinis
AGAAAGTTAAATCACTACGATATTCTTGAATACACCGAGCAGGGATTTCTCCACTAAGAATGACCTCATTATTTTTCAATTGAGTGTCTACGATGTTCGCACAATATTTAGGAGCATCGTTGTATGCTCGTGAAAGATATTCCTGTGGCGCATAAATTTTAAAACTAAGATATGGCTCTAACAATTCTGTTCCAGCTTTTTTTAAGACTTGTTCCAATACAATAGGAGCAAGCATCCGAAAATCTGCTGGGGTACTAACAGGGCTATAGTATAAGCCATACTTAAAACAGATTTTACAATCCGTCACATTCCAACCATATAATCCTTGTTCGCAACCATAGCGTATCCCTTCCATAACTGCATTTTGAAATGATTGATTTAAGTATCCAAGAGAAACCGAGCTCTCATACTGCATTCCACTTCCCAACGGAAGCGGTGATACAGATAAACCAATGGAAGCCCAGAAAGGATTTGGCGGCACTTCGATGTGAATGGTATATTCTGCATTTTTTAACGGTCTCTCCATATAAATGACTGTAGGCTCTTTTAGTTCTATCTCCACATGATACTTTTCTTGCAACAGTGCACTAATCACTTCCATTTGTACTTTCCCTAAGAAAGAAAGTATAATTTCATGTGTCGTAGAATCCACGTAATATCGTAGAAGCGGATCACTATCTGAGATTTCCAAAAGGGCATCAAGCAACATTTCTCTCTGTTCAGGTTTACTCGGTTCAACAGTTGTTTGTAGTAGAGGGTGCGGATTTTCAATCTTTTTTCTCTGTGGCAATAGTTTTGTATCTCCAAGAACACTATTTAACTTCAAAAACTCATTTTGCAAAATAACAATTTCTCCAGAATAAGCTCTATCAATCTTACATAATTCACCATTTATTGAAGTATACATTTCTGTAACTTTTATTTTTTCTTTTTCTGATACTCTAACCGAATCTCGTAAATGTAGTACTCCACTATAAAGGCGTATATATGCAAGACGTTGTCTTTTTTTTGTATATTCAATTTTGAAAACATTTCCGCAAAGTTCAGACGGACCTCGATGTGTTGATGAATAAAATTTATTCGTAATCACTTCTATAAGGTTATCAATCCCTATATTGTTTTTTGCACTTCCGTGATAAACAGGGAACAGGGAACAATTATGAAATCTTATGCTTTCCTCTTGTTCGAGTTCCAATGCTTCTAATGATTTACCGGACATATATTTCTCTAAAAGGTCATCGTTTCCCTCTATTACCGTATCCCATTGTTCAGATTCCGTACAGCTCATCACACACATATTAGGGTGCAGTTCTACTTTCTGTTTGATTATAATTTCCATAGAAAGTTTCTCTTTAATATCTTGATAAACCGTTGATAAATCAATCCCATTTTGGTCAATCTTATTGATAAAAAAGATTGTGGGAATCCCCATTTTCCTAAGTGCATGAAATAATATACGAGTTTGTGCTTGTACGCCATCTTTTGCAGAAATCAGTAGAATTGCCCCATCTAAAACTGATAATGAACGATATACTTCTGCTAAGAAATCCATATGTCCTGGCGTGTCTATGATGTTCACCTTCGTATTTTCCCACTGAAAAGAGGTTATTCCTGTCTGAATTGTAATTCCTCTCTGACGTTCTAAAAGCGTATTATCCGTCCTCGTTGTACCTTTGTCCACGCTTCCTAATTCTGTAATCGCTCCACTGTTATATAATAAGCTTTCTGTTAAGGTAGTTTTTCCTGCATCAACATGAGCTAAAACTCCAATATTAATAATTTTCATGTGATTTTCCTCCATTCAAAAACCCAAAAGGGCATAAAAATCCCAGTGATAAATACTTTTATCACTGGGATTTTTATGCATAACCATAGGTATACAAAGCATACAGATATTCTCTGGATACTTTAGAATCACATGATAAAGGTATTCTTAAACTGGGTACAAAAAACTAAGCCCTCCTAAAAAAGGACATCTAATTATTTGTTCCCGCTATCAAATTGACAGTTTATTTAAGAATACCTTGCCGCATATTTATTAACTCCTTTTAAATAGTCACTTAAATAATAGCACGTAAGAGCATATTTGTAAAGGAATCTCCAATTTTTTATCAAAAAGAGTACATGATTACAAAGTATCTGTAATCATGTACCAATATTTGTTATTTTACAATCTTCCAATTACTCCCGTTCTTTTCAAGTACCAAATCAAATTGAGATACCTGCGTTGCTTTGGTCTGCTGGTCGATATACTCCACTGTCAGCGATACCGTGACTTGATTATCCTTACGATTGTGAATAGGATTTACCAGTTCTTGAAAGATGTACTCTTTTCCGATTGGTTTTAATATCCCGTCATTCACATAGTAGGAAAGTTCACTGGCTGTCGCTGTAGGATAGAGCTTGAAGAACGTCGTTAAAAACTCATTGATTTCATTGGTTGTAATGGAATCAACCGTCCCCTC
>NZ_JAHZPA010000016.1 GCF_019929225.1 Streptococcus sanguinis
GAAGATTGGATTAGCCCCGTAATTTCTCCTTCAAATCTTTTATTCATTTCCTGCATACTAGTTTTGCAGGCTGTTAACTTTTCAGCATCTATCTCTTTACGACTCATCTAATTATCCTTTCTATTCATCTTAAACATCTAGTCTTTTTAAGCTGATAGCTTAAAGCTATTAGTTACTTCTTAGAAGGTGATTCTTGTTCAAA
This sequence comes from Streptococcus sanguinis, assembly GCF_019929225.1. Classification (GTDB taxonomy): domain Bacteria; phylum Bacillota; class Bacilli; order Lactobacillales; family Streptococcaceae; genus Streptococcus; species Streptococcus sanguinis_J. The sequence continues at coordinate 203 of NZ_JAHZPA010000016.1, forward strand.
TTTATAATATTTAACGAATTCTTCCTGACTGTTAACAACATGTTCCTGACCATCTACAGAATTATAATCTGGGATAGTCACATTTTCAAATAAATTCGTATCTTTTTTATACAAGAGCTGCAAAATTGGAAGAGCGCTCTCAAAACTAGGCTTATCAGTCAGAAGAGCAACCATACCTTCGTCGTCTTCCAAGAGTTTAGCTGCTTCAGGATATTTTTGGCGGATAAGGGTATCTTCTGCCAGCTTCCCTTCCTTACTTAGTTCAATTCTTCTTTTAATATTAATATAGTTCGGCTCCAAAGAGAGAGCTGAAAGGGTATCATCAAATCTCTCTGATAAAATTTTATCTTTTTCATCCGCCTGCTCTATGATTTTTCCGCTATTTAAATCTATTGATTTTACAATACTACCTCTAACATCATCGTTAGAATTCTTAAGATAAATATCTAAAATCTCTTTATCGTTACTTATATAAATTTGATCCCCTATCTCTCTAGGAACAAAATCTTGGTTGTAGTCTCGAACCATTTTAAAAATATCATAATCCTTAGAAGTCAGTTTCCCTCCTTCTACATTGTAAACGGTAATCCCCCAATATTCTTGTCCCTCAGGTATATTATGTCCGTTGAACATCGTCTTTAATTTACTATATTCTTGGACAATTTTTTTTTGACCAACTATGGGAGAAGATATTGAATTATATGCCTCTTTTGTAGTTATCCAATAATCCAAGGGATTTTCATAAGACCATTTCATTACCAAAGCATTATTATTTTCAATAAATTGATAAGATTGGATTTTCTTTTTTAATGTAATTTTATAATATGGGGCTATATAGTACGCCACATATCCCTGATAAGCTAGATAAGGAATAGCAAACACTGAAGCTAGTAGAAGCAAAATGAGTTTATTTTTTTTAAAAATATGCATTATTGAGCCTCCTGGTATTGATTATTCCAGAGGAAATCATTGAAAAATTTTTCTCTCCCGTCAGGAAGCTCGTCTAAGGCTGTTCCTAATTGCTCTAGCTGTTTCGAATCCATCTTGGAAATTTGCAAATCCGAGTTTCCTTTTACATAATCAACTATTTCTTCATCAACCTTCTTTGAAATCTCATATATATATTTGTTCATCTTATCAGAAGGTATATATTGGCTCACTCCTTTATTATCCAAGTATTGCTCACGCATATAAGCATCGTAATCATAATAATGAGTCGCATCTACCTTCATAGTATTGGTGTTATGTGCAGGGGTGTAGCCTTTCCATAAATCAAAATCTGGTACATTATTTTCTTCCATCTTCCAAGCCCCTTTATTGGTAAAACCTCTCACAATATCATTTCTTGCTGCCATCTCTTTTTCTTCTAATTCTGACAAATTTTCATTATAAGTTTGTTGAGATTCTACAAATTTATTAAAACCGGACTTGAAAGTCTCAAGCGGAATCTTTTTACCATTAATAGTA
>NZ_JAHZPA010000017.1 GCF_019929225.1 Streptococcus sanguinis
TACTATTAATGGTAAAAAGATTCCGCTTGAGACTTTCAAGTCCGGTTTTAATAAATTTGTAGAATCTCAACAAACTTATAATGAAAATTTGTCAGAATTAGAAGAAAAAGAGATGGCAGCAAGAAATGATATTGTGAGAGGTTTTACCAATAAAGGGGCTTGGAAGATGGAAGAAAATAATGTACCAGATTTTGATTTATGGAAAGGCTACACCCCTGCACATAACACCAATACTATGAAGGTAGATGCGACTCATTATTATGATTACGATGCTTATATGCGTGAGCAATACTTGGATGATAAAGGAGTGAGCCAATATATACCTTCCAGTGAAATGAATAAATACATAAATGATATAGATGATTTCGTTGACCAAGAAATTATTGATTATGTTAAAGGAGAATCCGATTTACAAATTTCCAAGATGGACTCAAAACAGCTAAATCAGTTGGGAAAAGCTTTGGACGCGCTTCCTAACGGGAGAGAAGATTTTTCTAATAATTTCCTCTGGAATAATAAATACCAGGAGGCTCAGTAATGCGTATTTCAAAAAAAAATAAACTCATTTTGATTCTACTAGCTTCTGTGGTTGCTATCCCTTATCTAGCTTATCAGGGATATGTGGCATACTATATAACCCCATATTATAAAATTACATTAAAAAAGAAAATTCAATCTTATCAATTTATTGAAAATAATAATGCTTTGGTAATGAAATGGTCTTATGAAAACCCCTTGGATTATTGGATAACAACTAAAGAGTCAGATGAACTAAAAACTTCCCCTCGTATTGGCCAAACAAAAATTGTTCAGGAATATCTTAAGTTAAAAAGTGTTGCCAATACACATAATGTAGCGAAAGACCAGGAATACTGGGGAATTACCGTCTATAATATTGAAGGAGGAGAACTAACTTCTAAGGATTATGATGTTTTTAAAATGGTTCGAGATTACAATCCAGACTTTGTCCCTAACAGAATAGAGAATCAAATTTATATAAATGATGGTAAAGAATTATTGGATATTTACCTTAAGACTGATAAGAATGATTTTAGAGAAGGTGTTACGAAATCAATTGATTTAAATAATGGTAAAATCATAGAAAAGGGAGAAAAAAATAATAGAAATCAAACTGAGCAATCCGAATACACTCTATCAATACTTTCCTTAAGGCCAAACTATCTAAATTCTAAGCGAAAAATTGGATTTAATAAGAAAGGAAAATTGAAAGAAGATGCTCTCATCCGTCAAAAATATCCTGAAGCAGCTAAACTCTTGGAAGACGACGAAGGTATGGTTGCTCTTCTGACTGATAAGCCTAGTTTTGAGAGCGCTCTTCCAATTTTGCAGCTCTTGTATAAAAAAGGAACCAATTTATTTGAAAATGTGACTATCCCAGATTATAATTCTGTAGATGGTCAGGAACATGTTGTTAACAGTCAGGAAGAATTCGTTAAATATTATAAATTTGAACAAGAATCACCTTCTAAGAAGTAACTAATAGCTTTAAGCTATCAGCTTAAAAAGACTAGATGTTTAAGATGAATAGAAAGGATAATTAGATGAGTCGTAAAGAGATAGATGCTGAAAAGTTAACAGCCTGCAAAACTAGTATGCAGGAAATGAATAAAAGATTTGAAGGAGAAATTACGGGGCTAATCCAATCTTC
>NZ_JAHZPA010000018.1 GCF_019929225.1 Streptococcus sanguinis
CAAGGGTTGGGCTGTTCGCCCATTAAAGCGGCACGCGAGCTGGGTTCAGAACGTCGTGAGACAGTTCGGTCCCTATCCGTCGCGGGCGTAGGAAATTTGAGAGGATCTGCTCCTAGTACGAGAGGACCAGAGTGGACTTACCGCTGGTGTACCAGTTGTTCTGCCAAGAGCATCGCTGGGTAGCTATGTAGGGAAGGGATAAACGCTGAAAGCATCTAAGTGTGAAACCCACCTCAAGATGAGATTTCCCATAACGCAAGTTAGTAAGAGCCCTGAGAGAAGATCAGGTTGATAGGTTRGRAGTGGAAGTKKKGTGASMMATGGAGCGGACYAATACTAATCGCTCGAGGACTTATCCTAGAATAAGAGCTTCATCAGAGTGCAGCGAATGGTTTAGAGAATTGTGAGATTTGATATTGTATTCAATTTTGAGTTGACAAGGCTTGTCTGAGAGGACAGGACAGTTAATTCAATAGTTAAGTGACGATAGCCTAGGAGATACACCTGTACCCATGCCGAACACAGCAGTTAAGCCCTAGAACGCCGGAAGTAGTTGGGGGTTGCCCCCTGTGAGATATGGTAGTCGCTTAGCGAAGGGAGTTTAGCTTAGTTGTAATGGAGAGGAAATCGAAATTACAATCGGCGGATGAGAGAAACGAAGTTTCTCACCGTTGGCTGAGCTAGACTCCACCCTTTGGGAGTTTAGCTCAGCTGGGAGAGCATCTGCCTTACAAGCAGAGGGTCAGCGGTTCGATCCCGTTAACTCCCATATTCTGAAAAGAATAGGTCCCGTAGTGTAGCGGTTATCACGTCGCCCTGTCACGGCGAAGATCGCGGGTTCGATTCCCGTCGGGACCGTTGAAGTCGAGAAGATTTCAATAAAAGTAAGAGACTCGTTAGCTCAGTTGGTAGAGCATTTGACTTTTAATCAAAGGGTCACTGGTTCGAGCCCAGTACGGGTCATAAGAGCGGGTTTGGCGGAATTGGCAGACGCACCAGATTTAGGATCTGGCGCTTTAGGGCGTGGGGGTTCAAGTCCCTTAACCCGCATATAAGATAATAATGAGCCGGCTTAGCTCAGTTGGTAGAGCATCTGATTTGTAATCAGAGGGTCGCGTGTTCAAGTCATGTAGCCGGCATTTTTGAATAGGATGCGAACGTAGTTCAGTGGTAGAACATCACCTTGCCAAGGTGGGGGTCGCGGGTTCGAATCCCGTCGTTCGCTTGAGGCGGCCGGGGTGGCGGAACTGGCAGACGCACAGGACTTAAAATCCTGCGATTGGTAACAATCGTACCGGTTCGATTCCGGTCCTCGGCATAGACTTGTAAGAGGCAGTAGAAGAAGATGAGCACCCTTAGCTCAACTGGATAGAGTACCTGACTACGAATCAGGCGGTTAGAGGTTCGACTCCTCTAGGGTGCATTAA
>NZ_JAHZPA010000019.1 GCF_019929225.1 Streptococcus sanguinis
AGGATCACTTTCTTCGCCAAGTGGAATCAGAGGTTGATTTTGACTTTATCTATGACTTAGTTGAAGATACCTATAGTCCAGATAATGGTCGTCCTAGTCTCGATCCCGTCATGTTAGTCAAAATTCCTTTAATTCAATGTTTTTATGGCATTCGCTCCATGCGCCAAACCATTAAAGACATTGAAGTAAATGTAGCCTATCGTTGGTTTCTTGGACTAAGCTTGGATGACAAGGTGCCTCATTTTACCACATATGGAAAGAATTACAGTCGTCGCTTTCAAGATAAAGCACTGATAACCGAGATATTTTCACAAGTACTCCATCAAGCTTTATGTGCTGGTTTAATTGATCCTTCGGAAATATTTGTGGATGGTACCCATATCAAAGCGGCAGCTAACAGTCACAAGTATCATAAGGAAATGGTTGCCCAACAAGCTAAATTTATGAGTGAGCAATTGGAAGTTGAGATTGATGTAGATAGGAGAAAACACGAAAAAAGTCCTTAAAGCCCGCAAAAGAAAGCGAGGCTAAAGAAAAGAAAATCTCAACGACAGATCCTGAGAGTGGGTGGTTCCACAAGGGTCAACACAAGGAAGTATTTGCCTATTCTGCCCAAGTAGCGTGTGATAAGCATGGCTGGGCCTTAGCTTATACGGTTGAAGCAGGAAATGTTCATGATAGTCAGGCTTTCCCTGCTCTTTTTTCAAAGTTAGAAGTTTTCTCCCCACGCTACATTATTGCGGACTCAGGCTATAAGACCCCAGCTATTGCCCACTATTTATTAAAGCGAAACATCCTTCCTGTCTTCCCGTATACCCGTCCCAAGGGAGTAAGGGGGAACTTAAGACCCGGTGATTTTGTTTATGATGCTTTCTATGACTGTTACCTCTGTCCAGAGAACCAAGTATTAGCCTATTGCACGACGACCCGAGCAGGCTACCGTGAGTATAAGAGTAACCCAAAAGTATGTGTCGCTTGTCCCCTATTATCCGTTTGTACCCAGAGCCAGAATCAGCAGAAAGTCATCACAAGACATGTATGGAAAGATGACCTTGAATTTTGTGAAGAGATTCGACATCAAAGAGGGATGAAGGAGCTCTATAAGAAGCGCAAAGAAACCATCGAGCGGCTCTTTGGGACAGCCAAAGAATACCACAACCTCCGTTATACAAGAGAGAAAGGCAAGTCCAAGATGGAAGATAAGGTTGGGCTTACTTTGGCGTGTTTGAATCTCAAAAAACTAGTAAAAATGAGGGTGGACAAGCATTTTTATTTTGTTCAAATGACTATTATTCTATCAAAAGATGGAATTTTAGCCTGACAAACAGAAAAAGACAAACACCATTTGGAATGTTTGTCTTCGGTCTGA
>NZ_JAHZPA010000003.1 GCF_019929225.1 Streptococcus sanguinis
AGATACGCTTAGTTGCGAACGACCTTCAATCAAAACCTTATTGATAATTGCTTGTTTTAATTCAGGAGAGTAATAACGGTTTTTCCCTTTTTTGACACTTTCTATTCCGTAGCGATCAATCAATCGGATTAAGTAATCAAGATTTGAAAGGTTCATTCCATATTTTGCTGAAAGCCGCTTTAAGCTGATTCCTTGTTTTCTTAGTTCATAGATTCGAACTTTATCCTCATAAGTTAATTTCATTTAAAAACACCCCAAAAGTTAGATTTTTTCTGTCTAACTTTTGGGGTGCGGTTCATAAAAACCTCTTTTTTATAGCTGAAATTTTATTTTTAAGGCTAGTTGTTTGGATTAATTATTTTTTACTTTGTTTTTTCTCTAATGTATGACCCAAGTCGATGATATACTGCTTCAAGGAGTCTTTGACCTGCGGATGCTTGAGGGCGTAGTCGATAGAAGTCTTCATAAAGCCGAACTTGTCGCCGACATCATAGCGATCGCCCTTGAATTCGCGAGCGAACACGCGCTGCGTCTTGTTAAGAGTATCAATCGCATCGGTCAGCTGAATCTCATTTCCAGCACCTGGCGCTTGTTTTTCCAAGATTTCAAAAATTTCTGGTGTCAGCAGGTAGCGGCCGATAATAGCCAAATCACTCGGTGCATCTTCAGGTTTTGGTTTTTCGACGAAAGTTTCCACGCTGTAGAGACCTTTGACACCTTCACCTTGAGGGGCAATCACACCATAAGAGGAAACTTCATCATGAGGGACCTGCATGACAGCGATGGTAGAAGCATGAGTAGCCTCGTAGTCATCAATCAATTGCTTGGTCAGCGGCACAGCCTTATCATTGGTGATGTCCATAAGGTCATCGCCCAGCATGACAACGAAAGGCTCGTTTCCTACGAAAGCCTTGGCTTGAAGGACAGCATCTCCCAGTCCGCGCGGATGGCTCTGACGGATGAAATGCAGACCGATACCAGTGGTTTCATCAACCAATTTGAGCAAGTCGTCTTTACCCTTTTCTTTGAGATTGTATTCTAATTCAAAGTTTGAGTCAAAGTGGTCTTCGATGGAGCGTTTTGACTTACCTGTAACAACTAGAATGTCTTCAATTCCAGATTTGAGAGCTTCCTCAACGATGAACTGGATAGTTGGCTTGTCAACAATCGGCAACATTTCCTTAGCTAGAGCTTTAGTAGCTGGCAGGAAGCGGGTTCCGAGACCAGCTGCAGGGATGACGGCTTTCTTAACTTTTGACATAATTATTTCCTTTCTATTAGAACGAAGTCCATTCGTTCTCAGCCTTGAATTCATTGTTCATGATTTCATAAATGGCTTCTTTGATATTACAGTTTTGATAAATAACCTTGTAGATAGCTTGGGTAATCGGCATATAAACATCCAGCTCCTGGGCCAGTTCATAGGCAGCCTTGGTGGTGGAAATCCCTTCGATAACCATGCCCATATTGGCTTCAATATCAGCTAATTTCTCGCCGCGTCCTAGAGCATTGCCGGCCCGCCAGTTGCGGGAGTGGACAGAGGTTCCTGTGACAATCAGGTCGCCGACACCAGATAGGCCGCTGTAAGTCAGAGGATTTGCTCCTAACTTGACACCTAGACGCGTGATTTCGGCCAGACCGCGTGTGATAATAGCTGCCTTGGCGTTATCACCATAGCCTAGTCCATGGAGAGCACCAGCTCCGACTGCGATGATGTTTTTCAGAGCGCCGGCAGTCTCCACTCCGATAACGTCGGTATTGGTGTAGAGGCGGAAGTAGTGATTGCTGAAAAGCTCTTGCACATACTTAGCTGTTTCCAGGTCCTTGGAAGCAGCGGTAATCAGGGTAATATCGCGTACAATGGTTTCCTCAGCATGACTGGGACCTGAGACAACGACAATCTCGCTGCGGAGCTCTGCAGGGATTTCTTCTTCCAGGATAGTTGAAATCCTTTCGTGGGTATTGGGCTCCAGTCCCTTGGAGGCGTGCATGATTTTTACCTTGTGGTCCAGAGCTTGAGCTACTTGTTTGGCTACCAGACGGGTTACCTTGGTCGGCACGACAAAAAGCACGGCATCCGCATCTTTTAAAGCTTCTTCTAGGTCATGATAAGCCTTGATCTTTTCATCCAGTACAATATCTTTGAAATAGCGTTTATTGGTGTGTTCGTCGTCGATTTCGTTGATTTGCTCAGCGATATTTCCCCAAATACGAACCTCATGTCCGTTGTCATTTAACACTTGTGATAAGGCCGTTCCCCAAGAACCAGGACCAATCACAGCAACTCGTTGTTTATCCATATCTTCTCCTTATGATGAAATTCCGAGTCTGAATTTAAATCGGTTTTAGAGTCTATATCTCATTTTACCATATAATATAAGAAATTTCTTGCTTGACATTGTTTTTATGTGTGATATAGTAAGGAAACTAAGTCAAATAAGAAAAAAGTAGGAGGAAGCATGTTTTTTAAAAGTCTATTACGGTATAAATGGTATGCCCTGAGTTCGCTTTTGATGACCTCGCTGATGATTGCCAGCTCTCTTTTACTGCCCTGGTTTTTAAAGCACATCTTAGATGCTCTGCAGGAGCAAAATAGCCAGACCATCTACAGTATGGGCGGCTGGCTAATTGGCATCGGTTTTGTCGGACTGGCGGCAGGAGGGATTAATGTGACCTTGGCGGCTTATATTGCCCAAGCTGTCTCATCAGATCTCCGCGAGGAGACTTTCCGCAAGATTCAGACCTTTTCTTATGCCAATATCGAGGAATTCAACGCTGGTAATCTAGTCGTGCGGATGACGAATGACATCAATCAGATTCAAAATGTAACTATGATGCTCTTTCAAATTCTTCTTCGACTGCCCATTCTTTTTATCGGATCAGTTATCTTGGCCATTGTGACCATGCCCTCTCTTTGGTGGATTATCTTCTTGCTGATTGTGCTCATAGCTGGTCTAACGGCTGTCATGATGGGGATGATGGGGCCTCGTTTTAAGAAATTCCAGACTCTTTTGGATAAGATTAATGCCATTGCCAAGGAAAATCTTCGTGGTGTGCGAGTGGTCAAGTCCTTCGTTCGGGAGGAAGACCAGTTTCATAAATTCAGTCAGGTGTCTGATGAACTTTTATCAGAGAATCTCTATATTGGCTATGCTTTTTCAATCATTGAGCCGCTGATGATGTTGGTCGGCTACAGCTCTGTTTACTTGGCTATCTGGACTCTGTCTGGCATGATTCAGGCGGAGCCAGGGCTGGTCAGCTCCATCGCTTCTTTTATCGGTTATCTAAGCCAGATTATTTTCACTATCATTATGGTTGGCTTCTTGGGAAATGGTGTGACGAGGGGGATCATTTCTATCCGTCGGATCAAGGAAGTATTGGCAACGGAGCCAGCTATGGCTTTCCCAGACTCGCCTGATGAAGAACTAGAAGGTAGCCTCAGCTTTGAGCATGTGACTTTTTCCTATCCCAACGATGACGAGCCAATGCTAAAGGATATCAGCTTTGAGGTTGAGCCGGGGCAAATGATTGGCGTTGTTGGTGCGACGGGGGCGGGTAAGTCTACCTTGGCCCAGCTGATTCCCCGTCTTTTTGATCCGCAGGAAGGTTCTGTCAAGATTGGCGGCCGGGATCTGCGAGAGCTTAGTCAGGGAACTCTTCGCAAAAATGTTTCCATCGTGCTGCAGCGGGCGATTCTATTTAGCGGAACCATTGCGGACAATCTCCGTCAGGGTAAGCTCAACGCTTCGCTGCCTGAGATGGAGCGGGCGGCTCGTATTGCCCAAGCTAGTGAATTTATCAGCCGTATGGAAGAGAGTTTTGACAGTGCAGTGGAGGAGCGTGGCAGCAACTTCTCTGGCGGTCAGAAGCAGCGGATGTCCATTGCTCGAGGTGTTGTCAACAATCCCAATATTTTGATTTTAGATGATTCGACCTCGGCCTTGGATGCCAAGTCAGAAAAGCTGGTTCAAGAAGCCTTGAACAAAGAGCTGCAAGGAACGACGACGATTATCATTGCTCAAAAGATTAGCTCTGTTGTACATGCAGATAAGATTCTGGTCTTGGATCAAGGACGGCTGATTGGTCAAGGGACACATGCGGAATTGGTCGCCACTAACGATGTTTACCGCGAAATTTACGAAACTCAGAAAGGAAAGGAGGACTAAGATGCGGACGATTGCATTTTTCTGGCAATATTTTAAGCGTTACAAATTATCCTTTGTCGTTGTCCTTTTGATGATGATAACAGCGACTGTTTTTCAGGTCCTTTTTCCGGTTTATGTCGGTCAGGCTGTTCAGCATTTGGTTGAGTTGGGACGTGCTTTTGCAGAGAAGGGTGAGACTGATCAGATTCTGTCGACTTTTGGCAGCGTCATGGGCAGTGTATTAGTGTCCTTTGTATGCCTGTCTGTTTCCAGCTTGATTTACATGCTTTTGATGACCCGAGTTATTGCCCATTCGACCAATGAGATGCGCAAGGGCCTGTTTGGCAAGCTGTCCAAGCTGACAGTTGCTTTCTTTGACCGCCATCAGGATGGAGACATTCTGTCGCGCTTTACCAGCGACTTGGACAATATCCTGCAAGCTCTAAACGAGAGCATGATTCAGGTTATGAGCAATGCCTTGCTCTATCTGGGTCTAGTGATTATCATGTTTGTCCAAAATGCTAGATTGGCCTGGATAACGGTAGCCAGCACACCGGTTGCTTTTCTTCTCCTAGTAGTCATTGTCAGGCTGGCCAGAAAGTACACCAATCTTCAGCAAAAAGAAGTCGGCCGCCTCAATGCCTATATGGACGAGACCATTTCCGGTCAGAAAGCCGTTATCGTTCAGGGGATGCAGGAGGAGGTCATCAAAGGTTTTATTGAGCAGAATGATCGAGTGCGCTCAGCAACCTTTAAAGGCCGGACATTTTCGGGGCTTCTCTTTCCTATCATGAACGGGATGAATTTGATTAATACAGCCATTGTGATTTTTGTTGGTTCGGCTGTCTTACTGAGCGACCCTAATGTCGAAACGGCTGTTGCAGTTGGCCTGATTACCACGTTTACTCAGTTTTCCCAGCAGTATTATCAGCCCATCATCCAGATTGCTGCCAGCTGGGGCAGTTTGCAGTTGGCCTTTACAGGGGCTGACCGGATTCAGGAGATGTTTGATGCACCAGAGGAAGTCCGGCCAGAGAATGCACCTGCTTTCACAGAGCTTACAGACTCCGTGGAGATCAAGCATGTGGACTTCTCTTATGTAGAAGGCAAGCCTATTCTCAAAGACGTATCTATTTTAGCCCCTAAGGGCAAGATGACGGCTGTTGTTGGCCCGACTGGATCAGGTAAGACGACCATTATGAACCTGCTTAATCGCTTTTATGATGTGGATAATGGTAGTATCAAGTTTGACGGTCGTGACATTCGAGATTATGAGCTGGATAGCCTACGGAGCCATGTGGGGATTGTCTTGCAGGATTCGGTGCTCTTTAGTGGCACGATTCGGGACAATATCCGCTTCGGTGTACCAGATGCCAGTCAGGAAATGGTCGAAACGGCTGCGCGTGCGACTCATATCCATGACTATATCGAAAGTCTGCCAGACAAATACGATACCCTGGTGGATGATGATCAAAATATCTTCTCAACTGGGCAGAAACAGTTGATTTCCATTGCTAGAACTTTGCTGACGGATCCGCAAGTCTTGATTTTGGATGAAGCGACTTCTAATGTCGATACGGTGACGGAGAGCAAGATTCAGCAAGCCATGGAAGCCGTTGTGGCTGGCCGAACTAGCTTTGTCATTGCTCACCGCCTCAAGACAATTCTCAATGCCGACCAGATTATCGTCCTCAAAGACGGAGAGGTTATCGAACAGGGCGATCATCATCAGCTCCTTAAACTCGGCGGTTTCTATTCAGAACTTTATCACAACCAGTTTGTCTTTGAGTAGATGGTTGGTTTTGCAGCTGTATAATCAGCCGGGCTTTAAAATATTAAATAGAAAAGTTAAAAAATCCAGCAGGTTTCTGTTCCTGCTGGTTTTTTAATTAACATCAAAGTAGTGATTATTTCACATGTTTAGCCAGATCTTCTTGGGCCTTTTTATTGGATTCCTCTTTTTCTTTTTTCCACTTTTCTTGGGCCTTTTGATAGTCTTTAGTTGTGACAATCTCATCACTGATTTCCACGTATTTATGATAGTTGGCGTCTTTTGTACCTGTCTGAGCATAAGAGTTAGTAAATGGCACAATCCGAGAAATGAACGGTGCTGCTCCTCTGCTGCTCATAGTTGGCACAACGAGGGCGCTATCTGTCAGCCATGCTTGAGCTGCAGCATATTTTTCATAACGCTTGTCAACATCTTGTGTTTCGTTTCCGGCTTCTTCGATCAGTTTACTATACTCATCTAGTCCTACAGCTTTAGCAGCAGCATTGTCTTTGCCTTCAAATCCAAGGTAGGTTCTGGTCTGAGTACTGTTACCTGGCACTAAAATGTCCAGGTAAGTAGATGGATCTTGGTAGTCTGGATCCCAGCCAACGAGACCGTTGATATCCCAGTCTTCCTGGCTAGCAGCTTCAGCATTGAAGGTGATGTTTAGTGCTTCGTCCTCAGCCAGCATCTGTAGATCTACAGAGACATTGTCCTTTCCTAAAGCCTCTTCTAATGACTGTTTCAGAGATTGCATGCGGTTGACGAAGTTAGTAGAATTCTGAGCGACAGGAACGTCTAGATGGATTGGGAATTGTACGCCTTCATCTGCAAGAGCCTGCTTGGCTTTGGCAAATTCCGCTTTGGCTTTGTCAGTATTGTGGAGACCGTCTTGACCGTCATCTAGCTTGATACCTTTCCACTCGTCACCATAGGAAGCCAGTGATTCTTCGACCAGAGTGCCAAATTCCTTGCCATTGGCTTGTACGAAGGTTGGCGGAACAAAGAGATTACGGACAGCTGGCTTAGCTGCATCTTCTCCGTTGACCTGAGCCGAATAGCTTTCGCGGTTAAGGGCAAAGGCTAGAGCTTGGCGGAAGTCCTTGTTCAGCAGAGCTTTTTTGGTAGCTTCTTTTTGTTCATCGCTGGTTTTAGAAGTATGGTTATAACTTTGACGGTCAATGTTAAAGCTGATTAGACCGACACCCGCTCCTGCTTCTGTCATGAAGATATTATCTTTGTATTTCTCAGCGATTGAGGAATAACTGGAAGTGGCTGGGTAGAGTCTTGCCAAACTGTAGCCGCCATCTCCAAAGGTCCGCGCTAATGAATCTTGGTCAGAACCATCGTAGTAAGACAGTTTGACACCATCAATCTTGACCTTGTCCTTATCCCAGTAGTTAGGGTTCTTCTCAAATTCGACAGAGGATTTAGAAGTAATAGACTTCATGATAAATGGACCGTTATACAGAATGGAATCTGCTTTGGTTGCCTGACCGAATTCCTTGCCTTGCTTTTCTAGGAAGGCCTCGTTGACCGGCATCATAACACCTGATGTTGTTTTAGAGTTCCAGTAGGTTTCAGGCTTGTTGAGTGTATATTGAACCGTATGATCGTCCAGTGCCTTGACTCCAACAGCTGAAAAGTCTTTGTTGGTACCGGCTGCATATTCACTCAGCCCCTTGATAGAATCTTGGATAAGAGGGAGAGCGTCTGATTTGATATCAGCAGCATGTTTGATACCTGTTACAAAGTCCTGAGCTGTGACATCTGCGTATTCTTCACCATCAGCGGTATACCACTTGGCATCTTTGCGCAGCTTATAGGTATAGACGAGACCATCTGGAGAGACTGTCCAGTCTTCTGCGATAGACGGAGCTAAGTTTCCATATTTATCATTTTCCAGCAAGCCATCTACACCATTTGTAGTCAGCTCGTGGGTAGACACCTTTGCCGACTGGATGTAGTCCAAAGTCGTTGGATCAGACGTAAAGACATAGCTGTAGATTTTTTTGCTGGATTGGGAACTTCCGCCTCCAGAGCAAGCAGTAAGTAAGCCGACAGAGAGCAGAGTGAGCCCTGCGGCAAGAAGAATATTTGATTTTCTCATAGGGACCTCCAAGTCATGAGTTTTTACACTGCTTATTATAACAAATTTCTGCCAAAAGTAAATAATTTTCTGATAATTCTGAAATGTTTTTCTAAATTTTAAAAAAGAGATTTATAGTGTTTCATATTCTGATAAAAAATTTTTATAACCAGCTTAAAAAAAATCTATTGGACGGCTTCGCGGAGGAGTGGTAAGATATACTATATCAAATAAGGAGGAATCACGGTATGTGCAGAACAATTGTTGGAATTTCAGCCAATCTTTGTCCAGTTGATGAAGCTGGAAAAAATATTCACACCTCTGTTTCACGCAAGTTTGTGGACGGCGTACGAATGGTTGGTGGCTTGCCGATGGTGATTCCCGTCGGGGATAAAAGTTTAGTTCAGGATTATGTAGAAACGATTGACAAGTTGATTTTGTCAGGCGGGCAAAATGTTCACCCGCAGTTTTATGGGGAAGAAAAGACCATTGATAGTGATGATTACAATATTGTCCGCGATGAGTTTGAGCTAGCACTTTTGAAAGAAGCTCTGCGTCAAAATAAGCCAGTCATGGCTATTTGCCGCGGTCTGCAGTTGGTAAATGTTGCTTTTGGCGGTACTCTTAATCAGCATATCGAAAATCACTGGCAAGGCTTGCCATTTGGTACTTCGCACTCCATTCGTACGGAGAAAGATAGCGTTGTGGAGCGTTTGTTCGGTCAGGCTAGCCAGATTAATTCGGTCCATCGCCAAAGCATCAAAGACTTGGCGCCTAATTTCCGCGCGACAGCTTTTGATCCCAGAGACAATACCATCGAAGCGATTGAATCGGTTGACAATCATCGTATCATAGGTCTTCAATGGCATCCGGAGTTTTTAATAAACGAAGAAAAGGGCAATTTGGAGCTATTTCAGTACCTCTTGCAAGAGCTGTAAAAAATTATTTTATTTTTTTAAGTTACTTTTAGGAAAATTTAAGATAAGTGTTCTATACTAAGACCATAAACAAAGACCTCCTAACTTTGTTTAGAAATCCTAAAACTTTTCTTTTTCATAATAATCTCCCTATAAGAACCGCCCAATTGGCGGTTTTTTTGCTTGTTTTTTGCGAATTTAGTATAATAGGGACAGCAAAAATAGAAAAGAGAAATACATGAAAATTCGCGGATTCGAGCTGGTTTCCAGCTTTACAAATGAAGATTTATTGCCAAAGAGAGAGACAGCTCACGCAGCTGGCTACGACTTGAAAGTGGCAGAGCGCACCCTCATTGCGCCAGGGGAGATTAAGCTGGTTCCGACTGGTGTCAAGGCCTATATGCAGCCGGGCGAGGTGCTTTATCTTTACGATCGCTCATCCAACCCTCGTAAAAAAGGCCTGGTTTTGATTAACTCCGTTGGGGTCATTGACGGCGACTACTATGGTAATCCTGGAAACGAAGGGCATATCTTTGCTCAGATGAAAAACATCACAGATCAGGAAGTCGTCCTTGAAGTTGGCGAACGTGTGGTTCAGGCTGTCTTTGCACCATTTTTGATTGCGGATGGAGATGAAGCGGAAGGTGTGCGGACCGGCGGATTTGGCTCGACAGGACATTAATATGAAAATCATTTTTATCCGTCACGGAGAACCAGATTATTCACTTTTGGAAGAAGCTGGTTACACTGGATTTGGACTAGATTTGGCTCCCTTGTCGGCTGCTGGTCGTCGGATGGCGACAGAGGCCGCTGCTAATCCTTTGCTGGAACAGGCGGAAATTCTGATCTCCTCTTCTGTGACGCGGGCTTTGGAGACGGCCTCCTATTTGATTCGAGACCGCCAACTGCCGCTTTTTGTGGAGCCTTTTCTACATGAATGGCAGGTATATGAAAGTGGGACAGAAAAGTTCGAGCAGGCTCGGAAGTTATTTTTTGAAAATAAAGGCTCACTTCCTTCAGGAAGTCCTGTCCGGTATGAGACAGCTGAGCAGATGAAAGCCCGCTTTTTGCATACCATAAGCAAATACAGAGACTACGAGACAGTGGGTCTTGTAGCTCATCGCATGCTCATCCGCCAGTTTGTAGCTGATCAGCAGATTGATTTTTGCCAGTTTGTTGAATGTGAACTGAAGTTTTAATGTTTCGTTGTAAAAAGAATCTTAACAAAAGGATTTAGAGATAAAAGAAAATATGAAAGAATTTAAGAACAAGGACTATGCAACAGAAATTCGTCAGAAAATTCCAGGCTATGATGTGATGCTAGATGTGATTTTCCGAGGAGTATTGCTTAGGTTAGCACCCAGTTTAAAAGTCGATAAGGTGTTAGCTTTGGCAAGCCAGACGGATGAGCTGAATGGTTTGGCATCCTTATTTCCTAAGGCCGGATTGACGGTAGTAGAGCCAAGTGAGGCGATGCTACAAGAGCTTAAAAGACAGGCTCATCTGCCTCAAGCGGAGTATCTTAATAGTCGGTTTGAAGAAGCAGTGCTGCCTTCTGCTTATCAGATTTGTTCTTGCTTGCTAGTATTGCAGTTTGTTGAAAATCCCAGCTTATTTCTTCGAAAAATTTATGATTCTTTAAGTGAAGATGGCCTTCTGATTCTTAGCTTTTTTTCCAACCAGCAACTGGGCTATTGGAAAACACTTGCTTCAGAGCTAGGAGCTAATCAGCAACAAGTTCAGCGTACTTATGAGAATCAAGCTGGTTTGATGAATTCCCTCTCGCCTCAAGAAGTTGCAGACATGCTGGAAGAGGCTGGCTTTACTAATATAGAGCAAGTGTGTCAGGTTTTATCAACTTTTGTTTGGATTATTAGAAAATAAGGAGAATCACCATCGCTAAGAAAAAAACGACCTTTGTCTGTCAAAATTGTGAATATCATTCGCCCAAGTATCTAGGCCGCTGTCCTAACTGCGGCTCTTGGTCTTCTTTTGTTGAGGAAGTAGAGGCTGCTGAGGTCAAGCATGCCCGTGTTTCCTTGACGGGCGAAAAGACTCGGCCCATGAAGCTGGCTGAGGTCACTTCTATTGATGTCAATCGGACCAAGACGGAAATGGACGAGTTCAATCGTGTGCTAGGTGGTGGCGTAGTACCTGGCAGTCTGGTCCTGATTGGCGGGGATCCTGGTATCGGGAAGTCCACCCTACTATTGCAGGTGTCCACTCAGCTTTCTCATCAGGGCACCGTCCTATATGTCAGCGGAGAGGAATCAGCTGAGCAGATTAAGTTGCGAGCGGAACGTCTCGGTGATATTGACAGTGAATTTTATCTCTACGCCGAGACCAATATGCAAAATATCCGTACAGAGATTGAGAAAAACAAGCCAGATTTTCTGATTATTGACTCTATACAGACGGTGATGTCGCCAGAGATTTCCAGTGTTCAAGGCTCTGTTTCTCAGGTTCGAGAGGTGACAGCTGAGCTCATGCAGCTGGCCAAGACCAATAATATTGCGACCTTTATCGTTGGTCACATGACCAAGGAAGGAACCTTAGCTGGTCCTCGAACTTTGGAGCACATGGTGGACACCGTGCTTTATTTTGAGGGTGAACGTCAGCATACTTTCCGTATCTTGAGAGCAGTCAAGAACCGTTTTGGCTCTACCAATGAGATTGGTATTTTTGAGATGCAATCTGGTGGGCTAGTTGAGGTTGTCAATCCAAGTGAAGTCTTTCTGGAAGAGCGTCTGGACGGCGCGACAGGATCTTCTATTGTCGTGACCATGGAAGGAACGCGGCCGATTTTGGCTGAGGTGCAGGCTTTGGTGACACCGACCATGTTTGGCAATGCCAAGCGAACCACGACCGGACTGGACTTTAACCGAGCCAGCCTCATCATGGCAGTTCTGGAAAAACGGGCAGGGCTCCTCCTGCAAAATCAAGACGCCTACCTCAAATCAGCGGGCGGCGTCAAGCTAGATGAGCCAGCCATTGATTTGGCGGTGGCGGTAGCCATTGCTTCCAGCTACAAGGATTTGTCTACAAATCCCCAAGAGTGCTTTATTGGTGAAATTGGCCTGACTGGAGAAATTCGCCGGGTTAATCGCATCGAGCAGCGCATCAACGAAGCAGCAAAGCTGGGCTTCACTAAAGTCTACGCTCCTAAAAACTCTCTGAACGGGCTCAAAGTTCCAGACAATATCCAAGTCATCGGTGTGACAACGATTGGGGAAGTCTTAAAGAAAGTATTTTCTTGATTAAAGTAGTATTGCGAAAAGTTATTGTGCGTGCTATAATATTGCTAGAAAAATTAGGATTTATCTGGAATTTCCTATAAGTTGTTTTTCCAGATTTTTTAGGAGGATAATCAACCATGGTAGATCATCGTATGAATGTTTCTATTACCAACAATGCTCAATTTCCCTTGGCGGAGATTGCCTTAGATGCATCAGAGTCTGTTCGTATTCAGACTGGGAGCATGATATATCACACCCCCAACGTTGTCTTGAATGCTAAAGTGAATGCAGAGTCTCAATCAATCTTTGGCATGGCAATCCAAGCTGTGGGCCGTTCTATGGCTTCTGGCGAAGGAGTGTTTGTCACTGAAGCAACTGCTCAATCAAATAACGGTCGTCTAGCCTTAGCACCTAATGTACCTGGTCAGATTGTTGCTCTGGAACTAGGCGAAAAGCAATACCGCCTTAATGATGGAGCTTTTCTGGCTATGGATGGTTCTGCCTCTTATACTTTGGAGAGGCAGTCGGTGGGTCGAGCTCTCTTTGGTGGCCAAGGAGGCTTTTATGTGATGAGTACCCAAGGTCAGGGGACACTCTTGGTAAATTCCTTTGGCTCGATTCAAAAGGTCGAGCTGCATAATGATAGGATAACGATTGACAATGCCCACGTAGTAGCATGGAGTCGAGAGTTGGAATATGATATTCATTTAGAAAATGGTTTCTGGCAGTCCATGGGAACTGGTGAAGGAGTGGTTAATACCTTCTATGGAACTGGCGAAATTTACATCCAAAGTCTCAATATTGAAACCTTTGCAAATGTTCTTCGTCCACATCTACACATTGATAATTCTTGAAAATTTCTAGGAGAGACTCAGGCAGTCTCTTCTTTTTTGATGCTTCAGTTTTCCTTTGTTCAAAATGTAGGAAAATGTTATAATCAAGTCATAATAAGAAGGAGGCATTTCTTATGCGATTTTCTATGGACAGTAATATGCAGTTTCCTTTGGTTGAGTTGTCGCTCAATCAGGGAGAAACCGTCTTTATCCAGCGTGGCAGCATGGTCTACCACACGCCTAACGTGACTCTGAATACCCAGCTCAATGCCAGCGGTTCTGGCTTGGGACGTTTTGTCAAGGCTGTAGGTCGGTCAATGGTTTCTGGTGAAAGTACCTTTATTACTCAGGCTGTTGCCCAGTCTGATAATGGCTACCTTGCTTTGGCGCCAGATTCTCCTGGTCAAGTCATTCCCCTTCAGCTAGGCGAAAAACAATATCGGCTTAATGACGGCGCCTTTCTGGCTCTTGATGGTACGGCTTACTATACCATGGAGCGCCAGTCTGTCGGCAAGGCTATCTTTGGCGGGCAAGGCGGTCTCTTCGTTATGACGACCCAAGGTCAAGGCACTCTTTTGGCTAATGCCTTTGGTTCTATTAAGAAAATTGAGCTTCATAACCAAGAAGTAACAATTGACAATGCCCATGTAGTAGCTTGGAGCCAGTCTTTGAATTATAATATCCATTTAGAAAATGGCTTCTGGCAGTCTATCGGAACGGGTGAAGGAGTGGTCAACACCTTCCAAGGTACTGGTGAAGTCTATGTGCAAAGTCTCAATCTTCAAACCTTTGCAGGCTCACTCAGCAAGTTTATTCCAAGAAGCTCATAAGAAATAAAACTAGGACAGAAGATCAGGCTAGATGCTGGATTTGACTGTCCTATTTTTTTGTAACAAAGTCGAGAACTGACAAATAACAGAAAAGATGGTAAGATAATATAAAATTATTTGAATATCAAAGTACCAGTAAGGGGAAAGAATGTCATATTTTGAAAACTTTATGAAGGCCAATCAAGCCTTGAAAAGGCAACGGCCGCCTTTATGATTTAGCTGTTAGCACCATCGGATGCTAACTCGTTCGTGGCATTTTTGGCGGATTAAAGAAACGTTAGGAGAATAAAGTGACAATTACTATAAAACCTTATCAGAAATTGGATAAAGAGGCTGTTTTAGAATTATCAATTCAAGCTTGGTCTCCAGTTTTTCCAAAAATGGAAAAAGGAGTTCCTAAGTTTGTTTATGATAATTTTTATCCTCAAGGGTGGGAAAAAAGGCAAATCAATGATCTAACAGCAGTCTTAAATGAAGAGAGTCAGTTTGCCTGGTTAGCTTTTCTGGAGGAAGAATTAGTCGGATGGATTCACATTCGCTTGCACCCTGAGGATAAGATGGGTGAGATTTATATCCTAGCTGTTGCTCCAAGATATCAGCGTCAAGGTATTGGAAAAGCGCTCATGACCTATGCTTGTGATCAGATTAAACAAAAAGGAATGGAAATGGTCATGGTTGAGACGGGTGGTGATCTAGGTCATGCACCGGCTCGTAAAACCTATGAGAACTTTGGTTTTGAACAATGGCCCGTTGCTCGCTACTTTAAGAAGTTATAACTCACGGCTCTTTGTCAACTGTAGTGGGTGATAAAAGCTAGCACAGAGAGCAGTTCATATAGGTTCTCTCTTTTTTGAAGTTAGGGAAGTTCTAAAGCCAAAACCTAGTATGATAAGGTTAATTCGTTTGAACATCAAATAATATAATTAGTCAGGAGTCAAAATGTCATATTTTGAAAACTTTATGAAGGCCAATAAAGCTTATGTTGATCTGCATGGGACAGCGCATTTGCCCATTAATCCCAAGACCAAGGTAGCTATCGTGACCTGTATGGACTCTAGGCTACACGTGGCTCAGGCTCTGGGACTGGCACTAGGAGATGCCCATATCTTGCGCAATGCTGGCGGTCGGGTAACAGAGGACATGATTCGCTCGCTGGTCATCTCTCAGCAGCAGCTAGGAACGCGGGAAATCGTAGTTTTGCATCATACAGACTGCGGGGCACAGACCTTTAAGAATGAGGATTTTACCGCCTATCTTCATAAAGAGCTAGGTGTCGATGTCAGCGAGCAGGACTTTTTGCCATTTACAGATGTAGAGGAAAGTGTGCGTGAGGATATGGCCTTGCTGCGGCAGTCACCACTGATCCCAGCTGATGTAGAAATCTCAGGAGCGGTTTACGATGTAGATACTGGTCGGATGACAGTTGTTGAGGAATAGTTAGGAAGTCAATTTCTTTGTCTGCGCATCAGCATTGAAATTGGCTCCTTTTTTATGTTAAAATAGAGAAACGATTTTAATTAGTTAGGACAATGTTATGATTCTTTCCATTATTTCTCAGGGATTGGTTTGGGCCGTTTTAGGTCTAGGTATTTTTATGACCTTCCGGATTCTGGGCTTTCCTGATATGACGACAGAAGGCTCCTTCCCCTTGGGCGGGGCGGTGGCTGTTACCTTGATTACCAAGGGAGTCAATCCTTTTCTGGCAACAGCAGCGGCTGTTTTAGCGGGCTGTGCAGCGGGTGCCGTTACAGGTCTGCTTTATACCAAGGGGAAAATTCCGACCTTGCTTTCTGGGATTTTGGTCATGACCTCCTGCCACTCTATCATGTTGATGCTGATGGGTCGTGCCAATCTGGGGCTTTTAGGCAGCAGTAAAATTCAGGATGTTCTGCCCTTTTCAGGAGAAGTCAATGACCTCTTGACTGGTTTGATTTTTGTCAGTCTAGTGATTGCAGCCCTGCTCTTTTTCTTGGATACCAAGCTAGGGCAGGCCTATATCGCGACTGGAGATAATCCAGACATGGCTCGCAGTTTTGGTATCAATACTGGCCGTATGGAGTTGATGGGATTGATTCTGTCAAATGGCTTGATTGCTCTGGCTGGGGCGCTGATTGCCCAGCAGGAAGGCTATGCAGATGTTTCCCGCGGGATTGGAGTGATTGTTGTCGGTTTGGCCAGTCTTATCATTGGCGAAGTGCTCTTCCAGAGTCTGACCTTGGCAGAGCGACTGATTACCATTGTGGTTGGTGCGATTGCCTATCAGTTCTTGATCTGGGGTGTCATTGCTCTCGGCTTCAATACCAACTATCTCCGTCTCTACAGCGCGGTGATTCTGGCCGTCTGTCTCATGATTCCAACCCTGAAAAATAAATTCTTTAAAGGAGCCAAGTTAAGCAAATGACAGCGATTGTAGAATTAAGAAATGCAACCAAGCTTGTAAAGAGCGGCTTTGATGAAGAAAAAATCATCCTAAATGATGTTTCTCTAGACATCCATGAGCATGATTTTATTACGATTTTAGGCGGAAACGGTGCAGGAAAGTCAACCCTGTTCAATGTCATTGCCGGAACTCTCCCTCTGACCAGCGGTAGCATTCATATCTTGGGGGAAAATGTCACTCATTTTTCACCAGAAAAGCGGGCCAAGTACTTGTCTCGTGTCTTTCAGGATCCTAAGATGGGAACGGCTCCGCGTATGACAGTGGCGGAAAATCTTCTTATCGCTAAATTCCGAGGCGAAAAGCGTGGCTTGGTGCCCCGTGGGCTCAACAGTTATAGGGAAGAGTTTCAGGCGACGATTGAGAAAATCGGCAATGGTCTGGACAAGCATCTGGATACACCGATTGAATTTCTTTCTGGCGGGCAAAGACAGGCTTTGAGCCTACTCATGGCAACGATCAAGCGTCCAGAGCTTTTGCTTCTGGATGAGCATACTGCGGCGCTGGATCCTAAGACCAGTGTAGCCTTGATGGAGCTGACCAATGAGTTTGTCAATCGTGACCGCCTCACAGCCCTCATGATTACCCATCACATGGAGGATGCCCTAAAATACGGCAACCGACTAATCGTTATGAAAGATGGGCAGATTATTCAGGACTTAAACAAAGACGAGAAAGCCAAGATGACCATTGCAGATTACTATGGCTTGTTTGAATAGGCTTGCTCAGAGTTTTGTAAAACCAAGAGAAAGAATATGTACTAAATAATGTACTGCTTCCACAAAGTTAGACAATTAATGTTCAAAAGGCTCAGGTTCTCTGTTAAATAGGGCTATGTCCTTTTTCTTCAAATTGCCCTCATAAATGAATAAAAACCGCTAGATTGCGGTTTTTTGTTATAAAAATAGTCTAAATTACTCATCTAAGCGAATAAACATCATTGCGTTAAGTAAGGAGATGAGTGCGACCGTATTAATATTATTGGAATAGATCAGTCTCTTGTTCTCAATGGGTGGAATAATAAAATTAGAAATGATGATATCGTAAGGTGATTCTTTTAAAGAATCGATTGATAGTTCTAATTTATTCCAAACTTCAAGTTCAAAATTGTTGCTGCAATAATAAGAAAGTGTCTCTGCTACTGATCTTGCATGATACTGATCAAAATTACTCATGACCAGAACCTTTAATTTAGGCTGATTTTGTAAAAGATTCAGCACTAAATGTTTGCTGTGAGTGATAAAAGTATAGGATAGATGGTTGATTTTCGTTGGTGTGCTATAGATACCCAATGTCCCTAGGTAATGTTCAATCCCTTTTTTAATATCTGAAACAAATTGAGGGAAAATATTTTGAAAGTTCTTGATTGTATTCCCTTTTTGATCAAACAGAATAAATTCTGTAGATAGTTCCTGGCGGTGCAGATGTGCTGTATTATGCAAATGCCAAATAAGATTGTCCTTATTGTCTATTTTTAGATTATATTTGCTTTCTATCTGATCAATTAAATCACTTAATAATTTATACGAATTTTTTACATAGCTGTCTGTTTTTGCGCAGCTCATAAATAGATTTTCATCAATGAAAAACATTTTTTGAAAATAGGAGACAAATAGTTGGCCTATCACTTCTTTATTCAAAGAGATATGATATTCAGAATCAAAGCTCGCTACAATGTCTTCGATTCCTTCTGCCTGCATGAAAGATTCTAACAATTGATTGTTAAAAGAATCTTTCTCAACTTCCAAGAAATGACCAAACTTTATTCGATATAAATTTGTAACTAGGAGCAATTTTAACATTCTTTGAGTTGCGAAATTGATAGGAAATGCAGTTTCTTTATAGACCAGTGCTAACAGCTTACACAAAGGTTCTACTGAAAAATCTGTAAAGGGCCATTCAAGAAAATAATATTTTTCCGAAAAATATTGTGCAAAAAAATAACGGATATCAATCTCATCTCCAATAATCCGAGCAGGATTGAGACTAATTTTGAAATTATATTGTTTTTTTATAATTTTGTTAATATGACTGATTATACGATAGAGTGAGGAAGAGCTTATATAAAACTCTTTACAAAGACTCTCAGTTTCATATCCTTCGTTAAAGAAGATGAATTCTAAAATTGAAAAATGGGTTGAATGTTTAAAAAAATGGTGATAGACCATCTCAATATCACTATCATCGGTATTAATGATACGTATACCATTAGTGGACGAGTGAAAAATCAATTGAGGAAACGCAGACTTGACATGGGATAAATCATCTTTTACTGAACGTTCTGTACAATTCAATAGTTCAGCCAGTTCAGAAATATGAAACCAGCGTTTGTTTTTAAATAGTAGTTCTAATAGTTCTAATTGCCTGTGGCTCTTTTTAGACAGTAATTCTCGCATTAAAATATTATCTTTCTTTATATAGTGTTTTTATTATCAGGCAATTATACCATATTTTATGCATTTAACCTCGTTTAACAACTCTAAAATATATCTAAAAATGCTGATAAAAGCCTATAGAACAAGGAATTCTTATCTTTGCGTATCTATAGTGCAGATAAACGGAAAGAAAACTAAGTTGAATTATTATGTTTCCAAGTTGGAAAATTATATAATTATGTTAATCAAAAAATAATAGTAAAAAATATTATTAAACAATTTTGATTTAGAAAAAATTAGAAAGGAGAATCAATATGCTTTGGTCTATTATTGTTGGAGGTGTTATTGGTCTTATTGCTGGATCAATTACTAAAAAAGGCGGCTCAATGGGTGTTATTGCAAACGTTGTTGCAGGTTTAGTTGGTTCTGCTGTCGGTCAGTCACTTTTGGGAACTTGGGGTCCTAGTTTGGCTGGTATGGCCTTGCTTCCTTCTATCATTGGTGCAGTTATTGTGGTAGCTGTTGTATCATTTTTTGTAGGTAAAAAGGCATAAATTGTCTTTTTACTTTCAAAATACAATTTAAAATTTAATGATGTGAGGATTCAATATGTCAAAATCAAGAAAAATACTTTCCCTTATTTTCTGTATTTTAATCTTGACAATTTTGATTCCTGTTTTGCTAGACTTTCATAAAGTCAGCGGTCTGGGGCTCCAGTTATTTAGCTGGAAGTTATTCACTTGGAAGCAGATTCCTTTTGTGGGCTACTATCTTTCTAGGTATGTTTTCTGGGGCACTATGGTTTTAGTAAGCTTAATCTTACTACTGATGTTAGTGATAGTTTTTTATCCTAAGAGACGTTTGGAAATTCAGCTAGCTGATGCGGATGGGAAACTGATGCTGAAAAATTCAGCCATTGAAGGGTTTGTTCGTAGTCTGTTAACAGAACACAGTTTAATTAAAGATCCTGCAGTTTCAGTAAATAGCCGTAAAAACAAATGCATGGTTTCTGTTAAAGGGGCAATCGTTCCTTCGGAAAACATCATCAAGAGAAGTCAGTTGATTCAAGAAGAAATTGCGTCTGGATTGACAGAATTCTTCGGAATCAATCATAATGTCAAGCTTAAAATTTCTGTCTCAGACTTCAAGCCAAAAGAAGCGGCTAAAAAAACTACTAGTCGTGTAAAGTAAGGAAGTAAAAAATGGAATGGTTTAAAAAATATCAATATCCAATCTTGTCTGGATTAGCAGGCATTATTCTAGCGTGTTTTATCCTATCCTTTGGCTTCTTTAAGACTCTATTTGTCTTGATTTGCGCTACTCTAGGGGCAGGAATCGGATATTATATTCAAAAAAATAATATATTTAAATAAAAATAAAGGAGTTTAACATGTCAAATAAAGATGTTAAAGATGTTGCTAAAAAAGAAGTTGCTCAAGCAGCTCACGAAGTAAAAGGTGAATTGACTTACGATGATAAGGTCATTCAAAAAATTATCGGTCTCTCTTTAGAGAAAGTTTCAGGTTTGCTGGCTGTTGACGGCGGCTTCTTCTCTAACATAAAAGATAAATTGGTCAACTCTGACAATGTCACTCATGGTGTCAATGTTGAAGTTGGTAAAGAACAAGTAGCTGTTGACTTGAATGTGGTTGCGGAATATCAAAAGAATGTTCCTGCTTTATACAAAGAAATCAAGAAAGTTGTTGTAGAAGAAGTTTCTAAGATGACTGATTTGGAAGTTGTTGAAGTAAATGTCAATGTTGTTGATATTAAAACAAAAGAACAACACGAAGCGGATTCAGTAAGCCTTCAAGACCGAGTGACAGATGTTGCTGAATCAACAGGCGAATTTGCTTCAGAGCAGTTCGAAAAAGCAAAATCTGGCATTAGCGGTGGTTTCTCAGCTGTTCAAGAAAAAGTTGGCGATGGTGTAGAGGCTGTTAAAGACGCTGCATCAAATGAAAAAGCTCGCGTTCGTTAATTCTCTAAATAAGATTAGGAATTCTTATATTCTTTCATTGCTTTAAAAATTGAAACTAATAACGGAGGTATCAATTATGTCTACAGAAGAAAAATTCAACCAAGCTAAAGGTTCTATTAAAGAAGGCCTTGGCAAATTAACTGGTGATAAAAAAACAGAAAAAGAAGGAGCTGCTGAAAAAGTAGTTTCTAAAGTTAAAGAAGTTGCAGTAGATGCCAAAGATGCTGTTGAAGGCGCAATCGAAGGCGTTAAAAATATGGTTAAAAAAGACGATAAATAAAACTAATAGTTGATTTTCCTTATAAAAAGTCTTTGTTAGCTATAGTCACTGATAAAAATTATCTAGAGTTTAAAGGAGATCATTTTAAGGTCTCCTTTCTTTTTTTGCTTGACTTCTTTTTAGCTAAAAAGTTTTTTAATTTCTTGGGTGTAAACGCTTGCAAAAAACTGAGTAGAGTACTATAATAGAGTTAAGGAAATAGGAAGAAAGGAAACCAAATTCATTCGCTTTTAAGTTTACTTTGTTGGTATAGTTGTTTGTAATACATAAGTAGTTGCTTTACTTGACATATTGGTTGAATTGTCAGACAGGCCTGCTTAGCTTGCCTGATTGTAACGATAGTATAGAAAGTAGAAGCTTTTAGATGGTTTTCAAACTTCGAGAATTCAATCAATAGTCCTTTATTATGTTATAGAGATTTCTAATGCTAAGATAAAAAGAAAATCATTAGCGGTTGAAGGAATTAAAAGTTTATAAAAAATAATAAAAACAATAAATCAAAAAATTGTTATTCAGTTACATCTTGGATGAACTGATTGCTCTCATACCAGCGAAGTAAACCAGACCTCTAGCCGAGTAAAGCTAGAGGTTGTTTTTTGCTACGATTGGCATGCCGTGTATCTGGGATGAAAGCCCTCTGGGGGCTGTTTTCTTATACTTTGCAAGTATAAGATACCGTTGACAAGAAAGGGTTTTCGATATATATTTATATTAGGAATGATGATTGGAAAACAATTAGCAGTTAGAAGAGAGGTTGTTATAGGAGCTGTTTTTTTAGCGTCATCATTGCTTTTCATTATTAGGAAGGTATGATTATGCCGATTATAAGAAAAGTTCAAGTGTATCTTTTGCTTCTGTTTTTCTCTTTGAGCGGTGTCTTGCCAAGTCAGATTGTCTTTGCGGAGCAGTCGCAGAATGGTGTCTAAAGATTTGATTGACAAATACCGCTGGATTTCGCTGATTCAGTACAATGGCATGCGGGTCAGCAAGCGGATGCTCCGATACTATGGTGTTGACTGGTGATAAGCAATTTGCAAGACCAAGTGAGCCAATAAAAGGTGAGAAACCCGAATATCATACAGCTTGATATTCGGGTTTTTGGAAAGGTAAAGAGAAAATGAAGCTGAAAAAAGAAAAATGTCGGCACCAGCTGTTTGACTATGAGGCCGACTATGTCATCTGCCCGGCTTGCGGTGAGCCTATTGCGGAGAATATACCGAATAATCCCAATTTCAAGCTGCAGATGATTCGGCGGAGTCGGAAGTATAAAAGATTTTTAAGGTGGAAAAAAGGTTATTTCTTTTTCTTGTTTTTAATATTATTTTTAATGTTATTCATTATCTTCAATTATCAATTCTTGGATAGTTTAGTGATTAAAAGCTACGGGATTACAGGTATTGATTCTTTTGAGCCTATTCTCAAATGGAGCTTCTATCCCTTCAAAGATGTTGTAGAGACAGCGGCCGTCCTCACTTTTATTCTTGCAGGACCTCAGCTTGATAGACGAGAATGGCTGAGACGCTGGCATCTTCAAAAGCATGCATATTACTATTTGGCATCCTATCTGTATCCAGTAATCAGAGTAGCAAATTATATTCTTTTAATTTATCTAGGCAGTGAATTTTGGAGTAAGCTTATTTATTTAGAAGAGATGGACTTGTTGAATTATCACTTAGGTGGTCAGGAACTGATTTACGCTAGCGTGGTCTATGCTAAGGAAAATCTTCGCGGCCTCTACATTGTGCTGGGTCTTAATTTTCTTGCAGACTGCTGGCTCTTTTTCTACCAGCGCTTGGCTATATGGGCGAATCGTTTTTAGGATTTACGAAAGAGTATGAATATGAAAAAAGAAAAATGCCGCCACCAACTGTTTGGCTATGAAGCCGACTATGTCATTTGTACGGCCTGCCTCTTTCTGCCTCTGATCTTTCCTTGCCATATCGGTCTTTGGGTAGCAGTGATTGGAATTTTGGCGACCTAAATCCTGTCCGGCTTTCTCAGTAATCCCAATCACGGTTTTGTCTCGGCTGATCTCAGCCCCATCGATTTTCCTCATTTGATTGAGCGGCTATTTCTTCTGGACATTATCACTTTTGGGTAGAAGTTGATTGGGCTTTCCGATTTTTTGCCGTCGGTGTGTTTTTTCGTGGTTAGAAAAATAGCTCCATTCTAAGTGACAATGGAAAAACAATTTTTCTTTGTTTTGAAAAAACATGAAAAAATGCTATAATAGGTTGGATATGCAAACCTTGGGTTTGCAAGACTGTAATTCGACTTGGCTAGCCAAGGACCGTTAGTAATAAAATAAAGAATCTTTAATAAAAGTGAGGTTCTGAAAATTGAATAGGAGAAAAAATGAGCAAGAGCAATATTAAACTGATTGCTTTGGGCGGCGTACGTGAAAATGGTAAAAACCTCTACGTTGCCGAAGTGGATGATTCCATTTTTGTATTGGATGTTGGGCTGAAGTACCCAGAAAATGAGCAGTTGGGTGTGGATTATGTCGTTCCCAACATGGATTATTTGTTTGAAAACAAGAAGCGGATTGCGGGTGTCTTTCTGACGCACGGACACGCAGATGCGATTGGTGCTCTGCCTAATCTTTTAGCAGATGCTAAGGTGCCGGTTTTCGGATCAGAGTTGACGATCGAGCTGGCCAAGCTGTTTGTCAAAAACAATGATGCGGTTAAGAAGTTCAATGATTTCCATGTGATTGATGAAAATACTGAGATTGAATTTGGCAAAACCGTGGTTTCCTTCTTCCGGACGACTCACTCGATTCCTGAGAGTTTGGGAGTTGTCATCAAGACCAGAAAGGGTAGTATCGTTTATACAGGTGATTTCAAGTTTGACCAGTCTGCCAGTCCGTCCTATGCGACAGACTTTGGCCGTCTGGCTGAGATTGGCCGCGAGGGTGTTCTGGCCTTGCTCAGTGATTCAGCTAATGCAGACAGCACTGTTCAGGTGGCTAGCGAGAGCGAGGTTGGCAAGGAAATCGAAGATACGATTGCCGACTGGGATGGCCGCGTGATTGTTGCGGCGGTTGCCAGCAACTTGTCTCGTATCCAGCAGGTCTTTGATGCAGCTGCAGAGACTGGCCGTCGAGTGGTTTTGACAGGCTTTGATGTTGAAAATATCGTTCGTACGGCTATCCGCCTCAAGAAGCTGTCCTTGGTGGACGAACGCCTTTTGATCAAGCCTAAGGAAATGTCTAAGTTTGAAGATCATGAATTGATTATCTTGGAGACTGGCCGGATGGGTGAGCCTATCAATGGCCTGCGCAAGATGTCGATCGGCCGTCACCGCTATGTGGAAATCAAGGAAGGTGATTTGATTTACATCGTAACGACGCCGTCTATTGCTAAGGAAGCGGTCGTAGCTCGCGTGGAAAATATGATTTATCAGGCGGGGGGCATTGTCAAGCTGATTACCCAAAACCTGCGGGTTTCGGGTCACGCAAATGCGCGTGATTTGCAGCTCATGATTAACCTGCTGCAGCCTAAGTACCTCTTCCCTATTCAGGGTGAGTACCGCGGACTGGATGCTCATGCCAAGGCTGCCATGGAAGTTGGCATGCTGCCGGAAAATATCTTCATTCCTAAGCGGGGCAGCATCATGGAATACGACCATGGTGATTTTGTGCCAGCTGGTGCAGTGTCAGCTGGAGATGTCATGATTGACGGAAATGCGATTGGTGATGTGGGCAATATCGTTCTGCGTGACCGTAAGGTCTTGTCTGAAGATGGTATTTTCATCGTGGCACTCACAGTTAACCGTAAGGAAAAGAAAATCATTTCCAAAGCCAAGGTGCATACCCGTGGATTTGTCTATGTCAAGAAGAGCAGAGATATTTTGCGTGAAAGCTCTGACATTATCAATAAAACTGTGGAAGACTATCTGGCGCAGGATAGCTTTGACTGGGGTGAGCTGAAAGGAGCTGTCCGTGACAGTTTGGCCAAATATCTCTTTGACCAAACCAAGCGTCGCCCAGCTATTTTGCCGGTCGTTATGGAAGTGCGGTAAAAATCTGAACACAAATACAAGAAAAGTCGGGCTTCGGCTTTTTCTTGTCAGGAAGATACGAAGGAGAAATGCGAATGGCAGTGATGAAAATAGAGTATTATTCTGAGGCTTTGGAGATGGAATGGGGCGTCAATGTCCTCTATCCAGACGCGGCTCGCGTGGACAAGCCGGACGATAAGGATATTCCTGTTTTGTACCTGCTTCATGGTATGAACGGGAATCACAATAGCTGGCTCAAGCGCTCAAATATTGAGCGTCTGGTTCGCTCGACGAATCTGATTGTTGTTATGCCTAATACCAGCAACGGCTGGTACACCGATACTCAGTACGGTTTTAACTATTACGAAGCCATCGCTGAGGAGCTGCCTCGGGTGCTCAAGCGCTTTTTCCCAAATATGTCAGATAAGCGGGAGAAGAATTTTATCGCAGGCCTTTCCATGGGCGGATACGGAGCCTTTAAGCTAGCTCTCAAGTCTAACCGCTTTTCATACGCGGCTAGTCTTTCTGGGGCTTTGAGTTTTCTTGATGCTCGTCCGGATAATGCTGAAATGGCAACGCCAGCCTATTGGCGAGGAGTTTTTGGAGACTATAAAGACTGGACCAGCAGCCCTCATTCGCTGGAAAGTATAGCCAAGCAATCTGATAAAAAGACTAAGCTTTGGGCATGGTGTGGCGAAGAAGACTTTCTCTACAAGGCCAATCAGGCGGCGGTGAAAAACCTGCAAGACTTAGGCTTGGAGATTACTTACAGCCACAGTCCAGGTAAGCATGAGTGGTATTACTGGGAAAAGCAGCTGGAGAATGTGCTGGCCTGGCTTCCTATCGACTTCCAGCTGGAAGAGCGCCTGTCGTAAAAATAGACTGTAAAGTCGTATTCTGCCCTCAGAGTATGATATAATGATTACGTTTGAAAATCGGAGTGGGATTGATTCCCCAGAATACAAATAGGAGAATGGAACTTTGACAAAAGCGATTCGAGTGCGTTATGCACCAAGTCCGACTGGACTTTTACACATCGGAAATGCGCGGACTGCGCTCTTTAACTACCTTTATGCTCGTCATCATGGCGGGACCTTTATTATACGAATCGAGGATACAGACCGCAAACGCCATGTAGAAGACGGAGAACGCTCACAGCTTGAAAACTTACGCTGGTTGGGTATTGACTGGGATGAAAGTCCTGAGACTCACGAAAACTACCGCCAGTCTGAGCGATTGGATATTTACCAAAAATATGTCAATGAACTCTTGGACAAGGGTTTGGCTTACAAGTCCTATGTGACTGAGGAAGAATTAGCGGCTGAGCGTGAACGTCAGGAAGCGGCTGGTGAAACACCGCGTTATATCAATGAGTTTCTAGGTATGTCAGAGGAAGAAAAGGCAGCCTATATTGCTGAGCGCGAAGAAGCGGGTGTCATTCCGACGGTTCGTCTGGCTGTCAATGAAGCTGGTGTCTACAAATGGACTGACATGGTCAAGGGCGAAATTGAGTTCGAGGGTGGCAATATCGGTGGTGACTGGGTTATCCAGAAGAAAGACGGCTACCCAACCTACAACTTTGCTGTGGTTATTGATGACCATCTGATGGAAATTTCACACGTTATTCGTGGAGATGACCATATCGCCAACACGCCTAAGCAACTCATGGTTTATGAAGCTCTGGGCTGGGAAGCTCCAGAATTTGGCCACATGACCCTGATTATCAACTCTGAAACAGGTAAGAAGCTGTCCAAGCGCGATACCAATACCTTGCAGTTTATCGAGGATTATCGCAAGAAGGGCTACCTGCCAGAAGCAGTCTTTAACTTTATTGCACTGCTGGGCTGGAATCCTGGCGGTGAGCATGAGATTTTCTCTCGCCAAGAATTGATCGAGCTTTTTGATGAAAAACGTCTCAGCAAGTCTCCAGCTGCTTTTGACCGGAAGAAGCTGGACTGGATGAACAACGAATACATCAAGAATGCGGATTTTGACACAATTTTCGCTCTAGCTAAGCCATATTTGGAAGAAGCGGGCCGTTTGACCGATAAGGCAGAAAAGCTTGTAGAGCTCTACAAACCACAAATGAAGTCTGTAGATGAAATTGTGCCGCTGACAGACCTCTTCTTTGCGGACTTCCCAGAGTTGACAGATGCGGAGCGTGAGGTCATGGCTGGTGAAACGGTACCGACCGTGTTGACAGCTTTCAAGGAAAAGCTAGAAGCTATGTCGGATACAGATTTTGTGACAGAAAACATCTTCCCTCAAATCAAGGCTGTCCAAAAAGAGACAGGAATCAAGGGCAAAAACCTCTTTATGCCGATTCGGATTGCCGTTTCGGGTGAAATGCATGGACCAGAGCTGCCAGATACGATTTACCTATTAGGCCGCGAAAAATCTATCCAGCATATCGAAAACATGCTGAATCAAATTCAATAAGATAAACCAGCTTTCGAGCTGGTTTTTACTTTGCAAATTTTTGTTTTTATGTCACAATTGTAATAAGAAAATACCTTAAGGAGAGAGAAATGAAAAAATGGATCATCTTGGTTGGAGGACTAGTAGCCATACTCGTGCTAGTAACCTGTAACCAAAAGAAAGAGCAGGCGACTCCTGCTTCCGACAATTCTAAAGTAAGTTCGCCTAGCTCTGCATCTTCTAAAAAGTCTGAAAGAGAGAGCAATTCGAGCGAACTTTCTGGCGACGCAGATAGTCAGGAAACTTCTGATACAGGCTCTCAGCAGCATTCGGAAATAGAAAGTGAAAAGTCTACCAAGGAAGCTAGCAAAGGAGAGAAAGAGTCGGCATCAACTTCTAGTTTGGATATGAAGGCTATTGCTTCTGGAGATTTTTCCAGCATGATTGGTACTTGGCAGGATGCCAAAGGGAACAGTTATACATTCGATGTGTCTGGTATCGAGTCAGATGTTGCCAAGCTTGAGACAGGAGATTACTCTGGGCCAGATGAAAATGGGATTTTTCGAGCAGGAATTCGTTGGAAAAACCAAACCGGTGCTGCCTTTCTCATCATTCCAGCAGGAAAGAGTCTGCCAGCTGGAGAGACTGTCAATGGGACAGATCCGACTGATACCAGTCAAGATCGTTTCATCATCACCCAGAGCGTTTCCGAACATCCTGATGTTTTTTACCGCGTAAAATAAGGAGTCTTGATGGACTCTTTTTTCTTATTTTAAGTCCAGTATATAATATATTGATTCTGAATAAAAATCGATAAAACGCTTTTATTTTAATAAATATTAAAATTTCTCTTGACATTCGCATTTTCATACAGTAGAATGTTTAAAAATAAAATGTAGAAGGATAGAGGTAATCATATGGTTAAAGAGAAAGTCATTTTAGCATATTCCGGCGGCTTGGACACTTCGGTGGCCATTACTTGGCTGAACAAGGATTATGATGTGATCGCGGTCTGTATGGACGTAGGTGAAGGAAATGATTTGGATTTCATTCATGACAAGGCGCTGAAAGTTGGTGCTATCGAATCACATGTTATTGATGTTAAAGACGAGTTTGCAGAAGACTACGTCTTGGTTGCTCTGCAAGGACACACCTTCTACGAACGAAAATATCCTCTAGTGTCCGCTCTGAGCCGACCTTTGATTTCTAAGAAATTGGTTGAAATTGCCCACAAGACGGGGGCGACAACCATTGCCCATGGCTGTACCGGAAAAGGAAACGATCAGGTACGTTTTGAAGTGGCTATAGCATCCTTGGATCCCAGTCTCAAGGTCATCGCTCCAGTTCGGGAGTGGAAATGGTCTCGGGAAGAAGAAATCAATTATGCTAAAGCTAATGGTGTGCCAATTCCTGCAGATCTGGATAGTCCTTACTCAGTCGATCAAAACCTTTGGGGACGAGCCAATGAGTGCGGTGTCTTGGAAAATCCTTGGAATGAAGCACCGGAAGACGCCTATGATTTGACGGTTGCACCAGAAGCAGCACCAGACAGCCCACTCTATGTAAATATTGACTTTGAGGCGGGCGTGCCAGTTGCTTTAGATGGCAAAAAGATGAAGCTGGCGGACTTGATTCTTGAGCTAAATGACCTAGCTGGACAGCACGGTGTTGGGCGGATTGACCATGTAGAAAATCGTCTGGTAGGGATTAAGTCTCGGGAAATCTATGAATGCCCTGGGGCGGTGACTCTATTGGCTGCCCACAAGGAAATTGAAGATCTGACTCTAGTCAGAGAATTGGCTCATTTCAAGCCAATTATCGAAAACGAACTATCTAATCTCATCTACAATGGCCTCTGGTTTAATCCAGCGACAGAAGCTCTGATTGCCTATCTCAAGTCCACCCAGCAGGTAGTTAATGGAACAGCTAAGGTGAAGCTTTATAAGGGGTCTGCGACAGTCGTGGCGCGTAAGTCTGATAATTCTCTCTATGATGAAAGTCTGGCTACCTATACCAGTGCAGATACTTTTGACCAGGATGCTGCGATTGGCTTTATCAAGCTGTGGGGTCTTCCGTCTAAGGTTCACGCAGAGGTTCAGGCTCACAAGGACAAATAGAAAGGGGCTTTCCTATGGTGAATCATAAACTGTGGGGCGGACGTTTTGAAGCCTCTCTGGAAGGCTGGGTAGAAGAATTTGGTGCCAGCATTGGCTTTGACTATCGTCTGGCTCCTTATGATCTGCAGGGCAGTCTAGCTCATGTCAAAATGCTGGGGCAGACAGGAATCATTGCTCCAGAGGAAGCAGCTGCTATTCAGGCAGGTTTGGAAAAGCTGTTGGCACGTTATGAGTCTGGAGAGCTTGAGTTTGATGTGCGTAATGAAGATATTCATATGAATATGGAGGCTCTTCTGACCGAGGAGATTGGGCCAGTAGCTGGCAAGCTTCATACGGCTCGCTCCCGTAATGACCAGGTGGCGACAGATATGCACCTCTATCTCAAGGATCAGCTCGGTCAGATTGCGGATAAACTCTTGAATCTGCGTCAGGTGCTGCTGGACTTGGCTGAGGAGCATGTAGAGACTATCATGCCAGGCTATACCCATCTGCAACATGCCCAGCCGATTAGCTTTGCTCATCATCTGCTGGCCTATTATCAGATGTTCAGCCGGGATAGTCAGCGCTTTGCCTTTAATCTGGAGCATACGGATTTGTCTCCTTTAGGAGCAGCAGCTCTGGCGGGGACAACGTTTCCGATTGATCGAGAGCTGACGGCTGATTTATTGGGTTTCAAAGGCATTTACCACAATTCCTTGGATGCGGTAAGTGACCGAGATTTTATCTTGGAGTTTCTATCTAACAGCAGCATTCTCATCATGCATCTGTCTCGTCTCTGCGAGGAGCTGATTAACTGGTGCAGCTACGAATATGGCTTTGTCAGTCTGTCAGATACCTTTAGCACTGGATCATCCATTATGCCGCAAAAGAAAAATCCGGACATGGCGGAGCTGATTCGGGGTAAGAGCGGCCGGGTTTTCGGTCATCTCTTCAGTCTTCTGACGGTTATGAAGTCCCTGCCCTTGGCCTATAATAAGGACCTGCAGGAAGACAAGGAAGGCATGTTTGATACAGTAGATACCATCAAGAAGTCACTAGATATTATGGCGGGTATGCTGTCTAGTATGACAGTAAACAAAGAAAAAATGCTGCTTTCAACTCAGCAGGATTTCTCCAATGCGACAGAATTGGCTGACTATCTGGCCAAGAAAGGACTTCCTTTCCGTGAAGCCCATGAGATTGTCGGAAAGTTGGTGCTGGAATGCAGCAAGGCAGGCTATTATCTACAGGATATCCCGCTGAGCCGCTATCAGGAAGTGTCGTCGCTGATTGGGGAAGATATTTATCAAGCGCTTGAGTCGCAGACCGCTGTACAAAAGCGGAATTCCCTTGGCGGGACAGGATTTGCACAGATCCGTCAGGAGTTGGAAAGAGCTAAGAAACAGCTGGAAAAGGAATAAGATATAGGGAACATCGCAAGGAAATTGCGGTGTTTTTTAAGTAAATCAACCTTTTAAATATTTGCAAAAACGGCGTCATAGCGGCTCTTATTGGCATTTTCGAAAAATATGGTATAATAGATATAATTTTGGTGGATGGAGTTGAGTTTTGAGAAAAAACTATCGCGTCAAGAGCGAAAAAGATTTTAATGCGATTTTTAAAAGAGGACAGAGTTTTGCTAATCGAAAATTTGTCGTTTACATGTTAGAAAAAGAGCAAAAGCATTTTCGAGTTGGAATTTCCGTCAGTAAAAAGCTGGGGAATGCAGTAGTTCGTAATCGTATTAAAAGAAAAATCCGCCATGTCTTGATGCAGCATCAGAAACAGTTAGTCCAGGCGGACTTCGTAGTTATCGCTCGCAAAGGAGTGGAAGAGTTGGACTACCACCAAGTTGAACAAAATTTATTGCATGTATTAAAGATTGCTAAACTTTATCAGGAAGGATTCATTTGTGAAACAGAAAAGTAAATTAGGGATTTTGCTGGTTGCCTCGCTGCTCTTTCTCACAGCCTGCGGAACCAGTCAAGTTACAGCCGATTCACATGGCTTCTGGGAACAGCTAGTATATTTCTTTGCAGACACCATTCGTTTTCTATCCTTTGGTGGAAGTAAGGGAATTGGGATTATTCTCTTTACCTTGATTATCCGGACAGTTCTCCTGCCGGTCTTCCAATTCCAGACGACTTCTTCACGCAAGCTGCAGGAAGTACAGCCGCATATCAAGAGCCTGCAGGAAAAGTATCCTGGTAAGGATATGGAGAGCAGAACAGCCTTGGCTGAGGAAACTCAAAAGCTCTACAAAGAAAAGGGTGTTAATCCCTATGCTTCATTCATTCCGCTCTTTATCCAGATGCCAGTGCTCCTGGCTCTGTTTCAAGCCCTAACTCGGGTTGATTTCATGAAGACAGGTCACTTCCTCTGGCTCAATCTAGGAGCAACAGATCCGACCTTTATTCTTCCGCTGTTGGCGGCTCTCTTCACTTTCTTCAGTACGTGGCTTTCAAACAAAGCTTTGCCTGAGAGAAATGGCGGGATGACAGTCATGATGTACCTAATGCCAGTTGTGATTTTCTTTTTTGCCCTCTATGCGGCGAGCGGGGTAGCCCTCTACTGGGCGGTCTCAAATGCTTATCAGGTGGTTCAGACCTTGCTGCTGAGCAATCCTTTTAAAATCATTGCCGAGCGGGAAGCCAAGGAACGGTCAGAGCGTCAATTGGAACAGAAAAAGAAACGTGCCCTGAAAAAAGCACAGAAAAAGAAAAAGTAAGTAAGAAGGAGGACTCTTGCAATGGTTATTTTTACAGGAGCAAGTGTTGAAGAAGCCATTCAAAATGGTTTGAAAACGTTGGATATTCCACGTATGAGAGCGCATATCACTGTTATTTCACGTGAGAAAAAAGGCTTTTTAGGTCTGTTTGGCAAGAAGCCAGCTCAGGTGGATGTCGATCCGATTGCTGAGACGACAGTTGTCAAGGCCAATCAAAAGGCTGTAAAAGGTGTTCCCGAAGAGATTAACGCTCAGAATGAGCCTGTGCAGTCTGTCAGTGAAGCAACGGTTGATTTGGGCCGTGTGGTAGCTGCCATCAAGAAGGTCGAAGGAGAAGGAGAAGTTATCTCAGATGAGGTCAAGGCTGAAATTCTCAAAAATGACAAGCAAGCCAATACGATTTTAGAAGAGACAGGCACCATTGATCTTCTCAAGACCAACCAAGCTATTGATGAGGCAGTTGCTCAAGCAGAAGCGGACGATAGCAAGGTTATCTCTTTTGAACAAGCAGCTAAAGATAAGGCTGAGCCGACAGAAACAGAAGAAAGCTCTTTTGCTGACTTAGGCATCCAAGTCGAAGCAGACTATGATATTGAAGAAGTAGTTGAGAATGTAACGAACTATGTTCAGAAAATCGTTGATGAGATGGATGTTGAAGCGGGCATTTCCAGCAGCCACAACCGCCGTACCATTAATATGCAAATTGATACCAATGAACCGGGGCGCGTGATTGGCTACCACGGAAAAGTCTTGAAAGCTCTGCAACTATTAGCGCAAAACTATCTTTATAACCAATATTCTAAGAGCTTCTACATTTCAATTAATGTCAATGACTATGTTGAGCATCGGGCTGAAGTGCTGCAAAGTTATGCTCAGAAACTGGCTCAGCGGGCTTTGGAAGACCGACGCGGTCAGCACACTGACCCTATGTCTAACAGCGAGCGCAAAATTATCCACCGCATCATCTCTCGCATTGATGGCGTGACAAGCTATTCCGAAGGTGATGAGCCTAATCGCTATGTCGTTGTGGATATTGACAGCGAATAAAAAGAAAGCCAGCAGAGATGCTGGTTTTTGTATATAGAAAGGATTTTTTATGTCACTTTTTCCAGCTATTGAAAGTTATCTGCCTCATCAAGGGGCTAAGTATATGTCTCCAGACAAGGCAGGGCAGCTGCGTGAGTCTATGTTGGAGTTGAGAGCTAAGGGCCAGGCGGCACGCAAGGAGTTTGCGGATTTGGTCAAGGATTTTCAGAGGCTCTATCCTAAGCTGACCTTGGAGCGAACCAGCCAGTGGATGAATCAGGCGCAGATACTGCGCCCCCATTTTTGGAATTATCTTAAAGGATATGGAGAAATTACTGAGCCAATGTTCGCCCTGCGCTTGTATGGAACTGCAGAAGATTTTGGGGTGTCA
This sequence comes from Streptococcus sanguinis, assembly GCF_019929225.1. Taxonomy (GTDB): domain Bacteria; phylum Bacillota; class Bacilli; order Lactobacillales; family Streptococcaceae; genus Streptococcus; species Streptococcus sanguinis_J. The sequence continues at coordinate 33,556 of NZ_JAHZPA010000003.1, forward strand.
CTAGAGGTGAGCTTTATGGAGCGTAAGAAAGATGAGCACAGCCTCAGCAAGCAAAATCGGGTCTTGAATCTGCCTATTCAGTCGCCAGCTTACTATTTTGCTCAGATAGATGGTGTGAGTCAGCGTTTTGAAGGAACAGAGGAAAATCGCCAGCTCCTTACTCAGCAGCTAGCGGTCGGTCAGGTTCGTAAGGTCTTGATTAAATACGATATTCCCCTTTCTCAGGCTGCTTCAAGAGAGCAAGTGCTTTCCCAGCTGCAGGAGGCCATGACAGCTTTGATTCCCTTTTATGAGGCGACTCGGACCATATGATTACGTTTACAAAGAGAAAGTTATTTAAGTAAGTATTGACAAAAGGCTTAGAATCATATAGAATAGTAAAGTATGTTTAGTAACTGATCACAACTAGCCGGCTAAACGAATACAAGAATCTAAGAGGAGGTATTCATCGTGAAACGTACTTATCAACCAAGTAAAATCCGTCGTGCGCGTAAACATGGTTTCCGCCATCGTATGTCAACTAAAAACGGTCGTCGTGTATTGGCAGCTCGCCGTCGTAAAGGACGCAAAGTTTTGGCTGCTTAATCCAAACGATTAATCAAGAAACCAGCGGAGACTCGAGACCGCTGGTTTTTTTGTCTTAAATTTATGGGTAAAAGTCAATAGACTGGCAGGAAAGTTCTTCTTTTTGTCCAGTGTCTTTATTTATGACCTCCACATACCAGTCCCCTTTGAGACTAAATAGTTTGATAAATTGAACCTGAAGAGACTGCTGTTCATACTTAATTGGAAAAAATTCTTCCTGCCTGTGCAATAAAATATCAAGAATTATTCGCAACTGAGAATTGTTGATTGTCTTTCTGACTTCTGGTTGAAGGATTTTCTCAATTTTTGTGATCTTGCTTAACTGCTGTTCTGAAATCGAGTTTTCAAATTTTTCTTTTAATTTTTGCAGGTCAATATCAAAAGGGCACATATTGTAGTTTTCCAGAGTCAGCATGGAAAAATACAAGGCAGAAATTTCATCTATGGAGAAAATAATAGGAGATAACAAGTCGTTGCTAAGAATTTTATAACTGCCATTCCGGCCTAAGTCAGAATAAATTGGAATGCCTAACGTTTCAAGGCTGGCAATATCACGAAGGGCAGTGCTTTTTGAAATGTGATATCGATTCATAATATCTTTTAGATTGAATCGTCTTTTCTTATTGAGAAAAATAAGCATATCGTTAATTCTTTGAGATTTATTCATGCTAAACTCCATATTTTTATTAAATGGTTTCAAAAAATGATACCTTTTTATATTATACTAGTTTTAGAGAAAATAATAAAGGAGTCAAATATGAATCAATATTTTAAGGCCTTATTGGCAGAACAGACAGAAATGGCTTTAGCTACTTCTGTAAAGGATATCCCAAATGTAAGAATTGTCAATTTTTACTATGATGAGGAGATGAAGAAATTGTTCTTTATCTCATTTAAAAATAGTCATAAAATCCAAGAGTTGGCAATCAATAATCGTATAGCTCTTACAACAGTCCCGAAAGGTGATGGGAGGTATGTCCGGATTCAAGGGAGAGTCAAAGAAAGCCAGCTTTCTATTGAGGATATAAGAAGCGTTTTTGTCCAGAAGTATCCTTATTATCAAGATATTATTGAGCAACACATAAACTCCTTGCAAGTTTTTGAAGTCTCTTTTTCTGATGCTTTCTTGGTCTTAGATAATAATCAAGTTGAGAAAATCAAACTATAAGGAGAAAATAGATGGTTGAGATAAAAAGATGCAATTGGGCTGAAAATAGTGAGCTTGAGAGAAATTATCATGACCATGACTGGGGGCGACCTGTGCATGACGAGCATAAACTCTTTAAAATGTTGATTTTGGAAGGTCAGCAGGCGGGCTTGAGCTGGCAAACTATTTTGTCAAAAATGGATGCTATGACAGAGGCTTATGAAAACTTCAATCCTGAAATACTCTCCAACTATGACGAGCAGAAGATTGAAGAATTGCTTAGTGATCAAAGAGTGATACGAAATAGGCTAAAAATAAAGGCAGTTATAAAAAATGCTAAAGCCTATTTAAAACTAAAAGAAGAATATGGTAGTTTGGATTCTTATATTTGGTCTTTTGTAAATAATGAACCGATTCTTAATTCATGGTCCAGTATTGAAGAGGTGCCCGCTCGAACAGATCTATCCGATAAAATCAGCAAAGAACTCAAAAAGAAAGGTTTTTCTTTTGTTGGTTCTACGACCATATATGCTTTTATGCAGTCCATTGGCATGGTCAATGATCATTTGCTGACCTGTGATTTTAGGATATAATCATTTTTCTTTGAATTAGAAAGGTAAGCATTCTATTATCGAATGCCGGTAAATGATATAAAAAGAGAAAAAAACCAGAAAGAAATTGATTTTCTTTCTGGTTTTTTGTGTATAGTTAAGTACAGTTGCTTATTTTGCTACTGGTAAAAGCATTGGATACAGATAGCAGAGTAAGGTAAAGCTCATCAGGGCGTAAAAGATACCGATGCGAATAGCTTGGATAGGTTTATAAAAACGAATCAGGGTCAGTAGGCACCAAACTAAGAGAACAAGGATGAACCAAGCTGAAATCAAGCGCAGCGGTGTTGGTCCGTAAAGGTAGATGTAGATGCCAAATAATTTCCAGCCAGCTAGCAAGGCCAGCAGACCGGTAAAGATAAAGAGGATAGTAGCTGCGAATCGCGTCCCTTTCTGGTCCCAGAGTGGCTTTTTGGCAATCAGATAGAAGACACCTAGGACTGCAAAGTTAAGGATAGATACCCGAACCAGCTGCCAGAAGCCAGCTACGGCAACAGTCGAAGCATTCTGCGGAGAAATAGACTGAGCTACTGTTCCGGCGCTTAGGAGCTGACCGAGCTCACCCAGACCCGTCAGGAAGAAGAGCGCATAGGTCAGGCAGAGGCTGCCGATGATAATGTAGGCTGCGAAAGCGGGTGCTACTCGCAAAGGGCGGATGCTTGCTTGAAATTTTTTGTAGCTAAGTTTAGTATCTTTTTTGCCTAACAGACTGCCGGCTAGGAGGCCGTACAAGTAGAGACTGACAGGGATAGCCAGGCAGGCCTTGAAGAGAATCATGCTGCTATCAAGACTTGAAAAGAGGGAGTCAAGTAGATTCTCAATAATATCAGCGGTATTGCTGAAGAAGGAGGCAAAGCTGTCTGAAACCTGACTCAGCTGGGACCAGACAAAGTAGACCAAGATTCCCGCAACAAAGAAGCTGCTGACGATAATCGCGAGCTGTTGAGCTTTCTTCGAAGACAGACTGTCAGAGCTGTCAGAAGAGTCCTGCTGCTTACCTTCTATAAAGACTAGAATAGCAGCAATGAAATTTTTAAAGGGCAGGATGCAGAAGGCTTGAATGGTGTCAAACCAGACCAGAATCCCCAAACGTCCCTGGCTTAACCAGCCGGTACGGGACAGAATATAGAAGGCGAATGAGATGTGGATGGCCAGAAATTGAAAAAATTCTAGCTGGCGATGAAGTCCCCAGAGACTTAAAGCTAGGGCTTGAGCTAGCGTCATGATCAGAAAGCTTCTAGCCTCTAATCTGCTGTCAAGATTTTTTATCTGCAATGATGGATAGGCCAATTTCCTGATTAGGGCTTCGCTTAGCAATATAAGACCAATTGCAAAAGGGAAAAAGGATGCAGTTTGATAATTAAAAAATACAGCAGAGTAAAAGTAGGTTAAAAGATAGAGGATTAGATAGCTGATTTTAAAGAATCGCAGTTGCTTGTCCTCTAGGCCTGTGAAGATGGTCTGTCGTTCTGCTTCTGCGGGCAGACAAGGCTGGACATTCATCTGTTCTTGTGCTGGATATTCCATAATTATTTCTCCTCCTCATCGTCAGGGATATACTCCAAAATATCGCCAGGCTGGCAGTCTAGTTCACGGCAGAGAGCGTTGAGTGTTGAAAAGCGGACAGCCTTGGCTCGATTATTTTTTAGGATAGATAGATTGGCTGGTGTTAGGTCAATCAACTCTGCTAAACGGCCAGCACTGATGCGCTTTTGCGCCATGACAAGGTCTAAATTTATCTGAATCATAAGACCTCCTAAATAGTGTAGTCCACTTGATCCTGCAGCTCAATGGCCTTGCCAAAGGCATTGCGGATGACGCGGATAATCAGGGTCAAGATGCTACAGGAAACAGTGACTAAGAGCATGGGCAAGTAAGCTGTCAGTCCCATAAAGAGGGAGATAAGAGCGACAGTGCCCACTTCCCAGCCAAGATAGCGCATGTACTGAACATTTTGTGTGATAAAAACCTGATTTTTACCAATGCGGCTAAGGAGTCGATAGAGATGGACAATGCAGGCCAGAGCCAGGCAGCCTAGGACATAGCCGAGCAGTAGCAAGACCCAAAAGCGCGTCTCCCCTTGAAAGAAAGGAGAGGGAAATTCAATAACTAGGTTGACGACCCAAGGTCCTAGAGCTATCAGGATAATGGAAGCAATAAATAAAAGGCTGATACTGATTTTTGTAAGAGTGATGCTCATATCTTCAGCAGTCTTTTTCATTTTGTCTGTCATAATTTCCTCCGACTAACGTTTCATTTCTTAGTAACTATAACACGAATTTTATCGATAATCAATAATAAAATATCGAAAAAAGATAAAATCGGTCTTAAGGACTAGATGAAAGTTTCTAAAAAGTTCTTATTTTATAGAGATGGATTTCTTATCAGGAGATGAACAGAGTAGAAGACGATGAATATTTTGCTTGATTTTTGGTATAATAAAGGACAGGAAATACAAGGAAGTAAACCATGAAGATTTTTGATACACACACGCATTTAAATGTGGAAGAATTTGCTGGTCGAGAGGCAGAGGAGCTCCAGCTGGCTGCAGAAATGGGCGTCAGCAAAATAAATATTGTCGGTTTTGACCGACCGACCATTGAACGCGCCTTGGAGTTGGCTGACAGCTATGATCAGCTTTATGCTACGATCGGTTGGCATCCGACTGAGGCTGGGACTTATGATGAGGCTGTGGAAGCCTATCTGCTGGACAAGCTTCGTCACCCCAAAGTGCTGGCTCTGGGCGAGATTGGGCTGGATTATCACTGGATGACAGCGCCAAAGGATGTTCAGGAGCGGGTGTTTCGACGCCAAATCCAGCTCTCCAAAGAGCTGAACCTGCCCTTTGTCGTTCACACACGTGACGCATTGGAGGATACCTATGAGATTATCAAGAGTGAGGGTGTCGGCCCTCGAGGTGGTATTATGCACTCTTATTCAGGTTCTTTGGAAATGGCAGAGCGTTTTATCGAGCTAGGAATGATGATTTCATTTTCTGGAGTCGTCACCTTTAAGAAAGCGACGGATATTCAGGAGGCTGCGCAGAGCCTGCCTTTAGACAAAATTCTCGTTGAGACTGATGCACCTTATCTGGCGCCCGTTCCCAAGCGTGGCCGAGAAAACAAAACAGCCTATACCCGCTATGTTGTAGAGAAAATTGCTGAGCTTCGTGGGCTGACTGTCGAAGAAGTAGCGCAAGCGACCTATGATAATGCAAAGAAGGTGTTTGGGCTTGACTGAGAAGATAAAAATCCCTCAGGTAATCGTCGTTGAGGGCAAGGATGACACAGCTAACCTTCAGCGATTTTACGAAGTTGACACTTACGAGACGAGAGGTTCCGCTATCAATGAAGAAGACCTAGAGCGGATTGAGAAACTGCACCAGCTGCGTGGGGTTATTGTCTTTACTGATCCAGACTACAATGGCGAGCGTATCCGTCGGATGATTATGGAGGCTGTACCAACTGCTCAGCATGCCTTTCTCCGTCGAGATGAGGCAGCTCCAAAGTCTAAGAATAAGGGTAAATCACTTGGCGTAGAGCATGCATCATTTGAGGATTTACAGCAGGCATTGGCTTGGGTAGTCAGATATTTCGATGATGAGGATAATTTTGACATCACCAAAAGCGATCTTGTGCGACTAGGTCTGCTTATGGGAAGCGACAGCCGTCAGCGTCGAGAGTATCTGGGAGAGGAGCTCCGTATCGGCTATTCTAACGGCAAGCAGCTGCTCAAGCGGTTGGAATTGTTTGGAGTGACCTTGGCGGAAGTGGAAGAAACCATGCTCAAATATTCAGACTAACGGAGTAAGAAATGAAAAAAGTAATTATTACGGGCGGCAATAGTGGTATTGGCTACCAAGCTGCTAAACAGTTAGCTGAGAAGGGGTGGTCAGTGACCCTATTTTGCCGGCGAAAAGAAGCAGCTGAGCAAGCCTGTGAGAAAATCCGTCAACAAACAGGAAATCCGCATGTAGATTATATCTTGGTTGATTTATCTGATATGAAAAGTGTCACACAAGCGGTAGAACAGTATATCCAAAAAGAAGAGACTTTAGATGTTTTAATTAACAATGCGGCTGATTTTGACTTATCAATCAAAAAGCCAATTCTTACCAAAGACGGATTGGAAAAACAATTTGCGACCAACGTGGTTGCTCCCTTTTTACTTTCTACCTTATTGAAGGGCTTGTTAGAAAAGTCAGAAAGTGGCCGAATTATTAATATTTCTTCCCAAGGACTGGTGCTTTATCCTTTCATGAAGCTTGATTTTGAAAATTTATCTGGTCAAAAACATTACAGTCCTGCTAAGACTTATTATCAGAATAAACTGGCCTTGTTGATGCTGTCCCTTTATATTCGGAAACAGTGGAAAGGTATCAAAGTTCAGGCTCTCCGTGTGACCAATGTCAAAGTAGATATGCGCCGCTATGATCACCTCAGCGCTTTTATGAAAAATCTGTATAAAATTAAGTCGAGATTTTCGATTGGTCCTGAAGAAATGGCGAAAGTCTATACAGCCTTATCTACAGAAGATGGTTATGAGGGCTTTTTGTATGACGAGAAATGCAGAGAAGTTAAGGCTAATGCATTTGCTTACGAGGAAGAAGAACAGAAAAAACTCTACACCTTGCTTGAGCAAATGACCTCCTTAAAAAATAACGAATAACGAATTAGAAAAGAGAAAAGATGCGTATTGCAGACCATAGTGTGACCCGTGCCATTCTGGAGCGTCACGGTTTCACCTTTAAAAAATCTTTCGGTCAGAATTTCCTGACGGATACGAACATCCTCCAGAAGATTGTGGACACAGCTGAGATTGACAAAAAGGTCAATGTCATCGAAATTGGTCCTGGTATTGGGGCTTTGACGGAATTTTTGGCCGAAAGTGCCGCGGAGGTCATGGCCTTTGAGATTGATGATCGGCTGGTGCCGATTTTGGCGGATACTCTGCGCGATTTTGACAATGTGACAGTGGTCAATCAGGATATTCTCAAGGTTGATCTGGCCCAGTACATAGCAGAGTTTAAGAATCCAGACCTGCCTATCAAGGTAGTGGCAAATCTGCCCTACTACATCACAACACCGATTCTCATGCATTTGATTGAGAGCGGGATTCCTTTTAGTGAGTTTGTCGTTATGATGCAGAGAGAAGTGGCGGATCGGATTTCGGCTCAGCCGAATACCAAGGCCTATGGTAGTTTGTCGATTGCGGTCCAGTATTACATGACGGCCAAGGTTGCCTTTATCGTGCCGCGGACAGTCTTTGTGCCAGCGCCAAATGTGGATTCAGCTATTCTCAAGATGGTTCGCAGAGACCAGCCTGCAGTTGCGGTACAGGACGAGAAATTCTTTTTCAAGGTCTCCAAGGCCAGCTTTGTCCACCGCCGGAAGACTCTCTGGAATAACCTAACCAGTTATTTTGGGAAGTCAGAGGAGACTAAAGGCAAACTGACAGCAGCTTTAGAAAGAGCTGAATTATCTCCAAGTGTTCGGGGAGAAGCTCTTAGTTTAGAAGAATTTGCTCGCTTGGCAGACGCTTTGAAGTCTGAGGGATTATAAAAAAATAGAAGATCTGCTCTATATAGCTGGTCTTCTATTTTGCTAATGAGGTACATATGAAAGTGAAATTTCTGTCTTTGTTTTCTGCCTTGCTCTGGTTTTCGCAGTCTTTACTCCATTTCCTGCTTATGCTAGGTCTGCCTCTGGGACGTTTGGTATTTGGCGGCGCTTATATAATATTTCCTTTATGGTTGCGGCCAGTTAACTTCCTGCTTTTCTTGCTGTGGGGTTTCTTTAGTCTTAGTTATCTATCTTTTGGCGGTTGGCTAAGAAGTAGCTTGAAGTCTTCTGTTTTGGGAAAGATCATCTTAAGTGGAACTGTTTTTCTCTTTTTGGCTACTGTTTTCAATTTCTTTGTGACCGCGAGTCTATTAGAGAAATATTTAACAGGGGGACTGACCTTTCTGGCTTTTCTCAGCAGTGTAATTCTACTTCATAATAACAAAAAATCCTATCAATCATGATAGGATTGCTTTTTATGCGGAGGAAGGGATTTGAACCCTCACACCCGTACGGGCACATGCGCCTGAAGCATGCGTGTCTGCCGTTCCACCACCTCCGCTTGAGATTCTATTATAACTTATTTTTGTGAAAATGCCAATAGAGAATATCAGTTTTTTTCACTGTATGAAAAAAGCAGAAAAATTTCTATTTTTTCTTTACTAAAATAGTTCTATGATATTGCCATTATAGCAAGTATTTGTTACAATTAGATTAATTACTTATTTAGGTAACGAAATAAAAAAGGAGAATGTTATGAAACTGAAAAAATGGCTGCTATTTTTGATGCTGCCCCTTCTGTTTTTGCTGGATTTGAAGCTATTTACAGCAACTGCTCAAGCCGATGCTTTGAAGAATGCAATCACAGATATTAAAATCTGGGACCATTCTAATGGCCGCGAAGCAACTAAGGTTAATGGTGCTTACAATTTGGTTCAAGGGGGAAATTATCGCTATGAGCTAGTTTTTGATTTGTCTGCTTACGATAACCAGCTCAAGGATGGGGATACCTTTACCTTTACAGTACCGAACGGTGCAACCATTGCTGATGGTACAACCTTTACCCTGACAGATAATGAAACGCAGGTCCAGCTCGGAGCTGCTAAGATGACATCGAATGGTTCAGGTAAGGGCGGTCTGATCACGGTTACTATTCAGAATTTGGCAGATTACAAGTCTAAGACAACTGCTAGTGGAGTAAGAGGGAGCTTCTTCTTTGACTTTCAGGCGACGACAGTAGGCGCTGATCAGGACTGGAATTATAATCCCGAGGAAACTCAAGGCGCGATGAGCCATAAGGTAACCATTAACGAGCGCAAACAAAGCAGTTTTTCAACAGCCGGTGAAAACTACGCTAAGATTGGAGGGGTCATTGCTAAGAAGCCATATAATTCGGCTATTCTTGGCAAGAGCGGAGACTACTCCCATAACTGGACTGTTCGTATCAATACTCAGCAAAAGACTTATAATTCTCCGATTGTTATCAAGGATGTCATTCCAGATAGCAGTGCACCAATGCAATTCGTTCCGGAGCAATTTGTCCTTCGCCAAGGGGAGTACACGCAAAGTTTATCAAGTATTGCGAATTCTGTCATCTTGAAAGAAGGTCAAGATTATACGGTTGCCTATAATGACACTTATACAGAGTTTACTCTAACTATTAACAACCCAGGCAATCGTGCCTTTATGTTGAACTATATGACAACTTCACCAGCTGATGGTTCTTTAGTATCCAATACGGCTGAGATGGAAGTTGATAATACAAAACTGCCATTCAGAGACGATCGTCCTAGTCAGACGAGTTCTACGATAGAGCGCAGCAGCCGGATTACAGAGGGCGGTGTCATCACAGCAGATATCAGCAACAGTCTGGTTCTCTACAAACAAGATTCTAAGACTGGTAAAATGCTGGAAGGTGCTGTCTTTAAGGTGACAACTCCTAGCGGCCAAGAGATTACTCTGCCGCCGACTGATGCTAACGGGCGGGTTTCTACACAGCCTTTCTCAAGTGAAGAAATCAAGAAAGGCCAATTCACAGTAGAAGAAGTCACAGCTCCGGAAGGCTATGTACTGGACAGTAATCCGATGAAAGTGACTATCAAGGCTGATGGTGCAGTCAAAACAGTCAAGAATACGGTAGATCCAAATGCCAGCAAAAAGCTGACAGTCAAGAAAATTTGGAAAGATGAAAGCAATCAGGACGGCAAGCGTCCAGCTTCTATTGCTGTAGATGTCTACGCTAACGGTCAAAAACTGGCTGATAAGACAGTGACCGTAACTGGCGGTAGTACAGATGCGGAGTGGACAGCTCAGACAACTGATTTACCAATCTTTGATGCAAGCGGTCAAAAAATCACCTATACAATCGGTGAAGATCAGCTTGATGGCTACGATGCTCCAGAAGTAGATCAGGAAAATCTCACTGTTACCAATACTCGTACGCCAGAGAAAATCGCTATCAAAGCCAGCAAGAAATGGGATGATGCTGAAAATCAAGATGGCAAACGTCCTGCCAATGTTGTTGTAAAACTTTATAAAGAAGTTGGTGGTCAGAAATCAGAAGTTGCGAACCGAACTCTGACTGAAGCTGACCAGTGGGCAACCGAGTTCACCAACTTGAACAAATATGAAAAGGGCCAAGAAGTTGTTTATTCTCTGGAAGAAGACGCGGTCCCTCACTATCAATCTCAGGTAACTGGCAATGCTGCTGATGGCTTTGTAGTGACCAACACTTACAAGCCAGAAACCATCAAGATTTCCGGTCTGAAGAAGTGGGATGATGCGGATAACCAAGATGGCAAGCGTCCAAATGCTGTTAGAGTCAAGATCTTGAAAGGCCAAGATATTGTTGATGTACAGGAAGTGACGGCTGCTAACGGTTGGAAATATGAATCTAATCCTCTTCCTAAATATGCAGCAGGCCAAGAAATTGCTTATACTGTTGCAGAAGAAGCTGTCTCAGGCTACACGAGCAAGGTGGACGGCTATAACATCACCAACTCTTACACTCCAGAAACGGTTAAGATTTCTGGTCAGAAGAAATGGGAAGATGCGGACAACCAAGATGGTAAGCGTCCAGCTTCTGTTAAGGTTAAGATTCTGAATGGTGATACGGTTGTTGATGAGCAAAATGTGACTTCCGCTAACGAATGGAAGTATGAGTCTAAGGCTTTACCTAAATATGCGGCAGGCCAAGAAATCACTTATACCGTAAGTGAGGAAGCTGTTCCAGGTTATACTAGCAAGGTAGAGAGTTACAACATCACTAATTCTTACACTCCAGAGACAACGACTGTGTCTGGTAGCAAGACTTGGGAGGATGGCGATAACCAGGATGGCAAGCGCCCAGCTTCTATCACAGTTAATCTGCTAGCTGATGGTCAAAAAGTCAATACCCAAACAGTCAGTGAAGCAGAAGGCTGGTCTTACAACTTTACTGGCTTGCCAGTCTACAAGGATGGCCAACGGATCACCTATACAGTGACAGAAGAAGCTGTACCGGGGTATTCAACTAATCTCAACGGCTACAATATCACTAACTCTTATACACCAGAAAAGACAGAAATCACTGCTAGCAAGACCTGGAATGACAGCGATAATCAAGACGGCAAACGTCCAACTAAGATTAGCATTAAGCTGATGAAGACAGTCGGCGGTGTCAAGACAGAAGTCGCTAGCAAGGAAGTGACGGCTGCTGATCAATGGCAAACCAAATTTGAAAATCTGCCAGTCTATGAAAATGGTCAGAAGATTGATTACTCTATCGAGGAAGATGATGTAGCTGGCTACACTAAAGAAATCAAAGACTTCACAGTTACCAACTCTTACACTCCAGAGATGATTAAGATTTCTGGTCAAAAAATCTGGGATGACGCTGATAACCAAGACGGCAAGCGTCCAGCTTCTGTTAAGGTTAAAGTGAAAAATGGCGATACTGTCGTAGATGAGCTGGAAGTAACAGCTGCTAACGATTGGAAGTTTGAGTCTAAAGCCCTTCCTAAGTATGCAGCAGGTCAAGAGATTGCCTACACAGTTACTGAAGAAGTAGTTGCGGACTATCAAACTAAGATTGATAAGTTCACCATTACTAATTCTTACACTCCTCAAAGTACGGAGTATGCTGTTACGAAGGTCTGGGATGATGCTAATAACCAAGATGGCAAGCGTCCAGCTTCTATCACAGTGCAACTGTATAGCTCAGTAAACGGTCAAGAGCCAGTTGCTGTCGCAGGTAAGACATTGACCTTGACGGCTGCTGATAAGGCAGATGACAACACATGGAAAGCAAGCTTCACCAATCTGCCTCAGTTTGACAAGGGACAGGAGATTACCTACTCTGTCAAAGAAGATGATGCAACAGTAGCCGCTTTGAAAGAAAAAGGTTACAGTCCGAAAGTAGAAGGTCAGACGATTACCAATTCTCATACTCCAGAGCAGGTTAAAGTTTCTGGTCAGAAAGTCTGGGATGATGCAGACGATCAAGACGGCAAACGCCCAACATCTATTACAGTTAAGGTAATGGATGGAAGCACTATTGTTGATACACTTGAAGTAACAGCTGCTAACGGATGGAAGTTTGAATCTAAAGACCTGCCTAAATATAGAAATGGTCAAGAGATTGCCTACACACTTAAGGAAGATGCTGTTGCTCAGTATGAAACTAAGATTGATAAGTTCACCATTACCAACTCCTACACTCCAGAAACTGTTAAAGTCTCTGGTCAAAAGGTTTGGGATGATGCTAATAATCAAGACGGCAAGCGCCCAGCATCTATCAAGGTCAAGATTTTGGACGGAGATAAGGTGGTGGATGAGCTGGAAGTGACAGCTGCTACTGACTGGAAGTTTGAGTCCAAAGATTTGCCTAAGAATAAGAAGGGCAAGAAAATCAACTATACAGTCCTTGAAGAAGTGACAGTTGAGGGTTATAGCAGCAGCCAAGAACAAGCAACAGATGGCAGCTTCACTTTGACTAATAGCTATAAACCAACACAGATTGCTGTTAAGGGAACTGCGGTATGGTCAGATGCTGAAAATCAAGATAAGGTACGACCTTCTAAGATTACTGTTCGCCTCTTGGCAGATGGCAAGCCAATCAAAGAAGAGGTTGTGTCAGGAGAAAATGGTTGGCAGTATGACTTTAGCGGCCTTCCTAAGTACAAGGATGGCAAGGAAATTGTCTACAGCGTTGCGGCTGATCCAGTAGATGGCTACAAGCTTGAGATCAACGGTACTCAGCTAACCTTCAGTCATATCCCTGCTAAGAAAGATGCTGTTGACGGAGTGGTAACTAATAAGCCAGGCGGTCAAGCTCCGAAAGTCGGAGGAAAAGCTCTTCCTCGTACTGGACAGGAAGAAAGTCTTCTTGTTACTATTCTTGGCTTCCTAGCAGCGCTTCTCGCAGGAGGAATGCTGATGGCTAAGGCAAAACGCAGCTAATCAGTTTTATGACTTACTGAAAATTACAGTGAGCATCTCATTCGATATGAAAAAGCGAACAGGTTCTTTTGAGCTTGTTCGCTTTTATCATGTCAGTTTCATCACAAGTATTTTAAAACAACTGCTTTATATGAAAAATGAACCTAACCTTAAGAAATGTCTTCTATGCAAAACAAGCAAGCTAAATCTCGCTTTTTTTGTTATAATGAGTGTATTAACTTTTAAGGAGCAATCTTGCAAGGAAAAATCATTAAGGCTCTGGCTGGCTTTTATTATGTAGAGTCGGACGGACAGATTTATCAAACCAGAGCGCGGGGTAATTTTCGCAAAAAAGGGCAGACACCTTATGTCGGTGATGAAGTCGAATTTTCAGCAGAAAAAGACTCGGAAGGCTATATTTTAAAAATAGCAGAGCGTAAAAACAGCCTGGTTCGACCTCCCATTGTCAACATTGACCAGGCAGTTGTAATCATGAGCGCGAAAGAGCCGGATTTCAATGCCAATCTGTTAGATCGTTTTCTGGTGCTTTTAGAGCATAAACAGATTCATCCTATTATCTATATCAGCAAGTTAGACCTGCTAGAGGACGAGCAGAGCTTGGATGTCTATGTGCAGGCGTATCAGGCTATCGGGTATGAGGTTCTTAAAACTACTGAGGAGTTGCTGCCACGGCTGACAGGGGAAATCACTGTTTTCATGGGACAGACTGGAGTAGGAAAGTCCACTCTGCTCAATAAAATCGCTCCAGACTTGCAGCTGGAAACAGGAGAGATTTCTGAAAGTCTAGGCCGCGGCCGTCATACGACAAGGGCTGTCAGCTTTTACAATCTAAATGGCGGTAAGATTGCCGATACGCCAGGATTTTCATCTTTGGATTACGAGGTGACCACAGCTGAAGATCTCAATCAAGCTTTTCCAGAGATTGCTGAGTTCAGCCAGTCCTGTAAGTTTCGTACTTGCACTCATACTCACGAGCCAGCTTGTGCCGTTAAGCCAGCAGTTGAGGCCGGCCAGATAGCTTCATTCCGCTTTGATAATTACCTACAGTTTCTCAGCGAGATCGAGAATCGTCGGGAAACCTATAAAAAAGTTGCCAAAAAAAATTCTAAATAAGGAGAAGAACTATGATATCATTCAAAATCGCCCCTTCAATCTTAAGTGCGGACTATGCTAATTTTGAATCTGAATTGAAAAAGTTAGAAGCGACAGGTGCTGAGTATGCTCATATTGACATTATGGATGGTCATTTTGTACCGAATATCAGCTTTGGAGCTGGGGTTGTTGCCAGTATGCGTCCTCACAGCAAGCTAGTCTTTGACTGCCATCTGATGGTTTCCAATCCTGAGCACCATATCGAAGAATTCGCTCGTGCTGGTGCAGATATCATTAGCATCCATGCCGAAGCGACGCCACATATCCACGGAGCGCTGCAGAAGATTCGAGCAGCGGGAGTCAAGCCTAGTGTTGTGATTAATCCAGGAACACCAGTCGAAGCAGTCAAAAATGTTTTAAATCTGGTTGATCAAGTCCTTGTGATGACAGTTAATCCAGGATTTGGCGGTCAGGCCTTTCTGCCAGAAACCATGGATAAGATTCGAGAATTGGTCGTTCTGCGCGAAGTCAATCAGCTGAATTTTGATATTGAAGTGGATGGCGGTATTGACGATAAGACGATTGGAATTGCTAAAGAAGCTGGCGCCAATGTCTTCGTAGCTGGAAGCTATATCTTCAAAGGTGATGTTAAACATCAAGTTCAGACCTTACGGGATGCCCTGCATGACTAAGATTGCACTGTTTGCTGGCGGGAACTTGGAGCATTTTAGCTTAGATTTTGATCTTTTGGTCGGAGTAGACCGTGGAAGCCTCTTTCTGCTTGAACAGGGAGCATGTCCTGACTTGGCTGTCGGGGATTTTGACTCTGTGACCGAGGAAGAATTGCTGCGCATAAAAGATAGAACCAAGGAAGTCATTCAGGCCCATCCTGAAAAAGATGATACAGATTTGGAGTTGGCTGTTCTAGCTTGTTTTGAACGGTATCCAGATGCTTTTCTGACCGTTTTTGGAGCCTTTGGCGGCCGTCTGGATCATGCCTTGGCCAATGTTTTCCTGCCTAGTAATGAAAAAATTGCACCATATATGGAAAAGATTTTTATGGAAGATGAGCAGAATCTGCTGACCTATGTTCCCAAGGGGCGCCATGAAATCAAACCAGTAGCTGGCATGCGCTATCTAGCCTTTCTGCCATCGGATGATGCTGCCTTAACGATTGAGGGCGCCAAATATCCGCTCAATAAAGATAACTTTTTTTTCAAAAAAGTGTATGCTTCTAACGAATTTATAGATAAGCCCATTTATTTGGACTTTGATAGCGGCTATACAGTCGTCATTTACAGCAAAGACAGGAGCTGATATGGAGTTTATAATCATCCTCATTCTTTTAGGAAATCTAGTGCTGACCTTTCTTTTATGGCAAAAGCTTAGTCAGCAGACCGAGACACTAAAGCAAGTCTTGGAAAATCAGGCAGATCATCTATCGGATCAGTTGGACTATCGCTTGGAGCAAGAAAGCCAGAAAAGGCAAACGGCTCAGAAAGAGCTGGAATTAGCTCTGGGAGATCGTTTGAGCGAGGTCAGGACAGATTTGCACCGCAACTTGACAGAGCTGCGCTTGGAAATCAGTGACAACCTGACCAAGAATCGGGATAAAACTGACGAGCGTATGCGGCAGATCCAAGAGTCCAACGAAACCCGTTTAGAGCAGATGCGGCAGACTGTTGAAGAGAAACTGGAAAAGACACTTCAGACTCGTCTTCAGACTTCTTTTGAAACGGTCTCTAAGCAATTGGAGTCTGTTAATCGCGGTCTGGGAGAAATGCAGAGTGTTGCTCGAGATGTCGGTACACTGAATAAGGTCTTATCCAACACCAAGACCCGAGGGATTCTAGGGGAGCTGCAGCTAGGCCAGATTATCGAGGACATCATGACGGCCAGTCAATATGAGCGAGAGTTTGTGACAGTGACCGGCTCCAGTGAGCGTGTCGAATATGCTATTAAACTGCCGGGACAGACGGAGCATGAATATGTCTATCTGCCCATTGATTCTAAGTTCCCTCTGGCTGATTACTACCGTTTGGAAGATGCTTATGAGTCTGGCAGCAAGGAAGAGATTGAGCTCTATCGCAAGTCTCTCTTAGCAAGTGTTAAACGCTTTGCCAAGGATATTAAGAGTAAATATCTGGCACCGCCGGCGACGACCAATTTTGGTATCATGTTTCTGCCAACGGAAGGTCTCTATTCGGAAGTTGTCCGCAATCCAGCCTTTTTTGACAGTTTGCGACGGGAGGAGCAGATTGTGGTGGCGGGTCCGTCGACCCTTTCTGCCTTGCTTAATTCACTGTCTGTCGGCTTTAAAACGCTCAATATCCAAAAAAGTGCGGACGACATCAGCAAGGTTCTGGGATCTGTCAAATCCGAGTTTACCAAGTTCGGTGGTATTCTGACCAAGGCACAGAAACATTTGCAGCATGCTTCGGGTAACATTGATGAACTATTAACTCGGCGGACAGGAGCTATCGAAAGAACCTTACGCCATATTGAGCTGTCTGACCAAGACCTCGATTTGAACTTACTTGATTTTTCAGAAGAAAGGGAAAACAATGAAGATTAATCAAATGAAAAAAGATGAACTGTTTGAAGGTTTCTATCTGATCAAGTCAGCAGAAGTCCGTCAGACAAGGGCTGGGAAAAATTATCTGGCCTTCACTTTCCAAGACGATACAGGGGTAATCGAGGGTAAACTCTGGGATGCTCAGCCACATAATGTTGAAGAATTCACTGCTGGCAAGGTCGTGCATATGCAAGGCCGACGGGAAGTCTACAATAACACACCCCAGGTAAATCAACTGACCCTGCGTCTTCCTAAGGCTGGAGAGCCCAATGACCCAGCGGATTTCAAGGAAAAACCGCCAGTAGACCAGAAAGAAATCCGAGACTATTTATCTCAGATGATTTTCAAGATTGAGAATTCTGTCTGGCAGCGCGTGGTCCGCTCGCTTTATAGCAAGTACGACAAGGAGTTCTATTCTTATCCAGCAGCTAAGACCAATCACCATGCTTTTGAGTCTGGTCTGGCCTTTCATACCGCTACTATGGTCAAGCTGGCAGATGCTATCGGAGACATTTATCCTCAGCTTAATAAAAGTTTGTTGTTCGCAGGGATTATGCTTCATGACTTGGCCAAGGTTATTGAGCTCAGCGGCCCAGAAAACACCGAGTACACCGTGCGAGGCAATCTGATTGGTCACATCGCTTTGATTGATGAAGAATTGACCAAGACCTTGATGGAGCTGAAAATTGATGACAGCAAGGAAGAGGTTATCGTCCTGCGCCATGTCCTTCTCAGCCACCACGGTCTCTTGGAATATGGCAGTCCTGTCCGGCCTAAGATTATGGAGGCAGAAATTCTGCATATGATTGATAATCTGGATGCGGAAATGATGATGATGACTGCTGCCTTGGGACTTGTTGATCCAGGTCAAATGAGCAATAAAATATTCGCTCTTGAAGGCCGTTCCTTCTACAAACCAAAACTTGAACAGTAAAATACGAAAAATGGACATTACTTGGAAAAGAATGTTCGTTTTTTTGTTTCTGTTATGGTATAATGAATAAAATAACTTTAATTGGTGAAAAAATGAAATTAAGAAGAAGTGAGCGTATGGTGGTTATCTCCAATTATTTGATTAACCATCCTTATGAATTAACGAGCTTAAATACATTTGCAGAAAAATACGAATCTGCCAAATCTTCTATTTCAGAAGATATTGTCATTATTAAGCGAGCCTTTGAAGAGATTGAAATTGGGACCATCGAAACGATTACTGGTGCCGGTGGAGGAGTGATTTTCAGCCCGTCCATCTCAGATGCAGAAGCTAAGACCATTGTGCAAGGTCTTTGTGATCAGCTGTCTGAAAGCAATCGGATTCTTCCGGGGGGCTACATTTACCTATCGGACCTGCTCAGTACTCCATCCATTTTGAATAATATCGGACGGATCATTGCCAAAAGCTTTAAAGATCAGCAGATTGATGCAGTCATGACGGTTGCGACCAAGGGGGTACCTTTGGCCAATGCCGTAGCCAACGTACTTAATGTACCTTTTGTCATCGTTCGTCGAGATTTAAAGATTACAGAAGGGTCAACGGTCAGTGTCAACTACGTATCTGGCTCCAGCGGAGATCGTATCGAAAAGATGTTCTTGTCCAAGCGAAGTCTCAAGGCCGGCAGTCGTGTCTTGATTGTGGATGACTTCCTCAAAGGCGGGGGGACCATTACAGGGATGATTAGCCTCTTATCTGAGTTTGACTCTGAGTTGGCAGGTGTAGCTGTCTTTGCGGACAACGCGCAGGCCAACCGCGATTATCTGGACTATAAATCGCTCTTGAAAGTAACCAATATTGATGTCAAGGCGAATACCATTGATGTGGAAATTGGAAATATTTTTGATTAGGGAAAAGGGCGGAGATTATAGATGAAAACAGTTTTAGAAAAGTTTGACCACAGTCCGCTGTGGATTCGTTTAGGAGTATTGTCGATTTTATTTGGGATTCTGATTACTGGCATGGTTTTTGTGCAGGGGCAGTCTAATTCCAATAGGAATTCAGTCAGCTCTGCTGCAAGCATCGCATCAAGCAGCTCTTCCTTACAACTGTCTTCTGCTCAAAAAGAAGCACAGGAAAAAGAAATTCAGGAAGAGGAGCAAGCAGTTCAGGCTGCAGAAGAAGCGGTTAAACAGCTTGAAACCATGCAAACTTTGGAAGATTTACAGCTAGCTAAGACTGCAGCAGAGAAGGTCAAAGATGCAGCTACTAAGGCTAGATTCCAAAGCCGTATTCATGCAATAGCTGTCCTGATTGACCCAGAAGGGGCTCAGGCTGGTGTTTATGAAAATCCAGCTGCTGTATCAGAAGAAGCAGTGGCTCAGCCGCAGCAATAAGTTAGCAGCAATCTAATAAGCAGAGATAAGCTTAAAATAGAAAAAATGTATTGACAGAAAAGTATCGTCGTGCTATAATGATAGACGGTACTTTTTACTTTTGGTCTCTCAAAAGTGTACAGAGACGTGCTGACAAATGTTGCAAAAGTACACGCAGATGGTAGCTGTCACCAAGTGTATCATCACCAAAATTAAAAAAATACAGGAGAATGTAGATGCCTACAATTAACCAATTGGTTCGCAAACCGCGTAAATCAAAAGTAGAAAAATCTAAATCACCAGCTTTGAACGTTGGTTACAACAGCCATAAAAAAGTTCAAACAAACGTATCTTCACCACAAAAACGTGGGGTTGCAACCCGTGTCGGAACTATGACACCTAAGAAACCGAACTCTGCCCTTCGTAAGTTTGCCCGTGTACGTCTGAGCAACCTTATTGAAGTGACTGCTTACATCCCAGGTATCGGACACAACCTGCAAGAGCACAGCGTTGTGCTTCTTCGTGGTGGACGTGTAAAAGACCTTCCAGGGGTACGTTACCATATCGTCCGCGGTGCACTTGATACAGCAGGTGTTACTGATCGTAAACAAGGCCGTTCTAAATACGGTACTAAAAAACCAAAAGCATAAGGAAAGGGGAGAAAGATAAATGAGTCGTAAAAACCAAGCGCCTAAGCGCGAAGTATTGCCAGATCCGCTTTACAATTCAAAATTAGTTACTCGTCTTATCAACCGCGTTATGCTTGATGGTAAGCGTGGTACAGCGGCTTCTATCGTTTACGGAGCTTTTGACCAAATCAAAGAAGCAACTGGAAACGATGCGTTGGAAGTATTTGAAACAGCTATGGAAAACATCATGCCTGTACTTGAAGTTCGTGCTCGCCGTGTCGGTGGTTCAAACTACCAAGTTCCGGTTGAAGTTCGTCCAGAACGCCGTACAACACTTGGACTTCGCTGGTTGGTAACTATTGCTCGTCAACGTGGTGAGCACACAATGGTTGACCGCCTTGCAAAAGAAATCTTGGATGCATCTAACAACACTGGTGCAGCTGTTAAGAAACGTGAAGATACTCACCGTATGGCTGAAGCCAACCGTGCCTTCGCACACTTCCGTTGGTAAGATAGGATGCGAAAGCGTTAAGAAAGTCCAAGAGAAAATAGGGAATCGAAGCAGGTTGCGATTGCAACCAATGAGATTCATCTTTTTCTCCAGACTTTTAGCTTGAGCTCAAATAGGCTCGGTCAGCTCTTAGCTATCATTCAACTGATTATCTGACAAGTTGAAACCAACAAAACAAGATAAACATTGAGAACGGGTAGGTCCTGCCTATCCGTTTTTGCTAAATAATGTTATAATAAATTGTAAAATAAATTAATAGGAGAAATAACCAAATGGCTCGCGAATTTTCACTTGAAAAAACTCGTAATATCGGTATCATGGCCCATGTCGATGCTGGTAAAACAACAACAACTGAGCGTATTCTTTACTACACTGGTAAAATCCACAAAATCGGTGAAACTCACGAAGGTGCGTCACAAATGGACTGGATGGAGCAAGAGCAAGAGCGTGGTATCACTATCACATCTGCTGCGACAACAGCTCAATGGAACAACCACCGCGTAAACATCATCGACACACCAGGACACGTGGACTTCACAATCGAAGTACAACGTTCTCTTCGTGTCTTGGACGGTGCGGTAACCGTTCTTGACTCACAATCAGGTGTTGAGCCTCAAACTGAAACAGTTTGGCGCCAAGCAACTGAGTACGGAGTTCCTCGTATCGTATTTGCTAACAAGATGGACAAGATTGGTGCTGACTTCCTTTATTCAGTAAGCACTTTGCATGATCGTCTTCAAGCAAACGCTCATCCAATCCAATTGCCAATTGGTTCAGAAGATGACTTCCGCGGAATTATCGACTTGATCAAGATGAAGGCTGAAATCTATACTAACGACCTTGGTACAGATATTTTGGAAGAAGATATCCCAGCTGAATACCTTGAGCAAGCGCAAGAATACCGTGAAAAATTGGTGGAAGCAGTTGCGGAAACTGATGAAGACTTGATGATGAAATACCTTGAAGGTGAAGAAATCACTAACGAAGAATTGAAAGCTGGTATCCGTAAAGCAACTATCAACGTTGAATTCTTCCCAGTATTGTGTGGTTCAGCCTTCAAGAACAAGGGTGTTCAGTTGATGCTTGATGCAGTTATCGACTACTTGCCAAGCCCACTTGATATTCCAGCAATCAAAGGTATCAACCCAGACACTGAAGAAGAAGAAACTCGTCCTGCATCTGATGAAGAGCCATTTGCAGCTCTTGCCTTCAAGATCATGACTGACCCATTCGTAGGTCGTTTGACTTTCTTCCGTGTTTACTCAGGTGTCTTGAACAGTGGTTCATACGTATTGAACACTTCTAAAGGTAAACGTGAGCGTATCGGACGTATCCTGCAAATGCACGCTAACAGCCGTAACGAAATCGAAACAGTATACGCTGGTGATATCGCTGCTGCCGTAGGTTTGAAAGATACAACTACTGGTGACTCATTGACAGATGAAAAAGCTAAAATCATCCTTGAGTCTATCAATGTTCCAGAACCAGTTATCCAATTGATGGTTGAGCCTAAGTCTAAGGCTGACCAAGACAAGATGGGTGTTGCTCTGCAAAAACTGGCTGAAGAAGATCCGACATTCCGCGTTGAAACAAACGTTGAAACTGGTGAAACAGTTATCTCTGGTATGGGTGAGCTTCACTTGGATGTCCTTGTTGACCGTATGCGTCGTGAGTTCAAGGTTGAAGCTAACGTAGGTGCACCTCAAGTATCTTACCGTGAAACTTTCCGCGCTTCTACTCAAGCTCGTGGATTCTTCAAACGCCAATCTGGTGGTAAAGGTCAATTCGGTGACGTTTGGATCGAGTTTACACCAAATGAAGAAGGAAAAGGCTTCGAGTTTGAAAATGCTATCGTCGGTGGTGTGGTTCCACGTGAATTTATTCCAGCGGTAGAAAAAGGTTTGGTTGAGTCTATGGCGAACGGTGTCCTTGCTGGCTACCCAATCGTTGACGTGAAAGCTAAACTTTACGATGGTTCATACCACGATGTCGACTCATCTGAAACAGCCTTCAAGGTTGCGGCTTCACTTGCATTGAAAGAAGCTGCTAAGACTGCTCAGCCTGCTATCCTTGAGCCAATGATGTTGGTAACAATCACTGTTCCTGAAGAAAACCTTGGTGACGTTATGGGTCACGTAACAGCTCGTCGTGGACGTGTTGATGGTATGGAAGCACATGGTAACAGCCAAATCGTTCGTGCTTATGTACCACTTGCTGAAATGTTCGGTTATGCAACTGTTCTTCGTTCAGCATCACAAGGACGCGGTACCTTCATGATGGTATTTGACCACTACGAAGATGTACCTAAGTCAGTACAAGAAGAAATCATTAAGAAAAATAAAGGTGAAGCTTAATAACTTGTTCAAGCAAAAAAACGCTCATTCGGGCGTTTTTTTTGTAGCTAAAATGAATGGAATGTCTCAGGTATTGTTACCTTTAAACTTCAGTAAATTTAGAGAGTTGGCTGAGTTAAAATCCTCAATTGCTGTCAGGGAATACTTGCTAAGAAGATAGACTGTGTCACAGATTTTAAAGACTTCGGATAGGTTGTGAGAGGTCAGCAGAATGATTTTTTGTGTGCTGTATTCTTTTAACAGCTCATAGGCCGCAAATCGTCTCAGTTCATCAAGGCCATCCAGCAGTTCATCTAAGATAATAATATCACTTGGAAGGGATAGGACATAGAGGAATGCGAAGAGCTCTGTCATACCTAAAGAGTATTTGCCGATTTTTTTCTTTAAATAATCCGCTCCGCCCATCTTTTCTAGATTTTTCTGGAAAGCGATCTGTTCTTCCGAGCTTAGGAGCTGCAGATAGTCCTGAGCCGACAAGTGTTTATCAAAAATATCCAAATTAGGAATGTAGGCGACTTTTCCGCTTTGGAGTTGTCCTCTGAATCCATTGACTTCTCCATTAATCAGACTGAAGAGTGTACTCTTGCCAATACCGTTAGGGCCGATAATGCCGTATAGACCTGGGGCAGACAGCTCAAAACTTAAATCCTCAATTATAGCTGTGGTGAGATTTTTAATCCTTAATTCTGTCATGCTTTCCCCTCCTTTCGATAGTAGAAATTTTTATAGAGTCGATATGAGGCTAGTGTAAGAATCAGGCTCAGAGTTAGGAGGTAAAGAATCCCTATCAGAAAGGCATTTTTAGGAAGGATGTCAGCGTCGTTGAGGAGCTGGCCGTAACCCAGGTATTCAAAAGGAAAGAACTTTTTGAAGGGCTGGAACCATTCTTCCTGGGCCAAAGTCAGAAAACCAGTCAGGAAAACAATAACCAGACCAATGACAACTAGGCTTTTTTTGAAAATTAGAGCCAGAAACTGGCCCAGACTGGCCAGGAAGAGTAGAGCGACTAGGAAGAGAATGATTGTTTGCAAGCTAATCTGCCAGATAGGTACAATAGTTCGACCTAGCAGATAAGGATAGCTCCAGGTGCCAAAGCTGTCTAGCAGCCCCTTGGCTACATATAGGATAGAGAAGAGTAGGATAGTGGTCAGAAAGGTCACTAGGATAGGCACCAGCAGTTTAATGAGCAAATGCTTAAGTTTTCGGCCGCCCAGCAGCTGATAAAAACGAATCTGAGAGTTCTCAATCTCATTGCTAAGGGAATCTGCTATGAGGATTGTGAAGAGGACAAAGATGCTGGTAGAGGACAGCCAACCTGTCATGATGTGGCCTATGCTAAAGGCAGCTTCGCTTGTGTTATTGAGTGTAAGGTTCGGAGTTCCTCCGACTGCTTTCACAGCTTCTCTGTAGCGGATACTGGTCTTTAGATTTTGATAACTATAGGAGTTCTTATCTGTTATAGTGTCAAGCTGGGCCAGTAAACCCTGATATTCTAGCTGGCTAACTTTCTCCAGATCGTTTTTTTCTAAAGCAGCCAATTCTTCTGTTAGTATTTTTTCTTTTTCTTGTTCCTGACTAAGCTGTTGGGAGCGAACTTGATCGTCGGGATTCAGTTTGACTTGATCTTGTAAATTTTTCACCGATTGTTTGCTTTGTTGGAGCTGCTCTCTGATAAAAGCCAAATTGCTGTCAAAACTCTGCTTGTTTATTGTTGTTTGGTAAAAGGCAAATAGGCCCAAAAAGATTACTGCCAGCAGGATTAGGCAGATTTTGTTTTTAGGACTTTTTAGAAAGCGTTTGAGTTCAAAATGAAAGAATTCCATATATATACCTCGCACAAAAGTAACATAGAGGCTATAATGATAGCCTCTATGTTAGCTATTAATAAATCTTATAGTGATAGACATAAAGAAATGCTGGATTAATTCCTTCATACCGGTTAATACGTTCTACGTTGGATACACGAAAACCTGTATGGTAATACAAATTCATCCAAGAATAAGATGTTCGAGTGATTCCACCCATAACAAGATGGATTTCATATTTAGTGTGTATAACTGTGGCTACGTTAGCAGCTGATACGCTATTTTTCGCACCTATACCAAGCAGAGTTGCAAGAATTGCAATCAACAAAGCATTTTTCTTAACTTTTTTAATCATTATATTTATTCTCCTTTCAACAAATATAAAAGTGTTTGTCTAGACATTTATTATTGTACCATAATTTATATCCATTGTAAAGCGCTTTCTTGTATAAAAATTAAAGTTTTTGGTTTTTTATACAAGAAATAATTAAGAAAAAAATATTTCCTGAAATAAGATGAAAGAATTTGAAATAAATGATGCCTTCTGTTAATCTTAATGAAATCAGTTGCAATTTCAATCAATTAATTATATAATAGAGACGTTGAAAGGTGATTTGTAGCAACTCAAGTTACTCTTTTCACATAAAAATTTTTTGATTTTCATAAGGAGGAAATCACGAATGGTAGTTAAAGTTGGTATTAACGGTTTCGGTCGTATCGGTCGTCTTGCTTTCCGTCGTATCCAAAACGTAGAAGGTGTTGAAGTTACTCGCATCAACGACCTTACAGATCCAGTAATGCTTGCACATCTGTTGAAATATGACACAACTCAAGGTCGTTTCGATGGTACTGTTGAAGTTAAAGAAGGTGGATTTGAAGTTAACGGTAAATTCGTTAAAGTTTCTGCTGAACGTGACCCAGAACAAATTGACTGGGCTACTGACGGTGTAGAAATCGTTCTTGAAGCAACTGGTTTCTTTGCTAAGAAAGATGCTGCTGAAAAACACCTTAAAGGTGGTGCTAAGAAAGTTGTTATCACTGCTCCTGGTGGAAATGACGTTAAGACAGTTGTATTTAACACTAACCACGACGTTCTTGATGGTACTGAAACAGTTATCTCAGGTGCTTCATGTACTACAAACTGCTTGGCTCCAATGGCTAAAGCACTTCAAGACAACTTCGGTGTTGTTGAAGGATTGATGACTACTATCCACGCTTACACTGGTGACCAAATGATCCTTGACGGACCACACCGTGGTGGTGACCTTCGTCGTGCTCGCGCTGGTGCTGCAAACATCGTTCCTAACTCAACTGGTGCTGCTAAAGCTATCGGTTTGGTTATCCCAGAATTGAACGGTAAATTGGACGGATCTGCACAACGTGTTCCAACTCCAACTGGTTCAGTTACTGAATTGGTTGCTGTTCTTGAAAAGAACGTAACAGTTGATGAAGTAAATGCAGCTATGAAAGCAGCAGCTAACGAATCATACGGTTACACAGAAGATCCAATCGTATCTTCAGATATCGTAGGTATGGCTTATGGTTCATTGTTCGACGCAACTCAAACTAAAGTTCTTGATGTTGACGGCAAACAATTGGTTAAAGTTGTATCATGGTACGACAACGAAATGTCTTACACTGCACAACTTGTACGTACTCTTGAATACTTCGCGAAAATTGCTAAATAATTCAATAGTAGAAGAAAGAGGCTCATTTGAGTCTCTTTTTCTGTGCACTGTTTTACGAGAATTATCTGAAACAGGGCTATGGGAATATACAGCTCTATTTCCTATTCTTTATTAGTTATATAGAAAGTCAGTTCTGATGCATCTGTCCATTTTTCTAAATACTTCAAGGAGATATTTTGCGGTATGAGAAGCTAAGCATAGTTTTCTTAAAGAAAACTATACCAATTTTATACTTGACAAACCAAAAAACAGTGTGTATACTATCTTTGTTGAAGTTATTTAACTTCAAGAAAACTATACCAATTTTTAATAAGAAGGGCTGGTTTCTAAAATATAGGAAATCAGAAGTAATGTTATGTGTGGAATTGTCGGAGTTGTTGGAAATCGCAATGCAACTGATATCTTGATGCAGGGCTTGGAAAAGCTGGAATACCGTGGTTATGACTCGGCTGGAATTTTTGTAACAACAGGGAAAACTTCTAGTCTGGTCAAGTCAGTCGGTCGTATCGCTGACCTACATGCTAAAATTGGCATCGATGTTGCTGGGACTACTGGTATCGGACATACTCGTTGGGCTACTCATGGAAAACCTAGTGAAAACAATGCCCATCCTCATACTTCACAGACAGGCCGTTTTGTCTTGGTTCACAACGGTGTGATTGAGAACTACCTTGATATCAAGAATACTTACTTAGCTGATCATGACTTCAAGGGTCAGACAGATACGGAGATTGTTGTGCACCTGATTGGCAAATTTGCTGAAGAAGAAGGCTTATCTGTTTTAGAAGCCTTTAAAAAAGCTCTCCACATTATCCGTGGTTCTTATGCCTTTGCTTTGGTAGATTCAGAAGATGCAGATGTTATCTATGTTGCTAAAAATAAATCTCCACTTCTAGTCGGATTGGGTGATGGCTACAATATGGTCTGTTCAGATGCCATGGCCATGATTCGCGAGACAAATCAGTTTATGGAAATTCATGATCAAGAGCTGGTTATTGTCCGTAAAGACAGTGTGGAAGTACAGGATTATGATGGGAATATTCTGGAGCGTGAAAGCTATACAGCTGAGCTTGACTTATCCGATATTGGTAAGGGGACTTATCCATACTATATGCTCAAGGAAATCGATGAGCAGCCAACTGTGATGCGTAAGCTAATCAACACATACTCTGATGAGAATCAACAGATGGTCGTGGATCCTGAGATTGTTAAAACGGTTCAGGAAGCTGATCGAATTTATATCATTGCAGCTGGAACTTCTTATAATGCAGGTTATGCTTCTAAAACGATGCTAGAAGAATTAACTGATACACCTGTAGAGCTAGGAATTGCCTCTGAATGGGGATATGCTATGCCACTTTTGAGTAAAAAACCTTTGTTTATTTTGCTCAGTCAATCTGGTGAAACTGCTGATAGTCGTCAAGTTTTAGTTAAGGCTAATGAAATGGGAATTCCAAGCTTAACTGTGACTAATGTTCCAGGCTCTACTCTTTCTCGTGAAGCAACTTATACTATGTTATTGCATGCCGGTCCAGAAATTGCCGTAGCTTCAACGAAGGCTTATACAGGACAAGTAGCGACTCTAGCATTTCTTGCTAAAGCAGTTGGAGAAGCTAATGGTAATGAAAAAGCAAAAAATTTCGATTTAGTGCGTGAACTTTCAATTGTAGCTCAGTCTATTGAGTCGACTCTTTCTGAAAAAGAGTTAATTGAAGAAAAGGTTCGTGGACTCTTGGAAACGACACGTAATGCTTTCTATATCGGGCGCGGTCAAGACTATTATGTAGTTATGGAAGCTAGCCTCAAGCTTAAGGAAATTTCTTATATTCAATGTGAAGGTTTTGCGGCTGGAGAGCTCAAACATGGAACCATCTCTTTAATAGAAGATGGTACACCTGTTATTGCGTTGATTTCTGACAATCCAACCGTTGCTTCTCATACTCGTGGGAATGTTTCTGAAGTAGTAGCTCGTGGTGCTAATGTTCTGACTATTGTGGAAGAAGGAATAGAAAAAGAAGGGGATGATATTATTGTCAACAAAGTTCATCCATATCTATCTAGTATTTCTATGGTTATTCCTACTCAATTGATTGCTTACTACGCTTCACTTCACCGTGGACTAGATGTAGATAAGCCGCGCAATTTGGCTAAGGCCGTTACAGTTGAATAATAAATAGATGAACAATAGGCGTAAGACTGGGAGGGTTATCTCTTAGATTTTACAGCCTATTTTTTATAACTCATAATTTGAATTTTTGATGCGATTTTCAGTACATTTTATATTGTTATATGGCAAAATAAAGAGAATTTTGTGACAAAAGTTGATTTTTTGGCACAAAATCTGTGACAAAGCTTTAGTTTTAAGCGTTTTCATTTTTGTATATACTAGATTTAAAGAAAAGGAGGAAAATCCTAATGGAAGAAAAAGTATCTTTGAAGGTTAGAGTTCAAAAACTGGGAACATCGCTTTCAAACATGGTTATGCCCAATATTGGGGCTTTTATTGCTTGGGGAGTGTTAACTGCCCTCTTCATTCCTGATGGTTATCTACCAAATGAGCAACTGGCTGCTATTGTTAGTCCTATGTTGACTTATCTACTGCCGACTCTAATTGGTTACACGGGCGGTTATGTAATTCATGGACAACGTGGTGCCGTCGTAGGGGCTATTGCTACTGTTGGTGCGATCACAGGTTCTAGTGTTCCTATGTTTATCGGAGCTATGGTAATGGGGCCACTGGGAGGCTGGGCTATCAAGAAATTTGATGAGAAGTTCCAGGAAAAAATTCGTCCTGGCTTTGAAATGTTAGTTAATAACTTTTCAGCTGGTCTAGTTGGTTTTGCATTACTGCTTTTGGCTTTCTACGCAATCGGTCCAGTGGTATCGACTCTTACTGGAGCTGTTGGAAATGGTGTTGAGGCTATTGTCAATGCTAAACTTCTACCTTTGGCAAACATTATCATCGAACCAGCAAAGGTACTTTTCCTTAACAATGCTCTTAATCATGGAATCTTTACACCTCTAGGAGCTGAGCAAGTATCTCAAGCTGGTAAATCTGTTCTCTTCCTCTTAGAGGCTAATCCTGGACCAGGTCTGGGTATTCTCTTGGCTTACGCCTTGTTTGGTAAAGGTTCTGCGAAATCTTCTTCTTGGGGAGCAATGGTTATCCATTTCTTCGGTGGTATCCATGAAATATACTTCCCTTATGTTATGATGAAGCCTGTTCTTTTCCTAGCTGCGATTGCTGGAGGTGTGTCAGGTACCTTTACATTCCAATTTTTAGATGCTGGTCTTAAATCTCCAGCTTCTCCTGGATCTATCATCGCGATTATGGCTATGGCTCCAAAAGGTATGTGGCCTCATCTTAATGTCCTGCTTGGGGTATTAGTGGGAGCAATTGTCTCTTTCCTTGTAGCAGCTCTTATCCTACGTGCAGATAAGTCGACTGATGATTCGTTAGAAGCTGCTCAAGCTGCTACTCAAGCTGCAAAGGCTAAATCTAAGGGGCAAGTAGTTCCAGTTGCTATAGATACAAACATTTCAAGAGATTCAGTAGAGAAAATTATTTTTGCTTGTGATGCTGGCATGGGAAGCTCTGCGATGGGAGCTAGTATTCTCCGTGATAAGGTTAAAAAAGCAGGTCTGGGAATTCCAGTATCTAATCAGGCCATCTCAAACTTGGTTGATACACCAAAAACATTAATTGTTACTCAGGAAGAACTGACACCAAGGGCTAAAGGCAAGAGTCCAAGTGCTATTCATGTTTCTGTTGATAATTTCTTAGCGTCCCCTCGTTATGATGAAATTGTAGCTTCATTAACAGGAGCTTCTCCAATAGCAGAAATTGAAGGAGATATACCAACTTCAGCACCAGTAGATAGTCAGGAAATTGACCTTAACCATATTGATGCTGTAGTAGTTGCTTATGGTAAAGCACAAGGATCTGCAACTATGGGCTGTGAAACGATTCGGGCTATCTTTAGAAACAAGAATATTCGTATTCCAGTTTCTACTGCCAAAATTTCAGAATTAGGTGAATTTAATTCTAAAAACATAATGATTGTAACAACTATTGCTTTACAGGCAGAAGTGCAACAAGCAGCACCGAATTCTCAATTTCTTATTGTGGATAGTTTAGTAACAACACCAGAATATGATAAAATGGTTGCTAGAATGTATAAATAGAACTAGAGGTTTCTAAATTACGAATGCTATTAACCAAACGAGAAGAACAATTATTGAAGGCTTTCCTACATGTAGGGAAGCTTTCAATGCAAGACATGACTGAAATCTTACAGGTCTCATCTAGAACAATTTATCGGACTTTATCAGATTTGACAGATAGCATAGAGCACTATGGGATTGAAATAACGAAGCATGGGAAATACTATATTTTGACTGGCGAACTGGACGATCTACCAACAGAACTTGAAGTGTTAGTTGAGTATAGTCCCCAAGAAAGACAAGAGTTGATTACCTATCGCCTTCTGACTGAGAATGGTTTTGTCACCAATGAAGCCTTGCAAGAGTGCACGAAAGTCAGTAATGTAACTATTATTCAGGATATTTCAGATATTGATAAGCGTCTTTTAGACTTTGATCTGAAAATTGAACGGCAAAAGGGTTATCGGATTTCTGGTGATTCAGTTAGTAAGAGAAGATTTTTGGCTATTTTACTGACAAACTGTATCTCAGTGGCAGATTTTTCAACCAGCAATTTTGGAAGCTTTGATATTTTAGAAGCAGATAGAACTCGGCTAGCCAGTCAGATTGTTAATAAGCAACTGTCAGGTTTTCCAGATATGGATGCTAGGATGAAGATGTTTTTTGCAATCTTGTTATCTCTTATAGGTCAGGAGCAAAACATTGAAAATTTGCCTAATACTAGTAAGCAAGCTTTGGAGATTTCTCAAAAAATTTTTCAAGCTTACTCTAAGCAGACTGAGCAATTTTATAGTATTCAGGAAATTATCTATTTTGCGAGCATCTTGGATGAATTAATCATTAAACGTCAGGAAAATCCGCTCTTTACGGAGAAATTTGATGGTGAATTTTTCTACAATATTTCAAATCTGATTGATACGGTTTCCATGTACACCAAGATTGACTTTTTTAAGGACAAGGTTTTATTCAATTTTCTTTTCCATCATATTCGGCTCAGTTTAGGCGTCCCTATTCTTTTTCAGGGTGAAAATTTACCAGAATCTGTCCAGCTTTTAGTTGAAAGAAATAAATTTCTTTATACAGTCATCAGTCTTTTGGTGAATGATATTTTTCCGAAATACCTTCATACAGAGTATGAGTATGGCATGATTGCCCTACATTTTATCTCTAGCTTAGGTCGCAGTCCAGAGATTTATCCAGTCCGTATTTTGCTTTTAACGGACGAACGTCGGGTCACTAGAGATTTATTAGTCAGTAAAATTAAGAGTGTTGCTCCTTTCGTAGAGTGGATAGATATTCAGTCTCTAGCAGACTATCATAGTATTGATCTCAGTCAGTATGATTATATTTTATCTACCAAGCCACTGGCTAATCAGGACATTGATGTAATTTCTAGTTTTCCAACCGTCAAAGAATTGCTTGAACTGCAGGAACGGCTTCAGTATGTACAGGCACATCGCACGATTGTCGCGCGTGATGCTATCGTTCCGGAGAAAAGTTATGACTTGCAAGATTATTTGATATCTAGTAGTCAGCTTTTGAGTCAATTTGAGCTGGTACAATTGGAGAATGAGCAATCATTTGAGCGCACGGTAGAACAAATCATCCAATATCAGAAGAATGTGAGTGACTGTGATTATCTAACAAGAAAATTATTATCACACTTCCATAATAGTCCTATGGCTATTCCTAATACTGGTCTGGTACTTTTGCATAGTCAGTCTAACAAGGTAACAACAAATAGTTTTACTATGTTTGAACTCAAACTACCTATCTCCGCATTGTCAATGAAACGAGAGGAAGAAGAGGTCAAAAGGTGTCTGCTAATGCTTATGTCTAAGGAGGCTAGCGAGGAAGTGAGAGATTTAATGACAGCTATCAGTCAGTCGATTATTGAAAATCATCTCTATACAGAGATTTACAAGACGGGAAATCAATCCATTATTTATCAGATGCTAAATACTATTTTTAACGAAAAAATTAAGAAATTGGAGAACTAACATGAAACTTGAAAAACATTTGATTAAGCTTAATAAACAATTTTCTAACAAGGAGGAAGCTATCCGTTATTGTGGGGAAGTTCTTTATGAGGGTGGATATGTTAATGAAGACTATATTGAAGCCATGATTGAGCGTGATAAAGAGCTATCTGTTTATATGGGTAACTTTATCGCCATACCACATGGAACAGATGCAGCAAAAAAGGATGTCCTCAAGTCTGGTATTACAGTCGTTCAAGTCCCTAGAGGGATTGACTTTGGGAATGAATCTAACCCTCAAGTGGCAACAGTTCTTTTTGGTATTGCTGGTATTGGTAATGAACACTTAGAAATTATTCAGAAAATTTCTATCTTCTGTGCAGATGTAGATAATGTTCTTAAATTAGCAGATGCTCAGTCAGAAGAGGAAGTATTGCGTTTACTTGATGATGTTGAATAATCGAATTTCTTCATTTATCATCTAGTATATATGTCCCTCAAACAAGAAAAGGAGAAATTCAATGAAACATGCTGTTCATTTTGGTGCCGGCAATATCGGTCGAGGTTTTATAGGTGAAATTCTATTCAAAAATGGTTTTCATATTGATTTTGTGGATGTCAATAATCAGATAATTCATGCTCTAAATGAAAAGAACAAGTATGAAATTGAAATTGCACAGGAAGGACAGCCCCGCATAGAGATAGCTAATGTGGCTGGCATTAATAGTAAGGAACATCCTGAGCAAGTTATTGAAGCGATTCAAAAGGCGGATATCATTACTACTGCAATCGGACCTAATATACTCCCTTTTATCGCTGAACTTCTAGCTAAGGGAATCGAAGCTCGACGGGCTGCAGGAAATACGCAAGCATTGGATGTTATGGCCTGTGAAAATATGATTGGCGGATCTCAATTTCTCTATCAAGAAGTCAAGAAATATTTAAGTCCGGAAGGTTTGACATTTGCTGAGAACTATATAGGTTTTCCAAATGCTGCAGTAGACAGGATTGTTCCAGCACAAAGTCACGAAGATCCTCTTTTTGTTGTGGTCGAGCCCTTTAATGAATGGGTCGTGGAAACCAAGCGTCTTAAAAATCCAGATTTACGTCTAGAAGATGTTCATTATGAAGAAGATTTGGAACCTTTTATTGAGCGAAAACTTTTTTCAGTCAATTCTGGCCATGCAACTTCAGCTTACATTGGTGCTCATTATGGTGCCAAGACAATTTTGGAAGCTCTCCAGAATCCTGATATCAAGTCTCAGATTGAAGCCGTTTTAGCTGAAATTCGCAGTCTCTTGATTGCCAAATGGAACTTTGATAAAAAAGAGTTGGAAAATTATCACAAAGTCATTATACAACGTTTCGAAAATCCTTTCATAGTGGATGAGGTTAGCCGGGTAGCTCGTACTCCAATACGCAAATTAGGATACAATGAACGCTTTATTCGACCGATTCGTGAGCTGAAAGAACGCGGTTTGTCTTATGAAAACCTACTTAAAACAGTTGGCTATGCCTTTGACTATCGCGATGTAAATGATGAAGAAAGTGTTAAATTAGAACAACTTTTAAGCAATGAGCCAATCAGAGAAGTTGTTGTTCAAGTTACAGGTTTAGACGATAAAGAATTGATTAATCAGATTGTAGAGCTGATATGAAGTTAATTAGTGCCCCCCAAATAAAATGATAGCTGATGATCTTTAGTTCATCAGCTATCATTTTATTGTTGTCAGTTAATTTATCTTTTATTTACAATTTCAGAGAGAGTATTGTGGCGCCCGGTGCCAAGGTGCTGACCATTGCTGAGGAGAATGTTGCCAAAGAAGGTGACGATATCGTGCTCAGTCAGGTTCATCCATACCTGTCACCAATCTCTATGGTGGTGCCGACACAGCTCATTGCTTACTTTGCAACCTTGCACCGTGGTCTGGATGTAGACAAACCGCGTAATCTGGCTAAGTCTGTCACTGTAGAATAAGCTTTCTAACGAATCTTGATAATAATACTAAGCCTCAGATTTTTCTGGGGCTTTTGGTATGGTATTTTGGTGACGATGCTCTTTGGAAGTCTCTTTCGACCATGGCAAAGCCATGCTGACGACAGTCATCCTATTTCATACAGATGGACAAATAGGATGAGCATCATTTTTGTATATATCACTAATTAGTTATAAAATATTTTTATCTTAAATATCAGGAGGACAAAAACATGGTGGAATTAGGTATTTCTACTTTTGGAGAGACAACGCCGCTGGAGGGGACAGGGCAGACCTATACTCATGATGAGCGGATTCGGCAGCTGGTAGCAGAGATTGAACTGGCAGACAAGGTGGGGCTGGACGTGTATGGTATTGGAGAGCATCACAGGGAGGACTTTGCGGTCTCTACGCCGGAGATTGTGCTGGCGGCTGGTGCAATCAAGACGGAGAAGATTCGCTTGACCAGTGCTGTCAGTGTCCTGTCGAGCTTGGATCCTATCCGAGTCTACCAGCAGTATGCGACGATTGATGCTTTGTCAAATGGCAGAGCAGAGGTCATGGCTGGCCGTGGCTCTTTTATCGAGTCCTTTCCGCTTTTTGGCTATGACTTGAAGGATTATGAAGAGCTTTTTGATGAAAAGCTGGACCTGCTCCTCTATGCTAGTGCCGAGACTCGGCTAAATTGGAAGGGCAAGCTGACGCAGACTATTGACAATCGGGAAGTCTACCCACGGGCGGTGCAAGAAACATTGCCAGTTTGGGTAGCGACGGGGGGCAATGTCGAGTCCACCATTAAGGTCGCCCAGAAGGGCCTACCTATTGCGTATGCCATTATCGGTGGACAGCCTAAGCGCTTCAAGCCCCTGCTGGATGCGTATCGCCGGATTGGGCAGGAAAGTGGCCACTCAGATGAAAAGTTGAAGATCGCTGCCCACTCTTGGGGCTGGGTCATGGAGGATAATGAGGAGGCGGTCCGGACTTACTTCCATCCGACCAAGCAGGTAGTGGACGCTATCTCTAAGGACCGCCCTCACTGGCGGGAGATGACCTATGAGCAATACCTGGATCAGGTAGGACCAGAGGGGGCCATGTTTGTCGGTAGCCCTGAAAATGTCGCTCAGAAATTGATCAAGATGATAGAGGAGCTGGGACTGGACCGCTTCATGCTGCATCTGCCGTTGGGATCGCTTCCGCATGAGCAGGTTCTCCAGTCTATCGAACTCTTTGGCACCAAGGTTGCACCGCTCGTGCGGGAGTATTTTGCAGCTAAGGGTAAGTAAGATCGGAGTAGCAGTTTTTTGATAAAAATTACCTATCTCATACATAGAAAATATATATGGTCCTTATCTAAAAGGGGTACAAAAAATAAGGTTATTCAGCAGAGTCTGAAAAGCCTTGAAAAAGCTAGCTTAGTCTAGCTTTTTTATTTTGCTTTGATAAATATTTTTAATCAGGCTGATAGGGAAAATATATTTCCCAGGAGAAGGAGGGGATGGTAAGATATATTACAAATTCAAAGAAGGAGGAAGTAATGGCCAGCAAGAAAGAATTAGTGCTGAGAGCTTTTCGGGGTGAAGAAGTTGACCGAGTGCCTGTTGGATTCTGGTTTCACTTTGTAAGCCAAGAGGAGAAGATGCTTGGTCTAGACAATCCAGTGATTTTCAATAAAAGTGTTGAGGGGCATGCTGCTTATGTTCGAGCTGCACGGCCAGACTTTGTCAAGATTATGAGTGATGGCTTCTTTAAGTATCCCAGCGAGCTTTATTCGGATCATATTGAGTCCATTCGGGACTTGGCTGCTATCCAGTCTATCGGAGAGCATCATCCTTGGGTTGAGCAGCAGATTGAGATGGTGAAGGCTGTGAAAGAAAGCTATCCAGAGGACCTCGCTTCCTTCTACAATATTTTTGCGCCGGTCTCCTATCTCAAGCGCTGGTTCCGCCGGGAAGGGTCGCGAGGAGATAGAGAAATTGCAGATTTTCTGGTAGAGGATCCCGAGC
Source organism: Streptococcus sanguinis (assembly GCF_019929225.1). GTDB lineage: Bacteria > Bacillota > Bacilli > Lactobacillales > Streptococcaceae > Streptococcus > Streptococcus sanguinis_J. The sequence goes on from NZ_JAHZPA010000003.1 coordinate 69,981, forward strand.
TGACAAGACATGTTTTAGATGTCATTGCTGGCGATATTGCTATTTTGACTAGACGTATCATTGAGGAAGCAGGCATTGAGGGGATTTATCTCAGCACCCAGCAAGTTCAAGACGGTCGGGTAGATGCGGCCAGTTATCGTCGTTATATTGAGCCTAGTACGGTCAAGGTTCTGGAAGCGGCCAATGCGGCTGGCGGAGTGAATATCCTCCACATCTGCGGCTTTGAAGGAGCCAGCAATGATTTGGAACTGTTCAAGGACTATCCGGCTCAAGTGTTTAACTGGGCAACCCATCATGAGGGGGTCAGTTTAGCGGAAGGGCGCAAGCTCTTTGGCGGTCAGACTGTCCTGGGCGGCTTTGAAAATGGCAGAGCAGCTCTTCTAAATACAAGCAGTCGTGCAGAATTAGAGGCTGAGACCAAGCAACTGCTGGCTGAAACTGGCAGTCAGGGAGTGATTCTAGGGGCTGACTGCACTGTACCAGATGATTTCGAAGTAGAAAGACTGGACTGGATTCGTCAGGCAGCTAGTCAGTTCTGATGGAATTGCCAAAGTTCTAAAGAGCATTTTTCAACTCTTTCAAGGAGGGAGATAGATGAATAGGTATCAAAAAAGGCTTGCAGCTCTTGCTCTGATATTCTTGATAATAGGAACCTTTCTGAGCATCAGTCAGATTTATGCTCATCAGTCTTCAGACAAAAAAGAAGATGATTTGCAGGTGCTCAAGAAATTACCAGATCAGTCAACTGGCTTGATGCAGCCCAATGATATCGCTGCCCTGCTCTTGTCGGATTAGAATTTTTACTAAAAAGTTAGATTAGCTCTATGAGAAAGCTAAAAAACAACTCATTGTTTAGATAGGAACGATTTAAAAAAGGAGAGAAGATGACTTCAAAAAGAGAATTAGTACTGAAGGCTTTCAGAGGAGAGCCCGTTGACCGAGTGCCAGTTGGTTTCTGGCATCATTTTACCAGCGAGGATGAGTGGCTGGCTGGTTTTGGAAATCAAGCCATTATTGAGAAAAATCTGACTGGTCATCAAGCTTTTCTGGCAGAAGTCGAGCCAGACTTTATCAAGCTGATGAGTGATGGTTATTTTGCCTATCCTAATGAACGCTTGAAAAAAGTCCAATCTATCAAAGACTTGGCAGATATTGAGCCGCTAGGTGCTGACCACCCTTGGATTAGTGAGCAGGTGGAGCTGGTTCAGAAGATTAGGGCTAGCTTTACAGAGGACTTGGTCGCTATTTACAATATTTTTGCGCCAGTGACCTACTTCAAATGGTTGGTCGGTAAGGTTGCTGGTGGAGATGATATCATTGCAGATTTCCTAGCAGAGGATGCGGTGCTCACGAAGCGAGTACTGGATGTGATTGCTCAAGATATTGCGGCTTTGACGGAGAGAATTATCAAGGAAGCTGGTGCGGATGGAATCTACCTCAGCGTTCAGAGCATTCAGGATGCGCGGGTGTCGGCTGAAGACTATAAGGCTTTTATTGCTCCTAGTGAATTGGCGGTGCTGGAAGCAGCCAACGCGGCTGGCGGAGTGAATATCCTGCACATTTGCGGTTACGAAGGCGCGCGAAATGATGTTCATCTTTTTACTGACTATCCAGCTCAGGTCATCAACTGGGCAGTGGGACCAGAAGGCATCAGCCTAGCGGAGGGCCGGAAATTATTTGGCGGTCGGACTGTTCTCGGTGGCTTTGAAAATGGCAAGGACGGCCTGCTCTACACGGGCAGTCAAGCGGTTATTCAAGAAGAGACCAAGCGGCTGATAGCAGAGGCTGGCAAGGAAGCTTTGATTATCGGGGCTGACTGTACTATTCCAAGCGATATTGAAGCAGAGCGAATTCAGTGGGTTCGCCAAGCAGCAAGCTTAGCATAAGAAGGAGGCGAAAGAATGAGCAAGAAAAAATGGATTATTGGTGGAGCAGCAGTGATTGCTATTGTGGCTGCGACTTATTTGGGGCGGACCTTGACAGGTGCTTCATCTAGCAAGACGAGCAGCTCTGCATCAGGCAGTGGCAAGGTTACGACTTTGAAAGTGGCACATACACAGAACTATGTTCCTTATGACTTTGTGGACGAAAAAGGCGAGTCAGATGGCTATGAAGTTGCTGTTCTCAAGGCCATTGATGAAAAGCTGCCAGACTATCAGTTTGAATATACTGGTACCAGTGATGAAGATCTTTTAGTCGGTTTGGAATCTGGGAAATATGATATTGGAACCAAGGGAGCCTGGTACACCGAAGAGCGGGCGAAGAAGTTCATCATTCCAGAAAGCCCAATCGGTGCTAGCATTATCGGTTTCACTATCCGCAAGGAAGACGCTGAAAAATACAAGACCATTGATGATTTTGCCAAGGAAAAGGGTAAGTTGGTGCCAATCTCTCCGCAGAATGCTCAATGGGCCGTTATCGAAGAGTATAACCAAAAGCATAGCGGTGCTCCTATTGATTTGACTGCAGCAGAGTCCTTCAAGGTGGCTGATGCTTATGCTTGGGTTCTGGAAGGGCGCTACGATGCCTTCTTTGACATCAAGCTGTCTTTTGAAAAAGCTGTGACAGACAAGGAAGGCTCCTACCATCAGTATGCGGATCAACTGACTTGGTTCCCTTACAAGGGGATTCCGACCTATCCCCTGCTTCATAAAAACGAAAAAAATGAAGAATTTGCCAAGGCATACGAGAAGGCAATTAAGGAACTGGAAAAAGACGGAACCTTGGCTAAACTATCTGAAAAGTATTTCGGAGAAGATGTCTTCTCTTATGTGGACAAGGATTAGTGGCTGCTCTCTGCTGATTATGGAAAATCAAAAGATTGATTGAGAAGCTAGCTGAATACAGAACTGGTGGCTTCTAAGCTGACCTTGCTGCTGTTTGAAGGAATTTTCAAAGAGGATAGCTAGGCGAGAGCATGGCTGCTCCAAGCTGAAAGTGCCCGTCCAAGAGAAGCTTATTCTATCTAATCATTGTTGAAGGAGAAGAAACTTATGGTCTCGTATGACTTATCCCGTGTCTTTGGGTTACTGCCTAGTCTGCTGCAGGCTCTGCCGACCACTTTATGGATTATGTTTGTGACAGCTTTGATTGGCTTCTTGCTGGGTGGTCTGTTGGCTTGGGCTCAGATTTCTGAGGAGCAGTCTTTCGCTGGTCTGGCTAGAGGATATATATTTATCCTTAGATGTACACCGCCTATCGTCTTACTTTTCTTGGTTTTTTATGGCATTCCAGAGTTTTTAGAATGGTGGCTGGGTCTGGATATCAATAATTGGTCGCGGACTGTTTTTGTCATCATCACCATGATTCTGCTCTTTGCGGCCATGATTGCGGAAGTCTTCAAGGCAGCTTATCTTGCTGTTCCCAAGGGACAGACCGAGGCAGGTCTCAGTATTGGCTTGACACCGGTGCAGACTTTTCTGCGTATCATCCTGCCACAGGCTTTTCGCATCGCCCTGCCCAATCTCACGACTGCCCTTCTTAATCTCATGCGGGATGCTGCGCTGGCTTATACGATTGGAGCTGTTGATGTCATGGGAGCAGGACAAAATCTCATCAGTCGTAATCTGGGCAATTATTCCCTAGAAACCTATACAGCGGTGGCCTTGATTTACTGGGGGATTGCTCTAGTGGTTTCGCTGGCTTCCCAGCTTCTGGAAAAAAGTCTGACAGTCAAGGAGAGGTAAAGCATGGATTTGAATTATATTGTAAATACCTTTCTGGTTACTTTGAAAGGCATACCGGTAACCCTGATTATTATGGTGGTTGCTATTCTGCTCAGCTTTATTCCGGCTCTGCTTCTAGCTCTGGGGCAGATTTATAAAGTTTGGGGTGTGCGGACCTTTTCGGTGGTTTATCTGGCCTTCATTCGGGCGACGCCTCCTATTTTGCTTATTCTCTTTTTCTACAGTCTTTTTCCTAGTTTACTGAATCAAATTTTTAAAAGTCTGGGCAGTCAGGTAGACGTCTTTAAGTTCAATCCGCTTTACTATGCTTTCATCATCTATAGCCTGATGACGACAGGCAGTTTGTCGGAAATACTGCGCTCAGCCATTTTGACAGTGGATAAAGGACAGTTGGAGGCGGCTCAAGCGATTGGTTTGACGAATTTTCAAGCCTATCGGAGGATTGTTTTTCCTCAGGCTCTGCGCTCTGCCCTGCCCAATCTGGCCAATCTAGTTATCAATCTAGTCAAGGGAACTTCGTTGGTATTTGTCATGACAGTCAAGGATATCACAGCACTGGCTAAGATAGAGGCCTCCCATTCTTACCAGTATTCAGAGTCTTATCTGGTGATTTTTGTTATTTATCTCATTATTTGCGGCTTGATTCAGTGGATTTTTAGGGGCTTGGAAAAGCGCTACGCTCTTGCTTAGGAAGGAAAGATTATGTTAGAAGTAAAACATATCTCCAAACGATTTGGAGAGCACCAGGTGCTGACAGATGTCAGTCTCAAGGTCAATCAAGGTGACGTTGTGGTTATTCTGGGACCCTCAGGCTCTGGGAAAACAACATTTCTGCGCTGTCTGAATCACTTAGAAAAAGCGGATGGCGGCCAGCTGACTTTGTCTGGTAAGGACTATGATTTGGCTAAACTTAGCAAAAAGGAGATTTTGGAAATTCGTAGAAAGACAGCCTTTGTCTTCCAGCATTATAATCTCTTTGCCAATAAAACAGCCCTTGAAAATATCTTAGAAGGCTTAGTGATAGCTCGTAAGATACCGAGGGAAGAAGCGCTTAAGATTGCGGAAGAGTCTTTGAAGCGCGTGGGCCTCTTGGCCTACAAGGACTACTATCCTTCGCAGCTATCAGGCGGCCAGCAGCAGCGGATTGGGATTGCGCGTGCCATTGCCGTCAAGCCAGACGTTATCCTGCTGGATGAACCAACTTCGGCTCTAGATCCGGAACTGGTCGGCGAAGTTCTTAGTGTCATGAAGCAGCTAGCTCAGGAGGGAGTGACCATGGTCGTTGTGACCCACGAGATGAGCTTTGCCCGTGATGTGGCCAACCATGTCATCTTTATGGACGGAGGTCACATCGTCGAAGAAAATCCTCCCCAGGAATTCTTCAGCAGTCCAAAGGAAGAGCGGACCAAACAGTTTTTGTCTCGCATTCTGTCGGATGCCAGCTATAGTGTAGAATATATGATTTGAAATCTGGATTCTGTCCAGATTTTTATTTTTGATAGAACGCTGTTATCCTTTGGCTCAATAATGAAAAAGATAGACAAAAAACTAGACCGAGATAGGCTTATCTTGGTCTAGTTTGTGTTTAAAGAAAGTTGCTTACCAGAGGATTTCGCACTGGCTGCCGACAGCGTTTTGGAAGGATTCAACTGGTGCCTGGTCGGTGATAATGCAATCCAGGCTAGAATAGTTGGAAAGTTTGAAATAATGACTAGTGTTAAACTTAGAGTGGTCGGCCAATAGAATTGCCTTGTCACTATTAGCGATCATTTCGCGCTTGATATGTGCCTGATTGTGATTGGCTTCGTAGGCAGCGTAGCGATCCAATCCGCGGCAGCTAAAGAAGAGCAAGTCTGCATGGAAATTATTGATGAAGTTGGCAGCAAAATCGCCCAGCGCAGAATTGGTTCCGCAGCCAATGTGTCCGCCTGATAAAAAGAGGGTGACATTTTCAAAGTTATTTAGCTGACGGGCTGCTTCAATACCATTTGTTATGACACGTAGGTTCTGGAAAGGTGCCAAATGCGGAATGAGCATAGCTGCAGTCGTAGAGCTGTCAATGAAGATAGACTGGTTATGAGTGATAAAAGTTGAAGCAATTTCAGCAATTTGTTGCTTGCTTTTTTCCTCTTCACGGGCGCGAGCAGAATACACATATTCTACATTATTAGCCGTAATCAGCATGACTTCACCATGAGAGCGGATGATCTTCCCCTCTTTTTCTAGCTCAATCAAGTCCCGTCGAAGCGTTGATGTAGAACAGTACAAAAGTTCTTCAAGTTGGGCGGTTGCAATAATCTTTCGCTTGCTGAGAATGTCTATAATTCGACTCATTCGTTCCAAAGAAACCATAGTGACCTCCACCGATGAACAAAGCTGAACATTTATGGTCACATTATAACACAATAAACGAAAAAAAATCAATATAGTAACCATTAGATTGAACGATTATGAACATTTTTGGCCATATTGTTATATAAAAGTTGGCTATTTATCAATTAAAGGTACAGGTATTGAATGCGCTTACAAAAAATACTATGATGAATCCAGAAAGGAGTGAGATTATGGATCATCAAGAAGAAATAATCCGCGAACAAATATGTGATGTATGCCACAAGATGTGGCAACTAGGCTGGGTAGCCGCTAATGACGGCAATGTCTCAGTCCGTCTAGACCAAGATACCATTATTGCAACGCCAACAGGTATCAGTAAGAGCTTTATCACGCCTGAAAAACTCGTCAAGCTCAATCTAAAAGGGGAGATTATCGAGGCTCAGGACGGCTATCGTCCATCCAGTGAAATCAAGATGCACATTCGCTGCTATGAAGAACGGGAGGATGTGAATGCTGTTGTCCACGCGCATCCGCCAATTGCGACTGGCTTTGCGCTGGCTCATATTCCGCTTGATACCTATTCCTTGATCGAGAGTGCCATTGTAGTAGGAGCAATTCCTATCACTCCCTTTGGCGTGCCATCTACCATGGAAGTGCCAGATGCCATCACCCCGTACTTGCCAGAACATGATGTCATGTTACTTGAAAATCATGGTGCCCTGACTGTAGGAAGTGATGTGATTACAGCTTACTATCGGATGGAAACCTTAGAGCTGGTTGCTAAGACCACCTTCCACGGACGCATGTTGCTTTCTACTAAGGGAGTTGAGGAGGAAGAAATTTCTCGTCCAACCTTGGAACGCTTGTTTGCAATGCGGGCCAATTATAAAGTCACAGGCCGTCACCCTGGTTATCGTAAATATAATGGTGACGGAAGCATCAAAGAATAAGAAGCATCGGAGGAAATGATTATGACTCAACATCCACGTATTGGAATTCGTCCAACCATTGACGGACGTCGCCAAGGTGTTCGGGAATCACTAGAAGTACAAACCATGAATATGGCTAAAAGTGTGGCTGACTTGATTAGCTCAACTTTGAAATATCCCGACGGTCAGCCTGTTGAATGTGTTATTTCGCCATCTACCATCGGACGTGTGCCTGAGGCAGCCGCATCACATGAATTATTCAAAAAATCAAATGTCTGCGCGACTATCACAGTGACACCCTGCTGGTGCTATGGTAGTGAAACCATGGATATGTCACCAGATATTCCGCATGCAATCTGGGGCTTCAATGGCACTGAACGGCCAGGAGCGGTTTATCTCGCTGCAGTACTGGCTTCACATGCACAAAAAGGTATTCCAGCTTTTGGTATTTATGGCAGAGATGTCCAGGAAGCTAGCGACACTGAAATTCCAGAAGATGTAAAAGAAAAAATTCTCCGTTATAGTCGGGCCGCTTTGGCAACAGGACTGATGCGTGACACAGCTTACTTGTCCATGGGCAGCGTCTCTATGGGAATCGGTGGCTCCATTGTCACTCCTGACTTCTTCCAAGAATACCTGGGTATGCGCAATGAATCAGTTGATATGACGGAGTTTACTCGTCGGATTGACCGAGGCATTTATGACCACGAAGAATTTGAACGGGCCATGGTTTGGGTCAAAGAGCACATCAAAGAGGGTGTGGATCGCAACCGTGAGGACTTGGTTCTTTCTCCAGAAGAAAAAGCAAAACAATGGGAATTTGTAGTCAAGATGTTCATGATTGGCCGGGACCTTATGCAAGGCAATCCTCGCTTGGCTGAGCTTGGCTTTGAGGAAGAAGCTGTTGGGCATCATGCCTTGGTTGCTGGCTTCCAAGGTCAGCGTCAATGGACCGACCACTTCCCGAACGGGGACTTCATGGAAACCTTCCTCAATACTCAGTTTGACTGGAACGGCATTCGTAAGCCTTATGTCTTTGCGACAGAAAATGACTCGCTAAACGGTGTGTCTATGCTCTTTAACTATCTCTTGACAAATACACCGCAAATCTTCGCAGATGTTCGGACTTATTGGAGTCCAGAAGCGGTAGAACGTGTAACAGGGCATCAGTTGGAAGGCCAGGCAGCTGATGGCTTCCTACACTTGATTAACTCTGGCTCTTGTACCCTAGATGGAACGGGGCAAGCCAGTCGAGATAGCAAGCCAGTCATCAAGCCATTCTGGGAATTGGAGCAGAGTGAAGTGGATGCGATGCTTGAAAACACAGACTTCCCACCAGCCAATCGCGAATACTTCCGTGGTGGCGGCTTCTCTACTCGCTTCTTGACCAAGGGCGATATGCCAGTGACCATGGTGCGCTTGAATATCCTGAAAGGCGTAGGTCCAGTCTTACAAATCGCTGAAGGTTATACTTTGGAATTGCCAGAGGAAGTGCATCATACCTTGGATAATCGGACAGATCCAGGCTGGCCAACCACTTGGTTTGCACCGCGTTTGACAGGAAAAGGTGCCTTCAAGTCTGTCTATGATGTTATGAACAACTGGGGAGCAAACCACGGTGCTATCACCTATGGCCATATCGGAGCGGATTTGATTACGTTGGCTTCCATGCTGCGTATCCCAGTCAATATGCACAATGTGCCAGAGGAAGACATCTTCCGTCCCAAGAACTGGTCACTGTTTGGCACAGAAGATTTGGAATCAGCCGATTACCGTGCTTGCCAATTATTAGGGCCAATTCATAAATAAAGATTTTGGGTGGGCGTGCCTCTTTCTGGGCATGCAGCCTATCCAATAGAAAGAGAGTAGCTTAGATGACCAAGACAATTATTCTAGCCTGCGTAGGTGGCTTAACAACAAGTATGCTGGTAGAGCGAATCAATGAAGTTATTCATCGTGACCAATTGGATTATTCCTTTTATTCCATTGGGATTACGGGTATGAATAACTTGAAGAATATTGATGTCTTATTGCTCAGTCCGCAATTAGCCTATTTAGAAGAAAAGGCTAAAGCAAGCCTACAGGTGCCAGTCGCAGTCATTAGTGATGAAGATTTCGAGTTGATGAGAGGCGAAGAAGTACTTCGTCAGGCTGAAGTATTGATGGACTAGGCCTATGGCAGGACAAGACAAAGGCTCAAGCCAAGAGCTGATGCGACTGATTATCAAGAGTAGTAAAGTGACTGCGCAAGTCATGCAGAGTTTGGAGTTGGCTCAGTCAGGTCAGAAGGAAGAAGCAAATGCTGAGTTGGAACAAGCGAGAAAACTCAGCGTGGAGGCTCACAACTTACAGACCAGCCTTATCCAGTCTGAACTGAGTGGTCAAGCCAATCCTCCAAGTCTGCTGGCGGTCCATGCTCAGGACCATTTTATGAATAGCCATTTATTACTCGAATTGGCCGCCGTATTTCTCAATCAAATAGAAGAAATCGAAGATTTAAAAGCAAGAATTGCAAAACTGGAACAGGTAGGTGAGTAGCATGGATCATCCTGTCATATTAGAAATGAAGGGCATTGTTAAAAGCTTCGGTCCAGTCCGAGCCTTAAAAGGGGTCAATTTTGACTTGCGGGCTGGTGAAGTGCATGCTCTAATGGGTGAAAATGGGGCTGGTAAATCCACTTTGATGAAGGTCTTGACTGGTATCTATGGAGCAAATGAGGGTACCATTCATTACAATCAAGAAGAGGTGGTCTATTCCAAGCCCAAGGAAGCAATGGACGCAGGAATCGTTATCGTTCACCAAGAATTGAATATGATGAACCATCTAACAGTGGCTCAAAATATCTTTATAGGACGGGAAGAAGTTCAAGGCAGCTTCTTTATTAACGATGCATCCAGTATTAAGAAAGCAAAAGAACTCTTTAGTCTCTTAAAACTAGACATCAACCCAACTGAAAAAGTAGGAAATCTGACAGTTGGGAAACAACAAATGGTCGAAATTGCCAAGGCCCTCTCAATGGATGCCAAGGTGATTGTCTTTGACGAACCGACAGCAGCCCTGACTGAATCGGAAATCAATGAGCTCTTTGTCATCATTGACGACCTGCGTGCAAAAGGTGTCGGTATTATCTACATTTCTCACCGGATGGATGAGATTGCCCGAATCACAGACCGCGTGACTGTTATGCGGGACGGTGAGTATGTAGGCACGGTCAATACCAAAGATACCACCAAGGATGAAATCATCTCTATGATGGTTGGACGGACGATTTATGAAGATCCTAAGGCTGCGTCAACAGTAGCAGAAGATGCTCCTGTGGTGCTGGAGGTGAAAAACCTCTGTGCTGGAACGGCCGTTAAAGATGTGAGTTTCAAACTCCATAAGGGTGAAATTCTAGGCTTCTCAGGATTGATGGGAGCCGGTCGGACAGAAGTTGCCCGTTTGCTGTTTGGCGCAGACAAAAAAGAAAGCGGTTCCATTATTATAAATGGGAAAGAAGTGAGTATCAATTCTCCCCAGGATGCCATTCGGGAAGGGATTGGCTACTTATCTGAAGACCGCAAGCGCTTTGGCTGTATCGTGGACATGACCATTGCCAACAATACGGTTATAACCAATCTTGATAAGTATATCAAGGCTGGCTTGATTGATGATGGTGCTATTGTCAAGGCAAGTGATCAGTTTGTTCAATCTTTACATACCAAGACACCGTCATCCAAACAGCTGGTTCGCAATCTTTCGGGAGGAAACCAGCAGAAAGTGGTCATCGCCAAATGGCTGGAACAAAATAGTGATATTTTAATCTTTGATGAGCCGACACGAGGGATTGATGTCGGTGCCAAAAGTGAAATATACACACTGATGAATGATTTGGTTGCTCAAGGCAAATCCATTATCATGATTTCGTCAGAACTGACGGAAATCTTACGGATGAGCGATCGAATCGTAGTTATGTGTGAAGGTAGAAAAACGGGTGAGCTGGATATTAGCCAAGCAACACAAGAGAGAATCTTGGCGCTAGCGACTGACCGTTAAAAGTGAAAACAGAGGTGTTTACGTATGGAAGAGAAACAATCCTTATGGATGAAATTAGAAAAAACAGTTGGTTTACAAAAGCTGATTGCCTTGATTGCCTTGGTGGTAATCTTTGCCTTCTTTGCCATCTCCAGCGAATCATTTCGTTCGTTTGATACGGTAGTCAGTATCTTAGATGCGTCATATTACATTGGTTTCCTTGCCATTGGGGTCACATTTGTCATCATTACAGGTGGTATTGATCTCTCTATTGGTACGGTGATGATGTGCTCGGCTATTATCGGGGGCGTCCTTCATACCAAGATGGGCTGGCCGCTCTGGCTGTCTTTGCTGGCTATTCTAGTCATTGGAGGATTATTCGGCCTGCTGAATGGAATCATGGTCGCAAAATTCGGTTTGCCGCCTTTTATCGCGACACTGGGTACGATGATGATTTCCCGCGGTCTGAGCTCTATTGTCTCAAACGTCCAAAGTGTAACCTTCCCTCTTCGTGGAACAGGTGAAGGTTGGTACAAAGATTTATTCCGAACTCAGGATAATTTCCCGACAGGCTTGATTGTGCTGGTGCTTGTGGCTGTCCTTGCTGCGGTAGTATTAAACAAGACAAAAATTGGCCGCTATATCTTCGCGATTGGCTCCAATAAAGAAGCCACTCGTCTGTCAGGGGTCAATGTCGTCAAATGGGAAGGCATGGCCTATGTCATAGGCGGTTTGTCAGCAGGACTTGCTGCTGTTGCTTATGCGGCCACCTACTCTACGATTCTGCCAGGTACTGGTAACGGTATGGAGCTGGATGCGATTGCCGGTGTCGTAGTAGGGGGAACTTCTCTAGCTGGCGGTGTCGGATCTGTTATTGGTACCATTATCGGGGTCTTCATCATGTCAGTCCTGAAAATTGGTTTGCCTTATATCGACCTACAGCCCCACTATCAACTCTTTATTACTGGTTTCGTTGTTATTGTCGCTGTTTACTTTGATATTTTCATTCGCAAGAATAAGAAGAAATAAGTACAGCCCTCGCTATCATATATATGAGTGTATAAAATATAATAGGAGCTTTTATCATGAGAAAATCATTTAAATTTGCTACTGCGGCCCTTCTTGCTGCTGCTGCGATTGGACTAGTTGCTTGCTCTTCTAAGAAAGACAGCAATAAAGCAACAAACAGCAAGGGTGGAGACTATCGGGTAGAAGTAATTGCCAAAGGCTTCCAACATGACTTCTGGAAAGCTGTTAATAAGGGTGCTGAACAAGCGGCAGATGAATTTGGCGCTAAGATTACTTTTGTCGGCCCTCAAAATGAAACCGCTATCGCAGAACAATTGGAACAGTTGAACAATGCCATTAACAAAAATCCAGATGCGATTGCCTTAGCAGCACTTGATACCGAATCAGAGCTAGACGCTATTAAACAAGCCCAAGCGAAGAATATCCCGCTGATTGGTTTTGACTCAGGGGTTCCCGGTGCACCAGACGGAGCAATCAAAGCAACCGCCTCTACAGACAACCATGCTGCTGGTGCCAATGCAGCAGAACACTTATTCCCGATGCTAGAAAAGAAATTGGGCGATAAGCCGGTTCGTATCGGAGTGGTTTCCCAAGAAGCAAACTCACTCTCTATCACACAACGGACTTCCGGTTTCATTGACAAGATGGTTGAGTTGCTAGAAAAGAAAGGCATCAAAACGGCTGTTGTTGGTCATGATAAATTCAAAAATAATGTCTCTGAATCAGATGCCAAAGCTATCATTGAAGTTCGTGTACCAGCTCAAGTAGACGATGCAGCAGGTAAGACAGAAGCTTCCACTGTACTTGAAAAATCAGATACAGTCGCTATTTACGGTTCAAATGAATTTGCAGCTAAAGCTATCATCAACGCAAATGGCAGTTTCAAGGAATCTAAGCTCGGTGCAGACAAGATTTTGGCTGTCGGTTTTGACTCAGGTGCCTTGCAGCAAGATGCGATTCGCAACGGTCTCTTTGTAGGCTCTGTTACGCAAGATCCAATTCAAATCGGCTATCAATCTGTAAAATTAGCTATTGAAGCGGCTCAAGGAAAAGAAGTCAAAGATGTAGACACAGGCTCAAAATGGTATGATGCCAAGAACATCGACTCTGATGAAATTAAACCATTGCTTTACCAATAATCAAAATCGATTATAAAGATTGGTGTATTGGAGGAGATGAGAATGACATTGATGAAATTACTGGCCATTGACCTAGGTGCTAGTTCAGGTCGTGTCATGCAAGCAATTTACAATGGCCATAGTATCCAGCTATCAGAAGTTCATCGGTTCAAAAACGAGCCGATGAACGTGAATGACGGTCTTTATTGGAATATCCTGCATCTGTTTGGAGAAATCAAGATTGGGATCAAGAAAGCTTCAGTAGATGGGATTCCTATTCGATCCATATCCGTTGATACATGGGGAGTGGATTATGCCTACCTAGACCAAAACGGAGATCTGCTCTACCAGCCGCATTGTTATCGTGATAATCGTATGGGCCAATACGAAGAAACTTTTTATAAGAAAATCAGCAAAGAGGCGCTTTTTGAGGAGACAGGCATACAGCCTGCCTGCATTAATACTGTTTTGCAAATATTCGCTGATTTGCAGGAAAAGCCCCATTTGGCAAGAGTTGCAGAGCGCGTGCTCTTCATGCCGGATTTGATTAACTATCTTTTGTCAGGTGTTTTATCCAGTGAGTATACCATTGCCAGCAGCAGCGGTTTGCTCAATATCAATTCTCAGACATGGTCTGACAGCGTTTTTGAGACGCTGGAGATTCCTAAAAAGTGGTTTGGTGAGGTGATACAGGGAGGAAGAGTCCTGAGAAGCCTGTCGCCACGGATTACACAAGAGCTGAAAATTGAGCCTTTTGATGTCATTGCAGGTGCTGGTCATGATACAGCGGCAGCTGTTCTGGCTATTCCTTATGCCAGTGAGCAGCCAACAGCCTTTGTCTCTTGCGGTACTTGGTCTCTGGTTGGTCTAGAATCTCCGAATCCTGTGACCAGCCAGGAAGCTTTAGCGGCCAATCTGACCAATGAAGGCTGCTTTGACGGACGCTATCGGATTTTGAAGAATACGACAGGGCTCTGGATTATCCAAGAACTGCAGCGGGACTGGCGCTTGCAAGGAGAGGACATCAGCTTTGATGAAATGGTAACACTAGCAAGAAACGTCACGAATAATCGCTCTTGGATTAACCCCAATGATGCTATTTTTGCAGCTCCGGGAGACATGGAGGCTAAGGTCAAGGAGCGTTGCCATATGACCAACCAGCCTGTTCCGCAAAGCAAAGGAGAGGTTGTCCGAGTGGTCTTGGAAAGTCTCGCTTTTGCCTACCGTCAAACCGTGGAGCAAATTGAGAGCCTGACCGGTCAGAAAATCGAGCAGATTCACATGGTCGGCGGCGGTATCCAAAACGAACTGCTCTGCCAGCTGACAGCTGATGTAAGCCAGAAACCAGTCCTAACAGGGCCGATTGAAGCCAGCGCTTTGGGAAATATCTTGGCACAGCTTTTGACCTTGGGTGAGATTCAAGATCGGCAGACTGCCCAAAAGCTCATCAAGGATTCAGAAAAGACCAAGCAATACCAGCCTCAAGAAGGCTCAGACTTGGCTCAGTCCTATCAAGAATTTCAAGCAAGTATGAAAGTAGGAAGCTAGATGTTAAAGCATATTCCAACTATTTTAAGTCCAGAATTGGTCAAGTATCTGATGGAGATGGGCCACGGAGATGAAGTGGTCATTGCTGATGCAAACTTCCCTGCCCATCGGATTGGTCAGCGGGTTGTTCGCTGTGACGGCCACGGAGTTCCAGCACTGCTAGATGCTATCTTGACTGTGCTGCCCTTGGATACTTATAGCGACTACCAAGCAGGTCTTATGCAGGTAGTGCCGGGCGATCCGACCGTACCAGTCATCTGGGATGACTACAAGGCTTTGTTAGAAAAGCACTATCCAGATACAGCCATCAAAGAATTTGAACGCTTTGCTTTCTATGAGCAGGCGGAAAAAGCTTATTTGGTCATCCAAACGGGCGAAGGAGCTCTATACGGTAACATCATTTTGAAAAAAGGTGTCATTGCCAGCTAATGAAAAAAACAGGTAAGAGATGGGCAAGGTTGCTTCTGGAAAGGAGTATCCTTGTTCCGCATCCTTATCTGGGACTTCCTTTGCTTTTTTTAATCAATTAACTTGTTAAAAAAATCACAAAAATTCTTGCAAAAAGCAAAATTTTGCAGTATCATTATATTAACAATATAAATAAAAAGGAGAAAATATATGTCTACATTTTACGTACCCGCTGTAAATCTTATTGGCAAGGGTGTTGTCAAGGAAGTTGGGCCTTATGTTAAGGAGCTGGGGTATAGCAAGGCCTTGCTGGTGACAGATAAGTTTATCGAAGGCAGTGATATCCTGCCCCAAATCCTAGCACCATTAGATGCGGAAGGCATCCAGTATGTGGTCTTCAGCGATGTTGAGCCAAATCCAACTTGTAAGAACGTCATGGATGGTGTAGCTGCTCTCAAGGAACACAACTGTGACTTCATCATCAGTGTTGGCGGAGGTTCACCGCAAGATGCGGCTAGCTGTATTTCAGTTATTGCGACAAATGGTGGCAAACCACAAGACTACGAAGGTTTGCACAAGTCTGCTAAGAAAGGTCTGCCAGTAGTGGCAATCAATACTACAGCGGGAACTTCAGCTGAAATTACCATTAATTATGTCATCACAGATGAAGAACGCAAGGTTAAGATGGTTATGGTGGACAAGAATAGCTTGGCCCTGATCTCAGTCAATGACCCCGAACTCATGGTATCCAAACCAGCCGCCCTCACAGCAGCAACAGGGATGGATGCTTTGACTCACGCAGTCGAAGCTCTCGTCACACCAGGAGCCTACGGCGTTACCAAGAAATTATCTATCGGAG
Source organism: Streptococcus sanguinis (assembly GCF_019929225.1). Lineage (GTDB taxonomy): Bacteria > Bacillota > Bacilli > Lactobacillales > Streptococcaceae > Streptococcus > Streptococcus sanguinis_J. The sequence goes on from NZ_JAHZPA010000003.1 coordinate 85,907, forward strand.
CTATTGAACTTATCAAGGAATACCTTCCTCGTGCGGTTGCAAATGGCCATGATATTGAAGCGCGTGAAGGCATGGTGAATGCCATCTTCCTTGGCGGTATGTCCTTTAACAATGCTGGTCTAGGTTATGTTCACTCTATGGCTCACCAGCTTGGGGCAGTTTACAATCTGCCACACGGTGTCTGCTGTGCCATGCTCCTGCCAGTTGTAGAGCGTGAAAATGCTAAACGGGTACCAGAAGCTTTCCGCAATGTTGCCAAAGCTCTTGGTCTGCAAATCGAAGGCAAGACTGACGAAGAATGTGCAGATTATGCTATTTCTGAAATCGAAAAACTGTCTGAAACGGTTGGTATTCCGAAGAAACTCACTGAACTTGGTATCGATGAAAAAGACTTTGATTTTGAATACCTATCTAAAAACGCTTTGATTGATGCTTGTGCGCCAGGCAATCCATTCATGCCAACTCTAGAAGAAACGATTGCTTTATATAAAGAACTCTTCTAAGAACGAAAAAATTCTGCTGAAACAAACAAGGCTCTGCATGACTCTAGCTTGCAGGGCTTGTTTTATAGGAATGAAAAGGTCCTCAATGATAATTTTGATTACATTTGTAAATTTATTTCAAAAAATTATGTAAAATCTATTGACAAATAAATTCTATCATGGTAAAATTACAACTGTAAACAAAAAAGTTTACGAAAAATTGATTCAGAAGATGAAAATAAAGCCGGAAGGCGATTATCTTTGGGAGGATTAAAAGTTATGTAAAATTATCTTCTTCTGAAAGAGATCAAATTCACTTATAAAAATAGAGACTGAGTCAGTCTTGATTTTTGAAAATGATAAAAATTATGTAAAACAATGAATAGGAGAAGATCTCCCAAATGAATATTTATAGTAGATAAGGAAAAGATTTCTTATCTGAAATTTTGGTAAAAATAAAAATTATGTAAAGCAAAATATGAAAAAAGCGAGGTAATGCTATGAACAACAACTACAACAATTTTAACAATATGGACGACCTTTTCAACCAACTCATGGGGCGCATGGGTGGCTACAACAGCGAACACCGGCGCTACTTGATTAATGGTAGAGAGGTCACACCGGAAGAGTTTGCTCAGTACCGTGCTACTGGTAAGCTCCCTGGTCAAGGAACAGGTGAGCAGACTGGACAAGCTACTGCTCATGGTCCTAAGCAGGATGGCATCCTGGCTAAGCTAGGTCGCAATCTGACTCAGGAAGCGCGTGATGGAAAGTTAGATCCAGTCATTGGACGCAATAAGGAAATCCAAGAAACTGCTGAAATCCTTTCTCGCCGGACTAAGAATAATCCGGTTCTGGTCGGAGATGCCGGAGTTGGTAAGACAGCTGTCGTAGAAGGATTGGCTCAGGCCATCGTCAATGGTGATGTGCCAGCTGCTATCAAGAATAAGGAAGTTATTTCTGTTGATATTTCCGGTCTGGAAGCTGGTACTCAATATCGTGGTAGCTTTGAAGAAAATATCCAAAACTTGGTCAATGAAGTCAAGGAAGCCGGCAACATTATCCTCTTCTTTGATGAAATCCATCAAATCCTAGGAGCAGGATCTATCGGTGGAGATAGTGGCTCTAAGGGCATGGCGGACATTCTCAAACCAGCGCTTTCTCGTGGAGAGTTGACCGTCATCGGGGCTACTACTCAGGACGAATATCGCAATACTATCCTTAAAAATGCAGCTTTAGCTCGTCGTTTCAATGAAGTCAAGGTCAATGCACCGTCTGCAGAAGATACCTATCAGATCCTTCGAGGCATTCGGGACCTGTATGAAAAGCATCACAATGTCATCCTGCCAGATGAAGTGCTGAAAGCGGCTGTGGACTACTCTATTCAGTATATTCCACAACGGAGCCTGCCAGACAAGGCGATTGACCTGGTCGACGTGACTGCTGCCCACTTGGCAGCCCAGCATCCAGTGACTGATGTTCATGCGGTTGAAAATGAGATTGCTGAACAGAAAAACAAACAGGAAGCGGCTGTTGAGAAAGAAGATTATGAAGCAGCTCTGAATGCTAAGACTCGCATTGAAGAGCTGGAAAAGAAAATTCAAAACCACACCGAGGATATGAAGGTGACGGCTACAGTCAACGACGTAGCAGAATCTGTTGAACGGATGACGGGTGTGCCGGTATCTCAAATGGGTGCCAGCGACATTGAGCGCCTAAAGGGAATGAATGACCGTCTCAAAGCCAAGGTGATTGGCCAAGATAAGGCTGTAGAAGCTGTGGCTAGAGCTATTCGCCGTAACCGTGCAGGATTTGATGAAGGCAACCGTCCAATCGGAAGCTTCCTCTTTGTTGGACCAACTGGTGTTGGTAAGACTGAGCTGGCTAAGCAACTAGCTCTAGATATGTTCGGTACTAAAGAGGCCATCATCCGTCTGGATATGTCTGAATACTCTGACCGGACTGCCGTTTCCAAGCTGATTGGTACCACTGCAGGCTATGTCGGCTATGATGACAACAACAACACCCTGACCGAGCGTGTGCGTCGCAATCCTTACTCTATCATTCTCTTGGATGAGATTGAAAAGGCGGATCCACAAGTGATTACCCTTCTCCTTCAAGTTCTGGATGACGGTCGTTTGACAGATGGTCAAGGGAATACAGTCAACTTCAAGAACACGGTCATCATTGCGACTTCCAATGCTGGCTTTGGCTACGAAGCTAGCTTGGAAGAGGATGCAGAAAAACCTGATCTGATGGATCGACTCAAAGCTTACTTCCGTCCAGAATTCCTCAATCGTTTCAACGCGGTTATTGAGTTCTCTCATCTCAAGAAAGAAGATTTGATGGAGATTGTGAATCTCATGCTGATCGAAGTAAATCAAACCTTGAGCAAGAAAGAAATTGATCTGGCTGTATCTGATGCAGCTAAGGAATTCCTGCGCGATGCTGGTTATGACCAAGTCATGGGTGTTCGTCCGCTCCGCCGTGTCATCGAGCAGCAAATCCGTGACAAGGTGACTGACTTCCACTTGGATAATCTAGATGCTAAGCACTTGACAGCTGATTTGGAAGATGGTGTCTTAGTTATTCGTGAAAAGGGTGCTGACGCATCTGAAAAAGACAAGCAGGCAGAATAAAGCTTACTAAGTTAATTAAGTTTTCAAAGACCTCCTTCTTAGATGAAGGCAGGTCTTTTTTGTTGAGTAGGAACTCCAAATAAATCCCCTTTCTGGAAATAAATTAGCATTTATCTCAAGATCTCAACTTAATCCTTCTTGACAACACCTAAAAGAAATGATGCTATTAGGTATACAAAAAAGAAAAACATTGAAATCTGATGCTGATGAAAAGTCAGGCTTGCTTAGGAAGTATTGGTAAAATGAAACAAAGTTTGGATAAATTCTTGTTTGGTTTTATAATCGTCCATAATTTCCTTATCTGTTAAACATTTATTACTGGACAATGATAACTCTCATCAGAGAAGAAGTCCAGCCCATTTTCGATGTATTTTTTACAATCTAAAACAGATGAGGGAGCCAGTTTTTTGGAGTTTTCGAAAGTTCGATGAACAGAGAATTTTTCTTCGGCGTGAGAATATTCAGGCGTAATTTACGCCAGTTTTTGAATGGCTGATTTAGAGATTTTGTACTTTCGAAATGTTTAAATGTAGTTATTTATTTTTAAAGAATCGCTTGCTAGTACACCTGAAAACGCTCGTAGAATGATAATAAGTCGCCTGACGAAACTGCTCAGAAACGGCGGTGTTATGCGGAAACAATCTGACGCGATGCGAAGGGCGGTGCGAAAGGGGTTACGTACTTATTTTTCAACAATTTAGCAGAGTATTTTTATAAGTGTGATATAATAGAAGTATAATTTGTTCTGATAGTTTATTTTATGGAGAAGTAGATTTTTAGAATGCGGAGGTTCAATATGGTTGAGTTTATAAAGTCTAAGAAAGAAATGAGTGAGGAGGATATTAAAGCAAATTTCATCACTCCTGCTATTGTATCCAAAGGATGGAAAAATGGTGAGCATATCGCTTACGAGGAATACTTCACTGATGGTCGAATCGAGGTTAGAGGAGATAAGGCTCGTCGCAAAGAAGGGAAAAAATCAGACTATTCATTGTATTACCAATTTGGAACTCTAATTGCAATCGTTGAGGCAAAGGATAATAAACATAGCGTTCGAGCGGGATTACAACAAGCGATTGAATATGGTGAGATTTTAGATGTTCCTTTTGTTTATTCTTCGAATGGTGATGGCTTTATTGAGCATGACCGTATCACAAGAGAAGAGCGTGAGCTGGCGCTAGATGAATTTCCCACTCGTGAAGAATTATTTTCTCGTCTGAAGAAGGAAAAAGGACTAACGTCTGAAATAGCAGAAGCTATCTCAACTCCATATTACACAGATGCCTTCTCAACTAAAACGCCACGATATTATCAGCAAATAGCTATCAACCGTACAATTGAAACAGTTGCCAGAGGACAAAAACGAGTAATGTTTGTGATGGCAACAGGAACGGGAAAAACATTCATGGCTTTTCAAATTATTCATCGTCTTCGAAAAGCTGGTTTGGCTAGACGAGTTTTATTTTTAGCGGATAGAAACATCTTAGTAGACCAAACGATGGCTGAAGACTTTAAGCCATTCGAAAAGGTGATGACGAAAATTACTCCAAAACTTTTGAATGCTCCTGAAAAATTAAATTCTTTTGAAATTTACCTAGGACTTTATCAGCAACTAACTGGTGAAGATGGTACTGAAACGCATTATCAAAAGTTCGACAAAGACTTCTTTGATTTAATCGTAATTGATGAAGCGCACCGTGGATCAGCCAAGGAAGACAGCAACTGGCGTAAGGTGATTGATTATTTCAGTTCTGCGACACAAATTGGTATGACGGCAACTCCTAAAGAAACCAAGGATGTCTCCAATATGGAATACTTCGGGGAGCCAATTTATACTTATAGTTTAAAACAAGGAATCGAGGATGGTTTTTTGGCTCCGTATCGTGTTATGAGAGTTAATTTAGATGTGGATGTGGATGGCTATCGTCCAGAAACTGGGAAAGTTGATGCTAAAGGGCAGTTAATCGAGGATAGGTACTACGGCAGGAAAGATTTTGACAAAACTATTGTTATTGATGATAGAACTCAAAAAGTTGCTAAGTTTGTTTCGGACTATATGAAGCAAAACAATGCACGATTTGATAAAACGATTGTTTTTTGTGTTGATATTGACCATGCTGAACGGATGCGTGCTGCACTTGTAAAAGAGAATCTAGACTTAGTCCAAGAAGACTATCGTTATGTCATGCAAGTAACTGGTGACAATGCTGAAGGAAAAGCTCAACTGGATAACTTTATGGATGTCAATTCTAATTTTCCCGCTATTGTAACAACGTCTAAATTATTAACGACAGGAGTTAATGCTAAAACATGTCGTTTGATTGTTTTAGACTCTAATATCCAATCTATGACTGAATTTAAACAAATTATTGGTCGTGGCACACGTCTTTATCCTCAAAAGGGGAAAGAATTTTTTACGATTATTGATTTTCGAAATGTTACTAATTTGTTTGCTGACCCTGATTTTGATGGTGAACCAGTGAAGGTTCTGGAAACAGGTGCAAAAACAAATAATGGTGCTACACCTGGTTTTGTAGACGAAGGTGGTGACCCAGTAGAGAAATATGTCGTTGCAGATAAGCAAGTGACCATTTTGAATTCAACAGTTCAAGTATTGGATGAAAATGGAAAACTGGTCACTGAAAATCTAACCGACTACACCCGTAAGAATATTTTAGGTAGTTATGCTACTTTGAACGATTTTATCACGGCTTGGCATACAGCAGATAAAAAGAAGATTATATTGGACGAACTTTATAAAAAAGGAGTTTATCTGGATGCTATTCGAGAGTCGGAAGGGATTTCGGAGCAAGAAATTGATGACTTCGATTTACTCCTAAAACTTGCCTATGGTCAAAAAGAATTAACCAAAACAGAGCGTATTAACAAACTCAAACGAAGTGGATATTTATATAAATATAGCGAAGAAGCACGTGCAGTTTTGGAAATTTTGTTGGACAAGTACATGGATAAAGGTATTGGAGAACTCGAAAGTATTGAAACACTAAAACTTCCAGAATTTCAGCTATATGGTGGAACCTTCAAAATCATCAATACTTACTTTGGAGATAAAAAACGGTATTTACAAGCAATTAAAGAATTGGAGCAAGAGCTATTTACGGTAGCTTAATGAAAGGAAAATATGTCAATTACATCATTTGTAAAAAGAATTCAAGATATCACTCGAAACGATGCGGGTGTTAATGGTGATGCTCAACGTATTGAGCAAATGTCTTGGTTATTATTTTTGAAAATTTACGATAGCCGTGAAATGGTTTGGGAGTTAGAAGAAGATGACTACGAATCGATTATTCCAGAGGAGTTAAAATGGCGAAATTGGGCTCATGCTCAAAAAGGGGAACAGGTATTGACAGGTGATGAATTACTTGATTTTGTCAATAATAAATTATTTAAAGAGTTGAAAGAGCTTGAAATAACTCCAAATATGCCTATTCGAAAAACGATTGTCAAGTCAGCTTTCGAAGATGCGAACAACTATATGAAAAATGGTGTTTTGTTACGCCAAGTAATCAATGTTATTGATGAAGTCGACTTCAATAGCCCTGAAGACCGTCATTCTTTTAATGACATCTACGAAAAAATTCTTAAAGATATTCAAAGTGCTGGGAACTCAGGAGAGTTTTATACACCACGTGCAGCGACTGACTTTATCGCTGAAGTCCTTGACCCAAAACTTGGCGAATCAATGGCAGACTTCGCTTGTGGAACAGGGGGATTCTTAACTTCGACTCTGAATCGTTTAAGTAGTCAACGTAAAACTAGTGAAGACACTAAGAAATATAACACAGCTGTTTTTGGTATTGAAAAGAAAGCATTTCCCCACCTTTTAGCAGTTACAAATCTGTTTCTTCACGAAATTGATGACCCTAAAATTGTTCATGGCAATACTTTGGAGAAAAATGTTCGCGAATATACAGATGACGAAAAATTTGACATTATCATGATGAATCCACCTTTTGGAGGTTCTGAATTAGAAACAATAAAAAATAATTTTCCAGCAGAATTACGGAGTTCTGAAACAGCTGACTTATTCATGGCTGTTATTATGTATCGTTTGAAAGAAAATGGTCGTGTTGGGGTTATTTTACCTGATGGTTTTCTATTTGGCGAAGGCGTAAAAACTCGCTTGAAACAAAAACTGGTAGATGAGTTCAACTTACATACGATTATTAGGTTGCCTCATAGTGTATTTGCGCCGTATACAGGAATTAATACGAACATTCTTTTCTTTGATAAAACAAAGAAAACAGAAGAAACTTGGTTTTATCGTTTAGATATGCCAGATGGTTATAAAAATTTCTCGAAAACCAAGCCGATGAAGTCAGAACATTTTAATCCTGTTCGTGACTGGTGGAAAAATCGTGAAGAAATTCTGGAAGGTAAGTTCTATAAATCTAAATCATTTACACCTAGCGAATTGGAAGAGCTAAATTATAATTTAGACCAGTGTGGTTTTCCAAAAGAAGAAGAGGAAATTTTAGATCCCTTTGAGTTGATTCAGAATTATCAAGTGGAAAGAGCAACTTTAAATCATAAGATTGATACTGTATTAGCTGATATTTTGCAGTTGTTGGAGGACAAATAATGACACCAGAACAACTTAAGGCAAGTATCCTCCAAAGAGCGATGGAAGGGAAATTAGTACCACAAAATCCTGATGGCGAACCAGCAAGCGAATTGCTAAAGAGAATTAAAGCTGAGAAAGAAAAACTTATCAGTGAAGGCAAAATCAAGCGAGATAAAAAGGAAACCGAGATATTTCGTGGTGATGATGGGAAACCTTATGAGAAGTTCGCTGATGGAAGTGTTCAAGAAACTAAGGTTCCTTATGATATTCCTGAGAATTGGGAGTGGGTGAAGATAAGAAATATTGGAACAATTACATCGGGAGGCACTCCCAAGTCTTCTGAACCATTGTATTATGGAGGTGAAATCATATGGATTACACCCGCAGATATGGGAAAGCAACAAAATCATAAATTTTTTAAAACTTCATCAAAATTAATTACCGAGTTAGGTTTACAAAAATCTTCAGCTAAGCTAATTCCAAAAAATTCAATCGTTTATTCTAGTAGAGCTCCAATTGGATATATAAATATTGTAAGAGAAGATTTTACGACAAATCAGGGGTGTAAATCTGTAACACCTCTTATAATTAATATTAATTTTTTATATTGGATATTACAATGCAGAACCAAAGATATTATCTTACGTTCTTCCGGGACAACTTTTAAAGAGATATCTGCTATGGAATTTGGTAGCACCATCGTCCCCCTCCCACCACTATCCGAACAACAACGCATAGTAGAAGCAATCGAATCAGCTTTAGAAAAAGTAGATGAATATGCTGAAAGTTATAATAGACTAGAACAGCTAGATAAAGAATTTCCAGATAAACTAAAAAAATCTATTCTTCAATATGCTATGCAAGGAAAATTAGTTGAACAAGACTCAAATGATGAATCAGTCGAAGTTTTACTTGAAAAAATACGAGCAGAAAAGCAAAAACTCTTCGAAGAAGGTAAGATTAAAAAGAAAGATTTAGAGATTTCAATTGTTTCCCAAGGAGATGATAACTCTCCTTATGAGGAAGTACCCTATGAAATACCAGTAAGTTGGGAATGGGTGAGGTTAAACGATATAACTTCCTACATTCAACGAGGGAAATCTCCAAAATATTCAAATATTCCTATGTACCCTGTGATTGCTCAGAAATGTAACCAATGGTCTGGTTTTTCCATTGACTTAGCAAAATTTATTGCTCCTGAAACAGTTAATAGTTACCAGGAAGAAAGATTATTAAGAGATGGTGATTTAATGTGGAATTCAACAGGTTTAGGTACGTTAGGAAGATTAGCTATTTACAGTGAAAATAAAAATCCTTATGGCTGGGCTGTTGCAGATAGCCATGTTACAGTCATAAGAGTCTTATCGGGATTTATTAACTACCATTTCATCTATAATTTTCTTTCCTCTCCTATTGTGCAGTCAGTTATTGAAGAAAAAGCATCGGGTAGTACAAAACAAAAAGAATTATTAACGAAAACTATAAAAGAATATCTAATTCCTCTCCCCCCACTATCCGAACAATCCAGAATCGTTGATAAAATCGAACAATCTATCAATATCATTGACGCACTAATTTAGTATAATAGTTTTACGTGCGGTGGAATTTCTATCAAACATAAGATAGGAGTTTTACATTGAAAGATTTTGAATTACATTTGAAGAAATCTGGTTTAGCTGAAAATACTGTGCGTTCGTACCTTTATGGTGTTCGATTTTTCTTGGAAAATTACGAACTCAAAATGGAAGATTTATTTAAATACAAAGGATATTTATTAGACAATTTTAAACCTAAAACTATCAATTTGCGACTACAAGGAGTAAATAAATATCTGGCTTTTATTGGTCATGATGATTTGAAATTAAAATTTGTCAAAGTACAGCAAAAGCCATTCTTAGAAGATGTCATTAGCCATGCTGATTACCTTTTTCTTAAACGTAGTTTGAAAAAAGATGGTATTTTAAAATGGCATTTTGTCGTTTGGTTTTTAGGTGCAACTGGAGCTCGTGTAAGTGAACTTATTAAGCTAAAAGTAGAGCATGTAGAAATCGGTTATTTTGACATTTACTCAAAAGGTGGTAAAATTCGTAGACTGTACATTCCTAAAAAATTAAGAAATAGTTGTCTTAGTTGGTTAGAATCAGAAAATCGCCGAAGTGGTTATTTATTTTTGAATAAATTTAACGAACCAATTACAGCAAGAGGAGTTGCTCAACAGTTAAAAAATTATGCTGATAAATACAAAATGAATCCTAAAGTAATTTATCCTCATTCTTTTAGGCATTTATTTGCTAAGAATTTTTTAGCGAAGTATAATGATATTGCCCTGCTTGCAGATTTGATGGGACACGAAAGTATAGAGACTACTCGAATTTATCTAAGGAAAACAGCTACTGAACAACAAAATATTGTGGATAAAATTGTTAATTGGTAAAAAAATAGTAGGTGGTCAAACTGACTACCTGCTATTTTTTGTGATTATGGCTCTCCTTATGGGAATATACCAGAAAACTGGCTTCTCTCAACTCTAGATAGTGTATCCAATCTTTACACTGGAAACAGTATTAACGCTACTGAAAAGAAAAAATATTTTTCTGGAGTAGATGGGTTTAATTATATCGCAACCAAGGATGTCAATTTTGATAGCACTATTAATTATGATAACGGCATTAGAATTCCCGATAGATATTTATCAAAATTCAAAATTAGCTATTCCAATTCTGTATTGCTGTGCTTAGAAGGTGGTAGTGCTGGACGCAAAATAGGTTTATTGGAACAAGATGTTTGTTTTGGTAATAAATTATGTAGCCTATCCTTTTATTATGGAGAAAATAAATGGCTCTACTATTTTCTTCAAAGCCCACAATTTCTCAGTGATTTTCAGGAGAGTAAATCTGGTATAATTGGTGGAGTTAGTATCAAAAATTTAGGAAACATAACAATTTCTCTACCTCCTCAAAAAGAACAGAAATGCACTAGTTCTAAAGTTGAGAAACTTTTTGAAAAAGTAAATCAACTTTGGAAATGATTCTTCTCATCTCTTCATGGTTAGAAATAGGGATTAATAACTCAGAAATACTGGTACTATTTAATGTTTTTCCTTTAATAGCATCTTTAGAATTGCCTGAAGTAGAGATAAGTGGCAAAAATATCATCAAGTAATCTCTGATAATATTTTCTTTATTAGCATAGGGGAATATCGATATAATAGCTTCATTATGAGTAGCAGGAATATCCAATATGGCGACTTTTCCAATAGATAATTTAAAACTCATTAATAAAGTTCCTTTAGGTGAAATGTCTATTTTCTTTGATTTTAATGCTAATTTAGAAATAGATTCTCTCGTATTAGTTACATAACCAGATATAGGCATATCTGATATAGATACCCAAGGTATTTCAGTTCCCCAAAAAGTAGCTTCACTGCGTGGAGGAGTTTTTCCTATTCTGAAGTTAACTAGGCTAGCAAATTTAATATATCTCCATGCTTCTGGGATTTCATATACAGGATAAGAGGTTGTTTCATCTTTGTTCCCATAAGGAGAGTTATCATCTCCTTGAGAAACAATTGAAATCTCCAAATCTTTCTTTTTAATTTTGCCTTCTTTAAATAGTTTTTGTTTTTCTGCCCGTATTTTTTCAAGTAAAACTTCGACTGATTCATCATTTGAGTCTTGTTCAACTAATTTTCCTTGCATAGCATATTGAAGAATAGATTTTTTTAGTTTATCTGGAAATTCTTTATCTAGCTGTTCTAGTCTATTATAACTTTCAGCATATTCATCTACTTTTTCTAAAGCTGATTCGATTGCTTCTACTATGCGTTGTTGTTCGGTAAGTGGGGGTAATAACATAGGAACTTCATATTTTAAAAATTTTATTGAAGCTAAATTTTTTATCGCTGAGCCTATAGAATGCTTTTTTACTGTATTAATCAAACTCATAAACATCCATTTAAAATATTGTGAATCTATTATGTCTGGATTTAACGTAAGTTTTAATAATGCTTGATTTATAACTCCATCATAGTAATTTGAAGGTATTTGAAAGATTTCTCCGATAGTACCTGCACAAGATATCAAAATATCTCCTGCTTTTATTGAAAAATTTTTTAAACGTAGATAGTCACTCTCTTTTAACCAATAATCTCCATAATCTATAGTTTTTCTTATAGCATTGCCTTGTTCATAAACCTTATATGTATTTTCTCCTTTCGGAACAAACATTGACTTTGTTATAGAGCTACCAAAAGGACCTCTTTTTATTGAGCCATCCTCTAATGCACAGATATCTGGTAAATAAACTATAGTCCATCCTTTAGGTATATTATGTTTAAACTCTTTTATACTTCCATCAGCGAACTTCTCATAAGGTTTCTTATGCGCTTCGAATATGTAAAAAGGCGTACAAAATACGCCTTATAGAGAACGGGAATGAAATAGATTTACCATTGGTAGGATTGCAGATGGTTTATTTTTTAATTTTTAACCTCCAACCGAATATCCAAAACCTCCACTTTTTCCGCCTGTAGTTGCTCATTCCAAAATTCAATATCTTCAGGAATTTCCGTTTGGCAACCTCGACAGAAATATTCTTCCGCTCGTTCAGGATTTAAAAATCGACAAGCGTAAACAAAATGGTCGCCGTCTTCATTTATCGGGATAATTGCCTCAAACGTATCTTTCGAAAAAATATTTACAGATGTGTAATTTTGGAGTTCACCAAAGTTAGTGAGCTTGTAGATTTCAATTTGAGGCAGCTTGTTTTCTTGCTCGATATTGTTTTCGAAATTGAATTTTTCCATATTAACTCCTTTAATTCTATTTTTCAGGTCTGATGATAACTCTAAGTCGTAAAAGAGTCAAGGGGAACTTTCGAAAAAAAATAAATAGCGACCGAAATCGCTATTTAGGGGTTATAGGTATGTTTCATTTTGACTGCTACTTGACTGGGGACGGGGGGAACAACTCTATTTGGAAGAAAACAAGGGACAGATGACGAGTGACACGCCTTTTGTCATTGCCAGTATTTCCAAATTATACACCGATGCCATTGTTTTCCAACTGATTGACCAAGGAAAGCTGACCTATAATACAGGCTTGACGGATATTTTACCGCCAGAAGTGACCAAGCATTTGCCTCAAGCCGAGCAGGTCACTGTAGGACATCTGCTGGATCAAATATCAGGCTTTCCGAATTATGAAATGGACCGTCAAACAAATGGAAAGGTTTTGATAGATGACTTGTACAAAGCTGATCGGCGGGTAGCTTTTGAGGAAGCGCTGGAAATGATAGCAGAATTGCCAGCTGGATCATGTCTGGACGGAGATAAAGCCTACTACGCTGATATCAATGCTATGCTCTTAGGAAAAATGGCTGAAACAGTGACTGGGCAGACCGCTGAGCAACTATTAGAACATCTCATTTGCCAGCCGCTTCAGCTTAGTCAGACCCATTGGGCGACAGGCCATGAGAAACTTGCTCTCCTATACAATGGCCAGAAAACTATAGCTTTTCAAGCCTATCTTTCCAGTCAAGTCTACCAAGGCGGTATTGTGGCGACTAACAGGGAGTTAATGACCTTTATCCGTGCTTTCTTTACTGGCAAATTGTTTGCAAAGTCCCATATTCAGCAGCCGACTTTTCGGTCCATTCAATTCCGCCCTCTCAAGTATGGCAGCGGTATGATGCAGCTGACAATCAGCTCCTTCATGTCTCTCTTTTTCGGTGGCGCGCATGAAATTCGCGGTCATAGTGGGATAACAGGAAGTTTCTCCTTTTATTGTCCAGAAAAGGATGTCTTTGTCACAGGTACCTTCAACCAGACAAAAAAACGTCCCTACCCTACCATTTTTCGGGCTATTGCGGCCGGTGTCAAGAGACAGAAGGATTTAAAACAAGAGAGATGAATAATTTTTTGACGAAAGGAGACTGCTATGAAACAGTCCATAACTACAATTAAGCGCAATGTCATTATCTTTGCATTCTTCAGCACCCTATGTGGCTGGATTGGTTATGTTGTTGATAAAGTAACCGGCCAAGCTCATTACGAAAATATCGGAACAGAGATAGGAAGTGGCTCTTTAGGGATGCTGATTTGGCTGGTAACTCCCTTAATCTGTACCATCTTTCTTCGAAGCTTTAGCGGAGACGGCTGGAAAGAGGCAGGGTTTTCCATTAATTTTAAAAGTAATAAAAAATTATACCTGATTAGTTTTTTAGTTTACCCTCTTGTTACGATGATAGTGATATTCTTGGGATTGATGACACAAGGTATCAGAGTGATAGATGCGAAGGTTGAGTTCACGGCCTATCTTGGAATCTTGCTCACACAGATAGGAACTCAATTCATAAAAAATATTTTTGAAGAATCTGTTTGGAGGGCATATCTTACCAATCAATTAATCAAATTAAAATTATGCGACTTAAAACTATATCTACTTGTTGGCTTTATCTGGTGGATTTGGCATCTGCCTTACATTATGAAGTTTCTGTCTGAGAGAGAAATCCATAATACCTTGCCGGTTGGGAGGTTTACATTCTTCCTTATCGGGATGATAACTGTTGCATGCTGGACGGTCATGTATACAGAGATTTTTAGAATTACCAAATCTGTTTGGCCTCTAGTTATTATGCACACTATGGAGGACGCTGTTATAAATCCTTTACTATTACTAGGATTTGTCTCGGTAGAAAAAAATCAGGCTTTCCTCTTCTCGCTTTCAGTGGGGATGATTCCGACTATTCTTTATTTAACCGTTGGTCTAGCTATACGAAAATGGAGAAAAAACAGCAGTATGGAAAGGCGATCTAACAAAGTAAGAAAAGAAGATAATATTAATTCTTTTTTTCTATCTTAATAGAGGCAAAAGACTCTCAAAAGTCTATAAAACAGGAAAAGTTGACATTTCAATGAATTATGTTCTAATTTTTTTGTACATTTTCAAGTTTTTATATATGTAAATGTCAGAAAAAAGTGTATAATGGATTAGTAAATTAAATTTTAGGAGAGGATTTAATTATGAAAAAGTTGGATATTACAACAATGCCTGACTACAGGAAAGTCGAGGCTGTTGTTCAGTTGTTAGTTAATGGAACCTTAACTAGTTATCGGATTGCGACGGATGCAAACATCAGCAAGATGAGTATCCTGACCTTAACTAAAGGGACCAGTAAGATTAAGAACATTACTTATCAAACTGCGATGGCCTTAATTAATTGGTATGAAGAAAACCATGAAAAATATGGCATCACCATTCATCACAAGGCCGCAGGATAGTCTAAAACTATGATGTAGCTCAACCCTAACCCAGCTAACCATTTGGATAGCTGGGTTTTTCTATGCCTCTTAGCGATTGCCGGCTCGCAGAGTCGAGCAGAGCTTAGAGGCATAGATGCAGTTTGAGCGTTAGCGAAAACTACGTTCTGTAAAAACTTCATGAGACAAGCCAGAGGCGCAGTCGAATTTAGAGGCATTGATGCAGACTAAGCGCAAGCGAAGTCTACGTTCCGCTAATTTTTTAGCGATTGCCGGCTCGCAGAGTCAAGCAGAGCTTAGAGGCATAGATGCCGTTTGAGTAGTAGCGAGAACTAGGTTCCGCAAAAACTTCATGAGACAAGCCACGTGCGCAGTCGAACTTAGGAGCAGGGATGCTCACTTTCTTACTTTTTTTCTGTCCTTATGGGCAGATTTTTTTGACAGTCCAAGAGTGAACAGTCACCTGTGTAATTCTTGGTCTTTTTGTTACCGCTTTCAAGATTTATAATAAATCTATAAAAAATGAGATTATCCCTATCTTGCGATATAGGGATAATTTTCATATAATAGATATGAGACAATTTTTCGTTTCTACGACCATTGTTTATCCTGTTCTGATGTCAGAACAAGTCATAGTAAAAATAAGGAGTATCCAATGTCACAATTATCAGTTAATGCCATTCGCTTTTTAGGGATTGACGCGATTGAAAAGTCTAAGTCAGGTCACCCTGGCGTAGTCATGGGCGCTGCACCGATGGCTTACGACTTGTTTACTAAACAACTTCGTATCAATCCAGAAGAGCCAAACTGGATTAACCGCGATCGCTTCGTCCTGTCTGCAGGACATGGCTCTATGTTGCTTTATGCCTTGCTTCATCTGTCTGGCTTTAAAGATGTCAGCATGGAGGAAATCAAAAACTTCCGCCAATGGGGTTCTAAGACACCAGGTCACCCAGAGTTTGGCCACACAGCTGGTGTTGATGCTACTACTGGCCCACTGGGACAGGGGATTTCTACAGCTACTGGTTTTGCTCAGGCAGAGCGTTTCTTGGCTGCTAAGTATAACCGTGAAGGCTACCCAATTTTCGACCATTACACTTATGTCATCTGTGGTGATGGCGATTTGATGGAGGGGGTTTCAGCTGAAGCTGCTTCTTATGCTGGCCTACAAAAGCTGGACAAGCTGGTTGTTCTCTATGATTCAAATGATATCAACTTGGACGGAGAAACCAAGGATTCCTTTACAGAAGATGTTCGTGCCCGCTATGAAGCCTATGGCTGGCATACTGCCTTGGTGGAAGACGGGACAGACCTTGCAGCGATTGATGCAGCTATCAATGAAGCTAAAGCTTCCGGCAAGCCATCTTTGATTGAAGTTAAGACAGTTATCGGTTACGGTTCTCCAAACAAGCAAGGAACGAATGCAGTTCACGGTGCACCGTTGGGAGCAGAAGAAGCGGAAGCTACTCGTAAAGCCTTGGGCTGGGACTATGCGCCATTTGAGATTCCTGAGGAAGTCTATGCAGATTACCGTACAAATGTAGCAGAGCGTGGTGCAGCAGCATACGATGCTTGGAAACAGCTAGTAGAGGACTACAAGCAAGTCCATCCTGAATTGGCAGCAGAAGTAACAGCCATCATTGCTGGTCAGGATCCAGTAGAAATCAAACCAGAAGATTTCCCAGTGCTTGAAAATGGCTTCTCTCAAGCGACTCGTAATTCCAGTCAGGATGCCCTCAATGCAGCAGCTAAGGTGTTTCCAACTTTCCTCGGTGGTTCTGCTGACTTGGCTCACTCCAATATGACCTACATCAAGGAAGACGGTCTGCAGGATGATGCCCACCGTCTCAACCGCAACATCCAATTTGGTGTGCGCGAGTTTGCCATGGGAACAATTCTTAACGGTATGGCGCTTCATGGTGGACTTCGCGTTTATGGTGGTACCTTCTTCGTCTTCTCAGACTATGTTAAGGCAGCTGTCCGTTTGTCTGCCCTGCAAGGTTTGCCAGTGACTTATGTTTTCACGCATGATTCTATTGCAGTTGGTGAAGACGGTCCAACTCACGAACCGATTGAGCATCTGGCTGGTCTGCGTGCTATTCCAAACCTGACTGTTTTCCGCCCAGCAGATGCGCGTGAAACTCAGGCAGCTTGGTACCTGGCCCTTAAGAGTCAATCCACTCCGACTGCTCTGGTCTTGACCCGTCAAAATCTGACAGTCGAAGAAGGCACAAACTTTGACAAGGTAGCTAAAGGTGCTTATGTGGTTTACGAAACAGGAGCAGATTTCGATACCATCTTGCTGGCTTCTGGTTCTGAGGTTAATTTGGCTGTTGCAGCTGCTAAAGCACTTGCAGCAGATGGCGCTAAAATTCGTGTGGTCAGCGTGCCATCAACAGAGCTTTTTGATGCTCAAGATGCAGCCTACAAAGAAGAAATTCTGCCAAATGTAGTTCGTCGCCGTGTAGCGATTGAGATGGCAGCTAGCCAGCCTTGGTACAAGTATGTCGGTCTGGATGGTGCAGTTATCGGAATCGACCAGTTCGGTGCCTCTGCGCCAGCAGGCAAGGTGCTGGAAGAATACGGCTTTACAGTTGATAACGTAGCAGAAGTTGTTAAAAATCTTAAATAAAAAAGACATAAAATCAGGGTGTTGCTCATCCTGATTTTTACTTTTTAAAAAATGTCGTTAGGTCAGTCATGCTTCATCCGATTTGAGACGGACTTTGCCTGAAAAGTCAGAATCGCCTTGTAAAAATAAGGGAAATCTGCTATAGTAGTTCATATATGACATTCGAAGGAGAAAAGATATGAATCCAACTATGCTTATTGTATTTGCGGTTGTACTGGTAGGGATGACTTATTTCCAAATGCGTGCTCAAAAGAAACAGGCTCAGCAGCGTATGGAAAGTCTTAACAAGCTGCAAAAGGGTTATGAAGTCATTACCATCGGCGGTTTGTATGGAACGGTAGATGAAGTGGACACAGACAAGAAAACAGTTGTTCTGGATGTGGACGGTGTTTACCTGACCTTTGAACTGACAGCAATTAAGACCGTACTGCCATTAACGGAGGGGATTCCTGCTGTTGCTGGTGGTGAAGGAAGCGTTGACGTTCCTGAGGAAGAATCAGCGATTGAAGAGTAAAGAAATAAACAGCTTGCGGGCTGTTTTTTGTTTTGACTCATACGTTTAGAAGGTGTCTGGTTTCAAGCTTATTCGCCTCGCAGTTTGGACAGGCTGGGTGAGTTTGGATTTTTTAGTTGACATTCTGTCCTTATTTTATGCCCTCAGGCTTGAAAAAGCGGATGAATTGCCCACATTCCAAGGATTTATGATATAATGAACTGACAAAACTTTAAATAGGATAAAAAGTATGTTTAGTTTTAAGAAAAAAGAAAAGCTGAACGCACCGCTGAATGTTCCTAAACACATTGCTGTCATTATGGACGGTAACGGCCGCTGGGCCAAAAAAAGGATGCAGCCGCGCGTGTTCGGTCATAAGGCTGGCATGGAAACCCTGCAAAAGGTGACGATTGCTGCCAAGGAAATGGGTGTTCAGGTCTTGACTGTCTATGCCTTCTCAACGGAAAATTGGTCTCGGCCGGAAAAGGAAGTTTCTTTTATTATGAATCTTCCGGTTGAATTTTACGACCGCTATGTGCCGGAGCTGCACAAGAACAATGTTAAAATCCAGATGATTGGTGATACGGCTAAGCTTCCTAAGGCGACATTTGAAGCTCTGGAAAAGGCTGAAAGCTTGACCAAGCTCAATACAGGCTTGATTCTCAATTTTGCCCTAAACTACGGTGGTCGATATGAGATTAATCAGGCGGTTAAACTAATTGCTCAGGATGTTCTGGATGCCAAACTCAGCCCCGGTGACATTACTGAGGAAGTCATTGGCAACTACCTCTATACCAGCAACTTGCCTAAGATGCTGCGCGATCCGGATCTGGTGATTCGGACCAGTGGAGAGTTGCGCCTCAGCAATTTTCTGCCTTGGCAGTCAGCCTACAGTGAGCTGTATTTTACGGATATCCTCTGGCCTGACTTTGATGAGAAGGCTTTGAAGGCTGCAATTGCAGAATACAGCCGTCGGAATCGACGCTTTGGCGGTGTTTAAGGGAGAAAGTAAAAGAGTATGAGTAAAAATTTACAAAAACGTCTAATCTTTGGGGGAATCGCTCTTGCTATTTTTATTCCTCTGGTATTGACAGGAGGCGTCATCTTTCAGATTTTTGTGGGGCTGCTGGCTATGCTGGCGGTGCATGAATTTCTCCAAATGAAAGGTCTGCCGACAGCGACCATCGAAGGTGTCTTAGCCATGCTGGCAGCCTTTGTCCTAACTCTGCCCCTGGAAAACTATCTGAAGTTTCTGCCGGTCGACGGCAATGTCGTGGCCTATGGCTTGGTCGTCTTCCTTCTGTTGATTTCGACTGTTCTGGGTTCCAACTATACTTTTGAAGATGCGGCTTATCCGATTGCAGCGAGTTTTTATGTCGGTCTTGGTTTTAATGCCTTGATTGATGCCCGCTTGATGAATATTGACAAGGTCCTGCTAGCTCTCTTTATCGTCTGGGCTACTGACAGCGGAGCTTATCTGGTCGGGGTGCGTTTCGGTAAAAGAAAGCTGGCGCCGAGAGTTTCTCCTAATAAGACTATTGAAGGCAGCCTAGGCGGCATTCTATCAGCTGTTCTAGTGACTGGAATCTTTATGTTGGTTCGACCGCAAGTGTACGCACCTTATAATGCCTTTGTCTTTTTGATTCTGGCAGTGCTCTTTAGTATTGCCGGCCAGCTAGGTGATTTGGTCGAAAGCTCAGTCAAGCGTCATTTCGGGGTCAAGGATTCTGGTAAATTCATTCCTGGCCACGGCGGTGTCTTGGATCGTTTTGACAGCCTTCTCTTCGTCTTTCCGCTGATGCATTTCTTCGGCTTGTTCTAAGACAGTCGTGCATGGCTGAAAGCAAGGGATGGCAAGCTTGTCTAACGACCGCACAATCTGAGAAGAAACTAGGAATTAGAGCTCAAAATTTTGAATTGAGCTTCTACCCTATTTTCAAAAGTGTCAGCTATGCAGGAGCGGGAAGCTCGGTATTTGGCCGTTTTCTGCTCCTTCTTTGATTTAAAGAAAAAACAAGATTTCTAGGAAAGGTAAAATATAGAAGTCCATGCAGTTTATAACCTTTATTATTATTTTTGGGATCATTGTGGTGGTCCATGAGTTCGGACACTTCTACTTTGCAAAGAAGTCCGGTATTTTGGTCAGAGAGTTCGCTATCGGTATGGGACCCAAGATTTTCTCCCATATTGGTAAGGACGGGACGGCCTACACGATTCGGATTTTACCCTTGGGGGGCTATGTGCGCATGGCCGGCTGGGGGGAAGACTCCACTGACATTAAGGTGGGAACACCGGCTAGTCTGACCTTGGATGCAGAGGGCAAGGTGGTTCGCATCAATCTCTCTGGCAAAAAGGTTGACCAGACAGCTCTGCCCATGAATGTGACCGGCTTTGACTTTGAGGATAAGCTGGAAATCACAGGTCTGGTCCTTGACGAGCTCAAGACTTATGCAGTAGATCATGATGCAACGATTGTTGAAGAAGACGGCACTGAGGTGCGGATTGCACCACTGGATGTTCAGTATCAGAATGCTAGTATCTGGGGTCGTCTTATTACCAACTTTGCTGGGCCTATGAATAACTTCATTCTGAGTGTCCTGGTATTTATGCTGCTGGCCTTTGTTCAGGGCGGCGTTCGCGATGAAAACAGCAATCATTTTCAAGTCATGGATGGTAGTGCCATAGCAGCTGCCGGGGTTCAAAATAACGACCAAATCCTTAAGATTAATGACTATAAGATTAGCAACTGGGCGGATCTAACCAGTGCTCTGGCGAAAATCACAGGTAAGAGCAAGGAAGCGCCGACCTTGTCTGTTACCTACAAACACGGCAGCGAAACGAAAGAGATTACCGTACAGCCTAAAAAAGACGGCAATCGCTATCTACTGGGGGTATCCCCAACGGTCAAGACAGGCTTTTGGGACAAGGTAGTTGGCGGTTTTACTGCAGCTTGGTCTACCACGGTTCGTATTTTGTCAGCTCTGAAAGATATCATCTTCAACTTCAATATCAACAAGCTGGGTGGTCCGGTCGCTATTTACAATTTCAGCAGTCAGGCTGCAGAGCAAGGCTTGCCAGCAGTCCTTAGCCTTTTGGCCATGCTGTCGCTCAATATCGGTATTTTCAACCTGATTCCCATTCCAGCCTTGGATGGCGGAAAAATTGTCCTCAATATTCTGGAGGCTATCCGCAGAAAACCTCTGAAAAGAGAAACGGAGACCTATGTCACTCTGTCTGGAGTGGCTATTATGGTCATCTTGATGATTGCTGTTACTTGGAACGATATTATGAAATTATTCTTCTAAGAGCTCGAAGCTCATAGAGCCATGAAAAAGAAATTATTCAATGAAAGTCAAGGAGTTTTGTTTTTATGAAACAAAGTAAAATGTTAATTCCAACCCTGCGTGAGATGCCTAGCGATGCTCAAGTTATCAGTCACGCTCTGATGCTGCGAGCTGGCTATGTCCGTCAGGTTTCAGCTGGGGTCTATTCTTATCTGCCACTGGCTAATCGCGTGATTGAAAAAGCCAAAAAAATCATGCGAGAAGAGTTTGACAAGATTGGTGCAGTGGAGATGCTGGCGCCTGCCCTGCTCAGTGCAGACCTCTGGCGCGAGTCTGGCCGTTATGAGACCTACGGTGAAGACCTCTACAAACTGAAAAATCGGGAGAAATCAGACTTTATCCTAGGGCCAACCCATGAGGAAACCTTTACGGCTATCGTCCGTGATTCGGTTAAATCCTATAAACAGCTGCCACTTAATCTCTATCAGATTCAGCCTAAATACCGCGATGAAAAGCGTCCTCGTAACGGGCTCTTACGGACGCGTGAGTTTATCATGAAAGATGCCTACAGTTTCCACGCTAACTATGACAGCTTGGATGTAGCTTATGATGAATACAAGTCTGCCTATGAGAAAATCTTTACCCGCAGCGAGCTGGATTTCAAAGCCATTATCGGCGATGGTGGTGCTATGGGGGGCAAGGACAGCCAAGAATTCATGGCTATTACGCCAGACAGGACAGATTTGAACCGCTGGGTGGTCTTGGATAAATCTGTAGCCAGCTTTGATGAAATTCCTGAGGATGTTCAGGAAGCTATTCGGACAGAATTGACCAGCTGGATGGTATCTGGTGAGGATACCATTGCCTACTCCAGTGAGTCCAGCTACGCTGCCAACCTTGAAATGGCAACGGATGAATACAAGCCTGCAGGACGTGTCGTGACTGAGGAAGAAGTAGTCCGCGTTTCAACGCCTGACTGCAAGACCATTGACGAAGTTGCTGCTTTCCTTGGGCTAGATGAAAGCCAGACAATCAAGACCTTGGTTTACATGGCTGACGAATCTCCTGTCGTAGCACTTTTGGTCGGCAATGACCAGCTTAATGAAGTCAAGCTGAAAAATCATTTGGCAGCGGATTTTTTTGATGTAGCGAGTGAAGATCAAGTTCGTCAGCTCTTGGGAGCGGGATTTGGCTCACTAGGGCCAGTCAATCTGCCAGAAGGCGTGAGAATCATCGCTGACCGTAAGGTGCAAGACCTAGCTAACGCTGTGGTTGGCGCTAACGAAGATGGTTACCACTTGACCGGTGTCAATCCAGGTCGTGACTTTACCGCTGAGTATGTGGATATCCGTGAGGTTCGTGAGGGTGAAATTTCTCCGGACGGCCAAGGTGTCCTCAAGTTTGCTCGCGGGATTGAGATTGGGCACATCTTTAAGTTGGGAACTCGCTATTCTGACAGCATGAACGCTAATGTCTTGGACGAAAATGGTCGAGCAGTACCAATGATTATGGGTTGCTACGGTATCGGTGTCAGCCGTCTCCTATCTGCTGTTATGGAGCAGCATGCCCGTCTCTTTGTCAATAAAACTCCTAAGGGCGAATTCCGCTATGCTTGGGGCATCAACTTCCCGAAAGAGCTAGCACCATTTGATGTGCACTTGATTCCGGTCAATGTCAAGGACGAGGAAGCCGTGGCGCTAACTGACCAAATTGAGGCTAACTTGCTAAGAGCTGGTTATGAGGTCTTGGTGGATGATCGCAACGAGCGCGCTGGTGTCAAGTTCAGTGACAGCGATTTGATTGGTCTCCCAATCCGTGTGACAGTTGGTAAGAAAGCTGCAGAAGGCATTGTCGAAGTCAAGATTAAGGCTACTGGCGATACCATTGAAGTCCACGCCGATAATCTGCTAGAAACCTTGTCAATTTTGACAAAATAAAACAAACTGCCAGTTTTATCTGGCAGTTTTCTTTTGCTTATTGGTCTTGAAAATGCTATAGTAGGAAAAAATAGATTGGAGGACCGATTGATGGGATTATTCGGCGGTTTATTAGGCAATGCCTCTCAGAAAGATATTGAAAAAACAGAAAGACAATTAGAGGATATTCTGACAACAACAGAGAATGTGGAACTAGCTTTTAGCCTCATTCGTGACTTAATTGTCTTTACAGATAAGCGCTTAATCTTGGTCGACAAGCAGGGAATGACTGGCAAAAAGACTTCTTATAAGTCCTTTCCATATCGCTCTATCAGTCGCTTCTCAGTGGAAACAGCCGGCCATTTTGACTTAGATGCTGAGCTGAAAATCTGGGTTTCCAGCGCTCAAGAGCCAGCAGAAGTCCTACAATTTACCAGCGACCGCAGCGTCATCGCTATCCAAAAGGCCTTAGCGGAAGCAGTGCTAAGATAGCATATTGCCCCTTTGGGATTTAAAAATAAACAGAAAAGCCTTCTGAGTATTAACTATAAAGTTAAATCACTCAGAAAGCTTTTTTTATTCTTCTTTAAGTCCTTGCCCCTTCAAAAAATCAAAGACAACATCTGGTTTATCTTGGAGTTTCCTGAAGAAAGTCTGACTACTTTCAGAGTCACTTGCTGACTGAATCAGTTGTTCTTGATCTATTTTGCTGAGGTCAAAGTCAAAAATGGCTATAGCATTTTTCTTGTCTTCAGAAATTTTAAGATGAATTTTAAGTCCTTTTAGCTTTTCTTGATTTTCAATCATGGGACTTTTCTTAAGATCTTCACTATAGGATTTCTTTAATTCTTCAACACTCATTTTTTGATTTTCTTCAGGGATAGCCTGGCTGGAAATGAGCTGGAAAGATAGGATCTTGTCTTTAGTATAGAAAAGTTTGACTGAATTAGTATAATACTCATCGATTTTTTTAGAAAAAGTTTTCGTCTGTGTCTTTTCTTCTTTGGTTTTACTTTGGCTCTGACTTTGCTTGGGTGTATTTTCTTGTTTATGCTGACTGGTTGTGCTACAAGCAGTTAGAGTCAGTAGACAGATGCTAGCTAGTAAGATTTTCTTCACAGTTAAGACTCCTTTAGGTAAATGTTCTGTTCTATTATATCATAACTTAGCTCCAGGAAGAATGTCTTAATAATTGTGTAGGAGCCGCGCTTTACCCTATTCTTTTTCTGTCGAAAAAAGTGCTGATTTATGGTAAAATAAGGTCACTACTGTACGAGGAAATGTCATGTCAAACAAGTTTGAAATTTTAATGCATCAGCTGGATATGCCACTGGAAATGAGAAATTCAGAGGCCTTTTTGAATGCAGAAATTGAGAAGGTTCTGGTCCACAAGGTCAGTCGGGTCTGGGAGTTTCATTTTTCTTTTGCGAATATTCTGCCCATTGAGATTTTTCGGGAATTGCAGAAGCGCTTAGCTCAAGAGTTTTCTAAGACGGGCAATCAGGCTGTTTTTCAAATTCACTGTCAGGCTCCTCAGATATCGGATGACCTCTTGCAGGCTTATTACCAGCTGGCCTTTGAGGAAGGTCCATGTGCCAGTCATGGCTTCAAGAGCCTGTATCAGGATTTGCGGGTTCATTTGGATGGGGACAAGCTGCTGATTGAGGGGGCTTCGACCATTGATACGGAGCATTTTCGCAAGAATCACCTGCCCAATCTCAGCCAGCAGCTGGTCAAGTACGGCTTTCCTCAGCTGACCTGTCTGGTTCAGCACAGCGATGAGCTGACCCAGCAGCAAGCGGAGAATTTCCAGGCGAAGAATGACAAGATTGTCCAGGCGGCCAATGAAGAAGCGCTCAAAGCCATGGAATCCCTGCAGCAGATGGCACCACCGCCAGAGGAAAAGCCAGCCTATGACTTCCAAGCTCGCAAGGCTGCGGCTAAACCAAAGCTGGACAAGGCAGAGATTACCCCTATGATTGAAGTTCAGACTGAGGAAAATCGTCTGGTCTTTGAGGGAATGGTCTTTGACCTGGAGCAGAAGGTCACTCGAACTGGCCGAGTCTTGCTCAATTTCAAGATGACAGACTACACTTCCAGCTTCTCCTTGCAGAAATGGATGAAAAACGAAGAAGAAGCCAAGAAGTTTGACATGATTAAGAAAGGTGCCTGGCTGCGCGTGCGGGGAAATGTGGAGATGAACAATTTCACCCGCGACCTGACCATGAATGTTCAGGATGTGCAGGCTGTTACCCACTATGAGCGCAAGGATTTGATGCCTGAGGGCCAGAAGCGGGTTGAATTTCACGCCCATACCAATATGTCTACTATGGATGCCCTGCCTGAGGTCGAGGAAATCGTTGCAACGGCAGCCAAATGGGGCCACAAGGCTGTCGCCATTACTGACCATGGCAATGTGCAGAGCTTTCCCCATGGCTACAAGGCTGCTAAGAAGGCTGGTATTCAGCTGATTTACGGCATGGAAGCCAATATTGTAGAAGACCGGGTACCCATCGTCTACAATGAAGTGGACATGGAGCTGAGCAATGCGACCTATGTAGTCTTTGACGTCGAAACAACAGGACTTTCAGCGGTTTACAATGACTTGATTCAGGTTGCTGCCAGCAAGATGCACAAGGGCAATATCATCGCTGAGTTTGATGAGTTTATCAATCCTGGGCATCCTCTTTCGGCTTTTACGACGGATCTGACCGGGATTACAGATGAGCATGTCCGCAATGCCAAACCGCTAGAGCAAGTTCTGAAAGAGTTTCAGGAATTTTGCCAGGACAGCATCCTCGTTGCCCATAATGCTACTTTTGACGTGGGCTTTATGAATGTCAACTATGAGCGTTATGGCCTGCCGAAAATCACTCAGCCAGTCATTGACACGCTGGAATTTGCCCGCAACCTCTATCCAGAGTACAAGCGGCATGGTTTGGGGCCTTTGACCAAGCGTTTCCAGATTGCTCTGGAGCACCACCACATGGCCAACTATGACGCGGAAGCAACGGGCCGCCTCCTCTTTATCTTTATCAAGGATGTGGCCGAAAAGCATGGCGTGACCAATCTCAAGGATTTGAATACGGATCTGGTCGATGAGAATTCCTACAAGAAGGCTCGGGTCAAGCATGCGACCATTTATGTGAAAAATCAGACGGGACTAAAGAATATTTTCAAGTTAGTCAGTCTGTCTAATACCAAGTATTTTGAAGGTGTCCCGCGGATTCCACGGACCGTGCTGGATGCCCATCGTGAAGGCTTGATTCTGGGCTCAGCCTGTTCAGAAGGCGAAGTCTATGATGCCGTTGTCTCTCAGGGGGTGGATGCGGCTGTCGAAGTAGCCAAGTATTATGACTTTATCGAGGTTATGCCGCCGGCTATCTATGAGCCACTGATTGCCAAGGAGCAAATCAAGGACCAGGAAGAACTGCAGACCATTATTCGCAATCTGATTGAGGTCGGAGATCGCTTGGGCAAGCCTGTCCTTGCGACGGGGAACGTCCACTATATCGAGCCGGAAGAAGAAATCTATCGTGAGATTATAGTCCGTAGTCTTGGTCAGGGAGCCATGATTAACCGGACTATTGGCCACGGCGAAAATGCCCAGCCGGCGCCGCTTCCTAAGGCTCACTTCCGGACCACTAATGAGATGCTGGACGAATTTGCCTTCCTAGGCGAGGATTTGGCTAAGAAGCTGATCATCACCAATCCGAATCAGCTGGCGGAGACCTTTGAGCCGGTAGAGGTGGTCAAGGGCGACCTCTATACACCTTTCATTGACAAGGCTGAGGAGACAGTTGCCGAGCTGACCTATCAAAAAGCTTTTGAGATTTATGGCAATCCGCTGCCAGATATCGTGGACTTGCGGATCGAAAAAGAATTGACCTCCATCTTGGGTAATGGTTTTGCCGTGATTTATCTGGCTTCGCAGATGCTGGTGCAGCGCTCCAATGAGCGGGGCTATCTGGTAGGCTCGCGGGGGTCAGTCGGATCCAGCTTTGTCGCGACCATGATTGGAATTACCGAGGTTAATCCTCTGTCGCCCCACTATGTCTGTGGCAAATGCCAATACAGCGAGTTCATTACGGATGGATCCTATGGTTCTGGCTTTGATATGCCGGATAAGGACTGTCCAGAGTGCGGCCACAAGCTGAGTAAGAACGGTCAGGACATTCCATTTGAGACCTTCCTTGGATTTGACGGGGACAAGGTACCCGATATTGACTTGAACTTCTCCGGAGAGGATCAGCCGAGCGCCCATTTGGACGTGCGGGATATCTTTGGTGCGGAGTATGCCTTTCGGGCTGGAACCGTTGGTACCGTTGCGGCTAAGACGGCCTATGGATTTGTCAAGGGCTATGAGCGCGACTACGGGAAGTTCTATCGGGACGCCGAAGTTGAGCGTCTGGCGCAGGGAGCTGCCGGAGTCAAGCGGACGACTGGACAACACCCGGGCGGAATCGTTGTTATCCCTAACTACATGGATGTTTATGACTTTACACCGGTCCAATATCCAGCAGATGATGTGACAGCTGAGTGGCAGACCACCCACTTTAACTTCCACGATATTGATGAAAATGTCCTCAAGCTAGACGTTCTGGGACACGATGATCCGACCATGATTCGGAAGCTTCAGGACTTGTCTGGCATTGATCCAAATGACATTCATATGGATGATGCTGGCGTCATGGCCCTCTTTTCTGGAACAGATATTCTGGGTGTGACTCAGGAGCAAATCGGCACGCCGACTGGTATGCTGGGGATTCCAGAGTTTGGGACTAACTTTGTACGGGGCATGGTTGACGAGACCCATCCGACGACTTTTGCTGAGCTCTTGCAGCTATCTGGTCTCTCCCATGGTACGGACGTTTGGCTGGGCAATGCTCAGGACTTGATCAAGCAAGGGATTGCTGACCTATCCACCGTTATCGGCTGTCGGGACGACATCATGGTTTACCTCATGCACAAGGGCTTGGATCCGAAGATGGCCTTTACAATCATGGAGCGCGTGCGGAAGGGCCTTTGGCTAAAGATTTCTGAAGAAGAGCGCAATAGCTACATCGCAGCTATGAAGGAAAACAATGTGCCAGAATGGTACATTGAGTCCTGTGGAAAGATCAAGTATATGTTCCCCAAGGCCCATGCGGCAGCCTATGTTATGATGGCTCTGCGGGTGGCCTACTTCAAGGTGCATCATCCGATTTATTACTACTGTGCCTACTTCTCCATTCGGGCTAAGGCCTTTGATATCAAGACCATGAGTGGCGGACTTGATGCCGTCAAGCGCCGGATGGATGAAATCGCTGAAAAGCGTAAGAACAACGAAGCCTCCAATGTAGAAATTGACCTTTATACGACCTTGGAAATCGTCAATGAAATGCTGGAGCGGGGCTTCAAATTCGGAAAGCTAGATCTCTACAAGAGCCATGCGACCGAGTTTCTCATCGAAGGAGATACGCTTATTCCTCCTTTCTCTGCCATGGACGGTCTGGGTGACAACGTTGCCCGCCAAGTGGTCAGAGCGCGGGAAGAAGGCGAATTCCTCTCTAAGACAGAGCTCCGCAAACGTGGCGGCCTCTCTAGCACCCTAGTTGAAAAAATGGACGACATGGGAATTCTGGGCAATATGCCTGAGGATAACCAGTTGAGTTTGTTTGATGATTTGTTTTAAGAAGGATGTTCATGGAAAATATTACAGAACAATTTAATGCGGTTGCTTTAGAATATGATTGGGTAACCACTCTTTTGGAAGGCAAGCCCGATTATCTACTGGATAATTTGCCTGACCGTAGAGTTTCCGCTTTGGATATTGGTTGTGGCGGAGGGAATACCTGCATTTTTCTGTCTTCATATTTTCAACATGTGACAGGAATAGATCTTTCTGCGGATTTTCTGCAGATAGCAAAAGATAAAGTAGAAAAAGAAGATTTACAGAATGTAGAATTACTGCAGGATGATTTTTTAACCGCTGTTTTTGAGAAACAATTTGATTTTATTTTCAGTCGAACGACATTTCATCATTTGGACATCCCTGAAGCTTTGGAAAAATGTAAGAAATTATTAAAGCCAGGTGGTATCCTGTTTGTTATGGACAATGTATCAGAAAAGCCCACTCCTTCAACTTGGATCTATATTGTAGGCGCCTATTTAGATTTTCCTCGACATTGGAAAAGATTTGGTTTGAAAAATGCCAGAAGAATCTTCAAACATAGCACCTCCAAATCTTGGCTCAATCATTTAGCAACAGATCGGTACCTTTCTAAAAAGGAATATGAAGAAATGTATGGAAAGCGACTGCCAGATTGTAATTTCAGTCAAAATGGCTGGAATATGAAAGTCATCTGGCAAAAAACAGTATATGATTAGCAAAGAAAGGACTTGCTCATGAAGCTTACCATTTCCGCTCAGGATAAGCCAGCGCAAAAAGTGTTGGATTACCAGCTGGATCTTGATCCAGATACAATTTTGAAAATGACCGCTTTGATTTGCGGCACTGTGGCAGCGGTTAGCCTGCTGTCCTTGTTTAAAGAGAAATAACAAAAGAAAAGGAGAAGCAGAATGGTTCTGCCAAATTTTAAAGAAAACTTAGAAAAATACGCTAAATTATTGGTTGCCAATGGTATCAATGTGCAGCCGGGTCACACAGTGGCGCTCAATATTGATGTGGAGCAGCGTGAGCTGGCTCACTTGATTGTCAAGGAAGCCTATGCTCTGGGAGCTCATGAAGTTATCGTCCAGTGGGCGGATGATTTGAGTACGCGGGAGAAATTTCTCCATGCGCCAATGGAGCGCTTGGACAATGTTCCAGACTATAAGGTGGCTGAGATGAACTACCTTCTTGAAAAGAAAGCTAGTCGCTTGGGCGTTCGTTCATCTGACCCAGGGGCTTTGAACGGCGTGGATGCTGAGAAATTATCAGCTTCTGCTAAGGCTATGGGCATAGCCATGAAACCGATGCGGATCGCAACCCAATCCAATAAAGTCAGCTGGACAGTCGCTGCAGCAGCTGGTACAGAGTGGGCTAAGAAGGTCTTTCCAAATGCAGCCAGCGATGAGGAAGCGGTAGACTTGCTTTGGGATCAGATTTTCAAAACCTGCCGTGTCTATGAGGATGACCCAGTAGCCGCTTGGAAAGCTCATGAAGAAAGACTCAGCTCAAAGGCTAAAGTTTTGAATGAAGAGCAATTCATTGCTCTGCACTACACAGCTCCTGGAACAGACTTGACATTGGGCTTGCCCAAGAACCATCACTGGGAGTCAGCTGGCAGTCTTAATGCCCAGGGCGAATATTTCATTGCTAACATGCCGACAGAAGAGGTCTTTACAGCACCGGACTTCCGTCGGGCCGATGGTTATGTGACCAGCACCAAGCCTCTCAGCTACAATGGCAACATCATCGAAGGCATCAAGGTGACCTTCAAGGATGGCCAGATTGTGGACATTACTGCAGAAAAGGGTGACCAGGTTATGAAGGATCTTGTCTTTGAAAATGCGGGTGCGCGTGCTTTAGGTGAGTGTGCCTTGGTGCCAGATCCAAGCCCGATTTCCCAGTCAGGCATCACCTTCTTCAATACACTTTTTGATGAAAATGCTTCTAACCATTTGGCTATTGGTGCAGCATATGCGACTAGTGTAGTCGGGGGAGAGAATTTATCTGAGGAAGAGTTGGAGGTGGCAGGTCTCAACCGCTCGGATGTCCATGTGGACTTTATGATTGGCTCAAATCAGATGGATATTGATGGTATCCGTAAAGATGGCAGCCGTGTAGCTATCTTCCGAAATGGAGACTGGGCAATTTAAGATTTTGAGCTGCCCTAAATGGCGCATTCCATAATGACAGCTTCCACTTGCTTCTTGAGAAGCCTTGCTAGAAATATAGAAAGAAGGGGAATATATGATTGGTAGTATGTTTGTCGGTTTTATCATCGGCCTTATCGCCGGGGCTATTACCAGCCGTGGGGAGCGCATGGGCTGTATCGGAAAAATCCTCTTGGGTTGGTTTGGTTCCTTGATTGGTCAATTTCTTTTTGGCCATTGGGGACCAATGCTTGCTGATACAGCTATTGTTCCATCAGTGCTAGGAGCAGTTATCCTCTTGGCTATTTTCTGGAGACGGGATAGTTAGAATAGAAAAATACCTAGATAGAAACTATCTAGGTATTTTTGATAATGATATGCAAGTTATTTACTCAATCACCAACATGCCGTCTTTGACTGCAAATGGGTCTTTTTCATTGATGCGGTCGTAGAACATGATGCCGTTGATATGGTCGATTTCATGCTGAACAACAATGGCGTTATAGCCCTTGAGCTTGATACGATGCTTTTGACCGTCCTTGTCAAAGTAATCCACGGTGACTCGCGCATGCCGAACTACGTAGCCCGGTACTTCTCGATCGACTGACAGGCAGCCTTCACCATCAGCTAAGGCTGCATCCTGAACGGAATGGGCTACAATCTTAGGATTGTACATCAGCGTTTGCAGACTATAAGCTTCCTTAGGCGGATTGCCCTCTTCGTCCTCAGGGTTGGGAACTAAAACAGCGATGAGCCGTTTGGAAATATCCAGCTGGGGAGCAGCTAGACCAACACCGCCGCGAAGCCCCATTTTTTCTGCCATGATTGGATCCTGGGAATGCTTGAGAAATTGCATCATCTTCTCGCCCAGAATGATTTCCTGGTTTGATAGAGGGAAGCTGACTTCCTCAGCGATAGCGCGCAGGATCGGATTGCCCTCGCGGATAATGTCCTTCATATCAATTAAATGGGCTGGTTTGGTTAATCGTTCAATAACAGATGTTTTTTCACTCACAGACATGATTCTCTCCTTTTTCTACCCTTCATCATAACATAAAACCTGCAAGAAATAAAGGCGGGAGCGGTTTTGACTGGCTGGCGGTGCCTGATTTTGAATGGAGCGACAGCGACCCATAATATTCCTGACAAAGAAATTGCGTCTTGACCCAAAAAACTGTATGATAGAGGTAGTGTGAATTTTAAAGGAAAATAGAATGAAAAAATTGATGGAAAAGGTGAGCATCCTCTCACTTTCTTTGATTCTGACGACGGCTTTCTCGATTTCCAGTGCCCAGTCGGCCATGTTTGCTTTTTATAAAGGGATTCCAGAAAGTTGGGTAGAACTTCTGGTTTCTTTGCCTTCGGCTGGGATTATGCTCATGTTGCTGTTTAATAGGGTCATTGAAAAATACCTGACAGAGCGCCAGATGATTGTGAGCGGGCTTCTGATTTTTTCACTTTGCGGGCTTCTTCCTCTTCTTAATCAGTCTTACTGGCTGATGTTTGCGTCTCGGCTTGTCTTTGGGATGGGGCTTGGCATGCTCAATGCCAAGGCAATTTCGATTGTTAGCGAGCGCTACAAGGGACAGGAGCGCGTACATCTTTTAGGACTGCGAGGCTCAGCAGAAGTAGTCGGGACAGCCCTCTTGACATTTGGTGTCAGTCGGCTTCTTCCTCTCGGCTGGCCAGCTGCCTTTCTCGTCTATACCTTTGGACTGGTAGTTTTGGCGCTCTATCTGCTTTTTGTTCCTTATGACAAGGTCTTTGCAAAGCAGCAAGAACAGTCTGAATCGACTCCTAAGCTTAGCCGCCAGGATTGGCAGCTGAGTCTAACTTTTGCCTTTGTGGCGGGGGTTATTGTACTGACTTATATTGCTATCAATGTGCGCGTGCCAGGGATTGTAGAGAAGTCTGGTATGGGGACAGCCCAAACTGCAGGCGTGATTCTTTCCTTGATGCAGTTGATTGGGATTGCGGCGGGTATCAGCTTTGCTAGTTTGACCCGTCTTTTTAGAGATAAACTGCTGATGCTTTCTGGTCTGGTTTTTGGCCTGACTCAGATTATCATTGGCTTCTCACCAAATCTCTTGTCACTCAGCATGGCTACTATTAGCGCCGGTTTTGTCTATAGTGTTGGTTTGACGACTATCTTCTATACTCTTTCCGAGCGCATTTCCAGCCACCTACTCAATCAAGCCACTTCTATCGTGATTTTAGGCTGCAGTATTGGAGCAACGGCCACTACATTTGTCCTCAGTTTCATTGGGAGATTCTCTAACGCCCCAGCCTTTATCTTCAGCGTTTTGGGGCTGGCTATGATTCTGACCTCGCTCTTTGTTCTACGATTTAGCAAAGAAAAGAGCGGAATGGCTTCAGAAAGTTAGGAGGTTATACGATGCGTCTGGATAAATTTTTAGCAGAAAATGGTCTGGGTTCACGAGCCCAGGTTAAGCAGCTCCTAAAGAAAGGGTTAGTTTTGGTCAATGGCAGAGCAGAGAAATTACCTAAGACTCAGATTGATGAGACAGCAGATGAGATTATTGTTTCTGGCCAAAGGTTGACCTATGAAAAATTCGTCTACTACCTTCTCAACAAGCCGCAGGGAGTCATTTCGGCAACAGAGGATGGCCGTCATAAGACGGTTCTGGACTTGCTGGACGAGACTGCCCGTCAGAAAGAAGTTTTTCCTGTCGGCCGCTTGGATATTGATACCCACGGCCTGCTCCTTCTGACCAATAATGGCAAGCTAGCCCATGCCATGCTGTCACCCAAAAAGCACGTAGAAAAAATCTACCGAGCTCAAGTGACAGGCCTGATGAACCAAGCAGATGTAGAGCGATTTGCTGAAGGAATAGAACTGAAAGACTTTACCTGTCAGCCAGCTCAGCTCAAGATTTTAGAGCTGGACGAAGAAAAAGAGACTTCTCTCGTAGAAATTACCCTAGCTGAGGGCAAGTTCCACCAGGTCAAGCGCATGGTGGCTGCCTGCGGAAAAGAAGTGACAGATCTTCAGCGCCTCACGATGGGCCCCCTACAATTGGATCCCGCACTTGCACTTGGAGAATGGCGGAGGCTGACCGAGGTAGAAATGCAGTCTTTGGCAATCTTCGGCGTTGAATTGTAAATCGAAAATCCTTCATTCTTCAAACGAGAGAGATAAAACAGAATCATTTGACAAAGGTAGTCCTTCTTGGTAGAATAAGTATGTCGTAAAGACAAATAACTTCTTCTTGGTTGCAGGCCATGCCAAACCTGTCACTCGGATGAAGCGTAAAGAAAAGGAGTATATCATGGCAATCTCAAAAGAGAAAAAAAATGAAATCATTGCACAATATGCACGTCACGAAGGTGACACTGGTTCAGTAGAGGTACAAGTTGCTGTCCTAACTTGGGAAATCAACCACCTCAACGACCACATCAAACAACACAAAAAAGACCACGCTACTTACCGTGGATTGATGAAGAAAATCGGTCGCCGTCGTAACCTCTTGGCTTACCTTCGTAAGAACGACGTTAACCGTTACCGTGAGTTGATTAACTCTCTTGGACTTCGTCGCTAATCTTGCGCCTAAAACGTTTCTATACTTCGTTGACTTCGCCTCATCGCCTAGTTTATAAACGTTTTATCCAGCAAGAATCATGATGCTAAGGGCGTCAAAAATCCGTATGAAAATGGGGAAACGACACCGTGTTAGATGAACACAAGGAGTTTCATCTTTTTCGCTAGGATTTTAGCCCGAGCTCAAATTGGCTCTCTGACTTCAGGGAGCTTTTTTCTGTTCTTTCACCTTACCTCGATATACTCAAGTATTATCTTATACTCAAGTATTATCTTCGGTTATGGTTTCTAGCACTGTAAGGTAAAATAAACCAGATTTTCTCTCTTAGGGGAGTTTTTTCTTTTTCTCTAGGATTGTAACCTAATCTCAAATCAGTTTTCAGGGTTTTGGAGTACGATTATTCGTCTTTCCCCTAAATTCATTTTAAGCTCTTCAAATATCATTTCCTAGTCTAATTCTTCTAATTTCTCCAAACAAAAAGCTCTTCTATGATTTTAGAAGAACTTTTTCTATCAGCAACTTTACTCTTTCAAGAATTTTTGGATTGCAGGAGCGGCTGTGATAGCAAATCTTTCGTCAATACGATGCTCTCCACCTTCTACTGTGACCAGCTCTGCATTTGGAATGGTCTGACTTGCTTCGACAGCATACTGATAGGGCACGACTGCGTCATCGGTACCATGGATAATGAGGGTCGGAGCTGTGATTTTGGTCTGTTCGGCTTGGATGTCAATGTCTAAGGCATCGATTAGATAAATCTTGCCCAGAGTAGTATTGTGGTGTGTCAGGCTATCAGGAAGTTGGTCGAAGTCAGGACTCCCTAGCTCACGATAGGTCTCTTTGGCATCATCGAAAAGAACGAAAGCTGGAAAGATGAGCAGGAGTTTGTGCACGCGGTCCGGATAAGCAGCAGCATAAAGACTGGCAACAACGCCGCCTTGACTGGCACCGAATAAGCTCATTTTGCTTTTATCTACAAAGGCCTCGGAACGAAGCTTTTCCATGACTTGAGTCAAGTCTGTGAGTTCGGTCTTGACCGACATATTCAGCATATCTTGTCCACCGCTTTTCGATTGGCGGCTACCACCGTAAAAATCAAAGCTGTAAACCAGATAACCTTGCTTTGCCAGCAGCTGGCTGTACATTTCATATTGCTCAAGGGTGTTGTTCAATCCATGTGCGATAACAATAGTCGGCAATTTTTTACTCTTGTAGTCAGAAGGAGCAGTAATCTTTCCGTAGAGTTGCTTGTCATCGTATGAAATACTGTACTCTTCGGATACGATGTTTTCTGTCGGAGTCGCTTGCTTGTCGCTCTTCTCGCTAGAAGCTGTCTGTGTGGTTTCTGGCTTAGGATGAGTAGGATTGGCTCTGTTTTGAGAATGCCAGAAGAAAAGACCTAGTCCAGCCAAGCACAAGGCTGCTAAGAAAGCCCCAATATACTTCATAGTTCTCTCCTTTCAGTATTTGTAGTATTATAGCGGAAACGAATGTATTTTACAAGGAGAGAGATTTCTTGTTTTTGATTTTTCTGGATTTCATACAAGAAAATCCAATTCAGTCATCTAAGCGAGATTCTGATAACCTTGAATTTTTTAGAAAATCTTGCTAGACTGTAACTACTAAGATAAAAACACAGTTCTGGTTGGTAGTCCAGACGCAAAAAATCTATTTTTTGTCAGTAACCTTCCTCCTTGGTTGTCCATTCTTAGGGATCTTTTAAAGGAGGTGCTGTCATGGATAAGATTTCAATGACGCTGACAGTTTATTTTGAAGAGGGATTTTGGCACGGTCTTTTCGAGCAGGAACATGCTCAATCTTATAGAGTTTGCCGAGTCACCTTTGGTGCAGAGCCTAGCACGCAGGAATTGTTGGATTTTCTAAACCGTTATTATCATCGGTTGCAGTTTAGTCCTAGCATCAGAGTTAAGGAGATAACTAAGTCGGTCAGTCCTAAACGCCTGCAGAGACAGGCTAAAAAGGAGCAGATGGCTTCACGGTCTTCAAAGTCTCAGGAAGCGCTGAAGTTGCAATTTGAAGAGCAAAAGAAAATCGCTCGAGTCAAGCGCAAGCAACAGAAAGAACTGGCTAAGCAAAGGAAATTTGAACTCAAACAGCAAAAACGGTTGGAAAAGCACAAGGGGCATTGAGCCTGGTTTTTCTTATTTATATGGGAAAGTCTTCCGATGGGAGGCTTTTTTGTTTGTCAGGAAATCGGTGAGTTGCTTGAAAAGCGAAGTGATTTCTCCAAGTCGTTTCATTTGACAGATGTAATCAAAGGTATTACAATATAATCATAAAATAAAAATTACAAGAGTAATTTGAAAAAGGAGAAATTATGATTGAAATTACATATTTGGATGCTGTCAAGCAGGAGCGGAAGATGACCTTTGAGTCTTATCAGGAGTTTGAGCAGTCCCAGCAAGCCTGCTTGATTGGTGTGGCAGATTATTACCCAGTTAAAAAATTGACTTATAAAGGGCATGATTTGAATTATCAGGGTACTTACGGCGACGTCTTCTTTTTCCTGATGAAGCAGGATTTGACAAAGTTTGACTAAGAATAAAGGAGAAAAATAATGGTAAAAGCAATTACAGATGCGACATTTGAGCAGGAAACGAAAGACGGTTTGGTGCTGATTGATTTTTGGGCGACTTGGTGCGGACCTTGTCGGATGCAGGGGCCAATCCTCGACAAACTCTCAGAGGAACTTTCCGAAGATGAGCTCAAGATTGTCAAGATGGATGTGGATGAAAATCCAGCTACAGCACGCGCCTTTGGTATCATGTCTATCCCGACCTTGCTCTTTAAAAAAGACGGTCAGGTCGTCAAGCAGCTAGCGGGCGTTCATACTGCCCAGCAGATTAAAGCGATTGTGGCAGGCTTGGGATAAAGTGCGTGGAAGATTAAATTAGACCTATTAAAAATTGAGACTGCTCAGGTTATAGAGTGGTCTTTTTTTATTGCGATTGTAACAATAAGAAGTCAATTTAAAAAATTTGTTCGAAAATTCACATTTTAAGGTATAATAAGTAGAGGTATTTTTTCCAATGGGTCTCGTTAGGGAGCCGGGTTATTTAAAAATGATGGGAATGTGGTAATATTAATGATTGAGTTGCTAAAACATCTTTTATTTGTTTTTATGATTTTTACACCATTTGTTGCCCCAGCGATTTTGTGTTTCTTTGTGGGGTGGATGATTCCTAGAGAGCAGATCACTCAAAAAAGAATCATACTAGTATTAGCCTTGTTGATTCCAATTTTGCTTTTGATTTCCTATTGTGCCCCTCAGATATTAGGCCTAGTTTTTTGGAGTCTGATTTGGTTTTTCATCGGGCTGCTGCGAATGAAGAATTATACTAAGTCACAGTACTGGACAAGATGGCTTATATTTATCGCTTGTTTTAGTGCCTATATTTTACTTTATCTCCGCTTTTTTGGATCGCTTGATTTTTATTAAACTTAAAAAATCAGCTTGAAGCAAAGCTTCAAGCTGTTTTTGTTTATTTTTTATTCCCCCGACTCCTCGCTGTAAGCAATAATCTGATCAACTGTGTCTGACAAGAATTGAATGGTGTCGCGGAGTGGTTTGTCAGTCGAAATATCTGCTCCGATAATCATAGCTGACTCAAGCGGAGTCTTGCTGCCGCCAGATTTGAGCAGCTCAAGCCAGTCACGGGCACCATTTTCGTCATTTTTCAGGTGTAGGTAGCCAGCGGTAGAGATGACCAAGCCTGCGGAGTAAGTATAGCTGTAGAGTCCCATGTAGTAGTGGGCTTGGCGCATCCAAGTTAAGGCAGCATCGTCGTCGATTTCAACGGCATCGCCCCAGAATTCTGTCAAGACTTCTTTCATAATAGCGTTGAGTTTACTTGCGCCGAAGGTTCCGCCTTCTTCAATCAAAGTATAGACCTTGCGTTGGAAGGCAGCTTCCAGCAAGTGGGTGATGAAGTTGTGGAAGTAAGTATCCGTCAGACGGTGAGCCAGGGCAAAGCGTTTCTGGCGTGGGTTATCAAACTGGCGTTCCAGATAATCACTGAGCAGGAGCTCATTAAAGGTAGACGGTGCTTCCACATAGTAGGTGGACATGTGGGCATTGAAATAGCTTTGGTGATTGTCGGAGAAGATAAACTGACCAGAGTGGCCAATTTCGTGAATCAGAGTATAGACATCACTCATACGTCCAGTCCAGCTCATGAGAACATAAGGGTGAACCCGATAAGGATCAGCAGCATAGCCTCCAGAGTCCTTTCCGGCATTGGCCGCAAAGTCGACCCAGCGTTCTTCCTTATAGCGGGCAACTTCTTGGCAGTATTCTTGTCCGAGTGGCTCGACTGACTTCATGACGAGGTCATAGGCATCATCAATGCTGACTTCGGGATTGAGCTCGCTGTCCAAGTCCAGCTTCCAGTCGGCAAAAGTCATTTTTTCAAGTCCGTTTACCTTAGCGACATGCTTGAGGTATTTCTGAGCTACTGGGGCAAATTCACTCATAATCAAGTCAATCTGCCAGTCAAACATAGAGCGATCAACTTCTTGCTCTGCCAGCAAGTAGTCAAAGACAGACTCATAGCCCTTCATGTCAGCCAGTAATTTTTCAGACTTGACCTGAGCTAGATAAGCAGCTGCGGCAGTGTTTTGATGCTGACGAAGTCCTTCTGAGAAAGAGCGGAAAGCTTTTTCGCGGATTTCTGCATTTTCATGGTTTTGATAGAAATTCTCATAGGTGACAAAGCTGTTTTTGTAAACTTTGCCGTCTACTTCAAAGTCAGCCATGGCAAAGTCGCCAGCCCGCATCTTGGTATAAATATCCTGTGGACTGTAGAAGACTTCGCCTAGATTGGTCAGAGCTTTTTCGACATCCGCTCCCAGATAGTGGGCTTTTTTGATTTTAGCCTGGCGAATGGCTGAGGTCAAATGGGGCTCTTGGCCTAGTTTCTCCAAGACAGCTTCGTCTGCACCGACTAGGGCGTCGTCAAAGAAGCTGAGTGCGACATTGGCCTCGGTCTCAAACTCCATGGCTGCTTGGGCAATCTGCGCAAAGCTCTCGTCGCCAAAATCAGTGGTCTGTGGCATAAAGCCGTAGTTACCGATGTGGCTGATTTGGATATAAATCTGCTCTAACTCAGCAAAAGCCCGTTCAAAATCTTCGAAAGTGCTAAGCTTGCCTTGATAATCACGGACGAATTTCTGGATGTCCTCTCTGGCCTTTTCGATGGCCCGCAGGAAGTCCTCTTGGTCTTGGTAAAGGGCCGTTAGGTCCCAGAGTTCATTTTCCGGAAATTCAGAACGATGTTTTTGTTCCATAGTCTACTCCTTTTGTCGTATATAGAAATAGTATAGCAAAAAATCCCCCAAAATGTCTTTGGGGGAGAAGGATAAGTCAGTAATTTTTAGCTGTTTATCAGTTCGAGGATAAAAGTCAATGTTTCTTTGTGGCAATCTTTTTAAAAAGCAGTAGATAAGAATACGAAGAGAACCAAGCCCAATAAAAGGGTGAAGACGTTTTGAGTTCCTTTTGTCATATTGGGAGCTTGATTGGCGATGACAGCTGTGACTGCAGTACCTATTGCGCCCGCAAAGGTCTGGGCCAGCTGAAACAGCGCAGTCGTATCTGCGGTTTTTTCTTTATCAACTTGAGTCGTCGCTAGGGCAAGTGTGTTATTGAAGGCCATGTTTCGCCCCAAGGTAAAGCAAATATAAATCGCAATAACAGCTGTTAAGGTGAGTTCTTTTGTGAAGATAAGGAGCAAGAATACAGCAAGGAAAAGAAGTGAATTTCCTGTAAAAAGGGTTGGTTTAGGACCATTTCTATCATAGAGTTTGCCAAAGACAGGAGAGAGGAAGGCTCCAAGCATGGTTCCTGGAAGCAGTGCAAATCCTGCCTGAGCGGTTGAAATGTCTTTTTCTATGACTAGGAAGTTGGGAATCAGAAAATTAGCCGATAGGTTTATAAATTGAAAAATGAAGAAGGGTAAAATAGCCAATAAGACCGTCGGTTGCTTTAAAATCCGAATATCTAGGAATGGATGATCAATCTTTAAGCTCCGATAGATGAAGCAAGCTAGTGGTAGTAGACAGAGAATAAGATAGAGCCAATCGATATGTCCTTCTTCTAAGCTGGAGATGGCTACAATGGCAAAGACGAGTGAGCTTGCTAAGAGGAGAAATGAGAGAAGATCAAAGGCGCGTTTCCTCGACTGTTCGGAATTTCTTAAAAAGAAAAAACCAAGAATAAAGGAAATGATTGGGACAGGAAGAATAAAGGTATAAATCATATGCCAGTCAAAACGACTAATCATAAAACCACCGTAAGTCGGACCAATTGCTGGTGCTAGGCTGACCACCATACCAGACAAGCCCATGTAGGTTCCAATTTTTTGCTTAGGAACACGCTCAACAATCAAGTTAAAGAGCAAAGGAATGGCTAATCCAGTAGCTCCTCCTTGCAGGATTCTCCCTATCATCAAGATGGGAAAGCTTGGAGCCAACATGGCAATCAGAGTTCCCAAGCAAAAGTTAGCCAAAGCAGTAAAGAGGATAGTTCTCTCTTTCCAATTGTGGGCTAGGGTTGCTCCTAAAGTAATCGTAATGGCCACTGCTAGTAAATACCCTGTTGTAATCCATTGCAGCGTTCCCAATCCTAACCCAAAGACCTTACTTAGATGTGGGAAGGTTACATTCATACTGGTTTCAGATAAGATGCCTGCAAAGCTGACTAAGGCTGTCGCAAGGAGCGAGAAAAAATCTTTCTTTTCAACTGTTTGATGATCTGGCACGATTGTCTCCTTTACATGTTTGAAATGAGTCACTGTCTTTATTATAAAGCAAGAAGTTCACTTTGAAAAGTGAATAGTGGCTATACCGCCATCTTATTTGACGAATCGAAAGGGAAAAAAACGAACTCAGCCAGCCAGCTATAATCAGCTATAGAAAAGAAAAATAGATTTTCAGTACTTTTATAGAAAAAAAGCCATTTTCAGTCTTTTTCTTTTGCCTGAAATTGTGGTAAAATAAGGTCTGTACGTGCTTGATACAAAGATGAGGATATAATAAGCTACTAAGGCTATGATATTAAAGTCACAGTGCTAACTGAACACGTCCTATAGGTTGCTTAAGGTCTTAGTATCTTGATGAACTGAACACGACCTAAAAGCTGTGTAAAAAAGATAAACTGTCTTTTCTTCATCGAAGACTTCGTCAGTTTCTTATTTTTACTTTGCTTTTAACGGGCTTAATATCTTGATCTTTGTAGCCAAGGCGTATGAAAAAATTTGAGCAT
The DNA here is from genome assembly GCF_019929225.1 of Streptococcus sanguinis. Classification (GTDB taxonomy): domain Bacteria; phylum Bacillota; class Bacilli; order Lactobacillales; family Streptococcaceae; genus Streptococcus; species Streptococcus sanguinis_J. The sequence goes on from NZ_JAHZPA010000003.1 coordinate 127,841, forward strand.
GTGCTCGGCAAGGAGTCTTTATGACAAAACAAGTTTTTAAAACCGTTTTTGCAGGTCGTGAGCTGGTAGTTGAAACCGGTCAGGTTGCAAAGCAGGCAAATGGCAGCGCCGTTGTTCGATATGGAGAAAGTACCGTTTTAACTGCGGCAACCATGTCCAAAAAGATGGCTACTGGTGACTTTTTCCCATTGCAGGTCAACTATGAGGAAAAAATGTATGCAGCTGGGAAATATCCTGGCGGCTTTAACAAGCGCGAAGGCCGTCCGTCAACAGATGCGACTTTGACTGCCCGCTTGATTGACCGTCCGATTCGTCCTATGTTTGCGGAAGGTTTCCGCAATGAAGTTCAGGTTATCAATACCGTTCTTTCTTATGACGAAGATGCTTCGCCTCAAATGGCTGCTATGTTCGGTAGCTCTCTGGCTCTCTCTATCTCAGATATTCCTTTTAACGGCCCTATCGCAGGAGTTCAAGTCGGTTATGTAGATGGTGAATTTATCATCAACCCTAGCAAGGAACAAAAAGAAGTTTCGCTTTTGGAACTGACAGTGGCTGGTACCAAAGAGGCTATCAATATGGTAGAATCTGGAGCCAAGGAACTGTCTGAAGATATCATGCTGGAAGCTCTTCTCAAAGGGCACCAAGCGGTCAAAGAATTGATTGCCTTCCAGGAAGAAATTGTCGCAGCAGTCGGCAAGGAAAAAGCAGAAGTAGAATTGCTGCATGTTGATGAAGAGCTGCAGGCTGAGATCATCGCAGCCTATAACAGCGACTTGCAAAAGGCTGTTCAGGTAGAAGAAAAGCTGGCGCGTGAAGCCGCAACTCAGGCTGTCAAAGACCAAGTCACAGCAGTTTATGAAGAGAAATATGCGGACCACGAAGAATACGACCGCATCATGCGTGATGTGGCTGAAATCTTGGAACAAATGGAGCACGCGGAAGTGCGTCGTTTGATTACGGAAGATAAGGTCCGTCCTGACGGTCGTAAGGTTGATGAAATCCGTCCGCTGGATGCGGAAGTGGATTATCTGCCGCGCGTTCATGGTTCTGGTCTCTTTACTCGCGGGCAAACTCAAGCCTTGTCTGTCCTGACCTTAGCACCAATGGGAGAAACGCAAATCGTGGACGGCTTGGATCCAGAATACAAGAAACGCTTCATGCACCACTATAATTTCCCGCAATACTCTGTCGGTGAGACAGGTCGTTATGGGGCTCCTGGCCGTCGTGAAATCGGACACGGTGCTCTTGGGGAACGTGCCTTGGAGCAAGTCTTGCCTAGCTTGGAAGAGTTTCCTTACGCTATCCGCCTGGTAGCAGAAGTCTTAGAGTCAAACGGTTCTTCCTCCCAGGCCTCTATCTGTGCGGGCACTTTGGCTCTGATGGCAGGTGGTGTACCGATTAAAGCACCGGTTGCTGGTATTGCTATGGGCTTGATTTCAGATGGCAGCAACTATACGGTTCTGACGGACATTCAAGGTTTGGAAGACCATTTTGGCGACATGGACTTTAAGGTAGCTGGTACCCGCGAAGGGATTACCGCCCTGCAGATGGATATCAAGATTGAAGGAATTACAGCTGAGATCTTGACAGAAGCTCTTGCTCAGGCTAAGAAAGCTCGTTTTGAAATTCTGGACTTGATTGAAGCGACGATTCCTGCTCCACGTCCTGAATTGGCTCCAACTGCTCCGAAAATCGACACCATCAAGATTGATGTGGACAAAATTAAGATTGTCATCGGTAAAGGTGGGGAAACCATTGATAAGATCATCGCTGAGACCGGCGTTAAGATTGATATTGATGAAGAAGGTAATGTATCCATCTACTCTAGCGATCAAGACGCGATTAATCGTGCGAAGGAAATCATTGCTGGCTTGGTCCGCGAAGCGAAAGTGGATGAAGTTTACCATGCCAAGGTTGTTCGGATTGAGAAATTCGGTGCCTTTGTCAATCTCTTTGACAAGACGGATGCACTGGTTCACATCTCAGAGTTAGCTTGGACTCGAACCAACAACGTCGAAGATGTTGTACAAATCGGTGATGAAGTGGATGTCAAGGTTATCAAGATTGATGCCAAAGGCCGGGTAGATGCTTCCATGAAAGTATTGCTGCCGCGTCCACCAAAGTCTGATAAGCCAAAGCATCACCATGACAAGGGACATCATCCGCGCAAGGAGCACAAGGGTCATAAGGACCATCAAGAAAGCCCTAAAACAGAAGAATAAGAGGTCGCTTATCCCTGTAGACCTCATCAAAAATCGGCAGAGGCGAGCCTAGTTCTCGTCTCTCCTTGTTTAGAGAAGGAAGGAGGCTAGCATGGGTTGGTGGAAGGAATCCATTGATATCGTAAAAGAAAATGACCCAGCGGCACGAACGTCGCTGGAAGTCTTACTAACCTATCCGGGCATTAAAGCTTTGGCGGCCCACCGCCTCTCGCATTTTTTGTGGCGGCACGGCTTTAAGCTGCTGGCGCGCATGCACAGTCAATTCTGGCGTTTCTGGACCCAGATTGAGATTCATCCCGGCGCTCAGATTGAGTCGGGTGTCTTCATTGACCATGGCAGTGGCCTGGTGATTGGTGAAACGGCCATTGTGGAGAAGGGGGCTATGCTTTACCACGGTGTGACCCTAGGCGGGACGGGCAAGGATACAGGTAAACGCCATCCGACTGTGCGTCGGGGTGCCTTGGTCTCTGCCCATGCCCAAGTTATCGGACCAATTGAGATTGGCGAGAAAGCCAAGGTCGGAGCCGGTGCAGTTGTCGTGGCTGATGTTCCAAGTGATGTGACAGTTGTTGGTGTACCAGCGAAGATTGTTCGTGTTCACGGTGAGAAAGACGAGCCAACCATTCACGAGGTAGAGGAGAAACGGGAATACTATCTAGACAAGCTAGAGCATGCCCGTGAAGCCAGCCACCATTCGTCAAGTCTGTAGAAAAGGTTGGCAAAGTTATCTAAGTAAAATATGACAGGAGGAACCGACATGTCAGATTTATCAGATGCTATTTTGAACCAGGTAGTCCTTGAGCTGAAAGAAGGCTTAGAAGGTCCCGCCAAGGAGCGTTTTACAAAACTGCCACCTAGCCACCAGCGCGAATGGGCTCGCTATATCAGTGAAGCCAAAAAAGATGAGACCAAGCTGCGCCGCATAGAAAAGATGAAGGTGAATTTGCTGGAGCCTTAAAAAAAGAGAAGTTATGCTATTAGAGGAATTTGAAGATGTAGCTGGAGTTATTGAGCCAACAGATAGGCAGATTATTGATAAGGGTGAAGTTTGCGAAACCATTATCCTGTCTTTTAATGGAGAAATTCTGAAACGTTTGATTGAGTCAGAAGCAGTCTATCCAGGAGGCTATTTGAAAAGCATAAACGGACAGCATCCATGGTATATTTACCGCCAAGGTCCTAGCAAGCTAGCAGTTATGTTGGCTCCAATTGGGGCTCCCATGATAGTTGGCCAGCTGGAGGAGTTGGCGGCTAGAGGCTTCAAGAATTTCATCATTCTAGGTTCCTGCGGCGTTTTGGACCGCTCAATTGAAGCAGATAAAATCATCTTGCCTGCAGCCGCATTGCGAGATGAAGGGACTAGCTACCACTATGCCCCACCGGGTGACGAAGTAGCCTATGACGAGTCTCTGCTGGTCGAGCTGGAAGCCATCTTTGACAAGCACGATATAGAGCATATCCGCACCAAGTCCTGGACGACTGATGCCTTTTATCGAGAAACGCCTGATAAGGTCAAGCGTCGCTTGGCTGCTGGAGCCAAAGTGGTGGACATGGAAGCTTCAGCTATCATGGCTTGGAGTCAATTTCGCAAGAGTAAAGTCTATCAGTTCTTCTACACAGCTGACTATGTGGATCATCATAACCGAACCTGGGATGCCCGCCATGAAGAGCGGACAGTTGATGCCATGACTTTTTTCACTATCGCTTTGACAATAGCAAAGGAACTAGAAAGGTAACTACAAGAATGGCAGTATATTTTTACGGCTGTATCACCATGGATGGCTACTTGGCAGACAGCCAGCACAGGATAGACTGGCTGCATCAGCTTGGTTCTGTAGAGGATACAGGCTATGATGACTTTTACAGGCAAATGGATATCACCATCATGGGCAAGCGGACCTTTGAGGAAATCCAAGATTTGCAAGATGTAGAAAGTTTTTATCAAGCTACGGAAAACTATGTCTTTACGCATGATAGGCACCTGCCTGTCAGCAATTACCAGCCAGTAGCTGGGGATGTGGTGGAGTTTGTTCACCAGATTGACAAAGGCAAAAATGTCTTTGTGATTGGTGGTAATTCCTTGGTAGGACCGCTCTTGGATGCGGATCTTTTCGACCACCTCATTATTCAGATAGCGCCCCTTATCCTAGGAAAGGGGGTTCCCCTCTTTACCCAAGAGGAAGGGCAGCGCTTTTACCAACTGGATAGCCTCAGACAATTTGGCCCTTTTGCAGAGCTGGTTTTCAGCCGAAAAAGTCAGAAATAGAGAAAGGAGTGGACCGCATGATTAAAATTTACGACACCATGTCTCGTGATTTGCGAGAATTTGTCCCTATTGAGGATGGCAAGGTTAAGATGTATGTCTGTGGGCCAACGGTCTACAACTATATCCACGTGGGCAATGCCCGCTCAACAATAGCTTTTGATACCATTCGCCGTTATTTTGAGTATCGGGGATTTGAAGTCAATTATATTTCCAACTTTACAGATGTGGATGATAAGATTATCCATCGGGCCAAGGAAGAAGGCATCACACCAAAAGAAGTGGCTGATAAGTATATCGCAGCTTTTCGTGAGGATGTGACGGCCTTGGGCGTGAAACCTGCGACTCGCCATCCGCGAGTGATTGACTTTATGGAGGCAATCATTGACTTTGTGCGGACTTTGGTGGACAAGGGCTACGCCTATGAGTCAGAGGGCGATGTCTATTTCCGTGTGGAAAAATCTCACAATTATGCCAAATTAGCCAACAAAACCCTGGCAGACTTGGAGTTGGGTGCTTCTGGTCGGACAGATGAGGAGACCGCCCGCAAGGAAAATCCGGTAGATTTTGCTCTCTGGAAGGCAGCTAAGCCGGGTGAGATTTCCTGGGACAGTCCTTGGGGAGCAGGTCGTCCGGGTTGGCACATCGAGTGCTCGGTCATGTCGACGGAGATCTTGGGCGATACTATTGATATCCACGGTGGAGGAGCAGACCTAGAGTTTCCTCACCATACCAATGAAATCGCCCAATCAGAGGCCAAGACTGGTCAGACTTTTTCCAACTACTGGATGCACAATGGCTTTGTCAACATTGACGATGTTAAGATGTCCAAGTCTTTAGGCAATTTTATCACTGTTCACGATGCCCTCAAGACCATTGATGGCCAGGTGCTGCGTTTTTTCTTTGCTACCCAGCATTACCGCAAGCCTATCAATTTCACAGAAAAAGCTGTTCATGATGCAGCGACCAATCTCAAGTATTTGAAGAATACCTATGAGCAGCCTTTCACGGGTCAGGCAGACTCTGCTCAGCTTCAGGCCTTTCTGGACAAGTTCACCGCTGCTATGGACGAAGATTTCAATGCGGCCAACGGTATCACGGTTGTCTTCGAGCTGGCCAAGTGGATCAACTCTGGCAACTACACTGCTGAAGTTAAGGCAGCCTTTGCCAAGCTCTTAGAAGTTTTCGGTATCGTCTTTGTAGAAGAAGTCTTGGACGCGGACATTGAGCGCTTGATTGAGGAACGCCAAGTGGCGCGGGCTAATCGGGACTTTGCGACTGCAGATCGTATTCGGGATGAATTGGCCGCTCAGGGCATCAAGCTTTTGGATACTAAGGACGGAGTGAGGTGGACCCGTGACTGATGTCAACCTGATTAACGGCATTGCCCTCGCCTTTGAGGGAGATGCTGTCTACTCCATGTATATCCGGCGGCACCTGATTTTTCAAGGTCTGACCAAGCCTAATCAGCTGCATAGGGAAGCGACCAAGTACGTCTCTGCCAAGGCTCAGGCTAATCTCATCTCTCTCATGCTAGAAGAAGGGATTCTGACGGAAAAGGAAGAAGATATCTACAAGCGCGGCCGCAATGCCAACAGCCACACCAAGGCTAAGAATACGGACATCGTCACCTACCGGATGTCGACCGGCTTTGAGGCAGTCATGGGCTACCTGCATATGACCGAAGCAATTGAGCGGCTGGAAGAGCTGATTGACTGGTGTATCAAACGGGTGGAGGAAAGCAAATAAAAAAAGATTTTCTAGCTCCGTTTACAAGCTAGATAAATTGAACATATCTAAAACAGAGTTGCTGCGGCAGCTCTTTTCTTTAGTGTCTGTATTTGCTATAATATACAAAGTAGAAAGCATTTATAGGAGAAAAACTGTGAAAAAATACTTTACTCTGTCGGTAGCGACTTTATCTTTGCTTTTGCTCTGTGCTTGCAGTAATAAGAAGCAAACAGAATCTTCTTCTAGTAGGGTTTCTAGTAGCAAGACTAGCAGTTCCTCTAGCAAATCTTCTTCTAGCAAAAAGGTTGAAAAAACTGATATAAAACTTTATGATTCTATTTTGGATATGTATGCTCAGGCGATTCAGAATCCGAAAGCTAATCAACAAAACCAAGAGATTAATTGGATTGTTTCTCAAGCAAATATTCATCCACAAGTTTATAGTGGAGTCTTCTATAGTTATTATGACCTAGATAAAAACGGAACAGAAGAGTTGATCGTTGCTATGGGGCGCGTGAATGCTGATGTGAAGTATGATCTTCTGGATATTTATACTATTGATGACCAAAAACCACTTCGATTGACAAATAAAGAGAACCAGTTGGATATGATTGGAGAGCGGATGATTTTGGCTCCTTTGGAAGATGGATCATTCCTTTATAGAGGAGCTTCTTCAGCTACTGAGGCTCAATATATTCATTACAATTTCAATCAAAAAGGCAATGCACTGGAAAAAGTGGCAGAGGGAGCAAGTCAAGACTCACTTGGACAATTGCCTGCTTTTCTAGATTTATCTATTCTGGATTGGAAAGTCTTGGGTAAAACGGAAACGAATACGGAAAGTTCAACATCTTCTATGGATGAGGAAGCTATCAAAAATGGAGACTACTCTAGCATTGTAGGAACTTGGAAAAGTGGTACTGGAAATACATTGGTGTTTGATGCCAATGGTTTGGTGAGCGAAACTCAACATTTGAGTGAATATGGTGCAAGAGATATGTATGGTTTTGTTAGTATTGGAGTCCTCCCTAAGCAAGGTGCAGGTGGTTATGTAATAGCTTTTATACCTAAAGGAAAAGACTACACTATCACTAATGCAGGAGAAACATATAAAGATGCATCAGACCATGAACGAGATCGGATATGGGCGGGTCAAGGACTTGGAACCAATACAGATCCAAATTCCTTTTATTATAAAATAGACTGAAAAGACTAGCTGTCCTCCATGGCAGCTAGTCTTCTTTATAATTTTCGTAAAATTCCACCTTAATCCTAATAAAGGTTTCCAAGTCTCGCAGGAGCTGCAGGAGCATGGCTCGGGTTTCAAATTCCTGACGGGTCTTAGGGAGTGGCCGCTCGCGAAATACGGTCAAATAGTTGTCAATCTCGTCCAAGAGGTCTCGGGCGGGATTTTCTTGGCTCAGCTGCTTAGCGGTCTGGGAGAAGAGGCGGGCTAAAATCAAGCTTTCACTGGCTGCTAGATGGCAATTGTTGATATTGCTGGCCATGTCTTGCAGGATACGATTTTGGGCCTGCCGCATTTCAAAATAGTGGATATGGTAGTTGGTCTGGTGAAAGAGGTGGTTGGAGTGATCCAGATAGACCAGCTGCAAGGCCTGCTGCAGAATCTGATGCAGCTCCTTGATCAGAGCTGCGTCATTTCGGCCATCTCCAGATTTTAAGAAATATTCAAAGCGTAGCAAAATCTTTTTCAGCTGTTCCTCCACTTGCTCGTGGTAGCTCTCAATCTCTTGCTGGCGTGAGGGCATATAGAGATTGGCTAGCAGAGCAAAGCCAGTTCCAATAAGAAATAGAGCTAGCTCATTTCCAAGCAGTGACCAGGAGGTGGATTTTTCTAAGAGCAGATGGGTGACCAGGACGGTGCTGGGGGTAATGCCAATTTCCCAGCCAAGCCGAAAGGCCAGAGGCACATAGATCGCGATATAGATGGCCAATGCTCCGAGATGAAAACCTAGAAAGTGAAAGGCCAGACTTCCGATAGCCAGAGCCAGCAGGGTAGATAAAAAGCGATTGCCAGCCAGCTTTGCTGTGCTGCGGCGGGTATCAGTCACGCTGAGGATGGCAATAATTCCGGCTGAAGTTGAGTAAGTCAGACCTAAAAAGTCAGACAGCCAAGCAGCTAGACAGGTAGCTAGTACAAGCTTGATGGTACGTTGGAGGAGAGACATGAGTAAGAGTTTCCTTTTTTAGACTTCTTTCTATTATAGCACGACTGGTAGGGAATTTTGGAAGCTGCTGATTGCTTTTTATCAGAGCAGAATTCTGTCTCGCCCGAGTAAATCCTGCCGCCATTTTTTCGCCTTTGTGTTATACTAGTCCTATGGAAAAAAACGATATTGTCTACGGTGTGCATGCGGTGACAGAGGCTCTCGCGGCTAACACTGGAAATAAACTCTACATTCAGGACGACCTGCGTGGCAAAAAGGTCGATAAAATCAAAAATTTAGCTGCAGAAAAAAAAGTTTCCATCTCCTGGACGCCTAAGAAGAACTTGCAGGAAATGACCGATGGGGCTGTTCACCAAGGGTTTGTCCTGCGGGTGGCGGAGTTCGCCTATACTGACTTCGAGGTGCTGTTGAAAAAAGCAGAGCAAGAAGACAATCCACTCTTATTGATTTTGGACGGGCTGACTGACCCACACAATCTGGGATCTATCTTGCGGACGGCTGATGCGACCAATGTGGCTGGAGTCATCATTCCCAAGCACAGGGCCGTCGGTGTGACACCAGTCGTAGCCAAGACCTCAACGGGCGCTATTGAGCATATTCCCATTGCCCGTGTGACCAATCTCAGCCAGACTCTGGACAAGCTCAAGGAAGCTAGTTTCTGGATTTTCGGGACGGATATGCAGGGGACGCCTTCTCATAAGTGGAATACAGCAGGCAAGCTGGCCCTCATCATCGGCAACGAAGGCAAGGGGATTTCAACCAATATCAAAAAGCAGGTGGACGAGATGATTTCCATTCCTATGAATGGTCATGTCCAGAGCCTTAATGCTAGTGTCGCAGCGGCTATTCTCATGTATGAAGTATTTCGCAATCGCCTATGAAAAGAAAAATCTTACTGGTGGACGGCTACAATATGACGGCCTTTTGGCGGGAAACTCGTCCTTACTTTAACCGCGGAGAGCTAGATGCAGCGCGAACGATTCTGCTCCAGAAGCTCAGCAATTATGCTAGCTTTGAAGGACTGGAAGTTATCTGCGTCTTCGATGCCCAGTATATGCCGGGAGTTCGGCAGACCTACGAGGAGTTTAATGTGACGGTCGTTTTCACTGAAGAGGAGGAAACGGCAGATGACTATATTGAGCGCTTGGCAGCTGAACTCAATACACCCAAAAATCAGGTGTCAGTTGCGACTAGCGATCTCAATGAGCAGTGGACTGTCTTCGCCCAAGGGGCTTTGAGAGTTTCCGCTAGAGAGCTAGAGAAGCGAGTGGCTGTTACCAAATCAGACCTTAATAAGCTGAGCGGACAAATCAACCTGCAAAGACCGCCCTTGCGACCGATGGACAGCCAATCTTTGCGCGATTTACAAAAAATGATGGAGAAAAAAGATGACCTTTAAAATTTTAACTGATTCAACAGCAGACCTGCCAGAAAACTGGACTCAGGAAAATGATGTGCAGGTCCTAGGCCTGACCATTCAGCTAGATGGCCAAACCTATGAGACAGTTGGCGCAGGCAAGCTGACCAGCCAAGAACTTCTAGATAAGATGGAGTCTGGCAGCAAGCCGACTACCAGCCAGATTAATGTTGGCCAGTTTGAAGATGTTTTTCGAACCTATGCCAAGGAAGGGACACCAGTTCTCTATGTGGCCTTTGCTTCAGCCCTATCGGGTACTTATCAGAGTGCTGTAATGGCACGGGAGATAGTCTTGGAAGATTTTCCAGATGCGCTGATTCGCATCATTGATACCAAGGCGGCTTCTATGGGCGAAGGTCTATTAGTCATGAAGGCGGCAGAAGCTAGAGCGGCAGGCCAGACCTTGGAGCAGACAGCGGACCTGATTGAGAGTTTGGTGCCTAAGGTCAAGACTTATTTTCTGGTTGATGACCTCAATCACCTCATGCGGGGCGGTCGGATTTCCAAAACTGCTGCGCTTATGGGGAGCTTGGTCAATATCAAGCCCATTATCGCTGTCAGGGGAGATGGGACTCTGGACTCGGTCGCTAAGGTTCGCGGTAAGAAAAAGGCTCAGGCCGAAGTGGTCCGCATGACTCTGGAAGGAGTTGCTGACCCGCGGGTGGTCATCGCCTACGCAGGTGCCAAAGAGATTGCTGAGAGTTTAAAAGCCCAGCTGCTGGAAAGCGACCAAGTAGAGGAAGTTCTCCTCATGCCTCTGGGACCTGTCATTTCTACCCATACTGGTCCTGGAACTTTGGGACTCTTTAGTATTGCCCAAGACATTCAAGATTAAGAAAGAATGAAATCGCTATTTCATAAATAATTGCTTCAAATCTATTGCTTTTGCCTACTATTTTTGATATGATAGTAGGCGGTATTGTTTACCCCATTTGTAAGGCCCCGGAACCTTTCAAATAACTCGCGGACCGGAACATCCGCCCTGTAAACAAAAACGATATTCATATAGGAGAAATCATGAACAAAACAACATACATGGCTAAGCCAGGTGAAGTTGAACGCAAATGGTACGTAGTTGACGCTACTGATGTACCTCTTGGACGCCTTTCTGCTGTTGTAGCAAGCGTACTTCGTGGAAAAAACAAACCAACCTTCACACCACACACTGATACAGGTGACTTCGTAATCGTTATCAACGCTGAAAAAGTAAAATTGACTGGTAAAAAAGCGACTGATAAGATCTACTACACTCACTCAATGTACCCAGGTGGATTGAAACAAATCTCAGCAGGTGAGCTTCGCTCTAAGAACGCTGTTCGTTTGATCGAAAAATCAGTTAAAGGTATGCTTCCGCACAATACTCTTGGCCGCGCTCAAGGTATGAAGCTGAAAGTATTTGTAGGCGCTGAGCACACTCACGCTGCACAACAACCAGAAGTTCTTGATATTTCAGGACTTATCTAAGGAAAGGAACAAATAAGCTATGTCACAAGCACAATATGCAGGTACTGGACGTCGTAAAAACGCTGTTGCACGCGTTCGCCTTGTTCCAGGAACTGGTAAAATCACTGTAAACAAAAAAGATGTTGAAGAGTACATCCCACACGCTGACCTTCGCTTGGTTATCAACCAACCATTCGCAGTTACTTCAACTGTTGGTCAATACGACGTTTTCGTAAACGTTGATGGTGGTGGCTACGCTGGTCAATCAGGCGCTATCCGTCACGGTATCGCTCGTGCCCTTCTTCAAGTAGACCCAGACTTCCGCGATTCATTGAAACGCGCAGGCCTTCTTACTCGTGATGCCCGTATGGTAGAACGTAAGAAACCAGGTCTTAAGAAAGCTCGTAAAGCTAGCCAGTTCTCAAAACGTTAATCAATACGATTATACCAACGTTTCAAAGCACTCAAGAGTTTACCTCATGGGTGCTTTTTTTATGTTTTTTGAAAAAGTTCACCTCAAAGTTTACCTTATTTTCACCTTATTATTTTAGAGATTTTAAGGCAAATTCACCGACTGCCATAGGGACTACATTAGAAGTATTTACATAAATCTGTGTTGTCCCTGTGTCGCTATGTGTTAGAGCTTCGGAAATAGCTTCTAAGCTCATTCCTGCTTGTTTAGCGAGTGTTGCTCCTGTATGACGTAGTTTGTGTGGCGTAGCGTGTGTAAGCTCTGGGTGTCGCTTTTTGATAGTTTTCATCTTATTATTAAGATAGTCAGCATGTAAAGGCTTATTGATATTCCCTCTGGTATCTATATAAGTGAAGATGAATTGTTCTGAATTGCTGATGATACCAAACTTTGCCAGTTCATATTTTCGTTGCTTTTTCCATAAAGTCAGGAGTTGAAGCAGGTCGCTAGAAATAGAAAAGATAGTTTTTTTATTTCCTTTGGTAGATTTTACTTGTCCGTACCTATCTAAAGCCTGAATTAACTGAATTTGAGATTTTGAAAAATCGATATGTTTCCACTGAAGAGCATATGTTTCTGATTTTCTATCTCCAAGGAAAAAGGTGAGATAAAAAAGGACGTAATCTTTGAGTGATATTTTATCGTTCTCTAAATCTTCTTTAAAAGCTGAGAACCATGCTTGAAGTTCTTCTTGAGATAAATATAAATCTTCCTCTTTTTTAGATTCTTGTAACTTGATTTTCTTAGTCGCTTTGATACGATTTATTGTTTTAGATAAGCGGTTAGTTTCTATGTACTCTAATTCTTTTGCCTAGTTAAAGATAGAGTTAACGTAGCTTCTAATAACTTTGAAATTTGCATATTCATTTTTTTAGTTCTTTTTCTGGATGAAAGTTCTAAAATGAAGTTAGCCACTTCCGAGTACCAAAAAACATCTCAGAGAGGTATAATTGTAATCACCACAATAACAATTAGAAAGACTTTGAGATGCAAGACTATTATACACCAAGATGATTTTTCTATGGCTGTCCCTGCCTTTTACCTTTTCTCCCATGAACTTTTTCTTAAAAAATCCCTTGTCAGGAATTGGACAAGGGATAGGATTCTTTTAGGCTTTAACAGCATCGCTGACACTCTTTGCGACGACTTTTGCGACACCTTCTTGGAATGGGTCTGGAATGACATTGGTAGGACTTAATTCTGAATCAGGAATGAGGCTGGCTATACCTTTGGCAGCGGCAATCTGCATTTCTACTGTAATCTTCTTCGCACGCGCATCTAAAGCACCACGGAAGATACCAGGAAAGGCTAATACATTATTGATTTGATTCGGAAAATCGCTTCGTCCTGTCCCGACAATATAGGCACCTGCGGCCAGAGCCTCATCAGGGAAAATCTCAGGAGTTGGATTCGCCATAGCAAAAATAATGGGCTTGTCATTCATCTTGGCAATCCACTCAGGATGGAGGGCGCCTGGGGCAGAAACACCGATAAAGACATCTGCTCCCACTAAAGCATCTGCCAAGCTGCCACTAGCTAAGCGTCGATTGGTCACCTTGGCAATATCTTGGTGATGTGGAGCTAGCTTGTCATGGTCTTCTTCGCTGATGATACCAAAGCGATCGACAACTGTCACATCTGTAGCGCCTGCAGCTAAGAGTTTGCGAGTGATAGATAAGCCGGCTGAACCGCCACCATTCACTACAATTTTTGCCTTGTCCAACTCTTTTTGAGCTAGCTTCAGGCTGTTGAAGAGGGCAGCCAAAACAACGATTGCTGTTCCATGCTGATCATCATGGAAAATTGGAATGTCGCATTCTTCAATGAGTCGCTGCTCAATTTCAAAACAACGTGGTGCAGAAATATCTTCCAAGTTTACCCCACCAAAGGTAGGCGCCATTGCTTTGACTATACGAATAATCTCTTCTGGATCTTTTGTATCCAAAACAATCGGCACTGCATCAACATCCGCAAATCGTTTAAAGAGCGCAGCTTTTCCCTCCATAACAGGCATGGCTGCAGCTGGACCGATATCACCCAAGCCCAATACAGCTGTCCCGTCGCTGACTACAGCCACTGTATTTTTCTTTGTAGTCAGTGTATAAGCTAAATCTGCATTTTCTGCGATTGCAGAAGATACGGAAGCAACACCGGGTGTATAGGCAATACTCAGATCATGGCGATTATCAACCGCAACTTTTGAGACAACTTCTAGTTTTCCGCCATTCGCTTTTGCTTGTTCAATGGCCAATTGACCTACATTTTCTACCATTTTGATAACTCCTTTTTATTATTTTATTCTTATTTAAAAATCATTCGTAAGATAGCGGTCATGATAATGACTGTAATTGCCCCACCTAGTCGAGTAGCAACTTGGGCAAATGGCATCAAGTTCATCCGATTTGCTGTACTCAGGATGGCAACATCTCCTGTCCCTCCCATGCCACTTTGACAAGCTGAAATAATACCAGCTTCGACAGGATGCATGTTCAAGAAACGGGAGACAAAGAAACCTACTGAAATGACAGTAAAGACAACACTGATGACCACAATAAAGTACGGTAAGCTTAAGGTGGCTACTACATCCTTCAAAGGAATATAGAGCAAGCCAAGTCCTGCCATAAGCGGGAAGGTAAAGTTTCCTGAAATAAATTTATAGAGTTGCTTTGCACCGTTTTGTGTTTCTTGTGGGATGACATTGACATACTTCATCAAGGCTGCAATGACAATCATAAGGACTGGTCCTGGGAATCCAGTCAGGTGCTGCATGAGGTGGCCTGAGATAAAAAGGGTACATGCGGTTAAGACCCCTGCTCCCATCATTTTGACATCAAGCGGACCAGACTTATCTTCTAAAATATCTGATAAATCTTCCTTGTCGCTAACCTTAACCAACTGACCCTGTCCTGACAGTTCAGGCTTTTTCTCACCAAGTCGGCTGAGGAGAGCTGTACAAAGAATGGCAAAGAAGTTTCCGATGATAGTAGCCGGAATCAGCTGAGCAACCAATTGTTCACTCGATACACCCGTAATAGCACTATAGCCAATGGAAAGCGGAAGGATCCCTTCACCAATTCCTCCAGCAAGGACTGGGGTTACAATGTAGAAGAGGGTATGTTGCCAATCCAGCCCCAGAAGGACACCAACAAGGGTTCCAACTGCCATAGCACAAATCATTCCTAGAAGCATCGGAATAATCATACGAAAAAGACCCTGAATGAGCATTTTACGGTTCATCCCAAGGATACTACCAGAGACCAAACAAGCAATATAGAAATACAGAAAATTCGCTTGTTTCATCAATACATTCGTAGCTTCCAAAATATTGGGGTTAATCAAATTGAAAAAGACGAGAATTGAAGGCACCAAAAGCGAGAGAATCGCTGGGCCACCAAAATTTTTCAAGCCAGGAATATTAGCTCCTATTGTCCCGAGCAACCAACCCATGGTAAGGATTACTGCGAATCCTCCTAGCATATTGACAGGTAGCTGCTGTAAAAGACCTGCTGCTAAGATAAGAGCTGACAGACAAAGGTATACCGGCAAGGGAACGGAGCCGACCTTAATATCTGAAATGGATTGTTTTGTTGCAGTCAAGTTTGGCTGCTGTTTTGCTTTCATGTTAGCCATGAAAGTACCTCCTTTTTAGTTCTTGGTTTTAGTATAAAAGAAGTCTGTTGTTCTGTGAAGATTATTTAATTAATTGAAGTATTTCAATTTATTTAATTAATTTAAGCTAGATTCTCTAAAAAAATATGTGGTATACTAAAATCGGAGGCACTCTATGAAGAAAAAATTATCCCTTTGGGCCTTTCTTTCCTTGTTTTTAATCGGGGTGTTAACCCTGATACTATCTATCTTTTACTATGAAACAACCCATGAATCCTATCAGATTATTCGCACTCAGGAAGAGCGCTTTTTAAAAACAGCTGCTCGGATGATTGCCAAGAATCAGCAGATTATCGCTATGCTAAAGCAGGACGAATCAGATCAACAGGTGCAGGACTACACCCTTGCATTGGCTGAGGATTCTCATCTGGATTATATTGTAGTGATGGACTTATCTGGGACGCGATTAACTCATCCGAATCCTTCAAAAATTGGAAAATCCTTTCAAGGAGGAGACGAAAAAGCCGTCTTCAATGGGCAGGAAATCCTTTCTGTCGCTGAAGGAAGCTTAGGGGAATCCCTACGCTACATTGTTCCTGTCTATGATGATAAGCAGCAGATAGGTGCCGTTGCTGTTGGGTTGAAATTGACGACATTAAGCGATATTTCTCAGCAGAATATCCAACAGTATACACGTGCATTGGTCATTAGCATTCTCCTTAGTTTACTGGTAACCAGTAGCATTTCCTATTTTCTTAAAAAACGGCTCCATAATCTAGAGCCAAATGAGATTTTTCAAAATCTTGAAGAGCGCAATGCCATGTTGGAGCAGACTCATGCCGCTGTCTTTGTCCTTGACCAACAACACTATATCCAGCGTCACAATCCGGCTGCCACCCGTTTATTAGGAGCTTATTCTGATAATAAAAAGTTAATTGGGGAACGCTTGGATGATCTCCTTCCTATGCTCAATGAGAAGCATTTTGCAACCCAGAACGAACAAATTGTTTCATTCAGAAACCAGGATTATCTCTTGTCTATATCTCCAATAGTTGTGCAAAATCAAAATCGTGGCTATGTTGTCTTTATGCGCAACGCAACAGAGACCCTATTGCAGATGGAACAACTGGCTTATACCACCACATACGCCTCCGCCTTGCAAGCCCAGACCCACTCTTTTATGAATCAATTGCATGTTATCTATGGTCTCGTTGACATTGCATATTATGATGAGCTTAAAGTCTATTTAAAGGAGCTCTTGGAGCCACAGAATGAATTTTTGACCAGTCTATCCATGTTGATCAAAGACCCCCAGCTGGCTAGTTTTCTTATTGGAGAAAAAGAAAAGTTTTCTGAAAAACACACCCAACTGCAGTTTGAAATACGAGAAGAAGTCGGCCTGCCACAGATGGCAGATCAGCTTCATCACTACATTTTTATTCATCGGTATATCAACACCTCATTGCTCCATTTTACATTGCCAGAGACCATCCAAATACAGTTGTCTTATCAGGATAAACTGTTGCAGACAGAATATCGATTTTCTGCTCCAACATTTTTGAGCGATAATTTTCTAGCTTCTCTTCAAGAACCCTATTTTCAGCAACTACTTGCAGATGCAGATGGAGAGTATGAGTTTAATACGCAAGAAGATACGATTGTTATTTCTACACGCATTGCCTATTAAGGAGACGGAAATGAACGTTTTAATTATCGAAGATGATCCAATGGTGGAATTTATTCACCGTAACTACTTAGAAAAAGTGGCTATTTTTCGTGAAATTTACTCTACCAACAGTCAGATTGAAGCACATCACTTTCTTGAAAAATATCCGATTGACCTCATCCTGCTAGATATCCATATCAAGGATGGCAATGGTCTGATCCTGCTCGAGGAGTTACGAGCCAATCATATTAATGCAGAGGTTATTGCCATAACTGCTGCTAGTGAGGCTCAAATAGTCAAATCTAGTTTTCACCTTGGAGTGATTGACTACCTCATCAAGCCCTTTACGTTTGACCGTTTTGAAGTAGCAATCCAGAGATTTTTACAACACCATAAGGCCTTTGATGAAGCTACCGTGGGACAAGAAACCATTGACCACTACCATCATAAATTTTCCGTTGCCAACCCTGCTAGCCATCAAGAATTGGATGAAAAAGGTTTGTCAGAAGCCACTTACCAACATATCCTTCAAGCAATCTCTCGTCTAAAGCAACCTTTTACCATTCAAGAATTGGCTGATGCTAGTCGATTCTCCCATGTGTCTGTCCGAAAATACGTCGCCTACATGGAAGAACAGGGGGAGCTGATAAGTGAACAAATTTATACGAAAGTCGGGCGCCCCTTCAAAGCCTATCGTAAGGCTATTCAATAGCTTGAATCAATTAGACAAATATATACACATTCCGCAAAAAAACCACTCGATGTCAGTTTTCTTAACTGGCATCGAGTGGTTTTCTTCAAAAAGCTGTATGTGTCAAGTAAAACTCGGAAAGTTTTAAAAAAACCTATAGTAACTTTTTAGCTGCCCCGTTTAAAGGATTTAAGATCCCATATAGCGTGACTGTTGCAGCGTGTAGAGTTCTGTGAGTGTCCTGTCTCGCTTTTTTAACAGACGAAGGAAAGTTCAGGCTGTATTTTCAGTTTTCTTTCGCCTCAGATAAACTAGGGTTGTAGAAAGAGCAAGTAGAATCAAGAAAATCAAAACTGTATGGTAGACATCTGGAATATAATGTGTTTCCGAACGTATCCACTGCAGGGAATGAGTAAAATAAGCCTTCAATTCTTGACCACCACCAAGGAGCATAGGGAGCAAGTGAATCCAAAGTTGCAGGAGCAACCAGAGACTAAGCCAGATTGTCAAGAAGTACTTGCCCACTCTTTCTTGAAAGATAAAAAGGCAAATACAGATAAAATAGATGAGAAAGAAAAGCCCATCTTCCCGCTACGACCGACTAACAAGATAAGTCTCGCCAAAATCAAGTCCTGTCATATCCAGAGAAAACCACAGCAATAAGATAAGGTTGCTCTCAATAACTTTTTCTTTACACATAACTATTCTCTGGTCTCTATATTGCTGAACTTGTTAAGCGACTATATAATAGCAAAGATTTAAAAGATGCTTTTCCAAATTCTGAGGAACGCTTAAAACATATCCTGGAAAATCAAGTTTATGGATTTGCACCTTCAGAGATTATCTATAACATCTCGACTAATTTTATCTTTGGAAATCTCTCTCAAGATATCAGTAGAAAGAACTTTGTTCTAGAAGATACTATTCCTGCTGCTAAAGAAGGTAGGATTCAGGAATTAGTAGATAATCATTTCGGATAGAATGGTTAAAATATAATAAAAGTTTCTATTTCTATAAACAATCTAGCAGAATAATAACAATTTAAATGGTGTGAACTTTTTAGTAAATTCTAGCTCAATTCGTGTATTTTTAGGGTAAAATTCACACCATTTAACTGAAACTTATTCAAATTAGATGAAATTAGTTTTCTAAAAAAAGCGGGGAAACGCTGATTTAAAGGGAATTTTGGAACTTATTCAAATATAAATGTATCCAACCAGGTCTTAAGAAAAAAGGTAGAGAAAAAGGTAGAGTTTGGATTGAAATACAGTGCAATATATCGCATTTGGCAAAAAGAAAAAACGCTTTAAATCAGCGTTTTTCTTATGTATTGATTCGTATTGAACCCCTACTTAACTTCTGTAAAAACTAAATAAGGTAAATTTTTGATATTCTGGTTCGATTTTCGCTTATTTTTTATGAAAGTTTACCTTATTTTAATGAAACTGATTGAAATTAGTTAAAATTTTATTTTTTGAAAAGTTATGAAAACGTTAATTTTAAAGCACTTTGAAATTAGATGAAATAAGTGGTGCCCCAACCAGGTCTTAAGAAAGCTCGTAAAGCATCACAATTCTCAAAACGTTAATCAATACGATTATACCAACGTTTCGAAACACTTCATGGTTCACACCATGGGGTGTTTTTTGGATGATTTTTAGCAAAATTCACACCACTTTTCACACCATTATTTATTTAAGGAACGATAAGCAATCTCTCCAACAGTCATTGGGATTACATTTGAAGTGTTAACATAAGTCTTAGTCGTAATCGTATCACTATGCGTAAGAGCCTCTGAAATTGCTTGCAATGATGTCCTTGCTTGCTTAGCTAGTGTTACTCCGGTATGATGTAGTTTATGAAGTGAAGCTTTTTTTAACCCTGGATATTATTTTGTAAATAGTCTTTTGTGTTATAATGTAGAAACGATATGAAAAAAAGTATTGGTTTAGATACTGCAAATTTCACTTTGTGTAAACATGAGAAAATTTGAATGTAGATAATGATGAGAGATGGTTTGAAATGATAAGTTTAGAGCTGATGTCTGAAGAAAATAGTATAGATGTCTATTTTTTTGAAAAAGAAAATCGGGAGTATTTTGAGCGAAATTTACCTCCTAGACCAGGTAACTATTTTGCTCCAGAAAGTTTTAAGGAAATTACAAGGGAATTGTTAACGGAACAAGAAAATCATGACGCCTACATGCATCTTATTAGAGATTCGCAAGGCGCTATGGTCGGAAGGATCAATTTAAGTGTTTTAGGGAGTGATAGAAAAACAGCAGAACTTGGATATAGGATTGGAGAAAAATATACTAATTTAGGCTATGCAAGCGAAGCGGTTAAACTCGTTTTAGACAGGGCATTTAGTACTTATGGTTTAAATAGAATCATTGCGGGAACAGCAACGGATAATCTGGCCTCTAAGAGAGTGCTTTTAAAAAATGGTTTCACTTTTATTAGGATCATAGAAAATGACTTACAAATGAATAATGAGTGGGTGCATACAGCAGTATTTGAGATAAGGAATCTATAGTATTATCATTCCCAGTTTACTGGTAGAATCAATGGAGTTATCAAACTTTACTAACATTCAAGAATTTTCTCTTGGATGTCTTTTTTGATGTAAAAAGCAATTTAACCTAAAAATACACCAAGATTCAGAATCTTGGTGTATTATCTTTTTTTAGATAATTGTTCTCTAAAAAGTTTTGTCATTTGTTTTTGTCCGGCAGGAGTACCTAGTGCTTCTTTGCTTATTTCTCCTTTAAATATTTGTTCCATTAAAAACAGGTAAGCCTCGCCCAAAGCAGTTGTAATTAATCCAGCAGTGGTTCCAGAAATCGTTCCTCCAACTGCTGTTCCTACTCCTGGGATAAATTTGAGTATATTGGAGACAATTGTTTTTCCGAGGAATGTTGCTCCCCCAGACCCTAAAGTGGAGGATACAAAGGCGGTTAGAAACGTTTTATTTATATCAAGGCCAAATATTACAGTAATGCCAGTAATCATGCTTATCTGGGTTGGAACAAGCATGAATGCATCTGCGAATGGAACCGGAGCGAAACCTTCGCCAAAACTTGCTGCTACTGCAGTCGCAATGACTGCCCTAGCATGTTTTTTTTTAGATTCCAGAGATACTTTTTGGATATTTTGGAGAGTATCTTGTAGTTCAGTTGGCAATACCTCAGACATTACATCAATCAAAGTATCTAATCCAAAAGCTTTAGCGACATATTCCTCATCAAAATCCATATCTTGAGCTAAAATTGGCACAACTTTACAGACGTCTAAGTTTTCCTGCTCAACATGAGCTTTCATTTCTAATGCTTTCTTCTTAGGTACAGATTGAGTAAGGACAACAATGATTGGTACCTTAGACGTTTTATTCTTCTCAGAAAACTCTCTTAGCCATTCCACTTCCGAACTATCGAAAGTACGGTTTGAACCGACATTAATACAATACCAAATGCAGTGAATTACCTCATTGATATCATTAGAAGAGTAACCGTTGTTAATTAATTTGATCACTTCATCTTTGACACTCTCCTGTTGGGCATATGACAATTCAAAGCCGGGTGTATCGTAGATTGCCAAAGGATATCCGTTTTTTTCAATTTTGCGAATTTCTTGAGTTACTGGTCGACCCAATCCAGTATCAGCAAAATTACCTCTAAACAAACTGTTGATTAGTGTGCTTTTGCCAACACCTGATTTCCCAATTACAATGATGTTTAATCTTTTTAAATTATGAATTCTATCATTAATCGCATTGAGACATTGTTGCGCAATATTGTCAGTATTAATTTGCATGATCTTCTACCTTTTTATATTCAGATTTTTTAACCAATTTGTCCTTGCAATCAAAAGTTACTTTTCGATGATTAGTTATTTTTACTTGCTTTTTATATAAATAATTTGTTGTTTTTTTCAAAACTTTAGGCAGAATCACTGTAGAAGCTAAAATTAAAACTCCATTTCCTAAGATATATTTTACTTTAGAAGAACTTCTTTTTTTGTTACCTTTTGTCTTTGACATAATATTTCTCACTAATATGATATTTTAAATAATTATATCATATAAGAAATTAAAAGAGTCAATTTAATGATTTTGGTTATCTCTTTGTTTTAAAGATTTTAGAACAAATTCTTCGATAGAAATTGAAGTAATGTTAGCAGAGATCTATTAGTTGTAATGAAGAGGTGGCAAAGATATTGAAGATAGAAAAGTAGTTATGTGGTTTTCAGCTTGTCTCACTCTCCAAGGTACAAGAAAAATAAACCACCTGCCTTGCGTGTGTGGTCCATAGACGTGTGGCTATGATTTGTAAAATAAGTCTAAGTAAATAGCATGCTAAGATTTAGTAATTTATAGATTTTTAAAAATTTATATAGTACACTAGATGTGTAATATTGAGTTTTGAGTGACTGAAAAATTAGTATGGATGTTACCAGCTGTTTTAGAAAATTAGTGTGGTATCAAAAAATTTAAGGAGACGTTATGAAGAAACGAACGAAAATTATAATTGCAACAATTGCATCAATAGTGGCGCTCGTAAGCCTAGGAGGATGTGCTATGACTCAAAAAGAAAGTAATAAGCGAAATCAGAAAGTTGCTTCTTCAAAAAAGGATATTAAAGATGATAAAGAAGCCATCAAGCAAAAACAGCTCGCTTACCTCAAAGAACATGAGCAAGAAATTATAGATTTGGTAAAAGCTCAAAGTCCAAAAGTCGAATCAGTTCAGATTGATTGGGGAGAAACTCAATGGAGTGATGGTGGGCTTACAAATCCCGAGTATTATATTAATATTTTTGGGCGAATCAATAATATTGAAGAATCGGGTTGGGGAGTGGATATCCCAATTAATGATGATAAGTCAATTGATATGGGGGGGATGTATATGATTCACGAACCTACGATAGGAGGTAGGATGATTGATTAATTAGAATTTAGATTCTGATAATTAATAAAGCATACTAAGGAGGAGCTATGAAGAAACGAACGAAAATCATAATTGCAACAATTACATCAATAGTGGCGCTCGTAAGTCTGGGAGGATGTGCCATGACTCAAAAAGAAAGTAATAAGCAAGATAAGAAAGTTGCTTCTTCAAAAAAGGATATTGCAGATGACAAGGAAGCTATCAAACAAAAACAACTCGCCTATCTCAAAGAACATGAGCAGGAAATAATCGATTTTGTGAAAGCCCAAAGTCCAAAAATTGAATCAGTTCAGATTGATTGGGATGGGGTTAGATGGAGTGAAGCGAGTAATGGTACTCCTCAAGGTGGGGGGGAAATGTTGCAAATTTATGGAGGCTTCAATAATGCTGACAGTTCAAGTTGGGGAATATTAATTCCAATAAATGATGATGGAACATTAAATATGGATGAGATGTTCCTTAGTAATCAATTAAGAATAAGAGGTGATCTTTTTGCCTAATTGGAATTTAAAAAGTTTTGATAATATATACGCTTCGTTAGCGGAATCAGCCTATAGAGATAGACCGAATGGATTTAGTTTTGAACAATTACTTCCTGAAGAACAAAAAATACTTAATTCTGGTAAGTCTTTAGTATTTGACTTCTCTAAAGATGCCAAAGATAAAAAAGGCCAAGTTACCCAAGGTGGTGGCACTGACCTCCCCAACCAAGGGAAGGTTTATCTTCAACCTGACAATGAAGGACTGCTTGAAGACAAAAAGACAGGCTACAATGCCTACTATGTCACTGATACAGATACGATTAACCAAAATACCAAACAGACCTATTTTGCCGTTCGTGGGAGTGATGGTTTCGGAATTGATATAGATGAGGCACAAAAGAACTGGGTTGAATACTTGCGGACATACAACCCTAGCGATTTCAACTTTCAAGATTGGGTATACAATGATGCGGCCTTTGCTTTGACAGACGCGATTATTCCTCAAGCCAAGCATGCTACTGAAGGCATGAAGGCAAAAATAGCTGAACTAAACCAATATGCAGCACCAGATGCCAAGATGGATATAACGGCTCATTCGTTGGGGACGATGACTTCGATACAGGGAGTTGCAGGACTTAATGAGGAAGAGTTGAGTAAGGTTGGCCATATTGTTCTTTTTGATGGTCCGGATCCTACTAAGAGTCTAGAAAAAGCAGGTTATGGCGATAAAATCCCACAATTAGATGCTAAAACAACTTATTATGTTAACCCTTTTGATCCTGTTAGTATGCTCAATCGTGATAAACCTTGGGATCAGCAATTTGGTGATGTCAGAGTGGTAGTTCCGATCGAATATACAAGTATGATGGATAAACACTCCTCCCATGACTTGGGCGCTTATCAGATAGATAGTAAGGGAAATCTCTTGGAGGTTTCTGAAGACTATCACCCTGAGTTGTGGAAAGCAGGTCATAAACTTGCGGACTTAAACAAAAAGAGCATTGAAAATATAAAAAGATATGTTCCAGAAAAAGTGATTGAAAAATTAGTAACTATGAGTCCAGAGGAGTTTAATAGATTAGCGGGACAACTACTAGATAGTATGAAAGAGGGAAGTCTATTAGGGATTAAAAAAAGTATAATTGAGATAAAAGATAAATTGGGGTTGAGCTGGGAAGAAGTACGGAATATTTTTAATAACAGAGATAAGCTCATAGACACATATGAAAATTATGAAAAGGAATATGCAAAAATCATCAAGGATGCAAAGAAGGAGTCTTTGGAATGGGATCGAGAGAATCTCGATCTTAAGAATCCGAATAATTTACACGAGAGAATCAAGCGTGCAGGTAGTTACGAAGATCGTATTTTGCTGAGGAGTCAGCTATTGTATACTGCTGTAGAATTGGCTGGTTCAGATATTGAACAAAAGATATCTGAAGTGAAAACTGCCTTAGCTGATGCCGAATCAAATCTTAAGGAATTTATCGACTCTAAGAGAAGTGCTATTGAGGCTCTAGGAAGTTTGTTGTCTGCTTCGGAGATAGAGGGGCTAATGTCAGAACTGTCCTTTGAAAACTTGTGGGATTCAGGGATTAACGAATTAAATATCACTCATTTAAAAGAATTTGAAACTAAGATAACTAATTTCTCTCAAAGTATGATTCAGTGTGCACAAAATCTTGAGCAAGTAGATGCTCAAGGTGCTGCAGATATTTTTGCAGCCTTCTCTTGATTGTACTGAAGTTTAAATGATAAAAGCAAAGGATAATTATGGCAGAGAAAACAAGTGAAAATATTGTAATAGAAATATTGAAGAATCAACAAAGAGTAGCTATAAAAGCGGCTGTTATAGCCTCTGTAGCAGCTGCCAAGGCCAAGAGAGAGGCGCTTCAACAAACATTAAATACCAAAGCACAAGAACTGCAAGATTATGCTAAAAATACATATAATACGAATATCACGGATGGGCTAGAAGGTCAAGCAGCAAATGCAGCTAAAGACTATCTATCGCAAATGCCAAAACCAGAATTAACAAGTCCAATCAAAAGTTAGTTTTAGGTGATAAAGATGAATGCAGAAATTTATAGACTGGATGAACAGTTTGATAAAAAGATGAGGGAATTAAAGAAAAAAGAGGAATATTTAGAAGACAATTTGTCTTATGTCCTTCATACGACAGAGCAATTAAAAGATGAAGTTTATCAAATAGCAAACGGAGAACTGCCTGTGGAGGCGTATCCCGATATTTTTCAAATGGATACTAATGCAGAGTTGTTTCGAAAAGATGTTCTTGAGCAAATCGATGATATCGGTGAGGAACGCTCAAAACTTCGTTGGGATTATGAGGAGCAATTAGATGCTCTCTATAAGAAAAAAGCTAAAAAGCAAAATAACTAAGCAAGTATTGGAGTTTTAGGAGATTAAATGTTTATAGACATTCAGGAGTTATTTCTTGGATGGCTTTTTTACGTTATTTAGCTCACCTATAAAATTCTTCTATTACTTTCATAGAAAATATATATTAGCCAGAAAGGGGCAATCATAGTAAAATAGCTATCAAAATAGACTAAAGGAGTTTGGAATGAAGTTAGTTTCTTTATGGTCAAAGGTTTATCTGGGCTTGCAACTCTTGATTGCTTTAATTTTGGGGGTTCTTGTTGCTCTTATCTGGCCGCAGTTTTCGGCTTTTTACCAGTTTTTGGGTCAAGCTTTTATCAGTTTGATTAATATGGTGATTATTCCACTGGTCTTTCCGGTTGTGGTCGTAGCTGTGGCTGGTGTGATTGGTAAGAAATCTTTTGGGAAGCTCTTGTCAAAGAGTCTGCTCTATTTCTTTGCGGTCACGACGGCGATTACCTTTATTTTTGTCTTTGCAGCTTATTATCTAGGCTTTGGTCAGGGAGTCAATATCGGTCAGGCGGGAGCCAGCATTGACGGGATTGCCAAAAGTATTCAGCTGGATGAGTTCTTGCTTAGCTTCATTCCCTCTAATATTGTCAAGTCGCTTTCGGAAGGAGCTCTGCTTCCTATTATTGTTTTTGCTATATTTTTAGGATTTGGGCTTGGAAGTCTCAAGGAAGAAAAGACTCAGAAAGCTGTTGAGCTGCTGCAGATTTGGATTGAGGCTATTTATAAAATTGTCGGTGTGATTGTGAAGCTGTCTCCGATTGGTATTTTTGGTTTTATTGCTAAGGATGTGGCTACGACAGGAGTTGACAAGTTGGCCGGTTTGGGGCAATTTGTAGCAGGGACTTATCTGGCTTATGGGGTTCTAGCTTTAGTGATTTTTCCTTTGATTGCTCTTACTTTCAGAATTCCTTATCTAACAAGCTTGCAACGGATTTGGAGTCTTTTGACTTTGGCTTTTGTCTCTGGCAGTTCCAGTGTTGTCCTGCCGCCGCTGTTGAAAGATTTAAAGAAGCAGGGCTATGATGAGCATGTCATAGATTTGGTTGTGCCTTTGGGTTACACTTTTAATCTTGAAGGGGCTGCTGTTTATTTCTCTGTAGCAACTATTTTTATTGCCCATGCTTATGGGATTGCTTTTTCTGTATCAGGACTTTTCTTTACTGTTTTGCTTTTGACTTTGATTGGTAAAACAGCTGCGACGGTGCCTTCTGGAGCGATTGTTGTCTTGCTGGCAGCTGCGCCTCAGCTAGGCCTACCGGTGGAAGGCGTTGCCTTGATTTTTGCGGTTGATTTCTTTGTCAATGCCGGCCGTACTGCTCTCAATGTTCTAGGTCAGGTCTTGGCTGTTAGTGTTGTTGAAAAAACAGAAGGTCATGTAGTGGAAGAATCGAAAAGCAGCAAGCTGGCTGTTCGGTATTCATAATGGAGAGGAGACTTATGAGTCAAGCAAAAGTATATGTTATTCATGAAAATTTGGAGTGGACGCAGCACTTGGTCAAGTGGCTGGAGGAAAAAGATGTGCCCTATGAACTGTGGGATTTGTCAAGTGGGATCTTAGATTTGCAGAGTTCGCCCCCAACAGGAATTTTCTACAATCGGATGTCTGCTTCTTCTCATACGCGTGGACACCGCTATGCACCGGAATTTACAAAGCAAGTTCTAGCTTGGCTGGAAGCTCACGGTCGCAAGCTCATCAACGGCAGCGGGGCTATCAATCTAGAAATTAGTAAGATTAAACAGTATTTGAAGCTTTCTGAGGTTGGAATTGCTTATCCAGAAACGGTAGCCGTTTTGGGACAGGAGAATATTCTTGAAGCGGCTAGAAAGCTTGATATTTATCCCCTGATTACCAAGCATAATCGGGCTGGGAAAGGTTTGGGAGTGCAGCTCTTCAATAGTGAGGAAGAGTTAGAAGCCTATGTAGACAGTCCTGCTTTTGAGCCTTCTGTGGATGGGATCACTCTGCTTCAGGCCTATATCAAGCCTGCGGATGGTCGCATTCGTCGTTCGGAATTCATCAACCAGAAGTTTCTTTATACGGTGTCCATTGATTCATCAGAAGGCTTTCAGCTTTGTCCGGCAGATGGGTGTCAGATTGGGCAAAAGCCTGCTCAGTTGGAAACATCGGATAAGTTTCAAATTACGGAGCCGCTGTCTGCTAGTCAAAGGCGGGCTTACGAGACATTTCTAGCTCAGGCTGGTATTGATGTGGCAGCTATTGAGTGGGTAGAGTCGGAGGCAGGTCAGATTTATGTCTATGATGTGAACACCAATACCAACTATAATCCGACAGCAGAAGAAAAAGCAGGAATTTTTGCTCATCAGCACTTGGCAGAATATCTAAAGAACGAGCTGGCAGCATCCTATCCAAAATAAATTTAAAACAAACAAAAGCTTTCCGTTTTGGAGGCTTTTTGTTTTTACTTCGTTTCCAAAATATGACATCTGTCATTTTGTTTTTGTGACAAACGTTAGGTGAAGCGCTTACAAAAATTTGTTATATTTAGATTATTGAGATTGCTTCTTTTTTATAAAGGAGTTAGGTGCTAAACGAGGTGTTCATTTTGAACAAGAAAAGTTGAAAGGAGTGCGTTATGTAGCAGTGATTTGGTTGTGAGGAGTCTGACTTTATTTTTAGAATATTGAGGTGTGTCATGAAAAATCATCAGGAAAAAGCGTGTAAAAATTGGTTTATGAGAAAAAGCGGCAAGCGTTGGGTGTTTGGGTGCGCCTTGCTTGCTTTTGGAGCTTTCTTGTTAGATGGCGGCGGAGTGGTTTATGCGGATGAGGGTAAGGCTAATCCAGCCCCTACTCAGGTCTTGCAGGCTGATTCATCAGCTGTCTCGGAGCCTGAGAGCGGACAAATAGCTGCTCCTACAAGGAATGCCGATAAGACAGAAAACTCTGTAGCTGGAGAGACTGTTGCGACGGAAGCAGGTGCTCAGGATACAGCAGTGGAGTCAGCCAATCAAAAGGCTGATAAGGAAAATCAAATCACAGCAAACGCTAAAGAGACCAAACAGGAAGAAAACGAACAGACAGCAGCGAAGGAAGTTGCTTCGGAAAAACTCCCTGCCGCAGAGACTGTAGATAAGCAGTCAGGCTTCAATACTAATTTGGCAGAAGCCAAGGGAGACAAAAATGGAGTTTGGGAAGTCCGGGAACAAGGACTTTATAGTGATGCCAGAGGCAAAGGTGATAGTTTCCTTTACTCTCAAAGTCAGGGCAAGGATTTTGTTTACTCGACGGATGTAACTTTTCTCAGTAAGGAAGGGGCAGCAGCCCTCATTTTCCGCAGTAATAATAATCCGGATGACAAGAGCAGCTATGCAGTTAATATTGATGGTGGCAGTAACAATGTGAAATTTTGGCGTTGGCAAGGCGGACGTGACTATCAATTTATCAATGAAAAACATATCGAGCCAACGGATGATAATAAATATAGACTCAAGGTCGTTTCTATCGGCTCTTGGGTATCCTACTATGTCAATGATATTCTAGTGGCCAGCTCAGGAGATTACACGCTTCAGAGAGATGATAAGGGGCAGAATACTTATCTGTCAGAAGGCTATTTTGGCTTACTTAACTGGAATAGCGAGCTGCTTTTTCAAAATACCTTTTATAAAGAAATCACTCCTCAGTCTAATCCCGAGTTGGAGGATATAAGGGTGACTTCTTCGGTTGGGAGAGTGGAGCAGAAAGGTCAGTTCACTGCCCCTATCACTATCCAGTATGTCAAGCATGATGCTGAGACTGTAGACTTGATTGTCGTAGCGAAAAATCCTGCTGCCAAGGTAAGCGTGACTGATGCTGCAGGTAGGGTTTATAGTGATTTGAAGAATATTCCGCTGGCAGTGGGGGCAAACTATCTGACTGTAACCAGCACTGTGACGGATGCGGATGGGCAGGAGGTCAGCCTGACTTACCGGCTCAATGTCCATCGTCGGCAGGCAGATGAGGTATACTACAATGAGCTCTATCGCGGTCAGTATCACTATTCGGTCAAGGACGGTTGGGCCAATGATCCCAACGGGCTGGTTTATTACAAGGGAGTCTATCATTTCTTCTATCAGTTTTATGACGATACCAAGTGGGGGCCTATGCACTGGGGCCATGCGATCAGCAAGGATTTGATTCATTGGGAAGAACAGCCGATTGCCTTTTATCCGGATGCTAATGGGGCTATGTTCTCAGGCTCTATCGTAGCAGATACTACCAATTCCTCTGGTTTATTCGACAATGACCAGGGCGGTTTAGTCGCACTGATTACTGCCGATGGAAACGGTCAGCGCATCAAGTTAGCCTACAGTAAGGATGAGGGTCGGACTTGGACGAAGCTTGATCAAATTGCAGCTGACTGGACGGATGATCCACTGCAATCTCAGGATTTCCGTGACCCCAAGGTCTTCCGTTGGGAGGGTAAATGGTTTATGGTCGTTGCAGGCGGACCGCTGAGAATTTATTCGTCTGATAATCTGCGTCATTGGAAGGTCGAGTCAACTTATGCGGATCTCCATACGGAGTGCCCAGATCTCTATCCTCTACTGGCAGATGATGGTAGCCTAAAATGGATCCTGTCTCGTGGCGGGCGTTCCTATAAGGTCGGTGATTTTAGACAGGTGGAGGGCAAGTGGACCTTCGTCCCAGATGCTGAGTTTGCTCAGGCTGATCAGGTCATGAACTTTGGTAAAGATTCTTATGCGGCCATGACTTACTACGTTCAGGACTTTGGCAGCAAGGCTAATCCAACCCTGCCCGACATTATTGAGTCTAACTGGATGAATACCTGGGAAGACTACTGCAATCTGGTAGCCGATACCGTCGGTCAGAAGTTTAACGGTACCTTCAATCTTAACCTCAAACTAGGCCTTATCAAGCAAGACGGCAGCTATCGGCTGACTCAGACACCAATTGCAGCTTATCAGACTCTGCGTCAGGAAGACAAGGCTGTGTTGTATAAAGACGTGGAAGTTAGTGAGAAGAATGGGCTGTTGAAAGATTTTTCCGGTGATCAGTATGAAATTGTCTCTACTTTCCGTCCGAGTGAAACGACCAAGAAAGTCGGTTTTAACCTGCGGGTTGGAGATGGAGAAGTGACTAGAGTTACCTATGATTTAGAAAAGGAAACTCTCTCTATTGACCGCAGCCGGTCCGGCATTCTTCTCAGTAATAAATTTGCTCAGGTGGATAGTCAGTCCGTCAAACGCAATGCGGATGGCAGCATAGATCTGCATCTCTACATAGATCGTTCCAGCCTAGAAGTCTTTGCCAAAGGATATACTGTGGCAGGTGCCAATCAGATATTCCCTGCGCCAAATAGTCTTGCCGCTAGTGTGTTTGTAGAAGGTGGTGCAGTTAAGGCTGACATTGCTCTTTATCCGCTGAAGGGCATCTGGAAAGACAAGCAGGCAGTGACCAAACCACTGGAACTAGTGCAGGCTTCTCCTGTAACAAATAATATTTATGTCGGCGATACTTTGGATTTGAAAGCATATGTCATGCCAGCAAGTGTCTCTCAAGCGGTCAGCTGGAGTGTGGATCAGCCAGATCTGGTCTCTGTCGCGGAAGATGGCAATAAGCTGCGAGTGACTGCTCTGCAAAGGGGTGTGGTCAAGGTAACGGCGACCTCTAAGGAAAACCCAAGCCTTTCCAAGGTCTTCACCATCAATATCAGCCGCAATGACTTTAAGACCAATGTTCCATATCTAAAAGCTGTTTCCGGTAAGTGGTATGTCGACGGTGAAAGCCTCTATAATCAGAATACCAGCGCCAATGATTATTATATGGGAGGTCAGAAGATTCCTTTCCCTGAGTATAACTTGGATGTGGATCTCAAGTATCAAAAAGGCTTGATTAACATTTTCTATGCGTCTGAAAATGTTGATCCTCGCAATGCTTATTCTATTCAATTTGGCGATAATGATAAGATTCGACTTTACCGCTTTATGGGAGAGACGATTGCAGAAAGTAGCATGAATGGCAAGCATCTTAATGACGGCCAGTTCCACCATGTTAAGCTAGTGAAAACTAAAAATGGTGTCAGTGTATCTGTGGACGGTGTAGAATACTTGAACCACCAATTTGATACGGTTGAGCCTTATTATAATGATGCCTACGTCGGTCTGGGACTCTGGGATGGGGACTTGGAAGCGCGCAATTTCTTTGTGACCAATCTTCATGCGCCAGCAGTTAATAAGGCTTCTCTGCAGAAAGTGGTAGACAGTACGGCTAGTCTAGATCCAAGCCTCTACACAGATGAGACAGTTCAGGCTTACCAGGCAGCCTTGGCTCAAGCTCAGTCTCTCTTGGCAGAGGAAAAAGCGGAGCAGGCGGATTTAGATAAAGCAGAGCAAGATCTGAAGGCAGCACTTGCTGCTCTGGCTGTGAAACCAAGTCATCAGGTCACTCCGGAAGAAGGGATAAAGGACCTAGTGGAAGAAAAGCCGTTCTTAGAAGTCGTAATGGAAGAAATTGCATATCAGACTCGAGAACAGGAAAA
The DNA here is from genome assembly GCF_019929225.1 of Streptococcus sanguinis. Classification (GTDB taxonomy): domain Bacteria; phylum Bacillota; class Bacilli; order Lactobacillales; family Streptococcaceae; genus Streptococcus; species Streptococcus sanguinis_J. The sequence goes on from NZ_JAHZPA010000003.1 coordinate 159,881, forward strand.
TCCAGAACTGGAACAAGGGCAGCGGCGGATACTTGTAACTGGCCAAAAGGGTCAAAAGCGAGTCTTTGTAGAAGTCTTGAAGGGTCAGCGAACCATCCTCGGTCAGGAAGTGCTCTCTCTAGCAGTTGACGAACTAGTAGAAGTTGGTAGCAAGGTGGTGGCTGAAAGTGCTAAACAGCCTTTGACAAGGACCCAGCCTCAAGCTCTGAAGCAAGGTGAGGAAGGAAAAGTTATTCCGACGCCAAGATTGCAGCCAGCTCCCGATTCAGCTCTGCCTAAGACTGGCACTCAAGAAGATAAGTTTCTACCTCTGGCTGGTTTAGCTTTTCTGGGAATGGGTCTTCTAGCTGGAAGGAAGAAACAAGGAGACTAAGATGCTAAGCAATGGTTATTGGCACATAAAAAGGATGGGTGTTTTCCCGTCCTTTTTTGATATAATTATGGCTTGCGAAATGATTCGTTTCTAGCTGAGCATGCTCCAGTATTTGGTAAGAAATTTCGCTACATCCTCTTTCCTCCTTTCTTAATCCTCTATCCGAACTTGCATCCGGATGAACATATCGCGGTGCTGCTCCTGGAGTTGTGGCTGTTCATGAATGACCTCGCAGATATAATCGCCCACAGGAGTATATCCAGCTTGGGTCAGAGCCTGATAAAAATGCGGCAGAGCTTTAAGTTCATCTGCAAAGGAAGGGCAGTAAGCGACTGCATAATTTCCTGCCGGCAGCAATATTCGATTTAAGTGAGGGAGTTCATTGGGAGTATGATGGAAGAGACAGAGTTGTTTGGAAATCCATCTTTCTTTTTGGAAATCTTCTTGTTTCATAATGGAACCAACACGACTGAAATGGGTGAAAAAAGGACTGTAACGCAGGATTTCTTGCTTGAAGCAGCGGAGAGCAAGTTCGTATTCCTCACTTTTCATTTGATAAATGTTTTGATCAATTTCAAAAGTAAGCAGCTGCCGTTCAGGAAAAGTTAGAATTTCCAGTTCTTGCTCGCTCTGCTTTTCGCAATAGATACGGGCACCAGACCGAAAGATTTCGATTTCTTGGATTTGTTTTTCTAAATTCTCTTTTTCCTCTAGAAGACGCTGATAGCGCTCCTCGATAAGCTGGTGCAGTTGAAAATGGTCTTTGTCAGATAGGATTTCTTTTATGTCTTCTAGAGAAAAATTCAGTTGACGCAAGTACTGAATGGAGTCAACCAGAGAAGATTGATTGATGTGGTAGTAGCGATAGTTGGTTTCTGGATCGACTTTATAGGGTTTTAAAAGACCGATTTGGTCATAGAATCTTAGAGTTTGGATGGAAATCTGATTTATTTGGGAAAACTCTCCGATACGCAAAATTTTTTTCATTTTTTAAAACCCTCTATTGACTCTCTAGTTACTAGAGATATTATACTATAATTGTGAAAATAATAACAATTAATGGAGGATTTGCCATGAGAAATACAAAAATTCGTGCTGTTCAGTATGGCTGCGGCAAGATGTCTAAAGTGATTTTCAAGTACCTACTGGATCACGGTGTAGAAATTGTCGGAGCTATTGATAACAATCCTGCTGTAGTAGGACAGGATGTTGGTGATTTTGCAGAGCTAGGCTATAAGACTGGTGTTCTGATTTCTGATAATGCCGAACGTGTCTTTAAAGAGTGTGACGCTGACATTGCCATTGTCACTATTGCTTCCTATATGCCGGAAATGTATGATTTTTTTGAAACAGCTATCCAGCATGGAGTTAATATCATCACGACCTGTGAGGAAGCCATCTACCCTTGGACGACGTCGCCATCCGAAACAAACCGCTTGGACAAGCTGGCCAAAGAATATGGTGTCACTGTAATGGGCTCAGGCATGCAGGATATTTACTGGATTAATATGCCTTGCTTGGCTATGTCTGGCCTTAATCGCATTCAAAAGGTGAAAGGGATTGTCAGCTATAATGTGGAAGATTATGGTCTGGCTTTGGCAGAAGCGCATGGTGCTGGTTACGATTCAGAGCGATTTGAAAAGGAAATTGCTAGTGCTGAGAGTCTGCCGTCCTATATGTGGAATGCTGCTGAAGCTATTTGCTCTAAGATGAACTGGACCATTCAGGATATTTCACAAAAGAGCGTTCCTTACATTTTGGATGAAGATGTTTATTCTGAAACGCTGGGACGTACAGTTCCGGCGGGGCAAGTAACAGGTATGTCAGCTGTGACAACCATTCATACCCATCAGGGAATTGAGTTGGAAGTAGAGTGTATTGGTAAGGTCTATCGTGAAAATGACGGAGATATGTGTGATTGGGAAATTACTGGCGAGCCAAATCTAGTCTTCTCAGTCAGCAAGCCTGATACCGTAGCCTTGACCTGTGCCACTATCGTCAATCGAATCCCTTCTGTGTTAGACGCACCGGCAGGTTATGTGACTTCAGAGTTGGCGCGTGAGTTGGCCTATCCGACCTATCCGCTTCATACCTATGTGGAAAAATAGCAGAGCTTATAACTAAAAATACACCTCCCGCATCAATTGGGAGGTGTGTTTTTAAGTATTAGTCTTCCTTTTTCTTTAAAAGTAAGAGTCCAGCTGCCCCTGCGATTAGGAGTCCAGCTAGAGCAAAGCTAGCAGTTTTTTCTTGACTGCCGGTCTGCGGAAGGGGCTGACTCTTGTAGGTCAGGACTACCGTTTGAGCCGGTGGATTCACTGTAGCAGGCTTCCAGTCAAGGACAGTCTGACTTGGCGCTTGATAGGTTGGGGCAGGTGCCGCAGGACTTGGGAGGTCTGTCAGCTCGGCCAACTGGCTGCCAAAGATAGCATTGGAAATCCAGCGGTAGAAATGAACAGGGTGAAGGCGGTTAGTCGGATTGCCAGCATAGACAAAGAGAGGCTGTTCTTTATAAGTACCGGCAATTGCTACGACTTTGTTGGCCAGCTGTTCATTGCCAGGCCACCAGCCAGCGATATAGAAGTCACTTCCGGCAATGCTGGCAAGAGTCCTAAAATTGGCAGGAATCTTAGCAATCCAGTTACCAGAGTTGGAGTAAAAGAGTCCATCCTTCTTGTAGCCGCTGGTCAGCGGGTCTTGGTCTTGTATAATGGCCTTCATCAAGCCCTCGTAGTCACTGCCGTTCTTGAAGCGCTCAGCGTCAAATCCATCTAGGATTCCTAGTTTTTCCAAGCGCTGCATAGCAGAGCCTCCGACGACGATGGTTGGCTTAAGTCCGACAAGAGACTTGTCATAGTTGTTGCTTTCAAGGACGATGACGTCCGCTTCTTCTGGGCTGTCAACGATTTCAAAGCCCATATTTTTCAGAGCTAAAGCAGTGTGAGCTGGCGAGTCCATACCTGCCCAGTAAAACTGATGTGGCGGTGCGTAGACCTTGAGAGGCTTCAGAGTTGGTCCCTGTGGAATCTTATAGAGAGCATCACCGTAAATGGCATAGTGATCCAGAAGGCTGGTAAAGGTCGGCGTATCAACAATATAGCCGTCGTCTGTCAGATAGACCTTTTTGCCTTCTGCAAGAGCTTGATTGACGGCCTTAACGGCACTTTCAGACGTATTGGCAATGACGTAATAAGGCGCTTTATAATCAACCTGACTGGTACGTGCAGCACGGAGAGCTGTCACGTCGCCTAACTTGCCTTCAAAGAGCTTGTCGCCAAAGACTGGCTGGGCTTTGAATCCTTTCATATCAGGGAAATTGACGACCAATTCCGCATACATGGCAGCCCACTTGGATTCATTTGAGCCTTTGTAGAGGACATGGTTGGCATAGCCACGCTTAGCCTGCGCCATATCGACAACCAAATCGCCTTTTTTATAGTTGCCGCTGTCTTCCTTGAGTTCTTTGACCAGGACACCGTTGCGCTTGAAATAGTCAATCATATTAAAGGCTTCTTGGGTATCGTTGTCCTTGTCCACTCCCATTGGGATGACATAGTAGTCTGGGAAGAATTTTTCCTGGCCTTTTTTAATCCGGCCTACGACCTGACCATCAGGTCCGACGAGTTCATTTTCTGCCTTAGGATCTTCGACTTTATTGATGCCGCGCAGGTAGAAGTTGAGACGCATCTCCATGAGTTTATCTGGGTTCTGAGCTAGATAGTCAAGGCCTCCTAGAACTGCATAATATCCAGCCTTGTAGGACTCTTGATTGCCCTCCGGAATTTCGATGGTATGTCCCAGGATGCCATGGTACATAGAATAAACCGCTGTGTAGCCGGAGAAGGAATCGTCCCATCCGTCTCCCCAGTCCAGTTTTGGAATGATGTATTTGTCGTAGCCAGAGTTGGCAACGCCGGCCCGTCCCATATGATGGGCATTGTCCAGCATGAGGTCAGCTAAAAGGTCATATTCAAAGTTAGGATCGTGAGGCGGGGTTGCCGGCTCAATCAGGAATTCCTTGACAAATCCGTGGATATCATAGAGGGCAATTGGGTTCCATTTGTTAATCAATCCAGCAACAGTACGGGTTTCAGGATTGGCTTGGTAGCCAGTATCACGGTTAGGGTCAAGTCCATTGGCCAGAGCCCGAGTGTTGAGGACATCGCCGTCAGGATTCTCCGTAAAGTCAAAGAGAAAGATAAACTTCTTCAGTAAATCTTGGATTTTGAGAGTGACAAGTTTTTCAGAACCATCGGCAGCGGTTGTTTTGAAGCTGACTTGGTCTTTAGTTGCAAAAGTTTTAAAGAGACCTGTGATAATATCAATAGCAGGCTGTTCATCGGCGTGGGTGTTGTTAATGAGCACAGGCAGTTTATAGTCTAAGTTGCCATTTTTGAGAGCTGCCAGCATTTCTGCTGGTTTGGTCAAGGCCTGCGGATTAGTTGTGCTGAGGTAGTCGTCGATGCTCTTTTGGTCAGAACTGATGATACCCAGCTTGATATCGCGGCCCTGAGCGCTCTTTCCAATGTTCTCAATCTGTACCAAGCGATCGGTCTTGGCGTCCTGTCTGCTCTTTTCGATAGATGCCAGCATCTCTTCATGGCTGTGAAAGTCTTCATAAGGACGCAAGACGATATTTTTGCGAATGGTCAAGCTCAAGTCCTGGCTCGTACCGACCAGTTCATGGCTGCCAATGAAGTTTCGATAGGTCCGGCGGATATTATGGGGAGAGCGCAGGCTGAGATCGTCTCCGAAAAGCTTTTGAAACTGCAGATTCAGATGAAGATTGTTCCCGTCAGCCTTTTCCTCAATTGTGACAAAGGGTTGGCCGGTAAAGGTGCCGCTGTCCATGTTCCAGGTTTTCCAGTCGGCAATCGGTTTATTGTCCAGAGTCCAGGTCAGTTTGCCCGCCTGAGAAGCCTGTCCTTGGACGGTTTCCTTGAGCTCTGCAGGCTCGGACATATAGACAGTGCTGTCAGCTAGCTGTGTCTTGGCTTCTTCAGAAGCAGCTGCTCTTGTTTGAGCTGCTGCAGAGACAGCTGGATTGTCCGCTGCAGGAGCAGGAGCCTGCTCTTTTTCTCCTGTCTGATTTGGAGCAGCTTCTGTCGCAGGAGTTACAGCCTCTATCTGATTGGCGGCTGGCTGTGACTCAGTGCTGTTCTGCTGGTCAGCTGCGGCCTTGCCCTGAGCTAAGACAGCCATCAATACAGCGGCTGATAAACTCAAGACCTGAGTATAGAGACGCTTCTTGTATGAATCGTTCATTAGGAAATCTCCTTTGTGTAAAATATTCTATATTTAGTATAACAAATATCGAAAGCGCTTTCAAATGAAAATAGAAAAAACATACAAAGTTGCCCAAAATGGTCTCTCAGATGAATTGCTGAGCGTAGGAGAATTTTCCTTGTTTCGAGCGCTATTTGCAATATCCGAACCTTCTGTCTTTATTTTCTGAAATAGTATACAAAATCCTCGAATTTATGCTACAATGAGACAAACTAAAAATGATTGGAGCCAAGCATGAAAGCAATTATTACCGTTGTCGGAAAAGATAAAACAGGGATTGTAGCCGGAGTTTCCACTAAAATTGCGGAGCTGGGGCTGAATATTGACGATATTTCCCAAACCGTTTTGGAGGAATATTTTACCATGATGGCCTTGGTATCAAGTGATGAAAAGCAAGATTTTACGGCCCTTCGCAATGAGTTTGAAGCTTTCGGACAAGAGCTCAATGTCAAAATCAACATTCAAAGCGCAGCTATTTTTGATGCCATGTACAATATCTAAGGAGTGAAGGATGGATATTAGACAAGTAACAGAAACCATTGCCATGATTGAGGAGCAGAATTTTGATATTCGGACCATCACCATGGGCATTTCACTCTTAGACTGTATCGACACAGATATTGAACGGGCAGCGGAGAAGATTTACCAAAAAATCACGACCAAAGCGAAAGACCTGGTGGCAGTTGGGGATGAAATTGCTGCAGAGCTTGGGATTCCCATCGTCAATAAGCGGGTCTCAGTGACTCCGATTTCTCTGATTGGGGCAGCGACAGACAGCAGTGACTATGTTCCGTTGGCCAAGGCTTTAGACAAGGCAGCCAAGGAAATCGGTGTTGACTTTATCGGTGGTTTCTCTGCCTTGGTTCAAAAGGGCTATCAAAAAGGGGATGAAATCCTCATTAATTCTATTCCACGTGCTTTGGCTGAGACGGATAAGGTCTGCTCCTCTGTCAATATCGGCTCGACCAAGACAGGTATTAACATGACGGCGGTTGCGGATATGGGGCGGATTATCAAGGAAACGGCCCAGCTTTCTGACATGGGTGCGGCCAAGCTAGTCGTCTTTGCCAATGCGGTGGAGGATAATCCTTTCATGGCGGGCGCCTTCCATGGTGTCGGTGAAGCAGATGTGGTCATCAATGTCGGTGTTTCTGGGCCGGGTGTTGTCAAGCGAGCTCTGGAAAAGGTCCGTGGTGAGAGCTTTGACGTGGTGGCTGAAACAGTCAAGAAAACGGCTTTCAAAATCACCCGTATCGGTCAGTTAGTCGGTCAGATGGCCAGCCAGCGTCTGGGCGTCAAGTTCGGGATTGTTGACTTGAGTCTGGCTCCAACACCGGCGGTCGGGGATTCAGTGGCCCGTGTCTTAGAAGAAATGGGCTTAGAAACAGTCGGTACTCATGGTACGACGGCGGCGCTTGCCTTACTCAATGACCAAGTCAAAAAAGGCGGTGTTATGGCCTGCAATCAGGTTGGTGGTCTATCTGGTGCTTTCATTCCTGTTTCAGAAGACGAGGGAATGATTGCGGCTGTGCAAAATGGCTCGCTAAATCTAGAAAAGTTGGAAGCTATGACAGCTATCTGCTCGGTAGGTTTGGATATGATTGCCATTCCAGAGACGACACCAGCTGAAACCATCGCAGCCATGATTGCGGATGAGGCAGCGATTGGCGTTATCAATCAGAAGACGACAGCTGTGCGGATTATTCCGAAGGGCAAGGAAGGTGATATGATTGAATTTGGCGGGCTCTTGGGAACAGCTCCGGTCATGAAGGTCAATCAGGCTTCGTCAGCAGCCTTTATCGCGCGGGGCGGTCAAATTCCAGCGCCTATTCACAGCTTTAAAAATTAAAAAGCTAGATTTGAAACAGCTTTTAAGAAAGCATTATAAAGGACAGCTATTCAGTTTCCGAGTAGGGGTTTGCGGGATTGAGTCTAGCTGGATGCTTGAAATGTAGGAGATTATAAGGAGATTGTTTAGGTTATGAATAAAAGAGAGCTAGCTGAGCTGGCCCTTGATTTAGGTTTGGATTTTGATAAAGAGAGCGGAATTATATATGGCTGTAGAAGAGATTATGCTTTTTATCTAGAGACCATAACAGATGGCGATGAATTTGCGATTTTCTTTTCAGTCAGATGTGAGCAGGGTTATATTGGTCGAGATACCTTGGAAGCTCTGATCAACGATTCCGAGGTCTTGATTGATTTTGAGAGAGCTGGCTATAGCCTAGCCTGTCAGATTTTGGCTAATCAAGACCGAGATTTGCTGCCGGATATTTTGGAGGAGGCTATCGAAGATTGCACCCGCTACTTTGAGGAACAAGGGCTGGTCAGCGCCTGTGAGAAAACCGGTGAAACTGGAGATGTGGACCTGTATCAGTTCAAAGGAGATTGGCTCTATCTCACGCCATCTAGCTATGAGCGAATGATTTCCATCTCACAGGATAAGGTGACAAAGCGCTCCCTTCCTCATCAAAGTCCGCAGAAAATACATTATTTCCTGGGGATTGTCGGGGCTTTCTTGACTAGTTTGTTTGGTGCATGCCTTGTCTTCTTCCTGACAGGTGCATCCTTGGCCATGGGCTTCATATCAGGTTTTACACTGCTATTTAGCATTGCTTGCTATGAAAAGTTTGTAAAAGGGATTTCTGTTTTAGGCATTGTGGCAAGTTTCTTTTTTACTTTAACGATGAGCTTTTTAGCTGTTCAAATCGGTTATGCTAATTCTTTTTATCAGGGGGAAGGCCATATTTTGCAAGCCGTTATCGCTATTAATAAAGCCGCTTTATCCGGACAGTTTGGTCTTAATTATTGGCTCCATTATCTGTACATTATTCTTGGGTGTGTCAGTGCCGTCAAAGTTCATATTAAGTCTCTATAGTTGATTAGATGCTGACTTCACGGTGAGCCGCAGTCTATCGAGAAGAGGAAGCGTGTTCTCCCTCTTCTTTATCCTAAAGAATCCGAAGGCCTATACTATAATAAACAAAGAAAAAATAAAAGAGGTGAAGTATGTCAAAAACAAGACTCTATGTTATCCGTCATGGCAAGACCATGTTCAATACTATCGGCCGGGCTCAGGGCTGGTCTGATACCCCGCTGACTGCCAAAGGCGAGCGAGGTATTCGTGAGCTGGGCATCGGATTACAAGAGTCGGGTTTGCCTTTTGTCAAGGCTTTTTCCAGTGATAGTGGTCGGACCATTCAGACCATGGGGATTATCCTAGAGGAGCTGGGCCTGACTGGCCAGATTCCCTATCGCTATGACAAGCGCATCAGGGAGTGGTGCTTTGGCAGTTTTGATGGTGCTTATGGTGGTGAGCTCTTTCATGGCGTTATCCCACGAGTTCTTAAGACGGATAATTATAAAGAACTCAGTTGGCCGGATTTGGCGAATGGCCTGGTAGAAGTGGATTCGGCTGGCTGGGCTGAGCCTTGGGACAAGCTTAGCGGTCGGATTTTAGAAGGATTTGAAGCCATTGCTAGAGAGGTGGAGTCCTCAGGCGGCGGCAATGCTCTGGTCGTCAGCCACAGTATGACCATTGGTACTTTGGCTTATCTGGTTGATGAGAATATCACGAAAAATCCTAATGTCGACAATGGCAGTGTCACAGTGCTGGAGTATGAAGATGGTCGCTTTAGCATTCAGGCCTTGGGTGATGTGTCTTACCGTCAGGTTGGTGCAGCTATATTGGACCGAGAAAATCAAGAATGAGCAGGAGTTTTGAGACTCCTGCTTTTTGCTTTGAAAGCCAGATGGCGCCAATTTCTTCATAAAATGGTATAATATGAAAAGAACAACGGAGGAAATGAAATGGCAAAAACAAGATTATACTTGGTTCGTCATGGCAAGACCATGTTTAATACTATCGGCCGGGCCCAAGGCTGGTCTGATACCCCATTGACTGAAGTTGGGGAACGTGGCATTCATGAGTTGGGCATTGGCTTGAGAGAAGCTGGGCTTGATTTCAAATTGGCTCGCTCCAGCGACAGCGGCCGGACTATTCAGACCATGGGCATTATTCTAGAGGAGCTGGGTTTGACAGGACAGATTCCTTATACCTTTGACAAACGGATTCGCGAATGGTGCTTTGGCAGTTTTGATGGCGGTTATGATGGAGAGCTCTTTATGGGTGTGATGCCTCGGGTTTTCAATATTGAGCATGTCCATCAGCTTAGCTATGCTGAGTTGGCAGAAGGCCTTGTAGAAGTCGATACAGCTGGCTGGGCAGAAAATTGGGAAAAGCTTAGCGGCCGAATCTGGGAAGGCTTTTCAGCCATAGCTGAGGAGCTGGAAGCCGCTGGCGGTGGCAATGCTCTTGTAGTTAGCCACGGCATGACCATCGGAACCTTTGTCTATCTAATCAATCGAACTCGGCCTCATGGTTTGGACAATGGCAGTGTGACGGTTATAGACTATGAAGACGGTAAATTCACAGTAGCTTGCGTCGGAGACATGTCTTATCGAGAGGTCGGTGCCAAAGTAATGGAGGAAGAAGTTGAAGCGCGCTAAACATCGCAAAGAAAAGAGAAAATCGAAGTCTAAGAAGATTGGGTTAACGCTTTTGTTGTTAATCGTCTTGTGTCTGGCAGCTGGAGGAACGGCGATTTATTTCCGTCCGTCCTTGTTACAAGATCTGCTTGCAAAGATTCAGTTTTCGGGTTCATCTAGCAGTTCTGCTACGAAAGGCTCTTCTAGCTCAGAGAGCTCGCAGTCTGATTTGCCCAAGGTGTCTTCTACTGACTGGAATTTGATTTTAGTCAATCGTGACAACCAGCAAGAAGAAAAAACACCTAATCTGACTCAGATTGGAGAGATCCAGGTGGACAGCCGTATTGCTGAAAATACTCGGCAATTCCTAGCTGCAGCCCAGGCGATAGCTCCTGAAGAAACTCTAATCTCTGGCTATCGCAGCCGAGCTGAGCAGGAGGAACTCTATAACGAAAAAGTTGCTGGGGAAGTCGCCAAAGGCTTGTCAAATGAAGAAGCAGTCAGCATCGTGCTGAAGCAGGTGCAGCTTCCAGGAGCCAGCGAGCATCAAACGGGCTTGGCTATTGATATGAGCGCTCCAGAAGGCCAGGAGGATGAATTGGCAGCTAAGATTGCCCAACTAGCTCCGCAATATGGCTTTGTCCTTCGCTATCCAGATGGCAAGAGCGACATTACTGGAGTTGACTTTGAGAATTGGCATTACCGCTATGTCGGTGTGGAGAATGCCCAGTATATGCAGAAGCACAATCTGGTTCTGGAAGAATACATCGCCCTGCTCAAGGAAGCAGGAAAATAAAAAAGTAAGTCAGGTGTTCCTGGCTTTTTTTATGCTGATTTATCAGGATGTAGGTCTATAATCACTTATGCTTCTGACTTAAAGCAGCTTTAGCTGAAGCATTGATAGATAAAAATGAATCACTTTTTGTAAAAAAAATTTATAAATCCTTGACAACTATATCGAACTGCGATATAATTTTTTATATCAAGGTTCGATATATCGAGGTGAAAGTGAGATGAGAAGATGAGTGGATTGACAGAAAAGCTTAGGAGAGTCTATGTGCCAATGACAGAGACAGGTTTTTATATCCTCTTCTGTCTTCAGAAAGAAAGGCATGGCTACAGTATTACTCAAAAAGTCAAGGATCTGACAGAAGGACAGCTATCTATCAGCCCTGGAACCATGTATGGAACCTTGGCAAAGATGGAAAAAGATGGTCTGATTGCCTTTGTTCGTGAGGAAGAAAAGAGAAAACTCTATTCTATCACAGAGCTTGGAAGACAGATTTTAGAGTTGGAAATCCAGCGGATTGAGCGCCTTTACCGCAATAGTAAGGAGGAAGTTTGATGGAAAAGAAGATTGTCTATAAAATCTTTACCATTGCAGACTATGACAGAGAAGCAGCTTATTTTAAAAAAATGCACAGCCAAGGCTGGAGATTGAAGAAAGTAAGTTATTCTCCCTTTCTTGTTGCAGTTCGCTATACCTTTGAATCCTGTCCGCCTCAGGACGTGGCCTATCAATTGGATTTTCGCCCCATAAAGAAGGCGGAGCAAGAATCCTATTATCAACTGTTTGAGGATTGTGGCTGGGAGCATATTACAAACTTTAATCAGTTCTCTTATTTCCGCAAGCCGGTTTCTCAGCTTGATGCAGACAGCGATCTTGAAATCTATAATGACGCATGGTCTAAGCTAGAAATGGTCAAGCGTTTGCTTATATGGCGATTTTTGCCAGCTATTATGGTTTTGTGTGTCACTACCTATCTCATTCTAGATATTTCCCAGAAAAGTTTGAAAGCAAGTCTATTATTCAAGTCAGTCTTAGCAATAGACTGTGTCATATTGCTCATTCTGTTCTGCCAACTGGTCCATATTGCCTTGCGTTTTTGGAAAATGAGGCAGGAACTGAAAGACTGATTGCAGTTTTGTTAAATACTGTTGTGAAAGCGAGGAAAACAATGAAAAAGACCATTATTGAAGTGCAAGGCTTGAAAAAGAAATTCAAGGAACAAGAAGCCTTAGCAGGAATCGATTTTTCCATCCGAGAGGGAGAAATCTTTGGCTTCCTAGGACCATCTGGATCTGGTAAAACGACGACTATCAATATCTTGACTGGTCAGTTGTCTGCAGATGCTGGGACAGCTCATGTGCTGTCTGCACCGGTTGAGGATTTAAAGGCAGAAGTGCTGGAGCAGATTGGGATTGTCAGCGATGGCAGTGGTTTTTATGAAAAGATGTCACTTTATAAGAATCTCAAGGCCTATGCTATGCTCTTTGGTGTTAAGATGACAGAAGTCGATGAACTTCTCCGGAAAGTGGGACTCTATGATAGCCGCAACAAGGTGGCTGAAAAACTATCTACCGGCATGAAGCAGCGCATGTTACTGGTACGTGCCTTGATTAATCGACCTAAATTGCTCTTCTTGGATGAGCCGACCAGTGGTTTGGATCCGTCAACCTCTCGCACCATTCACGAATTGCTGCTGGAACTAAAAGCGCAGGGGACAACTATTTTTCTGACGACTCATGATATGCAGGAAGCTACTCTTTTGTGTGATCGCTTGGCCTTGCTAAGTAAAGGAAAACTAGTCGAAGTAGGCAGTCCGCATGAGATAATCCAAAAGTATAATACAGATAAGAAGGTTCGTTTAGAATATGTAGATTTGACGACGAAGACAGTTACCTTTGATGAACTGCAAGGTGGTTTGGATTTGTCCAATGTTATCAGTATTCATTCCTGCGAACCAACTTTGGAAGATGTTTTCATCACGTTGACAGGAGGTACCTTAAATGTCTAATAAATTCAAAGGTATGATTTGGCTGAGAGGTCAAGTGACACTAGCTAATAAAAGTATTCTATTGCAGGTTTTTATGCCGATTTTCCTCATTTTTCTCTATAAATTTATTTTTTCTCTGAATGGAGCAGGTAAGGAAATTGGAGTGGATAAACTAGCTATTATGTTGCTTACGCTCTCTCTGCCTTTCTCTCTAGCCATGTCTGTTGGAACACCTATCATCATCATCCTAGCTGAGGAAAGAGAAAAACATAATTTGCAAAGTTTGCGCTTGGCTGGTGTGACAGCTGGTCAATACATTCTCTCAGCTTTAATCTGGCCAGCGATTATTGGGATTTTTTATATCGTCATTACCCCACTTTTGGTGGGAGCCAAGCTCTCTCATCATCTGTTCAGCTATAGTTTGGTTCTCTTATTGACCATGCTGGTCTTAATTTTCTTCTTTTTAATGGTTGGTCTGTTTTGTAAAAATCAGGTTATGGCACAATCTCTTAGTGTTCCGGCTATGCTCTTGGCGGCATTTATTCCTATGTTTTCAAATATGAGCGAGGATTTATTTAAGGTGCTGCGTTATAGCTTTATGGGCCTCTTTAGTAGTTATATGAAAGATTGGTCTCATTTCCATTTGTGGAGCGGAGAATTTTTGGCTTTGCTAGTTTGGTTGCTTCTTTTTGCAGGAATTTCTTTCTATTTGATGCGCCATTTGCAAATCCTGGAGGATTAATCTAGGTCGCCAGACTGATTTTTAGCACTCTTGTAAAAAGAGTGCTAATTTTTTGAGTTTTTGTCTTGACTTTGGAGTAGAAGAGTGTATAATAGAATCATGAGTTAGCACTCGAGGTGGTTGAGTGCTAATCGACAGCAGAATCTTGATTGGAGGTGATGCCGTGGTCACGGAGCGTCAAAATGAGATTTTGAATTTGATTATTGATATCTTTACCAAGACTCACGAGCCGGTCGGCTCCAAAGCCCTGCAGGATTCCATCAATTCCAGCAGTGCCACTATCCGAAACGATATGGCGGCTTTGGAAAAGCAGGGGCTTCTGGAAAAGGCGCATACGTCTAGCGGCCGTAAGCCTAGCGTGGCTGGTTTTCAGTACTTTGTCAAGCATTCTCTGTCCTTTGATCGTCTCGCTGAGAATGAACTTTATGAGGTTATCAAAGCCTTTGATCATGAGTTTTTCAACTTGGAGGACATTCTTCAACAGGCAGCGGACCTTTTAACCAAGCTCAGTGGATGCACAGTTGTTGCACTGGATGTAGAACCCAGTCGGCAGCGTTTGACAGCTTTTGACATCGTTGTGCTCAGTCAGCACACGGCTCTGGCGGTCTTCACCTTGGATGAGTCCAATACCATTACCAGTCAGTTTATGATTCCGCGCAACTTCCTAAGAGAAGACCTGGATAGGCTTAAAGGCCTAGTAAGGGAGCGGTTCTTGGGACAGACAGTGCTGGACATCCATTACAAGATTCGGACGGAAATTCCGCAGATTATCCAGCGCTATTTCACCACGACGGACAATGTCATCCAGCTCTTTGAGCACATCTTTGGTGATATTTTCAAGGAAAATGTGATTCTGTCTGGCAAGGTTCAGCTCTTGGAATTCTCAGATCTGACGGCCTATCAGTTTTTTGATGACCCACAAAAAGTAGCCTTTGAAATTCGCGACAGTTTGGCCGAAGATCAGATGCAAAGCGTGCGCGTGGCAGACAGTAGAGAAAGCTGTTTGGCTGATTTGACGCTGATTTCCAGCAAATTCTTGATTCCTTATCGAGGCTTTGGAGTGCTGGCAGTTGTCGGTCCGGTCAATCTTGACTACCAACGGCTGGTCAGTCAGATGAATGTCGTTAACCGCGTGCTGACTATGAAACTAACCGACTTCTACCGCTATCTGAGCAGCAATCACTATGAAGTCCATTAAATATAATAGAAATATTCCTAAAAAGGAGGTGCCTTGTGGCAAAACATAAGCAAGAAGAACATCCAGAAGATGTGGAAGTAAAAGAGGAAGCTGTAGAAACAGCTGAACAAGCTGAATCAGCAAGCCCTGAAAAATCAGAATTAGAACTAGCTAATGAACGGGCAGAAGATTTTGAAAACAAATATCTCCGTGCTCATGCAGAAATGCAGAATATCCAGCGCCGAGCAAATGAAGAACGCCAGCAGCTGCAAAGATACCGCAGTCAGGACTTGGCAAAAGCTATTTTGCCTTCGATAGATAATCTGGAGCGCGCGCTTGCAGTTGAAGGTCTGACAGATGATGTCAAAAAGGGACTGGAAATGGTGCAGGAAAGCTTGATTCATGCTCTCAAAGAAGAGGGCATTGAAGAAATCCCAGCTGACGGAGCTTTTGACCATAACTATCACATGGCTATTCAAACAGTTTCAGCTGACGATGAGCACCCAGCTGACACTATAGCGCAGGTCTTCCAAAAAGGCTACAAACTTCATGACCGGATCCTTAGACCGGCTATGGTGGTGGTTTACAACTAGGCGAGTCACTAATATTTGCGAAGTGAACTGCCAATCAGTTGCTGCGTAAGACTTGTCCGAAACGACAATAAACTATGAAGAAAGATAAAAAAATGTTCGGCTTTGTAATAGTAAGCGAAGCGAACCAAAGACGATACTCTTCGCCGTGGCGCTATTCGCGCAAACTTTGAGACCTTATGCTCAAAGTTTAGTCAAAGAGATTGATAAAGTCAAGCTCTGACGGCGCCGCCACCTAAGAAGAGTATTAAAAAGAAAATAGAATATAAAATTTAAGGAGAAAAAAACATGTCTAAAATTATCGGTATTGACTTAGGTACAACAAACTCAGCAGTTGCGGTTCTTGAAGGAACTGAAAGCAAAATCATTGCAAACCCAGAAGGAAATCGTACAACGCCATCTGTAGTGTCATTCAAAAATGGCGAAATCATCGTTGGTGATGCGGCAAAACGTCAAGCAGTGACAAACCCAGATACAATCATTTCCATCAAATCAAAAATGGGAACATCTGAAAAAGTAGCTGCTAACGGCAAAGAATACACTCCGCAAGAAATCTCAGCTATGATTTTGCAATACTTGAAGGGCTACGCGGAAGAATATCTTGGTGAAAAAGTCAGCAAAGCGGTTATCACAGTACCGGCTTACTTTAACGATGCACAGCGTCAAGCGACTAAAGACGCTGGTAAAATCGCTGGTCTTGAAGTAGAACGTATCGTCAACGAACCAACTGCAGCAGCCCTTGCTTATGGTCTTGACAAACAAGATAAAGAAGAAAAGATCTTGGTCTTTGACTTAGGTGGTGGTACCTTTGACGTTTCAATCCTTGAGTTGGGTGATGGTGTCTTTGATGTATTGGCAACTGCTGGTGACAACAAACTCGGTGGTGATGACTTTGACCAAAAGATTATCGATCACATGGTAGCTGAGTTCAAGAAAGAGAACGGCATCGACTTGTCAAATGACAAGATGGCGCTTCAACGTTTGAAAGATGCAGCTGAAAAGGCTAAGAAAGACCTTTCAGGTGTGACTTCTACTCAAATCAGCTTGCCGTTTATCACAGCTGGCGACGCAGGACCTCTCCACTTGGAAATGACTCTGACTCGTGCTAAATTCGACGATTTGACTCGTGATTTGGTAGAGCGCACTAAAGAACCAGTTCGCCGTGCTCTTTCTGACGCAGGCTTGAGCTTGTCAGAAATCGACGAAGTAATCTTGGTTGGTGGTTCAACTCGTATTCCTGCAGTTGTGGAAGCTGTTAAGGCTGAAACTGGTAAAGAGCCAAACAAATCAGTGAACCCTGATGAAGTAGTTGCTATGGGAGCAGCTATCCAAGGTGGTGTTATCACTGGTGATGTCAAAGACGTTGTACTTCTTGACGTAACACCATTGTCACTTGGTATCGAAACAATGGGTGGTGTCTTCACTAAGCTGATTGACCGCAACACAACAATCCCAACTTCTAAATCACAAGTCTTCTCTACAGCAGCAGACAACCAACCAGCCGTTGATATCCATGTTCTTCAAGGTGAACGTCCAATGGCAGCAGATAACAAGACTCTGGGGCGCTTCCAATTGACAGATATCCCAGCAGCTCCTCGTGGAATCCCTCAAATCGAAGTAACCTTTGACATCGATAAGAACGGTATCGTATCTGTTAAGGCTAAAGACCTTGGAACTCAAAAAGAACAACACATTGTTATCCAATCTAACAGCGGCCTGACTGACGAAGAAATCGACCGTATGATGAAGGATGCAGAAGCGAATGCTGAAGCAGATAAGAAACGTAAAGAAGAAGTTGACCTTCGTAACGAAGTTGACCAAGCTATCTTTGCGACTGAAAAGACTATCAAGGAAACAGAAGGCAAAGGCTTCGACGCAGAGCGTGACGCTGCCCAAGCTGCTCTTGATGAACTTAAGAAAGCGCAAGAAGATAATAACTTGGACGACATGAAAGCGAAATTGGAAGCTCTCAACGAAAAAGCTCAAGCGTTGGCAGTGAAACTCTATGAACAAGCTGCTGCGGCTCAACAAGCCCAAGCAGGAGCAGAAGGAGCTGAAAACGCGGGCTCAACTAAAGCAGACGACGATGTTGTAGACGGAGAGTTTACTGAGAAATAGGCGGTGAGACAGAACTAAAAATTGAAAGTTTTTAGTTCGTAGTCGAACCCCCGCGAGGATGATTAGGATTTTTGGGAGTCTGAAAGACGAACCTAAAATCCAATCAGCTACCGCGTCAAAAATTTTTCAAAAAATATTGTTTTGAAAATTTCACGTCGTAATGATAGGAAGAAATCCAGAGGTTGCAACCCAGCCTCTGTTTTTCGCTAAACTAGAGGGTGACGCTGATGAAGAAAGTGCTCTGTTTAATTTATCCTAATTTTTCACTTTATGAAGTAGTTGGTCTGACCAGTACTTTAGGGCTATCTTTTGGTGTTGAGGTTGATTATGTTGGTACAGATAGAAATGTTATAAGATCGGAAGATGGACTTCCCTGTCAACCTACTGGAACACTGGATGAAGTAGTTATCGAAGACTATTCTTGTGTCATTTTGCCAGGAATGATAAATATTGTCCCTACTCTGCATGATGAAAAATTGATTTCTTTCCTAAGAAGTTTGAAGCAGCAAGAAGTTTTAATTGCAGCTATTTCCTCAGCGCCCATTTTATTGGCGAAAGCAGGTTTATTGAAGGACACTAAATTTACTGGTGGGATTTGGCAAAACTTCTTTGACTATTTTGAATTTCTTCCACGGGAGAATTTCAAAGCTAAAGCGGTCCTGCAAAATAAGAACATCATTACGGCTGTTGGCTTTGCACATCAAGAGTTTGCGAGAAAAGTGCTTCTTAGTCTAGGTTTGGTAGATAATGCTGACAACTATTTTAAAGAACGGAATCAATATTCGGAAGAGGACTTGATATTCACTTTATCAGAAGAAGAGTTTGCTGAAATGAAGCATGAATTTGAAAATACCCTCTGATCAATATTTTCTAAAATTTAAAGAAAGGAACTGAACCCGACCTAAATTTTCGGAAAAAAGAGAAATCAGCCTAGGGGCATCGCTCCGTCGCCTGATTTCCTATTTTTCAGTCGAATTTTACGGTCTTGGTATCTTACATGAACAATACAGAATATTACGACCGTCTAGGTGTCTCTAAGAATGCTTCTCAGGATGAGATCAAGAGAGCCTATCGGAAATTATCTAAAAAGTACCACCCCGACATTAATAAGGAAGCTGGGGCGGAGGACAAATATAAAGAAGTCCAAGAGGCTTATGAAACGCTGAGCGACGAGCAAAAGCGGGCAGCCTATGATCAATACGGTGCAGCGGGAGCTAATGGTGGCTTTGGCGGTGGTGCAGGCGGCTTCGGTGGCTTTGATGGCTCCGGCTTTGGCGGATTTGAAGACATCTTCTCCAGCTTCTTTGGTGGTGGCGCTTCGCGTAATCCTAATGCTCCGCGCCAAGGGGATGATCTTCAGTATCGTGTAAATCTCCGCTTTGAAGAAGCGATTTTCGGAGCTGAGAAGGAAATCAAGTATAACCGCGAAGCGACTTGTCGTACCTGTGACGGGTCTGGTGCTAAGCCAGGAACTAGCCCTGTTACCTGTGGTCGCTGCCATGGCTCAGGTGTCATCAATGTTGATACCCAGACACCGCTTGGCATGATGCGTCGGCAAGTGACCTGTGATGTCTGTCATGGCCGAGGAAAAGAAATCAAAAGTCCTTGTGAAACCTGTCACGGAACGGGTCATGAAAAACAGGCTCACAGCGTTAAGGTGAAAATCCCAGCTGGTGTGGAAACTGGTCAGCAGGTCCGTCTGTCTGGTCAAGGTGAAGCAGGCTTTAATGGCGGCCCTTATGGTGATCTTTATGTTGTGGTCCAAGTTGAGCCGAGTGACAAGTTTGAGCGAGATGGCTCTACCATTTACTACAACCTCAATCTCAACTTTGTCCAAGCAGCTCTTGGTGACAGTGTGGATATTCCAACTGTTCACGGGGATGTGGAGCTGAATATCCCAGAAGGAACACAGACTGGGAAACGTTTCCGTCTGCGTGGCAAGGGAGCACCGAGTCTGCGTGGTGGAAGCATGGGGGATCAGTATGTAACTGTCAATGTTGTGACGCCGACTGGCCTCAACGACCGTCAAAAAGCAGCCCTCAAAGAATTTGCGGAAGCTGGCAATATCTCGGTCAATCCTAAGAAAAAAGGCTTCTTCGACAAAATGAAAGATGCCTTGGAAGATTTGTAATCATATAAAAAGGAGCAGCCTAATGCTGTTCTTTTTATGTTTTCTAGAAGGACATTTGGCAAATGTAGTCAAGTAAGAGAGCAGCTCTAATCAGCCTTTTAATTAAAAGAAATTCACAATAAAAAGCGTAAAGAGATTTTCTCTATTTACTTTTACAAAAATTAATTGTTTTTTTAAGTAAAATCTATTGTAAAAATTTCCTAAAAGATATATGATAATACTATATGTATAAAACGCATCTTTTTAGCCTGCTGAGGAGTCTGCTAGAGAGATATTGGGAGATTAGCTTTATACATTTTAGGAAAAAGGGGATTTATAAAGTGAAACGTTTTGAAAAAGTGCAGGAGCGAATTCAGAAATATTCGATTCGCAAATTGTCTGTCGGTGTGGGCTCAGTTGCCATTGCAGCTCTGATTTTTGGGAGCTCTTTGTCCAGTTTGACTGTTGCTGCGGATGAAGTTGGAGGCGGTGCGACTGCTCACTATACTTATGTTGAAGAGCAAGAGCTAACAGAGCAGGAAAAAGGTCTGATTAAGAAAGGTCTGCCTGAAAATCTGCAAACGGGGGAAAATTATTACCTGATTTATCGAAAGAAATCTGGGCAAGCTGTCTTGCCGAGTACAGGAAATACTGGTCAGCCGCTTCTCAGCTTATTTGCAGGAACGGCTATTTTGGCTGTCTTGGTATTCTCACGAAAGAAATCTGGTAAGTTACTAGGAGTGCTTTTGCTAGGTAGCTTGGGACAAACTGTGTTACAGTCTCCTCAAGCGTTTGCGCTAGAAAATCGGGAATTGCTTTCTTATAATCGTCAAGTTGCGGTTTCGTCAGCAGTCTCTGAAGCGGATGTGACCATTGCAGGCTATAACTATATCGGTTACTTTACAGCTTCTGATTTGCGTACTTTGACAGAGACCAAGACAACCTCTCTGCCGGCTGGTCAAGAGGCTCAAGCGCAAGCAGAAGTATCAGAAGCTGCAAAAGAGGATTCTGATTCTATTGATCGAGCTGCTCAGGCAGGGTTGCAGTATCAGCTGAATCCTGATGAAAGTGATTCTGGCCAGATAGGGAATCTTCCAACTCCAACTCCAGCTCCAACTCCAAATCCTAGTCCAGCTCCTCAGCCGTCAAATCCACCTATAGAAACGGCAAAAGGGGAAAGTTTACAAGAACCTGCCTTGCCAGAGTACAGCGGTGCTGTGAACGGTGAGTCGCTAGTTCAAGCGGAAACTCCAGTCTATACTGCTCCAGTTGGTACAGTTGGAGACACAGCCCCAGTCGAGCCAGCCCTCCCAGAATACACAGGCGGAGTTAATGGCGAATCGCTAGTTCAAGCAGACAATCCGGTCTATGATGCTCCAGTAGCTACAGTTAGTGACGTGGCTCCGGTTGAGCCAGCCCTCCCAGAATATACAGGCGGCGTTAACGGCGAATCGGCAGTTCAAGCAGACAATCCAGTCTATGATGCTCCAGTAGCTACAGTTAGTGACGTGGCTCCAGTTGAGCCAGCTTTGCCAGAATACACAGGTGGCGTTAATGGTGAGTCAACAGTTCAGCCAGAACAGCCTAGTCTGCATACAGACATCAAGCTAGAAACGATTGAACCTCAAGTTGTCAACAAGACAGATCATAGCAAGTATCTTGATGAGGAGACCACTGTCGA
Organism: Streptococcus sanguinis; assembly: GCF_019929225.1. Classification (GTDB taxonomy): domain Bacteria; phylum Bacillota; class Bacilli; order Lactobacillales; family Streptococcaceae; genus Streptococcus; species Streptococcus sanguinis_J. The sequence continues at coordinate 181,223 of NZ_JAHZPA010000003.1, forward strand.
TGGAACTCCAGGACAAAAAGAAATTGTAACCAGCTATGAAGTCTTGGATGGTAATCGCATATCGGAGCCACAAACAACTGAAAGAATCTTGCATGAAGTAGTTGATACAGTGGTCACTCGAGGTAGCAAGGCTCGCATCAATAAAGAAGAATTGAGCAAGCAGCTGGCTTTAGCAGCAGCTGTGGATCCTGCAGTTTACACTAATCAATCCTATCAGCAGCTGCAGGCAATTAAGAATATGGCTGCGACGGTTTATCAAACTTCGTCAAGTCAAGATGAAGTAGATGCGGGTGTCAACCAACTTAAGCAGGCTTTGGCCGACTTATTGGCTCTTAAAGCAGCACCAACTCTGACTGTTTCAGCGGTTAAGAAGGATGAATTGCAGAAATCAGTTCAGATTCAATACCAGCTGACGGACAGAGATCAAGCCTTTACTAGTGCTCATGTTCGTCTGAAGAAGGATGGCCAGCTGATAGCAGAGCAGAACTTGACGGCAGGCCAGTTGACTGCTAGCTTCAGTGGTTTGGACTACTATACACCGTATAAGATTGAGACGACTCTGTCCTATGACTTAGGAAATGGGCCTGAAAGTCAGGAATTAGCTCAAGAGACAGTCCAGCTTGACCTGAAGAAGGTGGAGCTCAAGTCCATCACTAATGTCTCCTTGATGAAGGTTGAAAATGGCCAGACAAAATTGATGCCTACTCTGGCTGAGAAACCAGCAAATCTGGACCAATATTACCTGCACTTTACATCAGACCAGTTCAAGGATACTGTCCTGCCGGTTACCTCTATTGAGGAAGTGGTCGTTAATAACCAGCCTGTCTTTAAGATCCAGGCTCAGCTGCCAGACTTGCTGCAAAGAAGCGCAACTGGTCTTCAAAACAGCTTTGATTTCTATCTGGAAAAGGCCAAGAAGCGTGAAGGGAATGTCTATTATGACTTCCAAGACCTCTTGGACGGCATCAAGGAAGATCCTTCTGGAACCTTTATTCTTGGCCGCAGTATCAGTGCCAAGCTGATTGACAAACCAGCTAACAGCAAATCTTACCTGCAAGGTGAATTCAAAGGTCAGCTGATTGGTGGTCAAAATGGCGAACGCCATGCAATTTTAGACTTGGCGCATCCTCTATTTGATACGATTACTGGCGGAACGGTCAAGGATATTGACTTTAAGCGAGTCAATATGGTTTATCCAGATTCGCAAGCGGGTGATACAATTGCCACAATTGCTGCTCGCTTGAAGAATAAAGGAGTAATCGAAAACGTCAATGTCCAAGGATACTTGGAAGGAAGAGATCATATTGCTGGTCTGGTTAACAATATAGAAGGCCAATCTCGAGTTGAAAATGTCTCCTTTAAGGGTCAGATTAAGTCCAAGGGTGGAAACTCTGTTACAGCCGGTATTGCAGGAACCAACGCCATGTCCTTAGTAAGCCGAGCTTATGTCGAAGCAGATATTTGGGTTAAGAGTGGTCAAAATGCAGGTATGCTGGTCGCTCAAAACTTCACTAACTATTCAGGTGCAGGCTGGGGGAATTGGGGCAAGCTGACTCAGTCCGTTGCCAAAGGTAAGTTAGAGGATGCGGGCTCAAGAAATGCGGCTGGTATCGCTGCTTCCATTTGGCCGTATGGAACTATCAATGACACTGTCAGCTATGCTACAGTAGTGAACGGAAAAGAGCTCTTTAGCTCAGATAATGAGATTACTGATGCTTGGATGGGACAAAAACTCCAAAACCTCTTTGGTGTTCAGGGACAAAGCTCTGGAACCAAGACAGGAAAAGATGCCAAGTTCCGTCGCTTGACAGAAGCTGAAGCAGAGCAAAAAGTCAAGAGCTATCGGATTACGGCTCTTGAACAAAGCAGCGCCAATGAAGTAACAACTGAGAAGCTAAATGCTGCTATCCTGAGAACAAGTACTTATCAAGATAAGGCAGGTTACAAGGCAGAAAATGAACAGCTTTATCAAAATCTAGAGCGCTTTATGCCTTTCTACAATCAAGAGTTCTTGATTCATGAAGCCAATAAGCTGGTGGATGCTGGTAAGGCGGGCGACCTGTTGACTAAGAAAGTTCTATCTGTTCAAGCGCTGAAGGGCAATCAGTTTGTTGCTGGCGGAACGGATGCGGATAAGATTTTGGTTCATTTTGAAGATGGAAGCAAGACTATCTACAATCTTCAAAATCAAGCACGATTTGAACAGACGGCTCTGCCGGAATATCAGATTGCAGAGCTTGGTACAGTCTATACTCCAAATCACTCAACGGCAGTCAAAGAAGACTTGCTGACTCAGCTGACTGAGAGCTTGAAGAGCTTTGACCTGTACAGTGATGAGGTCTATCGTTCTGTTGGTCTGCCTAATGATAATGACAAGGTCAACAAAGTGAAGCGCCTCTTCTTGGATGAATCTCTAGCTGAGGTGAAAGCCAACTTGCAGGATATGCTTGGTAAGCTCCTGGCCAATGAATGGACAAGATTCCATGCTGACAATCCAGCAGCCAACGAAGCTCTGAAAGCTAAAATCGAAGAGAACAAGACCGCTATCATGCTAGGTCTGACCTACCTCAACCGTTATTACGATCTCAAGTTTGGCGACTATAACCTCAAGGAGCTGGTGCTCTTCAAACCAGACTTCTATGGTGAAAAAGTGCCATTGCTGGATCGCTTGATTAAGATTGGTCGTTCGACAGAAAATCAACTAAAAGGGGCAGACAATGTCAATATGTTTGCGCGTCAGTTGAAGGCTGAGTCCAAGTCTAGTGATTTGGTGGCTTACTTGGATTACAACCGTCGCCTGCTGACTGACTTTGCGGACATGGATTCTTGGTTCAAGGATGCAACTCGAGGCTTTATTCAGTTTGAAGAACGCCAGTCCGAAGTCGAGGAGATTAAGTCTGCTAAGTATCGCGTCTTTGATAACCTCAACTCTGAGTACTTCAGCAACTATATCCTTCCGCTTTTGACTCTGAAGAATACACGTTTAGCTATTCTGTCAAACTATAGCACCATGGCCTTTGTCAACAGAGACAAGCGCCGGTCATGGTCGGATGAACGATTTAATGCGCGCATCAAGGAAGTAGCGACCCAGCATAGAAATCACGTAGACACTTGGTACAAACTGCTCTCAGATGATATCAAGTCCAGAATGGTCAAGCAAAATGTAACAGCTGTATGGGATGGTTTTGATGTAGAGGGACGTGGCTGGATTGATGTCAACGGAAATGATAATAAGGGCAATCCTTATGCACCATCCCGCGAGTTCTTTAACCTAGTTGGCGGCAGAGCTGGTGGCTGGTACAAGTCAAATGGCTATGGCGCCCATGCTGCCGGTTCAATCCGTGTTAACTTTGAGGCCTTTGACCTCTTGACAGAATACGGTGTGTCCGTCTTTACCCATGAGCTCACCCACGTCAATGACAGAGATATTTATCTGGGCGGACATGGCAGACGACAAGGTATCGGACCAGAAGGTTATGCCCAAGGTCTGCTCCAATCACCTGTTCCTGATCAGCCAGGTTGGGGTGCTTTGGGTCTCAATATGGCCTTTGATCGTCCAAATAATGGCAGTCTCATTTTCAATAGCTCGCCAAGTCTCTTCAAGAACCGAGCAGACATCGACCATTACATGAAGGGATATAATGATACCCTCATGCTGCTGGATTACCTTGAGGGACAAGCCGTTGTTGCCAAAGGAAATGAAGCAGCAGCCAAATGGTTCAAGAAGGTTGAACCGAAAGTTGTGGATCCTCGAACCCAATACGACGTCGTAAGAGACTTGACGGCAGAGGAGAAAGCGGCCATGTCAGTCTCATCTGTAGAGGACTTGGTTGATCAAGGCTTGCTGTCTAACCGTGCGGTTGACAATCGAACCTATAATCCTGCTGACTATGACTCTAGTTACATTGCGATCGACTTTATGACAGGTATTTATGGTGGTGGTCAAAACAATACTGGGGCGCCAGGAGCCTTGATGTTCAAGCATAATACCTTCAGAATCTGGGGTTACTATGGCTATGAAAAAGGCTTTGTAAGCTATGCTTCCAATAAACACCGTAAGACAGCCAATGAGCAAGGGGTGACTGGTTTGAGCGATAACTTTATCATCAAGCAAATTTCTGAAGGCGAATTTGAAACAATGGAAGACTTCAAGAAAGCTTACTTCAGAAAAGTTGTGGATAAAGCACAAACCTCAGGTATTAAGCCAGTGACTGTCAACGGAAAAGTCTATCACACTTATGAAGAGTTGAAAGCTGGCTTTGCAGAAGCTGTTGACAAGGATCTGAAGAAGTCTCGTGTCGATGAACGGGCAACCAAGGACTTCAAGTATGCTGTCTTTACGCAGTTGCTCAAGAACACCAACAGCTTTATGGATGAAAACTCCATTTGGGGTTCCTAAGAAAAGGTGTCAGATTTGCTGCATGTGTAACTACAAATAAGGATCTTTAGCAATATGCAATCAATAACCCATTTGAATTTGCTCTGTTTGTGTCGTCACTGACAGTCTGATTCATATGGGTTGTTTTGTTGCATAATGGCAAGTCAAAGTGCAGATTATCCCAAATTCTTATACGGTATTTTCATAAAAATCTGTCCCCAGACAGTTCCTGCTTTTAGGGCTTGCTGGGGGCCTTTTTTCCTGCTAAAATAAACACATGACACGTTATAAAGCGATTATTTCCTATGATGGTTATGGCTTTGCTGGTTTTCAGCGACAGCCCCATGCCAGAAGCGTTCAGGAAGAGATTGAAAAGACCCTGACCCGTATCAATAAAGGCCAGCCTGTGGTGATTCATGGAGCGGGTCGGACCGACAGTGGTGTCCATGCTCTAGGACAAGTCCTGCATTTTGATTTACCAGAAGAGCGGGATGAAGAAAAGCTTCGTTTCGCCTTGGATACGCAGACGCCGGAAGATATTGATTTTATCAGGGTAGAGCGGGTGTCGGACGATTTTCACTCTCGCTACAATAAGCACAGCAAGACCTATGAATTTTTGGTGGACATTGGCCGGCCTAAAAATCCTATGATGCGCCATTATGCTACGCATTATCCTTATCCTTTGGAGCTGGGTCTGATAGAAGAGGCGATTGCTCAGCTAGAGGGGACGCATGATTTTACAGGCTTTACGGCTTCAGGGACCAGTGTGGAAGACAAGGTTCGGACTATTACCGAGGCTAAGGTCCGCTACGATGCAGAGCGTAATTTTCTAGTCTTTACTTTTTCGGGCAATGGCTTTCTTTACAAGCAGATCCGTAATATGGTCGGTACCCTGCTCAAGATTGGCAATAAGCGCATGCCGGTGGAGCAGATTCAGAGGATTTTAGCGGAGAAAGACCGCCATTTGGCAGGACCAACGGCCGATCCAAACGGCCTCTATCTAAAGGAGATTCGTTATGAAGAATAAGTTGATTTTAGCCCTTTCGGGCAATGATATTTTCAGCGGCGGCGGACTGCACGCTGATTTGGCTACCTATACGGTCAATGGCCTGCATGGTTTCGTAGCTGTGACTTGCCTGACGGCTATGACTGATAAGGGATTTGAGGTTCTTCCAGTTGAGGAAGAAGTTTTTGCCCAGCAGTTAGCCAGTCTCAAGGATGTTCCTTTTTCTGCTATTAAAATAGGACTTTTACCCAATCTGGAAATAGCAGAGCAAGCTCTGGCTTTTGTCAAGCAGCATGCGGATATACCAGTAGTTCTGGATCCTGTTCTGGTCTGCAAGGAAAATCATGACTTGGAAGTCAGTGCGCTGAGAGAGGAAATCATCAAGTTTTTCCCTTATGTCAGCATCATCACGCCAAATCTGGCAGAAGCTCAGCTATTGACCCAAAAAGAAATCAAAACTCTTGAGGATATGCAGGCTGCAGCCAAGGAGCTCCATGATTTGGGAGCTGAGCATGTGGTGATTAAGGGCGGCAATCGCTTAAGCAAGGAGCGAGCGGTGGATGTTTACTATGACGGTCGAGAGTTTGAGATTATGGAATCGCCAGTGCTGGCCAGCAACAATACCGGAGCGGGCTGCACATTTGCTTCCAGCATTGCCAGTCAGCTTCTTCTAGGTAAGTCTCCACTTGCAGCAGTTCAATTGTCTAAAGATTTTGTTTACCGAGCGATTCAGCGCTCAGATCAATATGGGGTAGTTCAGTATGAGAAATCATCAAGTTAAAAAATTAGTTATCTTAGCTTTCATCACAGCTCTGTCTGTGGTTTTGGGGAATTTTTTAAAAATCCCGACTCCGACAGGGTTTTTGACGCTGCTGGATGCAGGGATTTATTTTACAGCCTTCTACTTTGGCCGCAAGGAAGCGGCTATTGTCGGAGGACTTTCGGGCTTTTTGATTGATATGATTGCCGGCTATCCCCAATGGATGATTTTCAGTCTGATTTGCCACGGACTTCAAGGTTTCTTTGCTGGCTTTGAGGGTAAGAAACGCTACCTTGGGCTGGTCTTGGCTGCAGCAGCTATGGTCGGCGGCTACGCCCTCTTTGGTAGTATCATGAATGGTGTCGGGGCTGCCCTAGCCGAAATCTTAAGTAATTTTATGCAGAATGCTTTTGGTTTAGCGGTCGGTTTTGCTCTTTACAAGGCCTTCCCAGAGAGTTTGAAAAAGACAGTCACAGTGAAATAAACGAGGTGAGACATGGACTTAGCTAAGATTGGAGCGGAAACTCGTCAGATTGTTCTAGATGTTTTGGACAAAGCTGCCTTGGTCGAGGGAGATATTTTTGTTCTGGGTCTATCCTCTAGTGAGGTTGTCGGAGGACATATCGGTCAGAATTCCAGTCTGGAAGTCGGACAGGTCATTGTCAAAACCATACTGGATATCTTAGAAGAGAAGGGTATCTTTCTAGCAGTTCAGGGATGTGAGCATCTCAATCGCGCCCTCGTAGTTGAAAGAGCCTTGGCGAACAAGAAGGATTTGGAGATAGTCAATGTTCTGCCTACTCTTCACGCAGGGGGCAGCGGTCAGCTAGCAGCTTTCCAATACATGAAGGATCCTGTTGAGGTGGAGTTTATCGTTGCTCAGGCGGGGCTGGATATTGGCGATACTGCTATCGGTATGCATGTCAAGCACGTGCAGATTCCTATCCGACCGATTCTCAAGGAATTGGGAGCTGCCCATGTCACGGCTTTAGCCAGCCGTCCCAAGCTAATCGGTGGCGCCAGAGCGGCCTATACAGAGGATAAAATCAGGAAGGGATAAAAGGAAAAATAATTTTGAAAAAAACTCTAATTATGCTATAATGGGTTGTATTCAATAAATTTTAAGGAGAAATGACAGAATGTCTGTATCATTTGAAAACAAAGAAACAAATCGCGGTCTTTTGACTTTTAGCATCAGTCAAGAGAAAATCAAGCCTGCCTTGGACCGTGTATTTAACTCAGTAAAAAAAGATATTGCTGTACCAGGTTTCCGTAAAGGTCACCTTCCACGTGCTATCTTCAACCAACGTTTTGGTGAAGAAGCCCTTTACCAAGATGCTTTGAACGCTCTTCTTCCAGAAGCATACGAAGCGGCTGTCAAAGAAGCGGGTATCGAAGTAGTTGCTCAGCCTCAGTTTGATGTCGAGTCTATGGAAAAAGGCCAAGACTGGGTCATCAAAGCTGAAGTAGTCACTAAGCCAGAAGTTAAGCTGGGTGCTTACAAAGACTTGGAAGTAACTGTTGAAGCTACTAAAGAAGTGACTGACGCTGAAGTAGATGAACGCATTGAGCGTGAGCGTAACAACTTGGCTGAGTTGGTTCTCAAAGAAGGTCCAGCAGCTGACGGTGATACAGTTGTGATTGACTTTGTTGGATCTGTTGACGGAGTTGAATTTGACGGCGGCAAGGGTGACAACTTCTCACTTGGACTGGGCAGCGGTCAATTCATCCCAGGATTCGAAGAGCAGTTGGTTGGCCACAGTGCAGGTGAAACAGTGGATGTTGTCGTAACCTTCCCAGAAGACTACCAAGCAGAAGACTTGGCAGGCAAGGAAGCTAAGTTTGTGACAACTATTCACGAAGTTAAAGAAAAAGAAGTTCCAGCATTGGACGATGAACTTGCAAAAGATATCGACGAAGAAGTGGAAACGCTTGACGAGCTGAAAGAAAAGTACCGCAAAGAATTGTCAGAAGCTAAGGAAACAGCTTATAAGGATGCGGTAGAAGCAGCAGCTATTGATCAAGCAGTAGCAAACGCTGAAATCGTTGACTTGCCAGCAGAAATGGTCCACGAAGAAGTGCACCGCGCTGTTAATGAATTCTTGGGCAATATGCAGCGCCAAGGAATCTCACCTGACATGTACTTCCAAATCACTGGCACTACTCAGGAAGACCTGCACAAGCAATACGAAGCAGATGCCGAGTCACGCACTAAGACAAACCTTGTCGTAGAAGCAGTTGCTAAGGCAGAAGGTTTTGAAGCTAGTGCAGAAGAAATCGAAGCCGAAGTAACTTCATTGGCTTCAGACTACAACATGGAAGTGGAACGTGTTCGTCAATTGCTGTCAGAAGACATGCTGAAACACGACATCGCTATCAAGAAAGCTGTTGAAGTGATTACAAGCACTGCGAAAGTGAAATAAGCTTCATCATTCAAAATGAGATCATTTGAAACTAGTGTACAGATGCACTAGTTTTTTTTTGTACTTGTTCCGTGATTTTTCCTGGATTTTCTTTTGACGAAAATAGAAATTTATCGTACAATAGAAAGTAGCGAAAAATTGCAAGAGGGCGACAAGCCTTTACTTAATCTTAAAGGAGATCAACTTTGGAATTAGAAGTATTTGCTGGACAGGAAAAAAGTGAGCTTTCTATGATTGAAGTGGCGCGTGCCATTTTGGAAGCCCGCGGCCGCGACCATGAGATGTATTTTAATGATCTGGTCAATGAAATTCAAAACTATCTGGAAAAATCAAACAGTGAGATTCGTGATGCTCTGCCTTTGTTCTACACAGAACTCAATGTAGACGGCAGCTTTATTCCGCTGGGGGATAATAAATGGGGCCTGCGTTCATGGTATGCTATCGACGAAGTGGATGAAGAAATCATCGCCTTGGAAGAGACTGATGAGGACGACGCACCTAAGAAACGCAAGAAGAAACGCGTCAATGCCTTTATGGATGGCGACGAGGATGCCATTGACTACAGCGATGACGATCCAGAAGATGAGGACGGCTACGAAGCAGATCCAGCTCTCTCATACGATGAGGAAAATCCAGACGATGAGAAGAACGAAGTGGAAGCTTACGATGCTGAAATCAACGAAATCGCTCCAGATGATCTAGGTGAAGAAGTCGAACTCAACGAAGAAGATGACGACTACTCTGACGAAGACACGGAGACAGAAGAGGAAGAATAAATCAACCAAAAGAAACAAGGGACGAAATCCTTTGTTTCTTTTAATATTCCTTGAAATATAAGTTCGGAAGGTGTAGAATACTAATAAAATTTAATAAAGAAAAGATGGAGGTATGCTGCTATGAAATTTGTCCTTGATAAGAGTCTGGGTGAACTAGACATAAAAAGTGTCGTTATCGGGATTGCCAAGAATGTCAATCCTCATGCAGAACTGTCTCCTTCATTTCTAAAAAAGAAAAAGGAAATGGAAGACTGGGCTCTGGACTGCGACTTGGATGAGGTACTTGAGTCGCCAGTTATTCAAGGTTATGTAGAAATACTGCAGCGCGTAGGTCGCAGTGTTAAGAAAAATCCTCCGACGGTTCCTGCTCTTATTCGCAATATCCAGCACCGCGTATCGCTCCCTCATATTAATAGCATTATTGATATTTATAACGTTGAAGCCCTGCATTCCCTACTGGCTATTGGAGGGCATGATTTTGATAAGATTGAAGGTCAGATAGAATTTACCGTAAGCCAAAAGGAAGATGTTTTTCTGCCTATTTTGTCCAAGGAGAAGCATGTTGCCAAGACGGACTATGTCTATCGGGATGCCAAAGGCATTTTGGCTTGGCTGGATGTCCGTGACAGCGAGTATTATAAGTTTGATGAGGAGACCAAGGATGCCATTTTCATCATTCAGGGGAATGCCAATACCTCTGTCGAAATGCGTCTGGAAGCCTTGGAACGAATCCGACACGATTTAGCAGAGTGCATGCCCGATTTAGAATTTGAAGCACATGTTATTAGTATTGAGGAAAATTAACTGGAAGAGGCTTTCCAATTTTGATTCTCACTGACTATCAGCTTCCTGTTTTTAGGGAGCTTTTTTGCATGCTTTTCTCTTTCTTTTGTCAGAGTCGTGGTTGAAAGAATGAGAAATGAGTACACTTAGCTTTTCTCAAAATAGGAGACATTACTCAACAAAAAATGGTATAATAAACAAAGAAAAGGAGCGTGCTATGACAGAAACACTATTAGAAGCTAAATCAATCAGCAAAAAATATGAGGATGAGTATGTCCTGAAGGATATGGATCTAAAAATTGATCAGGGACAGTTTGTAGCAATCTTGGGTCACAGTGGCTCAGGAAAGTCAACAATGCTGAATATCCTATCTTCTCTACTGAAACCAAGTTCTGGACAGATCTTTTACAAAGGCAAGGAAATAGGTCAGCTGAGTAAATCAGCAGTGGCTAAGTTTAGGAGAGAAGACATTGGTTTGGTCTTTCAGCACTATATGCTAATTCCTAATCTAACAGTTGAGGAGAATATTCAGCTGGGCAGCAAGTATGCCGCAGAAGCAGCGGACCTCGAAGAATTGGCTTCGCTATTGGGAATTGAGAAGCTTTTGAACAAATACCCTCATCAGCTGTCGGGTGGTGAGCAGCAGAGAGTCTGCATTGCCAGAGCCGTGATCAAGAAACCGGCTGTTTTATTCTGTGACGAAGCGACAGGCGCTCTGGACAGCGAAAATAGTAAGAACATTATTGTTTTATTGCATGCTATCAAGCAAACCTACGGAACCAGTATCCTTTTTACGACACATAATCGAGAAATTGCCAGAACAGCTGACCGAATACTGCTCTTAGAAGATGGTCGTATTGTTAGGGACGACATGAATATGGAGAAGTTGTCGCCGGATCAAATGAGTTGGGAGATTTAATATGGATTTGCTGTTTAAATATCTATCCAAAGACTTTTTTGCTAAGAAGACCATAGTGTCTATTCTATCTCTGATTATAATCTTCACTTCCTTTATGTTCTTCTTCGTTCATTTTGCGATTGATGCCAATATACTTCGTTTAGGTGGAGAGCAATTATCAGGCAATGAGGCTAATTATTTCACAGCTTTGAAAAGTAATCAACTCTTAATCAGAAACATTACTGTCGCCATGGTAGCCATTTTCTCCCTCATTTTATCCTTATTCATCAGAGGGATGCTCCAAAGAAATCGAGTGCAGCTAGCCCAGCTGATGTCCCTTGGCTTTTCTTTCTCCAGTGTGCTAGCAAGCTATGCGCTATTAATCAGCGGTTTATCCTTGCTCAGTTCCTTGCTTGGCTTAGTCTTGGGCTTCTGGGGCTCTGATATTCTCCTTTCTGCTAATAGCCAGACCTATCTCGTTCAAGGGTTGAGTAAAGGACTTTCTCTGCAGTCGGTTATGACGGGAACCCTGTTTCTAAGTCTTTTCCTAGGAGCTCTTACTTATCTGGCGGGACTGACAGTGAGAAAGACAGATTTGGCTCTAATGATGAAACAGACTGACGGAAAAAGCATCCGTCCCGGTTTGATAGAGAAGATGATTCAAAAGCTGCCGATGAAGCATAAATTCAAATTTAAGCTAACTCTAAATCATTTTAGCACCTTAGGGCTCTTGCTGATTGCTATCGTTACATTTAGCATCATGTTTGTCTTAAGCTTGTCTCTTACTTTTAGCTCCTCTAAAATCCTTGAATCTCAGAAGGAAGGCCGGCACTATTCTTATGAGGTCAGCTATGATAACTACCAAAAGGAGGAGACTAAGTCAGCTTCAGATTCTGTAACCTATCTGAGATACGATGTTGATCTAATGATAAAAGGCGAAACTATAGCCTATCAGGCCCTTTCGCTTACAAGCCAAAATGACTTGTTTCAGCTGATTGGCAGTAAGGGAGAAATGCTAGATCCCACTCAGGGGGTCTATGTAAACCCTGAGTTGCGAGAGAATTATGGTCTTAAAGTTGGGGATACTCTAGAGTTAAGAGTAAAGGGAAAGCAACATCAGATAAAGATAGCTGGATTTGCGGAGAATGCTGATTTAAAGACAATATATATTCCCAAAGACCAAGCATCCGCTATGGTAAATGAAGCTGACGATCGTTTTAATGGCAGATTTACCAATAAGCCTCAAGAAAAAGGTGAAGGAAAAGTTCGCTCCCTAGAGGAAAAATTATCAACGATTCAAAGAAGTCAGACTTCTAACAAAGCAAGTGCTATTATTAACCAAAGTATTGGTGTCATAACGGGATGTTTATTGATTTATTTAGCCGTGTTTATCGGCTTGAATGGTAATATGAAGAATCTATTAATGTTCGATTTGCTAGGATATGAGGAGAGAGAGGTTTATCGTATCCTGCTTAACCCCTACATTGTGATCAGCAATCTGCTTTTCTTGCTCACTCTGCCTGTGGCCATCTATGCTGCAAGGAATATCCAGATTATGACTTCTCTTCAGACAGGGGACTATATGCCATTCCAGCTCAACTGGATTACTTTCGTTTATATGTTTGTTATCTTGAATGCCTTATGTTTTATCATTAGATTTTTATTTATTCGAAAAGTTAAAAAAATCAGGGATGATAATCGGCAGGCAGAATTCTTATCAGAATGGTGAGAAACAGCATAAAGATTTTTAAGATAAGAAGTCGGAAATCTTGAAAGGAATTCGACGCGATTTAGCGGAGTGCATGCCTGATGTAGAATTCGAAACACATGTCATTAGTATTAGTGAAAATGGATGCAAACCGAATGAAAACATTTGACAATTTTTTAGGTTTGCGATATCATACTGTTCGGGCACCTCTTTTAGAGGTCAGAGCTTCCTGTGTTCAGGGAGCTATTTTTCTTTTTCAGACAGATTATGGAAAATCCTCCTCTAGATAAGTTACCAGCAACTGTGATGCTTGCTGGAACAAATTGTTTTATGAAAAGGAGCACGTATGTCAATTAAATATATTTTTGTCACCGGCGGTGTAGTTTCTTCTATCGGGAAAGGGATTGTGGCAGCTAGTCTGGGTCGGCTTTTAAAGAATCGCGGTCTCAAGGTTACGATTCAGAAATTTGACCCCTATATCAATATTGATCCTGGGACCATGAGCCCTTACCAGCATGGGGAAGTCTTTGTCACAGATGATGGAGCCGAGACGGATCTGGATTTGGGACATTATGAGCGTTTTATTGACATCAATCTCAATAAATACTCCAATGTCACCACTGGTAAAATCTATAGCGAAGTCCTACGCAAGGAGCGTAAAGGCGAGTATCTAGGAGCGACGGTCCAAGTCATTCCGCATATCACAGATGCTCTCAAGGACAAGATCAAGCGGGCAGCACGGACGACGGACTCGGATGTGATTATCACAGAGGTCGGTGGTACAGTGGGGGATATCGAGTCTCTTCCTTTCTTAGAAGCTTTGCGCCAGATGAAGGCTGACGTCGGTGCAGACAATGTCATGTATATCCATACGACCCTCCTGCCTTATCTCAAGGCAGCTGGAGAAATGAAGACCAAACCGACTCAACATTCTGTCAAAGAGCTGCGCGGTCTGGGGATTCAGCCTAATATGCTGGTCATCCGCACAGAGAAGCCAGCTGGACAAAATATCAAAAACAAACTGGCTCAATTCTGTGATGTGGCGCCGGAGGCGGTCATTGAGTCGCTAGATGTGGAGCATCTTTACCAAATTCCTCTTAATTTGCAGGCGCAAAAGATGGACCAAATCGTCTGTGACCATCTGAAGCTGGATGTGCCGGCAGCAGATATGACAGAGTGGTCAGCCATGGTAGAGAAAGTGATGAGTCTGGAAAAGCAGGTACGTATTGCTCTGGTCGGCAAGTATGTCGAGTTGCCAGATGCCTATATTTCAGTTGTTGAAGCGCTCAAGCATGCCGGCTATGCCAATGATGCGGAAGTTAAGATTGACTGGATTGATGCGAATCAGGTAACGGCCGAAAACGCCGCAGAGCTTCTTGGAAGTGCGGATGGAATTATCGTTCCGGGTGGCTTTGGTCAGAGGGGAACTGAGGGTAAGATTCAGGCAATCCGCTATGCGCGTGAGCAGGATGTGCCTATGTTGGGCGTTTGCTTGGGCATGCAGCTAACCTGTGTCGAATTTGCCCGTCACGTCCTAGGACTGGCAGATGCCAACTCAGCGGAGCTCAATCCAGACACACCGTATCCAATCATTGATCTCATGCGTGATCAGATTGATGTTGAAGACTTGGGAGGAACGCTGAGACTGGGGCTCTATCCTTCTAAGCTTAAGCCTGGCTCTAAGACAGCAGCAGCTTATGACCATCAAGAAGTCGTGCAGCGCCGTCACCGTCATCGTTATGAGTTTAACAATGCTTTCCGCGAGCAGTTTGAGGCAGCTGGATTTGTATTTTCTGGAGTCTCACCAGACAATCGCTTGGTCGAAATAGTGGAAATCCCAGAAAATAAATTCTTCGTTGCTTGTCAGTATCACCCAGAGCTTTCCAGCCGACCGAACCGACCTGAAGGTCTTTATACAGCCTTTGTCACAGCAGCGGTAGAAAAGAGCCAGGAGAAATAGACTAGTTTTGTCTGACCTAAGCGACTTTTCTAGAGAAATGTTATAATGAAAAACAAAAGGAGGAAAGAAGATGTTTCTAAACATTTTAGCTAATATTCGTACTAATAATTTCCAAGATGAGCATTGTGTAGAAAAAATCCAAGCTCTCTGGAAGGAACAAGAGGGAGCTGTGAAAGAAGCTTTTGCCCAAGGGGAGCCGGTCTATGCTGTCTATCATGACTATGCCAGTGATTACAAAGGAGACTATAGTCTCTCTATCTGCCGTTTGACAGATGGGGAAGTCTATGATTTTGATACCTCTGAGCAGACCTATCAAGTGTTTGAAGCGGATAAGGAGGATCCGCAAGCGATTCTTCATGCTTGGCAGAGGATTTGGCAGGCAGAAGAAACAGGTGAGCTTAATCGAGATTACACTTTCGACTTTGAAAAATACGATCCCGACCAAACGGTGGCTGTCTTTATTGCGACTCAGCAGCACTGAGTTTTCCGTGTTCCTTCCTTGGCTTCATTTTCGCTTAGATTTCCCAATTTTACTGATTGAGTAGAAAGTTGATTTTTTGAAATAAACTAAAAAATTTTCTTGACAAGCCTTAGCTGTCCTGTTATACTAGTAAGGTACTCAATCGCGGGGATGGCGGAATTGGCAGACGCGCAGGACTAAGGATCCTGTGACCGCTTTAGGTCGTGAGGGTTCAAGTCCCTCTCTCCGCATCAAGTAAGCTGACTTCGGTCAGCTTTTTCTTTTTGCGATAGAGACGCTTAAAAAGGCTGAGTGTCTCCCTGTAATTCTTTAAAATTTCAGGAAAAACTAGCAATTTTAGTGAAAAAGTGATAAAATAAACAATGTAAGTGGTTTAACCACAAAAAATAAGAGGAGGCCTGATAAGAATGGCAATCGTTTCAGCAGAAAAATTTGTCCAAGCAGCTCGTGACAATGGTTACGCAGTTGGTGGATTCAACACAAACAACCTTGAGTGGACTCAAGCTATCCTGCGTGCGGCAGAAGCAAAGAAAGCACCAGTGCTTATCCAAACTTCAATGGGTGCTGCTAAATACATGGGTGGCTACAAAGTTGCTCGTAACTTGATCGCTAACCTTGTAGAATCAATGGGCATCACTGTACCAGTTGCGATTCACTTGGACCATGGTCACTACGAAGATGCACTTGAGTGTATCGAAGTTGGTTACACTTCTATCATGTTTGATGGTTCACACCTTCCAGTAGAAGAAAACCTTAAATTGGCTAAAGATGTTGTTGAAAAAGCACACGCTAAAGGTATCTCAGTAGAAGCTGAAGTTGGTACTATCGGTGGTGAAGAAGACGGTATCATCGGTAAAGGTGAATTGGCTCCAATCGAAGACGCTAAAGCAATGGTTGAAACTGGAATCGACTTCTTGGCAGCAGGTATCGGTAACATCCACGGCCCATACCCAGCAAACTGGGAAGGTCTTGACCTTGACCACTTGAAGAAATTGACAGAAGCTCTTCCAGGCTTCCCAATCGTATTGCACGGTGGTTCAGGTATTCCTGATGACCAAATCCAAGCAGCTATCAAACTTGGTGTTGCGAAAGTTAACGTTAACACTGAATGCCAAATCGCATTCGCTAACGCAACTCGTGCATTCGCTCGCGATTACGAAGCAAACGAAGCAGAATACGACAAGAAGAAACTCTTCGACCCACGTAAATTCTTGGCTGACGGTGTAAAAGCTATCCAAGCATCAGTTGAAGAACGTATCGACGTATTCGGTTCAGAAGGTAAAGCATAATCTAGCTGAAGACTACAAAACAGAAACCTGCCCGTAAGGGTAGGTTTTTTAGTGTGTGATAAAATATGATAATTATTTTTGAATTTCCTATGTTCGTTTGGAAGTAAAAGTGGTAGTATAGTGAGGAGATAAGATTCTATTTTCCTGAGTTAAGTAGGGAAATGATCTGTAACATGAATTGAATAATAGGATATTGAGAAACGTATGGCAATGATAGAAGTAGAGCATCTTCAGAAAAATTTTGTGAAGACAGTTAAGGAACCAGGATTGAAGGGGGCTTTGCGCTCCTTTATTCATCCTGAAAAGCAGACCTTTGAAGCGGTCAAGGATTTAACCTTTGAGGTTCCCAAGGGGCAGATTTTAGGTTTCATCGGGGCCAATGGTGCTGGGAAGTCAACAACCATTAAAATGCTGACAGGGATTTTGAAGCCGACATCTGGTTTTTGTCGAATTAACGGCAAGATTCCGCAGGACAATCGCCAAGACTATGTCAAGGATATTGGAGTAGTCTTTGGGCAACGCACCCAGCTGTGGTGGGATTTGGCTCTGCAAGAGACTTACACGGTCTTGAAAGAGATTTACGATGTGCCAGACGCGCTCTTTCATAAGCGGATGGACTTTTTGAATGAAGTCTTGGATTTGAAGGACTTTATCAAAGACCCTGTGCGGACTCTGTCGCTTGGTCAACGGATGCGGGCGGACATTGCGGCTTCCTTGCTCCACAATCCCAAGGTTCTCTTTTTAGATGAGCCGACCATTGGTTTGGATGTTTCGGTCAAGGATAACATTCGCCGGGCCATTACCCAAATCAATCAGGAGGAAGAAACAACCATTTTCTTGACCACTCACGACCTGAGTGATATTGAGCAACTTTGTGATCGGATTTTTATGATTGACAAGGGGCAGGAGATTTTTGATGGAACGGTCAGCCAGCTCAAGGAAACCTTTGGCAAGATGAAGACTCTTTCCTTTGAACTAGTGCCAGGGCAAAGTCATCTTGTCTCTCACTATGCAGGATTACCTGATATGACTATTGATAGACAAGGGAATAGCCTCAACATTCAATACGATAGTTCCCGCTACCAGTCAGCTGATATTATTAAGCAAACCCTGTCTGATTTTGAGATCCGTGATTTGAAGATGGTGGATACGGATATTGAGGATATTATCCGTCGCTTCTACCGAAAGGAGCTCTAAGATGGTCAAATTGTGGAGACGTTATAAACCCTTTATCAATGCAGGGATTCAGGAGTTGATTACCTATCGAGTCAACTTTATTCTCTATCGGCTTGGCGATGTCATGGGAGCTTTTGTGGCCTTTTATCTCTGGAAGGCAGTCTTCGATTCGTCGCAGGAGTCTTTGATTCAAAGCTTCAGTATGGCAGATATCACCCTCTACATCATCATGAGTTTTGTGACCAATCTCTTGACCAGGTCGGATTCTTCTTTTATGATTGGAGAAGAGGTCAAGGACGGATCGATTATCATGCGCTTGTTGAGACCAGTGCACTTTGCGGCCTCTTATCTCTTCACCGAGATTGGTTCCAAGTGGTTGATTTTTATCTCTGTCGGCCTCCCATTTTTAAGTGTCATTGTCTTGATGAAAATCTTATCTGGGCAAGTTGTTTTAGAAGTTTTAGGACTAACCTTGATTTATCTTTTTAGCTTAACGCTAGCCTATCTGATCAATTTTTTCTTTAATATCTGCTTTGGCTTTTCAGCTTTTGTGTTTAAAAATCTATGGGGCTCTAATCTGCTCAAGAATTCTCTGATTGCCTTTATGTCGGGGAGTTTGATTCCCTTGGCTTTCTTTCCTAGGATTGTTTCAAATATTCTGTCCTTTTTGCCTTTTTCATCCTTGATTTACACTCCAGTTATGATTATCGTTGGGAAATACGATACCAGTCAGATTCTTCAGGCTCTTTCCTTGCAGTTGTTTTGGCTTTTAGTGATGGTTGGCTTGTCTCAGTTGATTTGGAAAAGAGTCCAGTCATTTATCACCATTCAAGGAGGTTAGTATGAAAAAATATCAGCGCATGCATCTGATTTTTATCAGACAATACATCAAGCAAATCATGGAATACAAGGTTGATTTTGTGGTTGGTGTTTTAGGTGTCTTCCTGACCCAAGGCTTGAACCTCTTGTTTCTCAACGTGCTCTTTCAACACATCCC
Organism: Streptococcus sanguinis; assembly: GCF_019929225.1. Classification (GTDB taxonomy): domain Bacteria; phylum Bacillota; class Bacilli; order Lactobacillales; family Streptococcaceae; genus Streptococcus; species Streptococcus sanguinis_J. The sequence continues at coordinate 199,858 of NZ_JAHZPA010000003.1, forward strand.
TTCACTAGAAGGTTGGACCTTTCAAGAGATTGCCTTTATCTATGGATTTTCCTTGATTCCCAAGGGACTGGACCATCTCTTTTTTGACAATCTTTGGGCCCTGGGGCAACGCTTGGTGCGAAAGGGAGAGTTTGATAAATACCTGACTCGTCCTATCAACCCTCTCTTTCACATCTTAGTTGAGACCTTTCAGATTGATGCCTTGGGCGAACTTTTGGTTGGTGGAATTTTACTAGCGACAACAGTGACTAGCATTGCTTGGACTCTTCCCAAATTCCTGATTTTTCTAATCTGTATTCCTTTTACGACCTTGATTTATACTTCTTTGAAAATCGCGACAGCCAGTATCGCTTTTTGGACCAAGCAGTCAGGCGCCTTGATTTACATTTTCTATATGTTCAATGATTTTGCTAAGTATCCGATTTCGATTTACCATTCGCTTATCCGTTGGTTGATTAGTTTTATTGTGCCTTTCGCCTTTACGGCCTACTATCCAGCTAGCTATTTCTTGCAGGAAAAGAATGGCCTCTTTAATATCGGTGGTTTAATTCTAATTTCTCTTGTCTTCTTTGTCATTTCCTTGAAACTATGGGACAGGGGCTTAGATGCCTACGAGAGTGCGGGTTCGTAAGGGGAAGACTATCAAAGCCTTGTCTCAGGACGGGCTTTTTTATCGTGACGAAAATTTCTTGACATCTATTCTCAGAGTGCTATACTGAAAGGGTAATCGCCGATTTAGCTCAGTTGGTAGAGCAACGCACTCGTAACGCGTAGGTCACAGGTTCGAACCCTGCAATCGGCATACATAGGTCTTAGAAATCTTGTAAAAGCAAGATTTCTTTTTTTACTGGACAAGGTGTCAATTATAAAAGTTCGAATGCAAAGAGGTTAAAATATCTTTACATGGTGGAAAAATCAAGAAAATCAAAGAGAAATATGATACAGTGAATTAGTATAAAAAGAAAGGAGCAGGTGTTTATGAAAAAACGATTGCTATTTTTTTTAATTTTACTAATTTCCATATTTATTGGTATAGGACAAGTTCGTGCTGATAGCAGTGACTCTGATAGTTTTTCAGATTCTAGTAGTTTCAGTTCGTCTAATGATTCAGATTCTGAAGATGATAATTCCTCTGATTTAGGCAGCGGTCTGTCTGCTGATGCAGACGATTTAGGTCACTTCTCTTCGGATTCTGACGATGACACATCTGACAATGATGCCTCCTCTGATTTGGGCAGTGGCTTATCTGCTGATGCAGATGATTTAGGTCACTTCTCTTCGGATTCTGACGATGACACATCTGACGATGCTTCTTCCTCTGATTTGGGCAGCGGCCTGTCTGCTGATGCAGACGATTTAGGTCACTTCTCTTCGGATTCTGATGACGACTCATCTGACGATGCTTCTTCCTCTGACTTGGGCAGCGGTTTGACTGTTAATCCGGATAGTTTAGGTGACTTCGCTTCAGATATTCCAACTATTGATTCTTTGGATGCGTCAGCAAATGATGGTGATAATTTGACTAATCTGGGGAATGTTTCTACCCCAGTTTCTACAGAATCAACCAATCCAACAACGAGCACAGATGAGATAATGGGGGGCACACCAGATGCAGCAGTAGCGACCGCTCCTCCCACACCCCTTACGGATGCAACTAATTCTGTCACTACTACAGATGAAACGACGGCTTCCTCGACTCCTATAGATTCAGCTAATCAAACAACTGAGTCAGTAGACTCGGCAAGCTCTGATAAGCCTAATTTGGCAGACTCGGCAGCTGAATCAAGCACTGCGGCTTCCGCAGGCAATGGTTTGACAGCTAATCCGGACAGCTTAGGCGGTTTCGTTTCGGATAAACCAGCCGATAGAACTGGATCCGAATCTTCTACCGACCTGGGCAGTGGCTTGACTGCAGATGCAGATAGTCTAGGTAGTTTTATCTCAGAATCAGATTCTACAACTGAGCCAGTAGGCTCGGCAGGCTCTGACAAGCCTAATTTGACAGATTCGGCAACTGAATCAAGCACTGCGGCTTCCGCAGGCAATGGTTTGACAGCTAATTCCGATAACTTAGGCAGTTTCGTTTCGGATAAACCAGCCGATAGAACTGGATCCGAATCTTCTGCTGACCTGGGCAGTGGTTTGGCTGCAGATGCAGATAGTCTAGGTAGTTTTATCTCAGAATCAGATTCTACAACTGAGTCAGTAGGCTCAGCAAGCTCTGACAAGCCTAATTTGGCAGATTCGGCAACTGAATCAAGCACTGCGGCTTCCGCAGGCAATGGTTTGACAGCTAATCCAGACAGCTTAGGCAGTTTCGTTTCGGATAAACCAGCCGATATAACTGGATCCGAATCTTCTGTTGACCTTGGTAGCGGTTTGGCAGTTGATTCAAATGAAACTTTCAATGTTTTGGGAAACGATGCTTGGGGTAATTACTCTCCCTTGGAGGCTGATTACACTGTCTCTGCAACAAATACAACAAATGCAGAAGAAAGAAGGAACCCTAATATGTGGGGGACAGAAACTGGCAAGCCTTTTTCTACTCCAACGACTCTTTTGGGTATTGTTGGAGAAGAAGTTTATGATGTATTTGATGGCACATTTGGAAAATTGGCTGGAGTGACGTTTACTGAGTTGGGAACATACGTGACTCCTGATCCTCAGCCAGTGCCTGAAGAAGTTCTAACCCCTATCGGATCTTTAAATTATAATATAGCACAAGGAACTTCTCCGGTTCTTGGAACAGGGGTGATTAGAACAAGCGAAACGGGTGCACGATACATCGGTATAATTGCTGATAATTTAACTCATAATGTAGCAAATAATGTCTACATTGGACTTACTGGAGAGACTTTATCAGGAACTGATGCTGTTCCTGATAGTTCTCCTCTGCCTGAATCTGTTGGTCGAATTGCTATTATTGCAAATAATATTGTTGGATCTAAAACAGATGTAGAGCCTTTAGATGTTGTTATCGGTACGACAGGTTATAATCCCATTACTGGAGAAAAAGAAGATCGCATTCCCTCGCTATTTGGAATAATTCAAGGAATGAGAGGGGGACAAAAGGAGGGCTCCGAAGGAGCTAGTAATAGTCAGGAAAAATAATCTTCTTTGACATCTTATCGAAAGACTAGGTTTCTATACTAAGATTTCAAAGCTGAACCAATAATTATTGAAAGGATTGAATTCTATATTGAACAGGATTCGGTCCTTTTAATTCGTTTTTTGTAGAAAACTCTATAATCTACAGTAGCTTTTTCTAGTTCATCAAGCGAAAGATAATTTTTTTATATCCTACTTAAGAAGAAGTTAGAAGCATTAAGCTTATTTTTAGACAGTTGGAGTGATACACGCTTAGGTTTTTTATGGTTCGAAACCCAATATGTATCTTTACCAGGAATTTTTAGGTACTGCTTGATATTATTTTTATCACAAATTTAAGAGCAGCACTATATAATACAAATTTGGGTTAATAAGAAAATTCCCTGCAGGGGGTATAAATAGGTCTTAGAAATCTTGTAAAAGCAAGGTTTCTTTTTTACTGGACAAAGTGTCAATTATATATGACATAATATTTCAAGGTCTTTAAAATATTTTTACATGGCAAAAAAATCAGCAACCTATAATAAAATTATGGTATATTAGAATAGTAAAAAAAGAAAGGAGGAGCATTTGTGAAGAAAAGACCAATGCTTTTGATTTTGTTGAGCGCTGTGTTTGTCCACGTTGGGCAGGTCCAGGCTTATGATGGTGGTTCAGGTTCCTCAGATTCTGGCGGTTTTGGCTCCAGTACTTCGGATTCCGGCGGATTCGGTTCAGATTCTTCGGATTCCGGCGGATTCGGTTCAGATTCTTCGGACTCCGGTGGTTTCGGTTCAGATTTTTCGGACTCTGGAAGCTTTGGTTCCAGTACTTCGGATTCCGGCAGTTTCGGTTCAAGTTCTTCAGACTCTGGAAGCTTTGGTTCCAGTACTTCGGATTCCGGTGGTTTCGGTTCCAGTACTTCGGATTCTGGTAGTTTTGGTTCCAGCTCCTCAGATTCCGACGGTTTCGGTTCAAGTTCTTCAGACTCTGGAAGCTTTGGTTCAGGTTCTTCAGATTCCGACAGTTTCGGTTCCAGTACCTCGGACTCCGGTAGCTTTGGTTCAGGTTCTTCGGATTCCGACAGTTTCGGTTCCAGTATCTCGGACTCCGGTGGTTTCGGTTCAGGTTCTTCAGACTCCGGTAGTTATGGCTCCTCCACTTCAAATAGTGATAGTCTAGGTTTCTCAGATTCTGGAAGTTTTAGCTCTTCAGATTCTACCAGCTTCGGTGGCTATTCTACTTCAGATAATAATAGTCTTGGAAACTCTACTTCGAATAGTAGCTTTGGATCGTCAGATAGTTCTGAGAATTGGTCAAGTATTGGCGACAGCGACTTGTCAAATGGATCTGGAAGCTGGTCCAGTATTGGGGATACTAGTTCGTCTAAGGATAACAGCGACTTTTCTAGCTTTGGTGAAGCTATTTCATCGGGCAACAATTATAGTTCTGGAAGTTGGTCTAGTATTTCTGACGGCAATACAAGTTCTGCAGATTTGAGCGCAGGAAATTGGACGAGCACCAACGACTCAGCCGCTAAGAAATCTTCCGAGATTTCCGACTCTTTTAGTGATTTTGATACAGGTAATTGGTCTCGAACATCTGATACCTTGGCTGATAATGCTTCGTCAACCAGCAAGACAGTGAGTGACTTTACTTCAGGCGATTGGTCTAGAGTATCTGATTCATCAAGCGATAAATTTTCAACAAGCGGCTTAGGTCTGAACGACTTTACAGCAGGAGACTGGTCGCATGTATCAGATTTTACCGACAATAAAACTTCAACAAGTGCTGCTTATAGTGATTTGGAGGCAGATAATTGGTCTAGAATCAATGATTCTTTCAACAATTCGGCTTCGTCATCTACCACGGCAACAGATGATTTTACAACAGGAGACTGGACTCGTGTAACCGATGCGTTTGGAAGCCAGGTTTCTAACAAAAGTAAGTCTCTAAGTGATTTGACACTTGGTGATTGGGCCAGTGTTCAGGATGCTGCGTCAAGAACAGCAAGTCTCTCTCCATTGGAGGGTGAATATACTCTTTCTGCAACAAAACCTACAGAGGACTTTGTTAGCACGTCACCAGTAAATCAATGGTCTGGCTTTAATCCAGTCGAGGGTGATTGGAAGCAGATTGATATCTCTGAGAAATCAAAAACTGTTAATACCCCAACGATGTCAGAGGCGTTGGCTGATTGGGCAGGCTTCAAGCAGACAACCACGAGTAATGAAGGACTCCCAGGCTTTGCTTTAGACTATGCATCCTCTCTGACAGCAACAGGAAAAAATCAATTGCCGGGTTCATTTTTAGACGGAGATTGGCAACGGATTAGCGAAAGTAAGCCCGCTTCAAACCTTTTTAACAATCCTTTGGCTACAGAGGACGCACTCACTAACCAAACTCTTCCAACGACGGTTGACTTAGACTTATCTCAAACTTTTAGTCGAACACCAGAAGACTACTATCAAGCAGGTGCGATGTTTGCAGGGCCGGTAGTGCATACTCCCATAGGAGATATCCCTCAGCAAACGTTTGGATATTCTGATGTCCAGAAGGCTTTGGAAGCTGCTAGGCATGCTCCTGCCACTAGTAATACGGTTTCTGCTGCCAAGGCCAAAAATGAAGAAAAAACTAAGAATCCTAATATGTGGGGGACAGATACTGGGAAACCTTTTTCTAAACCAACGACTTTTTTAGGTAAGGTTGGAGAAGGGGTTTATGATGAGATTGATGGCTTGGCAGGAAAAGTGTTAGGGGTGTCGCTTACTGAAATGGGGACATATACCTCTCCAAATCCCCAGCCAATTCCTGACTCAGTTTTAACACCAACTGGATCTTTAAATTATAATACAATGATAGGAACCCCGCCAGTTATTGGAACAGGAGTAATCAAAACAAGCGAAACAGGTGCGCGATATGGACTTAAAGTTGTTGACAGTTTATTTACATCTAATATAATAGACAGTGCTCACATTGGAGTTACTGGAAAGACATTAACAGGAAAAGATGCTGTTCCAGATAGTTCTCCTCTGCCTGAAGTAGTTGGTCGAATTGCTATTATTGGAAATAATGCTGTTGGAGCCAAAAAAGGTGTAGAACCTCTAGATGTTATTGTTGGTATGACAGGCTACAATCCGATTACTGGAAAAGCAGAGGATCGAGTTCCCTCGCTGTTTGGAATATTCAAAGGAGTAAAGGGAAGTCAAAAGGGAGCCTCTGAAGGACATAGTAATAGTTACAAAAAATAATCTCTCCCATCATGTCAAAAAACCGGGCCTCGTCCCGGTTTTTCTGATGTTTGATTCTTGTCAATCGTAGCGGCTAACCACTTACCGGTCAAAATTGACCACTTACTGAAAAAGCCTTGTTTCTCATTTTGAAACTGATATAATAAACGTAGAAAGTAAAGGAGGTAGCAATGAAAATTCGAGTAGAACTGGATTCGGATTTAGCGGAAGTAGAGATTGTCATCAGGGCTGCTCGATTTGATGCTCAGCTCGAGCAAATTCAGCAAGCTCTGGAGCAAGCAACGGCACCGCCCATTATTTTTTATAAGGGAGCTAGCGAATATTTTCTGGATATTGACAATATTCTCTTTTTCGAGACTGACGGTAGCAAGATTTTTGCTCATACGCGTGAGGATGCTTATGAAGTCAAGCACAAGCTCTATGAGTTGGAAGACCGCCTGCCCTATTATTTTTGTCGCATATCCAAATCCAGCATTATCAATAGTAAGGCGATTTACTCGCTGGAAAAATCCTTTTCGGGCAGTAGCAGCGTCCGTTTCTACGATACCCATAAGGAAGTGTATGTGTCTAGGCACTATTATCAAATTTTAAAAGAAAAGTTAAACGAAACGAGGTAACATCATGAGAAAAACAATATTAGGACTGGCTTGCTTACTTCTAGCAGCTTGGGTACTTTTGCAGGGGAATTTCGGGATTCCCGTTATTCACATCAATGTTTGGCCTTTGTTGGTCATTATGGGCTTTGTCTATTTTTCAGCGGAGAGCTTCTATTCTGGCAACATTCCGCTAGGTTTTATCTTTGCCATTATCGCTTTTATCATTGCTAATAGCACTTACGACCTCTTGCCCAATATCTCAGCAAGCGCAGTTAGTTTTGCTGGTATTCTAGCCTGTATCGGTGTCAATTTCTTGGTCAAACCTAGCAAAAAATGGAAATTAAGGCATTTTTCTAAACATTTTTCTGGCGAAGAAATTGGTGGCGAAGGCATTGTCTTTGGCTCAGGCACCCGTTATGTCAATAAGGACAATTTTAGCTATGATGAGCTGACTTGCTCTTTTGGTAGTGCCAAGGTTTACTTTGACAACGCTAAGATAGCTGGGGATTCAGCGACTTTTAAAGTGGAAGTTGCTTTTGGTAATGCCACTCTCTTTGTTCCAAGCTCTTGGCAGGTTGTCAGCAAGGTTGCTTGTGCTTTTGGCGGTGTTTCTCAAGTTCGCGATACCAGTGAAAAAGAAAAAACGCTCTATTTAGAAGGCAGCGTGGCTTTCGGTCATTTGAAAGTGATTTATATCTAATTATTTCTTGTTTTAAAAAGGTGATTATTTGCAAAACTTGGGAACTAGCTCTTGCCAAACTCGGTAAAGTATGGTAGACTTTATAAGTATGTGGTAAAACACCTTAAACTAATCAGGAGGATAAGTATCAATGGCTAAAGTATGTTACTTTACTGGTCGTAAGACTGTATCAGGAAACAACCGCTCTCACGCGATGAACCAAACAAAACGCGCTGTTAAACCAAATCTTCAAAAAGTTACTGTTTTGATTGACGGTAAACCTAAAAAAGTTTGGGCTTCAGCTCGTGCCCTTAAATCAGGTAAAGTTGAACGCGTTTAATTTTTATTTAAAAGGATGGAAATTTTCCGTCCTTTTTTGCTTGTAAATTTCCGCCTAGACAGTTGATTTAGACCCTTCCTCTTTTACACCCTGTATAAAATATGGTAGAATAAACTATAAAATACTTTTGAGGTACAAATTATGACTGTGAAAATTAATACAAAAGATGGTCAAATTGAGCTGACTGATGATGTGATTGCGACAATCGTCGGCGGTGCAGCGACTGAAATTTTTGGTGTAGTTGGCATGGCCAGCAAAAATGCAATCAAGGATAATTTTCAAGCCCTTTTAGGAAAAGAAAACTATGCTAAGGGCGTGGTTGTGAAAGCGACTGATGAAGGTGATATCGCAGTTGATGTCTACACTGTGTTAAGCTATGGAGTCAAAATCAGCGAAGTTTCCAAAAACATCCAAGAGCGTGTTAAATTCAGTTTGGAAAACAAGCTCGGAATTACTGCCCATGCAGTGAATGTTTATATCCAAAATATTAAAGTCGTAGGAGAATAATCGTGGCAAATATTACTACTAGTTTATTTCAAGAAATGGTGCAGGCGGCATCTACTCGCTTAAATAAACAGGCTGAATATGTGAACTCTTTGAATGTCTTCCCGGTTCCAGATGGCGATACAGGGACCAACATGGGCATGACCATTGAAAATGGTGCTAAGGAAGTGTCAGATAAGTCTGCTTCAACAGTTGGCGAAGCGGCGGGTATCTTTGCGAAAGGCCTTTTGATGGGCGCGCGTGGTAACTCAGGAGTTATCACTTCCCAGCTTTTCCGCGGTTTTTCTCAAAGTGTGAAAGAGCATGAAGAGCTGACTGGTGAAGATCTAGCTCTGGCCTTTCAGTCTGGTGTAGAAGTGGCTTACAAGGCAGTTATGAAGCCGGTTGAGGGAACGATTTTGACTGTTTCCCGCGGTGCGGCTATCGGAGCCAAGAAGAAAGCTGAAGTCACTAATGATGCTGTAGAAGTTATGAAAGCAGCTCTTGAAGGAGCAAAGGCTGCTTTGGCTAAGACACCGGATATGCTGCCGGTTCTGAAAGAAGTCGGTGTTGTGGACTCTGGCGGTCAAGGGTTGGTCTTTATCTACGAAGGCTTCCTGTCTGCTCTTACAGGCGAATATATTGCTTCCGAGGACTTCGTGGCGACACCTGCGACCATGTCTGAGATGATTAATGCTGAGCATCATAAGTCTGTAGCTGGCCATGTGGCAACAGAAGACATCACTTACGGCTACTGTACAGAAATCATGGTGGCCCTTAAGACAGGGCCAACCTATGTAAAAGACTTTGATTATGATGAATTCCGCAACTACCTCAACGATTTAGGAGATTCCTTGTTGGTAGTAAACGATGATGAAATCGTCAAAGTCCATGTCCATACTGAAGATCCAGGACTGGTTATGCAGGAAGGTCTCAAGTATGGTAGTTTGGTCAAGGTCAAGGTTGACAATATGCGCAACCAGCACGAAGCACAGGTTGAAAAGGAAGAGCGCTCTGCTAAGCCGGCTCAAGAAAAAGAGTTTGCGATTATCGCTGTAGTGGCTGGTGATGGTCTGGCTGAAATCTTTAAGGCTCAGGGAGTTGACTACATCATCTCTGGCGGTCAAACTATGAACCCATCAACAGAAGACTTCATCAAGGCTGTAGAACAGGTCAACGCTCGTAATATTATTATCTTGCCAAACAATAAAAATATCTTTATGGCAGCCCAATCAGCAGCAGAAGTGATTGAACAGCCAGCAGCTGTTATTGAGACTCGCACAATCCCTCAAGGTTTGACCAGTCTCCTAGCTTTTGATGGCGGCAAGACTATCGAGGAAAACCAAGAGCGTATGACTGCAGCCTTGGCAGAAGTAGTCAGCGGCAGCGTGACGACTGCGGTTCGCGATACGACGATTGATGGCTTGGAAATTCATGAGAACGACAACCTCGGTATGGTGGATGGTAAGATTGTTGTTTCTAATCCAGATATGCTGGCAGCTTTGAAAGAAACGTTCAGCAAGATGCTCAATGAAGACAGCGAGATTGTCTCTATCTATATCGGTGAAGACGGCAGCGAAGAGTTGGCTAGCAGTCTTGCTCAAGATTTGATGGAACAATTCGAGGATGTCGAAGTAGAAATTCATCAGGGCAGTCAGCCGGTTTATCCATATATTTTTAGTGTTGAATAGCATAAAAAGGCAATCGAGAGGTTGCCTTTTGTCATTTTGTAGAAAATACTTAGACAAGAAACTGGTATTATGTTATACTGTAACAAATAAAAAGTAAAAAAAGGTGAACTATGAAAAAATTTTTCATTCTTGTTATTTCTGCTTCGGTACTCTTGACGGGCTGTGTGTTTCCTAACTTCAGCAAGCATCGTCCTAGACATTCTTCTGAATCAGCAGCTTCTTCTAGGCGGACTAAATCCAGCTCTAGCTCTAGCTCTAGCAAGTCATCCAGTTCTTCTTCCGAAAGTACAGAGATTGTCTCTAAAACCTTGGTTGGAGACATTGAAGGAATCCATCATCGTGATACAATTACCTATCAGGGCAAGAAAATCTTGAATCTTCGTATGGAATTGCTCACTTCCTTGCCAGAAGAAGCTAGTGCGGCATCAGCTACTTTGACTCCAGAGGAGATGACGACTATCATTCGTGAAGGAATGCAGTCTGATTCAAACTATGTAGCAGCTAAGAGTCTGGAGGGTGTCAATATTGATTATTCAGTTACAGCAGACAAGAAATTGCAGACCTTGATTGAAATTGATTTGCAAAAGGTCAATGTCGAAGAGGTGGAAAAGAACAGTTTCTTCCAAGGTTTTGGACTGAAGGACATTAAGGATATTACACCTGAGATGTTCATTCTGAGTCTGAAGCTCAATGGTCTCAAAGAAGAGGTGCAGAGCTAAAGTTTAAAAAGCGTTGGTCGCCTCATATCTTACAGATTGAGTAGCTAGTTTATTGAAAAATTTTTTAGATTAGGCTGCTTTGATTCCAGTTTCTATCTAAATTGCAACAGACATACAACTAGTCGGCTCCTCTCAACGAGGGGGACCGGCTTTTTTGTGTCTTCATGCAGAGGGGGGATAAACAGATTATTCCAATATTTGCTAGCTTTGTGCTCTAAAAGCGGAATAGTGACATTTGTCATGTCAGTCGGTGACAAAATCAACTAGTAGGAAAAATTTCTTTGCCTTATAATATAGTTAACAAAATGATAAAAGGTTGCTGTAGGCATTGAAAAAGCGATAGTGCTTAGTATTCTTCCGGCTTTGGAAAAATAAAGGAAAGATGTACATACGGTTCATCAAATCAAAGGAGGAGCAAAATGGAACTGATTGAAGTAAAGAAGCTTTCAAAAAGCATTCATGGCAAGGAGATTTTAAAGGATATTTCATTTGAAATCTCCCAAGGTGACTGTGTGGCCTTGATTGGTCCCAACGGAGCAGGGAAAACGACTCTCATGGACTGTTTGCTGGGCGATAAGTTTCTGACAGCGGGTCAGGCAACGATTCAGGGACTAAAGCCGACTGACAATCATCTCAAGCAGTCGGTAGCGATTTTACCACAAGAAAATACAGTGGTGGAGGATTTGAAGGTCAAGGAACTCTTGACGTTCTTCCAAGCAATTTATCCAAATAGTCTGTCTGATCAAGAAATTGATGATTTGCTGCAATTTACAGACAAGCAAAAGAATCAGTTGGCCAGCAAGCTGTCTGGTGGACAAAAACGTCTCTTCTCTTTTGTCTTAAGCCTGGTTGGCCGTCCTAAGATTCTGTTCTTGGACGAACCGACTTCAGCTATGGACACCTCCACTCGTCAGCATTTCTGGGAAATTGTTAATCAGCTCAAGCAGCAGGGAGTGACCATCGTCTACTCCTCTCACTATATCGAAGAAGTTGAGCATACGGCAGACCGGATTTTGGTGTTGCACAAGGGTGAGCTGATTCGGGATACGACGCCTTATGCCATGCGTAGTGAGGAGCAGGAAAAACACTTTACCTTGCCGCTGACTTATCAGTCTGTGCTGGAAAAGCTGGATAATGTGACTGATTTAGAAATCAAGCAAAAGGCTTTATCTTTTGCTACTCGAGATGCTGGACAGGTTTGGCAGGTCCTTCAGGAAAACGGCTGTACAATCGAAGAGATTGAAGTACGTAACCGTACCCTCTTGGATAGTATTTTTGAAACGACTCAAGACTAAAGGAGATTGACGATGAAAAATATGACAAGTCTCATGAAAGTAGAAATCATTCTGATGAAACGGCAAGCCATCTACTACTTGCTATCCATCGGACTTCCAAGTGTGTTTTACCTTATTTTCTCTGGTATGATGTCAGGGTCAGATATTCCAGAAATTGCTCTTCAAGCCTATCTTTTTGCCATGACGCTCTTTAGTATCATGTCAAGTGCTTTTTTCAGTATCCCAAGCACACTCGAGTCTGATAAGACAAACAACTGGCAAAAATTGATTCAACATTCTCCCGTATCTATGGTAGAATATTATGTATCAAAACTGTTCAGTACCCTACTGACTTTCTTGTTATCAATTATAGTTGTCTTTTCGGTTGGTCATTTTGTCCGTGGAGTGACTCTGCCTTGGCTTGACTGGTTGGTAATCGGAGTTATGTTACTGGTCGGAAGCGTGGTCTTTATCAGCATGGGGGTATTGGTGAGCTTGCTTCCCAGTGCTCAACTGATGACGGTTGTTGGAAATATTGCCTATATTGCTTTGGCTGTCCTAGGTGGACTGTGGTTCCCCTTGGATTCCTTCCCAGAATGGCTCCAATCTATTGGAAAGCTGACTCCAACCTATCAACTGATGCAGGTCGTCTCTACTTATTTGGAACACCATGAATTTAATATTCTTTCTGCCTTGGTTGTGCTAGGCTATACAGTTTTCTTTGGTGTACTGGTAATCCAGCTGAAAAAACGGATTGAGGTAAAATAAATCTATGTTGGAAAAATTTAAAAACATTCATTATATGTTTCATATTTCAATTGTGTTTATCATCTTTCCTATAGCGGGTGTCATCGTTGGAGATTACCCGCTTTTAACCTTGCTATGGACCCTACTATTTGTACTTGCCTTCTATTCGGTTTTAATCAGTCAGAATCGCACCGTGCAGTGGCTAGCATGGTGGTCCATGCTTGTCTACATTTTTTATACATCTGTTTGGCTAAGTTCAGGTTTCACATGGTTTATCTTTTATTTATCCAATCTCCTTATTTATGAGCTGGATGAGATTTCTTTTCACTCTTGGCGTTTTGTCAGTTTTATTGTCCTGCAACCATTTATTCTGACCGGAATCTATATGGTCAATCATGTTAGTCCCTGGCAGCTACTCTTTTTCTTGGTGACCTTTATCTTTTCCGATGCAATGACCTTTGGTCTTTATCGAATTCGATTGTCAGAGGAAATAAAAGAAGAAAAGATGAAACAAAATGCCCAACTGAATCTTTTCCTGGCAGAAAATGAGCGCAATCGGATTGGCCGTGACTTACATGATAGTCTAGGGCACACCTTTGCCATGCTCAGTGTTAAAGCAGAGCTGGCTCAACAGTTTTTACAGATGGAAGCCTATGACAAGGCAGCAAAAGAACTGCAGGAAGTGCAAGAAATTAGTAAGAAATCAATGGCTGATGTTCGGCGAATTATTAACGATCTAAAGAATCGGACTCTGGACGAGGAACTAGTGACTATTCGAGCCATGCTGGAGATGAGCGGTGTTCAGGTCGAGATAGATAACCAGCTCAATGTTGCCAGTATCCCACCGAGTCAGCAGTCAACGATTAGTATGATCTTACTAGAGGCAGCGACCAATATCATCAAGCATGCCAAGGCTAAAAAGAGTAATTTCTCTTTGGTGAAGAAAGATGAAAGGCTTATTTTACACATTCAGGATGATGGTTGTGGTTTTCAAAAGCTGACTGGTCGGGAGTTGCATAGTATTCGAGAGCGACTGTCTGCCTTGTCAGGAAGGCTTGAGATTCTTAGCAGCCAAGATCCAACATGGATTCGAATTGAATTGCCATACGGAGGGAAGGAAGCATGAAACTTTTGTTAGCAGAGGATCAAAGTATGCTGAGAGATGCTCTAGCTCAGCTCTTGCAGCTGCAGCCAGATGTCGAAGAAGTCTATCAGGCTGCAGATGGGCAGAAGGCTATTGACTGTCTTAGCTCAGAAACTCTTGATGTAGCTATTTTGGACGTGGAAATGCCCCACCAAACCGGCCTAGACGTTCTCGAATGGGTCAAGGCCAATCGACCCAACATCAAGGTCATCATTGTCACAACCTTCAAACGGCCGGGCTACTTTGAGCGAGCTGTTAAGGCGGATGTAGATGCTTATGTGCTCAAAGAGCGCAGCATTGCAGATTTGATGAAGACCATCCACACTGTTCTAGATGGGCAAAAGGAATATTCGCCGGAATTGATGGAGGTGCTAATGACCAGTAGGAACCCTCTCTCTCAGCAGGAGAGGCTAGTCCTGCAAGCTGCGGCGACTGGCCTGTCCAATAAAGAAATTGCTGAAAAACTCTACCTGTCAAATGGAACGGTTCGTAACTATATGTCTGCTATTTTGACCAAGCTAGATGCTGAAAATCGAACAGAAGCCGTCCGAATCGGGCAAGAGAAAGGCTGGTTATAGCTGGAAGATTCAGCTTTGGAGAAAAGGTGAGATAAGTTAGTTTTTAGCTAAAGTGAACATTTGTGTGAGGAATATTCCAATGAAGTGTCGGGACTGTAAACATAGTTCTGACTTTTTATCTTTTATTAGAAAAAACATTCGGATTTAGAGAAAAAATGTAGAAAAACATTCTGCATGGCTTGCAATTTTTTTCAAAAATGTTATCATAGTAGAAAGCTTTTTGAATTTTTAGAAAATTGTAAATAAATGAAAGGGGAAGAATGGAGAAAATCAAATTAGAAACTTCTAAGACAGGTTCAGAGCTTGTTTTGGAAACCTTGAAAAATCTTGGTGTTGATACGATTTTTGGCTATCCCGGCGGCGCTGTACTGCCGCTTTATGATGCTATTTATAGCTTTGAAGGCATCCGTCATATTCTAGGCCGCCATGAGCAAGGCTGTGTTCACGAAGCAGAAGGCTATGCTAAGTCTACTGGGAAAATCGGAGTAGCAGTTGTGACCAGCGGTCCGGGAGCGACTAATGCCATTACCGGTATTGCTGATGCCATGAGTGATAGCGTCCCCCTTTTAGTTTTTACTGGTCAGGTAGCTAAGGCCGGAATCGGTAAAGATGCTTTTCAGGAAGCGGATATTGTTGGGATTACGACTCCTATAACCAAGTACAATTATCAGGTTCGGGAGACGGCAGACATTCCGCGTATTATTACAGAAGCTATTCACATTGCGACGACAGGTCGTCCTGGGCCAGTCGTTATTGATTTGCCTAAGGATGTCTCCGCTCTGGAAACGGACTTTATCTATGACAGTAAGTTGCATCTGCCGAGCTATCAGCCGACTATTGAGCCTAATGAATTGCAGATTAAGAAGATTATCAAGCAGATTTCTAAGGCTAAAAAGCCGGTCCTTCTTTCGGGAGGCGGTATCAGTTATGCCGAGGCAGCAGCAGAGCTGGTTGCTTTGGCAGAGCGGTATCAGATTCCAGTAGTCACTAGCTTGTTAGGTCAGGGAACTATTGCGACAGACCATCCTTTGTTCTTAGGTATGGGTGGGATGCACGGTTCTTTTGCGGCCAATATTGCCATGACTGAGGCCGACTTTATGATTAGTATCGGCTGCCGCTTTGATGACCGTCTGACTGGTAATCCGAAAACCTTTGCCAAGAACGCTAAAGTAGCACATATCGATATTGACCCAGCGGAAATTGGAAAAATTATCAGCGTAGATATTCCTATCGTAGGGGATGCTAAGAAAGCCCTACAGATGCTGCTAAATGAAGAGCAGGTGCATAATAATACCAGCAAGTGGATTGAAAAAGTAACGCAGGACAAGGAGCGAGTTCGCTCATATGATAAGAAAGAACGTGTCGTACAGCCTCAGGCTGTCATTGAGCGCGTGGGTGAGCTGACCAAGGGTGATGCCATCGTCGTAACAGATGTCGGTCAGCACCAAATGTGGGCTGCCCAATATTATCCGTATAAAAACGAGCGTCAACTGGTAACGTCTGGTGGTCTAGGAACCATGGGCTTCGGTGTTCCAGCAGCGATTGGGGCTAAGATTGCCAACCCGGATAAGGAAGTGGTGCTCTTTGTCGGAGATGGTGGCTATCAGATGACAAACCAAGAGATGGCTATTCTCAATATCTATAAGATTCCGATTAAGGTCATCATGCTTAACAATCATTCGCTAGGCATGGTGCGCCAGTGGCAGGAAGCTTTCTATGATGGTCGTACCTCTGAGTCTGTCTTTGAAACATTGCCAGATTTCCAGCTCATGGCTCAGGCTTATGGTGTTAAATCCTATAAATTTGACGATCCAGAGACCATTGTCCAGGATTTGGAAGCCTTAAAGGAAGATATACCGATGTTTATCGAGGTGGATATCTCTCGCAAGGAGCACGTTCTTCCAATGGTGCCGGCTGGCAAGAGCAATCATGAGATGTTGGGGGTGAAGTTCCATGCGTAGAATGTTGACAGCTAAACTCCAAAACCGTTCGGGTGTTCTGAACCGCTTCACGGGTGTTCTTTCCAGACGTCAGGTCAATATTGAGAGTATCTCAGTGGGAACGACGGAAAATCCGGAGGTCTCCCGTATCACCATTATCATTGATGTGGCTTCACTGGCAGAAGTCGAGCAGATTATCAAGCAGCTCAATCGTCAGATTGATGTGATTCGGGTTCGAGATATCACGGACCGCCCTCACTTAGAGCGTGAAGTGATTCTGGTTAAGGTCTCGGCTCCAGCTGATAAGCGGGCAGAGATTCTGTCTATTATCCAGCCATTCCGGGCAACAGTTGTGGATGTAGCACCTAGCTCTATTACCATTCAGATGACTGGTGATGCGGAGAAGAGCGAAGCCTTGCTTCGGGTCATTCGCCCATATGGTATCAAAAATATTGCTCGGACTGGAGCGACAGGCTTTACCCGAGATTAAATCAAACCTTTAATTTGTTAAAACCGCCTAACAGGCAATAAAAATAGAAAAGAGAGTAAAACTTATGGCAGTAACAATGGAATACGAAAAAGATGTAAAAGTAGCAGCACTTGACGGTAAGAAAATTGCCGTAATCGGCTATGGCTCACAAGGTCATGCCCATGCTCAAAACTTGCGCGATACAGGCCACGACGTGATTATCGGTGTTCGTCCTGGTAAGTCATTTGACAAGGCTAAAGAAGATGGCTTTGATACTTATACAGTAGCAGAAGCAGCTAAATTGGCTGATGTTATCATGATTTTGGCCCCAGATGAAATCCAACAAGATCTCTATGAAGCAGAAATCGCTCCAAACTTGGAAGCTGGAAACGCAGTTGGATTTGCTCATGGTTTCAACATCCATTTTGAATTTATCAAAGTTCCTGCCGATGTAGATGTCTTCATGTGTGCACCGAAAGGTCCTGGTCACTTGGTTCGCCGTACTTTCGAAGAAGGTTTTGGTGTACCAGCTCTGTATGCAGTCTACCAAGACGCTACTGGAAATGCCAAAGACATCGCAATGGACTGGTGTAAAGGTGTTGGTGCGGCTCGTGTTGGTTTGCTTGAAACAACTTACAAAGAAGAAACTGAAGAAGATCTCTTTGGTGAACAAGCTGTCCTTTGTGGTGGTTTGACTGCCCTTATCGAAGCAGGTTTTGAAGTCTTGACAGAAGCAGGCTATGCCCCAGAATTGGCTTACTTTGAAGTGCTGCACGAAATGAAACTGATTGTGGACTTGATCTATGAAGGTGGCTTCAAGAAGATGCGCCAATCTATCTCAAACACAGCTGAATATGGTGACTATGTATCTGGTCCGCGCGTGATTACTGAGCAAGTCAAAGAAAACATGAAGGCGGTCTTGGCAGATATCCAAAATGGTAAATTTGCAAATGACTTTGTAAATGACTACAAGGCTGGTCGTCCAAAACTCACTGCTTACCGTGAGCAAGCTGCTAATCTGGAGATTGAAAAGGTCGGTGCAGAATTGCGTAAAGCAATGCCATTCGTTGGTAAAAACGACGACGATGCTTTCAAGATTTACAATTAAGATAAAGAGCATATAAGAAATTAGGGGTAGGAATGCGAATTCCCAGCCCCTTGTTTTGCTTGATAGAGAATAAACTGGAAGAATAGGGAAGGAAAAAATATGCTCAGAGCAAAAGATATCACGCATGCTCATAAAGTGTTAAAAGATGTGGTAGTCAATACACCTCTTGACTACGACCATTATTTGTCAGAGAAGTACCAGGCTAAGATTTACCTAAAGAAAGAAAATATGCAGCGGGTGCGCTCTTTTAAACTTCGCGGGGCTTATTATGCCATTTCTCAACTTAATGAAGAGGAACGCCAGCGTGGGGTTGTCTGTGCTTCTGCGGGAAATCACGCCCAAGGAGTGGCCTATACTTGTAAGGAAATGAAAATTCCAGCCACTATTTTCATGCCCATCACGACTCCTCAGCAGAAGATTAGCCAGGTCCGCTTCTTTGGTGGTGAATTTGTGAATATCAAGCTGGTTGGAGACACCTTCGATGCTTCGGCTAAGGCAGCGCTTGACTATACTAAGGCTGAAAATCGCACCTTTATCGATCCTTTTGACAATGAAGATGTCCAAGCGGGTCAAGGGACTGTAGCCTATGAAATCTTAGACGAGGCCAAGAGAGAAGCTATTACTTTTGATGCAGTTTTGGTACCAGTTGGCGGCGGCGGCCTGATATCAGGAGTCTCAACCTATATCAAAGAAAGTCAGCCAACTATCGAAGTTATTGGTGTGGAAGCCAACGGTGCCCGCAGTATGAAAGCAGCCTTTGAAGCAGGTGGTCCAGTCAAGCTCAAAGAAATCGATAAATTTGCAGACGGTATAGCAGTCCAGAAAGTCGGTGCATCAACCTATGAGGTCACACAAAAGAATGTTCAAAACCTTATCGGTGTAGATGAAGGTCTTATTTCAGAGACCATCATTGACCTATACTCCAAGCAAGGGATTGTCGCAGAGCCAGCTGGTGCGGCAAGTGTTGCTGCTTTGGAAGTACTGAGCGAGTATATCAAGGGGAAGACTATCTGCTGCATTATCTCAGGTGGTAATAATGACATCAACCGTATGCCAGAGATGGAAGAACGGGCACTTATTTATGATGGTATCAAGCACTATTTCGTGGTTAACTTCCCGCAGCGTCCAGGTGCCTTGCGTGAATTCGTAAATGATATTTTAGGACCCAATGACGATATTACTCGTTTTGAATATATCAAGCGGGCAAGCAAGGGAACAGGACCGGTTTTGATTGGTATTTCTCTGGCTGATAAGCATGATTATGCTTCTTTGATTAACCGTATTGAGCAGTTCGATCCGTCCTTTATCAATCTGAACGGGAATGAAACACTCTACAATATGCTTGTCTAATTGTAAATATATTTTAGCCTAATTTGTATGCTTTCGTTTGAAACTGCAAATTAAATATGTTAGAATATACTATAGTGAATCAAGGAGGCTTGAACATGTTTTTTATTCCATTTTTCTTTATCATATTGATCATAATCTTTATATTCTTGCTGCTTAGTGCAGTCTATGTGGTTCGTCAGCAATCTGTGGCAATCATTGAGCGTTTTGGACGCTATCACAAAACTAGCAGCAGTGGTATCAATTTCCGCCTTCCTTTAGGGATTGACAAGATAGCGGCTCGCGTTCAGCTGCGTTTGTTGCAGAGCGAGATTGTCGTTGAGACCAAGACACAGGATAATGTTTTCGTAACTATGAATGTTGCGACCCAGTATCGTGTAAATGAAAACAACGTGATTGACGCTTATTACAAACTTATGCGGCCAGAAGCTCAGATTAAGTCCTATATTGAAGATGCTCTTCGTTCCTCCGTTCCAAAACTGACCTTGGACGAGCTCTTTGAAAAGAAGGACGAAATTGCCCTAGAAGTCCAAAAGCAAGTTGCAGAAGAAATGTCGACCTATGGCTATATCATTGTCAAAACTCTGATTACCAAGGTTGAGCCTGATGCTGAAGTTAAACAGTCTATGAACGAAATCAATGCGGCGCAGCGTAAGCGCGTGGCTGCTCAGGAATTGGCTGAAGCGGATAAGATTAAGATTGTGACAGCTGCCTCTGCAGAAGCTGAGAAAGACCGCCTGCATGGTGTTGGTATTGCCGAGCAGCGGAAGGCCATTGTGGATGGTTTGGCAGATTCGATCAAGGAATTGAAGGGAGCCAATATTGAGTTGACAGAAGAGCAGATTATGTCTATTCTTTTGACCAACCAGTACCTGGATACGCTGAATAATTTTGCAGATAGTTCGGGTAATAATACCATCTTCCTTCCAGCAAATCCAGAAGGTGTCGAAAGTATTCGGACTCAGATACTTTCAGCCCTCAAAGCTAAGTAAAGAAAATTCAGAATTATTTAATTTGTTCGAATTTGGTTTGTTTAAGTTGACAAACTGTATAAAAACAATTATAGTAGTTGATGTAGCTAGAATAGAGAGGAGTAAGAAATGGCTAAATCTAATTTCGAGAAAGTAGAATCTGTTGTTAGTTGGGTACGTGATAAGAAGATCACCGGTTACCGTATTAGTAAAGAAACAAATGCACGTGAAATGTCTATCATTGCTCTTGCTCAAGGACGTGCAAAAGTGAAAAATATCTCTTTTGAAACAGCTCTTGGCTTGATTGATTTCTACGACAAAAACCATGAAAAATTTGAAGACTAAACTTCAAAATCGTGCAACTGATATTGCTCATTAAATCAAAAAAGGAATCTGGACTTAGTTCCAGATTCCTTTTTTTTGTTTTTGAAAATAGAAGTAATTTAGCTGAGGAAACGTTGCAGGAATTCTTTGGTTCTTTCTTCTTTTGGATTGGTGAAGATATCCTGCGGGCTGCCGGCTTCAGCTATGACGCCCTTGTCCATAAAGATAACACGGCTGGAGACATCACGGGCAAATTCCATTTCGTGGGTCACGACAATCATAGTCAGTCCTTCCTGAGCCAGTTCTTTCATGATTTTCAGAACTTCACCAACCATTTCGGGGTCGAGGGCTGAAGTCGGCTCGTCAAAGAGGATGGCGTCAGGATTCATGGAGAGGGCGCGGGCAATAGCGACTCGCTGCTTCTGACCGCCTGAGAGTTGCTTAGGCTTGGCCTGCCAGTATTGCTCGCCCATTCCAACCTTGTTGAGGTTTTCTTTGGCAATTTTCTCGGCTTCTGACCGTTCTTTTTTCAGAACTGTTGTCTGAGCGACGATGGTATTTTCCAAGACATTAAGATTTTCAAAGAGATTGAAAGACTGAAAGACCATGCCCAGCTTTTCACGGTAATGGGTCAAGTCGTAATTCTCGTCCAGGACATTCTTGCCGCGATAAAAAATCTGTCCACCAGTTGGTGTTTCCAGAAGGTTAATGGAGCGCAGGAAGGTTGACTTTCCGCTACCGGAACTGCCGATGATGGAAATTACTTCTCCTTTATGAACGGTGAGGGAGATGTCCTTGAGGACTTGGTTTTCACCGTAGGACTTTTTGAGATTTTTAATTTCTAGAATAGTTTCTGTCATGATTTCACTTCTCCTGTCTGCATTTGATTGGCACCTGTCGTGTAGTTGTCTGTGTCAAAGCGTTTTTCAACATAGCGCAGGATGCGTGTCACGCTGAATGTCAGGACAAAGTAGATTACAGCGATGATAGTAAAGGTTTGGAAGTACTGGTAAGTCTGGGTAGCGATGGTATTTCCAGAGAAATAAAGCTCAACCACTGAGATAACGTTCAACACGGATGTATCCTTGATGTTGATGACAAATTCGTTACCAGTTGCAGGCAGAATATTGCGGACGACCTGAGGCAGAACAATCTTGCGCATAGTCTGGCCGTGGGTCATACCCAGTGCCGTTGCGGCCTCGAATTGCCCTTTATCAACAGCAAAGATACCACCGCGGACAATCTCGCTCATATAAGCTCCGGTATTGATGGAGACGATGAAAATAGCAGCGATAGTTCGGTCGATAGAAATTCCGAAAGCCTGGGCTGTTCCGTAGTAGATAACCATGGACTGAACAATCATGGGAGTTCCACGGAAAATCTCAATATAGATATTTAAGAACCAGCCGAAGATTTTTTGCAGTGATGCTAGGAGTTTATTCTTAGAAGCTGGTGCCGTCCGATAAACGCCAATCAGCAGTCCGATGATGAGGCCTGCAATGGTTCCTGTTATCGAAATAAGCAAGGTCAACCCAGCTCCGCGTAGGAATTGAGGCCAGTTTTCAGCCAGAATCTTAGCAACTTGACTGAAGAATGATTCATTCGTTGTTTCACTATCCGTGTCGACAGGCTGTTTCTGAATCATCTCATCCATTAGCTTGACTTGGTCATTGGTAGAAATCTTAGCGATAGCTGCATTAGCTTGCTCGATACGATTGTCATCTTTACGCATCCCAATGGCAATGGAAGCATCTTCTTCGCCGACTTCAAAGCCTTTCTCAAATTGAATCATTTTGAAGTTGGAGTTGGCAGTCTCGGCAGTCAAGGCTTCTGGCCGCTCAGAGATATAGCCATCAATAACACCGGATTCCAAGGCTTGACGCATCTGGGCAAAATCGCCCATAGCTGTTTCTTTTTTGGCGCCAGGCAGCTGGTCAATGAGATTGTAGAGATAAACACCTTGCTGGGAAGTGACTTTAGCGTCTTTGAAGTCTTCTAGAGTCTTAGCGGATGCATATTTTCCATCTTTACGAACTAGGAGAACTGGTTCGCTGGTGTAGTAACTGTTGGAAAAGGCGATTTCCTTTTTTCGCTCGGCAGTTGGACTCATACCTGCAATAATCATGTCAATTTTGCCGGAAGTCAGAGCAGGAATCAAGCCATTCCAAGAAGTCTTGACAACCAGAGGTTCCTTACCCATCTCTTGAGCAATTTTTTTGGCAATCTGCACATCGTATCCGTTGGCATATTGGTTGGTGCCTTCGATTTTTACAGCACCGTTGGAATCGTCATCCTGAGTCCAGTTGAAGGGCGCGTAGGCTGCTTCCATACCGATTCTCAGATAGTCATCGGCCTGAATAACATGGACCGTTCCTAAGGCGACCAGGAGGGCTGTAAATAAAGTGAGTAATAATTTCTTCATGGTTTTCTCCTGCTTATCTAATAATAGTTCTTCCTATTCTATCGAAAATTACCGTTCTTTTCAATCCTAGTAAGCCCTTACTTGATAAAAATGATATAATAGAACAAAATATCTGTAAAGAGAGGTTGAGTATGAAACGATATTTTTATCTTCTGTTGGTTTTATTTTCCTGTCTTTGTTTTGGTCGGGTTGTCTCGGCTGTTGACTATGATATTGAATCCTATCAAGGCGATCTGGCCTTGCGTGAGGACAATACAGCTACCTACACAGAGAAAGTGACCTACAAGTTTAATGACGACTATAATGGTCAGATTGTGTCGCTGGGATCTGCTGGAAAGATGCCCAATGGCTTTGCCATTGATGGGAATCCGACGGTCTCGGTTCTGACGAATGGTGAACCAGATATGGACATTAACCCCCAAGTCAAAGACTTGGGAGATGGCTATGAAGTCAAAATCTATAATTCAGGAAACGACGGTGACAGAGTTGTTGTTACTGTGACCTGGCAGCTGAGAAATCTCCTTTTTCTTCACAAGGATATTGCTGAGCTCAACTGGACTCCTATCAGCGACTGGGATCAGGGGATAGGAGAGGTCGTTTTAACGGTTTCTGGCTTGAGCAATCCTGATAAGAGCGAGCTCTTTGCTCATAGTGGCTACTTTGGAACCCAGCCTTTCGTGGATAAGGATGGCACCGACTATCTGGTCAAACTCAATGGAATTGGCTCGGGCGATAATGTCGAGCTACACGGCTATTGGGATCGACAAGCGGTCTCTCTTGTGTCCCAGAATGAAGACGAGAGCGACTACTTGCCAACCTTTAAAGCTCAAGAAGAAAAGATTGCCCGCAAGACGGTCTTTTACCGGCAGCTAGGAGAAATTTATATACCCTTGCTGCTCCTATGTGCCATCCTTGCAGCAGCTATTCTTTATTTTGTCTTTGCCCAGAAGATCAAGCCTAAGCAGTCTTATCCCAAGAATGCCCGTCTATATGAGGCGCCTCAGGACTTGGCTCCTCTTGTCTTGGCAGAAAATATTTACGCGGTAGACATGGAGGATGTCGACCCGACTAAGGGCGGCAAGGCAGCGCTGAACTTTGAAAACATGGTTCAGGCGACTTTGTTAGATTTGCTGGATAGGGGCAATCTCCTCCTGCAGGGAGATGCTGAAAATCCTGTTCTGCAAATAGCGACTTATGATGGGCTGGCAGACTTTGAGAGACGTTTTCTGGGCATGGCTTTTAACAAGCAATCCCAAGCAAGTGTGAAAGATCTCTTTTCAGCCTATCAAATTTCAGAAGATATTTATAAGCACAAGTCTTCTGCGGATGAGTCCTATATCCGTAACATAGGTAGTAATATCAAGTCCTTATTTACTAACAGTTTGCGCTCCTTATCTAAAGAAGTGCGCTCGGAAGGCAAGCGTTTGGGTCTCTTTGGTCACTACCGGCCTCTCAAAGTTCAGGAAAAGAGATTGCTGATTACTGTCATTATTCTAGCTAGTGCTGTTTTGTTGTTCTCTCTTGGATTTTTGTTTGTCTATATGGCAGCTTTTGAAAGTCTTATCTGGATATATATTCCCTTAGCACTGGTGGGACTTGTTATGATTTGTATTTTTGCTAGTAAGGCGCAGCTTTATTGGCGAGATGGCGTCCTGAATGATGAAGGCGCGCATGAGTACTATTTGTGGAGAAGTTTTTCAAATATGCTGCGAGATATTGCTCATCTGGACAAGACAGAAATCGAAGGCATTATCCTGTGGAACCGTCTCTTGGTCTATGCGACCCTCTTTGGCTATGCAGATCGTGTCAGCCGTGTCATGGCTCTGCGTCAGATTCGCTTGCAAAATCCATCTATGGACAGCTATGTTCAGGCTAACCTGCACTATGCCTTCTATAGCAGTATGCACAGCTTCTCAAACTACGGCCATGTAGCCACCACAGCCAGTAATTTCTCTGTCTCATCTGGCGGAAGTTCAGGTGGTGGTTTCTCCGGCGGCGGAGGCGGTGGAGGCGGTGGAGCTTTCTGATAGACAAGCCCTCGCCTATCTGGAAAAGTCTTAGTACTGGCTTTTCCTAGCCTTAAAATTGTGATATAATAAGACCTAATACTCTTTGGGAATTTAACTGCGACTTTCCTTGAGTAAACCCTTGTTTCAGGAGTATTCTATGTTTATCATTGAAATTTTTATCTCTATTATTTACGGAATCATCGAAGGAATCACAGAATGGCTGCCGATTTCCAGTACAGGTCACCTGATTCTGATTCAAGACTTTATCCAGTTTAAAAATCAAAGTCCAGCCTTTATGGAAATGTTTAATGTCGTTATCCAGCTGGGAGCTATTTTGGCGGTTGTCGTTATCTATTTTGACAAGCTAAACCCTTTTAAACCGGGCAAGTCAGCACGTCAGGTTCAAAAGACCTGGCAGCTTTGGGCCAAGGTGGTCGTGGCAGCCTTGCCGGCTGCTGTTATCGGCTTATTCTTGGATGATTGGTTTGAAGCGCATTTCTACAATCTGGTCTCTGTGTCAGTGATGCTGATTGTCTATGGGGCGGCTTTTATCTATCTGGAAAGGCGCGAGCATGAGGAGCCTGTTGTGACAGATTTGGCATATCTTCCTTACAAGACTGCCTTGCAGATTGGTCTCTTTCAGGTTCTAGCTCTCTTTCCTGGGACTAGCCGTTCTGGTGCTACCATTGTCGGTGGTCTCTTGAATGGTGTCAGTCGTTCTGTCGTGACAGAGTTCACTTTCTATCTAGGGATCCCCATTATGTTTGGCGCTAGTGGCTGGAAAATTCTCAAGTTCATCAAGAATGGGAACAGTCTGGGATTTGGGCAAATTTTCTTGCTCTTGGTTGCCATGGGGGTGGCCTTCGGTGTCAGTCTAGTAGTGATTCGTTTCCTGACAGACTACGTCAAAAAGCATGACTTTACCGCTTTTGGGAAATATCGGATTGGCCTAGGCGGCGTGCTTCTGGTTTATGCAGCCATCAAAGCTTTGATGGGTTAAAAAGGTAATTTTAATGTTTCCCTGACTCTCTCATGTAGTGAAATAAGAAGCTCTCGGAATTTTCTGAGAGTTTTTTATTGTAACTTTCATTTTCAGACCAATACTAGCTATTTTTTGAAATACGGGGGATTTTTTAGTATAATAGTAGGACTAGAAGTGTATGAGGTAGAGATATGGAAATGAAACAGATTAGTGATTCGACCATAAAAATCACGATTCAGCTGGAAGATTTGGAAGAGCGCGGCATGGAAATGGCCGATTTCTTGGTTCCCCAAGAAAAGACGGAAGAGTTTTTCTATACTATCTTAGATGAGTTGGAAATGCCGGATAATTTTTTGGACAGCGGTATGCTGAGTTTCCGTGTGACGCCTAAGCCAGATAAGGTGGATGTGTTTGTTACCAAGTCTAAGTTGGATAAGAATCTGAGTTTTGAGGATTTGGCAGATCTGCCAGACATGGATGAGCTATCTCATATGTCTCCCGATGAATTCCTCAAGACATTGGAAAAGAGCATTTTTGAAAAGAGCAAGGAAGATATAGAAGCAGTCCAATCTTTGGAAACAGCCGAAGCAGAGGAAGGGGAACAGCTCTCTCGGGAGGCGGCTGATGAGCAGTCGGCAGAAAATGCAGAGCGCTATATATACTATATCCTGCGTTTTGAAGATATTAAGGCTGCTGCGGCCTTTGCCCAGACGGTGGACTATAAGATTGACTTATCAGAACTTTATAAATATGATTCAGCTTATTATTTGACGATTTTGGTGGACGTTGAAGGCTTCCCAGAACGCTATCCAGCTTGGCTCTTGGCCAAGATGCGTGAATTCGCAGATGATTCAGATATCACTCGGGCGGTGCTGCAGGAGCACGGTCATCTGCTTTTGGTGACAGATGCGGTCTCTGGCCTGCAGAAGGTTGAATGCCTATGATTACTTTTCCTTTAAAGTTTATCTTGGTATTGTTGGGAACTTTTTTTATCGGGGTGATTCTGACACCCTTGGTTAGGCTCCTAGCCTTTAAGATTGGTGCGGTAGATTATCCCAATGCTCGTCGCATCAATAAAAAGCCCATGCCTAGCAGTGGCGGGTTGGCGATTGTAGCGGCCTTTTCTATCTCTACTCTGCTCTTGATGCCGCAAATTGTTGCTGTAGATTTTTTTGGACAGACCTATTTTGATTATGTTTGGCCGGTCGTTCTAGGTGGTTTGATTATTGCCTTTACAGGGCTGGTTGATGATATCAAAGAACTATCGCCTCTGCTGAAAATGGGGGGAATTGTTCTAGCAGCCAGTCTAATCTGGTGGCTGACAGATTTCCGATTGGATGATTTTAAGATTCCTTTTGGCGGACCTTTCCTACATTTTGAGCCTTGGCTGTCCTATATTTTGACAGTGGTGTGGATTATTTCTATCACCAATGCAGTTAATTTGATTGACGGTTTGGATGGTCTGGTGAGTGGGGTGTCCATCATCTCCTTGGTTACGATGGGGATTGTTTCTTACTTCTTTTTGCCCCAGCACAATCTCTTTTTGACCCTGACTATTTTCGTCTTGGTCTTGTCAATTGCGGGTTTTTTTCCTTACAATTACCACCCAGCTATCATCTATCTTGGCGATACGGGGGCCCTCTTCATCGGCTTTATGATTGCTGTTCTGTCCTTGCAAGGACTAAAAAATGCGACGGCTGTTGCGGTGGTGACGCCTATGATTATCTTAGGAGTGCCGATTACGGATACTTTTCTAGCGATTATCCGCCGTACTCTGTCTGGCCAGAAATTCTACACGCCTGACAAGCACCATCTCCATCACAGACTTTTGTCCTTGGGATTGACTCATCGAGGAACAGTGTTGGTTATCTATGGGATTTCACTGGTCTTTGCCATGATTTCTCTCTTGTTGAATGTTTCCAGTCGAATTGGTGGCGTGCTCTTGATGATAGGCTTACTTCTGGGTGTTGAGCTCTTTGCTGAGCTGGTCGGAGTGTTGGGGCCTAATCGTACTCCTTTGCTCAATATTCTCCGCTTTATTGGCAACTCCTCCTACCGAGAGGAAGTTCGGCGGAAATGGCGTCAAAAGAGGAATAAATAAGAATAGCTCTAAACAAAATAAAAGCCTTTTGGGCTTTTTTTTGGTATACTAAAGTATGTAAATCAGCTAAGCAAAGAAAGGAAAAAGAAATGTCTGTCTTAGAAATCAAAGATCTTCATGTTGAAATCGAAGGGAAAAAAATTCTCAAAGGGGTGAATCTCACTCTGAAAACAGGAGAGGTTGCAGCTATTATGGGGCCAAATGGAACAGGGAAGTCCACCTTGTCTGCAGCCATCATGGGCAATCCTAACTACGAAGTGACTCAAGGAGAAGTGCTTTTTGATGGAGTCAATATCTTGGAGTTGGAAGTAGACGAGCGTGCTCGCATGGGGCTCTTCCTTGCTATGCAGTACCCTAGTGAAATTCCTGGTATTACTAATGCCGAATTTTTGCGAGCAGCTATGAATGCTGGCAAAGAAGATGAGGAAAAAATCTCTGTCCGCGACTTTATCATGAAGCTGGATGAAAAGATGGAACTGCTCAACATGAAAGAAGAAATGGCTGAGCGCTACCTTAATGAAGGTTTCTCCGGTGGTGAAAAGAAGCGTAACGAAATCCTGCAGTTGCTCATGCTAGAGCCGACTTTTGCGCTCTTGGATGAGATTGACTCGGGACTGGATATCGATGCTCTTAAGGTTGTGTCCAAAGGGGTTAATGCTATGCGCGGTGAGGGCTTTGGTGCTATGATTATCACCCACTACCAACGCCTGCTCAACTATATCACTCCAGATGTGGTTCATGTCATGATGGATGGTAAAGTCGTTCTTTCTGGTGGTCCAGAATTGGCAGTCCGCTTGGAGAAAGAAGGCTATGCTAAATTGGCTGAAGAGTTGGGCTTCACCTATACCGAAGAAGCCTAGTCAAACATTCTTTTGACTTTTATAAAAGATAGGAGAATGACATGACTAAAGAATTAATTCAAGAATTTTCACAGCTACATGCAGAACCTGACTGGCTCTTTCAACTGCGCCAGCAGGCCTTTGATAAAATTGACCAGTTAGAGTTACCGCGTATTGAGCGGGTTAAATTTCACCGCTGGAATCTGGGGGACGGCCGTATTTCAGAGAGTGAGCCATTGACAAGTGTTCCAGACTTTACAGCTCTAGAAGACAATCTCAAGCTTGTCCAAGTGGGAACTCATACTGTTCTGGAGCAATTGCCGGCTGACTTGGCAGCGCAAGGTGTGATCTTCACAGATTTCCACACAGCTTTGGAAGAGATACCAGAGCTGGTAGAGAAGCATTTTATGTCCGCAGTTAAGTATGACGAGGATAAATTGGCAGCTTACCACACTGCCTATTTCAACAGCGGTGCAGTTCTTTATGTGCCGGACAATGTTGAGATTGACCAGCCAATTGAAGGAATTTTTTATCAGGACAGCGAAAGCGATGTTCCTTTTAACAAGCATATTTTGATTATCGCGGGCAAACATTCCAAGGTTAACTACTTGGAACGCTTGGAAACTTACGGCGAGGGCTCTGTTCCAGTAACAGCCAATATCACTGTCGAAGTTATTGCTCAGGCTGGAGCTCAGATTAAGTTTTCAGCTATTGATCGCTTGGGCGAAAATGTAACGGCTTATATCAGTCGTCGTGGTAAACTGGATAATGATGCTATGATTGACTGGGCCATCGGCGTTATGAACGAAGGCAATGTCGTGGCTGACTTTGATAGCGACCTCTATGGCAAGGGTAGCCATGCGGATATGAAAGTGGTGGCTCTCTCAAGCGGTAAGCAGGTTCAGGGGATTGATACCCGCGTAACTAACTATGGCTGCAACTCTATCGGAAATATCCTGCAGCACGGGGTTATCCTAGAAAAAGGAACCCTGACCTTCAATGGTATTGGACATATTATCAAAGGTGCCAAGGGAGCGGATGCCCAGCAGGAAAGTCGGGTTCTCATGCTGTCTGACCAGGCTCGCTCAGATGCTAATCCCATCCTTTTGATTGATGAGAACGATGTGACAGCTGGTCACGCGGCTTCTATCGGTCAGGTAGATCCAGAAGATATGTATTATCTCATGAGTCGGGGTCTTGATAAGGCGACGGCTGAACGCTTGGTCGTGCGCGGCTTCTTGGGCTCAGTGATTGTAGAAATCCCTGTTAAAGAAGTTCGTGATGAAATGATTGAAAATATCGATATTATTCTCGCAAAAAGATAAAAAGCTGGGCCTTGTCCCTTGTAAGTAGATAGGAGTCTTCATGACTGGATTTAATGCAGAAGCAATCAAGCAAGATTTTCCCATTTTGGACCAAATTGTCAATGATGAGCCTTTGGTTTATTTGGACAATGCGGCGACAACCCAGAAACCCAAGCAGGTGCTGGCAGCGATTGAAAACTACTATCTTAGAGACAATGCCAACGTCCACCGCGGTGTGCATACGCTAGCCGAGCGGGCGACAGCAGCTTATGAAGCAGCCAGGGAAAGAGTTCGTTCTTTTATCAATGCGGCTTCTAGTAGAGAAGTCCTCTTTACGCGAGGAACCACGACGGGACTTAACTGGGTGGCTCAGTTTGCGACTGAAAGGTTGCAGCCTGGTGATGAAGTGCTGATTTCTATCATGGAGCACCATTCCAATATCATTCCTTGGCAGGAAGCTTGTAGGAAGACTGGAGCCAAGTTGGTCTATGTCTATCTCAAAGACGGTGCTCTGGATATGGAAGATTTCCGTGCCAAGCTCAATGAGCGAACCAAGTTTGTCTCTCTGGCTCATGCTTCTAACGTCCTTGGAGTTATCAATCCCATCAAGGAGATTGCCCAACTGGTTCATCAGCGAGGAGCACTTTTGGTGGTGGATGGAGCTCAATCCATTCCGCACATGAAGATTGATGTGCAGGATTTGGATGTGGACTTCTTCGCCTTTTCGGGGCATAAGATGGCAGGCTCGACTGGTATCGGAGTTCTCTATGGCAAGGAAGAGCTGCTAGAGCAGATGTCGCCTGTCGAATTCGGTGGCGAAATGATTGATTTCGTCTATGAGCAGGAAGCGACCTGGAAGGAACTACCCTGGAAGTTTGAGGCCGGCACTCCGAATATGGCAGGAGCAATCGGTCTTGCGGCGGCCATTGATTATTTGGAAGACTTGGGTATGGATGCTATTGCTCAGCATGAGCAGGACCTGATTGCCTATGTATTTCCTAAGCTACAGGCAGTGGAAGGCTTGACCATTTATGGTTCTCAGGATTTGGCCCAGCGTTCCGGCGTGATTGCCTTTAACCTGGATGGTCTCCATCCGCATGATGTCGCAACGGCTCTGGACTACGAAGGAGTAGCTGTTCGGGCGGGTCACCATTGTGCCCAGCCTTTGCTCACCTATCTACAGGTACCAGCGACTGTGCGTGCCAGCTTCTATATCTACAATACTTATGCGGATTGCGACAAGCTGGTAGATGCTTTAGAAAAGACAAAGGAGTTTTTCAATGGCGGTTTCTAAGTTAAACAGTCTTTACAAGGCGGTTGTGACCGACCACTCGGCTCACCCCCATCACCATGGGAAGTTGGAAGATGTGGAGCAGGTAGTCCTCAATAACCCGACCTGTGGTGATGTCATCAGCCTGTCTGTCAAGTTTAATGCGGAAGATATGATTGAGGATATTGCCTTTGTTAATTCCGGCTGTACCATCTCAACGGCTTCGGCCAGCATGATGACGGATGCGGTTCTGGGCAAGACAAAAGAGCAGGCGCTGGAATTAGCAGAAGTTTTCTCGCAGATGGTTCAAGGCCAAGAAGACAGTCGCCAGAAAGAATTGGGAGATGGAGCCTTTTTAGCAGGCGTTGCCAAATTCCCGCAGCGAATTAAGTGTGCGACCTTGGGTTGGAATGCCCTCAAGCGAGCAATTGAAGAAGATAAAAAGTAAGAACATGAAAGGAAATTATGTCAGAAGAAAGAGTAGAACCAAAACCGATTGATCTCGGTGAGTACAAGTTTGGTTTCCATGACGATGTTGAGCCTGTTATCTCGACAGGAAAAGGGTTGAATGAAGCGGTCATTCGTGAGCTTTCTGCAGCCAAGGATGAACCAGAATGGATGCTGGATTTCCGCCTCAAATCCTACGAGGCTTTCAAGAAGATGCCGATGCAGACTTGGGGGCCAGATCTGTCAGAAATTAATTTTGATGACTTGATTTATTATCAAAAGGCCTCTGATAAGCCAGCTAGAAGCTGGGATGAAGTGCCTGAGAAGATTAAGGAAACCTTTGAGAAAATTGGGATTCCAGAAGCAGAGCGAGCTTACCTGGCTGGTGCAGCTGCCCAGTATGAGTCCGAAGTGGTCTACCACAATATGAAGGAAGAGTTCCAAAAGCTAGGAATCGTCTTTACGGATACCGACTCAGCTCTTAAGGAATACCCAGAGCTTTTCAAGCAGTATTTTGCTAAGCTGGTTCCTCCAACAGATAACAAGCTAGCAGCTCTCAACTCCGCCGTCTGGTCTGGTGGAACCTTTATCTATGTACCAAAAGGTGTCAAGGTAGATGTTCCTTTGCAGACTTATTTCCGGATTAACAATGAAAATTCTGGTCAGTTCGAGAGGACTTTGATTATCGTTGATGAGGGCGCTAGCGTCCATTATGTTGAGGGATGTACTGCTCCAACTTATTCCAGCAATAGCTTGCATGCTGCGATTGTTGAAATCTTTGCTCTTGATGGTGCCTATATGCGCTACACCACTATTCAAAACTGGTCAGATAATGTCTACAACCTCGTGACCAAGCGGGCGCGGGCTATGAAAGATGCGACGGTTGAGTGGATTGATGGGAACCTCGGTGCGAAAACGACTATGAAATATCCGTCTGTCTATCTGGACGGACCTGGAGCGCGCGGAACCATGCTTTCCATTGCCTTTGCCAATACCAATCAGCACCAAGATACAGGGGCTAAGATGATTCACAATGCTCCGCATACCAGCTCTTCTATCGTGTCTAAGTCCATTGCTAAGGGCGGAGGTAAAGTGGACTACCGAGGTCAAGTGACCTTTGGAAAGAATTCACAGAAATCTGTCAGCCATATTGAGTGTGATACGATTATCATGGATGATATTTCGGCGTCAGATACCATCCCCTTTAATGAAATTCATAACTCTCAGGTGGCGCTGGAGCATGAGGCCAAGGTTTCTAAGATTTCCGAAGAGCAACTCTACTATCTCATGAGCCGGGGATTGTCCGAATCTGAAGCCACCGAAATGATTGTCATGGGCTTTGTCGAGCCTTTCACCAAAGAACTGCCTATGGAATACGCTGTTGAGCTTAACCGCTTGATTAGCTATGAAATGGAAGGATCAGTTGGGTAAAGCTTCGTCTAAGTGAAATTTTGAATCACTGCTTGAAGACACGCATTGTGAGTTAATATTCAAAGATGTTTGCTAGTTCTAGTCCAACATTTACAAACCATACAAACAACCGCGAATCATTTGATTCGCGGCTGTTCTTTATAGTTTCTCGTTGACATAGCGGACGAAGTCATTCCACCAGACCTTGAAGAAGATACTTTTTTCTACCTCTTGGCCTGCCACCATCGTGACAGAAGGCGCTTTGTTTTCCAGATAACCTTGGCCGATTGGCTCAGGGTCGGTATAGGTCAAGGTTCCGAGCTCAGTATTTTTTTTCAGCGGAGCTTGGAAGCCTTTTTCGTTGGTGGAAAATTCCACCTTGTGCTCAGCCTGATTGGCGATGCGCTCAATGATGGTGAAATCCTTGCTGGCGACGGCTGGAACGGTCTTCTGCTTGCCGTCAATAACGGTTGAATGGCTTTTATTGTAGGCTTCCCCCTCGGCCACAATAGTCGTCTGGGTGAAGTTTTGCGAAACATAGTTCATCAAAGAGGCTGTGGCTACAAAGCGTGCGTAGGGGTCGCCGTCAGTTTGATCAACGTCTAGCACGACTGTAATCATGCGGATACCATTTTCAGTAGTCGTTGCAACAAAGGAAGAGCCTCCCTTATCTGAACTGCCGGCTTTAAGTCCGTCTACACCTGAGCGGAAGTTGGACTGGTTTTCCAGCATGAAGTTATAATTTTCCAGACTCGTCCCCGCAATTTTAGCTGTGGACTTGGAAGTGATGTCTGTCACTTGAGGGAAGTCCATAATCAGATGCCGGCTGATAACAGCCAAGTCGTAGGCACTGAATTTGTTTTCAGCGTCCTTGCTTTTTTTAGCTGTGCTAGCTGAGGTGCCATACTCTGTTTCTTCAGTTGCGTATTCCAGAAGAAGAGTATTCAGCCCTGTGGAGTTCACAATAGTAGCATCTTTGATTCCCCATTCTTTGAGCTTGGCCTTCATCATTTGGACGAAATTTTCTTCGCTACCCCCAACCTTCTCAGCCAAGGCAATCGTTGCACTGTTGGAGCTGGACATCAAGGAAGCGGCAATCAAGTCCTTGACTTTGTAACGTTTGGCTTCCAAAGGGACATTGCTGATATTTGGATTAGATGTCAGACTGTAAGCGTAGTCTGAAATATCAACATAAGTATCGGCAGTCAAGTCTCCTCTCTCAATGGCTTCGTAGACCAGATAGACGGTCAAAAGATTGGTGATGGAGCCGACTTCGATTGGAGTATTAGCATCTTTTTCGTAGAGAATCTTTCCAGAAGTAGCGTCCACAGCCATTGCACTCTTAGCGGCAATGTTGAAATCATCTGCTGCAACCTTGCTGGCGGTCATTCCGACCAAAACTAGTAAACATAGGAATAATCGTTTCATTTCTTTCCCCTAAAACAAGATATAACCATTGTATCATAAAATTCTTTTTTCTTTTATAAATCAAGGATAATAAAAGATTACAAAATAAATGTAAAGAGAAGTAGAGCAATCCCCTTAAAGAGATTTTTTATAAAAGTATCTTTCAGAAAATCTCACAAAATAGAAAAATATTTGAAAAAACACAGTTAAATAAACCGAAAAATAGAAAATTATTATTTTTTTACATAAAGCGTTTGTTTTTATAAAAAAATATTGTATAATAATACAATATAAATTGAGAAGGAGAATGCTCATGAAAAAATCTAAATGGTTGGCCATTACTGGACTGACAGTCGTGTCAACACTGATTTTAGCTGCTTGTGGAAGCTCCAGTGCCAGCAATACATACTCTTATGTTTATATTGCTGATCCTGATACCTTGGACTATGTAAACTCCAATCGGGGAACGACTTCTGATGTGGCTTCAAATCTGGTCGATGGTCTTTTGGAAAATGACAAGTATGGTAATCTGGTTCCATCTATTGCGGAAGACTGGACTGTTTCAAAGGATGGTCTGACTTATACCTATAAGCTTCGTAAAGATGCTAAATGGTACACTTCAGATGGAGAGGAATATGAAAGTGTCAAAGCCCAGGACTTTGTAACTGGTTTGAAGCACGCAGCAGATGAAAAATCAGAGGCTCTTCCAATTGTTCAAAGCTCTATCAAAGGCTTGGATGCCTATGTCAAGGGTGAGTCAAATGATTTTTCAACGGTTGGCGTCAAGGCTGTTGATGACTATACGGTCGAGTACACTCTTAACCAGCCAGAAAGTTATTGGAATTCCAAGACGACTATGGGGATTCTCTTTCCGATTAACAAAGAATTCTTGGAATCAAAAGGAAAAGATTTTGGTACTGTAAAACCTTCTTCCATTCTTTATAATGGTCCTTATATTCTGAAGGCTTTTACTTCTAAGTCTGTCATTGAATATGCTAAAAACCAGAACTACTGGGATAAGGACAATGTCAAGGTTGAAAATATAAAACTGACTTACTATGATGGTTCAGACCAAGAATCACTAATCCGCAACTTCTCAGACGGTGCCTATTCTCAAGCGCGGCTTTATCCGACAAGTTCTAATTACGCTTCTGTAGAAAAGCAATACAAAGACAATATTATCTACACACCACAGAACTCAACCAGCTATTTCTTTAGCTTCAATCTGAATCGTAAGGCTTATAACCATTCGTCTAAGACCACAGATGCTCAGAAGACATCGACTACAGCGGCTATTCAAAATAAAGACTTCCGTCAGGCGATTAACTTTGCCTTTGACCGGACATCTTTTGGAGCTCAGATGAATGGTAAAGATGGGGCGACTAAACTCATCCGTAGCTTGCTTGTTCCTCCTAGCTTCGTGCAGGTTGATGGCAAAGACTTTTCAGATGTTGTAGAGAGCAAACTTCCTACATACGGTGATGAGTGGAGCGGTGTCAAGTTGACAGATGCCCAAGATACCATCTACAATGCTGACAAGGCCAAGGCAGAGTTTGCTAAGGCTAAGGAAGCTTTGCAAGCAGAAGGCGTTGAATTCCCTATCCATATCGATGTTCCTGTGGATCAGACTGACAAAGTCTTGGTACAGCGGACCAACTCTTTCAAACAGTCTGTTGAAGCAGCGCTTGGTCAAGAAAATGTCGTTATTGATGTTCAGCAAATGTCCACAGATGACTACGATAATTCAGCCTACTTTGCAGAAACAGCAGCTCAGAAAGACTACGACCTCAACATGTCTGGCTGGTCAGCGGATTATCAAGATCCATCAACTTATCTGAATATTTTCAATCCAGAAACTGGTGATATTCTGGATAATATAGGCTTAGAAAAAGGGAAAAATCAAGATATCGTCAACAAAGTCGGCTTGAACGAATACAAAGAGTTATTGGATGAGGCGGATAAGGAAAAACAAGATACCGACGCTCGTTATACCAAATACGCAGCAGCTCAAGCTTGGCTGACAGATAGCTCCATTGTTATCCCTAGTGTTTCTGCGGGTGGTTCACCAGTTGTTCAGAAGGTCGTGCCATTTACCAAGTCTTACTCTTATGTTGGAATCAAAGGAGATGTCTATGTCTTTAAGAACATGGAACTCCAAAATGATATTGTGACAGCTAAAGACTATGAAGCGGCTCTTAAGAAATGGGAAAAAGAAAAGGAAGCATCCAACAAAAAAGCCCAAGAAGAGCTAGAAAAACACATCAAATAAGGTTCTGAACCGCGAACTTTTGACTCTTTGCAAACCGTTTGGAATCAAAAGTTTGTGAATACGATAAAGCGAGGCTGAGACATTTTGTCCCAGTCTCTTTTTTTATATGACTCTCTATTGCATTGAAGCGTTTACATCCTGTCGCAGAAGTGCTATAATGAAAGTAATCTTAATGAAAACTGGAGGAAGTTTATGAAAACATCTAAGTTAGCTGCAGCTGCTGGGCTTGTCATTCTCTCTACAGGAATTTTGGCTGCCTGTTCGTTTGGCGGCTCCAATTCATCTGGGAAAAACTATAGCTATGTTTATACCGCAGATCCAGATACGCTGGATTACACTGTGTCCAATAAGCGGGCAACCAATGAGATTATGGCTAATGTAGTGGATGGTTTGCTAGAAAGCGATAAGTATGGTAACTTAGTGCCTTCTCTAGCGGAAGATTGGACCGTTTCAAAAGATGGTCTGACCTATACTTATAAGCTTCGTGAGGGAGTGAAGTGGTATACTTCTGATGGTGAAGAGTATGCAGATGTGACTGCTAAGGACTTTGTGACCAGTCTGAAGCATGCCGCAGACAGCAAGTCTGAGGGTCTCTATATCATTCAAAAATCTGTTAAAGGTTTGGACGACTATGTCAATGGTAAAATAACTGATTTCTCCCAAGTGGGTGTCAAGGCGGTGGATGATTCTACTGTTCAATACACTTTGAATCAGCCAGAAAGTTTCTGGAATTCTAAGACAACCATGGGGATTCTTTTCCCAATTAACGAAGAATTTCTGAAATCAAAAGGTGACAAGTTTGCTCAGGGAACGGATCCGACCAGTGTTCTCTACAATGGTCCGTTTATCTTGAAATCTATCACTTCGAAATCTCAAATTAGCTTAGAGAAAAATCCAAACTATTGGGATAAGGAAAAGGTGAAAATTGACACTGTCAAATTCTCTTACTACGATGGTCAAGATACAGAATCTCTGGTGCGTGGCTTTTCTGATGGCAACTACACCATTGCTCGTCTTTTCCCAAACAGCTCAAACTTTGCCAGTGTGAAGAAACAGTATGGCGACAATATCGTCTACACGCCTCAAGGCTCAGGGACCTTCTTTGTTACAACTAATATTGATCGTCAGTCTTACGAGCATACTTCTAAGACAACGGATGCACAGAAATCTTCTACCAAGAAAGCACTGCTCAATAAAGATTTCCGTCAAGCTCTGCTTTTTGCCTTTGACCGGACTGCCTATTCTGCACAAACCAATGGCGAAGAAGCAGCAGACAAGCAGCTTCGTAATACCTTTGTTCCGCCAACCTTTGTTCAAGCTAATGGTAAAGAGTTCGGAAGCATCGCAGAAGAAAATCTGGCTAGCTACGGTGATGAGTGGAAGGGAGTCAAATTAGACGACGCTCAGGATGGCTTTTATAATCCAGAAAAAGCCAAGGCAGAATTTGCCAAAGCTAAAGAAGCGCTGCAGGCAGAAGGAGTGGAATTCCCTATTCATCTGGATATTCCGGTCAGCTCAGCAGATACCAATGGCGTTAAGAGTGTTCAGTCACTGAAGCAGTCTATTGAAGCTAATCTTGGATCTGACAATGTAGTGATTGATATTCAGCAGATGACAGATGATGAGTTGAATAACATCACCTACTTTGCGAACTCTGCATCTCAAGAAGACTGGGACTTGAATAATAATCTCGGCTGGAGCCCAGATTATAACGATCCATCTTCTTATCTGGAAATCACTGGATCTAAGACTGGTGAGAATGTTGACAGCTACTTTGGTTTTGACCCTGGCACGGATAATGCAGCAGCTAAAGAGGCTGGCTTTGAAGAGTATGACAAGCTCTTGGAAGACGCTGCTTCAGAAAACGAGGATATTAACAAACGTTACGAAAAATATGCTGCAGCTCAGGCTTGGCTGACAGACAGTGCCCTGTTGATGCCGGCATGGTCATCTGGTGCAACACCAAGTGTCCGTAAGGTTGTTCCGTTCTCAGGACCATTTGCTTGGACTGGAAACAAGGGTGAATACAGCTTTAAATATGTTGAAATCCAAGATAAACCAATAACGACTAAAGAATATGAAAAAGCGCGTGAAAAATGGGCAAAAGAAAAGGAAGAATCCAACAAAAAAGCTCAAAAAGAACTCGCAGAACATATCAAATAGAGCAAGAAAATCCCATTGTAGCAACAGTGGGATTTTTGATGATTTTGAAGACGAAATGGACGAGGTTGAGCTTGTCTGGTCCTAGATAATCAACATCCGAGAAAACCAATTGCATAAACATCTTAGTGTGTTAGTGAGCTAACTTAATATTCTGAAAATTTATTTTACTTTTAGTACTATCTATGCTATAATCTTAATTAAATCTAAAAATCTAAAAGATGGAGAAACCCATATGAAACAAAGCAAAGTCCTTGCGTTAGCAGGAGTAACACTTCTTGCGGCTGGAATTCTTACAGCTTGCTCAGGCTCCAAGTCAAACACAAACTCAGGCAGCTCTACGACCTTTAATTATATCTACGAGACAGACCCTGAAAACTTGAACTATCTTACTTCAAGTAAGGCAGCTACTACAGACTTGACAGCCAATGTCATTGATGGTCTTTTAGAAAACGACCAATATGGGAACTTAGTTCCATCAATGGCAGAAGACTGGACTGTATCTCAAGATGGGAAGACTTATACTTATAAGCTTCGCAAAGATGCTAAGTGGTATACTTCCGAAGGTGAAGAGTACGCAGATGTGACAGCAGAAGACTTTGTTACAGGTCTTAAGTATGCGGCAGACAATAAATCTGAAACACTGTACTTGGTTCAGGATTCTGTCAAAGGACTTAAGGACTATATTTCTGGGAAGATTGATTTCTCAGAAGTAGGGATCAAAGCAGTTGATGATCATACCGTTGAGTATACTCTTAATGAGCCAGAAAGTTTCTGGAACTCTAAGACGACAATGGGAATTCTATACCCAGTAAACAAAGACTTTTTGAAAAACCAAGGTGATAAGTTCGCTCAAGCAACTGATCCAACAAGCTTGCTTTATAACGGACCTTTCTTGCTCAAATCATTGACTTCAAAATCTGAAATTCAATTTGAGAAGAATCCTAATTATTGGGACAAAGATAATGTTCACGTAGACGCAGTTAAACTCTCTTTCTATGACGGGCAAGACCAAGGGAAGCCAGCTGAGCAGTTCAGTCAGGGTGCTCTGACAACAGCTAGACTCTTCCCAACTAGTGCGACTTATGAAAAGGTTGAAAAAGACTTTAAAGATAATATCGTCTATACACCTCAAGATGCCTCAACTTTCTTAGTAGGTACAAACATTGATCGTCAGTCTTATAATCATACGGC
Source organism: Streptococcus sanguinis (assembly GCF_019929225.1). GTDB lineage: Bacteria > Bacillota > Bacilli > Lactobacillales > Streptococcaceae > Streptococcus > Streptococcus sanguinis_J. The sequence goes on from NZ_JAHZPA010000003.1 coordinate 240,420, forward strand.
TAAGACATCAGAAGCTCAAAAAACTTCAACTAAGAAAGCCTTGCTTAACAAGGACTTCCGTCAGGCTTTGACCTTTGCCTTCAATCGTGAGTCCTATGCATCTCAGATTAATGGTAAGGACGGAGCAGACAAACTTCTTCGTAACCTTTACATCCCACCTACATTTGTGCAGGCTGGTGACAAGTCCTTCGGTGACCTAGTTAAGGAAAAAGTAGTAACTTATGGCGACGAGTGGAAAGATGTGGACTTCTCAGATGGCCAAGATGGTCTCTATAACGAGAACAAAGCAAAGGCTGAATTTGCTAAAGCAAAAGAAGCTTTGAAAGCTGATGGAGTGGAATTCCCAATTCATCTGGACATTCCGGTTGATCAAACAGCTACTTCTAAAGTACAGCGCGTTCAATCCCTCAAGCAATCCATTGAGAAGACTTTGGGAACAGATAATGTTGTGATTGATGTTCACCAATTGTCTAAGGATGAAGTGACTAACATTACCTTGTTTGCTCCTTCTGCTGCTGAAGAGGACTGGGATATTTCAGATAATGTCGGCTGGTCTCCGGACTATCAAGATCCATCTACTTATCTAGATGTCATCAAACCTGGTGGTGAAAACACCAAGACCTTCTTAGGATTTGATGGCACAGATAATGCCGCAGCGAAACAAGTTGGTTTAGATGAATATACCAAGCTGGTTGACGAAGCTGGTGCAGAAAAGCAAGATTTGAACAAGCGTTATGAAAAATATGCGGCTGCTCAGGCTTGGCTGACTGATAGTGCTTTGTTGATTCCGGTAACTTCTAGAACAGGTCGTCCAACCTTGACTAAGGTAGTGCCTTTCTCAGCACCGTTTGCTTGGTCTGGTGCTAAGGCGCGTGAAGCAGCAAGTTATAAGTACATGAAATTGCAGGATGAGCCTGTAACGACAAAAGATTATAATAGCGCTCAGGAAAAATGGAATAAAGAACGTGCGGAATCTAATAAAAAAGCTCAAGAAGAATTAGCAGACCACGTGAAATAAGCTTGCTAAGAGAACTTTCTCTAATAGAGGAGAAAGTTCTTTTGGAATTTAAAGGAAACGATAAATGAAAAAATATATTTTTATGCGTATCTTACGCTCAATTGTGTCGATTTTCTTGGTGACGACCCTGACTTATGCCATTATCTATACTATGGTGCCAAGAAGGTTGATTTTCAAGCAGGATCCTAACTATAATAAGATAGCGACCAATAAAGATAAAAAGACTAACTATGAAAACACTATCTTTGAGCGGATGGGCTACATTGACTATTATGATACAAAGGAACTGCAGGAGAAAGCCAGCAAGGAAGATTCTTCTGTTACCACAGAAGCTACTGAAGCAAACGAGAAGATTTATCAGAAGTATATTGATAAACTCGGTAATGGCTGGAAATTGCAGAAGTTCCCTCTGAGCGGAGAATTCTATGCTGTACGTGAAGTACCTGTTTATGAACGTGTCTTTGAGTTCTATGCTAATTTGATTCAAATTGACCATCCAAATGTTATTCAAGATGAGGAAAATCCAAACCTAGAGCGTTATATCCGGTTTGAAAATGATCCTTCTGTTGGCTGGTCTCTTGTGGGTTCAGGTACCAAGCATAAGTATCTGCTTTATTTTAATGGTCAGTTTCCATTTGTCCACCAGAACTTTATTACCTTTAATTTAGGGAATTCTTATCCAACCTATGCCAATATCCCTGTTCTGCAGGTTATTACGCAAGGACAAGGACAAACTAAGTCTTCCGAAGTTCAATTCCCAACAGGTAAAAAGACATCGTCTGTAAATATCTATTCTCGCACTTACAAGACGCCAAGCAAAGCCGATTCACAGGATATTGCTAAGTTTGGTAAGGGAGATGCTTATACAGCGACTCAAAGCAACTATCAAAATCCGTCCATGATTACCAGCTCAGCCATTATTGGTTTAATTGGTGTGGCTCTGTCTTATCTGATTGCTATTCCACTCGGATCCTACATGGCTCGACTCAAGAATACATGGTTTGATAGCATTTCTACAGCTGGCTTGACCTTTATGATGTCACTGCCAACCATCGCCTTGGTCTACATCGTTCGTTTGGCTGGCTCTGCTGTTGGTCTTCCAGATTCCTTCCCAATCTTGGGAGCAGGAGATTGGCGTTCTTATGTCCTGCCAGCTGTTATCCTAGGCCTTTTGAGTGCTCCTTGGACAGCGGTTTGGATTCGCCGGTATATGATTGACCTGCAGTCTCAGGACTTTGTCCGCTTTGCGCGTGCGAAGGGACTCTCTGAAAAAGAAATTTCTAACAAGCACATCTTTAAAAATGCTATGGTGCCACTGGTATCTAGTATCCCAGCTTCAATCGTCGGAGTTATTTCCGGTGCAACCCTGACAGAAACAGTCTTTGCTTTCCCTGGTATGGGTAAGATGCTGATTGATTCCGTTAAGGCATCCAATAACTCTATGGTTGTTGGTCTTGTATTCATCTTCACATGTCTGTCTATCTTTGCTCTCTTGCTGGGTGACATTCTGATGACTGTACTGGACCCACGTATCAAGTTAACATCAAAAGGAGGTAAATAATGGCTACAATTGATAAAAGCAAATTCCAATTTGTCAAACGTGACGATTTTGCCTCTGAAACGATTGATGCTCCAGCCTACTCTTACTGGAAATCAGTCATGCGTCAATTCTTGAAAAAGAAATCAACCATTACCATGCTGGGGATTCTGATTGCCATTATTCTCATGAGCTTCATTTATCCTATGTTTTCAAACTTCGACTTTAATGACGTGAGCAAGGTAAATGACTTTAGTATGCGTTATATCAAACCAAGTGCTCAATACTGGTTTGGAACGGATAGTAATGGTAAGTCTCTCTTTGACGGTGTTTGGTTTGGTGCCCGTAACTCTATTCTTATTTCGATTATTGCGACGGTTATTAATCTGGCTATCGGAGTTATCATCGGCGGTATCTGGGGAATTTCCAAAACAGTCGACCGTGTCATGATGGAAATCTACAATATCATTTCAAATATCCCAGCCCTCTTGATTGTCATTGTCTTGACCTACTCTATCGGTGCTGGTTTCTGGAATCTTATTTTTGCCATGACGATTACTGGTTGGGTCGGTATTGCCTACACTATCCGTGTGCAGATTATGCGCTATCGGGATTTGGAATACAACCTTGCCTCTCGTACTCTTGGTACACCAACTCTCAAGATTGTAACGAAGAACATTATGCCGCAGTTGGTATCTGTTATCGTGACCACCACTTCACAAATGTTGCCAAGCTTTATCTCTTATGAAGCCTTTCTGTCCTTCTTTGGCTTAGGGCTTCCTGTAACAGTGCCAAGTTTGGGACGCTTGATTTCAGATTATTCACAAAACGTGACGACGAATGCCTACCTCTTTTGGATTCCACTCACAACTTTGATTTTGGTATCCCTTACCTTCTTCGTAGTTGGTCAAAACTTAGCTGACGCCAGCGATCCACGTACACATAGATAGGAGTAAATATGACAAAGAATGAAAATGTAATATTGACTGCTCGCGATATTGTCGTGGAATTCGATGTTCGCGATCGTGTCTTAACCGCCATTCGTGGAGTCTCTCTGGACTTGATTGAAGGTGAAGTACTGGCTATTGTTGGTGAATCAGGCTCAGGAAAGTCTGTCTTGACCAAGACCTTTACTGGAATGCTAGAAGAAAATGGCCGTGTAGCTCAAGGAACCATTGACTACCGTGGCAAAGATTTGACAACTCTTCGTAGTAACAAAGATTGGGAGCCGATTCGCGGTGCAAAAATTGCGACTATCTTCCAAGATCCGATGACGAGCTTGGATCCCATTAATACGATTGGAAGCCAGATTACAGAAGTCATTATCAAGCACCAAGGAAAATCAGCCAAAGAAGCTAAAAAAATGGCCATTGATTACATGAGCAAGGTCGGGATTCCAGATGCGGAAAAACGTTTCGAAGAATATCCTTTCCAATACTCGGGTGGTATGCGTCAGCGGATTGTTATTGCTATTGCCTTGGCTTGCCGCCCTGATATTCTTATCTGTGATGAGCCGACAACGGCTCTCGATGTAACGATTCAAGCGCAAATCATTGACTTGCTCAAATCCTTGCAGCAAGAATATCATTTTACAACCATCTTTATTACGCACGACCTTGGTGTTGTGGCTAGTATTGCAGATAAGGTTGCGGTCATGTATGCCGGTGAAATTGTAGAATACGGTACAGTTGAAGAAATCTTCTACGAGCCAAAACATCCTTATACATGGAGTTTGCTATCCAGCTTGCCTCAGTTGGCAGATGCGAATGGTGCGCTTTACTCGATTCCTGGAACTCCGCCGTCACTTTATTCACCAATCAAAGGGGATGCCTTTGCTTTGCGTTCTGACTATGCCATGTCTATTGACTTTGAAGAAGAAGCACCGGCTTTCAAGGTCTCAGATACTCATTGGGCAAAGACTTGGCTCCTGCACGAAGATGCGCCTAAGGTTGATAAACCAGAGATTATCGAAAATCTACATGAAAAAATTCGTTCAAAAATGGGCTTCAATCAATTAGAAGCTTAGGAGGAAGGAAATGACTGAAAAATTAGTTGAAATTAAAGATTTAGAAATTTCCTTCGGTGAAGGAAGTAAGAAATTTGTGGCAGTTAAAAATGCAAATTTCTTCATCAACAAGGGGGAAACTTTCTCTCTTGTAGGAGAATCAGGCTCTGGTAAGACTACTATTGGTCGAGCTATTATCGGCCTTAATGATACCAGTGCAGGAGATATCTTCTATGAAGGCAAAAAGATTAATGGTAAAAAGTCAAAAGCAGAAGAAGCGGACTTGATTCGCAAGATTCAGATGATTTTCCAAGACCCAGCAGCTAGCCTGAATGAACGTGCAACGGTTGACTATATCATATCTGAGGGTCTCTATAATTACCATTTGTTTGATAGTGAAGAAGACCGTCAAAGAAAAGTCAAAGATATCATCAATGAAGTCGGTTTGTTGGCTGAGCATTTAACTCGCTATCCTCACGAATTCTCTGGTGGACAGCGTCAGCGGATCGGGATTGCTCGTGCTTTGGTCATGCAACCAGACTTCGTGATTGCTGATGAGCCGATTTCCGCCTTGGACGTATCTGTCCGAGCACAGGTATTGAATCTTTTGAAAAAATTTCAAAAAGAGCTTGGCTTGACCTACCTGTTTATTGCCCATGACCTTTCGGTAGTTCGTTTTATTTCTGATCGTATCGCCGTGATTTACAAAGGTGTCATTGTAGAAGTGGCAGAGACAGAGGAATTGTTCAACCATCCTGTCCACCCTTATACACAATCCCTGCTCTCAGCTGTTCCAATTCCAGACCCAATCTTGGAGCGTAAAAAAGTGTTGAAGGTCTATGATCCTGAACAGCACGATTATTCTGTTGACAGACCAGAAATGTCTGAGATTCGTCCGGGACACTACGTCTGGGCTAATAAAGCTGAACTCGAAAAGTATAAACAAGAACAAGAATAGAAAAAATGTCCGAAAGGGCATTTTTTACGCCTTTAAAAAGATAGAATGTAGGTCAATTTACCATCCTCAAAGGTATGTAAAACTATTCACCAATTTAAAAATAATAATTTTTTAATTTTTTTCAAAAAAGGTATTGACAGTTGGGTGGTATAGGTGATATACTAATATAGTTGTCGCGAAAGACAAAGCCCTTTGAAAACTGAACAAGACGAACCAAGTGCAGGGTGACATAGAGATATGTAACCTGTCAAAAAACGAGAAAATAAATCTGTCAGTGGACAGTAATGAGTGCGAACTCAAACTTTTTAATGAGAGTTTGATCCTGGCTCAGGACGAACGCTGGCGGCGTGCCTAATACATGCAAGTAGAACGCTGAAGAGAGGAGCTTGCTCTTCTTGGATGAGTTGCGAACGGGTGAGTAACGCGTAGGTAACCTGCCTGGTAGCGGGGGATAACTATTGGAAACGATAGCTAATACCGCATAAAATTGATTATTGCATGATAATTAATTGAAAGATGCAACTGCATCACTACCAGATGGACCTGCGTTGTATTAGCTAGTTGGTGAGGTAACGGCTCACCAAGGCGACGATACATAGCCGACCTGAGAGGGTGATCGGCCACACTGGGACTGAGACACGGCCCAGACTCCTACGGGAGGCAGCAGTAGGGAATCTTCGGCAATGGGGGGAACCCTGACCGAGCAACGCCGCGTGAGTGAAGAAGGTTTTCGGATCGTAAAGCTCTGTTGTAAGAGAAGAACGGGTGTGAGAGTGGAAAGTTCACACTGTGACGGTATCTTACCAGAAAGGGACGGCTAA
>NZ_JAHZPA010000020.1 GCF_019929225.1 Streptococcus sanguinis
CAACGAGCGCGTCCGTATCTGCCAGCACGTCCGCTTCAACGAGCGCGTCAGTAAGCGCAAGTACGTCTGCTTCAACGAGTGCATCAGTGAGCGCAAGTACGTCCGCGTCTACTAGTGCGTCAGTAAGCGCAAGTACGTCTGCATCGACCAGCGCGTCTATGAGTGCAAGTACGTCGGCATCAACGAGTGCGTCAGTAAGTGCAAGTACGTCTGCGTCGACGAGTGCATCTGTATCAGCCAGCACGTCCGCTTCAACGAGTGCATCAGTAAGCGCAAGTACGTCCGCGTCTACTAGCGCGTCTATGAGTGCAAGTACTTCAGCGTCCACGAGCGCATCAGTGAGCGCAAGTACGTCCGCATCGACGAGTGCATCAGTGAGCGCAAGTACGTCCGCATCGACAAGTGCGTCTGTATCTGCAAGCACGTCCGCTTCAACGAGCGCGTCCGTATCTGCCAGCACATCTGCATCGACAAGTGCGTCCGTATCAGCAAGTACGTCTGCTTCAACGAGCGCGTCAGTGAGCGCAAGTACGTCCGCCTCGACGAGCGCGTCAGTGAGCGCAAGTACGTCCGCCTCGACGAGCGCCTCTGTATCAGCAAGTGCGTCAGCATCGACAAGTGCGTCCGTATCAGCAAGTGCGTCAGCATCGACAAGTGCGTCCGTATCAGCAAGCACGTCCGCATCAACGAGTGCATCAGTAAGCGCAAGTACGTCTGCTTCAACAAGTGCATCTGTATCCGCAAGTACGTCTGCATCGACGAGTGCGTCAGTTTCAGCCAGCACGTCCGCATCAACCAGTGCGTCAGTAAGTGCAAGTACGTCTGCGTCGACGAGTGCATCTGTATCAGCCAGCACGTCCGCATCAACGAGTGCATCTGTATCAGCCAGCACGTCCGCTTCCACGAGTGCGTCAGTGAGTGCAAGTACATCCGCGTCCACGAGTGCTTCAGTTTCCGCAAGCACGTCCGCGTCCACGAGTGCTTCAGTTTCCGCAAGCACGTCCGCGTCCACAAGCGCATCTGTATCCGCAAGTACGTCCGCGTCCACGAGTGCTTCAGTTTCCGCAAGCACGTCCGCATCGACAAGTGCGTCAGTGAGCGCAAGTACGTCCGCATCGACAAGTGCGTCAGTAAGTGCAAGTACGTCCGCTTCAACGAGCGCGTCCGTATCTGCCAGCACGTCCGCTTCAACGAGCGCGTCAGTAAGCGCAAGTACGTCTGCTTCAACGAGTGCATCAGTGAGCGCAAGTACGTCCGCGTCTACTAGTGCGTCAGTAAGCGCAAGTACGTCTGCATCGACCAGCGCGTCTATGAGTGCAAGTACG
>NZ_JAHZPA010000021.1 GCF_019929225.1 Streptococcus sanguinis
CTAAGCCCTGCTCATAAGCTGCTTGGACACTAGCTCGGCTGTAGAAGTCCGCCTCTGTCAACTCCTCTGGTACCATCGGAATGGCACTTGGTCGCTGTCCGGTCCAAGCTTCTTGGAGAGAAGCGACTTCCTGACGTAGGTTGTTGAGGACTTGTGCATCATTGGCACCTGCTACTGGCAGAGCCAGCTGGATAACATCGACTTCGTCACGCTTCATGAGCGCCCGACCCTTGATGTCTTCCATAGTAGCTGCAAGTAGAGTAGAGCCCACAATTGAGCGAACTTCTCCCACATCATTCTGCGGCAGACTCAGCTGGTGCTTAAAGTTGGCATAAAACTGCGCCCGAAGGTTGGATTGACGGCCCGCTGTCACCAAGAGGTGAACACCGATGCTGAGACCTTCACGGGAGATCCGCACCAAAAGCTTGAAGAGCTCCGCTTCATAAGCTTCTTCCTTCATGGACTCATAGCTGTCCAGCAGGATGACAATAGCCGGCTCTTGCTGACCGCTAGCCTGACGGTAAAGCTCCAAGGTCCCAACACCGTAGTCGGACAAAAGCTTTTTACGCCGGTTGAGCTCCCGCTCCATGATGCGTACAAACTTGGCAATCTTCTCCACCTGATCGAGAAGCAGGGTATCGGCCACCTGCGGTAATTGGCCCAGCGGTGCCAGACCATTGGTTCCGAAGTCCATTAGGTAGAGGGTGACATCTTTGGGACTGAACTTGCGAGCCAAGTCCATGGCCGCACTTTGCAGGAAGGTTGTCTTCCCCGTACCAGGACTTCCGTAGAGCAGGATATGCCCATCTTTGGACAGATTGACAGAGACAGGCTCTTGCTTCTGTGCCTGTGGGATATCCGCCATTCCCAGAAGGACGGAGACCGGCTTCTTTTGCTCCCAGGCTTCCTGCGGTTGGATAGGTTCCAGCTCTTGCAGGGTCATCCGCTCTTTAAGCGGCGGCAGCCATG
>NZ_JAHZPA010000022.1 GCF_019929225.1 Streptococcus sanguinis
TGGATAGCTTTACAGACAAAGAACTATCCTTAATGGAATCTTTAGCCAGCGGTATCAACGAAGCAAGAAACATCGAAGACTAATTAAAAGAATCCATACATAACGGAAAGAGCCGATAAAATGAGATTGTATTAATCTCATTTTATCGGCTCTGCGTCTTTGCGTCTGGCTCTGTAATCACAGTTACTTTGAACTGCTTTATTTCAATTAAATTTTCTTGTCTGCATTTCGGACAATAGAGGGGGAATTTTTTTAATTCAGTATCTTCCCTTATCTTTAATCGTGTTTTATTTCCACATACAGGACACAATATCCACTTGTAGTTTATAATAACTATCTCCTCCTTTACACTTTAATTCAAATCTTTATTAAAAAATATTTCATCTTATTTAACAAGAAACCATATTTATATAACAACATAAAATACACTAAGTTATTTTATTGAACATATATCGTACTTTATCTATCCGACTATTTGGACGACGGGGCTGGCAAACAGGTTCACCGGTAGTAACATGGTACCCTTTTAACTCTGTTAAACAAACACTACGTCCATTTGTAAAGAAAGTTAAATCACTACGATATTCTTGAATACACCGAGCAGGGATTTCTCCACTAAGAATGACCTCATTATTTTTCAATTGAGTGTCTACGATGTTCGCACAATATTTAGGAGCATCGTTGTATGCTCGTGAAAGATATTCCTGTGGCGCATAAATTTTAAAACTAAGATATGGCTCTAACAATTCTGTTCCAGCTTTTTTTAAGACTTGTTCCAATACAATAGGAGCAAGCATCCGAAAATCTGCTGGGGTACTAACAGGGCTATAGTATAAGCCATACTTAAAACAGATTTTACA
>NZ_JAHZPA010000023.1 GCF_019929225.1 Streptococcus sanguinis
AATTTATTTGAAAATGTGACTATCCCAGATTATAATTCTGTAGATGGTCAGGAACATGTTGTTAACAGTCAGGAAGAATTCGTTAAATATTATAAATTTGAACAAGAATCACCTTCTAAGAAGTAACTAATAGCTTTAAGCTATCAGCTTAAAAAGACTAGATGTTTAAGATGAATAGAAAGGATAATTAGATGAGTCGTAAAGAGATAGATGCTGAAAAGTTAACAGCCTGCAAAACTAGTATGCAGGAAATGAATAAAAGATTTGAAGGAGAAATTACGGGGCTAATCCAATCTTCTGCAACAGAGTCTATGCAAGGAGCAGAGGACGCCCTTAACAAAATGAGCGCAAATTTAGTGAAAACAGTTGATTCTCTGGACGTATATTTGAATCAAGTAGCTTATTATTTTTTGCAAATGGATAACGACTTAGCCAAAGGAATTGAGACTGAGACGTCAATGTTTACTTATTCCAATCCACAAGCTAGGCTGACTCCTACACAGAAAAAGCAGTATAATGTATCAAAACAAATGAAAGAAAATTATAAACTTCCGTAATTTCATTGCCCACCTGAATTATCAATTCGGGTGGTTTTCTTTTGCACCTCAGTTCTTTACCTTGCTCTTTTCCAAAAGTTTACAGTTTCTGCCCTAACCTTCCTTTCTTATGCTATAATAGTCTATAGAAAGTCGAGGGAATGATGAAGAAAATATTATTGGTGGCT
>NZ_JAHZPA010000024.1 GCF_019929225.1 Streptococcus sanguinis
GGTTAGAAGTGGAAGTGTGGTGACACATGGAGCGGACTAATACTAATCGCTCGAGGACTTATCCTAGAATAAGAGCTTCATCAGAGTGCAGCGAATGGTTTAGAGAAATGTGAGATTTGATATTGTATTCAATTTTGAGTTGACAAGTCTTGTCTGAGAGGACAGGACAGTTAATTCAATAGTTAAGTGACGATAGCCTAGGAGATACACCTGTACCCATGCCGAACACAGCAGTTAAGCCCTAGAACGCCGGAAGTAGTTGGGGGTTGCCCCCTGTGAGATATGGTAGTCGCTTAGCAGTTATCCGCCATAGCTCAGTTGGTAGTAGCGCATGACTGTTAATCATGATGTCGTAGGTTCGAGTCCTACTGGCGGAGTTTCAAAGAGGTTTTGAACCGCACCCCAAAAGTTAGACAGAAAAAATCTAACTTTTGGGGTGTTTTTAAATGAAATTAACTTATGAGGATAAAGTTCGAATCTATGAACTAAGAAAACAAGGAATCAGCTTAAAGCGGCTTTCAGCAAAATATGGAATGAACCTTTCAAATCTTGATTACTTAATCCGATTGATTGATCGCTACGGAATAGAAAGTGTCAAAAAAGGGAAAAACCGTTATTACTCTCCTGAATTAAAACAAGCAATTATCAATAAGGTTTTGATTGAAGGTCGTTCGCAACTAAGCGTATCT
>NZ_JAHZPA010000025.1 GCF_019929225.1 Streptococcus sanguinis
CGTCCGTATCTGCCAGCACGTCCGCTTCAACGAGCGCGTCAGTAAGCGCAAGTACGTCTGCTTCAACGAGTGCATCAGTGAGCGCAAGTACGTCCGCGTCTACTAGTGCGTCAGTAAGCGCAAGTACGTCTGCATCGACCAGCGCGTCTATGAGTGCAAGTACGTCGGCATCAACGAGTGCGTCAGTAAGTGCAAGTACGTCTGCGTCGACGAGTGCATCTGTATCAGCCAGCACGTCCGCTTCAACGAGTGCATCAGTAAGCGCAAGTACGTCTGCTTCAACAAGTGCATCTGTATCCGCAAGTACGTCCGCTTCAACGAGTGCATCAGTTTCAGCCAGCACATCTGCGTCAACGAGTGCGTCAGTTTCAGCCAGCACCTCCGCGTCCACCAGCGCATCCGTATCCGCAAGTACGTCCGCGTCCACTAGCGCATCCGTAAGTGCCAGCACCTCCGCTTCAACGAGTGCGTCAGTGAGTGCCAGCACGTCCGCATCGACAAGTGCTTCAGTTTCAGCCAGCACGTCTGCCTCCACGAGTGCGTCAGTATCTGCAAGTACGTCCGCGTCGACGAGTGCGTCAGTAAGTGCAAGTACGCCAGCACGTCTGCCTCCACGAGTGCGTCAGTATCTGCAAGTACGTCCGCGTCGACGAGTGCGTCAGTAAGTGCAAGTAC
>NZ_JAHZPA010000026.1 GCF_019929225.1 Streptococcus sanguinis
AGGAGAGACCGAAAGGTGTATCCGATGGCCAACAGGTTGAGATTCCTGTACTAGAGTATGAAGTGATGGAGGGACGCAGTAGGCTAACTCGTGCGTACGAATGGATGTACGTCTAAGCAGTAAGGCGTGGTATGAGTCAAATGCTTATACCTGTAACGTTGAGCTGTGATGGGGAGCGAAGTTTAGTAGCGAGTGAGTGATGTCACACTGCCAAGAAAAGCTTCTAGCGTTGTATCATACTCTACCCGTACCGCAAACCGACACAGGTAGTCGAGGCGAGTAGCCTCAGGTGAGCGAGAGAACTCTCGTTAAGGAACTCGGCAAAATGACCCCGTAACTTCGGGAGAAGGGGTGCTGACTTAAGTCAGCCGCAGTGAATAGGCCCAAGCAACTGTTTATCAAAAACACAGCTCTCTGCTAAATCGTAAGATGATGTATAGGGGGTGACGCCTGCCCGGTGCTGGAAGGTTAAGAGGAGTGCTTAGCGGTAACGCGAAGGTATGAATTGAAGCCCCAGTAAACGGCGGCCGTAACTATAACGGTCCTAAGGTAGCGAAATTCCTTGTCGGGTAAGTTCCGACCCGCACGAAAGGCGTAATGATTTGGGCACTGTCTCAACGAGAGACTCGGTGAAATTTTAGTACCTGT
>NZ_JAHZPA010000004.1 GCF_019929225.1 Streptococcus sanguinis
GTCACAGTGTGAACTTTCCACTCTCACACCCGTTCTTCTCTTACAACAGAGCTTTACGATCCGAAAACCTTCTTCACTCACGCGGCGTTGCTCGGTCAGGGTTCCCCCCATTGCCGAAGATTCCCTACTGCTGCCTCCCGTAGGAGTCTGGGCCGTGTCTCAGTCCCAGTGTGGCCGATCACCCTCTCAGGTCGGCTATGTATCGTCGCCTTGGTGAGCCGTTACCTCACCAACTAGCTAATACAACGCAGGTCCATCTGGTAGTGATGCAATTGCATCTTTCAATTAATTATCATGCGATAATCAATATCATGCGGTATTAGCTATCGTTTCCAATAGTTATCCCCCGCTACCAGGCAGGTTACCTACGCGTTACTCACCCGTTCGCAACTCATCCAAGAAGAGCAAGCTCCTCTCTTCAGCGTTCTACTTGCATGTATTAGGCACGCCGCCAGCGTTCGTCCTGAGCCAGGATCAAACTCTCATTAAAAAGTTTGAGTTCGCACTCATTACTGTCCACTGACAGATTTATTTTCGTTTTTTTGACAGGTTACATATCTCTATGTCACCCTGCACTTGGTTCGTCTTGTTCAGTTTTCAAAGGGCTTTGTCTTTCGCGACAACTATATTAGTATATCACCTATACCACCCAACTGTCAATACCTTTTCTAATATTTTTTGATTTTTTTTTAAAGTTTATTTTTCAGTTCTAAGTATAAAGTTAATTTCTTTGTGAGCAGGAAGCTGGTTTATGCCACCTGAGTGCATGACTTTCTATAATCTAAAAAGGTTGAGAAACTTGCTCTCAACCTTTTTAGATTATTTATTTGACTTCTAAAAGGCCAATATCTCCATCCTCACGACGGTATATAACATTTGTGCTGCTGTCCTCAGCATCGGAATAGATAAAGAAATCATGTCCCAATAAATCCATCTGCAGAATCGCTTCTTCCAAGTCCATTGGCTTCAAATCTATGTGTTTTGAACGAACAACTTTTGACGGAATTTCTTCTGCTTCTTCAGCAAAGGAATCTGTGAAAAGCTGACTTGTAGCAACTTTATTGCGATTCTTTCTTTCAATCTTGGTCTTATTTTTGCGGATTTGGCGCTCAATCTTATCTGTGACCAAATCAATTGATCCATACATGTCCTGAGAGATATCTTCTGCACGAAGAGTGATGGAGCCTAGCGGAATTGTTACTTCCACTTTCGCAGTCTTTTCACGGTAAACCTTGAGGTTCACACGCGCATCAAGTTCTTGCTCTGCTTGGAAATACTTCTCAATCTTCTCAAGTTTAGAAACTACGTAGTCACGGAGAGCATCTGTTACTTCTAGGTTTTCACCACGGATACTATATTTAAGCATATAAGTACCTTCTTTCTAAACATAAATGTTTTATTTATAATATCATTATAACGCTTTCATTCCTTTTTTGCAAATTTTTTCTTATCTTGCGATTGAAAATGTCAAAATTTCTTTCACTCCTGCTTCCAGCAAGATTTGCTTAGCCAATTGCAAGGTTTTTCCAGTCGTATAAATATCATCTACCAGCAAAATTTTATCTGGCAAATCAACTCCTTTCTTAACTTTAAAAGCCTGCTGCGTTCGCAGACGCTCCTCACGTGTCTTACTCGACTGTGCTAGGGTGTCTTTTTTCTCTAAGATATTTCTATATGATAAGTTTGCAGCATCTAAAATCCCCTGCACTTGATTAAAACCTCTCACTTGAAATTTTTCGATACTGACTGGAATCGGAACAATGGTATGCTCTCTAAACATTTTGACTGCTTTTTTAGCTGCTTTTGCAAATACAAAGCGCAATACATAGTCTCCCTGAAACTTGTATTGACTGAAATATTCCTTCATTGCTTCATTATAGGTAAATAGTGACTGATGCTGGACTTGATTCCCCTCTTTCTCCCATTTTTGGCAATCTGCACATAAATCTGATTGCCCGTTTCGAAAACAGCGTGGGCAATGCTCTTCAGATATGCGTTCAAAATTTTGATAACAAGTGGAGCAGCAGCTTGGTCCTTCTTCTTTTAATAGAAAAAGCCGTAAAAAACTGCCTTTCTCCTTAATTTGCTCCTTACATAAAAGACACTCTGTCATAATCCCGCCTCCTTATTCATATCTCTCATTTCCCGAATTGCCTTTTCCATAGCAAGGGTAGTCCCATCATGAAAAAATAGCAACTGTCCAGTCGGTCTATCCATACTACGGCCAACTCGGCCTGAAATCTGAACCAGAGCACTACGACTGAACAGGCGATGATTGGCTTCCAAGACAAAAACATCTACACCAGGAAAGGTTACTCCACGCTCTAAGATAGTCGTTGTCACCAAAATAGTGATCTCCTTGCGACGAAACTGCTCGACAATCTCTAGACGATTTTCTGTTGTGGAGGCGACAAAAGCCAGCTTTTCATCCGGCAGAGCAATCTGCAAAGCCTGAGCAAAATCCTCTCCTCTTTGAATTTCTGCAGCAAATATCAAGAGAGGAAATTGAGTCTTTCTCTGTTTTTCTATACAGTTCAAAAGTTTAGGTGCTATTTTCTTCTTCTGAAGATGTTTTTGAAAATCGGATAACCAAACTTTCTGAGGGATGGTCAAGGGATTACCATGAAATCTTCTGGGAAGACTCAGGCGTTTCATCTGGCCTTTTTGAACTCTTTTATCCAGTTCATCTGTGGAAGTGGCTGTCAGAAAAATAGTTGTAGCATCCTCTTTAACTGAACGCTCTACAGCGTGATACAGCATGGGATTATCCACATAAGGAAAAGCATCTACCTCGTCCACAATCAGCAAATCAAATGCTTGATGAAATTTCAACAGCTGATGGGTGGTGGCAATCACCAAGGGGCTGCGAAAATAAGCTTCTGACTCCCCATGCAGAAGGGCTATTTCACAAGAAAAATCTTCTTTAAGGCGCCGATAAAGCTCTAAACAAACATCAATCCGCGGACTGGCCAAGCAAACAGCTCCTCCTCTATCAATAACTCTTGCAATCACTTGGTAAATCATTTCTGTTTTTCCAGCGCCAGTAACAGCATGCACTAACGTATTCTGTCTTTTCTCTAGCGCACCCAGTAAGCCTTTGGAGACCTTCCCCTGAAACTCTGTCAGTTGCCCCTGCCATTTAAGCACCTGATTCTTAGGAAAATCCTCTTGAGGAAAATAGTAAAGTTTTTGGTCACTCCGTACCCGGCCCAATATTAAGCATTCTCTACAATAATAAGCTCCAACAGGTAGCTGATTTTCTTGTTCAATCAAGCTGTTGCAGCGTCCGCAGCGGAGCTTGCCTTTTTCTTCTCGGATACTGGGAATTTCTTTTGCTTGTGCTCGCAAGCTAGGCTCTAACTGATTTTCTGTAAATATCCGTCCTAAACAATCTTGTAACTCTAACATACTTATTTATTCGTAATTTTTTGGCAAAATTCGTCTTTTTTTGTAAAATATAGTTATGGAATTTAAGACAATTAAAGAAGATGGTATGGTTCAAGAGGAAATTAAAAAATCCCGCTTTATCTGCCATGTAAAACGAGTTTACTCTGAGGAAGAGGCTCGCGCTTTTATAGCTGCTATAAAAAAAGAACATTACAAGGCCACTCATAACTGCTCTGCTTTTATCATTGGGGAAAAGAGTGATATAAAGCGAACTAGCGATGATGGTGAGCCCAGCGGAACAGCCGGAGTTCCTATGCTGGGAGTCCTAGAAAAGCACAATTTGACCAATCTTTGCGTTGTGGTTACTCGCTATTTTGGCGGTATTAAACTCGGAGCCGGCGGTCTGATTCGAGCTTATGCCGGCAGTGTTGCTCTGGCTATTAAGGAGATTGGACTGGTTGAGATAAAAGAACAGGCTGGCCTGCGCCTACAACTGTCTTACAGTCAATATCAGGATTTTACGAATTTTCTTAAGGTCCAAAACTTAGAAGAAACCGATACTATCTTTACAGAATTAGTTGATACAACCATTTATATTGACAAAAATATCAAAGAAATCACTAAGAGAAATTTAACAGAATTTTTCAACGGAAAAATAGAACTAACTGACTTAGGCTTGCGAGAAGTTGAAGTGCATGCTATACTAGATAAAGAAAATTAAAGGAGAAAATTATGGCATTTGGAAAATTAATGCAAGGATTAGCTGGAAATTTCAGCGAACAAAATGTTGATCAACTTTCAAAAGAATACGGACAATATTTACTTGAAGGTGAAGTTATCCAGAGTGGCTACACTCTGATTCGTGACTCTATCTTATTTACAAATATTCGTATTATTTTTACTGACAAGCAAGGAGCAACTGGCCGGAAGATGTCTGTGAAATCAATTTTTCTGATGAATATTGTGGACGTTGATATGGAAACTGCTGGAGCTGGTATTGATGATAGTGAAATTACAATCACTTATTTAGACAATGCCTTTTTAAAAGCCCACAACGAGTTCCCTAAGAAACATAAGTTCGAATTTCCTAAAAAGGCAGATATTGCACCCTTATATAAATATCTATTTGAATTAGCCTATAATAATCGTTTGAAAATTAATGGTTTAATCTAATATAAAAAAATCCTATCACTTTGATAGGATTTTTATATTTTACAAAGCGCTTGTTTCATTTTATACTAATTCTATTAAATTATATTGAGGTATGTATCCTATGTCACGTATTTATCAAAACATTACAGAACTAATTGGGCAAACTCCCATCGTCAAATTGAACAACTTGGTTCCAGAAGGAGCTGCTGAGGTTTATGTGAAGTTAGAGGCTTTCAATCCTGGTTCGTCTGTTAAAGACCGGATTGCTCTCAGCATGATTGAGGCGGCTGAACGCGATGACCTTATTAAGCCTGGCGATACCATCGTTGAAGCAACCAGCGGAAATACTGGTATTGGCCTTTCATGGGTTGGAGCAGCCAAAGGCTACAAGGTTGTCATTGTTATGCCAGAAACCATGAGTGTGGAGCGCCGCAAGATTATCCAAGCTTATGGTGCTGAGTTGGTCTTGACTCCGGGTAGCGAAGGAATGAAAGGCGCTATTGCAAAAGCACAAGAAATCGCACAAGAACGTAATGGCTGGCTGCCACTGCAATTTAACAATCCGGCTAATCCAGAGGTACACGAACGAACAACAGGAGCAGAAATTATCGCTGCTTTCGGTGAAACTGGACTGGATGCTTTTGTAGGCGGTGTCGGAACTGGCGGAACCATTTCTGGTGTGTCTCATGCTCTCAAAAAAGTTAATCCAGACATCCAAATCTATGCAGTTGAAGCAGACGAATCTGCTATCCTTTCTGGTGAGAAGCCAGGCCCTCACAAAATCCAAGGACTTTCAGCTGGATTCATTCCAGAGACCTTGGATACAGCAGCCTACAACGGTATTGTCCGCGTAACTTCTGATCAAGCACTGGAATTTGGACGCTATATTGGCGGTCAGGAAGGCTTCTTAGTGGGAATTTCATCTGCTGCTGCTATTTTCGCAGCTATTGAAGTAGCGAAAAAACTAGGAGCTGGCAAGAAAGTCCTTGCTCTGGCACCTGATAACGGCGAACGCTACCTGTCTACCGCTCTCTATGAATTTGATGCTTAGTATTTTTTGAAAACATGTCCATTTCAATTCAGCACTCGGCTAGGAATTGAATGGCAATTCTATCTAACAAAAATATCCTGTTCTCTTATGGAACAGGATATTTTTTAAACTTTTTCTTCTTTTAAGAATTTTTTTGCCTCTTTGATCCAGATAGGCAGCTGTCTGCCTAAAGGCTCAAAACCAATTTTACAGCGGTCATTTGAAAAGCGGTGGCGTCTAGGGAGGCGGTGCTTTTCTTCTTCCAGGGTCCGCATGGACAGACTGGACTTCCCAGAAAATTCATCATAGTCCACAACCTGTACCAAGACTTGCTGGCCGATCTTTACACTATCATGGATATTTTCAATATAGCCTGGACGAATTTCTGAGATATGAATCAAGCCAATCGTTCCGTTTTCCAGTTCAACAAAAGCTCCATAAGGCTGAATCCCTGTGATTTTGCCTTTTAATTTATCACCGATTTTCATCAGTCTTCAACCTCAATCGTCTCAATCACAACATCTTCCACAGGCTTGTCCATAGCCCCCGTCTCAACAGCTGCAATCTTGTCCAAAACTTGGTAGGACGCTTCATCAGCCAGCTGACCAAAGACAGTGTGGCGCCGATCCAAATGCGGTGTTCCTCCCTGACTGGCATAGACTTCAGCGATAGCTTCAGGCCAGCCGCCGCGGCTCAACTCCTTAGCCGAATAAGGTAGATTTTTATTTTGAACAATGAAAAATTGACTGCCATTAGTATTTGGCCCAGCATTTGCCATGGAAAGAGCCCCACGAATATTGTAAAGCTCAGGTGAAAACTCATCTTCAAATTTCTCACCATAGATAGACTGACCGCCCATACCGGTACCAGTAGGATCACCACCCTGAATCATAAAGTCCTGAATAATACGATGGAAAATCACACCGTCATAGTATCCGTCTTTAGCAAGAGCAATAAAGTTGGCTACTGTTTTTGGTGCCTGTTCCGGAAAAAGCTGAACTTTCATGTCACCATGATTAGTCCTGATAGTCGCTTTTGGACCTTCTGCTGCTGCAAGTTCTACTTGTGGAAAATGTAATTCTTTTTCTACCATACCTAACTCCTCTAAAGCGGCAAAAATACCGTCTTCTTCTACTGTTTTTGTAATATAATCTGCTCTTTTTCGCAGTTCTTCATGGGAAACGCCCATGGCAATGCCAATTCCTGCATAGTCAAACAATTCCAAATCATTGAGTCCGTCGCCAAAAACCATGACATTTTCAGGTTTGAAGCCCAGATGCTCGACAACCTTGGAAACTCCGGCTGCCTTGGAACCTTCTGTCGGCACGACATCTGACGAATGAGGATGCCAGCGAACCAAACGCAGATGCTCCGCTAACGCCTCTGGCAACTGCAGGCCATCTCCTCTATCTTCAAAGGTCCAAAGCTGATAAATATCCTTGTCTAAATGAAAATCTGGATCAACAGGCAAATCTGGATAAACCACATCAATGGCCTCTGAAATCAGAGAATTTCGATTGGACAAGGCTGCTCCATGGCTGCCGACCAGACCATAGTCAATTCCTTCCTCCTGAGCCCAAGCAATATAGGACGTCACTCTATCAGACGGGATAACTGTCTGAGAAATCACCTTCCCTTTGCTGTCTTCGACATAGGCTCCGTTCAGGGTAACGAAAAAGTTTGGCTGCAAAGCTCTCAGCTCCGGCACGACACCAAACATTCCTCGTCCAGACGCAATACCCGTCAAAATCCCTTTGTCTTTCAATTGCTTGAAAACTGTCTGGATAGAATCCGGAATAAAACCTGTATCCTTGACCCGCAGGGTATCATCTATATCGAAAAAGACAATTTTTATCTTTTTGGCCTTATACTTTAATTTTGCGTCCATATCTCCCCTTGTCCAATCTTAATCTTTTCTATTATACCATTAAAAGTCTTCTTGGGGGACAAGATGGTGCTGAAAAGCATAAACAACTGCCTGAGTGCGGTCGCTCACCTCCAATTTGGACAGGATATTGGAGACATGAGTCTTGACCGTTTTGAGGGAAATGAAGAGCTCATCTGCAATCCGTTGATTTTCATAACCCTTGGCCAAAAGCCCTAAAATATCACGCTCACGAGCTGTCAAATCCTCATGAAGCTCGATATGGTTACGATGGTACTCCACTTTCTTGCTGACCTCTGTTTCAATGGCAAATTCTCCCTTGGCCACTTTTTTGACGGCACGGAGAATTTCTTCAGCGCTGGAAGTCTTAAGCATGTATCCATGAGCGCCTGCATCCAGAACAGGATAAATTTTTTCATTATCCAAATAAGAAGTCAAAATCAGAATTTTTGCTTCCGGCCATTCTTTTAAAATGGCCAGTGTCGCTTCAATCCCATTCATCTCAGGCATGACAATATCCATAATAATCACATCCGGATGTTCTGCCAAAGCCTGCTCAACTCCTTCTTTGCCATTGACTGCTTCAGATACTTCAGCTATATCCTCTTGCAGTTCCAGATAACTTTTCAATCCCAATCTGACCATCTGGTGGTCATCCACTAACAATATCTTCATGATCTTCTCCTTCTAGTAAAGGTATCGTGATTTCAATAGAAAGACCTTTTCTGGGGGCTGTCAAAAGCTTAAAAGTGCCCGCCATATCCCGTACACGGTCTTCCATATTTTTCAAGCCGTAGCTGAGTTCATCCTGAGCTAGCGGATCAAAACCAATGCCATTATCAGATACCTTGATTTTAAGCTCATTAGGTGCCTGATAGAGGTAAATATCCAACCGACTGGCCTGGGCATGCCGCAGTGTGTTGTTGATAATTTCCTGCATGATTCTGAAGACATGCTCCTCCATCTGTTTGGGTAGATTCCCAACCTGATGATTGAAGCGAACATCAATGTCGCTTTTATCAGTTAGCTCCTTGATAATCACATCCATCCCTTCGACCAGAGTCTTATTTTCCAACTCTGTAGGCCGCAGGTGGAGCAGAAGAATCCGTAAATCCTTCTGGGCTGTGTCCAGAATATCGGCAATCCCCTTGAGCTGTTTTTGCAGTTTTTCTCCATCAAGCCGTTCTACATTTCCAGCCACTCCTGAAAGAATCATATTGGCTGCAAATAATTCCTGACTGACAGTGTCGTGCAAGTCACGCGCAATCCGCCGCCGTTCTTTTTCGATAATTTTTTCTTCTGTCTGCAGGGTTTGATTTTCAGACTTCTGGAGATTCTCTGTCAGACGGTGGAGCCTTCTCTCGAGCTGATGCAGAGAGCTATCCAACTCGGGTTGGTCTGTCGGCTCCAGTCTCCGGCCATCCAGCAAACGCCGAAGATTTTTTTGCACATGGGCTACCGACAGATATTGTATCAAGCGAGCTGCTATCACAATCAGAATAGTCAGTGATAAACCGATAATCACAACAAAGAACACAAAAGACTGCAATAGCTCCAAATCATTAAAGAGCTCCTGCCAAGTAAAATCAAAAATATTGAAAATATAATGAAAGATGATAAATAAGACAAAGAAAGTATAGAGGAGAATGAGAAAATAATTTGATTTCTTCACTTTCTGACAACCTCCACATTTCCTAAGAAGCTGACGAGGACAATCTTCACTGTCTTATTGGCCCGTTTATAGTCTGGTGTCGTCAGCGAAATGGTTTCATTGCGCAGCTTGCGGGATGGATGATGCAGAAAGTTCAGTTCCCCGTAAAGAGTATTGATTTGCAGCTGAATTTCCACATCCAGCGGCACAATAATCTTAGTATCACCAAAACCCTTTCGAATGACAATGACGTTATCATGGTTGACCAAAATCACGTCTTCCAAATGAATGGTGTCTTTCCCAACAATGCGCAAGAGATTGATGTCGTGAAATTGACAGCTGTCCTTAGAAAAATGCTGAAGATCCCCCAACCAGCGATTCTTCTCACTCTGAATTTCCACATCTTCTTCGTAAACGAGATGGGTTTCTTGATTTTCCTTATAGATATAAGGGTAGGCCACAATCATTCCATAAACCAGCGCGAATAAAAGGGCAGCAATGACATAGGGATTGAGCATAATAATGAAAAACAGCATAATCATGGAAGCGACCAGCAGAAAATTCCCTTTTTGCTTGCCGAAGTAATAATAGAGCAGCAGCAAAAAAAGGACCAAGATAATGACAACACGTGAAAAATCAGCTGCCAACATGGTCACCAATGCCATGGATAGTAAGACTGTTTCAACAAAGACAAATAATTGAACCTTCCACATAGCCTTTTCCTTTCTCTACCTTCCTATTTTAACAAAATTAGGCCAAAAATCCTCCGTCCAAGGCATGAAATAGGGAAATTTGTCCAGCAAAAAAGAAAAAACCATCCGTTTTAAGCTGAAAAACTTAAAATGGATGGTTTATTAATCAACCATCAGATGAGCTGGAACTAGTTCCATGTCCGCTATCTTCAGACGATGAGCTGCTCTTTGAGCTACTGCTAGACGATGATGATGACGAACTAGATGATGATGGTGTCGTTGCCTCTGTCACGTAAAGAGTGATTTTTTCATTAGACTTGAGGTCAATTGTCTGACCTGCGGCTGGTGACTGGGAAGTTACCAAATCTGCCTGAGTCGAAGTGACCGAACGGTCAACAACTCGTTCAATTCGAGAAGAAGAAATTCCCATTTGAATCAGGTAAGAACGAGCATTGGCGTAGGTGTACTGCATGCTGCCAAAGTCAGGCATGGACACACTAGTTACTTCTTTGGCCACTGTCAGCTTGATCTTATGATTAGAAGTCAAATCATAGGTCGAACCAGCTGCCGGTGACTGGCGAATGACCTGACCTGGCTCGTACTCATCCGATTCCTCCTCAACAATCTCAATCAATTTCTCAGAAACATTATAGTTTGTTTTCAGATTTTCAACTACGGCCGATTTTGCTTGACCGACATAATCTTCCATTACAAAGGTCTTGGGTCCCTTGGAAATAATCAGGTCAATCTTGCTGCCTTCGCGGCGCTGACTATTGGCCTGTGGATCAGTTTTAATGACTTTACCAGATTCGACATTGTCGCTGTATTCTTCCTTTTCGTCTCCGACAACCAGCTTCTTAGCTTCGATAGCGGAGCGAGCCTCTGCTACAGTCTGACCAGAAACATCTGGCACGCTGGTATTGGACGGGCTGTTATAGAGAAGGACAACAAAAGCCGCCAAAACCAATAGGACTGCAAAGAAAAGTACTTTATAACGCGTTCTCAAGCGACGTTTCTTTGGAACTTTCTTAACCGCATCAGCTGTCTCTTCCTTAACTTCAGTCGCTTCCGCTTTAGCTGGAGTTGGCTTAACAGGTGGAACTGCTGGCTGCGATACAGGTGAGATTTTTGGTAAGGTCTTGGTGTCTGCTTTCGCTACATCATCAAAGACTAATTTCTTTTCATTGCGGCGCTCGTAGGATAAGCTGCTGGACAAGTCAACATACATCTCTGCAACTGACTGATAACGATCCGTCAGTTTTTTGGCTGTCGCCTTAATGACCACATTTTCCAGGGCTTGAGGCACATTAGGATTTTCAGAAATGATGGATGGCAGCGGCTTTTGGAAATGCTGCAGGGCAATCGTAACGGCACTATCCCCATCATAAGGGATATGACCAGTCAGCATTTCATAAAAAATAATCCCCATCGCATAAATATCACTCTGAACAGTTGCTTTAGAGCCACGCGCCTGCTCAGGTGATAGATAATGAACCGAGCCTAGCATTGAGTTAGTCTGAGTCAGACTTGTCTCTGCAAAGGCCACCGCAATCCCAAAGTCTGTTACCTTGGCATTGCCATCTGGGGTCAAGAGGACATTTTGTGGTTTCAGGTCACGATGGACAATGCCGCGTGTATGCGCCAAGCGCATCGCCAGCAAGATTTGTCCCATGATTCTGACTGCTTCTTCATTTGAAATCGGAGAATTCTCTTTGATATAGCGCTTGAGGTCAAGACCTGCCACGTATTCCATAGCCAGATACTGCTGGCCATCTTCTTCCCCAATATCAGTAATCCGAACGATGTGCGGATGGTCCAAGTCAGCCATCGCCTTAGCTTCCCGCTGGAAACGCGCGACAGCGATAGGATCTGTCTGGTAATTGGTCCTAAGAACCTTTACCGCAACTTCCTCACCATCCAAAATCAAGTCCTTGGCCAGATAGACATCTGCCATGCCTCCGCGGCCAATCTGCTTGATGATTTTATATCGCCCGGCAAAGATTTTGCCGATTTGAATCATGCCTTATCCTCCTTGTCAAAGCGAACCAGAGCAACTGTGATGTTATCCAGCCCTCCAGCATTGTTGGCAAAGCGAATTAAGGTTTCAGTTTTTTCAGACAGGCTGATGTCGCTGGTGACAATGTCACAAATTTCACTGTCTGAAATCATATTGGTCAGACCATCACTGTTGAGCAGAAGATAGTCACCATCTTCCAAGGTAATCATACCATAGTCAGGCTGTACTTCGTCTTTTTGACCAATAGACTGAGTAATGATATTCTTCTGCGGATGACGCTCTGCTTCTTCTGGAGTAATCTGCCCAGCTTTCAATAAAGCATTAACAAGCGAGTGATCATTAGTCAGCTGGCGGTATTCATCACCACGAATCAGGCCGATGCGAGAATCACCGATATGGGCATAGATGGCTTGATTATCAATAATAGCCAAGGCTTCCAAAGTCGTTCCCATGCCCTTGTATTCTTCATCTTGACCAAATTGATGAATGCGCTGATTTTCCTCTTCCAAGTGCTCCGCAAACCATTCACGCACCTGATTCACCGAATCAATCTGTGTATCAACCCAGGCAGCTCCTAAGTCTGTCACAGCCATTTCACTGGCAATGTTTCCAGCTCTGTGACCGCCCATACCATCTGCCAATATGATAAGGGTCTTGCCCGCCCGATTCACAAAAAGATTGGCATAATCTTGGTTATTTGTACGCTTTTGACCAACATCTGTTAATAATGAAATTTCCATACTGTCAGTTTCCTCCTCTTATTCCGATATCTTCCTAAATTGACTGATAAAAAATCCGTCGCTTTCATATAATTCCGGCGTAATCAAGATACAGCCGTCTTTGACGATATCTTTTCTTTCATGGTCTAATAAGACTTGCTCAAAGTTCGGATGACTGGCCAGAAATTTTTCGACAACCTCAAAATTCTCTTTGGCCATAATCGTGCAAGTACTATAAGCTATTATACCACCTTTACGTAGACTTTGACAAACGCTGTCTAGTATATCTAGCTGAATTTTTTGTAAATTCTCAAAATCTGCATTTTCTTTATTATATTTTATATCTGGTTTGCGGCGAATTAAGCCAATACCAGAGCAAGGAGCGTCCACCAGGATTTTATCGAAAGCATCTGGGCCAAACGTCTCAAACACCTTGGTCGCGTCTAGCTTTTTAGTAGTGATTTTATCAGCCAAGCCCAGCCGCTCTGCATTTTCTTCTACGAGCTCTAACTTATGATCGTAGAGGTCCAAAGCTATAATGTGGCCGCTCGTCAGATAGGAAGCCATGTGAACAGTCTTGCCCCCCGGTGCACTGCAGGCATCCAAAATCTCCTCCTCGCCTTCTATGGCTAGAGTTGGCGCCACCAATTGACTAGACTCATCCTGAATCGTAATCGCTCCGCTTTCAAAGAGCTGGTGCCTAGCAAAATGCCCCTGTTTCTTAACCAAGGCTGACGGAGATAAGAGCGAGTCCTCAGCTCCTAAAAGCTGGCGAAGCTTTGCCTTTTGCGACATATCCGTCACGCGAATGCTGGCCTTACTACGAACAAAGAGACTGGCAAAGATAGCTAGAGCTCTTTCTTCGCCAAACTCTTCTATCAGGTCTTTGACCAGCCAGACCGGCAAAGAATACTGGATCGAATAGCGCTTGTTTTTGCGCTTGATTGTTTCAAAATCAGCCACATCCTCACGCTCAATCCTACGTAACAAGGCATTGACAAATTTTTCGCTGCCTCGTTTACGTATTTTCGCAATTTCAACAGCCTCATGAACAACTGCATGCTGAGGGATTTTATCCAGATAGAGCATCTGGTACAGACTGAGCATAAGCAGAATGTAGAGCCAGTTATCCAATTTGTCCCTATCCTCAATCAGATGGGATAAATACCACTCCAGAGTGATTTTTCGAGCAACTGTGCCGTAAACCAGCTCTGTTACCAGACCTTTATCTGCTTGACTCAGCGGACTTTGACTCAGTGCTCGGTTTAAAGCGATATTGGAATAGGCTCTTTCTTCAAAAACTTCTTCCAAAATTTCCAAGGCCTGCCAACGGGCCGTTTTTTGCTTACTTTCCAAAAGTATCTCCTATGGACAGGCTGCGACCCAGTCCATTCAAAAAATCAACGATAGCCATCTTGGGCTTACCAGCAGGCTGAACCGTCTTCAGCGAGAGAGCTCCCTGACCAGCTGCGACCACCAGCTCTTTTTTACTAATAGACAATATCTGTCCAGGCTGACCGTCGCCAGACGCCATATCTGCTTCGTAAATCTTAAAGCGTTGCCCCTGCAGCAAGGTATGAGCTACTGGCCAAGGATACATGCCGCGAATTTGATTGAAAATTTGGCGGTTTGTTTTGCTCCAGTCTATCCGCTCTTCTTCTGGACTGATATTCGGAGAGAAAGTGACCTGGCTAGGATCCTGCGGCTGAGGGATAGTCTGCCCTGCCCTATAAGCTGGCAAAACATCCAACAACAAATCTCGACCAATAAGCGCCAATTTTTCAAAGAGAGTTCCGACATTGTCAGTCTCTTCAATCGGAATTGCTCTGTTGGCTATCATATCTCCAGCATCCATTTCCTTGACCATTTCCATAATCGTAACACCTGCCTGCTCATCGCCATTGATCAGAGCATAGTGAATGGGCGCACCACCTCGGTATTTAGGCAACAAGGAGGCATGAACATTCACCGCAAAGTCAACACTGTCTAGCAAGCGGCTAGGCAAAAACTGTCCAAATGCAGCTGTGACAATACCATCTGCTTCTAAGTTCATCAACTCCTCTAAATCCGAGCTTTGTGCCAGCTTTTCCGGTTGATAAACCGGTAGCTTGTATTCCAAGGCCAACTCTTTTACTGGAGTCATGCGAATCTCTCTTTTACGGCCGACGGCACGGTCCGGCTGCGTTACCACTGCTAACACTTCGTATTGACCGCTGTCCAGCAGTCCTTTTAAGACAGTCGCTGAGAAGTCCGGCGTTCCCATAAATATTATTTTCATCATTTTCAACTATTGATTCCTTCTTTGTTCCTTCCCTTATTATATCAGAAGTCGTCTACAACAACCTTAATCTCGGCTAAAATGCTTCACATAAAATTTTGTGGCTCATTATCAATTGTCAGGCGTAAATCTTTATTGTCCCGATTCTGTGTCCAGTCCAAGACTTGATTTAGTGTCGCCTGCAGCTTGTCCTCAAAGCGATATTTGAGCAAAATCTGATAATGATAGAGATTGTGGGTACGAGCTATGGGCTTCGGCGTTGGACCCAAGATTTGCACTTTTTCTGACAGACCGCTCCGCAGAATATCCATAATCTCATAAGCTTTTCGCACTGCTGTCTCTTCGTCCTTGTGCGACAGGGTTAGACCGACCGTAAAGTAATAAGGCGGATAACCTAGCTGCCGGCGGATTCCCATTTCATAAGCATAAAAGCCCTCGTAATCCTGCTGCTTGGCAAACTCAATGGCATAATGATGAGGATTATAGGACTGGATAAAGACCTGACCAGCCTTTTCAGCCCGACCAGCACGGCCTGCCACCTGAGTCAGCAGCTGGAAGGTTCGCTCTGAAGAGCGAAAGTCCGGCAGATTAAGAGCTGTGTCTGCATTGAGTACACCAACTAGCGTCACGTTTGGAAAATCCAATCCCTTGGCAATCATCTGAGTGCCTAAGAGAATATCTGCCTGCCCCTGACCAAAGCTTTCTAAAATGGCTTCATGACTGCCTTTCTTACGGGTCGTATCTACATCCATCCGCAAAATGCGAGCCTGAGGAAAGAGCTGAACCAGCTCATCATAAGCTTTCTGCGTCCCAGTCCCATAATAGCGGATGCTGCGGCTGGCACAGTTAGGACAACTCTGAGGAATGTTCTTAGTAAAACCACAGTAGTGGCAGTTCATGGTCTTGGTGTCCATATGCAGGGTCAGAGAAATATCACAGTTAGGACAGCTATCAACGGTCCCGCATTCCCGACACATAACAAAGCTGGAATACCCCCGCCTATTAAGCATGAGAACCGTCTGCTCTCCCTTATCCAGATGATCTTGAATAGCCTCTAGCAGGACCGGGGTGAAATTACTGGCTTCATGCTGCCCGATATAATCCCGAAAATCCACCACTTCCACCTGAGGAATCTGCGCCAGCGGATTTGCACGCTTGCTGAGCAGCTGAAAATCATAGACTCCACGGCTTGCTCGGGCACGGCTCTCCAAGCTCGGAGTTGCCGAACCCAGCACTAAGACAGCTTGATTGTACTGAGCTCGTAGGAGAGCCACCTCTCTGGCATGATAGCGAGGATTGGAATCCTGCTTATAAGAGGATTCATGCTCTTCATCAATGATAATGGCTCCAATATTTGTCAGCGGAGCAAAAATAGCTGACCGCGCACCGACAACGACCTGGGCAGCTCCACGCTCCACCTTGCGCCACTCATCATATTTCTCACCGTCGGACAGACCTGAATGCAAAATTGCAACTTTGTCGCCAAATCTAGAAATAAAGCGATCTGTAACCTGCGGAGTCAGAGAGATCTCTGGAACCAGCATGATAGCGGTCTTGCCTTGGGCCAGTGCCTCTGCGATGACCTGCAGGTAAACTTCGGTCTTCCCACTGCCTGTGACCCCTTCTAAAAGAACTGGCTGAGAATGACTCTGACCAATTTTCTGAGTGATTGCCGCAACCGCTGCGGCTTGTTCATCATTTAAGGTCAGGTTTTGCTGCTGCCGCTCCTTTTGGAAATAAGCAGCAGAACGGCTGATTTCTCTATCCTCAATGCTAATTAGGTTTTCTTTGATAAAGTAATTAATAATATCGCGCGAAAAGTTTTCTCGCAAATCAGCCAAGAGCTGGCTATCCTGCTGCTCTAGCAAGACTTCTTTTAATGCTTGTTTTTTCTTAGCTTGTCGGGGAAGATCATGATTTTGCAAAGCGGTATAATTGACCTGATACCATTTCTCAGTCTTAATATGCTTCTTGTCCGTCGCCTGATACTCCAGACGAATGCGGCCAGTTTGGGTCAGTCGCATCAGCTTGGCCTGGCTTTTCTTGTCCAAATCAGAAAAGCGAAGGCTGTCCTCCTGACCAAAGATAGCTGAACGTTCCTCATCATTCAGCAGCTCCGTCGGATAGAGTAGTTTATCATAGCTGGAGTTGAGAAGACTAGGCAGCATGGCCTTTAAAAGGCTAATCTTATAGGAAAAGACTGACTTGCGCAGCTCGTCCGCCAGCCAGAGCTGTTCCTGATTCAGCACGGGACTGAAATCAAGGACTTCCGCAATCTCCTTTAGTTCTTCTTGGCCTCCCGTTTCATCAAAACCAACCACAATCCCCTGAATCAGACGATTTCCCTGCCCAAAAGGGACATGGACCCGCATGCCAGCCTCCAGCATCCCTGCAAACTCTTCTGGAATAGCATAGCTATAGGGCTTGTCCGTCTGCATCAGAGGAACATCCACAATAATCTTTGCTAGCTTCACATTCTCACCCCACTTTCCTAAACATCATTACAGAAAAAATAAGATTGAGCATCCCCAACCTTAAATCTTCTCACCTTCTTCTTTTTCTTTAGCGATTTGCTCTTTAATCTTGCGTTCTTCTTCTTCTTTACGCAGGCGCTCTTCTTCTGCTCGACGACGAACTGCCTCGCGCTTGCCTTCTGGATCTGGATGGATAACGACATTACCGGATTCAATTTCTTCCAAAGCACGAAGAGTGGATTTGACAGACTTGAATTCCTGCGTAGCGGGAGCTCCAGCTTCAAGCTCATGCGCGCGCTTAGCTTCTAAAATAACCAAGGAATACTTTGACGGAACCTTGTCCAGCAAAGTGTCAATAGACGGTTTTAACATCATAATTTTCTACCTAATTTCTAACTTTCTATCGAATAATCGTTTCATTTTTTGGAAGCATGTCCTGATAACGGCCGATAACACGGTCTACTCGGAAATGCTCTGCTTCAATCACGCGCTTTACACGGTCGGCAGCTAGCGGCACCTGATCATTGACAATGGCATAATCATACTCGCGCATGAGGGCAATTTCTTCTTTGGCCTTTTCAATGCGCTGAGCGATAATCTCCGCACTGTCTGTCCCACGACCAACCAAGCGGTCTTTAAGTTCTTCTAAGTCTGGAGGAGTCAAAAAAATAAAGACGGCATCTGGAACTTTTTTCTTGACTTGCAAAGCTCCCTGAACCTCAATCTCTAGGAAGACATCAATACCTTTATCCAGCGTTTCATTGACATAAGTCAGAGGCGTCCCGTAGTAGTTCCCTACATACTCTGCATACTCCAGCATCTGTCCCTGACGAATCAGCTCTTCAAACTCCTCGCGAGTGCGGAAGAAATAGTCAACTCCATCCACTTCGCCTGGACGCTGCGGACGAGTCGTCATGGATACCGAGTACTGAAATTGGTTATCAGTGCTTTCAAAAATTTCTCGTCTAACAGTCCCTTTTCCTACACCAGAGGGACCAGAAAAGACGATTAATAAGCCTCGTTCCGTCATCATGTCTCCTTCACAGTCTTTCTATCTAGTGTAACAAAATTAGGCTGATATTTCAAGAGGATAGGAAGAAATGTATGTGTCTAGAGTTTTGAGAAAATAGAAAAAATAAGCAAGCAATCATACGGAAAACAAAATAGACCAGCAGATAATTCAAGAAAAAAGCAATCTGTTACCAGACTGCTTTTTTTCTTTATTTTGCGTAGTCGACGGCACGCATCTCACGAATAACCGTTACCTTGATATTGCCTGGATATTCCAAGTTGTTTTCGATTTTTTCACGAACATCGTGAGCCAAAATCGTAATCTTGTCATCCTTAATCTTATCCGGCTGAACCATAATCCGGATTTCCCGGCCGGCTTGTAAAGCAAAGCTGTTCTTGACACCCTTGAAGCTATTAGCGATTTCTTCCAAATCTTGGAGACGCTTGATATAGCTTTCCAGAGATTCACTGCGGGCACCTGGCCGAGCGGCACTGAGAGCGTCTGCTGCAGCTACGATAACGGCAATGACACTTTCTGCTTCCACATCCCCGTGGTGGCTGGCAATGGTATTAACAACGACTGGATGCTCCTTGTACTTACGAGCCAGTTCTGTTCCAATTTCCACGTGGCTGCCTTCAACCTCACGGTCGATAGACTTGCCAATATCATGGAGGAAACCAGCACGGCGGGCTAAATTGGCATTTTCACCCAGCTCAGCAGCAATGATACCGGAAAGTTTGGCAACCTCAATAGAGTGCCGAAGGACGTTCTGACCATAAGAAGTACGGAACTGCAAGCGCCCCATGATCTTCATCAAATCAGGATGCAGGTTAGGAGCTCCGATTTCATAAGCTGCGGCTTCCCCGTACTCACGAATGCGATTGTCAATTTCCAGGCGGTTCTTCTCAACCAACTCCTCAATGCGGGCTGGGTGAATGCGACCGTCTTTCAAAAGTGCTTCCATGGTCATACGAGCAATTTCGCGGCGAATCGGATCAAAACCTGAGAGAGTAACCACTTCAGGCGTGTCATCAATGATGACATCAATACCAGTCAGACTTTCAAAAGTCCGAATGTTGCGACCTTCCCGGCCAATAATCCGCCCCTTCATACTGTCATCTGGCAGATGCACCGTTGAGTTGGTTTGCTCAGCGACATAATCACCAGCAATACGCTGCATGGCTTGGACCAAGATATTCTTGGCGACCTTATCAGACCGCTCTTTGATATCTTGCTCCGCATCCCGAATCCTAGTCGCAATCTCTTTAGAAAGCTTGTCTTCGGTCTGCGTCAAAATAATATCACGCGCTTCTGTCTGCGATAGCGAAGCAACTCGCTCCAGCTCTGCTGCCTTCTGCTTTTCAAGTTCCGCTACTTGTTCTTCACGCGCATCAATGTGTTTAGATTTATCTGAGAGACTTTGTTCTTTTTGCTCCAAAGCCTTTTCTTTGTTGCTTAAATTATCGTCTTTGCGGTCAAGTGTAGAAGCGCGCTCTGTCAAGCGGCTTTCGATTTGTTTTAACTCTTGACGTTCAGACTTAAATTCTGCATCAACTTGTTCACGATATTTTCTGGCTTCTTCTTTTGCCTCCAAAAGTGCTTCTTTTTTAAGCGAACTTGTTTCCCGCTTGGCTTCTTTGACAATCAAATCAGCTTCGCGTTCAGCCTGTCCGCGTAAATTGGTTGCTTCTTGTTCAGCATTTAAAAGAGTAAGCTCTGCGGCTTCTTTAGATGATTTCATCTTAGCCGAGACACTTACATATCCAATCACTAAACCAATGATGGCAGCAAAAACAGACATAATTATAGGAAATAGGTCCATGTTTTTACTCCAAATCTATTTAATTGTTGAATTCAAAATTCCATACTATTCTATCACAAATCTAAAAAATTCACAAACCTATTTTTTGAAAATCAAGAAAGCTTTTGTCCAATTTTTACCGACTAAATCTTCAAAGTTTGTAGAAACCTGAGCACCAAAACTTTTTCAAACCATAAACAAGATTATTCAAACTTTTCATTCCCCTAAGACCTAAACTTTATTCCCAAATAAAAAATTTTTATGCTATAATCAGAGAAGAAAAGATGCATATGAGACAGGCTTTTTCTTCACTAATAAGACAAACCTATGGCTTGATATGACTAGAAAAACCTTCTCGCACTCGCTACATTGTAAAGGAGAAACCATGTCTAAAGAAGTTATCGTTGAAAGCTTTGAGCTGGATCACACCATCGTCAAAGCGCCTTATGTCCGCCTCATCGGAGAGGAAACCGGCCCTAAAGGCGACATCATTTCCAATTTTGATATCCGTCTGGTTCAGCCTAATGAAGATTCCATTCCGACTGCTGGCCTGCATACCATCGAGCATTTGCTGGCCATGCTGATTCGCAAGCGCATTGATGGTATGATTGATTGCTCACCTTTTGGCTGTCGCACTGGTTTTCACATGATTATGTGGGGCCAACACAGCTCCAGCCAGATTGCTCAGGTCATCAAATCCTGTCTGGAAGAAATCGCTGAGTCAACTAGCTGGGAAGATGTCCCTGGAACAACCATTGAATCCTGCGGAAACTACAAGGATCACAGCCTCTTCTCAGCCAAAGAATGGGCTAAACTTATTCTCAGCCAAGGAATCTCAGATGATGCCTTTGAACGCCATGTGATTTAAAACAATAAAAAGTTCTCGACATCGAGAACTTTTTTTGTGCATGTATAATGAAATCCATCAACAAGCTATAAAGCCAGCTGCTGAAGAAATGTTCAAAGATGACTAGAAATCAAGTGAGTCAGCATGACCTGGTCCATTTCCGACGAAGTAGCCAGTCTTACAGTTGATACTGAAGAGGTAGGTGCCGTCTGGCTTGAAGAGGTTATAGTAGCCGTTTCCTTT
The DNA here is from genome assembly GCF_019929225.1 of Streptococcus sanguinis. Lineage (GTDB taxonomy): Bacteria > Bacillota > Bacilli > Lactobacillales > Streptococcaceae > Streptococcus > Streptococcus sanguinis_J. The sequence continues at coordinate 21,189 of NZ_JAHZPA010000004.1, forward strand.
AATAATATTGACGCGTTCCAGAATATAGTTGTCTCCAGAAATGTAGCCGCGCTCACGAGAAGTTTGCAAAATCTTCTCCAGAACGCCAGGGTTGAATGTCCAAGCTGGATTGTTGACGTCATCAATAGCTGCTTGGTTATAAGGGACACGACTGAGGTCTCTCTGCAGATTTACTCCGTTGCTAGGAAGACCATAGCCAGAGTAAGAGCTGGAAGCCCCTGAACCAGATGCACTTGAACCGCCACTTGTACCTGCACCTGTACCTCCTTGATCAGTAGCAGGAGCCGGTGTTGGAATCTGTTGGCCGCGTCCTTGGGCAATCGCTGCTTTTAGAACTTCATCTAATTTAGCATTGCCACTTGATACATCTGAGAAGGTCGCATTGGTATTGGCCTTGGCTTCCTTGTTCAAGACGCCGTCAGTGATTGCTCCGCCATCAAACTGTGAATTGACACTTTGGATAGCCGAAATCTGCTTGACCAAGGAATCATACTTGCTCTTAGCGGCATCATAGTCTTTGCTGCCTTTTAGCTTTTCAAGTAAGGTTTTTAATTTTTCCAAGTCGCCGAATTTACTGTTTTTGACAGCTGTCTGATTGCTATCTGTGAAAAATGCAGCATACTCATCATTAAAGGACTTCAGATCCTTGGCAGTATTATCAGAGCTAGAGGAAGACGAGCTCTTTTTGCTGGACTGCGATGTTGAAGAGTTTGAGCTTGTAACGGTCTTGTTACCCCAATTATGCCCCAGAGCAAAGTAAAGCCCCGTGCCCGCTACAGCAATCCCTAAAAGTCCTAAAACTGGATAAAGGAAAGCTTTTTTCTTGTAGAAAGGTGTCTTAGGAACCTGTAATTCCTTTTCATCAAGCGGTTCTGGAATAGGACCGTAAGATGTCTTTTGAACGGGAGTGGTAGGAACCGCATCTTCCTGCTCTGAGCGTTGACTGCGAGAACCTAAGGGATTTGGAGCTGCTTCTGGCTCACTCGCTGTCTCAGTGCTTGTCAACTGAGCTGTTGGAATCTCCTGTTCACTTTCAACCTCTTGCCGTCTTTCTTTGATGAAGTCGGTCAAATCAGAAGAGGCTTGCTCAGCCTGAGCCGCTTCCTGCTCCTGCAGCTTTCTGATTTTCTGGGTTTCAAATTTTCCTGCTTCGATTTCCTGACGGTGCTGCTTGATATACTTATCCAGCACATTGTCGCTTTCATTCACACCGGCTTCCAGCTCCTCTTTCTTACGAGTAGCTTGTCCGACTGTCATTTCCTTGGCCTCTTCAAAATCAAGGACAGACTCTTTCTTTTCTTCTTCCGGTGAGTAGTTTTCTTCTTTCGTCACGGCAAATCCTTTCTAATCTAACTGACGTTTGACCCGCTGGCCAAAATACTGATATAAATCAACTTTTAAAGTTCCATTATAAAGTTTGCGTTTTTTATCGGCCTGACTGCCATATTTTCTTTCAAAAGCTTCATAGCTAGTCAGGATAAACTTGCTCCAGGTTTTGAGCGGAGCAAAGGTTTCTCCCATCTCCTGATAAAGACGAGTCACAGCCTCATCATCTAGGAGGCGCTCCCCGTATGGCGGATTAGAGATAATCACACCATTAATCTTATCTGTATGCAAATCCTGCAGACGCATCTGCTTGAAGTGAATCTGCTCTGCTACTCCTGCTTGCTCAGCATTTTTTCGAGCTAGCTCTACCATACGGCCATCGATATCTGAGCCGGAAATATCCAGCTGGATGGTCTGATCAATCTGACTGAGTGCAGTTGAGCGAGCCTGGGCTACCAGATCTTTATCCACCCAATTCCAGTCTTCAAAGGCAAAGGAACAATGGAGTCCCGGCGCCATCTTCATCCCGATCATAGCAGCCTCGATACAAAAAGTACCAGAACCGCAAGTCGGATCAATCAAAGGCTTATCTGGATACCAATTGGACAGAAGTAAAATGGCCGCTGCCATATTTTCCTTAATCGGTGCACCGCCTTTATCGACACGATAACCACGTTTGAAGAGGCTAGACCCTGTTGTATCAATCATGACCGTCGCTACATCTTTTAGAATAGAAACCTCTATCCTAAACTCAGCTCCATTTTCCTGCAGGGGCACCCCTTCCGGACGTGCATAATGCTTCTGCAGCTTCTTGACAACTGCCTTTTTAGAAATAGCCTGAACACTAGGCTCATTGTGAAGTTTTGACTTGACACATTTGGCCTTGGAAATAGGAAATTTAGCTCCTAGCGGTATATAATTCTCCCAATCCAGAGCAAAAACTCCCTGAAAGAGCTCTTCAAAAGTCTTGGCTGGAAAACTGCCAACTACAATCTTAATCCGATCGGCCGCGCGCAGCCAGAGATTGGTTTGAATAATGGTACTGACATCACCCTCGAAGCGAACCCGGCCATTTTCGACCTGACAATCAAGTCCCAGCTCTCTGATTTCACGGCCGACGACAGCTTCTAGCCCTGCCGCTGCGGTCGCAATTAAATTAAATTTTTCTTTCATCTCGGCTTTTAAATGGATTCCAATCTATACAAACAAAGGGAGAGTGAGGAAAATCGATGTGACGAAATCACGATTTTTGTCTCACTCCCTTTTTAAATTTTGGGCTGAGAAGGTTTCGCTGCCATTTATCAGCTAGCTCATTCCTTGAAATATCCATCAGACAAATGAAGCAACAGCTAGTTGAACTTGGCAGAGAATAGAGCGCTCAGCCACTCTCTTGCTATTCTATTATAAAATTTAAAGAGGACAGGACTTGCCGTCCCAGCCTCAGCCTATATGCAATTTTCTGTAAGCCATGTTTTGTTCCGGAAATGACTAGGTACCATTTCCTTCGATAATCATCTGTCTACTGTTTCCAGTCAGAGTGCTATGTTCGCTTCCACGCACTCCATGCCCCGACCAAAGTTTGGGTTGCTAGCTTGAGGGGTTTACCGCGTTCCACTTCTTCTGTTTCCAGAAGAACTACGTCACTGTGGCACTTTCAGACCTAATCAGACATATCCAAAGACTTAGCCTTTTCAGTCGCCGTAACGGAAAAATCCGTCCCTAGGCTTATTTCTTCGCCTAGCACAAACACTACCGGCATCACAGCCAGTGCTAGCATGGACTTTCCTCATGAAAATCTAAAATTTCCACGCGATTATCCAAAAATTGCACTGTTCTAAAAAGAACCATTATTCACGATCCAGAATTTGTTTCCCGAATACTTCCTTTTCAAGACGATTCAAGCGCTTCAAGATATCAAAATTAGTCGCAGAAGTCATCTGAGGGAAGCTTTCCACAGTCGACTGAGTCGCTTGTGTTGATTGGACAGGCTGAGTCGGCTGAACTGGTGCTTTTTCAACTGGCTTCGCAGCTAACTCTTCCTTGAGACGGCGATTTTCCTCACGCAACTCCTTTACCAAGGCTGCGTAAGTCTCATAATCCTTGATAATATCATCTAAAAACTCATCCACTTCGGACTTACTATAGCCGCGTACTTCGCGTTTAAAATCCTGATCAAAAATATCTTTTGCTGTAAAAATAATACTTGCCATCTTCTCTCTCCAATCTAGTTTATCATATTCAATTATAAACAAAATGCCTAATAAAAATCAAGATTTATCATCTAATTTCCCGAAAAATTTTCGGCCACTTCATTCAGGTCATCAAATGTTAATTTTTTGATAAAATATTGTTCTTGTTTTTTCATTTCTTGGTAAAGATATTTCAGTTTTGTCTCCTGTTCTTCATCATAAAAGAGGTAGGCTCCGTCTGTATTTTGAATGACGAATTGATTGTAATCACGAAACTGACTAGGATTTTGGTAGGTCGGATAAGCATACTTGACGAAATCGGTTTGCTTAAAAGCAGCTAATTTTGCCTGATTGGCTTCGTTCCAATTTTCACCTTGATTCTCAAAGAGAAAGATGGTTGCCGTCTGAAATTCATAGTCTTTTTTCAATTCATTAGCTAAATCCAAAACCCAAGACTCGAAGCCCAGATTGCCCATAAAAACCAGCCAATCTACTCCATCTTCCAAAAAACGGATTAAGTCCCTCTTAGCAGCTTCTTTTATAATTTTTATTCTCATATCTTTTTCCGTTGAAATGCCGATTTCAGAGGCTTTGTAGCCTGTTATTAATAGACTGGTCATTTATTCTCCCTTAAAAAAGTTTTTTGTGGTATAATAGAGTGATGCTATTGTACCAATAAGGAGTTTTATGGTCAACTATCCGCATAAGCTAAAGGCTAAAAGCAGTATCAACAGGCCTGTTCCCGGCATTGTTAACTTTGCCAATCGTGGGATGTCTTTTGAAAAGATGATCAACGAATCCAACAGCTACTATCTAAGCAGAGGACTCGCTGTCATCCATAAAAAGCCCACCCCCATTCAGATTGTCAAGGTTGATTATCCGCAACGTAGTCGAGCCAAGATTGTAGAGGCTTATTTTCGGCAAGCTTCCACAACAGACTATTCTGGTGTCTACAAGGGCCATTATATTGACTTTGAAGCCAAGGAAACCCGACAGAAAAAATCGATGCCCATGAAAAATTTTCATTCGCATCAGATTGAGCATATGGAGGCAGTCCTTGAGCAAAAGGGCATCTGTTTTGTCTTACTGCATTTTTCCAGCTTAAGGGAGACTTACCTACTTCCCGCTTCTTATTTAATTGAGTTTTACAAGATCGACAAGGGAGGGAAGTCCATGCCTCTAACTTACATCCGAGAGCATGGTTATCCGATTGAAATGCAGCAACTTCCCAGCATTCCTTATCTTGAAATTATCGAACAAAAACTACTAGGTGGTATTATAAATGAATAAACAAACTCTTATGCAGGCTTTGAAATATCTTGCAAGTGCACTTATAACCCTGCTTATGATTGGATTCGTGATTGGCTGTTTGGTATTTACCTACTATGCTGTCAAGGCTCCTAAGCTTTCTGAAAAAGACCTAATCGCGACCACATCCAGTAAGATTTTTGACAGCAATAACAATTTGATTGCAGACCTAGGCGCTGAAAAGCGGGTCAATGCTGAAACAAGTGAAATTCCTACGGATTTGGTCAACGCCATTGTCGCCATTGAAGACCATCGCTTCTTCAATCACCGCGGGGTAGACTTTATTCGGATTGCAGGTGCCCTTGTTAGCAACATCCGCGGAGGTCGCCAAGGGGGATCAACTCTGACCCAGCAATTGATTAAGCTGTCCTATTTCTCAACCTCTTCTTCAGATGCGACTCTTTCACGTAAAATCCAAGAAGCTTGGCTGGCCGCTCAGCTTGAGCGTAAAGCAACCAAGCAGCAAATCTTAACCTATTATGTCAACAAGGTCTACATGTCTAACAGTAACTACGGTATGCAGACAGCAGCCCGAAGCTACTATGGCAAGGACCTAAAAGACTTGAGCTTACACCAAACAGCTCTACTGGCAGGTATGCCTCAGGCTCCTAACCAATATGACCCTTACACTCACCCAGAGGCTGCGACCAACCGTCGTAATCTGGTACTTCGTGAGATGCATGATCTCAAGTACATCACAGATGAGCAGTATGAGCAAGCTAAGAATACTCCTGTAACCGATGGACTTCAAAGCTTGAAAGCTTCCACTAGCTATCCTGCTTACATGGATAATTATCTTAAGGAAGTAATTGAACAAGTAGAAGAAGAGACTGGCTACAATGTCCTGACAACTGGTATGGAAGTCTATACAAATGTCAACACTGATGCCCAAAAGAAACTCTGGGATATTTACAACACAGGAGACTATGTAGCTTATCCAGATGACGAAATGCAGGTTGCGTCCACTGTTATGGATGTGCAAACTGGTAAAGTCATTGCCCAGCTCGGTTCTCGTAACCAATCTACCAACGTATCCTTTGGTACCAACCAAGCTGTTGAAACCAACCGTGATTTCGGTTCAACAATGAAGCCAATCACCGATTATGCTCCAGCTCTGGAAAATGAAGTCTATACTTCAACAGCTGCTCCTATCACGGATGCTCCATATAACTTCCCGTATTCCAGCACACCAGTCTACAACTGGGATAAGAAATACTATGGCGGAATGACGATTCAATACGCTATTCAGGAATCCCGTAACGTTCCTGCCGTTAAAACGCTGGAAGCCGTTGGCTTGGATGAGTCCCTCAAGTTCCTAAATCGTATTGGGATTAACTATCCTGAAATGTTCTATGTTAATGCCTTTTCAAGTAACACCAGCAAATCCGGCAATGAGTACGGAGCCAGCAGTGAAAAAATGGCTGCTGCCTATGCTGCTTTTGCCAATGGTGGTACTTACTACAAGCCTCAGTATGTCAATCGTGTCGTCTTCAGTGACGGAACGGAGAAGGCCTTCTCCAACAATGGTACTAAGGCTATGAAGGAAACAACAGCCTACATGATGACCGATATGATGAAAACAGTCTTGCAGTCTGGTACAGGTACAAATGCTGCTATTTCTGGTGTTTATCAGGCCGGTAAGACCGGTACCTCCAACTATGCTGATGATGAATTAGCTAAGCTGACCAAGCCTTACTACTACTCTAGCATTGTCACACCAGACGAACTCTTCGTTGGTTACACGCCTAAGTATTCCATGGCTGTTTGGACCGGCTACTCTAACCGCCTGACACCAATTCTTGATGATGGGGTTAAGGTTGCAACAGATGTCTACCGCGAAATGATGCTTTACCTAGCTCAAGATGGCTCTGCCTCAGAAGATTGGGAAATGCCAGATGGTCTCTACCGCAGTGGCTCTTATGTCTACCTCAACAGTGGTACTGGCTATAACCGTTACTACAATAACCAGCAGTACTATAACTATTCTAGCTATAGCAGTTACAGTACAGAAGCTAGCTCTGACACATCAGCTTCCAGTGAGCATTCTGGTGATTCAAACAATAGCTCTTCTAACCACAGCGACTCATCTTCCGGTAACGGTGGAGATGACTAGAGTGACGAAGATTAGAACACAAATTAAAAGAGTAAGAATGAAAAATTCTTACTCTTTTCTTATTCTCTCATCAAAGCTTACTTTGCCAAAGCTCCCATGGGATCCCACGGAGCTAGGACAAGAGGCTCTGCTTCATAAGCAGCTAATTCTGCAGATGTCAGAAACTCCTTTCGAACGACGATTTGATAGGTATATTCGTCCATCCAAGCGTCACTGGCTACAAAGTAACCCTTATTACCAACCTTTTCGCCCCAGGAGTTTTCGACCTTCCATTTCTTAGCTTTACCATTTTCATCCAAGTCCACCCCTGTCAAGACCATGGCGTGGGTCATAAGGCTTTCGCTATAGTCCAAGCGGCCAGCCTTGTCCTGAGTCAGTCGAATATCCATGCTGGCAGTGAAATCGTGCATCCCCTCAGCCATAATACCCGCCTTGCGATTGCTAGACTGACCTACATCCGAGCCAAACCAAACGGTCTCGCCAGATTGCATTTGAGCGATAGCCAGCCCTTTTAGTCGATCCATTTCAACATTTAAATAACGGACTGGCTTACTGCCAACGACATTGCCCAACATCTCAACTGTATAGGACCGACCATAAGGCTTGTCAGCAGTCGGTGCATTGATAATAGAGACATAGTCAGCTAGCTTGAGATCGACATATTTTTGATAGAAAGTCAGAGGTGTCAATCCGCTCTCACTGTGGAAATGATTGTCTTTATCGCGATAAGAAAAGTCAAACTGGCGAGGCGGCAAGCCTAAATTCATAGCTAGGAAGTTAAAGACTTCTTGTAGGAGTTCTTCTTTCTTGGCCTGAAGTTCTGACGAGTTTGCACCCTCTGCCACTAATTCTCGCAAAATCTGCGCATCCTGACGCAGGAGTTTATTAAGAATCTGATTGAGCTCACGGCTATTGCTGGATGAGATAGACTCTGGATAGACCGACTTAGGCACGACGCCGTATTTCTCAAAAAGCGCCACGACCATATCCCATTGACCGCCATCCTGTTGAGGCGTGTCTAAGAGAAACTTAACCTTGCGGCTGGTCAATTCTTGGTCAGCTGTCGCCAGCACCTGCTCCAAGAACCAGTTGGATTTTTCATATTTATCCCAAAAGAAGGTATGGGCTTGAGATAGCTCAAAATCCTCCAGTTGGAAACCAGCAATCATCTTGTGGCGGAAAGTATTAAGAGCTGCAAACATCCAACAGCGCCCTGAAGCTTTCTGGTCACTAACCTTGTCCTTAGTGAGATCCAGTGAAAAGACAGGTGTGTTTTCCACAGCACTGCTTCGCTTCTCCAAGGATGTCAAGAGACCATTGTGACTGATGGCATTTTCCATCGCTGCATACTTGGAATTGGCCTCATAAGCAGCATACAGCTTATCTGTAAAATTTTGTTCTAACGATTGCATAGAATCCTCCTTGTCATTATACATCTATTATAGAACTTTAAAAAAGGAGTGCAAGTAAAAAGGCTGGACAAAAGAGTCCTAGCCTTTTTCTAAATCGGATTTTAGGATTCCATAGACAGAAAAATCTTTGACTAGTCCTTTATGAAATACAGCCTGACGGAAAGTGCCTTCGTAGCTCATTCCAGCTTTAGCCATAACACGTCCCGAAGCTGGATTGGCTGTTACAAATCTTGCTGTGACACGATTGAATCCTGCGTCTTGCAAGAGGTAGTTTAAAACAGCTTTCAAAGCTTCTGTCATCAGCCCCTGCCCCCAATAGTCTTTACTTAAAATATAACCGACCTCGCAAGCATTGACCGTATCATCTCTATCCACCACACTGATATCACCAAGCACTTGTTCAGGATTTTCTTTCAGGCAGATGGCCCACTTGTAAAAATCCATGTTTTGATAATTCTCAACCCAGCGAGCAATAGACTGTTGGGTGACTTCAGGACTCTCGTGAGCATCCCAGGTCACATGCAGCAAATTATCTGGACGAGAAGCCCAGTTGTCATACATAGCTTGAGCATCCGATTCCAGAAAAGGTCTTAGTAAAAGACATTTGGTTTCAATGGACTGTGTACCTATCTTTTTCATAGCTTCCTCATTTCTTGGCTCGGACTAAAAAGATTCGATAGAGATTTTCACTTCCAAAATTCATCAAAAACTGTAATCGGCAAATGCCGTTTGTGCTGGCCTTTATGCCACCAAGATTCGATAGTTTCTTGGGCTTGGGCTGAAACGGACTTACCTTCGAGGTAGTCGTCAATTTCATTGTAAGTCACGCCCAGAGCGACTTCATCCGCAATCCCAGGCTTTTCTTCTTCCAAGTCAGCCGTCGGCACCTTTTCATAGAGGGCCGGATCAGCTCCTAAAGCGGCCAAAAGCTGCTTGCCTTGACGTTTATTAAGACGGTAAAGTGGTAAGATATCTGCTCCGCCATCCCCAAACTTGGTGAAAAAGGCGGTGACATTTTCTGCTGCGTGATCGGTCCCAATGACAGCCCCGCTGTACGAACCAGCCAAAGCATACTGGGCAATCATACGGCTACGGGCCTTGATATTGCCCTTGTTAAAATCAGAGACTTTGGCACCCGTTGCCTCTACAGCCTTTGTCATGGCATCAGCAGATTCCTTGATATTGACTGTCAGACTGACATCAGGCTGGATAAAAGCCAGAGCTTTTTGCGCATCATCTTCATCTGCCTGAACACCATAAGGCAGGCGAACGGCAATAAAGCGGTAGCTATCATCCCCAGTCTCAGCCCGCATTTCCTCTACAGCTAGCTGGGCCAAACGGCCAGCCAAGGTCGAATCCTGACCACCAGAAATTCCCAAAACATAACTTTTCAAAAAAGGGTGCTTCCTCAGATAGGCCTTGAGAAAGTCCACCGATTTGCGGATTTCTTCCTCCGGGTCAATGATTGGTTTGACGCCCAGTTGAGCGATGATTTCCTCTTGTAGACTCATTTTTCTGCTCCTGTCTGATAAGCTTTCTTGCGCATCTGGTCAATCAAATCCATCTTATCCTGCCAGATATCTCGAGCCAGGTCAACTGGATAATCCTGTGGATTGAGAACTCGTTTGTACTCGTCCCAAAGTTTATCAAATTCCTTACGGGCATAGGCTTGAATCTCAGTCAGACTCGGCTGTTCATAGACCAAATTCCCTTCTTGGAAAATGTTCACTAAAAGCGGTACGGCATCAAAATTTTTGACCGTTTTATTGATGTAGGTATAGGTTGGATGGAACATTTCCAGCTCTTCCAAGCCATTGACATCAAGGCCGTCATAGGTAATGTAGTCTCCCTCAGACTTCCCTTTTTCGCGGCTGGTAATACGCCAAACCTGCTTCTTACCTGGGGTCGAAACCTTTTCAGCATTATTGGACAATTTGATGGTATTGCGCAATTCTCCAGTCTCATCTTCAATCGCAACAATCTTATAAACTGCTCCTAAAGCCGGCTGGTCGTAGGCCGTAATGAGCTTGGTTCCCACACCCCAGACATCAATCTTAGCCTTTTGCATTTTTAAATTGAGAATGGTATTTTCATCCAGATCATTGGACGCATAAATCTTAGCATCAGGGAAGCCAGCTTCATCTAATTGCTGACGAACTTTCTTAGAAATATAGGCAAGATCTCCCGAATCAATGCGGACGCCCAGAAACTTAATCTTGTCCCCTAGCTCACGTGCCACCCGAATGGCTGCCGGAACACCTAGGCGCAATGTATCGTAGGTATCTACTAGGAAAACACAGTTATGATGAGTCTCGGCGTAAGCTTTAAAGGCTTCATAATCATTGCCGTAAACCTGAACAAGGGCATGAGCATGGGTTCCTAAAACAGGAATATCAAAGAGCTTGCCAGCCCGGACATTGCTGGTACCGTTCGCTCCGCCAATCACCGCAGCCCTGGTCCCCCAAATAGCAGCATCCATTTCCTGGGCCCGGCGCGTACCGAACTCCATCAGAGGTTCATCTTCGATGACAGAGCGGATACGAGCTGCCTTAGTGGCAATCAGGGTTTGAAAATTAACGATATTGAGCAGAGCAGTCTCAACCAGCTGACACTGAGCCAGTGGACCTTCCACCTGCACGATTGGCTCATTGGCAAAAACCAAATCACCTTCCTGAACAGATCTTACTGTCAGGCTCATCTTGAGATTTCGCAAATAATCCAGAAACTCTCCGTGATAGCCCAAGGATTGCAAATAATCTAAATCGCTCTGGCTGAATGTCAGATTATTGAGATAGGAAATAATTCTTTCCAAGCCCGCAAAAACTGCGTAGCCGTTATTAAAAGGATTTTTACGGAAAAAAACTTCAAAAACTGCACGCTTGTTGTGAATATTTTGCTTGAAATAAACCTGCATCATGTTGATTTGGTACAAATCAGTGTGCAGAGTTAAACTATCATCTGGGTACATCTTCTTGCTCCTTTATGCTAGATACCTTTTATTATATCATAATTCCAAAAAAGCTAAGCAAATCCTGTCAATTCACTTGAAGAGACACACTTGCTTAGCTTATATTTTTATGCTTGCTCTGTAAGGTATTTGTAGGCTTCCTGACTGGCAATGGCACCATCGCCAACAGCTGTCGTAATCTGGCGCAGGTCTTTCTGGCGAACATCACCAACAGCGTAAATACCGGCTACTGAAGTCTTCATCTGATGATCCGTCAGAATCCAGCCAGCCTCATCAGTGATGCCTAAGTCCGCAGCAAATTCACTAACTGGATCTAAGCCAACATAGATAAAGATACCACCAAACTCTGCCTGACTAAGCTCACCTGTCTTGACATTCTTGAAGGTTACGCCTGTCACTTTACGCTCATCACCATGGATGCTTTCCACCACAGAATCCCAGACAAAGCGAATCTTTTCGTTGGCAAAGGCGCGATCCTGCAGCACCTTTTGTGCTCGTAGCTCATCACGACGGTGAACAATGGTCACACTTTTTGCAAAGCGCGTCAGGAAAATAGCTTCCTCTACCGCTGAGTCGCCACCACCGACAACCAGCAGGTCTTCATCACGGAAAAATGCGCCATCACAGACCGCGCAGTAAGAAACCCCGCGGCTGTTGTAGTCTTCCTCACCAGGAACCCCTAAATGACGATGATTAGCACCAGAAGCAATGATGACTGTTTTAGTTTCAAAACGCTCATCTTCTGTAATGATTTCCTTGAAAACACCTCGGTCTTCAATTTTTTCTACTAGGCCAAATAAATGTTCAACCCCTAGATTCTCAAGAGGCTCAAACATTTTCTCTGCTAGTTCAGGACCGCTGATATTGGCATAGCCTGGATAGTTTTCAATATCAGCAGTATTGTTCATCTGACCACCAGGAATACCACGCTCCAGCAGGGCAACTTTTAGGTTGCTGCGGGCTGCATAGAGGGCAGCTGTCATGCCGGCAGGCCCAGCTCCAATAATAATTGTATCGTACATAACTCTTCTTTCTCCTTGTTGTAACTAGAATTATTCTAACAACTTTTCTACAGTTTTACAAGCATTTAAGCTTTTAGGACAATGAGCAGGCCCAACGTCGCAAAAGACAGGACTGGAATCGTCATAATGACAATCAAAAGGACATCGTACAGATGGCTCTGGCGCTCCTTGGCTGTCTTGTCCTTGCGGCGAATCATCCGCAGTCCAATCCATAAACCCGCAATGATCCCTACACCGACTGCTGTATAAAGCAGGCTCTCGATATAAAGTGCAAATATTTGATCTAACATGTCAACTCCTCAAAGGTCAATCAGCCTCATAGTGCAAAGAAAGGGAACAACTCCAAATTTAGCCGTCAGCATAAAACACCCACTAGACAAGAAAGCCTGCTCCGCAGTATGCTGAGACTGAAAACAAACTCAGCTGGTCTAGCCAACTGAGCCTTCACTGTCTCTATTATATCAAATATAGGTCCGTTTGTAACTAGCAAAAAATTCCTTGGTTCTTTCTTCCTTTGGATGATGGATAATTTCATCTGGTGTCCCAGACTCTATGATTTTCCCCTTGTCCAAAAAGAGTACTCTATCAGCTACCTGAGCGACAAAGGACATATCATGACTGACCAGAATCATGGTCTGGCCAGACTTAGCTGCATCAGCGATTGATTTCTCTACTTCTCCGACCAACTCGGGATCCAAGGCTGAGGTCGGCTCGTCTAGCAAAAGAACATCTGGATTCATAGCCAAAGCCCTTGCTAAGGCAACCCGCTGCTTCTGACCGCCTGACAAATGTCTAGGATAGTGATTTTCTCGGTCTGACAAGCCAACTTTTGCTAATTCTTCCTTGGCTATCTTAGTCGCTTCTTGGTCTGACAGTTTCTTAACTACCAGCAGACCTTCCTTGACATTTTCCAGAGCTGTCCGGCGGGAAAAGAGATTAAACTGCTGAAAGACCATGGCTAGCTTGCGGCGCAGTAGCAAAATCTCATCTTTGGAAATTCTTGAAAAATCCACTTTGAAGCCGTCAATAGTAATCTTTCCGCTATCAGGCTGTTCCAGATAGTTGAGGCTGCGGAGAAAGGTTGATTTCCCCGCACCAGAGGAGCCAATCAGAGCCACAACTTCGCCTTTTTGAATTTCCAAACTGAGATCGTCCAGAACCTTTTGACCTGAAAAGGTCTTACTTAAATGTGAAATATTAATCATCAGATTCCTTCTCCTTCTGCTTGCTGAAGCGATTCAACATCATCTGGCTGCTTAATGTCCATCTTCTTTTCGATCCAGCGGCCAAGTTGCTCAATGAGAATATTGACTGCCCAATAAATCAGCGACACCGAGATAAAACGCTCAAAGTAACGGTAGTCTGCCCCTGCGATGGCCTGCGCTTTGGCAAAAATTTCCACTACACCAGCACTAAAGGCCAGAGAAGTGCCCTTGGTCAAGCCAATCAGGGAATTAATCAGACTAGGCGTCGCCACCACAGCTGCATTGGGGATAATGACACGCATATAAACCTGCTTGTTGGTCATCCCTAAGCTGCGAGCAGCCTCGATTTCTCCCGAATCCACGGACAAGATTGCTGCCCGGATGGTCTCACTGGCATAAGCCGCTTCGTTGAAAGCAAAGGCAACAATCGCAAAGACAGACGCTGGAATCTCGTTGATATTAAAGCTTGTGCCATACTTCTGATTGATAGCCTTCAGCAATAAAGGAATCCCAAAATAGGTCAGCATGAGCTGGACCAGAAGCGGTGTTCCTCTCAGAAAGCTGACAAAGAAAGCCTGAATCGGATACAGGATTTTAACCCGATTAATCTTGACAACAGCAAAAACCATGGCAAGCAGAATACCAAAGACTGCACCCCCCACTGTCAAAAGAAGGGTGATTGGAAGATTTTGCAAAATGCCCGGAACGGCCTCAAAAACGGCCCTTAAACTAAATAATTTACCATCTGGAATGAACTTGAGGAACTCCTCATACCAACCAGTTGTCAGAAGATAAGTTGTAACCACCATCATTACTTCCTTTTCTTGATAATGAAATATTTTAACACAATTCTGGAACAAAACAAAGAATTTGCTTTCCTTTTACTGTCTTTTAGCAGTCAAAACATGAGCAGCTAGTGCAAATCTCGTGTTCCTAAATATCAAATAAGCCACACTAAGCCCAATATAAAAATAGACTAGTTTCACTAGTCTATCATATCTATCTCATAAAGACTAATATATTTTTCTTATCACAGCGATAAGAAAAGTATATCACTAAAAGGTTTGGCGCTTAGCCTTACGCTCTGCCCGACCACGTGCACGATTCTCTGCTCGCTTAGTTTTGCGGCGCTTTTCGTTCACTGCCCACTGGATTTTTTTCTTGTAGCCTGGTTTGATTTTTTTCTTTTTCTTCTTGACCAGCCCCAGCATTTCCGTGTCCAGCTTCTCCCGGCTCTTTTCCCGATTGGCCCGACGGTCTCGGTCATAGGTATCCTGAAACTCATCATCCTTTATAATCTTGGGAATAAACTTAATCCCCATCTTTTCTAACTCCCGAATATCTGAGTCATCACTCGGCTGGTAGAGAGTAATGGCTGTACCGGGAAGACCATTACGGCCGGTCCGGCCTACCCGGTGGACAAAGAAAGACAAGTCCTGAGGAATGGCATCGTTAATAACATGGCTGGCACCTTCGATATCAATCCCCCGCGCTGCCAAATCAGTAGCGACAATATACTCAAAATCCAGATTCTTGACCTGATTCATGATGCGCTTGCGCTCCCGCGGAGCAATATCTCCATGAATTTTAGCAACTTTGAGTCCCTGAGCTGTCAGATAGCTGTGTAGCTCATCTGCCCTCGTCTTGGTATTGACGAAAATCATGGCCAGATAAGGCTGCAGAAGCTGACTGATTTGATAAATCTGAGCATTCTTGTCTCGTCCCTTGGTTGATAGGAGCCAGTTTTCAATGGTGTCGGCAATGACCGTCTTGGTCTTAATCTGCTCAATGACTGGATTAGACAGGTATTTTTTCAAAAAAGGCTGAAGCTTCTGTGGAATAGTCGCTGAGAAAACGAGAAACTGCAGGTCTTTAGGCAACCGGCCTGCAATCTTATCAACTGTCGCCAAAAATCCCATGTCCAGTGTCATATCTGCCTCGTCAACGACAAAGGTCTTAGCCTTATGAATAGCCAAATCACCTGACTCTACCAAGTCATAAATCCGCCCAGGTGTTCCGATGACGATATGAGGCTGACTAGACTCTAACTTCCCAATCTGACGAGCCTTGTCAGTCCCACCGACATAGTTGGCCACCCGAATCTCTTTTTCAGAAAAGCTAGCCAACTGACGAGCAGCCTGATAAATCTGCGCTGCCAGCTCCCGACTTGGGGCTGTAATGACAGCCTGCACACTGTCTGCCTCCTCATCCAGCATTTGAAAAATCGGCAGCAAAAACGTGTGTGTCTTACCAGAGCCTGTCTTGGACTCCCCAACCAAATCCCGACCTGACAATACGACTGGAATCAGCTTCTCTTGGACTGGAGTCGCTTCAACGAAGTTCAAATCCCTGAGCGCTTCCTGAATATAATCTTTAAACTTAAATTCTGTAAATTTCATCTTGTCCTCTATTCTATTATCCTAACTATTATACCAAAAAATTGACCATCCTGCTTACCCTCAAATCTAAGAAGCAGAAAAGCGAGCCAGAGACTCGCTTCTTGCTATAGATATAGGATAGCCAGGGTCAAAAGACTGCCCGCGATACCGATTCCCCAGAAGAAGAAATCGACTTTCCACTCGCTCCACTCCTTGCCGTGGCCAGTTAGGCCTCCCAACTCAAAGTGGTGATGAACCGGAGTCATCCGGAAGATCCGCTTGCCACCGGTCAATTTAAAGTAAGTCACCTGCATCATAACAGAGGTCGTTTCAAACACATAGACGATACCAATCAAGAGCAGGGTCCACTCTTGGTGAAGGGAAATAGAGATAGCAGCCAGCATACCGCCCAAAGCCAGACTTCCTACATCGCCCATGAAGATTTTAGCAGGCTTATGGTTGAAAACAAAGAAGCCTAGCAAGCCACCAATCATACTGATGATGACAATCAAAATATCAAAACGCTTCTGCTCAACAGCAATCACAGCATAAGCCACCAAGCTAATGACTACAGAAATGCTGGCCAAACCATCAATTCCATCCGTCAGATTGACAGCATTGGAGAAGCCAATCAGCCAAAAAAGTACGAAAAAGATATAAAGGAAGCCCAGATGGACAGGAACGGTGAAGACATTCAGCTGGTCGCCAGCTCCGTGCTGATTGTAAAAGAAGTAAAAGACAACTCCACCAACCAGCTGCAGAAACAATTTCTGCTTGGGATTTAGACCCTCGTTGATCTTACGAAACACCTTGAGAAAGTCGTCCAAAAAGCCGACAACACCATACAGGACCAAGATAAAAAGAATCATGATGAGGCCGTTGGACAGCTGATGCGAAATCAAACCTATAACAAAGCTGGCCAGAACGGATGTCAAGAGAAATACTGTACCACCCATGGTTGGCGTTCCAGCCTTGGCCTGATGCTGCTTAACATCTTCGTGCATCTGTTGGCCTGTGATACGAGCCTTATGGTAAAAACGAATAAAGGCAGGAATGCCGATGATAGTTAGGATAAAAGTTACGATTCCTGCAATAAGAGCAATAAGCATATTAGTCTCCCATTGTAATTGTTATTTTCTTGAGATTTTTCAGCGAAGTATTGGTCTTTTCGCTCTGCTTGACGACCTTGGAGCCCTCTCCTTTGAAAGTGACTTCGATGTCCTGCCACTTGGCAAAACGTTCGACATTGGCCTTGGTCCAGCCGTACATATCGGGCAGACTTTCTAAATCATCTGACAAGATCAAAATCTGCTGATTGGCCTTGAGATTTTTGCCCTCTTTGACAGATACTTTTTTAATCTTGCCACCTGTTCCCAGTACAATTGGTTGGACGAGGTTACGGCGCAATTCATCTGCCAGACCGCCAGGGCTGATTTGATTTTTCAGACCTAGTTGCTTGGTCAGTTTTTCTACGGACGGCATTTTATAACTGGTTTCTTCAGTGACTGTTTCAAGAGCCGGAGTCGCTTCCGTTGTCAGATTAAGGCTGTCTTTGAGAGCGACTGCTTCTTCCAAGACCGGATTGACCACTTCCTGCCAGAATATAGGCTGGAATTTTTCCTCAGGCTGCTGAACTGTCACATACATGATAAATTCAGGATTTTCTGCCGGCGTCATGGCAACAACTGAATAGATATAGTCATTCTCACCCTCTAGATAACCATTTTCAGAAGCGATCTGAGCGGTCCCTGACTTAACAGCTACATTCTGACCAGCCACTTGAATAACAGGCTCGCCACCGACATTCAGGGTTCCTTTGTAGGGGTCTGTTCCGACTTGAACCATATAATCCCGAGTGGTTTGAGCTGCTTTTTCTGAGACAGGATTTCCGATAATTTCCGTCGCAGTCTTACGAGCTGTATTGGTTTTAGGATCATGGATAGCATTGATAAACTTAGGCTCCACCATGACACCATCATTGGCTACAGATGAGAAGGCACGAAGCATCTGCACCTGTGTCACACCAATCCCTTGACCGAAGGAGCTCATGGCAATCGTAACATAGTTATCACCAGGGAGCGAACCATAGGTTTCATTGCCCATCCCAAAGCGGGTCGGCAGACCAAACTTAAACTTACTCAAGTAGTCCAGCCACTTGTCATTGCCCATCTTCTGCTCCAGAATGGTCATTCCGACATTACTGGAATAGGTAAATCCTTGGGCAAAGGTCAGGGTTTCCCCTTCTGAAATCCCCATGTTGACGTTCCAGTCTCGAATGGTCGCATCCATAACCTTGTACTCTCTACTGTCAAAAGTATCATGAGGATTAAAGCTGCCATTATCAATAGCTGAAGCCAGGGTCATAACCTTCATAGTAGATCCAGGCTCATACTGGCCTTGGTAAAGCATGGTGTTCCAGTTGCCCAGATTTTTCTCATTCAAGCCTTCCTTGGTATCTGCATTATAGGTCGGCCGTTGAGAAGTGGCTAGGATTTCGCCGGTCTTGGCACTGACCAAGGTTGCATTGACAAACTTACCTTTGACTTTTTCCTGAAAGGCGTTCATCCGCGTTTCTAGGTAGGTTTGCAAATCAGCTGACAGTGTTGTATAGACGTCCTTGCCATCCTCTGCCTGTACAGAGACCTTTTCTGACCCAGGCACAACATTACCGTTTCGGTCTTTTTCGTAGGTCACAATCCCATTCTGACCAGCAAGAATCCTATCCAGAGCCTGCTCCATGCCAGAAGTCCCTTTCAGCGTCTTATTGCCTTCCTTATCCTCCTGCAGCTGGGCAAGACCGATAAACTGGGAGGCAAAGACACCGTTACTATAACTGCGGTTGGGACTAGTAGTAAAGTCAATCCCTTCAATACCAGCAGCTTCAAAGGCTTCCCGCATGGCATTCATATTACTGTAGGTAATGCCATTGCCCTGCGCCCCGAAGGAAACCTGCTTGAGATTTTTCTGCGACAGCTGGGTTTTGACGTAGTCCTTATCCAACTCTAGGTACTGATTGAAAATCTCTGCCACCTTATCGTACTGGGATTCTTCTACATAGAGAATCTTGCCGGTAGCTGACTTGTAACTCTTGTCAATAATGGCATAGACATTATAAGTCGTTGCATCCTCTGCAATGGGAACTCCATTTCGGTCATAGATTGTTCCCCGCCGGGCAGCGACTGTAACCGTCTTTTGATGGACTACCTCTGCACCCTTTGATAGATTAACACCGAACTTCTGGTCTGTCCCAATAATAATGGCAAAATTAATCAAGAAAACGAAAAAGAGAAAGATAGCTAAGATACTCATGCTCTTTCCCACTTGCCGCCGATTGTATTCAGGGATTTGCCTATTTTTCAGGGCGTATTTTTTAATTTTTTCAAAAATTCTATTCTTCATCCGTTGAACTCACTGTTTTACGATTTCCCTTCTGGAGTTTCATATCCTGAGAGCTGGCTAACTGGGACAACCTTTCATAGCGGGTCAGTTCATTGACTTCCTGCTTGATGTCGGCCAGCTCTGTCTGCTCTGCTTCGATCTGTGTATTGACTTCCGTCAAATCCCGATCCACCTGCAATAGCTTGGTCTGCATAAAGACGATGCTGACTGCTAAAATAATGGCAGTTAAAACGATTGAGCCGTAAAAGGCCTTTTCAACTCGGGAAAATTTTCTCATCTGATCTTGAAGCGGGTTTGGTCTTTTTTCTGACATTTCTTCCTCACTTGTGTATCTTACGGGCCACGCGCAGCTTGGCGGAATGAGCCCGATTATTGCTTTCTAATTCTTCTTTGCTTGGTAAAATTGGTTTGCAGCTGACCAGCTCCAGCTTAGGCTGCAGTTCATCAGGGATGAAGGGCAGGCCCTTAGGAACATCTACTGTTGACGCCTCCTTGAAAAGCTGCTTGGTCAGACGATCTTCCAACGAATGAAAAGTAATGACCGCAATCCGGCCGTCCACCGCTAGCAGATCAATGGCCTGCTGAATAGACTCATCCGCTGCGCCCAATTCATCATTGACTTCAATCCGAATAGCTTGAAAAATCTGCTTGGCCGGGTGGCCTTTCTTCTTCAGCTCCTTAGCTGGCTTAGCTGACTTGATAATTTCAGCCAATTCTGTCGTTGTTTCAATAGGCTTGATACTTCTAGCCTGCTCAATCTTGCGAGCAATCTGCTTAGAAAACTTATCTTCGCCGTATTTAAAAAAGATTCGTACCAAATCCTGATAGCTATAATGATTGACAACCTCAAAAGCTGTCAAGGCTGCCTCGCGGTTCATGCGCATATCCAAAGGCGCATCCTGTTTATAGGAAAAACCACGCTCACGCTGATCCAGCTGAGGGCTGGAAACGCCTAAATCATAACAAATCCCATCAATTTCTTCCACACCGGCTTCTTGCAAACGGCTCTTGAGGTGGCGGAAATTGTCCTTGATAAAGGTCACCATCCCCCGCTCTACATAAGGAGCCAAACGCTTTTTAGCATTGTCAATAGCCGTCTGGTCCTGATCAAAGGCATAGAGATGCCCCTCATCTCCGAGCTGGCTCAAAAGATATTCGCTGTGACCAGCACCGCCAAGGGTCGCATCGACATAGATGCCGTCAGGCTTAACCGCCAGCTGGTCAACCGTTTCATGAAGAAGAACCGTAATGTGATGAAATTCGTTTGTCATATCTTACTTATTATATCACATTCAAAAGCAAAAAAAAATTTAAAAGAAAAAGTAAGCGGATGAAATCCTTTTTTAAATTTTTTGTCATATATACTTGACACTTTTTCCAAAAAGTATTATACTAGCATAAAATAAAAGTCAAATATAACTGACAAACTGACTGGAAGTTATCAGTTATAGAATTAGAAAGGAAGGGTGTAATGAATCGTGTCAAGGAATTTCGAAAAGAAAAAAAGATGTCTCAGCTAGAGTTGGCCAAGTCTATCGGAGTATCGCGGCAAACTATCAATATGATTGAAAACAACAAATACAACCCCACCCTCGAGCTCTGTATCAATCTGGCTAGAGCGCTGGATACTGACCTCAACGCCCTCTTTTGGGAACCCCAGCTGACAGATGAAGAATCAGATGACTAAGAGTTTTTCCCTGCAGCAACATTCATACCTAAAGAAAGGACAAAAAAATGAAAAAAGAAACATTCTCAGACAAGATGATTAAACGATTTTACGGCATTACCGGACCTTTGGACGAGCAAAAGCGCCAACAGGCTGAGCATCTAGGAAATATAGGCTTCATTTGGCTTTTCTTTATTCTGATTTTTGGCAATGCCATCGCCTTTCCCCTAGCCTTTCGCTGGCCCCAAATTATCGCTGTTGCCTATCCTATCTTGCTGGAAATCCTTATCCTCGGCTTCGGTGTCTATATAGCCATCCAAGCACGCCGCAAAGGAATTGATAATCTAGAGCTAGGACTTCAGGATGAAAAAGAAGAAAGAGCCATGAAACATGCTGGCCTCAAAGCAGGTTTCTCCTATTGGCTGCTCTTTTACCCTCTCTTTGGCATCATGATAGCTGTCATGGAAAAGAAAGATATCCTACAAATTTTACTTCAACCTAAACTCATTATAACTGGATTAGCTGCAGGCCTTGGATTTGGACTGATTATGCATTTCATTGCCAAAGGAAAGATTCGTCAAGCACAAAAAAAGGAGGAAGAAGATCTATGAGACTCAATCTCAAAGAAAAAATGGATCTAGGCATTCTGTCCCTCATTATTGCCATCGCTGCTTATTTCTTTTTCCGTATTACAGAGCCGTGGATTTTCTGGCTGGATGTAGCAATTATCGTTAGCTGCATCTATGTAGTCCTCCGCATTTTGAAAAAACGTAAACAAGAATAAAAGAACCCCTCGACAGGAACTTTCTAGCTTCCTAGCGAGGGATTTTTTATATTTACTTAAGACTCTGGGTCATCCAGACTGCGGCCATGAAGGCCTTTCTCGCGCTGAACTTGACGCAATTTTTCAGGCGTCACATCATTGCCATCCTCATCAACAACCTTGATGCCTTCGATGTGATGGCGAACAGAACGACGGTAGCCTTCGATGTACTCTTCACGAAGCTTGGCTTGTTCCACTTTTTCCTCAGCAGTTAGACCTTCAGCTTTTTTCTTTTTAGCCAGTTCATTGATACGTTCAATTTTTTTAGGATCCATGATTCTACCTCTCTCTTACCTTTTATTTGGTATTAATCTGATTAAACTGAGCCATTTGTCCCGCTTTGGCTGTCAAAGAAGACAGGAGAGCTAGACGGTTGTTACGCACAGCCTCATCTTCAGCCATGACCATGGTATGGTCAAAGAAAGCATCGATAACTGGACTGAGGGCAAAGAGTTGGTCCAAATTGGTAGCTAAGTCAGATGTCAGCTCCACTTTTTCAATAGCTGCAGCCAAGTCTTTTTCCTCTTGATTTTCAAAGAGTGCTGAATTGACAGCTGTCTGCCCTTGGGCTTTCTCAGCAAGATTGAATACCCGCGACAGGCTTTCCACTGCCGACTTAAAGTTGTCTTCCTGAGCTTTTTCTGCTAGGAGCGCAGCTGTTTCTACCAAATCGCGTACGACAAAGTTAGTGCTTTGAAGAACAGCTGTCACGATGTCTTTCGGAATGCTGCGATCCATCATTTTCTCAACGCGGGCATGGAAGAAGTCTAGTACTGCCTCTTGATTGTCATAACTTAGACTATCAAACTTGAGTTCGTAAAGTCGACCAAGAAGCTGAGCCAAGTCAATGTTCCAGCCAAACTTGTCCAAGATACGCACAACACCCTGAGTCGCACGGCGCAGAGCATAAGGGTCATTGGAACCGCTCGGAATCAAGCCAACTGAGAAGAAGGACAGAATGGTATCCAGCTTATCAGCCAGAGCCAAGACAGCACCGACCTTGGTGTCAGGCAATTCGCCATCGGCCGAAGTTGGCATATAGTGCTCCCGAATGGCAGCTGCCACCGCAGCATTCTCACCAGCCAGAAGAGCATACTTCTCACCCATGATACCTTGCAGCTCATCAAATTCCCCAACCATACCAGTTAGCAAGTCAAACTTATAAATTGCCGCTGCACGAGCCAAATCGGCTGTCTCATCAGCATCCAATCCTGCTTCTTGCGCCAAGAGAGCAGCAATCTTACCAGTCCGCTCCATGTGCTCTGCTAGAGAGCCAATCTTTTCGTGGAAGGTCACATTGCTCAGCTTTTCAACCAAGTCGGCAATAGCTAGTTTTTGATCTTCCCGCCAGAAGAATTCCCCATCTTCCAGACGAGCCACCAAGACCTTCTCATTTCCCTTGATGACATTTTCTAAGTGCTCTGCATTTCCGTTGCGGACAGAGATAAAGTGAGGCAAAAGCTTGCCTTCAACATCGCGCACAACAAAGTAACGCTGATGCTCTTTCATGGAAGTTACCAAGACTTCTTCTGGCACCTCTAAGTATTTAGCATCAAAATTACCCAAGAAAGCAGTTGGATATTCTACCAGATTCAACACTTCATTGAGCAAGTCTTCGTCAATCTCTATAGAAACCCCGTGCTCCTCTTCCAGTGCTCGAATCTGCTCGACAATCATATCTCCCCGCTCAAGAGGACTGGCAATGACAAACTGAGCCCGTAGGTCATCTGCATAAGAATCCGCTGAAGAAATCTCCGTCTCTTTGCCCAAGAAGCGATGTCCACGGCTAGTACGGCCGCTCTTGATGTCCAAGAAATTCAAATCAAAGGCCTGCTCATCTAAGAGCACAGTCAAAGTATGGACCGGACGGATATATTCAAAAGTGTTGTTGGCCCAGTGCATGCTGACAGGGAAGGTCAGGGCTTGCAGAACTTCTGTCACCTCTGGGATGATCTCCTCTACCGGGCGGCCGATTTCTTCCTTGGTCACATAGACGTATTCTTCCCCTTTGATTTCACGGAAAGTAATGTCCTCAACCGTCAAGCCCTTGCCACGGACAAAGCCTTCTGCAGCCTTGGTAAAGTTGCCATCTGCATCCAGAGCAATTTTCTTAGAAGGGCCTTTGAAATCTTCGGTCAAATCAGACTGCTTGTCCGCCAAGCCAACCACGCGCACCGCCAGACGACGAGGCGTTGAGAACATTTCAATTTTCTCAAAGGTCAAACGATGGTCTGTCAGGAAGGCTCCCATCTTGTCGCGCAACTGCTTCATGCTCGGTGTCACGACATAGGCTGGCATTTCCTCCAAGCCTAATTCAACTAATAAATTTTTTACCATGATTATTCTCCCTCCTCTGCCAAGAGTTTCTCGCGAGTCTCTGCATCCAAAAGCGGATAACCCAGACGCTTGCGCTCAGCCACAAAGGTCTTGGCCACGACACGGGCCAGATTACGAATACGGGCGATATAACCAGCCCGCTCTGTCACAGATACAGCTCCACGTGCATCCAAGAGGTTAAAGGTATGCGAGCATTTGAGAACATAGTCATAGGCTGGATGCACCAGATGCTCGTCCAGACAGCGCTTAGCTTCTGCTTCAAACCTCTCAAAATTCCCCAAGAGCAAGTCTTGATCGCTGACCTCAAAGCTGTACTTGGAATGTTCATACTCAGGATGAGTGAAAATTTCGCCGTACTTAACTCCATCAGCCCACTCAATGTCATATACAGAGTCCACTTCTTGGATATAAGAAGCCAGACGCTCCAGACCATAAGTCACCTCAGCTGTCACCGGTTGAGTTGGCAGACCTCCGACCTGCTGGAAGTAGGTGAACTGAGTAATTTCCATACCATCCAGCCAAACTTCCCAGCCCAGACCAGCAGAGCCAGTTGACGGGTTTTCCCAGTTATCCTCGACAAAGCGGATATCGTGCTCCAATGGATTGATGCCCAAGAGCTCCAAAGACTGCAAATAAAGCTCTTGAATATTGCTTGGAGATGGCTTCATGACCACCTGAAATTGATGGTGCTGATAAAGACGGTTCGGATTTTCTCCATAGCGGCCATCTGCTGGCCGACGAGAAGGCTCTACGTAAGCCGCATTCCAAGGCTCTGGCCCAATAGCCCGCAGGAAAGTATAGGGACTCATCGTTCCCGCCCCCTTCTCATTATCATAAGCCTGCATGAGCATACACCCCTGGTCATTCCAGAACTGCTGTAAAGTCAAGATAATTTCTTGAAATGTTAACTTTTTAGACATTTTTTACTCCTTTAGTTTGTTAAGATTCTTGCGAAGCTTTTCAAAAGGGAACGATTATTTCCTTTTTGAAAAGCTAGTACATCGCCTAGACAAACCGCCCATAGCGGTTGTCGTTAGTCAATCGAACCTTTAGGTTCGCAATTGACTTTGGCGAGGTGAAAGGTAAGTTTCTTGGACATTTTTTACTCCTTTAGTTTGTTTATATCTCTTTGTCTATTATTTTCTGCTGTATGAACCAATCCAACAAGGGAAGTGTTTTATCTGTATTTGCCCACCGATGATAAGAATCAAAGACCGCTTGCACACTGCCTAGATTTTCTACTAGCTTGTCGACTGTCAAAAAACTGCGCCAGTATTCATAAAAAATACTAGCATAATTCCCTTGATAAGTCGAAGTGCCGAAATCATTCAATGAGTGCCAACCGTGCTTTTTCTGAAAGAGCTTTACGAGAGACTGATTACAAGCTTTTTCCACTCGAAATTCCTCATCTGTAAAGAAATACTTGCGACTAATATACTCAGCCATCCCTTCTTCAAACCAGATATAGGCACCGTATCCATCAAAGTCATCTGAAAAATGCTCCGACCAATGAGCTAACTCATGGCCCACAATCTGCAAGAGAGAATTTTCAGACAAAGACTGATAGTGGTTGGCTATTGCTTGAGTTTGGTGAGAGGACTCGTAATTCTCCAACTGAAGAAGATACAAATCTTTCCAAACCGTCAATTCGGGAGTCATAACCATCCGCCTATCATTTGTATAGGCTGGTACAGGAATTTCCCGAATGATTTGCGTAGCAGAATCAAAATCGGACCAAATGATGGCTTGCGGCAAGTCATAAACCGCAAACTCGTCTTTTAAAAATGTTAGATAAGCCTGCAACTTTGCGGAATTCTTTGCGACGAAATCTCGAAAAGCTGCTAATTGGCTCTCGTCTTTTACAAGATAAAGGTTCTCCACGAATCTCCTTTCTTTCGAACAATAGACTCAGTAAGCAAAAGAACCACATCCGACAGTCCTAGGCTCTTCAACCTAGGGGCGTCAAGACGCGGTTCCACCCTAATTTATTACTTCATTACTTTAAAAATTATAACCGAAAGCGCCATCTGCACTGCTTCCCTATCCGGCTCACACTATCCCGAACTCGCTAAAAAGTAGACAATGAGAATTCTTTCTAAAAAAGATTATAGCAGAAAATAGACCTAATGTAAAATACTTATCGAAAAATCCCTCAAGTTTCAACTTAAGGGATTTTAACTCACTTGAAAACCAATTAGACTTGTTTAGGTTTTTTCGGTCTCGCAACTCTTGGCTTTCTGCCATCAAGTTTTCTCTTGGCTGCTCTGAGATTGGCAATGGCTTCTTTGACATCTTCCTGGCTGGCACCTGGATTAGCCAAAACTTCCTTAGCCTGTGTATAAGCCTCTAGATAAGCCGCCTTAACCGCGTCAGTAGCATAGATAAACTTATTGCTGATGGCTTGGTAATGTACCTCATCATCGACTAGCTTCTTGAGATTAGTAAAGTTAGTCGCCTTGCCATCCAACTTCTTCTCTGCTGTAGTCAGCTGAGCTAGGGCAGTATCGATTTGCTCCTGGGTCACCTTGTCCTGCACCAAGAGCAGAGACACTGCTTGGAAGGCCTTGTCATAAGCACGGCGAGTCCTATCCTTAGCATTGGCATAAGCTCCTGTCTTAGTAGTAGCTGCATAAGCTTCCACAGCCGCCTTAACCGCAGCAATATCAGAGTCCTTGCCGTCTAGATCAGCAGATGCTGTTTCTAGCTTACCTCTGACGTCATCAACTTGTGCCTGGGTCAGTTTGCTTGTCAAAGCTTCCTTGGCTGCTTGATATGCTTGGTCGTAGGCTGTGCGCTTCGCTGCAGAAGCATTGTAATACTGAGCAGTGCCGATTAGACTAGACTGCTGATTGACAGCTGCCAACAAGCCTGACTTGACGATAACTCCCAGCTTCAACAGATTATTCTTGCCTTCTTTGACCTCGACAGTCGGCTCATTTTCCCAGAGCTCGTAGCCAGTCGGCAGGTTGACAAAGACAGAGTAGAATCCAGCTGCTACGGATCTTCCAAAGGCATGCTTGCCAAACAGTTCTGCTGGAAGTGTATAGGCATCGCCATTGTTATTCTTGAGAACCACTTGGGTATTCTTCGGAACAGCTTGATCAAAGGCAACGCTGACCGGTGCAAAGACCAGCTTCTTGACTAGAAACTCAATCGTCTTAAAGCTATCTTGGGCTGTCAGCTCAAACTCCTGAGTCAGATCGCTGTAGAAACGAAGCCCTTCCTTATCATAAGTAAAGATCTCTGCTGTATAGCGGCCAAATGGCAGAGCGTTGATTTGCTTGCCCTTGTCCAGTTCGACATACTTGCCCTTGCTATCCTTGATTCGATAGACAAAGGTCGACGATACACCTTGATGCGTGTTAGCATCTACCAGAGCGACACGGATACGACCATCATTTTCAGCACTGACTAGTTCTGACAGAGCTATGGCATCACGGTTGCCCGCATAGTCCTCTACCACATAGAAAATCTTAGATTTGTCCACTCCTTTTGGCAAGGTGTAGCTGCCATCCGCATTGGCTGAGATGTAAACTCGACGTTCGTAATCACGCTCAATGCCAAAATCATCCACGGCTTTATAGGTCTCTTTCCCTTTTTCATCTGCTTGAAGATAGAAGACCTGCTCTCTCAAAATACCGCCGTTGCCAACATCTTTTGGCTTGCGAGCCGTAAAGGTTTCCGCACCATCCTTGATACTGATATAGCCTGAGCTAATCAAAGGCTTCTGGGTATCGATCTGCAGCTTAAAGGTAATCTGCTGCTCTTTAGCACCTGGTACATCTGGTGTATAGCGAACCACATAGGTATAGAGGCCATCTTCCAGCTTCTCACCCTTGCTATCACGACCATCCCAGTATGTATCTTCTAGTAGGTAGGACTTAGGATTGTCTGACTGACCACTATAATAGTTCTTGCGGCCTTCTCTAATCGTGCTGCTCTGCCAGATTGGGAAGCGATAGTCTGTATCATCTGCCGTATAAACACTAGCCGTCAGATTATTGATATTGCGATAGAGAACTGTCCGATACTGGATGCTATCTTGATTGCCATCACCATTAGGTGAGAAGGCTAGACGAATCTTGCCATCCGCTCCCAGCTGCAGCACATGCTTACCATCCGCATTTTCTGCAGTTCCCAGTACAATTGAACTGCGAGCAGCTGTTCGATCGGTAGAGTAGAGTGTATCATTTGACTCCGTCACAAGGGAAGATACATTGTCATCAGACAGGATACTCTTGTCCTCTGGTACTGGGTAATAGAAGCCTGACTTACCTTCTTGGACCAAATCATAGATTGGTCTTTCTACAGCTGGCAAATCTTGGAATTGCCCACGGAAGCCCATAAATGGCAAACTAACCACATCGCCGTCATCCGCTGGATCGACAAAGCGGACAAAGCCTTCTAGGAAATAGCCATTCGGCATCTGCTTGAGCAGCTCTTCCGCAAACTTAGCAGTATTTACCTTGACCGTCACTTTCTGGCTGCTGTGAGCCTTGACAGTAACTTCAGGCCAGACTGTTTCGGTTAGTTTGCGAGGTGTCAGGGTAAAGTAGCCATCCTTGACCGCATCCGTGTTGGTATTGACAATCATCTTCAGCGTCCGGTCCTTATCCGTGATATTATGAACCGTAACATCAAAAGTGAAACTGTCTTGAACATTACCCAAGGAAACGCTAGGATATTGGTTATCACCTGTCACATAGAGACCAGTAGAAATAGCCGCTGCCGTATCCACGATACCAGCACCCTGCTGACGCGGAGAAGTATAGACACCAGTTTCCTTGTTGACGTGCAGCTTGGCTGTAGACATGATGAGGGCTTTGACCAAATCGGCATTCTGGGCAGGTGTTAAGTCTGGATAGTGCTGAAGGAGATATTCCTTGACCAGAGCCGCCACACCAGCCACATGAGGCGTAGCCATACTGGTTCCCTTCATAGAGCCATAGGTATTGTCATTAAGCGAAGAGTAAATATCGCCACCTGGTGCTGTCACATCTGGCTTGAGCAAACCATCTGTCGTTACGCCCCAACTAGAGAAGTCAGACAGACTACCTGCCCCTGGATGCGGCCGATTGACCTTAAGACCATTAAAGACCACCTTGTAATTACCAGCTGCTAAAGCCTCTCCATATTCCTTACTGATAAAGGCTGACGGAACCTTTTTAGATTCACTGTCCAGGCTCATAGTCAGGTTAGCTCCGTCAACATTATTGTAGATCAGAGCACCAACAGCACCATGGCTGATAGCATTTCTGACTTTTTCAGCAAAGGTAAAGGAACCACGCTGGATAAGGGCCAGCTTCCCTGTCAGATCCTTACCAGCAAAGTCCTCTTCACGGCCAAGACCAACATGGACATACTCATATTCTTTGCCCTTTTCAAAGGTTGCATTTGTCTCACCCATAGAGTAGCTGAAATGACCGTTCAGGAGCTTGTCGTTCTTTTCCAGACCACGAACTTCCATGACTTCCTCTGTCAGAACAGTGTTATTGACAGAGGCGACTGAGATAGAGCTTTCTGCTGTTGAAGGATTGCCAACTAGACCATAGTCTGGATTTTCAACCAGCGGTTTAGAGTATTCACTTCCGAAGGTGTTATCATTACCCGCCGCAATGATCACACTCACTCCCTTGGCTCGAGCACGCTCAATAGCGGCCTGCAAACTAGGGCTGACATCAACCGTCGAACCTGTTGCTGAGCCTAGACTCATATTGATGGTATCAGCTCCCAGAGCTACTGCATCATCAATGGCTTTGATATAGATAGCGTCGCTTGTTGTGCGTTGACGGTCTGAGAAGACCCGCATAAACATAACTTGTGCTTCTGGCGCAACACCATAGACATACTCATCATTAGGAGCTTTCTTGTTGGGATTTCCCGCTGTAATCCCTGTTACGTGCATACCATGCGAGTAACTGTTCTTTTCCTTGATATTGTTATCACCGTCGATATAGTTATAGGCATAGACAACCTTACTGTTGTACCACTTCCCGTAGTCAATACCAGCCTTTTTCTTAGCCTCTTCCAAAGCTGCCTCTGTCTGATACTTGGCCTTTGATGGGTCAGAAATCTTCAAAACCTCATGATGGACATCCAGACCTGAGTCGATAATGGCTACCACACGGCCTTGACCTTTGTAGCCTTGAGACCAGGTTTGAGGAACCTTAATAATCTCATTGGTACTGATGCTGCTTGGCTTAGCATCGCGAGAAGTTGGTGACTCTGCTACTGCATCAGGATTAGCAGCAGGCTTTTCTGAATCTGCGGCTGACGGAGACTCTGCTGTCGGACTAGCTGGAGATGTTGGCTTGGTCTCTGTGGTAGATGGCTGAGTTACCTTCTCAGCACTTGAAGAAGCCTCTTCGGATGAAGAAGTCGCTCCTTTCTCTACAGGAGCTGCAGCTGCTTCCTTAGCCTCTGCCGTAGAAGGCTGGCTTGCCTGCTCTGTACTTGAAGCAGCCGATTCAGAAGAAGCTGGTGCTGCTTTCTCCACAGTAGCTGGAGTTGCCGGCTGACTCTCAGGTCTAGCTACTTGAGAAGCAGGCTCAGTCGCTGATACCACAGTGGCAGTCGGCTGGCCTTGCCCTGATGAACTAGCTGCCGCCTGCTCATCTGCCTGAGCCTGTCCAGCACCAAAAACCAGAGCAGTTCCCAGCAGAACAGAAGCCAAACCGAACTTGTATTTACGGAGTGAAAAACGTTGTCTTTGCATAGAAGTCTCCTTACTTTATTTATAAACCATATTATAATAAAAATTTTCTGACAATTCATACGCTCCTAACAAATGTAACAAAAACGTAATAATGACGAACGTTATAGTCAAGAAAAACTATATAATGAAGTTTCAAGTCTCTATTTATTTGAAATACAGAACAAATACAGTTTAACATCCGGAAATAAGAAAAAACCAATCAGAACTAGCGCAGAATGCACCAGTTTGATTGGTTTGTGATAGGATGTTTATAAAATATTATTTCTCAAACTTAGCCAAAAACTTCTCTAGTTCTTCCTTAGCTTCAGGCGTTGTGCCTCTGAGCTGCTCCACCATGTCTACAAGTTCAGCTGTTTTGTTATCAATCTCTCTGTTGGTGCGATTAATATTGGCGACACTCTCTGTTAGTGGAGCACATCCGCCGAGTTCCAGAGAGGCTAATCCCCCTGGGACGTTTGAGTTGTTTCTTGTGTCATAAGTTTCTTTCTAGTTATTGGGTTTGAGAAACAGCAGAGCGGTTATCAATAGCCGATAACTTCTTTTTCTACTGCTGCTATGATTTCTTGGGGAATGTCTGAGATAGCCAAACGATAAACGATATTCTGTCTGGGATTGTAAAGCCCCAAATATTCAATTCTGCTAAACTCAGGATGAATAGAGCGAGTCCCCATCAGGTAATAAATCAGCAACTGCAAGGTATGGTCTTTGTTAGGTTTTGTCTTTGATACCTTAAAGTCCCAGAGGGTATCTGCGGTTAAAAAGTCACCATCTCCAATCGTGATTTGGTCCGTATAGGCACCTTTCAAGTCAAAACCATCTTTAACTACTGGACCATAGCCAACAAAGAAAGCTAGACTTCTCTCTACCATGGTACGAATATTAGCAAGCGTCTGCTCGTCCGGTTCTATCTCTTCAACTGGCTTATAAAAAGACATTCCAGCCCGATAAACCACATCAAAGCCTACCAACTTACAAGCGTTTGAAATAGAGCTATCATCCAGATTGGTAATCTTGCTGAGAAACTCCTGTGCCTGAGCTTCCATCCCTGCCATGGAAGCACCTATCAGAGAAATCTCAAAAGCATGCTCCTTGGCTGAGCCACTCATAAACCGACTAAGATAGTCCACGCAAAGCCCAATTAAATTAGGTGAGACATTTTCTTGAGTAGACAAGTCTTTCCCATCTGAAAGCTCTTCCTCAGAAAAGAGCTTAACTGGCAAAAAACCGCCACGAGGCTGTTTAATTTGCGAAATTCGTTGCGTTACTGATGTCATGATAATCTCCTTTTCTACCACCACATTAATCTTCTTGCTGCTTGATAATTTCTCTAATCAACTCTGCCTCTTCACTGTCTGAAGGAGCCTCTTCTAAAATGTTGAGATAGAACTTTTTAATATCAAAGTCATTAAGAATATAGTATACTTGACTATTATTGCACGCAATTGATAAAAGATTCAAAATATCATCAGATTGCCAATTTTTATATTGTGATAATTTTCTAATAACGTTATGAGTGTTTTGGAAATTTGCACTACTTTCCAATGCAGCCAGTAAATCTGATTTTTCTTGCTCCTCTTCTGATTTTTCTCTAGGTAACGATGCTTCTTTTTTATAAGCATTTTTCTTCTCTTCAAGCTGTTCATTAAAGACCGCTTTATCAATCATTAACTTAATTAAGTTATCTAATTCTTTTCCCTCGGAATAATCAGCAGGTGCAAAATAACCAATCCGATTCTCTCGAATCATCTTATGAACTTTTCTTCTATCATTTTTTTCTGGGTCAAATACACCTACAGAATAACCACCGTGCGAATTCACCAACTTCATACATGGAATATCTGTATCACTATCACCAATATAAATCATATTTCTAAAAGGAACTCGCAACTGATCAACTGGGAAAGAATCATTAACTGCAGGGTCATTTACATCAAGTACTCCCTTAGAAATTCTAAATAAAAATTGTGTCTTATTTGTGTAATTTACTACTTGAGAAGGCCAAACTGCAACACCATTTTCATTACAATAAAATGAAGTTGCATATATTCTTTTAAAGGCACCTTTTTTTGAAATGGATGTTCCTTCAATCATTTCTTTTAAACCTGAAGATATAATGTAATGTTCAATGATAACACCTTTTTCCTCTCCGTATTTTCTTATACGTTCAAACCATTCTTCCACTCCAGGAAATAATGCAACCTTTGAACCATATTTAGCAAGCTCTTTCTTCGTAAATAAAACTTTCCCAGCAGCTTCTTCCTTCATAGTATACATATAAGCAAGATTCTGATCCATATTATTTGCAGAAGCTAAACCATTTGATTTTTCCCAAAACTCAGCAATATTAAATCCTACAGATTGAATATACCCTTGCGCTTGCATATCATCAGGTGAAAGCGTCTTATCAAAATCATAACAAAGTGCAATAACTGGTTGGCCCATTTTCTTTTCTCGTTTAAATTCTGTGGCTGACATATTTTTGTTCCTTTCTATAAAAAATATCCTGTAAAAGTTTTTTCTTGGTAAGAGCTGGTAAGTAAGTTAAGAATAGAGAAGAAAAAATCTACGACACATTGTTCTTCATGGCTTAGAAAGGATATTTCTAAAACTTTTATAAGTGCTGCCGACAAATTTCCTTAGCCTTCTTAAAGGTATTTGTTTAAAATATTGTCTTTTTCTTTCTTAAGAAAATTAACAATAAACTCTGACGGGAAATCTTCATGTGGCTTAGTAGCTAAAATATCCTGATTAATTGCCCCTTTTAGCTAACTTTGCTGAAGAGTTTTTTAAAGCCTTCTCATTGATAAATAGTTCCGTTTTATCTGAACTTATCTCCCCAGAGCGAATAAATAGAATTTCACCATCATAATAGCCTTTATTACTAGAGTTAGGAGTACCACCAGAATAACTAGTCATAATTAAACTAATTTTTTTGATTTGCTTGGTGTATATCCAAACCGTACTTTTATATTATTCATGAGAAACTGCATTTTTTTTCATATTTTTTGAAGAGTTCCAAAAATGATAATCTATCTCAAATGAGTTAGTAACATTAGGAATCAAAACATTTTGATTCCTAATAATTGATGGATAGTTAGACAC
Organism: Streptococcus sanguinis; assembly: GCF_019929225.1. Taxonomy (GTDB): domain Bacteria; phylum Bacillota; class Bacilli; order Lactobacillales; family Streptococcaceae; genus Streptococcus; species Streptococcus sanguinis_J. The sequence continues at coordinate 55,152 of NZ_JAHZPA010000004.1, forward strand.
AGCTTGTATATGAATAAACCTAGGTACACACTCATTACTTCCATAGATTAGATTAACTTTATAGTATACCATAATATCTTCTGGAGTTTTTCTTGATTGTATTTTAGTTCTTATTAGCTGTTCGATGGCAGTTTGATTAACTCCTACATCTGAGCTCCGAGAAAAAGTCCCCTCATTCGCCCAGTCGCTCTGTGGAAAAATATTTTTAGAATTAGACCTACTAGAATCATAACCCTCAACGCTACCAATCAGACCAAATCCTAAAATATGCCCTGTTTCAAAATTTGATCCTTTATATTGGTTTTTCCCTTTACTAGTTCCTTTTGCAATAGTAGATTTTGAGAGTATAGCTTCTCCAGAAATAGGTAAATTGCTTTCTAAATAATTTTGAGGAAAACTAATTAAGTGATTATTATTTAATTCAAAAAAATGGTTATCAAAGTTAATATATTTTGGAAGAAAAAAGCTCCCTCTCCCATTATAGTATTCATAGATATCTTTTCTGTTTGAAAATCCTAACGATTCTGCAATATGAGCAGTGATAATACTACAAGCAAGTTCTTTATTTGGAAAACTTGTCATTTTTTCTCTCCACTATTTTTTTGTAATAAGCTAAAATCAATTTCTTTCCATTCTTCCTTCCAACGAGTATAAAAAGCTACATCATCTGATTTGGGTGTTGGGTTAGCATTATTTATTTTTGCAATCATTGGTGTCGTAAAAGCATCTCCAACCAATAGAGCCTCTCTTTGATCTAAATTAGCTATTTCATCTCCAAAGCTAATAGAAGCATCTGGTAGCAAGCTTTTAACGAACGATTGATCATCAGGGTTAGTTAATCTCATTATGATGAAATTATTACATTGTGAAAAAACTGTACTTGACAATTCTGAGGGCCTTTGACTAACAATCATTGCAGATAATCCATATTTCCTGCCCTCTTTAGCAATTCTCTCAACCGCTATCCTTGTATTATTAAATTTAGCAGAATTATTTTTTGGAATGTACTTATGAGCTTCTTCAAAAACAACCATATATGGAACATTATTTTTGCCATTAACTTTAGTTTTCATAAACGAAAAATCAAATAAAATTCTTGATATCACTGAAACAACAACAGACACTATTTCAAACGGAATAGAACTTAAATCTACAACTGTAACATTATTCTTATCTGTATAGCCAATTAGTTTCTTAATAGTTTCGATATATCTGTCTACATTAGTGTCTGAATCTTCGTCTTCCAATATAAAAGAAAGTCTTCTATCTTTTAATTTTGTATCCATTCTAGATACAAAACGTTCAAACTCTCCAGTAAAACCGCCACCTTTAGAAACCTTAGTCTTAAAGACTTCATGATTTTTGTTTGACGAAAATTCAAATTTCAGTTCATTCCAAAAACAATTAATATCCGTTGGGCTATATCGCTCATCCTCTGGTAGTACTGCTAAATACTCCGAAGTACCATCATTATAATGTGTTTCTTTATTTTTATTATACAGATAATTCCTGACTTCCGTAATGTTAAAATAAACAGGCGAATCATAATCAATTTCTTTATCTTCATTGTACTTCTTCTTATTTTCAGTGATGGCGAACTTAAATTGAGAAATTTGATTATAAGAATTTAAATCTGACGATTCGATAAATAAATCTTCTAATTCCTCTGAATTTAACAACCAGTATGGTAATTTTAAGCTCCCATTTTCAATTGATAAATGATTAGAATTAGGAAATGCACTCTTGTATTCACCATGAATATCAAAAATCAGTACATGAGTGTTATTTTGGTTTTTATCATCCTTTTTGTTCCTTTCAACTTCCAAAGATTGTATAACAGTAGCAACTGAACAAGATTTACCGGAACCAGTAGAACCTACTATTGCTAAATGTTTTGAAAATAATCTATCACCATCAGCCATAATCGGAATTTCATTTTTTAAATTATGGTTTGCAAATGTAAAAGGAGATTTACAGTCTCTAACTGAAAAAATCTTTTTTAATTCTTCATCACTGGCTACGCTCACCCCGTTAGGTGGGATACTGATATCATTAATCCCTTTTCTAAACTTATCTTTTTGCAATCTACCAATGGGTTGTGTATTTATTATGAATGAACCATCGTATTCATCCACTTCTTGTTCCTCTTCGTTTTTAAACTTTTCAACCATCTTAAAGCTTTTAACAATACAAAGGATGTTATTATTAACTCCATCTTCAATCTTTAAAATCGAACCAATCTTAATTGAATCAGTACTGTTTTCTTCTTTCCACTTTCTAAAATTAATTATTTCGATTTGCACTAAATTAGGTTCGAAACTTTTTACTCTCAATTGGTTGTCTTTACTATTAAGTTCATTTATCATAATTATGAATCTCCCTTGAATATTTCTGGTATTTTGTGAATATCTATATTTGTCAATTTATACTCTCTAAAGAAATCTAGTCCTTCTCCTTCATAATCGAACAAATAAAAAAATACAGGGTTACTAAAGCTAGATTTTATACTATCTTTATTTTGTTCAAAAGTTTCCATCGAAATTAATTTAAAATTAAAATTATTTACTAACTCAATCTTCTTCGCACTTGCCATCTTTTTTATACTGATAGTTTGATTAAATTTTTTATCATAAAAAATAATATCTTCATAACCATCGTTGTAAAATAAATCTATATTCCTTTCTTTTATTTTTTTCAATAAGTATTTTTTCATTTCACAAATATTTTTGACAATAAATATCGGGACTCTGTTATCTGCATTCCTTTTTTGATATACAAACCACTGAGATAAGGAAATAATCAGATCAGTTGTCTTTCCATCATTCTCATTATTAAGAAAAAACACATGATCAGATGAGTTCTTTTTTATATTTAATCCTTCTAGTTCATTCTTTATATATTTAACTAAATCTGATTCTCCTTTAATTCGCGCAAGAGTCGATAAATTTACTGTTTTCTTTGCTCCCTTTAGATATATTAAAAATTCATTCCCAGTAATAACTCGATCTTTTTCATTTTTTTTTCGAGCCAAATCATTAATATATTTATAAGCTAGAGGATACAGAGAAAGTCTTACCTCTTCTTCTTTCAAAACGAGTTTCTCACTTATTTTTTTAATCACTTTAGATTCTAGTTCTTCGAACCCTACTGTCACTACTAAAGAAAATTTTGATAGAAATTTTTTTAATTTTGTCTCATCCCTATAGCCAGATGAATATTCATCTTTTTTGAACTCTTCTCCAATATTTAAGGTCAAAATATCTTTTAAACCATGTCTGGTTAATGTATAATTGTTTTCATTCCCATGAACAAATAATTTATATTGGATTCGTTCATTTGAATTTTCTAGAAAATGATTTAACATTAATATAATTGGTTTTACTATCAATGAATTTGTTAAATTTTTATCAGGATGATATTTATACTGATTTAAACATTTTTCGTCCGTTGTGACAACATCTAAGTCTTCAATCCCTTCAATGATAAACTTATCATCAGATCTACCGCTTATAATATGATCAATTGTAATCAAGAATTGATAACTGTATCCAGAAATTGAACTATCCGCACTTCTATTTGTCATTATGGAACATCCTCCTATCTATATAGCTATTGATAATCTATTAAATGCTTTCTGTTTCCTATTATATCAATTATTACCTAATCCATAAAGTATTTATGCAAAAATCCCCTAGAATATAATTCTAAGGGATTGTTTTTTATCCTGTTACTTCCGGTGCTTGTTCCGGTTTTGTTTTCTTATTTGGGCCAGCCAGGCGGCGCTTGCTGTCTCGGATGGTGTTGAGATCCTTGAGGAGTTTGGCAAAGTGGGCTTTCTCTGGGTAGGCTTCTGCGGAGGCTGCGGTATAGCGCATAAAGAGGTCATAAGTTCGGGAGATTTCCGTGCGCAGCTGCTTGGTCTTACCGACTTCTTTGCTGGACTTGGCCGCCCGCGCTAGGGCTTCGGCCTTATCATAGTCTTCCTGAGCAATCGTCACTGCGCTAATCACAGGTAAGATTCCCAGCGTAGTCACTGCCGCATTGTAGGGTTCTTCCTTGAGAGTTTTGAGGAGACTCTTAATCTCAGTAGTGGCGACATCGTTATTATGCTTGGTGATATCCTTGTACTTAGTCAGGACTGGAGCCAATGTCTCATGGGCTTCCTTGAACTTTGCTTCCTTTATCTTAGCAAATCCCCTATGCAGGGTAAAGAGTCCGACAAGAGCACTGTCCCGCTGCTTATCTACCTCTGCCAGACTCGTGGTTTGTTTCTTTTCTACGCTGGCTAGCCGTTTCTGGAACTCTTCTAACTTGCTCGCAAAGGGCTCCAGGTGCGTACCATACATATCTTCGTTCTTATTTGCCTTGACAAAGTCCGTGATGATTTGACGAGAATCTGTCATCAAACTTTCAAACTCACGGTGAGTAAAGTTGCTATAGGTCAAGGGACGAATGGTGTAGTTAGTAGTCATAATAAAACCTCTCCAATAATTTGATGAACTAAGTATAGCACGTGGCAATAAAACTTTTTCAAGGCTGCCCTGAAATGTCATTTTTTATCCCTGAAACAACACTTTTTCAAAATCAAAGACATAAAATATCCCCACCTGATGATTTCTTCAACTTCAGATAGGGATTATTTCTTTTTAAAAATGAATTATCAAGGCATTTCACGCTTAGAATACTTTAAAATTTTAATAAACGCTAGTATTCAAACTTTAGAAAACCTGTTAATTATAGCAAAACACATCACTCAATAGATAGAAAGCATGAAATTTTTTACAAAATGGACTATTCGAAACCTCTTTTATCTAAATATTTTAGTAAACACTCGTGTTCAGCTTTTAGACTGATTGGATATTTGGCCATAGATGACTCTTCGAGTTTTTAATGATTACCTTTCTCTCTCATCTCCCCACTCTCAAGGGATCGAAGATCTCCTCAATCAGTTGGGTGTAATTTCCAGTTCTTGGGTCTTCTTCATCTAACTCCCCTATCTTAGTGTTTCGTTGGATATCAGTCGTATTTTACACCTTTCATTATTGCACTGAAACATCTTCTTTTATAGTTTCTTCCAATGTTAGAGATAAAAATCCCCAGCTCTTTTCAAACCGGGGATACTTTTATATTTTTAATTCATACACTTCCTGCCAGCCGGCTGGTCCTAATATGCGCTGGGGCTGTTTGCTAAAACCAGTCTCTCGATAGAGGTAGGAAGCGACTTGATTTCTCTCATTGACACCTAGGATAATGCTTTTATACATGGGCAAATGCTCTCTTATGAAATCAAGCAAAAGCTTCAGAGTCTGACTACCGTATCCTCGCATCCGAAAGCCTTCATCCGTTGAAAAGCTACAAAGGAGCAGGCTCTCTGGCTGACCTCCATAAGTAAACTTCTTTTCTCCAGCATCCAAGATCAGAAAGGTTACGATTTGATGTTCTACAAGGCCCAAGATAGCATAGCGATTTTCTAAGTCAGCAACTGCCTCCTTAGGATGGCTGGTAAATCTCAAGTCGGTTAAATGGTAAGACTGCAAGGCTTCTCTATCTGAACTTCGATAGAATCGGATTTGCATCTAAAAATCCATCCCATCCGGATTTGGAGCGCCACCGGTCAAACCGCTGACATTTTTGAGCACTTCCAAGTCAGCAGCGTCTAGCTCGATGTCAAAGCAGTCCAGATTACTGGCAATCCGGCTCGGAGTGACCGACTTAGGCAGGGGCAGGAAGCCTTCCTGCAAGCTCCAAGCTAGCGCGACTTGTGCAATGGTCTTGCCATACTTGTCTGCCACAGCCTGTACGGCTGGATTTTGGAAGAGCTCTCCTTGACCAAATGGTCCCCAAGCTTCCAGTAAAATCTCATGCTCACGGCAGAAGTTCACCGCCTCTGTCTGATAGACACCTGGAGCCAGGCGGATTTGATTGACAGCAGGAGTCATACGTGCTGTTTCAAGCAAGGCTTCTAAATGATGAGGCAGGAAATTGCTGACGCCAATCGCTCGAATCTTGCCAAGATTATAAAGGTCTTCCATAGCCCGCCAGACTTCGGCATTGCGCTTTTTCCAAGCATCGTTTTCCCTCAGGGGTTTGGGATTAGGCCAGTGGATGAGGTAGAGGTCCAGATAGTCCAGTCCCAACCGCTCCATTGAGGCCGCAAAGGCCTCTTGAGCCTCTTCATAAGTATGAATGTCATTCCAAAGCTTGGTCGTGATGAAGAGCTCCTCCCGCGGAATGCCGCTATCCTTGATTGCCCGTCCGACACTCTCTTCGTTCTTATAGATGGCTGCCGTATCAATATGCCGATAGCCTGCCTTGAGAGCGGCTAATGTCGCTTGATAGGCTTCTTCGCCATCCTGAGCCTTCCAAGTACCAAAGCCCAGTACCGGAATGCCTACACCATTGTTCAAAAGATATTCTCTCATCTCATGTCTCCTTTATAAGTTCCATCTACTGCCTCCAGCAAGGCAGCTGCTATAGTGTTCACAAGAGCAGAACTGCTCACTTCTTTTCCTTTTTCTTCAGTATTGGCTTAGGCTTGAAGATATTTTCCTTGGTCGGCTCCATGCCTTTACTGAAAAAGCTATAGATAATGAAAGCAACTCCTGCGACAAGGATCAAGATTCGTCCAAAGATCAGTCCCGCCAGCAGCAAAACAAGTCCCATTATCAAAAATTTCGCATCAATTCGTTTCATAGCCTTCTCCTGTTTACATTATAGTTTCATTATATCACGCCTAAGAAAGCAATTCAAATCTAGGAGAAGGCTATCAAGTCGTCTGTCAAACAAAAAGAACAGGTTGCCCTGCTCTTTCTGAAAAATATAAGGAGACTAATTTAAATACCTGCGGTTCTCATACATGGAATCGTTCTTGACCATCAAGATAAGTAGCTACCAGCTCTAAATCTTTATCTAAAACGATAAAATCAGCATCGTAGCCTTCCTTGATCTGTCCGCAGACATCATCAATATGGACTGATTTTGCCGGAATCAGGCTAGCCATCATGACTGCCTGATGAGGATTGGCAATGCCCCATTTGACCACATTTTTCAATCCGTCCTTGAGCTTGAGGATAGAGCCAGCTAGATTGCCCGTTGACTTGAGCCGAGCAGTTCCTTCCGCCACAACCACTGGAAATTCTCCCAGCATGTAGTCACCATCTTCAAGACCTCCTGCGGTCATACAGTCAGTAATGAGGGCAATATTTTCATGTCCCTTCTGCTTGAGCAAGATGTCACAGGCCTTAGGGTCCACATGGTGGCCATCACAAATCAGCTCCGCATAAGTGTGAGGCAGCTCGTACATGGCACCAACCATGCCCAGCTCCCGGTGGGTCAAGCCCCGCATACCATTGTAAGCATGCACCCAGACACTGGCACCTGCTTCGACCGCAGTTTTGGCTTCATCAAAGGTTGCGTTAGAATGCCCCAAAGCAACGGTCACGCCTTCATCAGTCAGCGTACGGACAAATTCCTCAACGCCATCACGTTCTGGCGCGAGAGCAATCTTATTGAGCAAGCCGTTTGCGGCCTTCTGCCAAGCACGAAACTCATCCATGCTAGGATCTTTCATATAGGCCGGATTTTGAGCACCTTTATACTTCTCAGTGAAGTAAGGCCCTTCAAAATAGAGACCGCGAATCTTGGCTCCGCTAGCTTCTTGATAGCGTGCACCGATATTTTCAGTTACTGCTAAGAGCCGCTCATAGGATGAAGTCAGGGTTGTTGGTAAAAAGCTGGTCACACCGGTAGTCAAGAGACCCTCACTCATGGTATGAAGAGTTCCTTCGATATTGTTGTCCATGACATCAACACCGCCGAAGCCATGAATGTGAGTGTCCACCAGACCCGGTGCAATCGAGTAGCCACTGTAGTCTATGACTTCTGCATCCTGCGGAACAGACTGCACTAGCTTGCCAAACTTGCCGTCAATCAACTCTAAATAACCGCCCTGACGGATTCCCTGAGGATAGAAAAATTGATCTGCTTTGATATATGTAGGCATAAGACTGCCTCCCTTGTTCTTGAATGCTATATTCTCGGCCATTCAAAACGGAATTCTGTGATAGATCTAGCTTATTACTCTAGCCATTTTCTAACCCCCGCTTTTGAATCTCTGAGTTTTCTTGACTATATTATAACTCTTTCTTTTTTATTTGTAAATGGTATATACCTATTTTTGTAAAAAATTATTATATTAAATTAAAAAAATAAGAAAACCCAGCCATGACAGCTGAGTTTCTGCTTTACTTTTTATCTAAATCGCGCAGCATCTGGTCGATTTTATTGCCATACTCGATGGATTCGTCCTTGACAAAGGTCAAATCTGGAATCTTGTACATTTTCAGATTGTGACCCAGCTCCCGCTTGATGGTACCGGTCGCTTTTTCCAGACCGGTCTGAGCTTTTTGATTATCAGAGGCCAGATTGCTCATAATCGTGTAGTAGACCTTGGCCATGGATAGGTCGCCCAGCATTTGGACATCGGTAATGGTCACACCTTGAACACGCGGGTCACGAACTTTCTTCTGCAAAATTTCATTGACTTCGCGCTTGATTTCCATGCCCACACGGTCTGTACGAAAATTATTTGCCATGAGATTTCCTTTCTAATTTTTCTCTTCTGCAATATAAGCTAGGCCTAGCCTAGCTTATATGTTTTGTTTTGGTTGATTAAGATTCGTTTTAAACTCTTGGTGAAAAAACGTGGGACTAGAAGTATAGACTTCCACCAAAAATAATTTCACTGCGAGTTTTTAACGGACTTCTTATCTTATTTCTTAATTTCTTCCATGATGTAGGCTTCAATCGTGTCATCTACTTGGATGTCATTATAGCCATCAATCATGAGTCCACCTTCACGGCCGTTAGTAATTTCCTTAACATCATCTTTGAAGTGCTTGAGGCTGGCAAGCTCCCCATCGTAAATCACGACGCCGTCACGGATAACACGAACCTTGGAATCACGGGTAACTTTACCGTTGATAACCATAAATCCACCGATAGTACCAACCTTGGAAACCTTGAAGGTCTCGCGGATAAGAGCTTCCCCGATGATTTTTTCTTCGTATTCTGGGTCCAGCATTCCCTTCATGGCATCTTCCATTTCTTCGATAACCTTGTAGATAATGCTGTGGAGACGGATTTCGACATCATCAGCTTCTGCCTGCTGGCGAGCTTGAGATGTAGGACGAACGTTAAATCCGATGATGAAGGCATTTGAAGCTTCCGCCAGTGTCACGTCAGATTCATTGATAGCACCAACTGCTGAATGGACGATGGTAATCTTAACGCCTTCCACTTCAATCTTCTGCAGGGAAGCAGACAGGGCTTCTACAGAACCTTGCACATCAGCCTTGATAATAACATTGACAGACTTAACTTCACCAGCTTTGAGGGTATCAAAGAGATTTTCCAGACTGACGCGATGAGTAGCTTGACGCTGTTTGAGAAGGGCACGTTTGGCACGTTCTTCACCGGCTGCACGCGCAGCTTTTTCATCTTCATAGACCGCAAAGTGGTCACCAGCCATCGGAGTCTCATTGAGACCAGTGATAGAAACCGGTGTAGATGGTCCTGCCACCTTCACGCGACGGCCCAGGTCATTGGTCATAGCCCGAACCCGACCGAAGGTATTACCAACAACGATTGGATCCTGCACATTCAGAGTTCCCTGCTGAACCAAAAGGGTTGCGACAGCACCTTTTCCTTTATCCAGACGGGCCTCGATAACTGTACCAATCGCTCGAACAGTCGGATCTGCCTTGAGTTCTTGGATTTCAGCCACCAAGAGGACTGTTTCCAGCAAGCTGTCGATATTTTGATTGAATTTCGCTGAGATTTCAACAAATTCAGAATCTCCGCCCCAAGCTGTTGACATGACACCATGCTCAGCCAATTCACCAATCACGCGCTCAGGATTGGCTCCTGGCTTATCGATCTTGTTGATAGCTACGATGATTGGGACATCAGCCGCCTTGGAGTGGTTGATAGCTTCGATTGTTTGCGGCATAACACCGTCATCAGCCGCTACGACCAGGATAGTGATATCCGTCACAGAGGCACCGCGGGCCCGCATAGAAGTAAAGGCCGCGTGTCCAGGCGTATCCAAGAAAGTAATCTTCTTGCCGCTTTCTTCGATCTGGTAAGCACCAATGTGCTGAGTAATACCACCTGCTTCGCCTGTTGCTACGCGAGAGTTACGCAAGGTATCCAAGAGGGTTGTTTTACCATGGTCAACGTGTCCCATGATGGTTACAACTGGCGGACGCTCTACCAAGGCATCTTGGTTGATATAACCTTCTTCTACGAAGAAGCGCTCAATGTCAGCTGTGTCAACTTCCACCTTCTTCTTAGCTTCGATACCGTAGTCCACCATGAGGAGCTCAATAGTATCGCCATCAAGAGATTGGTTTTGCGTTGCCATCACACCCATCATGAAGAGCTTCTTGACAATTTCAGCTGGCTCGCGCTTGATCCGCTTTGCAATTTCTGCAACGGTCATTCCGTCTGTATATTCAAATTCAGTTGGCAACTCATGGAACTTACGTTCTGTAACAGGTTTTGGTGCCTGATTATTGTTGCCCTTTCCTTTTTTATTTTTCTTGTTTTTATTCCAATTACTATTTCTTTGATTTCTCACTTGATTTTGACTGCTTCGATTCTTTTGTTGTTTTCTTGGACCTTCTTCTTCGCGATCAAAATCATCGCGCTTCTTATCTGGTCGAGCTTGTTTCTTCCGACGTGTATCCACAGCTGCGGGCGCCGGGCTTGGATTCGCTGCTGGAGCAGATGGAGCCGGTGCAGGCTGAACTGGTGCAGGTGCTTCTGTCTTAGGCTGCTCCTTGCGGCGGTTTTGCCGTTCCAGCACTTCTTTAGCTTCTTGTGCTTGCTTAAAGCGCTCCTCGCTGGAGCGAGCGTATTCTGCATTCTGCTCTGCTTTCAAAGCTGCGGCCCGAGCCTTAAAGTCAATCTTCGGTCCTTGAGGCTGTTGGCGGTTTTGACTGTTAAATCCTTGATGATTCTGACCATTGCGGCGGCCATCTTGACCACGATTATCGCGACGGTCATTTGGACGATTGCCCCTATCTCGGTCGTTGCGATTTCCACGATTCTTATTTCGATTGTCGCGGTCCTCGCGCTTGCCTTGCTCTTTGTTTTGCGATTTGCGGTTGCCTTGCTGCTTCCGACGTTCTGCCTCTTCCTTAGCTCTCGCTTCACGCTCTGCCTTAAAGTTCCGGCTTTGCGGGCGCTTGACAGGCGCTACCGTTTCTGCTTTCGATTCTGGCTTAGCAGCTGCTTTTGCTTCTGGCTGTTCTGCCCTGACTGGCTCTGCCTCTTTGGCAGGAGTTTTTTGCGGTGATGGCTGAGCTGCTGCAGGCTTTTCTGCAGGAGCTTGAGGTACGGCTGCTTTTGTAAAGCTGGATTTGATTCGCTCACCAGCATCAGCTTCTACGCTGGATGAATGACTCTTGACATCCAGTCCCAGCTCCTTAGCACGAGCCACTACCTCCTTGCTTTCTTTTCCCAGTTCTTTGGCGATTTCATACAATCTTACTTTAGACAAATCTTGTCCTCCTCTTCTATTACATAAGAGACCTCATTTTCTTTGTAAAACCAGCATCTGTCACGGCGAGCACTTTTCTGGCCTTGCCAATAGCAGAGCTTAATTCCAGTGTTGAAAACACGGTTGATACTTCTACTTGGTAGTAACGACTTTTATCAGTGATTTTCTTGCTGAGATTAGGAGCTACATCCTGGGCCAAAAAGACCAGATATGCTTTTCCCTCCTGGATAGCTTTAACGGTCAGCTCCTCACCAGAAATGATGCGGCCGGCCCGCTGAGCCAGTCCCAGCAAATTTGCAAGTTTCTCTTTATTCAAGACCTAACTCTCTTCTTTTGACCTTATGATCGACATAAGCGATTAACTCATCATAGAAAACCTCGTCCACTTCCATACTAAAGCTGCGGTTAAAAACCCGCTTCTTCTTAGCTTGAAGGGCTTCTTGATTGTCCAGCTTGATATAAGCTCCACGGCCATTGGCCTTTCCTGTCGGATCGATAAAGACTTGACCTTCCTTGTTCTTGACAATCCGCAGCAAATCACGCTTGTCAATCACTTCGTTGGACACCACTGATTTTCTTAAAGGGATTTTTCTTATTTTTACCATTCCAGCCCCCTTAGTCTAGTTCTTCAGCTTCGCTTTCTAAACCAGCTGTTTCTAGTACAGTTTCCTCTGCTACTGCGTCAAAGTCTGTTGCTTCTGCTCCTGAAACTTCTGTCTCTAGAACAGCTGCATCCGCAAGAATTTCTTCTGCTTCCTGAGCAAATCCGCCCAGTTCATTGGCTGCTTCCATTTCTTCAAACTCTGTGGCAGACTTGATATCGATTCTAAAGCCTGTCAAATGAGCTGCCAAGCGTACGTTCTGTCCGCGACGGCCGATAGCCAGAGAAAGCTTGTTGTCCGGTACAACAACCAAAGCCCGCTTGTTATCTTCTTGGTTAAAGATAACTTGGTCAACCTCTGCAGGAGCAATAGCGTTGTAGATAAATTCAGCTGGATCTGCTACCCACTCGATGACGTCGATATTTTCTTCAGTCGGCACCATACGCCCGCTCTTGGGATCGTATTTGGCAGGATGGAACTTGCTCGTAATTTTCTTGATATTAGCTCCACCGCGTCCGACGATTGTACCGATGGCATCCACATTAGGATTGTGGCTGCGAACCGCTACCTTGGTCCGATCGCCAGCTTCCCGCGATACGCTCATGATTTCCACAGTTCCGTCATAGACTTCTGGGATTTCTTGCTCCATCAAGCGCTTGATCATTTCTGGATGGCTGCGACTGACAAAGACATTGACACCGCGAGGATTGTCTTCTACCTTGTAGACAAAGACTTCGATGCGGTCATGAGAGGCAAAAACCTCACCAGGAATCTGGTCTTGTTTCGATAACTGCGCTTCAATGCTGCCAAGATTGACATAGATAAAGCGATTGTCAAAGCGCTCCACAGTTCCTGACATGATTTCATTTTCATGCTCTTTATAGGTATTGTAGGTAATTGCTCGGGTCTGCTTGCGCATCTTTTCCATGATGGTTTGCTTGGCAGACTGAGCAGCGACACGGCCAAATTCAGCTGGCGCTTCTTCAAACTTGATCTTGTCTCCCAACTCATAGGCTGAACTAATAGCCAGGGCATCTTTGAGACTGATTTCCAAACGGCTGTCAAAGACCTCGTCCACGACTTCGCGAACAGTATAGACACGGAAATCTCCTGACTTTTCGTCAAACTCAATAGCTGCGCTGTCTGCCTGACCATAGCGACGACGATAGGCTGAGCGGAGTGACTCAGTCACTGCGTCAATGATATCTTCTTTCTTGATTCCTTTGTCTTCTTCCAAAATGCGGAAGGCCTCTAGCATTTCTTTACTCATTTTCATGTGACTTTTGCCGAAACAAAAGTGTTCCTTTCTTTTCTATATTGCTTCTGCGGCTAAAACTTAACGGCTAATCTGGCTTTGGAAACCAGACTGTAGGGAATTTCGACTTCTTTTCTGCGAGTCTTGTCCAGATATTCCATGTGCAGAACATCCTCTTCAAAGCTCAGCAAGGTGCCTTCAAAGACTTTCTGCTTGTCAACAGCCTTATAGAGACTAACATGGATATAACTGCCGACTGCATCAGCTAGCTGTTCCTTGGTCTTAAGCGGGCGCTCCAAGCCAGGACTGGTCACTTCCAGAAAATACTGTTCTGGGAAGGGATCTGGCTTGATTTGATCCAAGAGCGGACTGATAATATCCGTCAAATCCGCTGTATCATTGACCGTAATGCCCTCAGGTTTATCTACAAAGACACTGAGAACGTAGTCCCCGCCCATCTTTCCGTACTCAATATCGACTAATTCATAGGGGGCCAAAATGGCTGGTTCAATAACCTCCCTCACCAATTCAACAATCGTTGCGATATGACGACACCTCCTCACAGATAAGAGGCGAAGATACTTCCTCGCCTCTCTTTCCTTATTCATTATTAGTATTATAGCACGACAAGTCCCAGAATGCAAGGGAAATATGCTGTACAAGCTTTTAAAGACGGAATCCCACTTAAAACGATCTTATTTTTAAGCAAAATTCTTTCCTAATAATAAAGTCTTCAAGGAGTATTTCCTAGAAGACTCTTTCTTATTCAAACGCTGCTTCCACCCGATAGATGACTTGTCCCTTGTTAGCAAATTTCTGCTCATACTCAGTCAGGACATTATCCTCGAAGTCGCTGGCATGCAAGTCTAACCACACGCCCTTTAACTTCATACCATACTGCGAAAAGCTTACTAAGCTATACTCAAAAAGACCACGATTGTCCGTTTTGAAGTGGATTTCTCCATTTTCCGGCAAAATCTGCTGATAGGTCGCCAGAAAGGACTGATAGGTCAGACGGCGCTTTTCATGGCGTTTCTTGGGCCAAGGATCTGAGAAGTTCAGATAGAGGCGGTCAATCTCGCCCTCTTCAAAATAATCAGTCAGATCCGAACCGTCCACCCATAATAACTTGATATTGGGCACATCTGTTGCCAGCACCTTGTCTAAGGCATAGCTGAGAACCGATTTTTGAATATCAATCCCGATGTAGTTAATCTCAGGATTGGCCTTGGCCATACCGGACACAAAAGCTCCTTTGCCACTGCCAACCTCTACATGAATGGGGTGATCATTGCCAAAAATCTCCTGCCATCTGCCCTTGGCGTCTGCCGGATTCAAAATCACATACTGGGGATGCGCCTCCAGCAGTTCCGTCGCTCCCTTACGATTCCTTACTCTCATTGTCCTCTTCCGTATTTAGAACGGAAGTTTCGTAATGCGTAAATCTCCCGGTTCACATTTTCTAAATCATTGTTTTCGTAGTATTTGGCAATCTGCATCAGATAAGAATACTGACCAAACCAGTATAGCTTATTGAAAACAGTCTGATTATACTTATAACCATAGGCGCTCAGCCACTCTTGCCAACCTGAATCAGGCACATAATGGCTCAAAATATGAGCTACATCCATCATCCTGTCTGTCAGGCGCACAGAATCCCAATCCACCAAGTAAATAAGCCCGCTGTCGGTCTCTACCCAGTTGCTGTGGCGCACATCTCCGTGAACGATGGTCGCGTAGTCCTCACGAAAGGCTGGTACTGTCTGGCGTAGGTCGCGGATAACTGATTGCAGATATTGATTATTCCTCAAAGCAAGCGACACTTGATTGAGCCATGCATTCAGCAAATCAGTTGGCGTTTCCAAAGTATAGCCCAGCTTGGTCAGCTGCGTCATCAATGGGCGCGAGCGATGCAGCCGAGTCAAAATATTGATTACCTGCTTTTTGGACATATCATTTGGGGTCAGAATAGTGCCTGAAAGCCACTCCTGCCCGCTCATTACGTTGCCGTCCGGCATCCGACGGCTCCACAAAAGCTGCGGTGCGATTTGTTCTCGAGCTAAGCCTGCTAAGATAGGGGTTGTATTCATCTTGACGAAAACGCGCCCCCCGTCCGGATAAGTCCCCATATAGGCCTTTCCGCTCTTACCAGCTATCGGTGTCAGGGTCAGCTCGTTATCAACCAAGTCCATGTTTCCCCTCCGTAAAAAGTTTCTTTATCATTTTACTAGTTTTACCTCTTTTAGTCAACCAATCTCCGTAACTTAAACGGCAGATAGAACAGATAGAGTAGGGCAGTCGCTCCCAGCATGGCCAGCACTGCTGTCTTGTCTTGGAAAAAGATCAGAGCAGTCAGCACTTCAGCCAAGAGAACACTGCTGCCAATAGATGTGATAATTTGTCTTGCTCCCTTCAGCTTTTCCCCTCTTTCTATCGGAAAAAGCCGGGTCAAAAACTGATAGTCAAAAGCTTCATACAAAGCCGTCAGCTGGAAGAGCAAGAGGTAATTGAACAAGACCACAAAAGCTGCAGCAATCCAAGCTTGACTGACAAAAATCAAGGCCAAAAGAGCCAAAAAGAGCAGTCTCAAGGTCAGAGCAAAGAAGTCTCCATTTCGCAAGTAAGAGCGCAAAAAGAGATTCTGCCAGGTCTTGCTATGCTGCTTGCCCACAAGTCTCGTCAAACCATCCAGATAGGCCCGGCGCTTGACACTGTTTGAAATGCCTTTAACATTGGTAAAGAGAGCAAAGAAACGGAGAATCGTCTGCTTTCGAGCAGCTTCATAAGCCACCAGAACCTGCCAATCTAAACCATTTTCAGTAAAGAACTTCTTAGCCTTAGCCTGAAACAAAAACCATTTCAAGACTAGCATAAGGAGACAGTAGAGCAAGAAGCCCCAAATAGGCAATCCCAGAGCCAGAAAAAGCGGAGCCAGTAGCAGTAAGATTCCAGTCTGTAAGACTGCGTACAAGAGATAGGAACGCAGAATCTGAGCCTTGATAAAAGCCCTGACTTCTGCTTCTCTGACCAAGAGAAAGAGAGCATCCGGCTTTTCCAGATAGGTCGCAATCCGTCCAAAAGGCAGGATAAAGAGCGATAGAATAACCAGACTGGCAATAATCGGGAGGTGATTGGTCGGGAAATGCCGCAAAAGCTGACTGTACTGAACACCTAAAAATCCCATAAAAATCAACAGAAAGAGCACGAAATGATCATTAAAAACATAACGCAGGTACTTCAGGCACTGCTGACGAAAATCCTGCTTTCGTTTAGCAAATAATTCTTTCATAGCGTTGCCTCTTCTGTCAGGGCCAGATAGATGTCATTCAGACTAGCATCCGGCATTTGAAATTGGGCCCGCAACTCAGTCAAGCTGCCCTTGGCCCGCACTTGACCCTTGTGCAGAATTACAAAACTATCGCACATCTTCTCAGCAGAGTCCAAAACATGGGTGCTCATCAGAATGGACTTGCCCTTCTTCTTTTCCTCCTCCAAGAGCTGGATAAGGTCTGTAATAGCTACCGGATCCAGACCTAAAAAAGGCTCATCTACGATAAAAAGGCTGGGATCAACTACAAAAGCACAGATAATCATCACTTTTTGCTTCATCCCTTTTGAAAAGTGAACAGGGAACCAATCCAGTTTTTCCTTGAGTCGGAACATTTCCAATAGCTTATCCACACGCTTAAAAGCTGTCTCCTGCTCAATGTCGTAAGCCATAGCTACCGTCTCAATGTGCTCGCGCAGGGTCAATTCTTCGTAAAGACTAGGCGTTTCCGGAATAAAACCGATCTTCTTGCGGTAATCACTGGGATTAGTCCGCAGCTCCAGTCCATCAATCTGAATTTGCCCCTTATAAGGCGTCAGAAGACCAATAATCTCATTGATAGTCGTGGACTTGCCCGCACCGTTGAGACCAATCAGACCAACCAGCTGGCCATTGCCCACTTCAAAGCTGACATCCTTTAAAACCGGGATATTAACATAGCCGCCCGTAAGTTCTTTGATTTCTAACATATTTTCTCCGAATTCTGGTATAATGGTTCTTATATTATAACAAAATCTAGCGAATAGAGGTACCATTTATGGCTGATTGTATTTTTTGTAAAATTATTTCCGGAGAAATCCCTTCTTCTAAAGTCTATGAAGACGAGAAAGTCCTTGCTTTTCTGGATATTTCCCAGGTAACACCAGGTCATACCTTGGTTGTCCCTAAAGAGCATTTCCGAAATGTGCTGGATATGGATGCCGACAGCACCAGTCAGCTCTTCGCTCGCGTACCTGACATTGCTCGAAAGGTGATGAAAGCCACAGGTGCAGCTGGTATGAATATCATCAACAACAACGAAGAAATTGCTGGACAGACTGTCTTTCATACCCATGTGCATTTGGCACCGCGCTACAGTGATGCAGATGACCTCAAGATTACTTTCGCAGCCCACGAACCAGACTTCCCAGCTCTAGCCGAATTAGCTGAGAAGATTGCACAAGCTTAAGGAGGGAATATGAAACTTTCAAATATTTTCCTATTTATCGGTGCCGCTGCAGCCAGTTACAAGCTGGTTGAAAACCGTCAAAAAATTCAAGAAGAAATCATTGAAACAACAGATAGCCTAGACAAAGTTAAGGACAGTCTAGCCAATATCCAACGAAATATTGCCATCATTCAAGAGCAAAAAGAGCAAGTCAAAGACATCGCTCAAGATCTTACCTATAAATATAAAGTCCTTGAAAACCAAGCTCAAGTGCAGATCCAGCAAGTCAAAGACATCTGGGAAAAGTACGAGTCTTGATAGAGAAAAGGTGGTTGATAGGGAAACAAAAACTCCAATCCGCTACCGCGTCAAGAACCTCCTGTCATTACCAAAAGAGGCCGAGACATTTTGTCCCGGCCTCTTTTTATATTTAACTTTTTTACTCTGTAGTCGCATTGACTACTGGCTGACTTTGTGGGGTGCTGACACTGACATCTGCAGCTGGGGCAGAGGAAGCCGCTGGAGCAACCGGAGTCGTATTCGTAGTTCCAACTGTTGTATCTGTCGTCGGATAAGAGTAATTCTCATAACCATTATTATAAGTAGGCTGACTATAAGAATTCTGGTAACTGCTATAGCTTTCTGTGCTACTAGATGTACTACTGCTATTGCTGCTTCTTAGACTGTTGCCGCCCATAATATCTTCATAGAGAACAGCATTGGTCTTCAGACTCTTAACTGTGTCCAAGCCCAGAGACTTACGGATTAGATTCTGCATGCTCAGCAGATGCTCTGACGTCACTAGCTGATAGCTTCCACCATCAGGCAAGGTCGCATCTTCTCCACGCAGCTGCTCAGACTTGATGTTTTTAAAGGCATCCTGATATCCTAGCAATTGTGGAATGCTTTTTGAATCAAGCGCAATATTGGTCTGCATATTGCTGCTGACAGCTTTTAAAATAGCCTGATAATGGCTGACACTGTTGAGACTGAGAACTTTTTCAACCACTTTCTTAATTACTTCACGTTGACGCTTTTGGCGGCCATAGTCACCCTCAGGATCCTGATAACGCATGCGAGCATAGACCAGTGCCTGATCACCATTGATGGTTTGCTTGCCTGGCTCAACCTTGGCAGTATACTCAGGCTCATTATCCTCAATAGAAATTGGGAAGTCAAAGGTATTATTAACCTCAATACCACCTACTGCGTCTACTAACTGAACCAAGCCCTGCATATTAATCATCACATAGCGGTCAATGTGGATATTCATCAGGCTCTCAATAGTCGAAATGGCTAACTCTGCTCCGCCATTCGCATAGGCAGCATTCAGTTTGGCTTCAACTGTCTGACCGTTCTCATCAATCTGAGTCAAAATATCACGTTCCAAACTCATCATGACTGTTTTCTTGGTCTTAGGATTGACACTCAGGAGAATCATGGTATCGCTGTTCCCAACCCAAGTATCCTCGCGGGAGCCGCTCCCTGTATCCACTCCCATCAGCAAGATGGTCATGGGTTTAGTCGCAGAAATGACATCTGTCTCATTTCCCAAGCCCTTATAAGTCTTGGATAGTTCATCTGTTGACTGACCATAAATCGTCCATGCATAAGTACCGATACCAGCTGTCGTTACGACAAGGAGGCTGAGAAACATCATTATAATCTTTTTAAACATATCTTTTTTAGTCTATCAATTTACCCATCAGGTAAACATCAAGAAATTTCCCTTCTTTTAAGTAGGCTCCTCTTTTTTGTAAGCCTTCAATTTCAAATCCTAAATCTTTATAAAGGTGAACCGCTCGTTCATTTCTAACCTGAACGCTCAATTCTAAACGTCGAATAACTTGAGAATCTTCTGCCCAAGTCAGTGCCTCTTCTAGCAATATGCGTCCCAGTCCTTGGTTCCAGAAAGTTTTCTTCACCACGACAAAGACTTGACCAATATGGCGAATTCGCTCATGGAAATCAGCTGTGATGCTGACAAGACCGGCAATCTCACCATTTAAAAGAGCCAACAAGTAAAGCTGATTACTGGAAGCAGCCTGATGCTCAATGAATGAAGCCATCTCCTCTTGATTCATCAAAATTCCAGCTTCATCCAGCGTCATATAATCTGACTCAGACCCGACCTGATTGAGGAAGGCAATCAGCTCAGCAGCATCTGTTTTTTCCGCTTCACGCAAGCACAATTCATATTCAGTCATTCTGCAGTCCCTCAAGCAACTCTTGGGCTCGTGTTCCTTTGGCTTCAAAAACCAATTCACGTCCATCTTCCTTTTTCAAGAGGCTTAATTTGAGATAGTCTTCAGGCAGATTTTCTCCCAGCAGCTCCCCCCATTCAATGACTGTCACGCCTTCCCCGAAGAGAAAGTCATCCAAATCAATGGAATCTGGATCGTCTCCGATGCGGTAGACATCCAGATGGTAGAGCGGCAAGCGCCCCTCGTATTCCCGAACAATGGTATAGGTTGGGCTTTTAATCATCTGACTGATGCCCAAACCTAGAGCCAGACCCTTAGTAAAGGTTGTCTTTCCTGCTCCTAAATCTCCCGTTAAAACCAGTACGTCCCCTGCCTGAAACAATTTGCCCAGACGCTGACCCCACTGGATTAATTCTTCCTCATTATGACTAAACATTCTCTTATTATACCAGAAAAAAATTTTTTCTGCTTAATTTTGCAAAAGAAAAATCAGCCGCAAAAAGCTGATTTTTTATACTGAAAATATAATCTATCCAAACTTCACTAGACACAAGGAAATCCAGTAATGTTTAGACCTAATTTAAAGCCAGATTTACGAAATTCAAAATAAAGAGAAGATCCAAAATCCAAATCATAGAATGCACATCCTTGGCTTGACCTTTGAAGACTTTAACCAAGGTGTAGGTGATAAATCCAGCTGCTATCCCGTGAGTGATAGAATAGGCAAATCCCATAAAAATAGAAGTAAAGAAAGCTGGAATGGCTTCTGCCATATCATCCCAATGGATGTTTTTTAAGCTAGCCAGCATCATAATCCCCACGATAATGAGAATCGGTGCAGTTGCAGCATTAGGAACAATAGCCAAGAGTGGGCTAAAGAAGCTTGACACCGCAAAGCAGATAGCTACGACCAAGGCGGTCAGACCTGTTCGGCCGCCAGCTCCGATACCAGCTGCAGACTCCACATAAGTCGTCACATTAGAAGTTCCAGCAATGGCGCCAATAGAGGTTCCAATGAGGTCCGAGTAAAGCGCCTTATCCAAACCTTCTGATTCATGGTTTTCCCCAGAAGTCGCCACAATCCCAACCTTTTCACCAGTCCCAATCAAGGTACCAATGGTATCAAAAATATCTGTCAATGAAAAAGCCAGAATAGCCATAAATGTCTGAGGCCAGCGAGCTGAATCTGCTAAAAGGGCACCCAGACCTTTCGGTCCTACTGCCACCCCAAAAATCTGTCCCAATTCATTAACAGCAGTACCAATGTTATTCTGCCCAAAGTCAATGGCTGACAAATCAACCAAGCCAACCAGAATAGCCACAACTGTCGTGACTAGGATGGATAGGATAACACCACCCTTGATGTTTTTCACAATAAAGAAGATTGTGATGGCCAAACCAACTAGGGCTACTAGGACCGCTGGATTGTTAAAGTCTACCAGGCCTGGAGTTGCTGCTGAATTAGCCGCAATAGCTGCTGCGGCCTTATCTGCCCCTTTGCCAGCTACTGTATAGTTACCTGGATCGATTGAAAACTTGAGCAAGCCAGCATTTTTAATACCTACATAAGCAAGAAAAACCCCGATCCCTGCCGAGATAGCTGCTCGCAAGGAGCCTGGAATTGACTCAATGATCATCTTACGCACCTTGGTCAAAGTGATAATGAGCGAAATAATCCCGCAGATAAAGACCATAGCCAAGGCTTCCTGCCATGTGTAGCCCAAGGCAAAGACGACCGTAAAAGTGAAAAAGGCATTCAGACCCATACCCGGTGCCTGCGCATAAGGCAGGTTGGCAAAGAAGGCCATCATCAAGGTGCCGGCAACAGCTCCGATAATCGTAGCTAGGAAAACACCTTGCTTAGGCATACCTGTCTGAGCCAGCATAGCCGGATTGACAAATAAAATGTAGGACATGGCAAAGAAAGTCGTCAGACCAGCTAAAACCTCAGTCCGGACATCTGTCCCTTTTTCGGTCAGTTTGAAAAATTTATCCATTTTTCAATAAATCTCCTTTTGAGTAAAATTTCTAATATCTAGTTCAATAACAAAGAAAAGCAGATTTAAATCTGTTTATTTACGAACGATATTTTAAATTATAATAAAAAACATTCACTTTTTCAAGGCGAATGTCTCGCTGTTCTTATTTTTTATTATCTCTCATCAGAAATAGCAAACTCATAAACTGCAAAAAGGTAAAACCAAGAATGAATGGCAGTCGATCAGGATGCAAAGTTTGCAAGAGCTTCTGTAGAACCAGCTGAGGATGAAGCAATAAATCCCAGCTATTGAGGCGATCATAACGTCCTATGTAGATAGCCAGACTGGACACAGCTGACAGAGTTGCCGTCAGCAATAGTTCTAAATACCAGTTAAGCTTCCAGCCTTCCTTGATGACATACCAGCTCTCCATACCACAGAAAATACCGAATAAAATACTGGAAACAAAAGCTAAAAAGAGCAAGAAAACACTTGGCTTACTCAGAACATCTGCTACCCAAGTCATATGAATCAAATCAGTAATCATATAGAAAGTGTTGGGGAAGAAAAGTAACCACAGTAGGAAAAGAAGAGGATAAGCCCACTTCTGCTTCTTGAATAAAAGTGTCAAGACAGCTGCATCATAGCTGATTAAGGCCAAGGTCATATTCCAGATGAGATAGGTCGGACCGCCATTTAGAGATTGGATATAGATAAAAAAGGCAATCATCAGAAAAAGAGCATGAATCATGATCGGTTTACGCATACGAAAAGCTCCTCCTTGCTGTGTCATAATTGTGACTGATTAGAGTACCATTATAACATAAGTCGTGTTATTTACACTGAATTCTGTTATAATAGTCTGTATTATCACTGAAAAGAGACTCACATGACAAAAAAAGTAATCGCTGTGGACTTGGACGGAACCTTGCTGGATTCTAACAGCAATCTGTCTGACTTCACCAAAGAAACCATCAAAAAAATTTCCCAAAAGGGCCACAAGGTCATTATCACAACAGGCCGGCCCTACCGCATGGCTTTGAAATATTATAAAGAATTAGAGCTCAATACTCCCATGATCAACTTCAACGGCTCTCTGACTCATATTCCAGAAAAGAAATGGGACTTTGAAAAATCGCTGACGCTGGACAAGTCCTTTCTGCTGGATATGGTTAAGCGAAAGGATGAGATTGAAGCAGATTTCATTGCTGGCGAATACCGCAATAAATTCTATATCACCAATCCCAATGAAGAAATTGCCGATCCCAAGCTCTTTGGCATCAATGCTTTTAAGCCTGAAAATCAGTTTCAAGCCAACTTGGTAACAGAGAATCCTAACGCCATTCTCCTGCAGACGCGAGCAGCTGACAAATACGCTCTGGCAGAGGAAATGAATGCTTTTTACCAGCATGAACTTGCTATCAACTCTTGGGGCGGGCCGCTCAACATTCTCGAGTGTGCTCCAAAAGGGGTCAATAAGGCCTTCGCCCTTCAGTACCTGCTTAATGTTCTCAATGTGGATCGTAAAAATCTGATTGCCTTTGGTGATGAGCAAAATGATACTGAGATGCTGTCCTTTGCTGGCACTGGCTATGCCATGAAAAATGCCAATACTGACCTGCTGCCCTACGCCGACCAGCAATTATCTCTGACTAACGACCAAGATGGTGTCGCCCACGAACTCAACAAACTATTTTTATAAAACTAGACAATTTGGCAAACTCTGTTTGAGAGTTTGTCTTTTATTTTGTGTCTTCTCTCAACCATCTTCAGGCTCAAAAAACTTTAAAAATAGGAGCTTATCAGCTATTTCAGAATATTAGAGTGAATTTACGCTTAGATTTGTAAGCGTTTGCCATCTGTTCGAATTTGTGATATAATTAACATAATCAAAAACTAAATAACAGGAGGAAACTACTTATGAAAGCAGTTGTTGTAAATCCAGAAGGAACCAATGTCCAACTCATCGAAAATAAGGAACTTCGTCCTCTTGAAACAGGGGAAGCTCTCGTTGATATCGAATACTGCGGTGTCTGCCATACTGATTTGCACGTCGCGCATGGTGACTTTGGCAAGGTACCGGGTCGCGTTCTTGGGCATGAAGGTATCGGTATTGTCAAAGAAATCGCTCCAGATGTAAAAAGTCTCAAGGTCGGAGACCGCGTCAGTGTCGCTTGGTTCTTTGAAGGCTGCGGCGCTTGTGAATACTGTACAACTGGTCGCGAAACCCTTTGCCGGACAGTAAAAAATGCTGGTTATTCTGTTGATGGTGGGATGGCAGAGCAATGTATCGTAACAGCTGACTACGCTGTCAAAGTCCCTGAAGGACTCGATCCTGCTCAAGCTTCTTCTATCACTTGTGCCGGCGTAACGACCTACAAGGCTATCAAAGAGGCCCAGCTGCAGCCAGGGCAATGGACAGTTATCTTTGGAGCAGGTGGATTGGGTAACCTAGCGGTTCAATATGCCAAGAAAGTCTTTAATGCCCATGTCGTCGCTGTTGATATCAACAATGACAAGCTAGCTTTGGCCAAAGAAGTCGGTGCTGATATCGTCATCAACGGCCATGAAGTTGATGATGTCGCTGCTCTTATCCAAGAAAAAACTGGCGGTGCGCATTCTGCAGTAGTAACAGCCGTTTCTAAAGTCGCCTTCAACCAAGCGGTTGATTCTGTTCGTGCTGGCGGTCGGGTAGTTGCCGTTGGATTACCATCTGAAATGATGGATCTCAGCATTGTCAAAACCGTTTTAGATGGTATCCAAGTCATCGGTTCCCTCGTTGGAACACGTAAGGACTTAGAAGAAGCCTTCCAGTTTGGCGCTGAAGGATTAGTGGTTCCTGTCGTTCAAAAGCGCCCTGTTTCAGATGCAGTGGATGTCTTTGACGAAATGGAAGCGGGTACCATTCAGGGACGTATGGTACTTGACTTCACACACTAATACTTTAAAACATGTCAATCCCAACATTTACCAAACTTTTGGAAACTTATGATAGACAGGCTTGATATTATTTAGAAACTTTTGCCATTACAGAGGGAGACTAAAGACATAAGATGCAATTTCTTGTCTTTGGTCCTCCTCTTTCTTTTTTGATAAATAAACACTTTCTCAAACACGATTCTTTTCTTTCATTTCAAAAGTCTCTTTCATATTATTTCAATATTTTTTCATATATTAATCTGTTATATTTTCTGTTTTCCTAATTTATTAAAACATTTCTATAGCTAAGGTTTGCTTATACCTATATTTATCAGGGGTTCAGCAAATACTGACATTTTTGAAAGAAAAAGTCGTTTTTAGGAACAAACGCTTGCATTTTTCATGAAAACGTTTTATAATAAACTTGCCTTAAAGTTTTCTTAAAACTTAAGTCAAACATTTTATAAGGAGGAATGTCAATAATGAGTATCGGAATCATTATTGCTAGCCACGGTGAATTTGCTGCTGGTATTCATCAATCAGGTTCTATGATTTTCGGTGAGCAGGAAAAAGTACAAGTTGTAACTTTCATGCCCAACGAAGGACCAGATGATCTCTATGCAAAGTTCAATGACGCTGTGGCTTCGTTTGATGCGGACGATGAAGTGTTGGTCTTGGCTGACCTTTGGAGTGGCTCTCCATTCAACCAAGCTAGCCGTGTCATGGGTGAAAATCCAGACCGCAAGTTCGCTATCATTACAGGCTTGAACCTGCCTATGCTGATTCAAGCTTATACAGAAAGGATGATGGATGCCAACGCCGGCGTTGAAGCTGTTGTTGCTAACATCATCAAAGAAGCCAAGGAAGGAGTCAAAGCTCTGCCTGAAGAGCTAAATCCTGCTGCTGAAGAAGCAGATGCTCCTGCTGCAGCTGCTCCAGTTGCCCAAGCAGCTATCCCTGAAGGGACTGTAATCGGTGACGGCAAGCTCAAAATCAACCTTGCCCGGATCGACACACGTTTGCTGCATGGTCAGGTAGCAACAGCTTGGACACCAGATTCAAAAGCAGACCGTATTATCGTTGCTTCTGACTCAGTAGCCCAAGATGAACTTCGTAAAGAGTTGATTAAACAAGCTGCACCAGGTAATGTCAAAGCCAATGTTGTCCCAATCGACAAATTGATTGCTGTTTCAAAAGACCCTCGCTTTGGCAACACACATGCCTTGATTCTGTTTGAAACTCCTCAAGATGCCCTTCGTGCTGTTGAAGGCGGTGTGCCAATCAAGACCCTTAACGTTGGTTCCATGGCTCACTCAACTGGTAAAACAATGGTCAACAACGTGCTTTCAATGGACAAGGAAGACGTTGCTACTTATGAAAAGCTGCGTGACCTTGGCGTTGAATTCGACGTACGTAAAGTACCAAATGACTCTAAAAAAGATTTGTTTGATTTGATTAAGAAAGCCAACGTGCAGTAGAATCAAACGTTTTGCTTTTATTAATTTACGAAAGGATTTAGAACATGTCTATTATTTCTATGGTTTTAGTAGTCTTTGTTGCCTTCTTAGCCGGTCTAGAAGGTATCTTGGACCAATTCCAATTCCACCAACCTCTGGTTGCTTGTACCTTGATTGGACTGGTAACTGGTAATTTGGCTGCCGGTGTTATGCTGGGTGGCTCTCTCCAGCTGATCGCTCTTGGCTGGGCTAATATCGGAGCTGCTGTAGCACCTGATGCTGCCCTCGCTTCTGTTGCCGCTGCTATTATCATGGTACTGGGTGGAGACTTCTCAAGCAAAGGAATCGCTGTAGCACAAGGTGTTGCTATTCCGCTTGCTGTTGCTGGTCTCTTCTTGACTATGATTGTCCGTACTTTGTCAGTCGGTTTGGTTCACGGTGCAGATGCTGCTGCGAAAAAAGGAGACATTAAAGGAGTTGAACGCGCTCACTTTATCGCTCTCTTCATGCAAGGAGCACGTATTGCTATTCCTGCAGCACTTCTTTTGATGATTCCTGCTGAGTCTGTTAAATCTGCTCTTGAAGCTATGCCAGCTTGGCTATCAGAAGGTATGCAAATCGGTGGTGGTATGGTCGTAGCCGTTGGTTATGCCATGGTTATCAACATGATGGCAACTCGTGAAGTATGGCCATTCTTCGCTATTGGTTTCGCTCTAGCTGCTGTTAGCGAACTCACCCTGATTGCTCTTGGTGCAATCGGTGTCGCTATTGCCCTCATCTATCTTGCCTTGTCTAAAAAAGGCGGAAATGGTGGCGGCGGAGCAACAGCTTCATCTAACGATCCAATCGGCGATATCCTAGAAGACTACTAAGAAAGGAGACACACTATCATGACAGAATTAAATACTGTAAAACCTGATGAGTCAGGAAAATTGACTCTTTCAAAGGCTGACCGTCAAAAAGTTTGGTGGCGTTCTACTTTCTTGCAAGGCTCTTGGAACTACGAACGTATGCAAAACTTGGGCTGGGCTTATTCACTGATTCCAGCTATTAAGAAGCTTTATACTAAAAAAGAAGATCAAGCTGCTGCTCTTGAGCGTCACTTGGAATTCTTCAACACTCACCCATATGTAGCAGCTCCAATCATCGGAGTTACACTTGCGCTTGAAGAAGAAAAAGCAAATGGTGCAGCAATTGACGATGCGGCTATCCAAGGGGTTAAAATCGGTATGATGGGACCTCTGGCTGGTATCGGAGACCCTGTCTTCTGGTTCACAGTTCGTCCTATCCTTGGAGCACTTGGTGCATCTCTTGCTTTGACTGGAAATATCATTGGTCCACTTATCTTCTTCTTAGCTTGGAATGCTATCCGGATGGCTTTCCTCTGGTACACACAAGAATTGGGCTACAAGGCTGGTTCTGAAATCACTAAGGACATGTCTGGTGGTATCCTCCAAGACATTACCAAAGGTGCTTCAATCCTAGGTATGTTTATCTTGGCTGTTCTGGTTGAGCGCTGGGTATCTATTAAGTTTGTCTTTAACGTTTCATCTGTTAAGCTAGATGATAAAGCATATATTCATTGGGACAAATTGTCTAGTGGCTATAAGGGTATCCAAGAAGCATTTGCTCAAGTAGGCCAAGGACTATCTCAAACCCCTGAAAAAGTTACAACTTTCCAACAAAACTTGGATTCCTTGATTCCTGGTTTGATGGGACTGCTTCTAACTTTTGCTTGTATGTGGTTGCTTAAGAAGAAAGTATCCCCTATCACTATCATCATCGCCCTCTTCGTAGTTGGTGTACTAGCTCACGTTGCTGGTTTGATGTAATCAAAAAGAAGGTTTCAGCCTTCTTTTTATTGTGGTATAATAGCTATATTATTTAAAAGGGAGTTACTCTATGGCACAGTCACAAAATAAAACAGTTGAGTTTAATACCACTGGCGTTTCCTATCTTGGATTAGGCGGAAAGGTTGGGAAATTTCTAATCGGCGAGACAGCTCTGGAGTTTTATGCTGATGCCAATGTAGAAGATTATATTCAGCTGCCTTGGTCTAGCATCACTACTATCGGTGCTAATGTTTCTGGCAAAAAAGTCAGCCGCCATTTTGAAATCTGGACTGACAAGGGAAAGTTTCTCTTTGCCTCCAAAGATTCTGGTAAGATACTCAAAATTGCGCGGGAGCATATCGGCAACGACAAAGTCGTTAGATTGCCGACTCTGTTACAAAAAATTGCTGGAATCTTTAAGAAGAAAAAATAGGGTTGAAAAAGTTTCTGCCCTATTTTTTATATTTCCGACTAAGACAAAACCAGCTTGTACCACCAAAATGGAGCTAGCACAAAAAATTGGAAAGTGAATCAGTCTGAGAATGCACTATTTCAGCCCCTTGAAATGATGGGATGAAGTAAGCTGATATTATCAATGCAAGACCGCATCATTAGATTTTCAAAAAGGATAAACATCAGCTAAATTTTTCTCGAAAGTCCATGTCTTGACACCTTCAACATCACGGACATCTAGTTGTTTAAATCCGTTCTTTTTGTAAAAACGACAGTTGCTTTCTGTATGAGTAATTAAAGTAAGCCGCTGGCATTTTTCTTCTTTTGCAAGCAATTCAAGTCCCTTTGAGATAAAAAGACCGCCAACTCCCTGTCCTTGATAATCAGGCAGCACACCCAGCAATTCAAGATAAAGAGTTGAAATACCCCTTTTTTTAGCTTCTTTACTGCCCTCCCCAAAGACTTTTTGAAAGGCTAAAAGCTGAGGAATATATTTCCACATCCTCCATGCTCCTGCCCGCAAAAAGGAAAGCATACCGACAGGATGATTACCGAGCTTATGAATGGTAGCGACCGCCATAAGACGTCCGTCCACTTCAGCAAGTAGGCAAATATGATGACGCATCGCCGCCTTAACCATAACTGCATGCAATCTATTTAGAAAATCAATGTAAGACTGGCTGCTGCCAAAGAGAGGGCGGAATTTTTCTCTATAGACCTCATGCTCAGCAAAAGCAGCAGTTAAAACTGAGACCGCAGCAGCAAGATCCCTTTCATCTGCTCTTCTAAAACGAATCATGATAGCCACCTCTTCAAATCTTTTCCGATAGTTTTTCTAAAAAAGCCTGCCGTTTTTCAGCTGTAGACTGAGAAATATTCCCGAAATTCAACCAACGGCGCTGTTTAGCACCGATAGACTTAAAGGTATGTCCCAACATGGCTTTCTTGACGACATCACCACAGAAATACTTAAGATAGAAGGTCGGTGCTGCAGAGGTAGTAATAGCCAATACCTCTTTAATATTGGTCAGACGACCAACTAACTGGCGAGTTTTGCTCTCCTCGTAAATCTTATTTTTCAAAAAGACCTTATCTTCAAAGCCCTTGACAATAGCTGGCATATCCGCCCACCAGATAGGAAAAATCATGATAAGGCGGTCACAGGACGCAAGAGCTTCCTGATATTTTAAAACCAGTGGGTCTAGTGCCTGCCCTTTATTAAAAAGCGCTAGTTCTTCCTTGGTATAGACTGGATTAAAACCATCCTCATAGAGATCAATCAGTTCATAGGTCTGATCTTTCTTCTCCAACAAGTACAGAACCCGCTCTAAAATAGCATGGTTAAAGCTTTTATCATAGGGATGTGCATAAACAATGAGATTTTTACTCATATTTGTAACCTCCTAGTAAATCATTGAACATTGAGCGATAGACTTCCTCATCAAAAGGCTCCAAGCCTTTGGCAATAAAATGGCCATAGCCTGTGATGAAAGTGTCCAGCTTGAGCAAGAGAATCTTTTTTTCTTTCTGACTCTCAATAGGCAGCTGATCCAGATAAACCACTGTCTTGTTCCCGATTTCCAGAAGCTTACCTTTCCGGTAAGCCTCTGTCGCCACAGGGCTGAAAAAGAGAAAATCCATCATCTGACTGTTGGTCTCATATTCCGATAAAAGAAAGAGTCCTATCTGCCAAATGCAATCCAGAGGATCAGAGACTCCATCTAAATACTGTTCCTCTAAACGTTTAATCTGCCTCTGGTTTTCCAAAAGACAGACCTGATAGTAAAGTTCCTCCTTGTTCTCAAAAGCCTTGTAAAAAGCACCAGTCGTAACCCCCAGCAGAGATGCCAGTTTCCTTAGGGGGATATTCTGATAGCCATACTCTCTGATAAGCTGGCTTGCCTTCTCAATCATACGGTCGCGCGTTGTTTGTTTTACCATAAGAACTCCTTTGGATAACTACGTTACCTTTATTTAAAGATAACATAGTTATCTTTTTCTGTCAAGATTTTTCCTATCCTGGGATTTACATTTTCCGGAAAATCCTGTATAATAGTCGAAACGGATAAGTACTATTGGACACTTTTCAGAAAGTCTGTGGTGGCTGTGAGCAGATAAGGAGAAAATAGGAAATTCTACCGTTAGTTTAAAAATGAATAATTAAGCAAGTGCACTTTTGTGAAGTTGGATGGAACCGCGGCTATGCCGCTCCAACAGTTTCATAAAGTGCTTTTATTTTTGGAGGTACCTATGTTAGATTTAAAACGTATCCGTACAGATTTTGATTCTGTAGCTGAAAAATTAGCTACGCGAGGTGTTGACGCAGCTACCCTAAACCAAATGAAAACCATCGACAAAGAACGCCGGGATTTATTGGTCAAGGTCGAAGAACTCAAGGCTGAGCGCAATACTGTTTCTGCTGAAATTGCCCAAGCTAAACGCAACAAAGAAAATACAGATGACAAGATTGCTGCTATGCAAAAACTTTCTGCTGAGGTCAAGAACTTAGACGCAAGCTTGGCTGAGCTGGATGCTAAGTTGACTGAATTCACTACCACTCTGCCTAATATCCCGCACGATAGTGTTCCTGTGGGAGCAGATGAGGACGAAAACGTCGAAGTTCGTCGCTGGGGTACGCCGCGCCAATTTGACTTTGAAGCTAAAGCTCACTGGGATTTGGGTGAAGATTTGGACATCCTAGACTGGGAACGTGGGGCAAAAGTTACTGGTGCTCGCTTCCTCTTCTATAAGGGCTTGGGAGCAAGACTTGAGCGTGCTATCTACAACTTCATGCTGGATGAGCATGGCAAAGAAGGCTACACCGAAGTCATCACTCCTTATATGGTAAACCACGATTCCATGTTTGGGACTGGGCAATATCCTAAGTTCAAAGAAGATACCTTTGAGCTAAGCGATACCAACTTCGTTCTGATTCCGACTGCTGAAGTTCCACTGACCAACTACTACCGAGACGAAATTTTAGACGGCAAAGAATTGCCAATCTACTTTACAGCTATGAGCCCATCATTTCGCTCTGAAGCTGGCTCTGCTGGTCGTGACACGCGCGGTCTGATTCGTCTGCATCAATTCCATAAGGTTGAAATGGTGAAATTTGCCAAGCCAGAAGAATCTTATGAAGAGCTGGAAAAGATGACTGCCAACGCAGAAAACATCCTGCAAAAGCTGAATCTGCCTTACCGCGTTGTAGCACTCTGTACTGGAGATATGGGCTTCTCAGCTGCTAAGACCTACGACTTGGAAGTTTGGATTCCGGCTCAGAACACCTACCGTGAAATCTCTAGTTGCTCTAACACAGAAGATTTCCAAGCTCGTCGAGCTCAAATCCGCTACCGTGACGAAACAGATGGCA
Organism: Streptococcus sanguinis; assembly: GCF_019929225.1. Taxonomy (GTDB): domain Bacteria; phylum Bacillota; class Bacilli; order Lactobacillales; family Streptococcaceae; genus Streptococcus; species Streptococcus sanguinis_J. Next base: position 87,261 of record NZ_JAHZPA010000004.1, read on the forward strand.
AGGTCAAACTCCTTCATACTCTCAACGGTTCTGGACTGGCTGTCGGACGCACAGTAGCAGCTATCTTAGAGAATTACCAAAACGAAGATGGTTCTGTAACTATCCCAGAGGTTCTGCGTCCATATATGGGTGGATTAGAAGTCATCGCGCCAAAATAATTCACCTCATCTAACAGATAGTTTGTACCAGGGATATAAGCCTAGCTCATATCAAAAGCCAGCACCAAAAGATGCTGGCTTTTACTTTGTTCAAGCTTCATTGCTCTTGACTCGTCACAAGCCTCTCAAAGAGGCGTTTGCATTACTTACCACTATCTCTACTTAGATATTCACCTTCTTTCAAACTTAATCTATCCATTGCTATATTGTGCTTTTCCTGCTCTTGTATATCTTTCTTGATTGTGGCTTCGTTGAGTTCAACTGTACTCACGTAATAGCTTTCTGCTCAGAAATACCTTTTCTCAAATTTATACTTAGGATTGGCATGTTTACAAAATATCGCAAGAGCACTTCTACCTTTCAAGTAACCCATAAAATTTGAAACGCCTATTTTTGATGGGATACTCATTAACATACATGATCCGGTATAAAGTGTCCTTCTATAATTTCAATATCCTTATAAACACATAATATTCCACCTAAACTACTTTGATATTGATTTTCAATCTATACTTAAGTGTAAAATAATGTGATAGAACGCATCCACTTTATATGTGATAAACTATGTACCTTTTGCGCTTTTTTCTCCTTTCACTTTACAATTGGCTTGAACACCTTTATTGTATCGTGTCTGGAGTTTTTTGATATAATCCTTGATGCGCTGCCGAATAGTGGGTGGTTTATTTATCTTGCACCTAACGAAGTGAGACAAACTAAATGTCACAAATCAAAAAAAGTCAAGACAAGTGTCTCGACCTTCATTTTATTCAACTTATTCAACGATAAATTGACTCAAAATCCCATTAATGAACTTACTGGACTTTTCGTCAGAAAATTGCTTGGAAAGCTCAATGGCTTCATTGACTGCTACCAGCTGTGGGGTGTCAAACTCTGTAATCTCAAAGATACCCAAACGCAGGATATTTTTCTCTACCAGCGTCAGACGATCTACTGTCCAGCCCTTTTTGAGATGCTGAGCAATTTTCTTGTCCAAGTCGTCCTTGGACTGGACCACACCAGATACCAGATTGAGCAAGAAGGCTGGAATATCAGCTTCCGCCGCTTTGTCAGCCTCTTCGTCCTTATCATAAGAATAGGCAAAACGGCAAGCTTCTACAAGATCCCCTTCATACTCTAGGCTCATCAGGGCCTGAAAAGCCCGCTGGCGCAGACCTCTTCTGGATTCCAACAGTATATCAGTCATTGAGGAAGTCCTCATCAAATAGATCTTTCAAGTCTGGCTTCGGTGCCTTTTCTGGAACAATACCTGCCACATGGATATTGACCGCTGACAGCTCTACCTCAGCCATATCAAAAACAGCACTTTTTACAGCCTTCTGAATCGCTACTGCAACAGTTGGAACGCTGACACCGTATTCCAAATACAGGTAGATATCTACAGTCACATCACCTGTCTCATCGGTATGAAGCGATACTCCGCGACCGAGTGAGCGCATGGAAAGACTGTCTGACATACTCTTATTTGCGAAGGAATAAACACCTTCTACCTTTGCCGTTGCAATGGCAATGATTTTTTCCAAAACACGTGGCGCAATGACGATTTCACCTAATTGTTCAGCTGCCATAGTTATTACCTCTTCTATATTATGCGCGAGAAACGTAAGTTCCTTCTGCAGTGTTGATGATTAATTTTTGTCCAACTTCGATGAAGTCCGGTACGTTGACAACAAGACCTGTCTCAAGTGTCGCTGGCTTACCAGATCCGGTAACAGTAGCTCCCTTGATAGAAGGCTGAGTATCTGTCACGACCAATTCAACTGTTGTTGGTACTGTCACACCAATCACTTCTGTTCCGTAGAACTGGATTTTCACATCAGAGTTTTCAAGGATGAATTTCAATTCTTCTTCTACATTGACTACTGGAATTTCATATTGATCGTAAGTCTCAGTATTCATGAAATAAGCAGTGTCATCCATTTGGTACAAGTATTGAGCTGGAACAGTTTCAATAATGGCTTGTTCAAATTTTTCTTCTGGACGGTAGCTGGTATCGAAGGTAGAGCCAGTACGAACATCGCGCAGCTTCATACGCATAATCGTATTTCCCTTACCTGGCTTGTGGTGGCTCGCTTCCAAAACGCGGATGAGTTTTCCATCAGCTGTCTCGAAGGTCATTCCAGCTTTCAGCTTACTTGCTTCAATCATTCTATATTACCTCTTTTTAAAATTATATTTCTACTTATTCTATCATAAAGCCTGATAATTCTCAAATAACAATCAACTCTTTCGGCGCAAGAGTTAGGACTTCGTAGCCTGTTTCTGTGATGAGGAGATCGTCTTCGATGCGGACGCCGTATTTGCCATCCAGATAAATACCCGGCTCATCGGTCAGGACCATACCGGCCTCAATCGGCTCTTCTGACTTACCAAAGTAAGGAATTTCATGGATATCCAGTCCGATACCGTGACCAATCCCGTGGCTAAAGTAAGGACCGTAGCCAGCATCGTTAATAATCTGGCGCGGAATCCGGTCAAAATCAATTCGGCTAAGCCCAGCCTTGGCTGCTTTTATCAGGGCTTGATTGCTGCGCAGGACAATATCATAAATCTCCCGCTCCTCATCCGTCACCTGCCCCACATGAACAGTCCGCGTCATATCACTGACATAGTGATTGTAGTAGCAGCCAAAGTCCATGGTCAGGGTTTCCCCTTTTTGAATGACCTTGTCACTAGCCACACCATGCGGCATAGCAGAGCGGTAACCCGAAGCGATGATGAAGTCAAAAGAGGCACCTGAAGCACCTAGCTGGCGCATACGGGCATCTAAAAAGTTCATAACAGCCAGCTCAGTCGTCTCACCAGGCTTGATAAAATCCAGTACATCCAGGAAGGCTTGGTCCGAAATCTGACAGGCCTTGCGAATAGTCGCGATTTCTTGCTCATCTTTAATCATGCGCAGATTTTCAATAAAGCCCGTCATAGGAACCAGCTCGTAGGCAGAGAAGACACTTTCCAGCATTTTGAAGTAGGCATAGGAAATTTCATCGTCAAAACCGATTTTTTGCAGCTTGTCATCCGCAATAATCTTGACAATCTCTCTAATCGCGTCGCGGGTTTCGACAATATCAAAACCTTGGACTACTCCCTTGGCAATCAGTGTATAGCGCGCATCCGTCAGGAAAATCCGACGATTCTTGCTGATAAAAACTGTCGCTTCTGTCCCGCTGAAGCCAGTCAGATAGTAAACATTTTTCAGATTGGTTACTAAAACAGCATCGCATTCTGTCTGAGCCAATGCTGCTTCAAACTTTTCAACTCTTGATAACATGAGGCACCTCCGTGAAATAACTAAGCTTATTATATCAAAAAACCAGTCAAATAGGACATTTTTTAATAAGCCTTGCCTAAGACTTAAATCTAACGAGCATTCTCCGACACGAAAAATCCCTGTTTTTAATATCAAACAGGGATTTGATGAATTATTTTACGTGCAGCTTGCCTTTCAAGTACTGGCCGGTATAGCTGGCTGGATTAGCTGCGACTTCTTCCGGTGTACCCGTCGCAATAATTGTACCGCCACCGACACCGCCTTCCGGTCCTAAGTCGATAATATGGTCGGCCGTCTTGATAACATCCAGATTGTGCTCGATAACGAGTACTGTATTGCCATCGTCCACAAAGCGTGATAGCACATGAAGGAGCTTGGCAATGTCTTCAGAATGCAGACCCGTGGTCGGCTCATCCAAGATATAGAAGGACTTACCAGTTGAGCGCTTGTGAAGTTCGCTGGCCAGCTTCATCCGCTGGGCTTCACCACCTGACAAGGTCGTAGCTGGCTGCCCCAGAGTCACATAGCCTAGTCCCACGTCCTTGATAGTCTGGAGTTTCCGGGCAATCTTGGGAATATGCTGGAAGAACTCTACCGCATCATTGACCGTCATGTCCAGAACCTGAGCGATATTCTTCTCCTTGTAGTGAACCTCTAGAGTCTCGCTATTATAACGGGTACCGTGGCAGACCTCGCAGGCCACATAGACGTCAGGCAGGAAGTGCATCTCAATCTTGATAATCCCATCACCCGAGCAGGCCTCACAACGACCGCCCTTGACATTAAAGCTGAAACGCCCCTTCTTGTAGCCACGAATCTTAGCTTCATTGGTCTTGGCAAACAGATCGCGAATATCGTCAAAGACTCCAGTATAGGTAGCCGGATTAGAGCGCGGTGTCCGGCCAATCGGACTTTGATCAATATCAATCAGTCGATCCACATGCTCAATACCACTGATTTTCTTGAACTTACCTGGCTTAGCAGAATTGCGGTTGAGCTTTTGGGCGATGGCTTTCTTAAGGATAGAGTTGACCAGCGTTGACTTGCCGGATCCAGAAACTCCTGTCACAGCGATAAATTTGCCCAAGGGGAATCTAGCCATGATATTTTGCAAGTTATTTTCCTGAGCACCAGTCACTTCGATAAAGCGGCCATTGCCTACACGGCGTTCCAATGGTACTGGGATCTCGCGCTTACCTGACAAGTATTGGCCAGTAATAGATTTCTTACTCTTAGCTACTTGTGCAGGAGTGCCGGCCGCAACGATTTCACCTCCGAAAACACCGGCTCCTGGACCGACATCAATCAGCCAGTCCGCCTCCCGCATGGTGTCCTCATCGTGCTCAACCACGATAAGGGTATTTCCCAGATCACGCATCTTCTTGAGGCTGGCAATCAGGCGGTCATTGTCACGCTGGTGCAAGCCAATAGAGGGCTCGTCCAGGATATAGAGAACGCCGCTCAAGTTAGAACCAATCTGAGTCGCCAGACGAATCCGCTGGCTCTCACCTCCTGATAGAGTCCCAGCCGAGCGAGACAAAGTCAGGTAATTAAGGCCAACGTTATTAAGGAAGGTCAGGCGATCATGAATTTCTTTGAGAATAGGGCGTGCGATAGTAGCTTCATTATCAGTCAAGTTTAGCTTGTCCAACTGAAGCAAATGATCTGCAATGGACAAGTCTGAAATCTCACCGATATGCAAGCCATCTTCGCCGCCAACCTTGACAGAAAGAGCCTGAGGACTGAGTCGATAGCCCTGACAAGCTGCACAGGTCAGCTCGTTCATATAAGCCCGCATCTGCGTCCGAGTAAAATCACTATTAGTCTCGTGGTAGCGGCGGTTGATATTGGTGACAACCCCCTCAAAAGGAATGTCGATATCGCGCACGCCGCCAAACTCATTTTCATAGTGGAAATGGAACTCCCGCCCATCTGAGCCAAAGAAAATCAGCTGTTTTTCTTCCTCAGTCAGCTCCTCGAAAGGCTTGTCCATATCAATACCAAAGGCTGCCATCGCCTGCTCTAGCATCTGCGGATAGTAGTTGGAGGAGATGGGATTCCAAGGCGCTAGCGCTCCTTCGCGCAAGGTCTTGCCAGCTTCTGGCACAACCACATCTAGATCCACCTCCAGCTTAACCCCCAGACCATCACAGTCCGGACAGGAGCCAAAAGGCGCATTGAAAGAAAAGAGGCGTGGCTCCAGTTCTGGGACTGTAAAACCACAAACTGGACAGGCATAATGCTCAGAAAAGAGCAGCTCTTGACCGTCCATGGTGTCAATAATCACATAGCCCTCAGCAATCCGCAAAGCTGCTTCGACCGAGTCAAAGAGACGGCTACGCACCCCTTCCTTGATGACAATTCTGTCCACTACAACTTCAATATCATGCTGCTTGCTCTTGGATAGCTCTGGCACTTCCGTCACATCGTAAATGTCACCATCCACGCGCACACGGACATAACCGTCCTTCTGAATCTTATCAAAAACGGTCTTATGCTGACCCTTTTTCTTGCGGATGACTGGTGCTAAAATCTGCAACCGCTGACGCTCTGGCAATTCCAAGACCTTGTCAACAATCTGCTCAACAGATGAAGCCGTAATAGCGCCGTGACCGTTGATACAGTATGGCGTCCCAACACGAGCATAGAGCAGGCGCAGGTAGTCGTTGATTTCAGTAGCAGTTCCCACTGTTGAGCGCGGATTTTTACTAGTCGTTTTCTGGTCGATGGAAATAGCTGGGCTGAGACCATCAATCGAGTCCACATCCGGCTTTTCCATATTGCCCAAAAACTGCCGGGCATAGGCCGACAGACTCTCCACATAGCGGCGCTGCCCTTCAGCATAGAGGGTATCAAAAGCCAAACTGGACTTGCCCGAACCCGACAGACCGGTCACCACGACTAACTTGTCCCGCGGAATTTCCACATCAATATTTTTTAAATTATGAGCTCGCGCTCCATGAATCACAATTTTATCTTGCATCTTGACCTCGTTTCACTTATAAACCTTCTCCATTATAACAAATTTTTCTGCAAACTTTTGCCCCAAAAGCCCGAATTTGTAGTATAATAGTACGGTATGCAAAAAAACTCTGGAAAGGAAAATGATTATGAAGCAAGTCTTTTTATCTACTACGACAGAATTCAAAGAGATTGATTCGCTCGAATCGGGCACCTGGATCAATCTTGTCAACCCTTCCCAGAGTGAATCAATTGAAATCGCCAACGCCTTTGGTATTGACATTGCAGACCTGCGAGCGCCGCTTGATGCGGAAGAAATGTCTCGGGTCACCATCGAGGATGAGTACACACTGATCATCGTTGATGTGCCCATCACTGAGGAGCGGAATAACCAGACTTACTATGTCACGATTCCCCTTGGTATTATCATCACGGAAGAGGCGATTATTACCACCTGTTTGGAAAAATTGCCTCTACTGGATATCTTCATTCATCGGCGCCTGCGCAACTTCTATACTTTTATGAAGTCACGTTTTATCTTTCAGATTCTCTACCACAATGCTGAGCTATATCTGACAGCCCTGCGCTCCATTGACCGCAAGAGTGAGCAGATTGAAAGTCAGCTGCACAAGTCCACACGAAATGAAGAACTGATTGAGCTCATGGAGTTGGAAAAGACCATCGTCTATTTCAAAGCCTCTCTTAAGACAAATGAGCGCGTGATTAAAAAGCTGACCAGCTCTACCAGCAATATCAAGAAGTATCTGGAAGATGAGGACTTGCTGGAAGACACCTTGATCGAGACCCAGCAGGCCATTGAGATGGCTGATATCTACGGAAACATCCTCCACAGTATGACAGAGACCTTTGCCTCTATCATTTCTAATAATCAGAACAATATCATGAAAGCCTTGGCTCTGGTGACCATTGTCATGTCTATCCCGACCATGATTTTCTCAGCCTATGGGATGAACTTCAAAAATAACGAACTGCCTCTCAACGGTGAACCACATGCCTTCTGGATTATTATGTTCATCGCCTTTGCCATGAGTGCTTCGGTTATGGCTTATCTCATGCACAAAAAACTATTTTAACCATTAGAAAGAACGCCTATGTCACAAGTATCCCTCGACAAACTCAGCAAAAAAAACAAAGAATTTATCCATATCGCGACTAACCAGCTTTTACAAGACGGCAAATCCGATCAGGAAATCCAGACAATCTTAGAAGGCATTCTGCCGGAAATCCTGGAAAATCAAACCAAGGGAATCACTGCCCGCGGCCTCTACGGAGCCCCGACTACTTGGGCAGCTTCTTTGACCGCAAAAGAGCGCTATGATGCCGAGCATCCAAAGGAAAATGACGATCCTAAATGGATGATGCTGGACTCTGTCCTCTTTATCTTTGGTTTCTTTACCCTCCTGACCTCTATCGTCAATCTGGCTTCCTCTCAGCCATCTGTCTATGGACTGACGACTCTCGTACTCGGAAGCATCGTCGGTGGCCTTTCTTTCTATGCTCTCTACCACTTTATCTACCGTTTCTACGGACCAGATAAGGACCGTAGCCAGCGCCCTAAACTGCTCAAGTCTATCCTTACCATGGCAGCGGCTATTCTCCTCTGGAGCATGTCCATCGTCCTGACTAGTCTCCTACCTGAATTCCTCAATCCCCGCCTGTCCAATATCGTAGTTGCTATTGTCGGCGCTATTACCCTAGCCCTGCGCTTCTATCTCAAAAAACGCTTCAACATCAAGAGCGCGACTATGGGGCCTACGAGATAAGAAATCTTTAAATCAAATAATACTTAAAAAGACAGTTCAAATCAAACTGTCTTTTTATTATACAATTCTTCTATTATCTAAAAAATCCCTGCCGAGGCAGGGAATCTAATTAGTCTTCATTTACGAAAGGCATCAAAGCCATTACGCGAGCGCGTTTGATAGCTGTTGTTACTTTACGTTGGTTTTTAGCTGAAGTTCCTGTTACACGACGAGGAAGGATTTTCCCACGTTCTGAAACGAAACGGCTAAGAAGCTCAGTATCTTTGTAATCAACATATTCAATTTTGTTCGCTGCGATGTAATCAACTTTTTTACGGCGTTTGAATCCGCCACGACGTTGTTGAGCCATGTGTTTTCTCCTTTATATTATAGTTAGATTCGATCCTTAGAAAGGTAGATCATCGTCTGAGATATCCATTGGGTTAGAATTACCAAATGGGCTCTCATCACGAGAAAAGTTCGGTACTTGGTTAGACGAGTCTGCACTGCCATAACTTGGAGCAGAGCTGCCGCCGAAGCTGTTCCCACCGTAACCGCCAGATGCCTGACCTTCACGATTAGAGCGGCTTTCCAAGAGTTGGAAATTGTCCGCAACAACTTCTGTGACATAGACACGCTGGCCTTGCTGATTCTCGTAGTTACGCGTTTGAATACGACCTGTAATTCCGATCAGGGCTCCTTTTTTAGCCCAATTTGCAAGATTTTCTGCCTGCTGGCGCCAGATGACAACATTGATAAAGTCTGCTTCTCGCTCGCCACTTTGATTTTTAAAGTTGCGATTGACAGCCAGAGTAAATGTTGCGACCGCTTGATTCTGCGGAGTATAGCGAAGCTCGGCATCACGGGTCATACGACCCACCAGTACAACGTTATTAATCATAGTCTACCTTCTTAAGCGTCAAGTTTGACGATCATGTGACGAAGAATGTCAGCGTTGATTTTTGAAAGACGGTCAAACTCTTTAAGAGCTGCATCGTCGTTTGCTTCAACGTTAACGATGTGGTAAAGTCCTTCACGGAAATCTTGGATTTCGTATGCAAGACGACGTTTTTCCCAGTCTTTTGATTCAACAACAGTTGCACCATTGTCAGTCAAGATAGAGTCAAAGCGTGCTACCAAAGCGTTTTTAGCTTCTTCTTCAATGTTTGGACGAATAATATAAAGAATTTCGTATTTAGCCATTGATTTTTCCTCCTTTTGGTCTAATGACCCCGAGACTTTGCAAGGGGTAAGTGAGGTTTGCTCACAAATAACTATTATAGCAGACTTGCGGCAGAATGGCAAGGGAAAGTTTTGATATAAAGAAAACTCTCCCTGTCACCAGAGAGAGTCCGAAAAATACGATTCTTTTTTAGAGAGGCTAGACAATTCTACCTTGATCGACGACCAGTTTTCCAGCCTTGTAGACCTGATGGGTCAGGTTAGTCGCAAAGAAATAAAGTGGATAGTCGATATTCTTAGCGTCTAGGATGGTAATGTCAGCCTGCTTACCAGTATCAAAGCTGCCAATCTTATCTTGACGGTTAACTGAGTAGGCCGCATTGATGGTTACAGCGTTAAGGACTTCCACTGGCGTCAGACGCATCATAAAGCAGCCCAGCTGCATGACAAACTGCAGATTAGCTGTCGGACAAGAGCCTGGATTGCTGTCGGTAGTCAGAGTGATGGCCATACCAGCTTCCAGCATCTTGCGGGCGGGTGCATAAGTATCTTCCATCAGACTGAAGGTAGTTGCTGGCAGGAGATTGCCGATAACCTTAGCTTCTGCCATCTTGCGAATGCCCTCATCAGTTGCTACCATCAAGTGCTCTGCACTGGTTGCTCCTAGCTCAGCCGCTACATCCACCCCGCCGATAGACTCGATTTCATCAGCATGGATACGAAGCTTGAAGCCCATCTCCTTTGCCTTAGAAAGTAAGTAGCGTGACTCGTCAGCTGTAAAGACGCCTTTTTCACAGAAAATATCACAGAATTCAGCTAGATTTTCTGCTTTTACCCGAGGCAGCATTTCCTCGACGATGAGCTCTAGATATTCCTGAGAGCGTCCCTTGTATTCTGGTGGAACGGCGTGGGCAGCCATAAAGGTCGAAACCAAATCAATATCGTGGTCACGGTCCAAAGCCCCAACGACATCTAGCTGGCGCTTCTCTGTTTCCCAGTCCAGACCATAGCCACTCTTGGCTTCAACAGTCGTCACCCCATGCAGCAGCATATAGTCCAGCAGTCTCTTAGACTTATCATAGAGAGTGTCAAAAGAAGCTTCTCGCGTTGCTCTAACTGTACTGAGAATACCGCCGCCTTGGGCAAGAATTTCCAGATAAGGGACTCCGGCTAATTTCTTAGCAAATTCATGCTCCCGGCTGCCGCCGTAGACCAAGTGAGTGTGACAGTCGATCAAGCCAGGTGTAGCAATCTTGCCCTCATAAAACTGAATCTTAGTATCAGGTCCAACCAGACTGGCATCCGGCTCTCCGCTGCCAACTGCTAGGATTTTGCCGTCTTTGACTGCAATGTAGCCGTCTTCCAAAACCTGAGCTTCCTTCATCTCCTCGCCAAAAAGGGGATGTCCGAGGTCCTTGGGACAGAAGACTTGATTAAAGTGAGTTAATAGTAAATCAGCAGTCATGCTTGTTCCTCCATTTCATTTTCCGACATATTTACTTTTCATCATAATACACTATCGTCAAATTATAGTCAAAAGCTTGTAAAAGATAGGAGCCCCACTTTTTTTACTGCTTTTGTCATTTTCTTGACTCTTTATGGACGGGAGTCTTATAGAATGTAGGAGAAAGATATTTTACACTTGACTAAAAGGAGGATTTTTCATGTCATACTTTAGCGAAAATGAAATTGCAGCAGCAATGACCGTCAAATTAGACGATGTACTGCCTGAAAAAACAGTTTTCCAAGAAGGCATCCGTCGAGCACCTGACCGGGGCTTCCGTTTAACTCAAGCTCAAACCGAAATTGCTTTAAAAAATGCCCTTCGCTATATTCCAAAGAGATTCCATGAGGAAGTAATTCCAGAATTCTTAGAAGAACTGAAGACTCGCGGACGGATTTATGGCTACCGCTGGCGTCCAAAAGAACGCATCTATGGTAAACCAATTGATGAATATAAAGGAAACTGTACTGCAGCCAAAGCTATGCAGGTCATGATTGACAACAACCTGAGCTTTGAAATCGCCCTTTATCCTTATGAATTGGTTACTTATGGGGAAACTGGATCTGTCTGTGCTAACTGGATGCAGTACAACCTGATCAAGAAATACTTGGAAATCATGACCGACCATCAAACCTTGGTCGTGGAATCTGGCCATCCGCTCGGACTCTTCAAGTCCAAACCAGAAGCACCTCGTGTTATCATCACCAACGGCCTCTTGGTCGGTGAATACGACAATATGAAGGACTGGGAAATTGCAGAAGAAATGGGTGTCACCAACTATGGTCAAATGACAGCCGGCGGCTGGATGTACATCGGTCCTCAAGGTATCGTCCATGGTACTTTCAACACTCTCCTCAATGCTGGACGCTTGAAACTAGGCGTAGCTGATGACGGCGACCTGACTGGCAAACTCTTCATCTCTTCTGGTCTGGGCGGCATGAGTGGAGCTCAAGGGAAAGCGGCCGAAATTGCTAAAGCTGTGGCAATCGTAGCTGAAGTAGACCAATCTCGGATTGAAACTCGTCATTCACAAGGCTGGATTAGCCAATTGGCTGAAAGTCCGAAGGAAGCTATCGACTTGGCTCAAAAAGCTCTGGAAGCTGGCGAATCAACTTCTATTGCCTATCACGGTAACATCGTAGACCTCTTGGAATACGTCAACGAGAACAATATCCATGTCGATTTGCTGTCTGACCAAACTTCTTGCCACAATGTCTATGACGGCGGCTACTGTCCAGCTGGTATCAGCTTTGAAGAGCGGACTCGCCTTCTGGCTGAAGACAAGGAAACATTTGCTAAGTTGGTTGACCAAACCTTGGAACGTCACTTCAAGGCAATCAAGACCTTGACTAGCAACGGCACCTACTTCTTTGACTATGGTAATGCCTTTATGAAGGCAGTCTATGACTCTGGCATAAAGGAAATTTCTAAGAACGGCTTTGACGACAAAGACGGCTTCATCTGGCCATCTTATGTAGAAGATATCATGGGCCCAATGCTCTTTGACTATGGTTATGGTCCTTTCCGTTGGGTATGTCTGAGCGGTAAGCACGAAGACCTAGTCGCTACTGACCATGCAGCTATGGAAGTGATCGACCCTAACCGCCGCTACCAAGATCGCGACAACTACAACTGGATTCGCGATGCAGAAAAGAACCAGTTGGTTGTTGGAACTCAGGCTCGGATTCTCTACCAAGACTGTATGGGACGCGTCAATATCGCCCTCAAGTTCAATGAATTAGTCCGCGAAGGCAAGATTGGTCCTGTCATGATTGGCCGTGACCACCACGACGTATCCGGTACTGACTCTCCATTCCGCGAAACTTCTAATATTAAGGACGGTTCCAATGTCACCTGCGACATGGCCGTGCAATGTTACGCTGGTAATGCAGCTCGCGGTATGAGTCTGGTAGCTCTCCACAACGGTGGCGGAACTGGTATCGGTAAAGCAATCAACGGTGGCTTTGGCTTGGTACTGGACGGTAGCGAACGCATTGATGAAATCATCAAATCTGCTATCGCTTGGGATACAATCGGCGGAGTCGCTCGTCGTAACTGGGCACGTAATGAGCATGCCATCGAAACTGCTATCGAGTACAACCGCCTCCACCAAGGAACAGACCACATTACCATTCCATACTTAACTGACGAAGATTTGGTCAAAGAATCTGTTAAGAAATTGTTCGAATAGGAAAAACTTGTCCCCCAACTTCCGACCTGAGCTGGGTATCAACCTAGCTCAGGAGGAGATTCTGCTTTATTAAGTTCATATTATAAATTAAAATTATTGATATCACGAGGTAATATCTTATGGCAAAAATTGTTGAATGTATTCCTAACTTTTCTGAAGGCCGCAATCAAGCGGTTATTGACGGTCTAGTGGAAACAGCTAAGAGCGTGCCAGGTGTAACACTTTTGGACCACTCTTCTGATGCCAGCCACAACCGCAGCGTCTTTACCTTGGTCGGTGATGACCAAAATATTCAGGAAGTTGCTTTCCGTTTGGTTAAATACGCTTCTGAAAATATTGACTTGACCAAGCACCAAGGTGAACACCCTCGTATGGGCGCAACTGATGTCCTGCCTTTTGTACCAATCAAAGACATCACAAGTGAGGAATGCGTAGAAATTGCGAAGACCGTATCTGAGCGGATCAATCGTGAGCTCGGTATTCCTATCTTCCTCTATGAAGATGCAGCGACTCGTCCAGAGCGTAAGAACTTGGCCAAGGTTCGTAAAGGGCAATTTGAAGGCATGCCTGAAAAACTCTTGGAACCTGACTGGGCTCCTGACTACGGTGAAAGAAAGATTCACCCAACTGCTGGTGTCACTGCTGTCGGAGCGAGAATGCCGCTCATCGCCTACAATATCAACTTGGATACAGACAATCTGGAAATTGCCAACAACATTGCCAAAATCATCCGTGGTTCAAGCGGTGGCTACAAATACTGTAAAGCGATTGGCGTTATGCTGGAAGACCGCAACATTGCTCAGGTTTCTATCAACATGGTCAATCTGGAAAAATTCCCACTCTATCGTGTTTTTGAAACTGTTCGCTTTGAAGCCAAACGTTACGGAGTTGGAATCCTCGGCTCAGAAGTCATTGGCTTGGCACCAGCTAAGGCTTTGATTGACGCAGCAGAATACTATCTGCAAATCGAAGACTTTGACTATGGCAAGCAAGTTCTGGAAAACCATTTGCTGGGCTAGGAGGACAGAAACCTATGAAATTAGTAGATTTAAGTTTGACAGAATTCGCCCAAGTCCTAGGCTCAGATGCTCCTGCACCAGGAGGCGGCTCTGCCGCTGCTCTTTCAGCAGCGAACGGTATTTCCCTGACTAAGATGGTCTGTGAATTGACCCTTGGCAAGAAAAAATACGCAGAATTTGAAGCAGAAATTGCTCAAGTGCACGCAGAAAGCGCCCGCCTGCAAGAAAGCTTGCTCGCAGCTATTGACAAGGACACTGAAGCCTTCAATCTAGTCTCCGCCGTCTTTGATATGCCTAAGGAGACAGAGGAAGACAAGGCTGCCCGTCGGGAAGCTATGCAACAAGCCCTCAAGGAAGCGACCAAGTCACCTTATGGCATGATGGAAGACATCTTGGCTGCCCTGCAAACAACCCAAAAAGCTGTCGGCAAGTCCAATACCAACGCTGCCAGCGACCTGGGGGTAGCAGCCCTCAACCTTAAGGCTGGTTTGCAAGGGGCTTGGCTCAATGTCCTCATCAACCTGTCAGGTGTCAAGGATGAAGCATTCGTCGCAGACTACCGCAGCAAGGGTGAAGACCTCCTGCAAAAAGGCTGCGCCCTAGCAGATGAAATTTATCAAGAAATTTTGAAAGTTGTCTAATAGATAAACGGAAGAGAAGTCCGCTCTTTCCCATGAATGGGCTTTCTTTTCTCAAGAGGTAACAATATGGTTTTATCAGATATTGAAATTGCGAATTCGGTTCAAATGAAGCCCATCAAAGAGGTGGCAGAAAAGCTTGGAATTGCTGAAGATGCCTTGTCTCTTTATGGAAATTACAAGGCAAAAATCAGTGCCGGCCAACTAGAAGCCTTAAAAGACAAGCCAGACGGTAAACTGATTCTCGTGACAGCTATTTCTCCGACACCAGCCGGAGAAGGTAAGACCACAACTTCTGTCGGATTGGTTGATGCTTTGGCTGCTATCGGTAAAAAAGCCGTTATCGCTCTGCGGGAACCTTCACTCGGACCTGTCTTTGGTATCAAGGGCGGAGCTGCTGGTGGTGGTCACGCTCAGGTTGTACCCATGGAGGACATCAACCTCCATTTCACTGGTGACTTTCATGCCATCGGTGTTGCCAACAACCTATTGGCGGCCCTCATTGATAACCACATCCACCACGGTAATGCCTTAGGCATCGACTCTCGCCGCATCACTTGGAAGCGGGCAGTGGATATGAATGACCGGCAACTGCGCCACATCGTAAATGGCTTGCAGGGCAAGGTCAACGGTGTTCCGCGTGAAGATGGTTTTGACATTACAGTTGCTTCTGAGGTTATGGCTATTCTCTGTCTGTCAGAAAATATCACTGACCTCAAGAACCGTTTGGAAAAAATCATCATTGGTTACAGCTTTGAAGGTAAGCCAATAACTGCCAAGGATCTGAAAGCTGGTGGCGCTATGGCTGCTGTGCTCAAAGACGCTATCCATCCAAACTTGGTTCAAACTCTGGAACACACACCAGCCTTGATTCACGGTGGACCTTTTGCCAACATTGCCCATGGCTGTAACAGTGTCCTAGCTACCAAGCTGGCTCTCAAATATGCCGACTATGCAGTCACAGAAGCTGGTTTTGGTGCTGACCTAGGTGCTGAAAAATTCATTGATATCAAGTGTCGTACATCTGGCCTTCGTCCAGCAGCTGTAGTTCTGGTTGCTACTATCCGCGCTCTCAAGATGCACGGTGGTGTAGCTAAGAGCGACCTGGCTGAAGAAAATGTCCAAGCCGTTGTAGATGGTCTGCCAAACTTGGAAAAACATCTAGAAAACATTCAAGACGTTTATGGCCTGCCAGCAGTCGTTGCCATCAATAAATTCCCACTGGATACCGAAGCAGAGTTGCAAGCAGTTTATGACGCCTGCCAAAAACGCGGAGTTGACGTCGTTATTTCTGACGTCTGGGCAAATGGCGGAGCCGGCGGTAAAGAATTGGCTGAAAAAGTCGTTGAACTGGCCGAAGGAGACAATCACTTCCAATTTGTATATAATGAAGAGGACTCCATTGAGACCAAGCTGAACAAAATTGTTACTAAGGTTTATGGAGGCAAGGGTGTTCGCCTGACTCCTGCTGCTAAACGCGAGCTCAAACAACTGGAAGAACTGGGCTTCTCCAACTATCCTATCTGTATGGCCAAGACTCAGTACTCCTTCTCAGACGATGCTAAAAAACTGGGCGCACCTAAAGACTTTGTTGTGACAATCAGCCAGCTCAAAGTTTCTGCTGGTGCAGGTTTTATCGTTGCTCTGACGGGTGCAATCATGACCATGCCAGGGCTGCCTAAAGTACCAGCCAGCGAAAAGATTGATGTTGACAAAGACGGCAATATCAGCGGTTTGTTCTAATAAATACCAAAAATGACAAATATAAGCCTTTTAAGAGCAAAAGATTTTCAAGTTTCCGATTGGTCGGGGGGAAAGACAAAACAGCTTTATCTTTCCCCGCCAACTGGCCACTATGGCAAGCGGGACTTTGACTATCGGCTATCGACAGCGACTGTGGAGTTGGCTGAAAGTCAGTTTTCTGACCTCAGCGGCTTCCACCGCATTCTCATGAGCCTGGACCACACACTTCATCTCCACAATGCCAGCCGGCAGGAGGAAACGGTTCTAGCTCCCTTTACTCCCTATGTCTTTGAAGGGAGTGATTCTATCACAAGTCGGGGGACTTGTACCGACTTTAACTTAATCTACAGCGACCATTATCAGGGACAGATGATTGCCATTTCGGATAAACAAGAACTTGTCCGAGATGAAGAGATTCAATTTATCTATGCCTTAGGTGATTTAACGGTGACGGGAACAAACCTGCCAGCACTTAACCTAGAGGCAGAGCAGCTTCTGATAGTGGAAAAAGAGACTCAGGAAACTGAGCTGCATATAATGTTTTCGAGTAACCAGCCAAAGGGAACGCCCCTTGCTATATGGGCTGGTTTGACCCACATCCCTACTAAGTAAAGATACCATGATGCCTTGTCACCATTCTATCTTTACTTGGAAAGGATCCCATATCTCTAAAGGAGAAACATTATTATGGATGCAACTAAACTCACTGCACAAGAACAAGAACAGGAAAAAGCGAAATTCAGCTTTTCCGGTGCAACTCTCTACGGTATCAATGCCGTTATCGGATCAGGGATTTTCCTCCTACCGCAAAAGATTTATAAAGGACTTGGTCCTGCCTCTCTAGCTGTCATGCTTGGAACTGCCCTTCTCGTTATTCTCCTAGCCGTCTGCTTGGCAGAAACTGCTGGTTATTTTAATAAAAATGGCGGAGCCTTCCAATATTCCAAAGCAGCCTTTGGAGACTTTGTCGGATTTAATGTTGGCTTCCTAGGCTGGGCAGTTACCATCATCGCTTGGTCTGCTATGGCAGCAGGATTTGCGAGACTTTTTGTCATTACTTTTAAATCCTTTGCCCCCTATGAACTTCTGCTCAGTGTGAGCCTGATTATTTTGCTCAGTCTAATGAATATATCAGGTCTTAAGACTTCCAAAATGTTCACCTTGACCGCAACCGTAGCAAAGCTCATCCCAATTGTCGCTTTCAGTCTATGTGCGATTTTCTTCATCAAAGGAGGAATTGACAAAGGAAACTTCACTCCGTTTCTTCAGCTAGAACCTGGCGTAGATATCATGAAAGCTATCTCTAGTACAGCCATTTATATCTTCTACGGATTTATCGGATTTGAAACCATGTCTATCGTTGCTGGTGAAATGCGCAATCCGGAAAAGAATGTACCTCGAGCTATTTTGGGCTCTATCAGTATTGTCTCTGTTCTCTATATGCTGATTATCGCAGGAACTATCGCCATGTTAGGCAGCCGTATCCTGCAAACAGATGCTTCTGTACAAGACGCCTTTGTCGAAATGATTGGCCCTGTTGGAGCATGGATTGTTTCTATCGGAGCGCTGATTTCTATTGCTGGACTTAACATCGGGGAATCTATCATGGTTCCACGTTATGGTGCAGCTATCGCAAATGAAGGTCTGCTTCCTAAGAAAATTGCAGAAACCAACTCTAAAAATGCCCCTATAGTTGCCATTATTATTTCAGGAATCCTGGCCATCGTCCTGCTCTTCTCTGGTAAATTTGAAGAATTAGCAGCTCTCAGCGTGGTCTTCCGCTTCTTCCAATACATCCCAACTGCTCTAGCTGTACTAGTATTAAGAAAGAAATATCCAGACAAGAAAGTAGTTTTCCGCGTTCCATTTGGTCCAGTAATTCCAATTTTGGCGGTTCTAGTCAGCCTTGTCATGATTTGGGGTGAAAACCCAATGAACTATGTTTACGGCCTCATCGGTGTCCTTATCGCCAGTGCAGTATACTTTATCTATATAGTGCTGATTTGTAAAAATAAAGTTCTTGAACAAGAAGGAGAATGAATCTTATGACACATGTAATCAATTTGGATGGCGAACACCTTACTTTAGAAGACGTCATCGCAGTGGCTCGTCATGGAGCCATTTGCGAAATCGACCAAGAAGCTAAGAAAGCTGTAGAAGCTTCCCGTAAAATCGTGGATGACATCGTCCGGGAAAAGCGGGTAGTCTACGGTGTTACAACCGGATTTGGCTCGCTCTGCAATGTCAGCATCTCACCAGAAGATACGACTCAACTGCAAGAAAACCTAATCCGTACACACTCCTCAGGCTTTGGCGATCCACTGCCTGAAGATGCAGTCCGTGCTATCATGCTAATCCGGATTAATTCCTTGGTCAAGGGCTATTCTGGTATCCGTCTCTCTACTGTCGAAAAACTTCTGGAATTGCTCAATAAAGGCGTTGTCCCTTACATTCCGGAAAAAGGCTCTTTGGGAGCTTCTGGTGACTTGGCACCGCTGGCTCACATGGTTCTGCCTATGTTAGGACTTGGCCGCGCTTACTATCAAGGCCAATTGCTCTCTGGACAAGAAGCTTTGGACAAGGCCGGCATCGAAAAAATTGCTCTAGCAGCTAAGGAAGGGCTGGCGCTGATTAACGGTACGACTGTCCTGACAGGTATCGGAGCTCTGGCTACCTACGATGCCATCCAGTTACTTAAACTGTCAGATGTCGCTGGCGCTCTTTCCATGGAAGTCCACAATGGTATTACCAGTCCTTTCGAAGAAGACTTACATACCATCCGTCCTCAAAGCGGACAGCTGGCTACAGCCCGCAATATCCGCAACCTTCTAGAAGGCAGTGGCAACACAACTGTAGCCACTCAACAACGGGTCCAAGACCCATACACCCTGCGTTGTATCCCGCAGATTCATGGTGCTAGCAAGGACTCTATCGCTTATGTCAAGACCAAGGTTGAGGTTGAGATCAACTCCGTTACAGACAATCCTATCATCACCAAGGAAGGCCATGTTATCTCAGGCGGTAACTTCCACGGCGAACCAATGGCTCAGCCATTTGACTTCCTCGGCATCGCTATTTCTGAAATCGGTAATGTATCCGAGCGTCGTGTGGAACGTCTGGTCAACAGCCAACTGAGCAAGCTCCCATCCTTCTTGGTCAAACACCCAGGACTCAACTCTGGCTTTATGATTACCCAGTATGCTTGTGCTTCGCTTGCTTCTGAAAACAAGGTCTTGTCTCATCCAGCCAGCGTAGACTCTATCCCATCTTGTGAGAACCAAGAAGACTTTGTCAGCATGGGAACTACCGCAGCACGCAAGGCAGCTGAGATTCTCAAGAATTCTCGCCGCATCGTGGCAACAGAAATCATGGCAGCCTGCCAAGCTCTGGATCTGAAACCAGAAAACCATGAACTTGGTAAAGGAACCAAGCCAGCCTATGACCTCTTCCGTCAGCATGTCCGCTTTATCGAATTTGATAAGGACATCGAAATCTATGAAGAGCTCAACAAGGCTTCTGAGCTGATTGAAAACGAAGAATTCCTAGCAGCCGTTGAAAAGGCTGTGGACTTGAGCATTCAGTTCTAAAGCTGATGACTCTGTAAAAAACTAACATAAGAAGCCCGCTCTCATACAGCTGGGCTTCTTTTCCCGCCAAAAGTCATTGACAGGCTTGGCGGAAACTCTTATAATAAAGTCGCAAGTATCGTTATGGAAAAGGACAAAATCATGTTAGAAGATTACTATCAGCTAGATAACAGCTACTATCATAAGAGACTGGATGATGATTTATATGCTGCCAAATGGGGGATGGTTATTGAGTTTTTGGACTTAAATGACCCTAACTTAAAACCCTTTGAAGGGGTCAACTTTGCCTTGATTGGCTTCAAGAGTGACAAAGGGGTTTATATCAACCACGGCCGAGTGGGGGCTGTCGAAGGTCCACAGGCTATCCGAACTCAACTTGCCAAGCTTCCTTGGCATCTGGGCAGAAACGTCCGCGTCTTTGATGTTGGCGACATTGACGGTCCTAACCGCTCTCTGGAGCAGCTGCAGCAAAGCTTGGCTCGGGCAGTCAAACGCCTGCGAGAGCTCAATCTCCGGCCTATTGTCCTAGGGGGTGGCCACGAAACAGCCTACGGCCACTATCTGGGACTTAAGTCGTCACTAGCTCCTGACCAAGACTTGGCCGTTATCAATATGGATGCCCACTTTGATTTGCGTCCTTATGATCAGACTGGTCCTAACTCTGGTACCGGTTTTCGCCAGATGTTCGATGATACTCTGGCTCAGAAGCAGGCCTTTAACTACCTCATCCTGGGGATTCAGGAGCATAATAACAATCTCTTTCTCTTTGACTTTGTGGCAAAATCCAAGGCTATCCAGTTTCTGACTGGAATGGATATGTACCAAATGGGTTACAAGGAAGTCTGTAAAGCGGTCGATACCTTTTTGGCCGGCAAGGAGCAGGTCTATTTGACCATTGACATTGACTGCTTTGCAGCTGGTGCAGCGCCTGGTGTCAGTGCCATTCAGTCGCTCGGTGTGGATCCCAATCTAGCTGTTTTGGTCTTCCAGCATATCGCAGCATCAGGCAAACTGATCGGCTTTGACATCGTCGAAGTCTCACCACCTCACGATATAGACAACCATACAGCTAATCTGGCTGCCAGCTTTGTCTTTTACCTGACACAAGTCTGGGCACAAGCACACGATTGATGGGCATTTAAAAACTTCATTAGAAACATCAAAAGAGGATGAACATTGCTTTCATCCTCTTTTATTTTGCGTTTAATGCCTGAGATAGACCTTGGCGTAAGTTTTCTAATTCCTTTAGCTGGTGCCGATCTCGGTAGGGATTGAGCTGGCTTTTGGCCGTTTCATAGTAGGTTTCAAAGTCCTGATCCAGCAAGTCTTCAAAGCCTGCTTCCTGCAAGCTGCCAGTCAGCAGGCGATACTTAATCACAGCCATCAGATAGTAGATCAGCCCTTTGTCCCGCGGATTGCCATAGCGGCTAATGAGACTATCCTTTTTCCGCAGCAGATCAAGCATCGGCTGGTAATCTCTCTTCTCACAGCCAATCAAGGCCAAATAAACCTCTAACTGGGTCTCTTTCCAAGGAAAGCTGAGGGACTTCAGAGCTGTTTTCGCCTTGAGGAAAATTCGCTCCGCCTGCTCATAATCTTTCAGCTGATAGTAAGTCATACCCAAGCCGATATAGAAAGCAAAAATCGAAGGCTCTGCTGTTTTATTTTCCGTCAACTTAATGGCCTCCTTCTGATGAGCCAGAGATGCCGTAAAATTCCCGCGAATCTGCTCAATCTCTGCCAAATAGTCTAGAGCCGCCGCAATCTGAATCGAGTACTTGGAACGCAGCGAAGCCGTCAAGCTGAAACAGTCGATAGACTGGTAGAGGTGGTGGAGCGACTGCTCCTCATCCCCAATCATGAGATGATAGAGCCCCTTGAGCCGGAGATTGATGGCAATGGCTTCGTGATTGTTGGCCTGGACCGAAGCATCCAGAGCCAGCTCCGTATAGTAACGCATCTCTGGGATATTCTCCGTCTGGATGCAGTAGTAAATCATCTGCCGATAGCCTTCTAGGAGAAAATCCATCTGCTGCAGCTCCTTGGCCGAAGCAATCACCTGCTGGATATTGTCCATCCCCTGCTGGTAATTCCCCGTCCGAATGGCATAGCGCCCTTCTAGATAGAGGAAACGGAGAACCAAAAGCTGAAAATCCTTGTGATTCTGATGTTTTCTCTCTAAGCCCTCTATTTCCCGACAGATACGGTCAAACTGGTCTAAAACCGCTGACTGATTGCTATCATCCGTCTTTTCAATAAAGCCAAACTCCCGCGAATAAATCGGAAAGAGCTCGTGATGAAACTGCAGGGTAGCCTCGAGATAATGCAGCTCGTACTCCAGAGACTTAATGGGCTGCTTGGACATCCTGTAGTGATAGGCGATTTCATTGAGCAGCTGGGCATGATAGAGAGAGTCTCCCAGCTGGTCTTCCATGCCTTGGGCAATCTGGTGATGCAGCATTCGTTTCTTGGCAAGTGACAAGCGCTCATAGGCATAGATTCTCAAAAGCTCCTGGCTGAACCGCACTACCAAGTCCTCGCTCTGCTCCTCTTCCATCAAGAACTGCTTCTGTCCAAACTCCTCAGTGATTTCAACAACCTCTTCCATCGGCAGACCTAGCAGTCTGGCTAAGAGAGAAACCGAGGCAGGAGCCCTAAAGCAAGCCAGATAGTCCACCAACTCTTCCTCTTGGCTGCTCAGGTAATCCAACTTCAGAGACAGCTTGGCCTTGATGGCCGAAGTCAGCGGATGAAACTTTTCTCCTCGCAGGAGCTGCTCAGCGTATTCCGATAGGAAGAAAGGGATACCTTGACTGACCCGATAAATATCCTCAAGGCGTTCTTCAGGTATGGCTAACTGACCTGTCTGGGCTTGCAAGTAAGCCACACTATCTTTAAAATTCAGCGGCTGCAGCTCAATAAAGCCTAGCTTATTGCGTACCAGCAGGTGATTGAAAAAATGTTCCAAATAAGAAGGGGTGCTCAGATGCTTGGTCAGCACAAAGGCCACAGGATAGCCAGTCAAATGATTCATAACTTGCTCCAAGACAGCAACGCTAGCCTCATCCATCCAGTGACAGTCCTCAATTAAGATTATCAAAGCTTTTTTCTTAGAAATCTTCTGCAGAATATCCACCACAAACTGAGCCAGCTTGGCCTCATCCAACTGAAGACCAGAAGCGCCTCCTGTCAAAATGGGAAAATAACTCTCCAAAATGACCTGCCACTGGCTGATAGAAAGAATCTGGTGCTGAATAACCAAGTCCCCCAGGCCGTCCAGCAAACCGCGCCAAGGCTGGAGTTCTGCCTTCATCTCTTCCTTGAAGCACTCAGCCATGACAATCTGGAAATACTTGGTCTGATTGGCCAATACTTGACGAGTCACTGTCCGCTTTCCGACACCAGTACCACCGACTAGAACCAGAGCACGCGCCTCCTGAGTCTCTATCACCTTAGAAAAGTAAGATTCCAAGCGCTTGATTTCATCAACCCGCCCGAAAAAGTGGTCCGTATTGCGCAGAAACTGCTTAGTCTTGCGCTCGCTGCGGTCCTTGGCAAGCACCTCATGATATAGTTGCTGGATAGGTTCCGTAGGACTAATGCCCAGTTCCTTATCCAAAATATTGACCAATTTATAATAAGTCTCAATCACCTTACCAGGCCGATCATTATCCTGATAGAGCTTCATGAGCAGATGGTAGTTCTTCTCATCAAACTCATCAATGCTGATCAAGCGGCGCAAATTCCGCTCAGCCTCTTCCAAATCCAGCTGGTCTTTTTCTGTTTCCAGCTGTTGGTAGCAGGCTTGGATATAAAGCTGCTCATATCGCGTCCGCATCTTAGACACCCAGTAATCAAAGGCCTCACTGTCCTTGAGATAGAAGCCCTGCAGAAAATCCCCCTGATAGAGCGACAGATGCTTTGCAGGATGATCCGTGAAACGTTCTACATCACTTTCAATCATACACTCGGGATTAAGCGACAGCACAGTCCGGTTGGGAGCGACAATCCATTCCCCACCTAGTAACTTATTAGCTTGATAAATGGTGTTGCGCAAATTCTTTTTGGCGGTCTGATTATCCTTGTTTTCCCAGAGGATTCCTGCAATCTCCTCCCGATTGACTGCTCCATTGATGTGGAGATAATAAAGCAGAGCATTGATTTTAGCAAAAGGAAAAAAGACTTCCTCCTGATTGAGAAAGACACTCGGACTTCCCAGCAATTTCAACCTCAACAGATTTTTCGTCATGCAAACGCCTCCAAGAAACCTTATAGAACTAATATAAACAAAAAGAGACAGTTTGGCAAGTAAAGTATTATACCAGCCCTTAATTTCCAGTTTTTAAATTGGTTTTATTTAGGATTTTTTTGTTATACTAGGATGAAAATAAAATTTTAGAAAGTTACTTATGAAGAAAAATATTGTTCTTTTCATTTTTCTCCTTCTGAGCGCGATTGGCTTAGAATACGAGACACAAGCCTATACTACTGGCAGTATGTCAGGCACTTCCTATGGGATTGTCGGACTGTCAGCCCTCTTGGCTCTGCTCTATATCGTCCCTGCCCTGCTCTTGATTCGCCAACTGGGTAAAAAATGGCAGACGCCTGCACTTAGCCTTGGGGTAGCTCTGCTAGGTGGCCTTTTCATTTCTGGCTGGACCTCTGGTTTGGCCAACACCTATATCCACGAATGGGTCAGCACCAGCTTCCCAAATACTCTGCTCAGTGACCTAGAAAATGCCATCGCAGCTCCGCTGGTTGAAGAACCCCTCAAGCTGTTGGCAGTTGCCTTCGCTGTCTATCTAGTCCCAGTCAAAAAGCTCAAATCCTTCTTGATGCTGGGTATAACGGCCGGCATGGGCTTTCAGATTAGTGAGGACTTCTCTTATATCCTCTCTGACCTGCCCGAAGGCTTCTCCTTCACTATCTCTGGTATCCTAGGCCGCATCACTGGCGGCGTTGCCTCTCACTGGCTCTACACCGCCCTAACCACTCTCGGTCTAGCTCTCATGCTACGCTATGCCAAAACTCAGAAAAATTATTTCCGAGTGGGGCTCCTCTACTTCCTAGCAGCCTTCGTTCTCCACTTCTTCTGGAACTCACCGCTGACTGCTATCGAAACGGACATCCCAATCATCGTACCGGCTATGACCGCTGTGGCTGTCTTTATCTTTTACCAAGCCTACCGAACAGCCCATAAAATTGACCAAGAAGAATTGGAAGTGGAATAATGCAAAAAAACGACCGTTAGGGTCGTTTTTTTAGGTATTCAGGAATATATTTTCTTAACATTCTATATTTAAGACATACCAATCAATTGCAAAAATCGGAATGACCTATTTTTAGAGATATCTACATAACCACCTTGCCATACTCTAGCATTCATTTCGCAAAATTATCTCTAATCCTCTCCCCACCGGCATTTCTATCCTATTTCCCCATGCTCTTTCCTTAAAGAAATGTTAACATTTTCTTAAAACTAACTTATATTAGGAAATTTTAAGCCGCAGTCTGTATACTTTCTACAAATCATCTAAGAAAGAGGTATGGATATGGATTTTCTAGTGATTCCGGCCTATGAGCCTGATTATAATCTCATTAAGCTGATAAAAAAAATTCACCATAAAGGTGATTTTCATATCATTGTTATTGATGACGGCAGCTCTTCCAAATGCCAGATAGTCTTTGAGCAGGCAGAGCAGTACGCGACTGTGCTCCGTCATCAGGTCAATCAAGGCAAGGGGCAAGCGCTGAAGACTGCTTTCACCTTTATCCAAGCACTGAAGATTTATGGAACGGTAGTAACAGCAGATGCGGATGGCCAACACAAGGTCTGGGATATTTTCCGCGTAGCGAGCAAAGCTTCTGAAAATCCCAATCAGTTGATTCTCGGAGCACGCGCCTTTACTGGCAAGGTGCCCCTGCGCAGCCGCTTCGGCAATAGTCTGACTCGAGCTCTCTTCAAAGCCCAGACTGGGGTGGATGTCTCTGATACCCAGACAGGCTTACGAGCCTTTACGACCAACATGATTCCCTTTATGTTAAAGGTAGAGGGCCAGCGCTATGAGTATGAAATGAACATGCTCTTAGAAGCCAGCAAGGAATATCCCATTTTGGAAGTGCCCATTGAGACGGTCTATATCAATGACAATCAAGGCTCCCACTTTCGGCCAATTCAGGATGGGCTCATGATTTATAAAAATATTTTTAAATTTGCCCTGACTTCTCTCAGCAGTTTCGTCGTGGACTACATCGTCTATGCAATGGCTCTCTTGTTTTTAACTGCTGTGCCGACCAGCCTGAGAATTCTTTTAGCTAACGGGATTGCCCGCGTGACCAGCTCAATCTTTAATTACTCGACCAATAAAAGGCTGGTCTTTAAGAACGATGACAGTATACTCAAGACAGGAACTGGCTATTTCAGCCTAGCTGTAGTGCTCTTTATCCTAGACACACTGCTGATTCGCCTCTTCTACGCTGTCTTTGGTCTCAATCTTCTGATTGTCAAAATTATCGTCGGAATTTTACTCTTCACCGTCTCCTGGATGGTCCAAAAGAGATTTATTTTTAAGGAAAGGACACACACCGCATCATGAAATTTTTAAAGAAACGCTATGCCTACGCCTCCATTTTCGGTCTGCTTCTGACAGCTTCCTTCAGCTACTCCATGCTGAAAACCTTTGTCATCGCAGAGAACATTTCCACGGTTTCAAGCACAAGTTCGTCGTCCAACGCCGAGGCTGCCAGCAAGGCTGTGGAAACAGCGACTGTGACGGATACCAGCTATTCAGACGACAACATCTCGGTCACACTGACTGAAAAGACCGTCAGCAACACCCAAGTCTACATCGCTGATGTGACTGTCAGCTCATCAGAATACCTGAAAACAGCCTTTGCCCAAAACACTTACGGAAACAATGTCACTGCCAAGACCTCGGAAACGGCCGCCAACAACAATGCCATCCTAGCGATTAACGGCGACTACTATGGAGCCAATACGACTGGCTATGTCATCCGCAATGGCGTCGTCTACCGCGATACCGTCCGAGAAGACTCCAGCAATGGGGATTTAGCTATTTACAAAGACGGCTCCTTCAAAATTATCTATGAAGACCAAGTCTCTGCTGATCAACTAGTCAAAGACGGTGTGGTCAATCTCTTGGCCTTCGGCCCATCGCTTGTAGAAAATGGCGAGATTGTCGTTGATACCAACTCCGAAGTCGGCCAGTCCATGTCTTCCAATCCACGGACAGCTATCGGTATCATTGACGAAAACCACTACATCATCATCGTTTCAGACGGACGCACCTCAGAAAGCGAGGGGCTTTCCCTCTACCAAATGGCAGAAATCATGAAATCTTACGGTGTCAAGACCGCTTATAACCTTGATGGCGGCGGATCCTCTACACTTTACTTTACCGGTCAGGTCATTAACAAACCTACAACCAACGGAAACACTATCTCAGAAAGGTCGGTGAGTGATATTGTCTACATCGGTTACTAATCCCAGCAAAAAACGTTTTAGAAAAACAGCCCTTATCTACGCACTATTAACTATTTTCTTCTTTGCTTTCAGCAGAATCTATGAATCCTTCAGCTTCGGCGAAACATCTAGCCATATGCACTATCTCTTCACCATTCCTCTGGTGGGTGGCATCCTCCTCCTGCTCTTTATGAAGGGCATCCCTAATCTCTCTCGGCTCAGCCTCAACCTCTGGAACTCAGCTGTAGCCATTATGACAGCCGGCATGCTCTTCCGTGGCATCGTCAACCTATCTGGCCGCTCCACAACGCTGGATATGCCCTACTGGTACCTAGGAGCAGCCTTTGCGGCTCTGGCACTACTCTCCATGGTCTTTACTCGAAGTGAGTGGAAGGCAGAAGGGGAAATCAGTAAAAAGAGAAAAGATTTTACACATACAGAATTTGAAAGAGCATAAAAAATCATCCCCTTCAGCTAAATGGAGGGGATAAGTTCGATGTCAAAATATAAAAAATCAGATAATAATGTAAAAAAATTATTGACATAAACATGTTTCTGTATTATATATAGTATCAGAGATTTATATAAATTTAAATTGAAAAAGGTGGGAGATATTATGACTATATATAAAGGAAAAACAACTGAGGACGCAATTGAAAAAGGTTTAAAAGATTTAGCACTTGATAAAAATAAAGTTAAAATCGAAGTTAAACATCAAGGGAATACTGGAGTCTTTGGTTTATTTGCTAGTGAAGCTATAGTAGATATTAGGCCACTTACTGAAAAAGAAATTCTGAATAAAAAGTATCAGAAAATTTTTATGATTGTTGGAGTAACAATTGCAATATTTGCATTTGTTTGTATTGGTATTTTTTCGTCTTCTAAAGAGGATTCTAACGAACTTTCTTTACCAATAGAGTCAGAAAACATTAATCAAAAAAATTATAAAGTGATTGTCAGTCAACTAGAGGATACTGGTTTTACAAATGTGAAAACTGAGAAAATTGAAGATCTTATCAACGGCTGGATTATAAAAGACGGACAAATTGAAAGTGTCTCTATTCAAGGCAAGACGGAGTTTCAAAAGGGAGAAAAACTTCCTAAAAATGCTCATATTACAGTCACCTATCACACTTTTAAAAAAGAGGAAAAGAATCAAGAAGTTAATAAAAAAAAGGAAAATTCCAGTTCCTCTTCAATTGATACCAAATCATCTTCTAGCTCTTCCGAATCTTCCTCAAGCTCATCTGAATCATCAAAAAAAACTGAACCACAAACTATTACTCCTGAAAACAGTCCAGAATTTGCTGCTATCTTACAAACTGAAGATCCAACGGCAATTTCTTCTTTCGTTCAAAAATACAAAGGAAAAATAGTAGAGTTTAATGGTTATATCGCCTATTTTAATCCCCATGCTAATTATAAAACTCGCTATGATATTCTAATTTATGCAGGTGATTATCCTGGACCTGATCTTGCTACTCCTGGCCCAGCTTTTCAATTTAATGATGTTGCTCCGACCTCAGTATTTAAAAATTTCGGTGGAGATGGCGTTGGCATTGGACAAAATATGCACATAAAAGCTAGCATGAGAGAGTTTACTAAAGGAGAGCTTTTGATTCTTGAACCAGTTGAGGTAACAAAACGATAAAATAACTAGCTTTATCTTTATAGAATAAAAAAACTGGTTTCTTTATAAGAAACCAGTTTTTTTATTCACACTCATACACACTACCCGTCAGCGGGTCAATGACTTCTGCCAGCTTAAAGTGTCCCTGCTCATATTGGTAATGGCAGATGGCGCAGTTGCCAAAGCGCACCTTAGGATCCAGAGCTTGGGCTGCAATCTTGAGATAGAAGGCCCACATGGCACCGCCGTGGCTAACAGCTAAGACTGGCTCTGCTCCTGCCTGCTCCATGACCTCAGTCAGAGTGACCAGCATGCGTTCACCGACTTGGTCCACTCCTTCTCCACCATAAGGAACAAAAAGGTCTTCAAAAGAGGTGGCTCCTGGTCGAAATTTCGGCTGCAGGCGTTCGGGCTGAGCCTCAAAAAGGCCAAAGTTCCATTCTTTAATGCCTTTAAGGCGAGTATAGTCGGTCCGACCAGAGACAAGTTCCAGAGTATCAGAAGCCCGCTCCTGGGTGGAGGAGTAGAGCTGACCAAAACGAATGCCCCGCCCTTGCAAATAAGCTCCTGCCTGCCGGGCTTGATCCTGCCCCAGTTCTGTCAAAGGAGAGTCGCAAGCTCCCTGTACCAAGGCCTCTTGATTGAAAAAGGTCTGGCCGTGCCGCATCAAATATAGATCTTTCATTTTCCCTCCCAATCGCTAAAATCGTGACCAATAGCCTCCTCTAGGTAGAATTGGTCATTTTCAAAAGTAAACTTCAAAATTCCGCAGTTGGTCATGTGACCTAGGTCATCCAGACGCCAGTTTTTCTGCCAAGCTCTGGCAAAATTGGCCATAGCTCCGCCATGGGAGACCATGAGGACAGACTGACCATCCGTCTCCTGCATGAGCTGAAGAATGGTCGTTGCCATACGCGCTTGTACCTGTTCCTGTGATTCACCGCCATAGGTCACAAAGAAATCTCCATAAGGTAGGGGTGGATTGAGGTCTTCGCTTTCCCCTTCAAAGGTGCCAAAGTTCCACTCCTTGAGCCCCTTGACACGCTTATAGGGAAGCTTACCGTCCGTTACCAATTCCAAGGTATCACAGGCCCGCTCTTGAGTAGAGCTATAAGCATCGTCAAAAGTAATACCGGCATCCTTAAAATATTGCCCTGCCACCTTGGCCTGATAGACGCCAAAATCGGTCAGAGGAGCATCGCACCAGCCCTGCACCTTATGGCGCAGATTAAAAAGCGTTTGGCCATGCCGCATCAGATAAAGAGTTTTTGCCATCATTCATATCTCCTTTAGATGAGTCCTAACTTTTCAAAGGCCTTGTAGAGACCGTCTTGACTGACCGAGTCTGTCACCAGATCGGCCATGGCCTTGATTTCCGCTCCGCCATTTCCCATAGCAACGCCGACCTGACAATAGTCCAGCATAGGAATATCAACCTTGGCATCGCCAAAAGCCAGAGTATCCGCCTTATCAGCATGAAGATGCTTCAGCAGAACCTCAATGGCATGCGCCTTGGTAATGTCTTTGACTCCTAAATCACCAAAGAGAGCATGCTCGCCCTTGCCACCCCACGTACCTGCCTTGAGCTCAGGAAAAGCTGCCTTGGAATCCAGATGGTCTTGGTAACTCTTTAGGATAAAACTGACTTTGTTCAGATCGTCTCGGTAGAGCTCCCCACCATAAACCAAGCCATGAAGGGCTTCTTCTGCCTCCATATTTACGACTTCTTCTGGCTTGGCACCTTTTCCAAGGACGTAGGTCTGAAGCACTGGTCGCGCTGCTTCGCGGAAGCCCCTGCTTGCAAAGAGACCGTTATTACTCTCCAGGTAAAACTCTAGCCCTCTCTCCTGAAGCCAGTCGACTAGCCTTTTAGCGATATCTCGCGGAATCAGCTGGTACAAAATAACCTGCCCCTCATGCTCCACATAGGAGCCGTTACCACCAATCATACCATCAAAGCCAATATCCCAAATTTCCGGCGGCATCTCAGCCTTGCTGCGACCTGTACATACATAAACCAAATGGCCCTTTTCCCGTGCCTTCCGAATGGCAACCACAGCAGACTCCGGTATATGATTATCATAGTCGATGAGGGTACCGTCCACATCAAGAAAGATGATTTTTCTCGTCATAATGCTCCCTTCTTTCTCTTTTTTTCCTGGCATTTGCTGAATGCTTTCTTCATTTTTTACAAATTCTCCCATTCTGACCCAGCTTTATTTTATAAAAGCTTCATCCTATTATATATCTTTTTGAAAGCCTTTTCCTATAGAATTATCAGAGATAATGGTACTATCCTTTTTTTCTCAGAGGAAAAAGCAAGAAGGACAGCTTTTAATCAGCTTGTTCCTTCTGCTCTTCTTATTTCCCAGCTTATCTACTCATCCTCTGCTTCAAACAGCCAGAGTTTGGAATCAAAGTCATAGCTTGGCTTTTGCTCAGAATCCTCCAGTAGCTGACCGCTGGAAGCGTCCGTGGTAACCAGCCCAACTCGTATAAGCTCAGCCCCAGTATAGTCACGCTCCTCTAGCCGATAGACCTTATCCACAGACAGTCCTTTCAGTTGCAAACGCTGATGAGAGCGATTGACTTGATTGAGGACCTTGAAAGTGCCTAAAAGTGCAGTGTTCTGATCCTGACTGACAACCATCCAAGCTGTCTGTCCATCTCCCTTAAATGGCGACTGCAATCTATAAAAAGTTCCATTATGAATCAGCTCTCGATGGCGCTTGTAAAAATCTATCTGTTCCCTGACTTCAGCCAATTCTTCTGGGCTTAGCTGATTAAAATCCAGCTCATAGCCAAAGGAACCGAAAAAGGCGACATTGCCCCGCGTCTTCAACGGAGTCAGACGATTGGTCTGGTGATTGGGCACGATGGAGACATGGGCTCCCATAGACGAAAGCGGATAGAGAAGGCTGGTCCCGTACTGGATTTTCAAGCGCTCAATCGCATCCGAATCATCGCTGGTCCAAGCTTGAGGAGTATAGTAGAGCATACCCGGATCAAAGCGGCCTCCACCTGAAGAGCAGGACTCAAATAACAAGCTTGGATAGCGACTGATTAAACGCTCATACAAGTCATAAACACCCAAGACATAGCTGTGAAAAATCTCTCCTTGCTGATCAGCTGGCCAGGCGGCTGAAAAGACATCTGTCAGAGGGCGATTCATATCCCATTTGATATAATCAAGCTGCGCTTCTTTGATAACCGCCGATAGACGCTCAAATATCTCATCCACTACTTCCGACCGAGAATAGTCCAAAACAAACTGGTTCCGACCATGGTAGGGCTGTCTATCTGGCACTGCCAGCAGCCAGTCAGGATGACTTCGGTAGAGTTGGCTGTCCTTATTGACCATTTCCGGCTCAAACCAAAGGCCAAACTTCATGCCCAAACCGTGAATTCGCTCTGCTAGCGAGCCCAGCCCCTGCGGCAGCCTTTCTGGATTGACAAACCAATCACCCAGCCCAGCTCGGTCATTAGTCCGCTGGCCAAACCAGCCGTCATCTAGCACAAAGAGCTCCACCCCTACTTCCTGAGCCTTTTCAGCAAGCTCCAGCAGCTGATCCTCACTAAAGTCAAAATAGGTAGCTTCCCAGTTATTGATGAGAACAGGACGCACTCGCTCGCGCCAGTAGCCCCTAGCTAGACGTCGACGAAATAGCTGATGAAAGACTTGACTCATGCCATTGAGACCCTGCTCAGAGTAAACCAGCAGAGCTTCTGGACTGGTAAAGGACTGGCCCGCAGCCAGCTTCCACTCAAAACCGAAAGGATTGATGCCTAGCTGCAGCCGAGTCACATCATAGGTATCCACCTCAGCCTGAATGAGAAAATTACCTGAGTACACCAAGGCCGCTCCTAGCACTGGACCTGAAAACTCTGTTGTTTCCGCTCGCTTGAGAGCTACAAAAGGATTGTGGTGGGGACTGGAAATGCCGCGGGTTGACTCAATGGACTGAATCCCCTGCTGAAGCGGCCGCTCCTTGATATGGCGTTCCCGGGCCCATGCTCCCGATAGCTGCAG
This sequence comes from Streptococcus sanguinis, assembly GCF_019929225.1. Classification (GTDB taxonomy): domain Bacteria; phylum Bacillota; class Bacilli; order Lactobacillales; family Streptococcaceae; genus Streptococcus; species Streptococcus sanguinis_J. Next base: position 120,439 of record NZ_JAHZPA010000004.1, read on the forward strand.
CCAGTCATAATCAGCATCTGGCAGATCCAGCGACAGACTAGCTAGGGATTCCAAATAGCAAGTTTCCCTACCTTGATTAATCACTTTGCTGGAGCGAGCGATAACCGGCCAATCAGCAAAAATCGTATAAAACAGCTGAACTTCAACTTCTGTCAACTCATCTCGCAGGGTTAGAATAAGAGTCTTAGCCTCCATTTGAGTCTCTGTATAAGTAGCGGGCAGCCCCTCTAAAGCTGGCTTACCATCTACCATCTGATGACTGACATAGACAAAGTCAGTAATACGCGAGCCATTTCCCTGCCGCAGACAGATAGCGGGACGGCGAAAGTCTGTCGTGCCGTATTCTGGAAATTCCTGCCGCACATGCTCCAAAGAATAACGTAAATCTCCTTCTTTCCGATAGGTCGTCATGGGTCGATGCTGCAGCTCTACCAAATAAGAATAATCCCGCTCCGGTACAGCCGCTCCGTAGTAAAGCTGCAAGAGTTTACCATCCTCCGAAACCCGAAAGATATAAGAAATCTCACCATTAGTCAGATGAAATTGCCTGCACTCTTCCTTAAACAAAATACTCGCTTTATTCATGACCTTCTCCTTTCGTAGTACGCAATCATGCTTCTCCTTTCATTATAAAAAAGGCTACCACTTTTGGTAAGCCTTTCTCTCTAGTATTATTTATCCAAATGTGACTTTTTACAGCTCCTGTCCCAGATGAGAGCTAGCCTTGCGAAAATTCAAGGGCGACTGGCCACGCGCCTTCTTGAAAGCTTTTGAAAAGCTCTGTGTCCCGGAAAAGCCTGTCTTACTAGCAATCTCTTCCACCGAAAGCTGGCTGCTCGTCAGCAAATCAGCTGCCATATTGAGCCGCAAATCATTACTGTACTCCTTAATTCCCTTGCCTACTTCATCCTTGAAAAGCCGAGATAGGTAGGAAGGATGCAGAGCCAATTTCTGCGCCAAGTCCTGCACAGATAAACTTTCTGGCAGATGACTGCTCAGCAGTTCCAAGACCTGCTGGACATAAGGATTGACCTGACGGCTTTCCATGATTAAGGATGTCTGCTTGAGACGCTGGGACAAGAGCTCTAGAAAGCGATAAACTTGCCTTTGCAGAGCTAGTTCAGCTGTTATTCCGCTACCCTCATAGGCCAGACTTTCAAAGACCAAGGCCTTAAATTCCTGGAAAGAAGTCAGCTCAAAAGACCATTGGCCTGACTGTAGTCCCAGAGCCTGCAGATAAGGAGGCAAGAGGCGCCCCCCCAGTCCCATCCAGACATAAGACCAAGGTTCTTCTCCATCAGCCTGATAAAAGACCGACTGACCCGGCGGCACCACAAAGCCCTGCCCTTCCTGCAAATCATAGCGTTGATTGCCAACTGAGTAAGTCCCCCGCCCCTCCAGTACGATATGAATGACATGAACATCCCGAACAGCCGGCCCAAAGCTATGATGGGCTTCCGTTTTTGAATAACCGCAGAAGGCAAAAAAACAATCTTCTTGCCCAAACTGCATAGACTTAACCAAGGTCAGCGAATGCTCCATCAGCTCCTCCTTAGATTTGGATAATTTTTTTATCCTTATTATAAAACAAAAACCACTAAACAGCAACTGAATCTGATTAGTGGTTTCTTCATTCATCTTAAAAAGATTGAACGGATGGGTTATGATTAAAGAGAGCATGGGTAGCCTTATAGATATGGTAGGCTGTTGCAGCGTTATTCATAGTATAAAGGTGTATGCCCGCCACATCCTGAGTCACCAAGTCAACAATTTGATCCACAGCATAAGCCAAACCTGCTGCTCTCAGAGACTCTGGGTCATGTTCGTACTTATCCAGAATAGCCCGGAATTTTCTCGGAAGCTTGATATTCTCGCAGGTCTTGAGCAGGCGCAGAGCCTGATTGCGATTGAGAATCGGCATAATCCCAGCATGGATAGGCACTTCAATACCCGCTAAAATACACTTGTCCTGAAAATCATAAAAGCGCTCATTGTCAAAGAAAAGCTGGGTCACCAGGCTAGAACAGCCAGCATCCACCTTTTTCTTGAGATTTTGAATATCCGAAATCTGATTTGGCGAATCCGGATGGCCCTCCGGATAGCAGGCTCCGATGATGTCAAAATGCGGTGCTTCTGTCTTGATGTATTCGATCAAGTCAGTCGCATAGGTAAAATCATCCTTAGGTGCTACATCTGGAAAAATATCCCCTCGCAAAGCTAAAATCTGATGGACACCAACCCGATCTAGAGACTGCAAAATGTTGGACACCATGTCCTTGGTCAGATAAACCGCGGGTAAGTGAGCAATCGTCGGAATCTTGAGGTCGTTGGCGATGAACTCAGTCAAACGAACCGTCGTCTCCTCAATGTCAAACTTATTATTGCTGGCTGTCACACTGATAAAGTGAGGAGCCAGATCTTGCATCTCTCTCAACGCCTGAAAAATCTTATCATTGCCTACTGCCGGATTGGGAGGAAATACTTCAAATGAGAGACTGGGTGTGTGACGACGAACCATATAACTAAAAGTTCCTTTCAATGATGGTAGTGATAGCCGAGGACAATCCTAGAAGAACAGCTTCTGCAGGATTGTCAGCTCTGCTTCAATTTTGGTATGTTCCTCCATCAAGATCAACTGTTGAGGTTCGAGGAGGATTATTTCAGGTGTTTTCTAGCTGCTTTGGCTGCTTCTACTAAGCGCACCAAGCTAGCCTTAGTTTCTGGGATACCACGAGTTTTAAGACCACAGTCAGGGTTGATCCAGACCTTGCTGCTTGGCACCTTAGCCAAGATAGCTTCGATCGTATGGTCAATTTCTCCTTCATTCGGCACGCGCGGTGAGTGGATATCGTAAACTCCAGGTCCTACTTCTGTCTGGAAGTTCTTAGCCTTGAGCTCATCCAGGATTTCCAAGTTAGAGCGACTAGCTTCAAAGGAAATCACGTCCGCATCCATGTTGTCGATAGCAGGGATGATATCTGTAAATTCTGAGTAACACATGTGAGTGTGGATTTGTGTGTCTGGCGCTACTGTAGAGTGTACCAAGCGGAAGGCTGGAATTGCCCAGTCAAGGTAGTCTTCGTACCAGTCGCTGCGACGGAGTGGCAATTTCTCACGAAGAGCAGCCTCGTCAATTTGGATAATCTTCACACCAGCAGCTTCAAGATCAAGCACTTCATCCTTGATTGCCAGAGCGATTTGAAGGGTAGAATCCTTGATAGAGATGTCTTCACGCGGGAATGACCAGTTGAGGATGGTAACAGGACCAGTCAGCATGCCCTTAACAGGTTTGTCTGTACGGCTTTGTGCATAGCTAGACCATTTAACAGTGATTGGGTTGAGACGAGTAACATCACCCCAGATGATCGGTGGTTTCACCCCACGCATACCGTATGATTGTACCCAACCATTCTTAGAGAAGAGGTAGCCTGACAGGTTTTGACCGAAGTACTCAACCATGTCATTACGCTCAAACTCACCATGCACCAATACATCAAATCCAACTTCTTCTTGCCACTTGATCCATTCATCAATTTGCTCAGCCAAGAACTTGTCATAGTCTTCTGCCGACAGCTCACCCTTGCGGAAGGCCAAGCGCTTAGCACGGACTTCCTTGGTTTGAGGGAAGGATCCAATCGTGGTAGTTGGCAACGGTGGCAGATTGAGCGTCTTGTGCTGGATTTCCTCACGCTCTGCAAAGGCTGGCAAACGAGTGTAATCTGCGTCAGTCAAACCAGCGATGCGCGCACGAAGTTCGGCATTTTCACCAACACGTTCAGTCGCAAAGAGTTCTTTGTTAGCAGCAAGTGCTTCTGCACCGCCGCCATTGCGGATAGCATCCAAGTCACGGATTTCATCCAATTTTTCTACCGCAAAGGCAAAGTGGTTCAAGATTGCTGGTTCAAAATCTTCATTAGCTGTTGTAAATGGCACATGGAGCAGTGAACATGAGCTTGTCAAAACAAGATTTTCAGCTGGGATTTGCTCAAGCACTGCCAAGCTCTTTTCATAGTTGTTGCGCCAGATGTTTTTTCCGTTGACGATACCCGCATAAAGAGTCTTGTCAGCTGGGAAACCGCCTTTGATAAGGTCAAGTGTTTTCTTGCCTTCGACAAAGTCCAAACCAATCGCATCTACCGGTAGCTCTACAAGATCTGCATAGATGTCACGAACGTCACCAAAGTAGGTTTGAACCAAGACTTCAAGACCTTTCTTGTCTGCCAGAAGCTTCTTATAAAGGTCCAAGAAGAGAGCTTTTTCTTCTGCTGACAGGTCTTTGACCAAGCTTGGCTCATCCAGCTGGATACGCTCTGCGCCCAGCTCTGCTAATTTTGCAAAAACTTCTTGATAAGCTGCAGCTAGTGCATCTACAAAGTCAGCCGGCGCTACACCATCTTCAAAGTCAGATACTTGCAGGAGAGTGAATGGACCGACCACAACAGGACGGGTTACCAAGCCCAACTCTTTAGCTTCTGCAAATTCATCAAAAATCTTATGCCCAGCCAGTTTGACTTGGGTTTCTTTTTCAAATTTAGGGACGATATAGTGGTAGTTAGTGTTGAACCATTTCTTCATCGGAAGGGCGCGGACATCCCCTTTTTCGCCCTGATAGCCACGAGCCAAGGCAAAATACCGCTCCAAGTCAGTCAGATCTAAGCCTTGCACAGATGACGGCACCACGTTAAAGAGAAAGGCCGCATCCAGCACATTGTCATAATGAGAAAAGTCATTTGACGGAATCTCTGAAATTCCTTTTTCCTTAACAATATTCCAGTGCTTAGCGCGCAGCTCCTTAGCTGCAGCCAGAAGCTCTTCTGCTGAGATTTCATGTCTAAAGTATTTTTCTGTTGTAAATTTCAATTCGCGGAATTCGCCCAAACGTGGGAAACCAATGATAGTCGTTGACATAAACGTCCTCCAAAATTTTTCTTGATTTTATCTTATCAGAAAATCTCCCCTCTGTATAATTGGAATTTCCCAGAGTTTGATATAGCCTAAAACTATAACCCGATTCTCTCTACAAACACAAAAGCTTATTTTTCAACTTCCATTGACTAAAATTATTGTTTGCTATAGGTAGAAGTTATGACCTTGGAAAAAGAAAAACCAGCGAGAATAAAATCTCGTTGGTTTCTATAATATCTTGTATTACTTACTCTGTTTCATGATACAGCTTTTTAGCCTTTTCAATATCATAGTATCTGTCAAACTCTTCTTTAGAGTTGACGATATGCTCCTGACTGTCGACAGACACCTCTGGAGGAATGGTCACAGCTTCATATACATTCACAGTATCCGGCATAAGTAGACTGTAGACAGCTGCCTCCCTACTAAAACCTTCTGCACTGTTCTGCGAGTGTAATAAATACACTGTTGTTCCTTTTTTTTCTAGAAGCTTGTAAGCCTTCGAACTACTATCAAACTGAGTCTGTCCTAAAACGGATTTATCTATTCGAACTTCTCCACCGGGAGTAGTGGTATAAATGCCACTTGCTTTTTGGTCCCAATTAGTCGCTAGCCTTATAAAAGGTTTTCTCACGTAATCTTGAGCTAAAATCTCAATTTCCTCCATTTTTCTACTCTTTAGATTAAGGAAAAGCGGCCTTGTTTCCTGAGGATTCTCTAAATCTCGTATTTGTATCCATAAATAGTCTTGACCTTGCCAAGTGTAAATTCCTCCTAGTTCTGCTGGTAAATAATTAGAATTGTAATTCTCTACAACTTTGTAGAGATCTATCTCCTTTTCTTCTTCAAGTTTTTTGTCATTGATACGATAGACACTAAGAGTCCAATAGGCACCGTCAGATGGTCTTTCCATCAGACGATAGGGAAGCTCTTTCAGTTTAACGTTCTGCCGCAGAATATAGCGAGAACTTTTTTGGTCAATTTTGTCACGAAAATGACTACCGAACTCAGCCATCTTTTTATCTTCTTCTGGGGTTATTGAAGTCCAATGGACAATAGCGCCTGCACCATCCGCAATAATTTCATAATTATCAATCTTTGCTTTACCCGAATACTGAAAGAACTGTCCGTAATATTGTTTATTGCAGTAGAGGTAGAGAGTCCAAGATACCAAAGATAAACCTGCTAATACTAGCAGTGTAATAAGACTCTTGGTTTTACTCCATTTCATAATTAAGCTCCTATTTTTGAAAATTTATCGTCTAAGTAATTAGGCAACTTCTCCACTTTCATTCCTCTCCTCCTTCTCCACAACAAACTCTCTAACCAAGCGGTAGATAACTGCGAATATAGGCGTGAAGAAAATCATGCCGACCAAGCCAAAGAGGTTGCCCCCAATCAGGGCGGCGGCTAGGGTAAAGAGAGTTGGGAGACCGACGGACTGGCCGACCACGCGCGGATAGATAACATTGCCCTCAATCAGCTGCACTCCCTGAAAGACTGCGATTGAAAGAAGAGCTTTCCAAGGGCTGTCGGTGAAGATAAAGATAGCTCCTAGAGCACAAGCTGAGAAAGGCCCGATGTAGGGAATGAAAGAGAGCACTCCAGCCAAAACTCCTGTCAAGGCTGCATAAGGCAGGCCTGTCAGAGAGTAGGCGACAAAGACCAAAACACCGACAATGACGGCCTCGATCATCTGCCCCATCAGAAACTTATCATAGGTCTCAACAATGACAGAACCGACATAGGATAGGCGTTTCACAGCCTTCTCAGGAAGCAGTACCTGCAGGAGGCGGCTAGTGATTGACTGCAAATGCTCTTTGCTGCTCAAGAAGGCAAACATGAGGAAGATAGACATGATGACAGAGAAGAAATTGCCAAAGATGGCAGAGATATTGCCTGTCAGACTGCCCAGAAGAGAGATGGCTCGGTTGACAATATCGCTATTTTGCAGCTGCTTTGTCAAATCTTTCAGCTGGCTAGAGGAAAGCAAGCCAGACTGCTGCAGCCACTTGGCTACCTGAGGCGCTACCTTGCCGATTGTTGCGCTCAGCTGATTGACCGCTGTGGTCAAAGTCGGCACGACAATAGAAACAATCCCTGTCATAATGAGAGCTAAAATCAGCACCTCTAAAATTAAGGCCAAACCGCGCTGCAACTTCTGAGGGACTCGGCATTTGTCCAAGAAGTCTTCCAGTTTCTTCATCGGGACATTAAAGATAAAGGCTAGAACTCCACCTAATATAATGGGCGAAAAAACCGAAGTCAGACTCTGCAGACCAGACCAGATGTTCCCGATATAGAGAACCAGAGCCAGAGCGAGCGCCGCAAAGACAATCAGTTTATAAGATTCATTTATTTTTTTCATAAGGCTTCCTTTTAAGGTTTTGTCATTTCCTTATTTTATCATAATTTTCTAGGCCTTTCGAGCGGGAGGAAGGATGGAACATAGAGGTCAGTCTGTTTTGTCATCGCTCTTGAATTTGAGTACATCTTGAAGATAAAAAATCCCCGATATGATAGCTAGAACGCCGGCCAAGTCCCCAAAAAATGGAATAACTCCTGCAAGAAAAGCAAAGAAGAGAAACTTATGGCTTGTCTTATTGACTCTTGATTCTTCACTATAATGAGCCATTCCGGCTAGGGAAAGACAAAGAAACAGCAAGCTGATCAGTATGATCAGGACGCCCCAGTCAGAGTTTTCGACCATTTTGGGAACTAAAGCAACTATTTCCCAGTGCCATCTCTGAGAAGAAGCGTAAAGGATGATGAGGCCTCCTAAAATTCCAGTAATTCCATTTACCAATAACAATTTCTTTGACTTCATAGCAATCTCATTCTTTCTTTTTTAAAATAGTATACCTAGCTACTTTCTAATCTGTCAACCATTATAAAAGAATGACTGTCACATCCGATAAATCCGTTTTCATTCAAATTATCTTATGATAAAATAACTTTATGCACAAGAAAACAATTATTGATTTTAAGCAGTTAGGCCAACGCCTGATTTTTACGAATCCTATCAAGGAGCTAAAGACTCGTCGTCTTGACCAGGTGGAAGAACTTTTGACAGAGATTGAGGGTTGGCAGGAGAAAGGATACTATGCTGTCGGCTATGTCAGCTATGAAGCAGCTCCAGCCTTTGAGGAAAAGTTCCAAGTTTATTCGGATCCGCTCCAGAAAGAATACCTCCTCTACTTTACTATCCATGATAAGGCCGAACAGGCTGCCATTCCCTTGACCTATGAGGAAGTGGAAATGCCAGCAGCTTGGCAGGGGCTGACTTCTGAGCAAGAGTACCGGAAGGCTATCGAGACTATTCATCATCATATCCGCCAGGGCGATACCTATCAGGTCAACTACACGGTACAGCTGTGCGCGGAGCTCAATCCTGAGGATAGCTTGGCTATTTACAACAGGCTGGTCGTTGAGCAAAATGCGGCCTACAATGCCTATGTAGAGCATGATGAGACCGCCATCTTGTCCATCAGTCCCGAGCTCTTTTTCGAGGAGCACCGAGGTCAACTGACCACTCGTCCGATGAAAGGAACCACCAATCGGGGACTGACTTTAGAGCAGGATAGAGAGCAGGCTGCATGGCTGGCCCAGGATGCCAAAAACCGAGCAGAGAATATGATGATTGTCGATTTGCTGCGTAATGATATGAATCGCATTTCTCAGACGGGCAGCGAGCAGGTTGAGCGTCTCTGCAGCGTTGAGCAATACTCTACAGTCTGGCAGATGACCTCTACCATTAAAAGCCAGCTACATGAGGGAGTCGGGCTGGCTGAGCTTTTCCGAGCGCTCTTTCCTTGCGGATCCATCACAGGCGCGCCTAAGATTTCGACCATGGCAATCATCAAGGCAACAGAAAAAGCCGCCCGCGGGGTCTACTGCGGTACAGTCGGCATCTGCCTGCCAGACCAGAGACGGATTTTCAACGTCGCCATCCGCACCATTCAGCTGGAGGGAAGGAAAGCCATCTATGGCGTTGGCGGCGGCATCACTTGGGACAGCACCTGGAAATCTGAATACATCGAAACCCAGCAAAAATCTGCCGTCCTCTATCGAAAGAATCCGCGATTCGACCTGATTTCTACAGGAAAAGTGACAAATAGAAAGTTAACCTGGCAAGAGCAGCACCTGCAAAGACTGACAGAAGCAGCCGGCTACTTCGCCTATCCTTTTGACCAAGACAAACTGAAGCAAGAGCTAGAAGAAACCTGCACTCAGCTGAATAAAGAACAGGATTACAGGCTGCGTATAGCTCTAAAAAAAGACGGCAGTATTGAACTAGAAACGACTCCTCTACTTCCACTAACGGATACTTTCAGAAAGGCAAAACTGGTCGAGCAGCCAGCCAATCTAGCCCAGCCCTTTACCTATTTCAAAACCAGTCATCGGCCACATCTGACCTTGGAGCAGCAAGAACAGATTTACTACAATGCTCAAGGCCAGCTACTGGAAACTTCTATCGGCAATCTGCTGCTGGAGCTAGATGGCAAGCTTTACACGCCTCCAACTGAACTTGGCCTGCTCAAGGGTATCTACCGTCAGCAGTTATTAGATAAGGGTCAAGCTACTGAGAAAGTTTTAACTCTGGCTGACCTAGCTCAGGCTGAGAAAATCTACGCCTGCAATGCAGTCAGAGGACTGTACGAGCTGGAGATTGAAGATTAAGAGTTCCACAATTTGCCACTTGCTTTTAATCCTCATCAAAAACTTTAGAAATATTTGAGAAATTCTTTATAAATATTTGAAAATTTGGCGCTATACTAATTAATAAGAAGAGGAGTTTTCTCTCCTAACATCATGAAAAGGAGAATTGATCATGGAAAATGTTTTGGTTTTACAGCAAGTCAGCAAAAAATTCGGCCGGCAGTACGCTCTGACCGATGTGAGTCTGACGATAAAAAAAGGAGATATTTACGGTTTAATTGGCAAGAACGGGGCCGGAAAGACCACTCTGATCAAGGTCATCACCCAGCTCTTGGAAGCAAGCAGTGGCAATGTCTCCCTTTTTGGCTCTCAGACCTATCAAGAATGGACGCAGAGCCTCAAACGGGTCGGATCGGTCATCGAAACACCGGTCGCTCACAACCACCTGACAGCCTATGAAAATCTTAGCTACTACTGCAAGCTCCGCCATATTCCCCATGCGGACAAGGTCATCCGTGAAACCTTAGAATACGTGGACTTGACAGATACGGGCAAGAAGAAATTCCGCGACTTCTCACTCGGAATGAAACAGCGGCTGGGTCTGGCTATCGCGCTTCTTACCAGACCTGACCTGATGATACTGGACGAGCCTATCAACGGCCTGGATCCAGTCGGCATCAAGGAATTCCGCCAGCTGGTGCAGCGGCTAAACGAAGAGTTGGGCATGACCTTTATCATCTCCAGCCATATCCTGTCTGAACTCTACTTAGTGGGGACCCGGTTCGGCATTATCGAGGAAGGACGGCTGATTCGCGAGATTTCCAAGGCGGAGTTTGAAGAACAGAGCGAAGACTATATCGTGCTTAAAACGTCGCAGTTGGAAGAAGCCAGCCGGCTGATTCACGACCAGCTCATGCATCGTATCAAGGTGGTCAATGCTTCTGACGAGATTCATATCTTCACCCATTCGCATGAGATTAGCAAGATTGTCAAGGAACTTGCGGTTGCAGATATACCAGTGCAGGAGATTTACTATGCACGACAAAACCTAGAAAACTTCTTTACTGACCTGGTCGAATGAAAAAGGGAGGTTTATCATGATGGATTTCATTCGAGCCGATTTTTACCGGCTCATGCGTTCAAAAGGCTTTTGGATTACTGAGTTTTTATTATTCTGTGTGATTTTCTCAGCAACTTTCTTCCAAGCAAATATTCATTTTGGAGCAAATATCTCCAGAAATGAGGCTGCTACTCAAGCTCTAGGAAAACTAACTGGACTTCAAGCTCTGGACTATTTTGCAGGCAATACAGACGGTCTGCTCTTTTTCACCATCATTGGTATCGGTATGGTCCTTGGAGTGGACCTGTCTCGGAAACTTTATAAAAACTGTCTGAGCTACGGCATCTCTAAGCTCAGCTATTATTTTTCTAAATTCTTTGTCTGCGTTAGCATCGCAGCTTTTCATTTCCTGCTGATTTTATCAATCTCCTTTGTGACCGCTAGTCTGTCCAACGGAATTGGCAGCGCCCCCAGCTCTTTTTTGCCTCAGCTGGGAGCTGCTCTCTTCGTTCAATTTCTCAGCACGATTACATGGATTGCCATCATTTCTTTTGTACTCTATGCCAGTCACTCGATTGTATCTATCTTTCTGACCTATTTCCTTGGCGGTACCTTACTGACTATTCCCCTCATCTTTTATCCGGACAATGAATGGCTGATCTATCTGACCATGCGTTTTAACACAGATATGGCAGCAGATGGCGGGGCTGTTATCAAGGCTATCCTGACAGTGGTAACGGTCACCCTGCTCTTTCTAGGTGGCGGGCTGATGGTTTTCAAAAAGAAAGATTTATAAAAAGCAGGAACAATCTTAATCATTCAGAGGAGATTTCATGTTACATACTATTCAGGCGGAACTCTACCAACTTGTCCGCTCCAAACCTTTTTGGCTAATAGAAGGGCTGCTCTTTTTTCTCATTTTCATCAGCTCTCTTGGTGAAAGCAACTTTAATTTTTATATCTCTACGTCTTCTGATCCAGAAGATATAGTCATCCAAGGTTGGACAGGATTTGAAGCTCTCGGGCAGCTTGCTAAAGACTTCCTGCCCTTTGTCATGATTACTGTCCTTGTGCTTATCATCTTTCTGTTAGGTCGCGACCTGACCAGAAAACTATACAAAAATATATTAGCCGGCGGGATTTCTCGGAAAGAATTTTACCTATCCAAAATAGCTGTTCTTGTCACAATTATCATCTTGCAAATGGCGGCAGCCTTTGCTATAGCCTTTATCTTTGGGAGCCTCTTCCACGGACTTGGGACTATGCCAAAGAACTTTTTATGGAGCTTTTCCTTGTCTTTCTTTCGCTCCTTTCTCTTTATTATGACCTGCAGTTCCGTAGTTACCTGTCTCCTCTATCTGACCCGCTCCACCCTAGCCAGCTATCTCGGCTTTTTCGCCCTGATTATGCTTCAGTCTAGCCTCGTCATCGTTTTCCCTCAGTTAAATTCTGAACTATTTTTACTCTTAATCCTAGCTGGTTCTCTCTTAGGTGGTTACCAAGCCTTCCAGCACAGGGACTTATAAATTTAAGCAGTCAGCCCTTTGGCTGCTTTTTTATTGCTTTTGGATTGGTTCTGCATTTCTTTAGAAATATTTTAGAATTTCTTGAGAAATATTTGAAATCTAGCTTGTATACTAAAATCAAACCTAAGAAAGCGAGAATATACCATGCAAACTGTTTTAGAAGTAAAGCAAGTTACCAAACAATATGGCCAGCAATATGCCCTTGATCATGTGAGCCTTTCGATCCAGAAAGGCGATATTTATGGACTGATTGGCAAGAACGGAGCTGGCAAAACCACTCTTCTCAAGACCATTAGCCGGCTCATTCATGCCAACAGCGGAACCGTTTCTGTCTTTGGTTCACAGAACTCTAAGGAATGGAATGAAGCCCTGCGCAAGATAGGAACCGTCATCGAAACACCAGTTGCTTACAATCAGATGACTGCTTATCAAAATCTCAACTACTACTGCAAGGTCCACCAGATTGCCAAACCTGACCAGCTCATCAAGGAAACCCTGGCCTATGTCGGATTGAGCAATACTGGTAAAAAGAAATTCCGCAACTTTTCGCTAGGAATGAAGCAGCGTCTAGGAATCGCTATTGCACTTATCAGTAAGCCTGAACTCATGATTTTAGACGAGCCCATCAACGGCCTTGATCCGCTTGGCATCAAGGAATTTCGACTGATGATTCAGCGACTCAACCAAGAGTTAGGGATTACTTTTATTATTTCCAGCCACATCTTGTCTGAGCTTTATCTGGTAGCCACCAAGTTTGGAGTGATTGACCAAGGACGACTTGTTGCAGAATTCACCAAAGACGACTTTGACCGAGCCAGCGAAGATTATATCGTCCTCAAAACCAGCGATAGAGACCAGGCTGCCAACCTCATCCAAGGCAAGCTCCACTATCAGCTCAAGGATGCTGATAAGCCTGACGAACTGCACATTGTCGCCCAAGAACAGGAACTAAATGACATCAACAGGGAGTTGGTCCTATCCAACATTCATGTCAATGGTATCTATGCAGCTCACAAAGATTTAGAAAAATACTTTACAGATTTAGTCCAGTAAGGAGAAAAAAACATGTTACATACTTTTCAAGCAGATTTTTACCGTTTCTTTCGTTCCAAGGCTGTTTGGATTACCGAATTCATCTTTCTACTGACGACCTTGAGCGCAGTCTTTGGCAAATTAAATGCCGTCCAGCTTATACAAGCGGTGTCCAACGCTATCGGTAATAATACATTTATCATCATTATCCTCTCTATGGTCGTCATCGGGACAGATCTGAACAAGCAGCTTTACAAGAATACTTTAACCAGCGGCGTTTCCCGTACCAGTTTCTTCGTCTCTAAAGCCCTAGTCATGGTCTGCGTAACGTTCCTGCAGTTGGCTCTCTATTATAGCATCAACTTTATCCTGGCGGCCATTCTAAACGGTATTGGTGATTTATCCGCCACCTTCCTGCTTCAGTTTATTCTTCTATTCTTTGTGCAGTGTCTGACTGTCATTGCTTGGACAGCTATTATCTCCTTTATTCTTTATCTGAGTAAATCTATGATTGCTGCTTTGGGAGGTTACCTTTTCTGCGCATCCCTAACCGGAGCTCTTGCGCAACTTTATCCCAAGTCTCTGTGGCTACAGCATTTCACCATGAGCTTTGATTTTGAGACGCTCCAAAGCAACGGTGTAACCTTGAGAATTGTTCTAATCGCCCTGTTTTTAGGAACAGTCTTCACCGCAGCAAGTCTTTATACTTTCCACAAAAAGGATTTATAGTTGAAAATGAGCTAGTTCTTGACTGGCTCATTTTAATCTTTTCAATTTTAAATTTCTTTAGAAATATTTTAGAATTTCTTGAGAAATATTTGAAATTTAGTTTGTATACTAAAAGTATAAACAAAGTAATTAAAGGAGAAACATCATGCAAAATGTTTTAGAAGTGAAAGGACTCACTAAAAAATACGGAGATCAATATGCACTGAAAGATGTCAGTCTTTCCATCAAGAAAGGAGAGATCTACGGTCTCATCGGAAAAAACGGTGCTGGTAAGACCACTCTGATCAAAATCATCACGCAAGTCATCTATCCTAGCGGAGGGACCGTGTCTGTTCTGGGCTCTCAAAACCAACAGGAATGGACAAAAGCCCTCAGCCATACTGGATCTGTTATCGAGACCCCTGTAGCTCATGCCCACATGTCGGCCTATGAAAACTTGCGTTACTACTGTACCGACCGGGGCATTCCAAATGCTGACAAAGTCATCAAAGAAACCCTTCAATATGTCGGCCTGACCGATACTGGAAAGAAGAAATTCCGCAATTTCTCTCTGGGGATGAGACAGCGGTTGGGCATTGCCATTGCCATTTTGGGGCGTCCCGACATGCTCATCCTGGACGAGCCCATTAATGGTTTAGACCCAGTTGGGATTCAGGAATTTAGAGAAATGGTCAAGCGCCTCAATCAAGAATTAGGCATCACCATCATCATTTCCAGCCATATCCTGTCCGAGCTTTATCTAGTAGCAACTCGCTTTGGCTTTATCAATCAAGGGCATTTCATCAAGGAGCTGTCTAAGGAAGAATTTGACCGAGAAAGCGGCGACTATATCATCCTCAAAACGGATAATATCAAGCAAGCTGCTCATTTAGTGCAAGACAAGCTCGGCTACCAGCTCAGACCAAGTAACAAGGAAGATGAGCTGCATATTTCTGGCCAAGTACAAGAAATTCGCAAGATTGCCAAGGAACTAGTCCTAGCCGACATCCCAATCGGGGAAATCTACTACGCCCACAAAGACTTAGAAAAATACTTTACAGACTTAATCAACCAACAAGGAGGAAACACTCATGTTTAATAGTATCAAGGCGGATTACTACCGTCTCTTCCGCTCCGTAGGATTCTGGGGAGTGCAGGCTTTCTGCATCTTTGGAATTCTCCTCGGCATTTTCACTTCCAAAGTTGTTAGTTCCGACAACGGTATCTTTTTTGCCATAGATGTCGTCTCCTACAACAGCGGCATGCTCTTTATTGCCTGCAATGTCATGACTAGCTTGCTTCTCGGTGTTGATCTCAATGACAAACTTTATCACAATAACCTGACTACAGGCAAGACTCGGACCCAGTATTACTTCTCTAAATCACTGACTATCGGTAGCTTACTTCCTATGCAGTTCATACTACTCTACATTTTTGGTATTGTCATCGAATTTGTCCGAACCGGTGGTAATATGGGAACCCTGCCAGATAATTTCTGGGGACAATTCGCAATACTCTTTGTCATGCAGGTCATCTGTACCTATGCTTGGTACTGCATTACCAGCTTTGTCCTCTACTTGACTCGAAACTATAGTGTCGTCTTTATCACCTATATCATGACCTACATCTTACTCGGCCTCCCTAGTCAAATGGTTGATGCCAATAATGAATGGTTCAAGGCTATCAAGATGGAGTTCGTCTACGGAGACGCTTCAATACCAAGTGTCATCATCAAAACAGCTATCTTTGCTCTCAGTCTGATCACGGTCTTTAGCTTAGCAGGACTGGCTACACTGAAAAAGAGAGATTTGTAAAATAAAAACTCAGCTAATCACTAAATTAGCTGAGTTTTTTTGAGCGGATTTTAATTGGATGATGAGCAGATTTCACCCTTTCTGGTCTAGCCCTCTTTATCGGCTTTCTTTCACTGCTTCCAATCTTGCTTTTTCAAGAACAGACTGATGCAGACTCCTAGGATAAGGTAGAAAGTGACAAAGGCAAGACTAGCTGCCAGACTGGTCGGATATGGAAAGATCTTGCCCATAGGAAAAAGAACATTAGATAGAAATCCGAGGGGGACAAAGAGCAAGAATAAAATCAAGGCTAGCTTAACCTGAAAAGAAGGTCTTACCTCGGATAGATTGCGGCCCGTTCCCCACACCAGCAGCCCTACTCCCTGAACAATCAGCACCGGCGTTAGCAAGACACTAATCTTGAGAAAATCAGCTAGGATAATGGAGAGGATGATGCCCAGACCGATAAAGCCAAGAGAGAGCTGATAGCAAATATTGCTGGCTATTCTCCTGTACTTGATTGACTGCTCTTCCTCTTTCTGGACTACAGGCTCAATTCCCTTGAGCAGATAGTCTGTGGTCACCTCAAAATAGTCACTCATGGAAATGATCTTATCCAAATCAGGCATACTCTGCTCGCTCTCCCACTTGGAAACGGCCTGTCTGGACACACCGAGTTGGTCGGCTAGCCCCTCCTGAGAAATGCCCCGCGCTTTTCGCAGGTACTGGATTCTGTCTGATAGATTCATGGATTGTTTTACCTATTCTTTCTTATTTTTTATACTTTCTTTCATTGACACTTATTATAGCACAAGGCGGAGAGACTGCAAAGTCTGATTGTCACCTCTTCGTAAAATGCTAGATTTCTTCTTTAGACGGAAGAGCTTTTTCCTCCCTATCCGTCCGATACCAGAGATAGATACTATAAAGCGTCAGGAGAATCACACCTCCAAAGTAAAAGAAGAGATTGACTTGAGAGAAATCCAATTGATTGTTAGCTTGAGCTATCCCAACAAAAGTCGGAATGAGGGTGTTGGAGAGCGCATGAAAGATATTACAAGCAAGGGCAGACTGGGTCTTCTTATAAAGTGCAGCAAGCCAGAAGGAGAGAAGGATACTGAAAACGATAAAAACTGAGAAAAGATCATGGCTTCGATCATAAAAGCGATCGTAAAACCAGAGAGGAATATGCCAGATGGCCCAAATAATACCGGTCATCAAGGTAGAGACAAAGAAAGAAAACTTTTTCTCCAAGGCCGGCTGTAGGAAGCCACGCCAGCCGAATTCTTCAATCCCGCCCGATAGGACAATACAATAGATAAAAAACCAAGGAAAGCTTACTAAAGCGCCGTCTACCAGCTTGCCACCAGAAGCTAGGGCATAGAAGGCGGTCAAACCGCCACCATAGATTAGCAAGTAGAGCCAAGTCTCTTTCTTGCCTGAAAAGAGATAGGAGCAAATGGCCTTGAAGCCTTTCTTTTTCAGTACAATCAGGCTGGCCAGCATAGGCCCAAACATAGCAATACCATTTAGAATAGCTTCAAGAGCAAGATAGGCTGTAGGTGGGCTGTCTGGCCAAAGGTTTTTGAGGATAATGTCCAGCAGCCAGAATCCCCATGTCCAGCCGAAGTTCCAAGCTAGGAACGGCAAAATTAGTTTTGGTTGTGGTTTGATCGTTGTTTCATTCATCATGAGACTTTCCTTTCATTTTTAGTTTTGAGTTTCTAGGAATATAAACATAATTTTCAAAGTTACAGCACCCACCACTGATAGAGGGACCAATAAAGAATATTGGCGACAACAGCCAGGGCGGACAGGCTGGTCAAGGCTGTCAGGAAAATTCGGCCCTTGCTCAGTCCTTTCCTAGTCTTGCTTACCAGCGGATAAAGCGTACAGCCGGCCAGTAACAAGCCCAGTCCGGCAAAGACCATGAAGCGCCAGCTGGCTAAAATGCTGGTATCAGTAGGCTGAGCAGTAAATAAGAGGGCAAGGTTAAGAACTACAGCCAAGACAGCCGCCGAGCTTACATAGGTCCAGACCCGCAGATTTTTCGGTGTTTTGGACGGACCTTTTTTGAAGACCAAGCGGAAGAGGTCCAGGCCGCCCCGCAGGAGGAAGGTCAGCAAGCTCACGACTGCTGCCATAGCAGCCAGGGCTAGCATGCCCCAGTCTTTCAAGAGATCACTGTCCTTGATTCTGAAGAAATCACCGTAGGCTGCCGTCACCTTGACCTGGTCTCCCTGACCACTGACGACCGCATAGTTCTGGGCCAAGAGCAGATTGTCCGCCGATTTCCCCACATATGGGGTAATGGCTCTGGAAATAGACAGAGGACCGCTGGCAAAATAGCGGGCTGACTGATAATAGCCGGGCTGGAAATTTTCAAAGGTAGCCTTATCCGTCTTTTTCTTGGGGCCAAAGACCAGCTCCGGCATCTCATAATTATAAACCTGCTCATTTTTTTGATTGGTCATGATGGTCATGCCGATGCCATTTTTCAGGTCCAGCAGGAGATAAGAGGAGAAGCCAAAAGAATTCCCGCCGTGGCCGACAACTGTCGTACCATACTCCTGGGTCCAGAAGCCGTGCAGATTGAGCGGCAGATCGGTCTCCGGATAGGTCGAGGTCGCTGTGTAAAGGGTGGTCCAAGTCTCAGAACGTTGGAAGAGCTTCTCTTTCTTCAAAAGCGCCTGAGCAAACTTCAGGAAATCTTCCATGGTGCCAGCTGCATCGCCAGCAGGATAGAGACCCATTTTCATGTAGTTGAGGCCCAGAGATTTCCCTTCTGTATCATAAGTCAGTTCTTCCTTGCGCTTTTCCTGCACATAGGCATTATCGGCAAAGTCGGGTAAGAGTGAGGTTTTATCCATGTCCAGCGGCTGGAAGATATGCTCATGAACATAGTCGGCGAAGCTCTGACTGGAAAGCCGCTCCACGATATAGGCAGCCAGGCCGGTAGACCAGTTAGAATAGCCCGTCATGGTACCGGGCTCAAAGATCTGGGCCGGCTGACCGACCGCCAAGATCTCCTCAAGAGTCTGACCTTTATTTTCCATAAAAGCATGAGAAGACTCCTCAAATCCTGCTTGGTGGTTCATCAGATCCAGCACAGTGATGGGCTTATCGTAGCGGAGGTTTTTGAGAAAGCCCTCCGGCAGATAGGTGCGGATGTCTTCTTCAAGGTCGATCTTGCCCTCTTCCCAGAGCTGCATGACAGAAACCCAGACGGTCAGCTTGGTAACGGAGCCCCACTCGAAAACACTATCGTCATCGGCTTTGACGCCCTTTTCCTTGTCCATGTAGCCGAAGTTGCCCCGGTAGATGCTGCCCTTGGTGTCGAAGACTGCCGTTTCCATACCGGCAGTCGTCTTTTCGTGTTCCTTGACAAAGTCCTCGATTTTCTGACTGATTTGACTGGCCGGCGTGCCTGACGGCAGCTGTACTTCTGCTGCCTGGACACTCTCGACTCTGAGCAGGCCCAGACTAAAGACTGTCAAGAGCCAGATAAAAATGGTTTTATTCATGGTTTCTCCTTTTTCCCAATCCATTATAGTGAAAGTGGGATTCTACAGCATTTTCCCTAACAAATTATAGTAAAAGCGAGGATTTTAAGCAATTTATCCTAATCATTTATAGCAAAAGCAAGGCTTCTAAAAACAATTTTGCACAAAATTTTAAGCATAGGCGGTTTCCTTTCTGTCTAACACTTCTTTCTCTTTATTATAAGGGCTAAATTTCAAATATTTATCAAGCAATTCTAAAATATTTCTAAAGAATGAGAAATAGAAGCCAGCCATTACTATTCTTTTTTATCATCTGTCAGGTATTTTTCCTCCTTATCGGTTCGATACCAGAGATAGATGCTGTAAAGGGTCAAAACGGCCACCCCGCCAAGGAAAAAGAGGGGATTGGCTTGAGAAAAATCAAGGTTATAAGCTTGACTAATACCAATAAAGAGAGCGACAAGGATGTCATAGAGTGCATGAAAAATATCACAGGCGATGACCGATTTGGTCTTCTTATACAATGCGGCCAGCCAGACGGATAAGATGATGCAGAAAACCAGATAAATCAGGAAGGGGTCCTGGCTTCGGTCGGCAACTCGGTCATAGAACCAAAGAGGCAGATGCCAGACGGCCCAGATGATACCGGTAATGGCACTGGCCAGAGGAAAAGAAAACTTTTGCTCCAAGGCCGGCTGCAGGAAACCCCGCCAGCCCGGCTCTTCAATGCCGCCTGCCATAATCGTAAGGTAGAGAAAAGATCCGACAAATCCAGCCAAAATACTGCCCTCTATTCTGCCGCCAGCAGCCAAAGCGAAAGTCGCGGCCATCCCCCCGCTAAAGATGAGCAGGTAGAGCCAAGTTCCCTTCCTGCCTGAGAAGATAAAGGAAAAGATAGCATTAAAACCTTTCACTTTGAGCACAATCAGACTGGCTACTAGCGGGCCGAAAAAGGCCAGACTGGCCACGATACCTTCAAATACTAGGTAGGCTGTCGGAGGATTTTCCAGCCAGAGATTTTTGAGCAGGATGGCCGTCAGCAAAAAGCCCCAGGTCCAGCCGAAATTCCAGGCCAGGAAAGGCAAAATTAGTTTGGGTTGTGGTTTGATAGTTGTTTCTATATTCATGAGAATACCTCCTTATAATATAATTAAACTCAAGTTTTTGATCCAAATCTTCAAAGACAGCGACTCGTTCATTCCGAAATCAAAAACTTGGCTTCTGCTTTCAGATTAACAAAAAAGCCAGTTGCCTTTCTAGCGACTGGACTTGGAATAAAGAAAAAATCTAGTTGCTTTTTGAGTGATTGAACTTGGAATCATTGTCAACTGTCAGTTGCAAGTCAGTTATATCAAGGGTTTAGAGCAGTTGACTGATTTTTCACTTTGACTGGTAAAATGACCTCGCTGAGATGACTTGCTTTTCAGATCACAAAACAAAAAGGCATATTTATCATAGCTTTCTTTGATTTAATCTAAAAATAAACCTCAGCCAATTCGAAAATTGGCTGAGGTTTATGAGCGGATTTTGAGCGGATTTTGAGCGGATTTTGAGCGGATTTTTAAGCTAACTGATAGACCCTATCCCGCGTTGTTCCACTTGTTTTCAGAAGACCGAATTCTACAAATATATTCAAATATCTACGGGTTGTAGCCTCGCTTAATCCTGTAATCTCTTGTACTTTTGCATTAGCTATTTGTGAATGTTCCTCCAAGTAAGCTTTTATCAGCTGATAAATTTCTAACTCTCTTGGCTTTAATGTCTTGTGAAGTATCCTGTCTGCATCTTCATCTGCTTTTTCTTGGTATTCTTCTAGTGTTTCTAGTATGGCCTGCAACATAAACTCGGTAAATACTGTAGAGTCATTGGTATCATTGCTGATGGTCAAGGCATCATAATACCCCTGCTGATGAGCATAAATAACTGATTCTACTGGTAGCCATTCAAAAATTGGATTCCATTGACTGAGAATCAGACTCTGCCATAGACGTCCCATTCGCCCATTACCATCTTCAAAAGGGTGAATAATCTCTAACTCAAAGTGAACGATACAGGACTTAACAATGGCCGAGACCTCGCTTTGCTCTGCCCATTTGAATAAATCCTTGACCAAATTGGGGACAAACTGTGGTCTAGCCCCAACATGAACTACTCTCCCCTCGCCATCATAGACTCCAACATCCCCTAGCCGAAACTGTCCCGACCGCTTGACTAAATCCTTAGTCAGCAAGCCATGTGCTAGGAGAAAATCATCCAGACTATAAGGGTTGAGCCTGAACACTCGCTCATAGGCTTCATAGGCATTTTGCACCTCATGAATATCTTTTAACGGACCAAGTACATGCCTGCCTTCAATGATGTCCGTTACCTGTTCTAGTGATAAGCTATTATTCTCAATAGCAAGTGATGATTGAATAGATCGGATTCGGTTTTCCTTCCGCAAATACAGCTTACGTTTTTCAATCGAAAGTTGAGTCGTCAGTTCAGATATTTTCTGAACTAGGTTTAATATCTTCTCTGTAATACGATAATTCGGTTGCATTTCACTCCTTTAAAAAAGTATTTTCACTCATCATACACTATCCTCTACAAAGTCACAACTAGTTCAAACCAGTCGGCCTCGGCTTTCATTGTCAAGTCCCCGCCTAGGATTTCGACTAACTGCTGGGTGATGTAGAGCCCCAGCCCTGAAGACTCCTCACTGCTGGATAGATTTTCTGAGTAAAAGCGATTGGTCAGCTTATCCAGATATTGGATAGGCTGCTGGA
This sequence comes from Streptococcus sanguinis, assembly GCF_019929225.1. GTDB lineage: Bacteria > Bacillota > Bacilli > Lactobacillales > Streptococcaceae > Streptococcus > Streptococcus sanguinis_J. The sequence goes on from NZ_JAHZPA010000004.1 coordinate 142,393, forward strand.
CGATATTTTTGACGGTAAAGATACAATGCTCGCCCTCTTTTTTCAGAGAAATGCTGGCGGACTTACGGCCGTGCTTGAGGACATTGCTTATCATATTTTGGACAATGCGCTCTAAAATTTCTGGGTCTGTCTCTAGCTCTAGACCTTCAGCCAGCTCTACCTGCAGGTCAATCTGGGCTTTCTGAAAGGCATCATAATAGGTAAAAAGCTGCTGGGTTACCAGCTGAGATATATCTGTCGGCTGGACATTGGCTCGTATAGCTCCCTCCATCAGCCGGCGGTACTCCATCAAGGCTTCTAGTCGTTTGGATACCATTCCCAGACTATCTGCAATTTTGACTAGCTGCTGACTTTCCTGACTATCATCCTTCAGCAGCTGCTGGGTGTAGCCACTGGCAATGGTCAGAGGGGTGCGGATATCATGGGCAATATTACTGATAGCCATATCCAGCGTCTTCTTTTCCTGCTGGACGACAAAGGTCGTCTTTTCTAGCTCCCGAAAGAGCAGCTCTGCTTCCTCTGTCAATTCCAAAATACTGGGGGCATGAGCAGCAGGAGCCAGACGATTCTGGCTCCCTGTCTGCCGCTTCCGACGAATCTGCTGAGCCACATCCTTGACCGCCAGATGATAGCGTATGAAACCAATGCCCAGAAACAGACTGATAAGGGCAAATAAAATGACTAACACCAACATATCAGTCCTCCTTGAGCCGGATACCCAGTCCCCAAACAGTCTCTATGTATTCCTCTGTTGGGTCCAACTGGGCCAGTTTCTTACGTAGATTGCTGAGGTGGGTATTCAGGGTATTATCCCCAGGCAGATAACACTCTTCCCAGACCTGCTCAAAGAGCTCTTCCTTGGTGTAGATCTTCTTGGGATGACGGAGCAAGAGCTGGAGGATATGATATTCTTTCTTGCTCAGACGGACGCTTTTCTCACCACAGACCGCCTCAAAGGTAGCCTTGAGCAGACGGATATTTTTAAAGGACTGGCCTTCTTCCTCGCCAGTCAAAGCTTGCTGGCTGCGCAGCTGCACGGTGATACGGGCAAAAACCTCATCCAGATTGAAGGGTTTGACAATATAATCATTAGCACCATTCAGCAGATACTGGCTAACCAGCGCTTTCTCACCAAGGGCTGTCAGCATAACCACTGGCACCGTAGCATTGCTGCTGCGAATTTCCTTCAACACTTCATCGCCATTCTTACCCGGCAGCATGATGTCCAGAAGAACCAAATCAATCTCCTCCCGCTCAAACAGCGAAATGCCCTCCGTCCCCGAATAGGCAGAATAAACCGTGTGTTCCTTCTGAAAAAGTTCTTTTAGAATTTCATGAATATCACTATTGTCTTCGATGAGTAAAATATGAGCCATAAACACTCGCCTCCAGAAATTTCCTATCACTAGTGTAGCAAGGATAAGAGGCTAAGTCAATAAAAGATGGACTATTCGAAAAACTTTAGAAATATTTTAGAATTACTTGAAGGATATTTGAGAATCGAACTTTAAAATAGAAAGAAATAAGAAATGTATGTACTATAAAAAGGAGGCTCAATATGTTTAAAATTTTTTGCAAAATCGTTTTTAAAAGTATTACTTTCGCTCTTGAGGGCTAAGGAAAAAGGAGACTCGCATGAAGAAATCATTTATTCTAACGCTTTTAACGATTATAACTCTAGGACTCTTCCGGCCAATTACTGCATCGGCTGAGGAGTCTCAAAAGCTGCCATCTGGTATCGAACGTGACCAGATCAGCCAGAAAATCCAAGACTATGTCAAGGAACATGAAAAAACAACAGCTGGCATGGAAACTGCTATCTTTGACAAGAATGGTACCATTTATCAAGGCAACTTTGGATACATGGATAAGGAAAAAGGCATTAAGGCTGATGATGATAGCGTTTTTGAATGGGGCTCCGTAACCAAATTAACCATCTGGGTCTCTGTCATGCAGCTCTGGGAGCAAGGTAAGATTAACTTAGAAGAAGACATCCGCACCTATCTGCCAGAGGGCTTCCTCAAAAATCTCCGCTATGACAAACCTATCACCATGTTGGATCTGATGAACCATCAGGCGGGTTTTGAAGAGGGGGCTCATGCTGCTTATCTGGAAAATAAGGGGCAGACGATAGAGGAGATTTTGTCGGTTAGTCAGCCAACTCAGATTTTTGAACCTGGCACAACAACAGCCTATTCTAATTTTGGAGCAGGCTTGGCGTCCTATATCGTTGAGCGAATCTCCGGTCAGCGTTTCTCCGACTATGTCCATGAGCATATCTTCCAACCACTGGGCATGGATAAAACGGCTATTTTACCGGACCTATCAGACAATTCCTACGTTCAGAAAAAGCGTCAAGAAACCAAGGGTTACGACACTAAAGGAAACTTGCTGAGCAAGGACCATTTCATCACTAGCATCTATCCTACCGGAGCGGCTACTGGTACCTTTAAAGACTTGGAGAAGTTCGCCCAAGCCCTGCTGGCTCGCAAGACGCTCTTTGATCGCCCAGAGACCTGGAACACCCTCTATACTGCCAGTTCCACCTACCCTGACACGGATATCATCCGCAATGCTCATGGCTTTTGGGCCAACGAATACGGTACTACTGTGTTGGGCCACGGCGGAAATACAGCTGGCTCTACTTCACGGATAATGTTGGACTTGGAGCACGGTATCGGCTATGTCGTCATGACCAATCAAGGTACAGAGCAAAATTATAATTTCCAAATGCCAGAGCTCGTCTTTGGACCGCGCAAAACAGCCAGTAAGGAAACCAAAGAGCAGTTCAGTCCAGGCTATTATCGAACTCTGCGTAACTTTAATCAAGGGCCTCTGGCTATCTTTAAAATGATTCCAGCCTCCGCAGACTACTTGCAGGAACCATCTGACGATCAGCGATTGCCAAACAACTTCTGGACCATTTATCAGAGCCAAGGCAAGACCCGTATCGCAGTGGCTGTCGCAGACTATGAGAAAGTCTCTGACTTTGATTTCTTTAAAGACTATGTTGTTCTAGGCTTTGCCGGACTTGGTATCATCTACGCCCTCGGCCTGCTCATCATCAGCCCGCTTCTAGGAGTCTATCGGCTTATCTTTCGCAAGAAACAAGACCAGCCAGACCGCACTTGGAAGGTCTGGAACCTCCTAACAGCTGTTGGTATTTTGGCTGTTCCAATCAATCTCTTTCTGCTATTCATGTCAGCAACTTCAGGAGATTTCAGCGAAATCGCTCAGTGGCGCTACATGCTCTTTGCTGCTTTGGGACTCCTGCTAACCGCAGCCGCTCTGTTACCTCTCTTCAGAAAGTTCAGAGAAAAGCTCAGCAAAGGCCGCCTCTTCCTGACGACCATGACTAGTCTATCTGCCTTAGCAGTGGCCGCTAATATCCTCTATTGGTCCCTCTATCAGTGGTGGGTATTATGATGAAGAGCCTATCTTCCTTAGGGGAGATGGGCTTCGTCTGCATCATTCTGCAAAGGAGAAAATCCTATGACCAATGAAACAAGAATAACCTAATTCTAAATTAAAAGGAGACTGCACCGAATATCTGAACTCAGCTTACGTGAATCCGAAAGTTGAACAGAAAGGAAATGCTATGAAAAAATCATTTATTCTAACACTTCTAACGATTATAACTCTGGGGCTCTTCCAGCCAGCTACTGCGCTGGCTGAGGTGGCTCAAAAGCTACCATCTGGCATCGAACGTGACCAGATTGGCCAGAAAATCCAGGACTATGTCAAGGAACATGAAAAGACAACAGCCGGCATGGAGACTGCTATCTTTGACAAGAATGGTACAATTTATCAAGGAAGCTTCGGTTATATGGATAAAGAAAAAGGCATCAAGGCCGATGACGATAGCGTCTTTGAATGGGGTTCCGTGACTAAGCTAACCGTCTGGATCTCTGTCATGCAGCTCTGGGAGCAAGGTAAGATTAACTTAGAAGAAGACATCCGCACCTATCTGCCAGAAGGCTTCCTCAAAAATCTCCGCTATGACAAACCTATCACCATGCTGGATCTGATGAATCATCAGGCAGGATTTGACGAGACTACCTTCTACATGCGAAGTGACAAAAGTATCGAAGAAATCCTTAAAGAACAACAACCTATTCAGTCTTTTGAACCCGGTACAGTCACAGCTTATTCAAATTACGGTGCTGGCTTGGCTGCTCTGATTGTCGAGCGGATCTCTGGTCAGACTTTTGCCGACTATGCCCATGAGCATATTTTCCAACCACTGGGCATGGATAAAACGGCTATTTTGCCGGATCTATCAGACAATTCCTACGTTCAGAAAAAGCGTCAAGAAACCAAAGGTTACGACACTAAAGGAAACTTACTGAGCAAGGACCATTTCATCACTAGCATCTATCCTATCGGAGCGGCTACTGGCACCTTGAAAGACTTGGAGAAGTTCGCCCAAGCCCTGCTGGCTCGCAAGACGCTCTTTGAGCGCCCAGAGACCTGGAACACCCTCTATACTGCCAGTTCCACCTACCCTGACACGGATATCATCCGCAATGCTCATGGCTTTTGGGCCAACGAATACGGTACTACTGTGTTGGGCCACGGCGGAAATACAGCTGGCTCTACTTCACGGATAATGTTGGACTTGGAGCACGGTATCGGCTATGTCGTCATGACCAATCAAGGTACAGAGCAAAATTATAATTTCCAAATGCCAGAGCTCGTCTTTGGACCGCGCAAAACAGCCAGTAAGGAAACCCAAGAGCAGTTCAGTCCAGGCTATTATCGCACTCTGCGTAACTTTAATCAAGGGCCTCTGGCTATCTTTAAAATGATTCCAGCCTCCGCAGACTACTTGCAGGAACCATCTGACGATCAGCGATTGCCAAACAACTTCTGGACCATTTATCAGAGCCAAGGCAAGACCCGTATCGCAGTGGCTGTCGCAGACTATGAGAAAGTCTCTGACTTTGATTTCTTTAAAGACTATGTTGTTCTAGGCTTGGCCGGACTTGGTATCATCTACGCCCTCGGCCTGCTCATCATCAGCCCGCTTCTAGGAGTCTATCGGCTTATCTTTCGCAAGAAACAAGACCAGCCAGACCGCACTTGGAAGGTCTGGAACCTCCTAACAGCTGTTGGTATTTTGGCTGTTCCAATCAATCTCTTTCTGCTATTTATGTCAGCAATTCTAGGAGATTTCAGCGAAATCGCTCAGTGGCGCTACATGCTCTTTGCTGCCTTGGGACTCCTGTTAACCTCAGCCGCTCTGTTACCTCTCTTCAGAAAGTTCAGAGAAAAGCTCAGCAAAGGCCGCCTCTTCCTAACATCCGTGACCTGCCTATCTGCCTTAGCAGTGGCCGCTAATATCCTCTATTGGTCTCTATATCAGTGGTGGGTATTCTAATATGAAAGGAGCCAGCTATGAAAAAAACATTTTCCCTAATCCTTTTAACTCTGTTGACTCTAGGACTCTTTCGACCAATTACCGCACTGGCTGAAGAGCAGAAACTCCCATCTGGTATCGAACGGAACCAGATCGGCCAGAAAATCCAAGACTATGTCAAGGAGCATGAAAAGACGACTGCCGCTATGGAAACAGCAGTCTTTGACAAGGATAGCACCATTTACCAAGGAAACTTTGGTTATATGGATAAAGAAAAAGGCATCAAAGCTGACAACAGCAGCGTCTTTGATTGGGGCTCTGTGACCAAGCTGACCGTCTGGATAGCTGTCATGCAACTCTGGGAACAAGGAAAGATTGACCTAGAGGAAGATATCAAGACCTATCTGCCAGAGAATTTTCTTAAAAATCTGCACTTCGACAAAGCTATCACAATGCTGGATCTCATGAATCATCAGACGGGATTTGATGAATCCCTGTCTTACACAAAAGGTGATAAGAATATAGAGGAAAATCTACGCATGCTCCAGCCTGTCCAGTCCTTTGAACCTGGAACAGTAACCTCTTATTCCAACTATGGTGCTGGGCTCGCTTCTCTGATTGTCGAGCGGATTTCCGGCCAGACCTTTGCTGACTATACCCACGAGCATATCTTCCAGCCGCTTGGCATGGACAAGACAGCTCTCCTACCGGACTTATCTGATAATCCCTATGTTCAGAAAAAACGTCAAGAATCTAAGGCCTATGATACAAAGGGAAATTCACTAGGGACAGCTTTTTATGAGTATGGTCTCTACTCAATTGGCCAAGCAGCCAGTACCTTGGAGGATTTACAGAAATTTGCTCAGGCTCTGCTGGGGCGCAAGGTTCTCTTTGAACGTCCAGAAACTTGGAATACCCTCTACAATCCCACTTCGACTTATCCAGGTACAGACATTGCTCGCAATGCCCACGGTTTTTGGATCAATGAATACAGAGTCAGCATCATTGGCCACGGTGGCAATACTGATGGTTTCAGCTCTCGTCTCATGCTAGACTTGGAAAGTGGCATCGGCTACATAGTCATGACCAATCAAAGCATGGAAGAGAATTACAACTACCAAATGCCTGAACTGGTTTTCGGAAAACGTAAAACAGCTGACGAAGAGACTCAAAAACAGTTTACACCAGGCTACTACCGTTCTCCACGTACCTTTCTCCATGGCCCCTTATCCTTTCTTAGACTCATGATGCCCTCAATAGAGAAGATTGACAATCCTGCTCAGAACCGAATCTTGAGTACCAATTTTTGGACTATCTATGAGAGCAAGGGAAAGATTACAATCCCCGTCGCTGTGGTAGACTATGAGAAAATCTCTGCTTTTGACTTCTATAAAGACTATATCATCTTAGGATTAGGCATCCTTGGAATTGTCTATGGTTTTGGAACGCTCATCATCAGCCTTTTATTAGGAGCTTATCGCTTGATTTCCCGAAAAACGGTTGAGCGCACAGACCGCACTTGGAAGGTCTGGAATCTACTGACTTCTCTTGGTATTCTGGCTGTTCCCCTAAACCTGCTAATGATTATGATACCTTTGATGTCAGATGACCTTGATTCTCTAGCTCATTGGCGCTATATGCTCTTTGCTGCCTTGGGACTCCTACTAACCGCTGCTGCTCTGCTGCCGCTCTTCAGAAAATCCAGAGAAAAGCTCAGCAAAGGCCGCCTCTTCCTGACGGCCATGACTAGTCTATCTGCTTTGGCAGTGGTCGCTAATATCCTTTACTGGTCTCTTTACCAGTGGTGGGTACTTTGATAAATGAGGTGTTGTTATGTTCAAACTGATTTCTGCTTGGTTAAAAATCTGGATTCCCATTCTCTTTGCTATGGGAATCGGTATTCTCTTATATCTTACCACACATTGGACTACACTAGATGCTGGAAGCAGATTTGTCGCTATAATCTATGTCATGCTCCCTTTGCACTGTCTAGAAGAATGGAGATTTCCTGGCGGTTTTCATTATAACTACAACATGCTTCGGCGCTCTCAACAGCCCGATCGCTATCCTATGAATCAATTTTCTGATATGCTGACTATTATGTTAGCTGAATTAATTGGTATTGTCTGTCTTTTCTACGGTGTCAATCAGATCATTGTCATCTGGAATCTTATCTTTTGCTTTTTTGAAATGATTGGCCACCTGATTTTTGGGTTCAGTATGTACCGACGTTTTCGTACAGTAGGAAAAAGAACCATTTATAACCCAGGTTTTGCGACAGCGGTTGTCTTTACGCTTCATGCTCTCTACTATGTTCTGAGCCAGTATCCTACAAATCTCCCCGGTTTGCCAATAATCATTTTAGCCATTATCAGTGGAATAGTTCTTGTAAGTAGTGTCGTTCTTATCCCTGAGCAACTGTTCAAATCAAAAGAGACCCCTTATCCTTTTGATAGCAATCGTTATTATGAAAAATATATTGCAAGGGAAAAAAACTGAATTCCCTTCCCTATTTCATAATCTTCTTTAAAAATTCTATGAGAAGTCAAAGGCATAACTGAGCGACTAATACTCACCGAAAATCAAAAAGTGGCCTAGTTCTATTCTGCTATTTTAAGTTTGGCCTTGCGGCCAACCAGACATATCTAATGTTTGTTAGCTGCTATTTCCAACTCTGTCGCGACAGAAACAATAATATAGACACACCTGACCAGTCTCTCTGGCTTTCTACTTTTTGACCACTAAATTGTATTTAGTTTTTTCTTGATTTTTTATCTTTTATTTACTATAATATGAACAAGTTCATAAAATGAACGTATTCATATTTTGAAAAGGGATTTAAAAATGAAAGTAAGTAAAAAAGAAAAAAATCGTCAAGCTATTTTAGAAGTGGCAGGGGAGCTGTTTCGCTCTAAGGGCTTTGGAGCAGTTTCTATGCGAGAGATTGCAGAAGTCTGTGATATAGCTACTGGAACTCTATATAATTATTTTAAAAGCAAGGGGCAAATTTTTATTGAAATAGTTATCCAGAAGCAGTTTAAGCTGACTACAAAATTTGATGAAAATGCTGAGACTTATACAGAGCTTGTGGCAAGTATTAAAAAACAGATTATATCTGATGTTGGAACTATAACTGAAGTTGAGAAGTCCGACTGGCAGAGCATTTTTCAAATCCTCACCTCTGATACTGATTCCAGTCAATATTTGAGCAACTTGCTGTATCTTGATAGTCAATATCTTCAATCAATTAAGACTTACTTGGAAAGCAAGGCTCATCTTCTGCCAGAAAACTACCCAATCGATCTCCTGCTGGAAATACTTTATAACAGTTTAGGGCTTTTGGTAATCCGATATCTTTATACGGATATGCCACCATCACTTTTAATGGAAAAAGGATTGGAACAGATAGAATTTATCATGGGGCAGGGAGGAATAAAATATTGAGAGATATTTGCACACCTAAGTTTTTACAGGAACTATTTGGACGGAAAACAAGCCTGATGACCATAGTTATCACGATGACCTTCTCTTTTCTGGTAACTGGATTACTCTGGCGTCTTTCCTTGCCAGATCAGAATTGGCCATTATGGCAAATCCTCACTTTTTGCCTCTTATCTGTAGATATCAGCGGAGGAGTGATCGCTAATTTATCTCAAGGGACTAATCATTATTATCAAGAGTCTGTAAAACGACGATGTATTTTCCTCCTGATTCATATTCAGCCCTTACTTCTAGCTCTACTTTTTAATCAATCTTTACTAACCTGTACTATGGTCTGGCTTGGTGCGATGATAGGCGCTCTGTTTGTTAGCGAACTACTGAAAGATTGCAGGGAGCAAGCATTAACTGGTGCTTCTATGGCGGGGTTGGGTTGCATTCTTCTTATTAGTTACAGTAAATTGCCAATCAGTATGACAGCTCTTTTATCACTTTACCTGATTAAACTTCTATTCGCTTTTAGTGTAAATCACGATATGACCGCTTGAAGTAAAGATTATAAATAAAAGTATGCGAGTCTAAAATATGATGAACAGAAAGGAATCCCTATGTTGAAAAGAATCTTTATATTTGTCCTTAAAACAATCACTTGGCTGGTAGGACTCTTAGCTCTGGCCTTATTGGCTATCTTTCTCTATCACCGCTTTCAAATAGCTCAGGAAAGCAAACTCATTGAGAAGCCGATTGGTCAGCTAGTCGAGGTAGAGGGTAAGAAGCTTAATGTCTACACTGCTGGCAAGGGCAAGAAGACTTTGGTTTTTCTAGCAGGACTGGGCACCAATGCTCCGGTGCTGGATTTCAAAGCTCTTTATTCCAAGCTGGAGGATGATTATCGTATCGTCGTGGTAGAACGTCTGGGCTATGGTTACAGCGATGATGGAAACGATGACCGCTCATTAGATAAACAAGTGGAGCAGACACGTACTGCCCTCAAAGCTGCTAAGATATCCGGTCCTTATGTCCTGGTACCACATTCGATTGCCGGTTTAGAAACGATTCACTGGGCCAATCATTACCCAGAAGAAGTAGAAGCTATTATCGGGCTGGATATGACCATGCCTCATACAGAGGTGGCCGACCAGCAGAAATTTTATGGTTCTTATCAGACTATCCAGCTGGGGAGAATGTTAGGCTTAGCCCGCCTACCGATTTTCTTTGATGAAAATAGCAGCCCAGCCATAAAGTCTGGGGCCCTCAATGATCAGGAAAAAGCTATCTTTAAAGCCTTGTTCCACCAGCGGTCAATCACCCAGGCGGTCATGAACGAAGTCAAGAATCGGAAGAAAAATGTTGAAACGATTAACAAAGAACCTGTGCCGCAGATTCCGACCCTTATCTTTGCGGCTGTCCAGAAAGGCGGAGAAGCTCCCAAGCTGGAAAAAGAGTTTGTCGCGCAGAATGCCCAAGCCAAACTTGTGACATTAGAAGGCTCCCACTATATCCATGATGAAAAGCCAGAGGAAATCGCCCAGCAAATAAAAGAATTCTTGAATTAATGAATCTTGTAAAGTATTTAATAAAAATACATCCTTGAAAAAAGCTGAGACATTCATATCTCAGCCTTTTTCTTATTTCACAGATGCTCCGTTAGTCGCGATGACTTCCTTGTACCAGTCAAAGGATTTTTTCTTGGAACGTTTGAGTGTTCCCTTTCCTTCATTGTCCCGGTCCACGTAGATAAAGCCATAGCGCTTCTTCATCTCGCCAGTGCCGGCTGATACTAGGTCGATACAGCCCCAGGTCGTGTAGCCCCAAAGCACCACGCCGTCCTCATCGATGGTTTCCCGCATGGCCTTGACATGGGCCGCCAGATAGCCAATCCGGTAATCATCAGCCACATAGCCATTTTCATCTGGAGTATCCACTGCACCCAGACCGTTTTCCACGATAAACATGGGCTTTTGATAACGATCCCAGATGGTATTTAGCGTAATACGCAAGCCCAGCGGATCAATCTGCCAGCCCCACTCAGAAGCTTCCAAATAAGGGTTCTTGAGAGAAGCAAAGATATTACCCTCCGTCAGCTCATTGACCTTAGGGTCGCCCGAAGCCACTCGGCTAGAGTAGTATGAGAAGGAAATGAAGTCCACCGTATGTTCCTTGAGCAGCTGCAGGTCTTCTTCTGTCATTTCGACAGTGATGCCCTCGCGCTCCCAAGCTTTCTTAGCATAGTTAGGATATTCACCACGCGCCTGCACGTCAATGAAGAAATAGTTTTTCCTGTCTTCCTCCATACCAGCCCATACATCGCGTGGATGACAGGTGTTAGGATAATTTTGACCCGCCGCTAACATACAGCCGACCTTATTTTCTGGATCAATCTCATGAGCCAGCTTGGTGGCAATGGCTGACGCGACTAGCTCATGATGGGCTGCTTGATACTTGACCTGCTCCTCATTTTCGCCTTCTTCAAAGCAGAGCCCCGCTCCCATAAATGGTGCATGGAGGATCATGTTAATTTCATTGAAGGTCAGCCAGTACTTAACCAATCCCTTGTAGCGGGTAAAGAGAGTGCAGCAGAGACGCTCGTAAAATTCTAGCATGCGACGATTCCGCCAACCACCATATTGCTCAATCAAGTGCATGGGACAGTCAAAGTGAGTAATGGTCACCAAGGGCTCAATGCCGTACTTGTGGCATTCCTTAAAGAGGTCTTCGTAAAATTTCAGGCCAGCTTCATTGGGCTCCAGCTCATCCCCCTTAGGGAAAATCCTGCTCCAAGCAATGGACAGACGATAGGTCTTAAAGCCCATCTCGCCAAAGAGGGCAATGTCCTCCTTAAAGCGATGGTACATGTCAATAGCTTCCTTGGCTGGGTAGAAATAGCCTTCCTCAAAGTCAAACATCTTTTTCTTACCCGTGATGATGGCCAGACGATCCTCACCAATCGGCACCACATCTACATTGGCCAGCCCGCGACCATCCGCATCATAAGCGCCCTCGCACTGGTTGGCAGCTGTCGCTCCGCCCCACAAAAAACCATCAGGAAAAGTCAGTTTTTCGGTCATATCTCTACTCGCTTTCTTATTTTGATTCTTTATCTACTTATAGTATACCGCAATCTCAACACCTTTACTTGTGAAATGATGCTAAATAGTGATACTATTTCACTATTTGAACCAACAGATTTTTCATTTTGCTTCTATCTTCAATCATCTAAAATAGGTTCTCCTAAAATTTAGAAAAATAAGACTGGAAAACCAGTCCAAAAGCGATGCCCAGTGTATTACTTGTCGGAAGTCGATAATAAAGATTAAAAAGACCGGATAGCTCCGATCTTTTCAAGATCCGCTCTAAGAAAATCATAGAATAAAATCTACAATATTTACATTTGATTTTCGACGAGAGGAATTATTTAATTGCGCGTGATTGCAATCCTTCTTCTTCCAAGAAGAGGCGGAATGGTACGAGTTCTTCTGCTTCGTATTTTTCCTTGAAGGCTTTGATTGCTTCTTCTGAGTGAAGTTTTGGATCGAGTTCAAGTACTTCTACTGGAAGTGGACGGTGTTGCGTGATGCGGGCATCGATGACAACTGTCTTGCCTTCCTTGTTGAGTTTCACAGCTTCTGCAACAACTGCGTCGATGTCTTCGATACGGTCAACTGTAAATCCAACAGCTCCTTGAGCTTCTGCAATTTTAGCGTAATCAGCATTTGTGAAGTCTACACCAAACAAGTGTTTGTTTGTATCTTCGTATTTGTTCTTGATGAAGCCGTACTCAGCATTTGAGAAGACAAGGTTGATAACTGGAAGGTCATATTGAACGTTTGTGATCACGTCTGGGTAGCACATGTTAAATGCACCGTCACCCATGATGTTCCATACTTGGCGATCTGGATTGTCTTTCTTAGCAGCGATACCACCAGGAAGGGCAATACCCATTGTCGCAAAGAGCGGAGATGTACGCCACATGTTCTTAGGTGTCATGTGAAGGTGACGAGTCGATGTTTGAGTTGTGTTACCTACATCGATTGAGTAGATAGCGTCCTGGTCAGCGTATTTGTTAACTGCATTGTAAACTTGGTACAATTGCAATTCACCCTCAGTTTTACCTTCGAGTTTGTTCATGTAATCACGCCAGTTTTGGTTGTTCTTAACGTTTGCACGCCACCATGGAGTAGACTCAACTGGGTCTACTTTGTCAAGAATCGCTTTCGCTGCTTGACCTGCATCACCAAGGATTGAAGCGTCAAGGGCATGACGTTTACCAAGTTTGTAAGGGTCGATATCCACTTGGATGAATTTTTCAGTATTCTTGAAAGCTTCGTACACTTCAGCAAATGGGAAGTTAGATCCAAGGAAAAGAACGGTGTCTGCTTCGAAGACCACCTCGTTGGCTGGTTTCCAACCAACACGGTAAGCAGAACCTGTCAAACCTTCATAGTTCCACTCGAAAGCTTCAAAGTTTTTACCAGTTGTGATGATTGGTGCTTTGATTTTACGTGACAATTCCGTGATCACTTCACCAGCTTTAACACCACCAAATCCAGCATAGATAACTGGACGTTCAGCCTTGTTCAAGAGTTCAACAGCTTTGTCGATTTCAGTTTCGTTCAAAGCAGGAGCAATGAATGAACGCTCGTAAGAACCTGATCCGTAGTATGAGTTTTCGTCGATTTCTTGGAAACCGAAGTTTACTGGGATTTCAACAACAGCTGGACCCTTTTTAGAAACTGCAGCACGGCAAGCTTCGTCAATTACTTTTGGCAATTGCTCAGCGTAAGCTACACGTTTGTTGTAGACAGCGATACCGTTGTACATTGGGTTTTGGTTGAGTTCTTGGAAGGCATCCATGTTGAGTTCGTTAACTGGACGTGATCCAAGGATAGCAAGGAATGGAGTGTTATCCATAGCTGCATCGTAAACACCGTTAATCAAGTGAGTCGCACCTGGACCACCTGAACCAACTGCAACCCCGATTGAGCCGCCGAATTTAGCTTGCATCACCGCTGCAAGAGCACCTGTTTCTTCGTGGCGAACTTGCAAGAAACGGATATCTTTGTCTTCAGCCAAAGCATCCATAAGTGAGCTGAGTGTTCCTGATGGGATACCGTAGATGGTGTCTACGCCCCATGTTTTCAATACGTTGAGCATTGCTGCAGATGCAGTAATTTTTCCTTGAGTCATAATAATAACTCCCCTTCAATAAAATAAATTTTCAGTTATTGAAAACATTTCCACTTGTGAATGAAAACGCTTCAAGCAACTTTACTCTATCAATTTATCATGTTTTTTCGCTCTTGTATAAGAATATGCTCATAGATGAGATAGAACTATTACATAACACAAAGTCCTAAATTTTTTCACAAAGTCCAATGTGTTTTATAATAATTTTCATAATCCCTTTGAAATCAAGCATCATTCACAGAAAAACTTTGTAAGTTTAAGAAAATAAAAAAGGCTCTGTTGTGGTAAAACAGAGCTGTATTTTTGAAGAAACTACATATATTCCTGCAAAACTTTGGACAGGGCTGCATAGCCAGCAATGGTCAGATGGAGGCCGTCAGTTGTGTAGTCTGGGCGAAGCTGACCTTCCTCGTCCAGAAAAGCAGCGTAGAGATTGATAAACTGGACGTTTGTGTAGGCGCTGGCCAGCTGGCGATAGGCCTGATTGAGTGCCTGAATCTTTTCATTGCTGCGGACATAGACCGTGCTCTTGTAGGCCGGAGCTTCATTGACCGGCAGGACCGACAGCAATTGGATCTGAGCCAGAGGATAGTCACGAGAAATCTCCTGAATAACGGCTTCTAAATTAGCTAGCGTTTCTGTCTGAGGCATCTCCTTGCCAATGTCATTGGTACCTATCAGGATAAAGACCTTATCCAGAGCCTGCCCAAAAAGATGGGCATCTAGATTATCTAAAAGCAAATCAGTCTTATAGCCCCGAATGCCACGGTTGACCAGTCTTTTATCCGTCTGCAGGAGATCATAGAGAGGATAGTATTCCACAATGGAGTCTCCGATAAAGATGATGTCTGGCTCCTTGACGGAGACTTGATTGAGTTCTCTGTAGTTTTGCTGCAATTTTGCCTGCTCCTTGAGAAGCCATTCTTCTAATAATTGTACTGCCATTATTCTTTTTCCTCTTCTAAGTATTGCTCAATCACCTGTAGAACACCGGATTCTGTATTGACCGGTGCTAGGTAGTCTGCTACCTTTTTGACCCTCTCATCGCCATTCTCCATAGCGTAAGAAATACCAGCTAATTCAAGCATTTCTATGTCATTTTCACTATCGCCAAAAGCCATGATTTCCGAGCTTTGAATCTGCCACTTAGCCATCAGTTGCTGCAAGCCCCAGGCCTTGTGCATCCCATCTTGGAGGAGGTCAATGGCTCCATAACCACTAGCAACCGCGCTCAATCGGCCTGCAAAATGCTGATTAATCAGACGAGCATGCTCTGCTGCTGCCGCCTCTTCTACCATCATACTCATTTTCAAGACCTTGTCAAAGGGATAATCCTGAAGACTAGGAACAAAATTCATACGCTTATAGAAAAGCCGGGCCATTTCCTTAGTCATGACTTTTTCAATCAAGGGAAACTCTGTACCCTCCTGGACAAATCCGCCTCTTTCGGAGGTCACAACCAGCTGAAGCTCCCTTTCACGCCCAGCAAAATAAGCCAGCGCATCCCTAATCAATCCAGGTTCCCAGAAGCTACTCATGCTTAGCTGGTTCTTTTCAAAAATCCGCGCTCCGTTGGCGACTACCAAGGTCATGCGTTCTACCAAATCTCCCAATAGCAGACGCATCCGTGGAATTTCATTGCCAGTAGCCACCACAAAGCGAATGTCTCTCTTCTCCAGCTCATCTAAAATAGTGGTCAGACGAGGCAAATCCAGCTGTCCCTGTCCGTCCAGCAAGGTTCCATCCATGTCTGCCGCTATCATCTTTACTGTCATCTTTTTATCCATTTCTATCTTTATCATCCAATTTTGATTGCCCCTTTTCCAGAAGACCTCTAACTTTTAGACATATTATACTACTTAAAAAAGTAAAAAGAAAGGCAAGAAGAGGCGGATAAGACGGTCGATTTTACAAAGGCCACTTTTCAATCTTCCAGTTTTATATTATAATCATAGCTATATTCCTGTCGTAAAATTGGAGGTCCTCATGAGCAAAAAAGAAGTCGCATTCCCACGCTACCAGCAGATTGCCGTCGCCATTGCCGAGCGAATCGTTGACGGCAAATATCCCATCGGCAGCAAAATCTATGCCCGCTCTACCCTAGCTAGTAACTTCAATGTCTCCCCTGAGACAGCCCGCAAGGCTATCAATGTGCTGGTAGATCTGGAAATCATGGAAGTCCGTCATGGCAGTGGAGCCTTCATCTCCTCCAAGGAAAAAGCTCAGCAGTTTCTCGAGACCTATAAAGATGTCAACTCTCTGCAGGACCTCAAAGGCAAGCTCCACCAGAGCATCCAGCGCCAAGAGGAAGAATTTGCCAACTTTTCCCAGCTGCTCAATCAGCTTCTCAGCCGAACTAAAGATGTCCAGCAGCGCTTCCCTTTCAATCCCTACGAGCTCCAGCTCTCAGCAGACGCTATCAACCTAGGAAAATCTATCAATGAACTCAATATCTGGCACTCGACTGGCGCTACCATTGTTGCAGTCCAGCAGGGTGACCAACTCCTAATCTCGCCTGGTCCTTATACCAAGCTAGAAGCCGGCAATACCATCTACTTTGTTGGCAACGAATTATCAGTCGGTTTGATGCATAATTTATTTTTTAATGAAATTGAAACAAACAAGTGAATCTTCGCTTGTTTTTTCTTTGTCAAAAAACAGAATAGACAGGCGAATCCGTTGTCTGACAAGCCTTTTGCGACTTTCAGAAATATTCTAGAAAATCATCCTCCTTTTTTATAATATCCGAAAAAGACCGGTCTGACGGTCTTTTGGGTTTGACAAAGTGACCACACGATGTTATACTGTGATGGTCTTTTAAGTGACAACTTATCAAAATAAATATGTAGTCACTTGTGCAAAAGGAGAAATACGTTGAATAAACTAGAAGTAAAACATTTGACTAAAATTTTCGGTAAAAGGCAAAAGCAGGCACTGGAAATGGTGCAGCAAGCCAAAAGCAAAACTGAAATTTTAGAAAAAACCGGTGCTACTGTCGGAGTTTACGATGTAAACTTTGAGGTTCAGACTGGAGAAATTTTTGTCATCATGGGACTGTCCGGTAGTGGGAAGTCTACCCTTATCCGCCTGCTCAACCGATTGATTGACCCAACATCAGGCGACATTTACATCGACGGCCAGGATGTGGCTAAGATGAACGAAGAAGAGCTGCGTGACGTTCGCCGCCACAAGCTCAATATGGTCTTTCAGAACTTCGGCCTCTTTCCACATCGGACCATTCTGGAAAATACTGAGTTCGGTCTGGAAGTTCGAGGTGTTGATAAGGAAGAGCGCACGCGCCTAGCTGAACAAGCTCTAGACAATGCCGGTCTCCTGTCCTTCAAGGACCAATACCCCGATCAGCTCTCCGGTGGGATGCAGCAGCGGGTTGGCTTAGCTCGAGCTTTGGCCAACAATCCTGATATTCTGCTCATGGACGAGGCCTTCTCAGCTCTAGATCCCCTTATCCGCCGAGAAATGCAGGATGAGTTACTAGATCTGCAGGCAGAGCATGAGCGTACTATTATCTTTATCACCCACGATCTCAATGAGGCCCTGCGTATCGGTGACCGTATTGCTATTATGGCTGACGGTCAGATTATGCAGATTGGCACCGGTGAGGAAATCCTGACTAATCCAGCCAACGACTTCGTTCGAGAGTTCGTTGAGGATGTGGATCGCTCCAAGGTCTTGACTGCCCAGAATATCATGACAACGCCACTGACTACTAACATTGATATTGACGGACCAACCGTGGCTCTTAATCGGATGAAAAAAGAAGAGGTCAGTATGCTGCTGGCTGTGGATAGGAAGCGGCACCTCAAGGGCAGTCTGACTGCCGAAGCTGCCCGCGATGCCCGTAAGCAACATCAAGCACTGGCTGAAGTGATTGATAAGAACGTACGCAAGGTTACTCAGGAAACCCTGATTACCGATATTTTCCCGCTGATCTACGATTCACCAGCGCCTCTGGCCGTTGTAGATGATAAGGACAAGTTAGTCGGCGTTATTATCAAAGGTCGGGTCATCGAAGCCTTGGCCAATACTACTGAATCTGAAGAATAAGGGAGGTTCGCATTTTGAATATTTTACAACAGCCAATCCCCGTTTCTCAATGGGTTGAGGCCTTTACTAACTGGGTAACTGATACCTTCTCCGGGCTTTTCTCGGTCCTTCAAGCTATCGGAAATTCCATCATGAATGGAATGACAGACACCCTGCTCTTCATTCCGCCCCTGCTCTTTATCGCAGTCATCACTATTTTTACCTATTTGATTTCCAAGCGTAAGCTGGGACTGCCCCTGCTCACCTTCCTAGGCCTGCTCTTTGTTTACAACCAAGGCCTCTGGGAAAATCTTATGAACACTGTGACCTTGGTCATCGTCTCCAGTGCCATTTCCATTATCATCGGTATTCCACTGGGGATTTGGATGGCTAAGAGCAACCGTGTCGAAGCTGTCATCAAGCCCTTGCTGGACTTTATGCAAACCATGCCGGCCTTTGTCTACCTGATACCTGCCGTGGCCTTCTTCGGTATTGGTATGGTGCCTGGGGTCTTTGCCTCTGTCATCTTTGCCCTGCCACCGACTGTCCGCTTTACCAATCTAGCCATTCGTCAGATTCCGACCGAGCTGATTGAAGCGTCAGATTCCTTCGGGGGCACTGGCAAACAGAAGCTCTTCAAAGTCGAGCTGCCTCTGGCTAAAAATACTATCCTAGCGGGGGTCAATCAGACCATCATGCTGGCTCTGTCCATGGTCGTTACTGCCTCTATGATTGGGGCGCCAGGACTGGGCCGCGGCGTCCTCTCTGCCCTGCAGCATGCCGACATCGGTTCGGGCTTTGTCAATGGGGTATCTCTGGTTATCCTGGCCATTATCATTGACCGCCTGACCCAGAAGCTCAATCAGCCTCTGGCTAAAAAAACACCGGTCACTGCCAAGGAAAAACGCAACAAGATTATGCTCTGGTCTGCTCTGGCTGCTGTTATCCTGACAGCCTTTGTCGGAAATCAAATGACCAAGCTTCAGCAAAGCAAAAAAGAAAGGGTCAACCTTGCCTATGTTGAATGGGACTCCGAAGTTGCCTCAACCAATGTCGTAGCGGAAGCTCTTAAGGAAATGGGCTACGATGTCACCATCACACCGCTGGACAATGCCGTTATGTGGAAGTCCGTTGCTAATGGCGAAGCCGATTCCATGGTTTCAGCCTGGTTGCCAACCACCCACGCTGCTCTCTATGAAGAGTACAAGGACAAGCTAGTGGACTTGGGGCCAAACCTTGAGGGCGTTAAGACAGGGCTAGTCGTACCAAGTTATATGGATGCTGACTCTATCGAAGACCTGTCAGACCAAGCCAAGAAAACCATCACAGGTATTGAGCCCGGCGCTGGTATCATGACCGCAACTGAGAAGACTATGCAAGAATACAGCAATCTCAGTGGCTGGAATCTTTCTTCTTCCTCAACAGGAGCCATGACCACTGCTCTGGATCAGGCTATTAAGAATAAAGAAGATATCATCGTAACCGGCTGGTCACCACACTGGATGTTCTCCAAGTACGATCTCAAATACCTCAAGGATCCTAAGGGAACCATGGGCGGCAAGGAAGCTATCCACACAATTACTCGAAAAAATCTAGACAAGGACTTACCAGAAGTCAACAAGGTCCTAGACAACTTCAACTGGACCCAAAAGGACATGGAAGAAGTCATGCTTAAGATTAACGAAGGCAGCTCACCAGAAGCTGCAGCCAAAGAGTGGATCAAAAACCACCAAAAAGAAGTCGAAAGCTGGAAGAAATAAAAGCATAGAAAACCCTGAGATACTGTTATCTCAGGGTTTTTGATTGGCTTCTTCCTTTCCTTACAAGGGTTAAACATCTTTTAATGATTGCTTCTTTTTGGAGCATCATTCTTTAATAGCATCTTCGTATCTGTCAAAGGCATAGTGGCTCTGTGCGTAGAGTGGATTATCCATGGCCAATAGCAAGTATTCGTTTTCTGTTTTATTGCTGTCTCCATCAGAGTCATTCCAGGTAACATCTAAAGCCAGCCACTGACCATCTACTTTTGCGAAGTTCCAAGCATGCGGGTCAAAATCATCTGTATTTCCACTCACGTACATGGTTTCGAGACCAGCTTCCTGAGCTAGAGCCTGGAAGGTTACAGCATAAGCTTGACAGACTCCCTTACCCTCAAATAGTGGACCAGTAATATCAAAACTAGATTCATACTTGCGAATACCGTCCTGCATATCTTTAAACGCTTTTGAAATAGCCTCTTCTGATTCTTTATTCTCAATAGATTTTTTGTAATTCAAAAAGCCTTGGTAAGCAGCTTTATCATAGCTAGTATGCTCAATTAAATACTGATTAATTGCCTCAATCTTTTCTCGGTCGCTCATCTGGTCTTTGATGATGTCTTTAACAATCTCTTTGACTTTTTTTCGGGCCTTCTTATATTTGGCTGTTTCATCAGCATCGTATTTAAAACTTACCACATGTTGCTTAGCATCAATGGTAGGGAGCACTCCCTGCTGAATGACTGGATTTTGCTCTAAAACATCGTGAAGCAATTCACTGACATCTCCTTCACTCAGCTCTGGAAACTCACTGTAATCAACATATTCTGCATCGGACAGAAGGGCCTTGGCAAAATATTCCTGCGCTGCACTTCTGGCTGCCACTCTTTCCTCAATATCACTAACATCATGAACGACTGTTTTACCCTTGAGATCCAAGTCAGCCTGCTCTACGCTGATATATTTCTCTGAAACGCCAGACTTACTTTCCTCTTTATTGACCTTTTCATTATGCCTATCTACAACAGGCTGCACTTCTTCGACACTGGCCTGTTCAATGAAAAAGTCCGTTTTGACAGTAGGCATGCCCTTGATAGAGACCAGGCATCTGACATCCCGACCTTCTTTTTCAATTTTTTCATAGACGATTGGAAAGTTCTGAATCTGGCCATCCATCATCTGCAGTGGTGCTTCTTCAGGAATGTTTCCCTTCTGCCGCAGGGCGGAAACCTGGTCAGAAAAAGTCCGAAAATCGATTTGATTCGGCATCAGCTTCGCAAAGCTATCAGATGAGATAGGATTGCTGATAGTTCCTAAAGCTTCTTTGTCTTTAAGGGGAACAACAAGGAGTTCATAAGGCTTTTTCTCAACCGTTTTCTTACTGTAATCCTGGTCGTAAGCCTGCAGCAACCGTTGTCTGGCAAGTATCGGATCATCACCAGAACGGCCGCCGTTGCGGCTATCATAGTGGGTAGGCAAATCTGTCCGATACACTGTCGAAGTGACCCGATCGACCTCTTTATAGTTATAAAGACCTGTCTTCGTATCGCTGCCAGGCATGGTCACATACTCTCTTTTTATAATGGAATAAGAGTCCGCTCCCGGTACTTCGGTCCATTCCAGCTGCAAGCGACCATCTCCGAGCAGACTGCTCTTGGTTTTCAGAGCTAGCTTATCGCGCCCTTTCTTATCTATCTTAACGATCCAAAGTTTTGGCTTTTTAAGCTTTTTACCTGTGCGCTCATCATCCCGTTGCAGCAAATAGACCGTATCAAAGACACCCCAGCTCTCACCTTGCTTGGCTAGACCATATTCCGTATGCTCTCCATTTGGCTCTACTCTAGTCGCAGAGAAATGATAAGCGGGCTCAATCACTATCTGCCGCTTATCATTCAGCTTAAAGTCACCTCCTAAAATAGCTCGTAAGTTGCTGTCTCCATAAATTTCAAAGGAAGAAATCAACTCAGTCTGTCCTGCATGTGGCAGTGTCTCAAAATCGTTAGGCTTTTGTACCTCTGTCGGAAATGTAATAGGCTCATTTTCCTTGATCTGAATGACCTTTTCTTGGACATCATAAGGAGTATTTTTGCTGTATTTTTCTCTCAGCTTACGAACACTTTCCGAAAATTGGCTGCCTTTCTCTCCTGGACCGCCACCGTTCTTTTGAAAAAGACTGCAGCCCATCAGAAAACAAATCAACAAAGTAAGCAGAGAAATGAAACGGATTTTCCTACTCATGATTTTCCCTCCTGAAATAGATATTCTTAACATATTATACCATATTTTATTTGAGGCGTCTTTGTTTTTTGCAAACGGATTCATATGTCTGCAATTTTGAGAATAAATTCTTACTTTTTTATAGAGACAGCTTTCCTCAAAACACTGCTTTTCCTCTAGTTGCTTTTAAAATCAAGAGGGGTCGACAAAATTCCCATCTTAAAATATAGAAAAAACCAAGCCAGATAGGACTTGGTTCTTTCTATAAGGAGCCATTCTATTTTGTTTAAGTCATTCAATCCTGATAGAGGCTGTCTCCATTCGTCGCAATGACTTCTTTGTACCAATCAAAAGATTTTTTCTTATAACGGGCTAGAGTTCCGCTACCGTCATCGTTGCGGTCAACGTAGATAAAGCCGTAACGTTTGCTGAGCTCTGCCGTGCTGGCTGAGACCAGGTCAATACAGCCCCAAGTCGTGTATCCAAGGAGTTGTACGCCATCTTCCAGCGCTTCTCCTACCTGCTGCAAGTGCTGTTTGAGATAATCAATGCGGTAGTCATCTTCAACCGTTGGGCCAGTTGGACCCTCCACCAAGACATCCTTGGCACCGAGACCATTTTCCACAATGAAGAGAGGCAGCTGATAGCGGTCATAAAAGCTATTTAGTACCAAGCGCAAGCCGACTGGGTCAATCTGCCAGCCCCATTCTGAACTAGCCAGATGAGGATTTAGGATACCACCTAAAAGATTGCCTCGGCCGGAAGAATAATTTTCCGGATCATGAGCCGCAACCACACTCATATAGTAGGAGAAGGAAATAAAGTCTACAGTATTTTCAGCTAAAAGCTCTTTGTCGCCCGGCGCAAACTGAATCTCAATCCCATTCTCCTTGAAGAAACGATTGATATAGGCTGGATATTTCCCACGCGCATGGATATCAGAGAAGAGATAGTTTTGATTTTCAAATTCCCGAGCTGCCAGCACATCTTCAGGCTTAGGCGTCATGGGATAAGCCGGCATGGCCAGAACCATACAGCCAATCTTAAAATCAGGATTAATCTCATGACCAATCTTCGTTGCCAAGGCAGACGCCACCAGCTCATGATGAACTGCTTGATAAAGGTCCTGCTTGGATAGTTCTTCAGCTGGCGTGGCAATGCCTCCGCTCATAAAAGGCGCATGGAGAACAGAGTTGATTTCATTAAAGGTCAGCCAATACTTGACCTTATCCTTGTAGCGGGTAAAAACCGTGCGGACATAGCGCTCGTAGAAGCCAATCAAATCGCGGTTGGCCCAACCATTGTACTGACGAGCCAAATGCAGGGGCGTTTCATAGTGAGAGAGGGTAATCAGAGGCTCAATGCCATATTTAGCCAGCTCATCAAAGAGATCGTCGTAGAATTGCAGACCAGCTTCATTGGGCTCCGGCTCGTCTCCGTTTGGGAAAATCCGAGACCAGGCAATGGAAGTTCGGTAGACCTTGAAGCCCATCTCAGCAAAGAGAGCAACGTCCTCCTTATAGCGATGATAGAAATCAATCCCTTCCAGCTTGAGATTATCTGGTGTCGGCCCCTCGGTAATCAAAGGATTGCGGTCACCTGGCTTGGCTGGCACTCCGCCTTTTGGAGTCACATCCTGAACAGACAGGCCTTTTCCATCCAAATTATAGGCGCCTTCATACTGGTTAGCTGCAGTTGCACCGCCCCAGAGGAAATTCTGCGGAAATTTACCCATTTGCATTTTCTCGCTTTCGTTTTTTTTATATTTATATTATAATAGTTGTCAAACATATTTTCTAACACAATTATCTTAATAAATTGTACTATTCTACGAAAGAGTGTCCCCATGATTGATTTAGGCCAACTACATAAAAATACCGTTTTTAAAAACCAAGGAACCCCTTATTCTCTGACCCGCACCATCACTGAAAATGGTCATCCAGATATTCTTTTCCACTGGCATACCGATGTTGAAATGATTTATGTCCACGAAGGAAAAGCACAATTTCATATTGACGACGATTACTTTAACAGCGAAAAAGGTGATATTATCCTGATTCGCCCCAATGCCCTGCACTCCATCCACCCCATCAACGACGAGCGCCATTATATGGACGCCATTAATTTCCATCTGGATCTGATGGGCTACTCTGCCATGGATCAGGCCAGCATCAACTATCTGCAACCCCTCTACAATGGCCAGTTGGACTTGACTCATGTTATCAAGCCTACGGATACAGCCTATGCCGAGATTCGCCAGTGCCTCTTAGCAGCTATGGAAACAGGCTATTTCCGCAAATCTCACTACGAATTTCAACTCAAAGCCCAGCTCAACCAGCTCTTCTACCTGCTCTTTGAGAATGGCTATGTCATTTCCAAAGACCTGTCACCAGAAGGCTACCGCAAGGAAGAAAAGATTCGCTCCATCATCGACTACATCAATGCCCACTACCAAGAAGACCTGAATATTGACCAACTGGCTAGCATCTGTGGCTACAGCTCCACCCATTTCATGAACTTCTTCAAGAAGCATCTGGGCGTTTCCTGCATTGAGTACCTGATTCAATTCCGCCTGCGCAAGGCAGCCGAACTCCTGCAACACTCCAACCTCTCTGTACTGGAAATCTCCAGCCAAGCAGGCTTTAATAACCTGTCCAATTTCAACCGCCAGTTCAAAAAATACTACCAAATGACACCAAGTCAGTATCGGAAGAAATGAAGCGCTAAATTAGAAAATAAAAAACGAATACCTGCTAAGCTAAGTGAACTTTGAGGTGTTCGTTTTTTATGCTAATTTCACAAGAAGGACAGAAATAATAGTATCTTTTTACATATAAGTCAGCTAAGACCTAAGTGTTTCGATTGTTGTCCTTACGAACTCATCATTTCTATACTAGCAAGTTCAGCAGGAGATTGAAGAGTCCTAACCAAAAGATAGCTAGCAACAAATTGCGTCCCTGCTTTTCCTTGAAGAAATTTTTTCGCAAAAACAGGCAGAAAATCATCAAGACCAGGGAGCACACTAGCAACAAAAATAAGATAAACATGGGTATAAAATACAAAAGCAGCCACAAACCAAAATGCA
Organism: Streptococcus sanguinis; assembly: GCF_019929225.1. Taxonomy (GTDB): domain Bacteria; phylum Bacillota; class Bacilli; order Lactobacillales; family Streptococcaceae; genus Streptococcus; species Streptococcus sanguinis_J. Next base: position 167,480 of record NZ_JAHZPA010000004.1, read on the forward strand.
TTTCATTTTCTTTCCAATAACATAATAGACGAGCTCGAAAGCGGTCAGTTTCATTCACTAACAGTTCTATAATCCTTTTTAATTATAACAAAGTCCTCAATTTTAAAACAGCAAAAACCAGATTGGCAAATCCAATCTGGCTAAAATCATATTCAAGCAATTTATTACCCCGGCCAATTCAATCCAACATGAGAATTCATTTCCTGATAGGCGGTATCAATCCTCGCTCTGGTTTCTTGATCCAGTTTGTCTCGATACTTGCCACCTTCGACAAAATCGTCCAAAATCCAGGTCTGATAAGTGTATAAAGGTAGACCGTCTGCCGAAGTAGTGCCTTTTTCCACTCGGCTGACCCAGCTCGGATGAGCCTGAGCACTTTTTATCTGCGTGCCCTTTGTTGTCTTTTCAATGGTAACATCCATCAGTACTCCACGCTCGGTCCAATGAGCATTTTCAATTCCCTCCATAGTTTCGATGCGCTGATTGGAAATGAAATTTCCCATAGAATACATGATCAGCTTCTTCTGACCATCTTTCTCTAAAATCTCCGCCGGCTCAACCACATGAGGATGCCCTCCAAAGACGATATCTGCTCCCCAGTCAACCATTTTATGGTAGAGGGCCATCTGCTCCTCGGTTGGCTCCAGCTGGTACTCTATCCCCATCTGAGGCATGACGACTGTAATATCTGCTTCCTTTTCCGCCCGTTCAATCTCGGCCCGCATCTTTTCTTCATCCAGATCGGACAGGCGATTATCATAGTCTTCCTGACTGAGAAGCCCTTCCATGCCATTGTAGCCATAGGAGTAAGCTAGCAGTGCAATCTTAATGCCTTTAACTTCCTTTATCAAGAGTGGTGCCTGACTGCGGCTTTCATGTGGATAAACACCGATGGGAGTGATTCCCTCTTTTTCAAAAGCCTGAGCTGTAGTGAAAATTCCCTCCAAGCCAGAGTCTAAAATGTGATTATGAGCTAGGTCCATCACCTGATAGCCAGCATCCTTGATTGCTGGAACTACGGCTTCTGGAGCATTAAAAAGCGGATAGCCATTCAAGGGATAGTCCGGCCGAATCGTGCCTTCAAAGTCCCCTAAGACCAAATCTCCCTGCCGAAGCCATTCCTTAGCATATTGGAAATTCTCATAAAAATCATAAGTGCCATCTTCTTTCTGAGCGCTCAGATAAAGGCCATCGTGATAAAGCAAATCCCCAGTCGCCATGATACGAACCGTCTGATTCTGAGAGGAATCTGACTGATGCTCTTTCTTACTAGGAGACAGAAAGGTAAAATCCTGCACATGCTCTGACAGCAGAATTAATCCAGCTGACAGCCCTACTACGGTTAAAAGCACTCCGACAAACTGGCGATTGCTAAGCTGTTTTTGAAAGAACTTAGGACGAGGAAGCGGCAACTTCTTAATCCAATCCCGCCAAGCTTGGTAGGCATCTGTCAGGAGAGTATGCTCCGCAGCAAAATCAGATATCTTTTTCCAAAGTTTCTGAAAAAAAGTCTGAATCTTCTCCCAAAGAAATTTTTTATCCATCACATTTCTCCGCTTTTTCTTACTTGATAATAGTGCATCAACATTTACTATATTGTACTATTTTTATCGCCAAAAGGAAAGAAAAGCAAAAAAAACAGGAGCGGGGAGAAGCATGCTACAATCTCCAAATTGCGGCATGCTTCCACCATTCTCCTGCTTCACTATCTATTTTTTCAATTCTAATAGCTGATTGCCGAGCTGAAACTCAGCTTTCATTCTTACACAAAACTTCCTAGATCAACAGTCAGCACTTGGCCGTTTCGGACAACCTGCTGCCCTGCAATGTAGACATCCTGAACATCGCTGCCTTTGACTGCATATACTAGGTGCGACAGCATATTTTCCAAAGGATAGAGGTGAAGTCGTCCCTTAGGTTGAATGGCTATGAAATCAGCTTGTTTGCCCGTTTCCAGACTACCGATTTTGTCCTCCAATCCCAACGCCTTGGCTCCTTCAATAGTCAAAGCTTTCAAAGACTGCTCAATCGTAAACTGGGTCGCATCGCCTGCCCGCATCTTCTGAAGGAGGGCAGCTGTCCGACCTTCTTCAAACATATCCAGATTATTATTGGAAGCAACAGAGTCCGTCGCTAAGCCAACGATCACCCCAGCAGCTAGTAAGTCTGTCACCGGAGCTACACCGGAAGCTAGCTTGAGGTTGCTGATAGGATTGTGGGCGATGCTGACTTGTGAAGCCGCCAAATCCGTAATCTCTGACGGATTCAGCTCAACTCCGTGAGCAAAAATGGCTGACCGCTCCAAGTAGCCCAGGCCTTTTAAGAAAGCCAGAGGCCGTTTGCCATAGCGCTCAAGGATAATTTTATTTTCATCCTGGGTCTCTGCCACATGGATATGAAGCTTCAAATCCAGCTCACGCGCTAGCTCAAGACTGCCCTTGAGCAACTCTTCTTCACAGGCATAAGGCGAATGAGGCGCCACCATGACCTGAAAATCTTCATCATTATAGGAGAGAATTTTATCAATAATGGTCCGAGTACGATCCAGAGTCTCTTCTGCTGTTTCCGCCTCTGAGCTAAAGAGGGTTGGTGAGAAATAGCAACGCATACCAGACTGCCGCACAGTCTGATAAATCCGGTCAATCTCTACTCCCTGAGGATTATACATGTCGTTAAAAGTTGTTGTTCCTGACAGCAGCATTTCAGCCAGAGCCAGCTGGACAGCCTCGGTCGTTAGATCCGCTGTAAACTGACTTTCTGCCGGCCAGATATAGTCCTCTAGCCATTCATGCAGATTACTGTCATCACGAATCCCGCGCAGCAAGGTCATGGCCGAATGAGTATGGCAGTTGACCAGCCCGGGCATGATCCAAGCCCCTTCATAATCCACTGTTTCACTGCATTTCCCTAGCCAGTTTTCATCATAGGGACCGCAGTAGGCAATGCGGTCGTCCTCAACCACCAGCAGCCCGTCCCGGTAAACATGAAATGCGCTGTCACAGGTCACCAGATTGACATTTGTATAAGCTTTCATCCGCCATATCCTCACTTTCCCAACACTTGGCTTCAAGAGATTTTAGCTATTATAACAAGCCTAATCTAATTGCGCAAGTCTTTTTATAAAATTATGGCATTAAAAAGAGCCCCAGCTGAGGCCCTAGTTGTCAATCATTATCTATGACTAATCTTCCGTGTCAGGAAATCCCCAACAAACTGAATAAAGAAGATGAGCAGCAAAATAAGAATAGTCGCAAGAATGGTCACATCATGGTTGAAACGCTGATAACCATAAGTCAGGGCAACATTTCCCAGTCCACCGGCACCAATCGCTCCAGCCATAGCAGTCTCCCCAACCAGAGAGATCAATGTAACAGTCGTCACACGAATCAAGTCCGGCAGACCTTCCCGCAGGTAAACACCGACAATGTCCCAGAAGGTTGCTCCACTAGCCTGCGCTGCTTCAATGACTCCTCGGTCTAGTTCGGATAAGACCACCTGAACCTGACGGGCAAAGAAAGGAAAAACAGCCAGCGAAAGAGGCACCAAGGCCGCAGTCGGTCCAATCCCAGTTCCCACAATAATCCGAGTAAAAGGATTGATAAGGGCCAGGAGAATGATGAAGGGAATAGCCCGGAAGATAGAGGTAACCTTGTCTAGGACGAAAAAGACCAGTCTATTTTCCAAAATACCTCTCGGCCCTGTCAAGACGAGCAAGAGACCAGCGATAAAGCCTAGAATCCCTCCGATAAAGAAAGGAATGATAGTCATATACAGAGTCAGGTAAATAGCTGTTCCCCAGCCAGCCTGCCCAGACCAGCCCATTCTATAAACATTGGGCATAAATTGTTGAATCAGCTGTAGCATTAGTTACTCCCTTCTTTCAGAACATGCAGCTCTACTCCTGCTTCGCGCAGACTTTCCTGCACCGCCGCCAGTTGCTTGGTCTCTCCAGATAAGATAACGACCATTTCTCCGACTGGTACATGGTCTAAAATCTCAATATTGGCGTGAAGAATATTGGCAGATATGTGATACTGCTTGTAAATATCGTTTATAATGGCTGTGTCCGTCACCACACCTGAGTATTTCAGGTGGGCCAGAATGGAATTTTCCGGCAGGTTTTGCACAATCTTTTGCTGATTGATTTTGATCATGGCCTCGTTGATACCCGTTGCAGTCGTAATGAAGTCTTGGGTCAGCTCATTCTTGGGATTAGAGAAAATATCCAGAACTGAACCTTCCTCAATCAGCCGACCATTCTGCATGACTGCTACCCGGTTGGCAATGTCCTTGACAATCTGCATTTCGTGGGTAATGAGGACAATAGTCAAACCCAATTTTTGATTCAAATCCTGCAATAGAGCCAGAATCTGCTTGGTGGTCTTAGGATCCAGAGCGGATGTGGACTCGTCCGAGATTAGGATTTTGGGATCATTGGCTAAGGCCCGTGCAATGGCCACCCGCTGCTTCTGACCGCCAGACAGCTGGGCAGGATAATTGTCCGCCCGATCTGCTAAGCCTACCAAGTCCAAAAGAGTGTGAACTTTCTTCTCTTTTTCAGCAGCTGATAAAGGTGAATGCTTAAGCGCAAAAGCAACATTTTCCTTGGCTGTCATCTGAGCCATGAGGTTAAAATGCTGGAAAATCATCCCGATATCCTTACGCTTTTGACGTAGCTGAGCCGCAGTAAGCTGAACCTGATGATGATCATAGAAAACCGTATCATCCACCGTAATCTTACCGGCAGACGGCACCTGCAGCAAGTTAATGACACGAACCAGAGTAGATTTTCCGGCACCAGAATAACCTACAATTCCATAAATATCTCCCTGATTAATATGAATGGTCACATCTTCTACGGCCTTAATGTTTTGCTTTTTTTGATTAAAAACGACATCAATGTGATCCAATTTGATAATTTCTTTGCCCATAATTTCCGATTCACTCCTTGATTTGTCCAATATGAGATTTTGTCCAATAATAGCAGATAAAGGGCTGGAGAAGCTAATCTCCGCCCTTCTTAATCATTTCATTTATTCAATACAATGACCTTCTGCCGGTAAAAAATTACCAAACTGGTTGATCCATGCCATCTGATGATTCTTCGATAACTTTTTTCACTTCATCAGTGTGGTAAGCCTTGATAATTTTTTCAATTGCGTCAGCCTTGTCTGATTTCTTCCAATCTGGTTTCGCTGCAATCAGGTTATACCATTGTTTTGAGTTTTCATTGGCTTCTTCTTTGAAGAGGGCCTTCTTGTAGTCAATACCTGCTTCGCGGACGAAAGTATTATTGACAACTGCAGCATCTGCTGAAGTCAGAGAAGCTGGTGTTTGAGAAGCATCCAACTCAGAAATTGTCAGATTCTTCTTGTTTTCTTTGATGCTGGCAACAGTCGCAAGTTCCTTACCTTTAACATCAAGCTTGATCAAACCAGCTGATTCGAGAAGATAAAGAGCACGACTCTCATTTGTCGCATCATTTGGAACGGCAATCGTACCATTTTCTGGGATGTCTTTCACATCTGTGTATTTATTTTTGCCGTCCTTTGTACCAGAGTAGAGACGAATAGGTGCGATATAAGTATCCGCAACAGACACAAGGTCTGCTCCCTTCTCTTTATTCCAGTTTTCAAGGAAGTTGTAATGTTGGAAAGCGTTGATATCCACATCACCGTCAAGCAGAGCTTGGTTAGGCTGAGAGTAGTCGGTAAACTGTGTATACTCTAATTTAACGCCTGCATTTTCTTTGTCAAGAATCTCTTGAACCTTGTTCCAGCGCGCTTCTTCTGTATCACTCAGGCTCATTACCCCAACCTTGATGGTTACAGGTCCGTCTGCTGATTTGCTCTCCTTACTAGAAGAACCTCCGCAAGCTGCCAAACCCAAGGCTGCAAGGCCTACTATGCCGACTGAAAAGATTTTTTTCAAATTCATCATTTATTCTCCTTTAATGGATAAAATTCTAAATCTTCTATTTTATAAGATTACTTCTCATTTTACCATGTTAAAGGAGACTTGGCTTATATAAATAATTTATCGCCGTGATAAAAAAATTATATAACGATTTGAAGCATTTGAGTTGATTTTATGCCCTTTTAATGCATGAAGGTCAGCAGATAGCCATATCCTTCTGCTTCCATTTTCTCTTTTGGAATAAATCGCAGAGCTGCTGAGTTGATACAGTAGCGCAAGCCGCCTGCTGCTTCTGGTCCGTCTGTGAAGACATGCCCCAGATGGGCGTTCCCTGAACGGCTGCGTACTTCGATCCGCTCCATGCCATGGCTCTTGTCTTCATAGTATCGCAGAACTTCTCTGGCAATGGGCCGGCTAAAGCTAGGCCAGCCGCAGCCAGACTCAAACTTATCACCAGCAAAAAAGAGGGGCTCACCAGTCGTCACATCTACATAAATTCCTTCTTCAAAAGTGGCATTGTAGACATTATGGAAAGGGCGCTCTGTCGCACTGTTCTGGGTCACCTGGTACTGCTCTTCCGTCAGCTGCTCCTTTAGTTCTACATCCGTAGGCTTCTCGTACTGTCCTGGATCGACCAAGGGCTGATAAGCATCATTGACATTGATATGACAGTAGCCACCAGGATTTTTCTTGAGATAATCCTGATGATAGTCCTCAGCTAGGACATAGTGGCGCAAAGGCTCTAGCTCAACAGCAATCTTTTGTCCCAACTGCTTTTCCTGCTCAGAAAAAACCTGCTCAATGACTGCCTTATCGGCTTGATTGGTATAGTAAACGCCCGTCCGATACTGACGTCCTACATCATTTCCCTGCTTATTGACCGACAGAGGATCAATGACTCGGAAATAATAGAGCAGGATTTCCCGCAGGCTGACCCGCTTTTCATCATAGATTAAATGAACCGTCTCTGCATGGTCCGTCTGATGAATCAGCTGGTAGTTGGTTGATTCCACCTGTCCATTGGCGTAGCCAACTGTCGTTTTCTCCACACCCTCTATGCGAGAAAAGTACTCTTCCAATCCCCAGAAGCATCCGCCCGCTAAATAAATTTCAGCCATAAAAAACACCTCATTTCTTTGCGTCTATTTTCTCATAAAAGGAGTAAATTTTATAGTGATTCAACTCAAAAATGATTTCTGCTACTGACTATAACCACTATTATACAGGCAGAATCTCATCATATTTATTTTTTTGCTCACCGACAACTTGCTTCACTTTTTTAGCCATAGCACCCATCATACTTTCTGAAGTATCTAATTTATTATATAGATTTTCAATCGTTTCTTTTGTTGATTTAGCAGCCTTTCTTATTTCGTCTTCACCTGCTTTCTTAATCTTTTCTTTCTCTGCCTTCATCATCGGCACCCAAAAGAGCTTAATGCGATTTGTTTCAAGCTTCTTCATGAAATCCTTGGTATCGCCAAAGGCATTCAGTTCACTCAAAGGTTTTTGCATATTCTCTCCTCAATTCTTCAATATCTTCTTCATATAAGGCTCGTTTTTTATAAAAAGCTTCTCGCAAATCTTCCTCTTCTACTTCTAACTTTCCTTGTTCTATTTTATGAGCAAGCTCAGTCTCATCTAAAAATTCAGTCAGTTTATTGTAATAACCATTTAGAAATGAAGAATCTGATACTTTCATGGTTCTCACAAATTGACGAGCTTGTTCAGCTTCTTGATTAATCAAAGTCGTTCTGAAACGAAAGATTTCATCAATATCATTCCATTTATTAGCAAGCTCTCGCTTATTTCTCCGATAGAAGATTTCTAGCTCCTCTAACTCACTCTCTTTCGCTCTTAACGAACGATAAATCAAATCTTGCTCCATTGATTAAAATCTCCTGCTAATTGGGCATCCTCTTCTGTCATTTTTTTGATCGCACTTTCGATGTCTGATCGGACATTTGAAAAAGCAGTGGCAATAGCTGTTGCTTTTGTAACCTCAGCATCAAAATGACTACGTAAAGGTTCCACGATATCCGTCTTACTGACACCCTCACTAATTAAAATTGTCTCAATCTCGCCAGCACTCAAGGCAGTACAGGTTGTTTCTAAAGCTGTTTTAGATAAATCATAAAAATTTTCCATCTGCATTATAGCCTCATTCCTTGCTAGACTAATTCTTGTCAAACCTGCTTGAGCAGCACTATCCAGACCAGAAGCAATAATTGAAGATTGTTCACTATCTAAAAAAATTTTCTCATTACTAGAGTAACCATCTGAAGCAAGGGTGTTTTTATGCCTTTCAAATGCAGATAGTTGTATAGCAACAAGTTCTTTTATTGGTTGCATTTCTGTGCTTGTTTTGAGTATAATATTTCCCTTTTCATCCAATTGATAACCGTTAGTCATGTGTTGACCAACAAAGCCTACCTCTCTACTCTCTACAAAGTGAACAATTCCAACTGATCCATCACTTCCTTTCTCAATCTTTCTGCCTACCATGCTAATCATATCTTTTGGATCAGCATAGTTCTTTATCCTATCTTTAATCAAATCAACAGTTTCTCGTTGCTTATCACTTAAAATCCCATAGACATTGGGGCCATTATAGATATAAGCTTTCTGGATTCTCTTAATATTCTCAGGTGATAAATCAGCCATTGAATATTGGGCATCCATAGAGCCTAGTGAGTGGCCATAAATATTAATCTTAGCATTTGGATATTTTTCCATAATATCCTTTAAGGCTCTCGAGGAGGCTTTCAATTGTCCCGTTGAACGGTCGTTACTAAGAAAAGAAGGTTTACTTTCTTGATACCATACACGAAGAGCAAGGAGAGCATCATTTTCAATCCAATCATTCCATACATCTCCAGGATTGGTCCCTATTTTATCTGGAGCGGTTGAGCCACGAAAAAGAACAGTTACTTCCTGAACTTGCTCAGCTGGAACTTCTGGATTATCAACTACAGCATAGACTTGCTCACCAGCACCAGAAGTCGTTGTCACAACTGGATTGATGATTGATGATTCTGGAGTTCCATAATAAGAAGGAAGAGCAACGTGACCAGTATTATCGTAAACTTGAGAGACTGTGCCAACACTTCTATCATATTGATCTTTTACTTCACGATTAAGAGAATTATCGTTATATTCAGTCATAGCCGTCTGAAGATTTTGTTCATTCACATATTTTTTGCTCATTTAACATTTTCCTTTAACAAAGCTGATAATTTAGGTGATACGGTATATCCATATGTTTCATACTCTCCATTGTCATTTTTTATCAATCCAAAATGAAAGTCCAATTCTTTATTGTTATTAAAATACAATCGAACCATCAGTCCTCCCATCGGATTATATTCTAATGTCTCAGTATCAATTTCATAAGATTGAATAACTCCTTCTCTTGTTAAAGCATTAGGATCATTCGCTCTCATATGTTCTTCATAAACCTTTCTTGCTTCTTTACTAGTCGCAATGCGTATCATTTCCTGTTTCTTCTGGTGTTGGTACATACCAAATCCTCCTACTACTATCCCAATAACTGCTAAAATGCTAAACAAAATTATCAACCATCTTCTTGTACTTTTCATAACTCCTCCTTCATGATATTAAATATTTAGTTTAATTTGTAACTTGCTACTTTACCTCTATTATACTATAAATAGATTACATAGAAAATGTTTCCGCAACAGTTATTTACCTCTCCGTAATATTTTTCTTAAATTTTCCAAAATTTAGGAGAGCTTTTATAATGAACTGAATGATATGATTCATCTTCATTATTTATTTTACTCATAGTGTAATACAATTTTAAGATATCTTTAAAAAGCGGAGGTTAGTAGTTCCCAGATATTACCATCGCTCTAAAAAAGATTGAAGAAAGTCTTCAAATAGGGAGCTTTCTTCAATCTGAAATAGTCGTATTTTAATTACTCCTCAATATACTTCAATTTACCTCGGAAATCTTCCAGACTTTCATAGCCTTTCTCTTCCATAATATCCTTGAGCTCTGAGGTGATACGCTCGAAGGCTGCCACTCCTTCTTTATGAAGGGTTGTTCCTACCTGCACCATACTGGCACCACAGAGGATATGCTCAAAGGCATCGCGGCCAGTCAGAACACCACCTGTTCCAATGATTTGGATTTCTGGTTTCAGGCGTTGGTAAAAAGCATGGACATTGGCCAGAGCAGTCGGCTTGATGTACTGACCTCCGATACCTCCAAAGCCATTTTTCGGACGAATGACCACTGACTCATCTTCTATATAAAGACCATTTCCGATAGAGTTTACACAATTGACAAACTTGAGCGGATATTTGTTAAAAATCGCAGCGGCTTGATCAAAATGCACGATGTCAAAATAAGGAGGCAGCTTGATACCCAGCGGCTTGGTAAAATAAGCAAAAACCTCTGACAAAATCTTTTCCGTCGTTTCAAAGTCATAGGCAATCTGCGGTTTGCCAGGGACATTGGGACAGGAAAGATTGAGCTCAGTAATACCTTTAAAGTCACTTACCTGCACTTTCTTAAGAATGGTATGGGTTTCTTCTGGCGACATACCGACCAAAGAGAGGAAGAAAGTGCGATTTGGTTCGCTTTCTTGCAGCTCCAGCAAGTAGTCAAGATAATAATCTAAACCATTATTAGGCAGGCCCATGGAGTTGATAGAGCCCAGTGGGACATCCTGATAGCGAGGCTCTGGATTCCCCTGACGAAATTCCAGTGTCGCCGTCTTAGTCACAAACGTTCCCGCAGCAGAACCTTTGACTTCCGCCAGTTCCTCTTTTGTCATGCAGGCAACCCCAGCTGCATTCATCAGGCAGTTGTCAAATGCAAAACCAGCAATTTGTGTAGATGTCGAAACCATAGTAAAACGCTCCTTTTTCTTCTGAAGGCGAGTGCCTTTAGCTCATTTCCTCTATTATATCACCAAAGCCCGCTTTTTCGTTTTTTAAACCAGCAATTCCTGACTAACGTTCGGAAAACATGCAGTTCGCTTTACTATTTTCTGGAATGTTTCAGAAAATAAATTGTGGAAATTTTTAGAAAATTCAACTTTTTTCTTTACAAGATAAAAAAAGTCTGCTATAATGTTCCATGTAATAAAATATGACATCTAAAAGATGCCTGTTTTAAAAATTTAAACACATCCTCGTCACACAAGCTGCAAGCAGCTTCCGACAGGATGGTTTACTATTTTATTTAAAGGAGAATAACAGATGACAACTGCTAAAGAATATATCCAAAGCACTTTCGAGACCGTAAAAGCCCGCAACGGACACGAGGCAGAATTCCTCCAAGCTGTTGAAGAGTTTCTCAATACTCTGGAGCCCGTTTTTGAAAAACACCCAGAATACATTGAAGAAAACATCCTAGCGCGTATTACTGAGCCTGAGCGCGTTATCAGCTTCCGTGTTCCTTGGGTAGACCGCGAAGGTAACGTACAAGTCAACCGTGGTTACCGCGTACAATTTAACTCAGCAGTTGGTCCTTATAAAGGCGGACTTCGTTTCCACCCAACTGTAAACCAAGGAATCTTGAAATTCCTCGGATTTGAGCAAATCTTTAAAAACGTCTTGACTGGCCTGCCAATCGGCGGTGGTAAAGGCGGATCTGACTTTGATCCTAAAGGTAAAACTGATGCTGAAGTGATGCGCTTCTGCCAAAGCTTTATGACAGAATTGCAAAAGCACATCGGCCCGTCTCTTGACGTTCCAGCTGGTGATATCGGTGTTGGCGGACGTGAAATCGGCTACCTCTATGGCCAATACAAACGTCTTAACCAATTCGATGCGGGTGTCTTGACTGGTAAACCCCTTGGATTTGGTGGCAGCTTGATTCGCCCAGAAGCAACTGGTTACGGCTTGGTTTACTACACTGAAGAAATGCTTAAGGCTAACGGCCAAAGCTTTGCTGGCAAGAAGGTGGTTATTTCCGGTTCTGGTAACGTAGCTCAATATGCTCTTCAAAAAGCAACTGAGCTTGGTGCAACTGTTATCTCTGTATCTGACTCAAACGGTTATGTTATCGATGAAAACGGTATTGACTTCGATCTTTTGGTTGACGTCAAAGAAAAACGCCGCGCTCGCTTGACAGAATATGCTGCTGAAAAAGCAAGTGCTACTTACCATGAAGGTTCTGTCTGGACTTACGCTGAGAAATATGACATCGCTCTGCCATGTGCGACACAAAATGAAATCAACGGCGAAGCTGCGAAACGTTTGGTAGCTCAAGGAGTTATCTGTGTATCTGAAGGTGCCAACATGCCGAGCGACCTGGATGCTATCGCAGTTTACAAAGAAAATGGTATCTTCTACGGACCTGCTAAAGCTGCCAATGCTGGTGGTGTAGCTGTATCTGCTCTGGAAATGAGCCAAAACAGCCTTCGTCTGTCATGGACTCGCGAAGAAGTTGACGGCCGCCTCAAAGACATTATGACAAATATCTTCAACACAGCTAAAACAACTGCTGAAACATATGGTCTTGGTACTGACTACCTTGCAGGAGCAAATATCGCTGCCTTCGAAAACGTAGCAAACGCTATGATTGCACAAGGTATTGTTTAATTAGTCTATACATCCTATCGGAGGATAAATCATGAACTTACGGCCAATGGAAGTGAGAGACAATCCAGCTGTAGCGCAGCTCATTCGAGCTAGTTTAGAGGAATTCGGGCTTGACAAACCAGGAACTGTCTACTTTGATTCTCATCTAGATCATTTGGCCGACTATTATCAACATCAAGAGAGGGCAGCTTACTTTGTTCTGGAAGATGAAGGTCATCTCGTTGGCTGCGGTGGCTTTGCACCTGTTTCTGATAAGATTGCTGAATTACAAAAACTGTATGTCACTAAAAATAGTCGTGGCAAAGGTTATTCCAGCCGGTTGATAAAGCGGATATTCCAGGAAGCCCGCCTAGCAGGTTATGAACAGCTTTATCTAGAAACCACTACTGAACTGGCTACGGCCGTAGCCATCTATCAGCACTATGGTTTTACATCACTGCAACAACCACTTTCTAACGCCGCCGGACACCCAGCTATGAATATCTGGATGATAAAATCTCTCTTATCAGATGAATAGATGTCAGTATACTCTGGCCGTCTTAAGGACATCATGACCAACATCCTCAACGCAGCTAAAACTACCTCTGAAACTTACGGACTTGGCAAAAATTATCTGGCTAGTGCTAATATCCCTGTCTTCGAAAGCGTAGCCAATGCTATGATTGCGCAAGGTATTGTTTAAGCACTATCAAACTAGAATAAATCCGACTGCTTATAAAAGCAGTCGGATTTTTATATATCTAATTTTTCAAAAAATTTGCCTGCTACCTGCTTTTCTTTTAGCTTCTCAAGCAGCTCATTCTCCAGGAAAGGACTTAGTTCGTCAAAATCTTGACAAACCTTAAAGACAGTTTCTCTGTCCAACTGGCCATAAGTTAGTTCATAATAATCCTTCTTATGATGCCAGTTCTGGTCATAGTTGACATCTGTCCGTTGATAGTAAACAATGTTTTGCTTCGGTGTCAGATAAACCTTCTGCGTCAGAATGCTTTTCTGATCTTTGGACAGCTTGCTGCGGCTGAAAATCTTAACCCCTTGAAAAATTTTGCGCTCATGGATACCTTGACTTGTGACTTTCAATTCTACTCTTTTATAATGCATACTGATACCTCCAGAAATCACCTACATTATATCAGGTTCTGGCAGATTTTCAAGCAAAAGCGTCATTTCCAAAAGTCTTTAGTCGCCTCTAAAATCTCTGCCGTCGGTGTTACTGTGGCCTCAATAATGCTCTTGCCAGTCTTTTTCAGATAAGCTTGTATCAGATGATAGCCATAAGCATAGCCTGCAGCATAAGGCATTCCAACTGGTATTTGACCTTGTATTTCTGCAATTTCATCACCGTAGAGATAGGGAGCCATTTCCGCCATCCCCGTTAGCTGAAGCTGACTGGAGATGATAGGCTTAATCTCTTCTAACCGCTCTGGGCTGGTTGAAGTAACCCAAGGCCCAATGAGATCTTTGCCATAGAGCTCAGCAGCAAAAGACTCTGCCAATCCTTCACTAACTACCCAGTCTGCTAGTGTCGTCTGCTGGTTCCATTTGATAAATTGGAAGCGGACATTATGGTTGCACTCGTGGGCTAACGCCGTCTGCACACGTGGTAAAGTATAGTCATTTGGCAGCAGACTAAGCATGAGGTAGCCTGGAATTCCTCCATCTCCGCTGTAACCCTTATTGATCTGTAACATGGGCTTTTCTGGATTGCCTAACAAAATAGTAAAATAGTAATCCTCAACCTCTAAATCATAGCCAGCTTGCTCAAAAAGACCGATACTCCTCTTGATGGTATCTTGACAATTTTGCCAGAGTTGATCAGAGCTCAGAGCATCAATAGCCGGTCTATCCTTTTCTGACAGAGTGCCGGGTAGCTGATTCATAAAGCCAAGTAGGAAAAGAGCATCAAATCCTCCGGAATACTTTGCTTTTAAAGGAATGTGTTGTGTTTGATATTTTGTTGCAAAAGGTGCTAAAATCTTAGCTCGAAAACAACCCTCTCTTTTTTCCAATGGTAATTCGAGCAACTCCTGATAAACCTTATCAGAACGAATGATATTGATTTTCATGGCAATCTCCTTTTCTAATTTTCACCAGTATACACCCTCCTCTAAGGTCAGAGTCAAGAAAAAGATTTGAAACTTTTGCCTCAAATCTTCTTTTATCTATACAGTTTGCTGCCTCCACTTTCAAATCTAGTGCGGAAAGTAGCAAAGGCGTTAAAGTGATGGGATAATATTCCCTATTGCTCCTTCTTTTTCTCTTTCTGTGTCTTGTTTTTCTCCTTTTGCCACTTAGCATTTTCGTAGGTCACAGTATAGGTATCCTCATCGCCGCCTTCCCCGTCAAATACTAAGTCAAAGCGGATAAACTTGCCTGGCGCCAGATTGGTGCCGATTTGTGTATTGTCAAAGGTTGAGCCGTCCAAAATATAGACATTTTCCTTCTTGTCATAGAGTCCAAAGTCATAAGGACTGACCAAAATGGGCTTTTTTGAAGTATTTTCAACCGTGATAGTCGCAACGACAGCTACACCTGTCGACTCATCGCTCATGACTCTCTTGCTGTCTTCCACTGCCGAATGAACTGTCACCTTAAGTCCACTGGAAAATTCAACTGTTTTTTCAAAAGCATGGCTGTTATAGGACTCTAAAGGCGAGTTATGGTAGCTTGTGAGAGACTTGAGATGGTCATTTTCCTCCATAAGGCCAATTGTGGTGATGACGAGGAGAATGCTGAGCAAGGCCAGAAGAAAGATGATAATACCAGACACCAGAGCTGCCCAAAAGAGACCCTGCTTGTGGAGAGGACGTTTTAAACGGTAAACAAGATTGTCCTCACTGACAATCTCCTGCTGAATTCGCTGATTCATATGGACCTTTCTAATCAATAATTACTTGCCTTTTGAAAGAGGTCCAAGCGTCGGAAGCTCAATCTCTTCTCGCAAAAGCGCCTCATGGTAAAGACGGTAGAAGATATGGTAAATAGAAATCTGCATGCCTCCCTGCACTATCATGCTAATACGGAAGTTGAACTGCCCATTTGAAGCCATCTGCGGCCCCAAGATATTCGGCTCTTTAAGAATCTCTGGATGTTCTGGAACAGCTTCTTCATTGACCTTGGAAATGATGCGGTAAATCTCGTCCAAATCCGTCTGGGCATAAAGCGGAATGTCAATCAGAACCCGCATATCTCCACGAGACAGATTGCTGACAACCATGATATTGCGGTTGGGCACAAAATGAAGCGTTCCGTC
Organism: Streptococcus sanguinis; assembly: GCF_019929225.1. Classification (GTDB taxonomy): domain Bacteria; phylum Bacillota; class Bacilli; order Lactobacillales; family Streptococcaceae; genus Streptococcus; species Streptococcus sanguinis_J. The sequence goes on from NZ_JAHZPA010000004.1 coordinate 183,225, forward strand.
CGCGTCCCGTACCTGCGTCGTCCGAATCCCGACACTGATTACTGTTCCAGCGATGTTGATAGGGCCGTTAGTCAGGCGAACATTGTCACCAACATCTAACTGGCGCTCGAGAAGAATAAAGAAACCATTGACTAGATCCGATAAGAAGCCCTGAGCTCCCATCCCAATAGCTACACCAGCAATTCCCGCACCAGCCAAAAGACTGGAAACCGGCAGACCCAAGATGGATAAAACCCAGTAAATCAAGAGGAAATACAAGACATAATTAAGCAGATTCTCAATCAGCCGAGTAATGGTTTTCTGTCTGGCTACATCCTGCTTGGATAGCTTGAGAGAGGGGGCAATGATCTTGGTCACTGACAAATGCAGGATTTTCTTAACGATGTAAAATAAGATAAAAAGCAGAAGTAAAGAGACCAGCTTGGAAAAAAGGTCATCTGCAATCTTGCTCCAGTCAAACTGCTGGATATAACGGGAAAAGACATTTCCGGTCTTAGACATAGGCCACCTCCAAAAAGATTACTACCATTATACCACAAAGACCACTCTGCACGAACATAGAATGGATAGCCCGACCTAACATTGCTTTCACCTCCTTTCTATCGTATAATAAAATAAGTATCTAAGACAAGAAAGGAACTTACATGGTCCATCGCTTCATCACTATTTGGAATAAAACCAATCTAATCAAGCGGATTTCCATCGGTATTAGCTTTGGTGTCCTGCTGGCTGTCGTCTTCCCCCAAGCACAAGCCATCGGACTTCTGGGCCAAATCTTCGTTGGCGGCCTCAAGGCCATCGCTCCGCTCCTAGTCTTCGCTCTGGTGGCAAACGCCCTGTCGCAGCAGCAAAAAGGGCAAAAGAGCAATATGAAAACAGTCATCTTGCTCTATCTTCTGGGAACCTTTGCGGCTGCCCTGGTCGCGGTTCTGGTCAACTTCTTCTTTCCAATTAGCATAGAGTTGGCTTCGTCCTCCCAAAAAGTTTCTCCGCCAGACGGAATCGGACAAGTCCTCAGCAATCTTCTGCTTCAGCTGGTGGACAATCCCGTCAACGCCCTCATCTCCGCTAACTACATTGGTATACTGTCCTGGGCTGTCATCTTTGGAATTGCCATGCGGGAAGCCAGCCACCACAGCAAGGAACTGCTGCAGACCTTGGCAGATATCACTTCTAAGATTGTCGAGTGGATTATCAATCTAGCCCCTCTTGGCATTTTAGGCCTGGTCTACACGACCATTTCCGGCAAGGGCTTTCAGGCTCTAAAAAGCTATGGTATCCTGCTGCTGGCCTTGATAGCCAGCATGCTGATTGTCGCTCTGATTATCAATCCTTTGATTAGCTTTATCATGCTGCGGAAAAATCCTTATCCCTTGGTCTGGCGCTGTCTACGAGTCAGTGGTGTGACTGCTTTTTTCACGCGCAGCTCAGCGGCTAACATCCCCGTCAACATGAAACTCTGTCGGGATCTGGGGCTCAATCCAGAGACCTACTCAGTCTCTATTCCTCTTGGGGCCACTATCAATATGGCAGGGGCTGCCATTACTATCAATACCCTGACCTTGGCTGCTGTCAATACGCTGGGTATCAGAGTTGATTTTGGCACAGCTCTAGTTCTCAGTATTGTAGCAGCAATTTCTGCCTGCGGAGCTTCCGGCGTAGCTGGCGGGTCTCTCCTACTCATTCCGGTCGCCTGCAGCCTCTTTGGAATTTCCAATGATTTGGCCATGCAGGTAGTCAGCGTCGGCTTCGTTATCGGTGTCATTCAGGACTCCTGCGAGACAGCCCTCAACTCTTCTACTGACGTTCTCTTTACAGCTGTGGCCGAGATGAGCAGCTGGCCAAAAGAAAAACGTTATTAATTCGACAAAAAACCTCTAGACTTCCATCATTACAGAAAGCTAGAGGCTTTTTTATGTGCGAAAATTAGTTCTTTCGATGTTTGGCAAAATATTTCTTCGTTTCACTGATGACAATAGGAGAAAGCACCAGAAGAGCGATTAAGTTTGGCAAGGCCATGAGGGCATTGACAATATCTGCAAGAATCCAGACCGCCTCTAGACCCACAAAGCCACCGAGAACAATCATAAGGACAAAGAGCAGGCGATAAACGCGGATATAGCGCACCCCAAAGAGAAATTCAAAACAGCGCTCGCCATAGTAGTTCCAACCTAAAATAGTCGTAAAGGCAAACAGAACTAGAAAGACTGAAAGCAAAACTGGACCAAAATTAGCAAAAACACTCGCAAAGGCTGCTTGGGTAAGAGACACACCGTTAAGATTGCCATCCCAGACCCCTGTGATTAAAATCGTCAATCCTGTCAAACTACAGATAATCAAGGTATCGATAAAGGTTCCGGTCATGGAAATCAAGCCTTGTTCTACCGGTTCCTTAGTCCGAGCTGCCGCCGCTGCAATGGGTGCTGATCCCAAGCCAGATTCATTGGAGAAAACTCCACGCGCGACCCCGTTTTGAATTGCCATCTGGATGGTCGCACCGGCAAAGCCACCGACAGCAGCCGTCTGGCTAAATGCTGAGCTAAAGACCAGTTGGAGAGTTGGCAGCAATCGATCTAGATTGACCGCTAAAACAGTCACAGTCCCCAAGATATAAATCGCTGCCATAAAGGGCACAACCTTGGTCGATACTCGAGCAATAGACTGGATGCCGCTGAAAATAACCAGAGCCACCAAAATAGCCAAGATAGAAGCTGTCACAGCTGGAGGCAGCTGAATGGTATTCTGCATGGCCTCCGTGATGGAATTGACCTGCGTAAAGGTCCCAATCCCCAAGAGAGCCACCAAGATACCAGCTATCGCAAAAAAGATAGCTAGCGGGCGCCATTTCTCGCCCATCCCTAGTAAGATATAGTGCATGGGACCGCCCGCCATGGCTCCATGGGCATCCTTGCGGCGGTACTTGATAGCTAAGAGGCCTTCGGCATACTTCGTCGCCATTCCAAAGAAAGCAGCCACCCACATCCAGAAGAGTGCCCCCGGTCCACCGGTTTTAATGGCAGTTGCCACTCCGATGATATTTCCCGTTCCCACAGTCGCAGCTAGAGCTGTACAGAGAGCCGCAAAGCTAGAGACATCGCCCTGATGCTCCTCGTCTGATACAAAGATTAGCTGAAAGGCACGCGGAAGACGAAAAATCTGCAACAAGCCTAGACGCAGACTGAGATAGATACCGGTACCAACCAGCAAAATAAGCAGGGGCGGACCCCAAACAAAAGAATCCAGACGATTCAATATTTCCAACATGATATAAGCTCCTTTTCACACCGAGAAAAAGAAAGAGTACATGCAAAACATGTACTCTGGATGTGCTGGAGTAGGGAAATCCCTGCCTCTTAGCTCTGTCCTTTTACCTGAGAGTTTGAGCGGTTCTAAACCGCCTTGCCCCTTCGGTGCCATTCCTGGTCTCTCCAGAGTTCCGTCCATTTCACAGTCAGAAGCGCCCGCCTCTTTCTGAAAAACTTCGTTCGGTGTTGATTATTAATTTTCTATTATTCTAAAAGAACATTCGTCTTTTGTCAATATTTTATAAAAAATTTTAAGGATGTAAACGTTTTTCAGTACAAAAAGAAGCCCAGAGGCTTCTTACTTAGCTTAATTCGGCAATAATAGCCTTGAGCTGGTCTTTGGTGTGAACACCTGCGACTTGCTTAACGACTTGACCGTCTTTCTTGAACAGAAGGGTCGGAATGGACATAATGCCAAATTCGCGGGCAGTATTTGGATTTTCATCCACATCCATTTTGAGGATTTTCAATTCGTCCTCATGAACTTCTCCTGCCAACTGCTCCAAGATAGGTGCCTGCATACGGCATGGACCGCACCAAGTTGCCCAAAAGTCAATCAGAACCAATCCGTCTTTTGTTTCTTCTGCGAATGTTGCATCTGTAACTGCTGCTACCATAAATTTTCTCCTTTGAATAGCTTACTTTTGATAACATTTTACAACAAAAGCAAGAGAAAGAAAAATATTTGCTACGGGTAGACCTTAGTCGCTAAGTGAGAAATGATTGGTCATGAGATTGCTGGCATCCAAGAGAACTTTCTCCAAGAGCTGGTCTGTCGCTTCTTGCACCTTGTCGCTCATAGCTTGATTTTCAGCTTCAAAGTTAATAGCCTCGCCCTTGGCCAAAGCTCGGTCCACCCGACCGATCATTTCATGACCCCAGGCCATAGTCTTTTCCTGATAATCATCCAAGTCTCCAACATGACTGCTAAAATGAGCATCAGCCAACCCAGCAATGAGTCGATTAGCCCAGTAGAAAGAATCCGTCGAAACCTTGTCTGTCGTGTTGGCAAAGTAATCTGGCGTTGTCGAGACTTGAGTAAAGAAAGGAACTGCTGTATTGTAAGGCATGGAGCCGTAGGATAGCCACTGGATGCCCGTTGTTTCCTGCGGTTGATTAGGGCGCAACTGCAAGATAGCTGTCTGACTGGTCCGATTGATCCCAATAGTCCGAAAGGCCCGTCTGCTGTGGTGGTCCCCCTCTGCTCCGTAAGGATCATAAGGCGAATCCTGATAGTGACTGCTCAGGACATACTTGACATCTTCGATCGTGATCTTGCGGTATGGCTTGCGGCACCATGGAATGAAGAAACTCCTTGGATCTTGCTCCACTTCTGGATTGAGAAAACGCTGGATATCCCAAGCACGCGGTGTATTGTAATGGCGGTCCTTATCCTTCTGGCTGCCAAAAGCATAGCGTGGATTGAAACCCTCGTCCGAGTAATTCAGATTGAGATGGTTTTCCTTGATAAAGTTTTGGAGATTTGGATGACAGAGGAAGTGCTCTGGATTGTCAAATTCAAAATAATCGCTGCCCAGCTGATTGGGATTGGTCACATAGGCATCATCCGGCACGCGCCGTGCCATCCAATGGTGGCCGCCAATGGTTTCCAGCCACCAGATTTCATTGACATCTGAGATTGCAATTCCATTGGACTCATAAGTGCCGTACTTCTCTAGGATTTTCCCTAGACGAAGAACCCCTTCGCGAGCCGTCTTGATATAGGGAAGAACCAGCGTAAGGATATCTTCCTCGCTGATACCTGACTCTACCAAAGGGTCAGCCCCCAGTACGCGGCTGTTGGTCGTAATCGTTTCTGTCGCGCTAACAGCAACATTATAGCTGTTAATCCCAGCAGCTCCCCAAATACCATCTTTGGGAATTGCGTCTGGCACTGCTGTATAGCGGACTGGATTGTCCGGCAAATCCATCTCAAAGGACGTTAAAACAGACTGATAATGGCGTGGCTGGTCTTGTGGCTCCACTACAACAAATTTCTTGGATGTAAAGACCCCATTTTGTGAATCCTCTGTACGAGCCACAATGGTTGAACCGTCGTAACTGGCCTTCTTCCCCACCAAAATAGTCGTGCAGGAATCTGATTCATGCTTTATTCTCATTATTTTCCCTCCGAAACACTTTATGCTGCTTACATTATAGCAAAAAGCAGACCCTCATAAAAGAACCTGCTGTTATCTCTTCGCTGAAACTTCCAATACCCTATTCGATTTTCAAGACATAGGTATGCTCTTTGTAAAGCTCATCAATATCAAAATGCTCCAAATCTTCTTTCCTTGAGACAATATAATGCCCTTCTCTTTGATAATAGCCTAAAGGATTTCCCGACTTATCTGTCAGACAGATTATCCGCTGCTTAGTATCAAGGCTGAAAGAAAACGGTATTTGATCTTTTGGTCGCCCGACCACTAAATAATCTTGACAAATCAGCTTGCCGCCCCACTTCTGATAGAGATGATTTGCCTGCTCTCCGTCTCTGGTAAAGATGATCAAGGCCTCAACTTTCTTTTCATGTAGCTGCTCCCAAGCAGCTTGAAAGAGTTGGCTGGCTATCCCTTGATTCTGAAAATCAGGATGGACAGCCAGATTAGCGAAGTAAGCTATCTTTTCTCCTGGATAATATGGATAAGAATGGCTTGCTTCTGCGGTGTAAATCCCAATATCTAGAAGCCCCACAACCTGATCATCTTTCACTGCTATGAGTTCAACCGAATCTTGGTAAGGTTCTTCAGTGAACTCATCCTTGCGACGGCTCATATCATCAAAGAAAGGCGAAAAGAGATAACTCAAAGCTTTTGTATAAACCCAACTTTTCTCATAAGTCGAGTCATAGGTTTGTATTTTCATTTCTGGCCTCTTACTTAAAGACTACAATCGTTGCACCGCTGCCACCGGCATTTTGCGGAGCATAGCCGAAAGACTTGACGTGCTTGTTGCGGCGGAGGTATTTTGTCACCCCTTCACGGATGACACCGATCCCGATACCGTGGATAATATCTACCTGAGCCATGTTATTGAGGAGAGCCTGATCGATAAAGGCATCAAGCTCCTCCATAGCCTCTTCATAGCGTTTGCCACGCAGATCCAATCTGGCTTTTGGTCCAGCAGTATTAGCTCGCTTGACCACATTAACTTGCTTACGCTTAGGCTGCTGCTCCTTTTCAGCCTTGAGTAAGTTGAATTCCTGCTCTTCCAGAGTCATCTTGATAAGACCGACTTGAGCTTCCCAGCGACCATCCTTGAGCTGCTTGACCAAGGTTCCCCGCTGACCATAGCTAGTGACTAGGATATCATCTCCCACCTTGGGCGCCCGATTTTTCTTGGCCTGCTTGAGCACCTTATTCTTTGATAAATCAACGGTTTCTGGTGCCAGCTTCTTAAGCTGAGCCTTGGCTTCAATAATCTCATGCGGTTTGAGACTGGACTTATCATGGAGATTTTTGAGAATGCTCTCACTCTCTGACAAAGCCAAATCAACGATTTCCTGGGCTTCCAACCGTGCCTTATTGAGCTCGGTTTCTTTTTCTCGGTTAAACTCATTATATAGCTTTTTGAGAGCTCGGTTAAATTTGAGATTTTCCTGCTCCACCTCGCGGATATTATCCAAGCGCTTGCGGCTTTCCAGTTTCTGCTCCTCTAAGCGCTCAATGATCCGATTGACATCGCTGTCTGTGTCAGTCTGCTCTTGGGCATGGCCAACGATGACTTCCGACAAGCCCAAACGCCGAGCGATTTCAAAGGCATTGGAGCGACCAGGCACTCCCTGCATAAAGCAATAGGTCGGTCTTAAACTATCTGTATCAAACTCCATGCTGGCATTTTCCACCCAGTCCGTCTCAATCCCATAGGCTTTGAGCTCAGGATAGTGGGTCGTCGCCATGGTTTTAATCTGCCTTAGCCGCAAATCTTCCAAGATAGCAATAGCCAGAGCTGCACCCTCTTGCGGGTCAGTCCCAGCTCCTAGCTCATCCAGCAGAACCAGACTCTCGCTATCAACCTGCTCTAAAATAGAGACAATATTGGTCATGTGGCTAGAGAAAGTCGACAGGCTCTGCTCAATGGACTGCTCATCACCAATGTCTGCAAAAATCTGACTGAAAATCCCGACGCGACTCCCTTTGTCCGCCAGAATCGGCAGACCTGACTGAGCCATGATCTGAGCCAAGCCCAAGGTCTTCAGCATGATGGTCTTACCACCGGTATTAGGCCCGGTAATGACAATCTCTGTCAAGTCTGGCCCGAAATGCAAATCATTAGCCACTGCATTTTCAATCAGGGGATGACGAACACTGAGCAGTTGGATATCCTGCTCTTCCGACAGGTCTGGCACCACCGCTCCCGTCTCCTGCATGAAGCGGACCTTGGCACGCACCAGATCCAGATGTCCGATAATCCAAGCATTGTTGGCAATTTCAGCTGCATGGGGACGGAAGAGGTCTGATAATTCCTGCAAAATTCGCTGAATTTCATAACGCTCGTCCGCCCGACTGCTGGCAATTTCTTCGTTGAGATTGACAACTGCTCTAGGCTCGATATAGACGGTATTGCCGCTGGCTGAAATATCGTGAACCACACCAGAAATGCGGTTGCGGTAGGTATTTTTCACGGGCAGCACATTGCGGCCATTTCGGCTGGCCACTACCTGATCCGCCAGCATCTCTCCCTTGTTTTTGAGAATCTCCTGCAGGATTTCCCGCACCTGGTTTTCATTTTCTTGAATTTTTCGGCGTATGCGGCTCAAACTTTCGCTGGCAAAACTTTCGATAAAGCCGCCATCATTCACAGCCTGCAGACTTCCTTGCAGCTTAGGGAAAACAACTAGGTTCTCAAACAGACGATCCAGCTTTTCCAAGTTCACATTTTCCAAGTCCTCATAAAAGGACTTGAGCTCCTGAGTCACAGCCAAGACGCGCTTGAGAGCCAAAAACTCCTCAATATTCAAGTCGCTTTCCAGCTCCAAGCGCTTGGTCAAGGCAGTAATATCCTGAGTCGCAGCCAGACTAAAGTGCGGATGCTGCACAAAAATCTGCTGCATATCCGTCATTTCTAGAAAAGCCGAGGCCACCGTCTCTTTCTTACTGGTCGGCAAAAGCAGACTCAGCTCCAGCTGCCCCTGCTCGGTCAGAAGATAGGGAGCAATAAGTTCTTTTATTTTCTTAAATTCTAAGGTTTCTAAAATTTTTGTGTTCATAATTTTCTTTTCTAGTAAAAAAGAACCCAGCTAGCAGGCCAACTGAGTCGTCTTTTATCCGATAACTTGATTCACCCAGAGATCTTTGAGGATATTGGATGTGATAGGGGTATACTTGACAATAAAGCGAATCATGAAGCTGCTGTTGAGCCGCTCCTGAACCATCTCCATCGGCACCGTAGCTAAAATAGTTAGGCACATTCCCAAAACAAAAATAGAGATGCAAACAGCAATGACTCCGCTGGTCACATTGTACCATTTGGTGTCCAGCTTATTGGGATAGGGAATCAGATTCGCAAAAATCCCAAAAAAGCGCCCAAGGATGTAGACAGCCGTAAAAATAATGAGATAGGCCAAACCAGCATAAAAAACCTGATCCAACTGAAAGAGCTGGGAGCTAGGGAAAAAATAGGTCGAAGAGCCCTGAGTCGCACTGGCATAAGGCACCCAAAGGCTAATAAACTTAGACAAACTCTTATAAAAAGCTCCAGCTACCAGCATAGAAACCATGGTCGCAGCGGCATAATAGCCCTGCAGAACAATGCCACGCGAGTAGCCAATATAAAAGCTCCAGGCCAATATTAGTAAAATAATAATAGAAAACATTATTTCTCCTCTATTTACCCGACTTTTCTCTCAAATCACTGAGCATTTTGTGACGAAAATCTTCTAGTTCTTTTTCCTTGTCGTCAAACTCAATCTCGCGGCTGAGCTGAGTCGATAGGCTATTGACAGCCAGCAAAATCGCCAGAACTTCATCATCTGCTGCAGGCATTTGCTCTTTGATAGCCTTGTATTTTTCCTTTGCTACCCGTTCTACTTCTTCCATAAAGAGATTATCGTGTTCTGTTGTTAGAGTTAAGGTCTTGTTTCCAAATGTAAATTTATATCGATTCAAATTTGCCATAAAATCACCTCATTGTATTATATCAAAAAAGAAGCCCTTTGTCAGTTATAAAAACACTTGGAACTAGACAGGGACTTTCTTTTTCATCTTTTTTGACATAGCAAGCAACGGTGCTCTCCTACAAAATTTTTGTAGGTTTTTCAATCTTATGGCTTTCGACTTTTCCTTTTTATGGTACAATAGGGGGTATGGAAAGTATCACCCTCAGTCCCAAACAGCAAGAAATTCAGGCTTTTGTTGAGAAATATCAGAGCCAGCTGGCTCCCAGCAAGAACCCGCATATTCAATATTTCTTCCGGCTAGATCAGGCGACGGTCAGTGTCTTCAGCTCTGGAAAAGTTCTCTTTCAAGGTGCAAAAGCTGCTCACTACGCTGGCTTTTTTGGCCATCAAGCAGACAAGTCCTGTTCTAGTCCTGCTTCTCAGAATTTTACCCTCATCGGGACGGATGAGGTCGGCAACGGCTCCTACTTTGGAGGTCTAGCCGTCGTAGCTTCTTTCGTTACTCCAGACCAGCACGACTTTCTGAGAAAACTGGGTGTCGGTGATTCTAAAACCTTGAACGATAGCAAGATTCGCCAACTGGCGCCGGTCTTGAAAGAAAAGATTGCCCACCAAGCTCTGCTCTTATCGCCAGAGAAGTACAACGAAGTCATCGCTTCTGGCTACAACGCTGTCTCTGTCAAGGTAGCCTTACATAATCAAGCTATTTACCTACTGCTGCAGAAAGGCATCAATCCTGAAAAAATCGTCATCGATGCCTTTACCAGCCAGCAAAACTACAATAAATACCTAAAGCAGGAAAAGAATCATTTTCCAAATCCGGTAAGTCTGATTGAAAAGGCTGAAGGAAAGTTCCTAGCTGTTGCAGTCAGCTCTATTATCGCTCGCGACCTCTTTCTAGAAAATCTAGAAAATCTCAGTCAAGAGCTAGGCTATACCCTGCCTAGCGGAGCCGGAAGCAAGAGCGATCATGTTGCTAGCCAGATTCTTCAAGCCTATGGAATGGCCGGTCTGCAGCATTCTGCTAAACTCCACTTTAAAAATACTGAAAAAGCACAAAAACTTCTAGAAAGGTAACCTATGAAAAAATCAAATACTGCTGTTGTCATTCTCAAAGAATGGGGACTCTTTATCTTCTTTATCTCTGTCATTATCCTGTCAAGGCTCTTTCTCTGGTCCCCTGTCAAGGTAGACGGCCACTCTATGGACCCTACCCTGGCCAATGGGGAATATCTGCTTGTCCTCAAACATCAGTCTATTGACCGCTTTGATATCGTCGTCGCTACTGAGACAGACGATGACGGAACGACCAAGGAGATTGTCAAGCGGGTCATCGGTATGCCAGGTGACACTATTCAGTATGAAAATGATACTCTTTACATCAACGGTAAAAAAACAGATGAGCCTTACCTGACGGACTACATCAAGAAATTTAAAGAAGACAAGCTCCAATCCACTTACACTGGGGACGATTATGATGACAATGGTGAGTTTTTCAGGAAACTCGCAGCTCAGGCTCAAGCCTTCACTGTTGATAGTGAAGGTAGCCCTGTCTTCACCGTCAAGCTTCTGGATGATGAATATCTGCTTCTAGGTGACGATCGGATTGTTTCCAAGGATAGTCGCCAAGTCGGTACCTTCCAAAAAGAACAAATTCAGGGCGAAGCCAAGTTCCGCTTCTGGCCACTGCTGCCCTTTAAGACCTATTAAGCATATCGAACTCAGTTGAACGTCAGCTGGGTTCGTTTTAAAAGAAGAACCTATAAACTATGGAATTTTACTTTTCAGGAACGATTGAACGGATTATTTTTGAAAATCCCAGCAACTTTTTCCGCATCTTGCTCTTAGATATTGAAGATACAGATGCCGAGGATTTTGAAGATTTTGAAATCATTGTCACCGGATCTATGGCAGATGTCATGGAAGGCGAAGATTACACTTTCTGGGGCAGTCTCGTCCAGCACCCCAAATATGGCCAGCAGCTGAAAATTTCCCGCTATGAGCGAGCCAAACCCAGCAGTAAAGGCCTAGTAAAATACTTCTCCAGCGACCATTTCAAGGGCATCGGGGTCAAGACTGCTCAAAAAATCGTCCAACTCTATGGAGAAGATACTGAGGACACCATTGACAAGATTTTAGCAGAGCCGGAAAAGCTGACCCAGATAAACGGCTTAGCTGCTAAGAACCGCGAGGCCTTTGTCGCCAAGCTCAGACTTAACTACGGAACTGAGATGGTACTAGCCAAGCTGGCAGCCTACGGCATTCCCAATAAGTTGGCTTTTCAAATCCAGGATACCTACAAGGAAGAAACGCTGGATATTGTCGAAAAATATCCCTATCAGCTGGTAGAGGATATTCAGGGGATTGGCTTTAAAATCGCTGACCATCTGGCAGAAGAGCTGGGTATCCAAAGTGATGCCCCTGAGCGTTTTCGGGCTGGTCTTGTCCACACCTTGCTGACCCAGTCTATGGAGCGGGGAGATACCTATGTTGAAGCTCGTGATTTACTTGAGCATACCATCAAGCTCTTAGAAAGCTCACGCCAAGTGGAGCTGGACCCTAGTCTAGTCGCTGATGAGCTGGCCCATCTGATTGAGGAAGATAAGGTCCAGAATGTAGAGACCAAGATCTTTGAAAACAGCCTATTTTTTGCTGAAGAAGGAATAAAAAGTAATCTGGTCCGTCTGCTGGAAAAAGGAGAGCAAGACTGCTTTGACGCAGATAACATTACTGCGGCTATCCAGCAAGTGGAGGAAAGCTCCGGCATCTCCTATGACAGTATCCAAAAAGAAGCCATCCGTCAGGCTATCAATCAGAAGGTCTTTATCCTAACCGGCGGACCGGGTACTGGAAAAACTACTGTTATCAACTGCATCATCGCAGTCTACGCCCAGCTTCGCGGCTTGGATCTGCGAAAGGTCAATGATCTGCCTATTCTGCTTGCAGCTCCGACCGGACGTGCTGCTCGTCGCATGAACGAATTGACTGGTCTTCCTAGCGCTACTATCCACCGGCATTTGGGGATGACCGGAGATGATGATACCAGTCATTTGGATGATTATCTGGATGCTGATTTTATCATTGTGGATGAATTTTCTATGGTGGATACTTGGTTGGCTAATCAACTCCTCAGCAATATCTCCTCTCAGACCAAGCTCTTGATTGTCGGAGATGCGGATCAACTTCCGTCTGTCAGTCCAGGTCAGGTTCTGGCGGACTTACTGCAGATACCGACTATCCCACAGACCAAGCTGGAAACCATCTATCGGCAGAGCGAGGAGTCTACAATCGTCACACTGGCCAGCCAGATTCAGAAGGGCATTCTACCAGCAGACTTTACAGAGAAAAAAGCGGACCGATCTTATTTTGAAGCTAGAAATGAGCATATCCCACCTATGATTGAAAAAATCGCTAGCGCTGCCATTCGCAGCGGTATCCCAGCTCAAGATGTTCAGGTATTAGCACCTATGTATCGGGGGCCAGCCGGTATCGACCAGATTAACAATCTCATGCAAAATCTCATCAATCCTGTAGAGAAAGATGAACTGATCTTTGAAGCTCCCGACTGTCAGTATCGCCAAGGAGATAGGGTTATCCACTTGGTCAATGATGCCGAAAGCAATGTCTTCAACGGTGACTTAGGCTATATCAGCGACCTGCTGCCTGCTAAGTACACCGACTCCAAGCAGGACGAGCTGACCATTGACTTTGATGGCAATGAACTTGTCTATCAGCGTAGCGAGTGGTACAAGATCCGCCTGGCCTACGCCATGAGCATTCACAAGTCTCAGGGCAGTGAATTTCCGGTAGTTATTTTGCCCATCACCAAGAGCAGTCACCGGATGCTGCAGCGCAACCTCATCTACACTGCTATCACCCGCGCCAAGAGCAAGTTGATCTTACTTGGGGAAAAAGTAGCCTTTGACTATGCCGTCAAAAACACCGGTACCGCCCGCAAAACCTATTTAATCGAGCGCTTTGGCGATTTTCTGCAAGCTGAGAGCAATATTCACAATCCTGTGGAAAACTATGTCTTGACTGAGGAAAACTTCCAGAAAATTGACCCCCTAATCGGCCTGACCGAGGAGGATATCCACAGTATATTTAAAACATGAATAAAAAGGCTGGGACAGAATTAAATTTTTTAGTTCTGTCCTATCGCCTTTTTTTATGCCTTATTTTTCTGGATAAAGAGCTGCATGAGCTCATCATCAAAGATATCCATGCCGATCGAGGTCATCATAAACTGCAGAAAATGGAAGCGTTCTGGCAGTTTTTCAGGATCGCTTTCAAAAACGGTCCCATGCATCCAAAAATTCACCAGCAGCAGAAAAACTTCTGCAGCCTGGTCCGGATACTGAGTCTGGATAGACCCATCTGCCATGCCTTTTTTGATAATGTCACTGACCACAGAGGCGCCTATCCGCAGATTGTCCCGCATCATGGTCAAAATAAAGCCCGCGTCCTTCTCATACTCACCCAAAATGATGCCATCTATAGCCCGGGCTGTCTGACTTCCCAGATTAGACTTGATGATGGTCTGCAGCTGCTCTCTGCCAGTCAGATTTTCCGTAGCCTTGAGCCACTGCTTCATCTCTTCTTCCATCAGCTCCTGCCGGCTACTCATCACCGCCAGGACAATCTCATCTTTTGACTTGAAATGATGGTAGATAGCCCCCTTGGAAATGCCTGCCGTCTGGGCGATGTCCTGCATACTGGTCTTTTCGGACCCCTTTTGGATAAAGAGCTGGGTTGCTGTATTTAAAATTTTTTCTCTCATGGCCTGGGATTTGTCTTTTCGTTGCGCCATTCTGTTCCCCTTTGTTTCTAATATAGCTTTATTCTACCAAAAAAGCCGGGGAAATACAAAACCATAAAAATATCTTTAAGCCTTGTCTCGCTGATCCCTTTGATACCAAAGATAGATACTGTAAGCCGCCATCAAGATATAGCCTAGGAAAAAGAGCGGATTTTCCGTCCCCTTCCCCAGGAAAATGCCTTCACCAATGGTATTGATGGCCCCGTGGAAAAGAACACAGTAAAGGATGGACTGACTGACCTTGTAAAGAGCCGCCAGCCAGAAACGGGCGAGCAGGCAGGCGGCAGTAAAGACTAGAAAAGAAGTCCCTGCCTGACTGCTGCCGGGGGTAAAGAAGAGGGGCAGATGCCAGACAGACCAAATCAGACCGGTTGTTACAGTCGCTATCGGAAAGGGCAGAAGTCTTTCCAGAGTCGGCTGCAGAAAACCTTGCCAGCCAATCTCTTCATTGCCGCCTGTCAGAAGAGTCGTCATGAGAAAAAGCAGAGCAATCCTGAGGGGGCTAAAACCAGGCAGGAGCGGGCTCCAAAAGACTATGGAAAGGGTATAAAGAATTGTCAAAATCAAGAGATGGACCCAAGTCCTTTTTCGGGCCGATCCGATAGAAGCCAAGAGCTCCTTGAACGATTTTCCTAAGACCAGTTTGGCTCCAATGGCCGGGCCAAAAACACCAACGATGGTTAGGACCTGGGAAATAATAGGAATTCTCAGGAAAGCCGAAGCCAGCCAGGATCCCCAGCTAATACCAAAGGTCCAAGCTAAGAAAGGCCAAATATGCTTGGGTTCTGGCCCTACATGTGTTTGTGTGTTCATACGATAACTCCTTTTTCTTTGGCAGAAGAGCGATTGCCAAGATTTTTAGCCTGCATCTTTCTGAACCCCTTTCCGATTGCCCTTCCAATACCACCAGCCGACCAGCAGGGCGGTCATGACCAGATTAGCAGCCTGGAAGCTGAGATACCTTCCGCCATTTGTAGCACTGCCGACAATCGTCGCCTGAGCAAAGTTAATGCAGCCGTGAAAGACCATGCAGGCAAAGACAGAGGCCGTCTGCTTGTAGAGAACCGCCTGACAGAAACAGAGCAAGATACCAAAGGAGAGATAGAAGGGCAAAGAAACCTGACTTTGACTTGTTCCCGGAATCAGCCAGAGGGGCAGATGCCAGGCCACCCAGACCAGAGCCGTGATGACAGTTGCCAGAGGGAAGCAGAATTTTTTCTCCAGAGCCGGCTGCAGGAGGCCCCGCCAGCCAATCTCTTCATTGCCGCCCCCAGCAAAGGTGACAAAGGTCCAGCCCAGGGGAAACATCAGAATGGCATTCAGGGGCGGCAAGGCTGGATTAGCGATAAAAAGGGTCAAAACCCGAACCAGACAGAAGACCAGCATGTAAATCCACCAGCCTTTGGCATGGGAGAAGATAAAGTCCAGCATCTTCTTGGGATGAGAAATTTTGAGGCTGATAAAAGTTCCCAAGGTCGGTCCGAAGCCCCCGATGAAATTGAGAGCAAAGCCCAAAGGCTCAGCCCCGCTGGTCAGCTTCAGGGCGGTTAAAATATACTGAAGCAGCCAGGCTCCCCAGGTAATGCCAAAAGTCCAGGCCAGAAAGGGCAGGATATGCCTTGTCTCTGGCTCTACATGTGTTTGTTTGTTCATACGATAACTCCTTATCAAATGTAGAATAGTGAAAAGTCATCCGAAAACTGGACAAAGGCATCCTTTACTCTCAGTCTTTCAGATGATTGCCTGTTTTGAAACGCAGTTTTTAAAATCCGACCATTCGGTTTGTTTTATTATAAAAAATAAAGACCTGCGCCAAATAGAAAACGTAGTCTTTTAGTCCTTGCTTAAAATAAAAAGCAAATATAGACTAAATAATGCTAAAAGCTATGTCAGCACCGTTTAGCTACTGCCTGCTGCTTTTAGTTTCTAAGTTGTCCTGACTCTGATGCTTAAGACAGGCCATTTCTCTGCTACTTGCTCCTTTCTTGATTTCGCAATCGCCGGATATGCCAGAGATTGGAGGCAAGGCTCAGACCCCCTACTGCCATAATACCCAGTCCTCGCCAAGGGCTAAAGACAGAAGTCAGCAAGCCACCAGCAAGGACAGCATAGCAAGCTTTGACTCCCCACTTAGAATAGCGTATGCCATCCTCACCCTGTGTCATCTTTTCTAGTTGCACCTTACGCTTTTCTGCCTGCTGCTGCAAAAACTCTTTCTGACCTTCCCGCTGCCGATCCATCTCCTGATTCAACTTGAGAATGTGCTCGCTTGTTTTTTCTACTACAGATTTCCTCATTTCTGCTCCTTTCTTTTAAAAACCGACCAGACGGTTTTTTATTTTATAAACTTAGTATAACAGACACAGAAAACTTTGTCCAGTATTTTTTCAAAAAAGATTATTTTTAGTTAATGAAAATTATCAGCCAACTTAGAAACTCGTCACAAGCAACTCTCTCATACTAAAAACTATATCTAAAAAAGCTCGGTAATGAACCAAGCCTTTATCTTTATTCAAAACCCGTCACTGTCAGTCCTAGCAGTCGGATACCTCGTGGTTGCTCTTCCAAGCTATCGTATATCTCATGCGCCGTTCGCTCGATTTGCTCCTTGTCTCGAGTGGCTAGATTCAAACTTTTCCTTTTAGTCAAGGTGGAGAAATCGGCATAACGAATTTTCAGAACGATTGTTCGTCCTTTCTTATCATGCTTAGTCAGGCTATTTTCTACCTTCTGAGCCAGCAAGGTCAGCTCTTTCTTGATGTCCTCCTCACTATAGAGCAGTTTGGCATAGGTTCGCTCCTTCCCAATCGACTTACGGATACGATTGGACTTGACTGGACTATTACTGATGCCACGCGCTTTACGATAGAGATCAAAACCAAAGCGACCAAACTTATCAATCAGGGTCATTTCTGGTATCTTGAGCAGATCTCCACCAGTATAAACTCCCATTTCATGCAGTTTTTCAACGCTCTTCTTACCAACCCCATGAAATTTGGCAATGTCCATAGGAGCCAGAAAGGCCTCTGCTTCCTCAGGCAGAATAACAGTCAGACCATGAGGCTTCTCATAGTCACTGGCAATCTTGGCCAGAAACTTATTGTAAGAAACGCCTGCCGAAGCCGTCAGTTGCAGCTCATTCCAGATATCGTGCTGAATCAGCTTGGCTATTTTGACTGCGGATTTAATCCCAAGCTTGTTTTCCGTTACATCCAGATAGGCCTCGTCAATGCTCATTGGCTCAATCAAATCCGTATATCGTTTGAAAATCTCTCGGATCTGCAAGCCGACTGCTTGATATTTTTCGTAATTCCCCGAGATAAAAATCCCCTGAGGACAACGCTCATAGGCTTCCTTGGAGCTCATAGCCGAATGAACTCCGAACTTTCTGGCCTCATAATTGCAGGTGGAGACGACACCACGACCGCCTGTCAAGCGTGGGTCGCTGCCGATAATGACTGGATGCCCCTTTAACTTAGGATTATCCCGCTCTTCCACCGAAGCGAAAAAAGCATCCATATCAATGTGGATAATCTTCCGAGATGTATCGTTAATCAGTGGAAAAATCAGCATACCCTCCTCCTTTCTCCTACAATCAATCTCAGCTTACAGGCTTTCACAAAGTCGGCCCTTTTTGCTCAAATAAATCTGAAACAGTTTTTCATTCTTGTAAAAAGTATTTTAAACGTAAGATTCTTCGTCAGTAATTTTTGTATGACATTTTAATTACTTTTATTATAACTTTTTTACCCATTTTTCCAAAATATTTGAAAAGATTTATGTTTTTCAAATCTATAGTACACATCTGCGACTTTTTACTTTCTGTATTATAAAAGAAAGTCTTTCTTTCTGCCGAAAATGGTTTGTGAAACCGATTACCGTATGATATACTTTACTTATAAATGTAACAGTTTATGTTGCTAGAATAAAGAGGAAAATCAAATGGTTGTAAAAACAGTTGTTGAAGCTCAAGATATTTTTGACAAAGCTTGGGAAGGCTTCAAAGGTGAAGACTGGAAAGAGAAAGCAAGTGTTTCTCGCTTCGTTCAAGCTAACTACACACCTTATGATGGAGATGAAAGCTTCTTGGCAGGTCCTACTGAGCGCTCACTCCACATCAAGAAAATCGTAGAAGAAACAAAAGCTCACTACGAAGAAACTCGTTTCCCAATGGACACTCGTCCAGCATCTATCGCTGATATTGACGCTGGTTACATTGACAAGGACAACGAACTGATTTACGGTATCCAAAACGACGAACTCTTCAAATTGAACTTCATGCCAAAAGGCGGTATCCGCATGGCTGAAACTACTTTGAAAGAAAATGGATACGAACCAGATCCTGCTGTTCATGAAATCTTTACTAAATATGTTACTACAGTAAATGACGGTATCTTCCGTGCTTACACTTCTAACATCCGCCGTGCTCGTCACGCCCACACTGTAACTGGTCTTCCAGATGCTTACTCACGTGGACGTATCATCGGGGTTTACGCACGTCTTGCTCTTTATGGAGCTGACTACCTCATGGCTGAAAAAGTTCGCGACTGGAATGGTTTGACTGATATTGACGAAGAAACAATCCGTCTGCGCGAAGAAATCAACCTGCAATACCAAGCACTTGGTGAAGTTGTAAAACTTGGTGACCTTTACGGAGTTGACGTTCGCCGTCCTGCTTTTGACGTTAAAGAAGCTATCCAATGGACTAACATCGCCTTCATGGCTGTCTGCCGTGTTATCAACGGTGCTGCTACTTCTCTTGGACGTGTGCCTATCGTTCTTGACATCTATGCTGAACGTGACTTGGCTCGCGGTACTTACACTGAATCAGAAATCCAAGAATTTGTTGATGATTTCGTTATGAAACTTCGTACAGTGAAGTTTGCTCGTACGAAAGCTTACGACCAACTTTACTCTGGTGACCCAACCTTCATCACTACTTCTATGGCAGGTATGGGGAACGACGGCCGTCACCGTGTTACAAAGATGGACTACCGTTTCCTTAACACACTTGACAACATTGGTAACTCTCCAGAGCCAAACTTGACCGTTCTCTGGACTGACAAACTTCCATACTCATTCCGTCGCTACTGTATGCACATGAGCCACAAGCACTCTTCTATCCAATACGAAGGTGTAACAACAATGGCTAAAGACGGCTACGGTGAAATGAGCTGTATCTCTTGCTGTGTGTCTCCACTTGACCCTGAAAATGAAGAACAACGCCACAATATCCAATACTTTGGTGCTCGTGTAAACGTACTGAAAGCCCTTCTGACAGGTCTCAACGGTGGTTACGATGATGTTCATAAAGACTACAAGGTATTTGACATCGAGCCTATCCGTGACGACGTTCTTGAATTTGAATCAGTTAAAGCGAACTTTGAAAAATCACTTGACTGGTTGACTGACACTTACGTAGATGCCTTGAACATCATCCACTACATGACTGACAAGTACAACTACGAAGCTGTTCAAATGGCCTTCTTGCCAACTTACCAACGTGCTAACATGGGATTCGGTATCTGTGGATTTGCCAACACTGTTGATACCTTGTCTGCCATCAAGTATGCAACTGTTAAGCCAATCCGCGACGAAAACGGCTATATCTACGACTATGAAACAATCGGAGAATACCCACGTTGGGGTGAAGATGATCCTCGCTCTAACGAACTGGCTGAATGGTTGGTAGAAGCTTACACAACTCGTCTGCGCAGCCACAAACTGTACAAGAACGCTGAAGCAACAGTATCACTCTTGACTATCACATCTAACGTTGCTTACTCTAAACAAACTGGTAACTCACCAGTCCACAAAGGAGTTTACCTCAACGAAGATGGTAGCGTGAACTTGTCTAAACTGGAATTCTTCTCACCAGGTGCCAACCCATCTAACAAGGCAAAAGGTGGCTGGTTGCAAAACTTGAACTCACTTGCTAGCTTGGACTTCAGTTACGCAGCTGACGGTATCTCATTGACAACTCAAGTATCACCTCGTGCGCTTGGTAAGACTCACGACGAACAAGTAGACAACTTGGTTACTATCTTGGACGGCTACTTCGAAAACGGTGGTCAGCACGTTAACTTGAACGTTATGGACTTGAAGGATGTTTACGACAAGATTATGTCTGGCGAAGATGTTATCGTTCGTATCTCAGGTTACTGTGTAAACACTAAGTACTTGACTCCAGAGCAAAAGACTGAATTGACTCAACGTGTCTTCCACGAAGTGCTCTCTATGGACGATGCTTTGAGCTAATAAACGACTAAGGACTTACAAACCATTTGAAAGAAGATTGGAAATCTCCAATCTTCTTTTTTGTATTTCAGACTTCGAGTGACTGCCAACTTGATGATATTTTTCAGAGGCTTTATGGTATAATGGTTCTATTGCTATACTAGGAAAAGGACTGGGGAAATGACAGAGAAAGGTATCAGGGAAGAAGCCAAAGATTTCAATCTGGCGGTAGATGTCATCATGCTGGCTGGGACACTGCTGCTGCAGAGCGGTTCCGAGACTTATCGGGTGGAAGACACCATGATTCGTATCGCTCATTCGCAAGGGATCATCGACTGCAATGCCTTAGCAATGCCAGTGGCTATTTTCTTTTCGATTGAAAATACAAATGTCTCACGGATGAAGCGCAATCTCAAGACCAACTACAATATCGAAAAGGTCTGCGACGTCAATCAAGTCTCCCGTCAGTTGGTAACAGGAGAAATCAGCCTTCAGGAGGCTTTTGATGAGCTGAATCGCCTTAAAGTCAAGGAGCTGCCCTATAACAACAAGCAGCTGATCGCTGCCGCAACGCTCAGTGCTCCCTTCTTCTCCATCATGTTTGGCGGAAATTTCTACGATGCTTTGGGGGCTGCCATTGCTACCTTCTTTGGCTTTGCCTTCTCTTTGTATGTGGACAAGTATATCCGCATTCCTTTTGTGACAGCTTTTGCTGGAGCCTTCGTCTTCGGACTACTGGCTCATGTATGGACGCGCTATTCCGGTTTTAACTCCACAGATGATTTGATTATTGCGGGCTCTGTCATGCCTTTTGTGCCCGGCATTGCTCTGACCAACTCTGTGCGTGACATCATGACCAACCATATCAACTCTGGGATGAGCAAGCTCTTTGAATCGCTCCTCATCACTCTTGCTCTCGGTGCAGGTACCTCTGTCGCCCTCCTTATTATGAAATAAGCCTATGACAATCTTGACTTTCTTACTGCAAGCCGTTGCCAGCCTACTGGCCATCATTACTTTTCTAATCGTTCTAAACGTCCAGCGTAGTATGCTGATTCCCGGCGGAGTGCTGGGCATGGCTATTTGGCTGCTCTATCTCCTGCTCAAAGGACCGACCAACGTCATCATAGCAACCTTTGTGGCTGCTATCCTTGGTTCCTGCATCAGCCAAATCCTCAGCATCATCTACAAAACGCCTGCTGTTGTTTTTATTTTGGCCATTCTAGCACCTTTAGTCCCAGGCTACATTTCCTATCGGACGACTGCCTTCTTTGTAACTGGTGATTACAGCCAGGCCATGATTCACGCCACTCTGGTGGTCATTCTGGCCTTGGTTATCTCGATTGGCATGGCCAGTGGCACCGTCGTACTCAAGCTCTATCACTATTTAAAAAAGCGCCAAACCAAACTCACAGCAAATAAACAGTAGAGCCATCTGCTGTTTTTATTTTGGAAAATACATCTTAAGCCTGATTTAGCTGAGATTAGATGTTTTTTGTAAGAGTTTTATTCCTAAGTATGGTAAAATAGTTTTCGGAATATACTAGAATAAAAGGATTTAAAGAGGTCTTATAATGACAATCGGAATCGACAAAATCGGTTTTGCGACCAGTAATTATGTCTTAAAATTAAATGATTTAGCGGCAGCCCGTGGGACTGACCCAGAAAAGCTTAGCAAGGGACTCTTGCTCAAGGAACTAAGCATTGCTCCTCTGACTGAGGATATTGTTACCTTGGGAGCAGCGGCAGCAGAGCCCATCCTGACAGCAGAGGACAAAGAAAAGATTGATATGGTCATCGTGGCTACTGAGTCAGGGATTGACCAGAGCAAGGCGGCAGCCGTTTTTGTCCACGGGCTTTTGGGCATCCAGCCCTTTGCCCGCAGCTTTGAAATCAAGGAAGCCTGCTATGGAGCAACTGCTGCACTGGACTATGCCAAGCTCCATATCGAAAAACATCCAGACAGCAAAGTTTTGGTGTTAGCTAGCGACATTGCCAAGTATGGCATTCATACACCGGGCGAGCCAACTCAGGGAGCGGGAGCTATTTCTATGCTGATTAGCAGCAATCCTCGTATCCTCGCTTTCAATGATGATAATGTAGCGCAGACACGTGATGTCATGGATTTTTGGCGTCCAAATTACTCGACAACACCTTATGTCAACGGGCTCTATTCAACCCAGCAATATCTGGATAGCTTAAAGACAACTTGGACGGAGTACCAAAAACGCCACAAGCTAACTCTCAAAGATTTTGCGGCCTACTGCTTCCACCTGCCTTATCCAAAACTGGCCCTTAAAGGCCTCAATAAAATCATGGATAAAAGCCTGCCCCAAGAGCAGCAAGACCAGCTTAGAAAGAACTTTGAAGCCTCTATTCTCTACAGCCAAAAAGTTGGAAATATCTATACAGGCTCCCTCTTCCTAGGCCTCCTGTCTCTTTTAGAAAACTCTGACAACCTCAAGGCCGGCGATCGGATTGCTCTTTTCGGCTATGGCAGCGGAGCTGTCTCTGAAATCTTTAGTGCCAATTTGGTAGAGGGCTATGAAAAGCATCTATCCCAGACACGCCTAGAGGAATTAGACCAGCGTCAGGCTCTTTCCATCGCAGACTACGAGCGCATCTTTTTTGAAGAAGCTGAGCTGGATGCGGAAGGCAATGCCAGCTTCTCTGGATATGAGGAACAAAGCTTTGCTCTGGCAGAAATTGCAGAGCACCAGCGTAAGTACATCAAAGTTGAGAAATCATCATGAAAGTAAACTGGACTGGATTTTCCAAAAAAACTCCTGCTGAACGGCTGCAGATGTTGAAAGAAAAGGGACTTTTACAAGATGAACATTGGCAGCTGCTAGACAGTCAGCAGACTTTGCCTCTGGAAACAGCCAACCAGATGAGTGAAAATGTACTGGCCACTCTGGCCCTGCCCTACTCTCTGGTGCCAGACTTTCTGGTGGATGGTAAGACCTATCAAGTTCCATTTGTGACAGAAGAGCCATCTGTTGTAGCAGCGGCTAGCTTTGCGGCTAAGATTATCAAACGTTCAGGCGGATTTGAGACCGAGGTTCACAAACGCCAGATGATTGGACAGATTGCCCTTTATCAGGTTGAAAAGATCGACCAAGCCATTAAAGATGTTCTCAGGAAAAAGAAAGAGTTGCTGGAGCAGGCCAACCAAGCCTATCCATCGATCGTTGCCCGTGGGGGCGGAGCTAGAGATCTCTGGCTGGAGCCAAAGGAAGACTTCCTCATTTTCTATCTATCTGTGGATACGCAGGAAGCTATGGGAGCCAATATGCTCAACACCATGCTGGAGGCCCTCACCCTTCCTCTGAAAGATCTGACTGGCGGTAAGAGTCTGATGGCTATCCTGTCAAACTATGCAACAGATAGTCTCGTAACAGCCCGCTGTGTCATCGGCTATCGCTTTCTCAGCCGGGATACGGCCGAGGCGGAACTTCTTGCGGATAAAATGCAGCTGGCCAGCAAATTAGCCCAGGTTGACCCTTACCGGGCAGCTACCCACAATAAAGGTATCTTTAATGGTATTGATGCTTTGGTGCTGGCTACTGGAAATGACTGGAGGGCTGTAGAAGCCGGTGCCCATGCCTATGCCAGCCGAGAAGGAAGCTACCGCGGCCTCTCTACTTGGACAGCAGACCCAGACAAACGTCAGCTTCATGGCCAGATGACCCTGCCCATGCCCATTGCGACTAAGGGAGGATCCGTCGGCCTCAATCCCGCAGTGGCAGCCAGCTTTGACTTGCTAGGACAGCCTCAGGCCAAGGAATTGGCTTCCCTCATTGTATCAGTCGGATTAGCGCAAAACTTCGCTGCCCTCAAAGCCCTGGTCAGCACTGGCATTCAAGCCGGACATATGAAATTGCAAGCCAAATCTTTAGCATTACAAGCTGGAGCCCAAGGCGAAGAAATTGCTGCTATAGTCCGTCACTTAACAGCTAAGAAGACTTTCAACCTCGCTGCTGCTCAGGAAATACTAGCTGACTTACGAAAACAGGACAAGTAAAAAGGCCTTGATGGCCTTTCAGATTGAAGACAAAGTCCTTAGAAGACACTTTTCTAAGGGCTTTTCTTTTTGTAAAGTTGTATCATAGAGGTAAGAAAAGTTGTGAGGTGCTCCCTATGTTTCACAAAGAAAAACCTGATTATCATCGCTGTCAATATGGCTTCTATACGATAGACGAATTGGTCCCAGAGGATCACTTTCTTCGCCAAGTGGAATCAGAGGTTGATTTTGACTTTATCTATGACTTAGTTGAAGATACCTATAGTCCAGATAATGGTCGTCCTAGTCTCGATCCCGTCATGTTAGTCAAAATTCCTTTAATTCAATGTTTTTATGGCATTCGCTCCATGCGCCAAACCATTAAAGACATTGAAGTAAATGTAGCCTATCGTTGGTTTCTTGGACTAAGCTTGGATGACAAGGTGCCTCATTTTACCACATATGGAAAGAATTACAGTCGTCGCTTTCAAGATAAAGCACTGATAAC
>NZ_JAHZPA010000005.1 GCF_019929225.1 Streptococcus sanguinis
TCGACATCAAAGAGGGATGAAGGAGCTCTATAAGAAGCGCAAAGAAACCATCGAGCGGCTCTTTGGGACAGCCAAAGAATACCACAACCTCCGTTATACAAGAGAGAAAGGCAAGTCCAAGATGGAAGATAAGGTTGGGCTTACTTTGGCGTGTTTGAATCTCAAAAAACTAGTAAAAATGAGGGTGGACAAGCATTTTTATTTTGTTCAAATGACTATTATTCTATCAAAAGATGGAATTTTAGCCTGACAAACAGAAAAAGACAAACACCATTTGGAATGTTTGTCTTCGGTCTGAAAGGCCTTGATGGCCTTTTTTTGTATGTCTTTATGCTATTTATTGAATCTGTTCCTGAGCTTCTTTCAGTCGCCCATAGAGTAGATAGGGAACACTCTTTAGTTCTTGCAAATTTCGGCAGGACAAGGCGCACATGATGAGGCGCAGATCCGATTTCCAACCTTCTACAATATCAATAACTTCTTCCACTGAGTGATTCTCTACCAAGTCCAGCATGGTACGAGATAGGCCAACCGCCTTGGCTCCTAAGACAAGGGCTTTGATCATATCCAAAGGATGGCGGACACCTCCACTAGTCAAAAGTTCGACCTCATCGCGAAGTGGCTGAAGAGCTAGCAGGCTCTGCAGAGTAGATTGCCCCCAATCATTGAGGTAATCACGATTACCACCCCGCTGATTTTCAATATAGGCAAAGCTAGTACCACCACGGCCGGAAATATCAAAAGTCTGAATCCCCAAGGAGCGCGCTTCTTCGACAGTAGAGCGATCCATGCCAAAGCCAACTTCTTTAAGAATTAGAGGGACTTCTAATCGCTGACCATAATCTTCTAAGTGCTGTCTCCAAGAATGAAACTCCCGCTCGCCCTCTGGCATCAGCAATTCCTGCATGAGATTGACATGAACCTGCAAAAAGAGAGGTTGCAAATCAGCTATCGCCTGCTGAGCGGCTTGATAAGGCTTGTCCAAGCCAATATTGGTAGCCAGCAATAAATTAGGCCGACCAACCGCCACCTGATAGGAAGAATCAGAAGGATTTTTCAAGGCTGCGCTGTAAGAGCCAGTTACAAAAAGAAGGCCGCAACTTTCAGCCACTCGAGCCAGCTTCTCATTGATTTGACCGCCTTTGTGACTGCCACCAGTCATGGCATTGATGTAAAAAGGAAACTCCCAGTCACGGCCAGCAAAGTGAGTAGATAGGTCTATCTCTGCCAAATCATACTTGGGCAGAGAACGGTGAACCAGTTCCATTTCATCAAAACTGTTGTAACCCGGACGCTGCTCTAAGGCGTATTTGATATGGTCGTCCTTACGATTCTGGCTCATCATGGCCCATCCTTTCTCTGTATAATAGTTCAATGCCAGCTTCTTGCCAGGCTTGAATCAGTTTCTTGCTAGATGCGGCATCAAAGCTGAGAGCAATCCCACAGTCGCCACCGCCGGCACCACTGCTCTTAGCCACACAGTTCAGTCCCTCTGCCGCTTCTTTTAAGACTTTCAGCCTGTCTGTATAAATAGCTGGGCTGAGCCTTTCTAAGAGCTGGCTAGCCTTTTCCAGACTAGACTGAATAGCAAGCTTCTCTCCTGCTAGTAAAGCCCTCTCCAAAGTATCAACTTGCATCCTACTGCCTGTCAAAAAGGACTCTGAAATAGCTGACTTAACTTGATTGACCAAGTCCTTAGAAATCGCCGGCTGCTTGGTCCAGCCAACTAGAAAATCCATGGCTAAGCAAGGCTTAATACTACGAATTTCAAACCCCCAATCCTCTGCTAACAGCTGTAGCAAATTAACTTTGCCCATACGCTTGCGAACCAGCTCTCTATCAAAAGATCGGTAGTAAATCAGGTCTTCATAAGCAATGCAGGCTAGATCTCCCATGGAGCCATTGTCCCCTCGCTTGAGGAGAACGTAAGAAGCCAGCTTAAAGAGCAGCTCTGGCTCTAAGTCCAGCTCATAAAGGGCTGCCATAGCCTTGATGGTCAGAATAACAACACTACCACTGGAGCCAATCCCAAACTTCTTGCCTTCTCTCTCCATCTTGCCACTAATCTTCAGAGAAAAAGGCTGAAGTTGGTAGCCTAAGGCTAGCAAATAAGTGTTCATAACCCCTACCGCCTCCTGAATCAAGGCATAATCAGGGTCTGGCTCTAGGCTAGCGCTGTGTTCAAACATATCTGATGTCAAGTGATAGTAAGGCGCTGTCTGGATTTCCCCTGTCATATAGATGGGAATGGCCTTGATAATGGCCGGCTGACCGGCCGTCAGCACTGCATATTCACCCGCCAGATAGAGCTTGCCGCAGGTTTGGACTCTTGCACTAGCTTTCATCTGACAAGTCCTTTGTTTTGGAGACGATAAGCCGGTAGTCCTTCTCAAAAATAGCTACCAGATGGGCTAGGTCTTCCTCCAAGCAGAGCACCTTGACATTTGGCCCCGCATCCATGGTAAAGTAGCAACGCTCGCCCTGGTCCCGCAGCTTTCTGACAGCATCCATAGCTTGGTAAGACTCCTCTGTCAGATAAGAAAATGGCGGATAAGCTTTCTCTGTCGTAGCATGCATCCGAAGAGCATTTTCTTCAGTCAGCTGACCCACCTTGGCAAAATCATTGTCCTGCAAATAGCCTAGCATAGCCTGATAATCCAAGGCAGACTGGGCAATCCAATCTGGGAAAATGGTGGAAGTTTTAGCACAGAGCTCCATACCGTCGCGACTGGAAATGGGCTTTTTCTCAGCGTGAAGAACTAGCATAATCATGGCTAGCTTCAAATCCGTCTTGACTGGATAAATGGCCCCACTGTCCTTATCCCAGGCCGCTAGCGGACCAAAGAAAGAGCGAGCAGACGATCCTGAAGCAAACTTGGCCAGCTGAGCCAGCTCTTGCGTCTGATAGCCCGTCTGAAAATAAGCATTGCAGGCCTTGACTAGGGCAGACAGACCGCTGGAGCTGGAAGACAGACCCGCTGCTGTTGGCATATTATTGCTGGTATCAACGCGGACAAAACCATCTTCTGGAGAACGGAAACGGTCAATAATCTTACTGATTTTGGAATGTTCTGCCGGGCTTTGCAGCTGACCGTCAATATAAAACTCATCTCCAGTCGCTGTAGCCGGCAAAGGACTCAGCTGGGTCTCGGTATACATATTTTCCAGTGTCAGCGAGATACTGCTGGTAGACGGAATCATCTTTTCTGCATCTTTCTTCCCCCAATATTTGACAATTGCAATATTGGCATAGGATTTGACACTTACAGGCTTTCGATCCATGTGTTAATGGCCCCTTTCTCTCTCAATAAGGCGGCTAAGGCCTCCGCCTGACTTCTTTCTCCTACAAGAGCAATGACACAGCCGCCCAGACCACCTCCGCTCATTTTACCTCCCAAAGCTCCGTTTTCAAGAGCTGCCGATACCAGCTCATCTGCTTTCTGGCAAGAAACCCCTAGCTTGGCTAGCTTCTCATGAGCCTTGGTCATAGCTTGTCCCATTGTCATCAGGTCCTTGATAGAAATGGCTTTCTCAAGGATTTTCGTTAAATTCCCCAATTCCTGCAGCAAAGGCAGAGCCTTTTGACCCTGACTTTCTACAGCACGGATAGCTTCGCGGGTATGACCGTGAATGCCCGTATCTGCAATCACTAAAAAGGCATCCAGATCCAGCTCAATTTCACTGAAACCGAAATTGCGGATAAACTTAATAGCCACATCGCTGAGGCAGGTCTTGGCATCAAGGCCGCTGGGATTCATATGGGCAATCATCTCTGCCCGATTGGCTAGAATCTCCAGTGTTTGGTCATCCAGTTCTTCCTCAAAGTAGTCAAAGACCGCCCGAATAGCTGCAATACTAACCGCGGCTGAAGACCCCATTCCCCTCTTCTCAGGGACCATGGACTCCACCTGACAGCGTATCTTAGCTCCTTGCTGGCCTAGATGTTCTAGACAGGCAAAAACAGCCATAGACAGCGTATCCTCGGCGTAGAGGGTCCAGGCCCGCTCAGACGGAAAGACCTGACAGGTTACTTCAATACGATTAAGAGGCAGGGAAATGGCCGGATAGCCATAGACCACCGAATGCTCTCCCATTAAAATAATTTTACTATGTGCCTTGCCGACACCGATTTCTTTTGTCATATTCTTCTCTTGTCTGTAGATTCTCTCTATCTTATTTTAATATACTTTGGCAAAAAAAGCGATTTTTATTAAGAGAAAATCACTGGGGCTAGAGACCGATATTTATATAGGCAGACACGATAAAACTCCGGGGCTTGCAGCCGGAGTCTTTTAAAGTTCTCTTCTTATCAGGTCCATCAGCTGGTTACGATCCAAGATCCATTGAGCCCGCTCGTCTTTTTCATAGGTCCGGTTGGACAGGAAAATAGCCGCCTTTTGCTCCTTGCGATTATACATAATAAAGGTTCCTGTGTAGCCAGTGTGATCCAGCCAGCTGCCCTCTAGATTCCAGGCTAGACTGCGTCTTTTGCTAGGCTCCTTGGAAAAATTCTGGGGCAGATTGGCCGCAAAATCATCCTGCAGATAATGCTCCAGAAAGACTTCCAAATCCCTGAGAGTTGAAAATAAGCCAGCACTGCCAGCATGGATGCCTAGAACACGCGCCTTGGGGTCATGAACCTGACCATCATGGACACCGCGAACGGTCGGCACAGCTCCTAGAACTGGACCAAAACCAGTCTCAGCCAAACCCCAAGGCTGGAAAATCTGACTTTGAAAAATCTGATACAGGGACTGACCATAGATCTCTTCCAACATAAAGCCCAAGAGCAGAAAATTCACATCCGTATAGCGAAAGGTCTTATCTTCAAGCACTGTCAAATGATTAAGCGCTGCTTTCAACTCGGGGGCTGTCAGCTGGTCACGATTGGGAATAAAGGGATCCACCCCTGACGTGTGGGTCAAGAGCTGACGCAAGGTCACATCTTCTCGATGGAAGGCCGGATAGTAATGCTGCAAGGGCAAATCCAGCTCCAGCTTGCCCTGCTCATACAAAAAGGCTGCCAGAGTGCCAACTCCGACCACCTTGCTGACGCTAGCCAAGTCATAGACCAAACCCGCTTGAGTGGCCTTTTTTTCTTGCGGATTAGCTAGACCAAAGTAGAATTCCTGCCACCGGCCAGCTTGATACAAGGCCAGACTAGCACCGGGATAGATACCGTCTTTCAGCTGTTCTTGGATTTTACTGATGATTTTTTCTAGAGTCATGCTTCAAACCACAATTCAATCTTGCTAGAATCCTGACTCAGCAGGAACTTATCCGACTTGGGTACAAAGACCTCCTGCCCTTCAAAGATAGGACGCAGGGCAGCGGTTTCTAAACGATTGACCTGAGCTTTGAGCATGGTCAAGTCCCAAGTTAGGGCATTGTCTGCCTGCAAGTCTTGTCCCTCTGCTTCTGTAAAAATCAGGAAATCCAGCGCATTTTCAATCTTGCTGTAAAATTCTTGGGCTGCATTGGCATCAGGCACACGAATTTCTACCGTCTCTATCTCAAATTGGCTAAGACCGATGAAGTCCTCTTGCTTTTCAAATTCAGGCACCGCCGTGACCTCTTGCAGATTTGCTCTATTCTCTTCTGCATGCAGGAGAACTAGGTCTCCTTCTGGCGACAGGGCTTCAAAAGCATAGCCTTTCTCTCCTTGATACAGCTTTGTCCAAGCGGGCTTTTGAGCCAATAGAGACTCTATTTCTTTAGCATCTGCAACCTTGACAACGATTCTGGCTAATTTTTTAGGACCTTTGACTCGCCGCGACCGCATACTGGGTGATTCTTCCAGCTGCAGTTTCTCTGTCTTAGTCTGATCTCCCAAAGACAGAAAAGCAGCTTCCTCTAAAAGGGCCTTCATGCCCAGCTGATTTACAAAAAATTCTTGATTTAAATGACGATTATTTATCTTTAATACAGGGATAATTCTAATAATATGATTCGCGCTCATAATTCCTCCAAACCATTTTATTGTAATGGATTTTCATCTTTTTGACAAGAAATTATGCGCAAATAAACAATTTTTAAAACAAGAAGGCCTTGGATTTATTGGTAAACGGTCTGAGCAATGACCAAGCCTCTAGCGGACTCAAACTCGTACTGCAGATAGGACTGGTAGGTACCGGGCGCGATAATCCCGCGAATATCCAGAATATCTGTCCCAGCCTGCCCAATAATCGAATCTGCTAGTAGGCAACAGTTGGTCGACAGGACAAAATACGTCTTGAAACGACTGGTTTTAAACTTATATAGCTGCGCTCCTAGTTCATGCTTCAACTTGTAGGAGTATGTTGGCTGGCCATTTTTCAATTCTGCTGGCGGCTCCCATTCTACCAACAGCTGATCGATTTCAGCCAAGCGCTTTTCAACCGCCTCTTTCTCCTTATCTGTCAAAGCCAGAGAATAACCAAAGAGTGTTTTCTTGCTTTCTTTTTTGCAAAGCTCAATATAAGCGTCTTTAGGAACCTTGAAGAGAACACCGTCTCCAATCATGCCCTTGCATCGCTCAGAAAAAACATCATAGCTACCATAAGAAATCACTTGTCCCTGATAACAAATATCTACATGACCAATGGCTCCTAATAAACTTGTCTTTGAAGTATGGACCAAGACCTCCAAGTCCGCCTTTTTTTCTCTATTCTTAACAAGACTATAAACATTTTTACAATCAGAAGCTGCATCTCCCTGAATCAGTCGATTAAAGCGTTCCAGATTTTCTACCGGAATAAAGGCTGCAAAAATAATAGGTAGGTTAATACGAATTTGCCTACGTAGCCGATGTTTTTCCCAGTCGTTGTCGAAAAAGAGGCCATCCCGGATATTGGACATTCCCAGCATCATCAAATAGATTCCCAAAATCAAAAACTGTAAGTGTCCGTCGGTCGCAGGCGAAAGAATACTGGTCAGCCCAATCCCACCATAGAGAATGGTATCAAATAGATAGCGTAAACCTCCCTTGACATGATTTTGCCGATAAAGCAGATAGGTCATTCCGTAAATACCGGCAGTCAAGAGCTGGTAGCTACCCAAACTGATAATCACAATATTGACAGGCACATCACTGATTCGGTTGAGCCAGCTGATACCCATGGCGACTGCAATCTGAAGCAGACTATGCCAGACAGCCCCTTCTTTCTTGCGCGTAAAAACATGAAGAACAATATTTACCAAGCCAACAACTGTCAGATAAAGCGAAATAAAATCGAAGGCCAGCTTGGTAAATCTGAAGCCATTGACAATGATAATCAGGCCAAAAACAAGGGCTAAAAAACCAAAGAGTAAGGTCCTGCGGCCACTGACCTTATGAAATTTTGATACTTGCATCTCCATCTTTACCTTCTCTATCGTTCAAAAAAGAGCTGGGGGAAATCCCCCCAACTCTGATCTTATGTGCTTATCCGTAGATTGTTTTAAACAAGAGGACTGCTGTGATACCTGCAAGAATCGGTGCCACAACTGGAACCCAAGAATACCACCATTTTGAATCACCCTTGTGTTTGCCCAAAATGGATTCTGGCAGGATGAAGTGGAGGATACGAGGTCCGAGGTCACGAGCTGGGTTCAGTCCTGGTCCTGTAGGGCCTCCCAGAGAGGTTACCAAAGCCATTACCAAGAAACCAAGTGCCAAGTGAGCGACTGAAAGGCTACCAACTTGGAATGGTGCAACTTGGTCTTTAGCCTGAGATATTGCAGCAGCAATCTGTTCTTTAGGAACTGAAGTCCCTTGTGCTGCCATCTGAGCAGCTTGCGAATTGATAGTTGCTTCAGCTTTGCTCAACAATTCTGCTCCAAAGAAGTTCTTGGTCAAGCCCATAGCAGCAAAGAAAAGAACAAAAGAACCAACAAATTCATTGATAAAACCATTGAACAAGGCTGCTTTACGTGATTCAGGCGTGCCATGGTCTAGACTAGAGATGGTAGAGAAAGTACCCAAAATATTATTAGGATTTTCTGTTCCCAAATAGTAAGGGCGATGGGTCGCAACGACTAAAGCCTGTCCGAAGATAGCTCCCAAAATCTGCGCTGCAATATATGGTGCAACCTGTGCCCAAGGGAAATAACCGCTGACAGCAAGTCCCAAAGTAAAGGCAGGGTTGATATGGTTACCGGACACATTACCAAACATCAAAGCTGGAATCATAACCCCCATACCGTATCCGACAGCGATGACTAACCAACCGCTCTGGTGTCCCTTAGTTCCTTTTAATTCAACGTTGGCAACAGCTCCGTTCCCCAAGACAATGAGGATAGCTGTTCCTAAAAATTCTGTGGCGTATTTAACGACCCATTCGAAATCCATTTAGTGATTCTCCTTAAATATTTTTTAGACAAAGTCTATTTTATCAAGTATAATGGATAATGTAAAGGTCATTTTTAATAAAAATAAGAAAAAGAGGGAAGAATATGCGTTTTAATCAGTATAGTTATGCAAGAACGAAACGGGAAAATATGTTGATAGAATTAGCTGAATTAGGCTTTTTTTATGACAGCAATCGCTCTGACAAGGAAAATCTTGAAGATTTTCTCCGCACCAGCTTTTTCACTTATAAAAATACAGATTATCCCTTGAAATCCTGGGCTGCTGACAGCCAAACAGACCTGCTGAGCTTTTTCCAGTCTGACAGAGAACTGACAGCACCTATCTTTTACACTGTGGCTTTTCAACTGCTTGAGTTCTCGCCCTTTATTGATTTTACAGATGTTGAGGCCTTTCGCAAGGAAACAGGCTTTCCCATTACATTTGGAGACTTGTTGGAAAATCTCTACCAGCTGCTCAACACTCGGACAAAAAATGGCAACCTCTTAGTTGATAAGCTAGTCAGCGAGGGTTTGATTCCTGAGGACAATACCCACCACTACTTCAACGGCAAGAGCCTGGCAACCTTTTCCAGCCACGATGCCAGCCGAGAGGTGGTTTATGTAGAAAGCCGAGTTGATACCGATGGAAACGGTCGGCCAGACCTCATCAAGGTCAGCATTATCCGGCCCCGCTATCAAGGACAAGTTCCTGCTGTCATGACCGCTTCTCCTTATCATCAAGGAACCAATGACCCCGCCAGCGACAAGGCTCTCCACGATATGAATGTGGACTTAGTAAAAAAAGAACCCCATCAAATCACAGTCCAAGATCCTGAGCTCAAATTGCTCCAACTGGATTCGCTGGCCCCTGCCCAAGAAGTCTCTGAAGCCGAGGAAAAATTGGGTCATATCGGCACCTACACGCTCAATGATTACTTGCTGCCCCGCGGCTTTGCCAATCTCTATGTGTCTGGTGTAGGAACTAAAGACTCTGAAGGACTGATGACCAGCGGCGACTATCAGCAGATCGAGGCTTATAAGAACGTTATTGACTGGCTCAACGGTCGCTGCCGAGCCTTCACCGACCACACTCGCCAACGGGAAATCAAGGCCACCTGGTCCAACGGAAAAGTGGCTACGACCGGTATCTCCTATCTGGGCACCATGTCCAATGGATTGGCAACGACTGGAGTAGATGGGTTAGAAGTCATTATCGCTGAATCTGGGATTTCTTCTTGGTATAATTACTACCGCGAAAACGGCCTTGTCACAAGTCCTGGCGGCTATCCAGGAGAGGATTTTGAATCCTTGACCGAACTGACCTACTCCCGCAATCTGAGGGCTGGTGACTACCTGCGCAACAACGACGCTTATCAGCGAAGCCTAGAGCAGCAGCGCAAAGACCTAGACCGGCAAACCGGAGATTACAATCAATTTTGGCATGACCGCAACTACCTGCTCCACGCAGAGAAGGTCAAGGCTGAAGTCGTCTTCACCCATGGCTCTCAAGACTGGAACGTTAAGCCTCTCCATGTCTATAATATGTTTCGGGCCTTACCGCCCCATATCAAAAAGCATCTTTTCTTCCATAACGGTGCCCATGTTTACATGAACAACTGGCAGTCCATCGACTTCCGCGAGTCTATCAATGCTCTGCTGAGCAAGAAACTGCTGGGATGTGAATCAGACTTCGAACTGCCAGCAGTCATCTGGCAGGACAATGGCCAAGCTCAAAGCTGGCTGACCTTGGAAGACTTCGGTGGACAAGAGCAGAATCTTCATCTCCAACTAGGCCAAGACTGCCAATCTATCCAAAATCAATACCCAGAAGAAGACTATAATCGTTTTGCTAAAAACTACCAAAGCTTTAAGACTGAGCTCTTTGACGGTAAGGTCAACCAGATTACTCTGGACTGGACCTTGGAAAAGGACCTCTTTCTCAACGGAGCGAGCCAGCTCAATCTTCGCCTCAAATCCAGCACCGATAAGGGATTGATTTCTGCCCAATTGCTGGATTTCGGACCAGCTAAACGCCTAACTCCGATTCCGACTCCTATTGAGCCTAGAGTCATGGATAACGGCCGCTACTACATGCTGGACAATCTGGTTGAACTCCCCCATACTGAAACGCCTCATCGCGTCATCACCAAAGGCTTCATCAACCTGCAAAACCGGACCAACCTACTGACTGTCGAAGAAGTCACTCCTGACCAATGGCTGGAATTTTCCTTTGAACTGCAACCAACCATCTATAAAATGAAAAAAGGCGACCAACTGCGCCTGGTCCTCTACACTACAGACTTTGAGCATACCGTCCGTGATAAGACCGACTATCAGCTGACGGTAGA
The DNA here is from genome assembly GCF_019929225.1 of Streptococcus sanguinis. Lineage (GTDB taxonomy): Bacteria > Bacillota > Bacilli > Lactobacillales > Streptococcaceae > Streptococcus > Streptococcus sanguinis_J. The sequence goes on from NZ_JAHZPA010000005.1 coordinate 10,656, forward strand.
TTTGGAACAATCTAGTCTGGATTTGCCGACCATGACGTTACTTTAATAAAAGAAAAAGACGCTGAGATTCAGCGCCTTTTTCTTTTATCGTAGATTGAGATATTTCTCTGCATATTTTTTATAATCTGGCTTTTCCTTGCGGTTCATAGCAAAGAGCATACTGCCTGTGAGATAGTCATCGTCTGAGTCAGGAATTAGCATAATAGCAATATTTTTATCTTTCTCAGGAAAGATGATAGAAAATGTTCCGCCATTATCTTTCCGAGTCAGGCCGTAATAACTCACTCCATTCTTAAAACCAACTGCATTTTGAGTATACTCATACTCTTCTTCATTGACAATAATGGTCTTGTCTTTTATTTCAATGGTCTTTTGTTCACCGCTAGCATCCTGTACATTCCATTTTCCCTGAATTTTGGGACTGCCGCTGCAGCCAATTAGGATGAAGAGGGATGAGAGCACTACCAACAGCAAAGCTTTTATCTTCTTGTTTTTCAAGTTGTCTTCTCCTTGGTATATAGATTCATGACCATTCTACTATAAAGGCTAAATTTTTGTCAAACCTCTTAGAAATCTTCTTCTTGCCACTTTTCCAAAAAATGATATAATTTGAAGAGTGAAGATTACCAAGGGCTTAGCCCTTGTGAGAGAAAGGAAAGAAAATCTTATGATGAACATGCAAAGCATGATGAAGCAAGCACAAAAGCTTCAAAAACAAATGGAAAAAGGACAGGCAGAACTAGCTGCAACAGAATTTACCGGCAAATCAGCTCAAGACTTAGTCGTTGCTAAACTGACTGGCGATAAAAAGGTAGTCAGCATTGACTTCAATCCAGCAGTTGTGGATCCTGAAGATTTGGAAACTCTGTCAGAGATGACTGCGCAGGCCCTGAATCACGCGCTGGCTCAGATTGATGAGGCCACTCAGAAGAAAATGGGCGCTTTTGCAGGTAAATTGCCATTTTAAGCAAGATAAATAATCTCTCAACTTAACTAAAGTCAAGACGAACCATCAAAAAAAGACTGAGATTCTTCAGTCTTTTTTGATTTATAGTCGTTTCCTCACTAATCCACTACACAAAATTAAGCAAATCTGCTGCCTTACTCATCAAAAGCAGGGCATAGTCGGGTTTGTTTTGCAGTTCCTTGATAGAGCTCTGCACCAGCTCTAAATCATCAGTAATCATGCCGTCAACGCCCAAGCGGAAGGATTTGCCGATGCTATCCGTATCATTAATGGTCCAGTCATAGAGTTGCTTATCCGTCGTCCATAGCTTATCGACAAAGTTTTCATCGAGGGTCGAGTACTCCATCGTATAGCCGGAAGCCTGTGTCCGTGGGAAAATAGTATTGTAGGGCAGGATAAAGAAGGTCGGTATGCTCTCATCATACTGGACTGTCTTGTCAATAACCTGATAGTCCAAAGACTGAATCTGATGGCCATAAACCTTGATATTGGCTCCGTATTGGCTAAGGAAACGGTCCATCATATCGTCTGAGTCCAAGCTGCTGGTCTTGATTTCTATCAAGAGTCTCTGGCCCATCTGATTGGCTCGTTTGAGATAAGCATCAAAACTGGAAATTTTGGCAGTGTGTCCATTTTCTGAAATATCTAAAGCTGTCAGCTCTTTCAGAGTCAGCTCTTGCGGTTTAGCATCAACGCCGGCCAAGGCTTTTAGATTGGCATCGTGCATCATGACAAACTGGCCATCCTTGGTCTCCTGTACATCCATTTCGATATAATCTGGCTTGAGCAGGGCAGTTTTCTCTAGCGACTCAACTGTATTCTGAACACCATTTCCCTGCGAAACCCCACGATGCGAGATGGTCAGAGGGACGTTTTCCAAGGGCAGATTGAGATAGACAAAGCCTTCAAGGGCAAAGACAGAGCTAGTGACCAAAAGGATAAACCAGCGCATGAGAGGCAGGCCTTTTCTGTAGCGGTATTCAGACAGCTTACTGTCTGTCAGAAAAGCCACAAACTTAATCAGAAAGTAGGCTACCATGAAGTAATAAGCCAGCTTTATGAGGCAATAATTGACAATCGCTGCTGTCAAGGCTATCTGATTGGACTGGCCATCCGCATACTGCTGCAACACTAAAATCGGAATGCTGCTTAAAAGAAAGAAGAGAAAGCTCTTAGCCAGTATCCAAAAGAGCTGCCAAGTATAGCGAATCAAGTGCCCCTTGGTCTTCTCCAAACTATACCTAATCGCATCTCGTAGGCGGAAATGCTCAAAAAAGAGCTTGGGCAGGGCAAACATCAGGCGGACAGCTATCAAAAAAAGCAGAAACCCTAAAGCATAGATTGATAGTCTCATCCATAAGGCCGTCTTGAGATAGGTCACGATAAATTCTGGAATCAGAATTTTATTCAAGTAGTAGATTTTGAGAATTTGCCGCAGAAAGGGAAAGATAAAGCCCATATACAGTGCAATAAAGAGGACCTTGCTGGGCCTAGCGTAGCGAATCAGCGAGCCGCTGTCTTTGAAACTTTTCTTAATGAACTGAAAGGCGCTTCGTTCTTCCTCGTCCAGAAGATTGCGGAGCCCCATAAATATCAGTCCAATCTGAAAATAAGCGACAAAGAGATTGGCCGCAAAAAGCGCTAGAAAGGCTAAGCCAACCCAGACATTTGAAGTCAGAACTTTAAAGGCATTCGTATAAGATAAGAAGAGGTAGCCTGTCTGCTTGAGCAGAGTCTCTGCTGCAAAGGAGTTGAAAGGCACCCAGGCCAGCTCCATGAGCATAAAGACTGTGAAAAAGAGCAACAGAATTTTATCAAGATTGCGATAGAGACGTAAAAGTCCCAGTCTTTGTGATTTCATTTTCCTCCTTTATGTTGTGAACGATACAAAACTTGCTAAAAAGCGATTCTTATTTAAAACAAGGTTGAGACAGATGTCCCAACCTTATTTTTATTTTCCAAATAAACGTGCCCAGAAGCCCTTGCTTTCCTGCTCCTGCACCTTTTCCTTGGCTTCATCCAACTCCAACAGCAAGGTTTCACGCTCATTCATAGCCTTGGCTGTTAGCTGCTGCTGCTGATCCAGTTGCTTGTCCTTTTCAGCAATCTGGACATCCTTAATGCGCAGCTGCTCATCTTTCTTAGCTAGCTGGCTATCCTTGGCCTTAAGCTGCTCATAGAGACGCACAATCTCAGCATTTTTTTCGTCCACCAAGATTTCCATCAGCTCGCGTTGCTTCACATCTTCGCTAACAGGTTCATCTTCAAAAATAGTTTTCTTATAAATCTCTTCCAGCTTAATCAAGCCGCTGCGGGTCACCACCGTGACTCCTTTTTCATTCTTTTCCGTATCTTCTGGCGGCAGTGCCTTGACACGATTGTTAATCGCCTGGCGGCTAACTCCAAGAATCTCGGCTAACTCGCTGACTGTCTTTTCAATTGCCATAATTTCCTCAAAAACTTTTTCTAGTTTGTAGATACCTAAATCTTATCATATCAAGCCTTAACTGTCAAATTTCACAATATTTTTTGAGCCTGACTCCTATCTTTTTAGCCCTTTTTTATGATACAATGAGACAGATTAGTCTAATAAAAGAAATGAAAAAATCGAATGAATTTAGAAGCCTAGAGATGTTCAGCTACAGCCTTCCAAGAACGTCTGCAAGATAGCAAAAACCTGCTCACCAAGGAAGCGCAAGATTTCCGACTAACTGATAGAAACCACTCTCCACGAAAGGAAAAGACCAATGAAGTATTTCGACACAATCATCATCGGAGGAGGACCGGCTGGCATGATGGCTGCCATTTCCAGTTCTTTCTACGGACAGAAGACCCTGCTCCTTGAGAAAAATAAACGATTGGGCAAGAAACTAGCCGGAACGGGTGGTGGCCGCTGCAATGTGACCAATAACGGAAACCTAGATGACCTCATGGCCAGTATTCCGGGCAACGGGCGCTTTCTTTACAGCGTTTTTTCCCAGTTTGACAACCATGATATCATCAACTTCTTTACAGAGAACGGTGTCAAACTCAAGGTTGAAGACCACGGACGTGTTTTCCCAGCGACAGACAAATCCCGCACCATTATCGAAGCTTTGGAAAAGAAAATTGCAGAGCTAGGCGGCACTGTCATCACCAATACCGAAATCGTCTCCGTTAAAAAATCTGACGACCTTTTCACTGTCAGATCCAGCGACCAGACTTGGACCTGCCAGAAATTGATTGTGACGACTGGCGGCAAGTCCTACCCTTCAACAGGCTCGACAGGCTTCGGTCATGATATTGCCCGACACTTCAAGCACACAGTGACTGACCTAGAAGCTGCTGAAAGTCCTCTTCTGACTGACTTTCCTCACAAAGCGCTTCAGGGGATTTCACTGGACGATGTGACCCTCAGCTATGGCAAGCATGTCATCACCCACGACTTGCTCTTTACCCACTTTGGCCTATCAGGTCCGGCAGCTCTGCGCTTGTCTAGCTTTGTCAAGGGCGGTGAAACCATCTATCTGGACCTTTTGCCACAGATGAGTCAGCAGGCTCTGACGGATTTTTTAGAAGAACATCGGGAAAAATCCCTGAAGAACTGCCTGAAAATTCTCCTGCCCGAGCGAATGGCAGACTTTTTTGCCCAACCCTTTCCCGAGAAAGTCAAACAACTCAATCTCAGTGAAAAAGAGGCTCTGATCAAACAAATCAAAGAACTGCCCATCCATGTCACTGGCAAAATGTCCCTGGCCAAGTCCTTTGTAACCAAAGGCGGCGTCAGCCTCAAAGAAATTAATCCCAAAACTCTGGAAAGCAAACTGGTTCCCGGCCTCCACTTCGCTGGAGAGGTCCTAGACATCAATGCCCACACGGGCGGCTTCAACATCACATCTGCCCTTTGCACCGGCTGGGTGGCAGGGAGCTTGCATTATGAGTGATGGCTCATATTTATCCATTCAGGTCAAACAAAAGGAATAAGCAAATGAATCGACTAGAAAATGTAGAATTCGTCAACATGTGCATGATTTATGACGGAGAAAAAGTTCTCGTACAAGAACGAGTCAAGTCTGACTGGCCCGGCATCACTTTTCCTGGCGGGCATGTAGAGCGCGGAGAATCTTTTACCGATGCAGTTATCAGAGAAATCAAAGAAGAAACTGGATTAACCATATTCAATCCTCAACTTTGTGGCATAAAGAATTGGTATGATGATAAAGATTTTCGTTATGTCGTCCTGCTCTACAAGACAAAGCACTATTCCGGTGTGCTGCAATCCTCAGATGAAGGAAAGGTCTGGTGGGAAGATTTTAAAAATTTGTCCCATTTAAAGCTAGCAACAAGTGACATGTCTGATATGCTGCGTGTTTTTTTAGAAGACGATTTAAGTGAATTCTTTTACTATAAAGACGGTGATGACTGGCTTTATGACTTGAAGTAGAAATAAATAGGCTAGGAAATTCCTAGCCTATTTATTTCGCATTTGTCCGAACATAAGCTGCAATCACATCTGCTGTGTACTGGGCAGTGCCTGGTCCAAATTGATCGATATTTTTCTTGAATTCTGGATTATGAACATAGCCCTGACCGATATGGGCAAAGACTTGCAGTGAGCAGTCAAAACCGTAAGTGCGAATGGCTTGTAAGAGACGCGCTGCCTGCTCTTGATTTTCCGCTGCTTCAACTGGCAAGCCTTGTTGCATATTCTCTGCCAGACTTTGAAAAACTTGATTGAAGGCTGCGGCAGATTCTTCTTCCCGTCCATTTTGACGAACCAATGCTTCCGACATGACTTCTTGACCGTATTCTTCGACGGCTTCTTGATGGTATTTGTGATTGTCTTCGTAGGTAAAGCCTGCGAATTTTTCTTTCATTGTCATTTTTCTTTCTCCCTTTTCATCTTGGATGGTTTTTTGTAAGGTGGAAATCAAGGTATCCAAGCGATCTCTTTCCTGCTGCAAATACTCTAACTGCCTAACCAGATGCGGCAATAAGCCCTGTTCATCCTGACTCAGCAGCTCTGCTATTTTCTCCAAAGAAAAACCCAGATACTTATAGTAAAGGATGACCTGCAACCTCTCTAAATCAGCTTGGCTGTATGTCCGATAGCCATTTTCTGATTTGGCGGGGACTAACAGTCCGATTTTATCATAATGATGCAGGGTTTTGACAGAGACTCCTGAAAGCTGCGCAGCTTCTTTGATATGGTACATGATAGACCTCCTTACTACTATAGTATAAGCCCTGACCAAAGGTCAGAGTCAAGCTTTTTTAGAAATTTTTTTAAACCTATTTAAAGTTCCCAAAGCGTCTAGCAGTTATTTACGAGAAACCATAGCAATAAAGCCCAGTTTTTCCTGATTTTTTTGAAACATCTTAAACATCTTCATAAACTGGCCGTAGTTCTCTTTTTTAAGGGCATTAAAGCAGATTTTCAGAGTTCCTCCAAGTCCTTCATCATAAATCATACCTCGAAGGCTCATCAAGGTCATTTCGCCGACAAAAGTGTCTACACGATTAAAAGCGTGAGAACGCGCCAGCTGAATCCAAGAGCCTTCTGTCAGAGGACCGACATTGACATTAATTGCACGAGATAGCTCTTCCCGGACATTCTCATCTTTTTGCTTGAGCATGACGTCGTGGGTGAGGAGCACTCCACATGGCTTCAGCACCCGGTAGTACTCATCCATACATTTGGCCTTCCCCTTATCCGTCTGCATGGTCAGCATGGCTTCATTGATAACAATATCAAACGAATTGTCATCATAAGGCAGCTTCATGGCATTAGCCTGCTCAAATGTGACGAGTTCACTAACACCAGCTTTGTCTCCATTAAGCTTAGCCTGAGCCAGCGCAGCCTTATCCAAATCAACTGCAGTAATCTGGCAGCCATATTTTTTAGCCAGCTCGATTGTTGTGGTCCCCATATTGCAGGCAACTTCTAGAACTTTCTTATCGCTGGAAAACTGCCCCTGCTCAATCAGCCAATCCGTTGCCAGCTTACCACCGGGACGAAGACGTTTCTTTCCTAATTTTGCTAAAAATTTATGACCTGCTTCTGCCATTTCCGAACCTCCATGATTTTTATTGCTTCCATTATAGCATAAAATATTATATTTTCAGATAATTCTTAGAATTTAGCAAAAAAACAGACCGAATCGACCGATTCAATCTGTCTTGTATCTTCTTTACAAGCCAAGAAATCCAGCTAGATAGCGCAACAAGGCCACCAAGACTACACCAAACACAACAGTTGCAATTAAGTTCTTATACTTAAAAGCCACATAGCTAGTCGGAAAAACAGCCAGTAAATCCAACCATTTAAAACTTGGAAACTGGCCCGTTTTAGCATTGGTGACGCTGGATAGGATAAGGGCAAAGATGATGGAAACTGGCAGATATTTGAGAAAACGCTCTGCCACGAGCGGAAGCCCCTTGTATTTGACTAGGATAAAGGGTAAAACCCGCGGAATCCAAGTGACTAGGGCTGACAAAAGAATAGCCAGCAAAATATACTTACTTATCATCCAAAATCACCCCCACCGTACAGCCTAGCAAGGTTGCAAAAAGCACCGCTAACGAATTTTGAAGCAGCATGGTTAGGAGCAAGTAGCTAAGGCCCACCACGCCCAAGACGAAAAAGAGCTTCTTTATCTTGACCCGTCGCAGCATGATTGTAAATTGAGAGGAGAAAATGCCAATAAACATGGCGACTAGGGCAAAGTCCAGACCAAAGCTCTCAGGATTGGGCAGAAGGGCGCCGAGGGCAGTTCCTAAAATAGTACCCAAAATCCAAGAAGTATAACCCATAAAATTATTGCCCATCATCCAACGAGCAGCGATTTCCTCTGTATGTGCCCGCTCTCCCATCAAGACTCCATAAGATTCATCCGTCAAAAAAGAGCCAATGACAATATTCTGCATCAAGCTAGACTTACGAAAAAGAGTTGATGCATGCATACAGAGCAAAAGATGCCGGATATTAATAAGAAAAACAGTCAGTGCGATGGCCAAGACCGGCGCCTGCTGGGCAAATAAACCAATCATGGCAAACTGGGCACTGCCGGCATAAACCAGAACACTCATCAACCCCATCTCCAAGGGATTCATATAAGGCGATGCCATGATGCCGCAGGCTAGACCAATCCCAATATAGCCCAGAGCCGTTGGCACCGCCGCTTGTGCCCCTTGTTTAAATGTCTGTCCGCGCATTCTTCTCCTTTACTCCATGGTTTCAAAAGCCAGACTTGGCTTAGCATTCAGGTCCAAACTGGCAAAATTCTCCTTGTTCCACTCACTGACACTGGCATAGGCAATCATACCAGCATTGTCACCGCAGAGGCGAAGCGGTGGAATAATCACCTTAACATCCTGAATCTCAGCTGCCAAGCGTTCTCTCAGTCCTTGATTGGCCGCAACACCGCCCGCCACGACCAGAGTCTTGACTGGATATTTTTCCAGCGCTTTCTTAGTCTTGGCCATGAGAATATCCATGACCGCCGCCTGAAAGCTTGCTGACAAGTCTTGATTAGATAAGACCTCTCCTTTTTGCTGGGCATTGTGGTGCAGGTTGATAAAGGCCGACTTGAGACCGGAAAAAGAAAATTCCAGATTGTCTTCCTTAATCATGGCCCGCGGAAAATCATAAATATCCTGTCCCTCATGAGCCAGCTGATCAATCTCCCGGCCTGCTGGATAGGTCAGGCCCATGACTCGACCGACCTTATCATAGGCTTCACCGACCGCATCATCGCGAGTTTCCCCCACAATCTTATAGTCACCAGCCTGACTAACATAGACCAGCTCGGTATGGCCGCCACTGACCAAGAGAGCCAGCAAGGGAAATTCCAAGGGCTCCACGCTCTGAGCTGCCATCAGGTGTCCAGCCATGTGATTGACCGGAATCAAGGGAATATCATGAGCCCAAGCAAAAGACTTGGCCGCCGCCAAGCCGACCAGAAGCGCCCCAACCAGACCAGGACCGTAGGTAACGGCCACCGCTGTGACCTGCTCCTCGCTAATCCCTGCTTCTGCTAAAGCCTCCTCAATGCAAACCGTAATGACCTCCACATGGTGACGGCTGGCCACTTCCGGTACCACTCCGCCAAAACGCTTGTGGCTCTCAATCTGGCTGGCAATGACATTGCTCAAAAGCTCCGTCTCATTCTTCAGAACCGCCACACTGGTCTCATCACAAGACGTCTCAAAAGCTAAAATATATCTATCTTTCATGGATCTCTCTTTTCATGACAATCGCATCTTCCACCGGCGCATGGTAGTAGGCCTTCCGCCGCGCGATTTCTTCAAATTTTTCTTTTTTGTAAAATAGCAGAGCTGGCCTGTTCGACTCTCTCACTTCGAGGAATATTTCCTTGTCGGCAGGCAAAAAGTCAAACAAGGCTGTCGCGATTTTCTGCCCCTGATAGTTAGGCAATACAGCAATCTGCAGAACTTCTGCTTCAAAGTCTGTATCCTGCCAGACTAAAAAGCCGACAAGCTGACTCCCATCTTCTGCTAGCGCACATCTATTCACATTCGAGAGCAGGACCTCTTCCAATTGACCCACAGTCCAAGGGCTGACCGCATAGACTGCAAGTAAGAGCTGTTCCAGCTCTTCTGCTAGAACTGCCACGTCCACATCCGAGCTGTCGCTCCATTTTCTCAACTTAATCATAGGCGCTGAATGTAAGAATTACTGGATTCCTGGTGGGTCTTGAGCCAATTTTCCTCGGCTTCTACCCGCTTGAGATAGTTAGGAACAAAGTCATGAATAGACTGGGCTGGCAGGTCTAAACCGAGACGACCAATAGCTGCCGCATCTGGTAAGGTCGGCTGAATGGCAGCCTGAGGAAGAGCCGCTTCAATCTGCTCCGTAAAAGCTGTCGTTTCTCCGACAAAGGTGACCGGCTGGTTAGCAGCGTCAGCTATTTCCAACACCTCTGCCAAAGGCAGATGAGCTTCTGGTCGTACAGACTGACCAGACTGATAAAAGCCAGCATAGACATTATTGCGGCGGGCATCCATGACAGGAATGACCAAACCTTCCACCTGCTCTGGGACTAAAGCCAGCAAACTAGACACACCGACCAGCTCAATCTTGAGGGTATGAGCCAGAGTCTTGGCTGTCGCCACCGCCATTCGCAGACCTGTGTAGCTGCCCGGACCCTGAGCAACTACGATACGATCCAAATCCGTCGGCTTCATGTCCAGACTATTCATCAGAAAATCAATAGCCGGCATCAGGGTAATGCTGTGGTTTTTCTTTATATTTAAAGTCATCTGCGCCAGCAAGGTCTCGTCCTCTAAAATCGCGAGCGTCAGCGCCTTACTTGACGTATCAAAAGCTGCAATCTTCATGCTTATCCTCTATTTTTCCTCTTGCCGCCAAAGTGAGCGGCGTTTTAATTTGTCTTCGTAGAAACTATCTACCAAAAATTCCTCTAAAATCTGGCTAAAAGCCTCCAAATTAGGCACTTGCTGCGCCAAGTGTTTTCCAAAAATCGCTTCTTGCTCAGCAATCTTGGGCAGCAAATCCGCTCCAGCAGCAGTCAAGCTCAAGCGAGAACTGCGCTTGTCCTTGCTAGAGATTTCCTTCTTGACCAAGCCTTTTTTAATCAAAGCCTGCACCAAGCGACTAGGGCTTTTTTCCTCACAAATCAGGGATTCCCCCAAGCCCTTGAGAGACAGCGGAGCATGTTCGCCCAAAACGAGCAAGACCTCGCTTTGATTGGGCGTAATTCCCAAAGGCTCTAGCAACTTCCCATATTCTCTCGTCGCTAAGCTCTCTGCACTTCTAAACAAATAGCCAAACCGAATTCCTTCTGCTACCACGCTGCTCTCCTTTCAAAAATCACTTCTATACTATTTTACACTAGATTAGGTAAATTGTTGACAATTTTAGTTAAAAAATATAAAATCTTAAATAGATGATATATCATCTATTTGCAAAAGGAGGAAAAACGGATGACCCCAAACTCTACAAATCAAAAACCAGCTAGAACAATGACCCACGCTTTTGTGACTGGTGCGACCGGTCTTTTAGGAAATAATCTCGTGCGTGCTCTGCTAAAAGAAAACATTCAAGTGACCGCTCTCGTTCGCTCCGAGGAAAAAGCGCGCAAACAATTTGCCGACCTGCCTATCCAGATTGTCAAGGGGGATATTTTAGAGCCCGAAAGCTATCGTGACTATCTAGCAGGCTGCGACAGCCTCTTTCATACCGCTGCTTTTTTCCGCGATAATTATAAAGGCGGCAAGCACTGGCAGGAGCTCTACGACACTAATATTATAGGCACAAATAACCTTCTAGAAGCTGCTTACGAGGCTGGTATCCGCCAATTTGTCCATACTTCCTCCTGTGTCGTACTGGAAGGTGAGGCCAATCAGCTAATCGATGAAAGCATGTCTCGCTCAAAAGATACTCCTTTTGATTACTATCGCAGCAAGATTTTGAGTGAAGAGGCCGTTCGTGATTTCTTGGACAAGCATTCAGATGTTTTCGGTTGCTTTATCTTGCCGAGTGTAATGTTGGGTCCTAGAGACCTTGGTCCGACCTCCAGTGGGCAGCTGATTATCAATTTTGTAGAGCAAAAACTTCCAGGTATCTTAAAGGCTAGCTATAATATGGTGGATGCTAGAGATGTAGCAGATATTCATCTCCGCGCCATGAAATACGGACGCTCAAAGGAGCGCTATCTGGCAGTTGGACGGCAAGTGACCATGACAGAATTGTACCAAATACTGGAAAAAATCACTGGCGTTCCCGCCCCCAAGCGCAAGATCTCCCCTCTTTTCGTCAAAATCTATGCCCAAGCAAGTGAGCTCTACCACCGGCTCACCAAAAAACCAATTTTGGTTACCAATGAGCTCGCTCATCTCATGGCCGAAGAATATCTCAAAAGTAATTTTAGCTTTGCCAAAACCGAGAGCGAGCTAGGCGGACAGCATCGCCCTCTCGAAGAAAGCTTAGCTGACGTGGTAGATTGGTACCGCAAGCACGGCTATTTCGCCAAATAAGCAGCCCTCAAAATCAAGTGACCAAATGTTCATCGCTAGATTTTCCGCACTTCTGAATAAATATCTAAAACGGTCTCCTAAAGATGACATTCTATTCCCGTCCTTTGCAAATTTCTTCTGTATCTATTTTACACTAATTCCCTTAATTGTTGACAATTAATCTTGCAAAATATAAAATAAGAGAATAGATGACATGTCATCTAAATATGATTTAAGGAGAATATCCATGCCCCCAAAACACCAAAGCCGAAGTATTCACCACGCCTTCGTTACTGGCGCAACAGGTTTATTAGGAAATAATCTAGTGCAAGCCCTTCTAAAAAAAGGAATTCAGGTGACTGCTTTAGTACGCTCTCGACAGAAAGCCTTAGAACAGTTTGGCAATTTGCCGATCCATTTCATTGAAGGAGATATTTGCCAGCCAGACAGCTATCAAAATCATATGCAAGGTTGTGATAGTCTTTTTCATACAGCTGCTTTCTTTCGAGATAGTTTGAAAGGCGGTCAGCACTGGCAAGAACTGTATAATACCAATGTGAAGGGTAGTTTGGAACTTTTTGAAGCCGCTTATAAAGCTGGCATTCATCAGGCGGTCCATACCTCATCAATTGCAGTTCTCTATGGTGAGCAAAATCAACTGATTGATGAAAGCATGCTACGCAGCAGGAATACAAGCAATGACTACTACCGCAGTAAGATATTAAGCGAAGAGGTACTCTTAGATTTTTCAAAAAAACATCCTGATTTTTTTGTTAGTTTTGTCCTGCCTGGATTTATGTTTGGCCCAGGCGATATCGGTCCCACCTCTGCGGGACAGTTGATTTTCGACTTCGTTCATAAAAAACTGCCTGGAATCATTCCCGGCAGCTACAGCGTCGTAGATGCCCGAGACGTTGCAGACTGCGAAATCTTAGCTATGCAGTATGGCCGACAAGGAGAACGATATTTAGCAGCTGGTAGGCATATGGCGATGGAAGAATTATTGAAGAACCTAGAAGCGGTCAGCGGAGTTGCCGCTCCAACTAGACGGATTCCTCTTTTTCTTCTAAAGATAATTGCTCAATACAATGAACTATATCATCGTCTAACAAAACGTCCTATTCTGTTGAGTAAGGCTGCTGTGACCTCTACTGAAGAGGAATATCTCCGAACACATTTCAATTCTGCAAAATCTCAAAATGAGTTGGGAGCCCATTTCCGTCCCTTTGAAGAAACTCTCAAAGATGTCATAGCTTGGTACAAAGAGCACGGCTACCTCTCATAAGATTAAAAGTATCCAGAACAGGCATTTCAGGAATATGGAATCCGAATGCTTTCAGACTAAATCACTCTTACATTTTCTTATCTCCACCTTTTACTATTCCCTTATTTTATGTTATAATCATTATAATTGTAACGAATCAGGATTAATCTACTACTCAGAATTAAATAAAAGAAAACAGCTAATCAGCTGTTGTTTTCTGCAGGTTAATCATGAAAATATGAAAGGAAATGTAATGATTTACAAAGTTTTTTATCAGGAAACAAAAGAGCGCAGTCCGCGCCGTGAAAAGACACGTGCCCTCTATTTGGATATTCAAGCTGACAGCGAGTTGGAAGGCCGCATTCAGGCTCGTAAGTTAGTCGAAGAAAATACCCCTTACAATATTGAATTTATCGAGCTCTTGTCTGACAAACACCTCGAATACGAAAAAGAGTCAGGCACTTTTGAATTGACGGAGTTCTAACCCATGGCATATACCTTAAAACCCAAAGAAGTTGGCGTTTTTGCGATTGGTGGGTTAGGCGAAATCGGTAAAAACACCTACGGGATTGAATACCAAAATGAAATCATCATCGTGGATGCCGGTATCAAATTCCCAGAAGACGACCTGCTAGGAATTGACTATGTCATTCCCGACTACTCTTATATCGTGGAAAATATTGACCGCGTAAAAGCTGTCCTCATCACCCACGGGCACGAGGACCATATCGGCGGTATTCCTTTCCTGCTCAAGCAAGCCAATGTTCCTATCTATGCCGGTCCTTTGGCCTTGGCCCTCATTCGCGGCAAGCTAGAAGAACATGGACTTTTGCGCGATGCCAAGCTCTATGAAATCAATCAAAACACAGAACTGCAGTTCAAGCATCTGAAAGCTACTTTCTTCCGGACAACCCACTCTATTCCAGAGCCTTTGGGAATTGTCATCCATACGCCGCAGGGTAAGATTGTCTGTACCGGTGACTTCAAGTTTGACTTTACACCAGTCGGTGAGCCGGCCGACCTGCACCGCATGGCTGCTCTAGGCGAGGAAGGCGTTCTCTGCCTCTTATCAGACTCGACCAATGCTGAAGTTCCGACTTTTACCAATTCCGAAAAAGTGGTCGGACAGTCTATCATGAAGATTATCGAAGGCATTCATGGACGGATTATTTTCGCCTCCTTTGCCTCAAACATCTTCCGGCTCCAGCAGGCAGCAGATGCTGCTGTTAAGACCGGACGTAAGATTGCGGTCTTTGGCCGATCCATGGAAAAGGCTATTGTCAATGGGATTGAGCTGGGCTATATCAAGGTTCCTAAAGATACCTTCATCGAGCCAAATGAGCTCAAGGACTATCCAGCTGGCGAAGTACTGATTATGTGTACCGGAAGTCAGGGTGAGCCGATGGCAGCCCTGTCTCGGATTGCCAATGGTACTCACCGTCAGGTTCAGCTGCAACCTGGAGATACAGTCATCTTCTCATCCAGTCCTATCCCTGGAAATACGACCAGCGTTAACAAGTTGATTAACATCATTTCCGAGGCTGGTGTAGAAGTGATTCACGGTAAGATTAACAACATCCACACCTCTGGACACGGTGGCCAGCAAGAGCAGAAACTCATGCTTCGCTTGATCAAGCCTAAATATTTCATGCCAGTCCATGGTGAATACCGTATGCAGAAAGTCCATGCAGGTCTAGCCGTTGATACTGGAGTACCAAAAGACAATATCTTCATCATGAGCAATGGTGATGTGCTGGCTCTGACAGCTGACTCAGCTCGTATTGCCGGCAGCTTCAACGCTCAGGATATTTATGTTGATGGGAACCGCATTGGTGAAATCGGAGCTGCAGTCCTGCGCGACCGTAAAGACCTGTCAGAGGACGGTGTGGTTCTGGCTGTCGCAACAGTTGACTTTGAGTCCAAGATGATCTTAGCCGGTCCAGATATTCTCAGCCGCGGCTTTATCTACATGCGTGAATCAGGTGACCTCATTCGCCAAAGCCAGCGTATCCTCTTCAATGCCATTCGCATTGCACTCAAGAATAAAGATGCCAGCGTCCAATCTGTCAGCGGCGCTATCGTCAATGCCTTGCGTCCTTTCCTCTACGAAAGCACTGAGCGCGAACCTATTATCATTCCGATGGTGCTTACACCAGACGAAGACAACTAAAAAATAAGCTTTGCTAGATTTAGCAAGGCTTATTTTTCTGCTTTATTTTTTGTTCGAGAGGCATGCTTGATAATCCAAGCGCAACTCGGACTCAGTTTTTCCTCTTGCCAAGTCCCAATCACCCTCTCAAACTTTTCAGGAGCTTCTTTATATAAATCATTAAGATTATTAGCGACACTTTTTTGGATTGATTTATCCGCATCATCCTTTAGATTCCTTAAAATAGCGGTAAATTCATCAAAATAATCTAAGACAACAGTCTGCTTCTTAGCCCAAGGCAGACGAATCCGCATACACTCGCTGGCTAACCTGCGGACGCGCATATTCTCGTCTTTACCCCACTCTAGCAGTAAATCCATCGTAGCTTTAGGATAATTAGCCAGTAAGGGGCGCATGGAAAATTCTCCAGTAAATCGCTTGGTTAATTCCTTACTGAAGGCTGCACTCAGCTCGAATTCCTGACTTCCGTAAAGTTCTACGTATTTGCCAATCGGCCACAACCAGTACCCTTCTGAGAACATCCCCAAGCCGCCCTCTAACTCCGGACCAAGTATCTGCTCAAAAACCTTCAGAGAATCAGCATAAGAAAGCGGCAAGCATTCTTTGATACTCTTTGCCAGCAACTCTTGACGCTGAGTAAATTCCAAAGCCTCTAATTCGCTTTCAACTAGAGACATAAAATGCTGAGCATCAAATTTATCTGTTACTGTTTGCAAGCGACGGCTCAAATCCTCCGCATAAACCAAATCATAATAATCTTTAACCTTTTTTGCCATAATTTCTAAATCCCCTTAACAGACTTCTCGCTGCTTCTCTGACTTCTGCTTCTTCCTCTTTCTCAGCCAGATAAAGAGACAACTCATTCAAGGCACCTGAAATCATATGAGCTGCCATATCCAGATCAATAGAGATAAGTCTTCCTTCTTTAGATAAAATGTCTAATTGCTCTCTCAAATGAAAGAAAGAATTAGCCTCGTCCTGACGACGCCACTCTTTCCACTCAACGACATTGGGACCATCAAGCAGGAGAATACGTTTATTTTCCGTCAAGGTCGCAAAACGAACAAAAGCAACACAGCCTTCCACCAACTGCTCCCAAGAATCCTGTGCTTCCAGGGCGTTTTTTTCTACATAAGATCCCAGTTCGGATTGAATTTGTGCCAGTACGGCGGTAAATAAAGTTTTCTTATTCCCGAAATGGTGATAAAGTGCACCTCTTGTCATTCCCAACTCATCTACAATTTCTTCCAAGGAAGTTTCTGCATAACCCTTTAAAGAAAAATGTTTCCGGGCGATAGCTAATATTTTCTTGCTTGTCTCTAGAGAAGCCTGCTGCTTTTTATTCATCTTCACTCTCCAAATAATTTGCCGCAAACTCAGCGCTAGGTGGAATGACTTGAATGACATCAACCAAAACAGAACCCGGCGCTTTCACAATGAAATGGCGCTGACCAAAATCTTCACTCTTAATGGGAAGAAGGAACTCCATTTCTTCTTGCTGACGCAATTCTTCATAAAGACAATCCACATTGTCAACTTCGATATTGATGATTAGGCCACTCGCCTTAGACTGGTAGGCTTGTGGCACTGTCCCATGCTTACTATCAATAAAAGCAAGCTCAAAACCACTCTCGATATTCTTTAAACTAATATACCAATCTGAATGGAAGGTTTCCTGAAATTGGAAATGGTCAACGAAAAATTGTGCCGCTTGATGGACATCTTCGCTCATTAAAACGGGGTATAAACTGGTAATCATTTGTTCTCCTTTTCTTAAACTTTATTTTAACATACATACTGAATGTATGCAAATGAATATTAAAAAACAGAAGCCAAATTGACTTCCATCTACTTGAGAATAGCTCAGCTCAATCGCTTGATAAAATGATATTTGGTAATGCCCTTTTGTGGGACATCTGATAGACTGGCGTAGATTTCATAGCCTTGCTTGATGTAAAAATCCTTGGCCTGATAAGATTTAGTGGACAAGGTTATACTAGTAGCTCCAACTTCTGCAGCCTTTTCTTCTAATTCTGCCAGCAGACTGGCTCCCAAACCTTTTTTCTGATGTTCTTTATCCACCACCAAAGCCTTGATATGAATGTTTTCCAGCACCTGTTGGGCATGGAGCAAGGCAATTAACCGGCCATCTTCCTCTCGCCTTAGATAATAATCTTGAGGCTCAAGTTTTTCAAGCATGCCTGAACCAAAACTAGCCTCATATTGCTCATCAAAAACCTGCTTTATAAAATCATGAAATTTTTCCATCTTTCTCCTCCTCCACGAAAAAGCAGGGGATATGCCAATCCTCCTGCTCTAAGTTTAGTATAAATCTAAATAATTATCCACTTCCCATTGAGAGACAAAGGTTGCATAGCTAGCCCACTCGATACGCTTAGCTTCTAAGAAGCTTGTATAGATATGATCGCCAAGTGCTGCTTTAACGACTTCGTCTTCTGTCAAGGCTTTCAAGGCATTGTGAAGAGTTGATGGCAGGTCTGTAATTCCTGCTTCCTTCCGCTCCTCAGGAGTCATGATATAGATATTCTCTTCGATTGGGGCTGGAGCTTCGATTTTATTTTCAACACCGTGCAGTCCAACTTCCAAGAGAACAGCCATAGCAATATATGGATTAGCCATCGGATCAACGGAGCGCAGTTCCAAGCGAGTACCCATACCACGAGAAGCTGGCACACGCACTAATGGTGAACGATTGCGTCCTGCCCAAGCGATATATACTGGCGCTTCATAGCCAGGAACCAGACGTTTGTATGAGTTAACCGTTGGGTTCATGATAGCTGTGTAGTTATAGGCATGGTTAATCAATCCACCCAAGAAATGGTAGGCTGTTTCTGACAGCTGCATACCCTTTGGATCTTCTGGATCGAAGAAGGCATTATTTCCGTCTTGATCAAAGAGGGACATGTTACAGTGCATACCAGATCCTGCAATGCCAAACTTAGGCTTAGCCATAAAGGTTGCATACAGACCATGCTTACGAGCAATAGTTTTCACAACCAGCTTGAAAATCTGAATCTTATCACAAGCACGAAGCACTTCGTCATACTTAAAGTCAATCTCGTGCTGGCCAACTGCTACCTCATGGTGACTAGCTTCTACTTCAAAGCCCATCTTGGTCAGGACATTGACGATTTCCCGACGAGTATTATCTGCCAAGTCTGTCGGCGCCAAGTCAAAATAACCACCCTTGTCATTTACTTCCAGCGTCGGGTCCCCATTTTCATCCAACTTAAAGAGGAAAAACTCTGGCTCTGGTCCGAGGTTAAAGGATTTGAAGCCCAGCTCTTCCATATGCTTGAGGGCGCGCTTGAGGTTACTGCGAGGATCCCCTAGAAACGGTACATGATCCGTCGTGTAAACATCACAAATCAGACCCGCTACACTGCCGTTTTCATCTCCCCAGGGAAACACTGTCCAAGTATCCAAATCAGGATAGAGATACATATCTGATTCATTGATACGGACAAAACCTTCGATGGAAGAACCATCAAACATGGCTTTATTGGATAAGACCTTGTCAAGCTGTTCATCCGTGGCAGGAATTTCCACATTCTTCATAGTCCCTAAAATATCAGAGAACATAAGACGAATAAAGGTAACATTTTTCTCTTTTACTTCGCGACGGATATCAGCTGCTGTAATAGACATTAAATTTCTCCTTGTAATCAAACAAAATAGCTATGGTCGACGCATCTGACCAAAGGTTGGCAGAGAAGAAGCAAAACGGCCTTGCTGCAAGATGTCATGATGCAGGGCACGGCGGACATCTTTGTCACTAATGGTCTTGCGGGACTTGGCTTCACGCTCAGCATATTTCCTCTTAATTGCAGCGATATTATAACCTTCCGAAATATAATCTTTAATTTCTAAAAGGCGGTCCATATCATTCAAAGAATACATCCGACGATTGCCCTCATTCCGAGCAGGGGTAATCAGATTCTGGTCTTCATAATAACGGATCTGACGGGCAGATAGGTCCGTCAGTTTCATAACACTGCCGATGGGAAAGACTGCCATGTTTCGGCGAAACTCTTTTTCCTTCATTCAAATTCCTCTCTACGAACTATTATAGGACGAAATAAATATTATGTCAAGAAATAATGTCAGATTTTCTTACACAGATTTTATTTTTTCTTTTCAAAAATGGTTCGCAGCCGATCTATATCAGAATTTACCAGAATTGCAACAAAGACTCCCATAAAGGTTTCAAAGATTCTGGCAAAGACATACAAGATGGTATCTTCCGGCCGAATAGACAGGGTAATAATCAGCATGGCAGATACCCCGCCAATGACTCCCGCCTTGTTGTTCATGGCGACATTGGTCATGATTGTCAGCATGGTACAGACCGGTACCAAAAGGAGGGTGACCCAATACTGCTCCTTAAAGACACTATTGGCAATGAAAAAGAGCAGAGCGTAAAAACCACCGATGCTGTTTCCTAAGATTCGCGATGTCCCGAAGTGGACACTCTTATCAAAATCCTCACGAAGACTAAAGACTGCCGTCAAAGCACCGATTTGCAGCCCTTTCCAACCAAAAAGCCCAAAGAGCAGTAGAATGATGAAAACAGCCAGACCGGTTTTAAAGGTACGCATGCCCAGACGAAATTTCGATTTATCAAACTTGTACTTATTGAAATAACTCATTAGTCTCCTTCCAGGAAATCCTCCCTCTCTTCATTTTAACATATTTCGTCTCAAAAAAACTCTTTCTGCTCAGGACTTTTCCCACACAAAGAAAAAGCCCTATCAGATACCGCATCAAGAGCTATCGACTATTTAAAAGCTGAGACATTATCTGTCTCAGCCTCGTTTTTATTATCTTTAGTTTGGATAAATGTAGGTAACGCCACCCATAAATTCATTTGGATTAAAGTAGCCACGATAGTTGTTAATTTGCTTTTGGCGATTGTAGTTCGCTTCTAGAACTTGAATTGAGCTGTCGCTTTGCACATCTGTCACATAAGCAACATGTCCGTATTCGCCACCATCCCAAACTGCAATAGCACCTGGTACTGGAACATTTCCTGTTGCATAACCCTGAGCACCAGCATTAATTGCCCAAGTATTAGCATTGCCCCACCAGTTACTTGCCCAAGGCGCCATTTCTTTCACGCCCCAGGTACATTGGCCGATTGGGTAAGAATTGCCATAGTCAGTTGGCGTATTTAAGACAACATCTTCAGTATCAGATACCAAAGCAGCATCGCTTGTCGCTTCATAAGCTGGGGCACTGTAAGGATTGTAAGTCTGCGCCAAAGCTGTACCATTTACTTGCAGCACATCTCCTGGGTTAATCGTATCAAAAATTGATTTTCCATTATTGGCAGCAAGTTCGTAAGGATTCATTCCATTGGCACTAGCAATGGCAAAAAAAGAGTCCCCTTGCTGGACAACATAAGAATCTGCATGAACAGCTTGAGCGCCGATTGTCGCCAAAAAAGCTGTAGAAGTTAAACCAAGAGTTGCTTTAGCAAATGCTTTTTTCATAAATGTATTTCTCCGTATAATTTGATGATAAAAAAATCATACAATATTTACATGTCAGTTTTTTTAGAGTTATGTTTTTGTCATGTTACAAATGATTTAGACTTTTGCTACATGAGATTTAGCAGTATTTTTAAAGATAAAAGGCTAGGGATTCCCTAGCCTCATCTATTATCAGTCTTCTTTACCTTTCAATTTTCCTAGACCTAAAGCACCAATAATGGCTGCTAAACCTAGATATGGCAGATAGACTGTATCTTCTGTTCCTGTTTCTGGCAGAAGAGAAACAGGAATCTTTTTCGCTGCTGGAGTTGGATTGACTCTTCTTGGATCTTTTACATCCGAAACAAGTAGAGGCTGTGCCTTAGGAGTGACTGTTGTAACTGTATTTGAAGCATAGACTACATGATTGACAGTATTGATGTAGGTATTTTCAAAAGTACCTGCAGCAATCCGCTTCATCTGTAGATAGGTTTCAGCCTGAAAAGCTGAATCCAGAGAAATAGTCTCTAAGAATTCTTCCTTGAAACGAATAGAAATCAACCCTTTCTCAAGATCAATATTCGCAGCTGTATACTCAGTCAAATCTGTACCAGCCTTTATCACCTTACCATCTTTGAGCATGATATCTACTTTGGCAGAGGTTTTGTAAGCACCCGTGTACTCATCGCCTCGTTGATCATAATCATCCACAAAGCTATAGTCTGTCAAATCTTCAGAATGGTTAGCAGGGATCAAGCCGCCGATGAGACGGTAGTTAAAGTGCCGTCCCAACGTCAGTTCCTTGCCATCCAAGTTCTCCGCACTTGCTGGATCAAGGCTCAGAGTAATATCTTTTTCAGGACTGATTTTAGGAACATTGTTGACGACTACGTCTGTCGCATAACCATTTCCAAAGTCAATTTGATAAGCCCGGTTCTCGAATTTACCACCTGTGCGGCCCATTCCTTCTTTGACAGCCATAGGGCTTGTTATCGTCAAAGACTTACCTGTTACGACATATTGGTCATAAAAGGCTTGGGCATCGTCTGCTGCAAAGAGTTGGAAAGAACCTTTAACAGTGATATTGGCCTTTTGAAGGAGCTCTCGAACTGCTGCAGGGGCTGTTTCAAGGCTCTCGTAGTGGGTCAATGTTACACCTGCCACAGCTTTGCCATCCGCATCTACTAGCTTGACTAATTCCGGACGAAGTTCAAGTGCTTCTTCCGGATAGTCATCTACATAGTAGAAACCTTTTTGAATCGTGCTCTTAGATGACTTGTCACCCTTATACTGATCCAAATCCCAAGTCAGCTCGTAGTAATTGGTCGAACCAGCCAAGACTTCCTTACCATCAATCACCAATCCTGCCTTGTTTTTATTGACCTTGGTTGGCTTGATGTAATTATTGCTAGGATTGTCTGAATCATCAGGCTTACCTGGTGTAGTCACGCGTACTACGTTTGAGCGGACACCATAGGCATCATTGACTGTCAGGGTGAAATTATTAGTATAGGTTGCGCCATCGTTGAGCACTCGGCCAACCACTGTCGGAAAGAGCGTAGCAACTTCTTTGGTCGTATCTGCGTTATAAGTAGCTAAGGTTGCTGCATTTGCTTTAAATGTCACTGTGTGGCTAGCCTTGTCATAACTAACATCAAAACCTGCACTAGCAGCTTTTGTTGCTGCTAAGTCAACTTCATAACCACTTGGCAACGGATCAGTAATGACAAATGAAGTCGTCTCACTGCGTCCAGCTGGAAGAGCTTCTGTCTTTAGAGCAAACTGAACGACGGACTGCTTAGCCACCAGAGTCTTATCAATATTGGTGCCTTGGTCATTTTGAATCTCTTTATTAATCTGCGGTTGAGATTGCAAGAGATGATAATGATAGCGCACAGTCGGAGCTACGGGCGCTGCTGGCTCTTTTTGATAAACAGGCTCTGCTGGTGAGGTTGGTAGCGGGCTATAAGTTGGTTCTACCGGCTTATTAGGCTCCGGTGTATCTGGTGTAGGAGTTGGCGCTTCCGGCTCCTTCTCATAAGTTGGTGCTGCCGGAGGGGTTGGCTCCTTTTCATAGGTCGGTTCTACCACTGCTGGCCGGACAGCTTTTTCTACTTCATAGCTTGGCTCAGAAGGCTTACTAGGCTCTGGGGTATCCGGTGTACGTGTCGGTGGCGTCGGTTCTTTTTCATAAGTCGGTGCTGCCGGAGGTGTTGGAAGAGCCTTCGGTGTTGGTGCAGTTGGAGCTGGATCCAAAGGCTTAAGCGCTTCTTCACTTGGCACTGCAGGAGCTGTAGGAGCTACGGGCGCTTCCGGTTCTTCTACTGTGATGATTGGCAGATCAGTCGCTCGAACATCACCATTAATCGCAAACCAAATATTTGGTTTCTTAGGAGCTAGTTTGTCAGCCCTACGTGGATCAGTAGCCTCTGGCTGGCCTAACACTTCAGAAGAGGAAATTGTTCCAATCGTCATACTGTTGGTCGTGCCAGAAATTTCTACCGCTCCTGCTCCATACCATGAATTCGGAGCATCTGTAGTGTCCCAGCCTGAGTCCGGCTGACTATTCTTATACATGGTGAAGCGAGATCCGCCAACATCTTTTTTGAAGTTTTCAGACTCAGTCGCATAGATTTGGCCGTTCTTTTCACCAACTGATGAACCCGAAATCTTGTTGAAAGTTCCGGTATAATCTTTGGCCATTTCGATAGAATTAGCTTCACGGTTGAGGGAAGCCACGGACATCAAAGCCTGATCAAAATTAATAGGTTGGCCTTTATCATCATAAAAGACAAATTCCGTCTTCACAAAGAGAGAGGTTGCATCTTCAAAATTTCCTGTATAAGCTGAAGCAAAAACTCCCATGGTCGGGTCTTTAAAAATACCTAACCAGGCCTTATCATTGCGGAATTGAGAGCTTGGATCAAGGGTATAAGTAT
Source organism: Streptococcus sanguinis (assembly GCF_019929225.1). GTDB lineage: Bacteria > Bacillota > Bacilli > Lactobacillales > Streptococcaceae > Streptococcus > Streptococcus sanguinis_J. The sequence continues at coordinate 34,465 of NZ_JAHZPA010000005.1, forward strand.
AGACAATTTTAGAAACTTTTTTCCCTCGATAATAAGTCCCCTGGAGATTTGTATAGGTTGCTGTAGCAGACTCACCACGACGCAACAAGACAGAAGACCATTCAGTTGGCCCTTTACCGCTTGTTACGTTAGAACTGTAGCCTGCATACTTGCCAACTGTACCAAAGCTTTCCTGCTGGTTGGTCTGATAGTTAGCATTTTGAATATCTGTTACTTTGAAGTTGTCCAGTTGGAAGAATTTCTTAGAAAACTCTGCAGTATTCTTTACAGCGGCTTCCATACCAGCATAGCTGACAAACTCACCAGTTGTAGTCAGTGACAAATTAGCATTAGGTTCTGATTTGAAAACCAGGCTTTGCGCAATTGGACGGCTCAAATGCCCGTCTTCAGTCTTCTTTGTTTCTGCAAGAGCCAGTCCAGCCTTAATCTTGGCCTGTTCAGCATCATATTTAGCCTTATCTTGCTGATACTTGGCTAATTTTGTGTTATAGACAGCCAAATCAGCATTATACTGGGCCAACTGAGCTTGATAGTTTGCTTGGGCTTGAGCATTACGCTTCTTGATTTCTTCGTTTTCAGCTGCTATAGTGGCATTCTTAGCTTGATTCTCTGCTAGCTTTTGCTCATATTCTTTTTGAGCTGCTGCATTTTCAGCTTCAATTTGAGTCTTTTTAGCTTCATAAGCTGCTAAATCTGCTTCATATTGATCTTTTTTATCTTGATTTTCCTTTTTGATACGGGCCAATTCTGCCTGATAATTCGCCTGAGCAGCTTGATATGCCGCTTCATTATCAGCATTCGTCTTTCGGACAGTAGCTAAATCTGTTTGATATTGGGCAAGTGCTGCCTCGTAGGACGCTTTTGCAGCCGCATTCCGCTGTTTAATAGCTTCATTATCAGCAGCAATCTTAGAATTTGCAGCTTGAGTATCCGCTAAAGCTTTTTCATACCGTGCCTTAGCCGCCGCATTCGCCTTCTGAACACGATCAAGCTCACTTGCATAAGCCGCCAGAGCCGCATCATAATTAGCCTTTGTTTCTGCGTTCAGTTTTTGGACACGGGCCAACTCTGCATCATAGGCCGCTTTTGCCGCTTGGTAAGCCGCCGCGTTATCCGCATTCGTCTTTTGAACCGCTGCTAAATCCGTTTTGTATTTACTAAGGGCAGCTTCATAATCTGCTTTCAGCTGAGCATTTTCTGCTGTGATCCGAGCTACTTCTGCTTGATGGGCAGCCAAATCTTTAGCATATTGCTCCGCTGTCGCTTTGTTTTCTGCTGTAATCCGAGCCACTTCCGCCTCGTAGGCTGATACTTTTTCTTTGTATTCCTTGACCTTGGTATCAATCTCGGTTACTTGAGCTTGATAATCTGCTGCAATCTCCACTTTTTTATCTGCAGTTTCTTGAGCAGTCTGGACTGCTCCTTTGTCAACAGCTGGGTCTTTGACCACTGTCAGGCCTGCTTCTTGAGCCTTTTTGACGCTTTCATCTAAATCAGCTGTTGAAACAGTCACTGTCACACCGCCATCCGCCTGACCTGCTTGCGCCTGACTCTCTTTAGATGCCTGACTGGCTGGTCCTTGAGCTTGAGGCAGATTGGTCGCTGCATTTCCAGTACCCACCATTTCAGTATTGATAGGACCATTGGTATCCGATACTACTTCATCTGCTCTTGCTTGCATCGTTGACGTTAAAAAAGCCGCACCCAGAACAGCACCGCATAAAGTTTTAACAGCCTTATTTTTCCGAAAACCAAAAACTTCTTTTTTCTTCATTTTTCTCCTCCCTCTGCTAACTTCTACAGTCAGCAGTTTTCTCATGCCCTCTGAAAATCAAAAAGTAATGGAAACCTCCCATCAGAAGATCCATGCTTATTTTGATCCTCTTTAAGCATCAGAATAAATATGTATCTTAATCCTAACAAGTTTTGCCTCGTTTTGCAAGCATTTTTTGCTCCTTTTATTTACCTCGAAACAAAGATAGACACATATCTATAAATTGTCCATTTTGTTCTTCTTTGCTCTCTCTTCCTTCAAATGAACAATGAGAATACAAGAAAAGACCAGCTCTTGCTAGTCTTTCCTTATTACAGTTTTGTACTTGTTCTCTACAAGATCAAAGATTCTAAACTTACTGCTTATTTTTCAGTCAATGCTGCAAGTCCTGGTAATACTTTACCTTCAAGGAGTTCCATTGATGCACCACCACCAGTAGAAATCCATGAGAACTTGTCTGCACGGCCAAGGTTGATGGCTGCAGCAGCTGAGTCACCACCACCGATGATTGATTTTACGCCAGGTTGTTTCACAATAGCGTCCATAACACCGATTGTACCAGCTTGAAAGTCAGGGTTTTCAAATACACCCATAGGACCATTCCAGACAACAGTCTTCGCACCAGTCAAGGCTTCATCAAATTTAGCGATAGATTTAGGACCGATATCCAAACCAAGGAAGCCTGGATCCACTGCTTCACCTTCAGTATCTTTCACTTCAGTGTAGTCAGCAAATGCGTTTGCTTCTTTAGAGTCAACTGGCAGAACCAGTTTGCCGTTTGCTTTTTCAAGAAGAGCTTTCGCAACATCCAATTTATCTTCTTCTACAAGTGAGTTACCGATTTCGATACCTTGCGCTTTGTAGAATGTATAAGTCATCCCACCACCGATAAGGACTTTATCAGCTTTTTCAAGCAAGTTTTCGATAACACCGATCTTGTCAGATACTTTTGAACCACCAAGGATGGCTACGAATGGACGTTCTGGAGTTTCAACTGCTTCTTGGATGTAGGCAATTTCGTTTTCAAGAAGGAATCCAGCAACAGCTTTTTCAACGTTTGCTGAGATACCAACGTTAGATGCGTGTGCACGGTGAGCTGTACCGAATGCATCATTTACGAAGATACCATCTCCAAGAGATGCCCAGTATTTACCAAGTTCTGGATCGTTTTTAGATTCTTTCTTGCCGTCAACATCTTCAAAACGAGTGTTTTCAACCAAAAGAACTTGTCCATCTTCAAGAGCATTGATAGCTGCTTCCAATTCAGCACCACGAGTGACACCTGGGAAAACAACGTCTTGACCTAATTTAGCAGCTAAGTCTGCAGCTACTGGTGCAAGTGATTTACCTTCTTTGTCCGCTTCTTCTTTGACACGTCCAAGGTGAGAGAAGAGAATTGCGCGACCGCCTTGCTCAATGATGTATTTAATAGTTGGAAGAGCAGCAGTGATACGGTTATCATTTGTAATCACTCCGTCTTTCAATGGTACGTTAAAGTCTACACGAACGAGGACTTTTTTACCTTTCAAATCAACGTCTTTAACAGTAAGTTTTGCCATGTTACAAAAACTCCTTTTCATATTTTATACGCAACTATTATATCATATTTTCCAAAAGTTTTCTTGATATAAAGAAAATTTTCACAAAAAAGAAGTGCCACGCACTTCTTTCTCTCGAACTTTGGAATTAGAGAATGGGAAGAAGGGCTCTGAACTCATTCAGACAATAGTTAAAGATGGATTTTTCTCTAGATTTGACAACTCAAAAAGCCAGTAAAACTACTGACTTCAATGCTTTCCATTGTTAAATTGCAAATACTTGTCCTACTGCATAGGTGACCGCCATGGTTAAAAGTCCGATCACGAGGTTGCGAATCATAGCATTTTTGAGCGGTGCCTTGCCCAATCTAGCGCTGGTGTAACCTGTTCCCAAAAGGGCCAAGGCCACGATTAGAACAGTTGCCCAGATACGGACGCTGGCAGGAAGCAGGATAATGGTAATCATAGGAAAAAGTGCACCAACAGCAAAAGCTAAAAAGCTAGAGATAGCCGCATGCCAAGGATTAGTGAACTCCTCAATCTCAATGCCATATTTTTCCTGTACCAAAGCCTCCAACGGCTCCTGGAGAAAAGCCCGATTGGTCATGAGCTGGGCAGAAGTCTCACACTCGCCATTTTGAACATAGGCAGCATAGAGCGACTGCCTAGCGATATCTGGATTTTTCTCTAAAAGCTCTCGCTCTCTGGCAACAGCAGCTTCCTCTGTATCCTTTTGAGTAGAAACTGATACATATTCTCCTCCAGCCATAGAAAAGGCACCCGCAAAGACTGCCGCCAAACCAGACAGAAAGATAATCCAGACATCGTCCGTCGCACTAGCCACCCCGATTACTACTCCTGCGATGGAAATAATACCATCGTTGGCTCCTAAAACCCCAGCTCGCAAGATATTCAGCCGCCCACTAAAGTTCGTATCAATTTTATGTTCTTCCACTATTTTAATTTTCTCTTTCTTTTTATTTATAATGATTATAAATAAAACTCAGGACTAATACAAGAGAAAATCGAAAAATGAGAAAAGTTCTACTATTTAAGAGAAGAAAAGTATTGAAAAAGAGCCGTTTTAAACGACTCCTTTCTTTATAATCACTATAATGCTGTAGCAAACGTATTATTTCACCACGATATTAACCAGTTTATTTGGAACGCTAATCACTTTCACGACTTCTTTGCCGGCGATTTCAGATTTAATTTTCTCATCTGCCAGAGCGATTTCCTGCAGTTCCTCACGGCTCAGATCTTTGGCTACGACTAGCTTAGCACGAACTTTTCCCTTGATTTGAACTACGATTTCGACCTCTGCTTCGACAAGCTTGCTTTCATCATAAGTTGGCCAAGCTACGTAGGAGATGCTCTCGTCTGTTTGAGCTAGTGACTGCCAGAGTTCTTCAGCCAAATGCGGTGCAAAAGGCGCAAGCAATTGAATGAAACCTTTAGCATATTCGACATAGAGTTTTTCTTCCTTGTTGGCTGCGTTGACAAAGATCATGAGCTGGGCAATGGCTGTGTTAAATTTGAGCTCCTCAATCTGCTCTGTGACAGACTTGACTGTTTCATGGTAGACCTTGTCAAGAGCACCATTGTTATCCGCAACGATTTCTTTACTTGTAATCAAACGGTAGACCCTATCTAGGAACTTGCGGCTGCCTTCCAGACCTTCCTCGCTCCAAGCGATGGAAGCATCCAGTGGCCCCATGAACATTTCATAAACACGAAGCGTATCGGCACCATATTGCTCTACTACATCGTCTGGGTTGACCACATTCTTCAAAGACTTAGACATCTTAGCAGGCGCTTGCTCTAGTTCTTCTCCCGTTTCGATGTTGAAGAAAGAACCATCGCGTTTTTCCACCTTGTCAGTCGCCACAAGTGCTCCACGGTGATCACGGTAGCTAGTCCCCAGAATCATCCCTTGGTTAAAGAGTTTTTGGAAAGGCTCTTTGGTCGGAACCACTCCAAGATCATAGAGGAACTTGTGCCAGAAGCGAGCGTAGAGAAGGTGGAGCACGGCATGCTCTGCACCACCGATGTAAATATCAACTGGTAGCCAGGCCTTGAGCAGGTCTTCGTCTGCTAACTTCTCATTATTGTGCGGGTCAATGTAACGCAGGTAATACCAGCTAGAACCTGCCCATTGAGGCATGGTGTTGGTTTCACGGCGTCCTTTGACACCATCTTCCCTAGTCACTTCCAGCCAGTCAGTCAGATTAGCCAGAGGACTTTCACCAGTACCAGAAGGGCGGATATCCTTGGTTACAGGCAAGACAAGTGGCAATTCATTTTCAGGAACAGCTGTTGAAGTCCCATCCTCCCAATGAATGATTGGAATCGGCTCACCCCAGTAGCGTTGACGACTAAAGAGCCAGTCGCGCAGGCGATAGGTGACTTTTTCATTTCCGACACCTTCTGCTTCCAGCCAAGCAACCATTTTTTCAATAGCGGCAGCCTTGTCCAAGCCATCTAGGAAGCCCGAGTTAATGTGCGGACCGTCCTCTGTATAAGCAGCTTCTGCAACATTGCCCCCCTCTAGAACCGGAATAATCTCTAAATCAAACTGCTTAGCAAACTCCCAGTCGCGCTCATCGTGGGCAGGAACAGCCATGATGGCTCCTGTTCCGTAGCTTGCAAGCACATAGTCAGCAATCCAGATGGGGATTTCCTTGCCGTTAACTGGATTGATAGCATAAGCTCCTGTCCAGACACCAGTCTTCTCCTTAGCCAAATCAGTCCGAGCTAAGTCGGATTTGAGGCTGGCTGCGTGTTTGTAGTCTGCAACCGCTTGGGCTTGTTCTGCACTTGTAATGGCATCAACGAGAGCATGCTCAGGAGCCAAAACAGCATAGGTTGCACCAAAAAGAGTGTCCGGACGAGTCGTAAAGACGGTGAAGTCCTTGTCTGTGTCCTTGATCTTGAAAGTTACATTGGCACCGGTTGATTTTCCAATCCAGTTGCGTTGCATGTCCTTGATAGACTCAGGCCAGTCCAGCTCCTCTAAGTCATTGAGCAAACGTTCTGCATAGGCTGTGATTTTCAGCATCCACTGACGCATAGGCTTGCGGACAACTGGATAGCCACCACGCTCAGATGTCCCGTCTGGCAGGACTTCCTCATTGGCGATAGCCGTTCCCAGCTCTTCAACCCAGTTTACTGGCACCTCAGCTTCATAAGCCAGGCCTTCTTCGTAAAGCTTTGTGAAAATCCACTGGGTCCACTTGTAGTAGTTAGGGTCAGTTGTATTGATCTCCCGGTCCCAGTCATAGGAGAAGCCAAGAGCATTGATTTGACGCTTAAAGTTGGCAATGTTTTCCGCTGTAAAGTCAGCTGGGTCATTGCCTGTATCCATGGCATATTGCTCAGCCGGCAGACCAAAGGCATCCCAGCCCATAGGATGCAGGACATTATAGCCCCGAGCCCGCTTGTAGCGGCTGAGGATATCTGTCGCCGTGTAGCCCTCCGGATGCCCTACATGGAGCCCCGCTCCTGACGGATAAGGAAACATGTCCAGCGCATAAAAGTTAGGCTTGTCCTTATCCGTACCTGTCTTAAATGTATGGTGCTCTGCCCAATATTTCTGCCACTTGGGTTCGATTTCTTTGTGATTATAATAAGCCATTCTTTTCTCCATTTTTTGTACTGTTTCTATTATACCATTTTCAAGGAATTTTGAAAGACGGAATCCAGTTTTCACTGACAAAAACTATAACTCATCTCTAAAGCGTTAGTCTCTGATTGACCTCTAAAATTAAAAGTTGTATAATTCTGGCCGGAGGAATAATCATGAATTTACAAACTATTTTCACTTATGTTTTCCTTGTTATTTTTATTAGCACAGAAATGTGGATTAAAAATAAAACTAAGTCAAACAATGTAAACGACTCTGCAGATAAAGGGAGCCGCTACATCATTATCGGCAGTGTTATCTGCTGCTTATTTTTGATAAACGGACAATTTCTCGACTTTGTCCCCCACTTACCCAGCCTCACTATCTATCTTGGAATTCTCATCTCTCTAGCAGGGTTCGCATTGCGGGTCTATGCAGTCAATTATCTCGGAAAAAACTTCACACTGGCCGTTCAGACAACCGATAGTCAACAATTAGTAGACCATGGTCCTTATGCTATTGTGAGAAATCCTGCTTATACTGGCAGTATCTTGTCTATCCTTGGCCTATCGATTACCTCATTAAATCCTCTTACAATCATTATCAGTCTTATTTTACTCATGTTAGGATATAGCATTCGACTTAGAGTAGAAGAAAAAGCTTTAGGCAATCACTTTGGGAAAAATTACGAAGCTTATTGCCAAAAGGTTAGATACCGAGTTTTTCCTTACATCTGGTAATCTCACCAAAAAACAAGCCACATTGTCAACCCTACAGTTGAAAGGTAGCTTGTTTTGTATTTTACTTTTATTTATCCAAATCCCTAACATATTGGTCGACTGCTAGAATGGCACCTGCAATGTCAGAAGCTGAAATCTCAAATGGCATCTGATGGATGGTTTCGCCCTCAATCGTCGCTTGCTGACCAACTTTGAGCAAATCTTCATAGCTGGCATTTTCTAAATGCATTTCTTTCAGAGTTGTCGGCATACCAATCTTTTTATAGAAGCGAATATACTTTTCCAATTCTTCTTTAGGTCTGTTTTCTAAGAAGAGCTGGGTCAAGGTCCCATAGGCAACTTTTTCGCCGTGGGTCAGGTGGTGAATATCGCCTGTGAGAGCTGTAAAGCCGTTGTGGATAGCATGGGCTGCCGCTAAACCGCCGCTCTCAAATCCCACACCGCTGAGAAGGGTATTGGCTTCAATGATATTTTCCAGAGCTGCAGTCACGACTTTCGCTTCACAGGCCGCAATAGCCTGCAGGCCATCTGCAAACAGTGTTTCTTCACACTTCTTCGCAATCGCCACACCAGCCAGACTCTGTCTTTGTCCCAACATGGTAGTGCCATTTTTTTGCTGGACAGCACGCGCTTCTACCCAAGTCGCTAAACCATCTGCAATCCCAGAAGCCAGAAGCCGTTTTGGCGCTCCAGCAATTACTTTCGTATCCACCAAGACGAGTTCAGGGTTTTTACTATAGAAAATATACTTTTCAAAGGCGCCATCTTCTGTATAGATAACAGAAAGTGCTGAAGTTGGGGCATCTGTAGAGGCAATGGTTGGCGCAATGACCACAGGACGTCCTAGTATGTCTGCAATCGCCTTCGCACTGTCAATGGTTTTTCCACCACCTAGACCAATAACCAAGTCTGCTCCGTCTTTTTCAGCCAGAGCAACGACCCGATCAATTTCAGCATCAGAAGCTTCTCCGTTAAAAGCTACATGCAGCACATGAAAGCCATAACGGGTAAGGTAGTCATTGAACTTTTCCCCAACAATCTGGTAAACCATATCATCACAAAGCAAGACTGGATGGCTGCCTAACTGAAGAATCTGTTTTGCATTTTCAAACAGGGCATTTTCTCCCTGAATATAACGAGACGGGCTTGCAAAAATTCTCATAGAACACCTCTTTCTTTTTTATAGATAGAGCATTATATATGCCTTTTAAATGTATTCCTGATTGTGAATTGCTGACCAGTCTGCTGCAAAGTCATCCACTGCCTTAGCGATAGACGGCATGGCAAAGGCTGCTGCAAAGATATCTGGTCCTGCTGTAATAGCTTGAGCCCCATCAGCAAAAGCACGATTGATTTGACCAACATTCTTAAAGGAAGCTGCCAATATTTTGCTGGCGGAATGATCCCGCTCAATCGCCTGAGCCAGCTGACTAATCACAGCATCTGAATCAATATTGAGATTTTCCATGCGGTTATAGTAAGGAGCAAGATAGTCAGCCCCCGCTTCAATGGCTAATAGCCCTTGAAAGATTGTATAAATGGCTGTCGCTGTAATCTTGTAGCCTTCTGCTTTAAGAGTTTTGATAGCTGCCAGCCCAGCCGGTGTGACCGGAACTTTAATGTAGACAGCATCGCCGCATTTTTTTCGAATTTCAGCAGCATCTTTCAAGATTCCCTCATAATCCTTGGCAACAACCTGCACATGGATAGATGGGCCTTCTCCTATGATTTCCCGAACAGCTCGAATCCGCTCGAAGAAATCTATTTTTCCTTCTTTTTTTGCGATGGTCGGATTGGAAGTCACTCCCGCCAAAGGGAGGACTTCCGACCATTTTTTTATCTCCTCTAAATTTAAGGTATCAAGCATGAATTCCATAAATTGGACCTCTTTTACAATGTGTGCTCCGTACGTCCAATAATATCATCTTGCGTCGCCTTGGAAAGCACATTGAAGAAAGCAGAGTAGCCTGCAACGCGAACAATCAAATCGCGGTGTTTTTCAGGATGCTTCTGAGCATCAATCAATGTTTCCCGAGAAACGACATTGTATTGGATATGATAGCCATGCAGACGGTTAAAGAATGTACGAAGCAAGGCAATAAGTTTCACTTTATCTTCTTCCTTAGACAGGGTCTGAGGATTGACTTTTTGATTGAGCAGAACGCCACCTACGATTTCGTCTGTCGGTAATTTAGAAACAGATTTTAATACGGAGGTCGGGCCGTTCTTATCCATATTGTGGGATGGAGAGCAGCCTTCAGCGAGCGGTGTTCCGGCATTGCGGCCATCTGGTGTCGCCAAGGTACCGCGACCTTGACCTACATTGGCTGAAATAGAAGAAGTTCCAGAGTAGCGGATACCGCCAATTGGACCGCGGCCATAGCGGGTATTTGGATATTTAGCGATTTCATCCACATAAATATCATAAGCATCTGTCACTAGCTTATCTGCGTAATCATCATCATTACCATATTTCGGTGCATCATGAATCAACATCTCTTGAATTTCTTTACCACGCTCACCTGCATAGTCCGTTTCAAGTGCATGCCAGAGTTCAGCTGGAGTCAGCCTGCCTTCCTCAAAGACCAGCTTCTTGATAGCCGCCAGTGAGTCTGATAGATTGGCAATACCGACTTGAAGACCGGAAATATAGTCATAGACAGCTCCGCCCTCTTTCAAATGCTTGCCGCGTCCGATACAGTCATCTGTCAAAGCTGAGCAGAGGATATCCGGCACTTCTCTTTCAAGAGATAGGTCGATAGAATTTTCCACGATGACACTCATGCGGGTCAAGTGGCGCAAGGTCTTGTCCCAAGCCGTTTGCAGCTCAGCAAAGCTCTTCATATCTTTAAAGTGACCGAAACTTGGCGCAAAGCGCTTGCCAGATGCTGGATCAATCCCATCGTTCATAGTGATAAGGAGCACCTTAGGGAAGTTCATGTAGCTCATACCTGTACAACGGTAGCCCCATTTACCAGGCACAGCAGTTTCCACACAGCCGATAGCACTGTAGTCGTATGCGTCTTCTTCCAAAACTCCTTTAGCAATAAAGGACGGAATGATGATTTCATCATTATTGAAGGCCGGCATACCGAAGCCAAGCTTCATGACTTCGATACACTCATTCATAAAGCGAGCATCTAAGCCTGCATGATAACGAACGGTCAGATTCGGCTGAGGAAGATGAGTTTGAGCTACAGATTTCAAGACAAGGTAGGAAAGTGGGTTGACTGCATCTCTCTTATCTCTCGTTTGGCCCCCGATTGTCACATTTTGATAAAGGGGACTGCCTGCAGATGAGAATGTGTGGGCCTGACTGCGCACTTTATTAATGGTAATCGTCTTAATCCAGAGATTGGTTAAGCGTTCTACAATGCTAGCTTCTGTCTCACGTCCAGCTTCCAAATCTGCTTTGACATAAGGGTACATGTACTGGTCAAAGCGTCCATAAGAGAGTGAATGTCCGTTAGACTCAATCTGAAGGATACACTGGATAAACCAAACAGACTGAACAGCTTCAGCAAAGGTTGATGCTGGCTCATACGGCACTTTAGAACAGATTCTAGCGATTTCTAAGAGCTCCTGACGGCGCTTAGGCTCTGCTTTTTCAGCCAGCTGATTGGCCAAAGCAACAAAACGCTCCGCATAAGCTTTCACAGCATCCACAACGATGAAAATGGAATCATAAAAGTGGTATTTGTCAATACTAGCCGGATCGGTCAAATTCAAAGCTTCCTTAGCTGCCCGAGCTTTTTCTTCAAAACCTTTCAGTCCATAAGCCAAGAGTTTTTGATAGTTGACCGCCAAGTGGGCGTCCCCAGAGTTCATCTTTCCTTCCATACCAAAGAAGCCTGTTTCCATATAAACCTGAACTTCTTCTGGAAGGAGAGCTCCAGCTCTCGCACGGAGGTTATTATTTTCCCAGAAAGGAGCAATACTGCGGAGCTGCTCTTTGGTTTCCTCTGTAATGTAGAAGACGTCTCCGTCCCGCTTCTCAAAAAGATCTAGTTCATTGAGTACAAACTCTAAAGTATACTCTGGGAAAATAGGCGCATCTTTATTAGATGAAGCTTGATTACCGACAATCACTGTTTCATCTTCAATATAAAGCGTCATATTTTCCAAAATCTCTTTGAGCATGTAAGCGCGCTTCAACACATTTGGTTTTTCCTTGTGTTTATCATAGGCCTTAGTAGCTAGGACAGCACGCTCTGCATCAATATAGGGCTTTTTATTTAAAACATCTTCCCGATACTTATTCATCCGCTCTGTTAAGCTACCAAAATAGTCTGTTTTTATTGTTGTTTTTTCTACTTCTTTTACTTGGATCATTTGGCCACGACCTTTCTTATGAAATTTAATTTATTTCTTTCGTAACTATTGTAACATGCAAAATCCTAGAATTCAATCATTTATAGGCGATTACTGAATTAAAGATTTTTTGCACATTTGTGCCATCCGAGCCAAGAAACTTTTGTGTTTTTATCCATCAAAATCAGATTATTCTTCATTTTTCAACTCGTTATTGTAGGCAATCTTATCCTGAAACTTCACAAATGGGAAATAGACAAAGGCGGACATGGCTAAGATGACAATTTGAATGACTGCCCCTTGCCAGCCAGCGACCATAAAGCCAGAAATGATAGCCGGTGTACTCCAAGGCAAAGTCACACCTGCGAATGGCTGCATAAAGCCGACCGCAATCGCCATGTAGACAATCAAAGCGGCTAGAACCGGTACCAAAACAAAGGGCAGAAACATGACCGGATTCATCACAATCGGAAAACCAAAGACAACTGGCTCATTGACATTAAAGATTGCCGGGAAAGCAGCAACTTTCCCCAGAGCCTTATACTGTTTGGACTTGGCAGCAAAGAGCATGGCCACGACCACTCCGAAAGTAATACCGGATCCCGATAAGATAAGAAAACTATCCAAGAACTGTTGGGTCACAATATGAGCGCCTTGACTAACGGACAGCTTATCTGCAGCAAGCAGGGCCTTATTGGCATCTAGATTTGACAGTAGCAAAGCTGTTACGACACCATTGACAACGGACTGACCGTGGACGCCGAACCACCACAGGAAAGAAATGAAGAAAGCAATACCGATAGCTCCATACAGAGAGCCCGTCAGACCTTGCAGAGGCACCTGAATGACATCGTAAATCATCTCAATAAAGGTACCGCCACCAGTCGCTATCTTGGCAATAATATAAACAATCATTGACAGCAAGAAAATAACGAAAGCAGGAATCATGGCTTCAAACTGCTTGGCAATCGCTTGCGGAACCTGCTCTGGCATTTTGATGACAATATGCTTTTGAATGAAAATCGTATAGATACTGCCAACTGCCAGACCAATGAGAATGGCCCCAATGATTCCTTGACCGCCAAACCAGACCTTGGCAATCGCATCTGCAATCGCCTCACCCTTTTCTGGTATGTAGGAGGATTTCAAAAGGATAAAGAAAGAAGAAAGAGACAACACCCCTGCCGGCAGAGGCTCTACACCGCTGTTCTTGGCATAAGAATAGCCGATTGAAAAACAAGAAATCAGCCCCATAATGGCAAAGGTTCCTGAATAAACCTGCATAAACGGTTCTGTCCAGTCCGTCCCAAACACACCAGCAATGGCTTGATTTAGACCTTCAAATGGTAATTGCCCTACAATCAAGAATAGGCTTCCCACAACTGTAAGAGGCAAAATTGCCAACATACCATCTTTTAAGGCGATAATCCCGCGCATATTGACAAACTTCATAATCGGCGCAATGATTTTTTGAGTATCCACTTTAGACATAACGAAGCTCCTTGATTTTAATGTTTATCCAACAAACTCAAAGCGAGGTTTAGCACTTTTTCACCATCTAGCATACCGTAATCAGCCATCGGAATAACTGCAATCGGAGTATGGCAGCTGTCGCAAATAGCTGTAGATTTGTCTAGTGTATAGGCTACCTGCGGGCCCAATAAAGCGACATCCAGATCCGCTGCATAATCAGCCAACTTAGCCTGAGAGTAGGCTTCAATCTCAGCTTCCAACCCTTTTTCAGCTGCAGCTATTTTCATATTGTTGACCAACATTCCTGTTGAAAAACCTGCCGCGCAAAACAAACCAATCTTAACCATCTTTTCATCCTCCTGATGATTTATTTTTCCCCTTGTAATTCTCTTCTCAAGTCGATGATTTCTTTGATGAGGTTAATCTCTGTAATGCTAGTCATCAAATGATCTTGAGAATGAACAAACAGCGCTGTAATCTCTGTTTTCGTTCCTCCAGCTTCCTGAGCTAGGAACTTGGTCTGCAAGTTATGGGCCTCTAACAGCGCCTTATCTGCCAGCTCAATCTGCTCATCGCATTCTGAAAACTTACCATCTTTAGCTAGTGATAAAGCTTGATAAATATGCTGCTTGGCATCACCAGCGTCTAAGATAAGACCCATGATAATTTGATCTGCTACAATCATTTCCATATGTTACAATCGCTCCTATCTTTATAATTAACAAAAACCTGTTCTTTTGTTTGAAAGTGATTTATTTTTGTTTGTAACTAGAATGTATCACCTTTATCTCAGTACGTCAATACATTATAGAACAAATTAGCTTATTTAAATTTTTTCGCACATTTGTGCAAAAAATAAAAACTCCCCCATAAAGGACAGTTATGTACAGCTTTATGCAACTGCGAATCAAAGGCACTCTATTAGATAAGAACGATAAGCAGATTCGACACAAAAAAAGAAGCAGCAGCTATTCGCTTCTACTTCTTCATATATGCTATTTTAAAAAACCAAAACTTATCTTTTTAAACGGCTTTCTCAATTTCCTTTGCTATTTTACTTTTCCGCAATTTCCTCTGGAGGATGTATTTCAATAAAACAGCAGGATTCAGACTGTAGGATAATTGCCATTTAAAATAATTAATCCACTCGATGATAGCAAAAAACCAAATTGCTAAAGAGATTATGGATGTGGGAAATTCACTGTAATTTAAAATAATTATCAGGGCCCCTACACCTAGTAAAATAAGGTCTAAGATCTTTAGTATTCTGTAAATCTTGCCTGTATATCTTTCAGCAAATCTTGGATTGGAAATCCTTTTTATCAAAATCCACCAGAAAACAGAGCCCTGTATCAAAATAAAACTCAGTACAAACAAGGAGAAAGAAATAGAAATCAAAGCTCCAGTAGTAAGAATCCATTTTTTGAGAAGGAAAAAATTCATCCAAAATACTAGCACAGCGACTAGCTCCCCTGTGGCTAAACTAGTCAATTTTCGTTTCATTGGCTTTTTCAAATCAAGAATCCACCTCCATACATAGCTGCTAATCCACTATTAAAAAATAGAATCCCTAAATTCCGTCTTGGAAATCTCTTGCACCTGAGATTCCACTGACATCAAGAAGTGAAGAAACTCCTATCTCCATCCAAGTCTAGCATTTTTAGAATCGTCGCTTCATCTGTCACCAAATGATTAACATAGCCAGCTCGCAACACTGCTAAGATGGCAGCAGATTTTTGACTGCCATAGGCAAAGGCCAAACTAAGCGGCACCTTTTTCAAATTTTCCAAAGAGATGGCAATCGTTCGATTTTGCAAATGCTGGTAGACCATCTCCCCTTTTTTATTAAAGAAGCGGCAGCAGATTTCTCCAACAGCATCCTGACTCTCTAGAGCAAGAAAATCCTCCGAGGTCAGCATGTCCAGCCATTGGCGATTTCTCGTGTCAACCTGCCCTCCAATACCAACCACAGCCACATCCAGCTCCTGCCAGCTACTTTTCAGATCTTCAAAATATTTAGAAGCCAATATTCCATTTGTCAGTTGCTCGTTCTCCTGAATAATCGTGGAATTCATAAAACGGCAGTCCCCATGGTATTTTCCAGCCATGCTATAGATGAGGGTGTTCACATGATAGCGTGCATGGATATGACTCGGTCCACCTGCCAAAGGAAAGAAATGGACATTTGTCAAATGCTTGCTGCTGGAGTGCTCTACTAAAAGGCTTAAGCTCTTTCCCCAAGAAAATCCCACTTTATCATTGTCTTTAATCAGGCCGCGCAGCATACCCGCAGCAGCTTGAGCCAACCTCTCTTCCAAGTCTGCTGGAGATTCATCTACTAAGTTACTGACAATTTCGATTCCCTTGAGCCCATATTTTTCTTTTACATAGTTTTCCAAATGAAATAAGCGGGTATCAAAGTCTTCAATCTCAATCTTTACAATACCTTCTTTTTTAGCTTCTGCCAGCATTCGGCTGATAGTGGTGCGATAAATCCCTGTCTCAGCCGCAATGTCAGACTGGCTTCTTTCTTCTAGGTAGTAGAGATAAGCAATTTTTGCCAATAGTTTTTTTCTTTCATTTTTCATCTTATCTCCTTCTCTCTGCTAGATTAGAGTCAGTTTGATATCCGCAGCTTTCAAGCGCTCAACAGCTTCTTTAGGAATCGCCTTGTCAGTCACCACTTGAGCAATCTGCTTGAAGCCGAATCTCTTAACTATTCCTTTTCTGGTAAACTTACTTGAGTCCGTCAAGACAATCATCTGGTCAGATGCCTCTGACATATACTGCACAACCTCACTCCGCATCAGATCCTTGCCTGTAAAGCCTAGATTTTCATCATAGCCATCTGTTCCGACAAAAGCATGTTCTACGTGAAAAAAGCGGATCATTTCCTTGAGAAGAGGCCCTACTGTCACTTGAGAATCTTTCTGAAATTCTCCGCCCAGTAAGATAATTTTACAAGAATCAGTTTGTTTTATATAATCCGCAATAAAATAAGAATTGGTAATAATCTTGACATTCTTTTTCGTTCGGCAGATTTCCTCAGCTAGTAAGGCACAGGTCGAGCCTGATTCGATCATAATGGTTTCATTATCCTGAACGATTTTTGCCGCTTCCTGAGCAATCCGGCGCTTGGTATCATAATGAAAGGAAAGCCTGACATTCAGATCATCGCCGCTATTTAAAACAGCATAGCCATGCTCTCTGCGCAACAGACCTTTGGTTTCCAGCTTATCCAAGTCTTTGCGAATCGTTACTTTGGATACTTTTAAGCGGTCAGACAAAGTATTGACATCGATTCGTTCAAATTCAGATACTAATTTAACAATTTCATCTAAACGTTCCATTCTATCACCTCTGCTATTATTGTAACAAAAGACGTCTTAAAAATAAAATAAAAATAACTTTCATTCGTAATTGTTTTTCTTTCTAAAATAAGTTATAATGATTGTATCCAAAGGAGGCCTGAGTATGGAAACAACAAAAGGAATTATTTTCAACATCCAACATTTCAGTATTCATGATGGACCAGGGATTCGTACAACGGTTTTCCTCAAGGGCTGTCCTCTGCGTTGCCCTTGGTGCTCCAATCCAGAATCACAGCAATTCAGACCCGAGCCTATGCTGGATGCTACTACCAAAAAAAGCATCACTATGGGGGAGGAAAGAAGTGTCGAGGAGATTATCAACGAAGTCCTAAAAGACAGAGATTTTTATGAAGAATCTGGTGGCGGCCTAACCTTATCTGGCGGAGAGATTTTCGCCCAGTTTGAATTTGCCAAGGCCATTCTCAAAGCGGCTAAGGAAAAAGGGATTCATACCGCTATTGAAACAACTGCCTTTGTAGAACATGAAAAATTCGTGGATCTCATCCAGTACGTTGATTTTATCTATACAGACCTGAAACATTATAACTCTGTCAACCACCGCAAGGTGACTGGAGTAAAAAACGAATTAATTGTTCAGAATATCCACTACGCCTTCACTCATCAAAAGACGATTGTTCTGCGCATTCCTGTCATTCCAGATTTTAACGACTCTTTAGAAGATGCGGAGCAGTTTGCGACTCTGTTTAATGAACTATCCATCGATCAAGTCCAGCTGCTGCCTTTCCATCAATTTGGCGAAAATAAATACAAATTACTTGGCCGAAAGTATGCCATGGAAGATGTCAAGGCCTTGCACCCTGAAGACTTATTTGAATACCAAGATGTCTTTTTGAAGCATGACATTAATTGTTATTTTTAGTCTTTAATTTTCAAACACTAAAAAACAAGCCACGCTGTCAACCCTGCGGTTGAAAGGTGGCTTGTTTTGTTTATTCTCCAAATAGTTGGAGTTTGCTTTCAATTTCCTGATAGACCAGACTAGACTGCATACCGACAGCTGCAGCGCTATCGCGACAATACTGGAGCAAGAAGGTGTAGTATTTGTAGTAGAGGCTCAGGTCATAGCCTAGCTTACCTAGAATGGCTATCTGCTCCTCAAAACCTACAATCAAGTCTCGGAACCACTGCTCATTCCAAGTCATGGAGATGCTATTTGGCCGCAAGCGATAGTAATAGAGCGGTTCATTGAGATAGATTATCTTGTCTGACTGAAGATAAAGCTTATAAGTCGTGAAGGCATCTTCGGCCACTCGGCCGACTGGATAGCGCACTGTATCAAAGAGCTTACGCTTATAGAGCTTGGCCCAGGCACAGAGAAAGACACCGTCTAGCATGCGCCGTCTAGGGTACTCCTCAATCATCTCTTCTCGCGTATAGAGGGTTTCAAAATGCTCTGTCGAATAGTAGAGGAAGGCTGAATCCTCAGCACGGAAACTACAGTGGTGACCAATGGCAATGTCCGCATCATACTCCTTGAGCTTTTCATAGAGGCGGGCAACATGCTGCTCAGGCAGCCAGTCATCCGAATCCACAAAAATCAAATAGTCTGCACTAGAGTGCTCAATCCCTGTGTTGCGGGCACCGGACAAACCTTGATTGTCCTGATAAATGAGACGAATCCTCGCATCCTGATCAGCTAGCTCTTGGCAAATCTGACCAGAAGCATCTGTTGAACCATCATTGACTAGAATAATTTCCAGATTTTGATAGGTCTGACGACAGACGCTGTTCACACATTCTGCTAAATACTGCTCAACATTGTAAACAGGGATGATAACACTGATTAATTCCTGAGACATGATAACTCCTATTCTTTTCCTGTCTTTTTATTATACATGATTTTTTAGGTTTGTGAGGTGTTTTTGGAAAATAAGTTTTTAAAGGGTAGTTTCCGTTTTTTAGACATATTTCAATCTATTGTTCAATTGCTGTGTTTTTACACTTATAAAAATCTTCCGTCCTTTATTTTGTGCTATACTCGAATTAGGGATTTTAAGGGAGATTAGGAAATGTTTGGATTCTTTTTCGTTGCATTTGTGGCTGTCTTTGGCATCGTCTTTTTTATCAGTTATAAGCTACTTGAAGACAGGGAAGATACGGACTCGGATTGGTCATCCAGCCAAAGCCCAGAGCCTGACTATTTCCAGCAAACCCAGACTGCCCCTTGGGAACTCAAATATAACAAGGGAAAACAGGGAGAGTACCAGCTTGGTCAGGTCTTGAACCAGCTCTATGGCTATAAAAAGATTTTGTACAATCTCTATATTTTCAAAGAAGATGGATCTACCACTGAGATTGATGCCCTGCTGATTCATCCATCTGGAATTTACATTTTTGAGTCAAAAAACTACAAGGGCTGGATCTTCGGCTCAGAAAACCAGCAATACTGGACTCAGGTTCTTTCCGGAGGCCGCGGAAAATCCTACAAGAATTCTTTTTTCAATCCCATTATTCAAAATAAAGTCCATCTCAAATGGCTCAGCTACTATCTCAACCAATACACGCCAAACCTATATTCCTATATCGTCTTTGGCAATGACTGTCAGCTTAAGGAAATCCATCTAAACAGTGACAGGCATAAGGTTATTCAGACCTGGCAAGTGATTGGGGCAATTGACCGGCAGGCCTGCCAAAGTCCAGTCTACCTGTCGTCTGAGCAGATTGACGACCTCTATCGTATGCTGCTACCTTTGACCAAACGAAAGCAGGTCATCAAAGAGCGCCATATTAACAGCATTGCCCAGAATAAACAGCGTAGAGAAGCAGAAAAGATCTGCCCTCGCTGCCAGCATAGATTGGTGCTCCGTACCGCATCCAAGGGTTCTAGGGCTGGTCAGCAATTTTGGGGCTGCTCCAACTTCCCAAGATGCCGCTTTACTCAAAAATACCAAGAGCCTGTCTGCAGTCCGCCCGCTGCGCAAGCACCTAATTTTGGACAGCCTGTCGTGCAAAACCTAAATCAAACACAAAGCAACAGCAGATTCTAGCTGTTGCTTTTTTGTAGATTATTTTTTTCTCTAGCTTGCAAAACTAAGATTTTTTCTTCAGGCCAAGGAAGGCAGCACCAAGCCCTAAGAGCCCGAATCCCAGCAAATTGGCCAATAGACTGCTTTGGCTGCCGGTCTTAGGCAGTTGTTTGGAAGAAGCTTGTTGAAGAGTTGGCTGTTGAGACGCTGCTTGAGAATCCGTCTGGCCGCTTGTTTTGTAGGTCAGATTTTCCGCTTGGCTACCCTTTGGATCAGGCCTTGCAGGGGTTGGCTGCTGAGCTTGATTTTGGGCGACCTGCTCCATATCGGCCAGCGGCACGATACTCTTCATAAATACATCTTGTGAAATGGCCCTTTCTTCGACTGCATCTTGAATACCAGTGAGGCTGACAAAATAGTAACGCGCCCAATCCTTGGTCAGTCGCTGAATACCAGCCAGACCAGCTCCTGGATACCAGAGCGGCTTACTCACTTCCTCAGCAAACTTCCAGTCACCGCCAACTTGAATACCCAGCTTGGCATCTGGGTCAGATTTTTCAGAAATACGAGCTTCTACGGAAACTAAAACAGCCCGAATGGTTTGAGGATTTGGAATATCACGGGCCTGATCAGAACCCCAGTGGGCAACCCGATCCTGCTTAGGTAATACCTCAATAGCTGTTCCACCGCCAGTCAAGGCTTCCTGCCGTGCATCTTCTACATAGCTGGACATATTGCCCTTGAATTGAGCAACCCATTGAACCCCTTGAGGGTGATCTACAATTTTCTCCCAGACATTGGAGTCCTTCCGGAGCACAAAAGCCTGCATGTTACGAATATCCGCCCACGCATTGCTGGCCTTATTGTCCGTCATTTCCATCACAACGCCCCAAGGATCAAATTCATTCATCCATTTGCCGCGTTCCTTGTTAAAGACAGCCTGTGCTTCTTCGTCGGTCATCCCTTCGCCTTTATAAGCTAGGTAGTACCAATCAGCCGCTGGGTCATAAGTCGGACGGCCGCCTAACACGACGGCTCCGCCATTAAATTGGCCAAGACCGCCATTAGGACCTCGCTTTTGACGCTCTCCATTTTCTTCAACGACATTTTCCTCCGACCAAACCCAGACATCCCCTTGATTGGCTCCCATCTGAGCAATGGCACGCTGTTTCTGCTCATCAGACATGACCTGACTGGCTGGCAGCTCGCTAGCGGCTGCAGCTGATTCGGCCTGATTTGCAGGAGCTGTTTGGGGTTCAGTTGGAGCTGGATTTTCAGCCTCAGGACTTGCTTGCGCCGTCGAAGAAGCCGGCGTTTCAGCCACTGCGGCAGGGGCAGGCGCAACATCTTCTGCTTCAACTCTTGAGACAGCTGTAAAAGCTGCTAAGGACAAGAGGGAAGCACATAGCAGCAAGCCGCTCCCATACTTGGCAGCAGAAGCAGATTTTGCTAGGGCTTGCCAAGAAAACTTATTATTCATATCATTCTCCTTTCATAAGGTGCAGAGTCGAGCTTAATCAATGAAATATGCAGACCGATTCGGTGCTCTTAGGCTTCATTGATTCTGAATAACAAATAATCTCCCTGCAAAAACAAGCTTAGGGCAGAGGATTCCCCGCGCTCTTGTATATCTTATACCAGTCAGCCCGAGAGAGCTCAATATCAAAAGCAGCCACCATTGAGCGAATTCGCTGCGGATTCATGGAGCCAACAATCGGCTGCATTTGTGCCGGATGACGCAAAATCCAGGCGAGAACTAAGGCTTCAAAAGAAACTTGATAGTCTGACGTAAAGGCATGCAGAGTTTCTGTAAGCTGAGTATATTTAGGATGCTCCATAAAGAGTCCCTGGTTCAAGTCGACCTGAAATGGTGACCAAGGCTGAATCGTGATATGATGCAATCGACAATAGTCCAGCACACTACCATCTCGAACGATTGCTAAAGGATTGAGCATATTGGCATTGAGCCCAGCATCCAACATCGGAGTATGGGCTGGACCAAACTGCAGTTGGTTGGCAATCAAGGGCTGCTCCACACTCTTCTGCAGCAGCTCAATCTGATAAGGATTTTGATTGCTAACTCCGAAATAGCGAACCTTCCCAGCTTGGTGCAGCTGTGAAAAAGCCTCAGCTACCTCTTCTGGCTCCACAAGAGCATCTGGCCGGTGCAGGAGGAGCACATCCAGATAGTCCGTCTGCAAGCGCTCCAAGCTGCCTTCAACCGAGCTGATGATATAATCCTTAGAAAAATCAAAATGGTAGTTGGTGTGAACATCCCGCAGTCCGCACTTGGACTGGATGAATACTCGGTCCCGGGGAATCTTAGCTGAGCGAAGAGCCTGCGCAAACTTAGCTTCAGACTGGCCGCCAGCATAGACATCTGAGTGGTCAAAGAAATTAATTCCCACTTCTACCGCTGTTTCAAGAACAGAAACGACCTCTTTAGGATCATGCTCTGCCAGTCGCATGCAGCCCAAAATCAGCTGACTGGCTCCTTCCAGTTCATTTCCGACTGTCATATATTTCATCGCAACACCTCATTTCTTATAGACCGGATGGTCAAGCAAGGTCAACTCTTCAATCTTGACATTTTCAGTTTCAAAGACGATAAATTCATTCTTTTCCTTAAGCAGGCCAGACGGCACATAGAGATAGTGAATCGGCCCTTCATTCCAGTAGCGGCCTAGGTTGAAGCCGTTGACCGAAATACAGCCTTTCCCATACTTAGAGCAGTCGATGAAGGTATCAGCGATATCATCCAACTCTACTTCAAAGCGATAGAAGGTCGGTGCTTTGACTTCCTCCGGTGGAGCTGAGTAGCAGTCTAGCTTGGCCAGCATTTCCTGGTCAAACTTGAGCGCATAATGCTTCCAGCCCTTTCGGAACTGGTGGTTAATCATGATACCACCCTTGACTCCCTTGGATTGACTGGGTGCGCCCAGCTTGTAACCATAGTTGACACGCCCCATATTTTCTACCAGCACATCAATCTGAATCCGCTCTGTATCAGCTGAGAAGAGCATCTCATCACCGATTTCTTCCCGATACTGGGTAGCCAGGTGCTCCTGATTGATATAGAAATGACAGCGGTCATGAGTCTCCAAGGCCTTGAGCCTTTCCTCATGGTATTGATTTTTGATATCGGAACGGTAGAGGATATAGCCATGATTCTGCCCAATCTGCTCCATAGGCTGCGGATAATCCAGCAGAATTTCCTCTGTGATATCCGCTGCCACATCCAGCAGGTTTGCAGTCCCAAGCAGTGGAAAACTGCCATAGGCCTTGGCCTGTCGGCTAATAGGCTCCATCTGCTCAAGCTCTGGAAAGACCTCGTGGATCACCCGCTGAACAGCGTAGTATTTCTCGGTTGGGTGCCCCCACTCAGTAATGGGTGCGTCAAAATCATAGGAGGTAATCTGCGGCAAATCCTTGGTCTTTCGTGCCGAACAGCCGCTAATAAAGCCAAAGTTTGTCCCACCTCTCAATAGGAAGAGGTTCATGCTGCCCAGCTGCAGCATTTCTTTGACATCCTGGGCCAAATCTTCGGCTTCACGCCGAACGATTTCCTCGCTCCAGCGGCTGAACCAGCCGTCCCAAAACTCGGTACACATAAGCGGCCATTTCTTGCCATAGCGCTCCATGAAAGCTCGCAGATTATCTGTATTTTCCTTGGGCTGAGATCCGAAATTCCCCGTCACAAAAATATCATCCTCAATCAAGGTCCCAGATTCCAAAGCCTCTATCCATGTCCCATCAGAAGTAAAGAGGGGAACCGTAACGCCACGTACCTTCATCATCTGCGCAATGCTACGCATGTAGGCCTTGTCTTCGGCGTAAGAACCGTATTCATTTTCCACCTGCATCATGAGGATAGGACCGCCTTGATCACTCTGATAGGGCAGAAGCTTGGGAAATAGCCAGTCATAGAAATGACTGACCTTTTCCAGAAAAAGCGGATGATTGACCCGCAGGCGCATCGAAGGATATCTCAAGAGCCAAGCCGGCAGGCCGCCAAAGTCAAACTCTGCACAGATGTAGGGCGTCGGACGGACAATGAGATAAAGCCCCATCTCCTCAACCAACTTGAAGTATGCTTCAAAATCCAGCATGCCCTCTGCCTGAAACTGACCTTCCTGAGGTTCATGCAATGCCCAAGGAATATAGGTTTCTACCGTATTAAAGCCTAAAGCTTTAAGATTGTAAAGGGTATCTCGCCACTGGTCTGGATGAAGCCGGAAATACTGAATAGCTCCCGATAAAATCTTAAAAGGCTTGCCATCCAGGTAAAATTCTTCTTTAATTTCAAATTTTGCCATCTATCCAAGCTCCTCCTGTTTATCTGCCATCTTGACAAAGGGCAGATATATAGCGGTCGAAATAGCGATGTTAACCAGCGAAAGAATAATTGCCCGCCAGTCGAAGGCTGTCGCAAAGAAACCGTAGAGAATCGGCGGCATTACCCAAGTAACGTTTTGAGTAACCGGCGCAACCAAGCCCATAGAGGTTGCAAAGTAGGCTACTGTTACCATGACCATTGGCGTCAGGACGTATGGAATAAACATAATTGGATTCAAAACGATTGGCAGACCGTACATAACCGGCTCACCGATGTTGAAGACCATTGGGAAAATTCCCAACTTAGCCACTTCGCGATAGTGCTTGTTCCGAGATTGCCAGAGAATGGCAATGGCAACACCAATCGCATCAAACCAGACAAAAGCACCGAAAGAATTATCCGTCCACATGTAAGGAATCGCATGCCCAGCCTGATAAGCTTCCAGATTAGCCAGCATGGTCACACCAAATAGACTAGCCATAACTGGCGCCAGCACATTACCACCGTGCAGTCCGAAGAACCAGAAAATCTTATTGAGAAAGACAATGAGCAGTACAGCCCAGAAGCTTTGAGACAAGCTGAGAAGCGGTGCCTGAAGAATCTTGTAAATCCAGTCAATCAACAGTTCTCCTGTCACCAGATTAAAGAGATAGGTCGCAATTCCCACGACATACATGGCAATCGCAGCCGGAATGATAGACAGGAAGGGCTTCATGATAGCTGGCGGAACAGAATCTGGAAGTTTGATCGTCCAGTTACGATTCATGACCTTACAGAAGATGATGACAGATACAAAACCAATTAGAATAGCAGTAAAGTAGCCACGCGCACTAATCTGGTCACCGGGAATGACACTGTTAATCGTCACAGACAGATTACTGCCGTCAAGTTTTAGCTCTGGGAGTTTTGAAATTGCCTTACTCAGCCCTGGTGTTTTGCCAGCTAACTCAAAGGTTTTAGTAACTGATCCACCAATGGTAATGATGTAGGAAGCAACAGCTACCAGACCGGCAGACACCTTATCAGTATTGTAAATTTTAGCGATATTGACCCCGAAGGTAAAGAGGAACAAGAGGGTAACGATAGGAATACTGCCCTTGAATACCAGCCAGTTAATATCAATCAGCCACTGGAAGGTAGAGGAAATCCAGGTCCAGCCGAACTGCCCTGGCAAGTCAGATAGAAAGGCGTTGACCATGAGGGCGAAAGAGCCCGTCATAATCACAGGCATGGTTCCGATAAAGGAATCCCGCAGGGCAACCAGAAATTTTTGGTTGCCGATTTTATTGGCAATAGGCATGAGACGCGCTTGCCATTTATCAACCAAACTACTCATCTGCATTTCTCCTATTCATCAAATTTTTTATGTAAATCAACAATCTCCTTTGCCAAATCAACAAAGGCGATACTGGTCATGAGATGATCCTGTCCATGCACCATAAATAAACTAAGTTCTGTCTTTTCTCCTTGTGCCTCCTTGCTCAGCATTTCAGCCTGAGCATGATGGGCTTGCAACAGGGCCTTCTGAGCCTGACTCAGCCTCTCCTGAGCTCGGTCAAAGTCCTGCTTTTTAGCTGCTGCAATGGCTTCGATAGCACAAGACTTGGCCTCTCCGCCATACATAATGAGGGTCATAGCGACCTCTAAGGAATCTTTATTTTCCATAGTAGTACCTACTTCATGAGCGACTCTGCCAGATCCAGGACCTTATCCCCCTTCATCATTCCGTAGTCCGTCATAGGGATAACATCGACCGGAACGCCTTTTGAAGCTAATTTTTCCTGTAAATCCTCCAACAGATAGCGGACCTGAGGTCCCAGCAACAGGACATCAACCTTTTTCTCGCTTAGATAGTCTTCTGCTTCTGACACTGGCACCGCAAATATCGTCGCAGCCAAGCCGCGCTCCTCTGCAGCTTTCTGCATTTTATTGACCATGAGACTGGTGCTCATCCCAGCCGCACAAACTAACATAATCTGTTTTGTTTCCATTGGCATCCTCCTTTATGAATCTGACCTAGCCTGCAACGACGCTTGCTATTTATTTTTAATATATAAACAAAAACCCAAAAAAAGAATATTTTTCACCATGTTATTAATATTCTATAAACATTATAACTATTTTTCTGTACTATGTCAACGCTTACATTTGAGATTTCTAGCTTTTTTTGATAGTATAGCAGCAGAGGAAACAAGATGACACGAACTAGAAAACAAAACGAGCTAAGGGCAACTGTTCTGGATCAGCTCTATGCCAAACGACCGATTTCTCGGATTGATATTTCAAAAGAAACTCAGATTACACCAGCCACGACTGGCAGTATCATCAATGAACTGATCAAGGAAGGCTTGGTGCTGGAACTGGGCGAGCTCAATGATGAGAGCGTAGGCCGCAAGAAAACCCTGCTGGATATTGCACCTCATAGCCGCTACTATCTGGGTTTTGAGATTTCTGAAAAACAGCTGGCCATGGTCATCGCTGATAATACCGGTGAGATTGTAGAAAGCAATATTCGGACTTATCAGATCGAGGTGACAGGCGGGCCGTCTGACCAGGAAATCATCCGGCTGATTCAAGATTTTCTGAAAAAGAACAGCAAATACTCCATCTCAGCAATTGCCCTCGGGCTGCCGGGGCATGTGAATCTCTCTGAGAGTGATTTTATCATTTCTAAAAATCCCCACTGGGGACAGATTAACCTGCAGACTATTCAAGAAGCCTTTGACCTTCCTGTCTACTTTGCCAATAAGTCCCACTGTTTGACAATGGCTGAACGCCTCTTTAGCTATCATCCTACAGACAGTAATTTTATCGTCTATCATGTCGCCAGAGGTATTCATTGCTCTTACATGTACAAGGGCAGCATTTACAGTCAGGAAAATTATCTTATCGGGGAGGTGGGGCATACCGTCATCAATCCTGAAGGCGAGCGCTGTCCTTGCGGTAAGCACGGCTGCCTGCAGGTTTATGCCAGCGAGAGCGCTCTGATTGATAAAGCAGCTATCCTGTATCAGGCTTCCCAGACCTCGCTCTTAAAGACCCTTGTAGAGGATGCTAATGACATTGATTTGACAAGTCTGATGACCGCCTATCGCTTAGGAGACTTGGGCAGCATTGAGTTGATTCATACTGCCTGTCGCTATCTGGCCATTTCCATTTCCAACCTCTGCCAGCTTATTGATAGCGAAAGGATTTATCTGGACGGCCAGCTCTTCTCTTATCCGGTGATTGCCGAGCAGGTTCTGGCTCAGTTAGAGCAGGAAGTACCTCTCTTTCCAAAGCAAAAACAAGCAGAGATTGTCATTATCCCCTACTCTAAATACAGCATTGCCCGCTCTGCAGTCAGCCTCTGTGTCTATCATGAATTTTTAGATAAAAAAGGAAACCTATAAAGGCCGAGACAAGAATCTCGGTCTTTTTTTACAAAAAAGAGACAGGCTTTCTAGGAGCTTCCCCCTTAAAAGTCTGTCTCATTTTACTATCTATTGATTGAGCGTGAAATCATGGAAATGGTGTGGCGCTGTCCTCTGAGAGCCTTGCTCATGGCAAAGATATTTTCAACCGGAGCCAGACAGCCGTAGCCTGAATCTCCGATATGCTGGATATCTACACCGCAGATTTTGTTACGGATAGCCATTTGCTTGACAATATCCTCATCAGCACTCTCTTGGCTGGTACCGATTGCACTCATAACCAGAGCCCCCTTTTGATGGGCCAGTCGGACAATCTGCTTCAAGTCCTGCTCATCAAAGCCTGGTACACTGCCGACTGCCGGTGCTAGGACAATATCAACACCAGCTTCGATAAATTGAGCGATTGCTTCCAGGTCTGCTACCGGCTCATCCACACCTGAAGCATGCATTTTACCTGCAATCAACAGGCCTGAAAAATTCTCCTTGACCACTCGAATGGTGTCAATAATGGCTTGATTGGTGACACCAGTCCCCGGATTACCCGTCAGACAGATAAAGTCAACGCCCAGCTCCTCTGCTCGCTGAATAGTCGCTAGACTAGCCTGACGCCCCTCATTGATGATCAGGCGTTCTCCTGCCATCTGGGCCTGACTGTCCACCGGCTCTAGATTGATACCGATAGGACGACCCACCAAGCGGTGCAGCTCCTCAACAAAATCTTCCTTGGCATCCAGACCAGCTACAAAAGGCTGGAATATATCAATCCCATTCAACAGAATCAAGTCAGCACCAAAAGACCGAGCAATCTCTGCATTGGTCACATCACCGATATAAGATTCTTTAAAAGCTACGTTTTCAGACAGGATAACGCGGCCCTCACTGGCCTTGATGCTCTGTTTCAGCTCCGGCGCAGTCATATTTAAAATTTCTGAAGCATTTGAACTAATGAATCGTTTTACCATAAGAACATCTCTTTTCTTTATTATTCATTAATAAACACTTTGAAATCTATTCTATTTGGATATTTTGTTTGTTTTTTGCTATCAACTACAGTATAGCACAAGGTTAGATAAATGTAAACGCTTTATATTTTCTTTGACAAAATAGCCTGCTTTCACAAACAAAAGCAGACTATTGAAACGAACTCGATTATTTTTGAACTGAGCAGGATTCGATAAGTACTCTTATCTCCGCATCACCAGATGACCACCCGCTCTTCTGGGCTCCGCCACATGCCATCTCCCTCTTTCACATCAAAGGTTGTAAAGAAGTCGTCAAAGTTAGGCAACTGCACATTGGTCCGAAGTTTGGCTGGCGCATGGACATCAACGCTTGCCAGAAGCTTCATATACTCTTCGCGTCCCTTCATCCGCCAGATGCGGGCAAAGTTAGTAAAGAATTCCTCAGCAGAGAAATCCGCTTCTTTCTTGGCTGCTTCTAGGGCTGCTGCAATGCCGCCAAGATCAGCCACGTTTTCTGAAACGGTCAGCTTGCCATTGACCTTAGCACCATAGGAATCCTGTCCTTCGAACTGGTCAATGACCTTTTGAGTCCGCTCGGTAAAGGCTTGATAGTCGTGCTCCGTCCACCAATTGTTGAGGCTGCCATTTTCATCAAAGGAAGCGCCATTGGTATCAAAAGCATGAGAAATCTCATGGGCAATGACCGCTCCGATACCACCGTAATTAGCTGACGAGGACTGGTGCAAGTCATAGAAAGGTGCCTGCAGGATAGCCGCTGGAAAGACAATCAGGTTTTTCTGTGGATTATAGTAGGCATTGACCATATGGGCTGGCATTCCCCATTCCTTGTAGTCCACTGGTTGATTCCACTTGCTCCAGCTATAAGCAATATCAATCTGGCTCAGCTTCTGAGCATTTTCAAAGAGAGTCAGATTTTCATCTACAACCTTTCGAGAGTAACGCTCAGGAAGCTCATCAGGATAGCCAATATAAGGCTTGATGGCATTGAGTTTGACAATAGCCTTGTCCCGATTTTCTGGTGTCAGCCAGTCATTCTGGCTCAGGCGGTTTTTGTAAACTTCAATCATCGTCGCCACTTTCTGCTCCACATCAGCCTTGGCTTCTGGCGAGAACTTCTGACCGGCATACCAGAGACCGACAGCTTGATTAAAGGGACCTTGGGCCAGGTAAAAGGCTGCTTTTTCCTTGTCCTGAGCCTGAGGAGTCCCTGATAGAGCACGATGATAAGCTCCTGCTAAGACACGGATGTCATCCGTTAGATAAGGGGTCGTATTGCGGACCGCAGAGAGAATCAGCAGAGCATGGAGTTTATCCCAGTTAGCAGCTGTATAGATATCCTTAGCTGCTTTCCAGAAGCGTTCCTCAGGCACAATGACCTGGTCGGGTTCTTGACCGATTAACTTGGTGAAAATATCCGCCAGAGGCAACTCTGGTACCAAGGCTTTGAAATTATCCCACTTATAAGGATGGTAGAGCTTAGCGTACTCAGAGCTTTCTTCACTAGACAGAACATACTGAGCAAAAACAGCATCCAGCTCCAAGATCTTGTCCAGAAGATCCTTGATTTCCTCTTCCGCAAAGTCAAATTTTGCCAGCAAATCTTCCTGAGCCTTGCGCCATTTCGCAAGGAGGTCCGCCTTCTGCGGATGGTCCTCCACATAGTAGGTCGTGTCTGGCAAAATGGTTCCCGGTCCGTCTGCCCAGAGAACATTGATACGGGCATCCATAAAGTCAGGCGCCACACCAAAGGGGAAATAAGTCGGCTTACCAGCCAGCTCGAAGTCAGCAATCTTAGAAGCATATTCTTCAAAAGATGTTAGGTTGCGAATTTCATCAATGTAAGCACGCGCAGGCTCAATCCCAGCTGCTTCCCGCTTGTCATAATCCGCTGCCAAGCGATGGTAAGCAACAAAGTTCTGCAGAATGTCATCTTCTGGCACTCCATCGCCAGCCAACCATTTGTCAGTCGTGGCTAGCATAAGATCTTCAATCTCATCTGCCAAATCCATGAAGCCGCCCGTCACTGGCTTATCATCAGGAATGACCGCCGTCTTGGCCCACTCACCATTAACCGCATCATAGAAATCATCTTGTAGTCGTGTCATCTTCTTCTCGCTTTCATGCTTTTGATATAACCTTATCAAAATCTACTTGTTTTTTCAAACATTTCTTATATTAATTTTAGAGATTTGTTAAAAATTAACTTGACTTAATTTTTGTTTTAATGTATATTAATCTTATAGAGGTGTATGAGATGATTACAATTAAAGATTTGACTGTCAGCTATCAGGATATGCTGGCTCTTGAGCCCCTTTCATTAACCATTAAGGAGCCAACCATTACTGGGATTATCGGCCCTAACGGAGCCGGAAAATCCACCCTGCTCAAGGGCATGCTAGGGATTATTGACCACCAAGGCCAGACTCTGCTGGATCAAAAGCCGCTGCAGAACTCTCTCCAGCGCGTCGCCTATGTAGAGCAAAAGATTAATATTGATTATCATTTCCCTATCAAAGTCAAAGAGTGTGTCTCTTTGGGACTTTACCCGCAGCTCAAACTCTTTCAAGGGCTAAAGAATTCCCATTGGGACAAGGTGGCTGAGGCATTGAAAATTGTCGGTTTAGCAGACTTGGCGGAGCGGCAGATTAGCCAGCTGTCTGGCGGGCAATTCCAGCGGGTCTTGATTGCTCGCTGCTTGGTTCAAGAAGCGGATTGTATCTTCTTGGACGAGCCTTTCGTCGGGATCGACTCTGTCAGCGAAGAGATTATCATGTCTACCCTGCGCAGTCTCAAAGCCGCAGGCAAGATTATCCTGATTGTCCATCATGACTTGAGCAAAGTAGTTGATTATTTCGACCAAGTTATCCTGCTCAATCGTAAGCTAATTGCCTTCGGTCCTACTGAGAGCAACTTTACCAAGGACAATATGAAAAAGACTTATGGCTCCCAGCTCTTTATGAATGGAGGTGTCTAGGATGATTTTAGAATTTTTCCAAGGGCTGCGGGACTTTCACTTTTTGCAAAATGCCCTCATCACAGCCATCGTCATTGGGATTGTTGCTGGAGCTGTCGGCTGCTTTATCATTCTGCGCGGCATGTCGCTCATGGGGGACGCTATCTCTCATGCGGTTCTGCCCGGTGTGGCCCTGTCCTACATTTTAGGGATTAATTTCTTTATCGGAGCCATCACCTTCGGACTTTTGGCCTCGATTATTATCACCTACATCAAGGGCAATTCCATTATTAAAAGCGATACGGCCATTGGGATTACCTTTTCTTCCTTCCTGGCTCTGGGGGTAATTCTGATCGGCGTTGCCAATAGCTCCACCGACCTCTTTCATATTCTCTTTGGGAATATTTTGGCCGTACAGGACATTGATATGTGGATTAGTATTGGAGTCGGAATAGCTGTGCTCTTAATCATCACCCTCTTTTTCAAGCAGCTATTGATTACTTCCTTTGACCCACTGCTGGCTCAAGCCATGGGTATGCCGGTCAGCTTCTATCACTATCTGCTGATGATTCTTTTGACCTTGGTCTCTGTGACAGCCATGCAGAGTGTGGGAACCATTCTGATTGTCGCTCTCTTGATTACGCCGGCAGCAACGGCCTACCTCTATGCCAACAGTCTGAAAACTATGATCCTGCTGTCCTCAGGACTGGGCGCTCTAGCTTCTGTACTGGGGCTCTTTATCGGCTACAGCTTTAATGTCGCTGCAGGATCCAGCATTGTCCTGACCTCAGCTCTCATCTTTCTCATCTCTTTCTTTATCGCCCCTAAGCAACGCTATTTAAAACTTAAAAACCGACCTAAACTAAAATAAAATTTGATGGAGGACTCCCATGAAAAAATTAGGTTTTTTATCTCTGCTTTTGCTAGCAGTCTGCACTCTCCTTGCCTGCTCCGGTCAGAAGAAGGCATCCAGTGACTCGTCCAAGCTCAAGGTTGTTGCGACCAACTCAATTATCGCTGATATTACCAAAAATATAGCTGGCGATAAGATTGACCTGCACAGCATTGTACCAGTCGGCAAAGACCCCCACGAATACGAGCCCCTGCCTGAGGATGTCAAAAAGACTTCTCAAGCTGATCTCATCTTCTACAACGGTATCAACCTGGAAACTGGCGGCAATGCTTGGTTTACCAAGTTGGTCAAAAATGCCAATAAGAAAGAAAACAAGGACTACTATGCTGTCAGTGATGGCGTTGACATCATTTACCTTGAAGGGCAAAGTGAAAAGGGCAAAGAAGACCCTCATGCTTGGCTCAACTTGGAAAACGGGATTATCTATGCACAGAACATTGCCAAACGTTTGATTGAAAAAGACCCTGACAATAAGGCCACTTACGAGAAAAATCTCAAAGCCTATGTAGAAAAACTGACCGCTTTGGATAAGGAAGCCAAGGAGAAATTCAACAATATCCCAGAAGAAAAGAAAATGATTGTGACTAGCGAAGGCTGCTTCAAGTACTTCTCTAAGGCCTACAATGTGCCATCAGCCTACATTTGGGAAATCAACACTGAAGAAGAAGGAACTCCAGACCAAATCAAAAGCTTGGTTGAAAAACTACGCAAGACCAAAGTGCCATCTCTCTTTGTCGAATCAAGTGTGGACGACCGTCCGATGAAGACTGTTTCTAAAGACACCAACATCCCAATCCACGCTAAAATCTTCACTGACTCAATCGCTGACCAAGACGAAGAGGGTGACAGCTACTATAGCATGATGAAATACAATCTGGATAAAATTTCTGAAGGATTGGCCAAATAACGATAAAAGGTTAGGGAGACAAAATCCTAACCTCTTTATTTTTGGAGAAGGAGCTTCACATGGAGTAGATTTCAAATTTCCAGTCAAATTATTCGAAAAAAATCACTATTCGCTGTACAATGAAGCTATCAAATATGAATGGAGACTCCTTATGACAACTTTTCTCGGAAATCCTGTAACCTTTACTGGAAAGCAACTGCAAGTCGGCGACACCGCACACGATTTTAGCCTGACAGCAACTGACCTTTCAAAGAAAACTCTGGCTGATTTTGCTGGCAAAAAGAAAGTCCTGAGCATCATCCCATCTATCGATACTGGTGTCTGCTCGACTCAGACTCGTCGTTTTAACCAAGAACTCTCTGACTTGGACAATACCGTTGTTATCACGGTTTCAGTTGATTTGCCTTTTGCTCAAGGCAAGTGGTGTGCTGCTGAAGGCATTGAGAATGCTGTCATGCTCTCTGACTACTTCGACCATTCTTTCGGCCGTGACTATGCTGTCCTCATCAATGAATGGCACCTTTTGGCTCGCGCAGTTCTAGTTCTGGATGAAAATAACACTGTGACCTACGCTGAATATGTCGACAATATCAATACCGAGCCTGACTTCGAAGCAGCTATCGCCGCAGTTAAGAGCTTGTAAGAGATAAAAATACGGATTTGCTAGTCCGTATTTTTTTGTACAAAAAACTTCTGCCAAAACTGACGGAACCAAGCCCAAGAACGCAAGAGAAAGGATGGTCGATTCAGTAATTTCTTGAACCGAGCAATCTCTGCCTTTACCTGTTTATAAGCACTCCGCCCCTTTCGAGCATAAGGGCTCTTAGCCGAACGATAGCCCAGCGGACCACGATTATTCTGAGGTGATTTGAACTTGCGGCCACCATTTTCAATGCCAAGCCTGCGAAAGCGAGGATCCCAAACTGCAGGCGTTTTGACATCATAGCGAGTATGAGAAGCCTGATTGCCCGGCCGGTTATGCTCACCATAGTTAAAGCTGGCGCCATTCACAATACCATTTTGGCTAGCCCTCTCTGGATCGATAATATTGAGAAAACGACCTGTCTGATCCAAAATAAACTCTGTATGAAAATCAATCAGGATTTTTATATTAGCCTGACTTGCTTGACCATCCGGATAGATAGCTTGCTCTGACCTCTTATCAATATGGGCTTTATTGTGCAAGCGAGAGGATTCTTGAAAGCTATAAGGCAGCGCAGACCAATCCTTTAGATAGGAGGCCAAGGCTTCTGCATCTGTCATACCAGTCTGACGGTAGTGATCTCTGACCCACTGGGCCTGCTGGCAGGAAATGACATAGCGAAACTGATGTAGCTGTCTTTTAAGCTTTTGATTGCCATCCCTTTGGCTGAAATCATCTGCTGGAAAAGCCTGGCGCAAGGTCCTTGAGAAAATTTTCCAAAAGCCATCATGAGGTGTTAGGTTTGGAGCAATCCGAGCCAGTAAAAGATCCGTCTCTGCCTTATCTCCACTCAGCTCCTCAGGCATATTAACAAGATTCATAGCCAGAACCAGCAGCTCCTGAGCTCCTAACCTGCTGTTCTGAGCATCCTCAGCCAGCCAAAGATCTTGAAAAAAGGGACTGCCAAAAAGCTGAGCCTCCTGCAGGTAATATCCTTCTTCTGGCACTGTTTTCCCTTGCACACTAATCTCTGCAAAAACTTGTTCCAGTGCTACCTGAGACCAGCCGATTGATTGCAATTGCTGAAAGAGATGTTCTTTCCCTTCTTTCGGATACATGGCTTCCCTCCTTTCTGTTAGCTCTAATAGTTCAAAACTGTAGGGATTATAATAAAAAATCTAATCTACATAGAACAATTAGATTTTATCACAAACTCACATGATAGCAAAGAACAAAATATGAACCCTTGGAGTGCTAACAATAAAGATGTTCTTAACAAATTACTCAATAAATAAAGAGAAGACCAAACTGGTCCTCTCTCAGTATGAGTTTTGTTTAAATGAGCTGTTCCAACTTTGATTTTGCTACAATTCATCTAGAATTCGATTTTATCAATAAATGCTCTTAAGCTTTACGACGTTTTGCAAAAGCCAGTCCCAGCATAGAGAGCAATCCCAATCCTGCAAGCGCTAGAGAAGATTCAGCAGATCCTGTTTTTGGAAGAGCTGCTGGAGCCTGATAGGTCTGAACTGGTTTCTTTCCGTTCTTCACTCCTGTTGTAGTGACTTTCAGAACCTTTCGCTCATTCTTAGAAACGAGGTTGGTTGGGTCGTCTGTCTCAAGGGCTGCAAGAGCTGCTTTCAAAGCTTCAAGTTTGGCATTTTCGACTCTATAGGTTTCTTCCTTACTTGCCAAGTTTGCTTTAGCATCATTGAGAGACGCTTCTGCTTCTTTTAGAAGAGCAGGGGCGTTTTGCAAGCGAGTAACATAGTCTTTAGCAGCTTGAACAGCGCGTTGAGCCTCTTCCAGAGCTGTAGCCGCAGCAGTTGCCTTTTCTTGAGCGGTCGCTGTAGCTGCTTTCAAAGCCTCAAGTTTGGCATTAGCTTCCTCAGCTGTTTTTTGCGCAGTTGTTTGGGCTGCTTCTTTTTCTTTCAAGCTTGCTTGAGCTTTAGCTAAAACTGCAAGTTTAGCCTTGGTTTCTTCAGAAGCCGAATTCTTGCTATTTTCGAGTTCAGCTTGGTAAGTACGTTCCGCCTTGGCCAACTTGTCCTTAGCAGTTTTCACAACCTCACGCAGTAATGGTGCTGTCTCCTGCTTGTTCTGAGCATTTGTCAACGTACGTTGAGCAGCGTCCAACTTAGCCTGCGAAGCAGCCAAATCTTTACGAGCAGCGTCTGCCTCTTGATTATTAGCATTTGGATTGATTAAGGCTGGTGTGATTTTGGAAGGATCCTTAATATCACCGTCATTATTCGCGAAGAGAAGGAAGTTAATTCGGTTAATAATGCCGTTGTTGCTAAAGCTAACAGCTACATAATCTCCCTTTTTCTGCC
The DNA here is from genome assembly GCF_019929225.1 of Streptococcus sanguinis. Lineage (GTDB taxonomy): Bacteria > Bacillota > Bacilli > Lactobacillales > Streptococcaceae > Streptococcus > Streptococcus sanguinis_J. Next base: position 70,762 of record NZ_JAHZPA010000005.1, read on the forward strand.
TATCTAGGCTGCCAACTATTTTTTGAGCATAGATTGTTGTTCTAATGGGGTCTCTAAAGCTATCTCCAAGGTCAAATAATTGGAATTTAATATTGTCATAGATAGTCTTCTTCAAATAATCAACGGACACTTTTTCTTGACTGGCCAAGGTAGGATAAAAACCCAGCTCATTTAAACCAGTAACTCTATATCCAAACTGATCAAGCCCAAATTTAGCAACCACATCTTTTGGAACATTCACTTGTGAAGTTATAGGATCTTTTGCTTGGGCTCTATATTTTTGCTCACGGGCTGCTTGGCTTAGGGCCGCCGCATAATCCATACTATTTTGCGTTAATGTTACAGGAGCATTGCCTACTTGCTTACGGATTTGGTTGATTAAATCTTGAGCATAGTAGTTAATTTCCAAAAGGATCTCTTTAGGAATATTATTAATATCTACTATACGTCGAACATCCTTTTGACTGCTAATGAAGTTATTACTTGATTTTAGAATCGCTGCCTCTTTTGCAAGCATTTCTTTCGCTTCAGGAGTTAACTGGCCCGATCCTTTTTTATCAATAGTTCTTGCTGCCCTGATGTAATCTTGCGATAGGGTAAAGGTATTGTGTACTTGGTCCTGGGAAGAAAGTTTCGCTTCTTTTTCCTTGATTTCTGCTTGGGCTACTTTGATATCAGCCTGGGCTTGATCAATCACTGCTTGGCGTTTGGCATCTTCCACTTCAGCTGTCTTCAACTGGTCTTCGTAAGAAGCTAAGTGGTTTTTAGCCTTGTCAAGCTCATCCTTTGCCTTCGTTACCTTTTCACTCACCAGTTTGCTATCCACAGCTTTTTGGGCTGCATTCACAGCATCCTGAGCTGCTTCAGTCTCGTTTTGTGCCTTAGCTGCTTGAGCTTGAGCATCCTGAGCTACAGCTGCCTGTGTGTTTTCTACTTTTTTAGCTGTATCAAGAGCTGCTTGGGCTTGCTTGGCCGCGTTTTCTGCTGGAGCAACTTTCTTCTCAGCTTCTGTCACAGCTGCTTGAGCTTCGGCAATTTTTTGTGCACTTGTATCAGTATTATCTTTCTTAGCTGTTTCAACCTTAGTCTCAGCTGCTGTAACCTGTTCTTTGGCTTGGTCAACAGACGCTTTTGCTTGATTAACCTGCTCAGTCTGCTGTTTAAGAGCTTCTGGACTTGCAGATAGAGCCTTATCTTGGTTTGCAGGGGCCTTTGCATCCACTGGAGTTGTATCTGCAGCTACAGTGTGAGCAATGCCAGTACTAGCAAGAACTGCTGCCCCTAGAATGACATGTTTTTGGATTTTTTTCATGTTTTTCCTCCTGATATGTTAATAGTATAATGAGAAAAGCTTTGTTTGTCAAACTATTTACATGTTTTTTTGAGAACGTTTATCGCAAATATGTCCAAAAATAGAATCCCGTCCCCATCGCTTCCAAAAAAACCGTGTGTCTAGCTATAATTGTATAATGAATTTTACGCTTACTGACCTTGCCGATGATAAAGTCTTAACCGATTACAAACATAATAGTCATAGAATGCAGAAAACCGCCCGTCAAGCAACGAGCGGTCTTCTTATTCACGAATTTCTTATCCTTTGATGGCAATGAAGGGTGAACCCTCTGTATTATCCGTCGGATCTACACTCTTGACTCCAAAGAGATAGTCTACTGGATACCAGCCATTATTAGCTGCATTATAAGGGTCACGGACATAGGTTTTTCCATTGTCATAGCCTTTGAGAACCAGCTCATGAGTGACTGGATAATGGGCAAAGATGCTGGTACCAACGGCACCTAGGACATGATACCCCTGCGAAAGCACTTCTTTGACTGCAGAAGCTGTAAACAGGGTCTCAGTCGTCAGATCCCGGTGCTAGGCAGCTTGGACAATACCACGGCTGCTGGTGCCAAATTCATCTTTATTAAATTCATTGGTATGGTTATATAGGTAATCCGCAACAGTTGTCGGAAGCACTTCTGTCCCAGTAATCCCAGAAATAACCATGGCTAGCGTTGTCGGCACGCATCCTGTTGCATCCATGCTGTAAGGACCATACTTCCTGCCGCCCCAGCGGCCGTCACAATGAAGAAAATCTAAACATCAAAGAAAGGCTTAGACACTGTATTCTTGCAGCGATTTTTGTTATACTAATGATAGAAAGTTCAGCGAGGATGCAAGATGACCCCAAATAAAGAAGACTATCTCAAGTGTATCTATGAGATTGGCAGCCGTCACAAAAAAATCACCAATAAAGAAATCGCCCAGCTCATGCAGGTTTCACCTCCGGCTGTGACGGAAATGATGAAAAAAATGCTGGCGGAAGAACTTCTGGTCAAGGATAAAAAAGCCGGCTACCTGCTGACTGATTTGGGGCTAAGGCTAGTTTCTGACCTCTACCGCAAGCACCGGCTGATTGAAGTCTTTCTGGTCAACCATCTCGGCTACTCGACTGATGAAATCCATGAGGAAGCTGAAGTCCTAGAGCACACTGTTTCTGAGCGCTTCGTTGAGCGTCTGGATGCCATGCTCCAGTACCCCAAGACCTGTCCACACGGAGGTACCATTCCAGCCAAGGGAGAGCTTTTAGACGAAGAAAACCAACTGACTCTGGAAGAGGCTCCTGCCCCTGGCGACTATATCATCAAACGGGTGCATGACGACTTTGACTTGCTCAAATACTTGGAAAAATATAACCTGCAAATCGGCCAAACCATCACCTTCATCCAATACGATTCTTTCGCTCAGGTCTATCTTCTCAAGACAGAAACCCAAGAAATCCAAATCAATCCTATGATTGCCCAACAGATTTATGTAGAAAAACGATAAACATAACCCAGTTCGGACTTTTTAGTCTAAACTGGGTTTTTATTGACAAAAATAAAATGTCGGATTATAATAAGTACACTTATAAAATATCTAGAGGGAAAGCTAATGGAAAAATCGCAGTTTAACTCCATCTACAAGGATGAATATCAAAAATCAACCGGTTTGCTCTTTATCCGTGCCTACCACAAGTGGCATGGGCTGATAAAAAACAAACTGAGAACGATTGATTTGACCCATCCCCAGTTTGTCGTTCTGACCACTCTTGCTGCACTCCTACGTCAGCAAGAATGGGTGAGTCAGACCCATATTGCACAATTTTCTGACATGGATGTTATGACCGTATCCCAAATCATCCGCCTCTTGGTCAAGAAAGGTTTGATCATGCGGGAAGTCCATCCCAAGGACAGCCGCGCCAACATCATACTTCTAACGGATATGGGGCTTCAAAAGGTCAACCAAGCCCTTCCTCTGGTAGAAGGCATTGATCAGGCGTTCTTTGGAAAATTAGAAGATAAAACAGAAATATTGAATCAACTCTTAATGGAACTGGAGGCAGAAAATGACTAGATTTTGGATTGGTGTCGTATCAAAAGAACACGTTCTAAGAGGTCTAGAAGGTGGATTTTGCCAAGTCTGCCATGGAAAGAAAGCACCATTGAACCGAATGAAAAAGGGGGACTATCTTCTGTACTACAGCCCCAAGTATCAGCTAAATGGTCAGGAAAAGCTGCAGGCCTTTACAGCAGTTGGCAAGATTCTAGATGACACTGCCTACCAAGTAGAGATGTTCGAAGGCTTTGTCCCATTTCGGCGAGATGTAAGCTACTACCAACCTGTCAAAGGCTGCCCCATTGACCTAGTCCGACAACATCCTCAGTGGCGCCAATATGCTTCTAAGATAAGATACGGACATTTCGAAGTTTCGAAAGACTTCTTCCTTTATGTTTTTGGGCAAATGAAACTGGACAGCCCTGCAAATCAATAAAAGCAGCTTCGTTTGACTTACACCTAAACCTTTGCTCACCTGTCATCAAATCAGCATAAATGCCGATAAACTACCCGTAATCACATTTGCTAGAGCATGTATGATCCAGCTGGCTAAAATGGAGCCATCGGATTTCTTTTCATTGACAAAGCCCATATAGGCCGCGATGCCACCCGTACACAAAATGATGAGCAGGGTTTGCTGCCAAGAGAGCACTGTTATAAACATCAAGCCATGGAGCAGACCAAAAAGAGCAGCTTGTATGGTGTTGGCCACTACAAAGGATAAGCGGCTAGCCAATCTCTTTAAAAGAAAACCTCTGAATAACAGTTCTTCCGACAGAGAAGTTTGAAAAATACCATAAATCAGAACAGCTGGCAAGGCTTGGAAGCCAAGGCCTGAGAAATTCGAAGTCGCTGTATCCAGATTTTTTACAGCAGGATATACTAGCAAAAACGAAAGAAGCAAGAAAGATAGCGAACCCAACAAAATCCACAGCCAGATCTTCCGGTTGCCAGTATCTTTTAGCGGTTTTAAGCCAATCCATTCTAAAAATGGACTTTTTCTTCTAGCACTTATCAACCACCAAACAAAAGGAAGAAAAGCAAACAAAGCGATTTGAATCAGAGCATTGATCATCTGTTGAACTAGATTACCCATGGTAAGAGACTCCTTTCTTTTCTTTAATATGATTGTACAAGACAAACTTCAAGAATTTATAAAGTAATTCTAAAATATTTCTAAAGAATGATAGAAATCATAAACATAAACAATTCAAAGGTTATCGCCGCTTCCACTTGATTGCTATGCTTCTTATTTTTGGACTAAATGATGTCAAAAACTCTTTAAAGATCTATCTCAAAATCTAAGAAAAGTTGTAGATAAAAATGTGGAGATTGAATTTAAAAAAAGAAAACTGACAATGCGTTAAAGGAAGAAAAAAGCCCTAAAATTTTATCATACGAAGTCAAATTTTCAGCCTATCTATCCTAGATGATTTTCTTTTTAGTCCAATACTCCCAACTCCTGCTCATCCACTTCCTACCCCTCGGGGTCTCAATTTTGCAGGCTGGACACCATGTCAAAAACTATTTTTTCCTTCTTGCCAACCCGCTTACATTTTGCTACAATGATGTCAAAAATCAGTAAGGAAAAATTATGCCACAACAACTTTTTAAAGAATTTGCCCAGCTAGATCAAGTGGAAGCTATTGTTCTCGGTGGCTCTCGTGCTGGACAGCATTTTGACAAAGACTCAGACTATGATGTTTATATCTACTTGACAGATTCCATTGCTCCCACGACTCGACGCGATATCCTCAGCAAGTACTGCTCCTACATGGAAATCGGCAATCAGTTTTGGGAACTAGAGGATGACTGTGTGCTAAAGAGCAAGATCGAAATTGAGCTCATTTACCGTACACTGGACAGCTTTTATAAAGACCTGCAGACTGTAGTCCTAGACCATCAAGCTCAGAATGCCTATACCACCTGTATGTGGCACAATCTGCTCCACAGCAAAATCATCTACGACCGAAATGGTCGCTATGAAGCACTTCAAAACAAGTACAGACAACCTTATCCAGCTGAGCTAAAAAAGAATATTATTAAGAAGCAGCTCCTCCTACTCGATCAAGCCATGCCAGCTTTCTCCAAACAAATAGAAAAAGCGCTCAAGCGTCAGGACTTGCTCAGTATCAATCACCGTAGCAGTGAATTTTTTGCTTCCTATTTTGACTTGCTCTTCGCCCTAAACGAACAGACGCACCCTGGAGAAAAGAGAATGCTAGAGTTTGCAAAAACCAACTGCCCGCTATTACCTCAGCATTTCGAAGAAAATATACAGACCTATTTTCAAAAACTCTACACTGAGCCCGCTGAAGCCATAAAGCTTATCAATCAGCTAGTGACGACCATCAAAGAAGCAATTCCTCAAGAAATTATTGGTGATTTTTAGTAATGTTGTCGGAAACTATACATTCATTGCTGCAGAAGCTCAAAAAAATTAGGAGTTTGAACATTAGTGTTCAAACTCCTTTTCATTCTTCTTGTCTTATCAGCGATTCTTTGTATCCAAGATAATGGTCACTGGGCCATCATTGACTAGTTCTACCTGCATGTCTGCCCCAAAAATCCCCGTCCGAGTCGGTACCTCTTGCTTCAGGGCAAGATTGAAGGCATCATAAAAATTGCTAGCCATCTCTGGCGGAGCAGCCTTAACAAAGGCTGGCCGATTCCCCTTTTTGGTATCTGCATGCAGAGTGAACTGGGAAATTGACAAAATCTCTCCAGCAATGTCCTTGATAGACAGGTTCATCTTGCCCTCAGCATCGGAAAAAATCCGCATATTGACAATCTTCCTGACTGCATAATCCATATCCTCCTGACTATCGTCAGGGCCTATGCCTACTAGGAGCAGGAGACCTTGTCCAATACTGCTGTGCAGCTGCTGGTCAATGCTGACCTGAGCACGCTTCACGCGCTGAATCACTATTTTCATATCTTTTCCTTTGATTTAAGCAAATCACCAAGAGTAGCTTACAGCTAGATAATGATTTCCGAAATGGATCAACCATTAGTCCGCTTGACCGAGTAGACCTCCGGCACGCTCTTGATCTTATCCACCACCGTCGTCAGCATGGATAGATTAGCAATGCCAAAAGAAACGTGGATATTAGCAAATTTCATATCCTTGGTTGGCTGAGCATTAACTGTTGAGATATTTTTGGTGGTATTGGACAGAACCTGCAACACATCGTTGAGGAGACCAGAGCGGTTGAGACCGTAAATATCAATGTGAGCCGTGTACTCTTTGGTTGTGTTATTGTCTTCCCATTCCACATCAATCAGCCGCTGCTCGTAATTTTCCTGAGCCTTGAGGTTCATGCAGTCCTGCCGATGAATGGCTACACCGCGTCCTTTGGTAATATAGCCGACAATGTCATCACCCGGTACAGGATTACAGCACTTGGCAATCCGGATGAGGAGACCAGACGCCCCCTGAATAACCACACCGCCTTCGTGCTTGACCTTGAGGGTGTCTTTTTTATTTTCGACCTTGACCTCGCCGCCCTTGACCAATTCCTCCGCTTCTGCTCTGGCCTTGGCCCGCTCTTCCTCACGGCGCTCTTTTTCTGTCAGACGGTTGAAAATGCTTATCGCGCCAATCTCACCGAAGCCAATCGCCGCAAAAAGCGCCTCTTCAGTCTTATAGCTGGTCTTCTGCAGCACTTCTTCCATGTGCTTCTTGTCCATGTACTTATTGGCTACATAGCCATGCTCCTGGAATTGAGCCTGCAAGAGCTCCCGCCCTTTGGAGATAGATAGCTCCTTGTCTTGATTTTTAAAGAACTGACGGATTTTATTTCTAGCCTTGCTGGTCTTGACAATATTGAGCCAGTCACGGCTCGGTCCGAAGGAGTTAGCGTTGGTGATGATTTCCACCTGATCACCTGTCCTAAGCTTAGTTGTCAGGGGCACCATGCGGCCATTGACCTTGGCTCCTGTGGCTTTCTCACCGACCTTAGTGTGGATCTCATAGGCAAAGTCAATGGGGCCCGAGTCCTTAGGCAGAGAACGCACCGCTCCGTCTGGTGTGAAGACGTAGATTTCCTCAGCCAGATAGCTCTCCTTGACCGAGTCAACGAAGTCCTTGGCATCGTTAGACTGGTCCTGCAGCTCCATCAGCTCCTTGATCCAGTTCATCCCGATGGTTGATTCTCTGCTGTCTACCTGTCCCTTGACACCTTTCTTGTAAGCCCAGTGGGCTGCAACCCCATACTCAGCGACCTCATGCATTTCCTTGGTCCGAATCTGAAACTCAATCGGACCTTTGGGTCCATAAACGGTCGTATGGATAGACTGGTAACCATTGGCCTTGCGATTGGCAATGTAATCCTTGAACCGCCCCGGCATCGGCCGCCAAAGCTCATGAATATAGCCCAGCATGGCATAGACATCACTTTGGGTATCCAAGATACAGCGAATAGCAATCAGATCATAAATCTCATCAAAACGCTTCTTCTTGTCCTGCATCTTGCGATAGATCGAGTAGATATGCTTGGGCCGGCCATAAATCTTACCGTGCAGATTGCGCTCGCCAGCATAGGTCTCAATCTTCTGAACTACCTCTTCTACCAGAGCTTCACGCTCCCGACGCTTCTCCTTCATCATGTGGGAAATTTTGTAAAATTCCACTTCATTAAGATAACGGAAAGACAAATCCTCCAGTTCCCACTTGACACTGGAAATCCCCAGGCGGTGAGCCAAGGGTGCGTAGATTTCCATTGTTTCTCGGGAAATCCGCTCCTGCTTATCCTTGCGCAGGTGCTTGAGCGTCCGCATATTGTGGAGACGGTCTGCCAGCTTGACCAAAATAACCCGGATATCCTCCGACATGGCCATCAGCATCTTACGGTGATTTTCTGCCAGCTGCTCCTCGTGGGATTTGTACTTGACCTTACCCAGCTTGGTAACCCCATCCACAATCACGCGCACATCAGTCCCAAACTCTCTTTCCAAATCATCCAGCGTCGCACGGGTATCCTCAACCACATCATGCAGGAAGCCGCAGGCGACCGTTACTGCGTCCAGCTTGAGCTTGGCCAAAATCCCTGCCACCTGAATAGGATGCACAATATAAGGCTCCCCCGACCTGCGAAACTGCCCGCTATGACAGTCAATCGCATAGATCAAAGCTTTCTGTATAAAGGCCACATCCTCCGCAGCCAGATATTTTCTCGTAAGGGCCAATACCTGATCGCCCGTCAAATTCACTTCTTTTGGCATCTCGTCTCTCCAATTCCTGCCTACTATTTTATCACTTTTAACCCGATATGAAAACCTAGAAGACGGTTCATATAAAAACCCGCCTTAAACGGGCGGGAGTTATCCGATATGAGGCTGGTAAAAACAAAGCCTTACTTATTATCCTGCAATTCCTGAATACCACTTCTCTTTTGCTGGGCACTTTCTTTGACTTGTCACCGATTTTATAACTAGTATATTCTTGCCAAGCAATCTTATTCTTTACTTCATCATTGTAAAACATCGAAATCACTCCTTAAGTAAATCTTGAAATTTCTTTGATTTTGACATTCCTACTGTACTAATTGGTTCGTCTTCCCCATATTTTTGAATGCCAAACTTACCTATAATATCTAGGTTTTCATTGATCACAATATGAAACATGATTCCGCCCATAGGATTATGACGGATGGTCTTGTCATCTATTTTATAAGAGCGAATCTTCCCCTTATCCGTTAAAGCATAAGGATCTAATTTTTTTAATTTCTTTTCTATTAGATTCTTCACTTCCTCACTGTGGACAATTTCGGTCATTTCATTCTGAAATTCTTGATTTTTGTGAGCCATGTACATTCCTCCTCCTAGACAAACAGCCACAAACAAACTGATAACCGATAAGATAATTTTATGTTTTTTCTTCATATATTCACCTCTAAATAAAGAAATCTCCTTATGACTCTTTGGCCATCACTCCTCTAGTAACTTCTGAAGTTTTTCCGTAAGAGTGCCGCCAACTAAACTCATTCTACCATCTTCACCGTATTTCCTTATACCAAATTTAAATGCAGCATCCGAATCGTCATTAATTATAACATGAAACATAATACCCCCCATCGGATTATGTTTAATGGAGCTATCATCTATTTTATAAGAACGAATTTTCCCTTTCTCCGTTAAAGCATTTGGATCAATTGCTTTTAATTCTTCCACAATCAATTTCTTCACTTCCTCACTGTGGGCAATTCTTGTCATCTCATTATGGAATTCTTGATTTTTGTGAGTCAGGTATATTACTCCTCCCAGACAAAGAGCTAAAAACAAACTGACAACCGATAAGATAATTTTATGCTTTTGCTTCATGAGATACTCCTACGACTATTATAATTTAGTATGTGGTATAGGTTTTGCAATTTCAATTAAAGCAAGAGGTTTTCGCTATAGCTAGAATACTGAATCACTTGTCGTCACTTTCCAACAACGCCCGCAAACCTGCTGATTCAGTCATACCTTCCGTACGAATTTTCCCATTCTCACCATCCATTCGAAGACCAGTCTTCCCAACCATACTTATACTATCATTAATGATAATATGAAACATAATTCCTCCCATCGGATTATGCTTAATGGAGCTATCATCTATTTTATAAGAGCGAATCTTCCCTTTGTCTGTTAACGCATTTGGATCTTTTCTTTTTAAATCTTCTTCAATCAACTCCCTCACTTCCTCACTATGGACAATTCTGAACATTTCATTCTGGAATTCTTGGTTTTTGTGAGCTAGGTAGAGACCTACTCCTATGCAAGCAGCCACAAACAAGCTAACAACTGATAAGACAATTTTATGTTTTTTCTTCATATATTCACCTCTAAATAAAGAAATCTCCTTATGACTCTTTGGCCATCACTCCTCTAGCAACTTCTGAAGACCTTTTGACCTATCCATACCAACAGTTCGTATCTCCTCATTCTCTCCATATTTTCTAAGGCCTGTTGACCCAACAATATCAGGGTCATCATTAATGATAATATCAAACATAATGCCTCCCATTGGATTATGACGAATGATTCTATCATCAATTTTATAGGATTGAATTTTCCCCTTATCCGTTAAAGCATGAGAATCTAATTTTTTTAATTTCTTTTCTATTAGATTCTTCACTTTCTTACTGTGGACAATTCTTGTCATCTCATTCTGAAATTCTTGATTTTTATGAGCTAGGTATAGGCCTACTCCCAGCAATATCAGTACACTTAGGCCAATAAGCCCCATAATTCTATTTCTTCTCTTAGACATATAAACATTCCTCAATCTTTATCAGTTTCATTATATAATATATTTCCCCAAAAGCAAAAACCCGCCTTAAACGGGCGGGTTGTGGTGAAGAAAGTGATGAACTTCTTCCTTGATAAATTGACAATAAGCGTAGACAAGGTAGCAAGTAGATGCCACACCTAAAAAGGCGACAAACAACTCAAATAAGGCAGACATAGTCATGGCGAACCTCCTCTCCTTATCAGGCAAAGAATGCAGATACGCTTCTCAGCTTAGGCAGTCTGATTTTTTCCGTTTTATTTTCCTTTCCGACTTACCTAAGTGAGTTCATCACCATTATACCAAAATACGAAAGCGGATACAAGGCGATGAGGCAGTTGCTCTTAATAATGATTTTATCAAAGTAGATAACATGCTAAATTTGAAGCATCTAAAGTAGGAATGACACTCTTAACAAATTTTTTATCTCCTCTTAATTTGACACGGTTTCTCTAAATGAATAAGTATTATCATAGTTGACAGTTACTGAATAATAGTAATAATCGTCGTTTCGGTTTGAGCTTCCAAAACCTAAAGTTGCCTGCTCTCTTTCATTTTTGTGAAAATAATGATTGATAGTTTGATTTTGAACCGAATAATCAATATCGAAGGCCCCGTTGTTGCCATTATAACTTTTGGATTTCATAGATAAAGAAGATAGAAAAGACTGATTAATCGTTAACTTTTGAAATAAGAATCCATCAAAAGTCCATAATTCTTTCGCTTTCCCCTCATCAGAAAAGATAAATTTCCCATCTATATAATCAACTCTTATTGTTTCTTCTGGCTTTTCAGTAATATCATCAGAAGCCCGTATCTTGGTTAGCACTCCAGAAATTGTGTGATTGCTACTATCCCCTTGTAAAGACATTTCGATAAGATAAGTCCCCCGTTTGATATACACTTGCTCTACTTTAAACCCATCCGGAAATTGCTTAAACAAATCAAATAGATTTTCAGTAGGATAGACGCGACTCACTTCAGCTACCTTATTCTCAATCCAATCTCGGCTGCTCCTCTTTTCTCCACATCCTATTAATCCTATCATGACTCCCCCTAAAAGTAATATTTTGAGAAAAACTCTCTTTTTCATGATATTCTCCTTGGTTATTATGCTTAACAAAGTAACTTATTTCAGTCACTGTATAGTGTACCATAAATTTTTGAAACTCTATTTTATTCTGCCTCCATCTAATCGTTCGCTTATCTGCTGATGTCTTCATTCAGTATTTTCAAACCAATGTTAGAAAGCATAAAAGCTCTATACTGGAAATTTCTTCTTGATGAGAGCGCTTTAATATAGTATAATATAAGTCTGAAATTCATTTTAACAAAGGAGATATTATGTCTAAATCATCCCTTCAAAAAACGGTTGTGCTTTTAAGTACAGCAGCTCTTGCGGCAGCTGTAAATGCTGTTCAGGCTGATGAGAATACTGCACCGGTCACTGCTAATCCTGCTGCAGTAGAAAGCAGCGCAGCTGAAGCAAAATCAACGACTGCTGCAAGTCCTACTGAAGCTCCTGCGACACCAGAGAGCACGGATCCTAGCTCTGCTATTTCTCCAGAAAATGCCAGTGGAAATACTGATGCTTTGATGGCTATGGCTCGCAATGTAGCAGCTACTGAGGATACTAAGCCAGTGGAGGGACAGACTGTCGATGTTCGTATCTTGGCAACGACCGACCTCCATACCAACTTGGTCAACTACGACTACTATCAGGACAAGCCGGTGGAGACCTTAGGACTGGCTAAAACAGCCGTGCTAATCGAGAAGGCCAAGAAAGAAAATCCGAACGTCCTCTTGGTGGACAATGGCGATACCATCCAAGGAACGCCGCTTGGAACCTACAAGGCCATTGTGAATCCTTTGGAGAAGGGCGAGCAGCACCCTATGTATGCTGCTCTACAGGCTCTGGGCTTTGAAGCTGGTACGCTAGGCAATCATGAGTTCAACTACGGCCTGGACTATCTGAACCGCGTGATTGAGACAGCTGGCTTGCCTATTGTCAATGCCAATGTGCTGGATCCAGCGACTGGTAAATTCATCTATCAGCCTTACAAAATCATCGAAAAGACCTTTACGGATACTCAGGGACGCTTGACGACCGTCAAGATTGGTGTGACTGGGATTGTACCGCCGCAGATTCTCAACTGGGATAAGGCAAACCTAGAAGGAAAAGTGGTCGTTCGCGATTCTGTTGAGGCCATTCGAGACATCATTCCTGAGATGCGCAAGGCTGGTGCAGACATCACTTTGGTGCTTTCTCACTCTGGTATCGGAGATGACAAGTATGAAAAAGGCGAGGAAAACGAAGGCTATCAAATCGCTAGTCTGCCAGGTGTGGATGCTGTTGTAACGGGCCACTCCCACGCAGAATTTCCAAGCGGAAACGGAACTGGATTCTACGAAAAATATTCTGGCGTAGACGGTGTCAACGGGAAAATCAACGGTACTCCAGTAACCATGGCTGGAAAATACGGCGACCATCTGGGCGTCATTGACCTCAAGCTAAACTATACCGACGGCAAATGGAAAGTCACTGACAGCAAAGGCTCCATCCGCAAGGTAGATACCAAGTCTAATGTAGCCGATCAGCGCGTCATTGACATTGCCAAAGAATCCCACCAAGGGACTATCAACTATGTCCGCCAGCAAGTCGGTACTACGACTGCACCGATTACAAGCTACTTCTCTCTGGTCAAAGACGATCCATCCGTGCAAATCGTCAATAATGCTCAGCTTTGGTATGCTAAGCAAGAGCTGGCTGGCACGCCTGAAGCCAATCTTCCTATCCTGTCTGCAGCAGCGCCTTTCAAGGCAGGAACTCGTGGAGATGCAACGGCCTACACAGACATTCCAGCTGGTCCTATTGCCATCAAGAACGTAGCAGACCTCTACCTCTACGATAATGTAACTGCTATCCTCAAGGTCAACGGTGCCCAGCTCAAAGAATGGTTGGAAATGTCAGCTGGCCAATTCAATACCATTGACCCAAATAATAGCCAACCGCAGAATCTGGTCAATACTGACTACCGGACTTATAACTTTGATGTTATCGACGGTGTTACCTATGAGTTTGACATTACCCAGCCGAACAAATACGACCGCGAAGGGAAACTAGCAAACCCAAATGCCAGCCGGGTCCGTAATCTGAAATATCAAGGCAAGGAGATTGACCCAAATCAGGAATTTATCGTCGTGACCAACAACTACCGGTCTAACGGTAATTTCCCTGGTGTTCGAGAAGCCAGCCTCAATCGTCTCCTCAATCTGGAAAACCGCCAAGCTATCATCAACTATATCTTGGCTGTCAAAAATATCAATCCAAGCGCAGATCAAAACTGGCATTTCGCTGATACCATTAAGGGACTTGACTTGCGCTTCCTGACAGCTGATAAGGCCAAGAACTTGATTGATACAGACGGAGACATCGTCTATCTAGCAGCCTCCGCCCAGGAAGGATTTGGCGAATACAAATTCGTCTACGTCGCACCGAAAACTGAACCGGTTCCTATTGAGCAGCCAAGCTCTCCGACTATCGCAGTCGAAGCAGCCAAGCTGCAGCATAGTAGAGTAGATTTCCCTGTCTTGACTGCTGTTGCCCCTAGCACAAACAAGCAAGCGTCTCACAGACAGGCAGGGGCAGAAAGCCTCCCAGCAACCGGAGAAAAGACGTCCTCGCTCGGACTCTTGGCACTTGTCATGACCGGACTTGCAGGAATCTTCGCCCTCAAAAAACGTGAAAGACAATAATGATTAAAAAATCAGCAGCCAAAATAGCTGCTGATTTTGCTTTTTAAAGACTGTCATTTCTCAATTCCAACAAAACACTGACTGCCGTCAAGGCATAAAGCGGAGCAGTTTCAGCCCGCAGGATACGTGGACCTAGACCAGCGGAGACAGCCCCTGCTTGGTCAAAGGCAGCTATTTCATCTGGCGATAGACCGCCCTCCGGTCCGAAGATAAAGAGCACTTTTGCTCCGGTTGCCAAGCCAGACAGAGCTTGGACTAGAGCTGCAGATTCTCTCTCTTTGGCTGATTCTTCATAGGCCACGATGATGCGGTCAAAGTCTGTCAAGGCTGCCAGAAAGTCTGCCTTTTTATCAAAGAGCCGAATCTCAGGAATCAGATTGCGCTTGCTCTGCTCCGCTGCTCCCTGAGCAATTTTCTCCAGCTTTTCACTCTTTTTAGCCAGCTTTTTGCCATCCCACTTGGCCACCGACCAGTCCGCTGGAAAGCCCCAGATAGCACTGGCTCCTAGCTCCGTTGCCTTTTGAGTGATAAACTCCAACTTATCACCCTTGGGAAAGCCTGAAGCAATGGCCACTTGAACAGGCAACTCGGTATTGTCTGCTAGCTCCTCCACGATTTCCAAGCTCTGCTGGCTGGGATTCAGTACCCGAGCCAGCTGTTTTACTCCATCATCAAAGACCAGTGTGACTTGGTCACCCTCTTTGAGCCGCATGACTGAAAACATATGTTTGGCCGTGTCCTTATCCGTGACCACCAGAGGGGACTGAGGACTTCCTTTTATAAAATACTGCTGCATCTAACCACCTATCACGCCTGAAATGTCCTGCGTTTTCTTAAAGACACAGGCATTCCATTCGCCCTGAATCATATGCGTTTCCAGGAAAAATCCTGCTACTTCTGCTGACTTTCGCACCATTTCCCACTTCTCAGAAATTATTCCACTCATAATCAGATAACCCTCATCCTTGACCAAACGATAGGCATCCTCAGTCATATGGACAAGAATATCGGCCAAGATATTGGCAACAATGACATCCGCCTCGATTTCTACACCTCGAAGAAGATCCCCCGGCGCCACATGAATGTTCTCCATACCAGGGTTGAGCTCAATATTTTCCTGCGCCACGCGCACCGCCACCTCGTCCAAATCATAGGCGTAGATGTCCTTAGCGCCTAAGAGAGAGCTGGCAATGGAGAGGACGCCGCTGCCTGTGCCCACATCCAACACCGTTTCTCCGCCTCGCAAGACCTGCTCCAGCGC
The DNA here is from genome assembly GCF_019929225.1 of Streptococcus sanguinis. GTDB lineage: Bacteria > Bacillota > Bacilli > Lactobacillales > Streptococcaceae > Streptococcus > Streptococcus sanguinis_J. The sequence continues at coordinate 86,430 of NZ_JAHZPA010000005.1, forward strand.
AAAGAGGCTCATCTTGGTCGTCGGGTGAGTGCCCGTACCAAAGGCCATGCCAGGATCCAGCTTGATAATCTTCTCACCAGCTGTCGCCTCATAGTCCGTCCAGGATGGCACAATGGTCAAGTCGTGGGTAATCCGAGCCGGCTCAAAGTATTTCTTCCAATTGTCCGCCCAGTCTTCCTCAGCCAGTTCCTGCCGAGTCAGCTGAATATCTCCCGTCTCCAATCCGAAGCCATCCAGCTCAGCCAGACGCTCATTGGCCTTGGCCGCAACAGCCTCTATATCCACCGAATCCGGGTAGTAGCCAGTAATCCTGACCCGATCGCTCTGCTCAACTTCTGGAAAAAGCTCACCGTACTGATCAACCTGCCCCAGATAATCTGCGCTGTCATCGATAGCCACGCCCTGACTGCCCAGCTCGATCAGAATATTAGAGGCTGCTTCTTCCGCCTCCCGCTTCACTTCAATCGTTAATTCCTGCCAAGTATCCATATTTAAAATACCAAGCCCGTAAAACACAAAGCCAAAATAGGAAATTCTCTGACGACGTTTGTGTCTAAGAGAACTTTATCTTTTTGCCACAGTGTTTAGGGCGGGTTCAGTTTAGAAATTTAACTGAACGATCCTTTCTTTGTTTATTTCATTGTCTTCGTCATGTAAACCATATCCATGCCCTCTTTTTCAGGCTCAGTATGGGTCTGATGATAGCCGTTTTTCTCATAAAAAGCTACCATGCCTTTGTCCTGGAAAACCGTGCACAAATCCCATTTCATAACGTTGGAAAATTTCTCCTCAATCAGACCAAGCCCCTCAGAACCATATCCTTTGTTCTGGTACTCTGGCAAAATCGCCACTGTCCCAATCCAGCCTGCTGTCTGTTCGTCATTTGTATTCAAGCGAATAAAGCCCAGAATCTTCTCGTCGTCTTTGACAAAATAATAAAAACTATTGGGCCGCTCAACCAGCTTCCAGCGAATCCGCTCTCGCTCCTCCAGATAGGGGTCGTATTGATCCTGATATTTCTCATAAACGGCCTTAAAACTCGCTCGCTGAATGGCAATAATGGTCTCTAAATCCTCAGCTCCTGCCCGCTCAATATGAATCATGCTTGTACCTCCAAATAATCGCTCAACCTGTCCTGCAGCTGCGGAATAACCTTTTTATCTGATAAGAACTGGCTCGCATCCATCATCTGATAAGCCTGTCCCTCGTCGCCAAAGACAATGCTGGCAAATTCTTCCTGAGTGATGGTTCCCGCCATAAAAATAGAGGTTTTGTCTGGATCAAGCATTCCTTGATATTCCTTAACCCAGACAATAGCCGCTTCTTCAAGCTTCAAACCAAGCTCTTCGAAAACCTCTCGTTGAACGCATTCAAAGGGACTCTCCTCTCCCTCGCGGCCACCTCCCGGCAGCTCCCACATATTTGGCCAAGGAATGGTTGAAATATCATCTCGCAAGATGGTCAGCAACTTATCATTACAGATCAAGGCAATCTTGCAGCCAGAAAATTCCATCTGTTTGTGCAGTAAATCTAGTCCTTCTGCATTTGCCATAAGCGCCTCCTAATACCTCGGATAGGAATAAAAGTCAGTCTCAGTCAAATCTGCTCTGCCATTTTCAAAAGCCTCAGCATTCCAAGCCAGCTCAAACTCTGCTGCCTCTGGATCAGCTAAAAAGTCCATGAGTGCATCGAGACCAGACTCAGCTGTTTGGGTTAGAAAATCCACGAAATAAGCCAGAAACTCCCGTGACAGCCCCTTTTTAGGCTCATAGGGCAGGGCTGCCAGATAGTCCTCAGCCTCAAAACGAGACTTGATTGGATTATAGAAAAGCACGGCTTCCTCAAAGTAAATATCCTCAGCCGAGGCATTGCCCTCAGCATCAACGGTCTCAATCCCGCCTGGATTTTGCACCTCAAGGAGAAAGGCCACTTCCACTGCGTGATTTTTCTTATCCCAGTTTATCTCATAGTCAAAAGGAAAGCTCTTCCCCATTTCCTCGTCCAATATCTCCAAAAAACCGTACTTAGCCATGATTTCCTCTTTTCATTGTGATAAAATATTACTATCTACAATAGTAACACAAAAAACCAAGAAAAACACTTGCAGAAAGGAAATCTTATGCCAGAAAACCTCGCCCTGCGCATGCGGCCTACTGACATTGATCAGATTATCGGTCAGCAGCATCTGGTCGGACCTGGAAAAATCATCCGTCGCATGGTTGAAGCCAACCGCCTGTCCTCGATGATTCTCTACGGGCCACCCGGCATCGGCAAAACCTCCATCGCTTCGGCTATTGCCGGCACAACTAAATATGCCTTTCGGACCTTTAATGCGACGGTAGATAGCAAGAAACGCCTACAAGAGATTGCTGAAGAAGCGAAATTTTCCGGCGGACTGGTGCTCCTGCTAGACGAGATTCACCGCTTGGACAAGACCAAGCAAGACTTTCTGCTGCCGCTCTTAGAAAGCGGTCTGGTCATCATGATTGGAGCGACGACAGAAAATCCTTTCTTCTCTGTCACCCCTGCCATCCGAAGCCGGGTTCAGATATTTGAGCTTGAGCCCCTCAGCAACGACGACATCCGAAAAGCCATCCAGCTAGCCTTGACGGATAAGGAACGAGGATTTGATTTCCCAGTGGAGCTAGACGATGAGGCTCTGGATTTCATTGCTATCTCTACCAACGGAGACCTGCGCTCTGCCTACAATTCACTGGATCTAGCCGTGCTCTCTACCCCAGAAGATGACAAGGGAATCCGCCATATCACGCTCGATGTGATGGAAAACAGCCTGCAAAAGAGCTACATCACCATGGATAAGGATGGAGACGGCCATTACGATGTCCTCTCTGCCCTGCAGAAGTCCATCCGCGGCTCCGATGTCAATGCCAGTCTCCACTACGCAGCTCGTCTCGTTGAGGCAGGAGACCTGCCTAGCCTAGCTCGACGCCTGACCGTTATCGCTTACGAAGATATCGGCCTGGCAAATCCCGACGCCCAAATCCACACTGTCACAGCTCTGGAGGCTGCCCAGCGGATTGGTTTTCCTGAAGCCCGGATCCTCATTGCCAATATTGTCATTGATCTGGCTCTATCGCCCAAGTCCAACTCAGCCTATCTAGCCATGGACAAGGCCCTAGCTGACTTACGAAAGAATGGAAACCTGCCTATCCCTCGCCACTTACGAGATGGCCACTATGCCGGCAGTAAGGAACTGGGCAACTCACAAGACTATCTCTACCCTCACTCCTATTCTGGCAATTGGGTCAAGCAGGACTATCTGCCTGACAAGATAAAAGATGCCAATTACTTCACGCCTAATGAGAATGGCAAATACGAGCGAGCCCTTGGAATGACTAAGGATAAGATTGATGACTTAAAAAAATGATGACATCGTTTGCAAAAAATCACATTTTTCTCTTGAATTTTTCAAAATTTATGGTATCATAATTATAGAAACGCTGTGGTGTACGACTTCACACTTAAGTGTTGACCGACTATTTTTTGTATTATTAGGGAAACAAAAGACTTCTAACAGCATGCAAGCCGTGTCACGCGGAAGCAGCTTCAGTTAGAGCGAGTTGCCCACCTGCTTAATTGCGCGGGTTCAATACAAATCGTGAAGGTCCGGCACCAATACAGCTTTTTCTATTGCCTCCTTAGCTCAGCTGGCAGAGCAGCGGACTCTTAATCCGTGGGTCGCAGGTTCGATCCCTGCAGGGGGCACTAGGTCAAAACGTGAAAAAGCCTATTCCAATAGGCTTTTTTCTTGTGTTTTTGAGACTTGTCCGCCAGTTTGTCCGCCATCTTTTCTTTTCTCAATCTCAGCCCACTCATCTTTCGTCTCCTGTAATAAATGAATATAGATTTCTCGCAACATGGTTGTGTCCTTATGACCGAACCATTTTGCCAGGACTTCCAAAGGAACGCCTTCTCGAACTTTTACACTTCCATAAGTATGCCGGGCTCCATAAGTAGTAATCAAAGGCTCAATTTTCAACTTCTTTAAAATTTTTTTCAAGGTTTGATTTAAAGTTGTTTCATCTGGTACAGGCCACTTCTTACCATACTGAAAAAAGACAAAATCCTGCTCATTAACTAAGTTCAAAATTTTTAATATTTTTTCTTGTTCCTCCTTTAAATCTCTTAAAATCTTTATGGCTTGACTATTCACCGGCACCCTTCTAACAGATGGATTCCTACGGTTAATTCTGCGATAATGATAATCATTCTTCGGCGGAACAATAGTATGCTTATGAGAAGACCAACGACTATGAGTATAAATCTCTTGATTTTCAAAATCAACATCCGACCATTTCAAAGCCAAGATTTCCCCCGGTCTCAAACCAATCACAAACTGAAAATAAAGAACATGCGGAACAACAGATTTTCTATAATCCATAAACATCAGCAGATACTCCACCACTCTGTCATAATCAGCCTGGCTATGCAGAAATTTTCTATCCGGATGCTTCCGTTCCTTCATAGAATTAAGCTTGATGTTCTTCAAGAAACTATCATCAATCGGTATTTTATCCGCTTTAGCAAATTCAACTGCCTTTGCAATATTAGCATTCATACGCCCCAGCTCATTCAGCTCACAGCGCTCACCATAAGAATTTAAAAATTTCTGATACTTAGAACGAACAATATGAGAAACACGTATATCTCCAAAATATTCTTTAATAACCTCCCTACGGCGTGTATAACGATTTTTTGTTTCAATATCAATATTCTGAGGCATGATTTCAACCTCCAACCAACTATCAAATAATTCAACCAAAGTCAATGGATTTTCATACACAGAAAGTTGGCCATTAGCTAACTGCATTTCAATTTCTTTAGCTTTAGCAGCAGCCTCTTTTTTTGTTTTAAACCCACTGCCGCTATATGATCTATGCAGAGTTGTCTTTTTTATTTCATAACTCCAAGTCTTCCCACGCTTTCGGATTCTAGCCATTTTGAATTTTCCTTCCTAAAACTCGATAAATATATTCTTGCGGAATCTCTACTTTCCGTTGATTCCGATAAAACAAAAAACCATCTTGAACTAGCAAATCAACCGCCTGCTTCAAAACCTTACGAGCCTTATAGTCACTCATTTCATTTAACAAATCTTGCTTATTAACCGTATCTCTCATATCATTTCCTCCTTTTTACAAAAAAAAAGCAAGCCTGCTTAGACTTGCCCTTAGATACTCAATATAGGAATTGTTTTAGTTCCTCCAATTTTAAATCACTATCATAAATAAAAACCGGAATATCTTTTAAACGAGAGAACTCCAAAACTTGATTCTGCTCCTTATCTTGAAAAGATTCAATCAAATTTTGTTCCCAATGCTCATTGTCCCTTTTCTCTAACCTCTCTCGAATAATGGCAGGCTGCTCTATTTTTAATATAATTTTACTGATTTCCAAACCATCAAAAGTAGAAAAAGGCAGTTCAACAATTTCCCTTGAATGATTCAAAAGGGTAAAATGTCCATCTAATATCACAACATTATTGTCCTTAAATGGATAATGAGCTAATTCTTGCTTCCAAAGTTCTTGATTATTAGCTATATTTTTTGTGAATTTATCAGATGACTGTATTTTATTTCCTGCTTGTCGAATTAAGTCGCTGATTGACAGAGCAACAAGTCGTACATCTTTTTTTAAATTCTCTAACAGAGTTGTTTTACCGACTCCATGAACACCTACTAGTAAAATATATTTCAAACTAATACCTCCCTATATAACAAAAAGATTGAGGTGCAGCTTTTATAGTAGAATCAAATTCTGATAATTCAAGATGTTGCTTGTACTCTTTAAACATTTTAATCTGAATAGCAAAACCACTGTCTCTATCTTTAAAGTACTCATAGAAATATTCCTCTGAAATACCGGATTGATGTTTAGTATCATTCCATAATTTATCAATATTTTCTTCTAAAATAGTTTCAATTTCAAATTCTCCAACTACTTTACCGTATGGCTTCGTTGCGTAAACTACGATGGAAGAAACATCAGGACGCTTAAAAACCTTTTTCCGATACTCGAACTTTTTCCTCCCTTCTATAATTTCTTCTACAAACTCTGGCTTAATTGATAATAAAGCTTTCATTTATTTCACCCATTTCTAAAATATTGTAAAATTGATTATCTGTCAAAGTTAGATAGCCAAAATATTCATCTCTATCTAATCCAACTTGCTCAATTAAATCTCTTCTAACAATCCTTCTCTCCAGAGGAAGATTGTATAACATTTTGATAATGTATGGATAACGTTTAGTATTCCAAAAGTTAATTAACTCATTTTGTGTAAAAATTGTGCCTTTCCCGCAATACTGAAGAAAGTCCCCTATTGAAACAAAATCGTATATACTAATCACTTCTACAACTGTACAAATAGACGTGGCAACAGAAGAGTACTCTGCGGCCCTCCCACCCTCAGCAGTTCGATATATAACAACCAAATCCCCCGGAAACATATTCTGAACCCCGACCATCTTCGTTAGATAAATCTTTTCACTAGTATTAGTAAAAGACAAATCCTCAATCACATGAGTACGTTCAGTATTTAATCTTGAGTTTGGAAATAATTTTGTATGAAAATCAGGCCAAATTCCAAGTAAATGTTTCTGGGAATTCACTCCTAAATTAATTCTTGGAAAATCTTTGTAGATATCATTAAAAACTGCCAAGTCTTTATAATAAACTAACTCTCCATTATTCTTCGTTCCCCATTGACGAAATCCGAATTTTTTAAAAAGATTAATTAAACCTTCCTGTCCAGGAAACAGAGTAACATATGTAAAATCATACTCTTCATTAAGCATTTTTCTTAAAATAATACTCAAAAAACGTTGCCCCAGAACTGTGCCATGAGAATCAATCTTAAAGGTACCAATTTTCAAACGGCGTCTCATATCAAAAGAAGGAGTAATATTTTCATCAGCTTCTACTTCATCTTTAAGATACAAAAAGCCCAATAATTGATTGTAATCCTCTAAAATATAGGCGTACTCTCCGCTTTTTCTACTAAGCCAAGAATTGAACTCCGGATAATCAGCCCTTAGAGAATCAAAAAAAGGATTTCCAAAATCAAGACTGCCAATTTTAACCTTTTGAATCACATCATTTTTCATAATTTGCCTCCAAAAATTGATATAACTCATTATACCATAATTCCACCATCCTTATTTAAAAATTTTAATGCCCATCCACATACCAGAGCTGTTTAGCTGTGGTTGCATCAATGACCCGATAAGCCACCGTCAGAGCTGGCACCCCTATCACATTCATCTCCGAAATCAGGATAGAACCGTCGCTCTTGACCTCCTCACAGAAGGCCACATGACCGTATGTCGGATCAGAGCCAGCTAGACCCTGAACAAAGGAAACAGCAGTGTGCTTTTTAGGGCTATGACTGGACGTATAGCCAGCCTTTTGCCCCCACTGACCACCGTTTCCCATGTAAGAATCGAACTGGATTCCTAGCTGCTTCGCACGATTATAAACGTACCAAGTACACTGACCGGCTGGATAGGAAGCACTTCCTTCATAGGCATGCCCATCATACTGGCTGATGTTCCCCCAGCCCTCTGGCATAGCCGTTGAACTAGCACCGGTATTGTTATTCTGATTAAAGGTTGCCTGACCGTCTTTCAGGATGTCATAGATGACCTCCGCCCACTGTTCAATATCGCTGACCTTGGTCTGAGAATCGCTGATAGCCACCCCCTCATAATACTGGGACCAGTCGCGGGCCGCCTGTTTCGGGTCCGTGCTGGGACCGACCTTTTCTGTCACCTGTGCATAAGGACCGGTCAGCTCGGTACTCATGAGGTCCAGCTGGATGTCTTTCTCCAGCTTTTTCTCTTTGGCCTGGGCCCATCTATCCCCATTGATAGTCGAACTCCAGCCCGACCACTGATAGAAACCAGCTACGCCCCCGCTGGGATTGACAGCCTTGTAATCAAAGCCGCATTCCCGATAGGCCACGGCTAGGCTGCCACTCGCTCCCTGGAGGGTGAAGTGGTGCTGATTCATCAAGCGCCCGGCAAAGTCAAGAGCCGTCTGGGCCTGCTCCTCGCTCAGCTGGCGGCCGGTCTTCTCCGTGAATTTCTGTGCAAAGTCTGCGGCAGAAATCGAAACGCCACCTGAAGTGGTCGAGTAGGTTTTTGACGAGACCGTACCGCCTCCGACCATCACAAACAACATAAACGAAAGAAAAAGGACGGACAGAGACCCCGCTCCGATCAGTCCTCTTTTTAGTGCTTTCATAACTTACTTTTTCCCCTTTCTAAACAAGTCCTCTGCCGGATTCTCCTCTAAGGTCCGTTTTTTCAGCTGCTCCTTTTGATACTCCCTTTTCAAACCTCGCACTGCAAGCCGATTTTTCAAAGGGTTTTTAGAGGAAGGCGGATTGTTTCTTTGTTTCTCCTCCCGGAACTGCTCAAAATCCGCCTCCTGTTTCAAGCGTTGATTCTTGCGCTCCAGACGCTCCAGGCGGCGACTTTCCCGCTCCTGATAGCTCTGCTGGACGGGTGTATCGGTATCTCCAGCCAAATCATGGATTTTAGAGCGCAGACGCTCCGCTTTTGGCATGGTAAAGAGGTGGCTGAGGTTGTCCTTGCTGTCTTGCAGTTTCTGCTTAAACTCCGCTCTGGACTGGTGAGCTGCCTCCTTATCCAGACTAGGACCCGCTCCATAGCGCAAGCGGTCATAGAGACCGGTCGCACCATTCTTGCCTGCTTTAAAGAGTGTACGAGCAGAATTGGCAGCCATAGCCAGACGAGCCGCAGAAAAGGCTGTTGCCGCCATCTTAACCGCTCCACTCCGCTGCAACATCCGAGCAGGAGACAAGCGATTCATTCCAGGTACCCGCGGCATAGAGAAGCGGTCAAAGCCGGACTGGGCTTTCTGGGCCAACTCTTTAGCCGACAGGGTGCCTCTGACAAAGAGATTCCCCAGCAAGTGGCGCAGCTTAAAGAGAATAACCCAGACCAAGCCCTGGATAATAGCCACCCAGAAGTAAACTTTGGTCATCCCTCCAGACACTCCCTCAATCAAGCTATTGACAAAGAGGAAAGCCCGGATGAAAAAGAGTCCCAGTGAGCCCAGGAGCACAAATTGAAAGAGTTTCTTTCCTGCATTACCTAGCACCTGTTCACAGCTCGGAATCATAGCCACAAAAAGCAGGAGCACCAGAAAGACCAGCAGGAAAATGGCTAGGTAGCGAAAGACAAAGGAAATGAGGCCAATCACAATTAAGGCAAAGCCGACAACTACCGCTTTCACCAGAGAAGCCAGAGCCGTAAAAAATTTAACTCCCATAGCGTTAAAGGATAACTGCTCAATATCTGTATTTTTTTGAGCTAGCTTCTCAACTTTCGCTTGCTCGCCTTTGGTCTCAAATAGGTCAATCACCTTATCCTCTGGAACATTGGTAATCTCTTGGTCCTTTAGCTTGTCTGCCTTGAAATTCATAGCCAGAAAAGGGCGATAGACCAGCTGGTCGAAAATGGCTTCCTTGACCTTGGTCAGATTGTCACCAGACTGGCCTTGAATGCTTTTGCTGGCCTCACTATCGTCCAGCTGGTCAAAGCCCTGAATCGCCATGCGAGTGATGTCTTGACCCATGCCATCTACCGCTTTGACGATTTTTGAGAGGTTATAGGTCGCGGGCACCCTCGCATTCCCATAGTTGAGCTGAAGACCATTTTGCTGGTAGAGAAAGAGGGCAAAGAACCAGACCAAGATAAAGCGAAAGGCCCGGATCGGAAATTTTCGGGTCTTGAAAAATTCCACGACACCCCACATGAGAGAAACGCCATAAATGAGCCAGCGAAACTCTGTCATGAAGGTATTGAAAAAGTTAGCAGAGAAATTCACCACCTTATCCAATTCCTGGTAGGTATTGGCTGAAAAGACCTGCTCCAGAACAATAATCGTCAGGCAATAAAGGGCCTTGGTCAAGAAAAAGATTCCCTGGCTGATGGCATTGACCGCCTTGGGCCAAATGTCCTCCGCATTGAAAAAGCCGCCTTCTACATAAATATAGGAGGTCAACTTAGACATGTCTCCCGGATTTTCACTGTCCCGCGCCTGCTTCAAGTAGGTTTGAGCTTCCTCTGCAGCTTTTGCGTCTTCCTTCTTTGAGGCGATTTTTTCCTCAAAATTGTTCTGAGTGGTCTTTAGACCTTGAATCTGAGCCGCTGTCTCTTCTTCTGGATGGTCGGCTATATATTGCTTAATCTCCTCCATATCTTTTTCGGCTTGCTCCAGCTCCTTTGTAGAAGCGTCTTCCTTTTCAAGGGTCTGATCAACATTCTCAGCTTTCTGTTCGATAGACTGGTAGTTCCTGTCTTTGTCAATCTTCTTTTCAGAAGCTTCCTTTTGGTCCTGTGCCTCCTTTTTACGCTCCGCCTCCCTTTTCTGGGCCTCCTGAACATTGGGCGGAGCATAACCATTATTTTGCTTCGGAACAATATTCTTATTAGGATTCTCATTCGTATAGCCATTGGCTCCTGGCCGAGGCGGCGTATTGGCCGACACCGCAGCCGGAACCAGAGCCAAGAGAAACAGGCCAATCACCGCCAGCCGTTTCAGAAATTTTAACATTAAGCACCCTCCTTTTGTTTTTCTTGCTTGCGTACCGTTTCAAAAAGCCGGCTCATCTCTGGGAAGTAGAGACCATCTACCGTGACCCGCTCTACTCGGCCGGAAGTGTCTTTCATGAGACATTGGCCTTTAGTCATAGTGTCAAACCAGGCTTTACTATCGTCTGTCACTTCCACCTTTAGGCGATTGAGAACCTTCTCAGCACTTCCTGGGGCATCATTATGGAAACACAGATACGTTCCAAAAGCGGAAGCTTCTCCATCTGACCGATTAGAATCCTCTGGTAATTGAGAAGTAAAGACGAAGAAGCAGTTTTGAGACCGACCCATCCGTCTGATTCGGTCTTGCAGACCACGACCAGAAGCCGTGACACTAAGGACCCAAGCTTCATCCTGACCAATAACCGTTTTTGTACCATAGTCCCGCTCCCCAAACTTAATACAGAAATCGCCTAAAGCGTACATCACCGCCATGGCTTTTCTGTTTTGCAAGGTCAGTTCTGCATGTTCGTCAGCCGGCAAATTCAGATAAGCAATTTCCAAAATGGTATTGCGAGCGGTCAAATCAACCGCAGGATTGGTCCCATCCGAGAAGACCAACTCCAAGACGGAATCGGTAATCTTTTCCAGTAGGTTTTCTGCTGTCTCCCGAATCTTTTCAATATCCGACTTCATCAATTCCTGAATAGCAGACAAAGTTCCAACTGTTTCACCACTGGCTCGCTTCGCCGCAAAAATCCGAATCATCTTAGACAATTCGGTTTCAAACTTTTCTTTGTCTTTCAGCGGCATGACTTCATTGACCATAGAAAGAATCAGGTCTTTGGCTTGCTCACCACTCAAAAAGACTAGCGGATCCAGAACCCCATGATTTTTGGGATTCGTATAGTCCAGAGTCACAAAGTGAATACTACGGATATAGTCCTGTAGCTCCGGACAGCTACCTGTCTCTTCCAGCTCTTTCAAGAGCTTGTTGTACCAGTACCTCTTTTCCCTTTTTGGATCAATATAGAGTGTTTGGCAATTCAACAAGCTAGCATAGAAAAAGATTTTGGAGGTGGCGAAGGTCTTCCCAATCCCTGTATCTCCGGTTAAAGAAATATGGGGATTGTCCGTATTTTTTCCCTCCACCTTCTCATTGGCTTGCAGGATATCCACCAGCACCGGTTTATCACTGGCTTCCAGAGCTTTCTCAAATTTTGAATTCCAGCTAGAAAGTTGGTTGTCAATCATGCCAAAATAAAAGCCAACATCCTGGCCGACCTTTTGAGTCACAAAAAAGAGGTCCTCCGCAAAAGCGGCCGCCTCTGAGGTCTGGATAAAGTTTTTATCCTCCAGTGACAGTGTTTCACCAAAACGGTTTTTGGCAAAGAGATATAATTGATAAGGAGTAGCCCTTGAAAGGCGTACTTTATCCCCCTTCATCTTCTCCATCAGGAGATTGATTTTTTGCTTGAGCATTTGCAGGTCACTATCGGACACGACCAGGGTCTGCAGGTAATTGATGATAGGAGTACCTTCATCAATCTTCTGCTCAATATCTTCCACCAGATACTTGCTTTGAGCCACAGATTTTTTCTGAACGCTGTCTGCCTCCAGTGATTCTACCTGGGCCCCCCTGAGTTTCAGCCGGGCATTACGGGCCTTGGTCCGGACATTGTTAAAGGGCAGACCTTTGACCCGGGCAAACTTTGCCTTGGTCCAGACCTCTACCGGAAAGCCCAAAGACTGGGCCCGCTCAATCAAATGCAAGTAGGAAGCGTTCTCGGGCTTGTAAGCCACCGGAAGAAAGGCCACATACTGTGGACCTTCTTCATTGAGCAACTCCAAGACATTGATTTTCTCAAAGTCAATCGATTTATCCCCCAGATTCCCCATCCAGTTTTCAACCAGATTAACCTCATACTCCTGATCTGCAGTCAAAGAATGCAGGTAGGAGTAGCGGTTGACAAAAATTGTCTCTCTGGTCGTCAGCCGGCGGCAATCCAGCAAGGACAAGTCTTCCTCCAGCTTTTCCCGCTGACGTTCATACTTCTTTTCCCACCCCTCCAGGACATTCTTCTGAAATCCAAATCCCTCTACTAATTTCTCGGCCGTATGATTGATAGAATCCTGGATGACCTCTTTCAAATCCACAGAAATATTGAAAGACTTCAGAGGCAGGGAAATAAAGTAGTGATAGTCGCACAGCTCCCGCTTCATCAGGTAATTATAAGATTTTTCAAGGACAGAAAAAGCCATCTCCTCCGTATCCTCTGCGAACTTTTCAGAAAGTTCCCGAAATTTCCCCAGCAAATCCTTGGGAAATGGCAACATGGCAATATCAAAATCGCCGTAAGGCTTAATATCGCTTAACCAGCTTTCCACCGTCGCTTTCAGTTGCTCTTTTTTCGTAAAAGCGACCGGATTCATTATCTCCGGCTCTACTTCATAGAGCGCAAAGACACTGCCATCTGCTCTCAAAATCAGGTTGTCTACAATATCTACAACTTGGTTATCTAATCTCACTGATTTTCTTCCCCTCTTTTTTTAAAATATAAGACGGCTTATAGTAAAGCAAACCGTCATTAATCTTTTGTTTCTTTCGTTTTCTGCCGTAATGTCGGTAGAAACGAACATAGTCTCGCAGAAAGCGAAAAACTCCCTGCTGCTCAATCGTGAAATCCGCCAGCAAAATTCCCAGCAGCCACAAAGGCGGGGCACCAAAACCAAGCCAAAAAGGCAAGGGAATGGGAATCACCTTGGTAACAAAATTTTCAACCAGCCAATAGTAAACCACAAGCAAAAAAGCCGTCCAACCAATCGTAGACAACTTAATTGCATTTGGCAGCGAGTGCCGATCAGAAATCTTTTGAATCCAGGTCGGCTGCATAAAAGCCGACCGATAATGATATGCCCTCTTATCTTTCTTTTCCGTTCCCATAGGCTCAACCGCCAATCTTGAACATGTTTACAAGCAAATTGAGAATTTCTGATGTTTTATTCATCACTGTTTCAGGATTCCAGCAGAAGTAAGCAATCAAAAGACCTGCAACAATCGTTCCAATAATCTTCCCCGCTGAACGTGAGGTGAGGAAAATAATCAGAGCAACAGCACCAGAAATACCAATCGCAGTCCAAGCGCCAACATCACTCAAGAATAGTTTTACAATTTCTTTCATAAGTTTTTACTCTCCTTATTTAATCTGTTTACGATACTTTTCAGCAATCCCATGTTCCATGTTTTGAACACGGTAGGAATCACTATCCGCTTTCAAGGTCACAACAAAGTTTTCCTGATGTGCCATCTCAAAGGCATCCGTCATTGTCACCTGCACCACAGCAACCAGTTTCGTTTTATCCTGCTCGTCTTGGATGAAATAAACATAGTCTAAGCTTTTCAGCAGGTAGCCCTGAACCGGCTGGACTTCCTTAGAGAAAGGCGCCATCTGGGTTTTATCCCCGCTGGTATAAGCTTTGAAAAAGGCCTCCACATACTGCTTCGGTTTTTCAAAGTCTTTCTTGTCGTCCTGCTGGTCTTTCAGTCGCAGGCCTGACTTCACCCCTTTCGCCACATAAGAGCTTTCATTGGTGAAATAGGGCAAATCAGCCACATAAAAACGGCCAGCTTTGACCCCGTAGGGAATGGAAAGCAAGCCTACGTTATCCTGCCAGTCTTCCCCGACTTTAACCGCATACTCCACGCGGTAAGTTGCTAGGCTATCGGTCACCTCAACCAAGGTCGCATTGGTCAGCCGACTGTCCGTATTCGTCGTTTCACTGGATTTTACATCCAGCCCTGCTGCATAGAACTTTTTCAAAGCCGCTTGATTTTCAGCGTTATTCTCTGAAAAATAAAGACTTAAAAAGTCAGCCATAAACAGACTGACTTGATTGGAATAGGTTCGGGAATTTTTCTCCTGCACCTGCTGGACAACCGGCTTTGTTCCCATGCTCCGAATGGCATTGGAAACAACCGTCAAAGCTGCCAACGCTACAATCCCAACTACAAACCCCAGCAGCAACCGATTAGCTGCCCTTTGACTAATCTTTCGCGGTTTCACTTCCACGTTTGTTTTTCGTGGTTTGGGAAACTTCACTTGTTGCGCTTTCTGTTTCAAGTCAGAAAGCCATTGTTTTACATTCAATCTTTTTTCTCCTTTACTTTTACTGTTAGGCTCCAGTCAAGCGAGATACAAAGCTATTATAGGCTTCTATATCTCCCCGCATGCCATCTGCTTGCTCTTGCGTGAGATAGCCCAGCTGGACCCATCTTTGCAGCTCCCGAAAAGACCAGTACAAAGCCTCTCCGAAAGACAACTGATTTTCAATCAATTCATCTCCCAGCCAAACACTGTAAGGATTTTCCTCCTCTGCTCGCCGGTCCTTTTGAATGGTATAAATCCTCATGTCAGACCTCCTCCACATAGAAACCTCTGGGAGTATTAAGCACAATCCCTTTACTGATATAAGATTGAACCGCCGTCGGCCAGTTACTGGCCTGATAAAAGAATGTGACAACCTTATCCATATCCGCCTCTTTCAAAAGATACTGCATAAGCTCTACTTCATCTTTGCTCACAAACTTAAAGTTATGAGCCATCACAAAGATAAAAGACTTATGAGCTTTGAATAAATACTGAACTAAGTAATCATCCCCCTCATAGCGATTGGCAATCATATTTTTCAAGATATAGGCCTCCTGAAGTGACATATTTGTATCTACTCCCCAATCAGAGAAGCCAGAAACAAAAAAATCCTCCTCCTGGATGCCTCTTTCTTCCATCCTCCGACGGACCCCCTCAATACTGAACTTCATCAAATCCAGTTGACACAGCTCAGAACTGGAACCGTCCGATCGAATTCGTATATTGGCAATCATTCTGTCTTCCTCCTTCCAAATAAAAAAAGAGAGGCGCAACGCCTCCCTCTTATTCCATCTGGGCCATCTTCCCGCCGACAGCGGTCATGGCTTTGTGAGCCTGATTCACAATATCATTTTGATGGTAGTAGTCTCTGACATACTTTTCCAAGGCCTCCACCATGTAGTCTGGTAAAGCCAGATCGTCTTTCTTCTTGACTAGGCCATATAACTGCCCCATAACCGGCCAAGCCTCACTATACTTATAATTAACCAGCAATTCTCCGGCTTCCTTTGCAAGACCCAAGACCTTCTTATCCGTTTCACTTCGTGTTTGTGCCATCTGTTTTATCCTCGTTTCTTTCAAATTCTCTGATCCCAACTAATTCAAACAGCAACAGGAGGAGGGCGGGACTTGCCTTTTTCTGTCCGTTTCAAGAACAAGCCCATAAGCTTTTCTTGTACCAGCTTATCCGAAAAAGCCATCCGCACCCACTCCAGCATACCAAGTGGCTTCCAAAAATGATAAAACACGCTCTACCTCCTTGTCTTTGATTCTAGTAAGAACTTCTCTTTGTGGTATTTAGCCGCCAAAAAGAGAAGCCAGAGCACCTGCTGGCTCCTCTCCAGTTCCAACATTTTTTCTTCTAACCGGCGACGCTTGCCATCTGCCAGGGCTTTCAGCTCTCCCAGATATTGCTTAATCAATGAACTAAGCATTTCCCGGTCAGCCGGCCGCTTGAACTTCCTCACTTCCTGAACAAGTTCTTGAATATCTAACTGATAATCTCGGTAGGTTTGATTCTCCTCCACTTCTGGAGAGTAGAAGCAGCGGTCGGGAATCAAGTGAACCAGATTCTTTATAACAATGGTCAAATCTTCCTTTTCCTGTAATTGCTCTTTCAATACTGGATTAAAATTAATCATCTCCCCTCCTTTGTTTAGTCGTTTCTACTAAAGCCGTCACCCCCTCCGGCATCCGATCCCAATCAATCTCGCAATCCCGCAGAAAGCGAGGCCGTGCCTTGGGCTCAAGCACTGGAATCTGCAATAAACGATAAGACCCCCGATAGGTAGGAAAATACCGACTGGCAAAGACCAGATCCGTTTTACCAGCTACCTTAACAAATAAACGCTCACGGTCCACGACCGCCATATTATCAGGAGTAATATACTCTACCTTTTTATTATTCAAACTGCCACCTCCTTGCTTTCATCTTGCAGCCATTCCAGTTCTTTCAAGCGTTTTTCTGGAATCTCTGCATATTCGTCTATCTCCTCCAGTCGGCCAGAGCCAGTGACTGCCTCGACTTCCTCCAGGAACTTTCTAGTGCCAGCCACCACCCGCTCATACCAGCGGTACTGCTTTTCTGCAATCGCCACCTCCTGAGGAGCGGTCACAAACTGACAGGCTTTCAGGCTTCCCATGAGCTTGTACCAATCGGGGTCTAAGACCAGGCGCTTGCCTTTTCTGACATAAACGTGGAGTTTATCATTGATAACTCCAACCGCCTTTCTCGCCATATCTTCCCGCTGATAGTACCACTCCAGCAGGAAATCATGAGACTTGTCACCGAACATCCGGACTTCATAGCGGTTTTTATAACCGTATAGCTCCCGAATGGTTTCCAAGGAAACCTTGGACTGGTGAGCCTGCTCAAAGTCTTTCTCATAGAAATTGAGCAGGACCGCTGACTGTCTGGAGCCAAAATAGACTGAGCAGCCATCTGCCTGATTCTGGGTTTCCCCATCAATAAACTTGAAAGAGCGCATTTTGGACTGAATCAAGCCCCGCTCTTTTTTCTCTTTTAGTTGGTATAAGTTATAGTTTCCCTCCTCCTTGTTATAACCCTCATCCAGTGAAACATCTAGCCGGGTAATCTTGAGAAAATCCGCCGCCTCCTCTGGGGCCTTGGTTTTCCTTTTAGCATAAGCCAAGGCTGCCTCTAAAACCTCCTGCCAGGTCCGGCCGTTCTGCTCGTTTTCTAAGTACCATTCAAATTCTCTGCACCCCCGACCAGTCATCTCAACCAGCGTCCCCATCTCGCTATCTTTCTCTGAATGGTAGACATTGATAAAATTGAAATTCTCAAGAGCGCTATAGCCATAGCGGCCAAAGTCATGCTGGATAAAGGGTTTCTTCTTGAGGCCAAAGACCTCATCTATCACCCCCAGCCAGTCCAAGGTCCGAAAGCGGAAGCGGATATAGTCAATCCGTCCCGTCAAGCGGACACTGGTTTCTTTATTCAGTGCCAGCAGTTCCTGCAAGGGCAGACCCACCTTTTTAAAAGGCACCGTGTCTTTTCCCAAGTAGCGGTTATAGGTCGCCGGCGAAACCGTCAAGAGCTTACTAAACTCTTTCTTGGAAAAACCCAAGTAGAGCCGCAGCCGCTCCATATCCTTTGTTTCAATCTCTTTCATACAGCATAGATTCACCTTCCTTTTTTAGTCTTTCAGTCTTTCGACTTTAAAAACCGCTGAAAGTCCCTCTTTCAGCAATTTTTAAAATCGCCTTGAGGCTTAGAACTTCAAGGCATTCATGATTTTGTGATTCACCGTAACCCCCTTATTAACATACAGGGGGTTACATGAAAGCAGCCCGCCTCACGGCCGGCTGCTTTCAGCTAGAGAGAAGCGCCCAGCGCCTCACCGCTCAAGCTGGCGCTGTTCGCTCTCTCCCTAGCCAAACTGCTCCTGGACAATCTGCTTGTAAGACTTGTCAGAGCGTTCCTTCTCCTCAAAAACCTGACGGAAAGCCGCCAAGTCCTTTTCTTTGATGACTGGACTACCTGCTTCTCCAGTCTCAAAAACATAGGCTCCCTCTTTTAAGAGGTCAAAGACCGTCCGGACATTCCGGTCCGTTAAGTCAGAAAAGTCCCCCTGCAGGACCTGCAGGGCTTCCTTGCGGGTCAAAATTCGATTTTCGGACACCGGCAAAGGAATATCCGGTGCAGGCTGACCTTGACTGCCTGCCTCCAGAGGATCAAAGGGATTTTCAATCCGCTCATACGTTTCAAAGAGGTCATAGAAATTGAAATCTTTGGTAATCAAAGGCGCATAGAACTCTTGAGCCTGTTCACCGAAATTGGCACAATAGCCCCGGCCATAGACCCGTTTACCTGCCAAATGAGTGACATTACGGAAATTTTTATTTTTGTTTTCCTCTCCAAACATAGCCGCATAAGCATATTCATCTAGGCGGCCCATGGTGACATGGAACATCATATTGGAGCGGATTTTCAGCGGCAAATCATCACGGCCAGGGCGCTGAAAGGCTTTAATCAAATAACAGCCTGCCTGACGGCCCTTCAAGGTCACATTGTCATCTGCTTTCCTGAATCGCTCCCATAAACCATAAGAATCATTCCCATCAAGAGCAGACATAAAGGCATTGACCTCATCATGAATGAGAAAGACCGGTTTTAGGTCATACTTTTCAAAATTCCCTAATTCTTTCTCCCCTCGCTCCTCCATGAGCTGATTCATGTAGGCATAGCGGGCCTCCATCATCTGTTCAAAACGCTCATACATGGCCACAATGTCTTCCTTGGTATAAAAGACCCGGTCTTTAAAAACGTCCAGTCGGGCCAAAGGAACGAAATCTGCATGTTTCGGGTCACACAAGTAAGCAGCGCCTTCTTTCCCCGCACCAACCAAGAGAGAGCGCAGGAAAACGGTCTTCCCGCCGCCAATTCCACCGCCCAGAAGCAAGTTGGGATTTTCCACAAAATCCCAATAAACAGACTTGGATAGCTTTAACCCTTTGCCTTTTACCATTTTTACATCTCGTGCATGAATCCGGTTGAGGTAAGCTGAGTAAGCCAGCTTATAGACAATAAACTTTTCTTCATAGGTATCTTCGATATAGTCCATAAAGAAGGTCGTTTCAAATTCCCCTCCCAGCTTTAAAAACCGATCCTGGAACTTAGAACCGGACAGCTCCAGCATGACCTCCAATTCATAGCGGCCTTGTCTCAAGTAAACCTTAGGGAACCTGATTTTACTTTTCTTGCCAGCTTCTTTCTTCTTTTTCTCATAGTAATAGCCCCGCTCATAGAGATAGCGGGCCAAGACACTCAAGCGAAAAAGCTTTTTCCAGAAAAGCAAGCGCTCCTCTAAGAAACGATTCAAAAAAGCGACCAAAAAGAAGTTCAGTAAAAACCCTGCTCCCACCATCAGCAGTAAAGCCTGATTCAGAGCCTGAACATCTTCCATGCGAAGATAAAGCAAAAAGCCCAGAGCCAGCCATACAGGAAGCAGCAGCAGGCTATACAAGATTAGGGGAATTTTCATCATCCAAGGGCGAATCCGGACCCCCTTGTAACGGAAAATAGAGCGCAGAACAGACATCTTTCCTCCTTCCTAGTCCAATAAAAAACTGAATCAGATTGATTCAGTCTTACCCTTTATTTTCTTGAGGTTTGTCTGCTTTTGGAGCAGGAGCAGCCGCCTTCTTAAAACCATCTACCCGCAGGGCAAAGCCGTAGGAGCGAACTTCATAAGGATCCGCATTTCGCTGGGTAACCGTCCGATTAAAATTGTAAATAAAAGGACTAGCCTTCCCCATCACTTCAATTTCGGACATGAAAGGAACTTCTTCGGGCTGGTAGCCATCCGGCAACTTCAAGCCAATCACATCATTGAGCTTTTCAGAAAAGACTTCAATGTGGGTAGCGTGAGCCTCTCGCTCGCCATCTTCGGAAATTTCAAAGGCTTCCCGGAAGCCGACAAAGGTCAGCTTCCCAAGGTTAACCACGTTGTAAGGATCGGTACTGGTATTAAATTTTTCTACTGCAAAGGTCATCTGGTTTCCTCCTTATTTTGCCAATTTTAACTTCTTTGCCTCAAAGACAATTTCATCTTTGGACTTGCCACGAGAGCGGACAGAGCCAACGGTCATGACCAGACCGGTCAGGCTCTCAATCTTCTGCATTCCTTTGTCCTTAGGAATATCAGAGTTTTCCAGGCCATAAACCCGAATCCGAACCCCATTTTGCACATCCCCGCTGACTTCAAAGTCGCGGTAAGCGTCAGCATAGGTCGTCGCTGGTCGTTCTGTAAATCCAGGCAGGACAAAGAGCCCTGTCTTTCCAATCACTTCTTGTCCCACTGGGAGCTTTTGTAAATCTGCCATATCAATTTTCCTCATTTCTTTTGTTTTTTCCTTCTGCTTCTGCTTAAAGAGCAGCAGCAGGGGCACGAGCCAAAATCATCTTTACACCTCCTAGAAGCCCAAATATTCCTTTTTCAACCGGCGCTTATAACTGTTTCGACAGTCCATGAGCCGCTTAGAAAAACCATCATGATGATCATGACGGTGAAACAGTGCATCCATCTCTCCAAGCGCTCCCTGGTAGCACTGCTCGCAGTGCGCCGGGTCGCCCTGGTACATCCGCATAGAAAATCTGAATTTCTCCAGAATTCCCTCAAAGCGATTTTCAAAATATTCCATGTCATCCACCTTTCTGCAGTTTCCAATACTGCTTTTCAATCGCTCTTTTATACGGCAGCATGAGAGACTGGGTCACGATTTTATCTCTTTCAATAGATTGTTTACTCAATCGCTCCAAAGCTTCTAAACTGCTCTTGCAGAGCCGCTTTAACATCAGCTTACTATTCTTATAAATTTCAAAGGAAAAGCAAAAGTTATTGTAGATTCTACGATAACCCAATTGATAGTAAGCAATTACCACTTTATCATGATTCATTCCAATTCATTCAGTCTCCTTCCTCCTTAATCAAAACAAAGACGATAGTCCGACATAGCTGCATGGACTTTCTTCAAGCTCTCTTCCAGCTGCCAGAGTTCATCATAAATTTTTCGTGCGTCAGCTGTCCTGAGGATTCGACTTTCCCCAAAGAAAGGATCTTGAATCCTCAGGACATAGCCAGCTTCTGTTTTTCGGACACTGCCTGAAAATTCAGTGCTAGCATAGTTGTCATACAACTTTAAAAACCGACTTTCAATTCCATCTACAACCAAAGCCACAAAAGTTTCATTCAGAATTTCTTCAAATAAATCCATGTTATCCTCCTTTACTCAAAAAACTGAAAAAGCTTATTTAAAAGACCAATGGTAAAATTTGGGTCTATCACTGTAACTATTGCCAAAGAAATCATAAGAAACACTATCGAAAAAATAAGCATATCCACGAAATCATCCATACACTTTCACCTACTTTCTAATCAAAAATTTAAAACCCATTTTACAAACTGGATAAACTGAAAAATTAAAAAACCATACCAAAGAATCAATCCAACAAGTAAGAGTATAGCCAACAGAATCAGCAAACCCACTTCAAAAACAGCCGCAATTTTACTAATATACTCTAAAAATTTATCAATTCTCTCAAGCCTCACCCCTTTTTCTCTCATCAGTCCATAAAGCAAAGTGAAAGGAATCAACACCATTCCAATACAGAGAACTACTTTAACAAACAAATAAAGAATAAAGGTCATATCCCTCTCACCGCCTTTCCAATCAGGAACACCAGCAAAAGAAAGACAAAAACTGAAAGAGAAGCCGACAAAACTAGTACACTCACAACAAACAGCAGCAGCTTCTTCATCATACCATCACCTCATTTCCATAAAATAAAAAAAGACAGGCAATAAAACAACCTGTCTCAATAACAAACTTCCTAGGATAAATAAAAGCAACTATGGTACCCTTGATTATTTTTCTAAAATATTGTATCTTAAATATAAAAGGAGGAATGCCTATGTATATTATTACCGTCAGACCCAAAGCAGGAGAGCTAAATGCTCTATCTTTTATTCCTGAACACTATCGAAATCAACTCATACCAAACTTTATTATTTCAGCCGAAGAAGATATGAATAAGATTATTCAAAAATATCCTCATCCTATTTGGGTTGATATAAGGGAACTACAAGATTTTCACAAACTGCCTTCTATTGAACAGCGGATCCAAGAAAATGATGAATATATCCATGCTAAAATTGTCTATCCATTATCTTATGTTCTTCAACATTTAGTTGAACCCAAACATTGTGTGCGATTTACTCCACAAGATTTATCGGATGATTATAGCTGGTTAGAAAACTATCAACATCAGCTCCCTCACAATATCCTCATTGACTTTGGTTACATCTCAGAAATTCCTAATCAGAATATAAAAAATAACATCACCAAACTTATCAATTTCTTAGGCAATCGAAATATTGTCGTTGCCTCTGGTTCTATTCCAGAAAATTTAGGAATTAGTCGGACTACCAATTTCAATCAACCGAGATATGAAAAACAGTTTTACCAGCAACTCTCTGCACAAAGCCCAACTCCAATTATCTATGGAGATTACGGAACAGTATCTCCTGTTTCTAAGCTAATAGACACAAATGAAATAATTGTTGCAACTGTACAATTAAAGTATACACGTGAAAGAGAGTATCTGTTTGTAAGAAATGGAAAAAGAAAAGCTCCATATGATATTAAAAGTGTTGCACAAGAACTATCACTTTTATCTGAATTCAATGAAAATCACTGTATGGGTGAAAATCAAATAAGAAGCATCTCATTGGGAATACTGCGAGGAAGTCCCACAACTTGGGTTAGTATTGGAATGAATCATCACATCATGTTATGTATTGAGGAAAATCTATAACAGTTCTCCATCCTTATACAAAGTCCGGACATCATAGCCTTTAAAAATAGAGCGGGTAATTTTTGTAATTTGCTTTTGTTCTATTTTTGAACTTTCTTCATTAATCATAGCAATAATATCTTGCTTAATCATTCCTTGGACAGCTGTTCGGCTAAATTGCTTCTGAAAACGAGGAATTTCTTTCGTAATATACTTCAAATCATTAGCTGGAAGGAAAAAAATAAATTCATCAAAAGACCAATACGGATTTCGTTTTGCTTGACGTTGAAACTCAATCAAAACGGATCCGTTTTTTTCTGTCGCAACAATGATTCCCCAATGTTCCGGAACATATTCATGAACTTTGGAAGCGAATTTTTGGCCTACAACAATATAATTCTTTTCAAGGTAAATATCATATTCCTTAATCTGGGATGGCAGCCGTTGAAGGGAATCCACATCACTTTTTATTTCATAACCTGTAAAATGTCCGTTTACAACAACAACATCCGCACGAGCTTTACTGGAAGGCAAAACAAACTCCTCATAAATTTTAGAATCCTTATAAGTTTGTAATCTCTTCAAAAGAGCAGCTCGTATTTGTTTATCATTTAATGCCATGGTAAGCCTCCTTCTTCATTATTGATTATTTTTTGACCTTTGTCAACACTTACGCCGATAGGCATAAAAGAAACTCTGAAATTTTTTCCTCTACCAACTTCTCCTAAAACTAGAATATGTGGGTTAGTATCAAGCTTTGGAATATCTTCTTTGCCTGCTTTCAATCTACAAAAAATTTCTTTCTCCAATTATATCTCACCTCATTTCTATAAAATTAAAAACCAACTCCTGGCTAGCTGTATCATCTGCTTAAAAGAGTAGAAAAAATGTTATAATGAACCAAAAACATAAGGAGAAAACTACATGGCAACACTTTCTGATGACCAAAAGAAGAATTACATAGACCAAGAAATAGGAAAAATCATTAATCCTTACCGAAGAATCATAAAAGACTATGCTTTACAAAGACGAGTTGCAGCAGTTGAAGAATTCACAGTAGAACTATTTCAGCAATTAGAAAACTTCATTAACTTGCGTTTTCAAAAATCTTCTCTCTTTCTTGGGAAATACCGTTCCCAAACTCAACCCATCAAAAATCGAATTTTTTCAGTATCAGAAGATACTGAAGCAGTCGAAACATTGCCTCAGTATTTAAACCAACTGCATGGCTTCACAGTTGAATTTCTTTCTATATATTCTCACCTGCTTCGTCTATCAGATGATTAAGCGCCTGCTCCATTACCTGAGTAAGAGCAGCCCGATATTCTTCAACAGCCTGATCATAAGCATCCACTAATTCTTCTGGAACTTGTTCCAACCAGGCTACATCAAAATTTCTCACTGACTTAGCAAATGGCAACCGGAACTCTTTTTCTCGGCCCACCTCTGCAATAAATTTATACAACTGTTCACGATTCATTTAATAACCTCGCTTTCCAAACAAAAAGCGAACCATCTATTCAGACAATCCGCTGTAAAACAACATTCAATTCATTACACATTTTTCTACTCTCCTAAACAGGTTATCATCCGCTTAAAAGAGTAGAAAACCAGTCAAAACATGGTATAATATATCTGATAATACCAAAATAATCTCTCTCCTCCTTAATAGATAACCTGAAAGCAAACTTTGAACAGCTTTTGACTTCTTCAGAGTTATTCTATTTAAAGGAGGTAAAGAGATGATTATCTTGGATATTATCAAAGGTTTGTTTCTCCTAACATTCTGGATCATAAAATCTATTTTCAGATTCTATGCTGGTATGTTCAGTGAACAACCAGAAATTACACTTGTTCTGACTGTCATTATTGTGATTAGTTGGTTCTTGTAATTTCAAGCCAGGCTGCGGCCTGGTTTTTTGTTTTCTACTCTCCTAAACAGATGATATCTGCTTAGTGCATGCTCGTATCTTGACATGCTTTTCACTTCCGTCGAACTACAAAAGTTACTCCCCGAATAAGTCACGAATTCAACCCCGCATCACCAGGCTCTCTTTCTCACCTTATCCATTAGCAAGCCTACAAGGTAAGCTCACACACCGCCCGCATATAGTTCTACTCAGCTATCCGCCTCTACCACGTTTTCACCAAATAGTGCCTCCACCTCTCGGTAGCAGTTCCTTGTGATTTATCCAAGCCAGCTCACAAGGCTAAAAGCTGGTGCGTGTGTGCTAGATTTGTCAGAACCTAGTTTTGACTTCTTAAAATTTTCTGGTATAATAGAGATGAAAAAACTAAAACCGAATACAAAATCAATCCTCGGGCAGATGGTAACACCCCTTGGGTGATTTTTATTCTCTAGCATACACAGATTTTTAAGGAGAAGATGATGATATTTTTTGAAATTTTAACAACCATTCTGGCAGCGCTAGTAAGACTGACTTGGAAAGCAGCGAAATGGCTTTTTCTCAACTATCTCGCTTTTCTCCAGTATTACTTTGTCCCGACAGTTATCGTGACCATCATCATGATACTGTCTTTCTGGCTGCAATGAATCTATCTTCTCGTCAAACTAGGCTCAAACAAACCTAGAACAACTCCAGTCCCGCTTTTAACCCTCTAACCGATAACCCTTTGACATATCGTCAATTTTAGGTTATAATAATAGTTGCTAAACTTTGGTGTGTTGGTTAGTTTCAGTGGAAACTGTCTGACGCACTTTTATTCATTTTTCAAAGAACAAACCTAAAATCTATATCGTCAACCTTACTTCTCAATACTTCACTTATCTAAACATAACGTTGAGCAAGTTTTGACTAGATTTTAATAACAACCTTAAGTTGTTAAATACATTATACACCCATTGGTTGTATTTGTCAAGAGTTTTTTTGAAAAAATTTAAAAATTTTTTAAAAAGGATAAAACTATGTTTTCAGAGCGGTTAAAAGAACAAAGAAAGCAAGCTAAATTGACACAAAAAGAAATAGCTGCTCAAATAGGAGTTTCCCAACAGGCATATCAAAAATGGGAAAAAGGCGATAAAAAGCCAACCCAAGACAAGCTAACTAAAATAGCTGAACTTTTTGATGTATCTATAGACTACCTGCTGGGAGCTACTGACGACCCCCGGACACAGGCAGAAATTGACATTGACGAAGCTATAGAAAACTCTGTTTCCTATGATGGAAAACCCATCACAGACAATGATCGAGAAATCATCAAAACCTTTTTAAAAGAATATTTCCACGGCAAATAGATAGAAAGTAACAAATGGATTTACCCCAGCTTATTCGTAAAAGCGAAAGGGACGGATTTTTGATTATTTTCAAAGATAAGCTTGATAGTCCGGGAAGATTAATAGCCCACCCCTCAAAATCAATTATCATTGTCAATAACAAGTTACCAGATTATGCCAAAATCAATGTGATTCTTCATGAGTTAGCACACGCCAAACATAAAGACCCTGAAAATATTTTAAGTCAAGTACCTACTTTTCTACATCATATCGAAACCCGGGCAGAAAAGAAGCGAATCACTGACTTCATGAAACTAATTAATCTGGAAACCCCCATTGACGAAAATTTCAACTATCTAACCTATATGCAAAATGCTTTTATAGAACCTCAGTTTGAAAATTTTGTAAAGGAAACCGCACGAAAATTATATGAGGAGAATAAACGGAAAAAATCATTTGATGGGTAAAATAAAAAAGAACTAATATCAGTCCTTTTCTTTATATCTATCTAATTATTTTCATAATCCCATTCAGTCATCTTCTTTGCCTTTTTATAAACTTCAGAACTTTTCTTGACATAATCGTCATTATCAAAAGTCAATACACCATCTTTTAAAACATAAGGATACTCATGTGAAGTAGTCTGCTTAACAATAATCACCTGTTTTTCAGTATCCACACTCCACATATCCCCCTCATTTTCATCACCATTTTTCACCCAAAAAGCATCCTTAAACAGAGCCGTTTTCCCATCAACCTTCAGGATATTGTCTTCAATTACCGTATTGCTTTGCCGGTGATAAACATAGTAGATACCATCTAGGCTATCTCCCAAACCTACGGAGCTGCCATTAGCATTGATAGCAATCAGGTACACTACAAGAGCAACAGCTGCTAGTCCTCCAATAAGGCTCCAAGTAAACTTTTTATTGAATACTTTGTCTTCTTGTTCTTCCATTGTTCCACCTCCAAACACTCTATAGATATTATACCATAATTTTTTCTAAAAATCAGTGACACTTGACAAACTATCTAAAACAATATATAATAATGACACTAGGAATTGTGCTCACTGCACACCCAAACACCCCAACTACTGCGAATAGATGGGGTGTTTTTTTATGTTCCTTACGGTTTAAACAGGGTTGGTTAGGCTAGTCATCTCGGTTGTCCTTGCTATCTAGCCATTTGCAAATGAAATAGGCGATTACATTTGCTGCGACAGCAAGTAAGAGCTCTAGGAATTGGCTCACTGATACCACCCCCTTTCGTTTCTCAACGAAAGTTGAGAGATGATACCATCATTATATCACAAAATAGACAAAATAAAATGTACAAACAGGAATTGATTATACACTTTATTTTATCTTACTTTCCAGTCTTCTCATGGCATAAAAAGGATTTTTTAAAAATCCGGCATAAAAGGGATAATTAAACCCTAAAATCCCCTTATGGCACAAAAGGAATTTTTCTCTGGCATAAAAAGGATTTTTTAAAAATCCGGCATAAAAGGGATAATTGAACCCTAAATCCCCTTATGGCGCAAAAGAATTTTTCCTGGCATAAAAAGGATTTTTTAAAAATTCGGCATAAAAGGGATAATTAAATCCTAAATCCCCTTATGACGCAAAAGAATTTTCCTGGCGTAAAAAGGATTTTTTAAAAATCCGGCATAAAAGGG
This sequence comes from Streptococcus sanguinis, assembly GCF_019929225.1. GTDB lineage: Bacteria > Bacillota > Bacilli > Lactobacillales > Streptococcaceae > Streptococcus > Streptococcus sanguinis_J. The sequence goes on from NZ_JAHZPA010000005.1 coordinate 114,394, forward strand.
ATAATTAAATCCTAAATCCCCTTATGACGCAAAAGAATTTTCCTGGCGTAAAAAGGATTTTTTAAAAATCCGGCATAAAAGGGATAGTTGAACCCTAAATCCCCTTATGGCACAAAAGGAATTTTCCCCTGGCATAAAAAGGATTTTTTACCTCTGAAATATCTTCTGTCCGATTTTTGTCCGACTAATCCCCATTTTTTAACCCCTTTTATCACATTTTATTACACTTTAACATACTAAAAATACTGTTCTATCAACTTTTACAAAATTATCCCTAAAAATTCAAGGCATGCAGGGGGCATAGAAATATAGAGAAAAAGCCTTGATTTAAAAGGCTTTTTTGATGTCAAATTACTTTTTGTACCGAATAATTATAAAAGTTTACTTGTATTTGTTTTATAAATTTGTCTTTCTAAAAAATCAAGGTTTAAGATCTTGACTAAATAAAAATTTTATAATTATTGTTCTTTACTTTTGCCAGTGTTCTAACAACTCATATAATTTTTTAAGTAGATGATTAATTTTAAAGCTATCAACTTTATCTAATGTCTTATTCTTAGATAAATTATTGATTTCACAAATCATTTTTTTAACATCCTCTATCTCATCTTGATGATATTCGTATGAGTTACTGACTCTTAAGTATTCTGAATTTATAAAGGTTGCTAAATTGAATGCTTTGTTATTATGAGCTACAATCTTTGTAGGAAGCAAATTATGAGATAAGATACTTTCGAATACTTTGATTTCTTCAGACGGAGTATTTTCAATTATATATTTTTCTTTTTTATAATCTTCTTTAAAGATAGCATCAATCAGCTCTAAATTGTTATCTGAGTAGTGAGAAGCAAGTTTTTCTTCAATAGCTTCTTTTAAGCTGTTAATGTTTTTATTAGTAGATGAAGTATCCTCAAAAATAATGTCTTGGCGTAGACGATTTGCTTCTTCAATTGAGATATTTGTATTTGATAGCAATTGAGTTATTCTTAATATCAATTCTTCTAATTTATTTTTTTCTATTAATAATAGGTCAATTGTTTGAAAATAAGAAAACCGACGATATATGTCCACTACTTTTTCATATGTTATGTTTGGTTTATAACACTCATTTAACAATTGTTCTTGGATATTTAAAAGTTCTTTTTCAGAATAGTTGTAAAAATAATTCAATTTTTCATAATTTTCAATGCTACCATGTGGATAAAAACATTCATACCATTTATTCCTATAGTTATCATCATACCAAATTCCACTTACGACATAGGACATAATACCCTTAGAATAAATTATATAATCGTCGAATAATTTATTCTTCCGATGATATTTGCTTATTAAAATATGCCAATAATTTTTACCATCAAGTTCTCCAAAGATATAAAACATTCTGTCAAAGGCATGCAGCCCCAAAATTTTTAATTCTTCATTTTTAATATATCCTGATTTAAGTTCAGTTGTAAGAACATACACATTTAAAAATACTGACTTTAGATATTCATTACGATATTGTTCGTCAAATTCTGAAGGTTGTTCCTTAAATTTCCGTTCAATAAATTCAAAGTTATTTATGATACTAAGAACTGTTCTAATATTAATTTTGGAAATATCGTCAAAAATAGAAAAAATATCAATAATCCAATTTAGATTATCTATTAGAAAATCACTTGTTACAATGCCTTGTAATATTTCTTTTAGTAAAGACTCATCTTTAGAAAATTCAATGGTTTTACTAATAAATTTTTCTCTAATTTTCAAAAATTCCTCATAATTATCCATTTTAGTTTCATTTGAAATAATTAAGACTTTAAAATTGAACTTATCAATAATATCATTTGCTATAAATCCTAAAAAATCATGAAGTTCGATTTTTTTACTTAATCGTTCTAAATCATCAATAACTACTAGTATCGTTTTATCATTCTTCGCTAAAATACTTTGTATATATTTCTTTAGAACAACATCTGATAAAATACTTATAGAATTCAATACTAAATCGCTATTATTATTGATTCGTCTAAATATTGAAGTAATTTTATTACCGCTCTTAATTATAGAAAAATTATCAAGCTCTATTGCTAATTGTGATAATAGCTCCATTTTTAAGTTTTGCAAGTCATTATATCCATAAGACTGAAAAATAAATAACTCTAGCTTTAGTAGTAATTTTGGAATAATTATTAATAAAATAAGTTTTTCCACTTCCCCACTCGCCATCAATTTGTAAAGCATAGGGTTCTGGATTATCAATATAGTTATCAATAGCATTTGTTATATAGTCCATGTTATGCCACTCTCTTTTTTACTCCTATTATACCAAATTGTTATTTATTCTAGTGTCCCATAACATGGGGAAATTATTTTGCATCAATAGCTTTTGTAAGATTGTATCCTACTTACTGGTATATTACTTAGAGTTATTCCATCTCTATCACGTTTTTTACCGATTAGTTACAGAGAGGCTTAAAAGTTCCGCCTTGTTCATTTATGTACCGATCCGGCTTTTTCATGGTTTCGCTTGCTAGAATCAATTGTATCTATAAAATCGGCACCGTCATCCGTTTTCTGACTCAGAGAGCCGTTCGTATATTTCTGAGTCATATCATCTCGAATTTTAAAGATCTGATTTTTATTACCAATAATTGTCTGTTGGTTTAAGCTAATCATGCCAATAACTTCATCATTGAAGTTATTAGCATTTCTAGAATTTTAATCAAAGCTACCGTAAATATCTTATTTTACAAGGCTTTTTGTTTGTCTAATTTCGCTTTTTTTCAGCTCAATCATCTCCTTAAATTCAAAGTAGATTTTCCACAAAAAAATCCCCTTCCTTTAGATACAAGAAAGGAGGGGCATCGCATAGAAAAAACTACGAGAGAAGACTGAAGCAAAATATATTTGACGAAAACCTGATAAAGATGATCACACACCGAGCATATTCCTAAGGATGTCTTATAATTTTTTTAGTTTAGGAATTAAGAAAGATTATATATCAAGTTTTGATATGCCTCACGCTTGCATATCCAAGCGGCTTTCCCCGTAGTTCTGAGCAACTAATTTGTTCTAGGAAACATCTTAGTTGCTTTTTATTTTAAAACAACTATATTACGGAACATCACAGTCTGGATTAACAAAAGGATACAAGATAGTGACTGATTGTAAAAAAGCATTCTTATTTCTGCTTTCTAAAAAACGGCTACTGGTAATCTAGGTTTGGAGTAAAAAATCTCTGTCCCTCAAAGGAACAGAGATGAAATTTATTTCTTCTTCGCACGGAAGACAATGAAGCCTACCAAGCCTACTAGAGCTACTCCAGCAGCAATCATGATCCAGCTAGCATTCTCACCCGCTTTAGGGAGAACTTTCTTGGTTCCAACATTAGAGGCATTTCCTCCGCCAGTACCATCGTCTGATTCGATGATCACAACAGTACTTCCTGTAGTGCTGCTTGAGCTAGAAGTCGTGCTACTGCTGCTTGAGCTACTTGAACTGCTTGAACTAGAGCTGCTCTTAGAGCTATTGTCCGAGCTAGGTTTCGGTGGTTGCGGAACTCCTGGAACTGGTGTATTGGTAATGTTCATACCATCAACAGTGGCTGTATAACCATAAACACGATCTTCAGTAACTGAGTAGACAATATCTTTTCCATCTTCACCAGTCGCTGGCAAGTCAGTGAACTGATACTTCCACTCACCCTTATCATTCGGACCAACTTCTTTATGAGCGACTTCAACGCCATTTGCATAGAGACGAACGGTAATCTTGTCTGGACGTTTGCCATCTTTATTGTTGTCATCATTCCATGTCTTGGTACCTGAAGCGGTAATCAATGCCTTACGGTTTGTAAAGTCTTTGTAAATAATACCAGAGCCATAATTCTTGAGCTGAGCGGCATTGACCTGAATCTCTTCATCTGACAGTTGGTAACCTTCTGGTGCCTTGGTTTCCTTAATCAGATAATGCTCCTTAATCAAGTTGCTGAAAGAAGCAATCCCATTAGCATCACTGGTTGCTTTTTGAACAATTGTCACACCATCTTCATCATACAATGTGAATTCAGCACCTGCCAAGGCTTTACCAGCTTCGTCTTTTTTAGTCACCTGCACACCATAGACATCTCCATGTGCATAGCCGTTTGCACGTTGGTAGCGGACAGCAACCGAAGATTTTTGTTCTTCAATATTATCTGCTCGCATGATTGCTTCGTTCGGGAAAAGTGTTCCATCAGTCGGAACTGTAGGGAAGTTGACACGATAGCGAACATAAAAGCCTTCGTTGGCACCGATATGCCCCATGTTAATGGTAAAGGAACGCTTGTCAGCAGCAAGATTAATCGTATAATTTGCTGTCACATCCTCGCGTTGCTGGCTTAGTCGGTAAGAGTTATCAGCCGGGTCAACAACCCATGAGCCTTTAAGAATTTGGAAGCTGTTGAGATCAATTTCTCCGGTATTAAAGCCCAGAGTATCTGAAATAACAACATTATCTAGTTCTTGATTTTGTTGGTTGATATTCAGACTGTAAGTAATGCTCTTGATATTATCCGCATTATTCCAGCCGTATTTTATGAAAGTATAAGGAGTTGCTTGGCCAGGAAGACCTTTGTAGTCAATTTTTCCATATTCAACAATCTTCTTACCAACGATAAGTTTCAGAGGAATAGAGCCTTTATCTCTAGCTACTGTATGATCAACGCGAGCTAAAAGATGAACTTTTCCTTCAATATGAGAGCGAGTCAGGACATAGTCTGTATAAGTCAGTGTAAGCTGTTTAGAGCTTGCATCAACCACAGCTGTCGCTACGAGATTGCCGTCATCATCTTTGACTTCAAAATCAGCTCCCTCCAAGGCAAATTCAGCAGGAAGTCCAATGGTCGTAGTATCTCCTGGCTGAACCTTGCCATAATTAAAGGCAAAGTTTGCGTCAATTTGGAATTTTTCCCAAGGGGAAAGGCCGTCAGTCAGTTCTTCACCCTTTTGATTGTAAACATTTACTGAGGTGATAACATCGTCTACCGTGTTAGCTCTGGCAGATTGACTGCTAGAAAACAGGCTAAAGAGGAGCACAAAGGCTACTGAGAAAAAGCGCGCAATAGTATGAGATATTCTTTTCATAAATAATCCCTCCGTTTTTTTCCTTTTTTCCTTTTTATCGAACATGTAAAAATATTAAAATTTCTTTACATTTCCAATATACTACATATATTAGACTAGCATACGATTGACTATAAGTCAACTATTTACCTTTACCAGTTCAGCTTTTGTCAACAATGTGTAAACCAGTTTATTTCTCCAAAAACCTTGTCATATAAGAATTGAAAACCGTTTCCTCCGTCATCTTCTTGTATTTTCTTGAAACAAAAATGTAATATTTTGTCACGTAATAAATGAACAAATATGAATTATATGACCATAAATATTTATATATATAAATTTGTTTTTAAAAGCAAGCATAATTATTAATGCTTGCTACATAACTAGTCACAATAAAAAAACTGAACAAATCTGCTCAGTTTTCTAATTGATTAATATAAGACAAAGATTATACCTAATTTATACGAATATATAATCCATTATTTTCTACATCATACCGCCCATCATGCCTGGATCCATAGCTGGAGCTGGGCTAGCTGGTTCTGGTTGATTAGCTACTACTGCTTCGGTTGTCAAGATAAGGCTAGCAACAGAAGCAGCATTTTGCAAGGCTGAACGAGTCACCTTAACTGGGTCAATGATTCCTGCCTCAATCATGTTAACCCATTCGCCAGTCGCGGCATTAAAGCCTGTACCAACTTCAGAGTTTTTCAGACGGTCAATGACGATTGAACCTTCAAAGCCTGCATTCAGAGCGATTTGACGGACAGGCTCTTCCAAGGCGCGGAGAACGATGTTACGACCAGTCGCTTCATCCCCTGCCAACTCAAGACCTGCGACAGCGTCCAGTACGTTGATATAGGCAGTACCACCACCTGAGACGATTCCTTCTTCTACCGCTGCACGAGTTGCATTAAGGGCATCTTCGATGCGGAGTTTCATTTCTTTGAGTTCTGTTTCGGTTGCAGCTCCAACCTTAATCACAGCTACACCACCGGACAATTTAGCCAGACGTTCTTGCAGTTTTTCACGGTCAAACTCAGAAGTGCTGCTTTCAATCTGCGACTTAATAACTGCCACACGGTTAGCAATGGCTTCAGGATTACCAGAACCTTCCACAATCACAGTGCTGTCCTTATCAACAGTGACTTTAGAAGCTTGTCCAAGCGCTTCAATCGTAGCATCTTTGAGCTCTAGGCCAAGATCATCTGTAATCACTGTACCGCCCGTCAAGATAGCGATATCTTCCAACATAGCCTTACGACGATCGCCAAAGCCTGGTGCCTTAACAGCTACGACATTAAAGGTTCCGCGAATCTTGTTAAGAACCAATGTTGGCAGAGCTTCACCGTCCACATCATCCGCAACGATCAAGAGCGGACGATTGGTTTTCAAAATGTTTTCCAATAATGGCAGAATCTCTTGAATGTTAGAAATTTTCTTGTCAGTAATCAAGATGTAAGGATTGTCCAGTTCGGCTACCATTTTTTCATTGTCAGTTACCATATATTGAGACAAGTAGCCGCGGTCAAACTGCATTCCTTCAACTACATCCAGCTCAGTTTCCATCCCTTTGGACTCTTCAATGGTAATAACGCCGTCATTGCCAACTTTTTCCATAGCTTCTGAGATGTACTCGCCGACTTTCTCGCTGCGAGAAGAAACGGCAGCAACCTGAGCAATAGCTTCCTTGTTGGAAACTGGCACTGAGTTAGATTTCAGAGCTTCAACAGCTGTCGCAACGGCTGCTTCAATCCCGCGGCGGATACCGATTGGATTAGCACCAGCTGTAACATTTTTAATCCCTTCGCGGACGATAGCCTGCGTCAAAACTGTTGCTGTTGTTGTTCCGTCACCAGCGATATCGTTGGTTTTTGAAGCTACTTCTGACACCAGCTTAGCGCCCATGTTTTCAAAATGGTCTTCCAGTTCGATTTCCTTGGCAATGGTCACACCGTCATTGGTGATAAGGGGTGAACCAAAGGATTTTTCCAAAACGACGTTGCGACCTTTAGGACCCAAAGTTACCTTGACAGTATTTGCTAAGATGTCAACTCCACGAACCATACTGCTTCTTGCATCTGCTGAAAATTTAATATCTTTTGCCATTTTATTATTCCTCTCTTCTAATCTTACTCGACAACTGCTAGAATATTGGCTTCACTGACTAAGAGATAAGCCTCATCTCCATCCTTGACTTCCACGCCTGCGTGATTTTCTACGAGAACCTTGTCCCCTTCCTTAACGCTTAGGGCTACTAGCTCACCGTTCAAAGTACGAATACCTTGACCGACTGCGACAACTTCTGCTGTCTTAGTCGCTGCTTGGCCGTTGCCTGCAATGACAAATCCGCCAACTTTCTGCTCTTTTTCTTCTACTTTTAAGACCACACGGTCTCCTAATGGTTTTAACATAGTTTTCCTCCAAAGATTGAATTTTTAGCACTCTAAACTATCGAGTGCTAATCTATAGTTATTATTTTATCACTTGGTCAGAAATAGTCAAGAAAAAAACCGGCTAGATGAAAGAAAAATTTTATTTTTTTGCTTTACTTGCTCCTAGAGCCAAAGAAAAAAAACAAGTCCGAGCTAAAATCCTCTCAGACTTGTCTTTAGGGGGGAATGTCTATCTTGCAAGTTTTAGTTTTGCTTCAAAATCATCAATCACTTTTTGCAGATTTAGGCGTCCTCTATAGATACCATAGCCAAACAAAAGCATAGCTAAGATACCTAGTAGAGCTAGGACGATTCCTGCAATCAGCGCTAGGAGATTGGTCTCATGAAAGAGATAAATCAGAACAAGACCGATGCTGGCAATGGCAAAGAAGAGACTAAACCAGCGTCCTAGATTTTCAATCATATGCTTCTGGTAGTGAATTTCTGTTTCATAGCCTTGAATCAATTCTTGTTCTGTCATGATCTTCTCCTTTTAATATTTCAATCCTGGGTTGAAGAAACCAACTAATACACCAACAAAAGCAACTACAACGAGGATGAGCATAACCTTGATTGGAGAAAAGTTTTTCTTCGCCATCAGCCACCAACAGAAAACGATAAAGAGTGCTGTCAAGAGACCAGGGTAGACACCATCTAACTGATCTTGCATGACCAAAAATGCTTTACCAGATGAATCTTTCAATTGGAAAGCCGTTTTTACTGGAACCCAAGTAGCAGCAACTGCTCCGATAACCATACCACCAACGATAGATACTGATTTACGGATAGCCTGTCCTTGAGGACCTACCAAAAATTCAACAGCCTTATCACCTAATTCATAACCTTTGAAATAGGCAAATTTCATACCTGCATAAGCAAGTAAATTCCATACTACGATGTAGAAGATTGCACCTAGAGGTGAACCGCCATTAGAGAGTCCTAGGGCAATCCCTAGAATAATCGGAATCAAGGTACCAACAATAAGGGAATCCCCAATACCTGCAACCGGTCCCATAAGACCAGCCCGCAGTCCATTTATAGTTTCATCATCAACTCCATCAGCACCATTGGCACGTGCTTCTTCAAGACCAGCTGTAATCCCAACAATCAAAGCTCCCAGCTGAGGTTCTGTATTAAAGAAAGCAGTATATGTTTGCATAGCCTTTGCCTGCTCTTCTTTATCCTTATAAAGCTCCTCCACCACTGGCAACATAGAAGCTAAATAACCAAAGGTCTGCATGTGTTCTTGTGAAAAACATGTTAGATTCCCATAGTACCAATGATGGAAAGATTTGCCTAAAGTTTTTCTCGTTAATTTCACCATCTTAAATATCCTCCTCATCATCGTCTTCAATAAAATCTGCATTTGTTCCCGCAGTAGCTTGCGCTCTTATATTTTTAGCCATTTGAATTTCATAAAACAGAACAGCGAAAATCAGAGAAACAACAGCACAAGAAACAAGATTCAGACCCAGAGAAGCAGCCAATGTAAAACCGACAAAGAAAGGAATGAAATCAACAGCTTTTTCAACAATTTGTTTTAAAAGGATAGCGATTCCGACACACGGAAGCAGTGAACCAACTGTAAAGAGAGTTTTCATAGGAATTCCATCCAACGGTAGGGCTGATTTCAAAGTTGTTACAGCCTCAGCACCTAGTTTACACATGATGAGTGTAGGCAGGAATGAAAAAACCAAGTGTGAAATCCAAGGGAAACCCCAATCGACTACATATAGCTTTTTAAAATCCTTTTTTTCTACTGCTTTCCAACCAATATGCTGCCAAAGCAGATTCATAGTTGCTGTACCATAGAAGAGTACTGTACCAACTGTTCCTACCAGAGTTCCCATTGATTTTGCAAGGTTTGCCGCATCAGCAGAATCTAAAGTTAAACCTTGTGTCTTAATGGCAACCATAGCAAGTGGAATCCCGATGTAAGAAACAGCTCGCACATCAGCAGAGACAGTACCACCAGGAGTGACCAAAGCGATGTAAACCAATTGCATAGCAACTCCACAAACAATACCGAGCTTAATATCTCCTAAGATAAGACCAGATATTAAACCTCCTACTAAGGGACGTCCTAATGTATAGTTACCAATAGATGTACCACCTAAACCAGGCATAGATGACAAACATGCAAATAATCCCAGTAAAGCGGCTTGCAGCCAAGAAATTGTCATAATAGACTCTCCTTTTCATTATTGTAATTAAAAACCAAATTTAGACTTGAAATCGCTCCAGTAACCGATGGAAACATCAGGCAAGAGCTGGAATTTGACTTTGTAGCCAGCTTTTTCAATCGCTTCAATCGCTTCTGCCTCTTCCTGAGTTATGGACTGGTTGTTGCCCAGCTTAACAGCTCCCGGACGGTCATTAGCAGGACCGACGATGATTTCCTTAACATCCCCAGGTACAAAACCTTGGTCCACTAGGATTTCCTTCATATCTACAGGATTTTTCGTAATGAGGAAATAACGGCTGTCTGACTCGGTGACCTTGCCTGATTTTTCCTTGAAGGCTTCCTTGGTCCAAACAAAAGTCTTCTTGTCAGAAGCTCCCTTGTAGGCCTGAATCAAAACCTTGTTTCCTGCCGCAGCATTATTAACTGCAATCAAGCCATCACAAGGGTATTCCTTAGCCCAGCGAGTGACTGTTTGACCGTGGATCATGCGGTCGTCAATCCGTACAAATGATACTGTCATCTTTAAAATCTCCTTTTATCTTTTATAATGTATAGCGGAAGCACTAAATGTCATCTTCATCTTCGTCAGCTGCATCACTTACGACTTCAAATTCCTGCAAAGCAGCTGTGGCCTCGGAAAGGATGGCCTGAGCCAGCTCTTTTCCGTCCAAGATGTCTTTCATAACCAAGCCAGTAAGTCCCATGGTCAGGTTCAAACCTCCCAAGATAACTGCTGAGTCGAGCTTACCCATGTCAGCTAAGACGCTAGCTGCTGTCGTCAGAGGACTGCCTCCTACAATATCAGCCAGAACTAAGACACTGTCATCAGCGCTTAAGCCAGACAAGGCCTGAGTAAAATCAACTGCAAAATCATCAACTGACTTACCTTCCTGAAGACCGACCGCAATCACCTGATCCGTCTTGTCTCCAGCAAACATCTTCAAGGAACTCTGCACGCCTGCAGCCAGTCCCCCATGGCTGACCAGTACAAGGTATTTCATCTTTCCTGCCTCCTTTATCCTTCAACTTCTTAGCCAAGTCAGGCTTTAGATGACGAAGGATTTATTGATGATTTTATTGTACAGAATATGGAACCGGTTTCATATTGTCAAATGTCACTTTGCCCAGATGACATTTGTTAGGAAAAATATGACATTTGTCATATTGGTCTAGGCAGCTGTACTTTTTCTGACTTAATTAGCAATAAAAAAAGAAAGCAGATTATTTTCCGCTTTCTATTTCTCTTTGAATGCTAGGCAAGGCACTGTCAATCTCTTGATTCTGCATAGCATTTTGAATCAGATAGTCCATCCGGTCCATGGTATGACGGTCTACTTCTAGACTGATATCAATGATGGAGCGATTCAGCATGTGGTCTAGCCTCTCAGAAGTCAAGGAATCCAAGCCAAAATCATCTGCCTGTAAAATTTCTCTAGCCTGTTGACTTTTCACCACAGATGGTAAGACTGAGGTCCCCTGCGATTTTTCAAACAAGGCCTGCTGGCTTTCTTTATCTTGTGACAGCAAGAGCATAAATTCCCAAGCCAGCTTCTCTTGCTTGGTATTGGAAGACATGGCAAAGAGCGAGGTCTTGACCTGTGTTCCCATCACCTGGCTATTGGCTGTTGGCATCGGGATACAGGTCCAAGAAAAGCTAGAATACTTGGCAACATGGTATGGGTAAGGCTTGTAGGTCCGATACTGAGCCAGACTCATAGGATAGAAGGCCACTCGTCCCTCATCAAAGTCATTCGAAGTCACCTTATAATGCTGGCTGAGCATGTCTAGCTTGCTCATAAAGGCCAAGGCTTGGTGCATCTCTGAGCTGTCTACATTGATACCGGATTTATCGGTAAGATGGCCGCCGTAAGCTACCAGAGCTTGCTGCCAAGTGTAATCCGTAATACCGTACTGATCCACCACACCATCGCCATTGGTATCCTTGGTTACTTTCTTGCAAATCTCATAGAAATCCGCCAGGGTCCAACCTGACTCAGGAATGCTAATTCCTTCTTTTTCAAGCAAGTCTTTATTGACACACATCATGATGGGATTGCTCTCAACTGGAAGGGCATAGCTGACTCCCTGATATTGCCCAGCTTCATAAGCCACCGGATAAAAGGCTGTCCGTTCATCATCCGTTAGGAGGGTATCCAAGGATTTAAGCGCGCCAGTCGAAGCCAACATGCTAAAGTCGTTTTCTGGTACCATAAAGAGATCTGGCTGCTCGCCTTTCAAGACTTGCTCTGCCAGCCAGTCAGCATAATCATTCTTGGGAATACCGCTTTCATAAACGACCTTGACATGAGGATGCGTCTTTTCAAATTTTTTAATCAGGCTGTCCAAGACCTTGTTTTCGCGGCTGTTAGGCACATCCCAGCTAGAGCCAGCATAGACCCCGATACGCAGGACTTTTTCCTGAGCTGAAGCCCAAAAGACAAAAGCCAGAGCAACAGATATGATTAGGACAACCAGCAGGGCCAAATGTCTTAGTCTCCACTTCATTTGTCGCTTTCCTTACTAAAATCTCTCTGGGTGGCTCCGGTCTGCACAGCCCAGATAGCCAGCTGGGTTCGGTCGCGCAAGTTGAGCTTGGCTAGGATACCCGACAGGTAATTTCGGACTGTCCCTTCTGATAGAAAAAGCTTGGCTGCAATTTCTTTATTCGAAATCCCAAAGCCAATCTGCTGGATAATCTTCCACTCCGTCCGGCTCATGTCCTCTATATTTTCCTCCGTCACTGTAATAGCAAAGTTGGACTGGGCCATCTGTGAAAAGATTTTGAAAACCTTGGTGGCAATATTGGGATTGATCATGGCTCCGCCCCGATAGACTGTCTGAATGGCTTCGTGAAGCTCTTCTGTCGAAACCCCTTTGAGAATATAACCAGACGCACCGTATTTGAGAGCGGAGAAGATAAATTCATCGTCATCAAAGGTCGTAAGAATAATAATCTTAACATCTGGATACTGCTCCTTGACAGCCTTGGTACAGAGAACACCGTCCATGACTGGCATGCGAATATCCATCAAAATCACATCTGGGCGTACCCGATGAAGCTTTTCCAGCACTTCCTTGCCGTCTCCAACTGTCCCGACTACCTCAATATCTGCGTGGGCAGACAGAATGATTTGCAGAGACTCGCGAATCAAGGCCTGATCGTCTGCTATTAAAACCTTAATCATGTCTTCCTCCTATTTTTGGGATTTCGATATGCGTGTAGAAACCGTCCCGATTTTCAAAGCAGACGCTCCCGCCAATAATCATTAGGCGCTCCTGCATCTGCTTGAGGCCATAGCCATAGTGGAGTTCATCAAAGCCAACACCATCATCCTGAATGGTCATTACATAGGACTCTTCCTCCAACAGCTCAATCCAGATAGTCTTGGCATGCCCATGGCGGACAGAGTTGGTAATAGACTCCTGAATCACCCGGAAGACAATGTCTTCCTTGGCGATATCCAAGTCAATATTATCCCATTCGTAGCGGAGATGAATCTCCAAATTGGAGATAGCTTCATACTCACGGATAATCTTAATCAGAGCTTCCTTCAAAGTGTTATTTTCCAGAGCTCCCGGTCGCATCTTATTGAGCGAGCCTCGGACATCACGAATACCGTCTCGAACGACGACCGAGACATTATTGAGCTGCTCCTTAGCCCGATTGGTATCAATATCAACCAAGACCTTGACCGCATCAATACCCGCTGAAATTCCTGTCAGGGCATGGCCCAATGTATCGTGAATCTCTCTGGCAATACGCTTCCGTTCTCGGTCTTCTGCTATTTTTTCGGACAAGGCCAGATAAGAGTTTAGCTCGCGATTGGCCTGAGAAGCCATGCGCAGCTCTTCCTCAATCCGATGACGCTCTGTAATAGCTGACAAGATATAGAAGAGCAAGGAAATCATAAAGACGACGATATTTAAAGAATAGAGGAAATTCTTACCAAAAAGCAGTAACAGCCGGACGGACTCTGGGTAAAACCGAATATAGGTATCCAGCGAAGGCAACTTGATAAAGAGCGACATGAGGTCATAGTTGGACAAGAGCAGCATGCTAAAGCTCAAAATAATGAAAGAAAACCAATACTTCTTGTCCTTGGAAGAATTGAACTCCTTAGAGCCATAGAAAATATCCGCAAACACCAAGAGGATCAAGCCATTGTAGGACGAGTGTAAGACAGAAAAGATGACCAGCATGAGCAGGATTTCAATAATGGTCGCCTTGTCATAGACGGACAGCTGATTGGGGTGGCGCTCGCGATAGTACATGACCAAAAGCAGGCAGGCATACAGGCTAATTGATACCCAGAAAATCAAGCTGGGAGAGCCCGGAATAGCATCCAAACGCTCCAAAAGCGAGTGACTGAAGCCCTTAGCTGCTACATAGTTGGTCGCAAAGAGATAGATGGACGCATTATAGACAATGGCAACCAGATTGATGACCATCAGGGCTATTTTGCTGTAAAATATACTTTTTTGAGGTCTCATTATTGCCACCCTGTAACTGTGTATTGACTGATATTATCCCTGTTGACTAAGTGAACTGGAATCAGGTATTGGCTGTCGTAGGATTTCCCCTCTTGCATCAGCTCAATTACCTGCGCCACCTTGCGTCCCATCTGAATGGGCGATTGGGCCACGGTTCCCTCTATATCGCTAGTCGTAGCCAGAAAGTTTTTGATATCTGGTGAACCATCCACGCCATAGATTGAGATTTTCTTATCAAGACCTTGATTTTTAATAGCAGCCAAGGCCCCGATGGCTGCTCGATCATTGAGCGCCATAACTACATTAAAGTCTAAACCTTCATCCAGAGCCCCTTTGACCTGCGGCATGGTTTCCTCAGTCTGGCCTAGTGTTTCTTTCTGGGAAATAATCTTGTAGCTAGGCTGTTTTTCAATCGTATCAATAAATCCCTGAATCCGGTCCATGGCCGAGACGGCATTGCGGTGCTCTAGAAGGAGAATATTGGCAGAAGGCAGACGCTTCATCATGTCCTGGGCAATCAGGACGCCTGCTTGGTAGTTATCAGACACAATGGTCGTATCCACTTTTACATCCTGACTGATAGGCGCATCCACTACGATGATTTTAATACCAGCTTTCTTGGCCTTTTGAAGAGCGGAAATAATACTTGGACTATTGCTTTTTACCGGATTGATGACAATGACATCAACCTTTTCTCGGACAAAAAAGTCAATCTGCTGGCTCTGCTTACCCTCATCCAGCTCAGGATCCCGAACGTAGATCCGGCTGCCCTGCTGGTTGGTTTTCTTCTCCAGCTCCGCATTTAAGGTCTTGTAAAAGTCATTGTTCATGGTCATGTAGGTCACCCCAATCTTGACCTGCTTCTCATCTGGCAGAACGCCCTTGAAATAAACAAAAAGCAAACCCAAGATAAGCAGAATGAAAAGCGGCCAGAAAGCCTTCTTCTGATAATGCTGTATCCGTTTTTTGACCTTAGCTGATACCATTTTTCACCCCCTATGCCGTAAGCGCCTTTATGAAACATATAGGATTATTATATTACAAAGCCGCCAAAAAGCAAAATCTTTCCAGAAATGGCAATAAAAAAGGCGAGACAGAATCTAAAAAATCCATGATTTTTGATTCTTAGTCCCACCTCGACAATCATAATTAAACTTTTAAAAGCTTGATAGAAATAGACTTTCAGTCAAACAGATCTTGCATCCTGCAAAACTGAATGATGAATTTTTAGAGCAAGGTCATTTCCCAGTCTTTGCTTCTTGCTTAAAAGGGAAGTTCCTCTTCTTCCAACACTAAATCTGCCAAATCAGCTCCGCTATTATTTTCACGCAGAGCGCGCTGGGCCCGACTTTCCAGGAGCTGGAAGCTATGACAGAGCACTTCTGTCACATAATGAGTCGCCCCCTCCTTCTCATAGCGACGAGTCCGTAGCTCTCCATCCAGAGAAATCAAGCTGCCCTTACTTGCATAGCTAGCTAAAGTCTCAGCTAGACGCCCCCAGACAACCACATTTACAAAATCCGCCTCACGCTCACCGCTCTGAGATTTATAACGGCGATTAACCGCGACCGTTGCACGAGCCACAGATTTTTCATTCGCAGTCTTGTGCAGTTCAGGTGTAGCCGTCAGCCGGCCGATTACAATTACTTTATTATACATTTTATATCCTCCTAACTTATCATTCGTAAAAGGAGGCAAAAAGTGAAAAAAATGTGGTATAGTAAAGATAAAAAAGAAAGTTGCAGTTTCTGCCCCTTTTCTACTAGATTTGTACGACGGAGGCTCCGATGACCATTAAACATTCGCCTGTGAAAAATATTCTTTTTATCCTGATTTCTCTGTGGTTCGGAGGTTTTTCTGCCTGGGCTGCCGTAGACTACCTGACTAGCTCCAACCCCTACAAAGACACTAGTTTCTTTGTCATTAGTCTGCTGGTTGCTGCTTTCTTCTTACTGCTCCTTATCTTTGCTATTCGCAGGCTAACCATTCATGCGACTATCCTCTCCTTTGACCACGACTATGTGACCTACCACTATAGCGGACTCTTATCAGCTGCCACCTACTGCATTCCTATGCAGCAGATTAGTCATGCTCGCTACAGCCGAGACAGTGAAGAATCCGAGATTAGTCTTTGGATGGAGGACGGCTTCCATGACTTTGCAGCCTTTAACCATCCCCGTCATAAGATTTATGCCTATCCTGATAGCCAACTCATCGGTATTGTTTTCAAGAGAAAACGCCTCAAATTATTGGAAGACCACGGCCTAAACAGCCTTATCTACCAATACAAATACAGTACTCCGAGCCAGATTCCCACAGCCACTCCTCAATCATCAACCGACTCGCAAAGCAATAGCGACAGCGTCTTCTTTTGAGACAGTGTGGTGATTGGTAAGACAAATCACTTTAGATTACGGAGGATATCTAATGAGCTATATAGTTTTTGTTTATTCCATTTTTTTATTATTTTCAACCTATTTCGCTTATAAAAAGAAAATGGGCAGTTCCAAAATCTCATTAATCATCAGTTCGTTTTTATTTTTCCTAACCCTTCTGAATTTATTTTTCTTCAATTTTTTACTGAAAACTTTAATATCCATTCTTTTAATTTTGACCTCAGTAAGTTTTTTCCATGACAGAAAAATAAGTAAGAAGCAGATTCATTATACTCATCATTGTGTTAGATTGATTTTTCATCTGTTAATCATTTATTTTCTCTACCATTAGCATGAGATAGATTTATAACGCTAAATTTATTACTATAAAAAAGAGCGAAACGACTACACAAATCGTTTCGCTCTTTTTTATATTTCGGCTGTTATAGGGTACATCGCCTATTTCTGAGTTTTTTAGAATGTTAAATCCTATCCCTTATCCCTGCCAATGCTTGGATGGGTCAAAGGCGGTTCCAACTAGTTCGCTATCGGATAATTCAATGATGCCGCGTTTTTGAGGCGCATTAGGTAACTGAAGTTCCCGTGGGCTGCACATCATCCCAAAACTCTTTTCGCCTCGAAGTTCTCCCGGGAAAATCAAATTCCCTTTCGGCATCATAGCACCTGGCAGAGCCACAATCGTTTTGAGGCCGACTTTGGCATTAGGAGCGCCAGCCACGATTTGAACGGTCTTATCAGCAGCTACCTGCACTTGGCAGATATTCAGGTGATCACTATCTGGATGAGCTACCATATCAACAATTTCTCCAACCACAAACTTCGGCTGGCTGTCATTAACCAAGTCCGCTGGGAAGCCTTCCTTGCTCAGCTCCTGATTGAGAATAGCCACTTGCTCATCTGTCAAAAAGACCTGTCCGCGCTCTGCAATTTCAAAAAGGTCAGACTGCTCAAAAATATTCCAAGCTACTGTATGGCCATTATCTTCACGGTAAACACGCGCTACCCGTCCCTTGCGCTCAGCCGCCAGTTTAGCCCCTTGATTGTCCGCAGCAATAATCATCAACACGTCGCCGACATATTCTTTATTATAGGTAAAAATCATTTTACGCTCCCTTTTTCTCTTATACTAGCTAAAAATTCATTGATTTGGCCCTTGGTCTTGCGTTCACGATTGACCAAACGGCCAATCTCCTGTCCCTTTTCCAGCACTACTAAACTGGGAATCCCGTAAATGTCCCACTCTTTGGCCAGATCCAAATAGGCATCACGGTCCACTTGGATAAAGCGATAGTCAGGATTTTCAGCTTCTATCTCTGGCAGAAAAGGTCTGATAAATCGGCAATCTCCGCACCAGCCAGCCGTGAAAAAGAAGACAGTCTTCTCCCCATCATTGACATAAGAAGCCAATTCCTCTATATTTACAGGAAAAATTATGCTTCTTCCTCGTAGCTTAGCTGACCATTTTCATAGACAAAAGCAAAATGACGGTCGTCCTCTAGGACCAGACCGCCAACCAAGCGGTCATCTGTGGACTCGTAGAGCTTGACATAAAGGCAGGAAATAGTACCCTGACTGGAAAAGAAATCTCGCACAAGCTCGACGATTTCCTCCCGATTACGCAGTCGTTTCTGCTCCTGTACGACTTTGGCTGCCCCAAAAGCCAGCGCTCCAGCCCCCAAAAGGACGGTTGTGGTTAAAATGATTTTTTTAGCTTTCATGTAGAATATTTTAACACAAAAGAGCAGAGGCGACAAACAATATTCCAGATTTTCCTGGGAGAAGCTGGATTCTTGGGCGGGCAGTCCTCTTGACTCAGGCAAGCTATAAGATTTTCCTACTCATTTACCGCAAAAAGTGATAAAATAGGGGGCAGAAAGAAGGTAAGTTTATGACAACATTATTTTCAAAAATCAAGGAAGTAACAGAGCTTTCTGCTATTTCAGGTCACGAGGCACCTGTTCGCAGCTACCTGCGGGAAAAACTTACTCCCCATGTCGATGAGGTTGTCACCGACGGCCTGGGCGGTATCTTTGGGGTACGCCATGCAGAAGCTGAAAATGCTCCCCGTGTATTGGTAGCGGCCCACATGGACGAGGTTGGCTTTATGGTCAGCGAGATCAAAACTGACGGGACCTTCCGCGTAGTGGA
This sequence comes from Streptococcus sanguinis, assembly GCF_019929225.1. GTDB lineage: Bacteria > Bacillota > Bacilli > Lactobacillales > Streptococcaceae > Streptococcus > Streptococcus sanguinis_J. The sequence goes on from NZ_JAHZPA010000005.1 coordinate 133,136, forward strand.
AATCGGCGGCTGGAATCCGCTGGTCGTTAGCAGCCAACGCTTCAAACTTTTTACCCGTGAAGGTCGGGAAATTCCCCTTATCTCAGGCTCAGTCCCTCCTCATCTGACGCGCGGATCTGGCGGACCAGTTATGCCACAGATTGCAGATATTGTCTTTGATGGTGGCTTTGCGGATAAGGCAGAAGCCGAAAGCTACGGCATCCGTCCAGGAGACACTATCGTGCCAGACAGCTCTGCTATTCTCACAGCAAACGGCAAGAACATCATCTCCAAAGCCTGGGACAATCGCTACGGCGTCCTTATGGTCAGCGAATTGGCTCAAGCCTTGTCTGGTCAACCACTAGACAGCCAACTCTATGTCGGTGCCAATGTTCAAGAAGAGGTTGGCCTGCGTGGTGCCCATGCTTCAACGACAAAATTTGCACCTGAGGCCTTTCTGGCTGTGGACTGCTCCCCAGCGGGCGACATCTATGGCGGTCAAGGTGCCATTGGCGACGGAACGCTGATTCGCTTCTTTGACCCTGGTCATCTCATGCTGCCAGCTATGAAGGACTTCCTCTTGACAACTGCTGAGGAAGCCGGTATCAAGTATCAATACTACTGCGGCAAGGGCGGAACGGATGCTGGTGCTGCCCATCTCCAAAGCGGCGGCGTACCATCTACCACCATTGGTGTCTGTGCCCGCTACATCCATTCCCACCAAACCCTCTATGCCATGGACGATTTCCTGCAAGCCCAAGCTTTCTTGCAAGCGCTGGTCAAAAAGCTGGATCGCTCAACGGTGGACACGATTACCAACTATTAATCTCAAAAGGCAGCCCGTTACTCATTCGGGCTGCTATCTCTTTTGTCTGATACTTCCCCTTTCAACTTTCCAATTTGAAGAAAATTTTGTTATAATGCTTAGCAGAGGTGAAAATATACATGAAAAAAATTGCTTTTGATTCTGAGAAATACTTAAACCTGCAGCGCGACCATATCTTGGAGCGTATTAATCAATTTGAGGGCAAACTTTACATGGAATTCGGCGGTAAAATGCTGGAAGACTTCCATGCTGCCCGCGTCTTGCCAGGCTATGAGCCGGACAATAAAATCAGACTGCTCAAAGAGCTCAAGGACCAAGTAGAGATTGTCATTGCTATCAATGCCAACAACATTGAGCACTCTAAGGCGCGTGGTGATTTGGGCATTTCCTACGACCAGGAAGTTCTGCGACTAATCGATACCTTTAACGAGCTGGATATTTATGTAGGCTCAGTGGTCATCACCCAGTATTCCGGTCAGCCGGCAGCTGATCTCTTCCGCAGCCAGCTGGAAAAGAATGGCATTGCCTCCTATATCCACTACCCAATCAAGGGCTATCCGACCGACATGGACCATATCATCTCACCTGAAGGTATGGGGAAAAACGACTACATCAAAACCAGCCGTAATCTAGTCGTAGTGACCGCACCTGGTCCTGGTTCTGGTAAATTGGCTACTTGCTTGTCCAACATGTACCACGACCAAATCAATGGCATCAAATCAGGCTACGCCAAGTTTGAAACCTTCCCAGTTTGGAATCTGCCCCTGCACCATCCTGTCAATTTAGCTTATGAGGCAGCGACAGCAGACCTGGACGATGTCAACATGATTGATCCATTCCACCTGCAAACCTATGGTAAGACTACAGTCAACTACAACCGTGATATTGAAATTTTCCCAGTCCTCAAGCGTATGCTGGAGCGCATCCTAGGCAAATCACCCTATGCTTCTCCAACAGATATGGGTGTCAACATGGTCGGCTTTGCCATTGTAGACAATGATGCAGCTATCGAGGCATCCCAACAGGAAATCATCCGTCGCTACTACCAGACGATTCTGGACTTCAAGGCGGAGCGCGTTCCTGAATCTGCTGTCAAGAAAATCGAACTTTTGATGAACGACTTGGGCATCACACCGCTGGACCGTAAAGTAACAGTTGTTGCGCGCGATAAAGCTGAAAGCACTAGCGAGCCAGCTCTGGCCTTGGAATTGCCAAACGGTAAAATCGTAACCGGTAAGACCTCTGAACTCTTTGGTCCTACGGCAGCTGTCTTGATTAATGCCATTAAGAAATTAGCCAATATTACCAAAGAAACCAAGCTGATTGAGCCTGAGTATGTCAAGCCAATCCAAGGCCTGAAAATCAATCATCTGGGCAGCCGCAATCCGCGCCTCCACTCAAACGAAATCTTGATGGCTCTGGCAATCACAGCCATGGAAAATCAAGATGCGGCAAATGCCATGCAACAACTAGGTAATCTCAAGGGCAGCGAGGCCCACTCCACTGTCACTCTGACTGATGAAGACAAAAACGTCCTGCGTAAGTTGGGCATCCATGTAACCATGGACCCCGTTTACCAGTATGATCGACTCTATAGAAAATAAAAACAAGCTCTGTTAAAAGCTTGTTTAGAAAGCTGGCTTCGCCAGCTTTTTTTGTTAATAACGCTTAGATAGGAGAAAACGCAAGAGATAGTAAAGTCCCAAAACCAGGATAATGGTCACGGTCAGAAACTGATTGAGACTTAAGATGATTGGGAAAATCATGGACAGGACACTCAAGCATGCTGCCAGCAGCAAAAGAATATTAAAAAGTAGAGTGCGAGTCTTTTCGTCAATCATGCGATTGCGCTCATCAGTCACCTGAATGTAGAGCTTATCAAAATTTTCTTCCCGTCTTAGGGCCAGATTATACCGAATGGTCATCAAAGAAAGCCCCAGCAGGATGCCGACCATGACTCCTTCCTGCTGATCATCCAGAGAATGAAAATGGCTCCAGGCCAGTCCTACCAAGATGATTAAGATTAAGATACGCCCCACGATAACTTTCCTTTGAAGTTTTTTCCTAAATTCTTGTTTCGTTAGTGTTTCCATGTCAGCCTCCTATTTTTCATACGCTTGAAAAATTTTCAAAATCACCACAATCAGGAAAATTCCCACAAAAGGCAGGATTTCCTTAGGGATAAAATTGGCTTGCAAATGGAGATAAGATAAGCCAACCACCACCAAAATAGCCAATATCCATTTACACAAATAAGTCCATTTCATGATTCATCCTCCTCAAAGAGAAAAACTTCTTCAATCCTTAAATCGAAAAAGGATGCAATTTTATGAGCCAAAAGCAGCGAAGCATTGTAGCGGCCTTTTTCCAAAGAAATAATCGTTTGTCTCGTAACTTCTAGCTTCTCAGCCAGTTCCTCCTGGCTGAGCTTTTTTCTTTTTCGCAATTCTTGAATTCGATTTTCCAAGGCTGCCTCCTTTTCACAATGTAAAACAAACCTTACTTTTCAAATATAGTATAGCTCCCTTTACATCTTTTATCAAGAAGAAAGCGGTAAAAAAAGGACTGAAAGTTTAAACATTTCAGTCCTTTCATCATCTTGATTGATTTCCTTTGTTATTTGCTTTTTAAAGCCACAGTCAACTCGACACAGGCTCCTCCTTGGTCTGGATTGAGCAGGGTCAGACGACCACTGTGCAAGAGAGCTACCTGCTTAGAAAAGGCTAAGCCGATGCCATGGTGGGGATTAGCTGAATTGCGGCTTTGGTCACTCTGATAAAAGAGCTGTTCCGCTCCCAGCAGCATCTCCTCTGAAAATGCAGGGCCATTGTTCCAGATAGCAAAAACCAACTGGTCCTGATGAACTGATACAGATAGCTTCACTTCTTTTTGATCCTGATTAGCATGTTCAAGCGCATTCAGTAAAATATTGAGCAAAGCCCGTTTGAGATAGTCCAAATGAATTGACAAAATCAGACTAAGATCACAATCTTCTTGGAGATAGAAACGATAGCTTTCCTGTTTGCTGAACAGTGCCCAGTCGTCCTGTAGATAAGCCAAAAAGTCCCCTAAGGAAAGCTGACTGAACTGATTAGAATCAATCTGAAAAGTCTTAGCGTAATCAATCAAAGAGCCACAATACTCTTCCATCTTGTGACTAGCCTGCAAAATCTCAGCAGCATAGTCTGCCTGTGGATGGCCCAACTGCGCCAATTCCAAGAGCTCAGAGTTCCCTTTAATCACAGTTAGGGGGGTCTTCAAATCGTGCGATGTTGCTGATAGCTGTAAAATCAACTCCTGATTATGCTGCTGCTCTCTTTCTAGAAGACGAGCATTATCTTGGTGGCTGCTCCGTAAATCGCTGTAGACTTCTAGCATTTCCTCAATCCGAAAAAGCTGACTTTGATTTTCTTCCAAAAGCTTCTCACTCTTTAGCATTTTTATTTCCCTGTCGATTTTTCGGAGCAATTTCAAAATATGATAAAAAGTAATCAGCAGTAAGCTCCCTGCCCAAAAGAATAAGGTGAAAAGAACGTGATTACTGCCTTGCGTAAATTCATAGCCTATAAGCACAAAAATCAAAACATGGAAAAAGACGATTTTTAAACTGGTTGTCCAGACTAGGCTTTTGAAATTTCGGGTTCTAATTGCCATCTATAGCCTACTCCTCTCACTGTTGCGATTGCTTGCAACCCTTCTTGTTTGCATTTTTGGCGAATCTGATATACGTATTCTGAGATGGAGCGAAGCTGTGTTTCTGAGCTTTCTGGGTAAAGCAAGGTATGCAGGCGTTCAGCTGAAAAGCTCTGCTTGGGATTGCTAGCTAGTAAATGTAGCAACTTAAACTCTCGCTCTGAAAATTTCAAGACTTTACCAAAACAGGCAACTTCATAGCGCTCTAGATAAAATTGACAAGAAGCAATTTCAGAATATCGCTCCTCACGTCTTTCCTCCCGCCGAAGATGAGCTCTGACACGCGCCAGCAATTCTTTGGTCCCAAAAGGTTTGACAATATAGTCATCTGCACCACGAAAGAGCCCCTCCACCTTGTCCGCCTCCAACTCCTTAGCCGTCAGAAAGATGATTGGACACGAAAGATGAGGACGAATGTAGGAACACAGCTCAAAACCATTAACAGGCTCCATCATCACATCCAGCAGAATCAAGTCATATCCGACAAAATTCGTCAGCTCTAGCTCTTCTATCCGATCAAGCGTCGTCACATCATAAGCATCGAGCTCTAGGACGTTTTTCACTAGCTTCAAAATGCTCCGGTCGTCATCAACCACCAAAATACGATACTGTCTCATGAGTTCCATTATAGCATACCTCTAGCGAACATCTCGTTTCAAGCTTGAGAATATAGCAGAGCTCCAAACCAAAGCTAACCAGAACAGCTGTATCCCCAGACCTGATAAATCTATTGAATGCTGAAGCCCTTCATACTCAAAAAGATTTAGCGTAGCCAGATCGGGCAGGTATTTTGCTTCCTTGATGAAGGTTGCCAATAAACGGCTGAGTCCAATCAGGAGAGGAAAGAGCACCGACACCGGCACAACCCAAGATTGAAAGAGCAAAGCGAGGCCGGCAGTTAAAAAAGCCAGAAAAAGATTGCTGAGAAGACCAAAAGAGCTGTAATAAAGGAATTTCCCCAATAAGGACCAGCTAAAGTCTAGGTTAAAACGAGCCAGCATAACAAGGAAACAGCTGCCTATCATGACACTGTAGAGAGCCAAGAGCAGCAAGGCCAGAAAAAGGAATTTCCCAGCCAACCAAGCCTTTCTATTTGATACGGCTAGAAAATTCGTTCGCATCCCAGACTTGACAAACTCCTGGGCAAAATAGAGCGAAGTAAAGATGACGATGACAGGCTGCGCCAGATAGAGGGCATGTAAAGCCTCACTCAGAGCCTTTGTCTGGCCAACTACTGTCTGACTATAGTCAAGATTCATCAGAAAAAAAGGAACGACTACCAGAGCCACCAAGGCGGCACCAAGAGCGAAATAGTAAGAACGGAACTTAATCCATTCACTTCTAAGCAGAGCTTTTATCATCAGTAGTGCCCTCCTAAATCCGTCTTCAAAAAGCGCAGAGAGGTCATGCCGCCGATGACTAGTAACCATGCGCCTAGTATCAAGAGCCCTTGCAAGGGATTGTTAGCATATTGGGAAGTTGGCGTTGCAGCAAACAACTCTCCTGCTGGTTGTGGCAGATAAGCTCCCCAACTCGTGTGAGCTGCCAGGTAGTTTCCTAGATTATAGATCTGTGGCACGAGAAAAAGCAGAGGAACTAGCATGGTCCGAGCCAATAAACCTAACAAAAATGAAAGGATTCCTAATAGGGTTAGAGATAAGGTTTTCCACAAAATCAAACTCCAAGCTGCCTGATTGAGCAGAATCGGATCAAGCCCTTCCTTTCCTAAAGCCAGGTGCATGACCATATAACTACAGTAGATTGATAAAAAGCTACTGGCAAGAGAAAAGCAAGCAAAGGTCATGAGTTTCCCCACAAGCAACTTCAGGCGGTTATTACAGGTCAAGAGACTGGTTCTCAAGCTATGAGACTGAAATTCCATAGCTCCCAAAATTCCAGCTAAGATGACCAAAACCATGCCTGCCATAGAGGCACCATTGAGGCCTAGATATTCCAGCGGGTCAATGGCTTCTGCCAGACCGGGAACCGTCTCAGGTGTGGCATCCAAGCCGACAGATAAATACTGTCGGCCCTCTAGCCAGGATACGGCAGGCACCAATAGCAGCATGAAGGCCATACTCACTTTGAAAGCCTTGGTTGAACGGATTTTCAACCATTCTGAATGCAATAAGGACATCGTTTCTTTCATCTTAAACCTCCTCTGTCAAATCAAAGAAGAGATCTTCTAGACTGTCTGAATCTTGCAGCACCTCTTCCAATGGTCCCTGCTCAATAATTCGCCCATGATGAATCAAGACTACATCATCTGTCACCATTTGCACCTCTGATAGGATATGAGAAGATAGAAGTACCGTTTTCCCTAAATCAGCCTGCTGACGGATGAACTTTCTAAACCACTTGATCCCACTTGGATCCAGCCCATTGGTCGGCTCATCTAATATGAGAAACTGAGGATCACCCAGCAAAGCTGCTGCCAAACCCAAGCGTTGACCTTCCCCCAGAGACAGGCTTGACAAAAGGTCCTTCCTCTTATGAGTAATTCCAGTCATCTCCAAAACCTCATCGATTCGAGACTTGGAAATAGCATTACTCGCCGCAATAATCCTCAAGTGGTCATAGACCTTTCGATTTGGCAGACCGCCAATGCCGTCAAAGGCTGCACCTACCGTTCTGAGCGGATAGGTCATTGACTGATAGGTTTGCCCATCAAAAGTCGCAGTTCCTGTTGTCGCCCGATCTAACCCCAACAAAATCCTCAAGGTCGAACTTTTCCCTGCACCATTTGGACCCAGAAAAGCTGTAATCCGCCCGCTTCTAGCTGTAAAAGAAATATCTTCTAAAATCTGCTTGCTCCCATGCTTTTTGCAGACTCCTTCTATTTTCACTATATGTTCCATACTGAACTCCTTTTGATTTTTCTTTAGTATACAAGGGTAAGTTCAGAGAAAGTTCAGACAATAAAAAAACTTGCCTTGCGACAAGCTTCTTTTCTCATTTTTCAACCGCATCCCAGAGCTGGCGGATGCTTTTTTTCTGCACCGGATCGACAAAGTGTGGAGCGATTTCCACCAAAGATTGCAAGACAAAAGCTCGCTCAGCCACATAAGGATGAGGAACAATCAAGTCCGGACTGTATATCTCCTCCTGCCCTATGTAAAGGATATCCAGATCAATCACACGAGGTCCCCATTTGATCTCCCGCACGCGCCCTAGATCCGCTTCGATAGCCAAGAGCGTCTGCATCAACTCCTCAGGATTGAGCCAGGTTTCAACTTCAACAACTTGATTGAGAAACGGATCCTGCTCAACGCCACCCCAAGGCTCTGTCTCAATGCGGCTTGATGCCTGCAAAATTCTTATATTTTGCTCGGCCATTTTTTCCAGAGCCGCATCCAGATTGGCAGCTGGGCTGCCTTGATTGCTGCCCAGAGCGATAAAAGCTTTCCGCTTCTGACGCACTAGCTTGACTGAGCAGGTCTCTAAAGGCAACGGCACCGGTGCCCAAGGCTTCTTGACCTCCAAGCTGACCTTTTGCACCAAAGGATGAGTCAGAAAAATCCGATCAATCAGCTTATAAGCCAGCGTCTCAATCAAGTCTTCCTTGCTTTCCTGACACCAGTGGGTCAAATTCTGAGCCAATTCTCCATAGTGGATAGAAGCTGTCAGGTCGCCTGTTTTGGCAGCCCGAGTCATATCATAATCCAAAATCAGATCCAGCACAAAACGCTGGCCCAATTCCTTCTCTGCTCCAAACAGACCGTGATAAGCATATACTTCCAAATCCTTTATGCGCAGCTGATCCATTCTCTTGTCCTTTCTGATTCAAGTTTCTGCATTTTATCCTTGATAAAACTATCTAACCTTTCCTAACATGCTCCACCACTGATAAGATCAATGTCCCATCAGCTTGTAAGCTTCATTTTTCAGATCCTTATCCGTCGCTAAAACGCCACGCGCTGCTGTAGTAACCGTTGCAGTGCCAGGCTTTCTGACTCCGCGCATATTCATACACATATGCTCAGCTTCCACCCAGACCAGAGCCCCTTGAGCACCCAGATAGTCCATCAAGGCCTCAGCAATCTCTACGGTCAATCGCTCTTGAATCTGCGGTTTCTTGGCATAGACTTCTACCGTTCGGGCCAGCTTGGACAGGCCTGCTACCCGACCATTAGGCACATAGGCGATGTGAACCTTCCCGTAAAATGGCAGGAAGTGGTGCTCACACATGGAATGAAAGAAAATATCCTTCTCCACTACCATATTATTGTCAATGATTTCAAAAGACTTGGCCAGATGCTCCTCAGCAGTCTCGCCCAGCCCAGCAAAGATTTCCTGGTACATTTTAGCAATGCGCTGTGGCGTCTCCTGCAAGCCTTCGCGGCTTCCGTCTTCTCCAACCGCCTCAATAATCTGGGCAACAGCTGCTTCAATTTTCTTCGTGTCCATATATGCTCCTATGTTCATTTTTATTTTTTGATAATTGACTTGACTGAGAAGGACGCTCAGCAAAGTCTAACTTGCAATCCTCAAGGATTGATTTTCTAACCTGAGCCAGAAAATAAAGAGAACCCGTGATCAACAAAAGTTCATCTGACTCATGCTCTACTGCTAAATAATCTGCTAAATAATCCGGCCATTCTTTGTAAGACAGGCCTTGCTGCTCAGCCAAGGCTTGCATACTTTCTTTAGAAAAACTCCGCGGATCAGCAAAGGCTGTCAAGCTTATAGCTGCTTTGGGAATCTTTTGCAGCAGCTCCACCATATCATCCAAGGCCTTGGTTTGGATACAAGCAAATAAAATGTGCTTCTTATAAGTCGGATAATGCTGGTCCAATGTCGCTGCTAACGACCGCAGAGCATGAGGATTATGGGCTCCATCCAGAAGAATAAGCGGCTGATCCAATATTCTTTCCAAACGCCCAGGCCATACAGCAGCAAGCAAGGCCCTCTCAACATCTGCTTTTGTCAATAAGGTCAGCGACTGTAGCTGACAGTATAGGTCACACAAGTGCAGAGCCAGTCCAGCATTATCTGCCTGATGCAGTCCCATCAGAGCTGTTTGATACGAGTCTTTGGCCCGATAGGCATTCGAAAAGGAAAAGCACTCCCCCTCCTCTGACTCTTGATGTTCCACTTGATAGTCTTGAGACCAAGAAAAGAGCGGAGCATCTTTTTCAGCAGCCTTTTGCTCGACTACTGCCAGAGCCTCTGGCTCCAACCTACCAGTCACAATAGGGACTCTAGGCTTGATAATGCCAGCTTTCTGCTGGGCAATAGCCTCTAGACTGTCACCTAGCAAGGCTACATGATCCAGACCGACTGTCGTGATAGCAGTAAGCAAAGGCTGACAGACATTGGTACTGTCCAAAAGCCCACCCATGCCGACCTCGATAATAGCCACATCCACCTGCTGCTGGACAAAATAATCATAAGCTAGAGCAGTCACAATCTCAAATTCAGTCACCCCCTGCAAGCTAGAGTCTGTCGCATGCTGGGCTAAGAGGTCCTGATAAAGGCTCAGCAATCGCTGAAGGTCTTGGTCGGAAATAGCATTGCCATTAATGGCAATCTGCTCATTGTAGCTGACTAGGTAGGGAGAGGTGAAAGTGCCAACACGCAGGGCTCGCACCTCCAAAAGTTGGCGCAGATGGGCAATGGTCGAGCCCTTGCCATTAGTCCCTGCAATATGGATGACTGGCAGCCGCAAATGCGGATTCCCCCGCAGCTCCAGCAAACGCTCCATCCGCTCCAAGCCAAAATTGGGACTGGCTGTCCGATAGGCTTCCAGCCAACTTAAATCAGGTAATTCTTGTTTTTTCATCTTACTTGTACTGACCTAGATTGAGATCTTCTGTCTGCTGTGCTAGACGAATCGCATCGCCAACCGCAGCAGCCATCCGGTGCTTAGCCACTTCGTGTACTCTGACAACTTCAACACCTCTGCTGGCCGCAAGGCTAGTCAGATTGGCTGAAGCTGTATCTCGGTTTTCAAAGCCTTCCTGAGTATTAGGATTGACCTCAAAGCCGTTTTCTTCTAAGATACTAACGAGAAACCGCTTACGAGAAACTCCAAGAAAAATAGGGAAACCAGCCTGATGGAGACTATCCAGCTCCTGCAAAATGAGAAGATTCTCCCGCTTGGTCAAACCGAAACCAATCCCTGGATCCAGCATGATATTCTCACGCGAAAGGCCAGCATTTTCAGCCACCTTCAAAGATTTCTCAAAACACTTCCACATCAGTTCTGCAATCGGCAGCTCTGCAAAAAGAGATAACTCTTCCTTTATGAAGGCTGAACCAAAGCCAAATTCTGGGAAAATTTTTGAGCTGGCATGTTGAGGACGAGCCATCACTGGATTAAACATGACAATGACTGGCGCGCCATATTTCGCAGCAGTCTCTGCCATCTTTTCATCACCCAAAAGACCGGTAATATCGTTAATGATATCTGCACCCGCAGCCAATGCCGCTGCAGCCACTTCCGACTTCCAAGTGTCCACAGAAATCACAATATCACTTTCCCGACGAATAGCTTCAATGATCGGCACAACCCGTTCTATCTCTTCTTGAATAGCCACAAAATGACTGCCCGGCCGAGTAGACTCACCACCAATATCCAGCATGTGAGCTCCCTCAGCAATCAGCTTTCTAGCCTGAGCCAATGCCGTCTCAACCGTATTGTAGCGCCCACCATCTGAAAAGGAATCCGGCGTCGCATTGATAATGCCACAGAGGCCCGTTCGGCCATCTGGAGCAATTGCTTTTAGATTCACCATTGATTTTCATCTCATTTCTATCGACTGCCCTGCTCTTCAACAAAAAAGGCACACTCATCTAGTGTACCGCAAAGCTCTCAGCAGATGCAGCATCCAGTCCTATGAACTGCACTCGACTTCACAAGAAGACCTTGTCTAGTCCCTTGTTTCATTTACCATTTTACCATAATTCTTCTATTTGACAAAACACTTTCTAAAAGCAAAAGGGTAAAAGGCTGAGAATAATCATATTTCTGAGAATATGGGCCAGCATAGACAGCTCCAAACGCTGAAAATAAGGCCTGAGGAGATGGGCAAAGACTAGTCCCAAAACTAGATAGGAGAGAAAACACAGAGTTTCCTGAAGATTTTTCGCAAGGGAAAAGCAGAGCAAACCTAGTGCAATCCCCCAGCTCTTCCGATAGCGAAGAGAGGAGGCCTCGTCAATAAATTTCGGTGCCGCAGGGGATAAAACGACGATGTCAATCCCCAGAAGCAAAAGAGAAGATGACAGAAAACTCTCCGTCAGCATCTGCTCCACCGCCTGTCCTGACTGCACCTCCTTGCCACACAGCAGAAGAACCCCCGCAGCATTGACCAAAATCATCAAAAAATACAAGAAAAGCAAGTGTCGATAGTTGCTTGACTGCCGCAGGGAACCTTTGATTTCCTGAAGTTCTCTGGAAAAATAAAAGGCACAACAAAAAAGCAACCCCAGCAAGCCCACCATAAAAAGCAGATTAGCCTGACTAAAGACCAAGCGATGAGGCATTGGATGAAACATGAGTAGCAGTCCCGTCTGAGTCAACATAGCCAGTAATAACAATTGAATGATTTTCTCTAATTTCAGCATATTCTCTCCATTCTTCTCTTATCATTATAGAAGAAGTAAGAGCAAGCTGGGAGAAATCCCCTCAAATGTCCTAATTTGTGCCTCAAATGACAAAAAAGCAGATATTCTCTGCTTTCCTACTTGTTCACCAAACCTGTCAGTATCATGATGAGTACTGCAACTCCATTTCTCAACATGTGTGCCAAAATAGACATTTCCAAACGCTTAAATATATAAGCAACCGCAGCTAAAACAGCACCCATACCTGCATATATAACAAAACTGCCGATATTGGTCGGGCCATGAAAAAGACCGAAAAGAATGACTCCTACAACCAATCCCCAAACATAATGCTTGGTAAAAATCTTCTGAGGAATCAAGCCACGAAAGACCACCTCTTCCAAAATAGGAGCCTGAATCACGGCACCTACCACTAATAAAATCTTGGGTACATGCTGAAATAAAGCATTCAAGGCATCCTGATTAGCAGTAGAAATGGCCTGACCTTCCAGCAGCATGATAATTGCTCCCAGCATGTTGACGCCAATCATGACAACATTAGAAACAGCTAACCAGCCAAACGAAGACCATTTAAAAAAGCTAAAGTCAAGGCTCAGCAGTTCTTCTTGCTTAGCCATTCTCAGAACAAAAAAGACAATCAAAAGATATGCAACCAGCACAAAGATAGTCTGTCCAGCTGAAAAACTCTTCTCAGAAGATGTCATTTGCCGGATAAATATAAATGATATCTGGCTGAGAAATAAGACAAACAAAGTCAGTAGGATGTACTCTAATTTTTTTAGAATTGCTTTCATATCTTCCTCCTTTTCCTTCCTAGTATAGCTCAATTTTCTTATTTTGTATAGACAATTCTTAACTGCAAGCATTTTATATATCACGTATTGAGAGCCAATACTGATAGTGACTATGAGAACGAATCGCTCAATGTTTTCAAGGCCAGCAACCAAGAAAATCCTTTCTTAAAGCATATAAAAAGCCCAGTCAAACTGAGCTTTTGGATTTATTGAGTTTTAAAACGTTCAACTTCACGCGCGATGACCAATTCTTCGTCAGTCGGGATAACCAAGACTTTGACCTTGGCATCAGGACTGGAAATCACGCCCTCTGCACCACGCACATTCTTTTCTAGATCTACGTTACAGCCAAACCAAGAAATACCATTAATAACCAGTTCACGAATGGTCACAGAATTTTCACCGATTCCTGCGGTAAAGATGATAGCATCAGCTCCATTCAAGACGGCAAGATACTGACCAATGTATTTTTGAATCCGGTCTACAAAAATGTCGTTGGCTAATTGAGCCTTGGCATCACCTGCCCGCATCGCCTCATGGATATCACGCATATCACTTGACTTCTCAGAAACTCCAAGCAAGCCAGATTCACGATTCAAAACGCGGCTAATATCTTCCGGAGTATTAAAGTCATCTGTGTATTGCATCAGGTAAGGAATGATAGCTGGGTCGATATCCCCAGTCCGCGTTCCCATCATGACGCCGCCAAGTGGTGTGAATCCCATAGAGGTATCTACAGAAACGCCCTTGTCAACTGCTGTGATGGAAGCTCCATTACCGATATGGCAGGTGATAAGCTTGAGTTCTTCAATCGGACGACCCAAAACTTTAGCAGCTTCTTTCGCTACATACTCATGGCTGGTACCGTGAGCTCCGTACTTGCGAACCTTATTTTCAGTGTAATATTTAGTCGGAATCGGATAGCGATAAGCTTTTTCTGGCATAGTTGTATGGAAAGAGGTGTCAAAGACTACCACGCTGGTGATGTCTGGCAGAATTTCTCTAAACGCACGGATGCCTGCAGCGTTGGCTGGATTATGCAATGGAGCCAGAAGAGACAACTCCTCTACCTTTTGAATCACTTCTTCATCAACAAGGGCTGAATCCTTAAAGTATTCACCGCCAGCCACAACACGATGGCCCACACCGGTAATCTCATCATAAGATTCAATGATATTAAAGCGTTTCAAATCATCCAGCAAAATTTTTACGGCCTGCGTGTGATCTTCAATATCAAGAACCTGCTTCTCTGACCGACCGTCAAATTTCACTGTTGAAATAGAATCCTTGAGACCAATCCGTTCCAGCAAGCCCTTAGCCAAGACCTTTTCTTCTGGCATCTGATAAAGTTGCCATTTTAAGCTTGAGCTTCCTGCATTAATAGAAATTGTTTTCGACATTTCTTCACCTCTTTAAGCGTTTTCAAAATCATTATATCAAAATTTTGTTTGAATTTCACTATCTTTGTACCAGTTTTGAAAACTTTGGCGGAATTTAAACATTTCATCATGATCCTGCAAATCCCGCAGAGGATAGATAAAAGGCTGAACGTTGTTAGCTTCTTGCTTCCTCAAGACAAAAAGAGTTTTGGCATGCTTGCTGCTTGAGAAAATAGACTCTGGCAAAGTTATCATCGCGATAAACTGAGCCTTAGCTAGGAGCCATTTTTTCAGCAACGGAGCTTGAGCGCTGGTCAAGAGGTCATTTGGCGCCAGAAATATAGCATAACCACCTGGCTTCAGATATTTGAGTGATTGCTCCATCAGGAGATGATGGGCATAAGTGTGCTCATCCGGACTAGCCACTTCATAGCGGGAGGCGATACTGTCGTCTGGATAATAACCAACCGGTAAATCACTGATAATGATATCACTCTCTTTCAGAACCTGAGGTCGAACTGCATCCCCCTGAGCAAAGTGAGCCTTAGAGTTCATAACCTCTGCAATGCTGGCAGAAAGGTCAATTAATAAATCATCTAGCTCCAGACCTAAGTAGTCAATCTTCTTTTGGGTATGATTGAGAACAGTCTCCGTCAAATTTCCAGTCCCGCTGCCGATTTCTAATACATCAGCTTCCTCTCCGTGAGCTAGCTGGTCCAGCAGGAAAGTAATCAGAAAACCAATTGTATCAGGAGTGAACTGATGGTTGACCTGCATGGGCTCCGTCTGGGCAGCCTTCATCAGGATAAACTGATAGGCTCTCCGCCACTCTTCCTTGGTCAAATGCAGAGCGCGGATTTTTTCATCGTTGACCAGAACTTCTTGTAAGTCAGTATCTCCATCTAGGTAAATGCCGTTCTGCTCAATCAGAGCATCGTAAAAATTGGTCGCCAGAGTGTTTTGGATATTCTGGACGTTTTCGAGAATCAGAGTATAAGCTTGTTCTATCTTTTCAAAATTCATGGAATCCTCCGTTCATCCTATCATACCAAAAATAAGGCCCCTTTCCAAGATATATAAAATTACAAAGATTTTACAGTTATATTAGTCCGACTTACCAGCTTCGTCCGAAATTGCTTTCTCTTTTTTGTCAGTTGGTTTCTTGTCTTCCTTAGCTTTCTCCTCCTCCTTCTTAGAAATGGTAAAAGTAAAGGAATAGGAATGCCCGCTGCTGAGCTGACTGCTGATTTCCAGTTCCTTCCCTTCCTTACGGTAGGCCGCCTTGCCTTGCTCAAACTCCATCTCACCGCTATCATCCTTGGCTGTAGCTTTTGTCAGAACTGCCATTGCATAGGCTTCCGTCCTTTCCCTGTTGAAAAGCTGCAAACGCTGACTGCTGACTTGACGGTTGAGATAAAACTGCAGGAGCAGGCTAAAGACTGCGGCCATCAGCAGCGCATACAGTAAAATACCTGCCTCAACTTTCTTCTTCCACACGATAGACGAACTCCCTCTCTAAGCCTTTTTCAAAGCGAAAATGAAGATGGACAAGCTTACCGTCCTGACGCACATCAGCTGCTTCCAAACCATAAATCATCGGCTGGTAGCCGCGACCACTCTTATCTGTTTTACGGAAATCATCGCCCTTAGATTTACCCAAGGCCAGGTCCCTGCCATCTTGTCTGATGTAGATTTTATTGTCTTCTACCTTGTCAAATTGACTTCGAGAAAGCTCCGTCTCCAGTTGGTCGGTAAACAAAAGCCACTCTTGCTGCTGATTGTTTTCCTGCTGATGCAGTTCTGAAGATAAGAGCTGGGTCATGGCCTGAAAGACTAACACACCGCCACTGAGAACCAGCAAGGCTACTAAAGCCTCCAAGAGAGTAAAGGCCTTGACTTTAAGGTTTTTGGACACGGATGACTACCTCCCCTTCGTGATAGACTAGCAGCTGCTTATCTGTCTTAAGCTGACGCACAGCAATTCCATTGATATGAAGCTCTTCTTGTCCTGTTTGCAGGGCCATACGAGCTATCCGAAGCACCTCTTCCTGCTGCAGAAGGATCTGCTGCTCTTTACGAGACCGGCTAATCTGGCCCAGAAGCAGACTGGCAATAGCCGCAAAAACTGCCATGGCTACCAGAGCTTCCAGCAGAATGCTAGCTTGAAGATGTCGTCTTTTTAAACTTGCCATTGCCCATATAAAGCTGGTAAACAACTGTCCTGTCCTCCGTCTGAAAAGTAATTTTGCTGAGCGATGAATTTCCCCCAGCCCGGTCAAACTGAATGACCTGCTGCTCATGTTCCTGCAAAGTTTGTGGAAAATCCAGCTCTTGATAGCCATTGGAAATCTGCCGTCCTGAAATCTTGATAGAAAGCTTCTCATGCCCAGCTAAGCTCAGCCTCTGCGTCTCCTGATAGAGCCGCTCAAATTCTAAAAAGAAGAGTTGCTCTTGAACCTGATTGAAGCCAGCCCTCACCGAGCCAGATAAGCCTAGTAGTAGAAAACTAACGACAAAAAGAACGAGGAGACTTTCCAGCAGCGTAAAAGCCTTAATTGGCAACCGTTTGAGTTTCACCACTGTGTTTTCCATAGTAAGCCTTATAAGAATCTGCCTGCTTCTGGCTAATATTTCCTGCGCTGACCAGCTTGCTCAGACTAGCCTTTTCATTGGTATTCTTCAATTCATACAGCTCCGCCTGGCTTTCTACTACCTTGACCACCGCTGCAGTTCCTGTATCTGAAACAGCATCTTTTTGCTTGGTCAGATTAGGCACAAAGAGCAGCAAGAGTACGCTGATAACCAGTAAGACAATCAGCATTTCCACAAGGGTGAATGCTTGAACTTTTAAGGTATTAAGTTTTTTCATTACAAATGAACCTCCATATTCTGATAAATGGGCAAGAGCATTGCCGCATAAAGTAAAACAATCACTAAGGCAACAAAAATAAATACTAAGGGCTGAATGAAATTCATGGCCCGGTTGATACGTAGGAAAAATTCCTCCCAAGTCTTTTCAGCATAGACTTCCAGTTCACTCCCCAACTTGGACTTTACCTCACCATACTCGATCATCAGGGACAATTCTTTCTTAAAGAAAGGATAGCTCGCCACCTTGTCCGCATAGCCTTGACCGCCTTGCAAAGCAGCAGCCATATCTTCTCCTATTTCCTGAAAGAGCTGGGAAGGCTGCTCCTGCATAATCGCAAAAATCTGACTCAGTTCCAAGCCCTGGCCAATCATATTTCCCCATTCACGAGCATAATAAGCGGTCAAGTAAGCCTGTACCAAACGTCCAATAAAGGGCAGAGCTGCTAGTTTGCTGAAAAAACGAATCTTGGAAGACTTTCGATAGTAAAAGACAGCCAATGAAACCAAGACAGCTAAAGCAAAGCTGCTCCACAAAAAGATCTGAGGCAGGTGATTAATCAGCCGGGTAGCTAGATTCTGGCTGTCCAATTGAGGCAGAAGATAGTTGCGCAAGCCCAGCATGATAAGGACCAAAAAGCCCAGCAGCATGAGAGGATAGGTCCCTACCTCTATCAATTTTTTCTTAACCTTGGACAGATTTTCCAGATAGGCCTCAATTTTGCCCAGACTAAGTGTCAGATTGCCATGCAGCTCAGATAAGGAAAGCTGGGTTACAACGCTGTCGGAAAATCCCAGTCGACTGACAATCTCTGAAAAGGACTGACCAGCTGACAAGCCTGCCCGCATTTCTGCGACATACACTTCCTCCAGCAAGGCACTTCGTCTCAGAAAGTCTACAATCTCTGCTAAGTGAAAACCGCTGCTGAAGAGATTATGAAAGAGCTCAACAATCTTTTTCTGCTTAGGCGTAGACAATTTTTTCTGTCTGCCTTTGCTCAACACTGATATGTCCTTCTGCAAAAAGCTGATCAATCTGCTGATTCCAGACTGCGGCTTCGTGCTCTTGATAGTTTTGACTGACAAAATCAACGACACCTCCTCCCCCAATTAAACGCTGGTAACAAACACCTTGAAGCACCATTCTTAGCTCGTCCTCGCTAACGCCCAATTCCAAAAGCCGCTCATAGACACCGCGAACACTCTTGGCATGAATTGTTGAAAAGACCGTAGCTCCGGTCAAACTTGCCCGAACCACTGCTCTAGCTGTCTCTCGATCACGGATTTCCCCGATAATCAAAAGATCCGGCCGATGTCGCAGAGACAGCTTAATTAGACTGTCATAAGTCATGCCAATGGTTTCGTTCAGCTGCAGCTGCAGCATAGCCTCTTGCTTAATCTCAACCGGATCTTCAATCGACATAACCTGCTGGCCAGAAAATTTGAGCTGAGCCAAATGGTACATCAAGGTCGTCTTGCCACTGCCAACAGGACCCGAAAAAAGATAGAGACCGCGAGCCTGAATTTTCTTGCGCAGCTCCGGCAATTGCTCAAACCAAAAGCGCAGCTCCCTGTCTTCGTCATGCAGGAGTCGGATGACCAGACTTTCAAAACCACGGTAATCCCCAACTGTCGACAGCCGGATTGAAACCTTGGCTTCCTCACAGTCATAATCGCAAGACCCCAGCTGACTTCGGCGCTTCTCTCCAACATTCATACCTGCGACAAACTTAAAGTGGCTGATAACAGCTGACAGAATCTCGAAATCATAAGTTTTTATAAAGCGACGTTCATCACCGATTCTCATATAAAGCTCATAGCAAGTAGTCTTAGGAATGAGGTAAATATCCTGCGCCCCCTCTTGCCGAGCCTGCCTAATCATTTCTTTTGCAATTTCTTGAACCATACATCCTCCTCACCTTACTATTCGCAAAAAATCCAGAAAAAGAAAAAACAGCAGAAGAAACTTAACTTCTAACAAGTTAGGTCTCTTCTGCTGCTCTATTATCAGATTTGCAAAATATATTCTTTCGATTTAAAGAGGCTTAGCGGATTTTAGTTTGACTGAGCAAGCTCGGTGCTTTTCAAGGCCGTTCTGCTTAGTATAGCCTGGCCGATACTTGCTCTTAGGAATCTTGCACTCATTCTCCAGCAAAAACAGCGAATGATACTGCTGAACATTCTCATCGCACTCCTCGCACCAGCGCTGATCCTCCGGATCCCAAAAAATTGTCATTAAATCACTGCGGCTCTTATACAAAGGTGACTGGTCTGCCATTTGCAGCCAGCGGTTTTTATAATACTTAAGGGCTTCATAATAATCATCGAACTGCTTTTTTGCAACGATATCCTCTTCCCAGCCATCCAGGAACCACCACGGTTCATAGTCCCCGTACATCTCAATTACACAAAACATACTCGTCCTCTCTTTGTACCGTATATTATATATGAATTCTTTGACGAACAAAACTATTTTGCTCAAAATCAGAAAACAATATAAAAAACCCTTTTAACCAAAGATTAAAAGGGATAGGTAAAAGACAACTTAAGAATTTTATTGGACTGGAGAGAGGTCATTTTCTATAATAACCTTAATGGCATGATGGTTCGCAGCTTGGCCGAAAACCTTGAAAGCTTCTTCAATTTCACTCAACTTAAAGTAATGAGTCACTAGCTTTTCTGGCTCAATCTTATGACTTTCCAGAGCCTTTAGCAGCTGTGGAGTAGTATTGGTAGATACCAGCCCGGTCGTCACATTGATATTTCGAATCCAGAGCCGATCTAACTCAAACTCTACAGGTTTGCCATGAACTCCACAGTTAGCAATGGTTCCATCAACGGCAATGACTTTCTGACAAAGATCAAAACTGTCTGGAATCCCTACTGCTTCAATGGCTACATCAACTCCACGTCCATCTGTCAAGTCAAAGATAGCCTGCACAGCTTTTTCAGCATTCGCTGAATTTACCTTATCTGTTGCCCCAAAGGCCATGGCCGTATCTAAACGATTCTCATCGATGTCAACCATGATAATCTTTGACGGAGAATAAAACTGAGCTGTCAGCAGAGACGCGAGACCAATTGGCCCAGAGCCAACGATAGCTACTGTACATCCAGGCTCTACTTTACCTTTTAAAACTCCTATTTCATAAGCTGTTGGCAGGATGTCTGACAGCATGACTAAGGCTTCATCTGATAAATCAGACGGTGTGTGATAGAGAGTATTATCAGCATGCGGCACGCGCAGATACTCAGCTTGAGTTCCGTCAATCAAATGCCCGAAAATCCATCCACCTTCATCTTCACAATGGGCATAAATGCCCTTCTTGCAATAATAGCACTTGCCACAGGCACAAACACAGGAAATCAGAACCTTATCGCCCTTCTTGAAATTGGTTACACTGTCACCAACTTCTTCAACAATACCGATGCCTTCATGTCCCAGAATAGTACCGCTCTTGCAGGCAGGTACGTCTCCTTTAATAATATGAAGATCAGTCCCGCAGATAGTGGTCTTAACCATACGGACAATAGCGTCTGTTGGCTTGCGTACGACAGGTTTATCAACATCTATAAACTGGGCAAATCCCGGCTTAACATAAGTATAGGCTTTCATAGGCTATCCTTTCTATTGTTATGTTATGATGAATGTTTTCCATTTTATTTTAACAGTTTGTGAAAAAAATCGCAAGGTTTTTCCTCCAAAAAAAGTGGGACAAACACCGTTTTGTCCCACCCTATTGTCTGCATGATCTTAAGCAAAATTTTTATTCTGCTTGTTTCTGCATTATAACGTTTCTAAAGCAACCATCGTTGTCACAGCTGCGTCATAGTAATTGTCTGACGGCAAACCTTGCATGAAGAGATATTTATTCTGCTGTACTAATTTGCGGAATTCTATATTGTTGTTAGCCGCATAGAATACTGGTGCGGTAAAGCTGCCAGCCTGATTGCTATTGAGAGCCTTGCCTTTCAGGTTGTAGCCCGCATAAATCTTTTCTTGATTGAGGAAGAAGCTCAACATCTTCTTCAGCATTTTTTGACTTTTTTCATCCTTGCTTTGAGCCAGGTTGTAAGGAAGCCGGCATGCATTATAAGAATAATAGCCATCATTTGCAGACTCAACCGTATCAGGCTCAGCAGCCCGAACTTTGTCACCGTCAACCCAGATAAAGTCTGGTATCAAACCAGTCTTGTTATCAGCGCTGATTGCTTCAAGTTTGCTGAGCATGTTATCTCGGATTGTCAGCCACTGCTTATCCTTTGTCAGCTCATAGAAAGCTTGGAACTGCTGCGGCAAGGTATCAGAAGTCCGCATGAGATTATAAAATTTTGATTCTGCATTTGCCCAGTTCCCAACCGTCAAAACGCCATTGCTTTCATTATAGTTATAAGCCAAGACATCTTTCAGAATAGCCTGAGCCTGAGCTTGATATTCTTTAGCCTTGTCCGGCCACTGTTTAGCCGCCTGAATCAAAGCATAGGCAATGTAGAGATCGCCGTCTGTAGCATTGTTTTCGTCTTCATGGTTGCTCTTACCATCCTTAATCGTCTGTTTCCAAGACATGAGTTGGGTATCTTTCAGACGATGAGCTAGATAATATTGGTAGAGCTTTTCAAAATCAGCCGAACTGGCATCGCCTTGCTTAGCTGCATCCACAGCAATCACCATGCCATAACCCTGTGCCTCAGACAGCACAACATCTTCAGTCTTACTGTTTGTCGTCCTGATATAAGACAATTTGTCCTTGGTTACGACATATTCTTTAGACCATTGGCTGTATATCTTCTTTTTGATATTAGGAGTACTGCCCATGCGGGTGTACAACAGGATACCAGCCAAAACAGCCAGAATTGTCACAAACCAAATAAATCTTAATCTTGTTCTTTTCACACTTTCTCCTAACCTGCAAATCGTTTTGTTTTAACCCACTTGGTTTCTTTCCGCTTCAAAATCTTGTCCAAGATAACAGATCCTACTGCATCTAAAGAAACAACGATAAAGAGCTGAGAGTAAGTCAAATAGGACACAAGAGCCAGCCAAATCTGTTTGGTGGTCGCCTGTCCAAACTGAGAAGCCAGGGCGATATTGATCTGCAAAAGATAAAGCAAAATCATCAGAAGCCAGTTAAAGAGCATCAGCTGGACGATATAGATATTCTGAGCATCAAAAGCGAAAGGAATCCGCACATCCGGTACAAAGAGCTGGGTAATCATTGCGGCTACGTTAGCAAAGAAAACCAAGTCAGATAAGACAATTGCCAAATTAAACCAGAAGAAGATACAAGAATAATTGAACACTTCCAGTTTCACGCGCCAGTTACCGCCACTAAAAAGATGTTTGAAGTTGGCAAGAACTACCTCGTAATTCCCCTTAGCCCAGCGCTTACGCTGCATGTAGTAGGACTTGAGGGTTTCTGGCTCTTGTTGGAAGGCCTCTGAGTTATAAGCCAAAGCAATCAGCTTGCCGCTCTGCATAATCTTAAAGGAAATTTCCGTATCCTCTGTCAAGGCACCATTTTTCCAACCACCGATACTCTTAACAAACTCAGTGTTAATCAAGAAGTTCGTACCTGGAATCCGCCCAATCTTAAAGAGGTGCCACATACCTACGTGGTAAACACGCTGAGTTACAACGATTTCTTGGTTGATACAACGTGTCAGGAAGTTCTGATTGGCATTCCGAGTCTTGTTGCGTCCGAAAGAAGCAACGTGGCGTTCTGGATCTTCCAAAACTTTCTTGACTAGGAAGTAAAGAGCATTCTTTTCTGGCATGGCATCCGCATCATAGACACAGATATATTCACCCTTGGCCATCTTCAGGGCGTCATTCAGCACCCCTGCCTTACCTCCCGTACCAGTACGGTCTGTAATTGTAATATTGCGTCCAGCGTACTCAGGCATAGCCTGAACTTTCAGCATTTCTTGATAAGTGTCATCCGAGCAGTTGTCCGCAAAGAGCAGAACTTCCACTCGGTCATGAGGATAGTCCAAGTCCAGAATGGCCTTAGTTGTCTGAGCGATAACCACATCTTCATTGTGAGCTGGGACAACGACAGTAACCATAGGATAATGTTCCAATGGGCTGGTATCCACGTTGAAGTCACTGCGTTTCATCCAGAAATGCACGGAAGAACATAAAATTACCAAAGCCCAAGCCAGAGACATCCAGATAGAGAACAGAGTGACAATCATAATAAGTTGACTAATCATGACGAGTCACCGCCCTAAAATTTTTATTGACCCGATTGTAAATAACCAGATAATAAATGAAGAGGACCAAAAAGCTAATAGCAAAAAAGATACTTAGCACCATAGAGATGATAAAAAATACTTCTGTTAAAGACATGTGTTTACCTCCTAGTATTCTACGATAATGTCGGTTTCAAGCTGACGCTCCAGATTGCTCAAAGCGTCATCGAAATTATGGAATTTGTCAATGTTTTGAGCATTAAGTTTTAAACTGCCGGACTGAAACTGAATTTTTTGGTCAGTTTTCTTATTCTCAAAGTGCATCATCGTTAAATCGTCACGCACTTTCTCTTGGAAATATTCCTTGACTTCCTGATCCAGATCTTCTACCAGAACGAGAAAGTTACCATTGGATACATAGTAAACTGTTTCTACATTCTGGAAGTCCCAGTTAAGCAGTCGTAAAATTCTCTTGAGCATCCGCTTGTACTCCCGAGAGTGAATTTGATAAAAATGATGATTGTGCGCCCAATGGACCAGCAAGGCCTGAAAGGCTGGAGCTTGTTTCTGATTTACTTTCTGAACCATTTCTTCATAGGCCTCAGCAGCATCTTCACTGTCATCCTGCACTAATCCCAAGCGCTGATGGAGATAGAAATTCACTCGGCTGGTCAGCCAAGCACTGACAGGGAAGACATAAAGCAAGAAGAGAACTTGATTGTCCGGTAGGTAGGTTACATCAAAGAGCAAGATCAGAGTTGCGATAACCACACCCAGAATCATAGCCCATGTCACCAAGAGATCAGATAGGACAAAGACACTAAAAATACCTAATAAAATCAGCGCGATTCCGATATAAAATATGTTAGCTGCAAAATTCCAACTGTAGAAAAGAATTAGTCCAATTGCCAGTACAAAGACTGCTAATGATTTTTCTAGTCCTTTTTTCCTAAACATTTTTTACTCCTGTCTTAAATTCTTCTGGTCTAGCTGTTTGCTTAAAATAGTGGGCAATAGCTTGAGCAATCCGCTCAGAAGCCTTACCGTCACCATACGGATTGCTGGCTTGGGCCATTTCCTGATAGAGTGACTCATCTGTCAGCAGGGCTTCCATTGCCTCTGCTACTGCTTGAGTTTCTGTACCGACCAGCTTCAAGGTGCCGGCCTCAACTCCTTCTGGTCTCTCTGTTGTATCACGAAGTACTAGTACAGGCTTACCTAAGGAAGGCGCTTCTTCCTGCACTCCGCCTGAGTCTGACATGATAAAGTAGCTTTTAGCTGCGATATTATGGAAATCCAACACATCTAAAGGCTCAATCAGATGAATTTTCTCATTGTCACTCAGAATTTCTCTAGCCGCTTCCTGAACCGCTGGGCTCAGGTGAACGGGATAGACAATTTCCACATCATCATGGACATCTACAATCTGCCGTAGAGTTCGAAAGACCCTTCTCATCGGCTCACCTTGATTTTCCCGGCGATGCATGGTCACCAAAATCATCTTGCGATCTGGATTAATACGGTCAAGCACCTCGTGCTGATAATCAGCCTGGACGGTCAGCTTGAGAGCGTCGATAGCTGTATTTCCTGTCACAAAAACTGTTTCTGCTGGATGGTTTTCCTTGAGCAAGTTAGCCTTACTCTGATCCGTTGGTGCAAAATACAAGTCGGTCAAAGAGTCGGTCATCTGACGATTCATTTCTTCTGGGAAAGGAGAGTATTTATTCCAAGTCCGCAACCCAGCTTCTACGTGGCCGATACGAACTTGATTATAAAACGCTGCAAGACTAGCCGCAAAAGTCGTTGTCGTATCACCGTGCACCAGCATGATATCTGGCTTGTTTTCCTTTAAGATATCATCCAACTTATGAAGAATCTTGACAGTAATATCTGTCAGGGTTTGATTCTTCCCCATAATATCCAAATCATAATCAGGCTTAATCTTAAAAGTTTCAAGTACCTGATCCAGCATCTGACGATGCTGAGCAGTCACAACTGTTGTTGTCTCAAACAAGTCTGCCTGCTTCTTCAGTTCAATAACCAGTGGAGCCATCTTAATTGCTTCTGGACGAGTTCCAAAAACAACCATTACCTTAATTTTCTTCATTTTTCCTCACCAAAAATCAACATTGTTATATTAACTTTTTACTAAAAAATGTTTGCTTTAAGTAACCTTAGTTATTTTACCATCAAGCGTTTCAATAATCAAAGCATGAACTATTATTTTATACTTTCTTAATAGTAATTTACATGTTGGTAACTTATTTAAGATTATTTTAATTTTCTTAACTTAACTGTAACTTAAAATTGCTGAAATTTTTCGGTTTTCTCAAAAAAATAAATAAAAAGGAAAGAACTTATAGGCTTAAAGCCCTGTTTTATGCAGAATTTTGTGTTTTTTACCTATATTTTTTAATCTTTATTCATTGTAATAAAATATTATTCTATTTGTAATCTAATTGTTTTCTATTCTTTATATTTCAAAATCCTCCCTTCCTGAATGAGCTAGCTGGATAAATGCCAGCTATCGTTCTCTATAACCTCCGACCACTACCATTAAAACCAATCTCCTCTTTTTTAAAATTTCAAATCTCCCCCTCCTACTATTTTAGGATTTTTAAAATAGTATAACCTAGCGCTATTATACTACAAAAAACCAGCTACCTCCCTGATTAAAAATAAATATGGCGTCTCGCATCATAGAAAAACTGAAACAGGAAATCTCGAGTATTTCTTCTATAGTTGTTTATCCATAAAGGAGAACTTAAAAACAACTTTCTAAGTTTATTATAGGATAATATTTAGTGGTGAGCAAGAAATTATCGGCTGCAACAAAAAATCCCTCCCGATTTTCGGGAGGGAAGGTTCTTTATTTAAGAACAATATTTTCTTCAGTTTCAAATCCACCTGGCAGTTCTGTCACTTCGTCGATAATTTCAACTTCATTGACAGCCTGAGGCTCCAGATTGCGATAGCGGGCCATACCAGTACCAGCCGGGATAATCTTACCGATGATAACATTTTCCTTGAGTCCGAGCAGGTGGTCTTTCTTACCACGGATAGCAGCATCTGTCAGGACACGAGTTGTTTCCTGGAAGGAAGCTGCAGACAAGAAGCTGTTTGTCTCAAGGGAAGCTTTGGTAATTCCCATGAGGACTGGACGAGCTGTCGCAGGCACACCACCTGAGATAACCACATCACGGTTAGCATCTGTAAAGTCTGTGATATCCATGAGAGTTCCCATAAGAAGATCTGTATCTCCTGGATCCATGACGCGCACCTTGCGAATCATTTGACGAACCATTACCTCAATGTGTTTGTCGCCGATTTCTACCCCTTGGCTGCGGTAAACTTTCTGTACTTCAGCAAGCAGGTAAGTTTCAACAGACAAGACATCACGGACAGCCAGCAAGTGCTTAGGTTGGATAGAACCTTCAGTCAAGGCAGCACCACGAGAGACTTGGTCGCCAACTTCAACCTTCATGCGGGCTGTAAATGGTACCACATATTCACCTTCGCCAGTTTGGCCTTTAACAAAGACCTTCTTGGTACGAGTAGATGCATCTTCTTCGATAGCAGTAATTTCACCCTTGACTTCAGTGATGACCGCTTCCCCTTTCGGATTGCGGGCTTCAAAGATTTCTTGGACACGAGGGAGACCTTGCGTGATATCGGTATTAGAGGCAACACCACCCGTGTGGAAGGTCCGCATGGTCAGCTGTGTACCAGGCTCCCCGATAGACTGGGCAGCGATGGTTCCGACTGCTTCACCGACTTCAACCGCATCACCCGTTGCCAAGTTGATACCGTAACAGTGACGGCAGACACCGTGGCGGGTATTACATGTAAAGACGGAGCGGATTGTCACTTCTTCAACACCAGCATTAACGATTTCACGCGCCTTGTCTTCGGTGATCAATTCATTTGGACCAATAATGACAGCACCAGTTTCTGGATGTTTAACTGTTTTCTTAGTGTAACGACCATTTAGGCGCTCTTCCAGAGACTCAATCATTTCCTTGCCTTCTGTGATAGAAGTGATGAGCAAGCCGCGATCTGTACCACAGTCATCTTCACGGATAATCACATCTTGGGCAACGTCAACCAGACGACGAGTCAGGTAACCTGAGTCGGCAGTCTTAAGGGCCGTATCTGTCATACCCTTACGAGCACCGTGGGTAGAGAAGAACATTTCCAGAACGGACAGCCCTTCACGGAAGTTAGACAAGATTGGCAATTCCATGATACGTCCATTTGGCGCAGCCATCAGACCACGCATACCGGCCAACTGGGAGAAGTTAGAGATGTTACCCCGAGCTCCAGAATCCATCATCATAACGATAGGGTTCTTCGGATCTTGGTTGGCAACCAAACGTTTTTCCAATTTCTCACGAGCTGCCCGCCACTCAGCAGTCACTGCATTGTAGCGTTCGTCATCAGTAATCATACCGCGACGGAATTGTTTAGTAATTTGTTCAACACGCTTGTGGGATTCTTCAATAATCTCAGCCTTGTCTTCGACAACTGGGATATCAGCGATACCCACTGTCAGACCAGCCAAAGTAGAATGGTGATAACCCAAGTTCTTCAAGCGGTCAAGAAGAGCAGATGTTTCTGTTGTACGGAAACGTTTAAAGATTTCCGCAATGATATTACCAAGATTTTTCTTCTTAAACGGAACATTGATCTCAAGCTGTTCAATGACTTCCTTGATATCTTGCCCTGACTCCAAGAAGTACTTAGCTGGCACACCTTCTGTCAAGTTAGCATTAGTCGGCTCTTGTAGGTAAGGCAATTCCTCTGGCATAATCGCGTTAAAGAGGATTTTACCAACAGTTGTAATCAAAATCTTATGCTTCTGGTCTTCTGTCCAAGGCTTATTAAGACTATCGGTTGCAATACCAACACGAGTATGCAAGTGAACATAGCCGTTACGGAGAGCCATCACCGCTTCATCCATATCCTTGAAAATCATGCCTTCGCCTTCGCGGCCAGCCTCTTCCATGGTTAGGTAGTAGTTCCCCAAGACCATATCCTGAGATGGTGTTACAACTGGTTTACCATCTTTCGGATTCAAGATGTGCTCAGCAGCCAGCATGAGGATACGAGCTTCAGCTTGGGCTTCCTCTGACAATGGTACGTGGATGGCCATTTGGTCACCGTCAAAGTCAGCATTGTAGGCTTCACAGACCAGCGGATGCAAACGAAGAGCTTTACCATCAATCAGAACTGGCTCAAAGGCCTGAATTCCCAAACGGTGAAGGGTCGGTGCGCGGTTAAGAAGCACTGGGTGTTCCTTGATCACTTCTTCCAGGATATCCCAGATACGCTCATCTCCACGCTCTACCAAGCGTTTGGCAGCTTTTACGTTCTGCACAATATCGCGGGCAACGATTTCCCGCATGACAAACGGCTTGAAGAGCTCAATCGCCATTTCACGCGGCACACCACATTGATACATTTTCAAAGTAGGACCAACGGCGATAACGGAACGACCTGAGAAGTCAACCCGTTTACCCAGCAAGTTTTGACGGAAACGCCCTTGTTTTCCTTTGAGCATGTGGCTCAGAGACTTAAGTGGACGGCTGCCTGGTCCTGTAATCGGACGGCCCCGACGACCATTATCAATCAAAGCATCAACCGCTTCCTGAAGCATCCGCTTCTCATTTTGAACGATGATACCAGGTGCATTCAACTCAAGCAAACGAGCCAAACGGTTGTTCCGGTTGATAACACGGCGATAGAGATCATTGAGGTCAGATGCCGCAAAACGACCACCATCCAGCTGAACCATCGGACGCAAATCTGGCGGAATAACCGGTAGGATATTGAGAACCATCCATTCTGGCTTGTTGCCAGACTTGTAGAAGGCATCCAAGACATCCAAACGACGGACAGCCTTGATCCGTTTTTGACCTGAAGCAGTTTTCAATTCTTCTTTGAGGACAGCAATCTCAGCTTCCAAGTCCACTTGTTTCAAGAGGTCTTGAATAGCTTCTGCTCCCATTTTGGCTACAAATGAGCCTGAACCATACTCGCGTAAACGCTCACGGTACTCACGCTCCGTCATGATGGACTTGTGCTCTAGCGGTGTATCCTTAGGATCAATCACCACATAAGCCGCAAAATAAATGACTTCTTCCAAGGCACGTGGGCTCATATCCAAAGTGAGCCCCATGCGGCTTGGAATTCCTTTAAAGTACCAAATATGTGAAACAGGTGCCTTCAATTCGATATGACCCATGCGCTCACGGCGAACCTTAGCACGAGTTACTTCAACACCACAGCGGTCACAGACGATTCCTTTGTAACGAATCCGTTTGTACTTACCACAGGCACATTCCCAGTCCTTTGTTGGACCGAAGATCACTTCGTCAAAAAGGCCTTCGCGTTCTGGTTTCAGGGTTCGGTAATTGATTGTTTCAGGTTTCTTCACTTCCCCATAAGACCATGAACGGACCTTATTTGGAGAAGCTAGGGTGATTTGCATACTTTTAAAACGATTTACATCAACCACTATTTCTTACCTTTCTTCATTTTCTAATCAGTGTGTATTCTTATTCTTTTCCTTCAGCCTCAAAAGCTGCTTTCGCTTCTTGAGCTGCCTTTTCACGCGCTTTTTCAAGATCATCAACGTGAATCACGTCATCATCTTCACCTTCGTCTAGGTCACGCAGTTCTACTTCATTGTCATCTTCATCGAGAACGCGCATATCCAGACCAAGAGATTGCAACTCTTTGACAAGAACGCGGAAGGATTCTGGCACACCTGGTTTTGGAATTGGTTTCCCTTTGGTAATAGCTTCATAAGCCTTCAAACGTCCATTGACATCATCTGACTTGTAAGTCAGGATTTCTTGCAGAACGTTAGAGGCACCGTAAGCTTCCAAGGCCCAAACTTCCATCTCACCAAAACGTTGTCCACCAAACTGAGCTTTACCTCCGAGCGGCTGTTGGGTAACCATTGAGTAAGGACCTACTGAGCGGGCATGGAGTTTATCATCTACCATGTGGTGGAGCTTGATCATGTACATGACACCGACGGATACACGATTGTCAAACGGCTCACCGGTACGTCCGTCATAAAGAATAGTCTTGGCATCACTATCCATACCAGCTTCACGGACTGTATCCCAGAGGTCTTCTGAGCTTGCTCCATCAAAGACTGGTGTTGCAATATGGATGCCCAAGTTACGTGCTGCCATACCAAGGTGAAGCTCCATAACCTGACCAATGTTCATACGAGATGGTACCCCGAGTGGGTTCAACATGATATCAACTGGTGTTCCATCTGGCAAGTAAGGCATGTCTTCCACAGGAACGATACGGGATACAACCCCCTTGTTTCCGTGACGACCGGCCATCTTATCTCCGACCTTGATCTTACGTTTTTGAGCGATGTAGACGCGAACCAGCATATTAACGCCAGATTGCAGTTCATCACCATTAGCACGGGTAAAGATCTTCACGTCACGAACCACTCCGTCGGCACCGTGTGGCACACGCAGAGAGGTATCGCGGACTTCACGAGACTTGTCACCAAAGATGGCATGAAGCAGGCGTTCTTCAGCAGAAAGGTCTTTTTCACCCTTAGGGGTAACTTTACCTACTAGGATATCACCTTCCTTGACTTCTGCCCCAATGCGGATAATCCCCATTTCGTCCAGATTGCGTAGGGCATCTTCCCCTACGTTTGGAATTTCGCGGGTAATTTCTTCTGGGCCAAGCTTGGTGTCGCGAGTTTCTGATTCGTATTCTTCCAAGTGAACAGAGGTGTAGACATCGTCTTTCACCAGACGCTCACTCATGATAACCGCATCCTCGAAGTTGTAACCTTCCCATGTCATGTAGGCAACGATTGGGTTTTGTCCCAGGGCCATTTCTCCATTTTCCATAGAAGGTCCGTCAGCGATAAAGTCGCCTTTTTCAACGACATCGCCAACTTTTACCAAGGTACGTTGGTTGTAAGCAGTTCCTGAGTTCGAACGGCGGAATTTTTGAATTTGGTAAACATCAAGAGAACCATCTTCACGGCGGACTTCAACCTTGTCTGCATCCGCATAGGTAACCTTACCATCATGCTGGGCAATGACCGCTGCACCAGAGTCGTGGGCAGCCTGGTATTCCATACCAGTACCAACATAAGGTGCTTTTGGATCAATCAAAGGCACAGCCTGACGCTGCATGTTGGCACCCATGAGGGCACGGTTGGAGTCATCATTTTCCAAGAAAGGAATACATGCTGTCGCTACGGCAACTACCTGCTTAGGCGATACATCCATGTAGTCTACTTGGTCTGATGGAAATTCTTGGTTATTACCTTGGTGGCGTCCCATAACGATAGGCTCTGCAAAGCCGCCTTTTTCATTCAGCTTAGAGTTGGCCTGCGCTACGATAAATTCATCTTCCTCATCAGCGGTCAGCCAAACGATTTCGTTGGTTACTACACCAACTTCACGGTCTACCTTACGGTAAGGCGTTTGAATAAATCCGTATTTGTTAAGGTGCCCATAAGAAGACAAGTTATTAATCAAACCAATGTTTGGTCCTTCCGGCGTTTCAATCGGACACATACGGCCATAGTGAGTATAGTGCACGTCCCGCACTTCATAACCAGCGCGGTCACGTGTCAAACCACCAGGTCCTAAGGCAGAAAGACGGCGCTTGTGAGAGAGCTCAGACAGCGGATTGTGTTGGTCCATGAACTGAGACAACTGAGAAGAACCAAAGAATTCTTTAATGGCTGCAGTCACAGGACGGATGTTAATGATTTGCTGTGGAGTCAATACTTCATTATCCTGAACAGACATCCGTTCGCGAACATTACGCTCCATCCGAGAAAGTCCCAGACGGACTTGGTTGGCCAAAAGCTCGCCAACTGCACGAATACGACGGTTCCCCAAGTGGTCAATATCGTCCACACGACCGATACCTTCAGCCAAGTTGAGGAAGTAGCTCATCTCAGCTAAGATGTCAGCTGGTGTCACAATCCGAACCTTGTCAGATGGATTTGCGTTACCGATGATGGTCACAACGCGGTCTGGATCAGTCGGAGCCACTACCTTGAACTTCTGCAATTCTACAGGATCTGTCAAGACAGCTGAGTCGTTTGGAATATAAGTGATTTTGTTCAAACCATTGTCCAACTGCTCTGCAATGCTGTCAATGACACTGCGGGTCATAACTGTACCAGCTTCAACAAGGATTTCCCCTGTTTCAGCATCTACCAATGGCTCAGCAATGGTTTGGTTCAGCAAGCGTGTCTTGACATTGAGTTTCTTATTAATCTTGTAACGACCAACTGCTGCCAAGTCATAGCGATGCGGATCAAAGAAACGCGCTTCAAGAAGGGAACGAGAACTTTCAGCCGTCTTAGGCTCGCCTGGACGAAGACGCTCATAGATTTCTTTCAGGGCTTCATCTGTACGAGAGTCCATTGGGTTCTTGTGGATATCTTTTTCAATGGTATTGCGCACCAAGTCGCTGTCACCAAAGATGTCCAAGATCTCATCATCACCTGAGAAACCAAGCGCACGCACCAGAGTGGTAAATGGAATCTTCCGTGTCCGGTCAATACGAGTGTAGGCAATGTCTTTTGAGTCTGTTTCCAACTCTAACCAAGCACCGCGGTTAGGAATAACCGTTGAACCGTAGCCAACTTTCCCATTTTTGTCAACTTTATCGTTAAAGTAAACCCCTGGAGAACGCACCAACTGGGATACGATAATCCGCTCACCACCATTGATGATGAAGGTTCCCATTTCAGTCATGATTGGGAAATCACCAAAGAAGACTTCCTGAGTCTTGATTTCACCAGTTTCCTTGTTAATCAGACGGAAAGTCACAAAGATTGGCGCTGAGTAGCTGGCATCGTGAATACGTGCTTCTTCCAGCGTATATTTAGGCTCACGGATTTCATAGCCGACAAACTCCAATTCCATGGTGTCGGTAAAGTTTGAAATAGGAAGTACATCTTCAAAGACTTCCTTCAGACCATGATCCAAGAAATCTTGGAACGAATCCGTTTGGATTTCAATCAAATTTGGTAAATCAAGAACTTCCTTAATTCTTGAAAAACTACGACGGGTACGGTGTTTACCGTATCGAACTTCATGTCCTGCCAAGTTTTTACTCCTTTATGATAAGATACTAAGCCCTTGATAAAGCGAGAAAAGACATATCTTTTTCTCAACGCTTTGAGGGCGAGTTCTGTGAAATGTTTTCAGAGGAAAATCCTCTTTCATTTACAATGCTGCAAAACAGCTACAATCAGTCCCTTTTGTTTAATTTTCAGAAAAATTAAATTATGGTTACATAATTCGTTTTTCCTAAAAATAGGCACAAAAAGAGCAGCTAAATCTGACTTATTCAAGTTTGATTTAACTGCTGTAAGCTTCTATTTGGACAATATTTCAAATAAAGCACACGACAAATTATTGTTATCATTATACCTTATTTAGCTAGAAATTGCAAGGATTTCATCCGCTTTCTGAAAAGTTAAAACTGTTCTTGATGCGCTAGTTCCCCTGCCGGTTATTGTTGGAATTGGAGCTGGAATTAGAATTAGAGGTAGAACCGCCCAGTATAGCTGACCAAGCCTTCTGATAATCCGCATCTGATGCCCCAATACCAAAGCGATAGGTCGTGGTCGGAGCACCATTTTTAGCCCAATAGCTAGGCACTGTCGGACCACTGAGATTAACAGAGCGGCCGTTTACCGTTACTGTACCTGGCTTTTCCCCTGTGGACTTGAGCACATCAGACTTAATCACACTTGGATCAAGAGTGAACTTATCACCAACACCCCAGGCATTTGGATCTGCCTGATAGATAGCATCTGCCATATAGGCCATGTAGGAAGCATTATTGTTATAACCAGTCAACGCCGCCATAGAGCTATTATCATCATGACCAATCCAGCCTCCCAAAGTCATCTTAGGAGTAGAAAGCATCAACCACATATCACCGTTGGTGTTGGTCGTTCCAGTCTTACCAATCCAGTCGGCTCCAGCCAAGGTTCCGTTGACCTGACTGATTCTGGATTTATAGGTCGTAGTAGCTCCAGAATTGATAACGCCCCGCATGAGCTCCT
Source organism: Streptococcus sanguinis (assembly GCF_019929225.1). Classification (GTDB taxonomy): domain Bacteria; phylum Bacillota; class Bacilli; order Lactobacillales; family Streptococcaceae; genus Streptococcus; species Streptococcus sanguinis_J. The sequence continues at coordinate 167,528 of NZ_JAHZPA010000005.1, forward strand.
GCATAATCGTAGCAGCTGCTGGACTGTAAATCTGAACAGGATTGGCCTTATGCTGGTAAATCACCTTGCCATCTCGGTCTGTGATTTTTTCAACCATGTATTTTTTCTGGTAGGTTCCATTATTAGCCAAGGTTTGGAAACCATTGGTATGCTGAGCTACAGATACTTCAATTCCCCCGCCCATAGGCAGACTCTCAATGCTGTAGTCATCGATGTAATAGCCCATTTTTTCCATATAGCCACGGACATTGACACCTTTTTCGCGTAATCCGCGGTAAGTCCAATAAGCTGGGATATTCCAAGAAGTATTGAGAGCTTCTTGCAAATCCATCATGGCCGTACCACGACTGTCCACGTGCATGATTGGATCGCCGCTTGAAAAGTTAGTCGGATAATTGGAAAGAACGCTGGCGCTGCCCATCAGGCCTTGGTCAATAGCAATCCCATAAGCCAGAATCGGCTTAATAGTCGAACCTGGCGAGCGTTCCGTATCAAAGGCGTGATTGTTCTGATTGGAAGCATAGTCTCTGCCTCCGACAAAGCCAATCACAGCACCAGTTTTATTATCCAAGAGGACATTTCCCACTTCAACTGCACCAGTTCCGTCATCCAAGACGCCGCCATAGTTGGCTACTGCATTTTGCATAGCAGTGTGGATGTTCTTGTTAATCGTGGTGGTGACAGTATAGCCGCCATCGCTCAGTTCTTTAGCAGCCAATTCCTTGTAGGCCTTGACAGTATCATTGTTTTTCAGCTCTTGCTGGGAAACATTGTCCCGCTGAATCAAGTACTCGTACATGGTCTGCTGGGCTTCTTCGACCGCTGTGTAATAAAGGTAGCCATGCGAAGATTTTTCCGAACTTTCAGAAGGCTTGAAATCCTTGGTCAAGTCGTAGTCCTTGTACTCCTTGTACTCTTTTTCGCTTAGATGACCCGTCCGATACATATTATAGAGCACATCCTTGGCACGTTCCAAGCCCAGAGCCATATCCCCTGCACTTTTGAGACTGCCATCGGCTGCATAAGGCGAATAAACGATCGGGCTCTGTGGCAAGCCGGCAATAAAAGCAGACTGGGGCACAGTCAAATCCTTAGCAGAGACACCAAAAATTCCTTGAGCAGCTTCTTCCACACCGGCGATATTCTGCCCCTTATTATTGCGCCCAAAAGGCGAAACGTTCAAGTAGGTCGTCAAAATATCATCCTTGGACATGTAGCGCTCCAAAGCCAGCGCATCAACAATCTCCGCTGCTTTCCGCTTGAAGGTCGGCGCATCGCCCACCACCTGCTGCTTGATCAACTGCTGGGTAATGGTTGACCCCCCGCTAGACGAGCCAACTCCGACAACAGAACCGAGCGTAGCCCTAAGCACAGCCTTGGGCACCACTCCGTTATGCGTTTCAAAATTCTCATCCTCTGTAGCGATAACAGCTTTTTTTACATTTTCAGAGATGGCGTCACTCTTAACTGGGATGCGGAGCAAATCATTGTCCACTTCTGCAATCAAGCTGCCATCAGCATAGGTAAGCTTAGAAATACCAGAGATATTATTCACCTGCTTGACCAGCTCTTCTTGCTTGGGCACTTCAACCTTACTGAATAGACTAGCTGCATAGCCTATCCCGATCCCAGCACCAATTACGCCACCGAAGAAGATAAACACAAAAGCCATATTCATCAGAAGCTTAAAAGTCCGCAAGAAAACAGCAAAAACATCACCGATAGACCAGCCATTGTTGCTACTGCCAATCTTCTTGCTCCATTCTGGAAGATGTATTTTTTTGATAAACTGCTGGGCTTTTCCCCAGAACTCTTTTAATTTCTCTATTAATTGTTCCAAGTTTGATTCTCCTTGTTATCTTCCCATTATACCAAATATCTATGATTTATTTCAAGGAAACATTGCTATTTAAAAGCTTTATGATACAATAGAGTAACATAAATTTAAAATATAGATAAGCCAATTTCTTGGCTTTTAGAATAGGAGAGACATGATGCACATTTTTGATGAGCTAAAAGAACGTGGCTTGGTATTTCAAACCACTGATGAAGCAGCTTTACGCAAGGCCTTAGAAGAAGGACAAGTCTCTTATTATAGTGGATACGATCCGACCGCTGACAGCCTGCACCTTGGCCACTTGGTAGCCATTCTGACCAGCCGTCGCTTGCAACTAGCCGGACACAAACCCTACGCTCTGGTCGGAGGAGCAACTGGATTGATTGGTGATCCATCTTTTAAGGATGCTGAGCGCAGTCTCCAAACCAAGGAAACCGTGGAAGGCTGGGTAAAATCTATCCAAAATCAGCTTTCTCGTTTTCTGGACTTTGAAAAAGGTGATAATAAGGCCGAAATGGTCAATAACTATGACTGGTTCAGCAGCATCAGCTTTATCGACTTTCTGCGCGATGTCGGCAAATACTTCACTGTCAACTACATGATGAGCAAAGATTCTGTCAAGAGCCGGATTGAGACAGGGATTTCCTATACAGAATTCGCCTACCAGATCATGCAAGGATATGACTTTTATATCCTCAATCAAAACCACGGCGTAACCCTGCAAATCGGTGGTTCTGACCAATGGGGGAATATGACAGCAGGTACAGAGCTCCTGCGCCGCAAGGCTGACAAGACTGGCCATGTAATAACCGTTCCGCTCATTACCGACGCTACTGGCAAAAAATTTGGTAAATCAGAAGGCAATGCTGTCTGGCTCAATCCTGACAAGACTTCTCCTTATGAAATGTATCAATTCTGGATGAATGTCATGGACGCAGATGCTATCCGCTTCCTGAAAATCTTCACCTTCCTGTCCTTGGATGAGATTGAAGAAATTCGTCAGCAGTTTGAAGCAGCACCACACGAACGCTTGGCGCAGAAAGTTCTGGCTCGCGAAGTGGTCAGTCTGGTTCACGGTCAAGAAGCTTACCAGGAAGCCCTCAACATCACTGAGCAGCTCTTTGCTGGAAATATTAAAAACCTATCTGTCAAGGAACTCAAACAAGGTCTGCGCGGCGTGCCTAACTATCAGGTCCAGGTAGAAGACAACCTCAATATTGTAGAACTGCTTGTGACAGCCGGCGTGGTAAACTCAAAACGTCAAGCCCGCGAAGACGTCCAAAACGGCGCTATCTACCTCAATGGTGAGCGCATCCAAGATTTAGACTATGTCCTCAGCGACTCAGATAAACTGGAAGACGAGCTGACAGTTATCCGCCGCGGTAAAAAGAAATACTTTGTCCTGACCTACTAAAGATAAAAAATCCGATTACCTGAATCGGATTTTTCTATGTCTTACCAAAAAGAAGTCATTCAGCTATATAAAAACAATAGAAAGAGAGCGACTATGAAACCAAAACTTGCCCGCTTTGCCCAAGCTCCGGCTCTGGTCTGTCCACTCTGCCAGCAAAGCTTAGCTATGGAAGAAAACAGCCTCAAGTGTCTTAATCGCCATTCCTACGACATCGCCAAATTCGGTTATGTCAATCTAGCTCCCCAGGTCAAACAAGCTAGAGACTATGACAAAACGAGCTTTCAAAATAGAAAAGTCATCTTGGAAGCCGGCTTTTATCAGCATATCCTAGATGAGTTGCAGGATCTGCTGCAGACCCTGCCTGAAGAACAGACCATTCTAGACGTCGCTTGCGGAGAGGGCTACTATGCTCGAAAAATTCAGGAAAAATTCCCCAACAAAGAAATTTACGCTTTTGATTTATCCAAAGATTCCATCCAGTTAGCTGCAAAAAGTGATCAGAGCCTGACTGTAAAATGGTTCGTCGGGGATTTGGCACACTTACCCGTTCAGGATCAAAGCATGGATGTCTTGCTGGACATCTTCTCACCAGCTAATTACCATGAATTTCAGAGAGTATTGAAAAAAGAGGGACTTATCATTAAAGTCATCCCAACAGAAAATCATCTGAAAGAAATTCGTCAAAAAGTTGCTCAATATCTGGACAAGAAAGATTATTCTAATCAACATATCATCCAGCATTTCCGGAAACACTTTACCATCCTATCTAAAAAGACCGTAGAATCAACTCATGCCCTGCATTCTGAGGAGAAAACTGCCCTGCTGCAGATGACTCCTTTACTCTTTCATGTTGAAAAAAATCTAATCAATTGGGAGCAGCTTACACATGCCACCATTTCAGCCGAGATTCTTATCGGAAAACTAAAACAAGAAAAAATCTAAGCTCCTTTCAGTAAAAAACGCTGTTATAACAGCCATTTTAAAAACGCAGACAGGACTGTCTGCGTTATTTGTTTATCAACTGATTAATAGACTGTCTTCTCTGTCTCTGGATCAAAGAAGTGCGCTTTATTGAGGTCAAATCCTAGGTCAATACCTGCACCAGTTTCTAGGTAATCCCGTGAATCCACACGCGCTACAAACTCACTAGAACCCACTTGGCAGTAGAGGTGGGACTCTGCTCCCAGCAATTCTGAAACAGAAATCTTAGCATGGACAACTGAATTCGGGAAAGTTTCCAAGAAAGCAGCTTCCGCATTAACATCCTCTGGACGAATACCGAAGATCAGTTCCTTGCCCTCGTAACCTTTCTCCCGCAGAACCTTGAGAGCTCCTTCAGGTACCGTCAAGCGCAGACCTTCTGCGACAATCTCATTCCCTTCAAGCTTAACTGGGATGAAGTTCATAGCTGGGCTACCAATGAAGCCGGCAACAAACTTATTAACTGGGTTGTTGTAGACTTCCTGCGGTGTACCAATCTGCTCCACCCGTCCAATCGTTCCAGTTCCAGCAGGATTCTTGGTCGCTGACATGATAACGATACGATCCGCCAGAGTCATAGCTTCAGTCTGGTCATGGGTAACATAAATAGTTGTTGCACCGATACGGCGGTGAATCTTGGCAATCTCCGCCCGCATAGAAACACGCAGCTTCGCATCCAAGTTAGACAGAGGCTCATCCATAAGGAAAACCTTTGCATCTCGAACGATTGCGCGTCCCATAGCTACCCGCTGACGCTGACCACCAGATAAATCAGCTGGCTTACGCTGCAAGAATTCCTTCAAGCCCAGAATTTCTGCTGCTTCATTGACCCGTTTTTCAATATCTTCCTTGCTGTACTTGCGTAGCTTGAGACCAAAAGCCATGTTGTCGTAGACAGTCATGTGCGGATAAAGGGCATAGTTCTGGAAGACCATGGCGATGTCACGGTCTTTTGGTGCCACATCATTGACCACTGTACCGTCAATAGAGGCAGTTCCTTCTGTGATGTCCTCAAGACCCGCAATCATACGCAGCGTAGTTGATTTTCCGCAACCAGACGGACCAACAAAGACGATAAATTCCTTGTCCTTGATATCTAGATTGAAGTCTTCCACTGAATAGTGGTCGCTGTTGGGATATTTTTTATAGATATTTTTCAGATTTAATTCGACCATAATAAGCCCCTTCTTTTGAATAAAAATATTTTATTTTAAGCTCTCGTTTGCAAAGCGCTTTCACATTGTCCATTATATCGTTTTTTTTTGACTTTTTCAAGCACTTTTAGTAAAACGTTTGCATAATTTTTGAAAATTTTTTCCATCAAAAAAAGAGACCAAGTGGCCCCTTTAAAACTTATCCTTCTTTTTTTCTACTACGGAGTGACAATCCAGCTGCGCCTAAAGCGCTGATAACTCCTGCAACTGTGAGAAGAGCATTAGAAGCTTGACCCGTATGCGGCAAAACTGACGTACCACTCCTACTTTCCATGTTTTTAAGCTGAGCTGGCTGGGTGACCTTAGCTAATGAAGACTGCTCTTGTACTGATTTGGCCCCATCAACTGCTGGCAAAATACCGCTAGTTACTTGGTAAGCAGGTAAAGCATCAGCTACTGCTGCGTCAGTAGCATTGACACCGCCGGTAAATTCCGGAAGAGCCGCCATCTGAGGAGCGCTGTCCGGATGTGCACTCCTGACTGATGGCTGAACGCCAGCATCATAGGTGTTATTTTCTGTCATAGTTGGCTCTGAATCATTGACGCCTCCACTAAATTCAGGTCGTGTTGCTGTTGGTGCTTCTGAATCACTAACATTTCCACTGAATTCTGGTTGTACTGAAGACTGCGGAGCTGTATCGGGATGAGTTCCAACTTCATGGCTAGACAAATCATATTCCGACGCCGTTGCTGTTGCTGGCTCAGAGTCGCTGACTCCTCCACTAAATTCAGGCCGTGTTGCTGTTGGTGCTTCTGAATCATTTAAATTTCCACTAAATTCTGGTTGTACTGAAGACTGCGGAGCTGTATCGGGATGAGTTCCAACTTCATGGCTAGACAAATCATATTCCGACGCCGTTGCTGTTGCCGGTTCAGAGTCGCTAACTCCTCCACTAAATTCTTGCCTAGCTTCCTGTGGTGAATCACTTGGAATAGAAGAAGCTGGCTCAGCTTTAGCAGCATTCTTGACAATCGCTTCTAGATTTTCAAGAGCTTTTGTCTGCTCAGCAGCAATCTGTTCCTGCAGCTTCTCTGCTTTTTCAGCACTGTCTACACTATCATCTAGCTGCGCAATAGCATCTGTCACCGTCTTTAATACTGCTAGAATCTTTTCTTTAGCTTGCTTTTTATCGAGTTCTGAAAGTCTTTGATGATGTTCAATTGCTTCAATCTGCTTGTCGACTTCTTCTTCAAGCTCATCTAAAACCAAATCTTTGCCAACTGGATGAATCGTGTCCAAGCTAGCAATTCCAGCTTCCTCAATTCTCTCTAGTTCCTCTTCAGTATCAGCCTTTTCAAGCGCTCTTTTCGCATCTGCTAGAGTTGCTTCCGCTTCAGCTTTAGCTGTAGCCCGTTCTGCATCTGACAGATTCGGGTTGCTCCGTAAGTCTGCTAGCTTATCAGACAGAGCAAGATCTAGTTTCAGTCCAGTTGTAACTTTCAGCAAACCTTGCTTTTCTGCCGCTACCTGTTCTTGAATTTTTTCAGCATCATCAGGACTTTCAACCCAGGCATTATAAGCTGCAATTGCTTTTTGAGCTATGGCTGCTGCATCTTCAATTTTCTTTTTCGCTGCAGCTTTTTCCTCAGCAGAAAGACTTTGACTCTTCTCAACAGCCTCGATAGTAGCTGTTTTTTCTTCCTGAATTTCTTTTAAGAACTGCTCTTTGCCAATAGGGTGAATCTTGGCTAAGCGGGCTATAGCTGTTTCTTTTTCCCGGTCATAGACTTCCTGAGAATCTGCTCCTTCAATAGCCTTCTTGGCTGCTTCCACCACCTGCTCTATCTCGCCTCTAACTGCTTTCTTTTCTGCTTCTGAAAGATTAGGATTTGCTTCCAAGTCAGCTAATTTGGCAGCCAGAGTGAAATCTACGGTTGAACTTGCTATAAATTTGAAAAACTTATCTTCCTCGGTTACTGCCTGCTCTTGAATCACTTCCGCCTGCTCTGCTGTTGCTGCATTAACATCTAATTTCTGAATTGCATCCTCTGCTTCTGCAGCCTTCTTCCTTACAGACTCTTGGAAGCTTTTCTTTTGCTCCTCAGGCAATAAATCGCTACTATCTACAAGTTTGTCAAACTCTGCTTTCCCATTTTGGATTTCATCTAGAAGTAAATCTTTGCCGACTGGATTGATAGAGTTGATGTCTGCCAATCCATCTTCTTTAGCTTGATCAATCCTTTCTTTATCCTCAGCTGCGGCAATTTCATTCTGAGCCTTTGCAGCTGTTTGATTGACTTCGTCCTTAGCTGCTGCAAGCTCCTCATCTGACAAATTTGGATTATTCCCAAGATCTGTCACTTTCTCAGCCAGAAATGTGCCTACTTCCTTGTTAGCCGCCTCCCTAACCGTTGTCAAATCCTGATTTACTGGCGATGCAACAACTGGGTTCTCTACTGCATTTGCCACTGGCTGTTCCTCATCCGCCGCCACCAAACTGTGACCCAAAAACAGAGCACAAATAAGGACTGACCCAACACCTAAAACAGACTTCCGAATAGAATATCGCAAAACTTTTTCTGTTCTTTTCATCTTTTTCTCCTCTGAACATATTTTATTATCCTAATCAGTAACCCTTAATAAAAAGTCCAGTCAAACCTCCCATAAATCTTTCAGATTTGGTAATTTTTAAACTACACTTTCTATTTGACTTCTGATAAGATTTTTTATTATTTTATCATATTAACCTTTTAAAATAAAACAATTATCGGCTTGATTTATGTACATTAATTGTAAAATTGTCCAGTTTTTAAATAGACACGATGTCTAGAAATCAAACTAAAATTTTTCCATTTAACAATGTGTAAACTTTTTTAGTAAAAATTCTGGGCTATTTTCTAGCTTATTTCAGACAGAAAAAGTAAAATGGTATAGGAGGGATAAAATTATGGCTCTTAATACACGAGATAGGATTTTGGATGCATTTTTTGAATTAGCAGATAAACAGCCAGACAGGCTGCGTTTTACCTTTACAGAAATCGCTAAAGAAGCCGGTTTGTCAAGACAAGCCATTTACAAACGACACTTTAATAACACTACTGAAATTATCGAATACATTCGCCAAGATATGGTGAAGCAAGCCTTTGCTCCTAACTGGAATAGCAACAATGCTGAAGCGGGCTTAGATCCTTTCACCTTTTTGGCTCAAACGATTCTTCCCGCTATTTATGAGCAACGCCAACGCATTAAAATATTATATACTAGTTCTGTCGATCCCTTGTGGAGCGATTTTATTACTGCCAGTTACAAGGACTGGATCGAGCAGAATTTAAATCTTGACCACCAAAAATTAGGTATTCCTGAAGACCTGGCCAATCAACTGCTGGCCGGCTGGATTAGTTCTCTTATTGAGAATTGGATCACTCAGGATGACCCCGTTCCTTGCAAGCAGTTCTCTAAGACATTTCTCAACCTTGTATCTTCACCCCTAACCAGCTTTGCTGCCTATGATAGTCCAGCTGGTCCTTCAAATAAAATTGTTATCGCATAACCAACTAGAAGAAAAACAGAGAAATGACAGAACCGGTCCTTGTAAGGGAAGACTGGTTTTTTAATATTTTTATATTAAATTTTAAAAATAATTGGACATTTCCTCTATAAAGTGTTATCATTTTAGTTGACAAGCGGTAAACTATTTTGTTGGAATTTGCTCTGTTTTTAGACAAACCAGCAAGAACTTAATAAAAAAGAAGGAAGGTACTTATGCCCCAAGATACTCGAGACAAAGTCGTTAATGCCTTAATTGAGCTGGCAGAGCAAAATCCTGAAAAGTCTTATTTTACTTTTTCAGAGATTGCAAAACAAGCTGGTCTATCGCGCCAGGCTATCTATAAAAAGCATTTTAGTAATGTTGAAGACATTATCCAATACATCCGCCAGACAATTATGACTCCGTTTTTGCCCCTGTATGAAAGCTACGAAGAAGGAAATGGAGAAAATCCGTTCTGTTTCTTTGCCCAACATATGATTCCTACCCTTTATGAACATAGGAAATGGATGAAGGTGCTCTATACTACAGCTATCGATCCTTTCTGGAGTGACTATCTATCTACCTTCTTCACTCAGTGGGTCGTGCAAAATTTAGAAATTGACTCTAAAAAATTGGGAATTCCAAAAGAAATGGCTACGGAAATTGTTGTTAGATGGATTAACTCCCTCATTGAAATTTGGATTATCAAAGAAGATCCTATGCCAGCAGAGGATTTCGCCAAGCTCTTCCTGAATGTGATTTCAACCCCTATGGATCAGTTTATAACACCTCACAGTGAATCCTAATTCAACTCAAAATTATGAAGCCCACCTAATTTAGGCAGGCTTTTTTTGTCTGTAAAATTTCTTACTCTCCCAAAGAAAAGAGAGCAGATAGTCTTCTGCTCTCGTCAACATATAAGCTATAAAATTAAGCACCAAGCTTCGTTTAATCTACTCGATAATAGAAGCTGCCTTGTTCGTCAAAGCTATTCAGGCCAACTCCTGTCCAGATTCTGTCTTGGCCAGCATCGGAGTTGTCTGTAAAGTTTTCCTTGTCTGCGACCTTAACTCCCTTAGGAAGAAACTCAATCAGAAAACCACCGCTTTCTCCGCCGTAGACACCGCCAGCAGCAGTGCCATAGTCTGTCAGAGAAGCTCCATACAATTCATAACCACTTGAAACCAAGCCCTTATCATCAAAAACAAGCTGGTTACCAGAAGCATCCTGCCAGGTTCCTTTAACGCTAGCATAATTACCATTTGCAAGTGCTGAAATGTCCATCGTTTCCTTCTTTTCCTTGGTTTTTTCTGTGCTCGCACTCTCTGAGCTAGCGCTGCTAGCAGCTGAAGATGCTGCTGCAGTTGATTGACTGGATGCCTGCTCCACAGAACTTGTTACCGAGCCCGTACTGCTAGCAGGCGTCTCTGATTGATTCGTAGCACTGCCCTTTGAACAAGCTGTCATAGCAAATAAAGCAGCTCCTGCTAGTAAAAAAGGTAAAGCTTTTTTCTTCATTTTTCTCCTCTTTCTCACAATAAGATAAATCATATGATTAGTAACATTATAGATTATTTTATCGCTTTTTACAAGAAGAATTCTAGCAACTAGGCAGGAGCAAAACTACTGACTTTATTCATTCAGCTTCTGCCACATCCAGAACCCTGTAGATTGTTTTTGCCAGAGCTGCTTCATAATCAGATGCACCGTAAGGCTTATCAGTCGTGACTTGGGCTGTCTGCTGTTCTAAGTCCACAACCACATCTGACACTCCCTCCATAGACAGGAAGTGCTGGGTGACGTGTTTGACACAATTTTGACAAGATAAATTTTCTAACTGAATTGTTTGTTTCATAGATTCATTCCTCCGTATATTTAGTTCATTTTAAAGCGTCCTAGACGCAGAGCATTGGCCACTACTGACACTGAGCTCAAGCTCATGGCCAGACCAGCCAGCATAGGATTGAGCAAGGGACCGCCGAAAAGATGCAGTAGACCCATAGCAATCGGGATGCCTAGTGTATTGTAGGCAAAAGCCCAGAAGAGATTTTCCTTGATATTACGGATGGTTGCCTGACTGAGCTTGATAGCCTTGACTACATCCTGCAAATCACTATGCATGAGCACTACATCTGCCGACTCAATAGCTACATCAGCGCCTGAACCGATGGCAATTCCCACATCTGCCTGAACCAGAGCCGGCGCATCATTGATACCGTCTCCGACCATGGCTAGTTTTTTTCCAGCTTCCTGTAAGTTCTTGATAGCAGCGACCTTACCATCTGGCAATACACCTGCGATGACTTTTTGGATTCCAGCTTTCTGGGCAATAGCTGTCGCTGTTTCTTCACGATCTCCTGTCAGCATGATGACTTCTAGCCCCATAGACTGAAGCTCCTGCACAGCCGACAGGCTACTAGATTTCATCTCATCTGCTACCGCTAGAATACCAGCCAACTGTCCATCTACTGCGACAAACATGGCTGTCTTCCCTTCTTGGGATAGCTCCAACAACTGTTCTTGAAAAGCATTGCTGTCAATGTTCTTTTCTTTCATCAAAGACTCATTTCCCACCAGAAGCTGTCTGTTCTCAACCCGAGCTGACAAACCTCGGCCAACAATGGCCTCAAAATGATTGACAGGCAGTAAGCCAAGCTCCTCCTCTTCAGCTGCTGCCAAAATAGCCTGAGCCAAAGGATGCTCAGAATGCTGCTCAGCACTGGCTATTAACCGCAACAAGTCGGACCGATTCAAATCACTCAAGGGCAGCAGATCTGTCAGACTGGGCTTACCAACCGTAATCGTCCCCGTCTTATCAAGAACAATAGTATCCAGTTGATAAGCTGCTTCCAAAGCTTGTCCAGACTTAATCAGAATTCCATTTTCAGCCCCTTTACCAGTCCCAACCATAATGGCTGTCGGAGTGGCTAATCCCAGCGCACAAGGGCAGGCAATGACCAGAACTGCGATAAAGATTGACAGAGAAAAGCCAAGGCTCTCACCAGCTAGAACATACCAGCCCAGCGCAGACAAAGCAGCCAAGCTCAGCACGATTGGGACAAAATAAAGCGAAATTTTATCGGCCAAAGCCGCTATTGGCGCCTTAGACCCCTGCGCTTCCTCCACCAATCTAACAATCTGGGCTAAGGTCGTATCCGAACCCACTCTAGTTGCTTGGTAGTCAATACTACCATTTTGATTGATTGTTGCACTGGTAATGGTATCGCCGACCTTCTTTTCAATCGGGACACTTTCACCAGTCATCATGGACTCATCCACAAAGGTCTGCCCTTCCGTCACAAGGCCGTCTACCGGCATACGCTCCCCTGGCTTGATACGGATAATGTCCCCAACTCGGATATCCTCCGTATCAATGGTCACAGCTTCACCATAACGAATCACTGTCGCCTGACTAGGCACTAGCTCAAGCAGAGACTGAATTGCCTGAGACGTTCTCCCTTTAGCTGAACTTTCCAGATATTTCCCCAGAAGAACCAAGGCAATAATCACTGCAACCGACTCAAAATAGAGCTGATGAACAAAGGCATGATAGCCTAGAAAAACCTGACCGACCGAGTAGAGGCTGTAAAAAAATGCTGCACCGGTCCCCACCGCAATCAAACTATCCATATTAGGATGCCTCTTGATAAGATTGCGAAATCCTCTCTGATAGAAGCCGCGCCCAATCCACACAGCAGGCAGAGTCAAAAGAAGTTGTGACAGAACGAAGACCAAGGGATGCGCCATATGGTCCAAAAAGCTAGGCAAGGGAAGACCAATCATACTTCCCATAGAGATATAAAGTAAAGGCAGAGACGTAAGTAAAAGAATCAGTAATTCTTGCTTTTTCCTTTCCAATTCCTTCGCTTTCATTGTAGCCTCTTCGCTTACATGGGACAGTCGGTCTTTTCCTTTTTCTTCCGCCTGATAACCAGCCTCGGCTACTGCATCCAGCACTTGCTGGCTGTCAAATCCCTCCTTAGGAACCAAACTGAGACGTTCTGTCGCCAGATTGACACTGACGTCCTCGACCGTTTCCAAGTCCTTGACCGCCATCTCTACCGTCATAGCACAGGCAGCGCAGGTCATACCTGAGAGCTTGTATTCTTTCTTCTCGCTCATCAATGTGCCTCCTTTCCGTGCCCGCAACGACACTGGCCTTGTGGGCAGTCGCATTTGATTTCCAATGGTGCCGACGCTCTTTTCTTATCAATGACCTGGCTGAGCCGCTCCAAGTCCCCTTGACTGAACTGACTTCTCTCAATCATCGAAATTAAAAGATCTCCGTGTTTAGTATTACAGATATTGTCAAAAAGCGCCTGCCATGTACTTTCCAGATGGTCCGCTTCTAAAATTCGAGCATCGTAGTAAAACTTGCCCTCGATTTTTTCCATGGCAATAAATTCTTTGGTCTTCAGACGATTCAAAAGGGTCTTGATGGTTGCCGGTTTCCAAGAAAAATCGGCTTCCAACCGCTCTATAATCTCTGTACTGCGACTATGTGGATAAGCCCATAGGACACGCATCACTTGCCATTCTGCTTGGCTAATATTTTGCTGTTCCATTGTTTAACACTCCCTTATCATTTACATTTGTAATCTAACTCTTTATTAGTTTACATTTGTAATCGTAATTTGTCAAGTATTTTTATCATCATTTCCTGATATACAAAAAAGAAGGCGGGATAGTCCCGTCTTCTTACTTTATTTATATTAATGCGCCAACATCTCTTGGGCAATTTCTTGACCTGTCAATTTACTTGGATAGTAGGTTGGCCAGTTTTCCAGCTCGTCAAAGAGTGCTTCCTGGCTTTCGCCGCCATAGAAGATGTGGAAATGAGCCGCCTTAGTAGGTGCAATGTTGTGATCGCTAAACTGAACATACTTGTACTCACCAGCATCCTCGTCTGTCGCTTCAAACATGAAGCGTACCCCTCGATTTCCCTTAGGGTAAGTCAGAGTGTGCTTGCCAACGTATTTATAAGTATATTTCTTAGATTTTCCATCTACCACAAATTCCATGGTCTTGTCTGTGATATTGATATTGGAAACATCCGTTTTGTAGCCCTTGTCATAGTAGTCCTTGTATTCAGCTGCAGTCATTTTTCCAGTCAGCTTAGCCTTGTAGTCAAAGACTTGGTCCAAGGTCCCGTCCTTCAGATAAGGGTAAACAGACTGCCACTCGCCAGCATAGTCAGACAAGGTCCGGTCCTTGACAGCACTGTCTTCAAAGTAGCCGTTTTGGACTGTCTTATCGTCTTCTTCCTTCTCGGCTGCAATCTCTGCTCCCTCTTGGTCAGTTGTCTTCTTGAGAGCCTTTAGATTGTCCTGCATGATAGAAATATAGTCTGCCCCATCCTTGGTCTGCTCTTCCGTCAAGCTTTCCAGCGGATTCAAGACATCAAGTTCTACTCCTGTTTCCTTGGCCAACGTAGAAGCCAAAGCCTGAGAGGCATTCTCTTCAAAGTAGATATACTTGATTTTATTTTTCTTGATATACTCGGTCAATTCAGCCAAGCGTGAAGCGGATGGCTCGCTATCTGGTGAAAGGCCAGAAATTGGCACCTGCTTCAAGCCATAGTCCAATGCCAGATAATTAAAGGCTGCGTGCTGAGTGACAAAGCTCTTTTGCTTGGCATTAGCCAAACCATCTTCATATTCCTTGTCTAAGGCTTCCAGCTTCTTGATATAAGCCGCTGCATTTTTCTCAAAAGCAGCTTTCTTGTCAGGGTAAGACTTGCTCAGGCTATCACGGATGTGCTCCACCATTTTAATAGCCCGCTTCGGAGATAGCCAAACATGGGGATCATAGGCATGATGATGTCCCTCTTCACCATGATCGTGTTCTTCTTCCTCTTCACCACCAGGCAGCAAGAGCATATCTCCTGTTGCTTTAATAACCGTTTCTTCCTTATTTTTCAAAGTTTTTAATAGTTCAGGAACCCAAGTCTCCATGTTTTCATTTTCATAGACAAAGGCATCTGCATCCTGAATCGTCGCAACTGCCTTAGCTGAAGGCTCATAATCATGCGGCTCTGTACCAGCCCCGATTAGAAGTTCAACATTGGCCTCATCTCCAGCCACCTGCTTAGTAAACTCATAAACCGGATAAAAAGTTGTGACAATATTGAGCTTGCCATCTGCATTTTTTTGATTGGAACAAGCTACTAAGAAAATACTCAGTAAACCTGCTAATAGTAAGCTAATTTTTTTCATTTTATGCTCCTACTTCATAAATTTTTTGACCAGATTGACCAGCAAGAACAAGCTGACGAAAATAATCGTAATGCTAGCACTAGCTGGCGTCTCTGCATAGTAAGAAATATAAAGTCCAGCAATCATACCAAAGAAACCAATGGCATTTGCCAGCAAAATGACCGACTTGAAATTTTTCCCAATCCGCAGAGCAATACTGGCCGGCAAGACCATAATGGTCGAAACTAGCAAGGCTCCCGCAGCTGGAATCATGAGGGCAATGGCAACACCCGTCACGATATTAAAGAGAATGGACATGGTCTGCACAGGCAGCCCATCGACAAAGGCCGTATCCTCATCAAAGGTCAAGATGTACATGGGGCGAATAAAGAGGAAGGTCAAGACAAGCACCACAGCAGCAATAACAAAGAGAGAAATCACCTGCTCCCTACTGATAGTCACAATGGAGCCAAACAGATACTGATCCAGACTCATCGAGCTAGAACTCTTACCCTTACTCATAACAATCAAGGAAATAGCTAAGCCGGTTGACATAAGAATGGCTGTCCCGATTTCCATGAAATTCTTATAGATAGTTCTCAGGTACTCTAAAAAGACTGCTGCGACAATGACGACAAGCACAGTTGTGAGAGTGGGCGATAGTCCAAGAACCAAACCAAAAGCTACACCTGCCAATGAAACGTGACTGAGCGTGTCACTCATAAGACTCTGCCGCCGTAAAATCAGGAAGGTCCCTAGAATCGGTGAGAAGAGGCTCATGGCAATAACGGCCAAAAAGGCTCGTTGCATAAAATCATAGGAAAATAGATTAAGCATGGCTCACCTCCTGTCCATTATCGCTTTCATGCACATTGAAACAGCGCCAAGGTGAGTCCTGATTACGGACCAGATGAATATTGCGGTCAGCATATTTACGAACTTCTTCCGGATCGTGTGTAATCATCAAGACAGCTTTCCCATGCTGATGAGCACTATGGTGCATGAGCTTGTAAAATTCATCCTTGCTGCCTGCATCCATTCCTGTTGTCGGCTCATCTAGGACAAAAATATCCGGATCCGAAGCAAACATCCGAGCAATTACAGCCCTCTGCTTTTGCCCGCCAGAGAGAGAACCAATTCGCTTATCTCGATGTTCCCACATTCCAACCGACTCCAGACTTGCCTTGATATGCTCCTCATCATGCTCGTTCAAACGACGAAACCAACCCTTGCGCGGATAACGTCCCGACTTGACAAACTCATATACCGTACTAGGAAAACCAGCATTAAAACTAGCAATTTGCTGAGGTAGGTAAGCAATCCGCAATTTCTTGCCTCGCACATTGGTCTTGGCAATCTTCACTTCCCCATGCTTGGGCTGCAAAATACCCAAACTAGCCTTGATAAGCGTCGTCTTAGCAGCTCCATTTTCCCCCGTCAAAGTTACAAACTCACCACTGTCTAGAAAATAATGAATATGCTCAAGCACGGGCTCCTTGTCATAGTAAAAGGAAAGATTATCAACTGTGATATATCTCATTTGCCGATCTCTCCCACTAAGGCTTCCAAGAACTTCGCAATTGTTGCCCGTTCACTAGCAGAGAACTGCTCTGCCAATTTTTGATACGTCTCCAAAGTATGTACGTGATGATGCTGATGTTCCTTTGCAATCGGCTGAGCTAAGTCAGTCAAACGATAAAAGGTAACCCGTGCATCTCTCTTATCTTTAAAAGCTTGTAGCATCTCTTGCCTTACCAAAGATTTCACAGCCTTGGTGACAGCAGCTTGACTCACATTCAGTTTTTTTGCCAAATCAGAATTTGTCAAAGATTCCTCAGACAAAAGCATCAAAATATGCTCCTGCGTATTGGTTAAAGGCACATCACTCGTGCAAGAACCTATCAGAATCTCATGCTGATTTTCTGCTTTCAAAATAACTTCATTTAAAAATTGATCGATCTTCTGCGCTAAATGAGTCATTTCTTCCCTCCTTCTCTTAACCGGTTAAAGCTTTACTGGTTAATTATACCACAAAAAAGAAAAGAGTCAAGAATTTTCAGTAAAAGTAAGATGCTTTTCACAAAAAATATTTAATCATACAATTAGATTCTTAAGCCCTAAATAAAACTCAATCAGAGAATAAAAAGGGACAAACCGAGCTGACTCATATTAGCATTCTAGATCTTAAAAGGCATTTAATTATAAAATTCTTCCATATCTATTACACTATTTGAGTATAAATTTACAAGCAAAATCACAAAACAACCTTCCGTTTAGCTTGCAAATAAATATTAAAGAAAAAACAAAAAAAACGAAGCTAAAATGCTTCGCTAAACTTAAGCTATACCGGCGGCCGGGGTCGAACCGGCACGTCCGTGAGGACACTGGATTTTGAGTCCAGCGCGTCTGCCAATTCCGCCACGCCGGCTCAAGTTTTTAACTGGGGTAGCTGGATTCGAACCAACGCATGAGGGAGTCAAAGTCCCTTGCCTTACCGCTTGGCGATACCCCAATAATAATAAATAGGCGAGTGATGGGGATCGAACCCACGCATGCCAGAGCCACAATCTGGTGTGTTAACCACTTCACCACACCCGCCATATTTAAACACGGGCAGTAGGAATTGAACCCACACTGAAGGTTTTGGAGACCTTAGTTCTACCTTTAAACTATGCCCGTAAAGGTTATGGAAGGGGAGGGATTCGAACCCCCGAACCCGAAGGAGCGGATTTACAGTCCGCCGCGTTTAGCCTCTTCGCTACCCTTCCGATTATAAAATTATGGCGCGAGACGGAATCGAACCGCCGACACATGGAGCTTCAATCCATTGCTCTACCAACTGAGCTACCGAGCCAATTATTGCGGGAGCAGGATTTGAACCTACGACCTTCGGGTTATGAGCCCGACGAGCTACCTAGCTGCTCCATCCCGCGTCAATACTATTCGTCCCTAAGGAGGATGTGGGATTCGAACCCACGCACGCTTTTACACGCCTGACGGTTTTCAAGACCGTTCCCTTCAGCCGGACTTGGGTAATCCTCCGAATATATAGTCCGTACGGGATTCGAACCCGTGTTACCGCCGTGAAAAGGCGGTGTCTTAACCCCTTGACCAACGGACCATAATATTATTAAAATGGGCACGAGTGGACTCGAACCACCGACCTCACGCTTATCAGGCGTGCGCTCTAACCACCTGAGCTACGCGCCCAAGTTCAAAAAACTTGGTATGAACTTTCGTTCAAAGCGGGTGACGAGAATCGAACTCGCGACAACAGCTTGGAAGGCTGTAGTTTTACCACTAAACTACACCCGCTTGAATATGGGAGTTAACGGGATCGAACCGCTGACCCTCTGCTTGTAAGGCAGATGCTCTCCCAGCTGAGCTAAACTCCCTTCGCTAAGCGACTACCATATCTCACAGGGGGCAACCCCCAACTACTTCCGGCGTTCTAGGGCTTAACTGCTGTGTTCGGCATGGGTACAGGTGTATCTCCTAGGCTATCGTCACTTAACTATTGAATTAACTGTCCTGTCCTCTCAGACAAGACTTGTCAACTCAAAATTGAATACAATATCAAATCTCACATTTCTCTAAACCATTCGCTGCACTCTGATGAAGCTCTTATTCTAGGATAAGTCCTCGAGCGATTAGTATTAGTCCGCTCCATGTGTCACCACACTTCCACTTCTAACC
>NZ_JAHZPA010000006.1 GCF_019929225.1 Streptococcus sanguinis
TGAACCGCACCCCAAAAGTTAGACAGAAAAAATCTAACTTTTGGGGTGTTTTTAAATGAAATTAACTTATGAGGATAAAGTTCGAATCTATGAACTAAGAAAACAAGGAATCAGCTTAAAGCGGCTTTCAGCAAAATATGGAATGAACCTTTCAAATCTTGATTACTTAATCCGATTGATTGATCGCTACGGAATAGAAAGTGTCAAAAAAGGGAAAAACCGTTATTACTCTCCTGAATTAAAACAAGCAATTATCAATAAGGTTTTGATTGAAGGTCGTTCGCAACTAAGCGTATCTCTGGATTATGCTCTCCCAAGTAGTGGATTACTTCCAAATTGGCTGGCACAATACAAGAAAAACGGGTATACTATTGTTGAGAAAACAAGAGGAAGGCCAGCTAGGATGGGACGTAAACGGAAGAAAACTTGGGAAGAAATGACAGAATTAGAGCGACTTCAAGAGGAGAATGAGCGTCTACGTACCGAGGTGGCCTACCTAAAAAAGTTAAAAGAGCTAGAAGACAGGGACGAAGCCTTACAGCGAGAAAGGCAGAGACAGTTAGAGAAATGGTTTCAGGAGGATTCCGACTAGATTTACTTCTTGAAACGGCACATTTAGCTCGCTCAACTTACTACTATCACTTAAAACAGCTAGATCAACCAGAGAAGAATCAAGGACTTAAAGCTGAAATTCAGTCAATTTATAGTGAGCATAAAGGAAATTATGGCTATCGGAGAGTTACTCTTGAACTAAGAAATCGTGGCTTCGTAGTCAATCATAAAAAGGTCCAACGGCTGATGAAAGTCCTTGGTTTAGTGGCTCGAATTCGTCGGAAACGGAAGTATTCCTCTTATCAGGGAGAGATTGGCAAGAAAGCAGAGAATCTCATTCAACGCCAGTTTGAAGCATCCAAGCCAATGGAAAAGTGCTATACGGATGTGACAGAGTTTGCCATTCCAAATAGCAGGCAGAAATTGTATTTATCGCCAGTTTTAGATGGTTTTAACAGTGAAATCATCGCTTATCATCTTTCTACTTCACCAAATTTAGAACAAGTAAAAACGATGTTGGAACAGGCATTYACAGAGAAACGCTATGAGAATACGATTCTCCATAGCGATCAAGGCTGGCAATACCAACATGATTCTTATCATCGCTTTCTAGAGAGTAAGGGAATTCAGCCATCCATGTCACGCAAAGGCAACAGCCCAGACAACGGCATGATGGAGTCCTTCTTTGGCATTCTTAAATCTGAGATGTTTTACGGTTATGAGAAGACGTTTCAGTCACTTAAACAACTGGAACAAGCTATTGTAGACTATATTGATTACTACAACAACAAACGAATCGAAGTCAAACTAAAAGGACTTAGTCCTGTACAATACAGAACTAAATCCTTCACTTAAATTATTTGTCTAACTTTTTGGGGTCAGTACATTACTAGCCAGCGCTGAACTGGTTTAAAAGCATTGCTTGAGCCTTTGACAGGAAGAATGACCGCGCAGAGTATGCCACCAATCAAACCACCCAAATGCCCAGCCAGACTGATGCCAGGCATGAAACTAAAGATGATATTAACCACAATCAAGGTCATATAAGACTGCCCCAGCTGCTGAATGTAGCTGTCGCGAACGACATATTGCAGGGTCACGATAGAGGCAAAAAGTCCAAACAAGGCGGTTGAAGCTCCTGCTGATAGAGCATCTGGACTGAAAAAGAAGACAAAGATATTTCCCATTAGGCCAGACATCATATAGAGCAGAAAGAAATTTCGTGAGCCAAAAATGTCTTCTGCCTGCCGTCCAATAAAATAAAGAGTAATGACATTTACCACAAAGTGCTCCAAGCCAATATGCACAAAGATAGCAGAAAAAAGACGCCATATCTGAGTAGGATACATGATAATGGTCGGAGAAAAAACTGCTCCAAATTCAAAGACAGTTTGTGCTTCAGCATAAGAAAAACCACGTAAAATAAGCATCCCCACAAAGACAAGTGTTGTTAGAATTAACAAAACACTGGTCACAGGATATTTTTTATCATAGATGTAGTTCATAAGTCAACACTTCCTTTACTGCTATATCGTGATAATCGGGCTCAAAATCAGATTTTTGAAAACTATAGATGCTGCTGATAGACGCTCCCGCAAAATCAGCTAGATAGCGGTCATAGTAGCCACCGCCATAACCAATCCGAAAGCCTTGAGAATTGAAGACCACACCCGGAACATGAATCAGATCAACTTCTGTCTTATCCACAGCCTCTTCACTTATCGGCTCCATAAGACCAAAAGAGCTTTTTTGCAGGCAACTTTCATCATAATCCACAAATATCATCCGACCCTGGCCATAGGTCTTAGGCACTAAAACCCGCTTGCCGTCCAATTGAGCCTGCTTGATAAAGGATGCAGTTGAGACTTCATGCGGCATAGAAAGGTAGGTAGCAATAACCTGAGCTTTTTGATAAGCTGCTGAACTGAGCAAGTGCTGGGTCAGCCAGTTATCTGCCTGCTCTTTTTCTTTTCCTGACAGTGTCTTCATCTGGTTCAGTACAGTTTGTCTCAGCTCTTTTTTCATGTAGCTCGTCCACCTTTTTCTTATCTTTCGTTGATTTTATAATCTAGGAATTTCCCAATCTTTTCAATAGCAAAGGGCAGTGCGGCCTCATCCGGTGTCATCTTGGGATGATGGAGGGCATAGGGACTATCCACTCCCAGCCAGAACATGACGCCCTTGACCTTACTGAGCAGATAACCGAAATCCTCGCCTGTCATAGCCGGCGCAATATCAATCAGCTCCACTCCTTCTTCCTTCTGGAAAAAGTCCATCAGTTCACCTGCCAGATCAGGATGATTTTCTACAGGCAGATAACCACCTTGTTTAAGCTCCAAGTCCAATTCCAGACCGAAACTTTGGGCTATCCCCTCTGCTATTTCCCGTAAACGTTTCTGGGTCAAGAGGTTCATCTCCTGAGTCAGAGTCCGAATGGTGCCATGCAAAAAGGCCGTTTCTGCGATGACATTGTTGGTCGTGCCAGCATGGAGCGAACCAAAGGTTACAACCGCCCCCTCGATAGGATCGACATTGCGACTGACAATGGTCTGCACCTGGGTGATAAAGTAGCTAGCCGCCACCAAAGCATCATTGGCTTCATGAGGAAAGGCCGCATGGCCTCCCTTCCCCTTAAAAGTCAGCTTGACCTCACAGGTGCCAGCAAAGAGAGTTCCTCTGTTAGTCGCAATATCACCAACTTTGAGATCCGGCCGCACATGGAGGCCGTAAAACTCATCCGGCAGCCAGTCGCCAAAAGCACCGTCTTCATACATGAGCATTCCGCCAGCTTCATTTTCCTCAGCAGGCTGAAAGAGAAAGAGCAGATTGTGGGTAGGCTGAGCGCTCACAGCTTGTTCCAGCAGACCTAGAGCCACCGTCATGTGCATATCATGTCCGCAGGCATGCATGCGACCTTCATGAGTACTGGCAAAGTCCAGTCCTGTATCCTCCACAATCGGCAAACCATCAATATCTGTCCGCCAGCCAATCGTCTTATCTGGTGAACTTCCCTTGATAAAGACCAAAATACCAGTCCGCCAAGTTCGGATTTCCACAAAGTCTAGGCCAGCTGTCAGGCCATCAATGACCTGCATCAGGTAGGCATGAGTCTTATATTCTTCCAGACCGATTTCTGGTATCTGGTGTAAATCACGGCGAATTTTCAAATAATCAAGCATTTTTCTTTCCTTTAAAATCTTGTCAGACTAGTCAGATCGTTGGGTCACACCCAAACAATTCATTTTATGCTATTTTTAAAGAGTACGCAGAGCGTCTTCCAGAGCTGTCTTCTGCTGGGTCTTCTCGTCAATGGTCTTGATAACTCGTGCTGGAACGCCAGCAACTACTACATTTTCCGGAACATCCTGGGTCACAATCGCACCAGCCGCAACAACGGAACCACTGCCAATTTGTACACCTTCGATCACAACCGCATTGGCACCAATCAGCACATTGTCTCCAACCCGAACTGGCTCAGCACTAGCAGGCTCAATGACCCCCGCCAGAACAGCACCAGCACCGACGTGGCTATTTTTGCCAACAATCGCTCGGCCACCCAGAATAGCACCCATATCAATCATGGTCCCAGCACCAATTTCTGCACCGATATTGATGACCGCCCCCATCATGATGACAGCATTGTCGCCAATTTCAACTTGGTCTCGAATAATAGCACCCGGCTCAATACGGGCATTGATATCGCGCTTGTCCAAAAGCGGCACCGCAGAGTTGCGGGCATCCTGCTCTACGACATAGGTCTTATTCTCCTCTAAGTTCACTAGGAGTGGCTTAATTTCTTCCCAGTCTCCAAAAAGAACATTGCCTAACTTCACAACAGACCAAGGAATCGAACCGTGCAATTCTCCATCAAAGGTCACCTTGACCGGAGTTTTTTTCTTGGCATCAGCGATAAATTTGATAATTTCTTGAGCGTTCATTTTAGTAGCAGACATGATTTTTCCCTCGATTCGTGAATGATTTAGCCTTTTAGTTTGTTTATCTCCTCAATCTCCAACAACTTGAAGAACAATTGAAGTAAACCAAGAAGCTTGATTAGACAATATTATAACACAAAAAAGGGGATTGCAAAACTCCTATAAGACTCTCTACATGAGATACAGATTGTAAAAAGACACGAACTTTCGTCCGTGCCTAACAAAGCAATTCCAAACCATATACCAACGATATTATTTAATTCTTTCGTTCAAAATGTTTCCAGTGTTGGCGTCAATGGTCATTTTGATCTTTTGCGTACCGTTCAGAGCTTCCAGCTTGTGAGATAAGCACCCCTATTCATTTATTCTATTTAGAAAGATTACTCAATAGATACTGTCCGTTTTCCTGACGGATAAAAGTCAAAGTTATCTCCTTATTTGAAGAGGTTTCATAGTTTACAAGCATCTTCGGCTCTGATTCACCATCCCCATAAACTGAAATATGTTGATATTCTGGGTATTCCTTGATTACTTCTTTAAAGGAGGAACCGCCCTCGCCTGTTTCCGCATCACCCGTCTTTAAGCTCTCTGTAATCTGGCCAGATACCTTTTTATCATAGTCGTCACTGCCGGGCATAATACTCATACCCTGAAGATGGTAGCTGCCATCCTCGTGTTTCATAAAGGTCAGAGTGGTATAACTAGAGTCAGGTAACCAAGACAATGAGAGCCCTTCTTCTTGAAACGTCACACTGCTGGCCAAGCCAAAATCTTTGACTACTTGTTCAGGGGTCAATCCTTCATCATCCGCACTAACAATGCTCAGCTTTTCAAGGTCTTTCACTTCCCACTCATATACATCCTCTTTTGACGGAGCCACAAAAGAAGCAACATCGCTTTGATGTCCCTTTCGAGACAGACTTGGCACACTTCCCCCACCCATAAAATCATTTAGGAAATAGCCGCCAAGACCTCCTAGCAATAGTCCCGCTGCCAGACCTATTCCTAAAAATCCTATCAGCTTGCCCGTACTATTTTTCTTTGGCTCTGGACTTGGCTGGCCAGCGAAGTTTGCAGCTTGCTGTGGTCCGGCAAAGTTCTGACCAGTTGGATTAAATCCCTGAGGAATTGCTTCTTGAAAAGCGGGATTTCCCCAATTATCCTGCTGAGGCATCTGCTGCTGTGGAGCGTCAAAAATGGGTTGCTGAACACCAAAATCTTGATTAGGATTCGGCATTTCAGGACTGCCCCCTTCTGCTGGGAGAGGCTGCCCCTCTGTTGAGTTAGCTACAAATTGTCCTGAGTCTGATGACTGGACTTGCTGTGGATACGGAGCCAATCCTTCTAAAGTTTGTTCCTGCGGTTTATTTTGTTCTGACATCGTTTCTCCTTTTATTATTTGAGTTCTGTTTTATTTATTGGCAGTAGTGGACAAAAGATAGTTTCCGTCCTCCTGCTGAACGAATAACAACCTATAAGTTCCATCATTAGGAGCGTCATAAGCCGCCTCCATAATGGTTTGACTAGTATCCTCACTGAAATCTTCATCTACACGAATATAGATACTCCTCGGACTGCCATATTCCTTAAAAACTTCCTTATAGGAAATGCCATCCTTACCAGTCTTTGCATCGCCTTTTTTCAATTTTTCAAAGTAATCAGCCGCCATCGCTTCGTCCTCAGCATTATGTTTACTTCCTTCAAAGCGAATATTATAGATATGAAGGCTATTCAGATAGAAACCATCTTTTTTCTTCTCAAAATCCAGAGAAGCAGTTTGATCTGTATAATAAATTGGACCGTCTTCCTCATCATCAGAATCTTGAAGCGTTCCCCACTCTAAATCAAGGCTGTCACGAGAGATCTCTTCTTTTAAAGCCTTGCCATATTTATCAAGAATATCTTCCACAGAAGTACCATTCATATCTGTCTGAATAGTATTGAACCGTAACTCTGACAAACTATCAATATCCCACTTGAACTCAGTAGTATCGGGATCAATGTAGCAGTCTGATTGATCCCTCTTTGATCCCCCAGCATCTGCTAAAGGATGTAGCACAGGATATTCCCCTTTGATGACCTCCGCTACTCCCATTCTATAGCCCCAGATTCCCCCTCCGATTAGTCCAAGACCAAGAGAGAGCAAGGCTCCGCCTATCAGGATTCCTTTCCAAGATTTATTCTTGGCCAAAGGTGGGGTTGGTCCCTGCGGACTTGAAACATGGCCTTGCTGAGGTTGAAAATGATGCGGGAATTTCTCTTGCGACTGAGCATTCCTTGAAGGCTCAAAAGAATGCTGTGTTTGCTGTTCTGTCAATCTTCTTTCCTCTTTCTTGTTTATTTCCAATAGTCTTATCAGTTCTCTTTTAATAACGAAATGCTTTGAAATCAATCAGTCACAAAAGATAAACTAAATAACTAAAAACTTACATTTCCTCTGACTTTATATATAAGAAATTTCCATCTGGCTGGCCTACAAACAGAAGATATTTATAACTATCTTCTGTTTTATAAGTCACCTCAGCAATCAGACGGTTGGAGATAATCTTATTATCCACGTCACGTTCGGTTGCGATGACAATTTCTGACGGAACAGGATGCTTCTTCAGGACCTCTGATAAAGCTGTTCCTCCTTCACCGGTTTCCTTGTCTCCTTTTTTCAAACGTTCAAGGTCTTTGGGAGATAATACGCTCCAATCTGTCGTTTCCTTCCCTTTTCTATATTCTTTAAAAGAATCTCCAACTACCACTTGCCTCAGATAGTAGTTCTGGTCAACTTTATCAAATTGAAAAGAAATATTTTGCTCCTTGTCCCTGACAGAAGGGCCCCATCGGAGTAACAGACGATTACGATCATATTCTGCTGAACTAGCCAAGCCATAAGTTTCAACGATTTGATCAGCCGTCAGACCTAATCCTTCATCATTTGTATAGCTCAACCGTCCCAAGTCTTTCAAAGTCCAATTAAACTGAACCGACTGCCCGTCTGTAGTAAAGCTGTCACTCTTGTCTCGGGCTTCTTCCTGAGCCTTACTCAGACGCTTAATCCTTTGTATATCCTTATTTGTCTGCGCCTGCTTGCCGATAAAATAAGCTGAACCGCTGCCAATCAAAAGACCAATTATGAGAGCAAAAATTGAAAGTCCTATGACTTTTCCGATATTGCCTTTCTTATCAGGCAATCCTTGCGGCTGAATCTGCTGGAAATTCCCTTGCAATGGCTGGCTAGTTTGATTTTCTTGCCAAGCCCCTTGCACTTGACCTTGACCATCTTTATCTGACATACTTTTCTCCTTATAAATTTTATTGATTTGTCATATTGCGAAAACATTGAAAAACAATGACAAATTTTACAATATTATAACATAAATTATTCTTCCAATCAAAAAACCTCCCTTAAGGGAGGCTGCGTTTCCTATTACAGACGTGCATTCAATTCTTTGCTCAATTCTTCAAATCCTGGTTTACCAAGAAGAGCAAACATATTTCTCTTGTAGGCTTCAACCCCTGGTTGGTCAAATGGATTGATGGCATTCAAGTAACCTGAAAGGGCAATGGCCAATTCGAAGAAGTAGATGGTGTAGCCAAGAGTGAAAGCATCTTGCTCTGGAAGAGTCACATACATGTTTGGTACATCACCATCTGTGTGGGCAAGAAGAACACCGTCAGTCGCTTTTTTGTTTACAAAGTCAACGTCTTTTCCTTGAAGGTAACCAAGTCCGTCAAGGTCTTCTTCCAAGCTAGGGATAATCACGTTCTTGCGTGGTTTGTCAACACGGACAACTGTTTCAAACATGATACGAGTTCCTTCTTGGATAAATTGACCCAATGAGTGCAAGTCAGTTGAGAAGTTAGCTGAAGTTGGGTAAATACCTTTTTGGTCTTTCCCTTCTGACTCACCAGCCAATTGTTTCCACCATTCTGAGAAGTATTGAAGTGATGGCTCGTAGTTTACCAAAATTTCAGTTGCGTAGCCTTTGCGGTAAAGAATGTTACGAACGGCTGCGTATTGGTAAGCTTCATTTTCTGAAAGTTTGTCTGAAGTGTAGTCTTTACGTGCTGCATTGGCACCTTCCATAAGGGCTTTGATGTCTGCTCCTGATGCAGCGATTGGAAGCAATCCAACTGCGGTCAATACTGAGAAGCGTCCACCGATGTCATCTGGAACCACAAATGTTTCCCAACCATTGGCATCTGCTTCAATCTTAACAGCACCTTTTTGGCGGTCAGTTGTTGCGTAGATACGTTTGTTGGCTTCTTCTTGACCGTATTTCTTAACCAAGAGTTCTTTGAAGACGCGGAAAGCAATAGCTGGTTCAGTTGTTGTACCTGATTTAGAAATCACGTTTACTGAGAAGTCTTTGTCTGCAACATACTCTACCAAGTCAGCAAGGTAAGTAGATGAAATTGAGTTTCCAGCGTAAAGGATTTGTGGCGCTTTGCGTTCTTCTTTTGTTTGCAAGTTAGCAAAGTGGTGATTCAAGAAGTCGATAGCTGCTTTAGCACCAAGGTAAGATCCACCGATACCGATAACAACCAAGACATCGCTATCTGATTTGATTTGCTCTGCAGCTTTCAAGATGCGGTCAAATTCTTCACGGTCATAATTTTCAGGAAGGTCCAACCAACCCAAAAAGTCGCTTCCAGCACCAGTTCCTTTGCGGATCAATTCGTCTGCAGCTGTTACTTGTGATTGCATGTACTCCACTTCATGTGGGGCGACAAATTTGTCTAAAACTTTTGAATAATCAAATTTAATATGTGGCATGATATTCCTCCAATTTTTATTCCACTCTATCATATCGCTTTCATACTGATTTAGCAAGTAATTTATTGTTTTAAAACGCTTCCAATTTAATTTTTTATAAATGAGCTAATCCTAGTAGCCATCTGAAAGCAATCGTTTGCGTAAGTCAACAAATTTAAGTATATTGAGAAGAATATTTTCGATTGACAAGAAAGCCAATATGCTTCTTAAGATTGGATGTCAGCTGAATTCATTTCAGGTCTATTCGAACTAGATTCACTGCTCCAATATTCATCTGTGCCTTTCAGGCTTGATTCATTCAACATCGGAACGTAGATATCGCTTCGCTCAAACTGCATCAATGTACCTAAGTTCTTTTGTGTCCTTCGGACTTAATTCACTCAAAGACTCTATCCGGTTTACAGCTTTTTCCCTTATGGGAAAAACTGCATCCATTGCTCTAAGATTCATCTGCGCCTTTCAGGCTTGATTCATTAAGAGCAATAGAAAAGAGCACACAGCTTACTTCGCTTAGGGCTGCTGGATTCCTCCCCTGACCCGCTTCACGCAAAACTGTTGCTCCGTTAATTAGTATAACACAAACTTTTGATTTTGGCTAATTTTATTTTTTTCTTCTCTGTCTGAAAAATTCCTGCATGATTTGAGCGCAATCTTCTTGGAGAACACCTGTTTCCACCTCTACTCGGTGATTCAGGCGCTCATCTGTCAAAATATCATACAGGCTACCAGCTGCACCAAATTTCTGATTTGCTGCTCCATAGACAACGTGAGGAATGCGCGCTAGACCGATCGCTCCGCTGCACATGACACATGGCTCAATGGTCACAAAAAGCGTTGTATCCAGCAAGCGCCAGCTATTTTCATGCCGATTCGCCTCTTCTATAGCCATAATTTCCGCATGCATAACAGCCTGTTGCAGCTCCTCACGTGCATTGTGACCGCGGCCTATAATCTTCCCTTCTTTAACCAAAACACAGCCGATAGGAATTTCATCATGAGCTAGGGCAATCTCCGCCTCCTTCAAAGCTTCCCGCATAAATGCTTCTTTTTCTTCAATCGTATAATTCATCATTGTCTTTCTAAAACTATAGTCGTCTATCTCATTATACCACAAGCCTGCTACACTTCTTAGAAAAAATAAAAGCCACCACTGGGGTGACTTTCAGGAGATTATTATGAAAAAGTTTAGGATTTTTAAACAAAGTTAGGAGGTCTTTGTTTATGCCGTTAGTATAAAATATATATCTTAAATGAATCTTAAGATGAAATTTTCTTACAAAAAAGCACAAGAAGCAATTTCCTTGTGCTGACTTTTTTTTATAAATTAGACCAAACACTTTCTAAGATATTAGTCTGCTCACGGCCAGGACCGACTGAGAAGGTAGAAATGCGAACGCCAACCAGCTCACTTACTCGGCGAACATAGTTGCGGGCATTTTCTGGCAAGTCTTCCAGACTGCGGACACCGGTGATGTCCTCTGACCAACCCGGCAGCTCTTCGTAAATCGGCTTGCAGCGCTTGAGCTGTTCCAGACTAGCGGGGTAATGGTCAATTCGCTGCCCATCCAAGTCATAGGCTACACAGATTTTCACTGTATCCAGACCGCTCAATACATCGATGGAGTTAAGCGAAAGATTGGTAATCCCTGACACACGGCGGCTATGGCGCATAACAACCGAGTCAAACCAGCCTACCCGACGCGGACGGCCAGTGGTAGTACCATATTCGTGGCCGATATCACGAATGCGGTCACCAACTTCATCGAAAAGCTCTGTTGGGAATGGTCCATCTCCGACCCGACTGGTGTAGGCCTTGCAGACACCAACTACCTTGTCAATTTTGCTCGGACCAACACCGGAACCGATGGTGACTCCCCCCGCAACCGGATTAGAAGAAGTTACAAATGGATAAGTACCTTGGTCAATGTCCAGCATAACCCCTTGAGCCCCTTCAAAGAGCACTCGCTTCCCTTGATCCAGCGCATCGTTGAGGATGACAGAGGTATCGGTCACATACTGCTTGATTTGCTGACCATATTCATAGTATTCTTCAAAAATATCATCAAAGCTGATTGCTGTACTATCGTACAACTTCTCAAAGAGACGGTTTTTCTCAGCTAAATTACGCTCTAAGCGCTCTCTGAAAATATCTTTATCCAAAAGGTCAGCAATTCGGATACCGACACGGGCAGCCTTGTCCATATAGGCAGGGCCAATTCCCTTGATTGTCGTCCCGATTTTATTGTCACCTTTTGCTTCTTCCTGCAGGCGATCCAGCTCGATATGGTAAGGCAGGATGACATGCGCTCGATCAGAGATACGAAGGTTGTCTGTCGTCACACCCTCTTCATGCAGGTAGTTCAATTCTTTGACCAGAGATTTGGGATTGACCACCATTCCATTTCCAATAACAGAAATTTTTTCTGGGAAGAAAATCCCTGACGGAATCAGGTGCAGCTTGTACTTCTTGCCGTCAATCACGATAGTATGGCCGGCATTGTCACCACCCTGATAGCGGGCAATCACTTCGGCATTAGCTGAAAGGAAGTCTGTAATCTTCCCTTTTCCTTCATCTCCCCACTGGGTTCCTACAACAACTACTGATGTCATAATTTTGTCTGAGCTGAAGCAGCTCTTCCTTTCTTGAAAAGCAGGCAGGAATCTCACCTGCGATTATGTTTTATACCTCATTATATGAAAAATTTAACAATTTTTCAAGGTGAGACCCATTCTTGATTTGCTTTTTCCCTTTTGAAAACGAATTAAATTTTTAAAAAATCTGTATTTTCTGAAATTTATTAGTTTATTAAAAATAAAAGTTCGGAATTTTTGTAAAATCGTAGCGAAAATTTGTTTTCTTTTTCTGTTTGTAATAGACTAAAATTACTATCATAGGACGGTGAAACGATGACGATTAATCAATTACTGCAGAAACTGGATACAGCAAGCCCCATTCTCCAAGCGACCTTTGGTCTGGAGAGGGAAAATCTGCGGGTGACAACTGATGGACACTTAGCTCAAACTGCTCATCCGAGTCAGCTTGGTTCCCGCAATTTCCACCCAACCATCCAAACAGACTTCAGCGAGCAACAACTGGAACTAATTACACCTATCGCTCACTCGACTAAGGAAGCACGACGCTTACTGGGAGCTATTAGCGATGTGGCTGGTCGCTCGATTGACCAGAATGAACGCCTCTGGCCTCTGTCCATGCCACCACAGCTGACGGAAGAAGAGATTGCCATCGCCCATCTGGAAAACGACTATGAACGCCACTACCGAGAGGGCTTAGCGGAAAAATATGGCAAAAAACTACAGGCCATCTCCGGCATCCACTACAATATGGAACTAGGGAAAGATCTGGTCACTGCTCTCTTTCAAGCCAGCTCCCACCAGTCACTCAAGGACTTTAAAAACGACCTCTATCTCAAGCTGGCTCGAAACTTTCTGCGCTTTCGCTGGATTTTAACCTATCTCTACGGTGCTGCCCCTTTGGCAGAAGCTGGCTTCTACAGTCAGGACGTTCCCCAGCCTATCCGCTCTTTTCGTAACAGCGACTATGGTTATGTCAATGACGAGAATATTCAGGTGTCCTACGCTTCTTTGGAGCAATATGTAACTGATATTGAAAACTACGTTCAGTCAGGTGAGCTCAGCGCTGAAAAGGAATTTTACTCAGCCGTTCGCTTCCGTGGACAGAAGCACAATCGTGCCTATCTGGAGCAAGGCATCACTTATCTGGAATTCCGCTGCTTTGATCTCAATCCTTTTGACCATTTAGGCATTAGCCAAGAGACCTTAGATACCGTCCATCTCTTTTTACTGAGCCTGCTCTGGTTAGATGATGTAGAAAATGTTGATACGGCATTAAAAGCTGCCCACGACTTGAACCAAAAAATTGCTTGCAGCCAACCGCTGACTGCCCTACCCGATGAGGCAGACAGCTCGGCTATTCTTCAAGCCATGGAAGAGCTCATTCAACATTTTGAACTGCCAACTTACTACCAAACCTTGCTTCAGCAACTTAAAGAAGCACTTCTGAATCCTCAGCTAACCCTATCTGGCCAACTCCTGCCTCATATTCATCAGGATTCTTTAATAGCCTTTGGACTAGACAAAGCGGAGGAGTATCACCGCTACGCTTGGACTGCTCCTTATGCCCTCAAAGGCTATGAAAATATGGAATTATCCACTCAGATGCTGCTCTTTGATGCTATTCAGAAGGGGCTGAATGTCGACATCTTAGATGAAAACGACCAATTTCTCAAGCTTTGGCATGATCACCATGTGGAATATGTCAAGAACGGCAACATGACCTCCAAGGATAACTATGTCATCCCTCTGGCCATGGCCAATAAAACAGTCACTAAAAAGATTTTGGCAGCAGCTGACTTTCCCGTTCCGGCTGGATCAGAATTTTCTTCCCTAGAGGATGGACTAGCCTATTACCCTTTGATTAAAGACCGTCAAATTGTTGTCAAACCAAAGTCAACTAACTTCGGACTGGGCATCTCTATCTTCCAAGAACCAGCTAGTCTGGAAGCTTATCGCAAGGCTTTGGAGATCGCTTTTTCAGAAGACACTGCTGTCTTAGTCGAAGAATTTATCGCTGGAACAGAGTACCGTTTCTTTGTCTTAGACGGTCAGTGTGAGGCAGTCCTCTTGCGAGTAGCAGCCAATGTCGTCGGAGACGGTCAGCATACCGTGAGAGAATTGGTTGCCATCAAAAATGACAATCCTCTGCGCGGGCGAGACCATCGTTCACCACTCGAAATCATTGAACTGGGGGACATTGAACTGCTCATGCTGGACCAGCAAGGTTATGGACCAGATGATATCCTGCCTGCTGGAGTTAAGGTTGACTTGCGCCGCAATTCCAATATTTCTACTGGCGGAGACTCGATCGATGTCACAAACAGCATGCACCCATCTTATAAGGAACTCGCTGCGGACATGGCAAGGGCTATGGGAGCTTGGGCTTGTGGCGTTGACCTAATCATCCCTGACAGCTCTGCTATTTCCACAAAAGAAAATCCCAACTGTACCTGCATCGAGCTCAACTTCAACCCCTCTATGTATATGCACACCTATTGTGCTGAGGGACCGGGACAAAGCATCACACCTAAAATACTGGCCAAACTTTTCCCAGAAATGGACTGATAAAACACGAATCGCAAGGAATGCCCTGCGATTTTTGTTTGAATACTTGAGAGAAACGAAGAAACTTTCGTTTTAGAAATGACGCTTGCTTTATTGATAGGAATCAAATGTCTTTTTGAATTAAGCAAATATAAAAAATGGTCTCAATATATAAAATCATTTCAATCTTTATCCTTCAAAAACCAGCTTTTATGTTAAAATAGAGATATCACATTGAGAAGAAAGAGCAAAGTCCATGTCGAGAAAAAAGGATGATTCTAACCAGCAACCAGAATGGTTTAGCTGGATTTGGATACTTGTATTTGTATTTGGTTCTGGAGCTGTAGCCAGCTATCTAATTCCCATAGCTATTCTGGGGGCTATTGGTTACGGAATCTATCGCCACCAAAGCCAGAAAAAAGTTCGGATTGAAGCAAAGCAAGCCAGCATTGGCCGTATTGAAGATTTGAAATCAGAAATTGGTCAGGCTGACCGCCGCATAAAAAAATTGGAAGCCCACCAAGAAGATGGGGACCAAGAAAGCTATCAGAATTTAGCTCTAGAAATTCTTCCCCAGCTAACCTATATCAAAAATGCTGCTAACGACCTACGAGGAGAAATTCCTACTTCTGTCTACCAGCGAATCCAGACCAAAATTCGTACTGTCACCGATGAAATCGATGAACAACTGAAAAAGATTGAACGAGAGAAAAAACGAAAAGAAGCGCAGCCTAAGAAAACTAGTCTAGAAGAGCTAGCCCCAGAATTGGTCGCTACGGTTCGCAATATTCAGATTGACCATGAGGCCATTCTTCAAAAAATCTCTCAATCCGAAAGCAACAATAAGGAAGAGCTGACTGCCATTCATCAGTCCCAGATGGAGCACTACGAAGATATTTTAGAAGGCTACCTCAAAATCAAAGCTTCTCCCAAAGATTTTTACAATGCAGAGGAGCGGCTAGCCAAGGCCAAAGCAGCTATAGAGCAGTTTGACTTGGATCTAGACGAAGCGCTGCGCCAGTTAAATGAAGCTGATTTGAGGGACTTTGACATTAGCTTGCGTATCTTAGACAAAGAAAAGCAAACAGACACTGGCTTTTAAGCTAGATAAACCAAAGGAGAAACTATGAGCCAAGAATTTAATTTTGACATTGATAAAATTGCTAACAATGCCATCAGCAAAAGCGACAAAACAACAGAAATCATCGAAGCTAATACGACTCAAGAAAATGGCCAGCTAACTTTTCTGGAAAAACTGACTCCTGAGCAACAGAGTGCGATTACGGCTAAAGCCCCTCAGCTGGTGGATAATTTCGTATCGGACCAAAATGCCTTGCTGGACTTTGGCCAATCTGCTGTAGAAGAAGTCAACGGTACTGTCAATCGTATCTTGGCCGAGCAGAAAAAATTACAAATTCCCCAGGTAGATGAGCTCTTAAAAAACACCAACAAAGAACTCAATGGCTTTGTCGCAAAATACAAGGATGCTCAAGTAGCAGAACTGGACAAAAAGCCTAATTTCCTAGAAAAACTCTTCAAACAGAGCAAAAACACTCTTCAAGAATTCTATTTTGATTCACAAAATATTGAGCAGAAAATGGACGGCATGGCTGCAACCGTCGTCAAACAAGAAGATGTTCTGGCTCGCAATATTGTTTCTGCTGAAATGCTGATTGAGGACAATACCAAATCGATTGAAAACCTAGTCGGAGTTATTTCCTTTATCGAAGCTGCTCAGCAAGAATCTGGCAATCGAGCGCTCAAACTGCAGGCTGAAGTTGCTCAGTTAGATATGACAACCGTTGACTACCAAGTCAAATCGCAAGAATTAGCCCGAATGACAGAGGTGGTCAATACCTTAGAGCAGCAACATACTGAATATGTCAGCCGTCTCTATGTAGCTTGGGCGACGACTCCTCAAATGCGTAATCTGGTCAAGGTTTCCTCTGATATGCGCCAAAAACTTGGAATGCTCCGTCGCAATACTATTCCAACTATGAAGCTGTCTATCGCCCAG
Organism: Streptococcus sanguinis; assembly: GCF_019929225.1. GTDB lineage: Bacteria > Bacillota > Bacilli > Lactobacillales > Streptococcaceae > Streptococcus > Streptococcus sanguinis_J. The sequence continues at coordinate 16,412 of NZ_JAHZPA010000006.1, forward strand.
CTAGGCATTCTCCAGCAATCGATGAAGTCTGGTCAGGTAGCTGACGCCATCTCTAATGCGAATAACGCTGCCCTGCAAATGCTCGCCGAAACGAGCAAGGAAGTCATTCCTCAGCTGGAGCGGATTTCCCAAAGCCCTACTATCGCTGTTGAGTCTGTCACTAAGCTGGCAGAAAGCCTCGTCGCACAAAATCAAGGCATTATCGAAGCCATTGATAAAGGACGGGAAAAACGCGCTCTGCTAGAAGCTACTGTTATCCAGTCTGCAGAGACCATCAACAACTCTGTCAAACTGCGTGATCAAAAGATTATCCAAGCCCTGTTGGACCAAGGCAAGGAAGCCCAGAAGGAATTAACGACAGAATAATAAAAGAGCCTAGGTGGCTCTTTTACTGTTTTACTTTTTAAATGATCAATACAGTCCTGTCTTCCGATTATCCCTTTAAAACAAGCAGCTTTCCAGCAGTTCTTTATTACGCAGCTGGGCTAACCAGTTGTCAGGAATCCCTTCCAAACCATAGATGATACCAGCCAGGCCGCCAGCAACTGCTGCTACTGTATCAGTGTCATCGCCCAAATTAACAGCTTTCAGGACGGTTTCCGCATAAGAAGTGCTAGTCAGCAAGCACCAAAGTGCCGCTTCCAAGGTATCCACCACATAGCCACTAGAGCGAATGTCATCTTCGGTCAGCTCTGCTAAAGTTTGCAACCGAGCATAGGTCTTGCTAGTCTCTAAGCCTGATAGTATTTCCGATAGTTGCTCACCCTTTAAGAGCCTACGAGCAATATCCACATAAAGCTGGCAGGCCTCTACGGAAGTCGCATGGGCATGTGTAATGCTGGAAACAGCCTCAATATCGGATGGACCAGCCTCAGTAAAGGCTAGGGGCAGAATGCGCATCAAAGAACCATTCCCGTTGGAATATTCATCAGATAGACCGTGTCCCCTTGTCAAAGCTTCGCGAGTCGCATTTCCTACATCAAAAGTCAGACCATCTGGCGTGTAGGCTCCCTCGAAGAGCCAATTTTTAAACCGCTGCTGCATATCGACAGGGTCAATCTTACCTTTTTCCCTAATAGAATCACAGGTCGCCAAAACAAGGCTGGTATCATCTGACCAAGTCCCAGCCGGTTGCTGATGGCTGCCAAAACCCGTCATCTCAATCGCTTTAAAACTGCCTCGGGTTAAAAATTCATACGGAACTCCTAATGCATCCGCCACCGCCAAACCATAGACTGCCGCTTTCAAAGATTGGTTCATGCTAGCCTCCTTTGTTTTATTATACTACTTTTGATCTTAAAATGCTTCCTAACCCCAAAAAACAAGCGCGGTCGCGCGCTTGTTTTTCTATTTTGTGTTAAAATAAAAGGTATGGACAAAATTATCAAAACTATCTCAGAAAATGGTTCTTTCCGAGCTTATGTGCTGGATAGCACAGAGACGGTTCGGACCGCTCAAGAAAAACATCAAACTCAAGCAAGCTCTACTGTTGCACTTGGTCGCACACTGATTGCCAGTCAAATTTTAGCTGCAAATGAAAAAGGCCAGACCAAGATTACCGTCAAGGTCCTCGGGACCAGCTCACTAGGCGCTATCATCACAGTGGCAGATACCGAGGGCACTGTCAAAGGCTATGTGCAAAATCCCGGTGTAGATATCAAAAAGACTGCCACCGGTGAGGTTCTAGTTGGTCCTTTTGTCGGCCAAGGCGAATTCCTCGTCATCACGGACTATGGTACTGGAAATCCTTACAACTCCATGACTCCTCTCATCTCTGGAGAAATCGGCGAAGACCTAGCCTTCTACCTGACCGAAAGCCAGCAAACACCTTCCGCAGTTGGTCTCAATGTCCTCTTGGATGAGAATGATAAAGTCAAGGTTGCTGGCGGTTTCTTGGTACAAGTTCTGCCTGGTGCCAAGGAAGCTGAAATCGCCCGCTTTGAGAAGAGAATCCAAGAAATGCCTGCTATCTCAAAACTGCTGGAATCCGATGACCATATCGAAGCTCTGCTGGCTGCCATCTATGGTGATGAGCCATACAAACGCCTATCTGAAGAGAAAATCCGCTTCCAGTGCGACTGTAGCAAAGAGCGCTTCATGAATGCCTTGGCTACCCTGCCAAAGACTGACTTAGAAGAGATGCGTGACCAAGACCAAGGGGCTGAAATCGTCTGCCAATTCTGCCAGACAGCCTATCACTTTGACCAAAATGACTTGGAGGAACTGATTCGTGATAAATCTTAATACCCCTTTTATGATTGGAAATGTTGAAATTCCCAACCGCACAGTTCTGGCGCCTATGGCCGGCATAACCAACTCTGCTTTCCGTACCATTGCCAAAGAGCTAGGAGCAGGCCTGGTCGTCATGGAAATGGTCTCTGACAAGGGTATCCAGTATAACAACGAAAAAACCCTCCACATGCTCCATATTGATGAGGGAGAAAATCCTGTTTCTATCCAGCTTTTCGGCAGCGACGAAGACAGTTTAGCCCGCGCAGCAGAATTTATCCAAGAAAACACCAAGACGGATATTGTCGATATCAATATGGGCTGCCCGGTCAATAAAATTGTCAAAAACGAAGCTGGAGCTAAATGGCTCAAGGATCCTGAGAAAATCTATAAAATTATCAATAAAGTTCAGTCCGTTCTGGATATTCCTCTGACAGTCAAGATGCGGACTGGCTGGTCCGACAGCTCACTGGCTGTAGAAAACGCTCTAGCAGCCGAAGCCGCCGGAGTCTCCGCCCTGGCTATGCACGGCCGCACCCGCGAGCAAATGTATACTGGTCATGCTGATCTTGAGACCTTGCACGACGTAGCCCATGCTCTGACTAAGATTCCTTTCATCGCTAACGGTGATATCCGCAGCGTCCAAGATGCTAAACAGCGTATTGAGGAAGTCGGTGCTGATGCCGTCATGGTAGGTCGAGCAGCTATGGGAAATCCTTATCTCTTTAACCAAATCAACCACTACTTTGAAACAGGCGAAGTTCTTCCAGACCTCAGCTTTGAGGACAAGATGAAAATCGCCCACGACCACCTCTCCCGCTTGGTAAATCTCAAAGGAGAATATGTGGCTATCCGCGAATTCCGGGGCCTAGCTCCGCACTATCTGCGCGGTACTGCCGGAGCAGCCAAACTCCGCGGTGCTATTTCGCAAGCTGAAAGTCTAGCTGAAATCGAAGAACTCCTGCAAATTCAAAAATAAAAACGAAAGGAAGCCCATTGGACTTCCTTTTTCCTTATGTTTAAGGTTGAGTTACCACAACGCTTGTTACTGAACCATCTGCCCCTGTTGTAATCTGCAGATTGGCATTGCCTTGTCCGCTTAACTGCGCATTGTATTTGCCATCATCCAGCGTATAGGAGTAGGAAGCGATGGAATAATTATCAGTCTTTCCATCTGCAGACTGGACGGTGAACTGACCATTACCTGATACAGTCACAGTATTTCCATTGGCATCCTTCCAAGTACCAGCAGCCGCTGAGAAATCCCCATCCACCATAGTCAAGACACCTTTATAGCGAGCATTGCTAGCTGCCTGCTTATTCTGAAGCTGGCGATTGCTTTCCGGTGCTTGGGCTGGTTGAGTTGCTTGACTCTGAGTATTTTGTCGACCTGAAGCTTGCTGCGGCTGCGTTTGTTGGGCTTGAGGTGCTTCGACAGTAGACTGTTGCTGACCAGCAGGAATTTCGGCTTGTCCAGGCTGGCTAACTGCTCCTTCTGAAGAAGCTCTATTATTAACCTTAGGAGAAGCGCCGGCCTTGCTGGATGACGCAACTTTTGAGCTAGAAGAAGCTTGAACAGCCTTACTAGAACTAGCACTTGTTGCACTTTCTTCTTTCTTACCACATGCCCCTAAAAGCAAACTAGAAGCCAGAACTGCAGCTGCCATCATTTTTGTATAAGTACGTGTTTTCATCTTTTGTCTCCTTGTAATATTAAGAAATCTTTTTGTAACATTATTGTAACACTGTGGTTTTTATATGTCAATCATTTATGCAAGATTCTTTGAAAAATTTTTTCTCAATTGAAGTTTTGTTTCTCAATCTGCTTCTTCTGTCATGAGAAACACGCTCCTACTTATCTATTCGTAATTAAAAATGAAAAAACAGGACAAATTTGTCCTGCAAGAGAAATATATGATCAACTTTCTTTTAATTTGATTTTTCTGCCTTCAGCCGATACACTTTTCTCGGCTTCTTCTTTGGCACGCGCTTAACACCAGCCTCCTCCAAGTATTCTCCAAATTTTACTAAAAAATTATTGCTAACAATAGGTCGTCTAGACGATATGAGATTGACCAGCTCAGTCCCTTCATAGACAGTAAACGGCGATTCCAGCAGATGAAGAAAAGTTGGATTCCAGTCCAGTCGCCCCTGAATCCGCTTGATAGATTCCAGCAGGATTTGGTAGTGGTCAAAGGCAAAGTCCTCTGCTGTCAGGACCCGCTCACCGTCTCTAAAACTCCTTGTCTTAAAGTCTACATCAAGAAAGGTGACTTCCTTGGCATCATCCCCAGCTTGCGCTTGATCTACTGCTATGGCCGGCAGATAGACCAGATGGGCAATGGTGATAACCCAACCGCGCGGATCACGTCCTGGAGTAGAAACCGTCATCAGTTGCTCCACCTTTTCCAGCGGTATCTCCAGCCCCACCTCTTCCTTTACTTCCCGAATGCAGGCTTGATAGGCATCCTCATGCTTGTCCACAAAACCTCCGACTAAGGCATATTTATTCTGATAAGGATGAGCCTTACGCTTGATGACCAAGAGTTTCACCTGACCATCCACAAAACAGTAAGCCACCATATCTGCTGTTACGCTGGGCGTCTCATACTTGGGCAAATCCTGTGTCTTGTACCATGCCAAAAAGGCGGACTCATCCGCCATGGTTTCGTAGTACTCTTTTTCCGACATTCCCGCTGGGATATCCTGTTTGGTCATGAATTTTTCGTCCTTTCCTAAGCTATCTTTTTCTATCAAAAATCTCAAGCTTTGGTCTAAGCTTTCTTCACTGCCTTGGTCCACTGATACCATCCAACGATACTATTGAGAGTATAGACCCAGTACATAGCCTGTATGTGAAGGTTGCTACCCCACCAGAGATAGATACTGAAGAGATTGGTCGCAATCCAGAAAATCCACTGTTCGCGGTAGAGACCAGTCATGAGAAGCTGACCGATACCATTGGTCGCATCTGTCACGCTATCACGGAAAGGCCGGTGACTGTGAATGCTCTTATAAGCAAAGCCCATGCCAATCCAAATCAAGGCAGTCAAGGCCAAATATTTAAGCCAGCCACGCCAGTCTAACTTCTTAGCTTCAAAATGAGACGGCTCTTCCTTGTCTTGCTCATTGACCCGGTTGGACAGCCAAGTATAAAGGCCGATTGGCTGCATAACAAAGAAGTAAACTGTAGTCAACACTTCTCCGTAAAAGCTAGCCTGAAAAGACAGTAAGAGGTAAATTGCCGAATTAACAGCTCCGAAGAGGTAATTGCTGGCCCGCCCCTCAGCTACTAGAATAACGCAGACAATTCCTGTCCAGGAAGCAAAGAGTCCCAGCCAGTCATGTTTCTCCTGACCACTGGTGAACTCCAGAATGAAAGGCAGACTGGAAAGAGCAAGCAAGTATAGCCATTGAGTCAAGCTGCGCCCGCCAAATAAATCCTGCCAGAACAATTTCGCTATGCCGCTAAAACCTTGTTTTTTAGCTGCCGCACAGACATTGCGGAAATTCTGAACAAAGGTTTGAGATTTTTGTTTTAGTCCTGCGTAGAGAGCTGCAGGAGAGAGTTTTTGATTTTTTACTACCATTCTATTTTACCACTTTCTTTTTTAATCCGCTTGATAAATCATGTCGATCGCTTCTTTGGCCGCCTGATAATTGTCCAAATAACTGCCTGCCAGATAAACCGTCGGAAGATGAGCCAAGCACTGCTCTTTCAGTTTTTTCAGATAGCTGGAAAAATCACTGCGTATAGCCTCGTCTGCCATACTCATATCGCGAAAGCCATCGTTGACATAGGCCCCAACCGGCTCAGCAAAGAGAATCAAATCCCATTTTTCCTTAGACAAAATGCTGGCAAAGAGATTGTCAAAAGTATCTGTTTCCTCGTCTTGAACCGGACTTTCTTTCAGATAGTAATCATAGTAGGCCTTGGTTACCAACGAATTCGTATCAGCCACGACCAGACCACGATTGGCGCTGCTGTCAATCAAGCGGGAAGTCTGAGCATATTGTCCTAAGAGCAGATAATAGTAGTCTTTAGGAGTCAGCTCATCGTCTCGCACGTTATTTTGAATCTGGTATTCTCGAGCATATTCTAGACTAACTGGAGCATCATAGTAACGAGCCAAATCCTTAGCCAAGGTTGTTTTCCCATTGCTGGCGCTTCCCATAATCAGCACTTTCTTAGTAAAGTGACGACGGAAAGGTTGGGCGATATATTTCCAGTAACGACTAGGATTTTCCCGAATCATCGTAGCTGAGATACCAAACTGGCGCTCTTCCAAACAGGTTTCAAAACCACGCTTTACCAGCTCCGCTTGATAGTCTGATTCTCCGACAAAGAAAATCAACTCCTCGCGTTCTGCATCATAGCCCACCAACTCCAATAAACCTGGCAACCACTTGTCCCAACCCATAGGGTAACGAGGAAAAGAAGTTTCATCTAGCTTATAAACCTGGGTCAGCTCATCATCAGCAAAAGTCTCCCGCGTATAGCGGAATCGCTTCTGCAGAGACAGACCCACTTCCTGCCCACGGTCTCCCTGATAACCAGAAACCACCACGCGTACCTTGTCGTAAGAACGCTTAGCTTTCTGAATCAAATCGATATGCCCCTGATGCAAGGGAGCAAAGGTTCCAAATACGATTGCAATTTTTTCTTTCATAGCTCTATCCTTTTTATTGCTTTTTATATTTTGTTCTTTCTATGTTTTTATTATAAACTATATTTTCTTTTTGTCAATAGTTTTTTATAAAATTTTATAAAAATATTTTCAGACACTTTAAAACTGTTTCAAGGACACAAAAAAGAACCTAATGCTTTAAGCATCAGATTCTTTTTATAAAAGATTTATTGCTGATAGACTTCTTGGTAGAATTCCAGCTTGTCTCCATCCTTGACAGTAATTTGATTGGCTGCCTTAGGAGCCATTTCTCCGTTGACCTTAAACATCCAGTAGAGACCCTTTGCTTCATCCTGAGCATGACCGTCAATAGAAGTGATAAAACCATCTTTTTCTTCGACCTTATAGGCCTTCTTCAAAGCATCCATAGCTGTCTTTCCTTCTGCAACAGCCACCGTTTTCTCGCTCTTCTCCTGACCTTCTGGTGCAATACTGATGCTGATTTTCAGTTCCTTTTTGACAGAAGAATCAGCTGAGCTAGAGCTCTTGTCAGTATTTGTCTGGCTGCTGCCGCAACCAACAAGGAGAAGGGCAAAAGCAAGTGTGAGCAAACTAAAGATTTTTTTCATTATAGAGCCTCCTTAAAATAGGGTACAAGAGTGGGTAAAAAAACAAGGTCGACAGTCCGTGCGCTATATTGAAAGTCAAAGCATTGATAATCGCATAAGACCACCAGTGATAGTTGTAAAGCAAGGCTGTCAGTGTATCAATGGCAATGCCATAGCCAAAGGATAGGAGAGCTGCTGCTATTCCCTGTCCCACTAGATTTAACCGAGAATAGAGCAGCCGCCAAAGGCAAAGAATCAGTCCAAAGGACAGCAACTGAAAGAGGACGATCGGACTCATTCCCAAAAGAAAGGCTGATGTAAACATCGTCACAGCCATCACTAGGAGTGAAGTCTGCAAATCCTCAAAGATAACTATCAGGAAAAAGATAGCTGAGATAGGCTGCACATTGGGCAGAAAGGAAAATGCATAGCGAAAGGCCACACATAGAGCCGATAGGATGGCAATTTTAGCCATTTTGCGAGCGGACAAAGGTACCTCCTTTTCTAATTGAGTGAATCAAGAGGATTTGGACTAGGTATGCAGCTCAACAGCATCCCAGTCCTGGGCCGTATTCAGCCCCAGCAGCCAGTCAAGACCAGACCGCCTCTCCAGAACAACACTTTCATCAAGGCCAGCCGGTGCTGGCTGGTCATGAATCCGAGCCTCAACACAGGCCCAATGATAACGATAAATCAAGTCATCCTCATCCAGTAACTCTTCTAAGCTGCGCGGTTGGCATTTACCCAGAAATTCCTGAAAGTCAACCGCACTAGCGACTGCGTCAATAGCAGCATCACAATCACAAATCTTATCTGGAAACGGTAAAGTATCTACTAGACCCAAGTACCAAATCAAGGACCAATAGGCCTCGTATTTCCAAACCATATTGATGATAGCTGCCGGGTCAGCACGATCTTCCAAGACTGCCCTTTCTTTGGGCGTCAGCTCTTCCTGAACCCCGTATTGCTGCAGTTTATCCTGCAGCCACTGGCGACTCTCCTCATTATAATTATTATTTTCGATATCCAAGGCCGCCTGAATAATCAAGAGGCTGCTAATAGCTCGTTGCGCAATTTCTTCTAGCGAGCGCGGCCGTACCTGCTCAGCACTTTCGATGACCGGCAAATGCTCAATGTAAGGAATGCCCTCCTTTTTCAAACGCTGGATACTAGCTGCCTTGCGCTCTTCTGGCGTTTTCACTCTGGCCTTCTTGCCAGCAAACAAATCTTTAAAAAACGACATATCAGTCTCCAATCCTTCAATTCCCAGTTTCATTGAATGATGAAATAACTGTTCGGTATAATTGCTATCAGGGATTAACCGCGAGCAAACAACTTTCCGTTGAAAGACTTCGATTTCTAGGCCACTTCGAACTTGAGTTGGCCAGCCTTGACCCCGACCTTAAGAGTTTGACCCGTTGTCAAATCTCCTGTCAAGAGGAGCTCAGACAGCTTGTCCTCTACCTGAGTCTGCAGAGTGCGGCGCAATGGCCGTGCTCCCATTTCCACATCGTAGCCTTCCTGAGCCAGCAGCTTAAGGGCACTAGCCTGGAACTTCAGCTCAATTCCCTTATCAGCAAGACTGGCAATGAGCGGTTTAACCATAACCTTGACCACTTCCTGCATATCTTCTGCAGATAAACTGTGGAAAACTACCTTCTCGTCGATACGGTTGATAAACTCTGGTCGATAAGCTTTCTTAAGCTCTTCCAGCATCCGTTTTTCCATATTGGCATGGTCCAAGCGAATATCCCGCGCTCCAAAGCCCACCGTCTTATCATCCCGCAAACTGGTTGCCCCCAGATTGCTGGTCATGATAATAATCGTGTTGGAGAAGTCCACCTTGCGGCCCTTGCTGTCAGTCAACTGACCGTCATCCAAGACCTGCAGGAGAACATTGAAAATATCTGGATGCGCCTTTTCTACCTCATCAAAGAGCAGGACAGAATAAGGTCGGTTGCGCACCTTCTCCGTCAGCTCCCCTCCTTCTTCATAGCCTACATAACCTGGAGGCGCTCCGTTGAGACGGCTAGCCGCGAATTTCTCCATGTACTCACTCATATCAAAGCGGATGAGGGCAGATTCATCATCGAAGAGACTTTCGGCCAATGCCTTGGCTAGCTCTGTCTTCCCGACCCCTGTCGGACCTAGGAACATAAAGGAGCCAATCGGACGCTTGCTACTGCGGATACCAGACTGGTTCCGTCGGATAGCTCGGCTGATAGCTGAAATCGCCTCGTCCTGCCCAATCACGCGTTTATGCAGTTCTGTTTCCAAATTGAGGTATTTCTTTGCATCTGTCTGAGTCAGCTTCTGCACTGGAATCCCAGACAAGCCACTAAGAGTAGCCAAGACATCGTCTTCTTCCACTTTCAGTTTATAGAGCTTGGGGTGCTGCTCTTGCTCAAGCAGCTTCGACACCTTTTTAAAGTCCGCTGCCATCAAGGCTTGATCCACTGGCGTCAAATCCGACTGCTCGTAATTCTGCGGCCCTCTGTTCTGGACTGTCGCACTAGCCTCGTCCAAAAGATCAATGGCAGAGTCTGGCAGATGCTTGCTAGTCAGATAGCGATGGGCATATTTCACCGCCGTCTCAATCGCCTGATCACTAATCTGTACCTTGTGATGGTCCTCATAGCTCTTTCTCAGACCTTGTAAAATGGCAATGCTGTCAGCCACATTAGGCTCTTCTATGCTGACCTTGGCAAAACGCCGAGAAAGAGCCGCATCTTTTTCAATATGTTTCTGATACTCTTCCTGGGTCGTGGCGCCAACTGTCCGCAGAGTGCCGCGAGCCAGAGCCGGTTTCAGGATATTGGCCGCATCCAAGGTCGAGTCAATACCACTGCCAGAGCCCATGATAGTATGCAGCTCATCGATGAAGAGAATGACATGACCATCTTCTTCAATGTCATTGATGATATTGTTCATCCGCTCCTCGAAATCTCCGCGAAAGCGAGTTCCAGCGACTACATTCATCAAGTCCAGCTCCAAAACCCGCATCTTGGCCAGTTCAGCAGGAACCTGACCAGCTGCTACACGCTGGGCCAGTCCTAAGGCCAGAGCTGTCTTACCAACCCCAGCATCTCCAACCAGCACTGGATTGTTTTTAGTCTTACGACTGAGAATCTGAACTATCCGTGAAATTTCCTGATCACGGCCAATGACGGGCTCCAATCGGCCAGCTCTGGCCAGCTCGGTCAGATCACGGGTGTAGTCTTCTAGGCCTCCGCTAGTAGAAGCCGGCATCCCCATCATATTAGCCATGGTCTGCTTGGCAGCCATTACCCCCTTATTCAGACTGCGAATAGCCTTGATATCTTCCTTGCCCCAGCCAGCTCGCTGCTCCAAGACCTTTCGCAAATCACTGATTTTCGGTCCCTGCTCCTTGTCCTCGTAGCTAAAGCCGGTAAATTCCAAGATACGAGAGGCCAAGGTTCCCCGATCAAATAGCATAGCCAGCAGCACATGCTCAGTACCTACATGCTTAGCCCGAACAGCTTCTGCAATCTGCCCCGCCTCCTCAAACAACTCCTCTAAGCGATAAGAAAAAGGCAGCAGCTCAAAGTGACCGTCTTTCTGATAAGCCTGACCAGTAATCTGAAAAGCCGCTTCTTCAAATCCATCAACTTCCACAGGAAACTCATTGAGGACTGAGCCAGCAACGCTGTAGGGATTATTAGCCAGAGCAATCAGCAGATGCCATGATTCCAGATAATCTGTCGTAAAATGGCCGGCCAAGAGCTGGGCTGCTTCCAAGCTTTCTATTAAGGCTTTTGAGTATTTCATTTATGATTCCATTCCTTTTCTGTCTAGTTGTTGTAAAATCTTTTTTAATATTCGGGCACGAATCACCGCAGCTCCATCACCCAAAATCGAGTCCGATGCTGTTGACAAGATTAGATTGCCCTCACGTTCAGTCATAATCTTTTCATCAAAAAGAAGCTGAATAACATCTGTGAAAACCTGCTGGCTGACACGCTCTCCCACACTGTCGTACAGACCGCAAAGCATCTGATGCCGGTCGGAAAATTCAATCTTTCCAATCCGAATATAGCCGCCGCCACCACGCTTACTCTCAACGATATAGCCCCGACTTTCTGTAAAACGCGTCTTAATCACATAGTTAATCTGACTGGGAACCACCTGAAAAACATCAGCCAGTTCACTGCGTTTCAATTCAACCATCCCAGCCTGAGCCAGAATAGACTTGATATATGCTTCAATACTGTCCGATGTGTTTTTTGCACTCATAACTTCCCTTTCCAGTTGAAAATTTCAGAATAAATCTCTTCTTTTGTCGTTTCTCTAACATTGACTATCTTTGACTAATATTATACCGGAAAAGTCTCTATTTTGAAAGAAAAAGGGATGACTGAAAGGTCTGATAATTCAAACTAGTGAAAAAGCTTTGCTATGATTGTGTAACCGCTTGCTTTTTGCTTTTAAAGCGTTATAATATAGGTGGAAATCCACAAGGAAAAGACAGACAGAAACTCCTGCCTGCCAACTATCATCTAAACAAGGAGGATAATCCAATGAAAATGGATTGGCTCAACTATTCTCGTCATGTACTCAAATGGCTCTTTGCAGCTCTGAGTATTTTCACCATCTTTTCTGCTGACTTTGTTGATATTCCTATCGGAGCTCTCATCGCCTGTCTTTATGCTCCCCTGCTCTTCGAACAGGAGCTAGTCAGTAACCGAGTCAAATGGTATAGCTTTCTGATTATGATGGTGGTTACTCTGCCCTTTTTGTTTATTACCAAAGTCTATCAGTTTAGCTTAACTTACCCCCAAACGACAGTGCTTCTCTTCCTCTTGGCAGTCTTGATTTTTACCAACGGCTTGATTGCTCATAAGGAAGAAAGAGAAAAAGCAGCTAAGTAATGCTGCTCACCATTCTACACTTGATGTTTCAAAACCTATAAAAAGGTCTGAGATTTTTTCTCAGACCTTTTTATCGTTCTATTTTTAAGCTAAAAACGATTAGTTTTGACCAAGAGCAGCAGCCATTGTTGCAGCTACTTCGTTTTCAAAGTCGTTAGCAGCTTTTTCGATACCTTCACCAACTTCAAAGCGAGCGAACTCAACTACTGAAGCATTTACTGATTCAAGGTAAGCTTCAACTGTCTTGCTGTCATCCATGATGTATACTTGTGCAAGAAGTGTGTATGCTTGGTCAACTTTAGTGTTGTCAAGCATGAAGCGGTCCATTTTACCTGGGATGATCTTGTCCCAGATCTTTTCTGGTTTGCCTTCAGCAGCCAACTCAGCCTTGATGTCTACTTCAGCTTGAGCAACGACTGCATCAGTCAATTGAGCTTTAGAACCGTATTTCAAGTGTGGAAGAGCTGGTTTACCAACCATTGCACGGCTTTCGTTGTCTTGATCGATGACATGGTTCAATTGTGCCAATTCATCTTTGACAAATTGCTCATCCAATTCTTTGTATGAAAGAACAGTTGGTTTCATCGCAGCAATGTGCATAGAGATTTGCTTAGCAAGAGCATCGTCTCCACCTTCGATAACGGAGATAACTCCGATACGGCCACCGTTGTGTTGGTAAGCACCAAAGTGTTGAGCATCTGTCTTTTCAATCAAAGCAAAGCGACGGAAAGAGATTTTTTCTCCGATAGTTGCAGTTGCAGATACGTATGCAGCTTCAAGAGTTTCACCTGAAGGCATTGTCAAAGCAAGTGCTTCTTCGTTGTTAGCCGGCTTGCCTTCAGCGATTACTTTCGCAGTTGCATTTACCAAGTCAACAAATTGAGCATTTTTCGCAACGAAGTCAGTTTCAGCATTCACTTCAACAACAGCGGCAACATTACCGTTTACGTAAACACCTGTCAGACCTTCAGCGGCAACACGGTCAGCTTTCTTAGCTGCTTTTGCCATCCCTTTTTCGCGAAGTAATTCAATCGCTTTTTCGATGTCACCATCAGTTTCAACAAGTGCTTTTTTAGCGTCCATGACACCAGCACCAGATTTTTCACGCAATTCTTTGACAAGCTTAGCTGTAATTTCTGCCATTTTTCTTCTCCTATTTTTTAATGTAAATAAAGGAGCTGGGCTGAGCCCCGCCCCTTTAGGTTAGTTTACTGATTATTCGTTTGAACCTTCAACAACTTCAACGATTTCTTCGATAGAATCTGCTTGAGTTTCAGTTGCAGCCAATTCTGCTTCTACTGATTCAACGCTATCTTCACCTTGACGGCCTTCGATAACAGCATCAGCCATTTTCGCAGTGATTAATTTAACCGCACGGATTGCATCGTCGTTAGCTGGGATGATAACATCGATATCATCAGGATCAGTGTTAGTATCAACCATGGCAACCACTGGGATACCTAATTTCTTAGCTTCCTTAACAGCGATTTGCTCTTTATGAGGGTCAACTACGTACATCACATCTGGGATGCGAGGCATATCTTCGATACCGCCCAAGAATTTTTCAAGACGAGCACGTTGTTTGTTGAGAAGAGCGACTTCTTTCTTAGGAAGAACTTCGAAAGTTCCGTCTTCTTCCATGCGTTTGATTTCTTTCAAACGAGCTACACGTTTTTGGATAGTAGACCAGTTTGTAAGAGTTCCACCCAACCAACGGTGGTTGATGAAGTATTGACCTGAACGTTCTGCTTCTTCTTTGACAGCGTCAGCAGCTTGCTTCTTAGTACCAACGAAGAGGATAACTGCATCGTTAGCAGCAGCATCACGCATAAAGTCGTAAGCTTGGTCAGCATACTTTACAGTTTGCTGCAAGTCGATTACGTGGATACCGTTACGCTCAGTGAAGATGTACTTAGCCATCTTAGGGTTCCAGCGACGAGTTTGGTGACCAAAGTGAACACCAGCCTCAAGAAGTTGTTTCATTGAAATTACTGCCATGAGTAAATTCTCCTTTTTGTTTTTTTCCTCTTTTAGATTTCAGCTCGCAAGACCACCCGAGGGCAACAGTCCCACAATTCATCTAAAATGAGTATTTTGCCATTTACACGGCACCCTCTATTATAACAAAAACGCAGCTCTTTGACAAGGTGTTTGCCAGATTTTATGCCACTAAGAATGAATTCTACCTCTCATTAGAACATGTATTTCCCGAAGAGTTCTGAATGGCAGCGTCTAACATTTTCTGCTTTGACTATGAAAGACTCTTGACGAAAGCAAGTATTTACGATAGAATAATAAGAGTCGCGGCGGTATAGCCAAGTGGTAAGGCACGGCTCTGCAAAAGCTTGATCGTCGGTTCAAATCCGTCTACCGCCTTCGTAAATATATTTCTAGAAGTCCCTCAAAGGGCTTTTTTATTGCATTTCCTATTGTTTCTAGCAAATTTTGCTGATATAATATTATAAAAATATCATTCATCATCAGCGAAAGGAAAAAGATTGATTATGAAAAAAGTTAGCTTCTATGCCCTCAGCTTTCTCTCTCTGCTAGCTCTCTCAGCCTGTATGCCTGCCAAGCAGACACAGCAAAGAAAAAAGACACCTAGCTCCCTCAAAGCTTCGAAAAGTTCATCCTCTAAGGAAACATCCAGTAAATCATCTAGCAGTAGCTCTAGCACCTATGAAAGTAGTGATGAGGTATTTCAGAAACGTGCTACCTTTGATCCAGATGATGCTTCTGCACTACAATACATACCAGATGCAGCTTCTATTCCTGAATTAGAGAAAATAAGAAATTTCCATATTTCCACTGGCTTTGTCATTCAGGTAAACGGAGAGGATATCAATGGTGACAAACCTAAAACGTCTTACGATGAGGTGACAGCGGCTCTAGGCCAACCTACATTCAGCACTGATGAGAATGACCCTGGCAACTCTGTCAACATCTGGCACACAGACAACGGAGACATTATGTGCTACTTTACCAATAATGTCCTGACAAATTTGAGTTTTAGTCTAAAAGACGCTCAACCAGCCAAAAGCAGCTATTCTAGCATCACCACATCTGACACTCCCAAGACAGCTTTCGACAAGCTTGGTCGTCCGGAAATGATTATGCGTTCAGAACGCGATACAACCTTTGTCTATAAAAATTCCAATGACGAACAGTTTAGTTTCTCTACCCAGAACAATCAAATCGTTGGGATAATGTCTACCTATCAAATGAAACAAACCAAAGACATTATTGACTCTGTCATTAAGGATAAGTAATCTTACAATTGGCTCCAAAAACACAAAAATCCAAGACGTTTTTAGTCTTGGATTTTATTTTTGACGAGGATAGCGGCTTCGTCGATTAAAGCTCTGCAATCTGGCTAAGATTAACTTCGGCCACAGTGTCATTGCCAAACATGGAAATAATCATCTTGACCTTGTTATTATCAATCTCCGTAATCTTACCTGTATAGTCAGTGAAGGCACCATCTATGATACGAACGGTATCCCCAACCTTGACATCCAAGTCAAATTCCTGCACTGTTTGACCCATGGAAATGAGAATGTTGCGAATCTCTTCTTCCAAGAGCGGCGTTGGTTTAGAGCGGTTTCCGTGTGACCCGACAAATCCTGTTACATTCGGAGTGTTCCGCACGACAAACCAAGCTTCATCTGTCATGACCATTTCCACCAAAACATAACCAGGGAAGCGATTTTCTTCGATTTCCTTGGTCTTGCCATTTTTCTCTACTTGCACGGTCTGAGTAGGGATTTCCACGCGCAAGATATTTTCCAGCATATTATAAGTCTGAGCGCGCTGCAAAAGATTTTCTTTTACCTTGTTTTCATAGCCTGAATAGGTCTGCAGTACAAACCAACCTTTGTCAAAACTGTCCATGAGTTCATCCTTTCCTAAATAAAAAAGCCTGCGGGCTTCTGCTTCTTTCTAGCCCTATTATACCATAATTTCCCCAAATGCAAAGGAATTTAATAACTATTTTCCTGACAAATCAAAGCCTTTTAATTCTGCCCCAAAATTCTTGAATCAGCGTTGTCTAGTATGAGAAATTTTTATTTCAAACGATGAATTAGAGATAGATTTGATTTTTTTTAAGCTGACTGAAATTGTCAGCGCATAAATAAGTGCATACGTCAAAAGCCCCACCTACTCACAATAGATGGGACTTTTAATGATATACCTGTCGCAGTATTCTTTTCTATTTCCTCTACAGTTATTAAGAGAAAATATTCAGAATCTGGAAAAGACCGCTTGCCACTACTTTGTCAAAGATATAGATGATTACTACAAAGAATGCAGTGTATTCCATGACAGAAATAAAATCTGTCCATCTTTCTTTTCGTGTAGGCCAAGTTGTATCTTTCAATAATTTAAAAACATCTTTAAAGAATTTCACAACAATCTCCTATCTAGTTTCTTTATGCAGGGTGTATTTACTGCAATGCTTACAAAATTTATTAACTTCTAAACGCGTTGGTTTTGGAGTGCTACTGAGCTTAACCGAGTAGTTCCTAGAACCACAGACTGTACACGCTAGACTCGCTTTTTTTAATGCCATAACGCCTCCATCTTTCTTATTATAGCAGGATTCTATGCTTTTGACAAGCCGTTCAGCTCTTTTAAATCCTATTGAAACCAGCTGGTAACAGTATCCCAGAGGTTTTTCGCTTTCTCAGGAATACCAGTGTCATCAATGGCTTTCTTGGCTTCATCCACCAGATTTTGAGCTCGGTCCTGAACGTCCTGCAGGAAGTCTTTATTTTCAGTTGTAGTTCCCGTTTCTTCGGTACCATAGGTGTCCACAGGGGCAATGCCGTTGGCAGCATAGGCATTCTTCTGCCCTTCAAAGGAAGTTCCTTCTGTATATGGCAGAATGCTATTGGCAACATTTCGGAAAACTGCCGAGGCTTCATTCGCACTGGTCCCAGTCAGATAGTGGGTCTCATCAGTTTTTGGAAAGCCTAGCCACTGGCTGATAACCACATCTGGCGTATAACCAATAACCCATTGGTCACCAGATAGATCCGGGTTAAAGTCCGTTTCAGTCGTACCGGTCTTACCAGCCATAGTATAGCCATACGGAGCCGCATAGATACCTGTACCGTTCGAGAAAGTCCCCAGCATCATGCTGTTCATCTTGTCAGTCGTTGAGCTATTGAGAACTCGGGTAGAGGTTTGGCGATGGGTCTTGACAACCTGACCGCTGGCATTTTCAATTTTTGTAATGAGATGGGCATCATTCATCACACCGCCATTGGCAAAGACTGAATATGCCTGCGCCATCTGCATTGGATTGGTTGTAACTCCGCTTCCTAGCGCTACTCCCAAAGTCTTATCAACCTTGTCCATATTCAGACCAAACTTTTTCCCGTACTCAAAGGCTTTGTTAATGCCTAGCTCGTCTACAGTTGAAACAGCTGGAATGTTCAGAGATTCTGCCAAGGCCTGATACATTGGCACTTTAGGGGAGCTTTGGATATTGCCGTAGTTGTTGATGGTATAGTCGCCAAAGGTGGTTCTGGTATTATCTAGCTCCTTATCTGTCGGCCAACCAGCAGCGACGGCTGGACTGTAAGCAACCAAAGGCTTGATAGTAGAGCCGGGGCTACGAGAGGACTGGGTTGCATAGTTAAAGCTTCTGAAGGTCGATACTTCTGCGCTATTGACTCGCCCTACTAGTGCCCGCACACCGCCGGTTTTCGGATCCAAGGCAACACTGCCCGACTCAGCCATAGTGCCATCTTCTGCTACAGGAAAGAGAGAGACATTGCTGTAAATAACCTGCATGCTGGCTTGGTAGTTCTGATCCAATTCTGTATAAATGCGATAGCCATTATTGACAATCTCTTCTTCTGTCAGGCCATAGTCATTCACCGCTTCATTGATAACCGCATCGAAATAGGATGGGTAGCGATAGTCTTCTGACTTACCGGCATAAGCATCAACCAGCTGGCCGCCAATTCCTACAGCGGCTGCCTGATCGGCTGTCCCCTGATCAATAAAGCCTGCAGCAACCATGTTTTGCAGCACCGTATTACGGCGATTGGTCGCATTCTCAACCGAGTACAGCGGATTATAAATCTCTGGTCCTTTGAGCATACCAGCCAGAACAGCCGACTGGTCCAGGCTGAGCTGGCTAGCCGAGACTCCGAAATATTTCTTAGAGGCATCCTCGACACCCCAGACCCCATTCCCAAAGTAAGAGTTATTGAGGTACATGGTCAGGATTTCCTGCTTGCTGTATTTCTTATTGATTTCCAGAGCCAGGAAAAATTCCTTGGCCTTCCGCTCAATGGTCTGGTCCTGAGACAGATAGGCATTCTTGGCCAGCTGCTGGGTAATGGTAGAACCCCCACCAGAGCGACCAGCCGTCAGGATAGCTAGGATAAAACGACTGTAGTTAATCCCGCCATTCTCATAAAAAGTCCGGTCCTCTGTCGCGATGACAGCATTCTGTAAATCTTGACTAATCTCGGTCAGCTCGACATAGGTTCCTTTCTGACCAGACAGGCTTCCCGCTTCATTGCCATCCTTGTCAAAGATGAGCGTGGTAGCTTTAAGGGCATTCTGCAAATCCTTGACATTGGTCGTCTTAGCCACATAAAAGAGATAGCCGCCGACCACCAGACCAAAGGTCAAGCCGAGAATCAGGAATATCTTGGTCAGATGAAACCTACGCCAAAAACGACGGATAGGGTGCTGAGAGAGAGGTTTCTTCTTGGTCTTGCCCGAACGGCTGAGACCAGACTTAGCCTGCTCTTCTGTCAGCTCCACCTCCTCTGCTGCTTCTTTTTGAGGTTTCTGTATAGTAAAATAATCTACTAATTTTTCAAACAAATCTTTTAAATTCTTCATAAACCTTATTTTATCACCTTATTTAGGTGCAGACAAGAAAGTACCCTATTTCCTGTCTGATTTTTAGTTATTTTTAAGAAAAAGGGTATATTAAATAGCCGTTTAAAAGCCTCTGCAGCAAGTCTTATCCGACACTGCCTATTTTCAAAGTTCTGGCTTTCTGCTACAATAAATGTATGAAATTTACACTCACTATCCCAGATGGACTGCCCGCTATGACAGTCAAAGAGCTGCTGGAAGAACAATTTCTCATTCCACGAAAAATCCGTCATTTTCTGCGGACCAAAAAACATGTGTCCGTCAACGGTCTAGCTATCAACTGGCAGACTGTAGTCAAACCTGGAGATGATATCTGCCTGATATTTGACGAGGAGGATTATCCTCAAAAGACAATCTTATTTGGAAATGGCGAACTCGTAGAAGAGCTCTACCAAGACCAACACCTCATCATCGTCAATAAACCTGAGGGTATGAAAACCCATGCTAATGAACCAACAGAGCTAGCCCTGCTTAATCATGTTTCTGCCTATGTCGGCGAGACCTGCTATGTCGTTCACCGGCTGGATAAAGAAACCAGCGGTGCTGTCCTCTTTGCCAAGAATCCCTTTGTCCTGCCCATCCTCAATCGACTGCTGGAAAAGCGAGAAATCAGCCGCGAATATTGGGCTCTGGTTCAAGGCAAGTTCCCAAGCAAAAAACTGATCTATAAAGACAAGATTGGCCGCGACCGCCATGACCGCAGGAAGCGGTTAGTCGAACCCCAAAAAGGACTCTATGCAGAGACTCATGTGACTAGGGTCAAGCAATTTGGGCAGGCTGCCTTGGTCAAATGCCAACTCAAGACTGGCCGCACCCATCAGATCCGTGTTCATCTAGCTCACCACGGACACCCTCTTATCGGTGACCCCCTTTATCATCTGCAGCCCAAAGGGCGGCTTATGCTCCACGCCCATCGGCTGACCTTCACCCACCCTTTTACGCTAGAAAAAATAACAGTCGAAGCCCGCTCTGACAATTTTGAAAAAGTATTGAGCAGTCTGAACCCAAGATAGACCAAGAAAAGCAACAGTATTCTCTGTTGCTTTTAGTTTGGAGTCAAAGCGAGGATAAGCTATGACAGCTTACATCACTGAGCCGGAAGTGCACTGATAAGTCTGGGTCTGATGGTTTTCTGAAAAGCTATGCTCAGCAAGTAAGACAGTAAGAAAATGATAAAAAAGCCAAAACTATAAATGGTATTCCGAGGCATTATCGACCTGAAAATGAAGATAATGAAGGGATGAATGATATAAATCATGGTGGCATATCTCTTGGCGATATTATTCAAAATAGGAATATCAATATCAGTCCCATTTCTGACCGCATAGAAGAAAATTGCACTGGACGAGAAAAGGGTACTAGGATAGAGGTCATACTCCGTGCCCATGAAACAGTACTCAAGCAGAATCAAGCCTGCTATTCCCAAGCCAATCGCCCATTTCCTGACAGAAGACAAGTCGTAGGCTAAAATCCGATCCCGATGCTTGGCAAACTGCATGCCTAGAATAAAAAAGGGAAGGCCCATAAATAGGAAGTTTCGATAGTAAAGAGTGCCACTAATATTGAACTCAATGTAAAAGGCCAGGACCAACAAGAATAAGGACACACCAAAGCTAGTTAAGCGGTGAAAATGCTTATAAAAAACCAGATAAAGCGTGTAGATATAAGAAATCGCCAGCAAATACCAGGTCGGTGTAGCAGCTGAGCCAATCAAGTCTCTGGGACTGTTAAAGAGGAAAAAGTTTGTAAAATCAGACAGGTCTATAGATGCCATCTTTTCTGTTAGTTCTCTGGTCAGCACTAGGTTGACAAAATGCACAATCGTGTAAAATAGGAGACTGGCAGCTGTCAAAAGAAGCATCTGCTTGAGACGATACTTGACCTTATCCCTAGAAATATTAAAGGAAAAATAGCCCGACAGCATCATGAAAAAGGGAACTGCAAAGCGGGCCACAATTTGATAAAAAACGCCAAATTGCCCCGGCAACAGAAAGTGTAAGGAAACAATACTAAAGCAAGCTAGGGCCTTAAAAGCGTGCAAAGTTGTGTTTTCAGTCTTCATGCAGACATTATAGCATGTTTATTATTACAGCTCATCAAGACCAGATTACATGCCCATTAAAAAACATATCAATTGATGACATTCTTTAAAAAGTTTTGCATCTGTAGGAGAAGACAGCTCTTATATAGAAAAACTCTTCTGCACTATTACAGAAGAGTTTTATTCATCTGACTGATATTCCATGTTAGCTTTCATAGCCATTAGGATTTGAGCTTTGCCATCTCCAAGAATCTCGCATCATATCTTGGAGAGTTTTCTCAGCTTTCCAGCCCAAAATGTCATTCGCCTTACTTGCATCGGCATAGCAAGTCGCCACATCTCCAGGCCGTCTCTCCTTGATAGTATAAGGAACTTTCACTCCATTGACATTCTCAAAGGCTTTAACCATATCCAGTACACTATAACCAATTCCTGTGCCAATATTGAAAACAGCAACACCCTTATTTTCTAAATTATGTTTCAAAGCCAAAACATGACCCTTGGCTAAATCGACTACATGGATATAATCCCGCACTCCTGTACCGTCAGGTGTATCATAGTCATTTCCGAAAACGCTAAGCTCTTGTAATTTACCGACCGCAACCTGAGTAATATAAGGCATGAGATTATTAGGAATTCCATTTGGGGCCTCACCAATCATACCAGACTCGTGAGCACCAATTGGATTAAAATAACGAAGATTGGTTACAGACCAATCTGAATGTGCACGAGCAAGATCCGTCAAAATCTGCTCCATCATCAGCTTGGTATAACCATATGGATTGGTCGTTGGAGTAGATAAATCTCCTGTCAAGGATGAACCATGATTCATTCCATAAACTGTGGCACTGGAGCTAAAGATGATATGTTCTACCCTGTGCTCTTTCATAACTTCAAGAAGAGCAATACCAGCACTGACATTATTTTCGTAATATTTAAGTGGTTCCCGCACCGATTCTTCTACTGATTTATAGGCCGCTAAATGAATGACTGCGTCAATGTGATTGTCTTCGAAAATCTGGTTCATCAGACCTTTATCAGAAATCGAACCCTTGTAAAACGGGATGTTCACACCAGTGATAGTTTCTAAGCGCTCTAGCACTTTTGGAGAGCTATTCGAAAAGTTATCCACGATAATGGCTCCATAGCCTGCTGCGACTAGTTCAACCACTGTGTGACTGCCTATATACCCCGTTCCACCTGTAACTAAAATTTTTTTCATAGGACACCTCTTCTTGCTAATTCTCACGTTCTCTTTAATTTTACTATTGTAACTAACAGGTATTTCTCTTCCCAAAGTTGACCGCCGAATTCTGCACTTACTTAAAATACCAAAAACTAGCCTAATTTGCTATCCTAGCAGTCTGCTCTCCTGATGCCTTTTGGAATCTCTTCATGGTAGAATAACTTGCAAAACCATTTATATTCCCAGGCATAAAGAACTGAATTATTTTTAGCTAATTTCTAGTTATTCTCAAAAATACCATAATCCGCAATAAGTTGCTGGAAAAATTGTCTTTCATTTCCACTATATACAATATCTGGTTCAGCAAACTAATTGTAGCCAGAGTAATTTTGTATGCTAACGCTACATTACAAACCTAAAAAGCCCGGACAGGGCTTAGCATTTAGATTGTTAAACTATTTATAATTTCCCGAGCATCAACGAGCCCGCAATTGCTGGAGCAGACCTTTCAAACTTTTGTATTTGTAAATGCTGTAGGTCAGATAGACAAATCCGTAAGCTGCAGCAGCTAGATAAACTGATAAAAACCAATTCGAAGCAATAAATACAAGCGTCATTAGCAACTCAATCCAGATATCTTTGACAACCTCGATCTGCATCCTTTTGGCTAAGATTAGCTCTGCCAATATACTCCTAGTCGCCAGCAATAGCACGATAGACAGCACTGTAGCATTCAGATTGCGCAGAGAAACTGCAAAAATCAAGGTAGTAGCAAAGCTTAAAAGCATGGCAATAACATTTACTTTAAAAATCTGCCTCTCCATTCGCAAGGCTTTTAAGTAGGTATTGATAAGCAGAGCCATCTTGCCCTCGTAGACAGACATAGGAAAGACCAGAGCCATAAATATCAAGGACTCTCTGTAAGCCGGCAGCCAGCTGTCCAAAGCTATTTTCAGGGGATAATACAGCAAAAGCACTCCAAACATAAGAACCATAAGGATATTCCGCAACTGATTGTAAATCTTAGGCAACTTGCTTTCGTCCGTCCGTTTCAAAATCGGAAAGATGACCAAACCGATAGCGTTGATAAAGGTCATCAGCAGATTGGAAATGCTCAAGGTCAAGGATACTTTCCCAAATGTAGCAATGTTCCATACCTTTTGAATCCCCATTCGAACCGTCCCGATAATGAGCATACTGGCTACATTTGATAGCATCAGATTGATACCGACAGCAATATTGCGAACTGTTTCCCGTATATCAAGCTTAAACTGATGGAGAGGTCGCAGGGCCATATCTCGGCATAGATACATGGCATAAAAAAGAGAAACAACTCTACCAATCAAATCTGCATAGACCATAATCTTGAAGTCTCGGAAACCCACGAAAATAAAGACCAGTAAAAGCAGTAAATAGAGGAGGCGGTCTCCACTGACAACATAAGAACTTTCCTTTAGTCGATTAGTCATCTGCAGAATGTACACAAAGAGAAAGCGCAGATTGGTGACCAACATGGTATAAACCAAAAGTATAAAAACAAACCGACTGCTCTCATCTCTAATAAAGGCAGAAGTCCCTAAGAAAAATAAAATTCCAATCCCTGTCAGATAGATCAAAAGCATGATAAACTGAGAGAAAAACTTTTCTTTATCCAGATCATCATACTCCAAACCACCGTAGCGCAGGTAGATTCCGTCCACCCAACCCAGATGAACAAAACCGGCATAAGATAAATAAAAAATATAGAGTTGCCAGTAGCCATACTCCTCTACACCCATAATCTTAGGCAAAATCAAGACAACCAGAGAAGAAACTATTACTGTTAGCAAATTGGACAAGACGACATAGGAAAAATTAGCTATTATTTTTTTAAATCCACCAGACAAATTTGCCCTCCTATTCCTTCCTATCTGCTGCCATGCTCTCAATCAAACGTAAAAACATGGTTTCTAAATCAGTATGAGCTTGCCAGCCCAAACTCTCAAGCTTGTCCGTATTGAGACGAATCTTAACTGTCGGATTATAGCCTAGCTTTTCCACATCCTCTGCCAAATCAAAGACCAACTTCGTTTCATTGCTACCACTTCGTTCAATAACCATTTCCGCCATCTCACGAATGGAAATAGCCGTCTCTTTATTGGCGACATTATAAGCTTGACCTGCTTGGCCTTTCAGCAGAATGTAAAAAATAGCTTCAATAGCATCTTTGGTATAGCAGTAGTTCCGAACAGTTTCCCCCTTAGTTCGGAGAACAATATCTCTCTTTTCAAGGACGGCACGCGCAAACTGCGCAAAAACTCTGTTGTCTTCATAGCTCACACCTGGGCCAAAAGTTTGTGACAAACGAGCCATTCTAACCGGCACCTGATACTGATGACAATAGCCTACACACAAGGACTCTGCCATGCGCTTGCTTTCCGAATAACTGCTACGGACACTGGTTGGATCCAAATAACCGTAATCTTTCTCGCTAATGCTGGAAGCATCAGGACTTGTCGTCCCATAGACTTCCAGAGAAGAGAGGTAAACCATACTGTGAACTTTCTTATTTTTAGCCAGCTCAAGCATTTTTTTTGTTCCATTCACGGCTAGATCAATTGTCTCCACAGGATGCTCAACGAAAAAAGAGGAGTCCGTCGCACTGGCTCCATGGATAATATAATCCAAATCCTCCTCTATCTGCCAATCTGACAGCAAGTCAGCATACACTAGCTGCAGATTCTCACTATGTAAAAAATCTTGAAATAGATCTTCCGCTTTTTTCTGATTTCGCGCCAAGGCCACTACTCTGACATTAGCTTCGTACAAATCGTTTAAAGCCATCAAAGCGGAAATGCAGTGTCTCCCTATAAGTCCGGTTGCTCCGGTTACCAAGACTGTAACATTGCTCAGTTCTCTGAGAATAGGACTGACAGTAGCTAAGTCTTCCATATCCTTTTGTAAAATTGTATTATTTCCCATATCAACCAAAAATTTGTGCATTCTCGCGCGCTTCGTAAATCGCTCTAAAAATATAAAAATCAGATGGAGTCGTAATTTTAATATTTTCGCTGCCCCCCATAACTGTATGCAGAGGGAGTCCAAAATAACGAGCCAGTGTCGCAGAATCCGTCATATCAAACTGATTCTCTGCCTGAGCTTTTAAATGCAGGGAGTGAATCTTCGAAAGCGCGAAGGTTTGAGGGGCGACAGCTGTCTGACAAGTGGAACGCTCGATAACCTGATTAATAACATCCGCCTCATCGACCTGAATAACTGTTTCGATAACCGGCTTAACCGTAATAGCTGCCCCATACTTTTTGGCTGCTTCAATATTTTTAGAAATAATTCCCCCGTCAATCAAGGGGCGAACACCATCATGAATCAACACATAGTCGTCATCATTCTTGTACTTTTCCCGTAAGACAGATAGACCATTAAAAATAGACATTTGGCCAGTCTCTCCACCAGGAACCACTTGACTGACTTTTTTAATATTGAATCGAGCTAATAAATCTCTGCAGTAGTCCAGCCAGCCGTCTACACAGACAACCACAATGTCCGATACTGCCGGATGGTCTTCAAAGTGCTCAATCGTATGAATAATAATAGGCTTACCGTGCAACTCTAAAAACTGCTTGGGTAAGGTCTTGGTATTCATGCGGCTGCCTGTGCCGCCTGCGAATATCAGAGCTGATGTCGTCATACCGATACTTTCCTTCCTCTCGTTGTAAATCGTACTCTACTCAGTAAATCAGCTGCCATATAAATCACAAAAGCATAGATAATCCGATTAATATGGGTTGTCAGCAATGACAGCAACGTTTCCTGAAAGAATGAAATGACCAAAGGATACGCAAATAAAGCGAAAACAATAACCTTTAGCGGGGTGAAATAGCGTTTTTTGATAGAATAGTAGAAACTTCCATAAAAGAAGCCATATAAAAGCTGAAAGATAAGGACTGAAAAATAGCCGAAATCTTTGATAAAGTAGTAATAAATTGTGTAAACATTGGTTTTATCGTCGTTAAAATGAACAACAGGCAAGAAAGGTGTCAGCTCATGGCTAGACAGACCAAGGGATTTCAATGTTCCATAGATAGCAATAAGAGTATTTTCTCCAAAGACTTGATTATCGCTATAAAGAGTAGGATTTTTTAGATAATAGTCTAAAGCCTGAATGGGTGAACCCATATATTTAACCAAATTATCCAAAATTCCAAACTCTGCCTGACTATCCACTCGATTGAGAACAAAGGTTCCAACCGCCATAAATAAGACAAGGAATACAAAGCCAATTATCAGCAAAGAGTGAAAAAGCTTCACACCATACCTGCTGTCTTTCCACGAATAATACTTCGAGAAAAACAACATATACACAATAGCATAGCCTGCAACCAAGCCCAGCAACTCCGTACGTCCGGTAGACAAGAGAGAAATACCTAAAGAAATCAGACTAACCAGCAGTAACTTGCCCTTGTAGAAAATGCCATCTTTTCCTGAAAAAAGAGATTCACAGAAAAAGTAGAAGAAAACAATTCCTAAGGAAAAGTTAACTCGCAGCAAATTGAGGCTAAGACGACTAAGAGAGAAATCATAATTTGTGGTCATATGCCGAGCCAATTCAATGGTTTTAAACAATCCCCCAGGTACCTGCTTGCTCTGCGCCGCCAAGTAAAGCAAATCGGAATAAATAAACCTGACCGCATAAGCCAAAAACAAGAGAACTAAAATAATGAAAAAATTACTCACCTTTATTTGACTAGGTTTGGCGTCCAACTTCCTCTCAGCAAACAAATTCGATGACAAGAGGACTCCCATTAAAAAAATGACATTTCCAACAAAGATAACAGTGACCGTTATCAGAGAAAGTCCCTCTCCCCATTTGGATGAATAAAATGCAGTAAAAATGCTTGCTATCATCCATATTGCTAAGTATATAAAAGCCGGGTTAGCATAGTCTCTCCCTACTGTTTTCATTGTCAAAAACAATAGGAAAAGGCCACCCAAAATTAGTAAAAAAACCATTATCTTCCTTCTATTAATTCAACCCAATTATCTCTCAATCTGACATGACGTTCTGTCTGTTCTTTTCTTTCAGGCGGTGTCATGTAATCACCGTAGCGATTGGTCAGATACTTGTCCGCATCATTGGGTCCATCGAACTCATAGCCTTCAAAGGAATACTTCTTAGCTGGATAGAAACTTTCATAGTCGATTGTCTCTCCCAAATAGCCTTTTACACCATAAGCAATTGTTATTTTTGAAGTCTTCTTATTAGACTGGATGAGTTTTTCCATCAACTTATACATATTAGCCGGCCCCATGATAAAAGAAGGGAAGCCTATCAGTCTTCGGATCCAAAGATTTTGTCTGAGTTCTTTGGATTCTTTAGCCATATAGGTCAGATGCGGAGTAAACTTCGTATAGCAGCGCGAGCTATTGTGTGACAAATCCAAGGCTCTGAACAGAAGCCCCTTGAGCTTGCGAAGCATATTATTCTCTGGAACAAAGTCAATTGGCAACATATCAAGATAAAGATGTTTCTTTTTACTGAAACCTTCTCCCAAAACATCATAGTAGGTCAGTGACTTGCTCTGCAGCTTTAGAACCTTAAAGACACTGTCTGTCGCATCCGCAGGAGAAATCAACTCGAAGTCCTCGCTGTTCGCAAAGATTTCCTGCAGACGATTGTAGTCCTCTCGGAACATCACCAAGTCGATATCATCGTCCCAAGGGATATAGCCCCCATGTCGCAAAGAACCAATCAAGGTCCCTGCAACCATGTAGGAATGAATATGATGCCGACGACACTCTGCATCAAATTTTTTATACATTTGTAAATAGGCTTTTTGTAAAACCTTTAATTTATCATCCGTAATTTTCTGATACATGGGGCTGAAGCGTTCTCCCAAAGCCAACTCCCATTCAATCTTACTGGTTCCTCTCATTTTTCTTACCTCCCAAACTTTTTCAATAATCTCCTAGCAAGTCCATTCAGTGAGTAGGTGTATACCAAATCACTGATGAAATCTTTTATTGTTCGATACTTCCTTATTTGAAACATCAGGCCCAAAGCCCAAAATGGATTTCTAGACTGTAATAATTTCAGTCTAAGATTGGTCAAGGCCAAAGCCTTAGTAACTTGGCGATGGTCCCCTTCAGAAATCTGTCGCTCTTCTACGATTTTTTTCACGGACTCATAGCGACTGATGACCTTCTGTAAATAGTTAATCCTAGATAACCTTGTTTTATTAAAACTGAGCGACGACGCAGACTGGGTTACATT
The DNA here is from genome assembly GCF_019929225.1 of Streptococcus sanguinis. Lineage (GTDB taxonomy): Bacteria > Bacillota > Bacilli > Lactobacillales > Streptococcaceae > Streptococcus > Streptococcus sanguinis_J. Next base: position 45,167 of record NZ_JAHZPA010000006.1, read on the forward strand.
TGCCTGATGAATGCGATGCTGATCTAGTAGCTGGTCCAAGCAAACAACTTTTCCATACAATGGAGCCAGCATACCAAATAAAACATCATGATAGTCAAATCCAGGATAATCCGTATACTGCTGCTGCAAAATATCTGTCAGTACCGACTTTCTAAAAGCTGTCTGATAACCTGACGGCCAATTTTTCAGAAGCCAAGCTAGATCTCTTTCTAGACATTCTCCTGAAACCTTAGGTTCCTTGATGACCTGACCATTTTGATCAATCAAGTAAGACTGGCCATACACCATAGCAACGTCTGTTTCTAACAGTACTTTCTGCAAGGTAGCTGTTTTATCAGGCAGCCATTTATCATCCTGATCAGCGAAAAAAACAATATCATGCTCAGCCAAACTCGCTAATTTTATAAAAGTTCGATAATGACCCAAATTTTCCTGATTTTCAATCAGCTGCCAATCCGTCAGTTGATGCTTGGTGATGTAATCCCTGATTAACACCACTGTCTGATCTATCGAACAGTCATCACAGATAATGACCTGATCAGGCTTCAGCTTTTGAGTGCGGATAGAGTCTAGTTGCTCCAAAATAAAATCCGCCCCATTATAGGTCGCCATCACGACAGAAATCATTTCTCCCTCCTTCCTAAACTTTTCATCCTATATCCCCCTAATTTCTAGCTTTCTCCCTGTCTAAGCTAGACTGCTCTGTCTGTAAAGTCATTACTTTCTTCTAAGCAGATACTTATAAATGAACGCTTTTATCCAAATAGGCGTTCCCACAAAAGCACGAATCATCAACATATTTTGATAATATTGCCCTCGGTTCAACATACTATGTGACAGCAAAAAAGTATTGACTACTTTCCAGCTGGCAATCTGCTCTGTCTGGCTTCTTCTCGTATGCATGCCATTTCCGACACGAGCATAAACCAAGACCTGATTAAGATTGGCGAAACGACAGCCCTGAGCAGCCATTCTCGCCCAAAGATAATAGTCTTCTACTAAAGGCAGGGGCTTGTAATTACCTGCTTTTAAAACAGATGATTTCTTGAAAAATACCGTCATGTGACAGAAAGGATTTCTCCGCTGCAACCTTTTGATAATCTCTTCATGAGAAAGCGGCATTTGTTTCTCTGCTACTATTTGATCTGGTTCCGTGTCAAATTCTATGATATTGCCACCAAGAACATCTAACTGCGGATGCTGCTCAATATAGTCCACTTGTTGCTGAAAACGGTCCGGTGTCGCAATGTCATCTGTATCCATTCTAGCAATCCAGTCATAAGAACAAGCCTCAACTCCCTGATGCAAAGCTTCTCCCAATCCGACATTTTCCTTTAAGGGTAGAACTTTCATCTCTGGAAATGTTTCCTTGAAATCTTGAATCATCTGATAAAGCTCTTCTGTCAGCGGCCCATCCTCTACAAGGACAAGCTCATCTGGCTTGCGGCTTTGCTCTATAAGAACGCTATTTAGACTCTTTCTTAAGAAATCCGGATTCTCCTTCTGATAGACAGACATCAATACCGAAAACTTCACTAACAATCCCCCCCAATCATCCTAAACTAGTTTCCCTTTTCCGTCTTCTCAATAGAGCTCCTAAAATCTGCTACCTGATAAGACTGAGGATAGCTAGACATCTCTTTTTCATAAGTTAAATCTGAAAACAACTTATTCAGAGTCGAAACATGGCGGGACAGTCCTTTTAAAATCCAGTTAAATGCAGGCAACAAGGCTACCCTCTGGCCATGAGTCCTTTTTATTTCTCTGACTAGCTGAGAGGTATTGACATAGTCCTGATTTTGAGGATAGAAGACACCGCTGTCTTGATTCTGAACAATCAGTCTGATAAACTCACAAAGATTGTCAATATAAATCATACTACGTTCGTTCTGGACCAAAGGGAAAACTGGTAGTTTCTGAGCCAGCTTTGACAGTCGCTTATAATTTCCCTTAGCTTGATGACCATAAACCATGGGCGGCCGTAAAACCGCCAATTTGAAATCTTCGCTCTCCAATTCCCTCAGAAGTTGCTCAGCAGCTAGTTTGCTTTTGCCATAAAAAGAATCAGGACGCTCTTCTGTATCCTTTGTGATAACCCGATCTCCCAAAACTTCGCCATAGACGCTCATGCTGCTCATAAAGATAAACTGTTTGACGTCTTCGCCTTTAGCCTTTTGAGCCAATTCATAAGGTAGCTGAGTATTGACTTGCTTATATACCGACTCCATTTCTTTTGATGGATTGGAGATATGGACAATCGCCGCCAAATGCAAAATTACATCAAAAGACGAAAAATCTTTTTCCTTCCAGGTTTCTCCGCGAACATCCAACTCATCAACCTGAACATCCTCCCGCGAAGAAACATACCTCTTAAAGCTCCGGCCGATATAGCTACCCTCTCCCGTAATTAATATTCTTTTCATCAGCCTTTAATCTTTCTTTTCCATATTTCCCGTGCCGCCTTCAACAACTCCTTCGCTCTTGGCCACACTCTTAATGGTGCCAAAGAAACAGCGGACATCCAATCCAAAAGATAGATGCTGGACGTAGTAGCCGTCCAATTCAGCTTTCTTGGCAATCGGCAACTCATCTCGCCCGTGAATCTGAGCCCATCCCGTCAGACCTGGTAAAACATCATTTGCTCCATAGCGGTCTCGCTCTTCAATCAAATCATACTGATTCCAAAGAGCCGGTCTTGGACCTATGATACTCATGTCACCGACAAAAATATTCCAAATCTGAGGCAACTCATCCAGAGACGTCTTCCTTAGAAATTTCCCAACCTTTGTAATCCATTGCTCAGGATTTTCCAGTAAATGAGTTGGGGTATCCTTAGGTGTGTCAATTCGCATCGTTCTGAATTTCAAAATATAGAAGTGTTTCTTATGCAGACCAATCCGCTTCTGTTTGAACAAAACTGGTCCTTTTGAATCCAATTTAATAGCGAGTACTAGAAGCAGAAAAAACGGTGATAAGGCAATCATCCCTATGAATGACAAGACTATATCTAATGTTCGTTTAAAAAATTTATACATGATTATCCTAAAAACTTATTGCTGTGCAAACTTTACCAAGCTGTCCTTGAGGTCATTTGCACCAAGAGACAGAAGAGAGTCCACATAGGAATCCACCTCTGTCTTGGGCAACGACTGAACACTCCCTACAAAAATCTTTTCATAGACTTGATCATTGACCTTTTCCTTGGCAGACAAGAGCTCTTCATAAAGCTTTTCACCCGGTCGAATGCCTGCTTCCTGAATCTGAATCTCCTCTTCAGTATGACCACTGAGTGTGATCATCTTTTTAGCCAGGTCCAAAATTTTCACAGGCTCGCCCATATCCAAGACAAAAACCTCTCCCCCTTGCATCAAGGCTCCAGCCTGAATCACCAAGCGACTGGCTTCTGGTATCGTCATGAAATAGCGTGTCATTCGAAAGTCCGTCACGGTGATAGGACCTCCCTTGGCAATCTGCTCCTTGAACAAAGGAACCACACTACCTCGGCTACCCAAAACATTCCCAAAGCGGACAGCTGAGAAAAGAGTCTTTCCTTCTTCATTTAAACTGGTTACGACCATTTCTGCTACACGCTTAGTTGCCCCCATAACATTAGGCGGGTTGACCGCCTTATCTGTAGAAATCATGACAAATTTCGCGACACCAGCTGCCTTTGCTGCTTCTGCTACATTTCGTGTCCCGTAGATATTGTTTTTGACCGCTTCTGTCGGATTGTACTCCATCAAAGGAACATGCTTATGAGCTGCTGCATGATACACTCGATCAGGGCGATAGGTTTCCATAATATGGAAAATCCTCTCTCTATCTTGAATATCTGCAATGATTGGAATCAACTCAATATCATCTTTATATCGGCTTGACAGCTCCTTGTGAATCAAATAAATGGAATTTTCTCCATGACCTAGAAGCAGGAGCCTAGCTGGGCAGAATTGAGCAATCTGACGGCAAAGTTCCGAGCCGATAGACCCACCGGCCCCCGTAACAAGAACTGTCTTGCATTTAATATTGGACTTCAAACTTTGCTGATCCAGCTTAACTTCTTTACGCCCTAACAGATCTGCAATATCAATTTCCTGAAGTTTGCTGACAGATAGCTTCCCCGTAATCACCTGTTCATACTTAGGCATGGCATTGACCTTGACCTCCGTTTGTTGGCAGTACTCTACGATTCGTTCGTAATCATCCGGAGCCAACGAAGGAATGGCAATGACAATTTGTTCGACTTCATAATTCCCTACAATTTCAGGTATCTGCTCGGTTGTTCCTACAACTTTTACTCCATGAAGATAGGTATTTTGCTTATTCTTATCGTCATCTACAATCGCGACTATCTTTAAATCTTTTGATTTTTGCTGGGCTGTCTTGATAAAAAGACTAGCACCATCCCCTGAACCAACAACAAGGGTCTTCGTTCCATCTACTTTCTTACCCAGTAAGGCTGACGGGTGCTGCACGAATTCATGAATCTCCCGCCAAGTCAGCCTTGAAGCAATAACCAACAAAAACGATAGCAGCATAGAAAGGACAATATATCTACTGTTTGTGGATTCGTAAAAGATTTTCTCTGCAATGTATACAATCGAATAAGCTCCCAAAATTGAGCCCCCTACTCGAAACATTGTTTTGTAATCTGTATACCTTGTAATGGTAGAAAAGACATTCGACAGTGTTGCAAATGTCAAATATAGTACAATAATCCCCATTAAAATAGAGATAAAAGACAAATCCGTTATCCCGACATATTTTGCTAAGAAGAATTTTGAAATCCCCTGACTTATACTGAGCAAAATAATATCAACAATAATTAAGATGACTCTTTTTCTCGCTCTTGTCATGTTCCTAATCTCCCAATTATCCTAAAACTCTTTAATCCCTATTATTTCCCATAATTGCCATAGCTGCCGTATCCCCCATAAGTTCCGTAGGCACCATAGCGTTCCAAATCAATGTTATATTTATTGAGGACAACACCCAAAAAAGGAGTTCCCGTTTGTTCCAACTGCTCTTTAGCTTTCATCACTGCTTTTCGTTTGATATGGCCTGCTTGTGTCACCAAGAAGCTGGCATCGCATTTCTGAGCGATGATAGCCGCATCAATGACCAGACCGATCGGTGAAGTATCCACAATGATGTAGTCATAGCGGACACGCAGGTCAGTCAAAAGCGCTTCAAACTGCTTGCTTTGCAAAAGCCCCGTCGGATTAGGTGATACTGGACCAGATAAGATCACATCCAGGTTGTCCATATCTGTATCGTTGATGACTTCATGCAGGGCAGCCTGTCCTGACAGATAGTCCGTCAGTCCTGATACTTTTCTCTGACTACTAAACACACCGGACATGACTGAGTTGCGGATATCCGCATCGATCATCAAGGTCTTATGACCAGCTCTGGCAAAGGCGGCCGCGAGATTCACTGAGGTTGTAGACTTTCCTTCATTTGCCGTCACCGAGCTTATTTCGACCATCTTGATATTGGCGCCGCTCAGCTGTACATTAGTACTTAGAGCATTGTAGTATTCCTCGGTTAGTTTGACAAGGTTCCTTTTTTTCCTAACTAATTCTAAGGTTGCCATTTTCTCTCCCTTACATTCTGTTCATATCTGGGATAACGCCCAACAGCGTCAAGCCCATGACTTCTTCAATGTCCTCTGGCTTCTTCACCCGATCATCCAGGATTTCTACCGCGATGATAAAGATCGACATCAGGACACTGCCCCCTAAAAATCCTAAGATAACATTACGCCGAATATTTGGTGAAGAAGGCTCTGCTGGGACTGTTGCTTCTTCCAAAGTTGTCACATCAGAAACTTTTGTCACTTCAATAATTTTCTCAGCAGCGATATTCCGAAAGGCATTGGCAATGCGAGCCGCTTCCTCTGGATTGTCATCTTTAACCGTAATCGAAACGATACGAGTATCCGCCGGAACGGAAACGGTAATGTGACGCGTCAGCTCTCTTGGTGACGTTTGCAGTTTCAACTCACTAATTGCCTGTGACAGAACCGCCTGTGACAGAATGATTTCCTTAAAGTCTTTAACGAGGTATGAACCCGCCTGCAGGTCCTGATTAGTCAAAGCTGCCTGCGTTTCGTTCTGACGGCTAACCACATAGATGCGTGTGGTGCTCTGATACATTTTCTTAGCAATAAAGACGCTGTAGCCAAAAGCCAGCAAAGAAAAGAGCACAGCTCCCAATACGATGGTGAACTTTTTCAGCCATAAGGCTCTCAGCAAGGACAGAATATCGATTTCTACGATTTGCTTTTCTTGTTTTTCCATTTTTCCCCTAAATCAATTCATTTTTCAATAATAATGCTTGGTTACCACCAAAGAGGGCCTCTGCCCGGCGGGAACCGTATTTCTTAGCGACGATGTCAAAGGCCTCCTTCATAAAGGGCGGTCTCTGGCTTAGATTGTGCATGTCGCTGGCAACAAAGTGGACCAAGTCCTTCTCCAAAAAGAATTGAGCCCGTTTTTTCATAAATTTATGCGAGTCTCCAAGCAACTTAGGCTTCAGAACACTGGAGCTGTTAATCTGAGTATAGCAGCCCATATTAATGAGTTCCTGTACCTTCTTTTCATCATTTTCCAGGCAGTGATAGCGCTCAATATGAGCCACGACCGGTGTCAGTCCAAGGCGCAGAATCTGAGCCAATCCTTTATGGATGTCCTTATAAGGAGTCGCCATGCTAAACTCAATCAGCACATAGCGTGTACCAGCTAGACTGGGGAAAATCCCCTTTTCCAACTTATCCGCTATATCACTGGTGTAGTAAATCTCTGCTCCATAGAGAACCGTCAAGTCAGGCGCCACAAGCTCTGCCAGTTCTTTTACCATTTTAAAGTTAGAGCTAATGGTATGTTCAGGCGTTTCAAACATGCCCTTTCTGCGATGAGAAGTAGAGATAATAGTCCGAACTCCCTGTCGATAGCTTTCTTCCAGCAGTTTTTTGGAATCCTCAAAATTCTTAGGACCGTCGTCCACATCAAAGATAATATGAGAATGGATGTCAATCATGGTGTTTTCCCTTCCATTACCTGCTGAATCGCTGCCTTAGCATTATCAAGGCTTTCTGGCTGGATTTCCATCATGTAGAGATTGGAATCTGGCATAGCATAGGATGGTAGATCCATGCGGCCGTTTCCGCTGATGGCTTGTGACTGAACTTGATAGCTTCCACCTGATTCCAGCTGGGTATTGACCAGATTCATAAGAATAGGCAGTTCCATATTGGTCTGGATAGAGTCCTGCAAGCCGGAAATAATCTCGTTATAGTTCTTCAAAGCACTAGTTGAAGTCAGCTTTTTAATGACTGCTTCGATAACTTTTTCTTGATTTTTTCCGCGGTCATTGTCGCCCCCCTGAAGAGAGTAACGCTCGCGAACAAAGCCTAGTGCCTGATCTGAGTTCATGTGGACTTTCCCTACTGGGAAATGATGATTGCCATGTCGGCTGGTAAATTCTTGGTCATTTTCAACATCAATCCCTCCCAACAGGTCTACCAGCTTGAGGAAGGAAGTGAAGTTCAGACGAACATAGTAGTCAATGCGAATGCCGTAAAGATTTTCCAGCGTGTGGACAGAAGCATCCACGCCATAAATCCCTGCATGAGTCAGCTTGTCCATCTGCCCGCCTCCTCCATCTGCAATCGCCACATAAGAATCACGAGGAGTTGTAGTCAAGAGGACTTTCTTGGTCTTGCGATTGACCGTCATGATGATATTGACATCTGAGCGAGAGACAGATGAAATCGAGCCATAAGTATCGATACCGCTGACATAGATATTGAAGACATCCGCATTGGCATCATCCCTGCGCTTGCCGGTCTCTACTTGACGGGTAATTTTATAAGTATAGATTTTCTTTATCTTTGAAGCATAGTCAGCATCGTGAGAAGCCAGCATATCTCCAAATGAGCTGTTGAGGGCAATGGCCTCAGTCTCTTGATTGATGAGGGCCTTGTAGGCTGCGATATAAGACGAGCTATTTTCCACTGTGAGTTCTGTCTTTTTAGTCTTCTTGATGTGATCCAAAAGAGCCGCTACATTGTCCTTGTCTCCATTTTCAGTCGGAGCTGTCAGCTTCTTCAGTTGCGTCACATCTGATTTATCGCTGTCTGCTCGGACATAAACCGCCATTTCAATTTCAGAGTAATTTGAAGTCGAGTTCACACCTCTAGATAAGTCCATCAGCTCCTTGACCCCGTACATAGCTCCTGAGGATACCAGCAGAGTCACAAGCAAAAGTAAGGTTGTCAGGACTTTGAACTTATTTTTCCATACAAAGAAGGCTGCCAGTAAAATAACAGCCGCCAAAAGAGCAGACAAAATAAGGTTCAGGTGATGAAACGCCAGAACATTATTTTTAAATATAGAAAAAATAAGCAAACCTGAAACCAAGCTTACCAATGTCAGTAAAGCTACATTAAAGAGCCTCAGCTTCTTCCCCTTTTTAGAAGCAGGCACATTTCTCCTATGTTGATTCATAATTCTCCCTTTTTCTCCCCTGAGATATAAATACATTTTATTATATCATAAATGCATTATGATACACTAAAATATTTAAAAATATTTTAGTTTTTCCCAAAATTTGTTGACAAAAAAGGACAGTCTGTATTAATTTTCGGTAAATTCTTTCTTCCTTCTCGAAAAACCAATATTTTATACTGTTTTTGACAACAGAAAAAAGAGGCAAAACCTCTTTTATATCAGTATTTTACTTGATTTTTAAAACATCTTATCCCTGTCAACTTGCTCATAGGCTTGGAGGCCATCATTCAGCTTGTCCCAGATGACTACCTGGCCTGACTGAAGGGACTTCTGCACATCAATGATGCGTTGATTAGAAGAGCCGCGAAACTGCAGCATGAGATTCTTCTTGGTAAGGTCAAAACGGCCATCTACTAGGATGTCAATCAGGCTCAGTAGCTCCAGCTTATCCTCCGTTTCCAGCATCATCTCCTCCCAAGTATAGCCCGTCCAGGACCAGATATCCTTGTCTGGAAGCTCTCTCCGAATCCGCTTGACCAAAGGCAGGAGAATGCCTGTGTTGAGAAAAGGCTCGCCGCCTAGAAGGGTCAGCCCCTGCACATAGGGTTCCGCCAGGTCCTTCATGATCTGCTCCTCCAGCTCTTGGGTATAGGGAATACCAGCGTTGAAGGACCAGGTTGCGGCATTATAGCAGCCCTCACAGTGAAACATACAACCACTGACATATAGGGAGTTGCGGACGCCTTCGCCATCTACAAAGTTAAAAGCCTTATAGTCAATGATTCGCCCTTTACTCAGCTCCTCACTTTTCCATTCTTGAGGTTTGGGATTGTTCATCTTCATCCTCCAAATCAATCCAGTAGCGCTCTTTTCCGCCTCGAACATCCTCTAAAGCTCCACCATTAGCCAGAATCACTGCTCGGCTGGCAGCATTGTCACTATCGCAAGTCACTAGGACTCGTTTAATATTTTTACTTTTAGCCACTTGCAAGCCTTGTCGCAGCTGCTCTTTTGCCAGTCCTTTCCCACGCGCAGAGGGACGGATACTATAACCGATATGCCCGCCTTCTTGGAGCAAATAGTCATTGAGCCGCAAACGCAGGTTGAGAAAGCCCACAGCCTGACCATCCGCAGCAAAAGAGATTAGTTGGATGTAAGGAACAAAACCTTGCGGCAAGCCTAAACCTACCTCAGCTAGCTGAATAGTCTCCAGCCAGTCCTCGTAGACAAAATCCGCTCCGCCAAAGAAGCCATCCTGCCGGCTGCCAGTCGTTTCAAAGTCAGCCAGCATCTCTAAAATCTTTTCCTTGTCTTCTAGTTTCGGTCGTCTCAGCTCCATAGTGCCTCCTGATACGAAGAGAGTGAGACCGCCTTGCGCCCCACTCTGACTTCTATTCTTTCTTGTTCTTTTCTAAAAATTGCTGACGCAGTTTGGCTAATCGTTCTTTTTTGCCGCTGCCGCCCTGCGAATGTTTTTCATGGAAACGCTGCACCTGAGCCTTTCCTTTGTCGTCCAATTGATACTTTCCCATCTTAATTTCCTTCGTACTTAATAGTCGAGCCATTCATATGCTTGACCCGAGCTGATATTTCCTTGTGACGGCCATTGACCATTGGGCGGGCTTGCGGATTTCCTAAGTAGCCGCAGGTCCGCTTGACCACATCGACCGTCTTGGGATCGCTGTTGCCACAGTTTGGACAGGTGAAGCCCCGCTCGGTCGGCGTGAAATCTCCCTCAAAGTTACACTTGTAACAGCGATCAATCGGCGTATTTGTACCTAAGTAACCAACTCGGTCATAGGCATAGTCCCAGACAGCTTCCAGTGCCTTCGGATTTTGCTGCAGCACAGGATATTCACAGTAGTGGATAAAGCCGCCTGAAGCACCCACTTCAGGATAAATCTTCTCAAAGTCCAGCTTTTCAAAAGGCGTTGGATTCTTACGCACATCGTAGTGGAAGGAGTTAGTATAGTATTCCTTGTCGGTAATATCTGGAACAACGCCAAACTTCTCTGTATCCAAACGGCAGAAGCGGTCGGTCAGACTTTCAGATGGCGTCGAGTAGACAGAGAAATGATAGTCATACTGATCTGACCACTCTTGTACCCTACGCTTCATATCTTTGACAATAGCAATCGTAAAGTCCTTGGCTTCTGGATTGGTCTCCCAGTCGCCGCCGTAAAAGACTGCTGCCACTTCATACAGACCGATATAACCTAGGGAAACCGTTGCACGACGGTGAGTAAAGAGCTGGTCTACCTGATCATACTTGCCCAAGCGTTGGCCAAAAGCCCCATACTGATAAAGAATCGGTGCATTGGCTGGACTGGCTTCCTTAGTCCGCTCCACTCGGTAAACCAAAGCATCCTCAGCGATATTCATCCGCTCGTTAAAGAGTTCCCAGAATTTATCTAAATCCCCCTCGGATTCAAGCGCAATCCGCGGCAGATTGACAGTAACGACACCTAGATTCATACGGCCGGAGTTGACTTCCTGACCATTTTCATCCTTCCAGCCTTGCAGGAAAGAACGGCAGCCCATCGGTACCTTGAACGATCCAGTCAAGTCGATAATCTTGTCATAGGAAAGCACATCTGGATACATGCGCTTAGTGGCACACTCCAGAGCCAGTTCTTTGATGTCGTAGTTAGGCGTTCCCGGCTCAAGATTGAGCCCACGCTTAAGGGTGAAAATCAGCTTAGGGAAAATTGCTGTGCGGTGCTCGCTTCCCAGTCCCTTGATACGGATATTGAGAATGGCCTTCTGAATTTCCCGCTCAAAACGATTGGTCCCAAGACCAAAGCCCAGCGAGGTAAAAGGAGTTTGACCGTTAGAGGTAAAGAGAGTATTAATCTCATACTCCAGTGACTGCATGGCATCGTAGATGTCCTTCTTGGTCTTCGCCCAGGCGTACTCTTCCTGCTTATCCAGCAAAACCCATTGCTCCGCATCCTTGAGATGCTTTTGATAATTAAGTTCAGCATAAGGCGCCAAAACTTCATCAATGCGGTCCGCAGAGCAACCTCCGTACTGACTAGAAGCTACATTGGCAATGATTTGCGAGATTTGCGCTGTCGCAGTCTGGATAGACTTGGGACTCTCTACTTCTGCATTCCCAATCTTGAAGCCATTTTTCAGCATGCCGTCAAAGTCAATCAGACAGCAGTTAGTCATCGGTGTATAAGGGCTGTAGTCCAAATCATGGTAGTGGATGTCCCCCTTCTGGTGGGCGTTGGCCACATGAGGCGGCAACATCTTAAGCCCAATGGATTTGCCGACAATCCCAGCTGTCAAATCCCGTTGGGTATTGAAAACATCACTGTCTTTATTAGCATTCTCATTGACTACCGTACGATCTTTGTTGAGAAGCTTGTCAATAGTAAAGTTGATATCAGTCGCTTTTGAGCGCTCAAAATCCCGTTGGGTGCGGTAAGTGATGTAGTTCTCCGCAATAGCGTATTCCTTGGCATTTAAAAGCTCATGCTCAACGATGTTCTGAATCTCATAGATTTTGACATACTTAGCGAAACGACTGCTGATTTCTGCCACAATGCGGTCTGTGATAGCTTCTAATTTGGCTTCCAGCATCGGATTCAGAGGACCGACTTCTTGAGCTGCCCGCACCATAGCCTTATAGATCTTTGACACATCAAAAGCCACCCTGCGGCCATCCCGCTTCTCCACATAAATCGCTGGAGCAGTTTCAAACTTCTCTTCCCGTAAAATCATCATGAACACTTCCTTTTCCTGCCCTTAGGACAAATCAAGTCTCTTCAGACTAGCCGCCTGCTAAGAAATTCCCAAGAAATCTCCGACAGCGGTTTATCCAAAGAACAGTATTTTTTAAATCAGTCGATATAAGTCTCATTATAGCACGTTAAAATTAAAAATCAATATGTTGTGGCAAAAAAGTTATTTTTTCTTTTTATACACAACATATTGATTTTACTACTTAAGTTGATAAAGCTTGAAATGCTTGAGCTTGAGGTCAGCTTCCTTGTAATTTTGGGAAATTAGCTGCTTCACATCTGATAGCAATTTGACATCATTGTTAACCAAAATATACTTGGGCTGGCTGTTTTCAAGTCCATTCTGAAGACCCAAACGATTTTCAGCCGTTCCCACATACAAAGTTGGAGACAAGAGAGAGACAGCTGATAGGCGGCCGCTCTTCTGATACAGACTAGCCGAGGTATCCCAAGCATAGATAGTATCCCCGTCCTTGGTCTTTTCCTTAATATACTGAGCCGCCTCACTTCTTTCAGCAGAGACACCGCTGGAAAAGATATACTCATTCACCAAAGGATAACCAATCAGATAAAAAATGGCTAAGAGTGGCAGAAAGAACTGGCCTGAGAGATAAGAAGTCCACATCGTAGGGCGACGACGATTCCGACGATGACGCCCTGATTCCTGCTGCTTGCCTTTATTGAACCACAAAGCAAAAAGAATCACGGCAAAAGGCAGAGCAGGAAGCAGTTGATAGCTGCCCTGATCTGGCAGGATAAAAGCCGCAAAGACAGTAATGAAGAGCCCTAGCAAGCCGATAAAGCGCAAGACGCGCAGGCTGGTTGCCTGCCCCTTTTCTCTTGAAAAGAGATTGACACCCAAAGCAGAAATGAAACCTAGACCGACCGTCAGCAAGCCATAATAAATCAAATTAGAAAGACTATGACTGCCAATTAAGCTGATGGAATCCCAAGCATAGGTCACCTGACTGATAGCCTGGCCAAAGGTTTGATTGGCAACAGTAAAGTAGCCGATAGGATAAAAAATCACTGAGAAGCCAAAGAGACCAGCTAAAAGCTGATAAAAGCCTCGAGCCGCACGCTTGGCTGCGATATTGTAGACCAAAAGCACTAGAGCAGTCAAAGAATAGAAGACTAGGCTGGAAACCGGATCAATCATAAAAGCAAGAGCTCCGAAAGCTCCATATAGAATGAACTTTTCATCCTTGATTGAATCCTGCAGATAGCGGACCAAGAAAGATAGATTCCAAAAAATAAAGGGCAGAACAAAAATACTAGAGTAAAGACCGCCAAATCCAAGGGCAAAGACTAGCAGGTAAAAGAGCAGCAGCAGGCTGCGCGATAGATTCTGTTTAGGCTGTAAGAGCACCAAGGTCTCGTGCAGGAAAAGTCCAGCCAGCCACAGAGCCAGCGTCTGAAAGATCATCCACAAAAGCTGTCCAAAAGCCAGACTGCTGGACCAAGCCATCAGATAGTAAAGCAGACCACTAGTCCCATATATTTGCGAATAAGGCACCTGCCCTTGAGTCATGGCCCAGCCGGCATAGAGGTTCTGACTTTGTAAATTCGTTGCTAGATTGGTCAAAAAAGGATTGACCACACTCAGCAAGCTGATAGCCAAACTGCATAAGAGCGTCAAAAAATAGGGCGTCGGCTCTGGCTTGGTAATTTTTTGCTCAGACCTTTCAGCCCTAGTCAGCTGCTCCTCTGAAACCTCTAAAACTTTTTCTTCCGTTGTATCATGCATATAAAATATTCTCCTTGATATCAGTCCCATCTAGTATATCAAATTCCTGTCCTTCTGTCAGCTTTCTCTTGACCCTTCTTTTGGGCATTATAGCTTCTAGCAAGCTCCTCCAATTCCCGAAAACAGCGATATTCTCTCGTTTCATAAGCAAGCGGCTGACTGGAAATTTTCTCCATTGTCATCTTAAAAAATTCCTTTATTTTTTACATTCGTAAAAACAGAGCAAAAATCTGTCCCAGTATAAAAGCAAAAATGACAAGAACACATCTCAATACGATTAGAAAAAGCACAAGCAAAAAATCTGAGACTTCCGCCTCAGATTTTCTGTATATTGCTGCAGAATTTGCCAACCTCTGGCATTAGAGCATAGGGGCAAAGAGCTGCATGATTTCTTTGATAAGGCGACGATACCAGCTGCTATCGAGATTTTCAGGAAGAATTTCCTCAGAAGCCTCAAAAATGGCTTCAAAATCTTCCTTGATAGCTGGGATACTCTCCGTATGGTACATCAGGACTGCATTTTCATAATGGTGCACCAGACTGCGGTAGTCAAAGTTAATCGTCCCTACCACAGCAAATTCATCATCAGCCACCACGTTCTTACTGTGGATAAACCCTGGCGTGTACTCAAAGATCTTAACCCCTGCTTCCATTAGATCTGGGTAGGCTCCACGGGTAACAATCTGAATCAGCTTCTTGTCCGGAATGAAAGGAGTCACGATGCGGACATCCACTCCCCGCATAGCAGCATTCTTGATATCCTCCGTCAGGTCATAGTCAATAATCAGATAAGGCGTAGTAATGTAGACATAGTCCGTAGCCTGACTGATAATATTTTGATAGACTGTTTTGCCAACCTGGCCCTTATAAATGGGCTTAGGCCCGCTGCCATAGGGAATGTAAAGCCCTTTGCCTTCAACAGCTTTATTTTCCAGATGGTACTTATCAAAGTCTGTGATTTCCCCGCGGTTGATGTACCAGTTCATGAGAAAGAGTCGCGTCAGAGCCTTGACTGCCCGACCTTCCAAGCGGATACCGCCATCTTTCCAGTGACCAAAACGAACAATATGATTTATATACTCGTCGGCCAGATTGATGCCGCCAGTATAGCCAACCTGACCATCAATCACAAAAATCTTGCGGTGGTCACGGTTGTTGTAGGATACCGTCATTCGCGGAATCACCTTGTTAAACTTATAAGCCTCGATGCCCATCTTGCGCAGTTTACGCGTATAATCGCCCGGCAGAGTTGCCATGCAGCCAATATCATCATAGAGCAGCTTGACTTCAACGCCCTGGGCGGCTTTTTCGACCAAGATATCCAGAACACTGTTCCACATCAGTCCTTCATCGATGATATAAAACTCCAGAAAAATGAATTTCTCAGCAGCCCGCAGATCAGCCAGCATAGCCTCAAACATCGCCTCACCGATGGGAAAATAGCAAGAAGCTGTACCGTCATAGACATCTGCATTATTGTCCATACTCAGCAGTGATTTGATAATACCATAGGCCGACTTATTTTCCTTTTTCAGCTGGACACGAAGATCGTAGCTGTTGTCCTCACGAAATTTCATGGAGTCCATATTTTCCAGCTGAACCATTTCTTTTTTAGACAGCCGCCGCTCGCCAAACATCAGATAGAGCAGGAAGCCAAAGACCGGCACCACAGCAATCAGGAGCCAGGTCACCTTACTCTCAGGCGGCATATTGCGGTTGACAATTGCTAAAATGGTCCCAATATACAGGAAGACAATCATGACCACTGACAGCCAGTTGGGTGCAATTTCATTAAAATAGAAAAACGCAACAAAGACAAAGACCAGCTCCAATAGCATAATAATAATGCTGAAACCGTATTTTGACATTAATAAGCGGAACTTCCTGAAAGTCATACACTCTCCTATCTCATTGCATATATTCTAGTATAGCAGTAAAACTGCCTTAAAACAACGTTTATATCAATGCAAACTGTATTTCTGGCCGATGAAAATCTAAGCACAGCTTTTGAATACTACTATCCTAAGAATTTCACTGAAAGATTAGAACCGATAAAAGGAAAAGCCCTATTCAAGACAGGGCTCTTTCATCATTGTTTTGTAAAGATCAGTGTGTCATCATCATAAGGCTCTTGGGAAAGGTCCTCGATAGTCAGCTGATTGCCCTCAATGCGATAGCGCTTGACATCATCTCCAATGACCATGGTCTGGTTGGTAACATCAATCTGAACCTGTTCAATTTCCTGCTCACCATCCGCCTCGACCTTGGTCAGCTGGCCAGTAGTTCCTGAAATTTGCAAGGTTAGCTGATCGCCTTCATGACTTGTCTGATAGCTACCATCAAGCTCACCATTGGCTGCTTGCTCAGAAGAGGATGCAGAAGCAGATGAGCTGTTATTGACCGCACTAGACGAGCTAGCTACCGACGAAGACTCTGCTGGCTTGCTGGAAGCGACTGACTGAGACTGAGAGGAAGGTGCCGTCTGGTTCTGATTAGAACCGCAAGCTGCCAAGGCCAAAATAGCCGCAGCAGTTAGACCTGAAATCATTAACTTTTTAGAAATTGCCATAGTATTCTCCTTTTTCTTCTGTCTTTATTGTACCAAAGCAGGACTCTTGCGGTCAATTTATAAACTTGTCAAATAAGCTCTGACTTCTGCAATAAAATAGAGAGAGCCCGTAATGAAAAGCAGCTGATTATCGTTTTGCCTCTCCTTAAAATTCTGAATAAGCTGCCGATAATCCTCTATGTAGAAGAAGCCTTCTACTTCAGCTCGACTAAGGGAATCTCCATCAGAAAAGGAAGTAACCGTCAACTGAACATCTGGCAGAGCCTCTCGCAGATAAGCCAGCATAGCGCTATAGTCCTTACGCTTGAGAGCACCGAAAAGAAGCAGGCACTCTTTGTCATTCTGGCTTTGGATAAACTCTACTAACCTCTCCAGCGCAGGAAGATTATGGGCCCCATCTAGATAAATACCTGGACCGGCTTCTTCCAAACGCCCTGCCCATCGAGTCTCCTGCAAGGCTGTCCGAATCTTAGCAGAATCTATTTCCCAGTCTTGCTGCTGCATGAAGAGCAGGAATGCCTGCAGGGCCAGCGCTGCATTTTCCTCCTGATAGCCCCCCTTGAGACCCAGTTCAAGATTGGATAGGGTCATAGTCGAATTGGAAAAAGACTGATTCGTCAGAGAAAAATCGCGACCATACTGATAGAGTTCTATTCCCAGCTCCTCAGCTCGTTGCTTACAAACCAATCGCGCCTCCTCTGGCAGCGGCCCGATGACCGCTGGCCGCCCCGTCTTGAAAATCCCTGCCTTTTGCTCCGCAATCGCCGTTAAGCCCCTTCCCAGAGTTTCTTGATGGTCCAAGCCCACAGAGCTGATGACCGCAATATCTCCCGTAATGACATTGGTCGTGTCCAAGAGTCCGCCAATCCCTACCTCAATCAAGGCCAAATCCACTTCCTGCTCCTTGAAATAGAGAAAAGCAATCAAAGCCAGAATTTCAAAATAGGACAGCTGGTCATGGCTTTTGAGCAGTTCTTGCTCCATCTTTTGCACCTGCTGACCCAGACGGATAAAATCAGCTGAAGCAATTGGTTGGCCGTTGATACAAATCCGATCATGAATACTACTCATGTGAGGCGAAGTAAAACTTCCTGTCTTGCGACTATGCCCCGCAAACAGCTGACGCATAAAGGCAATAGTAGAACCTTTGCCATTTGTACCAGTTACATGAATCGTTGGATAGCTCCGCTCAGGATTCCCCAAAAGAGTCACTGCCTGCTGCATCCGCCCTAGACCCGAACGAAAGTTTAGACCAATTCGGCTGTTCAGCCATTCTTCAATTTCATTCATTTTCTTACCCAAAAAAGAGCAGCGAAGCAGAATTCAAATCTGAATTGCAACTCGCTCCTCTTTCTAATGTTTATCATAATGCACGCTGGAAAAGAGCCAAGGCTTGGCTACTTCCTTCTTCTGTCAAGTTTAGCTAGCTTTTCACCCGCACTTGTCCATTTCTAGAAATGAGACTAGGCTAGTCTTACTCCTCCATAAAGCTATTGAAGACTTCTTCAATCATATCCCATTCAGCATCTGAGTCTTCTGGGATTGGCTGCAAGTCACCTTCTGTGCCATCTTCATTTTCGGTAAAGGAATAAGCTTGAATCTCTACTTCACCATTCTCATCTTCTTCCGCATTAGCCGGAATCAAAAGAACATAATTCTTGCCAAACTCTTCCTTACCATCAATGGTCAAAAGAATTTCAAATAAAGTTTCGTTCCCTTGCTCGTCAACCAAGGTGATTAATTCACGCTCTTCATGCTCGTGGTCATGGTTATGATCATGTGTCATACTAGTGTCTCCTTCATTTCTTTTCTAAAAATTTCGATCCAGATAATTCTGCAAAATCAGCTGCGCGGCTAGCTTATCAATAACTTTCTTGCGCTTGCTGCGGCTAATGTCCGCCTGCTCCACCAGCATGCGCTCAGCAGCCACCGTCGTCAGACGCTCATCCTGATAGTCAACCGGCAGACCAAACAGCTCAGCAACCCGCTGGCCATAAGCCTGACTAGCCTCTACTCGAGGTCCGCTGGTATTGTTCATATTCTTAGGCAGGCCAATAACAAACTTATCAACCTTATACTCTTTCACCAGCTCGCCCAAGCGCTCTAGGCCAAATTCGCCCTTATCTTCATGAATCGGAATAATCTCCAGTCCTTGAGCCGTAAAACCAAGAGGATCACTAATAGCAACCCCAACCGTTTTCGAGCCCACATCTAATCCCATAATTCTCATTAGAGATCGACGCCTTGTCCTTTCAAATAATAACGAACCAACTCCTCAACAATCTCATCGCGCTCATATTTGCGGATTTGATTGCGGGCGTTGTTATAGCGAGGTACGTACGCAGGATCACCACTGAGTACGTATCCCACGATTTGATTGATTGGATTGTATCCTTTTTCATTGAGCGACTTGTAGACATCGGTCAAAGTCTCGCTAATTTCCTTTTTATTTGAATCATCGAGATTAAAACGTACTGTTTCATCTGTAAATCCCACAATTACACCCTCTTTCTTTAGAATATCCCTATTATAGCATAATTATAGGCTTTTCACAAATTTAATTCACCCGAATTTTCCTAATTTTTCAATAAGCTTTAGCTAATATTTATCCGAAGTCTGGCTCTAAAATCCAGCAAAAATCCAGCTCTCTTCAGAGAACTGGATGGAAACTTCCTAATTTGAAGACGGCACTTCTACACCGTCGCTTCCCTTAAACTTGTTAAGCAATTCTTCCGGACTCAGGGTCTCGATCTGCTCAAACAGCTGCGCGTAGTTTGGAAGCTTTTTGGCTGCTTCGTAGTCTAGATTCTCAGGATCGATAGTCATCTCCAGAGAAATCTCTTCCGCTGTCATATCTGTTTTCAAGTCAAGACCGGTGATATTCACCGCCTCTTTCAGACCCAGTGCTTCCTCGATCAAAGACAGCATTTCTTTCTTTACAGTGGAAACATCCTGTTTTGACAGAGCTTCCTTGATGTTGTCAGGAATAGCCTTGCTGACATGCAGGATAACCTTATCATACTTCTGTCCGCTGTAGCTGACGGTTAAGATTCTGGTTTCTTTTCCATGTTCCAATTGCTTCTCAGTTTTATAGGACTTAGTGACAATATCTCCTTTTCCAGCCCCTCCCTGTGAGGATGAACTGTTATTTGACTGCTGACTGCAAGCTGTTAAGATTGCCAAAGCTGCCAGCAAAAAGACAATTAATTTTCTCATGTCTTATCTCCTTCAATATTGAGCTGATTTTATCATATCATTATAAAAACGGCGCTGTCAAACTGATTGTCACTCTGTCATTAAAATGTAATAAAAAAGAGCAGCTTATTTCTGCTCTTCTGCTCCATTCATCAGGAGATTGTTGATATATTCTTCTGGTGTCAGCTTAATCATTTCTTTGAGCTTGAGATTTTGAAAATAAGGCATAGACGCTGCTTTTTCGATATCTAGGCTCTCAAAATCATAGGTAGAAGTCATTTTCAGCTCGTTCTCATTCAAAATTGTCACTGAGCCGCTAAAGCCTTGAAGTCCACGAGCCTGCACATAGTCTGCATCCTGCTCCAGTGACTCATTGAGAGACTTCTGCGCTTCCTCCAGTCCCATCTGCTTGATAGCTTCTTTCATCTCATTATCAGTCGCGGTCAGCCTTTCAATAACCAAGCGTTTAAAATGCTCTCCCTGATAAGTCACTGTCTGGCTCTGCTGGTTTCCTCGTTCATCCTTTGGAAAAACAAGTGTCCGAGTAATCACTTCCTGCTGCTTAGCATTATCAATGATAGGCAAATTATTGCTGATTTCTTTCTTGTCAGCCGCATTCGAATTCGTCTCTGTCTTTTTATGTCCACAGCCTGCTAACAACGCCACACTCAAGCCCAGTCCTAATAAAATTTTCTTCATCTTCCATCCTCCTCAGAGATATTGTATCACAGTTCTGCTCCTTGTCAATCCATCCTGTCGCCAAAGCCCCTGTCAATCTGAACAAAAAGAAGAGCCGAGATTCTCTTCCCGACTCTTTCAGTTATATTCAAAGATTAGAGAGCTGCCCGCAGACGAGCTTCTGCATTTTCAACATTACGAACAGAACGTGGCAGAAAAGCACGGATATCATCTTCTTTGTAACCAACTTGGAGACGTTTATCATCCACTAAGATAGGACTTTTCAAAATACGCGGGGTCTCCATGATAATATCAAGAACTTCGTTGACACTTAACTCCTCAATGTCAACACCCAAACCTTTAGCATAGCGGTTTTTTGATGAAACAATGCTCGCGATACCATTTTCTGTTTTGGTTAAAATATCCAGAAGTTCCTCTTTGGTGATGCCTTCTTTGCCTAAATTTTGTTCTTTATAAGTTAATTGATGAGCGTTTAGCCAGGTTTTTGCTTTTTTACAACTAGTACAACTTGAGACAGTATAGATTGTGATCATGTAAGTACTCCTTTCGCTACACGATACTAATATCGTAGTCTATTATATCACAAAAACCATCGGTCTTGCGACCTATTTTGCAAAATTACTCTTCAATTTCGATGGCATCGTCCAAATCCAGAGTCACTTCTTCCATCGTTTCCACAGAGCTGTCAGCCTTGTTGCCAACCGCTTCTGCCAAGTCATCGCCTTCAATCAAACCATAGCGTACACGGACCTGACGGTCAATTTCGTCAAAGACTTCTGGATGATCAGCCAAGTACTTCTTAGCATTTTCAGATCCTTGACCGATTTTTTCATCATTGTAGGAGTACCAAGCACCCGCTTTTTTGATGATATCTAAATCAGTCGCAATCTTAATCAACTCACCTGTCTTAGAAATGCCTTCTCCGTACATGATTTCTACAAAGGCTTCCTTGAATGGCGGAGCAACCTTATTTTTAACAACCTTGATCTTGGTTTCTTTACCAACATTGGTATCCTTCTCATCACCAGTTCCCTTGATTTGAGTATTGCCACGGACATCCAAACGGACAGAAGCATAGAACTTCAGTGCACGGCCACCTGGTGTTGTTTCAGGATTACCAAACATAACGCCAACTTTTTCACGCAGCTGGTTAATGAAAATCGCAATCGTCTTCGTTTTGTTGATAGAAGCAGACAGCTTGCGCATAGCCTGGCTCATCATCCGAGCCTGCAAGCCGACATGGCTGTCACCAATATCGCCATCGATTTCTGCACGCGGTACCAGAGCTGCAACTGAGTCCACAACAACCAAATCCACCGCACCTGAGTCAATCAGCTTGCCGGCAATTTCCAGTCCCTGTTCCCCAGAGTCAGGTTGAGACAGCAGCAACTCATCAATATTAACACCCAGAGCAGCTGCGTACGATGGATCCAAAGCATGCTCAGCATCGATAAAGGCTGCGATACCACCTTCTTTTTGCGCTTGAGCAACTGCGTGAAGAGCAACGGTTGTCTTACCAGAAGACTCTGGACCGTAAATTTCAATAATCCGTCCCTTAGGATAACCCCCAGCGCCAAGAGCAATATCCAAGGCCAAAGAGCCTGAACTCATGACTTGAACCTTTTGCTCTGCCCGCTCGCCAAGACGCATAATGGCTCCCTTACCGAAGTCCTTTTCAATGTTTTTCAGGGCATTATCCAAGGCTTTTTGGCGCTCATCGCCGAATTTCTTTGAGATTTCGTCTAATTTTTTTTGTTTCTTTGCCATTTATTTCTCCTGTTTTTTCTAAAATGTCTTTTGGCCATCTTCGTCATTATACCAAAAATCAGCTATTTAATAAAGTTTTTCGTACTAGGTTGAAGGCGTGCAGAACAGCAATTTTCCGCACATCACGCCGACTGCGTCCAGCAATATTGACCTTAATAATTTCTGTTCCTGAAGCACTTGCTAAGCCGATAAAAACGGTCCCTGCTGGATGGCCTTCCAGTGAATCTGGACCAGCCACACCTGTCAGACTGACAGCTAGGTCACTTTCGGTCAGCTTTCTAGCCTGCTCTGCCATTTTCCCAGCCGTAAAAGCGGAAACGACACCGTGCTTCTCCAGGTCTCCCAACGGAATATCCAGCATCCGGCTCTTTTCCTCCATGCTGTAGGTGACAAAGCCACCTGAAAAAATGGAAGAGGCTCCAGCAAAATCAGCCAAGGTCGCCTGAAAGAGCCCTGCTGTCAGACTCTCCGCCGCCGAAATCGTCTTTCCTTGACTCTTCAGCAAGTCAAAAGCCGCCTGTGCCAAGGAATTGTCATCCCCATAACCATAGAAAATCTCTGACAGTGAATGTCCCTCAAAAGTCTTGTGTGCCAAAATTAACTTTTCCACAGCCTCAAACTTGGTGTCAGCTTCTGCCTGACTCAGAGCCTTGGTGGACAGTCGCAGGGTAACTTCCCCTGTCTTTGCATAAGGAGCAATGGTGGGGTCGTTCTGCTGCTCAATCATCTCTGACAAAATAGTCACTAGCTGACTCTCGCCGATACCAAAGAAGCGCAGCACTCGTGAATACAATTTCTGGCCTGTGGATAAGAGGGGAACCAGCTCGTTATTGACCATGGGCTTGAGCTCACTAGGCGGGCCAGGCAGGACTACATAGGTCACTCCGTTTACTTCTAACAATCCTCCGACAGCTAAGCCGGTGGCATTTGGTAACGGAGTTGAGCCTTCGACCAGCTGGGCCTGACGCTCATTATTGGGCGTTCGAGCATAATCTGGCCGGCTAGCAAAAAAGCGATCCAGCTTTTCCACAGCCTGTGGGTCAAAGACTAGCTCACGCCCTAA
The DNA here is from genome assembly GCF_019929225.1 of Streptococcus sanguinis. GTDB lineage: Bacteria > Bacillota > Bacilli > Lactobacillales > Streptococcaceae > Streptococcus > Streptococcus sanguinis_J. The sequence goes on from NZ_JAHZPA010000006.1 coordinate 68,466, forward strand.
GAACTTAGCCAAGGTCTGCTTGGTCAAATCATCCTCTGTTGGCCCCAAGCCTCCAGTCAGGATAATCAGATTACTGCGCCTTTGGGCAATTTCCAAAACAGAGAAGAGACGATTTTCATTGTCCCCCACTGCTGTTTGAAAATAAACATCAATCCCCAGACTCGCCAGTTTTTCAGATAAAAATTGGGCATTGGTATTGACAATCTGACCTGTCAGAATCTCGGTGCCCACAGCAATAATTTCTGCTTTCATAGAACCTCCTACCTTACAATTCGGAATTGGCTTTATTTTATCACAAAAAATCTTAAAAAAGTTGATTTTCATTTCAAGAAATAAAAAGAGCTGTCAAGCTCCTTGACAAACTTGTCAACATGCTGTGGAAAACTTTTAAGAGTGACTGATGTTAAGCAGAATAACTGGATTGTTAGGGAAATGCTATTGGCAAATGGTTTCATTATTTTTATAATAAAGATGAAAAAAGGAAATCATCTAAATATTTTTATTTAAAGAAAGGAGATCATCATGAAAATTTCACAAGTTCTCAAAGATATTCGTCAACAAAATCAACTCACTCAGGAGGCTTTGGCAGAAAGGCTCAAGGTTTCCCGCTCCGCCATTGCCCGCTGGGAAAGCGAAAAAGGTATCCCTGATATTGGAAATCTCATCTCTATCAGTCGGGAGTTTGATATCAGTCTGGACACACTCATCAAGGAGGATGAGCGTTTGGAGAAAAAGGTTATCGAAGATAGCAAGGCCAAAAAATGGCATTATTTAGTCATTCTCTACCTTTTTTCCATCTTGGTTTATATTGGTGTCTTCGCTTACTTGCACCATATCTTTATGGCTGGCTTCCTCATCTCCACGCTCTTTATGCTCTTCTATGAGCTGCGCATCTTTATCAAGGAAAAGATTTGGATGCAGAAAGGAGAATGAGGAGATAAAGAGAATAATAAAAAACCTAGAGGTCTGGAACTTCTAGGTTTTCATTTAATTATGGTCAATAAAGTAATGATGAAAGCAAAGATATTATTACAACAATGGAGGGTAATTGGATACCAGATGTTTTTGTCTTTTTTCAGATACAGAAGCGAGAAAAGAAAACCTCCAGCAATATAGGAAATGGCTGTCACCCACTCTGACATTGACCAGCTGTGCATATGAAGAGTAGCAAATAGAAAGGTTGTTAACACAATACTTATCCAATTGGAGAATTTTGCCAAGAAGGTTCCTAGGAAAAAACGACGGAAGAAAAGTTCTTCCACAACTGGTCCAATAAAACAACCAACAAGCAAGAACAGATAAGGATTTTCTAAAAGCACACCTTGAATATTGGCTTCATTCTGTCCCTGCAGTGGCAACCCCAGACTCTGTTTAATCAAAGCTGAAAGCAGGTTGCAAGCAATAGACAGGAGGAAAACAAAAAACATATATAAGGAAATCGTTTTCAGAAATTCCTTCTTCTCAGTCAGAATCATAGAAAACTGCTTCTGCAATTCCTCCCGATAATCTAAAATTCCCAAAACAAATAAAAGGAAATATACTGGATAATTCAGCCATTTTTGTCCAATAAACTGCAAACCTCTATCTAGGAATAAAATGGTATATAGAAAAATAAAAATAAGCTGAGATTTTCTTGTTTTCATCGTTCTACTTCCAGTCACAATCATTTTCATGGTCATTGATAAGGCCAGCTGCTTCTAGGAATGAATAGACACAAACAGGACCAACAAATTTGAAGCCTTGCTTTTTCAGCGCCTTGGACATAGTTTCTGACAGCTCTGTCTTGGCTGGCGCTTCCTCGTAGTCCAAAATTTCATTGTCAATCGTTTTGAAATCTACAAAGGACCAGATATAGTCATTAAAAGAGCCAAACTGCTTTTGAACAGCCAAAAAAGCTTGGGCATTAGCCCTAGTTGCATAAATTTTCATCTTGTTACGGATGATGTCGGGATTGCCCAACAAATCATCCAGATCCGCATCCGTCATCTGAGCAATTTTCTGGGCATCATAGAAATGAAAAGCTTCCCGAAAAGCCTGACGTTTATTCAGAATGGTCTCCCAAGAAAGTCCAGCCTGATAAGTCTCCATGCAGAGCAATTCAAATAATTTCTGATCATCATGGAGAGGCTTGCCCCACTCCTCATCATGATAGGCCACATACAAGGGGTTGTTCATTTTTACCCAGCCGCAGCGTTTGGTCATGTTATTCTCCAATCTTTAAAACATAGCTAGGTAAGGGAACCGTAGACCTATCTAATAAATTGATCCAACGATTAATATCTGGTGGCAGAGGGTTAAATTTCTCATCTGTTTGATACCTTGCTTGACTATCTGTTTCTATTCCAGTTAATGTTTCAATCTGTTCTCGAAGCTGATCTACAGACATCCAATCAGTCCAACTTTCAAATAAACTTTCTGAGGCCAGAGTTATACCATACCATTCTTCAAACCATCCAATGTAGTCTGCACTTAACAAATAGAGTTGTTGAAAGGAACAGGACTCACCACTCACCTCTATTCCATCAACATAAGTATCACTATCTACAACCGTTATATCACGATTACAAAATTCACAAGGAATCGGTCCTACTTGACCATATCGAGACGACATATGTAAAAATAATTCCGTTTGAGTTTGTTCACAATATTTACAATACAAAGGAAAAGTTTTACAGTCTAGCCAGACATCTTCTATCTCACCATTCCTAAATCTTAGGGCTATATTATTGTTAACATTTTTGCTTTCAGCATAACTAATTCGAGCAATCCCCATTATTTCACCAACATCTTAAGAGCTGACTTGATATAGTTTTCAGCTGTATCCGTCGTTCCTTCAAAGAATTTCTTGATTTTCTTGAGTTCAGCAGCTTTGTAGCCCAGAGCCAGCATGGCTTCCATGGCTTCTTCCAGCTCCTGATTATCCACAGTCTGGACGGGCGCCTTACTTTCTGCCGGACCATCTGCCACCACCACCTTGCCTTCTAAGTCCAGCACCATCTGCTGGGCCGTCTTCTTGCCAATCTTAGGAAACTTGGTCAGATAGGTGATGTTTTTCTGCTCAATGGCTTGCACCAAGCCAGCATTATCATCCGCCGCAATAATAGCCAAGGCAGACACTGGGCCAATACCTGAGACTGAAATCAAGCTAAGAAAGAGTTGCTTCTCCTCCTCGGTCGCAAAACCGTACAGGAGCTCCGCATCTTCTCTCACCACCTGGTGAACATAGACCTTAGCTTCCTGATGGAGATGTCCTGAGTAAGCATAGGGGTTGGCCACATGAAGAATATAGCCGATAGAGTTGACTTCCAATACAATGTACTTGGCTGTTATTTTACTGATGATTCCTTTAAAATATTCGTACATAATCTTCCTTCTTGTTGTATCATTTTGCCTATCTAGTATATCATATTTTCTGTCTGGAAACTGCAAATAGAAGTGCAACCGGTGGTTGACAAAATGTACAGAAAGCTGTATTCTCAAGATAACTAAAAGCTGTTAGGATAGAGTTAGCAAAGAAAAGGAGGCTGCGATCATGAAACTCGCTGATAAATTATTTGAACTAAGAAAAGAAAAAGGCTGGTCACAAGAAAAGCTAGCTGAACAAATCAATGTCTCTCGCCAGAGCATTTCTAAGTGGGAGTCTGGCCAAGCGCTGCCAGAGCTGGAAAAAATTGTAGAGCTGAGCAAAATTTTCCAAGTGACGACAGATTATCTGCTTTTAGAAGACAGCGATAAGCCGGAAATAAAACCCATCCTCTCAGAAGACGAAAAAGATCGCTACTACAAGGAAGTGAAATCTTATGGCTTCTGGCAGGTTCTGTATATTTTTGTATCAGCCTTGGCTATCTTTCTCTTTTTCGCAGGTTCTAGCTTTCCAGCAAAATTCACTGCGCTGGTCTGGTTGACCTTTTTCCTCTTAATCGCATCAGCAATGGCTATTAACAAGACGCTAAAGATGAAGAAAAAGTATCTGGACAAGGTTATCGGCCTTGATGAGGATTCTAAAAAAGAAGGTGCTAAAGATGAAACTAAAAATTGACAATCCCATACCTGTCAAAACTCGTCTGAAAGAGCTGATTGGAGACTGGCTCTTCATCTCAGGCTACCTCATTTCTCTTTTTTTACTAGCTATGGGCTTTTACAATCTGGTTCTAGGAGGCATTCCTGTATTCACTGAAGCTCAGAGCCAGCTTCTGGCTTTTTCTAGCTCAGTCCTGCCTCTAACTATCATCTTTGCTTGGCTAGACTATAGAAAAGGCAGTTTTGGCAAGCGTTGGGCAGGTTTACAATTGGTTTACAAACATAGGAGCCTTTCCCACAGCCTTTTGCGCTCTACTATCAAGCTTTTCCCTTGGCAGCTGGGGCATATGGGAGCTATCCGTAGTGCTTATCAAGCAGATGCTTTGTCAATTTTCTTGTCAACTTCAGCAGGGATTCTCTTCTTGATCTTTCTGCTGATGGGACTACTTCGCAAGGACAAACGCCATCCAGCTGATTTGCTTGCTGGAACGCAAGTTCAGCTCAAAAATTCAAAACAGCTCTAGTTCTATGACTAGGGCTGTTTTATCTTCTATAAAGTTTAGTATTTCCCCAACTCCCGCAGGCTAGTGTGATTTTCCTGAATGCGGCGGAACATTTTTTCCATATCCGACTTGGTAAAGTTGACCAAGACCGGTCGGCCGTGTGGGCAGTTGTAAGGATTGTCACACTGGGACAGCTGAAAGAGCAAATCACGCGCAGAATAGTCATCCAGACTGTGATTGGCCTTGATGGAGCGTTTGCAGCTCATCATGATGGCCAGCTCTGCTCGATATTTCTTGATAGAAACTTCCTTGGTCAGGAGAAGCATATCACACATTTCATAGATGCCGGCCTCAATCTCCTCTTCCTTAAACCAAATCGGATGCTCACGGAGGATAAACTGGTTGGCTCCGTACTCTTCTAAAAAGATGCCAGCATCTTCTAACAGCTCCATCCGCTGCTTGATTCGCAGCATATCGTCCGCTGGAAATTCAAAGATATAGGGCACTAAGAGCTGCTGTTGGCTATTGTCCACATCTCCAATCTTCTCCCGATAATACTCATACTTGACCCGCTCTTGGGCAGCATGTTGGTCAATAATGTAAAGACCGCCCTTGCCCTGAGCAAAGAGATAGGTACCATGCATCTGGCCGAAATATTCTAACTCTGGGAAGCTTGATTTCTCTTCCTGTTCCAACTTATCCACAGCCCGCTCCAGACTGGCTTGGTCTAGCTCTGGATGGTCTAGTTGGTCATAGCTAACTGGCCTTCTCTCTGCAAATTTGACCGAAGTCGGTTGCGGTTCTACTTTTTCATCTGTCGCTTCATGAACAGGCTCCGCTGATTCTTCGAAGGATAACTGCTGCTCTGCCACCTGTGGCTTGAGGAAGAAGTCATTCTGCTCCTTATCGTAGTAGAGGCGATTTTCTTTAAGGGGAAGGCTGGTCTGTTCAGGCTTATTGGCACGCTTAACAGTTGATTTGGCTAGATTTTCCAAAGCATCTGGGATAAGGTCCTGCTCCTTGAGACTGGTCGCAATGGCTTGCGAAATCAGGGTCATGAGTTCCCGCTCTTTAGAAATCCGCACCTCTTGCTTGGTCGGATGGACATTGACATCGGCTAGATAGGGGTCAATCTGAATATTGATGACCGCTAGTGGAAAGCGGCCTACCATAAGCTTGCTGCCGTAGCCGTCCAAAATAGCACGATTGAGCAGAAAGTTCTTAATGTAACGGCCGTTGATGAGAATCGTAATATAATTCCGATTCGCACGAGTCAGCTCAGGCAGGCTGACATAGCCGCTCACCTCAAAGTCCAGATCTAAAGCAGAGATTTCTACCATTTTCTTAGCTGTTGCCAAACCATAGATTCCTGCAATAGCCTGACGCAGATTGCCACTGCCGGCAGTCCGTGTCATTTCGCGGCCGTCACTAATAAGGGTGAAAGCCACTTCCGGATGGGCCAGACTAAGCCGATTAATCACATCAACGATATGGGACAGCTCAGCCTGCTGGCTCTTCATATACTTGAGCCGGGCTGGAGTATTAAAGAAGAGATCTTCTATCTTGATTTTCGTTCCCACTGGACTGCTGGTAGGCTCATGCTCTTCAATCTCACCGCCTTGGGCAACTAGCAGGGTTCCGTGCTGGCCGGCTTCAGTCGCTGTCTCAATGGTAAAACGAGAGACAGAAGCAATGGAAGGAATGGCCTCACCACGAAAACCCAGTGTCCGAATCCGAAAGAGATCCGCTTGTTTCTTGATTTTACTGGTAGCATGGCGGCGAAGGGCCAGAGGGACATCTTCGTGGTCTATGCCTTCACCATTATCCGTTACCTGGATAGTCTTGAGTCCAGCCTCCTCGATTTCGATGGTAATCTGGCTGGCACCCGCATCAATTGAATTTTCCACTAGCTCCTTGACCACGCTGCTAGGCCGCTCAATAACCTCACCGGCCGCAATCTGATTGGCTAGAATTTCTGGAAGTTCGATAATTTTTGACATCTTTTTCTCCGTATTTGTTCTGCTATCTATTATAACACATTGGGCTCTTTCTATCAGAAGGCAGCCTTTTCTCGACCATTCTGCTCGTAAGCCAAACCAGATAGACACAAATAGCTGCCACATAGACAAAAGGACTTGTTTTCGCTGCCAAGTTGAGGTTTAATAAAGGTGAAAGGAGGAAGTTATGAAAGTTAAGCTAAGAATCGATTCTCAAGTCACCGAAGACTCCGTCAGCATTGAGGCTCGCCTCATGACAGAAAGCATTCAGGAATTGGTCCACTTTGCTCAACATCTAGGCAAAGAAGACAAGATCCATGTCAAGAAAGAAGACAACATCTATCTGCTGGACGCTAAGGAAATCCACCGAGTCTATACAGAAAATCGTCAGGTTCAAGTTCGAACGGCAAAAGACGGCTATCGAGCTCAACAACCTCTTTATCAATTGTTGCAGGTCCTACCGGACTATTTCCTGCAGATTTCTCAGTCGGAGATTATCAACAGCCGACAAATCAGCCATCTCAAGCTGACTCCAAATGGTCTGATTCAAATATTTCTGAAAAACGGCGACCAGACATACTCGTCCCGTCGCTATCTCAAATCCATCAAAGAAAGGTTGCAATTATGAAAACTCGTCTTAAAGAACTCTTTTTCGGAGGAATTGGAGGGATTTTCATCGGTCTCTTCTTCTCCATGATTGTTTCTTATTTTTACAATCCAGCTTATCTACCGCTGCACCCTCGCTCTCCTACCGGCCACTTCTTTTTGAGCCAGCATGTCCATGTTTCCCTCATCATGCTCTATTGCATGCTTATCTGGTTTATCATGGGAGCTATTTTCAGATGGAGTGGAAGCTTCTTCCAAAGAGACTGGAGCATCCTGCGCTCCATCGTCAGCCACTTTGGCGTGATGATTCTAACCTTTGCACTTTTGGCTAATCTAGCTGGATTTTTCCCAAGAGAAAAAATACTCAGCCTGACACTGACTGCCGTCGGGGAATTCACCCTCATCTATCTAATCATTTCAGGTGCTATCTACTACCGCACTTACCGCAACATTCAAAAAATCAATAGCGGTTTGTCTGGCAAATCGTGAGAAATAAAAAGAGCAGACTTGAGGCATTAACAAGTCTGTTCTTTGTTTTTACAACTTCTTCTTGAGCTCGGCTACCGCCGCCATGACTTCCAGTGGAGTCATATTGTAGATGTCCAAGTCTCGTAGTTCAGTCAGGATTGGATTTTCCGGCCCTTCTGCGAAAAGAGACATCTGCTCCGCCACTTGCGACTGCTTCGGTCTGGATGCAGCAGGAAGCTCTGAGCCTAGTCCTGTATCCTGACTCTCCAAATGACTCAAAATACTGTCAGCCCGCTCCAGCAATTTCTCAGGAAGACCGGCAATTTTCGCTACATGGATTCCATAGGACTTGTCAGCCGGACCCGGCTCAATCTTATGCAGGAAAGTCACCTGCCCGTCCTTTTCCAAGGTTGCCACATGGACATTTTCCAAATGATCCAAGCTATCCTCTAAGGCTGTCAGCTCATGATAGTGGGTGGCAAAGAGGGTCTTGGCTCCAGTATAATGATGAATGTGCTCGATAATAGCCTGAGCCAGCGCCATCCCATCATAAGTAGCCGTCCCACGGCCCAGCTCATCAAAGAGGATGAGCGAACGCTCGCTGGCCTGCCGAATGGCCCGATTGGCCTCCATCATCTCCACCATAAAGGTAGACTGGCCAGACACCAGATCATCCGCTGCGCCGATACGAGTGAAAATCGCATCGAATAGCGGCAGACTGGCAGACTGAGCAGGCACATAAGATCCCATCTGTGCCATAATGACGATGATTGCCAACTGGCGCATATAGGTCGATTTCCCGCTCATATTCGGCCCGGTAATCAGCTGGATGTCCGTTTCCTGGTCCAGCAGAATACTATTTGGAATGTAGCTTTGGGCACCCATGACCTTTTCCACAACAGCATGCCGGCCTTTTTCAATCTGCAGACAGCGCTCTGCAGTAAAGACGGGGCGCACTAGATTCTGTTGCTCTGCTACCGCAGCAAAGCTCTGCAGGACATCTACAGCTGCTAGCGTTTGTGCCAAGGCCTGCAAGCGCTGGATATATTTGCCAGCTTCCTCGCGAACCCGCATGAAGATCTCGTATTCCAAATTAGCAGATTTTTCACGCGCCTCCAGCATCTCTCCCTCAATTCGTGCCAGCTCTTCCGTTCCGAAACGCTCCGAATTTTTCAGAGTCGCCTTGCGGAAGAAATGACTAGGCACATGAGCCAGCTGGGAATTGGTCACATGAAAATAGTAACCATCTTTTTTGTTGTAATCAATCTTCAGATTGCTGATGCCGCTGTTGGCACGTTCTTTAACTTCCAGCTCCGCAATCCATCCAGTCCCCTCCCTCAGCACAAGCCGATACTGATCCAAGGTCTCATCAAAACCAGTCTGAATAATATTGCCCTCGGTGATGATATGGGGCGCATCCGGCGAAATAGCTGAGCTAATCAAGCCTGCCAACTCTGGAATAGGATCCAAACCCTCAATCAAACGAGCTAGATGCGGGCTGCCGATTCCTTGCAAGATAGCCTTGATCTGAGGCACATTGCCCAATGTAGCTGCCAGCTGCAGCAGATCCTTGGGATTGGTCTTACCAAAAGAAACCCGACTAGCCAACCGCTCGATATCATAGACTCCCTTGAGGCTCTCCGTCAAATCACTCCGCTCAAAGAAATGATCCAGAAAAACCTCGACGACATTCTGTCGCTGGCTAATTCGCGCTTCATCAATCAGCGGACGCTGGATCCAAGAGCGCAACATGCGGCCGCCCATGGCTGTCTTGGTCTCGTCCATCAGCCAATAAAGACTGCCGTGCTTCTTACCCGATCGAGCATTTTCTGTCAAATCCAGACTCGCCTTGGTGGCATAGTCCATTTGCAGGAAGTCCTTGATTTCATAATGCTGAGCCTTCTTCAAATGGCTGAGCTCCCTCATCTGGGTCCGGTGCACATACTCCAGCAATTTCCCCGCTGCCTGACGCTCCATCGGAGACAGCTCCTCGCCCAGCAGCTGAACATCGTCCAAAGCTGTCTGTACATAGGACAGTAAAAGATTCATCTGTCCAGCCAAGACCTGCTCCTCAGATTCTGGCAAGGTATAGCCCAGCACCACTTCCCTAGCCTTCAAATTACGGATTTCCCCGCAGACCAAGGTAAAGTCCTCTAAACTGGTCACCTGAAACTCACCGGTCACCAAGTCCATATAAGCTAAACCATAGAGCCCGTCTGAGTAATCCAGAGCCACCAGAAAGTTATTAGCAGAGTCCGGCTTACTGGAGTCCACCACCGTCCCCGGTGTGATAACCTGAACGACCTCCCGCTTAACAACTCCCTTGGCTTCCTTGGGGTCTTCCATCTGCTCCGCAATCGCTACCTTATAGCCTGACTCGACCAAAACATCAATATACTGCTGTGCCGAATGATAGGGAACTCCAGCCATGGGAATCGGATTTTCTGCATTTTTATTGCGGCTGGTGAGAGAAATCTCTAAAATCTGGGCGGCATTGACCGCATCATCATAAAACAACTCATAGAAATCCCCCATCCGAAAGAGCAAGAAAGCATCTGGATAATCCTTTTTGATATCCAAATACTGCTGCATGCCTGGCGATAACTTTTCTACTGCCATCTCTATCCTTTCTAAAAACAAACGAGGTCAGGACTTCTGTCTCAAACCTCTCCAATTTTCCTGAAAAAACTGTGACTCTTACATCACTTCCTGTATTTGCTCCTCAATCTCCTGAGCAGCTGCCTGATCCCGGCAAACCACTAAAAGAGTATTGGCACCCGCAACGGTTCCCAGAATACGGCTATCGAACGAGTTATCCACGACATTGGCCAGCACTGTTGCCTCTCCCAGGCCCGTACGAAGAACCAGACTAAACTCTGCCCTAGCTACACTCTCCACATGCTTGGCTAAAAACTCTATAAAATCAATCTCTTCAGTCTCATGCGCCAAAACATAATAAGTCAGCCCCTTCTTCTTAACTTTAGTCAGGCCGATTTCACGAAGGTCACGCGACAGGGTAGTCTGTGTTACATAAATCCCTTGCGCTTCCAGACGATCCTGAATCTCCTTTTGCGTTCCTAGCTTTTCCTCCTTAATCATCGTTTTGACTAACTGATGACGGTCATTCTTTCTCATTTTTACCTCATTGTTGAATATTTAGAAGCTGCATTCATGAAGGGCACTTCAACGGACAAAAGACTGCTTCTCCATCAATCTAGGCAAAGATTTGCAGGAATACTGAGAATAAACAAAAAACTTTAACGAAGAGTAACAGGGAAGGAAGCATTTAGATGAAAAGTCCATCTATAAATACAGGTTCTTATCCCTCTTATTATATCAGAAAAATTCCTATTAGCCCAAAAATTATTCCCAAAAAAATTGAAGATTCCTTGAAAAATGTGATAAAATAATAACAAAAGACACAAAGGAGCAAATATGGATAACAAACAGTTGATTGCCAGCGAATTGGCCAAGGTTATTGACAGCCTTGATCAAGACGCTATTTTAAATTTATTGGAGCAGCCAAAGAGCTCTGAACTTGGCGATATCGCCTTCCCAGCCTTTTCTCTGGCAAAGACTGAGCGCAAAGCTCCTCAAATCATCGCTGCTGATATCGCTGAAAAGATTGACACAGCGCATTTTGACAAAGTCGTTGCGACTGGTCCTTATGTCAACTTTTTCCTCAGCAAGGCTGAAATTTCTGGCCAAGTCATCAAAGAAGTCATCAAAGACGGAGCTGACTACGGCCAGCAGAACGAAGGAAATAATCAGAATATCACCATTGACCTGTCCAGTCCAAACATTGCCAAGCCTTTCTCAGTCGGCCACTTGCGCTCTACTGTTATCGGTGACGCTCTTTCCAACATCTTCCGCAAAATAGGCTACAACACCATCAAAATCAACCACTTGGGAGACTGGGGCAAACAGTTCGGCCTCTTGATGGTAGCTTATAAGAAGTGGGGAAGCCAGGAAGCTGTTGAAGCTAACCCTATTGACGAGCTCCTCAAACTCTACGTGTGTATCAATGCCGAGATTGAAAATGACCCATCTCTGGATGAAGAAGGCCGCCTTTGGTTCAAGAAGCTGGAAGATGGCGACCCAGAAGCAACTGAGCTCTGGCAATGGTTCCGAGACGAAAGTCTGACAGAATTCAACCGTATCTACGAACTCCTAGGCGTTGAATTTGACAGTCTAAATGGTGAAGCCTTCTACAACGATAAGATGGACGAAGGGATTCAAATCCTTGAAGACAAGGGTCTCCTGCAGGAATCCAAAGGAGCTAGCATTGTAGACTTGGAAGACTTTAACCTTCCGCCTGCTATGATTAAAAAATCAGACGGTGCTACCCTCTACATCACACGAGATATCGCTACAGCCATCTACCGGGCCCGCACTTACAACTTTGTCAAAAATGTCTATGTTGTAGGTCAAGAGCAGGCCAACCACTTCAGACAGCTCAAGGCCGTTCTGAAAAAGATGGGCTTTGACTGGAGCGATGACATGATTCACGTTGACTTCGGACTGGTGACAAAGAACCGGCAAAAATTGTCCACACGTAAAGGAAATATCATCCTCCTCGAACCAACTCTGCTAGAAGCTATCAGCCGGGCAAAAAGTCAGATTGAAGCTAAAAACCCAGATTTGGAAAACAAGGAAGCTGTTGCTCGTGCAGTTGGAGTTGGAGCAGTTAAGTTCTACGACCTCAAAACTGACCGCCGCAATGGTTACGACTTTGATCTGGAAGCTATGGTTTCCTTCGAGGGAGAAACAGGCCCTTACATCCAGTATGCCTATGCTCGTATCCAGTCTATCCTGCGCAAGGCGAACTTCCAGCCTGATGCAGAGGCTACATACAGCCTGAACGATCCAGAAAGCTGGGAAATTATCAAGCTGCTTCAAGACTTCGGTCGCGTTGTCAAGCGTGCTGCTGATAACTATGAGCCATCACTGATTGCCAAATACGCTATCAGCCTGGCTCAAGCCTTTAACAAATACTATGCGCACACTCGGATTCTGGATGAAAGCCCTGAGCGCGACAGCCGTCTGGCTCTCAGCTACTCAACAGCTGTTGTCCTCAAAGAAGCTTTGCGTCTGCTGGGAGTAGAAGCGCCAGAAAAGATGTAAGCTTGCTTTAGAAACATCAAAAAAGCGAAAACCTCACTGGTTTTCGCTTTTTTCAATATGATAGAGCTCTTCAATAATCCCTGCAACCTTCTTAATGTCTCCCAACATGCCACGCATTTCAAAATCAGCCAAAACCGGAAATCCGAAGCGCTCTGAATATTGCTTGGCTGTCAGACAGTATTGGTTGCTAAAGTTACGATTGCCACTGCCAATGACGCCCAGGCACTTGCTGGCATTCTGACCATAGGCAATAAAGTCCCCCACATCGGTTGTCAGAATTTCTACATCACCATTGTCCACACCATTGCCGCCCTCCAAATAAGTCGGCAGAAAAGCTACGAAAGGATTGTCCATTTCAAAAAAGGGCTGCCCTTCCTTTACCATGTCTTTGATATGAATCTTCTCTACTTCTAGGCTTGGATGCTGATCCAGCAAATAGTCTGTCAGCCGTCGGACAAAACTCTCTGTATTGCCGCTCAAGCTGATGTAAACCAAGGAAACCTTTGTCATTTTACTCTCCATTCTAAAAAATAACAGATATTGCTTCTTAAAATTGTAAGCACTTATCTGTTATTTGTCAAATTTTATTCGTTTGCAGCTAGTTCCGCTTTTTCAGCCTCTTTCTGCTGCTGAATTAACTTAAAGATAACGATGGAAAGATAAATTAAACTGATAACAAAGCCAAGCACTGTTCCTAAAAGAAGACTGTTTGAATGCGTTGCAATGTTCTCAGGGCTTGTAAATACCTTGCCAACAATCCCTTTCGATGAAATATAGACGTAAACCTGAGATAGCAAACTGACTAATATATAAACGATATAGCTAATATTAGCCATCTGCAGATTTTTTCTAACCAAAAAGACGATAGATGCTATTAACAGAGCCGTCATAACGAAAAAAATCATCATATTCATTCCATTACGAAGAAATTCAAAATAAAGTTTATTAAACTGATTTGTCTGATCACTCAATTCTTTTGAGAAACCGATTTGTGTATAATCTACCTCAGAAAACTTGGAGAAAAAACGACTCCATACTCCCAGTAAAGTTCCGATTGCTGACAATCCCAGCAAAATATAAAGATAAATTGGTTTCTTTTTCATGAACGCCTCCTGTAAAGAAATATTTTCACTTATTATACACCGAAAAGAAAAAGCTGACAAGGCCAAGAGGCTTTCACCTTTTCAGAAGCCCAAACAATAGCTAAATCCTTATTCATTTCTTCGACTAAAAAATCAAAGCCGAAACACTGCTGTCTCGGCTTTTTTTATTTAAAGAATATTAGCTGTTCAAGTGCCATACTTCTTCTTCGTATTGAGCGATAGTACGGTCAGATGAGAAGAAGCCAGCTTTGGCGATATTGACGATGACTTTGTCCATCCAAGCATCGCGGTCTTCATAGTCCGCCAGCATGCGCTCTTTGACTTGGATATAGTCTTCTAGATCCAGCAGGGTCATGAACCAGTCCTTGCTGATCAGTTCATTGTAAAGACGTTCCAAGCGTTCAGCTTTACCAACTGCCAATACTTCATCGCTGACGATAAAGTCAACCAATGGCTTGATAGCTTCACGTGCATAGTACTCACTAGACTTGTAAGCAGATTTTGCGTAGAGGTCAATAACAGTCTCAGAATCTTCACCGAAGATGTAGATGTTGTCTTCGCCGACTAGCTCTGCAATCTCAACGTTTGCTCCGTCCATTGTACCAAGAGTCAAAGCACCGTTAAGCATGAACTTCATGTTACCAGTACCAGATGCTTCCTTAGAAGCCAGGGAAATCTGCTCAGAAATGTCACCAGCTGCAATCAAGAAGCTAGACGCTGTAACATTGTAGTTTTCTACCATAACTACTTGCAAGTGTGGAGCCACTTGAGGGTCATTAGCAATCACTTCTGACAAGCAAAGAATGAGGTGGATGATGTCCTGTGCAATTGTGTAAGCAGGAGCAGCCTTACCACCGAAGAAGACAGTGATTGGACGAGCAGGGATGTTACCAGCCTTGATGTCCAGATACTTGTGGATAACGTACAAAGCGTTCATTTGTTGGCGCTTGTACTCATGCAGACGCTTGATTTGGATATCAAAGATAGATTCTGGATTGATTTCCACGCCTTGGGCTTCCTTCAAGTGACGAGCCAATTTACGTTTGTTGTGAGCCTTGATACCTTCCAAATTTTCTTTAACATTTGCAGCGCCAGTGAATTCCAACAAGCCTTCGAGCTTAGTTGCATCATGGTGCCAGTCGCGGCCCAGCAACTCATCTAGATAATGAGACAGACGTGGGTTGGCATGCATGAGCCAGCGGCGAAAAGTAATACCGTTGGTCTTGTTATTGAATTTTTCAGGGTAGATATCGTAGAAGGCTTTAAGCTCAGAGTTTTTCAGGATTTCTGTATGCAGAGCAGCAACCCCATTGACACTGTATCCGTAGTGGATATCCATGTGAGCCATGTGCACACGATCGTCCTCATCAATGATTTGCACTGCTGGATCTGCGTATTTAGCTTTAACTCGCTTGTCAAGCTCTTTGATGATTGGTACCAGATGCGGTACTACTTCTTTCAAGAATTCCAGAGGCCATTTTTCAAGAGCTTCTGCCAGAATTGTGTGGTTCGTATAAGCAGTCATCTTCTGTACGATGGCAATTGCTTCATCCAAATCCAAACCACGCTCAGTCAAGAGACGAATCATTTCTGGGATAACCAGAGATGGGTGGGTATCATTGATTTGGATGACAGCATAGTCTGCCAAGTCGTGCAGGTTGCTGCCTTTTTCAATCGCTTCGTCAATAATCAGCTGAGCACCATTTGAAACCATGAAATACTGCTGGAAGATACGGAGCAATTCCCCTTGCTTGTCACTATCATCTGGATAGAGGAAGAGGGTCAAGTTGCGAGCGATATCTGTCTTATCAAAGTCAATACCGTCTGTGATGATATCTGCATCCACTGAGTCCAAATCAAAGAGACGAAGACGGTTCTTAGTTTCTGTCTTGTAACCTGGCACATCAATATCATAAAGAGTAGATGTCAGGGTGAAGTGAGCAAATGGCACTTGGTAGCTGCGGCTAGAGCGAACCAACCAGTTTTGCTCAGTCAGCCAGAAGTTAGGAATAGTTGTCTGTTCGTTGTTTTTCAAAACCTGTTGGAAGAGACCAAAGTGGTAGTTCAGTCCTACACCATCACCATTGAGACCCAAGGTCGCAATAGAATCCAAGAAGCAGGCAGCCAAACGACCCAAGCCTCCGTTACCCAGAGACGGCTCCAACTCAACTTCTTCTACCTCGATCAAGTCCTTGCCAGCATCTGCCAACTCTTGCTTCACATCGTCGTAAAGTCCAAGGTTGATCAAGTTGTTAGACAAGAGTTTACCAATCAGGAATTCAGCTGAGATGTAGTAGAGTTTTTTCTTACCAGTGTTGACTGGCTTTTGAGCGCTGGCTAATTTAGTGTAGTTCAAAAGAGCCAGGTAGAGTTCTTCGTTGCTGCAATCAGCAAGATTTTTTGAATAAGTATTTTTGATATAAGTTTGTAAGTTTGACATGATTAATCCCTTCAAGCCTGATTCGGCTGTTCTTTATTCGTTAATTAAATCGGTATTCATCCGACGGTAAGTCTTGGTCAAGCTGTAAAGCTCACCTTCGACGATTGGATTCAGCTCTTCAGCTGTCATCCGCCAAGTCCAGTTGCCACCAATTGTGGATGGATAGTTCATCCGTGCTGCACTGTCTAATTCCAGCAGGTCTTGCATAGTCGCAATGGCCATAAAGCTGACTGAAGCAAAGATTGTGCGCAGCATTGCATGAGGTACTGTTTCGTACTCCTTACGGTTGGTGTACTGAGCCATGTACTGGCGAGTAGCGTCATCAATCTCATCCTTGTACCAGCCCAGAACAGTATTATTATCATGGGTTCCGGTATACATGACTGAGTTGTTTGGCGCTAGATGCGGGCTGTCGATGCTTTCATCATCAGGATTGAAGGCGAATTGCAAGATCTTCATTCCTGGGAAACCAGTGCGCTCGCGCAGCTCAATCACTTCGTCCGTCATAAAGCCCAGGTCTTCTGCGATGATATTCAAATCACCCAAGGCTTCCTTAACCGCTGCAAAGAGCTTGTAGTCTGGACCTTTGACCCACTTACCAGAAGCAGATGTTTCTGAGTCAGCAGGTACTTCCCAGTAAGACTCAAAGCCGCGGAAGTGGTCGATACGGACAATGTCGTAAATCTTGAAGCTTTCGCGCAGACGTTCAATCCACCAAGCATAACCATCCTTATCCATAGCTTCCCAGTCATAGATAGGATTGCCCCAAAGCTGGCCAGTTTCTGAAAATTCATCTGGCGGACAGCCTGCCACACAAGTTGGCTTGCCAACAGCATCTGTCTTAAAGAAGTGCGGCTGTGCCCACACATCAGCACTGTCAGCTGCCACATAGATTGGCATATCACCGACAATCTCGATATGATGTTCATTAGCATAGGCTTTTAATCTTAACCACTGCTTAAAGAAGAGATACTGAGTTACACGATGGTAGGTCAGCTTGTCAGCCAGCTTCTCACGATAAGAAGCGAGACTAGCAGCGTCACGGCGACGGATCGCTTCATCCGGCCACTCTGTCCAAGCTAGATTATCAAAATGCTCTTTGATAGCCATGTACTCAGCGAAAACTTCCAGCCAAGCTGCATTTTGCTCTACAAAGCTCTCATAGTCAGACAGATCATCTGCTTTCAAGAAACGAGCTACTGCTTTTTCCATGATTGGACGGCGAGCGTCAAAAATCTTTGCATAATCTACTTTTTTAGGATCATCTCCGAAATCAGCTCCCTTGACATCTACCTCGTTCAGCAAACCTTCTTCTATCAGAACATCAAAGTCGATAAAGTAGGTATTCCCCGCAAAAGCAGAGAAAGACTGATAAGGAGAATCACCATAACTGGTCGTTCCCAGTGGCAAAATCTGCCAATAGCGCTGCTTGGTGCGAACCAAGAAGTCTACAAAATCATAAGCACTTTGGCCAAAAGATCCGATACCGTACTTACCCGGAAGGGATGAAATGTGCATGAGCACGCCGCTTTGACGTTTTTTCATTTTGTCACCTCGTTATTTTTCCTCTACGCCTTTTCATTTTTACTTAATGCAAACGTTTGCGTCGACTTGATTATAACCTATTTTTTTTTTTAGTGCAAGGGGTTTTTGAGATTTTTTTCAATTTATTGGTTAATGGATATAATGCTCTTTTAGGACTCTCTTACAGCCCCAATTATTTGCCGTTTTTCTCTTCTTGCAAGCGTTCTCTTTTTGTGTTAAAATGTTCTTACAAACAGAAAACGTTTGCGTTTACTGAGAAACTGCTTTATACTTGCTTTTTCAACCATAATAGTTAGGCAATATCACTGGTTATAAGAACCATTTTGGGCATAGGTTTGCATGACTCATAGAAAGCAAGTGCTTCTACTACTAGATTTAAAATAGTTGATGATATATCAAGGATTTCCAGCAAATGCAGGCCTTTAGGAGGTTTTTATGCGAGTTACTATCAAAGAAGTCGCAAAACTAGCAGGCGTGTCGCCCTCTACTGTGACCCGCGTCGTACAAAACAAATCAACCATCAGTGAAGAAACCAAAAAACGGGTCCGTGCTGCTATGAAGGAACTGGACTATCATCCCAACCTCAATGCCAGAAGTCTGGTCAGCCAGTCCAGCCAGGTCATCGGCTTGGTCCTGCCGGATGACTCAGATGTCTTCTATCAAAACCCTTTCTTCCCAACTGTATTGCGGGGGATTTCTCAGATTGCTTCTGACTATGACTATGCCATCCAGATCAGCACGGGGCAAGACGAAGAACATCGCTTGGAAAATATGAAGCAGATGATTTTGGGCAAGCGAGTTGACGGACTGATTTTCCTTTACTCCAAGCAGGACGATCCTTTGGTCGACTTTGCAGTCAGAAACAACTTCCCCTTCCTCATCCTAGGGAAAGCTGTCTCTCCTTTCATCTCTCTGGTGGACAATGACAATATCAAGGCCGGCTATGACGCGACCAGATATTTCCTTGACAAGGGCTATCAGAAAATTGCCTTTCTAGCTGGGAATAAGGAGCTGGTCGTTTCTCAGGATCGTTACACAGGCTACAAGCAAGCTCTGAATGAAGCAGAACGGCCTTTGGATGAACGCATTATCAAATTTGCCTTCGGTTTCCTACTGGAAGACAACAGTTACAAGATTATGGAGGAGCTGCCGCTGGACGAGATTGAAGCCATCGTGACCTCCGATACTCTGGTAGCAGAAGGAGCCCTGCACTATCTCAAAGATCAGGACTACCAGATTCCCATTATCACCTTTGATTCTCTCAAACCGCGCATTGATGTAGATGCCTATATCGATATCAATGCCCTCGAGCTTGGGAAAGAGTCTTTCCGGACCCTCTTCCAAATCATCAAGGACAATAAAGAAGACAAGCAGATCTGCTATCGCCAGCTGATTCCGCATAGCATCAGCACTCGCTAATCCGAGTGCTTTTGCTCATTTATCAACGATTCACAGAATAGCCTTGTCCCAACCAGGGCAGAGCCCTAAACTCAAAACAATTACCCGAAGAGAAACTGACAAAGAAAGAGGAAAAACATGGCCTTTCGTATTTTTCAAGCCTATTTAGATGACGAAAACATTATCACTATCGAACTGGAAAAGAGCTTTGATGCCTATTCCATCCACTTTACACTGGAAGACAAGCACAGCTCCAGCCCCTTAACCATCAAAAACATCAACAATCAGGAAGATCGGATTATCTACACCGTGTCAGCTAATGAACCCATTGACCTGACGCAGTCTTACAAGGTCTATGACCAGGATCGCAACCATACCGACCTTCAGTACCGCCATATCGTGAAAAAGCCTATTTTCGATGAGATTTTTGACTATGCAGGCGACGATTTGGGAGCTCAGTACAACCCCCAAGCCACCGACTTCAGACTCTGGGCGCCGATTTCCGAAAAAGTCCTCCTGCATCTGAAAGACCAGGTTCACCATCTCAAACGTCTGGATAAGGGAGTCTGGCATATCCGGATTGAGGGAGATTTAGAGGGAGCCTCCTATTCTTATCTCCATAAGATCAATGGCAAGTGGGTAGAAGTCCATGATCCCTATGCCCTATCCTCAGATGTCAATTCGGGCAACAGCTATGTCATTGATTTAGAAAAGATTAAAAAGCCTATCAAACGAGCGAAAACACAGTTGGATTCGACAGAAGCCGTCATTTATGAAATGAGCGTCCGTGATTTCTCTATGCAGAAAGAAGCTGGCTTCTCCTATCCTGGGAAGTTTGCCTCGCTGAGCGAATCTCCAGTCGTCCACGACCAGAAGTTCGGTCTGGACTATCTGAAAGAGCTAGGTATCAGCCATGTGCAGCTTATGCCTGTCTACGACTTTGGCAGCGTTGATGAAAAGCATCCAGAGCTCGTCTACAACTGGGGTTATGATCCTGTCCAATACAATGTCCCAGACGGCAGTTTTGCCAGCGATCCGCGAGACCCTTATGCCCGTATCATAGAGCTGCAGGCGGCCATTAATGCCTTCCACAATGCTGATATCAGCGTCATCATGGATGTGGTCTACAATCATGTCTATGATGCCAACAGCTATGCTTTTGAAAAAATCGTGCCCGGCTATTTTTTCCGGCTCAATGACATGGGCTACCGGACCAACGGAACCTTCTGCGGCAATGATGTAGCCAGTGAGAAGGCCATGGTTCGCCGCTATATCAAGCAGTCGGTCAAGCAATGGGTCAGCCTCTATGGCTTTGACGGTTTCCGCTTTGACCTGATGGGGATTTTAGATATCCAAACCATGCAGCAAATAGCTGACGAGCTCAAGGCACTCTATCCTAACATCTATCTCTACGGTGAAGGCTGGCAGATGGACACTGGACTGGCAAGTGAGCGTTTGGCCCATCAGTACAATGCTACCCAGCTGCCAGATTATGGGTTCTTCAGCGACCATTTCCGCGACAGTCTCAAGCAGACCATCGCTCAAGGCCGGCAAATCGAGAGCAAGACTCCTGCCAGTCAGCTTGAAAACGTCCTGACAGCCAATGTCGGACTAAAAGGCGAGGCTCACTTTATAGCGCCCCAGCAAGCTATTAATTATGTGGAGTGCCATGACAATGCAACGGTTTTTGACTACTTTGATATCGTCAACCCTGCTATCACCCTGCGGGATCGGCTGGCCAATTCGCGGCTGGCCCTCCACCTCGTACTGCTGGCCCAAGGTGTGCCCTTTATCCACAGCGGTCAGGAATTTTTCCGGACTAAAAATCTGATTGACAACACCTACAATATGCCTGACGAAATCAATAAACTAGACTGGCTGCGCTCCCTGCATTACACAGAGGACATTGCTTTTGTTAAACAGCTGATTGCCTTTCGCAGGGCACATCCGCTGCTGCATCTAAAGACCAGCACCGCCATCAAGCAAGCCTGTCAGATCAACTGGCTATCAGACAGTTTATTGGAGTACAAGATTCAAGACAGCAAAGAAAGTATGACAATCGTCATCAACTTTGGCAACCAAGAGGCTGTCTACGAAAATAAAAACAAGCAAAGATTGCATCTCCAGTATCCAGCCATTGATGTCCAAAAACCAATCGCACCGCTAGCTGACAGTTACAGCCTAGCTGGGAAGCAGTTGATTGTATTGAAATAGATTATAAAACATCAGCCAATGAATAAGCTGATGTTTTTGTTTTTTACAACCCCAAATAATCCTCAACCGCTGCCTGCATTTGATCTGCAGCGACCGTCGTTTTGTGGCGCACTGGGGCTGTTTCTAAGCCGTCCACAGCTGGTGGCAGAGCTACGCCAGAAAGTTCGTGCAGTTGCTCCAAAGCCTCGAAGTCACTAAGTCCTGACTGACCAGTCACAGCCTCAACAGCCACGACTGGGAATTTATAAGGACTAGCGGTAGACGCGATAACAGTCTTGCGCTGATCACCTGTCTCTGCCAGATATTTTTGATAGACAGCAGACGCGACAGCCGTATGAGGGTCTTCGATGTAGTCAGAGGCCTGATAGACCCGCTTGATTTCAGCAGCTGTTTCTTGCTCTGTTGCATAATCAGCCGCAAAGAGCTCTAAAATCTCAGCGTCAAAGTCCGTCAGTTCATACTGTCCATGCTCATTCAGAGCCGCCATCAGGGCAGCTGTTTTCTCAGCGCTGTTACCAGACAGATGGAAAATCAAGCGCTCCAAGTTAGAGGAAACCAAAATATCCATGGATGGACTAGACGTCACCTTAAAGCTCCGCTTCTTGTCATAAACCTGAGTCTTGAAGAAGTCAGTCAGGACATTGTTTTCATTAGAAGCACAGATCAGCTTGCCAACTGGCAGACCGATTTGCTTGGCATAGTAGGCCGCCAAGATATTACCAAAGTTCCCTGTCGGAACTGTAAAGTTGACCTTGTCTCCTGCTGTGATTTCTCCCGCCTTCACCAGCTGAGCATAGGCATAGACATAGTAGACAATCTGAGGCACCAAACGGCCGATATTCATAGAATTAGCTGATGAAAACTGCAGCTTATGCTCCAAGAGACGAGCTCGTAGGTCTGGGTCGTTAAACATGCGCTTGACATTGGTCTGGGCATCGTCAAAGTTGCCATCAATGGCAACGACATGCGTATTAGTACCTGTCTGGGTCGTCATTTGCAGCTCTTGGACCTTGCTGACACCGTCTTTGGGATAAAAGACGATAATCTCAGTCCCAGGAACATCCGCAAAACCTGCCATAGCCGCCTTGCCTGTGTCACCAGAAGTCGCTGTCAAAATGACAATTTTGTTTTCCAAGCCGTGCTTTTTAGCTGCAGTTGTCATCAAGTGAGGCAGGATAGACAAAGCCATGTCCTTGAAGGCAATGGTCGCTCCGTGGAAAAGCTCTAGATTGTACTGACCATCCAGCTTGACCAAGGGAGCAATAGCCGCATCATCAAACTTGCTGTCGTAGGCATGGTTGATACAGTAGTCCAGCTCTGCTTCAGAAAAATCATCCAAAAATGCAGACAAAACCAGCTTGGCTACTTCCTGATAAGAAGCGTCTTTGAGCTTGGCAAAGTCCAAATCGACCTGCGGATAGGTAATGGGCGTAAAGAGCCCGCCGTCTGTTGCCAAACCTTGCAGAATCGCCTGGCTGGCTGTTACTCTATTCTTTTCGTCGCGTGTTGATTGATAAACTAAGGTCATTCTCTCTCATCCTTTATCTATAGTTCGCTTTATTATACCAAAATTTATCAGAAAATTCTCGCTTTTTCACAGAGAATATAAGAAAAAGCCCATTTCTGGGCTTGTATTCATCTTATTCATTCATAGATACGTGAACGTGGTCGTAGTGATTTTCAGTTACACTACCACGGTCTGGCATTTGGTTCCAAGTATTAGCTGGTCCATAAATGCTTTCAAATGGTGCATAGAACTGTTGCTGCCAGATAACGTAAGAGATTCCTCTTTCAGTCATGTTAGAAGTAACATCGGCTGCGACTTGGTTTCCTAATTCAGTATTCTCACCAACGATAAAGTCAGCCGCCAAGCCTTTACCATGGTCACCACTATCACCTGGGCGGTAGAGACTAAATTCTGTAATGCCATATTTAGCTGCTATCTCTTCTTTCAGAGCAGCAGTCTGTGGCTGAAGACCTTCATTAGCAGGATTGTTAGTTGTCACGCTAGCTGCGTCTGTTACAGCTGGAGCATTGTAAGTTGTTGGCTCAACAGCGGCAGTTGCTTGACTGACTTGGTCTTGGCCTAATTCAGTAGCTTCTGGAGCCGCCTCTGCTGGAGCTTCTGGACTTGCTGCAACTGCTGGCTGCGGTGCTGCCTCTACAGGAGCGGCTGCATTTGCTTCCGCAGCTGGGGCTGCTTCACTTGCAACTTCTGCTACTGGGGCAGGAGCTTCTTCAGCAGGCGCTGGTGCTTGGTCTGCTGGAGCTGCAACAGCTTCCTCAACAGCCGGAGCTGGAGTTTCTGCTGTTTGAGCCGGTGCCGCTGGAGCGGCTTGTTCAGTACCAAAAATCTCGTCAGCTGTATAACTTTCTGTTACATATCCTGCGTTATTTCTTGCTTGGTAGCTTTGGATTTCTACAGAGGCAATTTCATTTTGTCCATTTGTTGTAATAGTCAAAACAGTTCCTGGGAAAATCAAGTCTGCATTGGCAATTTGGTTGATTTTAGCCAATTCAACAAGGTCAATGTTCATCGCTTGAGCGATATTGCCTAAAGTGTCTCCATATTGAACAGTGTAAGTTTGTTGGTTTTCATTGCTCGTAATATCCGCTTTAATTTGCTCAACTGTTCTGGCAGTCCAGTTTTGTGGCTGCTCCTCAGCTTTTGTTGTAAACAAAGGCAATGCTGACAAAGCAACAGTTGAAGCCAAAAGTAATTTCTTATTCATTTTCATATGCAAAATGCACCTTCCTAATCATTCATGATACGAAAACCATCTTACCATAAATCTTCTAAGAAAAAAGCCTTTTTCGACCTATTTAACAAAACTGTCTGCCCCCTGTAATATGGAGATTTGTTTGTAACATATAAAAACAGGCAACAAGCAAAAGAACCCCACTTGGAGAGGTTCTGTTTTTTCTTTTGGGCTTATTTGAATTTTTTCTACTCTGGTAAACTAAACCCGACCTAAGCTCTTGGCAAAAAAGAGAAAATCCCTAGAAGCTATCGCTTCTTCGTCTATTTTGGCTATGAATAAATCTATTCAGTCTAGGTTAGCCTAGCTAAATCGAGCTTCGGCTAAAAACTCGGAAAAAAGAGAACTGGGCTTGAATTCATCGAATCCATCGTCCAGTTCCTATTTTTCATTCGTTTTTTAATGCCTACACATCTTATTTCACCTTCATCATTCGGACGAGGCTGGCCCGTTCGGCTTCTTCCAGTTTCATTTCGATGTAGTAGATGGTTTCTTTGAGGTCAGGGATGGTAGCATACTCTAGTCCGTTGACCCGGCGGCGGGTTTTCTCGATTTCATCCGCCATGAGCTGGCAGCTTTTCTCAATTTCAGCCAGTCGCAGCAGGTCAGGGAGCAGATCGCTCATGCTTTCAATGGTTTCATCCATCTGGCTATTAGACGCCACATAGCTATAAACCACGTCTCCCTCGTCATCAGTATGCGGATTGTCAATATGGGCGTACATCTTGGGCACGCGCACACTCATGATATTCTCAGTCTCCACATGCAGATTGACCTCCCGCGTGGGCACAGCAAAAATCTCCTCGACCATGAGGTCGCTCTCCAGCGCCTTGGCCATGACAAAATCCTGCAGATGACCAACCAGAGCGGATTCGACCTTTTGGCGGAGCTGATTGTTCTCACGGACAGACTCAATGAAGCGCCGCATCAGCTCATCCCGCTTATCCTTGAGCAGTTTATGCCCGCGGACAGCCGTTTTGAGACGAGCTTTTAAGTTATTCAGCTCCATCCGAGTCGGCTTGACATTGAGTCGCGTCATCTTTCTTCCTCCTTGGTCTGCGGCAGGTATTGGTCAATCATATCGTCCTTGATCCGCTTGAGCTCTGTTCTTGGCAAGATGGACAGGAGTTCCCAGCCCAGATCCAAGCTTTCCTCAATGGTTCGATTGGTCTGGAAACCTTGATTGATGTATTCCTGCTCAAAGCGGTCGGTAAAGCGCACATAGAGCTTGTCCGTTTCGGACAGGGCGGATTCTCCCAGAACGACAGCCAGCTCCTTGGCCTGCTTGCCTTGCGCATAGGCAGCAAATAGCTGGTTCATAGTTGCGGCATGGTCACCTCTAGTCTTGCCCTCACCTGAGCCCTTGTCCTTGAGACGGGACAGAGATGGCAGGACATTGATGGGCGGACGATAGCCGCTGTTGTAAAGGTCGCGTGAAAGGATAATCTGACCTTCTGTAATATAACCCGTCAAGTCTGGAATCGGATGGGTAATATCGTCCTCTGGCATAGACAGGATCGGAATCTGCGTCACCGAGCCTTTCTTTCCGACCAGACGTCCAGCCCGCTCATAGAGGGTGGACAAGTTAGTATAGAGGTAACCCGGATACCCACGGCGACCCGGCACCTCACGACGAGCTGCAGAAACTTCCCGTAGGGCTTCGCAATAGTTGGTCATGTCAGTCATGATAACCAGAACATGCATGTCCTTTTCATAAGCCAGGTACTCAGCTGCTGTCAGGGCAATACGCGGCGTCGCAATCCGCTCAATAGCTGGGTCATTAGCCAGATTGATAAAGAGCACCGAGCGGTCAATGGCTCCCGTCTCCCGGAGGTCATTCATGAAGAACTCGGCTTCTTCAAAGGTAATTCCCATGGCCGCAAAGACCACGGCGAAGTTTTCATCGGAGTTAAGCACTGTGGCCTGACGAGCGATTTGAGCAGCTAATTCCTTGTGGGGCAGACCGGATCCAGAAAATACTGGCAGTTTTTGTCCCCGAACCAAGGTATTGAGATGGTCGATGGCCGAGATACCGGTCTGGATAAACTCATCCGGATAGTCGCGAGCTACTGGATTGATGGCTTGACCGTCAATATCCAGATATTTTTCTGGCAAGATAGCTGGGCCGCCATCAATTGGCTTGCCCATTCCATTGAAAATCCGACCTACCATGTCTTCTGACACTGGCAACTCTAGCGGACGGCCGGTAAAGCGAACCTTGGCTTTTTCCAGATTGATACCGCTAGATCCCTCAAAAAGCTGGACCATAGCCTTGTCTTCTTGGACTTCCAGAACCTGGCCCTGACGCTTGCTGCCGTCATGCAGCTGGATTTCTACCAATTCATTGAAATGCACACCAGCGACTTGGTCGACAATCATCAGAGGGCCGACAACTTCACTGACGGTGCGGTATTCTTTAATGACGCTCATTGTCTAGTCCTCCTTGGGCAAGAATCTGGTGCAGAGTTTCCTCGATAGTCTGACTGAGAGCCTGAATTTTTTCCAGCTGGTCTTCATGGATAAACTTACTGCGGGCAATTCGGTCACGCAACTCCACCGTTCCTTCCATGATTTCTCGGAAATAAGCTCCCAGCTCCAAAGCACGATTGGCCTCCGCATCGAAGGTCAGGATATTGCTCAATAAAGCCACCTGCTTTTTGAAAGAAGTATAGGTGTCCACATCATCAAAGGCATTCTGCTGCAAGTAGTCCTCGCGAATCATCTTGGCTGCATTCATGGTCAGTCGGTCCTTTTCAGACAAGGAATCCAAGCCCACCAAACGCACGATTTCCTGCAGTTCGCTTTCCTTTTGCAGGATATTCATGGCCTTGGTGACTTTTTCTGCCCAAGCAATCTTCTCATGCTGGTCGATATAGGCTCCCACTTCGTCTAGATAGAGCGAGTAAGAGCTTAACCAGTTGATAGCTGGGAAATGCCGGCGTTGAGCCAGCTGGGCATCCAAGCCCCAGAAAACCTTGACAATCCGCAGGGTATTTTGCGTCACCGGCTCAGAAATATCTCCACCCGGAGGCGATACAGCTCCGATAGCAGTTATAGATCCTTCGCGCGCAGTTGAACCGAGCGTCTTGACCCGACCTGCCCTCTCATAATACTCAGCAATCCGGCTGCCGAGATAGGCAGGATAGCCTTCGTCGCCTGGCATCTCTTCCAGACGGCCGGACATTTCCCGCAGGGCTTCT
The DNA here is from genome assembly GCF_019929225.1 of Streptococcus sanguinis. GTDB lineage: Bacteria > Bacillota > Bacilli > Lactobacillales > Streptococcaceae > Streptococcus > Streptococcus sanguinis_J. The sequence continues at coordinate 95,843 of NZ_JAHZPA010000006.1, forward strand.
GCCCAGCGAGAGGTAGAGTCCGCCATGATGGCTACAGAATAACCCATGTCGCGGAAGTATTCTGCAATAGTAATCCCTGTGTAAATTGACGCTTCCCGAGCCGCTACTGGCATATTAGAAGTGTTGGCAATCAGCACCGTCCGTTGCATAATAGACTGGCCAGTTGCTGGGTCAATCAGTTCTGGAAATTCATTAAGTACGTCGGTCATCTCATTGCCACGCTCACCGCAGCCGACATAGATAACGATGTCAACATTAGCAAACTTGGCCACTTGGTGCTGAACGACAGTCTTACCGGCTCCGAAAGGTCCTGGTACGGCAGCTGCTCCACCCTTGGTTACTGGGAAGAAGGTATCGATGACCCGCTGACCTGTCACCAAAGGCTCAACTGGAATCAGCTTCTGAGCAAAAGGACGCCCACGACGGACTGGCCATTTTTGCATGAGAGTCCCTTTAAAGACAGCACCGTCCGCCTGCTCAATCTCGTAAACAGTCTCTTCAACAGTGAAACTGCCAGCTGAGATGTTGGCCAAGCGTCCACTGACACCGACTGGCACCATGATGCGGTGCTCCACCAGATTGGTCTCCTGCAACGTGCCCAGAATATCGCCAGCCTCAACCGTATCTCCGACAGACAGACTTGGAACAAAATCCCACTTAGCCTCTCGGTCTAGATTTGGCAATTGGACACCGCGGACGAGGAAGTCGCTCTCCGTCATGGTTTGGAAACGCTCCAAAGGCCGCTGAATCCCGTCAAACATCTGAGAAATCAGACCTGGTCCCAGCTCAACGGACAGAGGACTTCCAGTCGTGATAACCGGCTCTCCCGGACCCAAGCCAGAAGTTTCTTCATAAACCTGAATAGAGGCCTGATCCCGCCGCATTTCAATAATCTCACCGATCAGCCCCAAATCGCCAACCCGGCAGATATCCTGAATATTCGCTTCCTGCATCCCTGATGCCAGCACCAGAGGACCAGAAACTTTGATAATCTTTCCTTGACTCACAATCTTCCTCCATTCTTTGTAAAGATTGTATATACTTTTATTTTTTTATAAATATTTTTAATAATGTTTTTTCAAACGCTGTTGGGTATAGATAACCTATTAAAGAATCATTATACTTCTTAAGAGAATAAAGCGTTCTTATAGATTCATAAATATCATATAATAGAACATCAAGTTGGTTTGTAGTTTCTTCGTCCAGTGAATTTATATCATAAGTGCATGATTTCATATCAACACTAGATAATCTCAAACTCATACCTTTTTTAGTAAAAAACAATCTATCAATTTTTTCCTCTGTATCTAATTTAGAAAACTGGGTACATAGCTGTAGTATATCGTATCTTTTTACAAATAATTTCCAAATAGAAGTTTTATCTCTAGTTTGCAAAAGAAATTTAATTACTCTTGCCATATTTTTAATCTCTACAAAGTTATTTAAATGTTTATCCAACATGCCAAACTCATTAAAATAATAACTCTTATCTAATTCGCTGTAGTTTGGAATCATTTTATTTAAAAATGATTTAACTATTATATCTTGATCATTGATTACATAATCCATATTCATAGAAAAATCATAAATTAACTTATCCATAATGTTAGATAATTCTTCATGTTTTAGCACAATTTCTCTAAACAGTTCCCCATGCTTCTCATCAATCACTCTTTTTACCTCTCTTTGCTGATTATAAAAGTAAAAGAAGAATAACGTAGGGATAATCGTAATCAATGCTACCATTGCCGGAAGCCTCGTAAGTACCTCTCCAAAATTAATTTCTAAACTTAACAATTTGAATAAAGTAGTTTTGATTAGATCTATATACAAAAGGAATTGCTTGCTATCATTAAGATACAATAACAATAAACTAGTCATTCCCAGAGAAATAACCGCAGGTATACTGATTAAAAAATTTAAAATCTTCTTGATAGGTTTATTTATAATTCCTCTCCATACTTTACTATCATCAGGAGAGGTACCATAAGTAACCCAACCTAGTCTATTTTTATAATATATTTTAGATAAGGAATAATCAATCCTAATCCAGATAAGAGAGGCTCGAATATTTCTTTCTTTTATAGCCAATCTTCCACGTTCTTCAACAATCAACTCCAATCGAGCATAGGATATATTTATCAAGAAATCGTAACTTAATAAAATCACAAACACTATAGATGTTATAAGGACATATATAGAAAAGTATAAAAAAAGCAGGTTAAGAAACTTAAACAAATCTCCATTTGAGTCATTAATATAACCAGACATATTATTTATGCCATTAAAATGAAGTAAGATTACAAGGAGAATTAGAAATATTTTTTTTAGCATACATACTCTATATTATTTTTAGTGTTTTAATATTTTTATGAATTCGCGACAGAGAAGAACTATGTGAAACTTTCTGATATTTTCATATTTTAAAACTATTTCACCACTAAGAAACTATATCTTAAAATCAGATAAGGCTTTTATTTGCTGACCGTTTTCGTCGAAATTGTCTGGGCTTAGCCATTTTTCTAGACGGCTCTTGACGGCCGGCCAATCCTTGTCAATCATAGACAGCCAGTCCGTGTCTCGGTTGCGCCCCTTATAGACTACCGCCTGACGAAACCTGCCTTCGTAGGTGAAACCAAGCCGCTCTGCTGCCCGCCTTGACGGCTGATTAAGGGCATCGCATTTCCATTCATAGCGGCGATACTCCAGCTCTTCAAAGACATAGCGTGCCAGTAAGTACTGGGCTTCCGTAGCCAGTCTGGTGCGCTTCAGCTTGGGCGAATAGGTCACAGAGCCCACTTCGATAACGCGGTTATTTCGGTCAATCCTCATCAAGGCAAAAGTTCCTAGAGCCTTGCCGCTCTCCTTGTCTACAATGGCATAGTGAAAACGATCCTGTGCTGCCAGCATCTGTTCTAGCAACTTGGACCACTCTTCCTGACTTTGGGCAGGATTTTGAAAGAGGTAGGTCCACATATCCGCAGGAGAATCCGGGCCATACACTTCATACAAATCCGCCCCATGCTTGTTCTTGGACAAACGCTCGATAATAACATACTGGCCTTCGATTCGCTCCAGGTTAGGCAAGTCCCCCGACTGAAAATCCGGCAGAGCATCCCCAATGGGCTGACCTAGTTCATTCATTCGCATAAAAACCTCACAATATATCTTGTCCTACAGCCTTCTCGACATTTTCATGAATCCGCGAAAGAGCCAGTCCCGTGCTCCCCTTATGGGTAGGAATGAGCACAAGAGCAGGAATCTCCAGCTGGTCATAGTAGGCCAGGGTTTCTGGAATATCAGCAGCCATATCCTCCGTCAGATAGATAATACCGAAATCTTCACGGGCTATCCGACGCAGGGTATTGATCGTCTCCTGAGCTTCCTTCACTGGAAAAGTCTGAAAACCAATCAGCTTAAATGGGAGAATGGTATCGCGATTCCCCACGACAGCAATCTTGTAGCTAGTCTTGTCCATAAATCGGTCGCATCCTTTCTCTGATAAGCTCTACTGGCAGCTGATTGTCCATACCGGTCAAAATCAGCCGCAGATTCTTAACTTCCAACTCCTTACCCAGCAGATAGCGGGCCAGAGGAAGCGGGCCATCTGTCTCAAACTGACCAGCCGCCAGCAACTTAGCCTGCAAGAGGTCCGCCAGATATTCTAACTCTACTGTCGTCAAGGTCTGGTTCCGCATTTTCTCCTCATAGGAGCGCAGATCCAGATCGTAACCACAGGGATTAATCTGGCTAAACCAAGTCAAGAAATCTCCCTGCTCTGCCATGGCAATCCAGTTGGCAGCAGAAAGACTTCCTTCATCAGACAGAAGCTGCTTCATAAAGCTGCGCGGTTTTCCCAAGCCAACAGCCCGCTTGACGGTGATGGCATTGTAAAAATCAATAGTCAGATTCACCAGCTGCAGCAGGCTCTCATCTTCCAACTCCTGTGTCAGGCGCTTGATATGCTGGAAATAAGCCATATCCATGCCAATCTCCAGCACGCGCACATCCTGATAATCCTGGTATTCCTGCCAGGTCGCAAGCACCTCATCCAGCATGAAATCTGGACAATACTCAGCCGAAAAGGCCATGATCAAGTGCTCCAAAACCTCCAGCGAATAGGTCCCCACCGGCATCAGCAAATGCTCCAAGGACTGACCTGTCGCCCGACCCTTGAGAAGCACTTTGAGATTGTGGTAAGTATAGCGGAGCGTGAAAATCTCCACCAGCTCCTTGCTAGGACTAATCTCGAGCGCCCAATTATAAACGGAATACAAATGCTTCATCAGTACTTGCTCAATGGCATTGAGATCCTTAATCGCTTCAGCATCCATGGCATAGACCGTTCCCTGCAGAAGAGCCGAACGGCTGGCAGGATCGTCAGCCTGCAGCAACTGTTCATATTGCTGGGGCGTCAAAAAGGAAGCCTCCTGCACACTAATGGCTGTATTGACTTGAGAGAAGCTTGTTTCACTCATGGTCCGCCTCCTATTCTGCCTGGTCTTTGAAAATATCCTGAGCCAGACGGTAGCTTTCCTCCTGCCAGACAGAATCCAGCAAGTCACGATAGAGATAACTATCATCCACTCGTCCTTGGCTTAGTACAAAGCCTGCCTGACCGGCTATGGACTGGTCTGAAAAATGCACTCGCGGAAAGGCTTTTTTCAAGTCTTCTAACTGGCTGGAGCTGAATTTCTCAGCAGACAGAGCACCGAAAACCAGCGTCAACTCTTCCTCTGGATATTTAGCCAGGACACTCTTCAGAAAATGCTCTTCTTCAGCTGGTGACCAAGCCGCCATCTGAGCATAAGCCTCCTCAAAAAGCTCTCTGAGAACCCGTTGCTTGATGACCAGAGTAGACTGGCGCTTTTGATTTTCTAACTGCTGAATATCGCGCTGACTGCGCCGGCTGATTTCTTTCAGCTGCTGCTCCCGCTGAGCCAGCTTCTGCCGAACCAGCTGGGCCTCACGTTCCTTGGCTTCCTGTTCAATTTTCTCAGTAGCCTCGGTCAAAAGCAAACGCCCCTTCTCGTGAGCCTGCTCCAAGACAGAAGCTTTGAGATCTGATATGTCAGACATAAAAGCCTCCTTACTTCACATTCAGAACCATGATGAAGGATACAACGAAAGCCAAGATGGCGTAAGTTTCAACCATGGCCGCAAGGATAACTCCTTTCATGACCTCTTCCGGACGCTTGGCTAAAATCTGAATACCAGCTGTCGCTACTCGACCTTGGTGCTTGGCTGAAAAGTAGCCTACGATGGCAACTGGCAGAGCTGCTAGGAAATAAGCCACGCCTGATTGCAGAGCCAATTCCGGCTTGATATTAAAGAAGACGGTAATCCCGATAACAAAGCCATAGAGACCTTGGGTACCTGGCAAAAGCTGTAAGATCAGAGCTTGAGCGAATTTTTCCGGCTGCTCTTTCAAGAGTGCTGCCGCTGCCTGACCAGTGCTTCCGACACCCAGAGCTGAGCCCATTCCGCTGAGAAAGACCGCCAAAGCTACTCCCAGACCTGCAAAAAAGGCGCCACCGTAAGTTCCAAAATATGATGCTAAATGTTCCATGATTTACTCCTATGAAAATGCTGTAATCATCGTAAAATCAACAGCTAGTTGAATGAATAATATTTGTTTTGATGTTTTAGAAAGTGTTTTTCTAAAGATGAGCTTCTCATCTCTTACCATAGTTCCTAATCTTTATTTCTTGCTTTGCTGAACGTATTTTTCGCTAGGCTTGAGCGGAGTGAAAGGCTTGCCACCGCCGTCGTAGAATTTTCCAAAGAATTCCACGAAAATCAAACGCGCTCCGTGCACATAACCGGATAGAAAAGATAGAAACATATTGACCAAATGCAGGGCAATAAAGAGCAGAATGCCAATGCTAAAGCGAGCGACAGGTGGAAAGAGGCTGACAATCAAGTTAAAAGCCGAGCCAATGCTAGCCCCCGAAAGCCCCAGAGCCATCAGCCGTGTAAAGCTGACAAGGTCTCCTACATAGCCGCTAACATTGTAGAGATTAAAGAGACCTGACCCCAATCCTGCCAAGCTCTTAGCACTGACAATGGATACTGCCAGTATGCCCAGAGCATTGATGATGGCCAGCCACTGACCAATCGTTGCAGCAAAGGCCAAGGATGGGAAGAAATTTCCCAGGGCCAAGAGTAGCAGCCCCAGCAAAATCAGTACCCAAGCAAAGCCTGCATTATAAGCTTCTGCATAATCTTTGAGACGGATATTTTTCAGACCGCTGAGGAAGAGGCCCGCTAGCACTGTAACAAAGCCAAAGACGACCGAAATAACCAGAATCGTCATGGCGTCGGAACTGGTGCTAATCAAAGCAATGGGCAGTTCAAAGCCAAAGAAAGAGCCATAAACCAGTCCCCAGATGATGACTGCCACACCCAGCAAGCGAAAGAATCGCAGATTCTTAGCCAACCCCGACTTGACATGCAAGAAGTGAAGCGCCAGACTGGTCCCCACAAAGAGCAAAAGACCGTAGCCAATGTCGGCAACCATCATGCCAAAGAATACAAAATAAAATAGGGAAACGACAGGGGTTGGATCCTTATCACCATACTTAGGCAAGGAATACATCTCCGTCACAAGCTCGAAAGGCTCCACTAAGACATTGTTTTTTAGCTTGGTCGGAACCTTATCTTCCTCGTCCTGTCGAATCTCTCTGGTCTGGATGAGAATGCTCTGACCAAACTGCTCTGTCAAGCAAGCCTCAAGAGCTTGAACTTGATTGCTTTCGATCCAGCCTTCCAAGGCCGCCAGATTTTGCGTGCTGGCTAACTGGTTCTTACTTTCTTGGCGAGAGGAGAGATTGCAGAGATAATCAAGCTGAACCTTGAGCTGATCCAACTCGTTCCTAGAAGCTGCCAGACTCTTAGTCATAGCATCTGCCACAGCCTCCTGCTGTCGAATATTGGCCTTGAGCTGGGCTATCCGCTCAGCAGGCAGTTCCGCATGGTCATACTCAAAAGGCTTAAAGCCATACTCTTTCAAGATTTTGCGAACTTCTTCCAGAGAGCCTGTCTTGTAAAAAATAAGAACCCCATGCTCCGTATCATCGGTAAAGACTTCCTGAAACTTCAGGTCAGGATGTGCTCCCAGAGTCAGGCGCAGAGCATCGTCGTCTGTATTGGGAATCGTCCCAATCAAAGCTCCCAGATGACTGAAAGTCGCAGCCGATTGTGGTGTTAGCTCCAGCGGCTCCCACTTCTCCAGCGCAGCCACTTCCAAGCGGTCAGCTTCTATCTGAGCTTTGGCTTCTTGCAAGACCTTGAGCTGTTTGCTGATTCCTTCTAATAGCGCCACCTCATCGCGAGCCTTCCCTGCCTGCTCCAAAGCAGCAAAGGACAGCTCCAAAGGCTCTTCTTTTAAGGATTCCAGCAGTTTCTTTTTGGGCATAAAAGGCTCCAGCTCTTCAACCAGCCTCTTGAGCTTTTCCTGACGACTGAGCAAATCCTGCTGAGATAGCTGCCGATCTGGCCGGCCGACTAAAGCCTGCTCAAAGGCTGCCTTCCAGTCCTCTTCCTGCCGCAAGTCATGAATCTGAACCGACTCTAAGCCCTGTAGGTAAAAGAGAAGCTGGTCCAGCAGTTCCTTGGGCAGAAGCAGAGACAGCTGCCGCATTTGACTAATGGCCATAGGCTTCTACCACCTTCTCTACAATGGCTCGCGCCAAGTCTGCTTTTTTGTCCGTCAGCGCCGCCTCAACCTTGTCCTCATTCTGCTTGGTTGTCTGCTCCAAGTCTTGCTGCAGGAGCACCAACTGTTGCTGAGAACTTGCAGTTAATTCCTCTGCCAGCTTCTGCGTTTCATTGTCATAGGTCAGACCCAGCTGCCTGAGATCTTCATCTACCTGCTGCCGCAGCTCCTGAGTCTGCTTCCTGTAGCCCATCAAAACTTCTTCTGCAGCAGTCTCAATTTCCTGCATTTTTTCAAGTGTTTCATTGGCCATCTATTCACCCCCTCGTTTTCAAAAACCTTCGAAAACGGATTTTTAAAATCTGCATTCCTGGCTGACAGTCCAGCATCTGGTATAGTCATCTTCTGGAATACAGCTTCGTACTTGCATAAATTATAACATATTTTCAGAAAAACAGTCAGAGATTGCTAAACATCTATCTCAAACTGATAGGAAAAGCCGATATAGATTTGATTCATTTCAATACTTACAAATCAGTCTCAGCTGTACACTCTTGATAAGTTTCAGTCTTGCAAACGGTTTATTTGTCTATAACTATGCTATAATATAAACAAATTCTAAGACAAATATAGAATAGCAGAAAAGTAAAAGTGGCTTCAAATGCACTTTCCAGCCAGAACAGCCCTTAAACTTTTACTAAACATTATCCCATGAAGAAAGTGATTTTATGAGTCAGCAGAATATCTTGGCCATCATTGAGAGCCATCTTGACAAGATGACCGACTTAGAACAGAGGATTGGTCACTATTTTTTGGATCCAAATAGTATTCAAGAGGATTTATCCTCTTTGCAAGTTGCCCAAACCTTGCACATTTCTCAAGCAGCCTTGACCCGTTTCGCCAAAAAATGCGGCTTTAAAGGTTATCGGGAATTTAGTTTTCAATATCTACAGGACCTACAAAAGGCGCAAACCGAGTCGGATAATATGCAAAGCAGCTTATCCCGTCATGTCTTGTACAACTACAACCAAATCCACCAGCAGACAAAAGAACTGATAGATGAGGAAAAGCTGGAGCGAGTGGCTCAAATCATAGAAGAGGCGGACCGAGTTTATTTCTTTGGAACAGGGAGCTCAGGCTTAGTAGCACGTGATATGAAGCTGCGCTTCATGAGACTGGGAGTTGTTTGTGAAGCCCTAACTGACCAAGATGGCTTCGCTTGGACAACTAGTATTCTGGACAAGAACTGCCTCGTTATCGGATTTTCTCTATCCGGACAAACCCAGTCCATCATTGACAGCTTGATTGACGCTAAAAATATGGGAGCGAAAACCATCTTGGTGACAGGACAACCTGAAAAGATTCAAGAAGACTTCACTGAAGTCGTTCCTGTTGCCCTTCAAAGCAAGCCTGAGTTTATCCTGCGGATTTCCGCACAATTCCCCATGCTTCTCATGATCGATCTTATCTATGCCTTTTTCCTAGAGATTAACCGTGAAAAGAAAGAAAGAATCTTTAACAGCTATTGGGAGAATCAAAAACTAAATGGCTACTACCGCCGCAATACCCACAAACGATAAAAACGAATCAGGATTTTCTGACTCGTTTTTCTTTTTCGGTTCTAACTTTTTCCTCTTTCTTTCACAAGGGGAGGATTGACCCGTAGATTTCTAATTGGGGCTGAACTTTTTCCATATGAAAGGCATCGTAGGCACACCACTTTTGATAAGTAGACTGATCCAGTTTGAGGCTACTAAGACCAATTAAAAAACTAGCACTTTTATGGAAGCTTTCAAGAGCAATGAGAAGACGATTATCCAGAGCTTTGGTTTTCTCCAAACTCCTCAAAACTTCTGCTAAGCACTCGTAAAAGCGGATTTCATCACTTGACCGAATTGTCTTCTTTTGAAAATCTTCCATCAAGGAACCTAGAAGCTGAGCAGCTTCCTGAATGAAACTTCTTTCTGTCATTTGATTTTCCTCTTGAAAGACAAGGAACCTGAGAAAAATCTCAGGTTAAGCTTGTCTATTTTTGAAATGATAGTAGGCTCCAAACATACCTGCAGTATTTTGATGATGAGCAAAGGCCAGTTTGGTTTTGTCAGCAATGCTTGGAACCAAAGCATCCTGCAAAGCCACCTGAATACGCGGCCTAAGAATAGCTTCTTGGCCCATAATGCCGCCTCCTAGAATAACAACTTCTGGATTAACAACATAGCAGATATTGGCAATTCCTTGACCTAGATAGCCAACCATGCGATCGATGCCCTCGATACAGAGTTTATTGCCCTCAGTTGCTTCTTTGAAAATCCGACGGCCATTCCAATGTTCTGCGTCTTCTCCGTGTAGCTCAGCCACATAATTGACTAAAGCAGTTGTAGATGCCACATCCTGAAAGGCTCCGTCTGGTAGATGCAGATAACCGACCTCACAGGCAGAGTTACTAAAACCATGGAAGACTTGACCATCTACGACCAGACAGCCTCCAATACCTGTACCAATTGTCAAACAAAGAGCAATCTTGGCTCCCTTGCCACTGCCTGACATAGCCTCAGCCAGACCAGCACAGTTGACATCATTTTCAATCTCACAAGGCAGGGAGAATTTTTCTTCCAGCACTTTTTTGAACTGAGTCCCAGCGTAATTCGGAATCTGTGGCCCGGCATAGAAAATTTCACCCTTGTCTGGATCCACCATACCAGCTGAAGAAATACAAATCCCAACCAGAGGTCCTTTTTCTAAATAGGCTGCAACAATCCCTTCAACCTTTTGCAAAATTCCCGGACCGCCTTTGTGGGCCTCCGTCGGCATTTCATGTGCTTCCACCAAGGTTTCCGCCTCATTGATTAAGCCATACTTGATATTGGTGCCGCCAATATCAATAGCAACATAGTGTTTCATAGCACACCTTCTCTCTAGTGTTTATCCTGTTGCTTATAAAAATTGCTCCTTGGTTTGTCTAATCAACTGAGCTGCTTCTTCCACAATCGGCCGATCTTCTTCAGTCACTGGCGTCAGAGGTGAACGGACAGATCCGATGGTCAAGCCTTCATTAATTTCCAAAACACCCTTAATAACAGCGTACATATTGCCATGGGCGCTGGTTAATTTTCCAATGATTGCATTTATTGCATATTGCAACTCTTTAGCCCGTTCCAATTCCTTGTCAGCAATCAGTTGATTGAGTTTTAGGAAGAGCTCTGGCATAGATCCGTATGTACCACCAATACCGGCTCCAGCACCCATAAGACGGCCACCTAAGAATTGCTCATCTGGACCATTAAAGACTACATGATCTTCTCCCCCAAGAGCTACAAAGGTCTGAATATCCTGCACCGGCATTGAAGAGTTCTTCACACCGATCACGCGCTCATTCTTGAGCATTTCCTTGTAAAGGCTAGGAGTTAAGGCTACACCAGCCAGCTGAGGGATATTGTAAATCACGAAATCAGTATTAGGCGCCGCCGCACTAATGTCATTCCAATATTGGGCAACCGAATACTCTGGCAAACGGAAATAAATCGGCGGAATAGCCGCAATAGCATCGACTCCCAAACTTTCCGCATGACGAGCCAGCTCCACGCTGTCTTTAGTATTGTTGCAAGCCACATGGGCAATGATAGTCAGACGCCCCTTAGCAACTTTCATCACTTCTTCTAGAACTCGTTTTCGGTCTTCTACACTCAGATAGATACACTCGCCCGAAGAACCGTTGACATAAAGACCTTGCACGCCCTTGGCGATGAAATATTCCACTAAAGCACGAGTCCGCTCCGGGCTGATTTCACCTTCCTCGTCATAGCAGGCGTAGAAAGCAGGAATGACACCTTGGTATTTGGTCATATTTTTCATTTTCTTTTATCTCCAAATCTAGAATTTCTATAAATTAAGGCTTTTCGTATTTGGCAAAAATCTTCTCTAAAACAGTAATTTGCGTGAAGGCCAATCCAGCAAAACCGATTAAAACAAAGAGCGATAACCCTAGTAAAAGTAGAAGTCCTGAACTAAGAAGCACTGTCAAAATAGCTACTAGAATAGCTATCATCAGGAAAAACCAAGGAAAGTTAAGACTGAGCAAAACTAGACTAGTCTGTAACCCACCTATAAGAGACTGCTCAAATCGGCCAGCCAGTGGATAAACACACAGAAAAAGCGCTGTTGTAAAGATAAGAAGAGCAAAGCAGGCAACTTTCAGTATTTGAAAAGGTAGAGCCTCCTGACCCCAGATAAGAAGAAGGTCAAAAATACTGATAGCAGACAGCATCAGCTCCAGCAGGCCCAACTTGAAGCCCAACTGCCAATTTTCTCGGAAGGCCTTGATATAGACAGCCGTTACTTTTACACGACGACCGCCTTTGATCTCAAAAAGAGTTTGATAGAGGCTTAGCTTCGCAATACCGATGGTTAGAAGAGGCAGAGATGTCAGCAGAAAAAGCAAGTTTACTGTCGCTAAATCAAGGATTTTCTCACAAATCTGCATAAAGAAATTATCCGTATCAAAAATAGTCTCTATCAATCGGGCACCTCTTTTATCCATTGCTAGCCTCCTTTTCAAATATTAATCCAACAAAACTTTAAATACACACTTTTTAACTGTCTCTTCTCTGCCAGCAAATTGATTAGGCTGGTGGGCTTCTTCTGGCAAAAAAGCAGCAAAATTTAAACCGTCTAACAAGAGCGGATAAGTCTGTTCGCAAACAACAAAACCAATATCTCGCCCTTCATCATAGGCTTCCTGAAGTTCTCTAATCTGACAGCCATATTGGATTAGTTCATGCCCTTCCAAAAGAAAGTGCAGGTCCAAGTATCTCTGGTGAAATTCAAAGCTTTCCTCTTGCTGTTGACTAAGAGTATTTTCCTGCAAAAAGAAGAAGACCCTATCACCATCTACTTCATAGCGCCCTGAATTTAGATTAGATACATCGTGACTCAGGAGATAATCAATAGCTGTATCGATATTTTTGTGAATCCCTCGATAGCGAACGAGATTCTCTAATTGATCAAAAATCATATTTCTATCCCTTAACAGCTCCCATCGTGATTCCTTGTGTGAAGGATTTTTGGAAGATGAGGAAGACTGCTACAATTGGCACTGCAGCCAAAGCTGCTCCAGCCATAATGAGGCCATAGTTGGTTGCCATTTCAGCCTGCATGGTCGCAACCCCGAGAGAAATCGTCAAATTCTGCCTGGATGTCAACATAACCAGCTGCATAAAGTAGTCGTTCCAAGTATTGATAAATGTGAAAATAGCTAGAGCCGCAAAACCTGGTTTGACAATAGGGAAAGCAACACTCCAGAAAGTCCGGATTTCGCCACAACCGTCGATTTTAGCAGACTCAAGAAGCTCTGTCGGGATGTTTTCACTGAACTGCTTCATTAGAAAAACTCCGAAAGGCCAGCCAACCAACGGTAAGATTACTGCAGCCAAGGTATCGTGAATTCCCATGAAATTAACAATACGCACTAGTGGTACCAGTACTACTTGCTTAGGCAAAGCCATGGCCGCAATGAAGATGGCAAAAAGAATCCGTTGACCATAGAACCGCTTCTTAGCCAAAACATATCCTGCCAAAGAAGACGTGGCGCAGACCAGAAACATGGTCGCAAGCGAAATGAAAACACTATTCCACATCCATTGCATGGCTGGATTTTGCACCATCAATTGCTGGAAGTTTTCAACCGTTGGCATTTTTGGCCACCATTCTGGCGGAATGACGATCGTTGCTGGTTGAGACTTGAAAGCTCCTGTCAAAATCCAATAGAAAGGAAAGACAAAGAGGATGGTTAATATGGCCAGAACAAAGCCTGATACCACCTTAAAAACATTCATTTTTTTAGTTTGCATCTTCTTTCTCCTTTCTCTAGTATTCTACATCGTTTCCAAGAATCTTGAATTGGGCAAAGCTGATGATGGCAATCATGACTGCTAAAAAGACTCCCATGGTATTAGCATAGCCGTATTCAGATAACTTGAAGGCTTTTTCATACAGATAGTACATGAGCGTACTGGTTGAGTAATTAGGTCCGCCTGATGTCAAGAGCTGAATCAAGGCAAAACACTGGAATGAGTTAATCGTAGTAATGATAGCAATGTAAAGGGTTGTTGGAAGCAGGCTAGGCCATTTAATCTTCCAGAAGACTTGCATTTCTGTTGCACCATCCACTCGCGCAGCCTCAACTAGAGAATTGTCAATGTTTCCCATAGCTGCGATATAGAGAATGATAGGTTGGCCCACAGAAGTTGTTAAGAGAATAATGATAATCGCTAGCAATGCCCAATGTTTATCCCCAAGCCAAGAAATATTTTGATTGATGACATGGCCTGACTTCAAAACAAAGTTCAAAATACCAGACAGCGGATCGTAGATCCATTTCCATACGACCGTCACAGCTACGCTCCCTGTAACAACTGGCAGGAAGAATACAAAACGGTAAAAGGAACGAGAGACAGCATTCATCTCATAAGTCTGCGAAGCCACAAACAAAGAGAAGAGAACTACAATCGGCACAGAGCCGACCACGATAATGACCGTATTAATCAGCGATTTCATAAAGACCGGATCTTTAAACATCCGAATATAATTATCAAATCCGACAAAAGTAAAGGAGGTCATCGTATAGTTAAAAAAACTAGTAACAAAACCCATAATCATAGGTGCCAAGACAAATACCGTGAAAAATATCAGTATTGGAGCTAAAAACGCGTATGATACTAGGGTTTCTTTCATTCTGATTTTATTGACTTTCACAATGAGGTACCCCTCTTTCAAGATTTTCTAACAAAATCCCCCTTTTTCTACTTCTAGAAACCGTCAACAGAAAAAGGGGAGGATTTCACATTTGCTTATTTTTTAGTAATAGTTTCGTTTGCTTTTTCTGTAAATGTCTTCAAAGCAGGTTCAACCTTTTCATCACCATTGGATACAGATTGGAGCATTGGGAACCAAAGGGTTCTCATTTCCGCAAAGCCATCAATCGTGTTGTAATATGGTGAATAGTACTGAGTCCAGCCACTGATGGTTTCCATACGTTTATCATCATAGAGTTTTCCAAATGAAGTACGAACTGGGAAAGCACCTGTACGAACTACATTCTTAGGTCCCCACTCTTTGTCATCAGCGATAAATTGGACGAATTTCTTAGAAGCTGCTACTTTCTTTTCATCTTTATTGTTAAAGACTGCAAATCCGTTTACAAGATATTCAAGAGCTGGTTTGCCAGATTCTGATGGGAACGGTACTTCCACCACATCGACTTTGCTGGCTTCTAAAAGTTGTGCTTGAATACCATTTTGAGAAGGAGCCCAAAGAAGAGTGTAGGATGTTTGGCCGTTAGCAAAGTTTTGAATATCTGCTCCACCATCATATTGAGAGCCGTTCATCATCAAACCGTCGTTAATCCAGCCAACTGCTTTTTCCAGTCCTTTGACAAACTTAGGATCATCAGTTGTGTATTTGGTAACTTTTTCGTCTGTAATAGATCCGCCGTAAAGATTAGCGATGAAGGCACGAGTTCCTTGGTCACCACCTTGACCATTACTAAAGAGGGAACCTGGAGTGTAGCCTTTATCTTTCAGAGCTTTCAGCACTTTTTCAAAATCAGATGTTGTCCAGCCTTCCTTGACAAGATTTGCTACACCAGCATCTTCCAACATTTTCTTATTGAAAGCCATATAGAATGGAGCAGAGCTGATAGGATACATGTAAGCCTTGTCTCCTGCCTTGCTGGCTTGGATAATGTTATCATTATTGACATCTTTGACAAAGTCATCAGTAAAGAGATCATTCAAATCAGCTAATTTACCATTTTTTCCATACTGGATAATCCGACCTGGTGCATCAAACAAAACATCCGGTGCTGTGCCTGCTTCGATAGCGGTCGTAATCTTTTCAGGACCAGATTTAAAGTCAATAGTTTCTAGATTGACGTGAATATCTGGGTTCGCTTTTTCAAAAGCCTCGATAATTGATTTTTCATAGGTTCCAACACCATCGTTGGCATTTTCCTGTGTGAAGACTGGGAAAGCCCACCAAGTAATCTCTGTTTTGCCAGAATTACTACCAGAGCTAGCTGTTTTATCTGATCCGCCATTGTTTCCACAAGCTGCTAAAGAAACAATTGCAGCACCTGTCAATAACGATGCGAATAATTTTCCGAATTTCATATTCTTTTCTCCTTAAAAATGAATTTCTCTTGAATCTAGTCCTTTTCTTTACAAAAACTGAGAGACTTATCTGCCTTTGTTTTTCCAGTTTCAAGTAAGGATTGGACCTGGTGACAGACATGGACCTGTTAGTCCTTCTTGTTTTACTGCTTCTTCAGAACAGTAAATAATCATTTTTAGAACCTTAACTCGATAAATTCACTCCCTTTTAATAATTCTCTTTTTAAAGATAGCGTTTTCATTTTTATTTAAAATTCTTAGATTTTGATTCTCTCCTGACTATCAAAATCAAATATATGAGCCTTAGGCATCTTAAAGGTAAAGCGAATCTTAGAGCCAGGCTCCAAATAGTTAGAAGCTTCCACTTTGGCTGAAAATTCTTGTACACCAGCCTTACAATAGAGAACAGACTCACTGCCTAGCAACTCAGAAACGGTGACTTCAGCATCTACAGTGCTATCTGGAAAAGTATCTTCTACTATCAACTCAGCCGAGATATCCTCTGGTCGAATGCCCAGTATCACTTTCTTTCCTTGATAGCCTTTTTCTTCTAGGATTTTACGCTGACCGTCTGGGAGTCCAACAGCAAAGCCTTGTCCATCTGTAAGCTGATTACCCTCTAAGTTCACTTCAAAGAAATTCATGGCTGGACTGCCGATAAAACCTGCCACAAATTTATTAGCTGGTTCGTTATAAAGTTCCTGCGGCGTACCGATTTGCTCGATTCGACCGATAGTACCTGTTCCTGCTTCATTCTTAGTAGCTGACATGATAACGATGCGGTCAGCCAAGGTCATGGCCTCGGTCTGGTCGTGGGTTACATAGATTGTCGTCGCTCCGATACGGCGGTGAATTTTTGCGATTTCTGCCCGCATGGACACGCGCAGTTTAGCATCCAAGTTAGACAAGGGCTCATCCATAAGGAAGACTTTGGCATCACGAACAATCGCCCGCCCCATAGCTACACGCTGACGCTGACCACCAGATAAGTCGGCCGGTTTACGATCCAGCAGCTCTTTCAGCCCAAGGATTTCCGCCGCTTCCTGGACTCTTTTGTCAATATCAGCCTTGTCATACTTGCGAAGCTTAAGTCCGAATGCCATATTGTCATAAACAGTCATGTGAGGATAAAGGGCATAATTTTGGAAAACCATGGCGATATCCCGATCTTTAGGAGCAATGTCATTGACAAGATTTTGATCAATATAGAGCTCCCCTTCTGTGATATCCTCAAGTCCTGCAATCATCCGCAAGGTTGTTGATTTTCCGCAACCGGAAGGTCCTACAAAAACGATAAACTCCTTATCCTTAATATCCAAATCAAAATTTTCAACAGAGTAAAAATCACTATTAGGATATTTTTTATATAGTTTATTTAGTGTTAAGGTTGTCATTCATCTACCTCACTTATTTTAATCCTGCAACAAAGCGCTCTGTAATTTCTTTAGGGCGAGTAATGGCTCCGCCGACAACGATGCCTCTTACACCCAAATCATGTATCTGCTTGGCTTGACTTGGATAATGAATCTTTCCTTCAGCGATGACGTCAAAGCCTGCTTGGCACAAGCGGCGGATGAGCTCAATGTCCGGTCCGTCAACCTTAGGGCTGTAGGAAGTGTAGCCCGACAAGGTCGTGCCGACAAAGTCTACACCAGCTTCTACAGCAGCAGCAGCTTCCTCATAGGTACTGATATCTGCCATCAATAGCTGATGAGGATACTTGGACTTGACCTGCTTGATGAAATCCGCAACTGTCAAGCCATCATGGCGCTCCCGCTTGGTACAGTCCAGAGCAATGACTTCAATATCCAGAGCAGCCAACTCATCCACTTCCCGCATGGTAGCCGTGATAAAAGGCTCTTGTGGCGGATAGTCGCGTTTGATAATTCCGATGATGGGCAGAGAAGTTACTTCCTTAATCTCCCGAATATCGCGAACGCTATTAGCTCGAATACCGACAGCACCGCCTTGCTCAGCAGCCTTGACCAAGAGAGGAATGACTCCTCCAGCTTCCGTATAAAGCGGCTCCTGGGGCAAGGCTTGACAAGAAACAATGATGCCGTCTTTAATCTTGGCTATCAAGTCATCTTTTAAAATCTGTGACATGAATATACAATCTCCTTTCGTATGACATCGGTCTGATCAGATAGTCTAACAACTATCTCGGACCTCAGGTAGAGCAGGGAAGAAGGCCGCAAACAAATATTTTTACTTCCTTATCCTAGACTCCATTTTTTAACTCGAGTATTTCATAATGTTATTATAAATAATTTTTAAAGCGCTTTCAATATTGTTTGGAATTTAGATTTTAGTTTCCGAATTTTCCAGAAAAACAGAAATTCCTGAAAGTACTTTCAGGAATCCGTTTTGTAGAAAAGTCAATGAAAGAGCGAGCAAACTTCTAAAAAGATTCTCATTTCTATACTCCCTCAGGCAAGTAAAAAGGGCTAGACAAAGGCCTAGCCCCAAAGGGGGGACG
The DNA here is from genome assembly GCF_019929225.1 of Streptococcus sanguinis. Classification (GTDB taxonomy): domain Bacteria; phylum Bacillota; class Bacilli; order Lactobacillales; family Streptococcaceae; genus Streptococcus; species Streptococcus sanguinis_J. The sequence continues at coordinate 114,144 of NZ_JAHZPA010000006.1, forward strand.
AATATTATCTCTCTGATTTAAAGTCCGAAATGAGAGAAAGTCTTTTTATTTTGGTTCCGCAGAGCCAGTTAAAGACAGTATCGCTGACACGGACATTCATAGCCTCATGCCCATATTCAGGCAGGAGATGATACTCCTTTTCTCCAGCCAAACGGTTATAAATGGCAAACTGCGTGATAGGATAGCAAACATCATCCTCCAGGCCAATAATCATCTGCACTGGACAGCTAATACGATGGGCCAGATTTTTCACGTCAATATAAGCAAGTGTCTGCAACAACTGCTCTTCTGTCTCATGAAAAGGATCATGGAATTTGAAATAACGAAAGAGCTCATCATAGGCTTCACTGGTATTGCCAATCTCCAAAACCCGTCTAAAGTCCACAAGGAAGGGATAGATGGCTACAGTCTGCTTGATCCGAGAGTTTAAAGCAGCTGCCACTAGGGCCAAGGCTCCGCCCTGTGAACCGCCAAAACTAGACAAACGATTTTCATCCACGAAGTCCAAACCAGCCACTAGCTCGACCAAGGTGTAAACATCCAGATAGACATCCTTGAAAAAAAGCTGATCCGGTCCATCCAGAGCCCCGCGGATAATATGTCCTTTAACAGTATTGCCGCGGACTTCTCTATCACCATCCAGTGAATAGCCAGACTGACCACGGACATCCATTGACACCACACCCCAGCCCGCTGCCGTATAGGCCAGCATATCAGCCCAATCCCAGCCCTGCCCCATATAACCATGGAAATGAAACAATACCGGAACTTTTTCTGATAACTTAGGCACAACTAGCTTAGCATAGATTTGCCCACCGTTTCCAGACTTGAAGGTTAGCTCATAGCAAGTCGCATATGCAATTTGAAAATCTTTTTCCAGCAACTGGTAGTCCTGAGGCACTTCCACCTCCGCCACTTGTTTATTCCAAAAGGTATCAAAATCGTCGGGCATTTCATCTCTTCCGCGATAATCTAACATTTCTTTAAGTAAAGTAGGGTTTTTCATGTCTTATCCTCCCAACGATTCTTGAGACCTCTTTCATCATACCATATAAAGAGGAAGTTTTCAATAGGTTAATATATAGATTTTCTGTTTTTCTGAAATTTGTCGGGCCCACTACCTAAGAACCTATATGAAGCAGGAGCAGTAAATAGAACAAACTAAATCCTATGTTTAGGCCGGCTCCGTTAAGGTAGGGGCGTCCGATTCTCAGCTTTTCTACCAGTAAGATAGTCAACAGACTCAGCGGTAAAGGAGTCAGCAGCCCCAGATAAGCAGGCAATATTGTCTGACCGGTAACTATTAGCAGTGAGTAAACGAACCAGCCTAGACCGGTCAGGGCGATAGCTGTTCGCCAGGTTATATCTAGAAAGAGTACCGCTTCATTGATAAGCTCGCTATCTTCGTCTGAGCAGACCTGTCCTTTGCTTCGTTTATAAACCTTTTTGCTGATGATCCCAACGTAGTAAAAGGCCACATGTGCCACCGGCGACAGAGCAAATCCAATTCCTAACAAGGCTATTGACAGATAGGCCCACAAGCCCTTATTTGTCAAACCAAAGAGAGCATAAAGCGAGACTAACATAAGAGGGATTGAGAAGTTAGCCACCAGAGCACCTAGACGCAGCCGACCGACAGAGCCAGACAGCATCAGCATAGCCAGCTTCTTATTGCCAATCCGACTCTGCTCCGTAAAGGAAGCATAACTTTTCTTGTTTACCTCAAAGCCAACCAGCAGAATATCCCCCAACAACCAGCAAAGACCACTCAACAGCCCAGCCCACAAAGATAAAAAAATCACATTGCTCTCCTTTTTTCCATTGTCCCCTTATCTTAGCACAAAAGCTCGCTCAATAACAAGTAGTTAGAAGGTTTACGTCTTTTTATCCCAGCAAGCTCTTTTCGTTAAGAGATCTAGCACTCACGTCGCTACGCTCCTCAGCATCAATGTCTCTAAGCTCAGCTTCGACCGACGGTCTTGCCTCGCTATGTGTTTCTTCAAGGTATATAGCTTTCTTTCTAACGGACAAAACTGCATCCATTGCTCTATGACTCAACTTTGTCCTACGGACACGTTTCGTTAAGACACATAGCGCTCACGTCGCTCCGCTCCTCAGCATCAATGTCTCTAAGCTCGGCTTCGACCAGAGGTCTTGCCTCGCTGAGACACATAGAAAAATCCCCCACCAAAAGGCAGGGGATGATCGACAAACTGTCTTATTCTTAATTGAGGAAGCTGCTCGCTTATTTGCGGCGTCCTGGGCGTTCCTTGTAGCCATAGTAAGCGTCTTCGATGATTTCCTGCATGTGGTCAACCATTGGAAGGCGTGGGTTGGCTGGAGAACATTGGTCTTCGTAGGCAAGGAAGGCCAATTCGCGTGAATGTTCTTTCCATTCTTTTTCGTCAATACCTTGAGCCTTGAAGTTCATTTCGATACCGACACGTTCTCCCAGTTCATAAACAGCTTTCGCAAATGATTCAACACCTTCTTCTGGAGTAGAAGCTGGCAAGCCAAGCATACGAGCGATGTCTTGGTATTTCTCATCCGCACGGTAGTAGTTGTACTTAGGCCATGTCGCTGTCTTAGCTGGACGTGTACCGTTGTAGCGGATTACATATGGCAGCAAGATCGCATTGGTACGACCGTGGATCGTATGGAACTGAGCACCAATCTTATGGGCCATAGAGTGGGAAATTCCCAGGAAGGCATTGGCAAAGGCCATACCAGCGATAGTAGAGGCATTGTGCATCTTTTCGCGAGAGTGGAAGTCAGCGTTCTTAACAGAGCTTTCCAGATTTTCAAAGACTAGTTTGATAGCTTGGAGAGCCAAACCATCCGTAAAGTCGCTGGCCATCTGAGATACATAAGCTTCTGTTGCGTGAGTCAGAACATCCATACCAGTGTCTGCTGCAACAAATCCTGGAACAGTCAGTACCAGAGCTGGGTCTACGATGGCTACAGTTGGAGTCAGAGAGTAGTCAGCGATTGGGTACTTACGGTTGTTAGCCTTGTCAGAGATAACGGCAAACGGTGTTACTTCTGAACCTGTACCAGATGTTGTAGGAATTGCGATAAACTTAGTCTTCTTACCAAGCAACGGGAATTTGAAGGCACGTTTACGGATATCCATGAATTTTTGCACAAGGTCACGGAAATCCACTTCTGGTTGCTCATAGAAGAGCCACATTACTTTAGCTGCGTCCATTGGTGAACCACCACCAAGCGCGATGATTGTATCAGGTTTGAAGGTACGCATAATCTCCGTACCACGTTCAACAGTTGTGATATCTGGATCTGGCTCTACGTCTGCAAAGATTTGGTAAACAACCTTATTACGACGAAGATCGAGTTGTTCGATGATACGATCTAGGAAACCAAGCTCTACCATAGCATGGTCTGTAACGATCATGACACGTTCCACATCACGACATTTTTGCAGGTATTGGATAGAGTCACGCTCGAAGTAAGTTTTTGAAGGGAGTTTCATCCATTGCATATTATTTCTACGTCTTCCTACTTTTTTGATGTTCAAGAGATTCACAGCACTAACGTTATCACCAACTGAGTTGCGACCATAAGATCCACAGCCCAGTGTCAATGATGGCAGGAAGGCATTATAAACATCCCCGATACCGCCGAAAGTGGAAGGTGAGTTGCAAATAACACGGATGGCACGAACAGCTTTACCAAATTCCTTAGTCAACTCTTCGTCCGCTGTATGGATAGCAGCTGAGTGACCAAGACCATGGAATTCTACCATTTGACGGGCTTTTTCAACACCGTCTTCACGAGATTCAGACTTGAGAACAGCGATGACAGGTGACAGTTTTTCACGTGTCAACGGCTCTTTTTCACCAACTTCTTTACACTCTGCAGCCAAGATATTCGTATCTTCTGGCACGCTGAAGCCTGCTTGCTCTGCAATCCAAGTAGCTGGCTTACCAACGATATCCGGATTGAGCTTAGCACCAGCACAGTTCTTGCTGTTTGCCTTAGCACCGAAGCAGAACTCTTCCAACAGAGCTTTTTCTTTCTTATTGACAAAGTAGGTATGATAAGATTTGAACTCTGCTACAAATTCATCATAAACTTCCTTGTCAATGATAACCGCTTGCTCAGAAGCACAGACCATACCATTGTCAAAGGACTTAGACATAACGATATCATGCGCTGCTTGACGGATATTAGCGGATTTTTCCACATAAGCTGGTACGTTTCCGGCACCAACCCCAAGAGCTGGCTTACCACATGAATAAGCTGCCTTCACCATTGCATTACCACCTGTCGCAAGGATTGTTGCGATTCCTTCGTGGTTCATGAGTGCAGAAGTTGCTTCCATAGATGGCGCTGTAATCCACTGTACACAGTTTTCAGGCGCACCTGCTGCAATCGCTGCATCACGCACGATTTGTGCTGCATGAGCAGAAGATTCTTGAGCTGATGGGTGGAAAGCAAAGATGATCGGATTACGAGTCTTCAAGGAAATCAAAGATTTGAAAATCGCTGTTGAAGTCGGGTTGGTTGTTGGAGTAATTCCGCAGACAACACCCACTGGCTCCGCAATCAAGGTCAAACCAGTCACATCATCTTCCTGAATAACACCGACAGTTTTCGTGTGGCGCATATTATTCACAACGTGCTCACAGGCAAATAGGTTTTTAGTCGCCTTATCTTCAAAAACTCCGCGACCCGTTTCTTCATAAGCATGCAGAGCCAACTCACCATGGGCATCCAAAGCTGCTACAGAGGCCTTGGCTACGATGTAGTCCACCTGTTCCTGATTCAGCTTTCTCATTTCCTCGAGTGCAACCAGACCTTTTTGCACCAATTCGTCGACATGCTTTTGCGCTGCCAAAGCCTTGTCTTCTTGTTCTACCGTTTTCTTCTTTTCAGCCATTCTATTCCTCCAATGGTTTTGCCTTAGGTTAGACGAAGAACTCCAACCTTTGTTAAATATTTCACAATTCAATTATAACCCATTTGATGATTTTTGTAAACACTTTCACTTAACATTCACAAACTTTTTCCTGTTATTTTGTGAATGTTATACAATAAGCGCTGATTTGCCAGATTATTTTTGTCTATTTTGTGAAAAAATTTTTTAATTTTTTAGAGATTTCACATACTTTTTGTTTTCACATAATATATGAAAGCGCTTTCTTGGTTTAGATATAAAAGGCTCGGATGAACCGAGCTGATCTTTACTTTATAAACATCAAAAAGATGAACCTTAATTCCCATTTTTAATAATAATCTCAATCGTCATCATAAACACGTTCACCATGGATTTGGATGTACTCCTCACGCTTCTTATCCAATTCTTCCCAGATGGGATCGTCAATAGCGTCAATCGTTTGAATTTCTTCCAAACTCATCTCATTTGCTTCATCAAAGGTTAGAGATAAGATATCTTGGTGCTTTTCCTTGAATTCCTCGACTGTTAGCCATGTTTTCTTATCATCTTCACTGATTTGTCCATCAATAGCAATTGCAATTTCAAGCGCCATAATATACATAGCACGCTTATCAACTGTTAAAACATCCAAATAATTAGAAGCGATTCTTAGATATTTTCCCTTTTCTCTACCGTCGCTTTCATAACTTCCCTCATAATCCAAATCAATATTTTCATATTTTTGGGAATTTATTGCACTGCCACCTTTAACCTTGGCATCTTTCCAACGAGAGCCACTTGCTCCCCACTTATCTAACCGCAAAGATAAATAGAAGTCATTTTGCAGCATCTCATCATCACCAACGTTGGAGTAACTTATTTTCTTGCCATTCCGTTCCTTAAACCACATCTTCCAAACAAGCTCTCTAGTTGTGAAGTCTATTTTTTTCGTAAAATCACTTTTAATATATAGTTTCATATTCCCTCCTAATTTCAGTAATTATTTTGATAAGTTTTCCAAATTCTATTGAAGATTTCTTCTTTAACAGTTTTATTAAGGTTTTTTAAGTTATCATTAGTGTTAATCCAATCCCATATTGAGTTTTTATTGTAAATATTCTTAATGTCAATATGCTCATTCACTCCATACCCCGATTTACCACTTCCAGATTGAACCTGGAATACTCCTTCACCATTCGAACCACTAGTTGGCTCCCAATCTACACGAAGTTTCACTTTTCGATTTCCTATTCGACTTCATCTATCCACCACTCGGGCTTCAAATTGAGCGGGTTTATCATCAATATTAGTGATAGTGATATTATACGGTTTACTTTTAGTAACATCAAAGATTTTTTTATTAGTATAATTAACTACAATTCCATCTTTCTCTAGGTGAATATTTTTTTGATTATTAGATAGTTTTTTAGCAGTCGTTTCACCATTTTCATAAATAGATTGAGAGATATACTGTTCCTTAACATAATAGTAAATTCTAGAATTTTTTTCGCTCCAAACTTCAATACCTGTTAATTTGATTTTTTTAGCATCGTTCTTTTTTAAAATCAACTCAGAACTATATTCCAGTTGGTCTGCATTAGGATGCACTCTAAGCTCTATGCTTTGACCAGGCTGCAAAGTGTATTTACCGTAATTCAAAACTGCTTGAACATACCATATAAGAAATAAACTATATAATAACGCAATAATAATCCGTGATTTCCTATTTTTGAAATAACGGAAAAGTAACACTAGAGAAGTAATAAAAACTATTGAAGTTATCATTCTTTATTCCCCTTCTTGTATGCATCAATTCCATCCTGAATCATAGCCGCGTCTCCTTCATTGTCCCCATAATGACCTTGCAATAAACTCAAGTCATATTTAATATCTGCACCCACTATGAAATATTTATCAACATCAAGATAATCTGAAAATTGTTGAGCCTTCCCTGCACCATATTTCAAAACATCATCACCAGCAGGTAAGTAACCCTGACCAAAGTAACCGTACAAATAGTTACCTAAGTAATCAGCTGCCATTCCTTCTTCCCACTGACGAGACCAAATAGATATCGGCATCTCTTTGCTATATTCCCTATTTTTTAAATCCATTGGCCTATCTGTGTATACTAACGTTGCAAAATTAACATATTTATACCCGGCCATGCTTCCAGTTGCTGCTAATAATGTAGCCTTGCTATTTATATCTTGGTCACTCACTTCCAAAATAGATTCACCCATTTTTTTAGTCAAAGCTTTAATATCTACTTTAGTCTTTAAAGATTTATTAAAATCCTGCTCTAAATCATCCTTTTCTTGTCTGGAAACATCACTCCAGTTTATTTCACCACCTTTAGTTAGGCTATTTCTCTTCTTCCAGTACGATTCAAATACGTCTTTATTGCTATAAAATAGATAATCTTCATACGCCTTGATAATGGAATCAATTTTATCAGTAGCAGATTTATCACTCTCTTTGATTTCTTCAACTTTTTTATTAAGATTACGCAAATTTGCTTTCTCAACAGTCTCTGAATCAAGACTATATGTCTGAATCTCTTGAACCTTCATCTTAGTAGACCAACTCATATCTATACCATCAGTAGAGTAATTACCCTCACTGTCTACCAATACCTGACTAAGCTGCGTCGCTCCTTGGATAGCTAAACCCAAAACCTGCAGACTATCTGTGAAATACTGGGACACCTGATCCACAAACCATTCCAGTTTGTCTATTTTTTCTTGAATTTCTCGAATACCGATATTTAGTTGAGTTTCAACTTCCATTAAAGCAGATGTCTGAGATAAAAGGTCTCCCAACTTACCTGTCAGCAGAGCTCCTGCATTACGGAAAAAATCTTGATTATCTGCAATCTGCTTTTCTACTTTTGCCAGTTGCTCATTTTTTATTTTCAGCTGTTCCTTCAGTAGATCCAAGTCCAATTCGCCATATCCAGCCACCTCGGAATCAGCACTTTTATAAGAGGAAAGCTCCCCCTGAATATCATCAATAGCCTCTTGCAACTTCTTGATAGCCGGAATGATAATATCTGTAAATAAGCCTTTCCCCGCTGTATAAGCCGCTCCCTGCAACTCACCCGAATCCAAAGAGGCAATCAAATGGTCGCAGCCACTAGATAGACGATCGGTCACTTGATTGGCTACTTGAAGGTTGCCGGTCATCGCTTGGATAAGCTGGGCTGAATCTGCTGCACTATATTTTACTCCCATGGCAAACTATTCCTTTCTTTGGTCAGTTTGTCTCGCTCTTCTTCCATAGTCTTTCTTGTTTGACGACTGAGCTTTCCCAGTTCATCCATCTGAACATCCACATAGTTCTTAACCTGTCGGTTAAGATACTGAGTTTCTGATAAATCACGACTGAGGGCAGCAGAGCTTTGAGGGTGTTCATAAAGTAGATGTTCCATTCGGGTCGTCAAATATTGGAAATCCGTCGCAAAATTCGCCAGAGAAATCTCGTATTGACGTTTCATCGTCATAAATTCGTCTTCTTTTTGGTCAACTTTGAGAATTTTTTCGTAAAGTGCCTGACGTTCTTTTTCGCTTTTATCTGCCTTCATCTCAACTCTCCCAGCGCTTGGCTTCCTCAATATCGCGTTTTTCAATTTTTGCAGCAATTTCTGGAAATTTATTGGCCTGAGTCAGAACAGCCGAGCTGAAGTCACTGACAGCCTGCAGCATTTGATTGCAGGCCTGACGGCCAGCTTCCATCCCAGCAATCCCTGTTGTATAGGAAAATTCGACTTGTTGATTTTGTGTATTGCTAGTATCAACTCCAACGAGCTCACTGATAGCAGAGCCAGCTGAAATGGCGCTCGATTTAATTTGTCCCATTGTTGCTTCTCCTTTTGGAATTTATGGTTTCACATTGCCAGAATTTGCTTCATCTATGGCTTGCTTAATGGTATTGGCATAGAGAGTCCCCCCCTCAATGATGGACTCTGAGTTCGAGCCAAAGTGGACATAGTCTGTCCCTTCCCAAATCTGCGGATTTTCGATAGCAGTTTGATGCCAGTCAGCCACAAAGACATAGTCGTACTTTTTGGCTAATTCCAGTTCATACTCCCGCTGCTGGGCCAAGACTCCGCCCTCTGAGCGACCGTCATAAGGGGTCACGAGAATCAGCTGATGCCCCTTAGGCAGGCTGGAAACATACTCATCCAAAAGTTCATTCGAGTAACCGGACGAATTGGTTCCAAGAGCCAGGACAACCTGCTTCTTCAGCACTCTATTAGCAATATCTGTCTTATAGACCTCCAAGCCTGTGCTCAGACTGCGACTAACGACAGTGTCTAGCTCGATTCCTGGCAAGATCTGCTGCAATTGATCGCTAGAGCGCAGGGCAACCGAGTCGCCAATCATAGTAATCCCGTCCGCCACATTGTACTCAGTCGCCTTGGACTGATCAACCTGACTGCGAGTTGTCTGCATCTTAGTGTCTGCTTGATTCAGAGCATTGACAATCAAACTTTCCTCAAAAGCTCCGACCTTTGGTGCTGTCACCGAGATAAAGAACATAATCAAAGTCAGCGGAATCATGCTGTAAAAGATTGGTCTGGTAAGAGACGATAGATCCATCTTGGTTCCCATGATAACCGGCTGACGACCAGCCAGAGTTGGCTCCAAAATATAGAAAGACAAAGCTGCAAAAGTAAGAGACAGCAGCGTCGTCAAGAGAACAGCCAAGCCGTTACTCATCAGCTGGGTGAAGATAATATAGAATGGCCAGTGGAAGAGATAAACTCCATAGCTGGTATCTGCGATAAAGTTGATAACACTAGGCTCCTTCACATCAGGGAGCTTGTCATGCAACATCCTAGCTGCCAAAATCATCAGACAGGCCAAGGTAGTCGAAATCAAGAATCCTACCAGGTAGGTCCAAAGGTTGTCAAACTTAAGCAGGAAGCTGAGCAAAAGCAAAATAGCTGCGCTGCTCCCCATAATTCCTAGCACTTGCTTGAGAGCCAGCTTTTGCTCCAGCATCTTAAAGCGACTGCTGACATGGCCGACACCAGACAAAGTAGCCAAGATGCTTCCTGCAAAGAAAGGAAAGACGTGGGTCAAACTTGAAAAATAAATGTCAGAGTAATTCTTAGTGGTCAAAGCGCCAGCAAACATTGATACAAAGCTGACCAAAAAGAGACCTACAGAAACCAGCGCAATCATACCGCGATAGCGGGCCGTTGACTTAGCAACCTTGCCCAAGCCCCAAGCAGCCAAGCCCCAAAGAACATAATAGTGAACTTCTAAAGCCAGACTCCAAGTATGAATCAGGATGTGTGGCACAAACTGACTCTCATAATTGCCGCCAGATAGCATTTCATAAAAGTTGGTCACAAAGCCCAAAGCAGCCGCAATCTGCGTCCCAATCCCAGCCACAAAATCCTTACGTATCAAGAGAGTAAAGGGCATAACGACCAAAATCATAAAGACCAGAGGTGGTACAATCCGATAAAAACGCCGTTTGAAAAAGCCTTGGATATCGATTTCTTTCTTCTTGGCAAACTCGTCAATAAGCAGAGCGGTAATCAAGAAGCCAGAAAAGGTAAAGAAGATATCCACACCAATAAAACCGCCAGGGAAAACGCCCTGGAAGTAATGATAAAGCAGAACTAGAAGCAGCCCCGTGATTCTGACGAGCGAAAACCATTTAATGCGCATTTTGATAAATTCCTTGTTTAAACGTTCCTTCATAAACGACATTGCCTTCTGTCGTTAGCTTCCCTTGTCCATCAGCCTGACCCTTGCTGAAGTCCCCTTCATATTTCCAGCCAGCCTGCGAGGTAAAGGTTCCTTTTCCGTCAAAGATGCCATTGCGAAATTGACCGCTATAACTGTCCCCATTTTGAAAAGTCATAGTCCCCTGACCGTTCATCTTCCCGCGAACCAAGGTCCCGTCATACTTGATCTTCCCCTGATCCAGCGTTAAAACGCCCTTACCAGGAATCCCCGAAGTAAAGACCAGAATAGCTGACAGCACAATGACCGTTACAGCCAAAAGTTCTAAATTCTGCCGGGTCAGATAGACCTTGTATTTATCGTAAAATTCTTTTACTTTATCCATATTCCTATCCATCCAAACGCTCTAGCCACTTCTTGCAGCCAGCCAAGACCAAATCATAGGTTTGGTCAAAATCTCCTGTGTACCAAGGATCCGGCACACCTTCTTCTTCAAACTGATAAATTTTATGCTGAAAATCCTCAGGCGCCATCCGCTTCAAATCTAGGACATTGCTTTCATCCATACCGATGACGTAGTCAAAATCCGCAAAATCTGCTGTCGAAATCTGCTGAGAAGTCTTGTTCCTATCATAAGAAATGGCATATTTCTTAAAAATAGCCTGTGTTCCCTGATGAATGGGATTGCCGTGTTCCCAGCTTGAGGTTGCCCGGCTCTCGATTTTCAGTTGGTCTGTTAAACTCTTCATGACGAATTCTGCCATCGGACTGCGGCAGATATTGCCCAAACATACAAATACAATTTTCTTCATACAATACCTCGCTATCTATTATAACAAAATAATGGCAAAAACTAGCTCTGAATCGTTTACAGTTTCCTGATTCTCGTTGAGAATTGGCAAGCCCTGCCCCTCTCATGTCTGAAAATAGCAAAAAACCACCATTTGGTGGCTTTTTGTAGGGAGATTATTTTTTAAAAAGAAAAAAGTTTTAGGAGTTAAGTTAATTTCTTAACCTAGTTATAGTATAATATCCATTCCTTAAAACTTCCTTAAAATAACTTAAACATTTTACTCTTATCTTGTACTTATTTATTAGGATAGTGATATTCCAGCTGGGGCCAGCGTTTCTGCCAATTCTTCTTAGCCAAGCGCTCAGCATAGACACGCTGGCGCTCCTTATTTTCAAGAAAATGAGGAGTCGGTCTGACCTGAAAGTTTAAGATATCCTCCAAACCATAGGGAGCAAAAAGTTCCAGTTTGCCATTTGCCAGCAAGCGCAGTCCGATAGCAGTGCAGCGCTCAGGATACTTACTCATGGCTTCGCAAGCATTTTTATAAGGTGCCGTTCCAGGACTATGCCGGTGCATATAGGCTTGATTTCTCAGCTCCCATCGATACTGTGGCCAGTCTTCCTTGAGTTTGGCTTCCAGCTCTATCCTCTCTGCCTCAGCATAAGTCGGATCAAAGAAAATGACATCTACGTCCGTATCTGGGTCAAAACCTGATAGCTCTGACAGCATATTCCAGATAAAATTCCTCACACATCCAGCCGCTAACCAAGAATCCTTGAGCTCCAGACTGCGAATAATTTCCAAAATCGCTCGGATGTCTGGATCCTGACCTAGTTGATTTAAGGCAATCTGTTCCATTTTCGTCTCATGTTGGATATTAGCATTCCCCTTCACTTTATCACTTACCTATATCATCATATTTTGCTAGCATATTGGGAACATACATTTCTAATCTTTGTAGGATATTACCCCGGATAGCAGTATCCATTTGACTACTGATGTTGATAATCGTTGTCTTTGTTTCAAGTGCAATTTGCTTGGCTCTAGTCTGAAATTCTTTCTTCACTTTTTCACGAGCTTTCTGCGCAGCCTGAGCTTCCGCTAATGCACGCTTGCGTTCCATTATCCTTCGCATCTCTTTCAAAGCAAATTCATATTCCTTGTCTGTATAATATTCATTTATTGGAGCTCTCATATCTCTTCCTCATCTGATAATATTCTTCTTCTAGCTTATCCCTGTTCTTTCGGAAAGCTTTTTCGCATTCGAGTTGTTTTTCATCTAATTTTATAGTTTGTTGATTATAAACAGTTTGGGATTCCAACATTAGATTTTCCATGTTAGAGAAATAGTCCTGCATATCCTCAGAAGAAACCGAAAACCTCTCCAAAACATAAGTCATTTTCTCTATCTCCTCATCTACTAAATTCCCGAATTCCCTGAAGCGGTCATAAAGTTCTTTCTCATTCCTCTCAAATAACTTTTTTTCATGACGATATTTATCTTCAAACTCAGTCAATTCTCGTTCTTTTCTGTTTACATCTTCCCAAGTTACATCTCTTCTTTCCATCGTTTAAATTCCTCCGCCAATCCTGCATCTGTTGCCAGTACTTTTTCAATAGCTTCCTGAAGCTGCCCGTTTAGTCGTTCAAAAGCTGTCGCTGGATCAGCCATTTTAGCAACTTGATGATTGGTTTCACTCTGAAATCCATCTACATATTGGTCTTTTGTAACACCTTGACTAGCATAGATAGCTTCTACTTCTTCAATGGATAGTTCTGTATAGTTAGTAAAGTCAATTTTGGACCAGAGATTCGCTACTTGATTGTTTGCCTCTTCAGATAATTTCAATAACTCTTCCGCTCCAATACGCGCTGCGTTCATCATACTAGAAGACAAAATCTGTCCCTGTACAGCATCCAGATAAATCTGTTCTGCTCCACTAATACGATTGGAAGCCCACCTCGTTTTTAATTCCTTATAACGCTGCATTCTACTCAAACTATCAGCATAAGCCTTATAGAGCCCGCTGACTAAAGGTTTACCTCCCTTGCTATCAATCACCTGTCCAGTTACAGGGTCAAATATCCATTCATCAATTCTATGACTAGTTCCATCTACCCAATATATAGTTCTGGGAATAGAATTTGATATATCATTTTGACTAGTAAACCATTCAGGATGATTAAAATCATTATAGCGAACTACGTCATCATTCTTTCTACGGTAATCCACAAACATAGCAGAGTTCTTTTCCAGAAACTGTTTTTCTTCCTCAGTCAAAGCTCCATATTTAAACCAAGCATTAAAAGTGGTTGTTGGAATATGATACTTTGCCCCCAATTTAAGCATGTATGCTCCTTGAGAATAACCAGATAATTTACTTACTTCATACTGAGGATTATCCATAATCTCTTTGACAAATTGATCCGCCACCTTATATTGAGGAGATAAGTATGTTTGTCTGGCTCCAACTGCACCAGCGGCATCACGCGTAAGCGGACCCAACTTGTTAACTGGACTTTTAGGATCCGTTCCTGCCGAAATTACAGCCACACTCTTATAGTCAGGTAGTCCGTTAACAATTGGCGCAACGGCCATACCATCAAAACCTGTCTTAGGATCTGCCTTAGTCGCAATAACACGAAATTCCTGACCATCTGAAGTCGTAATAGTGTTGGTTTCGTTACTATTCTTTGGATTAGACGTCACTAATTTCTGTTTATTCCGATCTGAAAAATCTTTATTCACACTGTAGACAGCATAATCCTGATTCAAACCATTCAATTGTTCATCTGTGTAATTAAACGACATTATACTTCTCCTCTCTCGTTATTAGAATAGATAACTAATATTTTGGATGAAGTTTTTCCCCTATGACTTTGAAGCATCTTCCATTGCTGATCAATTTCTTCATCTGTCTTTCCTTTCATTAGTCCATCATGATTTTCTTTACTATACAATTTATGATTTATTCCATAAATTATTTTTTCTCCATTATTAAATCGTATTTTTACATCACAAGACCAAGAACCTGGTTTATCAGTATAGTAGGGTTCTGTTATCTCAATTTCCTCAATCCCTTCATAAGAATTCTTCAAAGCCTTTACTAGACTGACTTCATACTCTCTGTTGCGACGCTCTTCTTCGGACTTTTTGTTCAAGGTAAACATATAAATACCTCCTACAGTAATGATAGTCAACAATACAATAACAATGAGCCATTTGAATCTGCTCATATATCTAGATTTTGCCATAAGCTTTTTCTCCTTTATCGCTATTATACTATAATTTCTAAAGCAAAGTATAATAGAATAATGTTCTTTAGAGCAAATAATAATTCTACAATATATTGTTCTGATGTATGAAAAAAGAAACAACGTCTCCGTCATTCCTTCATATACTCATATCCTAAATGCTCATAGGCTTTGCGGGTAGCCACGCGCCCAGTCCGTGTCCGCATGACAAAGCCTTTCTGAATTAGGTAAGGCTCATACATGTCCTCCACTGTTTCACGCTCCTCAGCAATATTGACCGAGAGGGTTCCCAGCCCTACCGGACCGCCACCATAGACCTCAATCATAGTCTTCAAAATCTTCTGATCCACATAGTCCAGCCCTTCCTGGTCCACATCCAGCATGGAGAGAGCCTGATCGGTTATCTTATCATCAATCAGGCCATTGCCCATAATCTGCGCGTAATCCCGCACCCGCTTGAGCAAACGATTGGCAATCCGCGGAGTGCCTCGACTACGCAGAGCCAGCTCCTTCGCAGCCTCGTGGGTAATATCCATCTCAAAAATCTCTGCAGTCCGCTCGACAATTTCCGTCAAGTCGCCAGTTTCATAATACTCCATATGACCAGTAATTCCAAAGCGAGCCCGCAGAGGATTGGACAGCATGCCTGCCCGAGTGGTCGCCCCAATCAGAGTGAAAGGCGGCAAATCCAGATGGACGCTGCGACTGGTCTCACCTGAGCCAATCATAATGTCGATGTAAAAGTCTTCCATAGCGCTGTACAGCACTTCCTCTACTGCCATTGGCAAGCGGTGAATCTCATCTATAAAGAGGACATCACCCGGTTCAAGGTCATTTAAGATCGCAACCAAATCACCGGACTTTTCAATCACCGGACCAGAAGTCTGCTTGAGATTTACGCCTAGTTCATTGGCAATGACAAAGGCCATGGTCGTCTTCCCCAGACCTGGAGGGCCAAAAAGCAGGGTGTGGTCCAGCGCCTCATCCCTTAGCTTAGCCGCTTCAATAAAAATCTTCAGCTGGTTCTTGACCTTGTCCTGACCGATATACTCCTGTAAATACTGGGGACGCAAGGTGCGCTCCACTAATTCCTCATCGCCCATTAATTCATTATCTAAAATTCTACTCATAGAACTATTATAGCAGAAAATAAAGCCGAGGAAGCAAATCTAATTCGCGTCTGAACACAAAAAAAGACCACCGGATTGGGTGGCCTTTATGGGAGATTATTATGAAAAAGTTTAGGATTTCTATCAAATAAAGTTAGGAGGTCTTCATTTGATACTCATAGTATACTGCCCCTAACTTAAAGAAACCTTAACTTTGTATAACGTATCCTTTAAAATTTAACATTTGAGTTACAATCCGATAAACATCCTGTCTTATTCTAAAATTTGAGCAAAAAAAGACCACCGGATTGGGTGGCCTTTATGGGAGATTATTATGAAAAAGTTTAGGATTATCAAACAAAGTTAGGGGGCTTCATTTGATAAGAATAAGTATAGCAGCCTTAGCTTAAGAAAAACTTAAAGTAAAATTCAGTTAGCAAAAAAGATTTTGCTTTTGATAGTGGAGCCTTTTTCCTTGCTTAAGATTAGCTACTTATGAAAACATAGTCTCTGAAAACTGGACCAAGAAAAACGGCAGAAGGAGGTACTGCCGTTTTTTGTGCTCTTTCGCGATTGTTTCTTTATAAAGTTGCTGGTACATCAGCAAAATACACCGTCCTGCTGGTAAAAATCTGACCGGCCTTGAGAATGACATCTGACTGCTGGCTGCTGTGAATGGCATCCGGCAGGGCCTGGGCTTCCAGAGCCAAGCCATTATGCTGAATCATAGGCTGGCCGTCAAACTGAACCGAATCATCCACACAATTCGCTGAATAAATCACTAAGCAGGGCGCCTGAGTCTCAATAGTCAGGCGGCGGCCCGATGCTGGATAATAGAGCGTCCCTGCCTGATCTCGGCTTGGGTTTAGAGCAAAAGGATGATCCAAGCCAGATACTAGCCGAATTTGCTCATCGGTCGCAGCGAAAATTTCTTTAAGGGAAGCGCCCTTGGTCAGCTTCTTGACAAAGTCACGCTCTGCATCAGCCTTTTTTTCAGGAAGACCGTCAGCTGCGATAGGATAGACACCACCAGTATTGAGCTGCAGGATATGGTCATCAATGGGCTGATTGAAACGACCTGACAGGTTGAAATAGCTGTGGTTGGTCGGATTGACCAAGGTATCTTGATCTGTCTGAACTTGATAGGAGATTTCCAGCTTGCCCTTCTCTGTCAGGGTATAGGAAATCCAGATTTTCAGATTGCCCGGGAAGCCGCCAGTTCCGTCAGTCCGCTCTGTATAAAAGGTAAGTCCGTCATTACTGACTTCCTCTACTTCAAAAACGCTACTGTCCCAGCCGCTGGATCCACTATGGTTGCAGTTTAAGCCATTATTGGCCTCTAGCTGAAAGGTCTGACCATTCAGATCAAATGTTGCACCAGCAATACGTCCAGCAACTGGACCAATGCTGGCTCCGTGCTTAGGGCTGTTCCCAATATAGTCCTCAAACTGATCAAAGCCAACGACGATATTGTCAAAGTGATTATTTTTATCAGGAGTGACATACTGGATGACGGTCGCTCCGTAGTTCATGACTGTCAGTCGATAACCTCGATCGTTTTCAAAAGTATAAGCCAGAATCTCCTGACCGCCCAGCTTGCCAAAAATGGATTCTCGGTAAGATTTCATACAAAACCTCTTTTATCTATCCTGCTAAAAATCACGAACTTGCCAAGTCCTGTCTTCAAAAGGCAGGTCAAGCTTGTCCACCCAAGACACCGCTGTTTGGCGCAAGACTTGATTAAGATCCTCGATATTCTGACGGCCTGTCTCGTCCAGCCACGCTTGAGCTGCTGCAGCTCCCTCTTGGGCAAAGACTGAGACTGCATCCTTCCAGGTAGCCCGTCCACACAGAACGCCGTTAAACTGTGAGCCCGCTTCATGGGCTAGCCGCAGCGTTTCTTGGAAAAGCTCGGCACTGACACCAGCGCTGAGGAAAATGAAAGGCAAGTGCGTCGCATCTGACTGTTCTTTAAAGAAAGCTCGGGCTTCCGTCACGCTGTAGACTGGCTGAACTCCTTCTTTTGTGAAGCCCTCGACAAAGTTCATATTGACCGGCACTTCAACCTTTAAGACATCTACATGATAGCGGGAATCTGAAAAGAGTTTGACTGCCTCGTTGACCTTATGCGGCTTAAGCTTGGCATAGTTAGCGTCCAAGACACTGTCACTCTTAGCGTCATAGGTCAAAATCTCCAGAAAATAGGGAATATCCTCAGCTAAGCATTCACTGCCCACGCGCTCAACCCAGGCCTGCTTGATATCGTTGATTTCTGGCTTGTCGTCCACATCATAGTAAATCAAGACCTTAACGGCATCTGCGCCCATGTCTCGGATGCGACTAGCTGACCAGTTAGGCAGCAAGTCCGGCAGGCGGCCCTCGGCTGTCGCATCATAGCCGGTCTTCTCGTAGGCCACTATTAGCCCACAGGACGCAGCTCGCAGCTCGGCTGCTGGCAGACCGAACTCTGGATCCAGCAGGATGGAGCTGGCATAGGGCGTCAGCTGACTAGAGATTAATTCTTTAAACTGAACCAGAGCTTGGTCACCAGATGGCGCATCTTCTCCGCTGGCCAGCATTTTCTTGAGCGAGCCACGCTGGTCAATGGCCAAAGCCCCGATAATCCCCTGCTCGTTTGATAGTTTTTTCAAATGGCTCACTTTTTTGTGACTGATTTGTAATTTCTCCATAACTTTTCCTTTTCTTACTGCCCAAAAGGGTGAATGATAACTCCCTGTACTACACGATTGACCGTGCCTGTCGGAGACGGTGTATCTGGACGGTTTTTGACCTTGAGCGAGGACAAGAGGGCAAAGAGCTGAGCGTAAACAATGTAAGGGAAGATGCGATAGCTATCTCCCAGAGGCTCTTGGGTACTTAGCACTACTTGCTCGACTCCTTCCAACTGCTCCTCCCGGTCAGTCAGCATCACCAGCCTGCGGACAATCCCGTCACCAGCCACTTCCCGCACCAAATCCAAATCATAAGCCTTGGTATAGGCATCTGCCGAACCAAAGACCAGAACGACGGTGTCTTGGTTAATCAGCGACTTAGGTCCATGCCGGAAACCGACTGGGCTTTCGTACATGGTCGCAATTTGGCCGGCTGTCAACTCTAAAATCTTAAGCTGGGCTTCATGTGCCAAACCAAAGAAAGGCCCTACCCCCAGATAAATGACCCGACTGAAATTCAAATCAACCAGCTGCTGCACATCTGCAACACGTCCCAAAACATCCTGACTGAGCTGAAGCAGAGCCGCAACCTTGGCTTCCTTCTGGGCTAATTCAGCCCGGTCAAAGACTAAAAGGGCTGTCAGCATCATAGAGCTGAAGCTAGAAGTCATGGCAAAGCCAGCATCATTAGAAGCTTCTGGCTGCAGGAGCAAAAGATTCTTTTCATCACCTTGGGCCTGCTGGGCCAGCTTGCCTTGGGCAGCACAGGTAATGGTAATCTGGTACAAGTCATCTACCAGCTGCTTGGCCAAGTCCACAGTCGCTACACTTTCTGGGGAATTACCGCTGCGGGCAAAGGAAACCAGTACTGTCGGCACTTCTCTCTTCAGATGTACCAAGGGATTGGCCACGATATCTGTCGTCGCAATAGCGTTGAAATTCCATTTGCGCTCATCATAAATCTGCCTGAAATAAGGTGTCAAGGTATCTCCGACATAGGCTGATGAGCCAGCTCCGGCAAAAATGACCTTGATGTAGTCATGTTTGTCCTCGATTTCTTTCAGAAAAGCAGCGATAGCTGCGGCCTGAGCCTTGTAACTGTCAAAGGCTTCCTGCCAAACCTCAGGCTGCTGATAGATTTCTCGCGTTGTGATGTCAGCCCCCAGACGCTGCAATTCTTCCTGTGAATAATCTAACATTCTCTTTCTCATTCCTTTCCATTATTTGAAAAAAGGGGGAGTGGGACAGAAATCCAGAAAATCCAAGATTTTCGGCTCGCTGTCCCACCCCCGCAACGATGGCCAGACTTGAAATATGCTTTTAACAAGCTTTTTCAAACTAGACAGCGACTGCATTTTGCAATGCTGAACCATCCATTTCCCTAAGCTAAGAGGCATCTCCCAAATTCCTCTTAGACCAATATGCTTGAATCATCCACCGTGGCCAATCCTTACCTATCAGCAGTCTCCCATCTGCTGACAGCGCAAGAACTTGACCCAACTAGAAGTGGTTGTTCAAGCTTTATTCATCTTCATCATCCATTAGGCCAGCTAGAACATCATTAACCTTAACAATATTCTCTGCTGCCTTGGATGGATAGCTGACTTCTGCTCCTGTCAAAGAAGCGTTAATAAACTCAATGACCATGGGCAGATTGACCCCCGCATAAAGCTCGATATCCTGTCCTTCCATAATGAAGCGGCTGACTACATTACAAGGAGTGCCCCCCAAGAGATCCGCAAAAACCAAGTAATCCTCAAAATCTTTGACCGTCTCTAAGAATTTAGCTGCAAAATCTTCTGGGCCTTCCTCCGGAAGCAGGGCTACTGCATGGATGTCTTCCTGAGGCCCCATAATCATTTCCGTAGTTGTTTTCAGTTCTTCACAAAAGCGACCGTGGCTGACTAAAACTAATTTCTTGCTCATAAATTACTCCATTACTCTGGTACTTGTCCTAGCAGGAAGTAGCCGATAGCAGAGAAGCTTACTGCCATGATAATGATAATGAAAATAGCCTTAGTAGAGTTCATTCCTTTCTTGCCCAAAAGCCAGAAGATAAAGCCTGTAAAGACTGCTGGAATCAAACGTGGGAAGATCAGATTCATCATATCTTGGAAATCAATCGCTTTTTTACCGATGTTCCATACCCAAGATACTTCAAAGTTGATCATAGTAGCAATCAAACCACCAACCATGAAGATCCCCAGTACAGAAGCCGCTTCAACAAGAGCTGTCAAAGTGCTTTGCATGTTGGTGATGAGATTGACACCTTCTTTGTAGGCGAATTCTAACTGTTTCCAACGGAAAATGTCATAAGCAACTGCTACAGCAATCCAAAGGAAAATTCCCCAAGGTTGGCCTGCGATAGCCATGGTAGCAGCGATAGATCCCATGATAGCTGGCACAAGAGAGCCAAAGATAGAGTCTCCAAGAGGAGCGAACGGTCCCATAAGACCTGTCTTGATACCATTGACCGCATCTTTTGATTTAACCCCATCTTTTTCTTCCATAGCTAGGTCAAAACCTGCAATAATAGTATGGAAGAAAGGTGAAGTATTGAAGAATTGCGTATGCAATTTCATCATTTCTTTCAATTCAGGAGTGCCGTCTCCGTACATTTTGCGCAGCTGAGGCAGGAGCATGTAGAGATAGCCAGAACCTTGCATCCGCTCGTAGTTCCAGCCTAATTGGAAAGTGAACAAGCTGCGTTTATTGATTTGTTTAAAATCTTCTTTGGTTAATTTATAATTAGAGTTCGTCATCTTCAATTTCCTCACTTTCTGAGTTTGTGCTAGCAGCTGGAGCAGCAACTACTGTTCTTTGGCTATATTTGAAATGCTGTACGGCAAGGAAGATACCAAAGATAGCTACACCAATCATAGACAAGCCTTTGAAATTGTTGGCAAATGTAATCGCAGCATCTTTTGGAAGAGTTCCAACAATGCTAGATACAGCCCCACCCAAAGTTTGAATGTTTGAGTAAAGCACAGTCAGCATAGCCGTCAAGCCAAAACCAAGAGCTAAGTAGTGAAGATTGCGTTTAACTGGAAGGTAACGAAGCAAGATAGCAAATCCAAGTCCTGGTAACATACGACCAGCCAGTGTCAATCCTGCAGCCAGCCATTTCACACCAGCAACACCATCTACTATCGCTTGTACAAATGCTCCACCAAATGCCAGAGCCAGAAAGACTGGGAGGGCACGAGACAGAGCCCAAGGAAGTGCACCTAAGAGATAGTTGCGTTCAATACCTTTATAGTCGAAGCGTTCAACTGCTGCATCCACACGGTGCGCAAAGTAAGTCGTTGTCATACGGCCCAAGATATCAAAGTAAGTTAGCAAAGTTGCTACCGGTACTGCGATTGTCGCAATAGCCAACTCTGGCTTAATGCCTTGTGCTACGGAGAAGGCTGTCGCCAAAACGGCACCTGATGTCGCATCAATACGAGAAGCCCCACCAAATGTCCCTACACCAAGAACGAACAATTGCAGGCTACCACCGATAAACAAACCGGTCGTCAAATCACCCATAATCAAACCAGTAATGAATCCGGCAAATACAGGGGATCCTGCTGACGAAACGATGGTCAACTCATCACAGATTTGATAAGCTGAGTACAAAGTGAGTAGTAAAATTTGCCACCATTGTATCATAACAATGTCCTCCTAAAATTTTGTCTTATTTTAATAACTTCATGAAATCCTCAACCGGATCGTTGGGAACCATTTGCGCTGTCAATTTGACTCCTTTTTCGTGCAGCTTGTGAAAGGCTTCAACATCTGCATCTACCACGTTGATAGAGCGGGTAATGGAGCGAGTTTCGTCTGACTGAGACATATTGCCGACGTTCAGCGTTTCCAGTGGAACACCAGCTTCGACCAACCGCAGGAAGCGGTCTGGCTTGCGAGCGACAATCAAGAGTCGCTGTGAATCATACTTGCCGGCCAAGATATTTTCTGCTGCCTTAGCAATCGGCAAGACACTGAGTTTCACACCAGCTGGCGTTGCGAGCTTGAGCCCGCTCTTTTCGATAGCATTTTCAGCCACCTCATCGTCAATCACCATAATGCGTGAAATGTTAAGCTTTGTAGTCCAAAGATTGGCTACCTGTCCATGGATCAAACGTCCATCGATACGTGCACCTACTATTGTCATAGATTTTCCCCCTTTATTGTTTTAAATGTAGGTTGGTTAACTAAGTGAATGGTTTCGTTGTAGATCCCTTCTGTCTCAAAGATAATGATGCGATTGTTGCCTTCTCTGAGCAGGCTATGCGGAATATAAAGCGATAAGGTCGGTCCGACATTCCAGAAGCGGCCAATGTTGACACCGTTGACAAAGACGACGCCCTTGCCAAAGTCGGACAGATCCAGATAAGTATCTTTAAGCGCTTTCGTTTTAAAATCAAAAGCGTAGAAAGCTGGTTGCTTTTCCTGCCACCCTTTTGAAAAGTCAATCTTTTCTGGATGGTCCAGTGGCAGTGGATAATGCTGCCAGTCAAGCAGGAAGTGCAGATCCTTGCAGACACCGGTACGAATGCCCTTCTGCTGGGTATCTGCCAAGAGTTTGTGCCCATAATTGACCCGGCCCATATTTTCCATCAGAATGTCAAGCTGGTGCTCTGCCTTTTTCTGACCGTCCACCATAATATCCTGACCGATTTCTGTCTGGTACTGGGTTGCAATGTGCTGACCGTCCACATAGAGCTGCATACGGTCACGGCCGTCAATGACACGGAGCCTTTCCTGATCAGCATCCCAACTAGCCCAAGTCCGATAGAGCAGGTAGCCGACATTTTGCCCCAGCTCCTCCATCTTCATCGGATAGAGACTTTCGATAGGCTCTGCCAAGTCAGGCAGGGTCTCAAAGAGACTGACTTTCTGACTGAGCGGAATATTCCTAAGCTCAAAAGACTCTTTCACCAGCGGCTCCATCTGTGGATACTCTGGATAATTCTCTTTCAGCATCCTCTGGACTGCATAGTACTTGTCCGTCGGATTGCCACGCTCATCGAGTAGAGCATCATAGTCATAGGAAGTTACCTGTGGCAGGTCAATGACACCTCTAGCCGAACAGCCGTTCATGAAGCCAAAGTTGGTACCGCCATGAAACATATAGAGATTGATTGAGCCCTGCTGGAGCACTTCGTGAACAGCTTGAGCCAGTTCGTCTGGATCTCGCTTGATGACAGGCTCTTTCCAGCGATTGAACCAGCCATCCCAGAACTCCATACACATGAGCGGCCACTTTTTCCCATACTCGTCAAAGAATTCCTGCATCTGGGCAAAATTGTAATCTGCCTTGGAGCCGAAATTTCCTGTCACAAAGACATCATCATCAATCAGTGTACCCGCTTGAAGCGTAGCCCGCCAAGGTCCGTCTGAAGTAAAGAGCGGACAGGTTACACCTCGTTCTTCCATGAGCTGTCTGATTGCTCTCAGATAGGCCTTGTCTTCCCCATAAGAACCGTACTCATTTTCCACCTGCATCATGAGGATATTTCCCCCATTGTCCAGCAGCCTTGGAGTCAGTCGCGGCAGCAGCTCGTCATAATAGCTGGCTACAGCCTGCAGAAAGGCCTCGTCTGATGAGCGGATGCGCATATTTTCATTGAGCAGCCAGGCCGGCAGACCACCGAACTCCCATTCCGCGCAGATAAAAGGCGAAGGGCGGATAATGGCATAAAGTCCCAAATCCTGAGCTGTCTGTAAAAATGCCTCAATATCTAAAATCCCTTGGAAGTCAAAAACACCTTTTTGAGGTTCGTGCATATTCCAAGGAAGATAGGTCTCCACTGTATTAAAGCCCAGAGCTTTGAGATTATAAAGGGAATGATACCAATCCTCAGGCTGTACCCGAAAATAGTGAATGGCTCCCGATAAAATCTTAAACTCCCGGTCATCCAAACAGAAGGAATGACCAATTTTGAATCTTGCCATCTGATGTTCCCCCAGTTATAAAACCGCTTTCATCTCTTATTAATATTAATATAATAAATCTTTGCATAAATGTCAACA
The DNA here is from genome assembly GCF_019929225.1 of Streptococcus sanguinis. Taxonomy (GTDB): domain Bacteria; phylum Bacillota; class Bacilli; order Lactobacillales; family Streptococcaceae; genus Streptococcus; species Streptococcus sanguinis_J. Next base: position 138,590 of record NZ_JAHZPA010000006.1, read on the forward strand.
TTTTTTTTTAAAATATGTTAAAATCTTAAGTAAGAGAAGTAAAAAAAAGAGAGGTGAACAAAATGGCTATTCCAAAATACCAACAAATCAAAGATGAGCTCAAGCAGCAAATCATTTCTGGCAAATTTGAAAATGGCGATAAGTTTTACACAGAGGCTGAGCTGATTCAGATGTTTAATGTCAGCTCCATTACTGTTGTCCGCGCTTTGAATGAACTGGCCAATGATGGTTACATCATCCGCCAGCAAGGCAAGGGGACCTTCGTTTCACGTGCAAGAAAGCACAAACTGGTGGAATTTTCTGACGTTGAGACCTTCCCTATCCAAAAAGATAAGGTGACTGTTCTCTCCATCAAGCGTGGGAATGACCTGAAAATCTTGGATAAGCTAGAACTAGCACCAACGCAGTTCTACTATAAGATTGATCGGATCAGACGGACTGGCGATAAAGTCTATATCTATCACCAAACCTATATCCCTGAGCAGTACATCAATCCTAACTATCCAGATATGGACTACTACAGCTCTATCTACAACCGCTTCAAAACTGACTACCACATTCACATGAATGATGAGCATTTTGAAGAGACCAATGAAATTGTCTTCCCAACACCAAAAGATGTTGCGAAAGTACTGGAAGTTGATACCAACTTCCCGACCGTTCATCAGGTGAAGATTACCCAGCTGGAAAGCACTGGACAAATCTTAGAGTACAGCGAAACTTACAAACGCGGTGACTTCTTCAAGATCAAGTTCATTTCCTGTAATCGGGATCACTAAGATTGAAAACGATGGCTTCTAATCGGCTGTCGTTTTTTGTTTCATCTTGTGTACTTATATCTATTATAAGTCTATCTATACCAATTTGCAATTCATTCTAAAAATTTTTGTTCATTAAAAAGTGAATTGTGTCAAAAATTAACCACATATTATGTATTTGTCCTATTTTTAATCGATTTAAAGAAGAAAAAATAAGAAACACAGGCTGTTTTCCTGAAGATTGGTATAATTATAAAGCAAAAAAGCTGGAGTTGAATCCCAGCTTTTTGATATAAAATGTTCCTTATTTTGCAAATGAAGTCGTTTATTAAGTCTCTAGAAAACCTGCTATTTCTTTATTTCCATTTCACGGACCTGAAGCAAAACATTAGGCAAATCTGCCCCAGCCTGAAGAAGGGCAGCAGCCGTATAAGCGCCTTCTACTAAGGGAACATTATTGATAATGATTTCCTTGTCAGAAAAGTCTGCGACCATTTCTAGATTCATCCGAGCCGAGCCCAGATCGAAAAAGGCCAAAATAATGTCCTTGTCATTGGCATCTAAAGCTGCCTGAATCCCTTCAAAGCTGGTCCCGATGCTGCCGTCTTCTAGCCCGCCTACATAGCTGATGGCCACATCTGCCGCCACCTGCGAAATGATGTCAAACAAACCTTGGGCCAGGTTTTGGGAATGAGAAACGATAAGAATGCCAGTATCTGCCATCAGCCTGCCTCCGTTTCTAAAAGAGCCTCAAAGAGGAGACCAGATGAAGCCGAACCGGGATCGATATGACCGATAGAGCGCTCCCCGACATAGGAAGCCCGCCCCTTAGTCGCCTTCAAATCCTTGGTCGCTTCCACTAAGGAGCTAATTTTTTCATGCGTCAAGTCTCCAGACTGCAGAGAAACAGGAATCCTCGACCAGACATCCACCATGGTCTTCTCGCCTGGCACAGCCTTGCCCCGCTTCTGAATCATGTCCAGACCAGCTTGGATGACTTCTGACAAGTCTTTGCCGTCTTTTTCAGCCTTGGCCATGCCCATGAAGGCCGAGCCATAAAGAGGGCCTGAAGCACCGCCGACCTTGCTAATCAGCTGCATGGAAACAGCCTGAAAAACCTCAGCCGCACTGGCAAAGTCCTTAGCAGCTAGACTCTCTACTGCTGCTGCCATTCCCCTAGCCATATTGGCGCCATGATCGCCATCACCGATGGGTGTATCGAGATCAGATAGATAAGCTTTTTGGTCCTGGATCTTATCGTTGAACAACTGCATCCATTTTTTTGCTCTTGCTGCGTCCATAAGTACCTCCTTACCAAGCGGCTGTCGTGACAGGACTGTTGAGAGCTGTCAGCCAGTCTGGCTGTTCCAGCTGGATAAAGGTCAGAGAAATCCCCGCCATATCAATGGAGGTCATGTAATTACCCAGCTTTTTATAGACAACTTCGACTCCAGCTTCTGCCAGAAGATTTGCTACATCGGCCGCAAAGACATACTGCTCCATGAGTGGTGTTGCACCCATACCATTGATGAGGATGCCGATTTTCTTGCCAGATTTGAGCTCAACAGACTGACTTAGCTTTTCGACTAATTCTTTAGCTAAGTCCTTAGACGGCTGCATCTTTTCCTTGCGATAGCCTGGCTCACCATGGATGCCAATGCCGAACTCTATCTCATCATCAGCCAAAACAAAACCAGGCTTGCCGACTTCCGGAACGGTTGCCCCGCTCAGAGCCAAGCCAACTGTGTGAATATTTTTGACTAGCTCATCAGCCAGAGCCTTGATTTCAGTCAGAGATTTGCCTGCACGCGCCGCATCCCCTAGAATCTTATGGACAAGGATGGTGCCAGCCACTCCACGGCGGCCTTGAGTATAGAGGCTGTCTTCCACTGCGATATCGTCATCTACGATGACACTAGCCACCTCAATCCCTTCCATCTCAGCCATTTCCTGAGCCATTTCAAAGTTCATGATGTCACCGGAGTAATTCTTGATTACCATGAAGACCCCAGCTCCCTCATCTGCTTCCTTGATAGCCTGCAAGACCTGATCAGGTGTTGGTGAAGTAAAGACTGCTCCGCAGATAGCGGCCGACAGCATGCCCTCACCGACAAAGCCAGCGTGGGAAGGCTCATGGCCACTGCCACCACCAGAAATCAGGCCAACCTTGCCTGTCTTCTCACTCTTGCGGGCAATGATATCAAAGCCCTCCACCCGATAAACCAAATCACTGTGAATATAGGCCAAGCCATCCAGCATCTCGTCCACAACCGCCGTTGGATCGTTGATAATTTTCTTCATAGATGTCCTCCGTTTCTCTGCGCTTCTCTATAATGAGCAATTTGCTCTAAAAAGAAAGCGCTATCATTTTGATATCATTTTAACATTTTATCTTACCGAAAGCAAATTCTGCCACATCTTAGACTAGAAGAAAACATCAAATTAGTTGACAAGAAAAAGTAGACAGTGTATACTAAAGATAGATAAGTAGACAGTGTATACTTTTCGGAGGAGATACATGAAACGCAATACTGCCCAGCTGAAAGAACAGCTCATCCAAACAGGGATTGACGAAATCGGAAAACATGGAATTGAACAGCTTTCGCTCAGGACTGTTGCCAAGGCCTGCGGTGTGACTCACGGCAGCCCTTACCGCCATTTTGAGAGCAAGGAAGGCTACCTTAAGGTCGTTTTGACCCAGCTTTCGCTGTTTCTCAATCAGGAAATCAATGAAAAGATTGATGCGACAGGTTCTGCGCGTGATCAGCTGACCCAGCTTGGTCTTAATTTTATTATTTTTGCCAAGACCTACCCTCATTTTTTCGAAGCTCTTTTTATCAAATTTCCTTTTAAATATATGAAGGTGACTCGGGACACCATTCTCTTGGAGTCTGACCTGCCTGGATTTGATAAATTTAAGGAGCTTGTTTTAAAGCTTCGCAAGGAGGAAAATTTTAGCAATAGCGAAGCGGAAAGCCTTTTTCACTTTTGGAGCTTTATCACGGGTCTAGCCGTTCTGGCCAACAGTCCTATCGGGCAAGACCTTGATCCTCAAGCTATCCAAAGCACGATTGAACACATGCTTGACATTTATATCAAAGGAGAACGATCATGAAAACCTTGATTATTTACACCCACCCCAGCCCAACTGGCTTCAATGCTGCTATTCTCAAAGAAGTTCAAAGCAACCTTTCTAAGAAGCATGAGGTGAAAACCTTGGACTTGTATGCTGAAAATTTTGATCCGATCTTGCGCTTTGACCAAGAACATAGACGCCGTGACCTGCACAAAGACCCTGAAATGGCCAAATACCGGGATTTGATTACTTGGGCAGACCATCTGATTTTCATTTTCCCTATCTGGTGGAGCGGTATGCCGGCCATTCTCAAAGGCTTTATCGACCGCGTCTTTGCTGCTGACTTTGCCTATTCTTATAAGAAAGTAGGCATGCAAGGCCACCTGCAAGGCAAGTCCGGATGTATTATCGCCAGCCATAATACACCAGCCTTTGCCCTGCCTTTTGTCCAAGACTATGGCAAGGTACTGAAGAATCAAGTTCTGAAACTGTGCGGAATTACCCCAGTCAAACTGACCGAGCTCAACGGAGTAGAACGCAAGACGGACCAACAACGCCAAGAAATGCTGCAGAAAATCGGGCAAATGGCCAGTCAGATTTAAGACAAAGAAAACGAGAGTGGGAAAGAACTTCAAACAAGTTAAAAAAGCTCGTCTTCCCACCCCCGCACAGTTGATTAGGTCATCTTTGGAGCTTAAAAAGCGAAGGAAGATGCCAATCAACCACTGCGTCATCTATTTTTTCTAATTTAGATTCAAAAGCCTGGACTTTTTGCCCAGGCTCGTTTTTATGTTTATTCCAAACCCACGCGCTTGAAGATTTCATCCACGCGCTTGGTGTAATAAGTTGGATTGAAGATTTCATCAATCTCTTCCTGAGTCAGGCGGGAAGTGACTTCTGGATCTGCTTCGAGCAGAGGCTTGAAGTCTACTTGATTATCCCAAGACTGGGCAGTCTTTGGCTGCACCAAGTCATAGGCTTGCTCACGGGTCATGCCTTTCTCAATCAAGGTCAACATAGCCCGCTGGCTGAAGATAAGACCAAAGGTTGAGTTCATGTTGCGCTTCATGTTTTCTGGGAAGACGGTCAAGTTCTTGACGATATTACCGAAGCGGTTGAGCATATAGTCGATGAGAATGGTCGTGTCCGGTGCGATAATCCGCTCAGCTGATGAGTGGGAAATATCGCGCTCATGCCAGAGAGAGACATTCTCAAAGGCTGTCACCATGTGACCACGAATGACACGCGCCAGACCAGTCATATTTTCAGAGCCGATAGGGTTGCGCTTGTGAGGCATGGCAGATGAACCCTTTTGACCCTTGGCAAAGAACTCTTCCACCTCGCGCTGCTCAGACTTTTGCAGACCGCGGATCTCGGTCGCCATGCGCTCAATAGACGTCGCAATCAAGGCCAAAGCAGAGAAGTATTCAGCGTGGAGGTCACGCGGCAAGACTTGGGTCGAAATCTCCTGCGGACGGATGCCTAATTTCTCACAGACATAGCTTTCCACAAATGGCGGAATGTTGGCAAAGTTCCCAACCGCACCAGAAATTTTCCCAGCTTCCACACCCGCAGTTGCAATCTCGAAACGCTCGATGTTGCGCTTCATTTCGCTGTACCAAGTCGCGAGCTTAAGACCGAAAGTCGTCGGCTCCGCATGCACTCCGTGGGTCCGTCCCATCATGATGGTGAACTTGTGCTCCCGCGCCCGCTCTGCAATGATGTCGGTAAAGCGACGCAGGTCCTCACGAATAATGTCATTGGCCTGCTTGTAGAGGTAGCCGTAGGCCGTATCCACCACATCGGTCGAGGTCAGGCCATAGTGCACCCACTTGCGCTCCTCACCCAGCGTCTCAGAAACTGCCCGAGTAAAGGCAACCACATCGTGGCGCGTCTCCTGCTCAATCTCCAAAATGCGGTCAATGTCAAAGCCTGCCTTCTCACGAATCAAGGCCACATCTTCCTTGGGAATCTCACCCAACTCAGCCCAGGCCTCATCAGCCAGAATCTCTACCTCCAGCCAAGCCTTGTACTTATTTTCCTCATTCCAAATGTTCGCCATTTCAGGGCGAGAGTAACGGTTGATCATGATTTTTCTCCTTGATTCTATCATTAATAATTTCGACGTATATATTCAGCTTGTTTTATATTTCCAACTTGTTCACATGCTTTAATATACATTAATCTCGATTCTTCGCTTATATACATTATATTTTCCTCAAAGTAAACTATAGCATCATCAAATTGCTCTAATTTAAATAATACTTTTGCGTATATTTCATATAACTCTGGCAAAAGAATATTTTGTTCTTCTAATTTAAGTATATCGAAGAGGCTTTCTTTTAAAGATTCCAAAGATACCGCATCATCTAAAGTTGTTTCATCAAAAGTTAGTAAAAAAATATTTCCTTCTACAAAGTGACGATAGTTTTTAAACTCTCTTTTTATATAAATATCTGATAACTTTAGCACTTCTTGGTAGATACCCAATTTAATTCTAATAGCTATTTGTTTTGCCAACTCCAATTCAGACACATCTACTTCATGCAGAATCTCAATATTTATTAGTTCTTTTATTAAAAGTAATTTTTCTATATTTTCATATTCATAGTAATACAATATACTTTTTTCAATAATTATTTCCTTCATTTCTTTTGACAATGCAATAATCCGATCTAATGCAAAGAATAAAGTAATAAATAATACTGGTACTTTTAAAACATCAGAACCAATTTCTAAATTCCCAATTAAAGTAAATCCAAAAAATATAATATAAATAAATATTTTTTTTAATAATTTACTTTCTTTGCCAGCACTTCCATTGTAGATCCACATAATAAATACTACTAATAAAGTTAGAAGTAAAGAAAAACTTGCCCCTCCTCCCGGAAAGAATCTAAATAGACAATAACTCATAGTTATGGAAGAAATAATTAAAAGTATGATGTTCTTTCTATTATTTTTATTTTTTTTACGATTCCTCCGCCAATTATAAAGAATTTCTTCAAGATAATTAAAATATTGCACAACAGTATAATATTTACCATCTCCAATAGGATGAAAAATAATTAAAATACCAAATAAAATAATAATTAACGTTGCTTGAAAATAAACTTCAAAGATTAGGGTATAAATTAGAATTGTTAAGATTATAATAATTACTCTCGACAAAAAATTTTGTTTCTTAAAAATTAACATTGTAACCAACGATAATATCATAGGAAAAAACATTTTAAAAAGTAAGGATAACTTATCAAAAATTATTTCAGAAGATAATATGACAGAATGTACATTCTGAGTTGATGGTACATATTGTAGAAACTCTTTCTTCCCTGAAAATATTGCATCTGTTATAAAGTATAAATTAGCAAATGATACTGCCGTCTGTAAAATAAACGGTTTTAACTGCTGATAAACTACAACTACAAGTATGCATGTAAATATTAAAAAAAGAATTCCGTATAAAATGCTTAAAAAATCTCTTTTTTTCAAATCTTTTTTAGATACATAGTTAATTGATGGTAACAACAAATTATTTATCAATCTAAAATCTAAAGAATTATTTTCCATTCAAAATCTATTCCTTATAATAGTAACTACTCAACTTTTAGGTCAATCTCTTTACTAAAGAAAACAGGACTATTAAGATGAGATATAATAACATCCAAATAAGAACTGTTTCAATCCCCAAACTCAATAACACTATCCGGCGCATCACTAAACAAAGTTACATGCCCTACTCTACGGTTGCGCTTGTCTTCTATGGTCACTTATTTATCGCCCACTCCGCTGCTTTCTGTGCATGGATCACTGTTGTGTCGTAGAGAGGCAGGTCAGTGTCGGATTGCTTGACGAGGAGAACTATCTCGGTACACCCCAAGATAACAGCTTCAGCGCCTGCTTTTTTCAAATCATCTATAATGGTAAGATAAGTCTGCTTTGAGCTTTCTTTGATATCTCCTAGACAGAGCTCGTCATAAATGATCCGATTGACCTCTGTAATACCAGCTTGGTCTGGAATCAGCACTTCTAACCCAGATTCTATTAATTTCTCCTTATAAAAATCTTGAGTCATGGTGTACTTGGTTCCTAGGAGGCCGACTTTTTGAATACCGTCAGCCAACAAGGCCTGCGCAGTTGCCTGCGCAATATGCAAGATTGGAATCGTAATCTTTTCTTGTATCTGCGGAGCAACCTTGTGCATGGTGTTGGTACAAATAACGATGAAATCCGCACCTGCTTGCTCCAAGCGCTGAGCAATATCTGTCAAAAGTTGACCGCTTTTCTCCCAGTTCCCGACTGCCTGATAATGTTCAATCTCTGCAAAATCAACACTGTAAAGCAGAATCTTGGCTGAATGCAAGCCACCCAGCTCTTTTTTGATGGTTTCGTTGATTATTTGGTAGTAAGATGTGGTACTTTCCCAACTCATACCGCCAATCAGACCGATAGTTTTCATAGGCTAATTAAATTCCTCCTTGCTTATCGCCACCGACGGATAGTGTGGCAAGCTACTTAGAGCTGTATCCAAAGGCAAATCATAGATAGCCAGATAATTGTCTGGATATTGAATCTTTAATTCCTGATATTTGGCTTTTACTTTTTCATGGTCGGCGCTGGCAAAGAGCACTTCCACAACAGCAGTTTCTTTGCCTTCTTCCACAAAAGCATTGACGATGATTTGAATCATAAACCTACCTCTGATAGTCTTCAACCGTTTTTGTTGTATACATTATATCCCTGAAATAAAATTTTTTATAATATATTGCAACTTATTTAAAAAACCAACTATTATTTCATCATTTTCATCAATATAACGACTACTTTTCAAAACAATAATTACAAATCGCCTATCATAAGTAAAAGCTTGAACAGTTAGGTAATACACTAATAACACTAAAATTATCATTAACATTAATTGCCATAACCCCCCAATAAAGCTATTTTGTAAACTACTATTTTCTCCACCTAATAGTTTTGCAAGTTCTTCCTTAGAAACAAGATCTTTTAAAAAGTTAAGATATATCGTACTAGCAAATATTGAAATAGTAGCTAAAATACCACAACTCCAATTTACAAAACTATTTATTTTATTTAAGGAACTTTCTATATCAGAGACTAGTAACTCTATATATTTGGTTTCTAAAAAATTGCCTTTTCTAAAAGTTATCGTTAAATTCTTAAGACTTATTCTCTCAGAAAGAACATTTAATCTATAGAGCATTCCCATAATAAGCAATAAAATAAAAATTATAATAGAATCGCTAGTATTTTGTGAATACCTAACAGAGAAAACCAACAATAAAATTCCATAGAGCAACATATACTTTAATGCTTTGTTCATAAGAGAATCAACCAAACTTATTTGGCTTCTTAATAACTTTTTTATCTCAAAATATTCTAGTGGCATTTCACTTCACCTAAAAAATCAATCCCTTTCCAGCAGTAGTTGACTGACTTCTCTTGCTGACTTTATCAGATACGACAAGCCTAGTCAACTTTGCAGGGGTAAGACGACGGACCTTATAACTGGGGTCCTGTCTTACTCCCCAAACTCCTCCACCTCGTCCGGCACACTACTAAACAAGGTCACATGCCCCATTTTACGGTTGTGCTTCGCTTCTATTTTACCATACAGGTGGAGGTGGGCGCTTGGATTTTCTGTGACATATTTTTCAGCGGCCTCGACGTGCTGGCCGAGAACATTGAGCATAACGGCAGACGCATGCAGTTTAATAGTTGGCAATGGTGCTCCAAGAACGCCTAAAATATGGGTGTCAAACTGCGAGAAATCGCAGGCTTCGATAGAGTAGTGGCCAGAGTTGTGTGGCCGTGGGGCAATCTCATTGACGATGATGTCATCAGCTGTCGCAAACATTTCCACGCAGAGAGTACCAGAGAGGTTCAATTGTTCTGCTATTCGCACTGCCATGGCTTTGGCTTTATCTGCTAGCCTTTCCGAAATGCGAGCTGGCACGATGGTCTTAGACAGGATATTGTTGCGGTGAATATTTTCCTGAACTGGGAAAACTGTCACATCCTTGCCATTTCCTGACACGATGACAGAAATTTCAAGGTCAAAATTGACGAATTCTTCCAAGACACAAGCTGCTGAATCGGCTAAAGCATGGGCTTCTTCCAAGTCTGCTGCCGAGCGAATAACCTTTTGCCCATGGCCATCGTAGCCACCAGTCGCCGTTTTGAGAACATAGTTTTTCGACAGGTCGATATCCGCCAAGTCTTGGCTAGAAGTCACGACCTTGTAAGGTGCCACGGTGACTTGGGCCTTGTTTGCGAGAAAGTCCTTTTCAAAAATGCGATTTTGAGAAATACGAAGTAGGTCTGTCCCTTGAGGGAGCTGACCATCCTTGATAACGGCATCCAAACCGTCAGCATCGACATTTTCAAACTCATAGGTCAGGACATCGCAACGCTCAGCCAACTGACGAAGGGCATCCACGTCATTATAAGGCGCCACGATAATCTCTGCCACGCGAGAGGCTGGGCAATCCGCCGCTGGATCCAGCGCGATGACCTTGTGCCCCATGTAGATAGCAGAAATGGCCATCATCTGCCCCAGCTGACCACCACCGATAATTCCGATTGTTTTAGATGAGCTCATTACTAGACTCCTCAGCGATTTTTCCTTGTTCCTCTGCAAAATCTGCCAAAGCTGTCGCAATAGCCTGATCCTCTACTGACAGGAGACGGAGGGCAAAGAGGGCCGCATTGGTCGCGCCTGCTTCACCGATAGCCATTGTCGCCACAGGCACGCCACCTGGCATCTGTACGATAGAGTAGAGCGAGTCCACGCCACTAAGAGCACGTGATTTGACTGGTACACCAATGACAGGCAGAGTGGTTTTTGCTGCTACCATACCTGGTAAATGGGCTGCGCCTCCAGCACCTGCAATAATGACCTTGATACCGCGACTGCGGGCTTCTTCCGCATGTTGAAACATGAGATCAGGTGTGCGGTGGGCAGAGACGACTTTTTTTTCGTAGGTAACTCCGAAGCGATCTAGCACTTCGGCGGTTTTTTGCATGGTTGCCCAGTCGGATTTGGAGCCCATGATGATGGAAATAATTGGTTTCATATTAAGATACAAAGGGACGATTCGCTTGTGAAAAATCCCGTAGAAAAATAGGAAAACTAACAACGACGGTTACGTCTAGGCAGTTTTATCTTTTTTCCTAGGGATTTAGTCCCGTGTTCAGTTCCTTTCATTTTTATGTTATAGCATTTTTTGTTATTTGCGAAAATCCCGTAGAAAAGAATAAGTAAACTAACGGAATGTTCCTTTTTCTATTTGAATAAATGAAGTCATTTATTCAAAGATTTTTTAGGGTGGCTGCTTCTACACTGTAATGTTTAACAGTATTATTGACCAGTTTTGTGACACTTCCAGGATTTATCAATAATCGGATTATAATAATGGCAAGAGGAATAAAACTCAAAAAGTCTTTCCAAACTGGGGTTAAAACCTCTTCACTGTCACTTTTAAAAAGTCAGTGCCCTATGGTTTGTAATATCATTCTTCTGCTCTTGGTTCTTTCAGCAGTGCCGATAAGCAAAGCCATCAGGCTATGCGTCCCTACCCCTGCTTGCCCAACACTAACATCAGATTTGGAATAGCAGCCATTGGCTAACTCTATCATGATTTTTGGGAAGTTAACTCCTGCTTTGTAGGCATTAGCAGGTTCAACCATTCTAGGATTGCATTCTATGTAATAAAAATAACCGTCGGTACGTATAAAATCTAAAGTTAAAGCACCATGCCATTGTAAAAATTGACCTAATTTTTCGACATGCTCTCTCGTTTTCTCAGATTCTATACTTAATCTAGCAGCAGCTGAACCACCGGCACCAGAACCCACTTTAACACTAGAATGAACTGCAAGTAACTGACCATGATGAAATACTGCTTGAACCTGACCATAATCTCCGACTATGTCTTGCTGAACCATCCATTTTTCATCATTGGCTAATAAAACGTCCGCAGCTCTCGCCAAATCTTCCTTACTTGTGATTTTATAAACCAAACGACCGGCAGTACCATAGTCTGCCTTTAGCCAATAAGGATAAGGAAGAGAAACAGATTCTAAATTTTCCACACGCTCCCATTTAGGAATTGGCAGATTTAACTGATCCGAAATTTCAGCAAACGCAATCTTCCCAGCCAGCTTTTCAATTTGTTCTTTATCAGCAAGCGCTACTGGCAAACGAGTTGGTAAAAAATTTCCCCCATTTGCCAATAACCAGCCTTCCTCATGTGTCGGCAAAATAGCTGCATAATTTTTTTGATGAAGCAGCTGATTAACTTGTTTCAAGTAATCTAAAGGAAAACGATTTATATCAACTGTCGGAATTCTATGAGTGAGTCGACTGAATGTTGCAATAGAAAACTTATCAGGAGACAGGACATCAACTTTGTAGCTCTCTTTTAGCAATACTGTTAGAGTCTCTCTTGAAGTTAAGCTAGAACCTTCTAAAAATAGCAGTCTGTTTTTCATTTTTCAAACACCAGAATTCTATATTCAAGCCTCACGGCTCAAAGTTTAATACATTTGATTTACAAAGCCTTGCTTCCGATATCCGTTCGGTAAAAGAGGCCTGTTGTGTCTTGTTTTTTTAGTTGGTCGTAGATTTTTTTCTGCGCAGCTGAGACGGTATCTGCTGTGGTGACCAGCATGTACACTCGGCCGCCATTCGACAGCAGTGCTCTGCTATTTTCCGCAAACTTAGCCCCAGCATAGTAGGTGATGATGTCGCCGTCTGTCTTGTCCGGCAGAGGCAAGCCTTTCTCATAGTCCAGCGGGTAGCCATTTGATGCGACAACCACGCCAAGTGTCACCCCCTCATCCAGCCAAGTGATAGCAGGCTCTTTCTTGTCCAAAATGTCCGTGATGTTCTGCGCAAAATCAGACGTAAGGCGCGGCAGGATAATCTGGGTCTCTGGGTCGCCAAAGCGCGAGTTGAACTCGATAACCTTAGGGCCATCGGCTGTCAAAATCAGCCCAGCATAGAGCACGCCAAGATAAGGTCGTCCCTCAGCTATCATGCCTTTGAGAACGGGCTTGACAATCGTCTCAACTGACTGGTCCACCACGCTTTGTGGCAGGTGAGGAACTGGCGCATAGGCTCCCATGCCGCCTGTATTGGGCCCCTTGTCCCCATCGTAGGCCCTCTTGTGATCCTGAGCCGTCGGCAGGATGTAAAACTTATCGCCATTGACAAAGGCAAAAAGGGAGAACTCCTCGCCGTCCAGGAACTCTTCGATAACCACACGCGCACCGCTGTCGCCGAACTTATTGTCCAAGAGCATATCGTGAGCTGCTTCGACTGCCTGCTCCACAGTCTCTGCGACGACCACTCCCTTACCCAGAGCCAAGCCGTCCGCCTTGACCACAATAGGTGCTCCCTGCTTTTCGATGTAAGCTTTGGCTTCCTCAAAGTCGGAAAATGTGCCATAGGCTGCTGTCGGAACACCGTATTTGACCATGATTTCCTTGGCAAAATCCTTGGACCACTCCAGCTCCGCTGCTAAACGAGATGGACCGAAAGCCTTGAGCCCAGCTTGGTTAAAATCATCTACAATTCCGGCTGCCAGAGCATCATCCGGACCGATAAAGGACCAAGCAATGTCATTCTCCTTGGCAAATTCAATTAGTCTGGAATGTTCGGAAATTCCAATGTTTACTAAATCCAACCCATCCAAGGTCATGCCATCATTTCCAGGAGCGACAAAAACCTGCTCCACATCCTGAGACTCTAATAACTTCTTGGCAATCGCATGCTCACGACCGCCTGAACCAACAACCAAAAGCTTCATAGCTAAGATACCCCAATATCCAATATCACAGGCGCTTACGCACCAAGCTAACACATCACGTAAAAATTATTGCCATTTTTACGAATTATTCATCTAAATTATAACACAATCGTTCGTTTTATTCCATTCTAATAAGAAAAAGAATCTCTCTTCCATATGATCGCCGTAATTATTGTTGGCTTCAGCCTTCTTCTTTTTGAGTAGATTGTACCCATTTTAGACAAAAAATATTCAGGGCTTGTCAAATTTACTATCATTTTCAAACAAGTTTTCCGAATAATACAGGTGGGCCCATCCAAAACCATTCTCACAAAGGAGTTTTATGAAGAAATATCAAAAACTGTTTTTATTATCCGGAGCTGTCCTAGGTCTCTTTGCGAGCCATTCAACAGTTCATGCGACCGAAACGCCTGAATCTGAAGTCAAAATTCTAGGCCCTACTGATCGTGCCAGCAATGTCGATGTGACTGTGAACGATCGTACAGCCTCTATTAGTTATACCCGTTCCCAAGCTCAAGAACCTCATCGTATTCTCCACGCTGTTTGGTCTGAGGAGAACGGACAGGATGATATCAAATGGTATGAAGCACCGTCAACAACAACTACTAACACTGACATTGACCTGAGTAACCATCCAGGTTACGGAACCTTTCATGTTCATACCTATATTGATCTCTATGGAAAATTAATTGGGTTGAATGGAACAACCTTTACTCTCGATAAACCAGCCATTAATGTCACTTCTAATATCCTAGGGAAAACCGCTCAAATTCACTTTAATCGCAACAAAGACCAAATAAATTCCAATATTTTACATGCTGTTTGGTCTGATGAAAATGGACAAGATGATATCAAATGGTACAATGCAGGACAAGATATTACTGAATTTGAACTTTCAAATCACAAAGGCTATGGAACTTATCATATTCATACTTATGAAAATAAAGATGGTAAGATGATTGGCTTAAACGGGACCACTTTCAATTTAGAAAAACCTAATCCTACTGTTGAAACCAGCTTCCCTCAGACCGGTATCATGGAAATTACTGTCAAAAACGTACCTGACACCATGCATCAAATTGTTCTTCCTACTTGGTCTGATAAGAAAGGGCAAGATGATCTACAATGGTACGAAACAAGCAAAAATCCGGATGGTAGCTACAGCGCTCGGGTGGAACTCAGAAAACATAACTACGACACTGGGGCTTACAATATCCACCTTTACGGCCAAAGCTATGTTCAACCGGAATCAACTGGTATAACAGGAACGACAGTTGAAGTTGACAGTGGAAAATTACCTTCGGACGAGGAACAGAAACCTCTTTTTACGGTGGAAAATATCAACCCCAAACAAGGGACCTACACCGTGAAAACTACCGAAACTAGCTTATCTAAACCTATTCAATCTGTTCGGGTGCCAATTTGGAGCACTAGCAATCAGAGCAATCTTAAATGGTATGTAGCCACTCCTAACGGAGATGGCTCCTTCAGCGCAACCTTTGATATCCGTAATCATCAGGCTTTGTCTGGAACCTATAACAACCATGTGTATGTCACCTATAAGGACGGCAGTGAGCGTAGCTACGCAGCAGATGCCGTCTCAATGTCTACCGACCAAATTCAAGCCAAGGTTGCAGTCAGGAAAACTGAGGCTAATCGCTATGAGGTGACAGTGACAGACGCCTACGGAGATGGCGATATTATTCTGCCAACTTGGTCAGAAGTCAATGGGCAAGATGATATCAAATGGTATACCGCCAATAAGGTCGGCAATGGAACCTACAAATTCACCGTAGATACTCAGAATCACAAGGGGAGCGGTCTATTTAACACCCATGTCTATCGTAGAAAAGCAGGACAGTTAATCGGCCTGACTGGAACTAGCTATCAGGTTGAGAAATCAAGCGTTCAATCAGCTAATATTCAGCCTAACTATGCCGCTGCTAATGCGACAACTTATCCTGTCGGCCAATGCACTTGGGGAGCCAAGGCTCTAGCTCCTTGGGCAGGAAATTACTGGGGCAACGGCGGTCAATGGGCAGCTAGTGCCAGAAGAGCTGGATTCCGTACTGGTAGTACGCCTGAGGTTGGCGCCATCGCCTGCTGGGATGACGGCGGCTACGGCCACGTCGGTGTTGTGACTCATGTCGAATCCAATACCCGCATCCAGATTCAAGAGTCTAACTACCTCGGCAAGCAGTACATCAGCAACTTCCGTGGCTGGTTTGACCCAACTGCTTCCTACTGGGGCCGCCTGACCTATATCTATCCTAAATAAATCGCTTTCGCACTCCTCAAAACCACTTCAAACCAGTGCTTTGAGCAAACTGCTCCTGCTTAGTTTGTTCATGAATTTCATTGAGTATAAGTCTACTCAAAAATCCTCGGCTCATAACGAACCGAGGATTTTTTATATTTCTTAATGTCTAAAATGTCTCACACCTGTGAAGACCATAGTCAAGCCATGCTTGTCAGCCGCAATAATAGACTCCTCATCACGGACAGATCCACCCGGCTGGATGATAGCTTTGATACCAGCTGCTGCGATTTCTTCGATATTGTCCGCAAAGGGGAAGAAAGCATCAGAAGCCAGAGCAGCACCGTCAAGACGATCTTGGGCTTGCTCAATAGCAATCTTGACAGAAGCCACACGGTTAGTCTGACCGGGACCGACTCCCAGCACCTGACAATCATTGGTGATGATGATACCATTAGATTTGACATATTTGACGGACTTCCAAGCAAATTCCAAAGCAACACGCTCCTGCTCGCTCGGCTGGCGCTTGGTCACGACCTGCCAATCAGCTGGATTCTCCTTGATAACATCTTGGTTTTGCACGAGGAGACCACCCAGAACACCGGTCACTTCCTTCTCTACTCCAGAAGCTGCCTGCGCATCAAAAGCCAATTCCAAAATCCGCAAATTTTTCTTTTTATTGGTCAAAATAGCTAGCGCTTCTGCCGTGTAGCTCGGTGCAATGATGATTTCCAGGAAAATACCGTGCATCTTCTCAGCTGTCGCAGCGTCCACCTCACGGTTGAGGACGACAATCCCACCAAAAATAGAAACTGGATCAGACTCATAAGCATAGTCCCAAGCTGTCTCGATATCATCCGCCTGACCAATACCGCAAGGATTCATATGTTTTAGCGCCACAACAGTTGGCCGATCCTTGAAATCTCGAATAATCCGAATGGCCGCATCTGCATCGCGGATGTTGTTGAAGGACAACTCTTTCCCATTCAGCTGCTTGGCCGAAGCGATGGAATAGTCCAGTGGCAAAGCAGTCTGATAGAAATCAGCATCCTGCTGGGGATTTTCCCCGTAGCGCATGGGCTGCTTAAGCTCATAAGTCAAGGTCAGCTTTTCAGGCTTGCTTTCGTTCACCTGAGCTGTGAAATAGTCCGCAATCAAGGCATCATAAGCCGCTGTATGACGGAAAACCTTGGCTGCTAAGCGCTGCCGCGTTTCATAGGTCGTTTGGCCATTTGCTGCCAACTCTTCCAGAACAAGAGCATAATCAGCCGGATCTACGACAACTGTCACGCTGGCATGATTTTTAGCCGCAGAGCGCAGCATAGAGGGGCCACCGATGTCAATATTTTCCACCGCGTCCGCATACTCAACACCCGGCTTGAGAATGGTTTCCTTAAAAGGATAGAGGTTGACCACGACCAGGTCAATGAGCTCAATCTGATTTTCCCTGGCCGCTTGCAAGTGGCTATCCAAGTCCCGACGAGCCAAGAGACCTCCGTGAATGTTTGGATGGAGGGTCTTGACACGGCCATCCATCATCTCTGGAAAGCCAGTCACATCATCAATAGCAATGGTGCCCACTCCTTCATTGTCTAAGGCCACCTTGGTACCACCGGTTGAGATGATATCCCAGCCCAGAGCTTTCAGCTCTTTCGCAAATTCTACAATGCCTGTCTTGTCTGATACACTGATTAGGGCTTTTTTCGTCATTCTATTCCTCTTTCTTTAGGTCCAAGCGCATAGCGACTTCGTTATTTTCTTCTATAAATCCTGTTTCCTGAAAACCCAGACTAGTTAGCAGGTGCTTCATTTTTTCATTTCCAACCACATAATCTGCGATAACATGACTGCAAGCTCTATCCATCTGAGCCTCTTTGATTAGAACTTCCAAGGCTTTTCTACCATAACCTCTTCCTTGGTACTGCTGACCAATCATTATCCGCCAGATAAAGTATTCCGCTTCATCCTTGTCTATTTCCAGCAGGAGAAAGCCAACCACTTGCTTATCCCAATAGATTGCCATCGGAAACACATCTTCATTTTTCCGGTAGAGCCATGCGTCAGCTAAAGAGCGCACATTTGGAGCTACGAAACGTGCTCGTTCATCAGCATCAGATATTTTCAAATCCAGCACTGCCTGAAAACTGCTCTCATCTACTAATTTCAGCTCAATCATTTTTTCTCCTAGTAATATTGTACAATCAAAGCTTGATTTACTTCCTACCTTCTCCCCACCCCTAAACTCTCAAGCACATGAGGATAGAGCTGATACTCGGCGGCATGGATGCGTTCTTCAAAACTTTCAATCGTATCATCAGCTAGTCGTGGCACGCGCACTTGCTGGATAATCTTGCCAGTATCCACACCCGAGTCCACCCAGTGAATGGTCACGCCGCTCTCAGAGACGCCAGCCTGCCAAGCATCCTCAATGCCATGAGCTCCTGGAAATTCGGGCAGATAGGCTGGGTGAATATTGATAATACGACCTTCATAAGCACTAAGCAAGGTCGGCCCGACGATTTTCATATAGCCTGCTAGGCAAACCAAGTCAATCTGATGCGCTTCTAGCAGGTCTACAATAGCTTGCTCGTAAGCCGCCTTACTGTCAAACTCTCTAAGCTCAAAGGCATAGCTTTTGACGCCTAGCTTGTCCGCCCGATTAAGCACATAGGCATCGCGATGGTCTGAAAAGACAAATTCAACAGGAAACTGCTCAGCAATCACTTGGAAATTTGATCCATTTCCCGAAGCAAAAACGGCAATTTTTTTCATTTGATAAGGACACTTTCACTTTCTTTTTTGACAATCCGGCCGACTTCAAAAACAGGCTCGTCAAGAAGTTCTTTGACACGAGCCACATTTTCAGGTGCTACTGCCAAAATCATCCCTAACCCCATATTAAAGATTTCAAACATTTCTTGGTGCTTGATGTGACCATATTTTTCTAAGGCCTTAAAAATCGGCAAGACTGGAATCTTGTCTTCTTCAATCTCAGCAGCCAAGTCATCGGCAAACATACGGGGCACATTTTCGATAAAACCGCCACCAGTAATATGGGCAATCCCATGAACCAGCTTTTCCTTAATCAGCGGCAGCAAAGCCTTGACATAGATACGAGTCGGCTCAAGCAGGATTTCTTTAAGTTGCTTACCTTCCAATTCTGGTAAGACTTCTTCACCAGTGTAGTCTGCGAAGACACGACGAACGAGAGAATAACCATTTGAATGGATGCCACTTGACGCCAATCCCAGAAGGACATCACCCTCAGCGACTTTAGAGCCGTCAATAATCTCTGACTTCTCAGCAACCCCAACTGCAAAACCAGCCAGGTCATAGTCATCTTCACCGTACATGCCAGGCATTTCAGCGGTTTCTCCACCAATCAAAGCAGCTCCAGACTGGACGCAGCCTTCAGCCACACCGGCAACAACTTGCTCTAGCTTTGCTGGCTCATTTTTCCCAGTGGCAATATAGTCCAGGAAGTAAAGAGGCTCAGCCCCTGCAGCGATGATGTCGTTGACACACATAGCCACACAGTCCTGCCCAATGGTATCGTGTTTGTCATACTGAATGGCCAGCATGAGCTTGGTTCCGACCCCATCCGTACCAGAAATTAGCACTGGCTCCTTGACCCCAGTCTGAGATAGGTCGAACATGCCGCCAAAGCCACCCAGCGCCCCCATGACGCCAGCCCGCTCTGTACGTGCTACATGTTTTTTGATTCGCTCAACAACTTCGTAACCCGCTTCAACATCCACACCGGATTGAGCGTATGCATTTTTACTCATTCCAATCCCTCCTTTTGGTACTCGGTCCACTTGAGAATTAAATCCTTTTCAAATTCATCAATCTGTTGAAGATTCTCATGTAAGAATTTGATTAAACTATTGAATGTCTCTGTAAGCAATAAATTTTCTTCAGAAGCATCAAAACTTAAAAATCTATTTGATGTATTAAATCCATATTTACTATAACTACTATGAGTTACCGTAGCCAACTTCTTAGACTGAACTTCTGTCTGATTCTTTAAAGAAATAGATAGATATACAGCGGCCTGAAAATTATCGTAAGTAATTTCATAAAAATATGACGAACCTGTTAACCATTCTCTATTATTATCATTAATAACATTCTCTAAAAAATCATCTAGCTGTTTTGTCCTAAATCGCAAAAAAGTTTTAGAGCAATATTTTTCGTTAAATATTAATCTATTCTGCTCGCTTAGACTATTTAGAATCTCAATAAGTTTTTCACGAAAAACGCTGGTAGTGGGTCGATTATCAATAATAAGATCCAAAATTTCCTTGTATTTAAAATAAATTTCTGCACTCAATTCTTTCAACTCTAAATCATTCAAAATATTTCTCCTAATATTGTCATTGTATTCTTTGATAATATAAGCTACTTTATCATCAGTACTATCATCGTGGAATAACTCTTCTAAAATGTCTGAAACTTCTTTGTAAGAAAGTAACTTCCAATAATTTCTTTCCTCAATACTAGCATCTACTGGACTATCTCCATTAGGCGTCAAGTAAATATATATATTCCGGTATCCAACATAGGAATTCTCAACAAATGTTCGATACTTTGTAAGTTGATTATCATGATCAGAAGTAAATATTTTATTTTCAATGATAAGATTAAATTTATACTCCGAGTTAGAAAATAGAATATCAATATTATTTTTACTTTCTCTAAAAACTTCCCCTTTAGAAAAGTCTTTCAATAACACCTCTGTTGTTTCTATCTCAGGTACTACTAAATTATTCTGAATAACTTTAAGTAAAAATTTTTTCAAAAATTTATCTTTTAAATAATGATTTTCTCTTGGATCAAGCAACCATGCTAGGACTCGGCTATGACGGATTTCTGCACTTTCTATTCCAAGAATCTCAAAAATATTTACACCAGTGAGCCATTTTGAAAAATCTTTTTCTGATTGATTTTCAAGATAAAGCAAAAAATTAGCTAGTTTGTCCTCATTTATCAAACCTTATCTACCTCTCAATAAAAACTCGTCTTCTCCTTCAGGCTTTCCAGATAGCGCTCTTCATAGTCATAGAGCGGAGTTGGGTACTGACCGTCAAAGTAAGCCACACAAAGTCCGCCATTCGGAGCGTCCGTCTCAATACCAACTGATTCAATGAGACCTTCCAGCGACAGGTAGGTCAGGCTGTCAGCTCCGATAATTTCACAAACCTCATCAACCGTATGATTGGCCGAGATGAGCTCGCGTCGATTCTGAATATCAATACCGTAGAAACATGGATATTTTAGTTCTGGACTGCCGATAGCCACATGGACTTCAGCTGCACCTGCATCTCGTAGGAGCTGGACGATACGTCGGCTGGTTGTTCCCCGCACAATAGAATCATCCACCATGACCACACGCTTGCCCTTGACAATGCTGGAAACAGCAGATAATTTCATACGAACTCCTTGCTCTCGCAACTCCTGCGTCGGTTGGATAAAAGTCCGTTGGATGTATTGATTTTTAATCAGGCCCATTTCATTTGGTAGGCCAGACTCTTCGGAAAAGCCAGAGGCCGCTGACAGGGAAGAATTAGGCACGCCGACAACGATATCCGCCTCATGCTGGAATTCCTGAGCCAGTCTGCGGCCCATCCGCTTGCGAGCTGCATGAACATTGACACCGTGAATGACGCTGTCCGGCCGAGCAAAATAGACATATTCCATTGAGCAAATAGCCAGCTGGGTATCTGTCGTATAGCTGTCGTAGGTCACGCTTTCATCATCGATAATCACGATTTCCCCCGGCTCAAGGTCGCGCAGCCATTCGGCACCCACCACTTCAAAAGCACAGGTTTCACTAGAAACGACCCAGGCCCCATTTTTCATGCGGCCGATGGACAAAGGACGAAAGCCATTAGGATCCAACGCGGCGTAGAGCTTTTCCTCTCTCATGATGAGATAGGCAAAGCCCCCCTGAACTCGTCTCAAGGATTCCTTAAGCTTGTCTAAGAAATTTTCCTGCTCGCTATGGCGAATCAAGTGCATGAGAATTTCCGTATCAGACGAGCTGGCAAAGATGGAACCCTTCTTTTCCAACTCCCGTCTCAGTGAATGGGCATTGGTCAGATTGCCATTATGCGCCAAGCCCATCTGCATATCATAGAAACTGAAGAAAAAAGGCTGGACATTGTTGATGGAAGCTCCGCCAGATGTTGCATAGCGGACGTGGCCGATGGCTGCTTCTCCTGTCAGATTATCCAAATCTGCTGGGTTTCTAAAAACCTCTGCAACCAGCCCCAAATCTCGGTGGCGTTTGAGCTTTCCGTGGTCGTTTGACAGGATGCCTGCTCCTTCCTGACCGCGGTGCTGCAGGCTATGAAGCCCGAAATAGGTGACCTGAGCCGCCTGTGGATGACCCCAGATTCCAAAAATACCGCACTCTTCATTCAGTGACTTTACTTCGTATGTCATGGTTTTACCTAAATTCTTTTGTCTTGTAAAAGGGAGAAAACCTGGCCTTTCAGGCCAAGCAGACTCCTTTTTGATTGCTTGCTCTTGCAAGCCAACTTTATTCGTGACTCGCTTGGAAATAACGAACGGCGCTTTCAAACAATTTCTGGTCTTTCTGACCTGGAATATTTTGGAAAAGGCCGTCTTCATAACGTTCTGAGTGACCCATCTTCCCAATGATTTGGCCGTTCTTACTCATAATTCCTTCGATAGCGTAGAGAGAGCCGTTTGGATTATACTTGCTGTCCATGCTTGGCTGACCATCAAAGTCTACATACTGACTCCAAATCTGACCATTATCGCGCAGCTCAGCAAATTCTTCTGCTGTCACGACAAATTTCCCTTCACCATGAGAAACCGGAATGGCATGGATATCTCCCACTTGCACACCAGCCAGCCAAGGCGAGTTAGTATTTGCAATGCGGGTTTCAACCATCTTGGCCACGTGCTGGTTGGCATCATTGTAAAAGAGAGTAGGACTGCTAGCCCCTGCTTCTTCAAAGTTTCCGTAAGGAAGAAGACCGGATTTTACCAGAGCCTGGAATCCATTACAGATACCAATGATGAGACCGCCGCGAGCAATGAAAGCATCGATGGCTTTCTTGACCTTCTCGTTTAGCAAGATGTTGACGATAAACTTAGCGGATCCATCTGGCTCATCTGCAGCAGAGAAGCCGCCTGCAAAGAAGATGATATTCGCTTTGTCAATATTGTCAACCATGCTGTCAACGGACTGAACAATGGCTGCTTCATCCAAAGTAACGAATGGAACTAGATTGACCTTGGCTCCAGCTGCTTCAAAGGCTTTGGCTGAATCGTATTCTGAGTTGGTTCCAGGGAAGACTGGAATGTAAACCAGCGGCTCCGCCACTGTCTCTTTGGCTTTGATAACTGTATCAGCGACAAGAGCCGGCACTTCTTCAATAACTGTTTCCTGTTTAAATTCTGTTGGGTAGATAGGCTCTAGTCGGCCTTCAAAGCTTGCCAAGAGCTCTGCTCCCTCAAGCTGGACACCATTGACAATCAGTGTAAAGTCTGACTTGGTCTGACCGATCTTCACTGCACCTGGAATATCCTGCTTCGGACTAGTAAAGACAAATCCGCCCAGCTGCGCCTGCAAAACGGAAGGCAGATCAGCAACATCCACTTGAGCACCAATACGATTACCAAAGCTCATCAAGGCCAGACTCTCTGCCAGACCACCGTATTTAACAGCGGCTGCTGCTGTAATCTGATACTTGGACTGAATGGCCGCAAAATTTTCAAAGTTATTCTTGATTAAGTCAAAGTCAATATCCTGAGACAAGACCTGTCCTGGCAGATAGTAGATGGACTCTCCTGCTGCCTTAAACTCTGGAGACAGAATGCGCCCAGCAGTTGAAGTAGTCACTCCAAAAGCTACCAAGGTCGGCGGTACGGTCAATTCTTCAAAGGTTCCGCTCATGGAATCCTTACCACCAATAGACGGCAGACCGAGCTGAATCTGAGCTTCAATCGAACCAAGCAGAGCAGAGACCGGCTGTCCAAAACGCTCAGCCTGCTTGTCCATCCGCTCGAAGTATTCCTGATAAGAGAAGCGAGCCTTGGACCAGTCCGAACCAGTAGCAACCAAGCGAGCTGTCGCTTCAATCACTGCATAAGCTGCTCCATGATAAGGTGACCAAGCTGCCACATAAGGATTGTAGCCTTGCGCCATCACAGAGACCGTCTCAGTCTTACCATGTTCAACTGGCAGTTTCTGCACAGAAGCCTCAGTCGGCGTAATTTGGTAGCGCCCGCCGATAGGATGATTGACAGTAGAGCGACCAACAGAGCTGTCAAAGATAGTCTGCAGCCCCTTTTGACTGGTATGATTGAGGTCACTGAGTAAGCTCTTGAGGTCCTGTTCCAGACTTGCTTCAGAAGTTACAGCCTGCCCTGGCAATGTTGCTTGAGCATCCACAACCTTGGCATCCACAACCACGCGCACACCATTGGTATCCAGAAAACTCCGCTCAATATCAACGATGGTTTCCCCATTCCAGTGCATAACCAGATTTGGCTTTTCTGTCACTTTAGCCACAACGACTGCCAGCAGATTTTCCTTAGCTGCTGCAGCGATAAATTGTTCCACATCTTCTGGGCGGACCACCACGGCCATCCGCTCTTGCGACTCGGAAATAGCGATTTCTGTACCATTAAGTCCTTGGTATTTGAGCGGCACCTTGTCAAGGTCAATTTCCAGCCCATCTGCCAATTCACCAATAGCTACGCAGACACCGCCGGCCCCAAAGTCATTGGATTTCTTGATGAGACGAGTCACATTGCCATCGCGGAAGAGGCGCTGAATCTTGCGCTCCTCAATAGCATTTCCTTTTTGGACTTCCGCGCCAGCCGTCTCCACAGACGCAGCTGTCTGTACCTTGGACGAGCCAGTGGCTCCACCAACACCATCACGGCCCGTCTTGCCTCCCAGCAAGATGACCACATCACCTGCCGCTGGTTTTTCACGGACAACATTTTCCTTAGGAGCCGCACCAACAACTGCACCTAGCTCCATCCGCTTGGCTACAAAGCCTGGATGGAAATACTCACGGACATAGGTCGTTGCTAGACCAATTTGATTCCCGTAAGAAGAATAGCCGTGCGCTGCAGTTTTTGAAATGACCTGCTGAGGGAGCTTGCCAGCCCGCGTTTCAGCAATCGGCTGAGTAATATCGCCCGCACCAGAAATCCGCATAGCCTGATAAACATAAGAACGGCCAGAAAGCGGATCACGAATGGCTCCGCCGATACAGGTCGCAGCCCCACCAAAAGGTTCAATTTCTGTTGGGTGGTTATGGGTTTCATTTTTAAACATCAGCAGCCAAGGCTCCTTGACACCATCCACATCCACTTCAATCTCTACTGAACAGGCATTAATCTCATCAGACACTTCCATGTCATCCAGACGGCCATTAGCTCGCTCATAGCGCCCAAAAATAGTCGCCATATCCATGAGAGTCTGCGGTTTGTCCCCACGTCCCAGCTCATCGCGCATAGCCAAGTATTTATCATAAGTAGACTGCAGCTGCTTTTCAAACTTAGAAGCAGAAAAATCAATCTTCTTCAACTCCGTCTCAAAGGTCGTATGTCGACAGTGGTCAGACCAGTAAGTATCCAGAACCTTGAGCTCGGTCTCCGTAGGGAAACGGCCAATCGACTTGAAATAGTCCTGAATAAAGAGCAAATCTGCTACTTCCATAGCCAGACCATGCTCCTGCTTGTAGGCTTTAAAGTCCGCTTCCGTATAGTCCTTAAAGAAGTCCAGAACCGGAATGGTCTTATCCGACTCGGAGAATTGCTCCAGCTGGATCGGCTGCTCAATATCTTTAAAGCGTGAATCAACTGGATTCAGCAAGTATTTCTTGATTGCTTTCAACTCGCTGTCTGAGATGTCTTTATTGATCAAATAAAGCTGAGCAGTCCTCACCAGAACATCTGTCCCAGCGCCGAGCAAAAAGAGGGCCTCCTGAGAGCTGGCTGCCCGCTGGTCAAACTGACCCGGCAGCGCTTCGATGGCAAAAAACGCTGTCTCTGCAAATGCAGCCTCTACTTCCTCTTCCGCCAGCAATCTATCAGTCACTTGCTCAGAGAAAATATGCTTTTCAGCCCGAGCGACCAAATCTTCTGCCAGATGAAAGACATCATAAACTTGAATCATCCGAAGATCTGACAATGTTTTCAACTGAAGATTATGCGTCAGCTCTCTCACCAAGCTCTGTGACTTCACACCGAAGTTGCTCTTCTTCTCTACAAAAATACGCTTGTCCATGATTTTTCACACCCTGTCCTTACCTAATCGCCTGCAATTTTTCCCAAACAACCTGATAGACATCTGTCAGTTCACCAAGGCCACGCCGGAAAACATCCTTGTCCATGTGATGGCCTTCCGCATCCCAGAGACGGCAATTATCTGGTGAAAATTCGTCTGCCAGAATAATCTTGCCATCTTTGTCAAAGCCGAACTCTAACTTGAAATCAATCAATTTCAGTCCGATTTGGCGGAACCAGTCTGACAAGAGTTCATTAATCCGACGAGTCTCCTCTTTCAAAAAGGCAATTTCTTGATCGCTGGCAATCTTCAAGAATTTCACATGTTCGTCATTGATGAAAGGATCATCCAAATCATCATTTTTGTAGTAAAATTCCACAATCGGAATTTCAAGCGCGATGCCCTCTTCTACTCCAAAACGTTTGGAAAAAGAACCCGCTGTGTAATTGCGCAGCACCACTTCCAAAGGAATAATCTCCACTTTTTTATTTAACTGGTCTGTATCCGAAACCTTCTCAATGAAATGCGTCGCCACACCAGCTGCATTGAGTTTCTCAAAAATAAAAGATGAAATCTGGTTGTTGAGCACTCCTTTACCAGCAATCTGCTCCTTCTTGACTCCATTAAAAGCCGTTGCCTGGTCCTTGTAGCGTGCCAGAATGACTTGCTCATCATCTGTAGAGAAAATATCCTTAGCTTTTCCCGAATATAATAACTTATTAGACATTTTAATATTCGCCTTTCGTGGTTTTATACCCTCATTTTATCATCTTTGAATATATTTTACAAGAAATTCCGTATAAACTTTATGTACCTAGTTAAAGAAATCGTTTCCTTTCCAAGATACGAAAAAAGACCGGAAGATACCGATCTTTGATTTTTAATGTTGCTTCTTCAGTTTTTCGTGGATATAAGCCACCACGTCGGAAATTGTTTTGAAGTTATCCATATCCTCGTCAGGAATCTCAATATCAAAAGCTTCTTCCAGATTGATGATAAACTCCATCAAATCAACAGAGTCCACTCCCAGTTCTTCTTTCAAATTCAACTCTGGAGTGACATGCAGCTTACTGCTGTCATGTTCTTGAATGATTTCGACAATTTTTGCATAAATTTCTTTTTCGCTCATGGTTACTCCTTTGCATCTGAAAATTCAATGACCGATTTACCAACAACATCCGTTTCCAACATGGTCCGAATCTGACGAATCGTGCTATAAACAGCCTTAACATCGCTAGAGCCATGCGTTTTGACAACAGGCGCTTTCAAACCGAATAGAACTGCACCGCCTGCACTAGAATAGTCCAGACTATTTTTGAGTCCTCGCAGGCTGTCCTTGAGCAGCCAAGCTCCCAATTTAGCCTTGAAACCACCGCCTAAAATAGACTTCTTCAGCTGACCCATGATACTGATAGCAGTTCCCTCAATTGATTTCAGAACTGCATTACCAGTAAAACCATCTGCAACGACAACATCCGCCACATCATCCATCAAATCACGCGCTTCTACATTGCCGATAAAGTTAAGTGTCGAATCCCCAGCTAAAAGCTCATAGGCTTCCTTGCGCAGAGGGTCGCCCTTGCTGCTTTCCGTTCCGTTATTCAAAAGACCCACTCGCGGCTTTTTGATTCCTCGGACATTTTCAGCATAGAAAGAACCCAAAGTCGCATACTGGTGTAAATGATGGGCTGTGTTTTCAGCATTGGCTCCCAGATCTAGCATATCAAATCCCTGACCGCCAACCGTTGGCATAGTAGATAAGAGACCTGGTCGGTCAATATTCTTGATACGCCCTACGATAAAGAAACCTGCCGCCAAAAGCGCTCCAGTATTTCCAGCAGACAACATGGCATCTGCCTCCCCTGCCTTCACAGCCTTGGCTGCCAGCACCATACTAGCCTCTTTCTTCTGACGAATGGCCTTTGTCGGCTCGTCGTCCGAGTCAATCTTTTCCTCCGTGTGGATGATGCGGACCCGCTCACCAGCAGTCAGAAAAGGCTTAATTTTCGCCTCATCGCCATAAAGGAGAATTTCAATATCCGAAAACTCCTGTACCGCTCGATTGACTCCTTCCACCAAAGCCTGAGGGGCATTGTCCCCTCCCATAGCATCAACAGCTATTTTTTTCATTCGATTTATTCCTCGTTCTTATCTTTTAAAATGCTTCCCCAGTCCCCCAGAGAATCTATAAATTTTTTGGATTTGAGATGGATGCCGACATATTCATCATAGAGCAGGTCGATAAAATCCCGCAGCTGCTTTTTAATATCTGACTTCAAAGAAATGGTCTCCAATTCGCTAAAGCGGACCGCCTGAAATTGGTCCAGCAGAAAAGGAAGATTTGGATTCAGATGACAGCGCCGTTCATCCTGATGGTAATGTTCAGGGCAAAGGACTCCGCTATATTTGAAAGAAAAGTCAAAAGGCAGACCCGTCCGATGACAAAAGGCACAGTCATGGAAGTTCAGCGAAACTCCAAAACGTGACAAAATCTGAATCTCAAAGATATTGGTCAGCACCTCATAGTCCAGACCACTATTCATCAGCTCCAAGGTTTTCTGCAGAAAAGCAAAGAGCGCCGGATCTGGATGATTATCCTGAAGACTGGCATCTGCCAAGGCTGCAACATAACTGGCATAGGCCATGATGAATAAGTCCTCATTGATGCGATGGTAGGTGACCACATCTTGATAGTCCTCGATATAGCTAAGACCATCATCATTGATTTTCATCAGCAAATTCGCCGCAGTCAAAGGCTGAATGACGGGTGCTAGCTTGGATTTACCAGCATGCTTGACGAAAAACATACGCTTACCAGCCTGTTCCGTAAAAATCTTGACCAGCTTATCATCCTCACGGAAATTGCGGTTATAGAGAACCAGACCTTGACTTGTTAGAGATTTAAGCATAGTCCTCCATGTAGTCCTTGAGGCGTTTCAGGGCTTCTCGAATCGTCTCCATACTAGCCGCATAGGACAGACGGATATAGCCTTCCCCGTATTGACCAAAAGCTGCTCCCGGGATAAAGGCCACAGCCTTCCTCTCTGCAAAATCCTGCAGAAAAGCAAAAGAATCTTGATTATAACCATCTGGTATCTTAGCAAAGATATAAAAAGCCCCGTCTGGTTTGATAATCTTAAAGCCTAGCTCAGCCATTTTCCCTATGATATAATCGCGGCGCTGTATATACTCAGCCTTCATTGGCTCCGCATCATCTTTCCCAACTGTCAGGGCTTCAATACCAGCAAACTGAGCCATGGTATTGGCCGCTGTTACGAGATACTGATGGCTCTTAATCAGCTGAGCAGTGAAAACTGCTGGAGCAAAGATAAAGCCCAACCGCCAGCCAGTCATGGCATGAGACTTAGACAGGCCGTTGATGACGATAGTTTGGTCTGGCAGATACTCCGCGATGGAGACATGCCCCTGCTCCGTATAGGTCAGCTCAGAATAGACCTCATCGCAGACCACAAAGACTTGGTATTTTCCTAGGACATCCGCCAGAGCTTTTATCTGCTCCCGCGAATAAGTCACGCCGGTCGGATTGGCTGGATAATTAAGAATGACCGCTTTTAACTGCTCGCCCTGCTCCAAAATAGCTGCTTCCAGCATCTCTGGAGTGAGGACAAAGTTATTGGCCGTTGTATCAATCTCGACAATCTCCGCCCCTACTAGATTGACAATGGGCTCATAGCCTGGATAAGCAGGAGCTGGCAGCAAGACCTTGTCTCCTTCTTCTAAAATAGCTGTCAGCGTAGCTGACAAGGCCTCTGTCGCCCCAATTGTGACCAAAACCTCATCTTCCGGGCGATAGTGCAGATTGTACTTTTCTTTCACAAAGCTGCTAGCCGCCTGACGCAGCTCCAAGAGACCGCTCATACCAGTGTAGTGACTTTGATTAGCATCAATCGCCGCCTTGGCTGCTTCTTTGATATGATCCGGTGTTGTAAAGTCCGGCTCCCCTAAGGTTAGCCGAAGAACTCCCGGAATAGCAGAAATTGATTGGTCAAACTGACGAATCAGCGAAATTTCTATTTTTTCTAAGTTTTTATTAAATTTCTTACTTAAATCCATACATACCTCCAGCCGCTCAATAGAACTATTATACTATAAATGCAGAAGCATAGCAAAAGCTATTACATGATTTTCCATACAGAGAAAAGGACTAAGATTGCACTCAGTCCCTTTTTTCCTTGCCTTAAAATTCTTCTCTGGCAGATAATGGTTATAGCTGCATCTCACGTGACTGGCCAGTCAACGAGTCGGAGTATAAGTCAATTCCTTGCCATGCTTGGTCAGAAAATCTTCCAATTCCGAATCAGGAATCTGCCGCAAATAAAGGTTGGAACGAATCGTGTCATCTTCCTCACGGCAGGTTGAGAGAACCAAATACCGGTCACTCGCCTTAATCTGGATCTTAGGATCCTTAGTCCGAGCAGCTTCATAGATATTTCTGAGCTGAGTCGTAAAGTCCTCGTCGTCCTTAAACTCCGTCCGATAAAAAGCAGTCTCTTCCGGCACGATAACCAGTCCCATAGCTTGATAATAATACTTACGATCAGGAGTCTCAATCACGACATATCTATGTTTGTCAAAATAATCCTGACGATCATAGTAGTTGACATCATTAAACATGCGATGATCTCCTGCCTTGCTGCCCCGAGCATGCCCGAAAAGCCAAGTCAGACGATCACTGAAATCTTTCTGATTGTCCTTATCCATAAAGACCGCTCCCATATAGGGTTCTTGCTTTCCTTCAAAAGTCTTCAGCAGATAAGTCTCATTATCTTTCGTTTGCACCACTGGCTCATCCAACTGTGTACCAGGAGCATAGACATAGCCTATCGTTTCTGAATTCACAGCCTTCAGCTTAGCAAAACGCTCTGCTAAATAATCCTTTTCTGTCTGACTTGAAGATGCAGATGAGCTTGACGTTTCAATCCTGCTAGGATGCGAAACTCGAAGCTTGCTACCTGATACTGATGAACGGAAAGAATAAAAAACAGAAACAATAACCAGAACAACTAGCAGGAGGCAGATGCCAACAACAAGGAGCTGTTTCTTATTCGAAGCTTGACTCCTATCTTTTTCTTGCATAATCTAAAAATCCTTTATTTTTCATTTTTTACAAAAAATATCACCGAACAAAGGCTCAGTGATATTTAGGCGTTAGCACAAATTAAAGACAAAATTATTTGACTGCACTTGTCTTAGGAAGTGACTTTTCTTCAGAATTTTCCTCATTTTCCTTGTTCTCTTCTTTTGCTTCCGGAGCTTTTTTTGCTTTATTTTCTGATTTTTTAGCTTTCTTTTTACCTGCTGTTGAAGAGGATGCCGCCGAAGATTGAGACGGTGCTGGAAAAGTCGGAACTGATGAAGAGGCTGTGGAGTAAGGTGCTGCCGAATAAGCCGGTGTAGATGGATCTGTAGTAGATGGTGCCACTGAAGGCTGATCCGCATTAGCCGACTCTCCCTCACCGATAACAAGAACTTTGTTACCAGCTTGATCCTCCATCACAGCACTTTTGCCAACTGGAGCTTTCTTAGCTTCAGCAACTTGCTGATCCAGAGCTGATTGTGCATCTCTATAGGCCTGCAATTCATCCATAACTTTATTAGATTCTGAGTCCGTACTGCCTTGGGGAACTTCATTATTATCAATGTCATTAACCCAAAGACTGGCTGTACCCTCAGCAAATACTGGTGCAGCAGCCGCGAAAAGTGAAAGGGCTACAGCACTTGAAAGCAAAACCTTTTTCATTATCTCATCTCCTCGTTACTTTTCAAAAATAATTGTAACTCCCCGTTACCTAATATTACCTACTAATAAGTATAGTTCGAACTCTAAAAAAAGTCAAGAATTTTACTACATAAAAATTTTTAAAACCAAATAATACCAAGGGATGAGACAAATTGTCAATTTACCAACTATTTAAATGGTCATTTATTTATATTTGAAACATCAAGTAATTTGATTTTTCTTTCAAAGTGAATGTTGGACTTTTTTTAAAAAGATAGTAGGAATAAAATAAAAAAGAGGCCAGAAATCAAGTATCCCAGCCATATATCTCAGATCATTTTTTGCCTATTTCAAACAAGGGTGACAGTGGCCGTTTTTCATGAATACGGACAATGGCTTCTCCTAAAAGATGCGCAATTGAAATCTGCTCAATCTTATCAATCAAGCGCTCTTGAGGCAGATAAATCGTATCCAGCACAACCAATTTTTTAATCGCTGATTTTTGAATATTATCCATAGCAGGACCAGATAAGACTGGATGAGTACAGCTAGCATAGACTTCTACAGCCCCTGCTTCAGCGAGAGCGTCAGCTGCATGGCAGATAGTTCCCGCTGTATCAATCATATCATCAATTAGGATACAAGTTTTTCCTTCCACCTTACCAATGATGTTCATGACTTCACTGCTATTCATCTTGTCCACACTGCGGCGCTTATCAATAATGGCAATCGGGGTTTTCAGAAACTCTGCTAACTTACGAGCCCGACTCACACCACCATGGTCAGGACTGACTACCACATAGTCTCCTCCTGTCATATTACGGCGCTCAAAGTAATCAGCAATCAAAGGTGCACCCATCAAGTGATCCACTGGAATATCAAAGAAGCCCTGGATTTGCGCTGCGTGCAAGTCAATAGTCAGCATCCGATCCACACCAGCAATTTCCAACATATTAGCAACTAATTTAGATGTAATTGGCTCACGAGCTCTAGCCTTGCGATCCTGCCGAGCATAGCCATAGTAAGGCATGACAACATTAATGGATTCAGCGCTAGCCCGTTTCAAAGCATCTACCATAATCAAGATTTCCATCAAATTATCATTGACTGGCGAGCTGGTAGACTGCAAAATAAAGACGTGTTTCCCGCGAATAGATTCTTCAATATTCACTTGAATCTCTCCATCAGAGAACTGACGAACAGTTGATTTCCCAAGTGGCAATCCAATCTCTTGAGCAACACGCTGCGCTAATTCTTGATTAGAAGAAAGAGCAAAGAGTTTTAAATCAGAAAAAGACATGATTCCCTCCAGATTCTAAATCGTCTTTCATTGTCCAATTACAACTTTTCCCAACTACCATTGTAACTTTTTTCAATTGATTTTTCAATTAAAAATAAAAAACGCCAGAGGCGCTTTTTACTGATTAGTTCGGATAGATATATGAAACTGTACCTTGTGCAGTTGTTGGATTAAACCATCCACGGTAGTTACCAATTGATTGTTGTCCAAGATAGTTTGCTTCTGATACTTGGATGCTTGTAGTAGATTGAACAGCTGTTACTACTGCAACGTGTCCATATCCACCGTCAGTCCAACATGCGATCGCTCCAACTTCTGGCTGTGAACCAACACGGAAGCCTGCTGCTGCTGCACTTGCAGACCATTGTCCGCCATTACCCCAGTAATCGCCAGCCCAAGGAGCTAATGTCTTAGCACCCCAAGTACATTGACCTACTGGATAAGAAGATGCAGATGAGCTATAAACTGGTCTATTCGCACGGGCAACAGATTGAGTTACTGCAGGTGCTGCTGGAGCCGCTGCTTCAGCTGCTGGAGCTGAATTAACAACTGCTTGAACCTGAGCTTGCAGGGTAGTATTTCCTGAAGCTTCAATTGCTTGACGTTTTGATTCTTGCTCTGCTTTATAAGCTGCTTCAAGAGCTGCCGCTTCAGCTGCTGCTTTTTCAGCTGCTGCTTTTTCTTCAAGAAGAGAATTCTTTTCGTTTTCAGCAGTCGCTTTTTCAGCTGCAAGACTTGCCTGAGCTGCTTTCAGTTCAGCTTGTTTTGTTGCCAAAGCTTGCTCATCATCAGCTAACTTCTCTTGGTTAGCAATTACAGTATTGATAGCTTCATTATTCGCAACTTGCTTTTCAGCAATTACTTCTTTATCTTTCTTTTGTTGTTCCAGCATTTTATTATTTGCTGAAACAATTTCGCTCATAGCTGCTACACGAGAAATAGCTTCTGTGATAGAGCTAGAATTCACAACTGTATTGATGTAGCTA
This sequence comes from Streptococcus sanguinis, assembly GCF_019929225.1. GTDB lineage: Bacteria > Bacillota > Bacilli > Lactobacillales > Streptococcaceae > Streptococcus > Streptococcus sanguinis_J. The sequence goes on from NZ_JAHZPA010000006.1 coordinate 172,819, forward strand.
GTAGCAGTTCCATTTGTTTGGGTACTGCGAGCTTGATTTGCAAGTGACTCATTACGAGCTACGATGTTTTTAGACAGTTCATCAATCTCAGCAGAAAGTCTTGCAGATTCAGCAGACAATTTTTCATTTTCTGCTTTAAGCTCTTCTTGTTGCTTTTGAATAGCAGATACTTGACCTTGAATCTCGTTGACTTGTGCCTGAGCTGATTGTTGTTGCTCTGTCAAACTATTAATCTTGCTGTCTTGTGCAGCAATCTTTTCATCAGTTGTCTCCGCTTTAACGCTCACAAGTGCAGCTCCTTGTGAAAGGATAACCGTACTCAATAAAATTGATGTGAGTAGTTTTTTCTTCATAAAAATAATACACTCCTTCTTATAAGACATTAACTAGTATACCAGAAAATGCTGTATCATATGTTACGCCTTTATTACATTTTTATTTCTTGTTTATCATAAATACATTTTTTCGAAAATAGGCTGAAAAATGAGGAATATCAGGCCATTGAGAAGGATAGTCGGTACTAAACTGCTAAGGACAAAATCCTGCAAATTCAGACTAGAAAGATTCAAAAATGCTGCAAAAGCAAAACTGGTTAATTCAAATAAAAATACAAGAATCAGAACAGATAAAAAGCGAGTAAATTTATTTAAAAGCATAGTCGAACTAGACTGACAAACCAAGAAACTTAAAAAAGGAAAAAGAATAAGAGCAATACCGATGGTATGAAAATAATAAACATCGTAAATCAGCCCCAGACAGCAAAATAAGAGAATATTATAGTTTTTAGAGAGGTTGATGGAAACAAAAAGCATGAAAATAAAGATAAAATGACTGACTAGGTGCCATTGCAAAGGCAGAATATTAGCCAGAAAAGTCGAAATCTGCCCATCGATCAATAAAACAAAAAATAAAATAATAGGAGTCAAAAGATGTTCTTTAATATCTCTCATATCAGTTCCCTACCAACATTACAGCACGGATATCCGACAAATCAGCAGCCGGCTTAACCAGGACAACCTTGTTTAACTGATCCTTAGCCTCAGATACAGAAAGCACCTTACCGACAGGAATATTTTCTGCATTATAAGCACCCAAGCCACTGGTTGCCACCTCATCTCCCTCTTTTATATCTTCAGCACTATTTAACTGACTGATGATATAAGCAGAGTTTTTTTCATCATAACCAGTAATAATCCCATAAACTGGACCAGACTTCGTTTGAATCCTAACAGAAATTTTAGTTGAGTTTTCCTCGTTAGTCAATAAAGAAACTAAGCTAGACTGACTACTGGTTTCAGAAACGCTTCCTACTAGACCACCATTAGCTACTACCAACATAGCATCTGTCACATTATCAGATGTCCCTTTGTCAATGGTCAGCTCGTTTTTCCAGGATGCTGGCGTACGGGCAATCACTTCGCTGGCAATTTGAACTTGATTTTTATCAGCCTCTTTAAATTCCAGAAGTTTTCGCAACTGCTCATTCTCATCTTCTAAGGAATCTACCTTCCCAGCCTTTTCCTCAACCTCATAAAGATTTTTCTTGAGCTGCTGATTCTCTCTATAAGTAGACATCAAATCTGACATTTCTTCTTTTTTATCAGCTAGAAAAGCAAAAGGAGAGCTGACAAGTCTATCTACCAATGAAATAATATTTGAAGTAGTTGATACAAACCAACTAGAAGAGGTAGATAAGATAAGTATCGTCATTGCAACAACTAATACAAAAAAAGAAATCAGAAACTTAGATTTTTTAAATCGATTCATCAGAAAAACCTCACTAAACAGGACGAGAAAGTATAAGAAAAGGAGATAGCAAATGCTAAACTCCTCATTATACGGAGAATGGGGGATTCGAACCCCCGCGCCGGTTACCCGACCTAACGATTTAGCAAACCGTCCTCTTCAGCCTCTTGAGTAATTCTCCAATATTTAATGGGCACGAGTGGACTCGAACCACCGACCTCACGCTTATCAGGCGTGCGCTCTAACCACCTGAGCTACGCGCCCAAGTTCCAAAAACTTGGTATGAACTTTCGTTCAAAGCGGGTGACGAGAATCGAACTCGCGACAACAGCTTGGAAGGCTGTAGTTTTACCACTAAACTACACCCGCATCACCACTATGATAATGTATGGCGCGAGACGGAATCGAACCGCCGACACATGGAGCTTCAATCCATTGCTCTACCAACTGAGCTACCGAGCCAACTATTGCGGGAGCAGGATTTGAACCTACGACCTTCGGGTTATGAGCCCGACGAGCTACCTAGCTGCTCCATCCCGCGTCATTACTATTCGTCCCTAAGGAGGATGTGGGATTCGAACCCACGCACGCTTTTACACGCCTGACGGTTTTCAAGACCGTTCCCTTCAGCCGGACTTGGGTAATCCTCCAAGATAACACTATGGACCTTGTAGGACTTGAACCTACGACCACTCGGTTATGAGCCGAGAGCTCTAACCAGCTGAGCTAAAGGTCCGACAAGATCATTATAGCGGCGAAGGGGATCGAACCCCCGACCTCCCGGGTATGAACCGGACGCTCTAGCCAGCTGAGCTACACCGCCATCTATCGGGAAGACAGGATTCGAACCTGCGACACCTTGGTCCCAAACCAAGTACTCTACCAAGCTGAGCTACTTCCCGAACTTAAGTTATTACTTAATGCACCCTAGAGGAGTCGAACCTCTAACCGCCTGATTCGTAGTCAGGTACTCTATCCAGTTGAGCTAAGGGTGCTCATCTTCTTCTACTGCCTCTTACAAGTCTATGCCGAGGACCGGAATCGAACCGGTACGATTGTTACCAATCGCAGGATTTTAAGTCCTGTGCGTCTGCCAGTTCCGCCACCCCGGCCGCCTCAAGCGAACGACGGGATTCGAACCCGCGACCCCCACCTTGGCAAGGTGATGTTCTACCACTGAACTACGTTCGCATCCTATTCAAAAATGCCGGCTAC
>NZ_JAHZPA010000007.1 GCF_019929225.1 Streptococcus sanguinis
ATCCAAGTATTGCTCACGCATATAAGCATCGTAATCATAATAATGAGTCGCATCTACCTTCATAGTATTGGTGTTATGTGCAGGGGTGTAGCCTTTCCATAAATCAAAATCTGGTACATTATTTTCTTCCATCTTCCAAGCCCCTTTATTGGTAAAACCTCTCACAATATCATTTCTTGCTGCCATCTCTTTTTCTTCTAATTCTGACAAATTTTCATTATAAGTTTGTTGAGATTCTACAAATTTATTAAAACCGGACTTGAAAGTCTCAAGCGGAATCTTTTTACCATTAATAGTAATCTCATCAGGTAACCCTTCGCTCGCGGTGCCAATCGCTGTCGCTTTGTCAAAGGAATCCAAAGAATTTAACATGACTTTAAAGGTTCCGATAGCTATCTTTGTTGGTTTACCGCCAGGAACTAGATCTAGTGCCCATTCACCCATAGACTTCCAAAACTCCACTTGTTCACTAGCTTGCTGCTTCTTAATATCAGTCAATTCCTTATAAGAAGCTTCAAGTGCTTTATCCGAATATGTAGTTGAAAGACCACTTGTGTATATCTTAGTTTCAGGGACTCCAAGAGAATTATTCTTGGTAACCTTAAACGTAATATTGTCACTATCATCCAATTTTACTATTTCGAAATCATAAGAAATGTTTTTTTTGTAAACTCCTTGCATGCCATTATTAATCTCGCTCGAACTAGACCCTAAGCCAAGATCCTCCACAGACTGAAGAAGGCCGTTAAATTTATTCAAAGTTCGCAGTCTTTTTTTCATCGCAATCATGTCGGGATTGCTTTCATCATATTTAGCTTCTTTCAAACCTGCTTGAATTGCCTGCAATTTGCCTGCATACTTATCATTAACCGTTTTTAGATTTTCAATATGAGCTTTTGTTTCTTCTGGGGATATCTTCCCAAAGCCATTAAAATAACGTTGTATTTTATTTATATTCCCTTGTTCCATAGCCATAGCTATCTCAGTCGAGATAATCAAATAACCATTTTCACTAATAGATGATGAAGCTATGGCATGAGTGCTTTCAAGATTGTCATTCCAAGCTGCAACCATAATTTCGGCATCCGCTTCATTCTTGATAATATCTAAATAATCTACTTGTTCTACCGTAATAGGATTTTCTTTCATAATAGCATGATAAACTACTTTTGGACTAACTCCTATAACAGCTTGAGCATTTTGAATAGTATCAGCTAAATCTTCAAAGGCTGCCTTACCTGTCTCAGCTACTTTCTTTAAAGCATCATCCGCATCTGAAATGCCTTGATGGGTGGTGTTACGCGCATTAACTTCATCATTAATGAAAGCTTGGGCTCTCTCATCATATCCTGTGAAATCAACAGTCCCAAAACCTAGTGCCTCTTGCGCTTCTTCCATCAAAGATTTCAAGCCATTTTTCTTGGCAATCATCTCTTCATACTGAGGGCCTTTTAGTGTATTAACAATACCGTCAATAGCTCCTTTATCAGTATAGGCAAAATTACCAAATCCTAGGCCTTGGACGGTATGCCCAAAGTCTGAGACCCCTTCTCCGTAAGTTTTTAAAACTTCAGGAGCTTGTTGAAAGACTTGGTCCTGCAGAATGTTTAATTTACCAAAAAAGGCATTAATCACCTCTCCTCTTTGACCTCCTACACGATCTGTAAAGGATCGCTGTGTTTGGGCAGCTGCCGCTGTTAGTGCAACTGAAAAACTCGTAATGGATTCTCCATAGCTTTGAATACCACCCAAATTATGCGCTTTAACACTATAACTCATCTGTCTACTCCTTCTCTATTCTATTTCGTCTTAAACGTTGGCGTTTTAAGTAAGCTATTATTTCGATATTCTTCCCATTCACTAGCTACAGCTGCCGAAATCTGAGTTTCTAAAGAGGCGATTTCAAGCTTCAATAATTCAACCATCGTATCACGTTTTGTATCCAATAAAGTGGATAAAGTTTTGATATCCGTTTGTTCTTGCCTACGCTCTTCATCGTACTTATCTCCAGCAACGCTACCTAGAGCACCATTAATACTAAAGGTCATACTTCCAATCGCGCCTATTGAACCATTCAATGCATTGGTTACTTGCTTATCATCAATATTGCAGGAATATCCTTCTAACCTACTCTTGATGGCCTCTAACCGTGCTTTTTTGGCTTTCAAACCTGCTGATGCTCCAAAAGGATTACCAGGAAAAGTCATAGGGGTATATAAATAATTAAAACCGTTCATTTTGTTTCCTCTCTATTTTATAATTTAGTTTAAATAAATGTTGTTATTTCATCAAAACTTTAATCTTGTGTACTGTATTATCAAGAATATAATAATGAGTCTGTAAATCTAAGATGCCTTCACGAATCGGACGGTTGTTAAGAGAACTAAAGACTGTTTGCTCGCTTATACGCATAGCCACCAAAGATTGTTTAAAGCCTCTTGCAATCTTAGATGCAACATCTATGCTGCGAATAATATTTGGAGAAGTCATTGCAATAGAAGCATAGCCAGCTCTTAATCCTTTCTCTAAGACAAAAGCTAATCGTCCTTGATCCACACTATCAAGTTCTGTCATCAATTCTGTCATTTGATAGATTATCACTGTCGCTTCATGATTATTCTTACGTTCCTTAGTTCGTATTTTAATACGTTTTTCTATATCTTCAAGAAGCTCTGAAACATTTTGGCCCCCATTCGCTAGGATTACGTTCTTTTGCTCATTTAAATTATGATAAGTAGGAGCGAGTATAATTACACGCTGCATTCCCCTTTGAATTTGATTTACAAAAGCAATCATTTGAGTTTCTTGTTCTGTTAAATAAAGAAGATTTCCTTTATTTAACTGCCAATTGACAGATTCAACCGTCTCCATATCCAATCCTAGTGGTACTAAGCCCTGCTCATAAGCTGCTTGGACACTAGCTCGGCTGTAGAAGTCCGCCTCTGTCAACTCCTCTGGTACCATCGGAATGGCACTTGGTCGCTGTCCGGTCCAAGCTTCTTGGAGAGAAGCGACTTCCTGACGTAGGTTGTTGAGGACTTGTGCATCATTGGCACCTGCTACTGGCAGAGCCAGCTGGATAACATCGACTTCGTCACGCTTCATGAGCGCCCGACCCTTGATGTCTTCCATAGTAGCTGCAAGTAGAGTAGAGCCCACAATCAAGCGAACTTCTCCCACATCATTCTGCGGCAGACTCAGCTGGTGCTTGAAGTTGGCATAGAACTGCGCCCGAAGGTTGGATTGACGGCCCGCTGTCACCAAGAGGTGAACACCGATGCTGAGACCTTCACGGGAAATCCGCACTAAAAGTTTGAAAAGCTCCGCTTCATAGGCCTCTTCCTTCATGGACTCATAGCTGTCCAGCAGGATGACAATTGCCGGCTCTTGCTGACCGCTAGCTTGACGGTAGAGCTCCAAGGTACCAACACCGTAGTCGGACAAAAGTTTCTTACGCCGGTTGAGCTCCCGCTCCATGATGCGTACAAACTTGGCAATCTTCTCCGTCTGATCGAGAAGCAAAGTATCGGCCACCTGCGGTAATTGCCCCAGTGGTGCCAGACCATTGGTACCGAAGTCCATTAGGTAGAGGGTGACATCTTTGGGACTGAACTTGCGAGCCAAGTCCATGGCCGCACTTTGCAGGAAGGTTGTCTTCCCCGTACCTGGACTTCCGTAGAGCAGGATATGCCCATCCTTAGACAGATTGACTGAGACCGGCTCTTGCTTCTGCGCCTGCGGGATATCCGCCATCCCGAGAAGGACGGAGACCGGCTTCTTTTGCTCCCAGGCTTCCTGGGGCTGGACAGGTTCCAACTCTTGCAGAGTCATCCGCTCTTTAAGCGGTGGCAGCCATGGCTGTGGTACCGGTGGAATCTGCTGGCTCTCTGTCAGTAGTTGGATCTGACTGACAATAGCCTCCAGCTCTGTCGGTACTTCCTTGATATCCTCGGCTAAGTCAAGACCTGACAGGTCTTGATTGAGCACCTCGTATTGGCCTAGGTCGTTGATCAGGTAGATGGTATGGTCTTCAATTCCCATCTCATCCTTATCCGGCTGATAGTCTGCCCCTGACCAGGCTGACTGGAAGAGTTCATAGACTTCATTATTGCCGACCTGCAGATAGGCCCGGCCTGTCTGGGTAATCTCCGCCGCATCTGGCGTCTTAAGCATTTCCATCGAGTCCGTCCGGTCTGCTACCTTGAGCGCCAGCTTAAAGCGGGAGTTGGACCAGATCTGGTCATCCACCACCCCAGAGGGCTTCTGAGTAGCCAGGATCAAGTGGACCCCAAGGGAACGTCCGACCCGAGCGATAGATACCAGCTCCTTGATAAAGTCAGGCTGGTTGACCTTGAGCTCTGCGAACTCATCCGAGATGAGGAAGAGATGGGGCAGAGGTTCGGTTGCTTCCCCGTTTTTAAATTTCTTTTGATATTGGTTGATATGATTGACTTCAAACTCTCTAAAGAGCCGCTCCCGACGGTGAATCTCCGCATTGATGGAAGCCAGCGCCCGCATGGATTGGGCCCCGTCCAAGTTGGTAATGGTCCCCAAGAGATGAGGCAGGTTCTTGAAGAGGTTGGCCATTCCCCCACCCTTGTAGTCGATGAGCAGGAAGGCCACATCGTGCGGGTGGAAGTTGACAGCCAGACTCAGGATATAGGATTGGATAGTCTCTGACTTACCTGATCCCGTTGTCCCGGCAATCAGCCCGTGCGGTCCATGAGCTTTTTCATGCAGGTTGAGGTAGACCAGATCTTCTTTCCCCCGCAGGCCGATAGGCACCGCCAAGCTCTTATAAGGCGCATTCTGTTGCCACTTTTGCAAGACTTGCAGGTCTGAGAAGGTCTCTGCCCCATACATCTCCATAAAGGTTACAGTATCAGGGATTGAGCTCTTGAGATTCTGTAAGTGGTTGAGTGGCGCCAAGGTCCGAGCGATTCGCTCCTTGTCATAGCCTTCTGGGAAATGATCCAAGCGGAAGTCAATCTCTCTGAGGATTCCCTCTTCCATGACCAGCTGCCCAGTGTTGCGGTCCTTGATATTGACAACCGTCTTAATATTCTCAGACAGAGAGCTCATCACATCCTGCACGAAAATTAGTGAGCAGCCCAGGTCAGTCGGATCCTCTGTGAAGAACTCCATGATGATATGGTCGAGAATAAGCTTTTCATCTGTGACCAATACCACATAGTGAGGACTGTAGAGTGTTGTCTCCTGCCGGTTCGCTTCTTCCTTCTGAGCCTTGCGTAGTTTCAGGATCTGGTTGAGACTGTTTAGGACCTGATCGTGCGTCCGTTGATTATAGACAAAGCCACGGACGTTCAGTTCTTGCAGAGTCGCATGCGGCAGCCAGCGCAGCCAATCCCACTGGTCGCGCTCCTCCTCTGGCATGATGGTAATCACCTGCACATCGTGGTAGGAGTGAAAGACCGCTAACTGCATGACCAAGAGCTGGAGCTGTTCCAGGACTAGATTGCGCGGACCTATATAGCCGACCGGCCCATGGCTGAGATTAGCCACGATAGGAAGATCAGGAATTTTCTTATGCCGAGTGTAGAGAGCATAGCCCTCCTCTTCCAGCGCATCTTTCTTTCCGCTCCGCTCCTCTTGACCGTAGGTCAGCTTATAAGAGGTTGGCACCTGTCCAAGCCCCAAGCGATAGTAAAGAAAGTCAAAGTGCAGCGGTGTCTTCTCGTAGATGCGGTGGCTGTAGTCTGTCACCAGACCCGTCAATTCGTTAATGTTTGGGAAATGATAGAGCATGCCATCACGCTGCTCACGTTCCAGCTTGTTCAGCTCAATAGCCTTGTCTTTTAAATAGAGGTGATAAAGATCGATGCGCTCTTTCTTGTCTTCCTTGAACTTCTTGCGGTTTTTGAAGAAACCTCGAACCGAAAAGATAGCACTGGCGATTGACATCGTCACCGTAACGAGGATATAAATCCCCCGCGGCTGAACCAGTGTAATTAGCACCGTCACCCCAACCATGAGAAGTGGCGGCACAATCAGTCTCAAGAGTTCATCATTGGGCTTTTGAGGCTCCTTGCTTGGCGGAGCAATCTGGATCTTGTCCTCTGAACTCCGATAGATAATCCGCGGTGAGCGGTGATAGTCTGGATAGTCTGGATAAAAACCATGGCGAGAAGCGCCCCGCAAGGTCAGGTTAGAACTGACCGTAGCTGGACCCGTCACCCAGATTTCTTCTGGATAGACCTTGAGGCAGATACCTTCCAAGCTTAGCTCGTCACCGGCCTCCAGCTGGATTTGGTCTCCCGTCCACTCAACGTGATTGAGATAAACTTGACCTCGCATCTTGGTTAAAAACCAAGAATCATTTGTTCGCTTCAAGAGCAACTCCAAAGTCGCTTCCAGACTGATGGCTGCGCCCTTCTGGTCGCTGATGAGTAACTCTTTTCTGTCCAGTAGGTCATAAACAGCCGGTTCTGAATCAGATTGATACAAGGTGAGATTACCCAAGGTCAGACCGTCAGTTACGACACCCGTTTCTTCCCCCATCTGATAAAAGACTTGCCCTTCAGCTAGCTGAAGCTGGATAGGAGTCTCCTGATGAGGCAGGTAAAGCTGGGCCTTCTCACTAGCTGCTAAGAGAACTTTCTTGTCCTCTGTCAGCTGCAGCTCATAGCGCAGATGGTCTGTATAGATGATGATTGTCTTGCTCATACTTACTCCTTCGCGCTACTGCTAGACGACGCTTCACTGCTGGAGGAAGAGCTTGCTCCTGAAGAACCTTCCTCGCCAGAAGCGCTTGAGCTAGAATCACCAGTCAAAAGCTCCTTGCGGCTATCCCAGTATTTCTTATACTCGCCTTCCAAAGACTCAAGCTTAGTCTCCCGATCCTTACCAGACAAACTATCGTCCTCACGAACCTTTTTCATCTCCTGCGTCAAGGCATAAATAATCAGATCTGAGTCATTAATCCGTTTGGCTGTGTCCAAAGCATCTTCAAAATCATTACGTCCAACTTGAATCCAGTAATTGAGATACAAATCATCTGATTTTAGTGTGACATTGTTCAGGATGACCTTACGCTGATCATCGGAAAATTCCAGCCCCTGGATATAAGAGTAGGCCAGTTCATATTTCTGTGTATTCGGCAAACTCTTAGGAGAGATTCCCTCCAGCTCATCGATGACCTTGCTGTAGTCCACTTTGATAAAGGCAGTATCCGCCTGCAACAGCTTTTCCTTGAACGGATTCTGTATGAAAATCAGATAAATCAAAGGAATGGTCAAAATTACAACAGCTGCTGTCAGCCAGATGGTCGCCAGTTTGAAAATCTTATGCTGGCGCTTAGAGACCAGTGTCTGCTTCTCTGCTTCTTCTGCAGCCTTTTCCTGATAGGATTTCTCCAAAACAGCAACCGCATCTTCCAGACTGTCAGCCTCACGCAGCTCCACTAGGAAATCTGGCAGAGTTTCTAGCTCTAACGAGCCCTTGTAAAGCTCCATAAAGTCCAGATCTGCAAAGAGCGTCACCGCAAAGCACTTAGCCTGACGCAAAAAGTCCTCCCGAGAAATAGCCTGAGGTGTCATGATACCGGGAACTCCGCGATAAGCAATCTTCGCCTGTGCATCCTTAGTAATAAAGAGATTGCTAGGATGCAGCAAAAAAGTAACTGGCAATTCCAGTGCCGCTTCTAGAGCAAAAACATTGAGAGCCAGACGAATCCGCTCAGAAATCGTGCGCTTTTCAATCTCTTCCTTGGACAGCCCCAAAGGCTCAATCTGATAGGTGAAATAGACACTATCATGGTCGGCCTTAGTCTCCTGCTCCAAGAAAAGCGGATGGTGCAGGTCCAAAAGCAAGAGCTCCCGCAAATCCTGCGTTGCCACATCCGAACGCTTCAGTGTTAGGCTCCAATTCTTGTCATTTTTTTCATAGATAAACTCTTGTTCAGCAAATACAAATTTTTCCTCAGTCACCTTAAATCTCCTCAATCTCTACTAAATCTCCCGTTGTGACTGGATAATCAGCCAAAACCTTGCCCTCATCCAGTATCAACCCTTTGTTAATAATCCGCAGCTGATACTTATGGCGCTTTCCTTCGATATTGAAAATCTGATCAATCTCCCGAATGAAGCGACGGACCTCAATTCGCTTAGGAATACGAATATCCACGTCCTTATCCCGCAAACGGAGGGTGATGTTGATATGTCCTTCCATGTTATATTTCTCCCTTACTGATACGATAGCTGACAAAGACAGTCATACTGACCAAGAGCGTGGCTGCTACAAAGTAGACCACTCCTGGCAGAAAATCATCCCAGCTGCTTTCTTCATCACTTTTCAAACTCGTCTGCAGCTTGGACAATTTTTCCGTTCCCGGCTGAAAAAGCTCCTTGGAATGGTAAATATCCGTCGGCCCCTGTATAGCAGAAAACAGTTGTCCCGCTTCTGTGGCCAACTGTTTATTTTGATACTGCTTCATTTCCTGAATTTTTTCCTGATTTTCAGCAACGAAAAGAGACTTGGTGCCTTCCGATTGTGCACCAAAGTTCAGTTCTTGCTCTTTTTCAATCCGCGAATTATCTATCTGCAGACGATTATCCTTCAGCTCATCTGCGGCAACAGCCGTCACCGCAAACGAACCTAGGAGTAGGAATAAAAACAGAATTCTTTTCATACTCTTTTAAACTTCCTCAGTTTTTAATGTTCTAGTCTTGATAAAGATATTAGCTGCAACTAGCAGAGCCAGCAAGACAATCAAACCAAAGATGGCAAAGAAGCCAGCGGTCTTGCCGTCAAAGTAACCTGACAGCATGCCTTCTAGCACAGACAAGGCATTCAAGCTCTTGATAAAGGCTGAGAAGCCAGTCAAGCTAGCGGTCGTACCAATGGCACTAGACAGGTAGACAAAGCTGATAATCATGAAGAAAGCTAATCCCATACCCATCACGCGCAGATGCTTGAGGAACAAATACTGCCCCTGAATCAAGACAAAGCTAGCAACCACAATCAACAAGACCCAAGATGGAACATATTCCTTGCCGATGTGAAGCTGCATGCTGGAGACAATCCCAATAACTAGCCCAATCGTCAGAGACAGGAAGCCTAGGATGCCCACAGTCGTAATATCTGTATCTTGTAGTTTATTAAGCTTAAAGCGGTCTTTAACCTTGCGCACAATATTTTGCGTTGCAAAGAGATAGGCCGTAAAGAGACTGACAATCTCCAACAAGAGAATCCAAGTAAATGGACGGTAAACATTGACAGTCGCTTTGACAGATGAAGAAGACTGAGCAACTGGATTAGATAGGAAGTCCAACAATACTTCATTAGGAACCCCGTTTTCATAGGCATTATTAAGAACCTTGACAAAGGACTCCACAAAGTTGCCATTATCCTCCAATTCCTTATTGAATTGCCCCATCAAGCTTTCAGCATTCGCAGATAGTTTCTCTGTCGTTCCTTGCGCATTTTCCAGCTCACGATTGAAGCTGCTGAAGATCTGGTTGACACTATCAGCTGCCTGCACATTGGTCTGTGAAGAAGACTTAACGCCAGAAGTTGAAGACAGCAAGGATGAGAATTCTGAATTCAGAGATGACAAATCAGCATCCGTCTTTTTCAGTGCATCCGTAGAGGATTCTCGAGATGCAGAGATACCTTTCAATTTCTTTTTGACATCATCATAAAGTTTGAGTTGAGCTTCAATCTCTTCTGTGAGATCAGAGTTAGTCCCTTTGATATCGTTAATCTTACTCTCAAGGAGACTAATTGTTGTATCCAACTTCCCTTTGACACTATTCTCAGGCTTACCATCTTTACTATCAGACAAACTATTTTCATAAGCACCCAGATTAGATTCAACCGCCTGTACTAAAAGCTTTGATAAAGATTCAGACACATCTTTATTTTTTAACTCATCAAAAGAATTATAAGCTTGGATTAAAGACATAGCGTGTTGATAGGCAGAAGAAATCTCCTGTACTTTAGCTCCATATGCCGCTGCCGCTTTTTGTGCATCCTCTACATTCACCGGCGCACTTGCAACCTTAATACCATTCAGAGAAATATCAATTGAGCTGTCAACTGAAGTGGCTGCAGCATCATTAGTTACATTGAACTGCACATTAAAATTAGCGCCTTCAGCTAAATTAATTTCTTGCCCATTTGTTACTGTTTCACCATTGTATGTAATAGTTTTAATTGTTACACCAGTTGGTGGAGTAACCGACAAAGTAGCCTTTCCAAGCTGGCTATTAACTGGGCCAGTTGTAGAGCTAGCCGCTTTCTCTGCCACTGCTGCCAGATTGTCTAACTCAGCACTTCCATTTCCTTGTGGTGTTCCAAATTGCGAAATGGTTGAATAGTCAAGAGCAGGAACAGGCAATCCGAATTTCACCTCTGTTGGTTGAGAAGCTGGCAAAGCTTTTACTGCTTCAGCTATTTGTGCCTTCAAAGAAGCATCGTAGCTTATTATAGCATCTCCTAACACTGCGCTAAGAGTAATAGGCTTGCCTTCTTCAACACCATAGTAGGTTCTTAATTTATTATCAACAAAGTCCTTAATCTGTTGTTTATGGACATCTAATTGCCCACGTTCTGCTTTTAAGGCAGCTTCTAACTGCTCTAGTTGCTTGCTGACATTATCAGATTGATTTTGATTTAGCTGATTATTATTATCGTCTGAATCATCACTAGATTGTTTTTTGGAAAGCTCAAGCTGTGCAGTCAATTTTTGTTGCGATTCGCTCAAACTATTATAAAGCGTCTCAGTTTCATTTGCCAAAAGCTGACGATCCATCGCAATCAGCTGTTTCATGAAATCTTCGTAACTAGCCTGATCACTGACCCGCTGTTTGAGAAGACTATCAAAATTCTTCCCATAAGTCGCCTGAGAGTTATCCAAGTCATCGAAAGCCTTAGCATAAGTTTCCAGAGTCGTCTTCAGAGAGTTATTGGCTTCGACAGATGAGGCAGACATACTAACCAATGTTGGGAAGATATTCTTAGAGCCAATAGCTGAGTCCAGCAGATTTGTCCGGTAGCTACCAATGTTGGTAGAGCGCACCTCTGAACTAGCCTGCACGTTTTGCTGTGCTACATATAGATTGCTCAGGATGCTAGCCATATACATATCAACCAACTGGCTATTCAGATCCGCGATAATATCCTTAGCTAGATTATTGGCTTCATTTTCAATCTGCTGATTTCCCGCAGCATTGACCTTATAAGTAACGATTGTCCGATCAGCACTGATAGCATTGACATCTAGCACTTTCTCTGAAAAGTCACTTGGAATCGTCACGACCAGTTGATATTTCCCATTTTCCAGGCCAGCATCTGCAGCTCCACGCGTCACAATATACCAGTTTTGAGAGTCATCCCGTTCTAGATTTTTGACATAGCTAGCTCCAAGATTATACTCTTTCTTGTCAACCTTAACAGCCCGATCCTCATTGACAACCGCGACATTAAGCTTAGTTTTTTGGTCCGTTCTGAGCTTGCTATCTCTAGCACTGCTTGTATTCTTCTGCACTGCTACATTCAGCGTCACCACTGCTGCCAGCAAGGCGATGACTAAAACAACATTTCCTATATATTTAAATAATTTTTTATTTCCCATGGATACTTTTTCTTTTTTCTTCATTTATTTTTTTACATAAGGAGCACTCAAAAAAGACACAGATAGCCCTAACATTCTAATTCAAATACTGATCCAGATTGTTAGAGCTTGTCTTGACATTGTAGCAGTTTTCTTATTTGATATGAAAGAAACCGCCATTTTTTCATATTTAATCTTTACAAAAATAGGAAGGCTCTCGCCTTCCTAAAGCCGTTATAACAAAATTAGTGAATTTGTGCAGCGATATCTTGGTCAGTTTGCTCAACGATGTCAGCAACTTTAATCAACTGAGCATTGATATCTTGGAGCAATTGTGCAAATTCTTTGATTTTTGGAGACAATTCATTGAATTGTGCTTCAAAGCTATCAAATGCAGAACCATCCCAGTTATCAGCAATAATTGCTTGTTCATTAGTCAATGTGGTCAAAACTTGAGTTACATTTTCAGAACCTTCAGTGTATCTGTTTGCAGATGTACGAAGTTCTTCTGGAGTTAATTTAATTTGTGCCATAGTTGTTTCTCCTTTAGCAAATTTATACAACAAAAACATTATATCAACAATCACTTTAGGTTTCAAGCTTTTAAAAATATTTTTTTAGAAAATATATTGACAAGTTGTCGACCAAATTCATTCAAACACCTGATACTATAACGTTTTTGTCTGTTGGGCTCAAGCCTTTAAAACCCCAATTTCTCAAAAATAAGCTGATAGTTTTCTTGGATTTGGTCTAGACTAACAGTAATCTCCTCACGATTATGATTGTTCTTAACAGTCACCTGACCGCTCCCCACTTCGCTTTCCCCCAAGGTGATAAGAGTTTTGGCTTTAAAGATGTCAGCCGACTTAAACTGAGCCTTGAGCTTGCGGTCAAGATAATCCCTTTCTACCGCAAATCCTTGTGCGCGGAGAGCCTGCACTAACTCCAAAGCTCTGCCATTGGCACCAGCTCCTAAAACAGCTACATAGACATCCAGAGCGGTTTCAATCGGCAGCTCTACTCCTTGCTTGTCAAGTACGAGAAGTAGACGTTCTAAGCCCATACCAAAGCCAACACCTGGCGTTTCAGGTCCGCCAAAGTAAGCAACCAGCCCATCATAACGGCCACCAGCACAAATGGTCAGCTGACTGCCAGCCACCTCTGTTGTAAACTCGAAAATTGTGTGATTATAGTAGTCCAAGCCACGGACCATGTTGGTATTGATGACATAAGGAATCTGTAAGGTCTCTAGCATGGAACGAACGGCCGCAAAGTAGGTACTGCTCTCCTCATCCAGATAGTCCAGAATAGACGGAGCACCTTCTACAGCCGCCTTGTCCTCGGGCTCTTTAGAATCCAGCACGCGCAGCGGATTCTCCTCCAAGCGACGTTGGCTATCTGCTGATAGGCTAGGCTTCAGTGGAGTCAGATAATCAATCAAGGCCTGGCGGTAAGCAGCTCTGCTCTCAGGATTCCCCAGCGAGTTAAGCTCCAAGCTGACATTGGTAATGCCAATATCCTTGAAAAATTGAGCCGCCATGGCAATCATTTCTACATCTGTAGCAGGATTACTAGATCCAAAGCACTCTGCACCAATCTGGTGAAACTCCCGCAGACGGCCAGCCTGAGGCCGCTCATAGCGGAACATAGAGCCCATGTAGTAGACTTTGACAGGCTTTTGCACTTCAGGAGCAAAAAGTTTATTCTCTACATAAGAACGCACCACGGGTGCTGTCCCCTCTGGACGCAGCGTGATATGGCGGTCGCCCTTGTCATAGAAGTCATACATTTCCTTGGTCACAATGTCTGTCGTATCCCCGACCGAGCGGCTAATGACTTCATAGTGCTCAAAAATCGGCGTGCGGATTTCGCCGTAATTGTATTTTTTAAATGTCTTGCGGGCAAAGTCTTCTACATACTGCCACTTGGCTGATTCCTGAGGAAGAATGTCCTGAGTTCCTTTAGGTTTTTGTAATTTCATCTTCTGACCTCCGCCTTCTTTAGTACTTATATTCTATCATAAGTCCACCATTTTGAGGAGCCCGAAAGGGATTTTTCGTTTGGAAGAACTAAATCCGTTTTCATGTTCCAAAATAGCTTGAAAAAAAGTCTGAATTGTGAGAAAATAAAAACAATTCAAGTCAGATAGAAGGGGATAGCCATGAGAGACGATATCAAAATCAATGACCGAGCAGCTGCCATTCAGGATAAATTGGTGGAGAAGCTCGAGCGTATTTACGATCCGGATGTAGAGCTGGATGTCTATAACTTAGGGTTGATTTATGAAATTAACTTAGACGAGAATGGCCACTGCAAGGTTGTCATGACCTTTACCGATACAGCCTGTGATTGTGCTGAGAGTCTGCCCATCGCCATCATGGACTCTCTTAAAAAAATCGATGAGATTGAAAGTGCCTCTGTTGAGGTTACTTGGTCTCCTGCTTGGAAAATCACTCGTATCAGCCGCTTCGGCCGCATTGCCCTGGGAATCAGTCCTAGATAAGAAGATGATTCGTTTATCAGCATTTAAAACAAAAACACCAAACCCGCTAGAAAAACTAGCGGGTTCTTTTTTTCATATATAGGCTATTTCTTGCCGGTTTCTTCTGGTTTCCAGAAGTCAGTAACAGCACCTTTAGCGGCAGAGGAAACCATGTGAGCATATTTACCAAGTACCCCGCGACTATAAAGCGGTGGAATAGTCGTTTCTGCCTTACGTTTCGCCAACTCTTCGTCAGAGACTGCCATAGAGATTTCCTTGGTGTCTTGGTCAACCGTGACCATATCGCCTGTACGAAGATAGGCAATCGGGCCACCATCCTGAGCTTCCGGAGCAATGTGTCCGACAACCAAGCCGTAAGTTCCGCCTGAGAAGCGACCATCTGTTAGAAGAGCCACCTTGTCTCCTTGACCTTTCCCTACGATGATAGACGAAAGTGACAGCATTTCTGGCATACCAGGGCCACCCTTTGGACCAACGTAGCGAACTACAACCACATCGCCATCTACTACTTCATCGGCCAGTACCGCATCAATAGCAGCTTCTTCTGAGTCAAAGACCTTGGCTGGTCCGACGTGACGGCGTACTTTAACACCAGAAACCTTAGCAACAGCACCATCTGGAGCCAGATTACCATGCAAGATGATCAATGGACCGTCTGCACGTTTTGGATTTTCAAGCGGCATAATGACTTTTTGACCTGGTGTCAGATCAGCAAATTCTGCCAGATTCTCTGCCACAGTCTTACCTGTACAAGTAATGCGGTCACCATGAAGGAAGCCGTTCGCCAAGAGATATTTCATCACAGCCGGCACTCCACCAACCTCATAAAGGTCTTGGAAGACATACTGACCTGACGGTTTCAAGTCAGCCAAATGCGGTACTTTCTCTTGAATGACATTAAAGTCATCCAGTGTCAGCTCAACATTGGCCGCATGAGCCATGGCCAGCAAGTGCAGGGTAGCATTAGTAGAACCACCCAGAGCCATGGTCACTGTAATTGCATCCTCAAAGGCCTCTCGCGTCAAGATATCAGACGGCTTCAGCCCCATTTTCAGCATTTTTACAACAGCACGGCCGGCTGCTTCGATATCCTCTTGCTTGTCCTTGGACTCAGCAGGGTGAGAAGACGATCCTGGCAGGCTCATTCCCAGAACTTCAATAGCAGTCGCCATAGTATTGGCCGTGTACATACCGCCACAGCCACCAGGGCCAGGGCAGGCATTACATTCAATGCGGCGCACTTCCTCAGCTGTCAAGTCGCCATGGTTCCATTTTCCAATTCCTTCAAAGACAGAAACCAAGTCAATGTCCTTGCCGTCCAGATTCCCCGGTGCAATCGTTCCGCCATAGGCAAAGATAGCAGGAATATCCATGTTAGCAATAGCAATCATAGAGCCAGGCATATTTTTATCACAGCCTCCGATAGCTACAAAGGCATCCACGTTATGCCCACCCATTGCAGCCTCGATGGAATCTGCGATGATGTCGCGTGAGGTCAGAGAGAAGCGCATCCCTGGCGTCCCCATGGCAATCCCGTCTGCAACCGTAATAGTCCCGTACTGAACAGGCCAAGCGCCCTCTGCTTTAATGCCTTCCTTGGCTAGCTTGCCCAAGTCATGCAAATGGATGTTACAAGGTGTATTTTCCGCCCAAGTGGAAATCACCCCAACAATAGGCGTTTCAAAATCTTTATCAGTCATCCCCGTCGCGCGAAGCATGGCACGGTTAGGAGATTTAACCATACTGTCATAAATCTTACTTCTGTGACGAATATCCTTATCTGTCATAGCTTTCCCTTTCATTACAGTAATCTTTGTGCTTTATTATACCACACTTAGGCTATATTTTACAGAGGAAAATTTTTAAATTTTCAGAAGATTGGGAAAAATATAGAGGCGAATTTGAAACTTTTTCCTATCAAGCAAAAAGAAGAAAAAAATCTGTCAAGTAACTTTACTTTACAAAAAAGTTTTGTTATACTGTTAAAGTTGATGAAAATCATCAAATTGAATCGAATTCACAATCTAAAAGGAGAAACAAACAATGGCAGTACCTGCACGTCGCACTTCCAAAGCGAAGAAAAACAAACGCCGCACTCACTACAAAGTGACAGCTCCAACTGTAACTTTTGACGAAACTACTGGTGATTACTCACGCTCTCACCGTGTATCCCTTAAAGGATACTACAAGGGCCGTAAGATTGCCAAAGCTGCTGCAGAAGAATAATAGAAGGGAGCTACCATGCGCGTAAATATCACACTTGAACACAAAGAATCTGGTGAACGCTTGTACCTTACTTCTAAAAACAAACGCAACACACCAGACCGTCTTCAATTGAAGAAATACTCACCAAAACTTCGCAAGCACGTTGTGTTTACAGAAGTTAAATAATTGAGATAAAGAAAAGCCTTTGAAATCAGTATTTCAAAGGCTTTTTTTCTTTTATTCGTTCTTAAACAAAAAATCGATCTTCTGTTTTTATGAGATTCACAGTTTCTCTGATATCTAACTGATCCGTATAAAGGAAATGCTCCTGAGTAATATTTTTAGCTAGAAACTCTTTTCTAGATTTGATTGATAAGTCACCCGTTCTTTCTATTTCATTTCTGAATAGGTCCCTTTCTTTAAGCTTTTCTTCTTCTGCCAGCAATACACAGTATTTTAATCTTGTTTGTCTGGCCTTTAAAAAATCTGTAATTTTTTTGATTTGTTCCTCGAATATGACATAGTCTATGATGATAGTCATGCTTCTATTAAGTAAATTGCTGGTAAGACTAATGATATTGTCCCAGAATAAATCCATGTAGTAGCCATCGTCTTCCCAAGGTGCTACTAAGCCGCTTTTAACCATTAAATAAATCATGTCGCCTTCTATCACAGCACTCTTGTCAAAAGAATAGGCTAATTCTTTACTGACACTGCTTTTTCCAACACCTGGAGGACCCGAAATGATATAAACACAATTTTCCAACCTAATACCTCTATACTCTACATACTTGCTCATATTATAGCATTTTTTGGAAAAAGATAAAAACGATGATTCATATACAAATTGAATACTCTAAGCAGCAAACTGCCTAGAGTATTCTGGTTTATGTCACTAGCAGGTCTCGAAAAGAATTATGCCTCCTCTTTCTGTCTGAGTTCAAAGAGATCTTCTACTTTCAGATTAAAAACTTGAGCAATTTTGAGAGCCATTTCCAGCGAAGGATTGTAACGGTTATTTTCCAAGTGCAGAATTGTCTCGCGCCGCATGCCGATGCGGTCGGCTAACTCCTGCTGGGTCATGCCCATGGACTCACGAACAGATTTGAGATTAGTGATAATCTTGCTTTCTTTGGCCATGGTTATCCTCTCCGTTCCAAAATAAGATAGACAACCGCAAAGATGCAAATCAAGGCAGCTATGCTAATAAAGAACTGGCCCATGTAAAGAGTGAGAGAACCCATGTACCCAATGATAACTGCTAGGATTATCAGTGCGCCTAGTATAAAAACAAACATCAAGCTAGCTGCCTTAGCTAGATTAGCATAGAAGCGTTCGTCTGGAGTTTCCTTGACATTTTTCAAAGAGAAAAAACCAAATACAATCGCTTCAATAACGAGGCCGACTCCCAAAATCCATTCCTTAATACTGGATCCTTCGCTTGGGGTCGCAACCCAAATTCCTACTGTATAAAAAATGGTTGCTGCAAACAAAAGCATCGTGTAAAGCTTAGCAGACAAGTCAAAAATAGTCTTTCCCTTACCTTTCTGACTCTTATGAGGCCATGGTTTCATGTGCAGCCAGCCCCAAATAGCTACAATCTGACCTAACACTGAAATACCAGCAATAACTAACTTGGGTCCCCAACTAAGATTAGAACCAAATAAAACAGTAAAATCAATAAAGAGAGCTGCGGCAATCATCGCAATGAGGCCGCCCGTTTTTTGACTTTTTTTCATGATAGACTCCTTTCCTTATGTTAGAAATATTTAACACTCTTTATGTTATAAATATATCACACTTCAATTTGGAAAGCAAGAATTTATGTGCCAAGGTGTCAATTTTTTGAAAAAATTTTATCATAAAAGCCCTGGCCAGATAAATAACCAGCAAGGTCCTATGTTTTTATTGATTATTCAAGAATAGCAAAGTCCCTTATTCCATCTCTCTGAGATAGTTCAAAGCTTCGTTGAAGGTTTTGACAGGGACGATTTTCATTTTACTCTTGATTTTGATAGAAGCACGAAGTGCCTCATGGTAGTTAGAGCGCAGCTTGGGGTTGTACTGGGCAATATCGGCGTCAATGGTGTCATCAGGAACAAAGAAAATCTCAGCGCCTGCCTTATCTGCAGCCATGACCTTCATCTCTATCCCGCCAATCCGGCCAACATTTCCCTTGTGGTCAATCGTTCCAGTACCAGCAATAGCTTTTCCTTTGGTAATGTCTTCAGACACGAGCTGATTGTACAGCTCCAAACTGAACATGAGTCCACCAGAGGGGCCTGCCACACCGTTGCTCTTAAACTTGGTCAGAGGATTCATGGCAACACTGGCTTTAGAACCCAATGCAATCCCCAAACCAGGCTTACCAGTTGTCTCATCCACAATCACAGGACCGCTAGCCAAACCGATTACACCATTACGGCTGTACTCAATTGATACCACATCGCCGACTGTCCGCTGTTCCATCTGATCAACGATGTCGTATGGACTAGTGTAAGTCTGATTGTCAATCTTTAAAATCACATCGCCTTTCTGCAGCTCCTGAGCTAACGGCGTCTCTTGGCTGACAGCATCCACAAAAATCTCTTTATGTCTAATCTCAACAGTATGACCGGATGCTTGATAAGCTACCTGTAAGGCATTGAGATGGGAAGATCCCATAGTGCTGTTCTCTCGCTCTTCCCGTCCCTTCTCCTTATCAAAATAGTTTTCAGGTACAGAGACATACTCTGTTTCCAGCCTGTAATTAGGCAGCAAAGTCAAAAAGAGACTGAACACCCGAGCATCGGAAACGCCGACAGCCATGACATAGATTTGACCTTTTCCTTGATTAGTTCCTCCTTGAACTTGGACAAAGTCTTTGGCATTCAAAGCCGGTCTCAAGGTCTCCACTTGATAAGGTAGGGGGATAAAGCCAATCCCAGTTAACACCAAAGCTGTTATTAAAATTCTTGTTACTGATTTCATATCCTTCCTCTTGTTTCTATCAAGTATTGTCTGGACTTGCGACTTTGACTTAATCACCAAAATCCACCACTTCTGTATCATTTTCCATCAGAGTATCGGCAAAAACTGTCCGAACAACCAGAACAAATACACAGTAAAAGCTACTGAAAACTAGGACAGGAATCATCTGAATCAGGCCAAGTAAATCATCCAGTTCCCCCAGCAAGGGACCAATATACTGCCTTATCAGATCCATCAGGAGATGAGTGCCCAGCCCAATCAGCCCACCAAAAGAAGCTAGAAAAAAGCTGAGCAGAACATAACGACCCCTGCGCTCCTTCATCAGCAGGACTGACTTTCTCAGACAACCATAAAAAGAAAGCGGCTTGGCCAGATTGTCCCTGGAGCTAGTATCCTGAATGATATAAGACAGCAAAAAGAAGTGCG
The DNA here is from genome assembly GCF_019929225.1 of Streptococcus sanguinis. GTDB lineage: Bacteria > Bacillota > Bacilli > Lactobacillales > Streptococcaceae > Streptococcus > Streptococcus sanguinis_J. The sequence goes on from NZ_JAHZPA010000007.1 coordinate 19,677, forward strand.
AATCAACCAGATAAGTGAAGAGCAGGTAAAAAACCATGAACAAGAAAGGAAAAAGAAACTGGAAAATCACAATGGCCTCTGGACTTACTGCCCTCCGATAAAAGGCAAAGAGACTAGCCACCCCAAGATTGATGCCAATTGCCGACCAACCCATGTATAGAATCAGAACCTGGACGGCACTGACAATGAAGGAATAAAAGAGGCGAGTAAGCAAGCCATCTGAGATACTGTACCAAACTGCATAGCCAAAATAGAGCTTGACCATCTGCGGATTTCGTATCACTGTCAAGGCAAATTTATTGACGTAAGCAAAACCGAAGGCAATTATAAAAGCCAAACAGGTCAAGACTAAAATGGACCGGTAAGACCAACTCGACACCAGCGGAAAAAGAAACCAAGCCAGTGTTGCAAGCGGGATTCCGACCAGCAAAAGGCCTTTCAGCCAAACAAAATAATATTCTGTAACAAAAACCCAAGCTTCTCTGAAAACCCTTGTTACTTTTACATCATTCATCGTTCATTATCCTAAATCCTAAAACCCTTTCTAATTTTTTCATAAATATTAATCTCCAAAATTAACTATTTCCCGATCATAAGACATCAGGATGTCGGCCATAACCGAACGGGCTGCCAAGGCATAAATCAGCAAAAAGCCATTTATCATACTAACAATCATTCCCACAACATTAGACACGCCATCGCCAAAAAGTAAACTCAAAACTTCTATTAGACCCAATACTACAGGAATAAGCTTTAAAACAAGCTCTACCAGTAAGTAACGCCCCCTCTGACCATTCATACGAGAAAAAGACTTGCCCAAGCTACCAAAGGCAGACAGAGGACGCAAAAGGTTATCAGAGGAGTTGGTATCTTGAATAATATAAGGCAATAAGAAGAAGTGAGAGACTATAAAATAACTGTAAAACAAATGGAATACCAAGTTAAACATTGGTGCTATCAAAAAAAGCAGGAAGAGCATACTAGCCATCTTCTCTTGGTTATTTGCAACCCAAATCATCCAAGTTCCCATATTCTCTCGAAAATTTGCATCTGGCATCAAGACATTATAAAAGTATACAAAAAGAAGTAATATAGCCAAGAAAAAGATGAAGACATAAATAGACATAGAAAGCAAACGCCCAAAAAAGCCATCAGAAATACTGTAGCCAACAGCCCTCCAGAAGTTTCGCCGCACCATCTGCGGATTACGAACCATGGTCAAGGAAAACTTATGGATATAAGAAATCACAAAAGAACATAGAAACCCAAAGAAAATCATACTTGGAAGAAATGTAGAAGTCAATGGAGAAAAAAATAGAATTAACAGCCCCAGAATAAAAAATGGCAGTTGAATGATAGCAAGCCCTGCTGTCCATACAAAAAAGTAATCAACAGTCAGTCCCCAGGCTTCCTTTAAAACATCGCTTACATCAAACTTTCTTTTCATAAATCCCCTAATTAAGTCATTTTTCGCCATAAAAGACGATGTCGCAGAAGCAAGTTTTTATTTTTTAGTCCTGAAGAGGATGATTAGGAATTTTTAGAGCCCCATAGAACAAGAAAAACCCCATCAGTCGCCTCACCAAAAGAAATTCTTTCTATAATAAAGCAAGCTGAGACACGATTGTCCCAGCCACCTTAACCTTTTTTCAAAAAATTTCGAATACGAATCATAATCTTGCTTGACCAAGTTTTGTCAGATGCGTATCTTACATTGATAGCAGCCATGCTCTTACCATTGTAGAACTGACCGCCAGGCTTGAGATAGTGCTCGCTGAGATAGCGGGCAACGGTATCTATACCATCGTCAAATGTTGCGAAATTTCCTGCACTGGAAAAAGGACTGGAGTCATAAGCCATGAAACCAAACAGGTTGTGCTTGGCTTGAGCAATCTGACTGCGGCCGTAATCCGATTCGTGAATAGCCAGCCCTACGAGAAAAATTGCATTAACTCCATGATCTTTCTCTGCTTTTTTGAAAGCTTTTCCCAATCCAGCCATCGGTGTGCCAGCCAGACGACTATCAATGAAATCGGCTGACACTGTGCTTGGCACTGTTACATCTTCTGAAAAGACGACTGCTCCTGTCTTCTTGGCCTGAAACTGATCTGACACCTGCACTAAAGACGGATCCAAACTGGCCTTTTCATTTGCCGCTAGACGGCTGACAGGCAACACACTGCCTGAAAAGACAGTAGCTGTCGCTAATGCTATAATAACTTTTTTCTTCCTAAACATTTTTTTATCCATTTCTATTGTCGCTTTTGGTTTTCCTAGATTCCTCCCCAGAAATATAGAATGACCGCCATGATACTCATAGCAGGACCAAAAGGGACTTCTTCTTTCAACTCAAATTTGAATTTCTTAAAGATGGTTGCGATTAAGAGAATCGCTCCAGCCACAAAGAAAGAACCATATCCCAAAATCAGCGTATTCAAGGGGCTAAACCAACTGCTCAGGGCAGCTAAGTAGAGAATATCCCCCATCCCGAAAGCTTCTTTCTTGTAATAAGCCTTGGCCCCAAAATAAATGAGAGAGTAGAGACCAGCGCCGACTAGCAGCGAAAAAAGCAGTTCCCAATTGAACTCATTGGTAAAAAACGTAACAGCCATGCGGCCCAGCCAGAAAACCAGAAGAACCGAGTCCGAGATGTACTGAGTATCAAAATCGATATAAGCGATAATCAGACAAAGCGACACCAAGAGACAGGCTGAAACAACCATCCAGGGTCCCTGATCCTGAAAGATCAGATAAGAGGCTAGCCAGAGCAGACCCGTCAGGAGCTCCACAATGAGATAGCGCGGTGAAATCGGCTCCTTGCAGTGCTTGCATTTAAAGCCCTGCATGATAATCGACACAACCGGAATCAGCTCCACCGAAGTCAAGACATGGCCGCAGGACGGGCACATAGACCGACCTTTGGCAATGCTCTTTTCCAGTGGCACACGGTAGATGACGACATTGAAAAAGCTCCCAAATACGACACCTAATATAAATACTAAACTTGCAATCATAATTTTTCCCTTTTTATGCTCTTTGAAAGTCTCAGCTGACAATGTCAAACTTCGACTTCCCTTGAGTATCACTTAGATGCCAGAATGATGGATACTTGCCCCTCCTCCAAACTTAATGAAAATACCATATCTGTTTCTGTATTATTTTGAATGGTCAATTCGGTCAAACCTTCAGCCGGCGTTCCAATGTTGAAATACTGTCCTCGATAAGAAATAACATTGGTCCGTGAAAAGGCGAGTTGCTGAATGGCATCTATAATCTGCTCAGCACCCTGACCGTAAACTTCTTTATTATCCTTACCCTTGACTGGCAGATATCCAGACTCTGCATTCAAAGCGCCCAGCAATTCTGAGATAGACTTGGTCTCACCAGGAGCCAAGTAAACATTCTGCAGCTTGTAAAAGGCTGTTTTCATGTTTTGAGCTTGGGCAGCGTTGGTCGGCAGTGGTACTTCCTTACGCTCAATAAAGTGCGTATATTGACTCAGAAGTTCACTCTGATCTTCTGCTTCGACAGGCGTGCTCTCAACCTTGACATCATCAAATTTACCAGTCTTGGCAATCTCCTCAGATGCTTGGATAAAAGCAGCAGGGTCAATCTTATAGCCATTAGACTTGTCTCCCACCTTTACGTTAGACTCGCCGTCCATGACCAGATGATTGGTCGTTGGAAGCTGACTGAGAACATCAGGATGGGCAGCTAAGACATCGTTTAAAGGTCTAAGCCAAAAGAGTCGATTGGGATAGATGGAAATCTGTAGGTTTTCCTTGGTATCGAAAAACGGTGTAAACTTATCCCAAACCGTCTTGGCTGAGATATTATCCAGTCGCTTAAGCTCTTCTTCTGTGAAATAGCTCAGTCCTAAAAAGCGCATATCTACAGAGAAGTGTTGCCCCGTAGTCAGCTGAAATGTAGCCTTATAGGGCAGTTCTCTGTAAACTTCAATCTCAGCTTCGCTCCGAGAGCGAACCTTCATAGAGGGGCGGCCATTGATACTCAGGTCAATCGTTGGATTAAAGACAAAAATGACATAAAATAAACTACCCAGCAGAAAGGCAGCAAGTGTCGCTGCTGGAAGTAGTTTTTGATATTTTGATGAAACCTTTCTTTTTCTTCTTGACATGAATCTCATCCCAACCTTATACTACGCATTCAGCTAAGCGGATAAGGAATTTACGGTCGATGCGGCGAAGAAAATCAATGATGTCATCTGAAACAGTATCTCCGGCATTCAGGATAACTCCTCCATCTGCATTAACAAGGTCTTTTTGCAGTGTTTTGCCTACCAGAAGACGTTTTTGCTGATCGATAAAGTCGTTAACAGCTTTCTTTGCTGCAGAGTCTTCCTCAGCAACTGGCGCTGTGCTAACTGTTGATTCTACTTCCTCAGCAGGAGCTGCCAATACTTCTTCCAAAGCAGCATCCAGACTCAGAGCTGCATCTGTTTCTTCAACTTCTTCAGCAGGTTCTGACTCTTCTTGTACCAAGTCTTGGACTTCTGGCTCTTCTACTGTCTCTACGACTGCTTCAGAAAATTCCAATTCAGAAGCAGCATCTCCCAGACCCACAGCAGCCAAAGCTTCTGTCAAATCTGTCGCAGCTTCTTCTTTTACATCTGCTTTTTCATCTACAACTGGCTCGAATACAGGAGCTTCAGCGACTACTTCCTCAATTTTTTCAGCAGGTTTTGCAGCTTCAGTCTCATGGAGCAAATCTGCTGCAGCCAGACGGCCCATCTCTACATCTGCTTCAAGATGAGGAGCTGTCTTTTTTTCATCATTGAGGATGATATACTCTTTACCAATCATCAAGATGCGTGATTTAGGAATCTGAATTTCCTCGCTGGCATCTTCAGAATTAACCACCAAGTAGCCAATTTCATTTTTTTCGTCAATATGATAGTCAACAACAGTTCCCACCTTGTTTCCATCAATTGTAATGACGATTTCGTCAAAGATACTGCCCTGCTTGTCGTTCAAAACCTTCAGGTCTGCTTCTTGCAGTTCTTGAAAGACTGAGCTGTTTTCTACCATGACCGCAAAATCTCCGATGCCTTGGATGTTCTTGCTAGACAGCAAGGCAAAAGGCTGTTCAGACTGCTTTGACTTAATGACAAAAGTCAGATTGACCCCCTCGTCAACAAAGACTTCATGGACTTCACCCAGTCCCATCCCTTTTTCAATCTCAATGACAACGGTCCCTGTGATTGTTTTACAACTTTTCATAATTTCCCCTAAAACCCTTCTAATTGATTACTATCAATTGTATGTTTATATAGTATTAATTTTTCCCGATTTTGTCCAGCATGTTGAACGCTTCTTGACGAAGATTCTGATCTGAGCTGCCTTGGACAATCTCTTTCAGGTAGCTCTCAGCTTCTTGAACTGCATTAGAAGCCAATAATTCCTGACTTTCCAGTAGAAGGAATTGGAAATAGACTTCTTTATCTCCCGCAGTTGTTGTAGCTGGTCTTGCTTCCGCTGCTTCCTCAGCTTTGAGGATGTCAGTGATTTTCTGAAGCAAATCTTCTTCAGTCTCATCTGCAGCTGGAGCGACTGAAGAAGCCTTGATTTGTACCTCCTCAGCTTTGAGGATGTCTGTAATTCCCTTGAGCAAGTCTTCTTCTGTTTCATCTGCAACTGCTTCTTGAACAGGCTCAGCCTGTGTCCAAAGAGTGTCTTCAGAAACTGATTGAACAACTGCTGGTTCAGCAGCTTCTTCAAATTCAAACGTTTCAGCTGCAGGTTCGAAGTTGCTTTCTTCCTCCCAAGTTTCTGCGACTTCAGCAGTCAAATCTTCCTCTTCAGTCCCAAGCAAATCATGCTGAATTTGGCTGAGAATGTCTTGATATCCCTGAATATCAGCGCGATCACGACTAACCATAGACTCTTCAGTAGCAGAAAATTCTGGCTCTGAAGCAGCTTGACTGAAGGCTGAATCCATCTTAACTTGTGGCTCGGCTTTCTCCTCAGCAAAGAAGAGAGATTCTAAGCTGTTTGCTGCTCTCGACTCTTCTGCTCTAACTGGTTTGATATCTCCCGTAGCAGCAAAAACATCTTCAAGGCTATTGCCTACTTCTTCTGCCACTGGCTGCTGAGCTTGTTCTTGGTCAGTGAAGAATTCTTCTTCATCTTGAGAAACAACACCTGTTACCTCAACTGCTTGCGGTCTGAAGTTGCCATAGCTAGACTCCGTATAGGACATCGGTCTAATCTTAGATAGAACAGCTGTCTCAAAGGCTGGATCATCTATATCTGTATAGCCTTGATTGCCGGCTGCATTTGCTTCCGTAGGCTGAATCAGAGAGTTGGCCACCTTAATCTTAGTAGAACCCTTGCGGTGATGAAGCAGGGACTGCAAAAATTCATCATTGGCCTTTTGTGCGCTGTGGTCCATACCCATCATACCGACCTCAGCTGCCGCTAGCTGACTGTTTGGCTCGTACTCTCCAAATGCAGGAGCTGTAGCCAAGTTATCAACAGGGTAGAGAGGTTTTACTTTCTCAAATCTTGTCATATCCTTTTTGATAGAACGGTCTGCTAGGGTGCGACCAGAAGCAGATGCTCTCTGCCTTGCCGGACTTTCCTCAGCCTGAACCCTTTCTTTACTTTCCTTTCTCATCCCACCGGTTGAAGCATTGGAAAAGTTCAAATCTCTAGCGGTTGACAAGCTTGCTTCCTTAGCTTCCACTTTCTTGCGTGAGCTCTTGGCATGCTTCTGGCTTCTGCTTCGCGTAGAAGCAGTTGCTTTTTTCTTGACCGGAGCTAGCTCCTGTGAAAAGAGCAGCACCATATAGACAGCCAAGGCCAAAACACAGAGTCCAACAAAGGCTATGCCGGGAACTTGTTGAAAGAGGAATGGAGCACCAATCGCAAATAGCATGACCCATACTACGAGAAAAAGGCGCTTTATTAATGAAATCCTAGAAACAAATAAAATGCTAATCGTATGCAGCGCTATAAGCCCTGCTCCAAAAGGTAAAAAATATGCCATTTGAATATTTTCGACACCCCCCACTTTCTAAATGATATTAAACTTTTTCAATGCAAAACCAGTCTTGATTTTGTTTTTCCATAAACTCCATTAAAACCCAAAATAGACTCGGGCGTCTATTCTGAGTTTGCTTGTATTATACTTCAAATATCTCTATGTTTTAGTTTACTATAAATGCACCGTGAATACTAGTCTAATAACTTGGTTTTTAGCATTTTTTTAAGAAAAATTTACTCATGCTCTTGAAATTTTAAACCAGAGACTTATTTGGTATTTTTTCAAAGTGTTTTAGCTAACTACCAAGTTATTCACAGATAGGTTATCCAGCTTCATAGTCGTTTCAGGGCTTTCTCCGCTCGGAGTTTCAAAGTAGTAACCCACAATAGTCATTGGATAGCTGAATCCTGGAATGTTTTCAGGATCGAAGCTAACTTCGCGCCATCCAGTCCAGCTGTTAGGACGAATGACGTGAAGATAAATCTTCTGACCGCTGGCATTCTTGACAATCAAGCCAATCTTACCCTGCCATTGATTAGACAGAGACAGGGAGAAGCTGATAGCATCCGGCTTATTGTTCAAGGATACATACGGTGCTGCAAATTCCATTTCATACATGGTAGATGATTTTGTTGCTGGAATCTTAACCACGTTGGAACCTGAACCCTCAAGGAAGTCCGTATTGTCAACTGTCACATCGTACTGATTGCTGCCGCCTGATTGAGTCAGCTTCAGTGGTGATTCGAAGCGGTAGATAGTTGATGAATTGTAATAAGCTGACAGACCATCATTCCGACTAGACTGAGTGCTAAGCTGCTCCAGATAAGACGGAGCCAGATTGGTACTGCTGTTAGCATTCGCGCTGCTAGTTGTATTGGTTGTTGCGGCCCCCAAACTGCCCTTATTGCCAGTTGCATCTGTGCCGCCACCTGCTGTCGTTACAGATATAGAGCCTGCCTGCCAAGTCGGAATGGCAAATGGAGACTGCCAGTTAGCAAACTGAATCGGTGTCTTATCGACATTGCTCTCCAGAGTCACATAGCGCTCAACGTCTTTAACCTGATAGAAACGCAGCTTGATTTTACCGCTGGTCAGATCAGGGTTTTTGTTTTCCTCCGTGCTAGACAGGCTTTTCTTTCCACCCAATTCCAGCTCGCTGGAAACGATTTTTTGTTGATTGCCATCAATCAATTCCAACAATTTCAGAACCTGTGTATAAGTTCCTTCGAACTCAATGTCCGCTGTCATCTGCGTGATGTTCGTATTATTGGTCGTTCCGTTCCCTGGTGTCGCTGTGTTAGCTGCAGTTGTTGTTGCAGTATTCGCGTCTGATGAAGAGCTGCTGCTTGTTGACGATGAGGACGATGTACCAGACGAGCTAGAGGTCGTACTGGATGAAGAAGACGTCTCACTCGAGCTTGAACTGCCAGTCGTACCAGAAGAGTTGGAGTTTTGCCCCTTGGACGAAGTCGCAGCCAATCCCTCCTGCTGGAGTTCCAACTCTGTGCTCTCAGTGTAGTTGACAGACTTGAATTTAATACCGCTTTCGTTGACCAACTTGTCAATCAAGAAGATGAACTCCCCTTGATTGGTCGTACCATAGTATTTCTTAGCCTGATCCAGAGTCTTAGCATTCAAAGTTTGGAGCTGCTTGGTAAGAGACTTCCTCTGACTAATCTTGGCATTCTTACCTTCCAACTCTGTCGAGATAGTTGCATGCTCTTCAGCTAACTGCGCCATCCGTGTATAAGAATTTGTTACCAGATACCCTCCACCAGCAAGGACCGCTACTCCTCCGACACAGGCCAACAATTTCTTGTCACGCTCATTTAAATTACTCAGGATTTTTTTCTTTTCTTTCTCATTTTTGCTCTTCATTGAAATCTACATCCTTCGTCAAAATTTTAATGTTAAACTTGTACACTGTATTGTTATCCTTTTCCTCGCGAGTAATGTTATCCACAAAAATATGGTTAAACTTCTCAGACTTACGAAGCTCTTCCTCAAACTTAGCGATAGAAAGATGCTCTTGAGACGAACCATTGATTTCTACATTGTCGTTATTAATCTTGATATCGTCAAAGACCAGGTTCCGTGTCACGTTTTTATTAAGGAAGTCCATAAAGGCTTTGTTTACTCGGTGCAGGCGGCGGAAGTCGCCTTCCAGGCTGGTAAAGAGAAGTTCGTCATTCTTGACCGTAACAATCTTATCTTCAGTCTCAGAGACTGCCTTCAGCTCTTGAGCCATCTCTGGACTCTTGAGCGTCTGCTCCGCTCGGTCAATCTCACCTTGGAGGTGCATAGCGCTAAACTGGAAGAAGCCAATCAGCACAATCATAATCGCTGCAATCCCAGCAAAAGCGGAAATAGCAGCAAGTTTTAGTGGACTGGTTTTAGCCGGTGCCACATGATATTTTGAAAAGTAGTTTAAATCTCTCCGCATTAGTTTGCTCTCCTAATCAACATGGCTGTAGCTGGAATGAACTCCGCATTAAACTCGGCAGAACCTTCCCACAGTACATTCTCATAATCTACGTTATCAATTGAGATGAATTCCCGATTCATGCTCTGCTTCAGAATAGTTGCCAACTGCCAGCAGATGTCCTGGTCACCAAAGACGTAGAAACTGTCAATGTTGAGACCAGTTGATCCGCTGAAGAAGTTTTCAGTATTGAGAATGTGGTTCTTAGCATCAGCCACCCACTCATCCAAGGCCCGCTTCAAGAGACCTGTATCCAGATCATCTGAAGCCACTGCTGGAAGCTTCTGCAAAAGACTAGCATCGTCTGCATAGCTCAGGATGTCCTTGTAACCACGGTTGAGATAGTTGCTGGTCACAAACTTGCCTTCTGAGTAGAGATAGACACCAATGAAGCTCTTGCTCAGATGTACCATGCCGACATTTTCCTTGGTTAGCTTCTTGGCACGATTGTTAACCGCCTGAACGCGTTCCAGCCATTTTTCAAAGGTATTAGACTGAAGGTCAAAGACATAAGGTGTCAGCTTCAGATTATTAGCTAAGCCCAGATATTGCTCTACCACGCCTTTTGGCACAGCATAGACCATGAGTGAGCGAGTATCTTCATCAAGCGGAAAAGCTGAATTAGACTCCTGCTCTTGGAATTGAATAACATAAGAAGTCGGATCAATATCCAGATATTGCTGGAGCTCGTAAGATACCAAGCCCTCAATATCCTCATCATTCTGCACACTAGCTGCCACATCAACCGAACGGGCGATGATATTGGTATTGCCCAGAGCAAAGAAAGCGTACTTAGCAGTGATCGCATGCTGCTCCATCAGGTCGCTGATAATATTTTTGAGAGTAATCGGGTCGATAATCTCACTATTCAATACAACACCTTCTGGCAGATTGGCAGAGGCCATCTTGATAATCTCCAACTCATTGCGCTTCTGTCTAGCAACAACCAGATAGACTGATTCGTCAGTGAAGTCAATGGCCATCAGATTACCCTTGATTGGTTTACCAAACATAGTGTAAGGCGCATGCATTCTAGTGACCGGTTGGCTCGCCGCACCACTGCCTTTCTTAGCAAAAAGCGAACGATTACCAGACTTAGCAGGCATATCATCACTGTCACTATTCTTAGAAAAGAGCGGCTTGTTGAGCTTGGTTAAGAAGCTCCCTTTTGCTGTTGACTTTTCCTCATCGTCAAAGTCTTCTTGACGATCTGACTTGATCTGAACTCCTTGAATAGATAAGTGTTCTTTATGTTTCCCTTTTGATGAGAAGAGCGGTTTATTTAATTTTCCTAAAAATGAGCCTTTTTTCTCATTATCTTCTTCGTCCAAAGCTCTTCTGCGCCCCTTGGACGAAAACATATTTTTTGCCATAATCTCCTAATCTCCCTTATTTTTCCTAAAAACTATTTCCCTAATTATTTCGCTCTGTATTTATCACTGAAATACTCAGCAAGAATATTAATTTCGCTGTCTGTCAACTTCTTGTTATAGACAGCAAACTCATTTATAAAAGTTTTTCCGCCAAATATAATCTGACTTCTCCTAATATCATGAGTCACACCATTACGCTCCATGAAGAGTTCGTGTGTATGAGCTAAAGCACCATTGACGAAGACTTCAAGTTTTAAAATCTTGTTTGTCACAGAGGCGCGAACCTGAATCGAATTGTCCTTTGTATAATCTAGTACAACATTTGCATATTGTCGACCACCATTATTAGCATTAGTGTTATCAACTGTCTCGATAGCAATTTTACCATTAGCTTCCAAGCTAACTGTCCAGTTCAAGGAATTATCTAACTTATAAGTTAACAGCGAGCCTGTCTGCTGACGATTGCCAATTAAAATCGAGGTCGTATAACCCTTATTGAAATCGTGATTACTAAACTGAATTTTGGAGTCGTTAAGAGCGATTAGCTGTCTGGTCTGATTGATAGCTGGTTCCTTATAGTTGATAACAGGAATAACAGCTCCATAAACTCCATTCTTTTTAGTCTCCGCATAGTTTGCCACAACAGTATTACTATGCGCTACCCCATCAGCTGGTATCGCTGAAATTGTGTTATCAGAGTTCCGCATCAAGGCTAAATCAGCATCTGTATGAAGTACTAGATTTAGTCTCATTCCTTGATTGGGAAGCCCCATAACCCAAATTCTCTGTGGACCTTCTTGGTATTTTCCTACACGTCCAAATGAGTTAATTCCTCTCGCTGCAAAGGTTAGATAACGTCCGCGCATTTCATCTGTGATAGCAATCGGTTTCTCGTTACTGCTTATTTGTCGAAAATCATCTGGTAGCTTAGGTAATACTATACCAAAAGCAGTATTTTCTATATTAGTCCCCAACGTTCCTACTGGAACAATCTTACTATTATTAAAATTAATACTGGACTCGCTGAGAAACCAAGCAGAACTGGTATGAATCTTGGCCTTTGTAGACTGTTTATTGTCTTTGAATCCTGCTTGACCTGCCGGACCAGTCTCACCAGCATAATAATAATAACGACTTGTATCCTTTAACGAAACGACCAAATCCTCTGGAATATCCAAGGGTATTTCCTTTTTATTTGCGGCAAAGAGATGGATATTCTTGACTTTATTATCTTTATAAGACAGGGTCGTTCCCTTGACGCTAACGCTGTTACTCCGACCGTTTTTACCTATTCGATAGGTAAATGTTTCAACATCGTTGCCGCTTCCACCATCTTTTTTAATTTTTGCTAGCCGGGTTTCAAAATCCTCCTGAATGTCAAAGTTTAAAGCATTTTGATTCCGCTGGCCCAGAATATTCTGGTAGCCACTGGAAAAGAAAGTCAATAATCCTGCTGCAATGACCCCTATCAAAACGAGGGCTATCAAAACCTCAACTAGAGTAAAACCTCTGGTTCTTCGCATTTTTTTCATCGCTCTTCCTTTCTACGGACCAGACACAAACCAAAGATCCTGTTGAATTTGCTTTTTAATGTCAGCAAACGTCTGTTCCAAAGCAGCTTCATTAGTCGCAATGACAAAGGTAGAGTCTACCTTTCCGACTGTTTTGATTTGATCAGCTATTTTTTGTCCGTCTTTTATTTCTTTTACATTCCCTGAAAAGCCGATGACACTAATACGCTTAACACCAGAGCCGAAGGTCTTTGCCACTTGTCCCACATATTCCGTAGTCAATGAAACAGGTTGATCAGCTTTAATTTGCTTACCATTTGTTGGGAAATTGGCTGTCAGATCATACTTCCCAATCCCGTCAGGAGAGGCTGTATAGGCATTTGGAATACCATCTGTCAGCAAGACAACATATTTTAGCTGGGCTGGATTTCTCTGAAGACTTACCAAGCCATAGCGAAGCCCATCTCCAGGGTTAGTAATCCAACTTGTAGGGAGGGCTTTAATCTTAGTTTTAATTGTCTCTGTGTCCTTATCTAGCTCTACAAAATCTTCTTGAATATAACTTGCATCACCAGAAAACCGAACCAAATTAACACTAACGTTTCCTATTTCCTTGAGGTCATCAACCAAAAGATTTGCTTTGGTCTTCAAAATATTCATCCGGGTTCTACTATCTGTTGGTTCCAATTTCTGATTCCACAGGCCATAAGCCATAGAGCCAGAAGTATCAAAAACGAAAGAAACAGCTGTATTTACCTGACCTTCAATAGGATCGTTCCGATAAGCAAGAGCAACTCCTTTCTTACCTTTGGCTACTTTAGATATAACCTGCTTGGTATTAAGAGCTGAGATTGCTGTATCGATGGATAGTTTATTCTTAGAGTTTTTATATTGACCTGTTAGATTGTAGTTAATCAAGCGATTATCTTGGTATGATTCATCAGCCTTAAATTCTAAGTCCAGTTGCATATCATAGAGGGAATTAGTTCCTAACACTGACTCGTCCCAACGCTTAGTTGTCTTATTCCAAATATAATTTATAACTTTCTTCCCATCAGGTGATAAGCCTATATAATTCCAGCCCTCTGTTTTTCTGACATCCTTGCCATATTTGCTCTCGTCAAGGACGAAAACAGAGGTCGCCTTACCAATGGTGCGATCCACATATTGCATAGAAGTTCGCATTTCTGATTGGATACTAGCTTCCCGCTCAATTATATTGCGGCCTGAAAACATTGTGTTAAATACAAGACCTATCAGAAGTCCCACCATACTTGTAAGGATGATGGCAATAATGATTTCAGTCAGTGTAAAACCTTTTTGTATTTTTTTCATCATTCTTTCCTATTTAAATTTTTTGATCCATCTATTTAGCCGAGACTAAGTGTCCCTCTTCGGAACGGATACCTTGCGTTTCCCAGTTAAAGATTACCACATGCTCATAATAATCTTTACTATTAGCCAAGGTTGATTTTGATTTAATGGTTATAACATAATTTCTAGGGCTACGGTCATCACCCTCAAAGGATCCATTCATCTCAATCTCAGCTTTACCTCCATCTTTGAAGGTATGGGTAGAGATAATAGGATCTTTAGGGATTCTTCCTTCCTTATCTTGCGCCCGCCTGCCAAACTCTGCATAGAGAGGAGAAGACGCTCCCTCACCTAAAGCCCCCCAAGCAAGCTGAGAGCCAGATGTCGCTATATATTTGGCTTTAAGGTAGCTATACATACGCTGGGTTTGCATCTGTCCCGTATCTACTATAGAAGCCATAATACCCAGCATGGCCACCAGCAGCACAATAGCCACAATGACCATAGGCAGGGTTGAGCCTTGTCTTTTTTTTCCTTTCATGGATGATATCTCCTAATTTTATCTTTTGATATTACCAAAGTAGTTGTCAGATGATGACAACTACTTTGGTAATATCCGACTGCCTTGGCAGTCGGAATAGAGATTTTCTTTCATTGCTATTATTAGCTAGCGCTATTAGTTCTCCAGTCAAATTCCCAAGTAATAGGCTTCCCGCCACTAGCAGGCGTATAAGTCGAAATCAGCTTATGACTCGTCTTATTAACCTCATGAGCGATCTTGCCATTATCTGTTGCAAGTGTCTTAGAAAGTTCTCCTGAACCCTGAGATTCCTTGGCTATATAAGGCTTGAGCGCATCAAGATCTGGCACATCAGCCGTTTCTGGTTCGACTTGCGAGCCAATATAGGACTGTACAGCCTGAACCAGCTGACGGTGCTCCGACTGGATACGTGCCTTACGGGCAGTATCTTGGAAGGAAACGAGAGAGGGGATGGCAACTGCTGCCAGAACTGCGATGATGATAATCACCACAATCAACTCAACCAAGGTAAAGCCTTTACCTTTTTTCTTCGAATCCTGACGGAATTTTTGCAGTTTCTTTAGCATTCGTCGGTATTCTCCCTATTTCTTTTTCAACCTGACAAATTACGATTAGTTACTGCTGTTCGTCTTCCAGTCGTAAGTCCATTTCTTTGGAGTTCCCCCAGCCTTTGGAGTATAGGTGGAAACCAGCTGATTGCCGTTGATTACATGAGCTGGACCATTGCTTGCTCCATCTTTGGCAAGGATATCCGCAACATCGCCTGATTGTTGTGAGTTCTTAGCGATATATGGCTTCAGATCATCCAGTGTTGGAGCCGTAGCATTCTCAGGATCTACCTGAGAGCCTAGGTAAGACTGAATAGCTGATACCAGCTGACGGTGTTCCGTTTCGATACGGCTCTTACGCGCGCTGTCTTGGAAACCAGTAATAGCTGGAATTGCTACAGCTGCCAGAACTGCGATGATGATGATGACGACAATCAGCTCGACCAAGGTAAAACCTTTACCTTTTTTCTTCAAGTCCTGACGGAATTTTTGTAATTTGTTTAACATTTGAATCTTCTCCTATTTCTTTTTCTCTTTTAATTTAGTGATATTGAATCTTTAATAGAAATCCCAAAGGCAGGGTTTTACTAGACTTTGAGATATGTATTTCTACGATTAGTTACTGCTGTTCGTCTTCCAGTCGTAAGTCCATTTCTTTGGAGTTCCCCCAGCCTTTGGAGTATAGGTGGAAACCAGCTGATTGCCGTTGATTACATGAGCTGGACCATTGCTTGCTCCATCTTTGGCAAGGATATCCGCAACATCGCCTGATTGTTGTGAGTTCTTAGCGATATATGGCTTCAGATCATCCAGTGTTGGAGCCGTAGCATTCTCAGGATCTACCTGAGAGCCTAGGTAAGACTGAATAGCTGATACCAGCTGACGGTGTTCTGTTTCGATACGGCTCTTACGCGCGCTGTCTTGGAACCCTGTGATAGCTGGGATAGCTACCGCTGCAAGAACAGCGATGATGATGATTACGACAATCAACTCAACCAAGGTAAATCCTTTACCTTTTTTCTTTAAGTCCTGACGGAACTTTTGCAATTTGTTTAACATTTGAATAGTTCTCCTATTTCTTTTCCATATATTTTATTATATTCGCCCACAGAGGCATTTGTTTTGTTCCTAGCTGGGAGACCCCACAAACTCCCAGCATCCGAACGGTTTTCCTAACTTTTTGTGCAGAGCAAGTACTCTGCGAATCTTAACTTTTTCTGTAAATAATCTTTATTGATTTGCTTCAGCGCCCTGTTGAACAGCATTAGCAATTTCAAACATTGGCAACATAACAGAGGCAACGATTCCCCCGATGATGACGCCCATGACGATGATCATGGCTGGTTCCAAGAGTGAGAGCAATTGCTTGATAGCTGCTTCAAGCTCTTCTTCATAAAAATCCGATGTTTTATTGAGCATGGACTCCAAAGACCCAGACTCCTCACCGATCTTTACCATCGAGAGCATCATAGGCGGGAAGAGACCTGTCGAGGTCAGCATACCCGTTAGGCGTTCCCCTTTTTGCAGACCTTCATTGGCGATTCTCAGCTTGTCAATAACAACAGCGTTATTAGTCGTTGCAGCAGCTGAATCAATAGCCTCTACCAGAGGGATACCCGCACTGGTAAGAGTAGCCAAGGTGCTGGCGAAACGAGCAGTGACAATCTTCTGCATCGGTCCTTTGACGACTGGCATCTTGAGCTTAAGCTGGTCCAGCTGGTAACGGCCTGCCTCAGTACTGCGATAACGCAGGAATAGGAAGACTAGAAGCCCAACCCCTCCAAAGAGGATATACCAGTAAGATTGGACGAAGTTACTAGCTGCCAAGACGATACGTGTTGGCAAAGGTAAGGCAACACCACTCTGTTCAAAGATTCCCGAGAAGTTGGGGATAACGACATAGAGCAAGACCAAGGTGGCAGCTACTGCCAGAAAGGCAAGGACCGCTGGATAGATCATAGCCCCACGAATCTGGCGACTGGTCTTGAGCTCTTTGTTATAGTGCTCAGACATTCTTTCCAGTACCTCGTCTAGCTTACCAGTCTTTTCGCCGGCCTGTACCATACGGATTAAGAGGTCGGGAAAGAGACCATTTTGCTCGATTAGAGACTTGGACAGCTGATTCCCTTCTTTCAAGCCTTTACTGATAACCTTCAGACTTGCCTTCAAGTTTTTGGCATCTGTCTGCTGCTCTAAGATATCTACTGCATTGTTGAGTGGGATACCCGAGTTTAGCATAACCGACATCTGCTTACAGAAGAGCGATATGTCCTTGAGCTTGATCTTCTTACTTTGGAAAAGGGTGATTTCCTTAGAGCCCATGACCTTTTCTTCGACACTGATTGGCTTACCTTTGAGACGGATCCGATTGACGGCGTCAGTCCGGTTAGGCGCATCCACCTCTAGTGTGACGACCCCTTGCCGAGTGTCTAAGTATTTACATACATATACTGTCATGCTCTAGTACCCCACTATTCCTAGAGATTTTTCAACTTGAGCGCGGTCCACTGAGTAAGACAGCAGCGTTCTTTGGTCGATGACATTGCGACGGTAGAGTCCCATGAGCGAAGTATCCATGGTAATCATGCCTAGCTGAGCCCCCGTTTGGATTGGCGTCAGCAATTGGTGGGTCTTCCCTTCGCGAATGAGGTTGCGAATAGCGGGTGTTCCCAGCATGATTTCAAAGGCAGCCACACGACCCTTGCCGGTCGCTGTACGCATAAGCTGCTGCGATACAACCCCTTCCATAACGGCTGAAAGCTGTACACGGATTTGCTCCTGCTGCTCGGCTGGAAATACGTCGATAATCCGGTCCATGGTGTTTACGGCACCGACCGTGTGGAGGGTTGACAGGACTAAGTGACCTGTTTCCGCCGCACGCAGGGCGATTTCAATCGTTTCCTTATCCCGCATCTCACCGACTAGGATGACATCCGGGTCCTGACGAAGGGCACCGCGGAGAGCATTGCCGAAGCTCTGCGTATCCGCTCCCAGCTCACGCTGGTTGACCAAGCATTTATTATGCGTGTGCATGTACTCGATCGGATCTTCAATCGTAATGATGTGCTCGTCCCGCAAGCTATTCATGTAGTTGATCATGGTTGCCAGGGTCGTTGACTTTCCGCTTCCTGTTGGCCCGGTAACCAATATCAGCCCCCGGCGTTTCTCAGCCAGCTTTTTGATAACTGGTGGCAATCCCAGAGATTCCATAGATGGAATATCCTTGGGAATGACCCGCAAGGCAATCCCGCAGTTGTTTTTCTGCTTAAAGATATTGACCCGCAAGCGATAACCATTATCGACCTCGTAGGCACAGTCCACTTCACCGACTTCTAAAAGATGAGCAATCTGCTTCTCATTTAAAATATGCTTGGTGAAGCGAACCGTGTCTTCGTTGGTCAAAATTGTATTGTTGAGTTGTGTTAACCTCCCGTGCAGACGCATGGTTGGCTCAGCGCCAACCGTGAAGTGGATATCTGATGCACCCGCTTCAATCGCCTGCTTAATTAACCCATCCAAATTCATCCTAAACTTCCCCTTCTAGACTGAAGGCAATCTTCATTGCTTCTTCAATCGTTGTAGTCCCCTGTTTTGCGATATCAATGGCCTCCTCCGCCAAGTCTCGCATACCATTTTTCTTAGCTTCTGCTCGAAGCTGTGCTGTTGTTCCACCATCATTAATTAGTGACTTAATCTCCCGTGTCACCGCCATGATTTCGTGGATGGCAATACGTCCATAGTATCCCGTACCGCTGCAGTAGTTGCAGCCGCGTCCGCGATACAAGGTGTCTCCCTTGTGAATACCGATACCTGCATGTTCATTTGTTTCTACAGTATACTCAGTCTTACACTTAGGACAGATACGCTTAATCAAGCGCTGTGCGATAATACCGACAGTCGCCGTTGAGACCAGATAAGGCTTGATGCCCATATCGACCAAACGGTTGACTGTACTAGCTGTGTCATTGGTGTGGATAGTCGAGAGAACAACGTGACCAGTGATAGCGGCCCGAACCGCGATACTAGCTGTCTCTTCGTCCCGAATTTCCCCCAAGAGAACGATGTCCGGGTCCTGACGCAAGATACTTCTCAAACCACTCGCGAAGGTCAGTCCAGCTTTGTTATTTACCTGAACTTGGTTGACCCCTTCCAATCGGTACTCAACCGGATCTTCAACGGTGATGATATTTTTTCCTACATCATTGAGCTCACGGAGTGCTGTGTAGAGAGTGGTTGTCTTTCCGCTTCCTGTAGGACCAGTCAGCAAAATAATGCCTTCTGGCGCCTTAAGAATATCTTCAAAGAGCTTCTGGTTGGTTGGCGAGAATCCCAGCTCCTCTTTACTGAGGAGAGTTGCATTCCGGCTCAAAATCCGAATAACGATTTTTTCACCGAATACAGTAGGCAAGACTGAAACCCGCATGTCGACTTCTTTGCCGTCGATGGTTGTCTCAATCCGTCCATCCTGAGGAATCCGCCGCTCAGCGATGTCCAGACCACTCATGATCTTAATCCGTGTCGCAATGGCTGAGTGAGCATTGGCTTTCAACTGCATGTTTTCCACCAAAGTCCCGTCAACCCGGAAACGAACACGAACAACTTTTTCAAAGGGCTCAATATGGATATCGCTGGTCCGCGTCTTGATTGCCTGACTGATAATCGAGTCAATCAAACGTACAACCGGAGCGTTTTTGATTTCGAGATCTTCTTCGACGATCTCTTCATCCACATTAAAACCTTCGATTTCGGTCGCTGCCTGTTGGGCTTCTTCTCCTTTAGAATAGTATTGATCAATATACTTCTCAATATCATCCCGAAAAGTTACATAAGGTTCTACCGCCATCTTAGAAACGATTTTAACGTCGTCTAGGGCGATATAGTTGCTTGGGTCTGCCATCGCAACTACTAACTTGGGTTCTTCTCCCTCTTCCCCATCTGTGAAAGAGATCGGAATCAATCCATGACGTTTAGCAACTTTTTCTGAAACCTTCTCGACAGCTTCCTTTTCTATCACAAACTGTGATAGATTGACATGAGGTACACGGTAATAGTAACTCATGACTTTCAGCATATCTTCTTCTGTCACATAGCCCTTGCTGATTAGATATCTCTCTAACTGCATGTTTGATTGTGGCATATCTTGAAGAATTTCTTCTTTTTGAGCTGCCGTTATCAGATTGAATTGAACCAATATAGCGATTAGTGCCATTTGTTTCTCCTGTCTGTGATTTTTTTGTAAAAATCCTTCAATTCTTTCTATGCGTTAATAGATAACAGCTTTCTTAAAAAAATCTCCCTCGCTTAAAGCTTCCTTTAAGGTTTCTTTAAGCTTTTTAAGTTAGGCTAGTACATGGAAAATTTACCAATAGAACCAAACTTAATGTTTTAAGTTAGATGCTTTGAGCAGTATCTCTATTTGATAAACCTAGTAAACAGTCCTTAAACCAATCCTAGGATTGACAAGGGCGTTTTAGATTTGTCAAAAGGGGCGCAAAAAAGCAGATGCCAAAAACATTTGTTCTTGCGTTCTTAAATACTATACAAAGCAAGTTCTCTTGCGAAATTTCTCATGCTTTTAGATGCAGGTTAAACCGTGTGTGTGTGAAGTTGGTTTAACCCGAATCATCAAGCAGCCAGTGCCATAAGATAAGAATTCTTGTCTTATGGCTTTTCTTTTTACCGATATGCATATTTTGGTAGGAAATGCTAGGAACAAAAGCTTTATTTGCTTTAAAAAACATTTACCTATCACAGTATATGATATAATTGACAACTTGTCAATAGGTTTGCCTCGAAAAAAATGACTGCATTTAAAAAAATGTTTAATTTTGACAAAACCTTGTTATATCAAGCTTTTTGACACTTTTTTAAAGCGTTTTTTTACTTCGAGGATAAAAAAAAGCAAATTTTTTTAAGGAAATTTCCCCTTTACTGCTTCTTTTTCAACCTTCAGATGGACAGTGTGACAGCATCTGTCCTCTTCTAATCGGTAGTCGATATGCTTAGGAAAGGCGCTTCAGGACAAGGCTTAGCAAGCTTTGCCTGTTTCTTCCTACCCAATAGTATATGCTAAAGAAAAAGCATTGTCAATGCATTTGCATTTTATTAGATGTAAAACCTATCTAAAAATGCACAATGTACTCAGCTTGTCTATTTTTTATAGAAAAACCACAAAATCAAAAAGCTAGAATTTTCAGACAAAGAAATAGAGAAATTAAATAAGAAGAAAATCATAAAAATAGAACTACTTAAAAGATGGTAATCAGACTATGAAACAAAAAAACAGCCCGAAATATCGGACTGCAGAGGTATAGTTTACAGTGGTACAATTTAAGTATGAGGTTTTAAATCGCCCTCTCCACCTAAACACCACTCTTCATGCTCTTCCAAGCTGCTATCCGTCTGGATAGTGATTTTGGTGATGCCATAGGCTTGCAGTTCTTGACGCAGAGTAGTCTGGGTCTCGGCCAGCAGATCTGGATTTTCAAGACAGATATGGATCATGGCAAATTTTTCCAAACCGTCTGTGGTCCAGACATTGAGCTGGGTAATAGCCTGAACGTTTTCAACCGACAGAATTTCCTGATAAAGCTGGCTCAGATCAATATCGCTTGGGATGTGATCCAGAAAAATCTTGATGTTTTCCCAGAACTTAGGCAGGGCCTTGCTGAGGATGAAGCCCGCAATAAGCAGGGAGAGCAGTGGGTCAAGAAAATACCAGTCAGTAAAGCGCAGAACGATGGAGACTAGGATAACAGCTACCCAACCCAGAATGTCCTCTAAGAAATGGAGACTGAGAATAGACTCATTGTGACTGTGTCCATGACCATGGCCGACTACCTTACTGGCTGCTAGATTGACTATAATGGCAAAGATACCCAGCACCAGCATGCCGTCATAATTAACCTTTTCAGGCGCAAAGACCTTGGGTACATTCTCGATAATCACCAAGGTCGAGCCGACTAGCAAGATGACCGAGGTCAGCAGGGCTCCCAAAAGGCTGTAGCGCTTGTAGCCCAGAGTGTATTTCTTGTCTTCTTTTTTATTAGAAATTTTTTCAAAAAGGGTGGAAAGTCCGATGGCCATCGCATCTCCCGTGTCGTGCACGGCATCGGCTAGTACAGCGCTGGAATTGAACATAAAGCCAAAGATAAACTCAAGAATGGCAAAGGAAAAGTTTAACAGAAAAGCAATTGTCATATTTTTACTAGATTTCACGGTAGCCTCCTTTCAGTTTGGCTAAATTTATAGTATAATGTAATCAAAACGGAATACCTTGTTCAGTTTTTCATCTTTATTATCCCTTATTCTCAGAAAGGAAACAAGAAGCAATTGAGGGGCTTTGTCTGTTATTGAACAATCCTGCTCTTTTGTTCCGAAACGCTATGGACAGACGAGTCAAGAAATCACGCGCAGCTATTTACCAAGCTTTTATCAGCCTGCTGCATCAAAAAAGCTATGAAAGCATCACCGTGCAGGAAATCATCGACCTGGCAGACGTTGGCCGGTCGACTTTTTATGCCCATTTCGATACCAAGGAAGCCTTGCTAGAGGAGGTTTGCCAAGATCTCTTTCAGCATACCTTTCTTGAACGCGACGACGGCAAGGATCTCTTTGAAGCAACCGCCCATATTTTCAAGCATTTCCAAAAGAATCAGGACAAGATTGCAACCTTGCTGCTTTCGAAAAATATCTATTTCACCAATCGCTTAAAGATTGAGCTGGAAAACTATCTCTTTCCGATGATTCAGGAGCAGCTCCTGCGAAAAAAATCTCAGCTGCCAGAGCCTTTTCTGAGAAATTATGTGACTTCTACCTTTGTGGAGACGGTCAGCTGGTGGCTCCAGCAGAAGAAAACATTGCCAGAAACAGTTATCAGCCAGTATTTTCTGGATTTGATGGACTGATTTTATTTTGATACTTATATAGGAGGAAACTTAACTTTATGAAAAAGAAACATTCGAAATTTTTGCTCCCAGGTATTTTGATGGTGGGGGTTGCCCTACGGGCGCCTTTTGCAGTGCTGCCCGTTGTTCTGGGCGATATTGCTAAGGGGCTGCAAGTTCCCGTCAACTCTCTGGGACTGCTGACTAGCCTGCCCTTGATCATGTTTGCCCTCTGCTCAGCCTTTTCCCCACGCCTGGCTCAAAAGGTCGGCCTAGAAAAGCTCTTTACCATAGCCATGATTGTGCTGACTCTGGGCTCTTTTATTCGTATCTTTAACCTGCCTCTACTCTATGCAGGTACAATCATGCTAGGGGCTGCTATCGCCGTCTTAAATGTGCTCCTGCCTAATGTCATTCAGGCCAATCAGCCAGAGAAAATTGGATTTCTAACCACACTCTATATCACTTCTATGGGACTGGCCATCTCAATCATGTCTCCCTTGGCTGCACCTATTGTCCGCTTAGCCGGCTGGAAAGGACTGATTCTCGTCCTGACCCTCATCTGCTTACTGGCCTGCTTAATCTGGCTGCCGAACAGTCGGCATAATCACAAACTGACTAGCAAAAGCCGCGAGCAGCAAATGGGGAGTCTGCTAAAAAATCCTAGAGTATGGGCTCTGATTGTTTTCGGCGGCCTGCAGTCCTTACTCTTTTATACGGCTATCACTTGGCTGCCGACTCTTGGTCAGTTGGCAGGACTTTCCAATGATGCTACTGGTTTCTTGGCCTCTGTCTTTTCCTTTATCAGCCTTCCTTTGGCCATGACGATACCTAGTCTGACAACGCGTCTATCAGCTAAAAAACGCTTGGGGATGATCGCTCTATTTTCTGCAACCGGTATGGTTGGTCTGGGTATGCTGCTGGTAAAGACAGATTCCTTTGTCTACTGGCTCATCCTCAATCTGCTAATCGGTATGTCCGTCAGCGCCCTCTTCCCCTACCTCATGGTCACTTTCTCGCTCAAAACCAGTACTCCTGAACAAACCGCTCAGCTATCTGGCTTGGCCCAGACTGGTGGTTATATTCTGGCCGCCTTTGGACCAAGCCTCTTTGGATACAGCTTTGATTTATTCCATTCCTGGACTCCAGCCATCCTCATTCTCATTGGCTTGGCTGCCATTGTGACGCTAACTCTCTTTTACATTGAGAAGTTTGACAAGATATAATAAAGACGAAAAACGCTTAGAAATCCTAAGCGTTTTTGCAATAGTTGAGACACTCTTCCAGGTCCACATCCCGCTCTAAGTGCTCTGGTGTCCAAGGAATCAAGATATCTGGTTCAACTCCCTTATCATTCATGCCCTTTCCTTGATCAATCCTAGTGTCTCGTGAGGTGGGAAACAGAAGCTCATAGTCACCAAAATCCTTCACGCAGCAATTGGAATAATCTAAAATTCCCATAGTCGGACGCCCTAGAACCGTAACCTTGGGCATCTTTTTCATGGTATCAACAAAATTGTCACCTGAAGACCCACAGGTAACATCTGCTAGCACAAAGACTTTTTCAGGTCGAGCTAGGCCTAGAACGTCTGGTAGAAAGTTCTGCTCACTGTCTTCATCGCCATAAAGGACATACCCTTTTCCCCGATTTTCTTCTAATTCTTTTAGAAATTCTTTGAGAATCTGGTGAGTTTCTGCTGACAAGTTTGGATCTTCTAGGATATTTTGCATCAGTTGCTGGCGCAAATCAACATTTCTATCGGTATAGAGAATCTCCATCCCATCATCGCTTGGCAAATCTAAGTCACTGAAGGCCTTTCCCTGAGGGAGAGTATATTTGAAAAGTGGATAATAAAGCGAGTCCGTTCCGCCATAATTGACCCGAACATCAATGATTAAATACTTGGCCTGCTCAATAGCTGCTTGACTGTCAGCATAAAGCTGAGTGATGGCTACCTCATCCGTAAAATCTTCTAACTTAAGATAGACGATGTCCTCAGAAAGATTGCGCCATTCAAACTGCGGTGACTTATTTGGGTGAGCGGTCGGTCGAACATGCAGTTGCTCTTCCTTGCCATTGCGTACTACTGTAACTTCTCCGGCATGCTCCACAAAGTAAGCCCACTCCTTGTGCTGTCGCTCTGGTGTGGAACTGACAAAATAGTCCTTGTGCTCTTGATACACCTGAGGCAAGGCTTTCCCATCCAAGGCTAGAATCTGGTCTCCACGTTTCAGCCCCGTGTCACTATTTGCCTGCAGGACGCAGAGGCTGTCTTGGTAGTATCTTAGCTTAAATCCGAGCGGTTGCGTTTCCTTAATCCCAAACCAAACATGAGATAAAATCCCAAAACTGGCTATATAACAATGCATCTGGTAAAGAAAGTCCTCTTGACTCATCTGATCTGTGATACGCACTCGATATTCCTCGGGATTTGCACCCATGATGTCTTTCTTTGTAGAGGAATCCTCTCGCATAATTTCTACAACTTGCTCAAAAATCTCTGTTTTCTTCATCTTTTACTCCTTCTTCCAGGTGTCCTCATCGTCCAGCAGACCTCGTTTGGGCATTTTTGAGACATGACGATTGCCGGCCACATAAAAGCCCAAGGGCTCTTCCCGCCAGGCATCTGTGCAGGTCACGCCAATCCGCGGACGGCTGGCAATCTGATTGGGAGTCAAGTCATGGGCTAATTGCAGACTGGAGGTCGCTAAACTCTGTCCATCAAAGCGCTTGTCAATCCCAGCATACTTGGTTAACTTGCCAGGGCCGTTAGCTAAAAGTCGGCCATCCGGCAGCTCTAAGGCTCGAATCAGTACGGCTTCAGCCACATTTTCACCCTTGGTCACCAGATTCAGCATCTGATGACCATAAATCTGATAAACATACCAGTGACCTGCTGGCAGATACATGGATTCATTCTTAGGGGAGCGGCGCCCTCCAGCCGAATGGCAGGCACTGTCTTGACTTCCCAGGTAGGCTTCTGTTTCGACAATTCGGCCTAGCTTCTGACCATTTATAATCAGCTGCATACCTAACAAAGCTCGCGCTGCTGCAACTGTGTCTGTCTCGATTAGTTTATGAAAATCTCTTGACAACATAGGTTGATTATAGCATGATTTCTCCATTTACAGAGGAAAAGAAATGTTGCAAAAATGTTATTTTTCTCCTTCTCATAAACTTGTTATTTGTTACAAAAAGATTACGATGTAAACAGCCAAAAAATCGTGGAAAAGCTTATAAAATCTATTTATTGTCTAATTGCATTGCATATATTTTGTAACATTTTTATTAACAGAGTATGTTATTTATGTATCAATCCAGTTTTTCATTGCTTCAAATGAAATATTTGTTTAATATTATACTAGAAGGAGGGGTAAGATGAAAAAATTATCTAAAATTTCTTTATTTTTATTACCACTAATTGCACTTTTCTTTTTAGCAGCTTGCGGAAATTCTGCAGATAAGAAGACTGAAGAAAGCTCAAGTTCCAGCTCAAGCGTATCTTCTTCATCTAAAGCTAAAACAAGCTCTAGCAGCACATCTGAAGAAAGCGGTAGTGCCAAAGTCAACGTAAACGGCGGTGATACCAGCGTTAATGTAAATGGCGATGACGAAAGCGGCGATGCTTCTGTTGAAACTAACGGAGACGGTAGTGCTAATGTACAAACTGACAACGCTGGCGTTAGCGTAAATGAAGATGGCGTTCATGTTCAAGGCGGCGGCGTTGATGTTAAGGTCGGCAGCGATGGATCTGTCAATATTCAAACACCTTAATTGAAAAATGTCTTTTGATTATTATAAATCATAAAAACCGAGTTTTGCTCGGTTTTTTTGTCTTTCTCCTATGCATTTCAAAAACTTGTAAAACATTAAAAATACTTGTAAAAACTTATCCGTCGTGTTATACTCTATTTAGAAAAGCAAGGAGGGACATGCATGTACCAAGAACAACGCTTAGCTGAAATCTTAGAGCTTTTGGCTAAGAAAAAACAGCTGTCAGCCAAGGATATGATTGAACATTTTCAGGTCTCTAAAGATACTATTCGGCGAGATTTTTCGATTTTGAGCGAGCGTAGGCTTGTGCAGCGCACCCACGGAGGTATTATCCCGCTAGACACTAGCCGGCAAATCCCCTCCTTTAACGACCGCATCAACCGACTAAGTCAAGAAAAAAAGGCTATTGCTCAGAAGGCCCACGACTTTCTCAAGCCGGGGCAAATAGCTTTCTTTGATGTCTCAACCATCGTTCTCCATCTGGCTCAGCGCATCAAGGAGCCTATGACAATCTACTCCCATTCTCTTGATAATGCAATCATGCTGAGCACTCAGGACAAAGTGGACTTTCACCTCTTAGGCGGAAAATTTTATCCCAAAAACCGATTCTACTATGCGCTCAATGAAGCAGAGCTGCTGGAGCAAATTTCCTTTGACATTGCCTTTATAGGGGCAGCCAGTGTCTCTGATGGTCTAGTCAGCTTTGAAGACGAGGCTGATGCTCACCTGAAAAGACTGGCTTTGAAGCACGCCAAGACTAAGATTCTGCTGGCTGAGCAAGACAAATGGCAGAAAGAATCTAAGTACATCCTGGGTCCTGTCAGCGACTTTGACTACTGGATTACGGACCAAGAGCCCATCCCTGAAGTCCAAAAACTGCTTGGAGACAAGGTTAAAATAATTTATTAAATCGATCCATTAGACACAAAGGAGGAAGAGCTATGACAAACCACCCGATTCGCCTGATTATCAGCGACATTGACGGCACCATTTTGGACGACCAGCATCTAGTAGATCCTAATCTCAAAGACATGATTCCCCTGCTAAGCCGAGAAAAAATCCCTTTCGTTCTCGCTTCTGCCCGCTCTCCTCTAGGCATGGAGCCCATTGCCCGTGAGCTGGGACTGGGAGATAATCCGTTAGCCTGCTACAATGGCGCTCTGGTCATCAAGGGCGACCCGCAAGCTTATGAAACTATTATCGAGCATCCTCTCGACAAGAAAGAAATCCGCACTTTTCTGGAATTTGTCAAGGCTGAATTTCCTAGCGTATCCATCAATCTCTACTCTGGTAAGGATTGGATCGCTGACCGTCTGGATAAGTGGGTGCAGATAGAGGCAGCTATTACAGGTGAGCAGCCGATAATTCAGAATGTGTTAATGCCGGTGCTGGATGTTCTAATGCCTGCTCACAAGTTACTCCTCATTGATGAAGCGCCTATCATCCAGAAACTCCATGACTACCTACAGACCTTGGACTTTGCCAAGACAGCCTTCTATCTCTCTAAGGACAACTACATGGAAGTCACGGCCAAGCATGTCTCCAAGGAGCAAGCCTTATACGAAATTGCCCAGCACTATCAAGTGCATCTAGAGCAGGTTATGACAATCGGAGACAACTTCAATGACCTTCCTATGCTCCGCCTGGCTGGACTTGGAGTCGCTATGGGCAATGCCCCCGAAGCAGTCAA
Source organism: Streptococcus sanguinis (assembly GCF_019929225.1). Classification (GTDB taxonomy): domain Bacteria; phylum Bacillota; class Bacilli; order Lactobacillales; family Streptococcaceae; genus Streptococcus; species Streptococcus sanguinis_J. The sequence continues at coordinate 47,802 of NZ_JAHZPA010000007.1, forward strand.
AACCGAGGCAAAAGCCGTCACCAAAAGCAACAATGAGCACGGAGTTGCAGAAGCTGTAGAAAAGTATGTTTTGATATAACGCAAAAAATCTGCTCAAGGGCAGATTTTTTTATTGATGATAGTCATAAGCCTGGCGAGGACTGCCATCAGCCACATAAATAATGCCGCACCTCCTAAAGCCGTAGTTCAGGACAGCAGCCTGCATAGCTTGATTGTCCGCATGGGTATCGATTCGCAAGTAGGGAATCTGCTGGCGGCAAAAATCAAAGACCTGACGGGACAGGCCTCTGACTTGCCCGTTCGAAGCGATGCGATGAATGGTGCCGTAAGGCTCTGCAAAATGCCAGGTTCCCTTTTCGATGACCTGATAGGTCGGGTCTTCTCCAATGATAAAGGCAAAGGTACCAACCGGCCGCCCTTCTTCCTCGACAACAAAGGAGTGGCCAGTCGCAATGTCATCCTCAATCAAGCTCGCGCTGGGATAGCCTCCATCCCACTGAGTCGGATTGCCTTGGTCTTTCATGAACTGACGAGCCACATCATAAATCGTCATAATGGCTGGGATATCTTCTATTTGGGACAAACGAATCTTCATCTTTCCTCCTTTATAAAAATAAGGCTGGAAAGTCCCAACCTTATTTGAATTCTTCTGGTTTGCCAGTATACTGAGACCATTCCTTAGTGAAGAAGCGGTCATTGATCTGGTAGTTTGGCGCCGGCTGTGGATTGGCTACAAAAGGATCAACAGCCTTGTCAAAGGCCAGCCAGCCATTCCAGCCCATGTGGATAGTGTCCTGCATGAAGTAAGGCTTGTCGCCGTCCTTAGAAAAATCAGCGATGTTGGTAAAACCCTGACTTTCCAGCTGGTAGCGAATCTTGGCAACCGTCCGCTGGTACATTTCAGGACTGAGTCCTGTATACTCCATCCACTTAGAATTGACCGGTGGAATGATGAAGATGACATTAGTCTTTGACTTGGCGAACTGGTCCAGAACCAGCTGCAAGTCGTTGTACTCAGGAGATTTTTCATAAGATTGCTTGGTTTGAAAACCTCTGAGCTTGGCAACCTTGCCGGCCAGACGGGTCTTGTAAAATTGATTGTCTATGCCGAATTGATTGTTATTGGTCTTCTTCTTGGCCTCTGCTGTAGCAATCTCTTCCAAAGCCTGATAGGAGAAGGTGTCTGGCAAATCAGCCATATAAGGCAAAATTCGCTGGTCATAATTTTCATTATTGAGGGCAGCAAAGTTGCTAAAAAAAGCATCTTGGCGCTCATTAAGATGAGCCATCATCTCAATATGGCGCTCTTCAAAGCTGCTCAGCTTTTTACCTTCCGACAGCTTCTGGACGCTCTCTGCCATAGCAACATCTGGATAAAGCTGCAGGAGGCGCTGGGCTGCATATTGCGCCGCCGCATCTCCTTGCTGCTGAGACAGATAAGCCGTCAGCTGATCACTGTTGAAGTACTGCTGAAAGGCCGAAGCATCATAGCCAGTCTTGGTAAACCACTGGGGCGACACTACATAGACCGCCGTTTGCCCCTCCAGCTCAGAGGACATCTGCTGCATACCAAAGTACTGATTAAATGATGCTGCCCCGCGCTGGCCTAGAAAATAAGGCCGATAGGAGCGGTCGTATTTCTCAGCCAGCACTGCTGGATGCATGCTATCAAAGCGCAGCCATTCACTAGAGCCAAAGAAGGGAACAAAGCGCATCTTCTTATCGGTCAAGGCTGTCACCTTCTTGCTGCGGCTCTTGAAGTTTTCTGCTGTCAAAGTCACTGCCGAGCGCTTCTCTGCTTCTATATCATGCTTTTTATCAAGCGGATAGAAGAAAAAGAGCAGGGCAACCATGGCCATGGCGCAGAAAACCGGCCCCAGAATCAACCAGAGTCGTTTAAGCATTGCGAAGCTCCGTTACGCCTTCAACGATTTTATTAGCTGTGTTCCAGTCATCGCGGCCAAACTCTGACACTGGCACGCGGATATCAAAACGGTTTTCCAGCTCAACAATCAGCTCGACCGTTCCCATACTGTCTAGGACACCAGCGTCAAACAAATCCTCGTCCATCATATCTGACACATCTTCCATAAATAGTTCTTCAATAATTTCAATTACTTCTGTTTTTATATCCATTTTTCTTCCTCATTCATTTTTATTTTTTAAACCAAAGCTCATTTAAAAATCCCGAAAAGATCAAAAATGAGAACATGACTGCGTGAAAGGTCACCACAATCCCCAAAGCTTGGGTCCATTTATTGTCTGGCAAAGGCGGAAGCCCCTTAGCCTTGCGCTCTTTGTTTAGCGTTTTCTTCTTGCGCAGCCAGGCATCATTGACGACTAGACCAGCTCCATGAAAGAGACCGTAGGCGATATAGTACCAGGTCACACCATGCCAAAAGCCCATTATCAGCATGTTGATCAGATAGGCCACACTAGAGGTCGTGTTGCGGTTTTTAAAGACCTTATTGCGCATCAGGACCATGACCAGCCGCATAAAGACAAAATCACGGAACCAAAAGGACAGACTCATGTGCCAGCGATTCCAAAATTCTTTCAAATCGCGTGAGAGAAAGGGCTTATCAAAGTTGATAGGGCTCTTGATTCCCATGAGATTGGAAATAGCTAGCGCAAACATCGAATAACCGGCAAAGTCAAAGAAGAGATCCAGACCAAAGACATACATGACGCCCAGAGTTCCCAGATTAAAGAAACCGCCGGTATAGAGAGCGTAGGTCTTGACATGCCCCAGCAAGAGATGTCCAAAGATATGGGCTAGGATAAACTTATAGAGAAAGCCTAGCATGATATACTTAACAGACTGCTCCAGCATATCCAGCAGCTCATCGCGCTCAGGAATGTTCAAATAGTCTTCATTGAAACGCTTAAAACGATCAATGGGGCCACTCGAAAAGGTCGGCATGAAGAGCAGGAAACTCAGGAACTCCCAGAGCGTGAACTCTGTCAGAACTCCATCGCGCATCTCAATCATCATCCCTACCGAACGAAAGGTCAGATAGGAAATCCCCAAAAAACCAAAGAGAGATTGATGGCCGCTGATTGCGGGCTCTACCTTGACAAGCACAAGCGGCAGAACTGCCATCAAAGTATGCAGATAAAAGATCCACTTGCTGTCCCGCGACTGGCGATAAAGCTTATATGAATAAACCCAAACTATCTGCCAGATGACATAGCCCAGTAAAGCACAAAGCTGCGCCAGACTGGGACCTGTCAGCATCAGGACGATAAAGACCAAGCTGACCAAGGCTTCATAAAGGGGGAAGCGTTTCTTAAAGAAAAGTCCGACAAAGATTGGCAGAACTGCCAGAACGATATAGACAAAGTAAACTGGGTTGCCGTAGGGTTCCAAGTGAGGCAGCTGTTTCAAGAAATCCATCATCGCTTATTGACCTCGCTAATCAGCCCCTTAATGTCAATCTTGCCATTCGGGGTCAAAGGCAAGGTCTCTCGATAGAGAAACTTGGACGGCATCATGTAGGACATCATGATATCCTGCAGATCTTCCTTGATTGCCTTGGTAATATCGATTTCTCGCTCAAACTGCTCAGCCACACCGTCTTTGAGGATGACATAGGCCAGCAGATTTTGAACCTTGTGGTCCTTGTTGTAGCGGGGCACAGCCACTGCAGATTCAACGTATTTCGATTTGTTCAGATTCTGAGACACATCCTCCAGCTCAATACGGAAACCATTAAACTTGATCTGGAAGTCCATCCGGCCGCCATAGAGCAGCAGGCCTTCATCTGTCATTGAGCCGACATCTCCTGTATGATAGGCTGGCAGACCTTCAAATTCAAAGAAGGCTTCTGCGGTTTTTTCAGGATTGTTCAGATAACCCTTGGATACCGCTGGACCGCAGACGATGATTTCTCCCTGCTGACCATTCGGCACCTTCTGCCCCTCTTCATCAATGACAAAGGTCGGAGAGTCCGCCTTGGTATAGCCAATCGGCAGGCGCTTGCAATTTTGCAGCATCTCATCTGTCACTGCTACTGCAGACAGGGCCACTGTTGCCTCAGTCGGACCGTAAGCATTGATAATGCGAGCTTGAGGGAAGCGATCGCGCAGCTTCTGAGCTGTCTTGACCGTCAACTCCTCGCCGTCAAAATAGAAATGCGTCAGCTGAGGCATCTTCTGGCTGTTAAAGTCATCCGACAGCAAGGCCATATCCGCAAAGGAAGGCGTCGAAGTCCAGATAGCAATAGGCAGACTGAGAATCGTCTCAAACAGCTGCTTGAAATCCTGAGTCACAGCCGAAGGCAGGGCAAAAAGAGTCCCTCCTAAGGCTAAAGTCGGCGCCCAATACATGACCGACAAGTCAAAAGAATAAGGCGGCTGAGCCAACATTTGAGGACGCTCCGGAGTCGCAAACTCTTTATCCGTAATCATCCAATTCGTAAAGCTGAGCAGATTATTATGGGAAATCTGCACTCCCTTAGGCTTGCCAGTCGTTCCTGATGTGAAAATGATGTAGTAGTTATCATCTCCCTGCACTGGATGACTAAGCTCATAGGACGCTCCCTCTCTGAAAGCTGCCTGAACTTGCTCAACACTAAAAATAGGGGCTGCTACATCTGCCAACGGAAAATCGTTGATGGCGATAATCAAGCTTGGCTCAGCAACTTCCACAATCGCTGCCACGCGCTCCAAGGCTGAATGGCTGTCAATAGGAATGTAGGTATGACCAGACTTGGTCAAGGCCACAAAAGTAGCCAGCATTTCGTATTCCTGACCGCCAAAGACCACAACCGGAGACTTATCGGGAAGTCCCAAACGGTCAATCTGAGCCGCCAACGAATCGGAATCCTTCTTTAAATCGCCATAAGTATGAACTTGACCTAAAATATCATAAACTGGAAAATCCGGCTGCACCTGAGCAAAATGCTCAATCGTTTCAATCATATCATGTATCACTTTATTTGACATTATTTCCTACTCTCTCACATTAAAATTCATTATAGATAAAGCCGCCCTGACCCTGACCCAGATAGCTAAAGAAATAAAGCAAGGCCAGAAAGATAACAAAATATAGTAGGGTTTGGCCCAAAAACTTATATAGGGTTTGATGTTTTTTCATTGATCTCTCTTATATTTTTAGTTAGACTTACACCATTTTACCATTTTATGGAAGATGTTTTCAACACAAAAGCTAAGGAAGATGTAAAGTTCTTGTAAGGAAGAAAGGTACTTTGATGTGCCTTATAAACAGCCATTAAAAGACTTTTTCAAAAAATATATAAAAATTTTATATATTTTGCTTGACTTTTTTCCTAAGAGGTTGTAGACTATATATAGAAAGATTATATATAAATATTTTACACAAGGAGGTGGTCCTATGTCTTTCCCCACATCATCGGCTTTGATTGAGTTTCTCATCTTAGCCATCCTTGAAAAAGACGATTCCTACGGTTATGAAATCAGCCAGACGATTAAGCTGATTGCCAATATCAAAGAATCAACACTTTACCCCATTCTGAAGAAGCTGGAGCAAAATGACTGCCTCACGACTTATTCGCAGGAGTACCAAGGACGAAAACGAAAATACTATTCACTCACTGCCTACGGGCATGAACATTTACTCACTCTAAAAGAAGAGTGGCAAACTTATACCATGACCATCAGCGGTATCATAGAAGGGAGCATCCGTCATGACAAGAACCGAGTATCTAGCTGAGCTAGAAAAATATCTAAAAAAACTGCCACGCAAGGACTACCAGGAAGCTATGGATTACTTCACTGAGTACTTCGACGAGGTAGGCCCAGAGGGCGAGGCAGCTGCTATTGCTGATTTAGGCAGCCCAAAGGAAGCGGCCCACGAGATTATGCTAAATCTTTTGGACAAAAAAGTCGAGGAAGATAATCAAGACAGCAGTTCATCAAAAAACACTAAGAACATCGTCCAGATTGCTATCCTATCCATTTTGGCAGCACCCTTGGCTATTCCGCTCTTTATAGTAGCAGCTCTTTTGACTTTCGTTTTCTTCCTCTTCGTCTTTATCTTTGCTCTAGTCATGGCTATAGGTGCCTTTGCCTTCTTTATTTTTGGAATCAGCCTGATCTGGGACACTTTGACAGTGGGACTGACAACATCGATCCCGGCCTTCCTGTTCACTCTGGGGCTCAGTGTTCTAGTTCTGGGACTGTCCGGCATCTTCTACGCAGGCATTTCTCCTGTTACTCAGTTTGGCAAGGCTGGCTTTGTCAAACTAGCTCAACTTTTCGCAAAGAAAGGAACACGTCATGGCTAACATCAAATTGAAAAAACCTCTTTTATCTGCAGCTATTTTAGCCTGCCTCTTTGGTGGAGCCCTGACAACTATCGGCTCCATTACAGGCGGTGTCAATGACTTGGTCAATTCTACCAAAAGCAAGGTAAAACTAACGAAAAAAGAAGAAAGTTTCTCTGATCTTTCTTCCCTAAATATCAACTTAGCAGCTAGAAACCTCGTCATCAGCGAATCTCCTGATGACAAGGCTCACTTGACCTATTACCAAAGAGACGGCAACTATCAGATTGGCGGCAGCATGCTTGGAAAAATAACAACAAGTTCTGAAAATGGAAACTTAAACATCAAGGAAGATGGTGCAGACTCCTTCCACATAAGCACTGACATCCGCTCCTTCCACATAAGCACTGGCATCCGCTCCTTACTCAGCTTATTTGACCAAGAATCTCAGGAGAAGCGTACTGTGCAGCTTTCCCTGCCCAAGGGGACCAAGCTTGAGACATTCAGCGGCAGTTCGTCATTAGGAGATGTTACGCTGTCCAATCTATCAGCCAAAAATGCTGACTTCTCTCTATCTCAGGGCTCGTTGACTGTGAATGATGGCCAATTCGCATCTGGTAAATTTAAGAACTCTCTGGGAGAGATTACCATCAATAACAGTCAGATTAGCTCTGGAAAAATCATTGATTCTTCGGGTACCATCACTCTGAGCAACAGCCAGTTCGCATCTGGCGAAATATCAAACTCTCTGGGAGAGGTCAATCTAAACTCGAGCAAAATCTCCGACAGCACTCTGAAAATCTCAAGCGGCTCACTGAACTCTGAACAGTTGGAATTAGCTGGTACAATCTCTATCACTAACCAACTGGGCGATATTAATCTGCATCTGGTTTCTGGCAGTTTGTCGCAGCTATCCTTTGATCTGAAAGCGGATCTAGGTGAAATTGACATCCCTAGTAGTATAAGTGTAGAGCACTCCAAAGGCCATGAACTTGGCGGCTCTGCCATCCGTAAAGTCGAAAATCCGACAACTACACTTACTGCCAGCGTCGAAAGCGGTAGCATTAAGCTCAGCGAATAAATCATAGAAAAGAATATATACAATCAGGGAGTCTTCAGCGGCTCCCTTTTTTTGATAAAAATTCCCGCACTGACCTAAGTTTGCTTTACAGGTCTTGGCCTTTGTGCTATGATATTCTATAAAAATTTATCCCAAGGAGGTTCCTATGAAAAAACTCGCACCTGGTATGCACATTCGGGTCGTCAGCCCTTCGGCATCAATCGAACACATCGGTGGCTTTGAGGCCAATCTAGCCGCCAAGGAGCGCTTGGAAAAGCTGGGTTTTATCGTGTCTTTTTCGGAGCATTATCTGGAAAATGATATTCTAGGCTCTGCCGCCATCGAAAGCCGGGTGGCAGACATCCATGCTGCCTTTTCGGATGACTCCGTTGATGCTATTCTGGCCACAATCGGTGGTTTCAACTGCAATGAACTCCTGCCCTATCTAGACTTTGAGTTAATTGCTAGAAATCCTAAGATTTTCTGCGGCTACTCGGACACAACAGCCTTGCTCAGCGCCATCTATAGTAAGACTGGTATGAAAACCTACATGGGACCGTCCTACTCTAGCTTTAAGATGGATGCCCTGCAGGACTATCAGACCGAGAGCTGGCTCAAGGCCGTCAGCCAGACTTCTTACGAGCTGACTCCTAGTGAAAAATGGGGCGACAATGCTTGGTATCTGCCCGATGCGCCACTTACTTTTCATGAAACAGAGTGGAAGGTCTATCATCACGGGCAAGCCCAAGCCACTGCTATCGGTGGCAATCTCTCCACCTTCTCGCTCCTACGCGGCACCCCCTATGCCCCGACAGATGAAAACTATGTCCTCTTTGTTGAGGAGGCGGAGGAAGATTTCTATGTAGAATTTGAACGCAATCTAGCTGCCCTCCTTCAGGCCTATCCTAACCCGCAGGCCCTCCTCATCGGCCGCTTTCCAAAAGAATGTCAGATGACAGAGGAGCTGCTCCTTTATATCTTGGACAAACATCCAATTCTCAAACAAATTCCTGTCCTCTACGACTTGGACTTTGCCCATACTCAGCCACTCTTTACCATTACCATCGGTGCTCAAGTGACGGTGGATACGGAGAAGATGTTGATCAGAATTGATGAATAGCAAGAAATCCTCATTCCAGCTGGAATGAGGATTCTTCTCTTTCATTAGGCACTATTTCATTGTTATCTCGTCGGCTTTCTTATCGTCCACCAAAACCGCCTTGACCGCCTGGGGCACCGCCGCCACCAGGTCCACCAGCGCCAGGTCCGTCTGCTGTGATTTCTGTTCGGCTTTCACCATTGACCGTGATGGCACCTCCAGTGTAGGTAGCCGTTCCATCAAAGTCAAAGGCAGATACCGTAGAAGTAATATCCAAGTTTCCTCCTGACATGATGACATCACCGTTGGAGTCAATAGCATCGGTATCGCCTTGGCCGACCTCGACCTTGATATCGCCACCGGTAATCTTGATAAAGATATCAGCTCCAGTTACATCACTAGCTGCATTGATACCATCATCTGTCGCATAAAGATCCAATTTCCCGCCGTTAATGGTAACATTGGTTCCTTCCAGAGCTTCTACACTCTTGGAAACCGTAATCGTCCCACCATCAATCAAAGCTATATTGCTAGCGTGCAGACCATCATCACCAGCATTAATCGTGATGGTGCCAGACTGGATATAAAGATTCCCCAGAGAAGTATCTTCATCATTGTCCGCGTGGATGGCATCTTCTGTCGCTGTGATATCAATAGTAGCGTCCTTGATATTAATGGCTGAAGCTGCTGACAGACCATTCTTAGCTGCCTTGAGTGTATAGGTACCACCTGTCACCCGCAAGGTCTGCTCAGACTTAATCGCTGTTTCATACTTACCATCAACTGTCAGGCTTCCAGAGCCATTGAGAGTCAGATTAGAGTTACTATAGATAGCTGCATCTGCATCCGTATTGCTATGATTTGATGAGTCTGAGATGGTGTTTTGGCTGCCGTCAGCCAGAGTCAGGCTTGTTTTACCCGCATTTTCTACTAGAATAGCTGCATCTGTCCCGCTCATGGTTACACCATTTAGGACGATTTGAACCTTGTCGCTATCACCTGCTTTGACGACAATCTGCACATTTTCACTCGTTCCGGAAACGACATAAGTTCCAGCCTCTGAGATTGTCACAATGGAACCAGAGACACTAGCTCCGTCACCAGAGGTCTTAGCACTAGATCCACTCAGGCTGATGGTTGTCGCCTTGGACACATCATAAGAAGCGTCCGAATCCTCTGAGGCAAAGTAATCAGAAGTATTGGTCTTAGTCTGACTGGTGCTGGTAGCATTAACAGCCTGGGCACTGCTTGAAGCTGTAGAGCTGCTGGCGTTTGAGCTGCATGCTCCTAGCACTGCTGTCATCAAGACTAGTGGAATCATCAATTTAATTTTTTTAAGGGTTGATTTTGATTGTTTCATTTTTCTTTTCCTATCTATTTTATTTGCTGCTGATATAGTTTGCTTCTTTATAAGCAAAGCCATATTTGGAGAAAGAGCTCGGAGACAGTTGGTAGCGATCCATGATTTCACTCAGCCATAGCGGACAAGCTTCTGGAATTTTAACTTCCATAATGACATGATTGGCTGGCAGGAGATGATCTCCATGGCGACCGGCTAAGAGACTCAGATCATAAGGACGGTAGGTCAGGTCGTGATCAAAGGTAATCCGAATCCGCTCATCCTCAATCCCTTTCATCGAATAACGATTGTAGCCGATATACATCATAGGCTGAATATGGCCAAAATGCTGGGTCAACCAGACCATTTCCTTATCTATCTGAAGGTCAGTCAGCTGACTATAATCACCGTCCAGATAGGCTTCTGCTGTCAGCAAATCTGCTGCAAGACGGCGTTTGGTGACCAGACCTTCTGTCTTTTTCTTGATTTCTAAAAAGACTTGACTATCCTCGGTCGGATGCTCTTGATAGGTCCGCAAGCGAACTTTCTCATCAAAGTGAGGATTTTCCAAGGACTCACGAATAAGCTGATAAGATGGCGTATCGTAGTAGAGATTGTTAATGGTCGAATAAGCTCGCTCATCCTCCACCAGATAGCCTTCAAACTCTAGCAATAGATCCAGCAAGGTTTCCTTGGAAATGATGTATTTGGTTTCAAAGCGCTGAAAATGATGTTGAAAAAATTTTTCTGCCATGGGCTTCTCCCCTCTCTATCTTTCTTGAATGTAATGCAATTTTAAAGATGAAAACTTAAAAGAAAGATAAAGAAAACTTAAAGAAAACAAAACATCTCCCTTTTCAGGAGATGTTGATTAGATAAAAACTAAAAGAATTACAGATAGACTTTTCATCTACATTTTTACAGATTCATAAGATTAAGAACCCTAAGCTAGCTGTTTTTTATCTGTTCGATAGACCAGAGTACCAAGTGCTATAAAAAGAACTAAAACAAAAGCAAGGAAGATCACCTGACTACCAATTTGGCCGTTCATAGAAATCGTTTGGCGCAATCCCGATACAGAATAGCTCATTGGCAGCCAAGGGTTGATAACTTGGAAAATCTTACTAGTCAGCTCCAGCGGATAGGTTCCTGCACTAGAAGCCAGCTGTAAGAGCAAAAGAATCAGAGAAGCAAAGGCGCCGAGCTTGCTATCCCAAGTAACCAAAGCCGTCACAAGAGCCATAAAGGTCATGCTGGCTAGGACAATCAAACCAAGGGTTGCCCACTCATGGTTTGCAGATAGGCCTATCAAGTGCACAGCACCATAGACCAAAACACCCGCTACGACAGAAATGACTCCATTTACCTCTATACGAGCCTTCAGCCAATCTCGTTTCGTCTTAGGGGCTTGACCCGATGGAAGTGTGCTAAAGATGATATTGGTTGAAATAGCCGCCACAAATAAAGCTACTGAAATCATATATGGCGCCATCCCAATTCCGTTTTTCTCTACCTTGTTCTCATCTTTCTTGCTCAGTGTCAGAGGATCTGCTAGAGTTTTTGCATTGTCTTCCTTAGTAGAAACAGTTGACAATTTATCACCTGCATCTGAGAGGCCATTGGACAAATCGCTTGTTCCCACAGTAAGTTTAGAGAGATTATCTGTTAAAACACTGCTGCCATCAGCCAGCTTTTCTGTGCCGCTCGCTAATTGATTGGTTCCATCTGCTAATTTCCCGAAACTAGAGGTCAATTCTGGCGATTTATCTGTTAATTGGGCTGCCCCGTTTGCTAATTTTGTTGTATTTGCTAGTAAAGCAGGATTCTTACTTGCCAAAGCTGATGTCCCCTCAGATAGCTGACCTACTGCATTGGTATAACTTGTCACCCCTTGTTCCAATTGTGTTGCGCCAGTCGTTAATTTTTCATTTAGGGTGTCTACACCTGCGACTAGTTGATTGGCTCCTCCACTTGCTGAACCGAGGCTAGTACTCACTGTTGATAAGCCATTATAAAGACCATTAATCATGTTAGCTGCCTGTGGCAGAACTTGATTTGATGCACCTTCTAATTGACTAAGTTTTGTTTGACTAGCGCCTTTTATCGTTTCAAGAGAAGCCCTCATCGTATCGATTTCTGATAAAATCGTCTGAGCAGATTGATCACTTCCCGCTTGACTAGCACCGACTGCTGCATCAATCTCAGCCTTAGCCTCGCTAGAAAGCCCTTGATAAGCACTGGTCCCTTGGACACTTGCCAAAGCTGCGGCCTTGGCGTCTTGATTATTATTGATAATGGCCTGAGCGGATGCTGCTATGCTAGTCAGTGAAGCTTCAATGCTGTCTGTCGAAACAGCTGAGTCACTTGCTGCAGCTTGAATACTAGCATTCAACTGTGTCAAACCATTTGCTAAATCATTCACATTTTGCTGGTTGTTAGCTAAGGTTGTATCTACCGATGATTTTAATGTAGCCAAACCAGTGTTCAGATTCGTTACACCTGTCGATAAAGCCTGAACTCCATCTCCTGACTGAGTAAGCTGTTGGACTCCACCCAATAAGTCTGCTGATCGACCCGACAGCTGATTTGCACCTGCGGCCACAGTACTTACACCATTAGCATAAGTGTTTATCCCATTTGACAAACTACCCAGCCCAGACGATACTTGTGCAACACTCCCAGTATAAGTCTGTAGTCCTGTGTTAAATTGAGTTGCACCGGACGATAATTTGGTCGTAGCTCGATTCAGAGTTCTTAAGTTATCTGCAATTGTCCGACTGCCTGAACCTAGTTGTTGGCTGCCAGATGCTAATTGCTGAGCACCATCAGATGCCTTAACCAATCCCGTTTTTAGATCTCCCATATTCTTAAATATGGCGCTTGTATAAGTGTCCGTCACATTTTGCGCCACCGTCTGCTTCAAAGAAGTCATAGCTGAATCACTCATCTTACTAGCAATAAAACTGTGGCCGCTAGACGTTTGATAGTCAATCTTCATTTGCTGAGGATTATCGGTCAAAACACTGGCTGCACGTTCAGATAAATCACTTGGAAGCGTCACAACCATGTAGTAATCACCCTTTTCCAGACCATTTTGAGCGTCTTCTTTACTGACGAAGTGAAAATCCAAATTTTTATTTTCCTTGAGGCTGGAAACAACATCCTCGCCTATAGACAAGGTCTTGCCACTAGCAGTTACAGCTTTATCCTGATTGACGACCGCCACTGGCAAGTTCGATACCTTTCCATACGGATCCCACATGGAGCTCAAGAAAATAACATTATACAAGGCAGGAATCAAAGAGACTCCTAACATCACAATGATAAAAGTCGGCTTTTTTAAAATAGCTTTCCATTCTCTTAACATGTCTACCTCCTAAAATTATACACAGTGTCCAAATTTCGATAAAATTGATTATACACCAATCGAAAATTATTACAAGTTTATTCTTTAAAAATTGGACACGCTGTCTAATTTTGTTTAAAAAGATTGTAGAGAAGCGGAATAAGTTCGCCCTAGTATCTTTAATCCCTAAATAATCTGTAGATAAAAAATATTTTTCCACTGGTAGCTACACAGAAAATCAGTATTATGTTAGAATGATAAGCGAGGTAAATGGAGTCAAGCATCGAGATCTTAACTTGATGATAGGGTTCCATGTGAAACACCGCTGCCAGCAGATGCCTCACATCACAATAGCTCAAGTCAGATTGAGCATAGTAAAGAAAGGTTTAAGACAATGAAAAAAAGAACACTATTTAGCTTATTTTCTCTAGTTGCAGTACTATTTCTTCTGTCAGCCTGCCGTTTCCTTGTACCATCTAACTCAGATTCTACCACTCGCTCTTCCAATTCAGATAAATCAGGAAAAAAAGTTAGTTTAAAGGATTCCTCAAGCTCATCAAAGCAATCTTCCAAAAGCAAAAGCAGCTCCTCTAGCAGCAGTAGTTCTTCCAGAAGTTCTAGTAAAGAAAATAGTAGTTCTAGTAGGGATATAGAAAAAACCACAGATGGTCTTCCAGAAGATGCCGATCATGCTAAGAAAGATAAGATTTATGCGACTGGCGATGCCAAGGTTTATTACCAATCATATGAATCTGGGGGTTTTGAAGCTCAAATTCCTGAATTTAAAGGATATACCCAAGAAAAAGTTAAAAGTATTTTCGGCGAGCCAGAAAAAGTAAGCACCGACCTCGCTTCTGAATACGAAACCTTCCAAAACAAAGAATTAGAAAATCTGAAGAGGCTGGTTCAAGAGCAAAAAATCAACACCGAACAAGCGCGTGCTTTCTTAGCAGGTGTAGTTGATATTTCTCAAGCATCAAGGTTACAAAACACCTATACGGTTTACTCTTATAAAAATGAACAAATTTCTATTATCTTCTCGCAAGAGGGTGAGTTGCTTTACGTCACTCCCGACCCCGACTACCTCTACTTTAAATAATGCTCAAAACGAAGGCCGAGACTTTGCTTTAAGTCTTGGCTTTATTATTTTACCAGTCTAAGAAACCTAATAAAATAAAATTTTGCCTATCTATGCCTATTTTCGGAATTTAACTCTTTTCCACTTGAAAAACATTTGATATAATAGTACATGGAGAAAAAGAAAAAGTAGTTTGCTATGATAGCTATTAGTTTGAAGAGCAGACTGAGGCTTAGCCTCAAAGGGAGATTTTATGTTAGAAAGCAATAAACGCCGAAAAACCAAGGCTATTATTGAGAGAGCCATGGTTTCACTGCTGCATCAGCAGTCCTTCGACCATATCACTACTGTCCAGTTAGCTCAAGCTGCTGGCATCAGCCGTAGTAGTTTTTATACTCACTACAAGGATAAGTACGATATGATTGAACGTTATCAGCAAAACCTCTTTCATCAACTGGGGTATATTTTTGATAACAATCAGGAGGATATTCAAACTGCGATTACGGAGGTCTTTCAGTTCCTCCAGCTAGAGCCGCTTTTAGCTGCTCTTCTGACAGAAAACGGAACGAAAGAAATTCAAAATTTCCTGCGCCATAAGCTGCAGATGATGCTAGCTGATAGCCTTCAGGATCGCTTTAGCAATCGCATTTACAATCATTTTGAAAAAGAATACAGCCGAGTCTTTCTCGCTAATGCCTTCTTCGGCGTCTGCCAGATGTGGGTTTCCAGAGGGAAAAAAGAAAGTCCTGAACAAATAGCAGAATTTCTTTTAAAAATGATATAAGAAGTTGCTTAAGCCCATCGGGCACACTTCTACTCAAATTTTTGAACAATTAAACAGGGTGTACGAAACCAAAAGAGGTTCTGTACACCCTGTTTTTATTATAATTTCATAGCCAACATATTGACTGTCATACCAGCTGCTGTTCCCATCAGAGCGATGGTGTCCCCTTCCTTGACTAGATTGCGCTCCAGAGCATAGCAGAGGGAAAAGGGCACTGCTACTGACACCATATTACCATAGTCTTGCACGAGATTGAGGTATTTGTCATCAGGAATACCCAAGCTGCGCATGACCATTGGCAGGGCACGACTGGCCTGATGCGGAATGATATAATCCAAGTCAGACAGGCTGAGACCACTCTTTTCTTTAAATTCTTTAAACATTTCTGGAATTTTTCTGGCAGAGAGCAAGAGAATCTTCTTGCCATTCATGTCAAACATGTAGTGAGTCTTGGTAGCATCCGAATACTCCTTAGGCTGAAAAGATGTCAAACCACCGCGAATCTCTGTATCGTGTGCTCCTTCAGACCAGGTCCGCTGCAGGCTGGAGATGACCCCTCTTTCTTCCTCTGTTGCTTCAAAAATCAAAGCAGCCGCACCATCACTGAACAACTCAAAACTTTCTTTCTGATTGGGATTAAGTCCTAAACTTCCAACCTCACTGGACACGATGAGGATTCTATGATACTCACCAGCCTCCAACAAATGAGACATGAGACTCAAAGCCGAGATAAAACTGGTGCAGGTCGTGTTGATATCCATGGCTGGAATGGACAAGCCCTTGGCTACCAACTCATGAATCAGGGCCGCTGTACAAGGAATAGGCTGGACACCCACCGCACTGGCTGACACGATACAATCGATGTCTTTGATTGTCAAGCCCGCTTGCTCTAGGGCTTTTTCAATCGCCTTGACCGCCATGGAAAGCTGGGTTTCTTCATTTTCCACCACTCGATAACGAGTCTGATCCTTAAAAGTCACAGTATTTCTAGGTAGATGCGTACCATAACCAACAATCTTTATATGATTCTTTACTGTTGTCATATTAAACTCCTTCTTGTCAGACTTGGGGCTGTTCGGCAGCTGGGTAAACTGCTAAAGCACTTGAGCCTCTGATTCATGTATTTTTCCACTTGGGGCATTCTTAAGCCCGATAGATGCGTTTCAACTTACGGCTTCTGTCCCGCTGATAATCTTCAAAAGAAATAGCCGGCATAAGAAAGTCTTTATCAGTCGCTAAGTTTTGAAACTGCTTGATAATTTCGTCTTCTCGCTGCTGACTACGATGTTCGATAGCAATGATCAGCGAATAGTCCTTTTTCTGAGCGACTTGATATTCTCCAATCCCATCAACTAAGAGCAGACAACGGCGGATAAAGTCTGGAAAGACCTCCACCGACTGACCTGCAGCATTTTCAAAAATGAAAATATCATCCGAGCGCCCCTCAATCCTGTCAATCCGTGTAAAGACCGAACCGCAGGGGCAAGGTTCAGGATTTTCCACCAAGATATCATTCAGCTCATATTGAAAAATTGGCTGAGAAGTCCGCTTGAAATCCGTAATAATTGGATAAAAGCGTCTATCATCCAAGTAACTCTTTTTTACATGGACAATATCTTCATTTAGATGAAGATTCCCGTGGATACAAGTGCAGGCTAGAAAGCCCTCGGTCGCTTGGTAGACCTGATCCACCTTTTTCAGACCAAATCCTGCTTGAATCCTCTGCCGATCTGGCTCTTCTAAAATCTCTGCCACCGATACGACTTTGCTAAGGGCAATTTTCAAATTTCCTGCCTGGACTTGTTTAGCCAGCTCCAAGAGCATTGATGCTGGCGCTACCAAAATCGTTGGCTGGTAAGCATTCAAACGCTCTACATGCTCTTCGGCTCCCTGAAAAGTATCAAAATACTCCAGAGAAATCAAGCCTGAATTGACAGTCTGATAGAGCTCGTTGTCTGCCCGAAGAAAGAAGGCTATTTTGTGACCAAAGAGTTTACCTTTAGGCAGCATCTTGGCCAAGATGGCTGCCGCCCACATACTACGCTCCTTTTCAGTGGTGACAAACAAGCCTCGGTGACCAGATGTCCCTGAAGACAAGCCGACAGCAATCTCTCCTATCATGGGACTAAAATCACGTGTCCGCTCGCTCTCCAGGGCAAAGGCTAGCAACTCATCTCGATTCAGTCCCTGAGTATTGAGCTCATTGAAATGCTCCATCATAAAGGCCTTATTCATCTTAAAATCTGCTGGAATACCTGATTTGAAATAAGGCGATTCCTGCTGCAGAAATTCCCGATAGGCTGCTAAAGCCTTGACTTGATAGCGTTCCAGAGTCTGTCGATCTTTAAATTGATGCCCCCAGCGCATGACGCTAAAGGTTTTTAGAAATGTTCCCAGTTTCATACAAAATCTGCTCCGCTCTCTCAGCCGGATCATGACTGACTAGCACCTGATAGCCGACAGCAAGCAACTGCCGCAGCAAGGCCACACCAGCCATGTATTCTTCTTTGCTATCCTGAATCAGTGACGGCAAGAAACGCATCTGCTCCGTATAAGGCAACAGATCCACGCCCCAGCACAAATCAGCTCCGATAAACAGATGATAATCTGGCAAAAAGAGACAAGCTTGACCAGCGGCATGGCCATCAACTGAAGCCAGATATATACTGCCATCCCCAAACAAATCAACTGTCTTGCGATAGAGGAATTCTGCTTGGACCTGCTGAGGTTCTACCACTTCCAACCGACTCTCAAAATCCTGCGGAAGAAATTCCTTGAAAATCAAATCCTTAAGCTTGGCATGCTGATAAGTTTTGAAAACGGTCTTGGTCAGAATGAAGCGGGCCTTGGGAAAGAAAGCGGCTCCGCCGATGTGATCTGGATGCAAGTGCGACAAGATGACATAAGAAATATCTTCTGGCGCAATTCCTTTTTGCTCAAGCAGACGATCTACACGCTCCTCTTCTGACATATCAACAGGCGTTCCCAGACCATAAAGCCAGTATTTAAAATTGGGCTTCAGAATAGCTGGAGAATAGCCAGTGTCGTAGAGAATATAGCCTTTCTCACGATGCTTCAAGAGGAAAACACCAGCTGGAAAAATCATTTTTTTCTTGGCAACTCCCTTAAACATCTGCTGCAAGTGACTGCTGCAGCGTCCAGGCTGAAGATACTCAATTTTCTCGATAATGTTGGACATATTTTGCAATCCCTTCACTGATTGTCAACTTGGGTTGATAGCCCAAATCCCTTACTGCTGCTGATATATCCAGCGTTTGACTATAACGCATTAAGTAATAGGTGTAAAGAGTCAGCGGTGGCTCTTTTTCAATATGAAAGAAGCGATAAAAGCTTTCAAATCCCTGTGCCAGAATACCTAGAAAAGCAGCAGGCAACTTAACATAACGTTTACGAACCTGTAAACCATCTAAAGCTTCATCCAGCATATCCTTGAAACTACGGGATTCTCCGTTGGTAATATTGTAAACTTGTCCTTGCGCTTCTGGAATTTCCAAAGCCAGTCGAACAGCAAAGGCCACATTTTCCACACAGGTCATGTCCATCATTTGCTGGCCATCTCTGATAAGTGGAATCGCCAGTTTTTGACTTAAGCGCAGAATCCTAGGAAAGATACTGGTATCTCCAATACCAAAAAGCCCTCTAGGACGCAAGATAACTGATGGAACTTGAGGATAGCTTCGGACAATCCGCTCAGCCATGAGCTTGCTTTTAATATAGAAATTCAGCTCGTTTTCCTGAGGAGCAGCCTCTTCTTTGATAGCAAGTTGGTCACGCGCGGCAGCATAAACACTCGGAGAGGAAATATAGACCAGTCGTTGCACTCCAAAATGTCGGCAGGCTTCCATAACCAACTTGGTTCCTACTACATTTGTCTGATAAAACTGCTCCCAGGGTCCCCAAATCGTTGAGAGAGCACCAGCGTGCACCACTGCATCCACTCCTTCGCAGGCTGCAAAAATTTCTTCTTCTCTGGTAAAATCTCCAGCAAAAAACTCTACTAAAGGACCTTCTAACTGCCGACCAGCCTTCAGATTACGACCAAAAGCCCGCACCTGATAGCCTTGTTCAGCTAGCTCTTCTACAACATACTTTCCTAGAAAGCCAGTCGCACCTGTCACTAGAACCTTCATCGCTACTCCTTTCATACAATTTTCTGTTTGTGTCTTGTCCCCATTATACACCATTTCAGCAAATCTTCCGTAAAAAAGCTGGAAAAAATCTTTACAGAGTGTCTCACCTGATTAGATAGGAGCAGAAAGAAATCACTAAATTTCTGAAAAATATCTGTCTCCTTTTCCTTGCTCTTAGTTATAGAAAATTGAGCAAACTCAAGTTTTCGTCAACCTTTTTAGTTAAAATCAGCTTTATTAGTTCACTGAGAATATTAAAAAAGAAGCCGGGAAACCGGCTTCTGAACAAATACAAATTAAAGCATTTTGTTGTAGAATTCAACGATAAGTGCTTCGTTGATTTCTGGGTTTATTTCGTCGCGCTCTGGAAGGCGAGTCAATGAACCTTCTAATTTTTCAGCATCGAATGATACGAATGCTGGACGTCCAAGAGTTGCTTCAACAGCTTCAAGGATTGCTGGAACTTTCAATGATTTCTCGCGAACTGAGATCACTTGACCTGGAGTTACGCGGTATGATGGGATATCAACGCGTTTGCCGTCAACAAGGATGTGACCGTGGTTTACGAATTGACGAGCTTGACGACGAGTAGTCGCAAGACCAAGACGGTAAACAACGTTATCCAAGCGACGCTCCAAGAGAAGCATGAAGTTGAAACCAAGGATTCCTTCTTTGATTTTTGAAGCTTGAACAAACAAGTTACGGAATTGTTTTTCACCTACACCGTAAGTGAAACGAAGTTTTTGCTTTTCAGCCAATTGCAAACCGTATTCTGACAATTTGCTGCGGTTGTTTGGTCCATGTTGACCAGGTACATAGTTACGGCGAGCCAATTCTTTACCTGTACCAGTAAGAGAAAGACCCAAACGACGAGCTTGTTTCCAAGATGGTCCTGTATAACGTGACATAAAAATGTCCTCCTGTAAAATATTTTCGAGGAAATAGTCACTTAGAAAGCCCTGATTCGTGCAGAACATTTTCGCCCAAACAGCTAAGGCTACTTTTATAGCTGATGTTCTGTTGACGAGCTCCATGCTTTCCTGCTGCTATTTCACACAAAGGCTATTGTACCATGAATACAGTCAAAAGTAAAGGGCCTCATACAAAAAATCAAGCCAAAAGGCTTGATTAAAGTTGTTTCTTTAAAGCAAAGGAATTCCAACAGTTGCTTCACACTCCCAAAATCCTCAAAATCTCTTGCTTGTATCGCAGCTTCTGTAGTTCCTTATCCTCGCTGTCTGACCAGGTCAGCTGGAGATTTGCGACGATTTGCCCAGGCCGATTTTTCAGAACATAGATACGGTCACTGAGAGCCAGAGCTTCCTCGATGCTATGAGTAATGAGAAGAGTCGTCAGACCCAGCCTACGATGAATGTCCAGATACCAAGCGTGCAGCTCCATCTTGGTCAGCTCATCCAAGGCACTAAAGGCCTCGTCCAGAAGAAATAGCTTGTGGCCGAACATATAGGTCCGCAGCAGAGCCACTCGCTGCCGCATCCCTCCACTCAGCTCATGAGGATACTTGTCTGCCACATCAAAGAGCCCAAAATCTTTCAAAATCTGACTTGCCTGCTCCGTTGCTTCCTTTTTGGATACTTTTCGGATTAACAGGGGCAAGATGACATTGCCCAACACCGTCTTGTGCTCCAGCAGTAAGTCCTTCTGCAGCATATAACTCACCCGGCCCTTGGGATTTTCCTGCCCATCTAGGACAATCCTGCCCGACTGGACCTCCAAAATCCCAGCAATTAGATTAAAGAGGGTCGTTTTCCCGACTCCACTAGGCCCCAAAATTGCTACGACCTGGCCTGCTTCTACCTGTAGGCTGATATCTTTCAAAATCTGCTGCTCATCATAAGCATAGCTTACATTTTCAAGTTTAATTTCTGTCATTATTTTATATAATCGTTGCTAAATCCCTTGTCACTCAAGTCATTGTCCACGATCCCCTTATCCTTGGCCCATTTGTAAAAGGCATTCCAGCGGCTAGCCTCAAACTGACCCCACTTGTCCTTATCTGATGCATATTGCTCGGACAAATATTTTTGAGAAGCCAAAACAAAGTCTCGTTTGTTTTTCAGCTCTGGCGCATGTTTGATTAAAATATCCGCTGCCTCTTCAGGATGCTCCATGGCATATTGATAACCCTTCTTGATAGCCTGCAGGACCTTTTTCGCCTCGTCCGGATTCTTCTTCAGATAGTCATTATTGGCAATGATGACTGGAGAATAATAGTCAAACTCCTTGACATAGTCCTTCATATAAAAGAAATTAGTGTCCATGCCCTGAGTTTGAGCCATGATGCCGTCCCAGCCATGATAAATCCAGGCTGCATCAAACAAGCCATTTTCAATCGGAGTAATAGAGTTGGAATCGTTGTTGGGAACTTTTTCCACTTCATCAAACTGGCCGCCTTGGCTTTCGACCAAGGTTTTGAGCATGCCTAGCTCCACTGGATCATTCCAGGTACCATATTTCTTCCCAGTCAGATCCTTAGGTTCTGTAATACCTGCAGACTTCTTGGAAATAATGCCCGAAGTATTATGCTCTACAATGGCTGCGACTGCTGTGATTTCTGCGCCCTTATCCAGTTTTTTAGCCATGGAGTCCTGGAAGTAAATACCAAAAGGCGCCTTGCCGTTGATAATCAGATCCGAACTGCTATCTTCAGGCGGCAACTTGATATCCACATCCACGCCTGCTTCCTTGAAATATCCCTTTTCCTGAGCTACATAAAGGCCGGTATGGTTAGTGTTAGGTGACCAGTCTAGGATGAAATCAATCTTTTTATCCTTGCTTTCAGACGTAGATTTCGACTGACCGCAGGCCGCTAGGCCAATGATTGACACGGCAGCCAAACCTGCCAACAAGACTTTATAACTTTTTTTCATCATTATCCTCTTTTCTTTCTTTGGAAAATAGCAGAGCTAAGCTCCTATTTCCACTTGATGACATATTTTTCACTGACAGCCACCAGCTTCATCCCCAGAAGACTGATGACCGAAACCAATATGATAATGGCAAACATGGTGTCGTACTGGAAAAGTTTCTTAGACTGGATCATATAGACACCCAAGCCTTCAAAACCGCCCAGCCATTCGGAAACCACGGTCGTGATAAAGGCATAGGAAACACTGACGCGCAAGCCCGCATAGAAATAGGGCAGACTAGCTGGAATCTTAAAATGCCAGAGAATCTGCCAGCGATTGGCCTGCATAAGCTCAAAGAGAGTTAGAGTATCCCGATCACAATGCCGAAAACCGTCCAGAATACTGATGATAATCGGAAAAGTCGTCGTCAGAATAATCAGCACAATCTTGGGCAAAATCCCATAACCCAGCCAGAGAACCAGGATTGGCGCCAAAGCAATGGTCGGAATCGTCTGCACCACGACCATCATGGGGTAGATTAGATCATTGAGCCAGCTCATGCTGTCCATGAGTATAGCTAGTATACAGGCCAAGATGACGCCCAAGACTAAACCCAGCAAGGCTACTTTTAAGGTCGCCCAGCTATGACTTGCTAGAAATCCAGCATCTCTGATAAAGGCCTGACCGATTTCCAGAGGTGTCGGCAGGATAAACTTGGGCAAGAGCTTGAGCCAGCCCATGACCTGCCAGATGACAAGTACACCCAGCATACCTAAGAGACCGATTTGCTGTCGCATCAGCCTTTGTAGTGCTTTCATTAGAACGATTTTCCTCCCTTCCTGTATTTTAGCGCTGTAATTCTTAAAATATCAACATTAATAAAGATGATAAAAGAAAAGGCCTTTCCCGTATATGGAAAAGGCGCACAAATACCACTATTTTTCGGTATATTTCCTACGCTGGCATTACCCAGATCAGGTGCGGTCGAAGCTTACACTTCCTCTCAGACTGTACACAGACTCCCATATATAGGACTATGATAGCGCAATCATCAGCAAATGTCAAGGTTTGAGCTTGGGCTCACTCCTTTTCAACGATAAGTGAAGCAAACAATCATCAATCAGTCAAACTTCCCTTTCGCAGCCAGCAAAGTCTCCATAGCCCTGATATTCTCTGTTTCGCTTGTGGATAAGATAGTTTCAAAGCCCAATTCAGCTGCCGTATCTAAGTTAGCCTGAATATCATCAATGAAGACGGATTCTACTGGATCCAGATTATATTTTTTTAACAGCTTTTGGTAAATCTCTGCTTCTGGCTTGACGACACCGACCTCTGAGGAAAGGATATAGCCCGACAACAGTGAGTAAATGGGCAACAAACCAGCTTTTTCAATATGATAAAAAATCTCACAAGTGGTTGACAAGATATAGATTCGATAGCCCTGATTAGCCCATAGCCGAATCCTTTCCTGTAAATCACTGTAAACATGCACGACTTCGTACCAATGGTAAAAGATATTCTTAACGGCAGAATGATAGGAAGCGTCCAGCTGAGCTAGGACTTCCTCACAGGCTTCTTTCAAACTCAGCTCCCCCTTGTCTGTCTGATGCCAGACACCCGACTCAAAAATGGCCTGCCTAATAACCTGCCGCCGCTCTTTCTCAGGTTCAAAATATGTCAAGATTTTCTCAGAATTCCATTCAATCAGAACATTGCCCAAATCAAAAACCAAATTTTTAATCATGATGACCACCTGTTTTCTTTGCTTATCATCCTCTATATAAGTCGATTTGACTGAGGAATTGCTTCAAATATAAGTAAAAAGGCCCACTGGACCTTTCTATTCATCAAAATAACGGATGAGGTTCTTTTCTGTCAGAATATCAGAATAAGTGTAAGACTCCACATAAGTATTGGAGATTTCCCCTGGCTGACCGCCTTCATTGGAATATTCCACGATAAACAAAGACGGATAGACTTCAATCAGACGGCCTTGCTTGCTTTTTTGGCGCTTACGACCGTTTTCCAGCGTCATCTCGACGATTTGTCCTTCATGCGCCTTGATATCTTCTTTGATTTTTTTCATTTTTGCCACATCTGTAAATGCATCACTCATCTTTATTCGTCCTCTCTTTTGGAAATACTTGAGAATTTATTATACTCTTTCTGGAAAATTAACTCTACTGTACCACGCGCCCCACTCCGGTTTTTCTCGATAATGACTTCAACCTTGTTGTTGGGAATGCCTTCTTCCTCCTCGCCAGCTCGATCATAATAATCATCCCGGTAAAGGAAGGCAACGATATCCGCATCCTGCTCAATGGAACCTGATTCCCGAATATCAGACAGCACTGGTCTCTTATCCTGCCGCTGCTCCACGCCACGCGAGAGCTGACTCAGCGCAATAACTGGCACCTTGAGCTCCTTCGCCAAGATTTTCAACTGCCGGGAAATTTCCGAAACTTCTTGCTGGCGGTTTTCACGACCCGTTCCTGTAATCAGCTGCAGATAGTCAATCAAGACCAGCCCTAGATTACCCGTTTCCTGTGCCAGTTTTCGAGCCCGCGAGCGAATCTCTGTAATCCGAATCCCTGGTGTATCATCAATATAGATACTAGCGTTAGCCAGATTAGCTGTCGCAATGGTATATTTTTGCCACTCTTCATCTGTCAGTTGCCCCGTACGAATGGAATGAGAATTAATCACCCCTTCTGAAGCCAGCATCCGGTCCACCAAGCTCTCCGCCCCCATTTCCAGAGAGAAAATAGCTACAGTCTTATCTAGCTTGGTTCCGATATTCTGAGCGATATTAAGGGCAAAGGCCGTCTTTCCGACCGCTGGCCGGGCCGCCAAAATGATTAATTCTTCCTCATGCAGACCAGTCGTCATCTTGTCCAGCTCACGGTAGCCAGTCGCAATTCCAGTGATATCTGATGTCTGCAGAGACCGAGCCTCCAGATTGCCAAAGTTAAGATTCAGCACATCATGGATATTTTTAAAGCCACTGCGATTGGCCGTCTCACTGACATCAATCAGGGCTTTTTCAGCTCCGGCGATAATTTCCTCTGACAGACGGTCACCATCGTAGGCTTGATTGATAGACTCTGTCAGACGCGAAATCAGCCGCCGCAGAATGGCCTTTTCTGCAACGATTTTAGCATAGTATTCAGCATTGGCAGAGGTTGGCACAGAATTGACCACTTCCACCAAGTAGCTGAGACCGCCGATATTCTGCAAATCACCCTGACTATCCAAAATATTGCGAACAGTCGTTGCATCAATGGCATCGCCGCGGTCAGCCAAGTCAATCATAGCCTTGAAAATCAAGCGATTGGCATACTTAAAGAAGTCAGCAGGCTCGATATACTCACGAA
This sequence comes from Streptococcus sanguinis, assembly GCF_019929225.1. Taxonomy (GTDB): domain Bacteria; phylum Bacillota; class Bacilli; order Lactobacillales; family Streptococcaceae; genus Streptococcus; species Streptococcus sanguinis_J. The sequence continues at coordinate 73,151 of NZ_JAHZPA010000007.1, forward strand.
CAAAGACCAGTTTGCTCTCATCAATGAAAATGGCTCCTAAGACAGACTGCTCAGCTAAAATATCCTGAGGCTGAGCTCGGAGTTCATCAATCTCTGCCATCGGTAAATCCTTCCTTCAAATCACTATTATCCTTCTTTAACCCGCAAACGAATCACCCCAGTTATATCCTGATAAATTTTCACTGGAACATCTATCAGACCAATGGAGCGAATCGGTGAGTCCACCTTAATATGACGTTTGTCAATTTTGATACCAAACTGCTTCTGCAGCTCTTCTGCTATTTTCTTACTTGTAATAGATCCAAAGGTCCGGCCGTCTGGACCAACTTTTTCAGTAAATTCAACAAGAGTAGCTTCTTCTGCTAACTTAGCTTTAATAGCTTGAGCTTCTGCCACTAGTTCCGCGTGGGCTTTTTCTTCGGACTTTTGCTTTCCGCGCAGTTCACCGATAGCCTGCGCTGTTGCTTCCTTGGCTAAATTTTTCTTAATCAGAAAATTTTGAGCATAGCCAGTCGGCATTTCCTTGATTTCGCCTTTTTTGCCCTTGCCTTTTACATCTGCTAAAAAAATTACTTTCATCCTTTTTTCTCCTCGTCTATTATTACTTCCTCTTTAATGACTTGGTCCATAATTTCTTGATTCAGCGACTGAAGGACCTCAGAAACTGTTTTACCTTCAATTTGAGCTGCCGCCAGATTGAAATGGCCGCCACCGCCCAGCTTTTCCATGATTCGCTGAACGTTGATCTTGCTTCGACTGCGAGCCGAAATAGACACATAGCCTTTGGTATTCTTGCTCACGACAAAAGTAGCTTCAATTCCTGACATAGAGAGCATGGTATCAGCTGCCTTACTGATGACAACTGTATCGTAAGTGTTCTCCTCTGGACCAGCTGCTACAATGACATTAGGCAATATCTTCTTGCCGTTTAAAATCAGCTCATTAATCGCACGATATTCCTCAAAATTCGTAGCGGAAATGTCCTGAATCACAACACTGTCACTGCCTCGAGTCCGCAGATAGCTGGCCACATCAAAGGTCCGACTGGTGACTCGAGATGAAAATCCTTTGGTGTCAAGCATAATCCCCGCCATGAGAATGCTGGCTTGCATCTTACTGAGACGATTCTTTTTAGAATTCTGGAACTGAATCAGCTCCGTTACCAATTCACTGGCACTGCTAGCCCCACTTTCGATATAGGCAATCACAGCATTTTCGGGAAAATCTTCATCACGACGATGGTGGTCGACTACGATAATCTGACTGAATTGATCAAAGAAATCCTTAGACAGCGTCAGAGATATCTTGGAGTGGTCAACCATAATCAAGAGCGAACGATTGGTCACCATATTTACTGCTTCAGAAAGCGGAACCAGATAGTCAGCCCCTTCCTGCTTGAGCTTTGTAATGGACCGCTCAATGTCAGAAGCCATCTGAGACGGATCATAGACCACATAAGCTTTCTCAATGATATTACTAGCAAAGAGCTGCATACCAAGAGAAGACCCCAAGGCATCCATATCCAGATTTTTATGTCCGACTATAAAGACCTGATCCACACTCTTAATCTTATCAGAGATCGCAGTCATCATAGCCCGAGTACGGGTGCGCGTGCGCTTAACAGCTGACGCCGTTCCTCCACCAAAGAAGATTGGATTCATGTTGTCATTATTTTCTTTGACGACAGCTTGATCCCCACCCCGAACTTCAGCTAAGTTGAGGTTAAGCAGGGCGACCCGACCGATTTCATCATGATTGCCATCGCCATAAGAAAAGCCCATACTGAGTGTCAGCGACAGCTCTCGATTTTTAGCTTCCGTCCGGAATTGATCAATGATAGAAAATTTATTTTCCATCAGCTGTTCCAGCACTGTGTAATCCGTAAAAAGATAGAACCGATCCATGCCAACCCGACGGTAAAACATGTGAAACTGCTCAGAAAATTCTGCCACGAAGTTGGCTACAAAGCTATTGATATGACTGATATCCGTGTCTGAAACGACATCTTCCAAATCATCATAATTATCCACCGAGATAATCCCGATCACCGGGCGCGTTGTTACCAGACCAACAGTGGCTTCGTATTCATTGGATGCATCAAAAAAATAAAACACACTGGATGCACGGTCCAAATAAACCGAATATTTCTTGTCTCCAACCGTAGCATAATGACCAGAGTCTGAATAAGCAGCCTTCATGATATTCTTGAGCATATCTGCATCAAAATCACCATCTTCGGTTGTAAAAATCAGTTCTGCATAGGGATTAAACCACTCTACATCACCATTATCTTCACTGATTTTAATGACACCAACTGGCATCTTATCCAGCAAGGAAGCGAGGCTTCCTTCTGCTTGATGATTGACATAATGAATCTGCTCAATCTCATCTAGCTCGGATACTCTCTGTTGCTGGATAAAAAGCACAATCAAAAGAGCCAGCACAAGCATGAGAGCAGCTAGCATGGCTAAACTATCACCAAAAAGCCTCAGACAGATGGCTAAGATTATAAAGGAAATTAAACCCGCCATCGCCAAGTGAATTGGGGCAAAACGAAATTTTCTCATCATAGACCTCTTATTCCGCCATTTTACCATAAATCCTAGAAAAAAGCGAATTTCTCCCAATAAGTAAAGCATTTAAGAAGGGTAAAGAAAGCGAAAAACAGCATTTCAAAGTTTACAACGTTGTAAACCTCTTGTAAATTTACACAAAAAGGCTGCTTCCCAAAGGAAACTAAGCCTTTTACAAGAGTTACTTCGCTTGATTTTTAGAAATGCTTCTGGACTTGCCTTCTAAGTAAACCATCAAAATGGAAATATCTGCTGGATTGACACCAGAAATACGACTAGCCTGACCAATTGTTTCTGGATTGATTTTCTTAAACTTCTGTCGAGCTTCAGTCGCAATCGAGTCAATATCATCCCAGTCAATATTAGCTGGAATCCGCTTCTCTTCCATACGCTTCATCTTTTCAACCTGATCGAGAGCTTTAGAAATATAACCTTCGTACTTAATCTCTGTCTCAATCAGCTCGATAATCTTCTCATCAAGCTCTTCTGCTGCTGGACCAATGAATTGAACCGCATCTTTGTAAGACACTTCCGGACGTCGTATAAATTCTTTGGCAGTTACTGCATCCGTCAGAGGCTTAAAGCCAAGCGCTTCTACCTTAGCGTTTGTTTCCTTGACAGGCTTTAGTTTGATAGATTCCAAGCGCTTCATCTCATTGTCAAACTGATTCTTTTTAATCTCAAAACGAGCCCAGCGCTCATCATCTACCAGACCAATTTCCCGTCCCATCTCTGTCAAACGCATATCTGCATTGTCATGGCGGAGAATCAAACGGTATTCAGCTCGGCTGGTCAAAAGTCGATAGGGTTCTACGGTCCCCTTGGTCACCAAATCATCAATCATGACTCCAATGTAACCATCACTGCGCTTCAAGATCAACTCCGGCTTACCTTGGATTTTCAAGGCCGCATTAATCCCAGCAATAATCCCTTGACCTGCAGCTTCTTCGTAACCAGAAGTCCCATTGGTCTGACCTGCTGTAAAGAGCCCAGAAATTTTCTTGGTTTCCAAGGTTGCCCGCAACTGGTGGGGCATAATCATATCGTACTCAATGGCATAGCCTGTCCGCATCATCTCAGCATTTTCTAAACCTTTGATAGAGTGAACCAAGTCCTTTTGTACATCTTCTGGCAGACTGGTTGACAGCCCCTGCACATAAACTTCTTCTGTATCACGACCCTCAGGTTCTAAGAAAAGCTGGTGGCGTTCCTTATCCGCAAAACGGACAATCTTATCCTCGATAGACGGGCAATAGCGAGGGCCCACACCCTTGACTACTCCTGAAAACATAGGCGCCCGATGCAAGTTATTTTGAATAATCTCATGACTTTCCGCATTGGTATAAGTTAACCAGCAAGGCACTTGATCTTTCACATAGTCCTCATCACGAGAAGTGTAAGAGAAATGATTGGCCTTTTCATCACCTGGCTGAATTTCAGTCACATCATAATTGATAGATGATGCCTTGACACGCGGTGGCGTTCCTGTCTTAAAACGACCAATTTCAAAACCTAGATCTCGCAGGTTATCAGCCAAAGGAATGGCTGCCAGACTGTGGTTAGGGCCAGATGAATACTTGAGATCACCAATGATAATTTCTCCCCGCAAGGCTGTTCCAGTGGTAACAATGACAGCTTTAGCGGCATATTCCTGTTGCGTCGCTGTCTTAACCCCAATGACCTTACCATCTTCTACCAAGATTTCATTAATCATGGTTTGCCGCAAGGTCAGATTTTCTTGATTTTCAACAGTCTTCCGCATTTCTTTGGAGTAGACTTCCTTATCCGCCTGCGCCCGAAGAGCCCGAACTGCAGGTCCCTTACCCGTGTTGAGCATCTTCATCTGGATATAGCTCTTGTCAATATTCTTGGCCATCTCTCCACCCAAAGCATCTACTTCACGGACGACAATGCCTTTCGCAGAGCCTCCTATAGAGGGATTACAGGGCATAAAAGCCAGCATCTCAATATTGATGGTTGCCAAAAGAACCTTACAACCCATTCGACTAGCAGCAAGCGATGCCTCAACCCCAGCATGCCCTGCTCCAATCACGATAATATCATAACTTTCAGTAAAATTGTGTGACATTTCTTTTTCCTTCATTTTTTCACCAAAAAAGGCCAAATCTCTAGAAGTGCAGGACAAAAAAGCCTGCAACATCCATGAGCTTTGACCATCATAGGTATTGCTTATCTTATTTTAGCAGATTGAGCTGAATTGTCAATCTAAATGTACTGCAAGACTTGACCATTCTTATAAGCTCTGTCAATCAAGCCTCCACCTAGGCACTCATCTCCATCATAGAAGACAACTGCCTGCCCTGGAGTAACAGCCCTCTGTGGCTGATCAAAGTTGACAACTGCCTTGTCACCCTTTACAGTAACTGTCACTTTGGAATCAGGCTGACGATAACGGAACTTAGCTGTACATTCTATAGTAAATTCTTCTGGCATTTCTTTTGTGAAATGAACCTGACTAGCGTCAAGACTGGTTGACATCAAATTGTCATGATAAAAGCCTTGACCTACGTAAAGAATGTTTTGGCTGAGATCTTTTCCAACCACAAACCAAGGTTCATTATCTCCCCCATGCTGACCTCCAATTCCAAGACCACCTCGCTGGCCAATGGTATAATACATCAACCCAGCATGCTGGCCCATATCTCGACCTTCCAAGGTCATCATGCGACCCGGCTGGGCTGGTAAATATTGACTCAGAAACTCTTTAAAATTCTTCTCACCAATGAAGCAAATACCTGTCGAGTCTTTTTTCTTAGCTGTAGCTAAACCAGCTCTTTCAGCAATCGCTCGAACTTCTGGTTTTTCTAAATGACCCAGAGGAAACATAGTCTTTTGCAGTTGTTCCTGTGATAATTGGCTTAGGAAGTAAGTCTGATCCTTATTATTGTCCTTGCCACGCAACATATGAACAAGACCATCTTTGTCTCTCTTCACCTGAGCATAGTGACCTGTTGCAACGTAATCTGCACCCAGTGTCAAGGCATAGTCAAGGAAGGCTTTAAACTTGATTTCCTTGTTACACATGACATCTGGATTTGGAGTCCTACCAGCTCGGTATTCCGCCAAGAAGTATTCAAAAACGCGATCCCAGTACTCTTTCTCAAAGTTGACAGAGTAGTAAGGAATGCCAATCTGGTCTGCAACAGCTGCTACATCCTTGTAGTCTTCTGTGGCTGTGCAGACACCAAATTCATCTGTGTCGTCCCAGTTTTTCATGAAGATGCCAATTACATCGTAACCTTGCTCTTTTAAGAGCAAGGCAGTTACTGATGAATCAACACCTCCGCTCATACCAACAACGACACGAATCTTAGAGTTATCACTCATTGTATTCTCCCATCTTTTCGTTATTTCACGATTGAAGGTCGTGCTGTGCTTTCAACGATTGAAGGTCGCTTGAGCAAGCCCTATTATAGCACGAAAAGACTAGGAAAACAAATCAGAAATTTAACTAAAATTAGTAGATGTAAAGAATGTTTACAATGCTGTAAAGTTATTGATTTTCTCTTTTACTTTCCTCTCTAACGAAATTTTATAATATCCACTTTTAATTCATTTAAAAAATCAGCAGAAAGCCCTTAACTTTGTTATAATGAAAATAATAAATTAGCTGCAAGGAGAAATCATGACTTCACTAAGATTTCAATCTGTTTTTGATATTATCGGACCCGTTATGATAGGCCCATCAAGCAGTCATACAGCAGGTGCCGTCCGTATCGGAAAAATTGTCTCCTCTATTTTTAACGATGAGCCTACGGAAGTAGAATTCCAGCTCTTTAACTCTTTTGCCAAAACTTACCGAGGTCACGGAACTGACTTGGCTCTTGTAGCAGGGATTTTAGGTATGGATACAGATGATCCAGAGATTCCTAACAGTCTTGAAATCGCCCATAAACGTGGCATCAAGATTGTCTGGACGATTCAAAAGGATAGCAATGCTCCCCACCCCAATACGACAAAGATTACAGTCAAAAATGACCATAAAACAATCAGTGTGACTGGAGTCTCTATCGGTGGCGGCAACATTCAAGTAACAGAGTTGAATGGCTTTTCAGTATCTCTGAGCATGAATACTCCGACCATCATTATCGTCCACCAGGATGTCCCAGGTATGATTGCCCATGTCACCGAAGCTCTGTCACGCTACAATATCAATATAGCTCAGATGAATGTCACCCGTGAGAAGGCTGGAGAAAAAGCAATTATGATTATTGAAGTTGACAGCCGCAGCTGTGAGGAAGCCATCGATGAAATCCGCAATATTCCTCATCTGCATAATGTGAATTTCTTTAAATAGGAGAAAATATGTTTTATTCCATCAAAGAATTGGTAGAGCAAGCTGACTTGGATTACCAAGGAAATGTTGCTGAATTGATGATTACTACCGAGTATGAATTGACTGGTCGCGAAAGAGATGAAGTCCTGCGGTTGATGCATCGCAATCTGGAAGTCATGAAAGCCTCTGTCCTTCTTGGACTCGATGAGAGCAGGTCTCGCAGCGGATTGACTGGTGGTGACGCAGCAAAACTTGACCACTATATCCAGTCAGGAAAGGCTTTATCAGACCACACTGTGCTGACTGCTGCAAAAAATGCTATTGCTGTCAATGAGCATAATGCTAAAATGGGCTTGGTTTGTGCCACACCAACGGCCGGCAGCGCTGGCTGTCTGCCAGCTGTTCTCACATCTGCAATTGAAAAGTTGGGACTCTCAGAAGAAGAACAGCTAAACTTTCTATTAGCTGCAGGCGCTTTTGGCCTAGTCATTGCCAATAATGCTTCAATTTCGGGAGCTGAAGGTGGCTGTCAAGCTGAGGTCGGCTCCGCTTCAGCTATGAGTGCAGCTGCTTTAGTTCTGGCTGCTGGAGGCTCACCTTTTCAAGCTAGTCAAGCTATTTGTTTTGTCATCAAAAATATGCTGGGTTTGATTTGCGATCCAGTAGCTGGTCTGGTCGAAGTGCCTTGTGTCAAGCGAAATGCTATGGGAGCCAGTTACGCCTTTATTGCAGCTGATATGGCTCTTGCGGGAATCGAGTCTAAAATTCCTGTTGACGAAGTCATTGACGCTATGTATCAAGTCGGGTCAAGTCTGCCTACCGCTTTCAGAGAAACAGCTGAAGGCGGTCTAGCTACAACACCTACAGGTCGCAGACTTTCAAAAGAAATCTTTGGAGAATAACCTTGACAAATTTGTCAAGTAGATTTACTAGATAGTAAACAAGGAGACAAGATGAATCATTTGAAATATATCTTCTTTGATTTGGATGGAACCTTAGTTGACAGTTCAAAGGGCATCCAAGAATCCTTTGAATACAGCTTTAAACAACTTGGAAAAGAGTGTCCTGAAGAAAGTATTATAAAAAGTTTTATGGGTCCTCCTCTGGAAGTAAGCTTCGCTTCTGTTCTTGAAGAAAGCCAAGTTCCAGAAGCAATTAACTATTATCGCAGCTTCTATAAGGAAAAAGGCATCTGGGGCGTCCGCCTCTATGAGGGGATACCAGAATTGCTGAAACAGTTAAAAGAAGCCGGCTATCAGATTTATGTAACAACGAGTAAAAATCAACCCACAGCACAAGATTTATTAGCAAATCTAGCTATCTCTGACCAATTTGATGATATTTTTGGCTCACTGCCAGATTCATTTCACAAAGCAGATGTTCTGCGTCGAGCTCTGCGAACACTAGATGCAAATCCAGAAGAAACCATAATTATAGGCGATACAAAGTTTGATATAATTGGCGGTAAGGAAGTAGGAATCTTAACTTTAGGAGTCCTTTGGGGCTTTGGCAGCCAAAAAGAGTTACTAGAAAATGGATCAGATTTGCTAGCTAATTCTCCTAACCACATTTTAAAAATATTGAAAGAACACTTTTCATAACTTTACACAGCTGTCAATATAGATAAGATTGTTACCTTTAAATCTTAATCTACACTACCATTTTCTGCTTATAAATAGTCAATTTTTTGTAAACCAAAAAACCACAGAAATCTGTGGTTTTTTATTTCTATCTTAGTAACCCCAAGCTGAAAGTCCTTGAGCGCTATAGGCGCTATATGCTGATTGGATTTGATCATCAACAGTAGCTGTTGAACCCCAACCTGGCATTGTTTGGAAAAGACCACTTGCACCTGAAGGGTTGTAAGCATCTACTTGACCATTTGATTCACGGGCAATAATAGCTTCCCAAGTTGATGCAGGAACACCAGTCATTTCTGCCATACGTGATGCTGCATAAGAACCAGTTGCACCAGCGGTATTACCATTGCTAAGTACAAGGCCTCCTGAAGTTGCTGCTGAATTAGCTGTTGCTGCAGGTGCTGCATAATTATTTACGGGAGTTGCAGTTGCTGCTACGCTTGTTTCAGACGTTTTGGCACTATTTCCAAGTTCCAAGATTTGACCAACACGGATGTGATTTGGATCTGCAATCTTGTTTAACTCTACTAATTTCTCAAGAGTTGTATTTTTTTCGTTAGCAATAGCTGATAAAGTATCACCGGCTTCAACTGTATAGGTCTCAGCATTTGCAATACCTGAAACCAAGAAAGCCGCTGCAGCGACTGCACCTGTTAAAGTCCATTTTGCTGTTTTTTTGTTCATTAAAAAGTAATTCTCCTTTCGATGATAATACTATCTTACACATAAAATATTACCAAAAAGTTACATTACCAAGTCAAACGTTACAATAACATTTAGTTTAGACGTTAAAAACGGACTTTTAGAGCTTTTTTGCCAAATATTTTCTTTGACCAAATAAAAAATAGACAAGTTTAACTTATACTATTCTCTAAAAACACTTTAAACAGCAGGTCAGTTTTTCAATATATAAAGTAGAGTACCTAATATAAGTAAGCTAATAATAGCCAAGCTGTCATTTCTTTTCCATGCTAAGCGGCGAAAACGTGTCCGACCTTCACCTCCATTATAACCACGAGCTTCCATGGCAATAGCTAGAGCATCTGCCCTTTTAAAACTAGAAGCAAACAAAGGGATTAGAATGGGAATAATAGATTTAACCTTTTGAACAAGCTTTCCCTCGCCAAAGTCAACACCACGCGCCCTCTGGGCGTTCATAATCCGAGTAGTATCATCCATCAAAGTTGGAACGAAGCGCAGGCTCATAGAGAGCATCAGACCAATCTCATGTGCTGGCACCTTGAAAACCTTCAGAGGCTTCAGCAAAGACTCAACCGCATCGGACAAGCTTAAGGGCGTCGTTGTCAGAGTCAGAAGAGTAGAAAAGAAAATAATCAGAATAAAACGGCTAAAAATAATGCCAGCCTGTGACAGTCCTAGTTCTGTAATTCTGACAAAAGCGAATCGGAAGATTGTGGCCCCTCCCGAGGTCAAAAACAGCTGGAACAAGGTGGTAAAAGCTATGATAAACACCATAGACTGGATACCCTTTAAAAAGAACTTCAAAGGAACCTTAGACAGCAAGACCAGACTAAAAACGAAAACAAACAACAGCAGATTGGTCACAAGATTATTAGCCCAGAAAATTAATAGAATAAAAAGAAACATCGCCAGCAACTTGCTCCGCGGATCCAAACGATGGATGATTGAATTTCCGGGAATGTAGCGACCTAAAATCAACTTATCCATGCAAGATCTCCTTGAATTCTTCAATTGTAATAGGATAATGCGAGAAATTCATCCCTTTCTCCGCCAATTCGTGAGCAAATTTTGTAATCTTAGGAACACCCAATTGAATACTCTCCATAAAATCAAGATCCTGAAAGACCTGAGCAGGCTGACCGCTCTTGACTACTCTGCCCTTATCTAAAACATAGACTGTATCAGCAAAGTTGGCTACATCATCCATTAGGTGTGTTACCAAAACAATGGTCATACCGGCACGATGCAGCTCTTCAAAGAGCCTCATCAGTTCTTTTCGACCAGATGGATCAAGTCCTGCTGTCGGCTCGTCCAAAACCAAGATATCAGGCTCCATAGCCAGTATACCTGCTATGGCCACCCTACGCATCTGGCCACCAGAAAGTTCGAAAGGACTGCGATTGAACAAATCCTCAGAAATTCCGACTAAGTGCAGCTTTTCACGCGCCAAAGCTTCCGCTTCTTCCTTAGAAACACCAAAATTCTGAGGACCAAAAGCCACATCTTTCAAAACTGTTTCATCAAAAACTTGACTTTCCGGAAATTGAAAGACTAGACCGACCTTCTTGCGCACCTGTTTAATGTCTTTATTGATAGAATCAGCTGTGATGACTGTACTGCCTACTTCAACACTACCCTGATTGGGAACCAGCAAGCCATTTAAAAGCTGAAGAATGGTTGACTTACCGCTGCCAGTATGCCCGATAAGAGCTGTATAACTGCCCGATTTTATCTCCAAATCCACTCCAAAAAGCGCTGGTCCCTCAAAAGGAGTGCCAGCTTGATAAGTATAACTTACATTTTTGAGAGTAATGCCCATAGTTGATCCTGCAATTCTTTTTCTGTTAAGTAAGAGTCTGGCAGAGGAAGCCCTGACTGACATAAAGCCGCCTTTACCTGATTAACAAATGGCTGATCCAATCCTAGCTCTTCCAAATCTTCTCGAGAAAAAAGTTCTCTCGGAGTAGCGGTAGACTCAACCTGACCCTCTTTCATGACCAAAACACGGTCGCTTAAGGCTATTTCATCCAGGTCATGAGTGATAGAGATGACGGTCAGCTGATTCTTATCTTTAATTTTTTTCACGGTCTGGATAAGATCCAAACGTCCCTCTGGATCTAGCATGCTAGTTGCTTCATCCAAAATAATAATATCCGGTCTCAGAGCTACTACACCTGCAACAGCTACCCGCTGTTTCTGGCCTCCGGAAAGACGAGCTGGTTCACGCTCCTTAAAATCCTGCATGCCGACAAGCTCTAATGCTTGCTGGACTCGCTCTACCATCAGATCATAGTCCAGCCCTTGATTTTCCAAACCAAAGGCTACATCGTCTTCTACAGTTGCACCGACAAACTGATTATCTGGATTTTGGAATACCATACCAATCTGTCTGCGTTTTTCCCAGACATTTTCAGCTGTCAGTTTATCGCCTGAGATAATAATATCTCCGCTTTCAGCTTCTAAAAGACCGTCAATCAAACGAACAGTGGTTGATTTTCCACTGCCATTATGGCCAACAATGGATAACCATTCCCCTTTTTTTACTTGAAAAGAGACATCATTTAAAGTGTAATTCTCAGACTCACTATCGTATTTGTACTTAAGATTTCTTACTTCGATGATATTTTCCATATTATTTAAAGGTGTCTTTAAAGAGATAGGCACTTCCCTTGAAGTAGTCATATCCAGAATAAATCGTAAAGATTAAAGCGATATACAGAAGGACTTGCCCTAAGAGAGTCCAATGAATCAGTAGAAAAATAATAGCAAACATCTGCGTGAAGGTCTTGATTTTACCTGGCATAGCAGCCGCTAAGACTGTACCGCCTGTTTCCACTAAAAGCAAGCGTAGACCTGTTACTGCCAATTCCCGGCAAATAATAATAGCCACAACCCAGGCAGGAGCCATTTTCATCTCGATCAACATGATAAAAGCAGACATCACTAAAAGCTTATCAGCCATGGGATCAGCAAATTTACCAAAGTTTGTTACCACTTCCCACTTTCGAGCCAAATAACCATCTAGATAATCAGTTATACTGGCAAAAGCAAAGATAAAAGCCGATAAAATATGCATGGTGTAAGAATGACCGAATGTTAAAATCACAACAAATACAGGGATTAAAGCAATTCTAACAAGAGTTAAGGCATTTGGAATATTTTCTTTTTTCATGGTATTCTCTTCGTTTTTATCCTTTCGTAATGTTCAAACTAATGGTTCCACTATCACTAGTCAAAGCCGAAGTATCTAGTTTTTGTCCCTCTATCGTTACAGTTGCTCCTTTAACAGGTGCTAACGTAATGAGATACTTATTTCCTGGCTCAAGAGAAACCGTCTGGCTTGATTTTTCAGGAGATAAGGTGATGCCTTCGGCTAGTTCTGAATCGCTTATGCTTACCAAATTGGTCGTTTGCTCCACAGAAACGGTCACTTTGACAGGCTGACTTGCTCCGCTGTACTCAGCAATCAAATTATCTCCGCTTCCACCAACTGTCAACTTGCTAGCCGAGGAAGAAACTGACTTAGAATCAGCCGAAGAAAAGGAACCCATCTGACTATTAGTACTTGTAGAAGACACCAGACTATAATTACTGTTAGATGCTTTGAAACTTACCGAATTAGTGTGAGCATAGCTCCAGATATAGTATGCCACGAAAGCAGCAATAGCTGAAGCCAACAAGAGAAAATAGAACAAGGGCAGAAAAGAGCTTTTATTTTTATTTTTTCTGCTCCTAAATTCCTCATCTGCTGCCAGTGCCACTTCATCAAAGACAATCATCTCACCAGCTTCGTAAGCCTCCAAAATAATGGATTCATCCAAATCTACAGCCCAAGCATATTTCCGCAAGAAGCTACGGGCATAGAAAGGACTAGGAAGCAAATCATAATCATTTCGTTCCAGCGCTTCCAGCAAATCCTGCTGGATATCTGTCTTTTTTGACAGTTCCTCTAAGCTCAGCCCTTGATTGGTCCGGGCAAGTTTCAACACTTCTCCTATCGTTTTTTTTCTCATACGTACTTTTCCCTTATTTCTATTTTTCACTATTTTAACAAAATTTTAAAAACGATTCTGGAATTATTTTGGAAAAATAGTAAAATCTGTCATATCACACCGATTGATAAATCGATGACCTAGTTTTATCACATCATTCAGGCTGATATCCTGTAAAATTTTCGGCAAATCAAACAAATTCTCACCCGTCAAATGCGGTTCATATTGGGTTGCAATATACTCAAGCGAGTTTAAACCGTGCAGAAAATCACCAAACATCTCACTTTTAATCGTATCCAAATGCTCTTCTGTCACATCCGGATCCTTATCAAAATTCTTGATGGCTGAGCGAAATTGATGAGAAAGTCCCACCGGCTCCTGAGTATCCATCGTCAGCATGACAAAGTGAAAATCTTTTTCTACTTCCACTTCCAACGTTAAAGAATTATCCATTTTCCCACTTTCATAGAGGGATTGGAAACGCTTAGAAGTCCAGCCAAACATCATGGCAAATAAGAGTTTCAAAGTGATTTTATAGCGATACAACTCCGATTCATCAACAAAATCTGTCCCTCGAATCCCAACTGCCAGTTTTGGACTAGCTACCTCCATTCGGTAGGTGTCCGTTGATACCACTGGGTGAAGACTAACAGGAATTTTTTCAATAGGTTCCGAACTCCCAGCAAAAACTAATTTTGCCTGCTGTTCTGCAATCTCTGCAGCTATCTGTTCCAAATCAAAATTACCAATCACAAACAAAGTCATATTAGAAGGATGATAAAAGTTCTTGAAATTTTCCTTCAAATTTTCGACGGTTATCTCAGAGATAGATTCCTTCGTTCCTGCAATGTCTTCTGCCAAAGGTGTTTGAGGATAGAGATTGGCCAAGGCTCCAAAAAAGAGACGATAATCTGGATTATCCTGATACATTTCAATTTCTTGACCGATAATATCCTGTTCCCGCAAAATGGATTCTTTTGTGAAATCAGCCCGATGCACAAGTTCTTGCAAAAGTTGGAGGTTTTCTGAAATGTTATCCGTTGCAGAAAACAGATAGCTAGTCCGAGTAAAGCTTGTAAAGGCATTGCTCTCAGCCCCTAGCTTAGTAAATTCCAGCAGCAAATCCTTTCCTTGCGGGCCTTCAAAAAGCTTATGTTCCAAAAAATGAGCTATTCCAGCCGGATATTGAGTGACCTGCTTGGTTTCACGTGAAACAATCCCTGTATCCACTGAACCAAAATTAGTTGAGATAATCCCATAAGTTTCATTAAAATCATTTTTAGGCAGAAGAAAAACACGTAAACCGTTTGCTAATACTGTCTGATAGACAGTTTCTCCCACTGCTGAATAATTGATTTTTTCTAGTACTTCTCCCTGCATTATTTTCCTTCCATAAAGTAAATAGCTTGTAATTTTAAGAGACCAGCTGCTTTGATAATATCATCCTTACGAACCTGTTCCAAAGCTTCCAGCCAAGCTTCAAGAGATAAGAATTTTTTCCCTAAAACAGAAGCCATATAAGCTCTCTCTAAGATTGTATTCTGTCGATCCTGAGCTAACAATACTGAATTTCTCAGCATTTTCTTGGTTTGATTCAGTTCTTCCAGACTAAAATTCCCACGCTTCAAATCAGCAATCTGTCGGTTGATTAAAGCAACTGTTCTGGTCCGATTGCTACGATCAATACCAGCATAAATCCGCATCATTCCTGAAAAAATATCAAAATTGCTAGAAATTGTATAAGCCAGCCCTTCCTTTTCACGAAGATTGACAAATAATTTCGAATGGGCAAAGCCACCTAGCAAAGCATTTAAAACGACCAAGGGCAGGTGCTCACTCTCTCCGTACTGAATAGGGAAGTGATAGGCCAACTCAATAATTGACTGATGGACATCTTTCTGCTCCAGTCCTTCTCGTAAAACATTGGAATATTCTTGCTGATAAACTAACTGAAGTTCTTGTTGGCGAGGTGCAAGATTGAAAGATTGAATTTTCTCCCGAACAGCCACTTCATTAAAGTCCCCAATAAAGAAAAAGTCAATCTGATTTTCCTGAAGCATCTGCTGAAAAGCAGCAAAACTGCTTGCAGCTGTCTCTTTCTGGATTAATTCAATCGTCCCAACACGAGGCATCTGCATTTCCTCTTCTTCATAAAAGAGTTTGTCTAATTCTCGATGAGCATGATAAAAATGATTCTCAATTTCTGCTTCCAAATCATTCAAGATATTTTTCTTCTCAATTTCAAAAGCAGATTCATCAAAAGCGTCCTGACTTACCAATGGAGAAAACAAGCTGGCTTTCAAAAAATCAAGCATGGCATCTGTCAGGACATTCTTGCGACTCAAAAATTTATCCCGCACAAAAGAAAGATTGATATCTAAATAATGGACCAATCCTCTCCTTGAAAGACTCGTAGAATAATCAGCTCCATACAAATTGGCCAAACGTTCTCTGAAGGCCTGCGAAGTAGGATAAACCGCATTGACAGTTTCTAGCATGCTGGCTGTTAAAACCCGACCAGCTACTGTTTCTTTGGACATAGGCGCTGAAAAACGAACCTTAATTTTGTTTGTTTTAAATTTTTCTGATTGAATAAAATGGAGACGAACTCCTTTAGTGATTTCCATGACGCCCCTCATACTGAATAATATAGACTACTATTATATCATGAAATGCCTCTGATTTGTTTGTTCTACCAAGCTTTTTGCTGATTAAAACGTTTTCTGATAACAGGAGAAAATTTCCGATTTTATCCAAAGCACCTCAGCACTTTTTACTAACAAATATGGTATAATGACAGGGTTGAGGTGAAATATGGAATATAAATTATTTGATGACTACATCACGCTACAAGCCCTTTTAAAAGAAACAGGAATTATCCAAAGCGGCGGAGCAATTAAAACATTTCTAAGTGAATATCCAGTCCTTTTTAACGGTGAGCCAGAAAACCGCCGGGGAAAAAAACTCCGTGTCAATGACAGGATTTCCCTTCCCGAGCAAGGAATTGAAATTGATTTAACAGCCCCTAGTCAAGAAGAAATTCTGCAACACCAGAAAGAAATCGCAGAAAAAAAACGAGTTGCTGAACTTGTCAAAGCCATGAATAAGGATTTAAAAAAATCGCAGACTTCTAAAAAAGAAAAGCGTAAGAATACAGGGATACCTAAAAAGCAGAAAACTACTAAAAGCCCTGTTCGCTTCCCTGGTATCTAATCATGTGGCTGCAATCATTAAAAATCAAGCATTTCCGAAATTATCAGGAAGCTGATATTGATTTCCATCCTGGCTTAAATGTCTTTCTAGGCCAGAACGCACAAGGTAAAACCAATATTTTAGAAGCTGTTTATTTCCTAGCCCTAACAAGAAGCCACCGCACACGCTCAGATAAGGATCTGATTTATTTTATAGAAAATGATCTCCTTGTCTCTGGTCTCTTAGAAAAAAAGACTGGTAAAATTCCCCTTGACATTAACTTGACACCAAAAGGTCGCATCACAAAAGTCAACCACTTGAAACAAAGTAAATTATCAGACTACATTGGAACTATGAATGTTGTCCTGTTTGCTCCTGAAGATTTACAGTTGATTAAAGGTTCTCCCAGTCTACGCCGTAAATTTATAGACATTGAACTTGGACAAATCAAGCCTGTCTATCTGTCAGATTTATCAAATTATAATCATGTCCTTAAACAACGCAATGCCTATCTGAAAGCTAATGACAAAGTTGATGAAACCTTCTTGACTGTCCTTGATGAGCAGCTGGTTGACTATGGCTGTCGTGTCATAAGGCATCGGTTGGATTTTTTGCAAAAGTTAGAAAGCTTTGCTCAAGACAAGCACTGGGACATCTCTCAAAATTTGGAAAAATTGACTGTCAAGTATCTGTCATCTATTCCTTTACACCAAATTGACAATTTAGAAGAAACTTACCGCTCTTCCTTAATAAGCAGCCGTAAACGCGATCTATTCAAAAAAAATACAGGTGTTGGTCCCCATCGTGATGATATTGCTTTTTTTATCAACCAGATGGATGCCAACTTTGGTAGCCAAGGTCAGCATCGCAGTCTTGTTTTATCACTGAAACTAGCCGAAATCAAGTTAATAGAAAGCATTACAAAGGAAACACCTATTTTGTTGCTTGACGATGTAATGAGCGAACTTGACAATAACCGTCAACTAAAATTATTAGAAACTATCTCTCAGGATATTCAAACTTTCATTACTACAACAACTTTAGAACATTTAAAAAATCTTCCACAAGATATAAAAATTTTCACCATTCAGCAAGGACAAATTATATCTCAATCCTAGCATTACATGAGGTTTACGTTTTTGTAAATTTCATTTACAAAATATTGCTTATAGTGTGAACGAATTATATCGAATTGTTGTTAGAACAGCTTTTATAACCTCTTGAATTGTAAAGGTATGTCAATTTAAATCGTAAATTTAAAACGAGGTTAGGAAAAATTCCCGACCTCGTTTTATTTTTTATTGAACTGAATAGTTAGGGGCTTCATTTGTAATTTGTACATCATGAGGGTGGCTTTCCTTTAATCCGGCGCCACTCATCTCAATAAACTGAGCATTATCGTGAAGTTCTTGCAGATTTGCAGCACCAACATAGCCCATTCCAGAGCGGATACCACCGAGCATCTGGAAGACAATATCTGCAGCAGCTCCCTTGTACGCCACACGGCCTTCAATTCCTTCTGGAACTAACTTATTAGCTTCATTAACAGACCCTTGGAAGTAACGGTCACTAGAGCCCTTCTTCATAGCGGCGATGGATCCCATACCACGGTAAGTCTTAAATTTCCGACCTTGGAAGATTTCTGTCTCGCCTGGCGCTTCGTCTGTACCAGCAAACATTGAACCTAACATAACAGCATTTCCACCTGCAGCCAAAGCCTTGACAATATCTCCAGAATACTTAATTCCACCATCAGCAATGATGGTTTTTCCATATTCACGCGCCACAGCAGCTGCATCATAAATAGCAGTTACTTGGGGAACACCAACACCAGCAATGACACGGGTTGTACAGATAGAACCAGGACCAATTCCGACCTTAACAACATCCACGCCTGCTTCATAAAGAGCGCGTGCACCTTCAGCAGTTGCAATATTTCCAGCAATCAAGGTGCGTTCAGGGAAATGAGCACGAATCTCAGCAATCTTGCGTAAAACTCCAGCTGAGTGACCATGAGCAGTATCAATAACAATCGCATCTGCACCAGCTTCAAAGAGAGCTTCCGCACGTTCAAAAGTATCTGAAGTAACACCGACAGCACCAGCTACCAAGAGACGGCCAAACTCATCTTTAGCAGCATTTGGAAACTCAATAACCTTTTCAATATCTTTAATGGTAATCAAACCTGAAAGACATCCCTTATCGTCAACCAAAGGCAACTTTTCAATCCGGTGCTCCTGCAAAATGCGTTCTGCAGTTCCTAAATCTGTACCGACAGGCGCCGTTACAAGATTCTCACTGGTCATATGACGAGAAATAGGTTGGTCATAGTCAGAAATAAAACGCAAATCACGATTAGTTAGAATCCCTACTAACTTACGATTTTCAAGAGTTTCTACAACAGGAACACCACTGATACGGTAACGTCCCATCAACTCATCTGCTTCAGCAATCGTATGCTCTGGCGTTAGGAAAAAAGGATCAATAATTACGCCATTCTCAGAACGTTTAACCTTTCGAACTTCATCAGCCTGTTGCTCAATAGACATATTTTTGTGGATAACTCCAAGACCACCAGCACGGGCAATAGCGATAGCCATCTGACTCTCTGTAACAGTGTCCATGGCAGCAGTAATGATTGGGATATTCAAGGTCAAATTCTCAGCAAGCTTGGTACTTAGATCAGCATCATTGGGCAGTACATGGCTTTCAGCTGGAATCAGCAGCACATCATCAAAGGTAAAACCTTTTTTCAAAAATTTAGTGTCCCAGTTAGACATCCACAGTTTCCTCTTTTCCTTCTTATTTGAACTAATACCCAAAGAAAATTGAAGTTCAGTTTTCTTTGAATAAGAGCTGTTTTTTTGTTGTTAATATCATACCATTCTATAGGAAATTGTCAATCATTATTACACAAAAAATAAAAACCATCATTTTTTAAACTAAAAACGATAGTTTTTGTGATTCATAATCAATAATGTTCGTTATTTAAAATAATTAATCCCCATCGCAGACTTCACTTCCGAAAGAGTCTGAGCGGCAGTCTGACGTGCCTTATCGCATCCTTCTTGCAGCATTTGATAGACCTGTCCCATGTCTTTAGCAAACTCCACACGACGCTCACGAATCGGACCTAACTCTCGCTCTAAAATTTCTAACAGATAGCGTTTGGTTTTGACATCTCCCAGACCACCTCTTTGATAATGTTCTTTCATTTCAGCAATATCAGCAGCATCTTCTGGGCGACCAAAAACATCCAGATAGTGAAAGACCATATTTCCCTCAACTTTTCCAGGATCTTCCACTCTGATATGATTAGGATCTGTATACATGCTCATGACTTTCTTTTGCAGAATATCCATATCATCTGCCAAATAAATGCCGTTATTGAGAGACTTAGACATCTTAGCATTGCCATCCAATCCAGGCAAACGTCCAGCTGCTTCATTTTCAGGATAAATCCCTTCCGGTTCTACCAAAACATCTGTCTGATAAGCATGGTTAAAGGAACGGACAATCTCCCGGGTCTGCTCAATCATAGGTTTTTGATCATGTCCTACTGGTACAAAATTAGCTTTAAAAGCAGTAATATCCGCTGCTTGAGAAATTGGATAAACTAAAAATCCAGTCGGTAAACTTTCCCCAAATCCTTTTTGCGCAATTTCTGTCTTGACAGTAGGATTGCGTTCAAGACGAGCTAATGACACCAAATTCATATAATACATTGACAACTCTGCCAACTCAGGAATCTGACTTTGAATAAAAATAGTTACTTTTTCAGGATCCAATCCAGCCGCTAGATAATCTAAAGCTACATTACCAATAGACTCAACAATTGTCTGAGGGTCCTTTGCATGATCTGTCAAAGCTTGCTGATCAGCCAAAAATACGAACATATCATATTTACCCTGATCCTGCAAAAGCACACGATTCCGTAAACTTCCTACATAATGACCAATATGCAATTTTCCTGTCGGACGATCTCCTGTTAAAATAATTGGTTTAGTCATTTATTACTCCTCAATTTATAATGAGTTCATTATATCATTTTCAATGAAAATGAGAAAGAAGTTTCTAGAAAAAAGCAAAAAATCCAGTTTTTATAGCTTAATTGACATCCCTTTACAATATTTGTAAACTTAATTGACAAACTATTCTGGCTGTAAAACCTAAAAGTCTTAGTTCATTCTATTCTCCTTTTTTCTTTTGGCTTCGTTTTTTACTTTTTATCTCAGAATTATTTGAAAAAAGTTCTGTTTTCTAGTAAAATGAAGAAGATTATATATATAGGAGAAAGACATTGCTTACAGTATCAGATGTATCACTGCGTTTCAGTGACCGAAAATTGTTTGATGAGGTCAACATCAAATTTACAGAAGGAAATACTTATGGATTGATTGGAGCTAACGGCGCTGGAAAATCAACCTTTTTAAAAATTTTAGCTGGCGATATCGAGCCAACAACAGGCCACATTTCTCTAGGACCAAATGAACGTCTTTCAGTCCTTCGCCAGAACCACTTTGACTATGAAGAAGAACGGGCTATTGATGTTGTAATCATGGGAAATGAGCATCTCTACAACATCATGAAAGAAAAAGATGCTATTTATATGAAGCCTGATTTTTCTGATGAAGATGGTGTACGTGCGGCCGAGCTTGAGGGTGAGTTTGCTGAACTAGGTGGCTGGGAAGCTGAAAGTGAAGCCTCTCAATTATTGCAAAACCTCAATATTCCGGAAGATCTTCACTACCAAAATATGAGCGAACTTTCTAACGGAGACAAGGTTAAAGTGCTCTTAGCCAAAGCCCTTTTTGGTAAACCTGATGTTTTACTTCTGGACGAGCCAACTAACGGTTTGGATATTCAGTCTATTACTTGGCTGGAAGACTTTCTTATCGATTTTGACAATACAGTTATTGTTGTATCCCACGACCGTCACTTTTTAAATAAAGTCTGCACTCATATGGCCGACCTTGACTTTGGAAAAATCAAGCTCTATGTCGGAAACTATGATTTCTGGAAAGAATCAAGCGAACTAGCGGCTAAGCTTCTAGCTGACCGAAATGCCAAAGCAGAAGAAAAAATCAAGCAACTTCAAGAATTTGTTGCTCGCTTTTCTGCCAATGCTTCAAAATCAAAACAAGCAACTTCTCGTAAAAAGATGCTTGACAAGATTGAGTTAGAAGAAATTGTTCCATCTAGCCGTAAATACCCATTTATCAGCTTTAAAGCAGAACGTGAAATCGGTAATGATCTCTTGACAGTGGAAAACCTTTCTGTCAAGATAGATGGAGAAACTATTCTTGATAATATTAACTTCATTTTACGTCCTGGCGATAAAACAGCTTTGATTGGCCAAAACGATATCCAAACAACAGCTTTGATTCGTGCCTTGATGGGTGATATTGAGTATGAAGGAACTGTCAAGTGGGGTGTCACAACCAGTCAATCTTACCTACCAAAAGATAATTCTCGTGACTTTGCTAGTGGCGAATCAATCCTTGACTGGCTGCGTCAATTTGCTAGCAAAGAAGAGGATGACAACACCTTCCTTCGAGGATTCCTTGGGCGCATGCTTTTCTCTGGAGATGAGGTTAACAAGTCTGTCAATGTCTTGTCAGGAGGAGAAAAAGTTCGGGTCATGCTATCTAAGTTGATGTTGCTTAAATCCAACGTTTTAGTCTTAGACGATCCAACCAATCACTTAGATTTGGAATCAATCTCCAGCTTAAATGATGGATTGAAAAACTTCAAAGGATCCATTATTTTTGCTAGCCATGACCATGAATTTATTCAAACCTTGGCCAACCATATCATTGTCTTGTCTAAAAACGGTGTGATTGACCGCATTGACGAAACCTATGATGAATTCTTGGAAAATCAAGAAGTTCAGGCAAAAGTCAAAGAACTTTGGAAAGATTAATTCCTTGTCAATTTACGTTTACAAAGCTTTACAGAGGCATGAAACAACGTTTCTGCCTCTTTCTATATAAGAAATATGAATCACATTAAAGAATATTTTAAAAAAAATTGGCCTTATTTTTGTGCCTTCTTTCTTCCATTTTTCGTCATGTTCTTTGTCTACTTGATGTATGGAATTTACTGGAATAGCGAAACTTCTCCCTTGCTTGGTGATGGTTTTCATCAGTATGTCATTTTTGACACCAACCTAAGAAATATCCTTCATGGCACAGATAGTATTTTCTATACTTTCTCCAGTGGACTTGGGCAAAATTTTTATGCTTTATCCAGTTATTATTTAGGCAGCTTCTTATCTCCCTTGGTTTATTTCTTTGATTTGAAATCAATGCCAGATGCCGTCTATCTATTTACCTTAATCAAGTTTGGATTAATCGGACTCTCTACCTTTATCAGTATCAAAGGTATATTTAAAAAGATTCCAGCTTTACTCATCATCACTCTTTCGACCTCATTTTCTTTAATGAGTTTTTCAGTCAGTCAATTGGAAATTAAAACCTGGCTGGATGTGTTTATCCTTGCACCTTTAATTGTTCTAGGTTTACATAGGTTGATAACTGGAAAAGGCAGAGTACTATATTTTACAACACTGTCAATCCTCTTCATCCAAAATTATTATTTTGGATATATGATGGCAATCTTTTTGGTCTTTTGGTACCTTCTTCAATTATCTTGGGATTTCAAAAATAGAATTAAAAGTTTACTTGACTTTACAGTCGTATCTGCTTTAGCAGGTCTGACTAGCCTAATCATGATTCTGCCAACTTACCTAGACATAAGTACTCATGGTGAAACCTTAACAAAAGTTTCTTCCTTGTTGACAGAAAAAAGTTGGTTCTTAGATGTGTTTGCTAAAAATTTTATTGGCAGTTTTGATACAACCAAATATGGTTCTATCCCTATGATTTATGTCGGAACCTTCCCCTTGATTCTGGCTATCTTATTTTTCACCTTAAAATCTGTTAAGTTTCACGTGAAACTTTGCTACTTTTTACTCATTGCAATTTTTATAGCTAGTTTTTATCTTCAATATTTAGACTTGCTTTGGCAGGGAATGCATGCACCGAACATGTTTCTTCACCGTTATTCTTGGCTATTTTCTCTGGTAGTTATCTATATGGCTGCTGAGACTTTAAATCGTTGGAAAAATGTGAAATTGATGAATGTTGCCATTAGTTTCACTTTGCTCAGTCTCGGATTCATTATGACGTTTATTCAGAGAAAACATTATGACTTTTTGGGTCCTGAGAATTATATTCTAACATTAGAATTTCTGCTGGCTTATCTCTTGATTAGCTTTGTCTTAGCAAAATCTTCTATTCAACCAAAAATCATTCTCCCTGTCTTGCTATTCTTTGTTACTTTTGAATTGTCGCTTAATTCCTATTATCAAGTTGGAGGAATTGCTAAAGAATGGGTATTTGCCACTCGTTCATCTTACGCTAGTCATCTTGACGAGATTGACAAGCTTGTCAATTATTCCAAAAAGGAAAATATTGACTTTTTTAGAACTGAAAGATTGAATCCACAAACAGGAAATGACAGTATGAAATTCAACTACAATGGAATTTCCCAGTTCTCATCTGTCAGAAATACTCAGGCAAGTTCTACTTTAGATAAACTTGGTTTTAAATCAGCGGGAACAAATCTGAATCTCCGTTATCAAAACAATAGTATTTTGATGGACAGTATTTTTGGTGTTCGCTACAATCTATCTGAAACAGATCCTCAAAAATTTGGTTTTCTTCCTGAGAAAACTGAAAAAGAAATGTCTCTCTACCAAAATGATGCTGCACTTGGTTTAGCTTTTCTGACCAATGATATTTACCATGATGTAAAGTTTACAAATTTGACCCTAGATAATCAAACAGAATTTTTGAATCAATTGACTGGCTTTGATTTTAAATATTATGATAAAGTAGATGCTATAACTACTAATGAAAATGTCAAGCAAATTGGTAACAGAGTGACTGTGGATGTTGACAGAGAACAGAATACAAGCTTTGCTAGCGTAGTCTATACTGTCAATGTACCTACTAACAGTCAACTATATGTTAATGTTGCTGGGATTGATTTTAGTAATGATGATCAGACAGATGTTGACATTACTGTCAATAACTTTACAGAACGTTATACAACTAATAATGTATTTCCTTTCTTTAATGCTGGCTATTTCAGTCAAAGTCAAACAGTATCTATTCGCTTTACATTTCCAGACAATTCGACAGTTTCTTTTGATACGCCAGAATTTTTTGCCGTTAATACTGAGCAATATCAAAAGGTCATTCAAAAATTAAAAGAGCAGCCCGTTTCCACAACTACTGATTTAAACACAGTAAAAACAAACTATAGAGCGGAAAAGGATACTTCATTATTCTTTACCATTCCTTATGATAAGGGATGGTCAGCCACTCTGAACGGAAAGCCTATCACACTAAAACGAGCTCAAAATGGCTTTATGAAATTAGATGTGAAAAAAGGAGAAGGAAATGTCGTCCTCACTTTCATTCCTAATGGACTGAAAGAAGGTAGCATTGCCTTCATATCTGGTATAATCTTATTTGTTTACTATAATTTTCTACGTAGAAAACGACAGAGAATGTAAATATATCAAAAATAAGATCTTTACCAATATAAAAAATAAGGCTCTTCACTAAAATGCTAGTGAGGGCCTTTTCTTGAACAATAAAAAAACACCCACTAGGAGTGTCTCTAGCTCCGGCAGTAGGACTCGAACCTACGACATCATGATTAACAGTCATGCGCTACTACCAACTGAGCTATGCCGGATAATATAGTCCGTACGGGATTCGAACCCGTGTTACCGCCGTGAAAAGGCGGTGTCTTAACCCCTTGACCAACGGACCATATGGTATGCTCTCTTTCAGAACATATTCCATTATATCAGGTTTTTAAGCTTTGTCAACTCTTTTCCCTTTATTTTCGAAAATATCTTTCAGATATTTCACTCTTAAACGAGTGACTGGACAGCGATGATTTTCGTAAAAAATAATTTCTCGATTTTTCTTGTCATAATCAACAATGTTGCCAATATTAACCAGATAAGATTTATGTGGTGAAAAAAATCGTTTAGATTTCTGATCTTTTTCTTGAATATCTGTTATCGTTCCATAAAACTCCTTGAGAAAATTTTTACCGACAATCCGAAGTTTATGAGAGCTCCCTGTCGTTTCGATATACAAAATATCGTTATAAGGCATTCGAACATCATTGCCACGATAACTATATTCAAAATAATCTACCATATTGGTATTTTCAATTAGTGTACTCTTAGTGTAAAGAATACTGTCTTTGATTCTATTTTTAAAAGCATCATTGTTGATATCTTTATCGATAAAATCAAGTGCTGATACTTTATATTTAAAAGTCATAGTAGCAAATTCAGATTTTGAGGTTACAAAAACTATAATGGCATAAGGATTATGATGACGTATAAATTGAGCTACTTCCAGCCCTTTTGTTTCCTCCCCCTTAATGTCAATATCCAAAAAATAAAGCTGGTTAACGTCTCCATTTTCAATATATTTTTTGAATTCTTTGATTTTTCCTGTAACCTGAACCTGGATGTCAATTCCAAGTTCCTCAGCAATTTCTGCTAATGTCGTTTCCATCCTGACTTGATGAGATACAGTATCCTCTAAAACTAACACTTTCATAAATTCTATCTCCTAATTGTTAAAATCTGTGTAAAATTGCTTGGCTCAATTTGTGTATCAAGGGTGATAAATTCATACCTATCTAAAATTTCCTTGATGTTATTCAATCCGAAGCCTCTATTTTCTCCTTTAGTTGAAAACTCGGGCTGATAGAGTTCTTCCAAATCCAATTTTCCTTCTTTACGAGAATTTTGCACAACAAAAATGGTTCTATCATCCAGTTGAACCAGAGAAACATGGACAATTTTTTCCAGGCTGTCAATGGCACTCTCAATAGCATTATTTAATAAAATACTAGCAATTCTGACCAGATCTAACAATTTGATTGGAAGGCGTTCCACTTTATCCTTAACTTCAAAAGTCAGCTGAATCTGATGTTCACGCGCTTGAAAGATTGTCTCAGTCATGACACTCCTTAAAGCTGAATCTCCTACATTATTCAAATCAAAAACTGTATATTTATCTGAACGCAGGTTCAAATTTGCATCAGCCAAGACCTCTTGATAAATGTGCTCAATTTCCTTGATATCTCCAGTTTGAATAGCCACTTGCATACTTGTCAGCATGCTAGCATAATCATGACGAAAACCTTTGATTTCATAGTACAATCTCACAATTTCATCAGTATATTCCTGAAGTCGAAGCTGTTCAGATTCTTTTTGACGTAAACGCTCTTCTTTCTCGTATTTCTCACGGCTGTCCTTGAATGTCACTAAGGTAGAAAGAAAGGCCAAGAAGCAAATAGTAGCAATCATGCTGCTAAAACTGTTGAAATGCTTTATATTACTAATCCAGTGAGAGAGATTTAAAATCAGCCAATTCATTGCATATAAACTACTAATCATCAGAATCTGAGATTTAAAGAAACTTCTTTTAAGATAATCTATTCTGAAATCAAAA
The DNA here is from genome assembly GCF_019929225.1 of Streptococcus sanguinis. Taxonomy (GTDB): domain Bacteria; phylum Bacillota; class Bacilli; order Lactobacillales; family Streptococcaceae; genus Streptococcus; species Streptococcus sanguinis_J. The sequence continues at coordinate 100,103 of NZ_JAHZPA010000007.1, forward strand.
ATATCAATAACCTTTACCATAAAGAACAAGGATATTAAGTTGATACATGTCAGAAACAAGCCCATGTACTGAGCTACAAAATCATCTCCTAAAACAGATGAAATAATAACTGAAAAGAAAGTAGTAGAACTATCAATTGACAGACATAAAAAGAAGGAAAGTAAGAAAGATTGATATTTTTTAATTTTTTCAACTCTACAAAAATACCAAASTATAAATAGAGGGAGAAAAAATGACAGTGCATATGATGGAAATGAGATTTCAAATGAAAACACATGCCCTAAWAAAGCAATTATAAACGGAATTATAATCTCAAGACCAAAGCAAACACCTACAAAAAAGTAAGTATGCTTAATTTTAGTGATTTTTGATAAAATCACTAAAAATGCAGCTACATTAATAAAAGGATGAACAATTAATCCWATTATTTCAAGTGACATAAATTTCTCCCCTAAACTTTAAAATTCTTATCTTCCAAAAATCCAATCCCATGGATTTGGAATACCTCTTATATCCCAAAAGGTTTGAACAAGTAAATTGCTATTTGCAGCAATTTGAAAAGAATAGATTTTCATAACTATCTCCTATCTTTTTATCTTGTAAGTCACCTTACATTTATCATTATAGAAAAATAGAAAGAGTTAGTGACAATTTTCCCTGAAATGTCATTTTTTATCCCCAAAATGACATTATACCAAAAAAATAGAAGAAAAAAACACGAAATATTGTAAAATACTTCGCATTTTTTTACCTTTCTGATCTCAGCAGGATTCGAACCTGCGACCGTTCGCTTAGAAGGCGAATGCTCTATCCAGCTGAGCTATGAGACCAATACTATCTCATTCTATCAGAAAATAGGGTTGCCGTCAAGATTACTTATGATAAGGACTCCCCTGCTGAATCATAAAAGCTCGATAGATTTGCTCTATTAAAACAAGGCGCATCAGTTGATGAGGTAGCGTTAATTTGCCAAAACTCATCAGAAGATTTGCCCGTTTTTTTACTGCAGGAGATAAACCTAAACTTCCGCCAATAACAAAAGTGATATCAGAAAAGCCATGCACTGTAGTATCCATCATGAGCTGACTAAACTTTTCTGACGGAAATTGCTTTCCTTCAATTGCCAAAGCAATAACAAATTCACGCTCATTGATTTTAGCCAGAATTTTATTTCCTTCTTTTTCAAGAATCTGCTGATTTTCTAAATCACTAGCTTTATCAGGTGTTTTTTCATCCGCTAGCTCAATCATTTCCACCTTGCAGAATCGATTGAGACGCTTCATGTATTCAGCAATTCCATCCTTTAAATATTTTTCTTTCAGTTTTCCAACTGTTACAAGTTTTATTTTCATAAGTTTATTCTATCATATTCATCTATACTTCACACTTTATTAACAAGTAAAATTTATCTGGGAATCGGCTAATCTGTGTATTTTCTAATGCCTATCAACAGTTTTTCTAAGTTTTCCACAAGGTGTGGAAAACTTAGAGGATTTAAGTTATAATTAAGTTTAGCTAACTATAATTTCATCAATTGTAATTCAAGGAGGAAAACATGAAAAACTCTTCAAATGCCATCAAAAAGGCTTTATTGCTTTTTGCAGTGTTAATTGTAGGTTTTATCGGTGGAAGTTTAGGAAATTATGTTACTACATTAGTAACTTCACGTGTAAAAATGAATGGAAATTCAACAACCAGTGTAACTACTTCATATAAAAACTCTACTGACATTTCAGAAGCTGTGAAAAAGGTTCAAAATGCCGTTGTTTCAGTAATTACTTATGCTGAATCTTCCAGCAGCGTTATCAATGATGAATCTTCCAACGATGAATCACAAATCTCCAGTGAAGGTTCTGGCGTAATTTATAAAAAAGACGGAAAATCAGCCTATCTGGTAACCAACACCCACGTTCTTAACGGATCAACCAATGTAGATATCTTGCTAGCTGATGGAAACAAGGTTCCAGGTGAAGTAGTTGGATCAGATGTTTATTCAGATATCTCTGTCGTTAAAATTAGCTCTGAAAAAGTAACTGATGTCGCTGAATTTGGAGATTCTAGTTCTCTGACAGTCGGTGAGACAGCTATCGCTATCGGAAGTCCTCTTGGAACAGAATATGCTAACTCTGTAACACAAGGAATTATTTCTAGTTTAGGCAGAAACGTTACGTTACAATCTGAAAATGGTGAAAATATTTCAACAACTGCACTGCAAACAGATGCTGCAATTAATCCTGGTAACTCTGGCGGCCCGTTGATTAACATTCAAGGACAAGTTATTGGAATTACTTCAAGTAAAATTTCAACAAATGGTCAAACTTCTGTTGAAGGGATGGGATTTGCCATTCCATCTAATGATGTCGTAAATATTATCAATCAACTTGAGAAAAATGGAACAGTCACACGTCCTGCTTTAGGAATTCAAATGATGGATTTATCTAATCTGACAACTTCTGATTTTTCTAAATTAAATCTTCCTTCTTCAGTGAAATCAGGTATTCTTGTTCGCTCTGTTCAGCAAGGAATGCCTGCTGATGGCAAGCTTCAAAAAAATGATGTCATTACAAAAGTAGATAACACAGATGTGGAATCCACTAGTGATTTACAATCTGCTCTCTACAAGCATAGCATTGGAGATGAGGTGGAGATTACTTATTATCGAGATGGTAAATCTCAAACAGTCAAAATCAAACTCACTAAATCAACAAAAGAGTTAAGCTCAAATTAATCTATTTACAAGATTGTCAACACACCTTTACACAATCGTAAAGGTGTGTTATTCTATATACAAATGGAAAACTTTCAATATATTGCACTTAAAGACATTCGAACCAATCCTTATCAGCCTCGTAAAGAGTTTTCACAAAAAAAGATTGAAGAATTAGCGGCATCAATCAAAGAAAATGGTCTCATTCAGCCAATCATTCTTCGGAAATCTTCACTTTTTGGTTATGAAATTTTAGCAGGAGAACGGAGATTTAGAGCTACCTCTTTTCTTGGCCTAGAAACGATCCCAGCTGTCGTCAAAGAATTATCTGATGATGAAATGCTGAAACAAGCCATTATCGAAAATCTTCAAAGAGAAGACTTGAATCCTATAGAAGAGGCTGAGTCTTATCAAAATTTGATTGACAAAGGCTTGACACATGATGAAATTGCTAAAATCATGGGAAAATCTAGACCCTATATTAGCAATATTGTCAGACTTTTACAATTATCCAAAGAAGTTCGTCAAGCTATAAAGGAAGAAGAGATTTCTCAAGGACATGCTCGCCTGCTGGTTCCCTTGAAAGAAGAGGAACAGTTACTATGGCTGGAAAAGATATGTAGAGAAGATTTATCGGTTCGAGCAGTCGAAAAGCTTCTTCAGCAAAAAAAGAGTCTCAAAAAGAAACCTAATAAAGAACTATTTGCTAAATCTGAAGAGGAAAAAATTAAAAAAATTCTCGGTCTGGAAGTTTCTATTCAGTTAAAAAACCAGAGTAAAGGAAAGCTGATTATTCCTTTTGAAAGCGAAGAAGAATATCAAAGAATTATAAACAGTTTTAAATAAAACTGTTATTTTCTTTTTTTAAAATAACAAAATTATCCACTGTTAAATTAATTAGGAAACTTATTAAAATACGAAATTTTAGCTTTATTCACATTCTGTGGATAACTTCAGCTAACAATGTGAATTCTTTTCCAGTTCTTGTGGAAAACTTTGAACCTTTATGATAAAATAAGATGCGTATGAATCAGAAAATTATAGAAAAGGAGGGAAGTTATGACCAAAGAACAGGACTTTTGGAATCGTATTTTAGAATTGGCTCATGCTCAGCTAAAACAGACAACTTATGATTTCTTTGTTGCTGAAGCCAAGCTTGTCAAAGTTGAAGAAAAGCAAGCTGTTATTTTCCTAGATAGTCCAGTAAAACAACTATTTTGGGAGCAAAACTTAGTAGGAGTTATTCTTACTGCAGGATTTGAGATTTTTAATGATCAGATTGCTGGAAAATATATTTTTGAAGAAGAAACTAACACTGAAACTCCGAAATCTGCAGTAACCAGTCCTCAAATCAGCACTGTTCAGCCAAGCTTGCCACCTATTGATACTGGCTTAAAGTCAAAATATACCTTTGATAATTTTGTTCAGGGAGACGGAAATATCTGGGCTAAAGCTGCTGCCTTAGCGGTATCTGAGAATCTAGCCACAACCTATAATCCTCTTTTTATCTACGGAGGACCTGGCCTGGGCAAAACTCATTTATTAAATGCTATTGGCAATCAAATTTTAGAAAATATTCCAGATGCGCGTGTCAAGTATATACCGGCTGAAACCTTTATTAACGACTTCCTTGAACATTTAAGATTGGGAGAGATGGATAGCTTTAAAAAAATCTATCGTAGTCTGGATCTTCTGCTAATTGATGATATTCAATCTTTGGGAGGAAAAAAGGTTTCAACTCAGGAAGAATTTTTCAACACTTTCAATGCTCTTCATGGTGAAAATAAACAGATTGTTTTAACCAGCGACCGCAGTCCTGATCATCTGGACAATTTGGAAGAACGCTTGGTAACACGTTTCAAATGGGGATTAACTCAAAATATTACACCGCCAGATTTTGAAACACGAATTGCAATTCTGCGAAACAAAATAGAAGATTTGGATTATATTTTCCCGAATGATACCTTGGAATACCTTGCAGGACAGTTCGACTCTAATGTCCGCGACTTGGAAGGTGCTTTGAATGACATCAGTCTCATCGCTAGAGTTCGTCATCTAAAGGAAATTACTATTGATATCGCTGCGGAAGCCATTCGAGCACGCAAACAGGATTCAAGCCAGGTAACAGTTATCCCGATTGATAAGATTCAGTCTGAAGTTGGGAAATTCTATGGTGTTAGTGTCAAAGAGATGAAAGGCAGCCGTCGAGTGCAAAATATCGTTTTAGCTAGACAGGTAGCTATGTATCTGACTCGTGAGCTGACTGACAACAGTCTGCCTAAAATTGGTCGTGAATTTGGCGGGAAAGATCATACGACTGTTATCCATGCACACGGAAAAATCAAAACCATGATTGAATCAGACGACAATTTACGTTTAGAAATTGAAAGCATCAAGAATAAAATTAAATAGCGTGTGGAAAACTACAGAATTTTTTCAAGACTTATCCACACTTTGTGAACAAGTCTCAAAACTTGTTAGAATAAGGACGAAGCTATTTTTCCACATAATTCACACAAACTACTATTACTATTAATCTTATAATCATAAATAAATAAATAAAAAGGAGATCCCATGATTCATTTTTCTATTAATAAAAATCTCTTCTTACAAGCGTTAAATACCACTAAAAGGGCTATCAGCCATAAAAATGCAATTCCTATTCTTTCTACTGTAAAAATCGATGTTACCAAAGAAGGAATCACCTTAATCGGCTCGAATGGTCAAGTGTCGATTGAAAACTTTATTTCTACTCAAAATGAAAATGCAGGCTTGCTTGTCAACTCAACAGGCTCAATTTTATTAGAAGCGACTTTCTTTATTAATGTTGTTTCCAGCTTGCCAGATATTATTTTGGATTTTAAAGAAATTGAACAAAAACAAATCGTCTTGACTAGCGGCAAATCAGAGATTACTCTGAAAGGAAAAGACGCTGACCAGTATCCACGAATCCAGGAAATTTCTGTCAGCAATCCCTTGGTTCTTGAAACAAAAATTCTCAAAGATGTCATTAACGAAACAGCCTTTGCAGCCAGTGTTCAGGAAAGCCGTCCAATTTTGACTGGTGTTCACTTTGTTTTGACAGATAACCGTTATTTGAAAACAGTTGCGACAGACTCCCACAGAATGAGTCAAAAGAAAATTACTCTAGAGAAAAACGGAGATAATTTTGACGTAGTCATTCCAAGTCGCTCTTTACGTGAATTTACGGCTGTTTTTACCGATGAAATTGAAACGGTAGAGGTTTTCTTTGCTAACAATCAAATTCTTTTCAGAAGCGAAAATATCAGTTTCTACACCCGCCTCTTGGAAGGAAATTATCCAGATACAGATCGTTTGATTCCGACTGAATTTACGAGTATCCTTACTTTTAATACTTCTGATTTGCGTGCAGCTATGGAACGCGCTCGTCTCTTATCTAATGCCACACAGAATGGAACAGTTAAACTGGAGATTACAGGCGGTATTGTCAGTGCCCATGTAAATTCACCAGAGGTCGGACGTGTTAACGAAGAAATTGATACAGAAAGTGTAACTGGCGAAGATTTGACCATTAGCTTTAATCCAACTTATCTGATCGATGCTTTGAAGGCCATTGACAGTGAAAAAGTAACGATTAGTTTTATCTCATCCGTTCGTCCTTTCACCTTGGTACCGAGTGAAGACACAGAAAACTTTATTCAGCTAATTACACCTGTTAGAACTAATTAAGATGAAAAGCAGTGGACCAAGTTAAAGATTTTTAATTCTTGGTCCTAATCGTTTTTTATTCACAGAGTATGATAGATACTTAAGTTTTCTTCCTGGACAATGATAGTTCTTTGAAAGGAGAAAGAAAATGTATGAAATTGGTCATTTTGTAGAAATGAAAAAGCCACATGCCTGCACCATTAAAGCGACTGGGAAAAAGGCGAATCGCTGGGAAATCACAAGGGTTGGTGCAGATATCAAAATCCGTTGCACTAATTGTGAACATCTTGTGATGATGAGTCGTCACGATTTTGAAAGAAAAATGAAGAAAATAATTGATTGAACTAAAAATCATCGTAAATGCTATTGTGGAAAACTAATTTGCATTGCTGAAGATCAGATTTAGATTTAATTTTTCAAGCAAAAATGGATGGGACTTTTTAAGTCCTATCCATTTTGCTTTTATTTAAGTTCTTCAAATTTACCGTCTTTAACTTCTTTATAACCTGCTTTTTCGAGTAATTTAGCAGTTTCTTTGTAACTGATATAATCTGCTTTTTGATTACCAGATGTTTGAAGAAGCTGTTTACTTTGTAGTTCTTCAATATCAGCTTTACTGAAATCGATTGTCAGTTTTTCAGTTAAATAATCATCTTTGTACTCAATTTTATGAGTTAATCCTTTGATACCCTCAATAGATTTAGCATAGGCTTCTGTCTGCTCTTTAGCAGTGTCTTTTGTCAAGCCAACTGGTTTATAGTAGAAGGTGTTGTTTGTTTCGTTTATAAGAAGCTCATCACCTTTATATTCAACAGTGATGCGACTATCTTGCTTAGTATTTTGGTCAATCAGCTGGAAATAAGCTTTTTTAGGACTGCTGCAGGCAGCTAAAACAAACAAAGCGGAAACCGTAAGGAAGGAAAGAAAAAGTGTTTTGAAAGTATTCTTTTTCATTAGAGACTCCTTTAATAAGAATATTAGCTATATTATACCATTTTTTTCTTCAATTTATTTTACATTTTTGTAAAGAAAGCTAGAAAAAATAACTTAAATCCGCTGTTTAGGATAAGGATTTATGGTATAATGGTTTGGATTGAAAAGATGAATGGAGAAGATAAGAATGGCTTTGACAGCAGGAATCGTTGGTTTACCCAATGTTGGTAAGTCAACTTTATTTAATGCAATTACAAAAGCAGGTGCAGAAGCAGCTAATTACCCTTTTGCGACAATTGATCCAAATGTCGGGCGGGTAGAAGTTCCGGATGCTCGTCTGGATAAATTAACAGAACTCATCAAACCACAGAAGAAAGTCCCAACAACCTTCGAATTTACTGATATTGCTGGAATTGTGAAAGGTGCTTCAAAAGGAGAAGGACTAGGGAATAAATTCTTAGCCAATATCCGCGAAGTAGATGCTATCGTCCATGTAGTACGTGCCTTTGATGATGAAAACGTCATGCGGGAACAGGGCCGTGAGTCTGAATTTGTAGATCCAATGGCTGATATTGAGACCATTAATCTAGAATTGATTTTAGCAGACCTAGAAAGTATTAACAAACGTTATGCGCGTGTAGAGAAGATGGCTCGGACCCAAAAAGATAAGGATTCAGTGGCAGAATTTAATGTTTTACAGAAAATTAAGCCTGTCCTGGAAGATGGTCTATCAGCTCGTACAATTGAATTCACAGAAGAAGAGCAAAAAATTGTCAAAGGGCTCTTTCTCTTAACGACTAAGCCAGTTCTCTATGTGGCCAATGTCAGTGAAGATGAGGTAGCTGATCCAGATAATATTGACTATGTGAAGCAGATTCGTGAATTTGCAGCTACAGAAAATGCTGAAGTTGTTGTCATTTCAGCGCGTGCAGAGGAAGAGATTTCTGAATTGGATGATGAAGATAAGTCAGAATTTCTGGAAGCTATCGGCTTGACAGAATCAGGTGTGGATAAACTGACCAGAGCAGCTTATCATCTGTTGGGACTTGGAACCTACTTTACAGCTGGTGAAAAGGAAGTGCGTGCTTGGACCTTTAAGCGTGGAATGAAAGCTCCGCAAGCGGCTGGTATTATTCACTCAGACTTTGAAAAAGGCTTTATTCGAGCAGTGACTATGTCTTATGATGACTTAGTGCACTATGGCAGTGAAAAAGCAGTTAAAGAAGCTGGACGTTTGCGCGAAGAAGGAAAAGAATATATCGTTCAGGATGGCGATATCATGGAATTTAGATTTAATGTGTAAAGTATTTGTAAAGTTTAAAAATTCTAGGTTGGAAAATTTTTTCCAGCCCTTTTGGCTTTTATAAAGGAGAAAAATGGTAAAGTTAATAGTCGGTCTGGGAAATCCAGGAGAAAAATATATTGAAACTAAACATAATGTTGGTTTTATGTTAGTTGACAAGATTTGTAAAGATCTTGATTTAAAGTTTACAACTGATAAAATCTTTCAAGCAGATATTGCTTCTACTTTTCTGAATGGTGAAAAAGTCTATTTTGTAAAACCAACTACATTTATGAATGAGAGCGGAAAGGCCGTTCAAGCTTTACTAGCATACTATGGTTTAGATATAGAGGATTTATTGGTCATCTATGATGATTTGGATATGGAAGTTGGTAAAATTCGTTTGCGCAGCAAGGGTTCAGCTGGCGGCCATAACGGTATTAAATCTATTATCAAACACATTGGAAGTCAAGAATTTAAACGGATAAAGATAGGTATTGGCCGTCCAAAAGAAGGCATGACAGTGGTCCACCATGTTCTAGGAAAATTTGATAAAGATGATTATATAACAATTCTGAATACTCTTGATAAGGTTGACAATGCTGTAAAGTATTATTTACAGTCAGGCAATTTTGAACAAGCAATGCAGAAGTATAATGGATAATAAAATGAACTTGATTGATTTATTTTGTCAAAACCAGCAAATTTCAGATTGGAAGAAAAATCTCCATAAAAACAGCAGACAGTTGATAATGGGATTGTCTGCATCAACAAAAGCAATTACTATAGCAGCTGGATTAGAAGAATCAGAGAAAATCCTTGTGCTGACTTCTAGTCAAAATGAAGCAGATCGTTTGGCTAGTGATTTGATTTCTTTGTTGGGAGAAGACAAGGTCTATACTTTCTTAGCAGATGATACTCCTATAGCAGAATTTGTTTTTGCTTCACAGGAAAAAATATTTTCGAGATTAGATGCTCTAAACTTTTTAATAGACCATCAAAAGTCTGGAATTCTAGTTACTAATGTCGCAGCCAGCAAATTACTCTTGCCTGATTCTATTGATTTTAAAAATACCAATATAAATTTGACAGTTGGACAAGAATATGACCTAAATAATCTTGTAAAGATGTTGTCAAGATCAGGATACAAGAAGGTGTCTCAAGTTTTAAGTCAGGGAGAATATAGTCTAAGAGGAGACATCTTAGACATTTTTGAGCGCTCAGCAGAGTTTCCCTATCGACTGGAGTTTTTTGGCGATGAAATTGATGGTATTCGGATTTTCAATCCAGAAAATCAAACGTCAATTGAGAACATAGAAAGTATTTTGATTAAACCTGCTTCTGATATCCTGCTTTCTGAGAAAGATTATACTCGAGGACAAGAAAATCTGGAAGCAATTATAGAAAAAGCTGTTGATCCTACTTTGAAATCTTACTTAGAAGAGATACTAATCAGTGCCAAAGAGGAGTTCCATCATGCAGATATTCGTAAATTCCTTTCTTATTTTTATCAGAAAGAATGGACTATTTTAGACTACTTGCCTGTTCATAGTCCTGTGTTTTTTGATGATTTTCAAAAAATTGTGGATCGACATGCTCAATTTGAACTGGAAACAGCTAGTTTATTGACAGATAATTTACAAAATTGTAAAGCTTTATCAAGTCAGAAATATTTTGCAGATAAGTACCAAGATTATCGTCAATATAAACCAGCAACCTTCTTTTCAAGCTTTCAAAAAGGTTTGGGAAATCTGAAATTTGATGCTTTGTATCAATTCAATCAGTACCCAATGCAAGAATTTTTCAGTCAGTTTTCCTTGCTCGAGGAAGAGATTAATCGTTATAAAAAATCTGGCTATACAATAATTTTACAAGCAAATTCTTCGGCAGGTTTACAAAGTTTACATAAAAATTTACAGGAATATGATATTCATTTAGACTATATAAGAGAGGCTGAGATTCAAAAAAATGCAGTTCAGCTTATTGAAGGAAATCTTGTTCAGGGTTTTAATTTCGTAGATGAGAAAATTATTCTTATTACAGAGTACGAAATTATTCACAAGAAAATAAAACGAAAAATCCGGCGTCAGAATATCTCAAATGCTGAACGACTGAAAGATTATAATGAGCTAGAAAAAGGGGATTATGTTGTCCATAATATTCATGGGATAGGACGTTATCTGGGAATAGAAACGATTGAAATCTCTGGTGTCCACCGTGATTATCTGACGATTCAATATCAAAATTCTGATCGTATTTCGATTCCAGTTGACCAGATTGATCTCCTATCAAAGTATGTTGCCAGCGATGGAAAAACACCTAAGGTAAATAAGCTAAATGACGGTCGTTTCCAGAAGAGTAAGCAAAAAGTTCAGCATCAGGTTCAGGATATTGCAGATGATTTGATTAAACTATATGCTGAACGCAGCCAGCTAAAAGGTTTTGCTTTCTCAGCGGATGATTCTAATCAAGAGGAATTTGATAATGATTTTCCTTATGTTGAAACAGAGGACCAGCTAAGAAGTATTCAGGAAGTAAAGAAGGATATGGAAAGCAGTCGTCCAATGGACCGGCTCTTAGTTGGTGATGTAGGCTTTGGAAAAACAGAAGTAGCCATGCGGGCTGCTTTTAAGGCTGTCAACGATCATAAACAGGTGGCTGTATTAGTACCAACAACGGTTTTAGCCCAGCAGCACTATACTAACTTTAAAGAACGCTTTAATGATTTTGCGGTCAATGTTGAGGTACTCAGCCGTTTCAGGAGTAAGGCAGAACAAAAACAGACTCTGGAGAAGCTGCAGAAGGGACAAGTTGATATTATCATTGGAACCCATCGACTCTTATCCAAAGATGTAGAATTTGCGGATTTAGGTTTGATCATCATTGATGAGGAGCAGCGTTTTGGAGTTAAGCATAAGGAAACATTAAAGGAATTGAAAAAGAAAGTTGATGTCCTAACCTTGACAGCAACTCCTATTCCTCGAACTCTTCATATGTCTATGCTGGGGATTCGCGATTTGTCAGTCATTGAGACCCCGCCAACCAATCGCTATCCTGTTCAGACTTATGTTTTAGAAAGCAATCCTACAGTGGTTCGAGAGGCTGTCTTACGTGAAATAGACCGAGGTGGACAGGTTTACTACCTTTACAACAAGGTTGACACAATTGAACAGAAAGTTTCGGAATTAAGAGAGTTAATCCCAGAAGTTTCTATAGGCTATGTTCATGGTCAAATGAGTGAGATTCGTTTAGAAAATACTTTACTGGATTTCATCAATGGAGAATACGATATTTTGGTGACCACAACCATTATTGAAACTGGAGTTGATATCCCAAATGCCAATACTTTGTTTGTAGAAAATGCTGACCATATGGGGCTGTCAACCTTGTATCAACTTCGTGGACGGGTTGGCCGCAGTAATCGGATTGCCTACGCTTATCTGATGTACAGACCAGATAAGATCCTAACAGAAGTTTCTGAAAAGCGTCTAGAGGCTATTAAGGGATTTACAGAGTTAGGTTCTGGATTTAAGATTGCCATGCGAGATTTGTCTATTCGAGGGGCTGGCAATATCCTAGGAAGTATGCAATCTGGCTTTATTGATTCTGTTGGTTTTGAAATGTACTCACAGCTTCTAGAAGAAGCTATTGCTAAAAAGCAGGGTAGAGAGAATAAGCGTCAAAAAAGCAATGCAGAACTTAATCTGCAGATTGATGCCTATCTACCTAGTGACTATATTTCTGACGAAAGACAGAAGATTGAAATTTACAAGAGAATTCGTGAGATTGACAGTCGTGTAAACTATGAAAATCTACAAGATGAATTGATTGACCGCTTTGGAGAATACCCTGATGTTGTAGCCTATCTGTTGGAGATTGGACTTGCTAAGTCTTATTTAGATCAGGCTTTTGTAAAGTCAGTGGAACGCCAGCAGAATGCAGTAATGATTCATTTTGAGAAAATTTCGCAGCAGCTTTATCTGACGCAGGACTATTTTGAAGCACTTTCGATGACGAATTTAAAGGCTCGAATTGGTGAAAAAAATGGCTTGATTGAAGTGATTTTTGATGTGAGGAACAAAAAAGATTATGAGATTTTAGAAGGTCTAGTTAATTTTGGAGAAAAGATGCTGGAAATTAAACAGCGCAAGGCAGAATAAAGGTTACAATTCAGTGAAGTTTGGCTTTTTAAGCTCTATTTTTCTCAAAAAATGGTAGAATAATAAATTAAGAGAAAATGAGGTAATAGGATGAGATTAGATAAATATTTGAAAGTGTCACGGATTATCAAGCGACGTCCAGTGGCTAAAGAAGTAGCTGACAAGGGTCGGATAAAAGTGAACGGTATCTTGGCCAAGAGCTCAACAGATTTGAAAGTGGATGACTTGATTGAAGTACGCTTTGGTAATAAACTCTTGACTGTAAAGATTTTGGAGATGAAAGACAGTACCAAAAAAGAAGATGCAGCTAAAATGTACGAAATCGTCAGTGAAACAAGGATAGAAGAAGATGCCTAAAAATATCGTCCAACTCAATAATCGTTTTATTCAAGATGAAAATCAACGCCGCAGATATGTGGATCAGGAACGGCGAAAACGCAACCGTTTTATGGGCTGGGTTCTGATTTTGGTGATTCTATTATTTATTCTACCTACCTATAATTTGTACCAGAGTTATCAAACCTTGCTGCAGCGTCGTGAACAGTATTCTAAACTGCAGGAGAAATATCAGACGCTCAGCGAAGAAAAGGTCTATCAATCAGATATAGCAACAAAGTTAAAAGATGATAGCTATGCTGCTAAGTATGCACGCGCTAAATACTCTTTTTCAAAAGAGGGTGAGTACATTTATACTATCCCAGATTTATTACCACAGTAGTTATGGAAGATTTACTAAAAACAATTGAGCAGTTCTTGGAATTTTCTGATGAAAAACTAGAAGAACTGTCTGAAAAAAATCAAGCTTTGAAACTTCAAGAAAATCAAGAGGAAAGGGGAAAACATGCGTAAGTTTTTGTTACTGATATTTTTGCTGCCAGCTTTATTTAGCAGTATCACAGTTATTAGTACCGAAAAAGATTTCGTATTAGACGAGGAAGAAAAATATCATTTTACAAGCACTGCGTATGGACGCTATTATGATAGCATCCCGACAAATCCTAATGTTTATGAAGAAACTCCTACATTTACAGATTCTACTCTGAGTAAGACTGCTGGAAAGCTAGTTCCAGACCAGCCAATCCAGATAACAGGATTTTATGTAAATGAAGAAGAAGTCCCGATTTTCAAACTGAAAAATGGGCAGTTTGTGATAGCGGACAAAAACACAATTTACGAAGATACTGTCCAGTCAATTGAAAATATCCATCAAGAAATGTGGCTGAAACCAGGCTTTATTCTTTATGATAAAGCCAATATCAACGGAGCTAAAAAAATCAATGCAACAGTAGCTCCATATACAAAAGTAAACATTGTCCAAATTGTTCAGACAGTCAAAGGAACTTATGCCCAGATTGAAGGACAGGGCTGGGTTTCTATGGAATTTCTGGATGAAACTGATAATCGAATGGACAAAGTTCAAGAAATTTTGAGCAGTAAGTATAACAAGGCGGACTACTCTATCTATGTCAAACAGCTGGACACAGGCAAAGAAGCGGGTATCAATCAAGATCAAGAGATGTATTCGGCCAGTGTGACAAAACTGCCCTATCTCTACTATGTGCAGGAACAGCTGGATCAGAAAAAACTTTCGTTAGATCAGAAGTTCAAGTATATTGGAGCAGTCAATGATTTTGCAGGTGCTTACGAACCAGAAGGAAGTGGCAGCATTGCTAAGTCAGCTGATGACAAGGAATATTCAGTTCAGGATTTGATTAATAGAGTGGCCAAAGAATCAGATAATGTCGCCCACAATATTTTAGGCTATTATGCGACCAATCAATCTGATAAAAATTTTCAGCAGACTATTAACAAAATAGCTGGAAAGAAATGGGATGTGGAAGAAAGACAAGCATCTTCACGTATGGCTGGAAATGTTTTGGAAGCTATCTATGAGCAAAATGGCATGATTATCGATGCCTTGTCTCAGACAAATTATGATAATCAGCGGATTTCTAAAAATATAGATGTTAAAGTGGCTCATAAAATTGGTGACGCCTATGATTTTAAGCACGATGCTGCGATTGTCTATACAGATTCTCCTTTTATCATTGTCATTTTTACTAATAATTCAAACTACGATAATATTTCTCAGATAGCAGACGATGTCTATGGAGTTCTGAAATGATTAAGCAAGAATTTCTTAAAAAAATGCAGGAGAAAAAGTATTTCCAAGACCATCAAAAAGTTTTGGTTGCTGTATCAGGTGGACTGGATTCTATGACACTGCTGCAGCTGTTGATTGATTCTCAAAAAGAACTGGCTATCGAGCTTGCGATTGCTCATGTCAATCACAAACAGCGGCCAGAGTCAGATCAAGAAGAAAAGACATTGGTAAAGATTGCGGAACAGCTTGGTGTAAAGATTTTTACATCAAGTTTTTCTGGTAATTTTTCAGAAAATGCTGCTCGGCAGTTTCGTTATGATTTTTTCGGGAACGTGATGCAGGAGGGGCACTATACAGCTTTGGTAACTGCCCACCACGAAGATGACCAAGCTGAGACTGTTTTTATGCGGCTGCTGCGTGGAGCTAGACTTCGTCATCTGTCCGGCATGAAAGCTGTCCAGCCTTTTGCTTGCGGGGAACTGATTCGTCCTTTGCTTACTTTTCACAAGTCAGACTTTCCAGATATTCAGCATTTTGAAGATAGCAGTAATTTTCAAAATGACTATCTCAGAAATCGAATTCGTAATCTTTATCTGCCGGATCTAGAAAAAGAAAATCCTCGATTTAAGGATTCTTTGCGGTATCTGGGAAAGGAAATTGAAGATTGGCAGACCGCTTTGTCTCACTTGACCAGAGATTTAGATATAGAAAATGTCCAAGTCTTTCATCAGCAAATTCCTCAGGTTCAACGTTTTCTATTGCAGAACTATCTCGAAAACTTTCCTGGACTGAATCTGAGCAAGCAGCAGTTTGAGGAGGTTTTAAACATCCTGAGGACTAAGGCCAATTATCAGCACACTTTGAAAAAAGACTATGAACTTGTTAAAGATTATCAGCGTTTTGAAATTAGAAAAATCAGTCGTAAGCCCGATTTAAAAATGGATTCAATTTTGTTAGAATTTGAGAATCTAATTGAGTTTGGGCATTATCGATTTTCATTCGGGATTCCTTTGAGTGGTGAAAATATCCAGAAAATTTTTGTTTCGCGTGAAACTTCGCTGACACTTCGTTTCCGAAAAGAGGGAGACAGTATTTTGCTGAATGATCATCACAAGAAACTTCGTCGTCTTTTTATTGATAAGAAGGTTTCCTTTGAAGAACGGAATTCATCTGTAATAGTGGAACAAAATCATCAAATTTTAGCAATCTTAAATATTGCTATCAGTGATTTGAGTAAGGCATTAAAAAGTGATATAATGAGTACTGTACTTTATATTCAGAAAATAGATGGGTAAAATTATGCTAGAACAAGATATCAAAAAAATATTGATTTCCCATGAAGAAATCGTGGATGCTGCAAAAAAGCTTGGTCAGCAATTAACCAAAGACTACCAAGGTAAGAATCCAATTTTTGTTGGAATCTTAAAAGGTTCCGTACCTTTTATGGCTGAGCTAATCAAGCATATTGACACACATATTGAGCTTGATTTTATGTTGGTCTCCAGCTACCATGGTGGTACTGCCAGCTCAGGTGTCATTAATGTTATTAAAGACATTGATCAAGACATCACAGGACGTGATATCCTATTTGTTGAGGATATTATCGATACTGGTCAGACTTTGAAAAATCTGTGCAATTTGTTTAAGGAAAGAAATGCTGCATCAGTTAAAATTGCTACACTTTTGGATAAACCAGAAGGCCGTGTTGTTGAAATCAATGCAGATTATACATGTTTCACAATTCCAAATGAATTTGTTGTTGGATATGGGTTAGATTACAATGAAAACTATCGTAATATTCCATATATTGGTATTTTGAAAGAAAAAGTTTATACAAAATAAAGGTTTACTATTAATAGATGAAAAATAAGCAAAATAATGGTTTAATAAAAAATCCATTTCTCTATATTCTGATTATTGTTGTCCTAGTGACAGGGTTTCAGTATTTCTTTTCAGGAGATACTGGCGGTCGCAGTCAGCAAATCAATTACACAGAATTAGTGAAGGAAATTAAGGAAAATAATGTCACAGAGATGAGCTACCAGCCAAATGGCAGTGTCGTTGAGATTTCAGGTACTTACAAAACACCTCAGGAATCGAAAGAAGATACAGGGATTTTATTTTTCTCTCCAAACGTTTCTAAAGTAGAGAAATTCACAAGTATTATTTTACCGTCAGATATTACAATTTCTGATTTACAAAAATTAGCCTCTGAGCATAACACTGAAATCAGCATAAAGCGCGAAAGTTCAAGCGGAATGTGGATTACAATCCTCACTTCCATCGTTCCTTTTGTGATTGTCATCTTCTTCTTTATGTCCATGATGAATCAAGGTGGCGGCGGCGGTGCCCGCGGTGCCATGAATTTCGGGCGCAATAAAGCGCGTGCTGCTAATAAAGAAGATATTAAGGTTCGTTTCTCAGATGTAGCTGGTGCCGAAGAAGAAAAACAAGAGCTAGTAGAAGTTGTTGAGTTTTTGAAAGATCGGAAACGTTACACCAAACTAGGTGCTCGTATTCCTGCCGGCGTCCTTCTGGAAGGCCCTCCAGGAACTGGTAAAACCTTGCTTGCTAAGGCAGTTGCTGGGGAAGCTGGAGTTCCTTTCTTCAGTATCTCAGGTTCTGATTTTGTCGAAATGTTTGTTGGGGTCGGAGCAAGCCGGGTTCGTTCTTTGTTTGAAGATGCGAAAAAAGCAGCCCCTGCAATTATCTTCATCGATGAAATCGATGCAGTCGGTCGTCAGCGTGGTGTTGGCCTTGGCGGTGGTAACGATGAGCGTGAGCAAACCCTCAATCAGCTCTTGATTGAAATGGATGGTTTTGAAGGCAATGAAGGAATCATTATCATTGCGGCTACTAACCGTTCGGATGTATTGGATCCAGCCTTGCTGCGTGCTGGCCGTTTTGACAGAAAAGTATTGGTCGGCCGTCCTGATGTTAAAGGTCGGGAAGCTATTCTTCGTGTTCACGCTAAGAATAAGCCGCTGGCTAAAAATGTTGATTTGAAACTAGTTGCTCAACAGACACCAGGTTTTGTTGGTGCTGATTTGGAAAATGTTTTGAATGAAGCTGCTTTGGTTGCTGCTCGTCGTAACAAGAAAGTCATTGATGCAGATGATATTGATGAAGCAGAAGACCGGGTAATCGCAGGACCTTCTAAGAAAGATAAGATGGTGTCTGAACGCGATCGTCAAATGGTTGCTTATCATGAAGCTGGACATACTATTGTTGGTTTGGTATTGTCAAATGCGCGTGTCGTACATAAGGTAACTATCGTCCCTCGTGGACGTGCTGGTGGCTATATGATTGCCCTGCCTAAGGAAGACCAAATG
Source organism: Streptococcus sanguinis (assembly GCF_019929225.1). Taxonomy (GTDB): domain Bacteria; phylum Bacillota; class Bacilli; order Lactobacillales; family Streptococcaceae; genus Streptococcus; species Streptococcus sanguinis_J. The sequence goes on from NZ_JAHZPA010000007.1 coordinate 118,311, forward strand.
CTTCTATCTAAAGAAGATATGAAAGAGCAATTAGCTGGTCTTATGGGTGGTCGTGTGGCTGAAGAGATTATCTTTAATGTTCAAACAACAGGTGCTTCTAATGACTTTGAACAGGCAACTCAGATGGCCCGCAGTATGGTAACAGAGTATGGAATGAGCGAAAAACTTGGTCCGGTTCAATACGAAGGAAACCATGCTATGTTTGGTGCAGCCAGTCCTCAAAAATCAATTTCAGAACAGACAGCATATGAGATTGACGAAGAAGTAAGAGAACTTCTTAATGAAGCACGTAACAAAGCTGCAGAGATTATTCAGTCCCATCGTGAAACTCATAAATTGATTGCCGAAGCGCTTCTTAAATATGAAACTTTGGATAGCAATCAGATTAAATCATTGTATGAAACTGGCAAAATGCCAGAAGAGTCTGAACTTGAATTAGACAAAGAAGCTCATGCGCTTTCTTATGATGAAATTAAAACGAAAATGGAAGAAAAAAGTTCCGAGTAGAAGAAGTTGGAGAAATTCCAACTTTTTTCTCTTTTTCTGAAATAATTATTGACAAAGGAAGAAAAGCTGATATAATGGAATATGTTCTGCAGAAGGACAAGAAATGGTCCGTTGGTCAAGGGGTTAAGACACCGCCTTTTCACGGCGGTAACACGGGTTCGAATCCCGTACGGACTATATAATCCGCCATAGCTCAGTTGGTAGTAGCGCATGACTGTTAATCATGATGTCGTAGGTTCGAGTCCTACTGGCGGAGCTAGGTTTAAAAAATCAAATGTGTTAGCATTTGATTTTTTTCTTGCTTTCATATTTCGTACAATCCTCCCAAATGACTAAATATGTGCCTGAAATGACTTAAAAATAGCTATTCGAGTCAGAAGGGCTCCTGAAAGATGCTTTTTAGAAGAAAAAGTCCACCTTGCTTTCTATTTACAGTAGAATTAAGCCAAGTAAATTTTAAGGAGGAACTATGGATTTTAAAGCTACTTATGAGAAGGTGAAATGGATAGTTTGGAAGTGTAAGAAAGATTACTATATACACTTGTGGGAACATAGCGATTGGGAGCAAGAAGGGATGTTAGTTTTATACGAACTTCTGCTTAAAGAAAAAGGAATTGAAAATGATGAGGAAAAACTCTATCGTTATTTCAAAACAAAATTCAGAAATCATATACATGATAAAATCCGTAAACAAGAAAGCCAAAAGCGAAAATTGGACCGCCAGCCTTATGAAGAAGTGAGTGAGATTGGTCATCGACTAAAATCAAAAGAACTGTTTCTAGATGAGTTAGTTGCCTTCAGAGAAGCGATTGACAATTATAAAAGAACTCTTGATGATGTCGGATTGGATAACTACCAGCGATTGATGAGCAATGAGCGTTTTAAAGGAAGAAGAGCCATGCTCAAAGATTTGAAAAATCATTTAAAAGATTTTCAAGATAATACGATTTTATAATGATCAAGCTTGATGAGTCGCTATCTGTTTTAATAGAATGGGTTCGACTATCAAGTTTTTTTATCAAGAAAAAAACGAAAAAAGATTAAAAAAGGTATTGACAGTTGGGTGGTATAGGTGATATACTAATATAGTTGTCGCGAAAGACAAAGCCCTTTGAAAACTGAACAAGACGAACCAAGTGCAGGGTGACATAGAGATATGTAACCTGTCAAAAAAACGAGAAAATAAATCTGTCAGTGGACAGTAATGAGTGCGAACTCAAACTTTTTAATGAGAGTTTGATCCTGGCTCAGGACGAACGCTGGCGGCGTGCCTAATACATGCAAGTAGAACGCTGAAGAGAAGAGCTTGCTCTTCTTGGATGAGTTGCGAACGGGTGAGTAACGCGTAGGTAACCTGCCTGGTAGCGGGGGATAACTATTGGAAACGATAGCTAATACCGCATAAAATTGATTATTGCATGATAATTAATTGAAAGATGCAATTGCATCACTACCAGATGGACCTGCGTTGTATTAGCTAGTTGGTGAGGTAACGGCTCACCAAGGCGACGATACATAGCCGACCTGAGAGGGTGATCGGCCACACTGGGACTGAGACACGGCCCAGACTCCTACGGGAGGCAGCAGTAGGGAATCTTCGGCAATGGGGGGAACCCTGACCGAGCAACGCCGCGTGAGTGAAGAAGGTTTTCGGATCGTAAAGCTCTGTTGTAAGAGAAGAACGGGTGTGAGAGTGGAAAGTTCACACTGTGAC
>NZ_JAHZPA010000008.1 GCF_019929225.1 Streptococcus sanguinis
CAACGAGCGCGTCCGTATCTGCCAGCACGTCCGCTTCAACGAGCGCGTCAGTAAGCGCAAGTACGTCTGCTTCAACGAGTGCATCAGTGAGCGCAAGTACGTCCGCGTCTACTAGTGCGTCAGTAAGCGCAAGTACGTCTGCATCGACCAGCGCGTCTATGAGTGCAAGTACGTCGGCATCAACGAGTGCGTCAGTAAGTGCAAGTACGTCTGCGTCGACGAGTGCATCTGTATCAGCCAGCACGTCCGCTTCAACGAGTGCATCAGTAAGCGCAAGTACGTCCGCGTCTACTAGCGCATCCGTGTCCGCAAGTACATCTGCATCAACAAGTGCATCAGTTTCAGCAAGCATGTCAGCGTCCACCAGCGCGTCAGTGAGTGCAAGTGAATCAGCATCAACAAGTGCATCAGTGAGTGCAAGTACGTCCGCATCGACAAGTGCGTCAGTGAGCGCAAGTACTTCAGCCTCTACGAGTGCGTCGGTAAGTGCCAGCATGTCAGCGTCCACCAGCGCGTCAGTGAGTGCAAGTGAATCAGCATCAACAAGTGCATCAGTGAGTGCAAGTACGTCCGCATCGACAAGTGCGTCAGTGAGCGCAAGTACTTCAGCCTCTACGAGTGCGTCGGTAAGTGCCAGCATGTCAGCGTCCACCAGCGCGTCAGTGAGTGCAAGTGAGTCGGCTTCAACTAGCTCATCTGCGAAAGCGAGTGAATCAGCGTCGACGAGTGCCTCAGTAAGCGCAAGTGCTTCAGCATCGACAAGTGCGTCAGTAAGTGCAAGTATGTCCGCGTCCACGAGCGCGTCAGTAAGCGCAAGTACGTCCGCGTCGACGAGTGCGTCCGTAAGTGCAAGTACGTCTGCATCGACAAGTGCATCAGTGAGCGCAAGTACGTCCGCATCGACGAGTGCATCTGTATCCGCAAGCACGTCCGCGTCGACGAGTGCGTCTGTATCCGCAAGTACGTCCGCGTCGACGAGTGCGTCGGTAAGCGCAAGCACCTCGGCTTCAACGAGCGCGTCAGTAAGCGCAAGCACCTCAGCATCAACAAGTGCGTCTGTATCCGCCAGTACCTCAGCATCAACAAGTGCCTCTGTTTCTGCCAGCACCTCGGCATCGACGAGTGCCTCAGTAAGCGCAAGTACGTCCGCCTCAACGAGCGCCTCTGTAAGTGCAAGTACCTCAGCTTCAATGAGTGCCTCAGTAAGCGCAAGTACATCGGCGTCCACGAGCGCGTCGGTAAGTGCCAGCATGTCAGCGTCCACCAGCGCGTCAGTGAGTGCAAGTGAATCAGCATCAACAAGTGCATCAGTAAGTGCAAGTACGTCCGCGTCGACGAGTGCGTCAGTATCTGCAAGCACGTCCGCTTCAACGAGCGCATCAGTCAGCGCCAGCACGTCAGCCTCAACGAGTGCATCTGTGAGTGCAAGTACGTCCGCGTCGACGAGTGCTTCAGTTTCAGCAAGTATGTCTGCATCAACAAGTGTATCAGCAAGTGCCAGCACATCTGCATCAACGAGTGCGTCAGTGAGCGCAAGTACGTCTGCATCAACGAGTGCGTCAGTGAGCGCAAGTACGTCAGCGTCGACGAGTGCTTCAGTAAGTGCAAGTACGTCGGCATCAACTAGCTCATCTGCGAAAGCGAGCGAATCTGCATCGACCAGCGCCTCAGTATCTGCAAGTATGTCTGCATCGACAAGTGCATCCGTGAGCGCCAGCACGTCCGCGTCCACGAGCGCATCCGTATCAGCAAGTGAATCAGCTTCTACGAGTGCATCAGTGAGCGCAAGTACGTCCGCGTCTACTAGCGCGTCCGTAAGTGCCAGCACGTCCGCTTCGACGAGTGCATCCGTAAGTGCAAGTGAATCAGCCTCAACGAGCGCGTCCGTAAGTGCAAGTACATCCGCTTCGACGAGTGCATCCGTAAGTGCAAGTGAGTCCGCTTCGACGAGCGCGTCTGTATCCGCAAGCGAATCCGCTTCAGTAAGTGCTTCAGAATCCGCAAGTACTTCGGCTAGCCTGTCTGGTTCGGAAAGTGCTTTGATTAGCAATTCTCAGTCAATCAGCGAGTCTACCTCACTGAGCACCAGCACTTCAGTCTTGCATAGTCAGCTGGATCTGGTTCATGAGAAGGAATTCTACTCATTAAGCCTTTCTACCAGCGAGTCACTGTCAGCAGCAGTCAGTCTCAGCGAGCTTGCCCGTGTCAGTCAGTCTGTATCGGAAAGCCTGTCGACGAGTCTGTCAGCTAGTCAGAGCACATCTGAAAGTCTGTCCGCTTCAGCAAGACAGTCTGAGCTGGATCTGATTTCCAGAGGTCGTCTGCCTCAGACAGGGGAAACGGAGAGCAAGGCTTCCATCCTAGCTTTAGGCTTAGGAGCATTGGGCTTGGCCTTCAAGAGACGTAAAAAGAAAAGCGACTCTGAGGAGTAACAGTAAATAGAGCCGATCAGTTTATCTTTTAGTCCGTCAAAAGTTCACTCAGTTAGTGAGCTGTGGAAGTGATGGGCAGAGTAAGTCGTAAGGGAATTAACTTGATAATTTCTGGTGCTTGCTTCCTAAAATCCTAGACTAGGAATTAGTAAAAAGAAACCGAGAGGCAATAGAAACAGGAAGTTTTGACAACTTCCTGTTTTTTTGACAATTTAGTAGAAAAAAGTGTCCTTTATTCTGCAGGAAAGTCCTTGAGAATATAGATTTTTTGGACAATATTTTATATAATATCAAGTATAGAAATGATGTTTTAGAGTTTATGAAATGAAAGAGTAAGGGAAGAAATGAAAACGATTGTTTTGGTTGGGGATCAGGCCTATCAGGAGCAAGTTTCGACTACAATTAAGTCAATTTTATATTACAATAAAAATGTAAAAATCTATGTTTTCAATCAGGGATTGAGCGACGAATGGTTTCGTGATTTTAATGAGCTGGCCGAGCAGCTGGATAGTGAACTAATTAATATCAGCTTGGACCAAGTGATGATCAGTCCAGAGTGGCTGACTCAGGACCATATCAGCTCAGCAGCCTATGCTCGCTATTTCATTCCGCAGTTTGTGGCAGAGGAGCGCGTCCTTTATCTGGACAGTGATCTGGTGGTCAATAGAGATTTGCAACCTTTATTTGATATTCCTCTGGAAGGTAAGCTTGTGGCAGCGGTTGGAGATGCCGGCGGTTATGGCTTTAACTCTGGCGTTCTGCTAATTGATAATCGAGCTTGGAAAGAAAGGCAGCTGCAGGAGACCTTTATCAAGGAAACGGACCGCATCATGGGCTTGGTCCAGTCTGGCCAGATGGAGGATTTCAACGGCGATCAGACGGTTTTAAATCATGTGCTGGCTCAGGATTGGCTGCCCTTGGATAAGATTTACAATCTGCAGGTAGGCCATGACTTAGTGGCCTTTTACAGCGGCTGGAATGGTCATTTTGAGCTGGATCAGGAACCTCTGATTATCCACTATACAACCTTCCGCAAGCCTTGGAACTCGGAAGTTAGCTATCGCTATCGTCAGCTTTGGTGGGACTTTCAGGCCTTGAGCTTGGCGGAGATTTCAGCCCATCATCGGGGAGAGTTTGAGATGCAAGACCGTTGGGAGCAGGCATCTCTGAACTGCATGCTCCTGACAGATGTACAGGAGTTAGAGCAGATAGAGTTTTTAGCCCAGTCCTTGCCTAGGGTTGATTTTCACATCGCCTGTTACACAGAGATGGGAGCTTATCTGCAATCTTTGAACCAGTATGAGAACATCCATCTTTATCCGCAGGTTATTCATGCTGTGCTGGATGAGCTCATTGATAAGTGCCAGGTCTATTTGGATATTCACCATGGAAGCGAGCACTATCAGCTGAGCAGTCGTTTCAAGGCACTTGACAAGCCAGTTCTGGCTTTTGACAATACTAAGAAAAATGAAAACGAAGAACTGGTCTTTCCGCATGAAAATCCACAGGAAATGGTGGAAAAGCTGCGCAGTCTGATGAAAAAAGAGAAGCCGCAAGCCTTTCGGGCTGTGGTGTTGGCGGCTAATGCTGCCTATAGTGAGCAGGTCTTAACCACCATTAAGTCCATCGTCTGCCACAATCGCTTTATCAAGTTTTATGTCATCAACAGTGACTTTCCAACAGAGTGGTTTGTCAGCATGCGGAAAAAGCTGGCCAAGCTGGACTGCCAGATCGTTAATGCTCGGGTGTCTGCTTCGCTGGTATCAAATTTTAAAACAGATATTAGTTATACTGTTTTCCTGCGCTATTTTGTAGCGGATTTTGTTGAGGAAGACAAGGCTTTGTATTTGGATTGCGATATCGTTGTCACGCGGGATTTAAGCTCCCTATTTGAAACAGAACTTGGAGATGCACCACTTGCTGCGGTCAAGGATCTGGGTGGGCATGTGTATTTTCATCAGCATATCTTTAATGCTGGGTTCTTATTAATCAATAATGCCCTTTGGAAGCGAGAAAATATTCGCCAACGTTTGATTGAACTGACCAATGAATGGCATGACAAGGTACCGTCTGGTGACCAAAGCATTCTCAATATGCTTTTTGAAAATCGCTGGATGGAGCTGCCTTTTGCTTATAACTGTATTACGCTGCACACGACCTTTTCGGACTATGAGCCAGAAAAAGGTCTCTATCCGCCTGTGATTCACTATCTGACCGAGCGAAAGCCTTGGAAAGAGTATACCCAGTCCATCTATCGTGAGGTCTGGTGGTTCTATCAGGGACTGGATTGGTCGGATATGCAGGTTCCAGTCGGAGCCCTGACTCAAAAGATGGTGGAAGGGGAAGAGGGCTCAAGTCTGTCCTGCCTAGTCTACACCTACTCTTGTGACCTGATGCATATCAACTATCTGATTCAAGCCCTGCCTGCCTGTCATTTCTACATTGCGGCACCGGTAGTGGTAGCAGAGCCAATCACGCGTCTGCTCCAGTATCCTAATGTCAACGTCAGCTCAGATATTGCTGGTATTCCGGCTCTCTTGGAGTCGCTAGAAGCCAAGTCTCAGTTGCTGCTGGATATCAATGCCGGTGATGAGGTCGGGGATATTATTGCCCGCTTTAAGTCTGCTGGCAAGCCAGTCTTTGCCTTTGACAGCACAGTCCATGGCCAGCAGGGGCAGGAAGTCTTTCCAGCTGATAACCCTGAAGTCATGGTGCAGGCTATTGAGAAGCTAAGATTGGCCAATCCTGAAGAGCGGCAGATTTCTGTACTCTCTATCGACCAGTCGCTGGATTATCTCTTGGAGAAAGGTGCTTCAGTAGTTCGCTTTGGAGATGGGGAGATGGATTTGATTGCAGGTCGTGGTATCGTCTATCAGGAATACGATCCAGAGCTGTCAGCACGCTTGAGAGAAATCATGTCTATGGAGAGCGATGAGCGTTTGATGGTCTGTCTGTCCGATGTCTTTACAGGGCTAGAGCGCTATTCTATTGATGCCCAGAATTTTTGGAAAGTTCACTTGTATTATCACTTGTCAGATTATCAAGAGATTTGCCAAGCACCTTGGTACGGCTCGACTTTTATTTCCCGTCCTTATATTGACTTGGAAGATAAGACGCCGTCTGCGGGCTATTTTGCAAAGCTTAAGCAGCTATGGAAGGACAAGGACCTCTTGATCGTAGAGGGCTTGACTTCTCGCTCTGGTGTGGGCAATGACCTTTTTGACGGAGCTAGGTCCATCAAGCGGATTATCTGTCCTTCGCGCAATGCCTACAGCAAGCTGGAGGCCATCAAGCAGGCTGTTCGAGAGCATGCGGATAATCGTTTGATTTTGACCATGCTGGGTCCGACGGCCAAGGTCTTGGTCTATGATCTGGTTCAGGAAGGTTATCGGGCGCTGGATATTGGGCATATTGACTCAGAGTATGAATGGTTCCAGATGGGGGCTAGCCACAAGGTCAAGCTGTCGCACAAGCATACGGCTGAGCACAACTTTGATCAGGATATTGAGTTTAGAGACGACCAAGCTTATGACAGTCAGATTGTTGCCAATCTGGCTCAGGAATGAAGATTAGAAAAAGAATATGAAAGTTAATATTACCAATCTATACGGTATGTCTGGCCAGAGTACGGCTTTGATTGCCCAGAATGATGTGACCAAGCTAGCCAAGCAGCTGGGCTTCAATGAACTGAGTTTTTATTTTTACGATATTTACAGCGATAGCCAGTCGGAGCTCAGTCGTCGTCTGGACGGTATCATGGCTAGTGTGGGCTATGGCGATGTGGTTATCTATCAGTCGCCGACTTGGAATGGCCGGGAGTTTGACCAGGCCTTTATCAGCAAACTGAAGATTTTGCAGGCTAAGCTGATTACCTTTATCCATGATGTGCCGCCGCTGATGTTCCCGTCAAACTACTATCTGATGCCGGAGTATATCGACATGTACAATCAGTCAGATGCGGTCATCGTGCCTTCTGAGCAGATGCGAGACAAGCTTCTGGCAGAGGGGCTGACTGTGGGCAAGATTTTGGTCCAACGCATGTGGGATCATCCCTATGATTTACCTCTGCACCAGCCTCAGTTTGCACCTAAGCTGTATTTTGCAGGAAGTGTGGAGCGTTTTCCACATTTGATTAATTGGTCTTATGCTACGCCGCTGGAGATTTTTTCGCCTGAGGAAGAGTTAAATCCAGAGGCCAATGTCAGCTATCGCGGCTGGGTCAGCCGGCCAGAGTTGCTCTTGGAGCTGTCCAAGGGTGGTCTGGGTCTGGTCTGGGGCGTTGAGGAAAATCCAGCGGACGAGCCAGAATACTATGGTCTCAATATCTCTCATAAGTCTGCCACTTATCTGGCAGCTGGGATTCCGGTCATCGTCCCTTCTTACCTGTCCAATGCAGAGCTGATCCGCGAGCGCGGTCTGGGCTTTGTCGTAGGCAGTCTGGAAGAGGCCAGTCGGATTGTTGAAAATTTGACTGCCGAGGAGTATCAGGCTATGGTCGAGCGGGTTAGAAAGTTCTCTTTCCTGCTCAAGGAAGGTTATTTTAGCAAAAAAGTCTTAGTAGATGCGGTGATGGAAGTCTTATCTTAGAGCTTTTTCAGCCATCGTCATGAGGAGTCAGTGTGAAGTCATTTTTTAAACCGGTCATTATCAAGAAGTTTCTGTGGACCTTATTTTTCTTATTTATCTATGTCTTGGGAACCAAGCTGACCCTGCCTTTCGTCGATATGAGTAAGGCAGCTGCTATGGACGGAACCTCTACGACCTTGAACTATGCGACAGCCCTGATGGGGGGAAATCTGCGCAGTATGTCTCTCTTTTCTGTCGGCCTGTCTCCTTGGATGTCCTCTATGCTGATCTGGCAGATGTTTGCTGTGTCCAAGCGCCTAGGCTTGAGTAAGCTGCCTATGGAAGTGCAGGAAAGGCGGCGGATGCTGCTGACCTTGGTCATTGCCTTGATTCAGTCGGTGGCCCTGGTCCTAAACCTGCCACTGCAAGAAGCAGGTGGGGTGGATATGACTACGATTATGGTCTTAGATACCTTGGTCTTGATGGCTGGGACCTACTTTCTTATCTGGCTGACGGATTTGAATGCTGCCATGGGACTTGGCGGCTCCATCATGATTGTCATGGCCAGCATGATTGCCTACATTCCGCAGGATATTTGGAACTCCATTCAGGAGCTGAAGATTTCTTCACTTTGGCTGGCCTTGATGCTGGTTTTCAGCCTAGTCTTTCTCTATCTGGCTGTTACAGTTGAGCGGTCCAAGTACCGAATCCCAGTCAATAAGATCAATATCCATAACCGTTTTAAGAAATACTCTTATCTGGATATTCGTCTTAATCCTGCTGGTGGGATGCCGATTATGTACGCTATGACCTTGGTCAGCATTCCCCAGTATTTCCTTTTGATTATCCACTTTCTTCAGCCAGACAATCAGCTGATTGATCAATGGATAGAAGGGCTGTCTATGGGAAGTCCAGCTTGGTTTATCCTCTATCTGTTGACTATTTTCATCCTGGCACTGGCCTTCGCCTTTATCAATATCAGCGGCGACCAGATTGCTGAGCGGATGCAAAAGAGTGGAGAGTATATTGAAAATGTTTATCCGGGAGGAGCAACCCGCCGGTATATCAATGGTTTGGTGACCTATTTTGCTCTAGTGGGGGCTTTCTATCTTATCCTGATTTCTGGCCTGCCCATGATGGTAGTCCTTCTGGACATTCGCTATCTGCGGCTCAGTATGATTCCGGGGATTTTTATGATTTTTATCGGGATGGTCTTTTCTATTAAGGACGAGGTGGATGCCTTGACGCTTAATGACCGTTATCGTTCATTGTTGTAGGAGAAACTATGTATTACTTTATTCCTTCATGGAGTGGCAGTGGGGATCGGGTTTGGCACCGGGATATTGTCCCTTGGTACCGCTCCATGCAGCGACTGGAGTTTGATGACTCGATTCATCAGATTCGGATTTTCCAAAGTGAAAATCTGCCAGTTCAGCTGTTTTTACCAGCCTATATGCCGCATGCCCGCTACCTCTTGCATCGGCAGGATATTTTTGAGACGGACTATTACTCGGTCTTTGATGAGATTCAGGGAATCCAGTCTAAAGAAATGCAGGTCTTGCAAATCAAGGATCTGGACTGGGAGCCAGACTGCGAGTTTGTCTATACGCCCTTTCTAATCATGGTCCGCAGGCAGGGACAGCTCTATGCCCATGTCGAGTTTGGAGTAGAAGGCTTTATCAGCTTCATCAAGTTTTTCAAGGATGACCAGCTGGAGAAGTTTTATATCTTTGATGATCGGGGCTTTGTCTCCAGTATCACCTATTATGAAGAGGGGCAGCCCCTTTATCAGGACTACCTGCAGCCGGATGGTGACTGGCGGATTCGTGAGCATCTGAAGCCTGACGACTGCCGGGTAGAGGTCAATCCTGCTTACTTACTGGACTTTGATAAGCTGGAGTATGAGCAGATGCCTGACTTGATCTTGGAGAAATTGGGCCACTATATCGAGCGTAATGCAAGAGCTGACAGCCGGTTTGTCCTAGCAACGCATCCCTTATACACTCAAGCCATTTTGCGCTTATTGCCCCAGCAGGTTCAAGTCATTCTCAGCTTTTTCCACGAGCGCAATCATACAGTGGATTGGTCAGCTCTAGAAGCAGATTTGAAGCAGGCAGATTTAGTCTTAACTGACCGTATGGATTTCAAGAAGGTTATTCAGCGTTACCTGCCTGGACTGGCTCAGAAGGTGCATTACCTGTCGCCTTTTGATACCCGTCTGCAGCTGGGCAAGAGCCAGCGTCGTCGTGAATCCAAGATTTTTTATCAGATTAATCTGGAAGAAGGGCTTAATGACTATGCCATCTTCAAGGTTCTCCACTATGTGGCCAAGCATCCGGATACAGAGCTGACTATCGGTGTTTACAATGCCTGGCAGGAAGGAATCCAAAAGGTGGAGAACAAGGTGCAGGAGGTTATTGATGAGTATCTGAATCTCTATGAATTTGTCAAGAACTACCGCCGCAGTGAGCAGGCTGAGAATGCCCTGCTGGAAAATCAGGAGCAGGATCTCCGTTTCACCATTAAGAATATCACGGACGAGCTCAGCTTGATTCAGGAGCTGGATGATACGCGGTTAATCATTGACCTGAGTGAGCAGCCCAATCTCTATACACAGATTGCTGGGATTTCTGCCGGGATTCCGCAGATCAATCTGGTGGGCTCGGACTATGTGACCCATCTGCAAAATGGCTATATCTTGGACTCTATCTCTGATCTACCGACTGCTGCAGACTATTACTTGGAAGGTTTGAAAAATTGGAACCAGGCCCTGATTTATTCCATTGAAAAAATCCATCATAATACTGGTCTGGAGCTGATTGGCCGGTGGGAGCAGTGGCTCAAGGAGGCTGAGAATGCAAAATAAGCTGAAAATCTTACAGATTGGCTCAAGCGACTGGAGCAAGGAGCTTGACATTCCGGACAATATGGCCTGGTATTATTTCTTTCCTAACTCCAATCTGGCTATCAAAAAGGTCATGGAGATGGATAAGATTGGCAAGTTTGATGCGATTCTGGTGGACGACCTGCGTCGGATTCCAGATTTGTTTATGATTGAGTCCAAGATTATTCCTTATACAGTTTTCTACGATCAGGAACAGGAAACCCAGGAAGCGGATATTGAGTACTTCCTCAAGCGTCACTGTGCTCAGCCAACGGATATGAGCGATCGAGCTGACCTGCTCCGCAAGCTGTCCAAGGCTCTCTTTTCCGGCCAGTATGGCGATAAGATGACCCCGCTTGATATGGTGGTCAGTCCCGGATTTCACGGGAAGATTTGCTACAATGGATATGAAAATCTAGAGCTGGAAGGTGACTTTGGTCAGGACTTTCAGCCTGTCCTCTCTTGGAAATACAATGTCGTGGCCAATGCCTCCAATCCAGTTGAGCTCTGGCTTGAGTATGAAAAGGAAGGAAAGAGTGAACTGCGGCTGCGCCTCTATAACATCCAAGAAGGATCGACTGCGGACATTGCTCGCGAGACTATTTTCGCCGAAGAGGACATGCGGGAATCCATGGTTCTGGACAATGACTTTACTTCCTATCTGGGCGTCAGTCTGGAGGCTAGAGGCGAGGGACGGATTCAGGTTGGTGCTCTGCATCAGCGCCTGACCCGCTATGAGTTTGGCAAGTACGTCCTGGGTGGAAAGATTCTCCGCGATAGCCATCGACAAGAGATTAATTACTTCTTTTATCCAGGAGATTTGAAGCCGCCTTTGGCTGTTTATTTCTCTGGTTACCGTCGGGCGGAAGGCTTTGAGGGCTTTGGGATGATGCGCAGTTTGGGCTGTCCTTTTCTCTTGTTTTCAGATCCGCGCGTGGATGGCGGTATGTTTTATCTAGGCAGTCAGGAGCTGGAGAGCGGTATTCATGAGATTATCCAAGAGCATCTGGACTATCTGGGCTTTACAGAGAGAGACCTTGTCATATCTGGCATGTCGATGGGGACCTACGGTGCTGTCTATTATGGTTCGGAGTTTCGTCCGCGAGCTATCGTTTTGTCCAAGCCCTTGGGAAATCTAGGAACTATTGCCCAACGTGGTCGTTTGCACTTGCCTAAGGTCTTTCCAACAGCTTTCGACGTCCTTCATCTCCACACAGGTGGCAAAGATCAGGAACACGTAGAGGAGCTGAATCATCGCTACTGGCGCAAAGTTGAGAAGGCTGATTTCAGCCGGACGACCTTTGGTATCGCCTATATGAAGGAAGAAGACTATGATCCGACGGCCTATGAGGACTTAGTAGCGGCTCTTCATCTGACCGAGGCCAAGCTGATCAGCAGAGGTGTTCCGGGACGTCATAATGACGACTTAGCTGTGTCTGTGTCTTGGTTTATGAATTACTATCGAATGATATTGGAAAAGGAATTTGGGAGAAAGAAATGAAGATTCAAAAAAGAAAGGGCATATACTGGGGAGAGCTGAGAGGGGTTTCGGCAGCTGGTAAAATGACTGACTTTACCTATCTCTATGGAACTACCCTTATCATTCATTCCCCTTCACATATATTTTTTGAAAATAAACTGATGGCCTCCGGCCAGACCATCCATGAATGGTCTTCTAAATGGAACTATCAGCGAGACCGGCAGGTGCCTGCTCTCCCCTTGCTCAAAAAGGGAGCTTGCTATTGCCTATCTAGAGATATGACCACCTATCCTGAATCCAGCGTCTTTCTGAAAATCATCTTCTTTGACCGCTATGAGAAAGAAATCAGCAATCAAGTGGAGCGTTCGGAGAGTATGATCTTTACCTACCCAAACGAAGCCTATAGCTATAAGGTTCAGCTGCTGAGTGCAGGAGTTGAGTCCTTAGAGTTTCATTGCCTAAACATTGACCAAATCATAGAGGAGTCTGATGATTAAAAATCATTTTCAAATTCAGCGCTTAAAGAAAATCTTAGCCAAAGTCAAGAGCTTTGAGTCAGAAATGGCTGGCTTGTCAGACGCTGAACTGCGAAAGAAAACACAGGAATTTAAGGAAAGACTGACCGCAGGTGAGACTTTAGACGACCTGCTGCCGGAGGCTTATGCTGTGGTGCGGGAAGCGGACAAGCGGGTGCTGGGCATGTTCCCCTACGATGTGCAGGTCATGGGGGCGATTGTTCTCCATGAGGGCAATGTCGCTGAGATGGCTACGGGAGAGGGCAAGACTCTGACGGCTACCATGCCGCTCTATCTCAATGCCCTGTCTGGTCAAGGAGCTATGCTGGTGACCACCAATACCTATCTGGCTCTGCGGGATGCTCAGGAAATGGGGCAGGTCTATCGTTTTCTGGGGTTGACTATTGAGGCAGCGGTGGTAGCTGATGAGACTGAAAATTTGACGCCCAAGCAGAAGCGGCTGATTTATCAGGCGGATATTGTCTATACGACCAATAGTGCCTTGGGCTTTGACTATCTGATTGAAAATCTAGCAGAGAATAAGGATAGCCAATATCTTAGTCCTTTCAACTATGTCATCATAGACGAGATTGACTCCATCCTCTTAGACAGCGCTCAGGTACCTTTGGTTATCTCTGGTGCTCCTCGGGTTCAGTCAAACTTCTATGGTATCATGGATACCTTCATTACGACTTTGAAAGAAGAAGAGGATTATCACTACGATGACGAGAAAAATGAAGTCTGGCTGACATCCAAAGGTATTCTGGCAGCAGAGTCTTTTCTTGACTTGGAGCATCTTTTTTCTAAGGAAAATCAAGAGTTGGTCCGCCATCTCAATCTAGCCTTGCGGGCCCACAAGCTCTACAAGAAGGACAAGGATTATGTTGTCCGCCAGGGCGACAAAGAGGCAGAAGTCGTACTTTTGGACCGCTCAACCGGCCGTCTGCTGGAAATGACTCGGCTTCAGGGAGGCCAGCACCAGGCTATTGAGGCCAAGGAGCATGTCAAGCTGACGGAGGAAACGCGTGCCATGGCATCCATCACTTATCAGAATCTCTTCCGGCTCTTCCGGAAAATCTCTGGTATGACCGGGACCGGCAAGGTGGTGGAGAGCGAGTTTATGGAAACTTACTCCATGTCTGTCATCAAGATTCCGACCAACCAGCCAGTTATTCGACAGGATTTGCCAGACCAGCTTTAC
This sequence comes from Streptococcus sanguinis, assembly GCF_019929225.1. Lineage (GTDB taxonomy): Bacteria > Bacillota > Bacilli > Lactobacillales > Streptococcaceae > Streptococcus > Streptococcus sanguinis_J. The sequence goes on from NZ_JAHZPA010000008.1 coordinate 13,079, forward strand.
CAAACCCTGCCAGAAAAAGTCTTTGCTTCTCTGGACGAGGTCAAGCACTACCATGCTCAATGCAATCCACTCTTGATTTTCACCGGCTCAGTGGAGATGTCAGAGATTTACTCTTCCCTACTGCTGAGAGAAGGCATCGCCCACAATCTGCTCAATGCCAACAATGCGGCGCGTGAGGCGCAGATCATCGCAGAGTCTGGGCAGAAAGGTGCTGTGACGGTGGCTACATCCATGGCCGGCCGCGGTACGGATATAAAGTTGGGACCGGGTGTCGCTGATTTGGGTGGTCTCGTGGTGATTGGTACTGAGCGGATGGAGAACCAGCGGATTGACCTACAGATTCGTGGCCGTTCAGGCCGCCAAGGTGATCCGGGAATTAGTAAGTTCTTCATCTCGCTAGAGGATGATCTGCTCAGGAAGTGGGGGCCAGATTGGCTCAAGAAGCTCTACAAGGACTACTCAACTGAAGAGGTTAAGCAGCATCCAGTCCAGCTGGGACAGCGCCGCTTTAGACGCTTAGTAGCTAAGGCCCAGAGAGCCAGCGAAAGCAGTGCCAAGATGTCCCGTCGGATGACGTTGGAATATGCCCAGTGTATGAAGATTCAGCGGGAGATTACCTATGCTGAGCGCAATCGTCTGATTCAAGCTGAAGAGCGGATTGATGAAGAAATCAGCCGTGTCCTCAGTCAGGTCATTCATCAGGCGGCCTATGAGCAGTCCTATGAGACGCGAGCTGACCTCTATCGCTTTATTTTAGACCATTTCAGCTATCATGCTGAGCGTATTCCTTATGATTTTGATATTTATTCGCCGGAGAAAATTGCAGAGCTCTTGCAGGATATTGCCGAGCAGGAATTGCAGGCAAAGAAAGCCTATCTCAAGTCTGACAAGCTCTTTACCCATTTTCAACGGGTCTCCGTTCTCAAGGCTATTGATGAGAACTGGGTCGAGCAGGTAGACTATCTGCAGCAGCTCAAGACGGCCTTGAGCGGTCAGCATTTCTCTATGAAAAATCCTCTGGTAGAATACTACCAAGAGGCTTACGATGGCTTTGAATATATGAAGGAGCGCATGAAGCAGCAGATTGTCAAGAATCTTTTAATGAGTGAATTGGCACTCAACCCTAGAGGAGAAGTCATCATGTACTTCCCGTAAGACGAGGAGAATATGACAGTATATAACATCAACTTAGGCATCGGCTGGGCCAGCAGCGGTGTAGAATACGCCCAAGCTTATCGGGCCCAGCTTCTGCGCAGGATCCAGCAGCCGGCTAAGTTTGTCTTTATGGATATGATTTTAGCGGATAATATCCAGCATTTGACGGAAAATATCGGTTTTCTGGATGAGGAAGTTATCTGGCTTTATAATTACTTTACTGATATCAAGATTGCACCGACGACGGTGACGCTGGACCAGGTGCTGGCTCAAGTCGCAGGTCAGCCGGAGCGCTCGGAGAGAGAGGGCAAGATTGTCCGCTATTTCTACCCGCAGGATGATCAGTTTATCACTTGCTACCTGCGGCAGGAAGATCAGGACTTTGTTGAGCATGTAGAGTATGTCTCGCGGGGGAGATTGATTCGCAAGGATTATTTCTCCTATGTCCGTTATGCTAGTGAATACTTCGCCCCCCACAATGACGCTGCAACTCTCTACCAGCGCCGTTTTTACCATGAAGACGGCAGTGTGGCTTATGATATGCTGATAGAGGGTGGTCAGGAAGAGCTCTATCGCTTTCCAGATCGGATTTTCTATTCCAAGGCTGAGCTGGTCCGCTATTTTCTCCAGTGTTTGCAGCTGCAGGCAGATGATGTAGTTATCTTGGATAGGGAGACAGGGATTGGTCAGGTTGTCTTTGAGGAGAGTCAGAAGGCTAAGCTGGGAGTAGTGGTCCATGCGGAGCATTTTAGTGAAAATGCCAGCAGTGACGACTACATTCTCTGGAACAATTTCTATGACTACCAGTTTACCAATGCTGACAAGGTGGACTTTTTCATCGTGGCAACTGAGGCTCAGAAAACGATTCTAGAGCAGCAGTTCCAGCATTACTCGGACAAGCGGCCCAAGATTGTCACCATACCGGTGGGCAGTCTTGGCCAGCTGACTTATCCCAAAGAGCCTCGCAAGCCTTTCTCCATGATTACGGCTTCGCGTCTCGCTACGGAAAAGCATATCGATTGGCTAGTGGCAGCGACTGTCCAAGCCCACGCCCAGCTACCTGAGCTGACTCTTGATATTTACGGTAAGGGGGGCGAAGAGGAGAAGCTGCGACGTAGGATTGAGGAAGCAGGAGCTCAAGACTACATTCGGCTTAAAGGGCATGCAGATTTGAGTCAGATTTATGCAGGCTATGAGCTTTATCTGACAGCTTCAACCAGTGAAGGCTTTGGTTTGACTCTCATGGAAGCGGTCGGATCAGGTCTGCCTCTCATCGGCTTTGATGTCCGCTATGGCAATCAGACTTTTATCGATGATGGTAAAAATGGCTATCTGCTGCCGGTCAGTTCCAATCAGGTCGAGGACCAGATTATTGCTGCTTTTGTGGAGAAAATAATAGCTCTCTTTAGCCAAGGACGCCAGCAGGAGATGAGCCAACACTCTTATCAAGTGGCCGAGAATTATTTGACTAGCCGGGTTGAAGCGGCTTGGTCCCAGCTTTTAAAGGAGGTCAGAGATGATTCAGCTCTTTGATTATTACAATCAGGAAACCCAGGATCTGCATGATTCCCTCCTTGCAGCTGGCTATGACTGTCCGACCATTGTCATTGAGGCCAATGGCTTTCTCCCGGACGATATGATTTCCCCCTATACTTATTTTTTAGGGGATGAAGAGGGAGTAGACCACCCGCTTTTTTTCAATCAAGTGCCAGTGCCCCCTTTCTGGGAAATCACAGGTGACCATCAGTCGGCGCGTGTCAGTGACATGGGAGAAGAAAGAGCACGGATTCACTATGCAAGTCAGGCCAAGGGTCGCTTGGTCAAACAGGTGGATTGGCTGGATAAAAAAGGCCAGCTGCGACTGAGTGAGCGCTATAATAAGCAAGGCCGCTGCTTTGCCAAAACAGCCTATAAATCAGGCCAGGAGGCTTTCAACACAACCTACTATAGCACAGACGGTCAGGAGCGCATCGTGGAAAATCATGCCACTGGTGACATCATCCTGACTCTGGACCAAGAGCCCTTGCGGATTTTTAAAAGCCGAGTAGATTTTATCCATTTCTTTTTAGAGCGGCTAGACTTTGACTTGGATCACATTCTCTTTAATTCGCTGGCTTATTCTTTCCTAGTTTCCCACAGCTTGACAGGCCGAGCTGGGCAGGATATTCTCTTTTGGCAGGAACCTCTGTATGATGAGCTTCCGGGCAATATGCAGCTGATTCTGGAAAACAGTCAGCTGCGGGCGCAGACCATTGTCATTCCAGATTTAGCAACTTATGAAAAGGCCAAGAGTCTGGCTGCAGCTGACCAGCAGCAGAAGTTCCTGCATCTGGGCTATCATTATGACTTCAAGCGGGACAACTACCTACGAAAAGATGCTTTAATCCTGACCCATTCGGATCAGATTGAAGGCTTAGAGACCTTGGTTCAGTCCCTGCCGCAGCTAGTCTTTCGAATTGCTGCCCTTACGGAAATGTCACCTAAACTCTTGTCTATGCTGTCCTATAAGAATGTAGTCCTTTATCAAAATGCCAGTCTCAAGCAAATTGAGCAGCTCTACTTGGAATCAGACATTTATCTGGACATCAATCACGGCGGTCAGGTCCTGCAGGCAGTACGTAAGGCTTTTGAGAACAATCTCTTGATTCTAGGCTTTGAGCAGACCCTGCATGACAGACACTACATTGTCCAACAGCATATTTTTGACAGCAGCCAGCCAACTCAACTGGCGTCAACTCTGGAAGAAGCCTTATCTGGTGTCGAGCAGATGCGGTCAGCCTTGCAAGCTCAAGGCCGACATGCCAATGATGTACCCGTCAGTCTTTATCAGGAGACTCTCCAAAGCTTGTTAGGAGGTCAGCATGGCTAAAAAAGATTTATTTCATAAGGATATTGAGGGACGGTTAGATGAGCTCAAGCATGGCAAGCCCAAGAAAGAAAAGGCCAGCTTGGGGGAAAACCTCAACAAAGCCTTTGTCATCGTCTTGGGCTTGATGATCTTGATTGGCTTGATTTTTACATTGATTGGAGCCTTGAGGAAATAAAATGCAAACAATATTGATTACACTTACAATTGTAGCAGCCCTTGTCTTGATTTTGCTGGTTAGTCTTCTTCCCAGAGAAAACCAGCAATTTTACAGAGACACCAATACATCGATTGGCAAGTCAGGCTACTGGGAAACCCATATCGCAAAGAAAATCTTAGTTCTTTTGGCAAGTCTTGCCCTGATTGTGCTCATGATTTTCTTTATGATTCAATCCATCTAGCATCTGTCTAGGAAGCTACTCAGACGACTGCTAAATAAGAAAGACCCTCTATTGCAGACAATAGAGGGAATTTTTATAAGCAAATTTTGGATGTAAAGGTTTTAATTTCTGAAAGCACCTTGATATTTTTCTGAAAAGGAGTAAACTGGATATACAAGTGATGGAGGTTTGGTATGAAATTATACGTTCAGTTGATGATTATTTTTATGATTTCCCTCGTTGGAGAAGGAATTTCAAGTGTTTTCCACCTACCTGTTCCAGGCAGTATCATAGGTCTGGTTTTGCTGTTTTTAGCTCTGCAGTTCAAGATCTTGCGCCTACGCCATATCAGTATGGTTGGCAATTTTCTTTTGGCGAATATGACCATTCTTTTTCTGCCTCCAGCAGTTGGTATCATGGATAAATTTCAGGTCATCGCGCCTTATCTGCTGCCGATTATTTTGATTGTTTTAGGAGCAATTGTGCTTAATGTCTGCGTGATTGCAGTTGTGGTGCAGCTGATTAAGACTCGTTTTGAAGGAGATTATGAGGAAGGAGACGCCAGCAATGTCTGATTTATGGAGCAACCCTCTCTTTGGCCTTGCCTTGTCTATCTTGGCCTATCTGTTCGGCCTATTGATTTTTCGGAGATTTCCTCATCCCTTGACAACTCCTTTGCTGATTGCAGCAGTTTTGGTTATTGCTTTTTTGAAATTAACCGGTATTTCCTACAAGGATTACTATGTCGGCGGCTCCTATTTAAACAACCTAATTGTGCCATCTACGGTTGCTTTGGGGATTCCGCTTTACAAGACTTTTCATTTGATGAAGCACCATGCGCGCAGTATTTTGATTGGGACCTTTGCGGCGGTTGTAGTCAATACCAGCTTTACGGCTCTGCTGGCTAAGTTTTTCGGCATGGATTTCTTTCTGGCTGTTTCTCTTTTTCCGAAATCTGTCACAACGGCCATGGCTGTCGGCATCACAGACAAGCTGCAAGGTCTTGCTACAGTGACATTAGTGGTGGTTGTTGCGACGGGCATTCTGACCAGTGTCTTGGGGCCAACGCTTCTTAAGCTCTTAAAAATCACAGACCCAGTAGCTATCGGTCTAGCTTTAGGTGGAACTGGCCATGCGGTAGGAACGGGAACCGCCTTTAAATACGGACAGGTCGCCGGAGCTATGGCAGGACTTGCGATTGGCGTGACCGGCCTCATGTACGTTCTGGTCAGCCCCATCGTGGCAGCGATTATTCTGAAGTAAAAATAAACAAGGTTGAAACAAAACGTTTCAACCTTGTTTTGCTTATTGAAGATTTAGTTTGTTTTTTACAATGGCATAGATTGTAAAATAGAAACCGAAAATTTTGACCAGCTCAAAGACGACTCTGATAATAATGAAGCCATCTAGCATCTGTTCAAATTCCGAAGAGGAGTAACTGTAATCATATAAACTAAGTAGTCCATATGAATCAAAAGAACTAGGTAATAAGAGTGACAGGACTGCCAGAACAGTCCAAATCAAAAATCCAAAGAGCACAGCCATCATAATCCGATTCTTCTTGAAAAGCTGTCCGACTGAGATTGCTAGGTAAAAGAAGAGGATACCAGAAAGGATTTGAAGGAGATTAAGGAAGCCGTATTTGACAATCCATAGCCACAAATCTGGTATTTCACCAATAAATTTAAAAATCTCATCGAATGAATAGCCTACAAGGGGAAGCGCAATGCCAAAGATGACTAAACCACTAATAAACATGGTCAGCATACACAAGAGGGTCCAAACAAATGCGGAAAGAAGCTTGGACAGAAGAATCTGATGCGGGGTGACCGGCAAGGTCCAAGTCAGGTAGCCTTCTCTCCCAAAGACATTTTTATAAAATCGACGGATAATAATGATGGTATTGGATAGAAAGACTGCGCAAGATGCAGAAAACAGCAAGAGAAATAGTAGATAGAAAGTGATAATAACACCACTAATAGACAATGGATGTTCACTATAGCGATTCATTGCCTCAGGTCTTAAGATGCTGCCAGCTATGATTCCCATAAAGACTGATAGAGTGAGAAGAATGGCAAAGGTGATACAATACCATTTGTAATTAGACTTAAAGTCGTATTTAAACAGTTTTCCAAACATATAATGAAGACCTCCTAATAAAAGCGAAACTGGCTGCGGAAAAGATTATCAATGGATTGATTGTACTGTTGACGCAGCTGATTAGCATTTTCATGCAAAAAGATCTGACCTTGGTTAATCAGGATTACTTCATCCAAGATTGGCTCAATATCTGCGATCAAGTGGGTGGAAATGATGACAGAAGACTGAGGTGTGCGGTTTTGAATGATGGTCTGCAGGATATAGTCGCGAGCGGCCGGATCAACACCACCGATAGGCTCGTCTAGGATATAGAGTTCCGCATGGCGGCTCATGACCAAAATGAGCTGCATTTTTTCCTTGTTTCCTTTTGAAAGGCTTCCGATGCGCGCTTGAGGATCAATATGAAGATCCTTTAGAAGCTGCATGGCTTTCGCGCTGTCAAAATTATCATAAAAATCTTGGAAATATTTTATAGCTTCGATTACTTTAGAGCTGTCGCTTAGATAAGTCGTATCTGGTAGATAGGAAACGATTCTTTTGGTCTCAGGTGAAGGTTCCACGCCTTTGAGATAAATATGGCCAGAGGTGGGCTGCAAGAGACCATTGATAAGCTTGATAATAGTTGTCTTGCCGCTGCCATTAGGACCTAGAAGTCCGATGATTCTGCCAGGCTGGATGTTTAAGCTCACATCATAGAGGGCGGGTGCGTCGCCATAATTTTTATGGACATGGTCAAGATAGACCAGAGGATACTGATTCATACATGTCTCCTTTATTTTCTTCAATTTACAATTATTATACCTTTTCCTTAGGAAAATGGCAAAGAAAGCCGGAAAGGGTGAATGGAATCTTTATGTTTAGTCAAACTCCTATTTCCCTCATTCAGTGAATTGCGGTATAATAGTTATAAGAAGAAGCAAAGCATGTTCAAGGAGAAAAATGTGGTGATACAACTTGATACCAAGACTGTTTACAGTTTTATGGATAGCTTGATCCCGATAAAGAAATATGTGCAGAAAGCCAAGGAGTTAGGATATAGTCATCTGGGCATGATGGATGTGGACAATCTCTATGGAGCCTATCATTTCTTAGAGGAAGCCGAATCTGCGGGACTGCAGCCGCTTTTAGGCTTGGAGCTGAGTCTGATCAAGGCAGAGCAGGAGCTTCATCTCCGTCTGCTAGCCTTAGACAGTCAGGGATATCGCAATCTGATGAAAGTCTCTACTCTCAAGATGATGGGACAAAAAAACTGGGAGGATTTCCAGCATCTCTTTAAGGGATTGGCTGTGATTGTTCCTGCTTTTAACGGAGTAGTAGATCTGGATTTGGGGTTGGATTTTTATGTTGGAGTCTTTCCAGCAACGCCCCAGCAGGAGTTTAGTCGACCAACCCTGCCCCTGCATACCGTCCGATATTTTGACACAGGGGATTTGGAGACCTTGCAGATGCTTCGGGCTATTCGAGAAAATGCCAGCCTGCGGGAGATTGGCAGCCTCCCCAATCATGAGTTTTTGCTGGCACCAGATGCTCTGGCAGGAGCTTTTAAGGAAACTTTCCCAGAGAGTCTGGCTAACCTTGAGAAGCTAGTCCGTGATGTTCACTATGATATCAATAGGGAGCTGAAACTGCCCCGCTTTAATCGGGAGCGGCCAGCTGTGGAAGAGCTGCGGGAGCGCTCCGAAGCTGGCTTAAAAAAACGCGGTTTAACAGGTAAACTCTATCAGGAGCGGCTGGACCAGGAGCTGGCTGTCATTCATCAGATGGGCTTTGATGATTATTTTCTCATTGTCTGGGATTTGCTGCGTTTTGGTCGCAGTCAAGGCTATTATATGGGAATGGGGCGAGGATCTGCTGTCGGCAGTCTAGTGGCCTATGCTTTGGAGATTACTGGGATTGACCCAGTCAAGAATAACTTGCTTTTTGAGCGCTTTCTAAATCTAGAGCGCTATACCATGCCCGATATTGATATTGATATTCCAGATGTTTACCGGCCGGAGTTTATACGTTATGTTCGCGACCGCTATGGCAGTATGCATGCGGCTCAGATTGTGACCTACTCGACCTTTGGGGCCAAGCAAGCCATCCGTGATGTCTTCAAGCGCTTCGGACTGCCAGAGTACGAACTGACCAATATCACCAAGAAAATCCGCTTTGGCGATAGCCTGACCTCTGCTTATGAGAAAAATATGGCCTTTCGTCAGATTATCAATAGTAAGCTGGAATATCAAAAGGCCTTTGATATTGCTAAAAAAATCGAAGGTCATCCCCGTCAGACTTCTATCCACGCAGCTGGCGTTGTGATGAGTGACAATGACCTGACAGACCAGATACCGCTCAAATATGGTGAGGACATGTATATCACCCAATATGATGCCCACGGTGTGGAGAGCAACGGTCTGCTCAAGATGGACTTTCTGGGCTTGCGCAATCTGACCTTTGTCCAGCGGATGAAGGAAGCAACCCTGAAAAAATATAAGGTAGATATTGAGATTGCCGAGATTGACTTGGAGGATGCAGACACTCTGAAACTCTTTGCGGCTGGCCAGACCAAGGGGATTTTCCAGTTTGAGCAGCCGGGTGCAATCAGCCTGCTTAAGCGGGTTCAGCCGGTTCGCTTTGAGGAAGTAGTAGCCACAACCTCTCTCAATCGTCCTGGAGCCAGCGATTATATTGACAATTTTGTCAAGAGAAAGCATGGACTGGAGCAGGTGGAGTTGATTGATGACAGTTTGGCTGATATTCTAGCTCCGACTTACGGTATCATGCTCTATCAAGAGCAGGTCATGCAGGTAGCCCAGCGCTTTGGTGGCTTTAGTCTGGGGAAAGCCGATATTTTACGAAGGGCAATGGGTAAGAAAAGTGCTGCTGAAATGCACCGCATGCAGGAGGACTTTGTTGCAGGTGCTCTCAAGCTAGGGCATTCGGAATCTAAAGCCAAGGAAGTCTTTGCTATTATGGAGAAGTTTGCTGGTTATGGCTTTAACCGCAGTCACGCCTATGCCTACTCAGCTCTGGCCTTTCAGTTGGCTTACTTCAAGGCTCACTATCCAGATGTTTTCTTTGATGTCATGCTTAATTATTCTAGCAGTGACTATATCACCGATGCCCTGAGTTTTGGCTTTGAAACAGCACCCCTCAGTATCAACAATATCCCCTACCATGATAAGTTTCAGGATAAGAAGATTTTTTTGGGCCTGAAAAACATCAAAGGCCTGCCTAGGGATTTGGCTTACTGGATTATTGAAGAGAGACAAAATGCCGCCTTTACTGGGGTGGAAGACTTTATTCTGCGCCTGCCTCAGAATTACCATAAGATTTCTCTGCTGACTCCTCTGATCCAGCTGGGGCTCTTTGACAGTTTTGAGAAAAATCGCCAAAAAATTCTAGCCAATCTGCCTAATCTATTTGTATTTGCAGATGAGTTGGGCAGTCTCTTTGCGGATACGACTTATTCTTGGACAGAGGCTCAGGATTTTAGCGATGCCGAAAAGTTTGAGCTGGAACAGAGCATAATCGGTGTGGGGCTTAGCGATCACCCCTTGGTTAAACTGGCCAAAGAAGCGGACCAGCCCTTTAGCTGGATTAGTGAGCTGACGGAAAATAGCAGAGCTAGGATTTTAGGTGAGGTCCAGACTATCAAGACTATCCGGACTAAAAAGGGCGAGAATATGGCTTTCTTGCAGGTTTCAGATACGAAGAAAAAACTGGATGTCACAGTCTTTCCTGATACTTATAGACAGCTGGGTGAACGCATTAAGGAGAAGGGGATTTACTACTTGACCGGCAAGGTGCAGGAACGGGATGGACGCTTACAGTTGGTCTTGGCAGACATAGAGGAGACCACGACTGAACGCTTCTGGATAAAACTTGCGGGCCATGAACATGATCAGGAAATATCTCAGATTTTGCAGAAATACCCCGGCAATATTCCGGTTGTCCTGCGCTATGAAGATGAGAAGCGAACCGTATCTGCACCTCATTTCCGAGTGGAGAAATCGGAGCAGTTGCAAGAGGAATTGAAGAATTATACTATGAAAACGATTTTTCGTTAAAAAATATGGAAAATAAGAGAATTTTCATGATGATTGTGGTATAATCTATAAGAATGTTAAAAAGAAAAAGGAGCAAAAAGCGAAATGAAACGTATTGCTGTTTTGACTAGTGGTGGTGATGCCCCTGGTATGAATGCTGCCATCCGTGCAGTTGTTCGTAAAGCAATTTCCGAAGGAATGGAAGTTTACGGTATTTATGATGGTTACGCTGGAATGGTAGCTGGCGAGATTTACCCACTTGATGCGACATCAGTTGGTGACATTATTTCTCGCGGTGGAACTTTCCTTCACTCTGCTCGTTACCCTGAGTTTGCCCAAGTTGAAGGGCAGCTGAAAGGAATTGAGCAGCTTAAAAAACATGGAATCGAAGGTGTCGTTGTTATCGGTGGTGATGGCTCTTACCACGGTGCGATGCGCTTGACAGAGCATGGCTTCCCAGCTGTTGGTGTTCCAGGAACCATTGATAATGATATCGTCGGAACAGACTTCACTATCGGTTTTGATACTGCTGTTACTACAGCCATGGATGCGATTGACAAGATTCGGGACACTTCATCCAGTCACCGCCGTACTTTCGTTATTGAAGTAATGGGACGTAATGCTGGTGATATTGCTCTTTGGGCAGGTATTGCATCTGGTGCGGACGAAATCATCGTTCCTGAAGAAGGTTTCAAGATTGAAGAAGTTGTTGAAAGCATTAAGAATGGCTATGCCAAGGGTAAGAAGCACAACATCATCGTCTTGGCTGAGGGTGTCATGTCAGCGGATGAATTCGCTGAGAAGCTGAAAGAAGCTGGTGATATGAGCGACTTGCGTGTCACAGAGCTCGGACATATCCAGCGTGGAGGCTCACCGACTGCGCGTGACCGTGTTCTTGCCTCTCGTATGGGAGCACATGCTGTTAAACTGCTTAAAGAAGGTATCGGCGGAGTTGCTGTTGGAATCCGCAATGAGCAGATGGTTGAAAGCCCAATTCTGGGAACTGCTGAAGAAGGAGCACTCTTTAGCTTGACTGCTGAAGGTAAGATTGTTGTCAATAATCCGCACAAGGCTGATCTGGACTTGGCTGATTTGAACCGCAGCATCAATATTTAATTATTATTTGTTATTCAGGCCAAGAGGCCAAATAGAAGAAGGAGTTTCATACAATCATGAATAAACGTGTAAAAATCGTTGCAACATTAGGTCCTGCGGTAGAAATCCGCGGTGGTAAAAAATTTGGTGATGACGGATATTGGGGAGAAAAGCTGGATGTTGAAGCATCAGCTCAAAACATTGCTAAGCTGATTGAAGCTGGCGCAAACACATTCCGTTTCAACTTCTCACACGGTGACCATGCTGAGCAAGGAGAGCGCATGGCAACTGTTAAGCGTGCAGAAGAAATTGCCGGCCAAAAAGTTGGTTTCCTTCTTGATACAAAAGGACCAGAAATTCGTACAGAATTGTTTGAAGGCGATGCAAAAGAGTATTCATACAAGACTGGTGAAAAAATCCGTGTTGCTACTAAGCAAGGCATCAAGTCTACTCGTGAAGTAATTGCTTTGAACGTTGCCGGTGGATTGGACATCTATGATGATGTTGAAGTTGGTCGTCAAGTATTGGTTGACGATGGTAAACTTGGTCTTCGTGTTGTCGCTAAAGATGATGCTACTCGTGAATTTGAAGTAGAAGTTGAAAATGACGGCATTATCGCTAAGCAAAAAGGTGTGAACATTCCTAACACTAAGATTCCTTTCCCAGCACTTGCTGAGCGTGATAATGACGATATCCGCTTTGGTCTTGAGCAAGGAATCAACTTCATCGCGATTTCATTTGTACGTACTGCAAAAGACGTCAACGAAGTTCGTGCAATCTGTGAAGAAACTGGTAATGGACACGTTCAACTGTTCGCGAAAATCGAAAACCAACAAGGTATCGATAACTTGGACGAAATCATTGAAGCTGCTGACGGTATCATGATTGCCCGTGGTGACATGGGTATCGAAGTGCCATTCGAAATGGTTCCAGTTTACCAAAAGATGATTATCACTAAGGTAAATGCAGCTGGTAAAGTGGTTATCACAGCAACTAACATGCTTGAAACCATGACAGAAAAACCACGTGCAACTCGTTCAGAAGTATCAGACGTATTTAACGCTGTTATCGACGGAACTGATGCAACTATGCTTTCAGGCGAGTCTGCAAATGGTAAATACCCACTTGAGTCAGTAACAACAATGGCGACTATCGATAAGAATGCTCAAACCCTTCTTAACGAATATGGCCGTTTGACAACTGACAACTTTGAGCGCAACTCTAAGACTGAAGTTATGGCTTCAGCAGTTAAAGATGCTACAAACTCAATGGATATCAAGTTGGTAGTTACCCTTACTAAGACAGGTCACACAGCTCGCTTGATTTCTAAGTACCGTCCAAACGCTGATATCTTAGCTATCACTTTTGACGAATTGACTCAACGTGGTCTTATGCTGAACTGGGGTGTTATTCCAGTGACTACTGAAACTCCATCTAACACAGATGATATGTTTGAAATCGCTGAAAAGATTGCAGTTGAGCAAGGCTTGGTTGAATCTGGCGATGATATCGTTATTGTTGCTGGTGTGCCGCTTGGTGAAGCAGTTCGTACCAACACGATGCGCATCCGTACAGTACGTTAATCTAAGACAACAAAAAAGAACCGTTGATTGGAAAATCATCGGTTTTTTTCTTGTCTATGCGATACCACTTATCTTACTTGAGAGAAGAACAAGTTTGAGAATTGATTTTTGAAATAAAATTGTACCTTTGTCTATTTTGTCTAAAAATGATATAATGGTATAAAAGAGATGGGGGAGACGAATGTTAAAGAGAGATTTATTAAGAAATATTATTATTTTTTCAGTACTGGCAGCTATCATTATAGGGCTGAGAGTTTTTATTTATACGCCTTATCGGGTGACTGAGCAAGACAGCAATGCTTACTTGGCAAAGAATGACTTGGTCTTGGCGACGAGAAAGCAAGACATCAAGCGTGGGGATTTTGTCCTCTATGAAGTGGACGGCAAAGACTATGTCGGCCGGGTCATTGCCCAGGAAAAGGATCAGGTAACCTATATGGATGATCTTCTTTACCTGAACGGTCAGGTCATGTCGGAAGAATATATTGAGAAAATACGCGAGAAATATCTAGCTTCAGCAGGAAGTTCGGGTTACTATACTCATGATTTCTCTGTTATGGATTTAAAAGACTCAAAGTCTGATAAAATTACTAAAGATTCTTATTTGATTCTTAATGATCGACGGGAAAATACGAAGGACAGCCGAGAATTTGGGCTCATCAAAGCCAGTCAAATCAAGGGAGTGGTGGAGTTCCGACTCTCACCGCTGAGTAAATTCGGATTTGTCGAAACGAAGTAACCCACAGTTGCTTTGTTTTTTTAAAATCTTTTTAGAAAGAAAATTACTGCTTACGAAAAAACAACCAGACAGCCGGTCTAGTTGTTTTTTCGTGTCTCTTGGTGAAAGATGTTTTGCCATACTTCGTGGCGGCGCCAGAGGCTGGTATGGATAACACCATCCATTTCATAGCGGATGAGCTTGGTTTTCTGGCTGACAGAGAGCAGTTCAACGTTCTTGATAGGTGTTTTTGAGGCTCTTTCTGCCAGAAATTCAGCCTTGTTCAGCTGTCGGCCATCTTGGGAAATGTAGAGAAATTCGGCGGACAGAAGTGTATCCAGTTGGTTGCCTTGCTCCACGAGCTGTTCACGCATGAGCAGGTTTGGGTAAAGATTGTCCAGCGTCTCATCCTCGGGAATGGGAGCAGGCTCAATATGAATGTCAATATCAAAGACTCCGAAGCGCTCCATAAGCATATCCTCAACTTGGTCCGCAATCTCATGGCTTTCAAAAACAGACAAATCCGGATTCATTTCCAAGATAATATCCAGATAGATATTGCTGCCATAGGTCCGGCCGCGCTGTGACTTGACCTGAGTGATTTTAGGAATTTCCAGGATAGCTTGCTTATAGTCTTGGAGCAGGCTTTCATCAAATCCGTCGGACAGGCTGAAGGAAGATTCCATAAAAATATCATAGGCCGTCTTGAGAATGAAGAAGGTAATGACAATGGCTACCAGCTTATCAACGATTGGAAAGTTAAAGGCGCTGGCAATGATAGCAACTGAAGTGCCGATAGAAGTGACAGCGTCTGATAGGTTATCCTTGGCTGCGGCATCCAGAGCCTTGGAGTGAGCTTTTTTAGCCAGTGTTTTATTGTAAAAATAAACACCCAACATAATGATTGCCGAGATGATTCCGACCACGGCACCAACTGGGTCAAGCTTGGTCTCTTGATTGGAAATAATTTTCTGAATGGTCTCTATCAAGACATCAAATCCAACGAAAAACATGATGAAAGATGTGATGAGACTGGCCAGATCTTCTATCTTCCAGTGGCCAAAGCGATGGTCACGGTCGGCTGGTTTTCTAGCCATACGCAGGCCAATTAAAACGGCTATATTAGCCACGATATCAGAGACGTTGTTGAAGCCATCGGCCGTCAGACTGGAGGACTGGAGGGTCGAGCCTGCGATAATCTTGACCGCTGAGAGAATCAGATAGGTAGCGATGGACAGGATGGCTCCTCTCTCCGCTAGCTTCAGATTGTTACTAGGATTTTTCATGACAGCCTTTCTTTCTAGTGGGGCAGCAGAATGGAAAAGAGACTTGCGAAAAAATGTCATCTCTGGACAGGTACTCTAAGTCTCATATGGGCATATTATAGCAAAAATAGGCCTGATTTTCAATTTGAATCGGGCTTAGGGTGCCTTAAATGACTTTGCCGAAAATCTAATCTAAAATCAGAAATTCCTCTTCTTTCTGGTTTAGCTTCATCAGGATTTTTGTTATAATAGTAGCATTGACTTTGAAAGAGGAAGAAAAATGCATCCTTTATTAAACGGTATGAATGACCGTCAGGCTGAGGCGGTTCAAACAACAGAAGGGCCTTTGCTGATAATGGCGGGGGCTGGTTCGGGTAAGACCCGTGTCCTGACCCACCGTATTGCCTATTTGATTGATGAAAAAATGGTCAATCCTTGGAATATCCTTGCCATTACCTTTACCAATAAGGCGGCGCGGGAGATGAGAGAAAGGGCTGAAAAACTTAAAACGGAAGCTCAAGATTGCTTAATCGCTACCTTCCACTCCATGTGTGTGCGTATTCTGAGACGAGAAGCAGATCATATTGGCTACAACCGCAACTTTACGATCGTTGATCCTGGCGAACAGCGGACTCTGATGAAGCGAATTCTCAAAAATCTCAATCTGGACCCTAAAAAGTGGAATGAGCGTGCCATTCTGGGAACTATTTCCAATGCTAAGAACGACCTGATTGATGAGGTAGCCTATGCAAATCTAGCTGGTGATATGTATACAGAGATTGTAGCTAAGTGCTACACGGCCTATCAAAAGGAATTGCGCCAGTCTGAGGCTATGGACTTTGACGACTTAATCATGCTGACCCTGCGACTCTTTGATCAAAATCCTGACGTTTTGACCTACTACCAGCAACGCTACCAGTACATCCATGTGGACGAGTATCAGGATACCAATCATGCTCAGTATCAGCTGGTCAAGCTCTTGGCCTCCCGCTTTAAGAATATTTGCGTAGTCGGAGATGCTGACCAGTCTATCTATGGCTGGCGGGGAGCCGATATGCAGAATATCCTGGACTTTGAAAAGGATTATCCAGAAGCTAAGGTAGTTCTGCTAGAGGAAAATTATCGCTCAACCAAGACCATTCTTCAGGCGGCTAATGAAGTCATCCGAAACAACCGCAACCGCCGTCCTAAAAATCTCTGGACTCAAAACGAAGACGGTGAGGAAATTGTCTACTATCGGGCTAATGACGAGCAGGATGAGGCTCTTTTTGTCGCTCGGACTATTGATCAACTGAGCCGAGAAGGCTACAGTCATAAGGATTTTGCAGTTCTATACCGGACCAATGCCCAGTCACGGACGGTGGAGGAAGCCCTGCTCAAATCCAATATTCCCTATACCATGGTCGGTGGCACCAAGTTCTACAGCCGCAAGGAAATCCGAGATGTTATTTCTTATCTCAATCTCATCGCCAATCCTAGCGATAATATCAGCTATGAGCGCGTGGTCAATGAGCCCAAGCGTGGTGTCGGACCAGGAACGGTGGAGAAAATTCGGAATTTTGCGTCCAGTCAGGAAATCTCTTTACTGGATGCGTCAGCCAATATCCTGCTTTCGCCAGTCAAGGGTAAGGCGGCTCAGGCAGTCTATGATTTTGCTAATATGCTTCTGGATTTGCGGGAGCGCTTGGACGACTTTACAGTGACGGAGCTGGTAGAAGCCGTTTTAGAAAAGACAGGCTATGCTGCAGCCTTGGCTGCCCAGGCAACCTTGGAAAGTCAAGCTCGAATTGAAAATATCGAAGAATTCCTGTCTGTAACCAAGAATTTTGACGAAAGTCCAGACAATCCTACTGATGAGTCTGGCCTGGATAAGCTCAGCCGTTTTCTCAATGACTTAGCCTTGATCGCAGACACAGATGACGGAGATACGGAGAGTTCCGAAGTGACTCTAATGACCCTCCACGCAGCCAAGGGATTGGAATTTCCGGTCGTCTTTCTGGTTGGTATGGAGGAAAATGTCTTCCCTTTAAGTCGGGCGTCTGAAGACGAAGATGAGTTGGAAGAGGAGCGGCGCCTGGCCTACGTCGGCATCACCCGAGCAGAGAAGATTCTCTATCTGACTAATGCTAATTCCCGTATGCTTTATGGTCGGACTAACTACAATCAGCCGACCCGTTTCTTGAGAGAAATCAGATCAGACTTGCTAGACTATCAAGGCCTGGCTCGACCGGCAAATAGCTCCTTTAAGGTCAGTTATACCAATAGTGATACCAGTCAATTCGGTCAAGGCATGAGTCTAGCACAGGCTCTACAAGAGCGGAAGCGTCAGGCGGCACCAAGTTCGATTTCTACAGGCAGTCTGCCTTTTGGAAAGAGCAGTCAGAGCCAGCCATCTAAGCCAGAAGTTGCTTGGGCTATCGGAGATATTGCCCACCATAAGAAATGGGGCGATGGGACAGTTCTGGCAGTCTCTGGCAGTGGAAATAATCAAGAGCTTAAGATTAATTTCCCAGAAGTGGGTCTGAAGAAAGTGCTAGCCAGCATAGCACCGATTGAGAAAAAATCATGATGAAACAGTCGATTGAAGCCTGGATCTATCATCCAGAGGATAGGGAAATCTTGCTCTTGAAAGTGGAGAATGAGAAAGTTTCCTTTTGGCAGCCCATTACTGGTGGGATTGAGAGTGGCGAGAGCCCAGAAGAGGCTTGTCTTCGTGAAATAAAGGAAGAGACCGGCTTGCTCTTAGCTTGTCCAAATTTGACTAGTCTTGGAGATTTTACGGTAAAGATTGATGAAAATCTGTCCATCCACAAAAATCTCTTTCTAGTTCTGACTGAACAGAAAGAAATCCAGATTTCTGATGAGCATGTAGGAGCTCAGTGGGTAGCTTTAGACAAAGTTTCGTCGCAGCTGTACTGGCCCAGCAATCAAGCGACTTTTGAGATTATAAAAGAGAAGCTATAAGATATAGCTTCTCTTTATTTCTTTTGATAAGGAAATTCTATTAGTCAAGCGGGGCGTTTAGTGGTAGACTTATCACATAACTATAGTGAGGTGACCTTATGACACGTGAATTTAAATTTGAAACTCTGCAGCTTCATGCTGGACAGACAGTTGATCCGACAACCAAGTCTCGGGCTCTGCCTATTTACCAGACAACTTCCTATGTGTTTGACGATACTCAGGAGGGAGAAGAACTTTTTGCCCTGCGCAAACCGGGCAATATCTACACTCGGATTACCAATCCGACCCTGTCTGCTTTTGAGGAGCGGATTGCGGCTTTGGAGGGTGGGGTTGGAGCTCTAGCGACAGCTTCTGGTATGGCGGCCCTTACCTATACCGTTCTAGCCTTGGCGCATGCTGGCGACCATGTAATAGCAGCCTCTACCATCTACGGTGGTACCTTTAATCTGCTCAAAGAAACCCTGCCTCGCTATGGCATTACCACGACTTTTGTGGATATTGAAAATCTGGCTGAAGTAGAAGCAGCTATTCAGGACAATACAAAGTTGGTTCTGATTGAAAGTTTGGGCAATCCTTTGATAAATATTCCTGACTTTGATGCTTTGGCAGAGCTGGTTCATGCTCATAAAATTCCGCTGATTTCCGACAATACCTTTGCAACACCTTATCTGATCAATGTTTTTTCTCATGGAGTGGACATCGTAGTACATTCTGCGACCAAGTTTATCGGCGGTCATGGAACCAGCATCGGTGGTGTGATTGTGGACAGCGGTCGTTTCGACTGGGGAGCTTCTGGCAAGTTTCCGCAGTTTGTGGACCCGGACCCGAGCTATCATGATATCAGTTATACGCGCGATGTCGGAGCGGCAGCCTTTGTTACCGCTGTCCGGACCCAGCTCTTGCGTGATACGGGCGCAGCTATGTCTCCCTTCAATGCCTTTCTCTTCCTACAGGGACTGGAAACTCTCTCTTTGCGCGTAGAACGCCATGTGTCCAATGCCGAGAAGATTGTGGAATTCTTAGCGGGGCATCCTAAGGTTGAGCAGGTCAATTATCCCAAGCTTGCTGACAGTCCTTATCATGCTTTGGCTAAAAAATATTTCCCTAAAGGTGTGGGCTCCATCTTTACCTTTAATGTCAAAGGTGGGGAGAAAGAAGCTCGTAAGGTTATTGACAGCTTAGAGATTTTCTCTGACTTGGCCAATGTAGCAGATGCTAAGTCCCTGGTCGTCCATCCAGCTACGACGACTCACGGTCAGATGTCACCAGAGGCTCAGCTGGCAGCAGGCATTACACCAAATCAAATCCGTCTCTCTATCGGTCTGGAAAATGTGGAAGACTTGATAGAGGATTTGAGAATCGCCTTGGAATCTATCTAATTTTCAAGGCCTCTAGACTGAGCGAATAAGAATAAAACTAGGTTTTCGCCTAGTTTTTTGTTATAATGAGAGATATTAAAAAATAGCAGGTAATCAAAATGACAATTTCAGTGATTGTTCCGTGCTTCAATGAAGAAGAGTCTATTCCTCTGTTTCATGAAGCTATGGAAGCGGTGAAATATCAAATCCGTGACCAGTTTGAATATATTTTTGTCAATGACGGATCGACAGACCAAACCTTGGCTGTTTTGCGTGAGCTCAGCAGTCGCTGTCCTGACGTGCACTATCTGTCCTTTTCTCGTAATTTCGGAAAAGAAGCAGCGCTCTATGCTGGTTTACAAGAGGCGAGCGGGGATTTTGTGACGGTCATGGATGTAGATTTGCAGGATCCGCCTGAGCTCCTTATTAAGATGAAGGCCATGCTGGACTCGAATCCTGAGCTGGACTGTGTGGGGACTCGTCGCACTACTCGAGAGGGCGAGCCCCCAATCCGAAGCTTTTTCGCCAATTTGTTCTATAAGCTGATTAACAAGATTAGTCAGGTAGAGATGGTAGATGGTGCGCGTGACTTCCGACTGATGCGCCGTCAGATGGTGGAAGCCATTCTGGAGGTTTCAGAGTACAATCGCTTCTCCAAGGGAATTTTTGCCTGGGTTGGCTTCAATACCGAGTACTTGGAATACAAAAATGTTGAACGAGTGGCTGGCAAGACCTCTTGGAATTTCTGGTCTCTATTTAACTATTCTTTAGAAGGCATCGTCAATTTCTCTGATGCGCCGCTCAACATCGCCTTTTTAGGAGGTATCCTGTCTTGGATTTTAGCCTTCATCCTAATGGCGGTAATTATTATCCGTACCTTGGTTTTTGGTGATCCGACATCTGGCTGGCCATCCCTTATGACCGTCATTCTCCTTATCGGGGGTTTTCAGCTACTGACCATCGGTATCCTAGGCAAATACATCGGCAAAATCTTCATGGAAACCAAGCATCGCCCAATTTATGTGATTAAAGAGAAGAGTAAGTGAGTCTTTGAGAGAGTTTTTGAGCTTAAGTGACTCTTATTTAGCTGAGGAGAAATTGTGAAAAATAAAAAAATTAATATTGTCTTATGCTTGTCTTCGTTTATTTATGCGATACAGTTTTATATCAATAATAAAATCACCCCAGTAGGAGACCAAACAGCATTTTTAGAATATGCTAAGGAATTTCATTACAATTATTTATTCTTTGGGATTGATCGTTATTTTACTTGGAGCAGTAGGCTGTTCATTGAGTCAGCCACCTTATTATTTTCCGTTCACGAAAAGCTGTTTATAGCAGCAGCCTTTCTAGCAACATTGCTTTTGGTTTATGCTTTAAGGAAGCTGACTCCTTCCTTGCCTTGGCTGCCAGCTTTACTTATTTTTATATTCCTTCCAGCAACTGAATTTTTAAGCGCGGGTTCTATTCCAACCTATGTCAATTACATTTTCCCTGCTTCCTTGTTGCTTTTTGCACTTTTTTGCAGAGAATCTAAAAATATTTGGATTAATATGGCTAGCCTTTTGTGCTTTTTAGTTGCTATCATGCAAGAACAATTAGCTGTCTACGCTTTTTTATGGCTTCTGTTTGAAACTGTCCTTGCGAAAAAAGAGAAAAAACCTTTACTGGGTAATCTATGCTATTTGGCACTGAGCGCTTTAGGAATCATATCAGCCAAGCTGTCTCCGGGGAATGCTCTGCGTTTGGAAAAGAATATTGTCAGTTGGTTCCCCAACTTTCCTAACTTGAATATCTTGCAAAAGCTTGGGCTTGGCTTTCTGGAGACAGGCGATAATCTGCTTTCCACGTCCTTTGCCTTTGTGATGGTCTTCTTGCTTGTGCTCTTTGTCTATGCTCTTCATAAGAAAAGTGTAACAGCCTTAGCTCTGAGCGGTTTTGTCATATTCAATATTTTTTCACAAAAAATGGGCTGGAATACTATTTTTGGTACATTAACAGGTATCAGTAAAGCAGCCAGAGAATCAGGGACATTTTCTTTTAATATCACGTATATGAGCGCAGTCGCTTTTTATGGCTTGCTGCTATTAATGATTCTTTACGCTTTGTGGCTTGTAGTTTCTGACTTTAAAGAAAGAATATGGCTGACCTATTTATTTGTAATTGGCTTTATTGGCCGCATGGTTATTTCATTATCTCCAACTCTCTACGCTTCAAGCACTCGAACTTTTTTGCCTCTGATGATAAGTCTATTCATTATTACTTGCAGATTGTTGTATCTCTTGTACACAGAGTATCAAAAGCGGCAAGAGGATGTTCTCTAGATTATACTATTAAGTATATTTTCCGATGGTGATTCGACCAAGCAGATTTTTTCTGCTTTTTTTGTTATAATAAACTCATTGAATGTTTATGATGTGAAAGGAAAGACAAATGATTTTAATTACAGGTGCGAATGGACAGCTGGGTACAGAGCTTCGCTATCTTTTGGATGAGCGCAATGAGGAGTATGTGGCTGTTGATGTGGCGGAAATGGATATTACCAATGCGCAAATGGTGGACAAGGTCTTTGCGGAAGTCAAGCCAAGCTTGGTTTATCACTGCGCAGCTTATACTTCAGTTGATGCGGCTGAGGACGAAGGAAAAGAGCTGGACTATGCCATCAATGTGACCGGGACCGAAAATGTTGCAAAAGCAGCAGAAGCACACGGAGCGACCTTGGTCTACATCTCAACAGACTATGTCTTTGACGGACAAAAGCCTGTCGGAGAGGAATGGGAAGTAGATGACCGGCCGGATCCACAGACAGAGTATGGCCGTACCAAGCGCATGGGTGAGGAGCTGGTTGAGAAATATTCCAGCCGTTTCTATATTATCCGTACTGCCTGGGTCTTTGGTAACTACGGTAAAAACTTTGTCTTTACCATGCAAAATCTTGCTAAGACGCACAAAACTCTGACTGTAGTCAATGACCAGCATGGCCGTCCGACTTGGACTCGTACGCTGGCTGAATTTATGACTCATCTGGCTGAGAATCAAAAGGAATTTGGTTACTACCATCTGTCTAATGATGCGGCTGAGGACACGACATGGTATGACTTTGCAGTGGAAATTCTCAAAGATACAGATGTGGAAGTCCAGCCGGTTGATTCCAGCAAATTCCCGGCCAAGGCTAAGCGACCTTTCAACTCAACTATGAGCCTGACCAAGGCCAAGGCTACAGGCTTTGTCATTCCGACTTGGCAGGATGCCTTAAAAGAATTTTACAAGCAAGAGAAGAAACAGTGATTTTCTTTGACGTTTATAACAGCGACAGAACTTAGTCTCAGACTAGGTTCTGTTTTTTCTTCTGGCAGACTGAAGAGGTGATTTTGAGGTGCGTGCTCTGGTGGAGAAAGAGCTGGCTTGAAGATGCGGGTGGGAAATGATAATGAGAAGAATTTTCCACAGATCTTATCCCCTTAAAATAAAGATGTTTCAATTTGATGAAATTCTGTGGATAACCTTTATTATTTCATTCAACTATGTTACAATGTTACTATAAATAAAATAGAAGAGGTGTGTGAATATGTCACGTAAACCATTTATTGCTGGTAACTGGAAAATGAACAAAAATCCTGAAGAAGCAAAGGCTTTTGTAGAAGCGGTTGCTGCTAAGCTACCTTCTTCAGATTTGGTAGAAGCTGGTATCGCTGCTCCAGCACTTGATTTGACAACTGTTTTGGCAGCAGCTAAAGGAAGCAATCTTAAGGTTGCAGCGCAAAATGCTTACTTTGAAGATGCAGGTGCTTTCACTGGTGAAAACAGCCCTAAAGTTCTTGCAGAGGTTGGAGTTGACTACATTGTTATCGGTCACTCAGAACGCCGCGATTATTTCCATGAAACAGACCAAGACATCAATAAAAAAGCGCACGCTATCTTCCGCAATGGTTTGGTGCCAATCATCTGCTGTGGTGAGTCGCTTGAAACTTACGAAGCTGGTAAAGCTGTAGATTTCGTTGGTGCTCAAGTATCAGCTGCTTTGAAAGACTTGACAGCTGAGCAAGTTGCATCATTGGTTATCGCTTATGAGCCAATCTGGGCTATCGGTACTGGTAAGTCAGCAACTCAAGACGACGCTCAAAAGATGTGTAAAGCAGTTCGTGACGTTGTAGCAGCTGACTTTGGTCAAGAAGTAGCGGACAAGGTTCGCGTTCAGTACGGCGGTTCTGTAAAACCTGAAAATGTTGCGTCTTACATGGCTTGTCCAGATGTTGACGGTGCTCTTGTTGGTGGTGCATCACTTGAAGCTGAAAGCTTCTTGGCATTGCTTGATTTTGTAAAATAAAAAATGTTGAAAAAAGACTTGTCCTCCCAAAGGTGACAAGTTTTTTAAAAGTTGGAGAGAAAAGTTGAAATCGAAAGAATTAGTTTATTTAGCGAGTACGGCTATTTTGCTGGCAGCGACTGCCAATGTTGCAAAAGCCGAGGAACATACTATCGCTGAGTCAGAAGTTTTAAAAACAGAAAGGTCTGTTAGTTCCGAGAATCAGCCGACTGTAGCAGTATCATCTGCAGAACAGTCAGTTCAAGCTGTTAAGCAAGAGGAGGAAGCAACGAACGCTACAGGAACAGCTGTTAAGCAAGAGGAGGAAGCAACGAACGCTACAGGAACAGCTGTTGAGTCTGGAGGAGCAGCTCAATCAGTTCCTGTAGAAACTCAGGTAGCTTCTGCTAAGCCAGAAGGGCAAAGTCAGCCAGATGCAAATGCTTCTAATCAGAATGAAACTGCAGCTGATCAGTCAGCAAAAGCAAGTTCTTCTGTTGCAGATTCTGCTATTGCCTCAGAGCCCAAGGCTAGTCCTGCAGTAGCATCAGCACCAAAAGCTAGTAATGCTGGAAAAACTGTATTTTATAATGCGGGGTCAAAGGCTCAGGCAGCCCGCGGGAATTCCCAAGCGGAGATAAAAGGCACATCCTTTGTAGATGTCAGCAGCCACAATGGCCATATCAGCGTAGACGACTATCGTAAATTAGCCCAGCAAGGGGTTGGCGGTGTCGTTGTCAAACTGACTGAAGGAACCCATTACACGAATCCATTTGCTGAGTCTCAAGTGAGAAATGCTCAGGGAGCTGGTTTACAAGTATCGACCTATGCCTTCTCGCACTATACTAACGATGAAGAAGCGAGAGCCGAAGCTCGTTATTACGCTGCCTTTGCTAATAGACTAGGTTTGCCTAAAAACACAGTCATGGTCAATGACATGGAAGATCCCAAAATGCAAAATGGGATTAACCAGCATACCCAGGCTTGGGCGGATGAGATGCGCAGACTGGGTTATTCTAACCTGATGTATTATACTAGTGCCAGCTGGCTGGATCAAAATAATCTTCGCAGCAAGGGACCAGTTAATACATCGCAATTTGGCTATAGCAACTTCTGGGTGGCCCAGTATCCGTCCTCTAATTTAAATCTTGATGGAGCTAAATCTCTCAAATACAATAGTGGCGCTGGAGCATGGCAGTTTACAGCTCAGGCTCAGCTTTTAGCTGGCAAACATGTATTTGACCATAGCGTAGATTACACTGGGAGATTTACCCAGCAGTCTGCTCTTGCTAAGCAGCCTTTAAAGGGTAACATCAGTATTCAGAATAAGAATAATGTCAACGGTAGCTTTGATGTTGTGATTTCAAACGTTTCTGCTCCTTATGGAGTGTCTGTCGTTAGTGTTCCAGTGTGGTCAGAAGCTAATGGTCAAGACGATATTATCTGGTACACAGCCACTCAGCAGGCCAATGGTACTTATAAAGTTTCTGTTGATTCTAGCAGACATAAGGATTCAGTTGGCAAGTACAATGTCCATCTCTACTATGTCCGCAACGACGGTCAGTTAGTCGGTGTTGGCGGTACTACAACCAATGTGTCAGCAGTTAAACCACAGGGCAAAATCAGTATCCAAAATCGTAACAGCGAAACTGGCGATTTTGATATTGTGGTTTCAGATATTGTATCGCCAGGCGGTCTCAAGACTGTTTCCCTGCCAACCTGGTCAGAGGCCAACGGTCAGGATGATATCAAATGGTATACTGCTGAACGTCAGGCTGACGGCACCTATCGTAAGCGAGTACGCATAGGCGACCACAATAATGTGCAGGGCGAGTACAACGTCCATCTCTATTATGTCCAAAATGACGGCCGCTTGGTTGGTGTAAGCGGCACTAAAACGACCGTTTCTCTTGGAAAACCTAAGGGCACCATCAGTATTCAAAATCGAAACAAGGAAACTGGCGATTTTGATATTGTAGTTTCAGGTATTTCATCTCCGGGCGGTCTGAAGGAAGTTTCCCTGCCAACTTGGTCTGAGGCTAACGGCCAAGATGATATCAAGTGGTACAACGCTGAGCGTCAAGCTGATGGCACCTATCGTAAGCGTGTCCGTCTGAGCGATCACAAAAATGTTGAGGGTGAGTACAATGTGCATCTTTATTATGTGCAAAATGATGGCAGCTTGGTAGGTGTAAGTGGCACTAAAACGACTATTTCTATAGAAAAACCAAAAGTTCAAGGCAAAATCAGCATCCAGAATCGCAACAGCGAAACTGGCGATTTTGATATTGTGGTTTCAGATATCGTATCGCCAGGCGGTCTCAAGAATGTTTCCCTACCAACTTGGTCAGAGGCCAATGGCCAAGATGATATCAAGTGGTACAATGCAGAACGTCAGGCTGACGGTACTTATCGGAAACGAGTTCGCCTGAGCGATCATAACAATGTCCAAGGCGAATATAATGTGCATCTCTACTATGTGCAAAATGATGGCAAGTTAGTAGGAGCAGGCGGTATCAAGACCAACATTTCTATCAGCAAGCCGCAGGGCAAAATCAGCATCCAGAATCGCAACAATGAAACCGGTGATTTTGATATTGTGGTTTCGGGGATCTCATCCCCAGGGGGGGTGAAGAGTGTTTCTGTTCCAACCTGGTCTACAGCCAACGGCCAAGATGACATCAAGTGGTACGATGCTGAGCGTCAAGCGGATGGCACCTATCGTAAGCGTGTCCGTCTGAGTGATCACAATAATGTTGAGGGCGAATATAATGTGCACCTTTACTATGTGCAGAATGATGGCAAGCTGGTTGGTGCTGGTGGCATAAAAACTAATGTTTCTCTAGGTAAGCCAAAGGGCAACATCAGTATCCAAAATAAGAATAATGTCAACGGCAGTTTTGATGTTGTGATTTCAAACGTTTCTGCCCCTTATGAAGTGTCTGCTGTCAGTGTTCCGGTTTGGTCTGAAGCTAACGGTCAAGACGATATTATCTGGTATACAGCTACTCAGCAGGCTAATGGTACCTATAAAGTTACTGTTGAATCTAGTAAACATAAAGACTCAGTTGGTAAGTATCATATCCATCTTTACTATGTCCGTAACGACGGGCAGTTAGTCGGTGTTGGCGGTACTACAACCAATGTGTCAGCAGTTAAACCACAGGGCAAAATCAGTATCCAAAATCGTAACAGCGAAAATGGCGATTTTGATATTGTGGTTTCAGATATTGTATCGCCAGGCGGTCTCAAGACTGTTTCCCTGCCAACCTGGTCAGAGGCCAACGGTCAGGATGATATCAAATGGTACAACGCTGAGCGTCAGCCGGATGGTACCTATCGTAAGCGAGTTCGTGCGAGCGACCATAACAACGTTCAGGGCGAATATAATGTACATCTCTACTATGTCCAAAATGATGGCAGGCTGGTAGGAGCAGGTGGCATCAAGACCAACGTTTCTATCAGTAAGCCGCAGGGTAAAATCAGTATTCAAAATAAGAATAACGATACTGGAGAGTTTGACATTGTAGTATCAGGCATTGTGGCACCAGAAGGCCTCAAGACAGTCTACCTGCCGA
Organism: Streptococcus sanguinis; assembly: GCF_019929225.1. Lineage (GTDB taxonomy): Bacteria > Bacillota > Bacilli > Lactobacillales > Streptococcaceae > Streptococcus > Streptococcus sanguinis_J. Next base: position 40,478 of record NZ_JAHZPA010000008.1, read on the forward strand.
CTTGGTCAGAAGCGAATGGTCAAGATGATATCCAATGGTACACAGCGGATCGTCAGGCTGATGGAACTTATCGTAAGCATGTATATGCGCGTGACCATAAGAATAATGCAGGCGAATACAATGTTCACTTGTATTACTTAAATAATCAAAATCAGCTGCAAGGAGCTGGTGGAGAAAAGACCTCTATCTCTGTGAACCGTCCTCAGGCAGCTAGTCAGCGAGACCGTGTTCTTGCGGCGGCAGCTGCTATGGTAGGTGTCAGGGGAGGAAGTGCTGAGCATCAGCGCTTGGTCAACGATTATAACAGTGTCAGACCGCTGCCGGTTGGCTATGCTGTGAAGAACACAGATGACTGGTGCGACATTTTCACGACGGTTATTTTCCAAAGAGAGGGCTTGAGTGATCTTATCGGCCGCGAGTGTGGTGTAGAGCGCCATATTCATATTTTCCAAAGACTTGGTATCTGGAATGAAGATGGTAATTCGACTCCTAGCGCAGGCGATATCATCACTTTTAACTGGGACAAAGATACCCAGCAAAACGATGGCTGGGCTGATCATATCGGTATTGTCGAAAAAGTTGAAAATGGTATCATTCACACGATTGAAGGCAACAGCAATAACGTAGTTAAACGCAACACTTACCGCATCGGTCATGGAAATATCCGTGGTTTTGCGACACCTCGTTATAAATAAACACACAAAAAACCAAGGTTTCCCTTGGTTTTTTAACGTCTTAGAATTTTTTTTATGAGCTGAAGCAGCTTAAACTTGAGAGGGTTAGGGTAGTAGCGGAAAGTTCCCATTTTTCGGATGATGAAGCCGTTGAAGTTTTGTTTGAAGCGCAGAACGCCGTCAGAACCATCGAAAATTCCCATAATACCGAGGAAATTGTAAAATGGAATGCCTCTCTTGATACTTTCGGTCATAACGTATTCCTGCAGAAGGGCTGGAGCGTAGAATTTATTAAACTCAGGATAGGAGCCGCTGAAGAGATAGGTTGCTTCCTGAGGGGTATAGATAAAGAGGCTGGCAGCCAGGATTTGGTCTTGGTCGCCGTACTTATCAATTAGTTCTTGGGCTTCAGCTTTGCGGGTTTCAAAGCTATCAAACTGGCTGGAAAGTTCTCGCAGCTGATTTTGTTTCTTTTCAGATTGAGGATTGTTTTCCAAGTCAGCCTGCAGTTTCTGGATTTTTTGGCCCAGTTTCTCTTGGTCTTTTTGTAAGTTCTGAAGATAGTCCTTGAGGTTGAGACTGGCTGTCATAAAGTCCGCCTGCTGACCAAAGCTATCATAAAAATCTTGATAGTAGTCTAGTGGCTTGTCATCATATTCCCGCCGGTCAGAAGTAGCAGCTGTGATGTCTTTGAAAACGCTGAGTTGGTCACGTTCCAGCCTTGTTAGCTTGATACCAAAGGTGTTCGCCTTTTTGACGGTCGCCTTGCCGTTTTTACTGAAGGACTTGAGCAAGTCTTTCTCTGTCAGACCAGCTAAGTCTTTGACATAATGCCAATCAGGCTCCCCGCCTGGATAGCCTGACTGTAAGCCGTCAAAGTCAAAGCCCAAATCAGTCAGTTGCTGGATAAGCGCGACTTTTTCATCAGATGTGGGCTGGCCATTGCTGTCAAAGGTCTGATAAGTCTCGTAGGGCTTGATGATGAGCTCTAGAGCGCCTTCTTTTTTAGCGTAAGCCTGCAAAGCTTGATAGAAGGGAGTCAGGTATTTAGCATCGGTAGAGACAGGACCGCAGTTGATTTCCATATGGAGGCCGCCAGTCATCGGCATACTGTAGAGGACAGCAGACACCACTACCTGTCCCTGCGGGTCAGTGTAGCCGATATACTGGGTACTGAAGCCACGCTTGCTCAGCAGCTCTGCCATTTCCACGGTCTGCATAAAAGAGCGTTGGGAGCTAGCTGAGGTATGCTGGATGAATTCTTCTTTGCTGAGAAGTTTAAAGGTCATAGGCTTCCTTTCTTTTAATGCTTGCTGCGCAGTTTCTTTCTGAGAGTGTAGGCCAGATTGGAGAGGTGGTAAAGAGGATTGGTTGGCAAGTTAAACTCACCAGCAAATTCCTCAATGGTCGGATTGAACTTGGATTTAAAGCTGTAGAGACCGCCCTTGAGGTCGTTTTCGATGCCGCCCATATTTTGCCAATCTGTCCCGCGCTCAAAAGCATGCTTGGCCGTTTCGTACCAAGTGATGATGGCAGGCTGGTAACGACGGTATTCCTCGTCCATGCCGGCATAGATATTTTCAGAGGTCTTGCCGTATTCTAAGACTAAGGTGCCAGACAGGGGAACGACAGTAGCACCTTGGCTGATTTTGTCCTGTAGGAAGTCAATCTCTTCCTGGAGGCGTTTCTGTTCTTGCTGGTTATTCTCAATCTTGCCGGGTTTGGTTTTCTCGGTAAATTTCTCTGCTTCCTTGAGTGCCTTAGTCAGCTGAGCCTGCAAGTCTTCCAATCGTGCCTTTAGATCAATGCTGGATAAGGTGATGTAGGAGTGCTCAGGATAAGTATCCAAAAGTTTTTGGTAATAGTCTTTGCCACGCAGGTGGATATTTTTTCTATTTTCCGTTTTCTTCATCAAGGCTGAAAAGTCGTCCAGTAATTCTGCTCCGCCAAATTGGATTTGAATACCTTTGTTACGAGCTGTACGAATAGCCTGCCGAGTACTCTTAGAAAGCAGATCCTCGCTGAAATCTTCTTTATGAATATTTGCCTGCAAGCGAGGTTGGATTGTTTCGTCCAGAGACTCAGTCCGCCCGACCCAGACAGCTCCTGCTTGCTGCAGTTCTTGAATCAGCTCAACTGTCTCTGCCTTGTCTTGCAATTCACCGCCCATTTTGCTTTCTGCCAGAAAGAGGCTAGGATCAAACTTGACAAAGAGCGCTTTTTTCTCCTTGGCAAATTTCTTGAGCGACGCCAAAACAAAGGTCAGCAGCTCCTTGTCACTATAGTCCATGATGGGACCGCGCGGGATATAAAGCATGGTCATCCCCAAGGGCAGTGGTTTGATCAAGACACTGGCTGCAGCAACCAAGTGGTCGTCTTTATAGAAGCCCAAGCGTTCGTTTTCCCAGTTGTCCTTGATTTGAGCCCAGGCTGAACTCTGCAGAAGATTGGCCTGGGGATGAGCTGTGACAAAATCGTCGTGTTCCCGAGCTGAAATTCCAATTTTGTAACTAAACATTATTTTAAAACCCACTCTCTAATAGCGTGTGCTACGCCGGATTCGTCGTTTGATTTGGTGATATACTTGGCGATTTTCTTGAGTTCTTCCTTGCCGTTTTCCATGACAACAGGAGAGCCGACGGCTTCCAGCATGGCGCGGTCATTTTCTTCATCACCGATAGCCATAGTCTGCTCCTTGCTTAAGCCAAGTTTTTCAGCCAGATGAAGGATAGCAGCCCCTTTATTGACAGTCTTTTTGACAATTTCCAGATAGAAAGGAGCTGATTTAACCAGTGTATATTTTTCAGCTAATTCCGGTGGCAGCTTAGCAATGGCCGCGTCCAAAATTTCCGGCTCATCAATAAACATGCACTTGACGATTTCTTTATTGGCCATTTCCTCAGGTGTACGGTAGAAAATAGGCATGCTGACCAGATTGGACTCGTAAACAGTGTACTTGCCGATGTTACGATTGGCTGTATAAATGCCGTCCTTGGTGATGGCATGCATGTGGACACCTACTTTTCGCCCGAGCAGTTCGATATCCAGATAGTCGTCATAGGTCAGTGTTTCTTTGATTAATTCTTGACCTGTAACAGTATCCTGTACCAGTCCGCCGTTGAAGGTAACGACATAGTTGTCTGGCTGATTAAGTTCTAGCTCCTCAAGAAGCTTTTGAACACCTGCAATAGGACGGCCGGTTGCAATAACGATTTTGACACCAGCAGCCTTGGCATCCTGAATAGCGCTGAAGACTTCAGGAGTGATTTCTTTTTGGTTATTTAAAAGGGTGCCGTCAATATCAACGGCAACTAATTTAATAGACATGTTATTCTCCGTAGGTAAATTGGTCATTTTTGATATATTGCATAAAAGTCTGGTTTTTTTCGCTGAAAAGTCCGGTCTCTGCCAGCATTTCCTTGGGGAAGTAGAAGCGATTATCGCCCTGTCTGGTTCCAGCTAGCGAATGAACGATAGGAGACAGGCTGGACAGTTCTGCTAAGCTGCCATCTTTTTGTAGGATCTCAATCTGGGTCCGAGGTTTTTCAACGTCAGGCCGGTAGAAATCATAAGGCAAATCAAAATTACGATGAATAGCAGTATAGTAATCAGGGTCAAAACCAACCTGTCCAACTAGGTCTCGCATGATATCCAAATGCGCTTCGTTTTCCTGAGAGAAGACGATAGACTTAAAGACCTTGCGGTTGATAAAACGCTGAGCTAAGTCAGATAAAATCTTGTCTGGACTAGCCATCCAAACTTGGAAATAGGTATTCATAACACCATCATCCAAGGCCAGATAATCCTGCAGGGTCACTCTGTTTTCAAAGAATGGAATGAGATTGGGCGATGACAGCGCAAAATAATCCTTCTGAGCCGGATAGAGATATTTAGCACGCTTGAGCAGATTTTGCAGCAGAACTTCCATAGCTCGGCTAGCCGGGTGGAAATAGACCTGCATGTACATCTGGTAGCGGCTGACTACATAGTCTTCTACCGCATGCATGCCATTGCGCTTAAAGGCGATACCGTTTTCTACAGGACAAATCACTCGTAAAATTCTAGTCAAGTCAAATTGCCCATAGGAAGCGCCAGTAAAGAAGGAATCTCGCAAGAGATAATCCATCCGGTCCACATCAATCTGGCTGGAAATCAGCTGGACCACCTGCTTATTGGGGTAGGTATGGTTGATGACGCTAGCCACCTTTTCTGGGAAATCCGGCGAAACCTGCACCAGAGCCTGATGAATCTCTGTCTCTGGACTGGTGATGATTTGCCGCGTAATGTCCTCGTGGTTAGTATCAAAGAGCCGCTCGAAGGTGTGTGAATAAGCTCCGTGTCCCAAGTCATGCAGGAGAGCAGCAGTCATAGTCAGCAGGCTTTCGTGGCTGTCCCAGTTGGCTTGGTATTTTTCATTGAAAATCTTGGTGATGCGCCGGGCAATCTCATAAGCTCCCAGACAATGCGAAAAACGGCTGTGCTCCCCGCCGTGGAAAGTATAGCCGGAGGTGCCCAGCTGTTTGATGCGGCGCAGCCGTTGAAATTCTTTGGTATTGATTAAATCATAAATAACCTGATGGTCCACATGAACATAATTATGAACCGGGTCCCGAAATACTTTTTCAATCATACTACCATTATACCACAAATCATAGTAGGAAAAAAATCAAAGCTGCGACTGAAAGAAGAGCAATTTTGTCCTTTTTTTGATAAAATAGGGAAAGAAAAAGAGAAACGAGATAAAGATGCAAATCAGAATAAAAAATCACATCCAGCTGGACGGGCATACCGAGCTAATTGATCAAATCTACGATACGGACTGGACGCAAAAAGGAAACTATCATTATCTGCTATACAAAAATGAAGAAGGAGAGAAAGTAGTTCTGAAGTTTCACGATAAAGAGTTGGTTATGACCCGCTTTTCTGAGCCTAAGTCCATCATGCGCTTCATCAGTCAAGGGCAGGCGCTGGTTGGCATCTATACACCTGTGGGCGTGCAGCAGTTTGTGACCGATACTCCTTTCTATAAGGTTGATTTGACCAAGCAGGTTCTGCAACTTCATTATCAGCTGAAAACTGTTGACGGAGAGCAGATTTTTGCCAGCTATGAGATGGAGATTAGCTGGGGTTAGCTACTATTCTCCGAGAAAACTCTTGAAAATCATAATGTTTCCCCTTGCAAAAGCTTGAAAATTTGGTATAATAGTTTCTAACTCAAGGGAGTAGCTAACGGAATAACCGTTACAAGGTCGTCAATACGAAAGAAATTTCCGGCCTTGTATGAAATAGCGAGACTTGTTAATAAACAGGTCTCTTTTTTGTTTCTGACTTTTTGGGTATGACTGATGTGGCTCGAGATGATGAGTCGTAGTGGTCAGAAAACTTCAGAAATAAAAGAGGCCAAGAGGAGGAATACATTGTCAAAAGAACAAAAGCGCCAAGCTTTTTACACCCAGAGTCCTGAGGAAATTTTCAAAACTTTGGACGCTTCAGAGCAAGGTTTATCCAGTCAAGAAGCAGCCAAGCGTTTAGCTGATTATGGCCGCAATGAACTGGATGAAGGGGAGAAAAAATCTCTCTTGATGAAGTTTTTGGAGCAGTTCAAGGATTTGATGATTATCATCTTGTTGGTAGCAGCTGTCTTGTCTGTTGTCACATCAGGCGGCGAAGACATCGCAGATGCTTTAATCATCTTAGCAGTCGTAATCATCAATGCCATCTTCGGTGTCTATCAGGAGGGCAAGGCTGAAGAAGCGATTGCAGCTCTCAAATCCATGTCCAGCCCGGCTGCGCGTGTCCTGCGTGATGGCCATGTCACAGAAGTAGATTCTAAAGAGTTGGTACCTGGCGATATCGTTAGACTGGAAGCCGGGGACGTTGTCCCAGCAGATATGCGACTTTTGGAAGCTAATTCACTGAAAATCGAAGAAGCGGCTCTGACTGGTGAGTCTGTTCCAGTTGAGAAAGATTTGACAGTTGAGGTGGCTGCAGATGCTGGTATTGGCGATCGTGTGAATATGGCCTTCCAAAACTCAAATGTGACCTATGGTCGTGGGGTTGGATTGGTTGTTAATACAGGGATGTATACAGAAGTCGGCCACATCGCGGGTATGTTGCAGGATGCGGATGAAACAGACACACCGCTCAAGCAAAATCTTAATAGCCTGTCTAAGGTTCTGACCTATGCTATCTTGGTGATTGCTGCAGTGACTTTTGTAGTTGGTGTCTTCATTCAAGGTAAAAATCCACTGGATGAGCTGATGACTTCTGTAGCTTTGGCAGTTGCGGCTATTCCAGAAGGTCTGCCTGCTATCGTTACCATCGTGCTGGCTTTGGGAACTCAGGTTTTGGCTAAGCGGAATTCAATTGTCCGTAAGCTTCCAGCTGTTGAGACTTTGGGATCAACTGAGATTATCGCTTCAGATAAGACTGGTACCCTGACCATGAATAAGATGACGGTCGAAAAAGTCTTTTATGACGGAGTCCTGAATGAAGCTGGACAAGATATTGAACTTGGCTTGGAGCTACCTCTCTTACGTTCAGTTGTTTTGGCCAATGATACCAAGATTGACCAGGAAGGGAAGCTAATTGGTGACCCAACAGAAACAGCCTTTATCCAATATGCTTTGGACAAGGGCTATGATGTGAAAGCCTTTTTAGAGAAATATCCTCGTGTAGCTGAGCTTCCCTTTGATTCAGACCGTAAGCTCATGTCTACTGTCCATCCATTGCCAGATGGGAAATTCCTTGTGGCAGTAAAGGGAGCACCAGATCAACTATTGAAACGCTGTGTTGCCCGTGATAAGGCTGGAGATGTTGCAGCGATTGATGACGCTACTTCACAGCTGATTAAGTCTAACAACTCAGACATGGCTCACCAAGCTCTGCGTGTGCTGGCTGGCGCCTACAAGATTATTGATGCAGTTCCGACTGACCTGACGTCTGAAAATCTGGAAAATGATTTAATCTTTACTGGTTTAATCGGTATGATTGACCCAGAACGTGCAGAAGCTGCAGAAGCCGTTCGTGTAGCCAAGGAAGCAGGTATTCGTCCGATTATGATTACCGGTGACCATCAGGATACAGCAGAAGCTATCGCTAAGCGCTTGGGTATCATCGAAGAAGGAGATACTGAAGACCATGTCCTGACTGGTGCAGAGCTCAATGAGCTTTCTGATGCGGAATTCGAAAAGGTTGTTGGTCAATACTCTGTCTATGCACGGGTTTCTCCTGAGCATAAGGTACGGATCGTCAAAGCATGGCAAAACCAAGGCAAGGTCGTAGCCATGACAGGTGATGGTGTCAATGATGCACCAGCTCTGAAGACTGCGGATATCGGTATCGGTATGGGCATTACTGGTACAGAAGTATCTAAGGGTGCCTCTGACATGATTCTGGCAGATGATAACTTTGCGACCATCATTGTAGCCGTTGAAGAAGGACGTAAGGTCTTCTCTAATATTCAAAAGACCATCCAGTATCTCCTTTCAGCTAATACAGCTGAGGTGCTGACTATTTTCTTGGCAACCCTCTTTGGTTGGGATGTGTTGCAGCCAGTTCATCTGCTTTGGATTAACCTAGTAACGGATACCTTCCCTGCCATCGCTCTAGGAGTTGAGCCTGCTGAGCCAGGTGTCATGAGTCATAAGCCTCGCGGCCGTAAGTCTAGCTTCTTCTCAGGTGGAGTGATGAGCTCTATCATCTATCAGGGTGTCCTGCAAGGGGCTTTGGTTCTGGCAGTTTATGGTTATGCTATCTCTAATCCCGTCCATGCCGGTGATATCAAGGCTATCCATGCGGACGCTCTGACAATGGCCTTTGCAACGCTTGGCCTCATCCAGCTCTTCCATGCTTATAATGTAAAATCTGTTTACCAGTCTATCTTTACAGTTGGTCCATTCAAGTCTAAGACCTTTAACTGGTCTATTCTGGTTTCTTTCATCCTATTGATTTCAACTATTGTAATTGATCCACTGGAAAAGATTTTCCATGTAACCAAACTGGACTTGTCACAATGGACGGTTGTTTTGATTGGTAGCTTTGCCATGATTGTCATTGTTGAAATTGTTAAGTTCATCCAGCGTAAATTAGGTATGGACAAAAACGCTATTTAACAGCAAAAAGTCATCTGCGGATGGCTTTTTTGCGTACAAGGCGATATAATCAAATTCAAAGAAAGGAACTCGAAAGGACGGTGAAAGTATGTATCAAAACTTACGAAAGAAGTTGGAAGAGGCTTCTCCTTTATATTATGAGGAAGAAATCTTATGGTTACTGGATCATATTGGTCATCCAGAAGCGACAATCCGTGATGAGTTAGTCTTTTCGTCCTTAGCAAGGGGACTTCAGACTGACCTGTTTTCAGCTGAACAGTTTCGTTTCTTGGCTCAAGAAGCAGTTAACAGACAAGGACTTTTTTACAAGAGTGATAAAAATGGTCAAGCTACCTTAACACGCTCCTTCACAGCTTTACTTTATGCCAATCTCTTAAACTGTGATGGTAATCCAAACTCTTCGTATTATCAGGCATTATCAGTGCAAGGAAGAAAATATTTACTAGATAAGGGGCTAACCTACCTGTCAGTAGAAAGAGACACAAGGGGTTACTCCAGGAAATACGGTTGGGTTCATGCCTTCGCTCATGGAGCAGACTTATTGACAGAAGTGGCTTGTCATCCGGACTTTCCCTCTAGTAGGATGCCAGAGGTTTTAGAGGTCATTCATCAAGTTTTTAAAAGAGTTTCAGTCCGTTTCGGAAATGATGAGGATTGGCGCTTAGCCCAGATGCTCTATCAAGCTGTCTTAAAGGAAAAACTGTCGCAGCGTGAACTTAGACTATGGCTTCAATCACAGAGTTTTCCATTGGAAAACAACCAAGACTTCATTTCTTTTTCCAATTTTCGCTCCTGCTTATTAGAAGTCTATGTGAAGTTGGACAGCAAAAAGCAGCTCTCAGATGAGCTGAGAGCTGCTATTCAACATTTCCATTACTGAACTTCAATTACTGTTAAAGCATCTCGCAGTTCAGCTGCTAGGTGTTTTTTCTTATAGTCTCGGAATTCGACTAAATCTTTAACAGCATTATAACGCTTGTGCAGGCGATACATCTGGGGAATCTTATACTGAGGAAAGTCATTAAAAAAATTCCGAGTCAGTTCCCATTCACGGATGTAGCCCAGAGGACGCATATGGTAGCGGACACCTTCGATAACACGGCTTTGGTGGCGGTGATGGAGATGACCGAAAACAACCTCTTTCACCTTGTATTTGACAAAGAGCCGATGAAAAGCTTGGCTTCCTAGGAAGGCGTTGAAGCGCTGGAAATAGGGATGGTCGTATAGAAAGTCTTGATGAGGGACAAAATGCAGAGCAACAATAATGGGACCATCTAAAGTCGCCAGCAGTTTTTCTAACTCTTGCAGTGTCTGAGCCGTAATACTGGGGTCGTCGAGTTGACGCTCCAATCTGCGGTCAAACCAGAAATTTGTCTTGGTTCTCAGATGCTCTTCTTTGCTTTTTTCTGGAACAAAGCTGTAGTCGTACCAGCCAGAAAAGCTGACGAGCGTGGTCTGGCCGAACTGTTGGACCTGAAAATCATAGTTTGAAATTTCTTGCTCAGAAAGTCCCAGCATATCGTGGTTTCCCAGATTAAAAGAAAGGGGAATCTCTTGCTTCAAAGTTTCAATAAAGGGCAAACTGATCTTGGTCAGGTCGTTGGACAAATCCCCTGCGATGTGTAGGTGGTCAATACCTTCCTTTTTTAAAAGCTGGCGGAGTGCTTGCCGCTCAAAGTCTCCAAATTGATTGGAGTCCAGATGGAGGTCGCTCATAAATCCGATTCTTGTCATGGTTTTAGTCTAGCATATTTTTTAAAAGTTGGAAATGCTTAAGCACCTATGGAGAGTCTTCCTTTTATCTGAACACCTCATAAATTATCGTAATCTTGTATTTCGTTTATTCATGGACGAAGTCTAGGAAGGCTTGAAATAATTCTTCCAACCCCATGTCATTATATTCCTTTTTTAACAATTAGGTGACAAGGAGTCGCTTGTCTTGCCTAGCTAGGGAAAATCCGATAAAATGTAAGCTGCTGAATGTGAGATTAGGCAAACTGTTTAATTTATGTTATAATTAAACGATATGTGAAAAGAGGTATTTATGGACATTTCAGAAATTCGTCAAAAGATTGACGCAAATCGTGAAAAATTAGCTTCTTTCAGGGGGTCTCTTTGACTTAGAAGGTCTGGAAGAAGAAATTGCCATCTTAGAAAATAAGATGACAGAACCCGACTTTTGGGATGACAACATTGCAGCTCAGAAGACATCTCAAGAGCTGAATGAACTCAAGCAAACCTATGAAAATTTCCATCAGATGACTGAGCTTTTTGATGAATCGGAAATCTTGCTTGATTTTCTGGCTGAGGATGAGTCGGTTCAGGGAGAGTTGGAAGAAAAGCTGGCCGAACTCGAGAAAATGATGACCAGCTATGAAATGACCCTGCTCCTATCTGAGCCTTACGACAATAACAATGCTATCCTTGAAATTCACCCGGGCTCTGGTGGTACAGAGGCCCAGGATTGGGGAGATATGTTGCTGCGTATGTATACGCGCTTTGGCAATGCCAAGGGCTTCAAAGTTGAGGTCTTGGACTATCAAGCGGGAGATGAAGCGGGAATTAAGTCAGTGACTCTTTCATTTGAAGGGCCGCACGCTTATGGTCTGCTCAAGTCAGAAATGGGAGTCCACCGTTTGGTTCGGATTTCACCATTTGACTCAGCTAAACGTCGCCATACTTCTTTTACCTCAGTAGAGGTCATGCCAGAGCTGGATGACACCATTGAGGTGGAAATTCGCGATGACGATATTAAGATGGACACTTTCCGCTCGGGAGGAGCCGGCGGACAGAATGTCAATAAAGTTTCTACTGGTGTGCGGCTGACCCATATTCCTACAGGAATTGTGGTGCAGTCTACGGTTGACCGGACTCAGTATGGAAACCGTGATCGAGCGATGAAGATGCTGCAGGCCAAGCTTTATCAGCTAGAGCAAGAGAAACAAGCAGCCGAAGTCGATTCACTCAAGGGAGATAAGAAGGAGATTTCCTGGGGCAGCCAAATCCGCTCCTATGTCTTTACGCCTTATACCATGGTCAAAGACCATCGGACCAGTTACGAAGTAGCACAGGTGGACAAGGTTATGGACGGAGATTTGGATGGTTTCATCGACGCCTATTTGAAATGGCGTTTGAACTAGGAAATGCAAGAGATTAGAATTAGATTGAAAGGAAATTTCAATAGATGTCAATAATTGAAATGAAAGATGTTGTCAAGAAGTATGGCAACGGGACCACTGCCTTACGTAGTGTGTCTATTAACGTAGAACCTGGGGAGTTTGCCTATATTGTTGGCCCTTCAGGCGCAGGAAAGTCAACCTTTATTCGTTTGCTTTACCGGGAGATAAAGCTGGATAAGGGAAGTCTGAAAGTAGCTGATTTTGACTTAGCTAAGATTAAGAAGCGTGATGTTCCAATGCTGCGTCGTCAGGTTGGAGTAGTCTTCCAGGACTATAAACTTCTTCCTAAAAAGACGGTGTATGAGAATATTGCCTACGCTATGGAAGTTATCGGTGAGCGCCGCCGCAATATTAAAAAGCGGGTTATGGAAGTGCTGGATTTGGTTGGTCTTAAGCATAAAGTTCGCTCATTTCCTAATGAGCTTTCCGGTGGTGAGCAGCAGCGGATTGCCATTGCGCGTGCTATTGCCAACAACCCTAAAGTCCTGATTGCGGATGAGCCGACAGGAAACTTGGACCCAGATAATTCTTGGGAGATTATGAACCTGCTGGAGCGGATTAACCTTCAGGGAACAACAGTCCTGATGGCAACCCACAACAGCCAGATTGTAAATACTCTGCGTCACCGCGTTATTGCTATTGAAAATGGCCGTGTGGTACGTGATGAAGCGGAAGGAGAATACGGATACGATGATTAGAAGATTTTTTCGTCATTTGATTGAGTCGCTTAAGAGTCTTACGCGGAATGGTTGGATGACTGTAGCGGCTGTCAGCTCGGTTATGATTACCTTGAGCTTAGTAGCTGTTTTTGCTTCAGTAATTTTAAATACAGCCAAGTTGGCAAATGATATTTCCAATAATGTCCGCGTCATGGTATACATGCGTAAGGATGTTTTCGATAATAGCGAAACGATTGTAAAAGAAGGTCAAACAGTTCAGAATGAGGACTACCATAAGGTCTATGATGCTCTGACTTCTATGAAAAATGTAGAGAAGGTTACTTTTTCTAGCAAGCAAGAGCAGTATAATAAGCTAACAGAGACCATGGGTAGTGAGTGGGATGTTTTTGATGAAGAAAATAATCCTCTTTACGATGCTTATATTGTTGAGACCAAGGCACCTAAGTATGTTGAATCTGTTACAAAAGATGCCAGAAAGGTTGATGGTGTTTCAGAGGTTCAAAATGGGGGTACCAATACCAAAAATCTCTTTGCGTTTTCTAATTTCATCCAAACATGGGGATTGATTGGGACAGCGCTTCTGATTTTCATTGCTATCCTTCTCATTTCCAATACTATTCGGATTACCATTATTTCCCGAAGTCGCGAGATTCAAATCATGCGCTTGGTTGGTGCCAAGAATAGCTATATCCGCGGACCATTCCTGTTTGAAGGAGCGTGGATTGGCTTGCTAGGAGCGACAGTTCCGTCACTTGTAGTGTATTTGACATATGGTATAGCCTACCAGACTATGAATAAGAGCTTGGTAGGTCAAGGACTTTCTATGATTGATCCAAAACTCTTTAGTCCGATTATGATAGCAGCACTCTTTGTGTTGGGAATTCTTATCGGATCATTGGGATCTATCATCTCTATGAGACGCTTCTTGAAGATTTAACAAATCATAAAAAAACAGAGTTTGAAGAATTTCAAACTCTATTTTTGTTATAGTTAATTGCTTTAATGGCTACTGAGCTAAAAATGGATTAAAGATTTTTTCATGTGAAATAGTGGTATCATGACCATGCCCAGGATAAACAGCGTAGTCTTTAGGTAATACCAGAAGTTTCTCGCGAATGGATGTCAGCAATTGCTCCATGTTTCCTGTAGGAAGATCCGTTCGTCCGATGCTTTCCCGAAAGAGGGCATCGCCCGTCAAAACAAGGCGGTCATCTGGAAAGACTGGAGAGACACCTCCGATGGAGTGGCCAGGTGTTGCAAGCACATAGAAGTGAAAGCCTCCAAGATCATAGTCTGTTTCGTAGGAGAAAAACTCTTCTGCTGGTCGACAGATAATATCATCCAGATCAGCATGGCGCGCCAGACCAGATAGGTTATCTGTCGGTGTGTAGAGCCAGCTGCTTTCACTCTCAGCCACATAGACAGGTGGGGCAGCATAGTGCTCTCGGACCTTTTCTAAACTCATAATGTGGTCATAATGGGTATGGGTCAAGAGTACAGCAATCACAGGCTTGGCGAGTTCCTCTAGCTTGCGCTCAATCTTTTTCCAGTCACTGCCAGGATCGACGACTAGGAGGCCCTGGTTATTTTCTAAGATATAGGTGTTTTCAAAAGCAACAAGGTTGATAATTTTATGAATCTTCATTTGATTTCCTCGGAAAATGTATTCTGCTATTGAGTGTAACAGAAAAGAGAATTTTTTGCACAGAATTGCTTCATAGACTATGGCTGAAAATTTTCAGATGTCTCAGAATGGCTTTTATGATATAATCATAGCAGTATGACACAAAATGATTATAAGTATGCCGTTGTGGACTTGGAGGCTACAGGAACGGGCAGCAGTGCAAAGATTATCCAGATTGGCATTGTTCTGATTGAGAATGGAATCATTACCAAGACTTATGAAACAGATGTCAATCCTCATGAGGAACTGGATGAGCATATCAAAGAGCTGACAGGTTTGGATGATGAGCGGCTTGGCCGAGCACCGGAGTTTTCTCAGGTAGCAGCTGAGGTATATGAGTTGATTCAGGATGCGATTTTTGTCGCTCATAATGTCAAGTTTGATGCCAATCTACTAGCGGAGGCCCTTTTCTGGGAAGGGTTTGACTTGCTGACACCGCGTGTGGACACGGTAGAGTTGGCTCAGGTCTTTTACCCGACCTTTGATAAATATTCCTTGGGTAATCTCTGTAATTTGCTGGATATTTCTTTAGAAAACGCTCATACTGCTCTGGCAGATGCTCAAGCAACGGCTCAGCTATTTTTAAAAATACAAGACAAAATCAAGAGCCTGCCCAAGGCCTTGGTTGAGAAAATGCTAACTTTGGCGGACAGCATTATCTATGAGTCGCGCTTGGCTATCGAGGAAGTTTATCAGACGATGCCGGATCAGCAAGATAAGGAACTGCAATCCTGCCATGGTATTTTCCTGCGACTTCCCCAAAAGCTGACTTCGGAAAAGAAGCTGTCGCAGGATTTCCTGACCAATCTATACCTGCTGGGCTTAGAAGAGCGGCCAGAACAGCTCAAATTTGCTTATTTTATGGAGGAAGCTCTGGACCAGCAGAAGCCTAGTTTTTTAGAGGCGCAGACAGGCTTAGGTAAGACTTTTGGCTACTTGCTGCCTATTCTATCTAGAGGTCAAGAAAAAGTACTAGTGACGGTTCCGACTAAGATCCTGCAGGACCAGCTGCTGCAAAAGGAAGGACGATTGTTGGAGGAAGTATTTGGTATTTCCTTTCACAGTCTCAAGAGTCCGGAGAATTATCTCAAACTGGACCATTTCTATCAGACATTGGATAGGGAATATGACAACCGTCTGGTGAATCGCTGCAAGCTACAACTCTTGGTTTGGCTGGCAGAAACCAAAACAGGTGATTTGACCGAAATCGGGCAGGCTCATCGCTTCTCAAGCTACTTCACTGAAATCCGTCATGATGGCAAGCTAAGCAAACATTCTCTTTTTTATGAGGAAGATTTTTGGCGGTTAGGACAGGTCAAGTCAGCTACCAGTCGTGTCGTGATTACCAATCATGCATACCTGTTGACGCGTTTAGAGGATGACCAGTCTTTGCTGGACAATCGCATTCTGGTAGTTGATGAAGCTCAGAAGATGTTTTTCGCCTTGGAAAGCTTCTCCCAGGCCAGTATTAATCTAACTAAAACGCTGCAGCAGATAAATCATCTCCTTCAGGAAGAAGGAGAACTTCTGCAGCAACGGCTTTTGCAAAGCATTCAGTTTGAGCTGGCTGATGCCGCAGAGAAGCATCGCAAGAAAGCATCTGAGCTAAGTCCGGAAAAGATTGCCCGACTGCTCCAGGATGTGTCCGAGTTAAAGACAAGTGCATTGCCTGAGCTGCAGCACCTGTTCAGTGGCAAATACCAGTATTATTGGTTGGTTGATGAAGTTTTGGCAGATCATCGCTTGATGACTCTGCATGCCGGTCGTTCAGAATTGCTGCATTTTACCGACTTCCTGCCTGAAAGCACCAAGGTTATCTTGGTTTCGTCTACTCTGGAAATCAGCTCTAAGGTCAATTTGGCGCAGTTGCTAGGCTTTGAAAGTTATCACTTTTACAAGCTGAAAAGCAAGAAGAAGCCGCTGCAGAAGCTCTTTTTAGATGAAAGTTTTCCAGCAGTAGTGGATTTGTCAACTGAGGATTTTGCGCAAGAGATTGTTGCTTGCCTGCAAAAAGTAGCAGAACTAGGTCTGCCTATCGTCGTTCTCTTCACCTCTAAAGACTTGCTTTTGACTGTTTCGGACTTGCTGGCTCTACCGCATTTGGCCCAATATAAAAATGGCGATGCCGGCAATATCAAACGCCGTTTTGATAGAGGAGAGGCAAGTATCCTTTTGGGCTCTGGTAGCTTCTGGGAGGGGGCAGATTTTGCTGAGCAAGATCAGATTATTCAGTTGATCACTCGGATTCCATTTGACAATCCCAAGGATTTCTTTGTGCAGAAGATTAACAGCCGCCTGAAAGCAGAAGGTAAGAATGCCTTTTATGATTATCAACTGCCTCTTGCCATCTTACGGCTTAAGCAGGCTATTGGCCGGACCCGGCGTAATGAGCATCAGAAGTCAGCTGTCATTCTTTTGGACAATCGCATTTCTAGTAAACGCTATGGAAAGCAGATTCAGCATCATCTGTCACAATTGGCTTCTTTGGATATTATGCCAGAGGCAGCCATTATGCATGAATTACAAGACTTTTTTGACTGAAACTATCTGAAATCAGCTGAGTTTTATTGGCTGATTTTTTAGTTCCATTCAGATTTTTGGGAAAGAATTTGTTATAATGAGAGGCATAAGAAAGAAGGAGTGCTCGTGAAAAAATATTTACCAGGAATTCTGTTATCCTTTGGCATAGCGGCTGTTTCTATCTTTTTAGGCGGCTTGCTTCCCTTGATAGGCTCTAGTGTTTTGGCTATTGTCTTTGGGATTGTTTTGAACAACAGCATGAAGCTGCCGGCTGTTTTTCAGGAAGGACTCAGCTATTCAGGGAAGAAATTGCTGCAGTATTCCATCATCTTTTTGGGATTTTCCATGTCCATTGGTCAGGTTTCTGAGACAGGGATTTCTTCTCTTCGTATCAGTCTTATTACGATTCTGATAGCCTTTTTGGCGGCCTATCTGGCTGGCCGTTTCTTTAAGATGAATCGTGTCTTGACTATTTTAATTGGTTTTGGAACAGCCATCTGCGGTGGCTCTGCCATAGCGGCTGCTTCACCAATCTTGGAAGCTGATGAAGAGGAAATCGCTCTGTCTATCTCCACTATTTTCTTTTTCAATATTTTAGCAGTATTCATTTTCCCTTTTTTAGGGCATTTGTTGCAGATGTCGGATACCTTTTTCGGGACTTGGGCTGGAACAGCCATCAATGATACTTCGTCAGTAGTGGCGGCAGGCTATACATATAGCCCGTCAGCTGGCGACTTGGCGACCATTGTTAAGCTTAGTCGGGCTCTGATGATTGTACCGGCCTGCTTGATCTTCGCAGCTTATCGCTATATCAAGTCTAAGAAGTCGTCACAAAAGACAAACTTGAAACAGATTTTTCCTTGGTTTATAGCTTGGTTTGTCCTAGCTTCACTTATCAGCAGTCTTGGATTTCTGCCGGCTGCTGTCATCCCTTATACAAAATTCATTTCTCAGTGGCTGATGGCTATGGCCTTGGCAGCTATTGGCGCAAAGGTTTCCTTTAAGCAGTTTAAGCAAGCAGGAGCAGCGCCTTTGCTGACTGGTGCCTTTGCTTGGTTTTGTGTCGCTGTTTCTAGCTTGATTATCCAGTATTTTTTCTAAAAAGGAGGGACTATGCCCTATCAAAGACGGACGTTTGAGTCTCGGATTGATTATAGTTTAATTTTGCCCGTTTTGATGCTGCTCTCAATCGGTGTTGTGGCTATTTACATTGCTGTTAGTCATGATTATCCTGACAATGCCTGGCCCATGGTTGGTCAGCAGATTGCCTGGATTGCGGTGGGCTTCCTGCTCAGTTTTATCCTCATGTTTTTTAACACCAAGTTTCTCTGGAAAATTACGCCTTATCTCTATGTTTTTGGTCTTGGGCTCATGGTCTTGCCTCTGATTTTTTACAGCCAATCTCTGGTAGCCTCCACTGGTGCCAAAAACTGGATTGCTATTCGTGGTGTGACCCTTTTTCAGCCCTCGGAGTTCATGAAGATTTCATATATTCTCATGCTGTCACGGCTGGTGGTCCATTTTCTCCAGCAGCACAAGCAGGATGAGCGAACCTTGGCTTTAGACTTTTTTCTGATTCTGAAGCTTGGGCTCTGCACAGTGCCTGTTCTGGTTCTGTTAACCCTTCAGAGTGATTTGGGGACGGCTTTAGTTTTTGTTGCTATATACGGCGGCATTGTTCTACTATCAGGTGTTTCTTGGAAGATTATCCTGCCGGTCTTTCTGACGGGAGTCCTGCTGTTGGGAGGATTTCTCTTTATCTTTATTTCCGATGGCGGCCGTGCTTTTCTGCATAATCTAGGCATGCCAACCTACCAAATCAATCGGATTTTGGCTTGGCTCCATCCCTTTGACTACGCTCAGACGACTACCTTCCAGCAAGCACAGGGACAAATCGCTGTCGGAAGCGGCGGTCTGACTGGCCAAGGCTTTAATGTCTCTAATCTCTTGGTGCCTGTTCGGGAAAGCGATATGATTTTCACCGTCATTGCAGAAGATTTTGGCTTTTTGGGCTCGACCTTGGTTATCATGCTCTATTTACTGCTGATTTATCGCATGCTCAAGATTACAATTAAATCCAACAAGCAGTTTTATACCTACATCTCGACTGGCTTTATCATGATGCTGCTCTTCCATATCTTTGAAAATATTGGAGCGGTGACAGGAATTCTACCTTTAACAGGGATTCCGCTACCCTTTATCTCACAGGGTGGTTCTTCCATCATCAGTAATCTTATCGGTGTTGGTCTCCTGCTGTCCGTCTCCTATCAGAATAGCTTGACGGATGAAAAGAAGGAGCGAATTCCTGCTGTCCGAAAAAAAGTCGTACTGAAGAAATTAAAATAAATATAAAGCAAGTTTTTGTCTCACAAATCAGATGTGTTTTTGTGATTGGCTCATATCAGAAAGGATATTTTCATGAAAAAAGCAGCTTTACTCTTAGCTCCCGGCTTTGAAGAAATCGAGGCCCTGACGGTTGTGGATGTCTTGCGCCGTGCAGGTCTTGTCTGCCATATGATTGGTTTTGATGAATCAGTGACTGGCTCTCATGCCATCACTGTTAAAGCAGATCAGGTCTGGAAGGGCAGACTGGATGACTACGATATGGTCATTTTGCCAGGGGGGATGCCAGGATCGGCCAATCTCCGTGATGATGACCGCCTGATGCAGCTTTTACAGGACTTTCAGCAGGGGGACAAATTCATCGCGGCTATTTGTGCCGCTCCGATTGCTCTTGACCGCGCAGGTATCTTGACTAGTAAGTATTTCACTTGCTATGATGGTGCTCGAGACAATATTGAAAATGGAACTTACCGTAAAGAAACAGTTCTTGTTGATGGGAAGCTGATCACTAGTCGTGGTCCATCAACTGCCTTGGCTTTTGCCTATGAGCTGGTTCGTCAGCTGGGAGGAGACGCTGACCAGTTGGCTGATGCTATGCTTTATACAGATGTATTTGGAAACTAAAAATAGGCTGGGACTCAAAATATGTCCCAGCTTTTTTGAACCCTTATGCATCTTTGTCGTTCTCTATTTGGTAGGGGGTTAGAGCTGTTGACAAGGACGAAACCATCATCCATTTTTAAATTTTGGATTCTTTGAGATATTTTGTTTAGAAAAAGGCTTGAAAAAAGTCGCAAAAGTGCTGGATTCGGGCAAATATTAGCCCCTTTTTCATGAAAAATATGGTATAATGAAAGGTATGAATTATCAAGATTACATCTGGGATTTAGGTGGAACACTCTTGGATAATTATGAAACTTCAACTGCAGCTTTTGTTCAAACCTTGAAAGAGTTTGGTCTGCAAGCTGGTCACGATGAAGTTTATAAGGCCCTCAAGGTGTCTACGGACTATGCTGTCCAGCAGTTTGCTCCCCAAGAAAAAGACTTTTTAAAGTTTTATAAGGCCAATGAAGCAGAAGAGTTGACTCACCCTGTCTTATTTGACGGCGCGACAGACTTGCTTAGGCGGATTGTGGACAAGGGTGGTCGGAACTTTCTGGTCTCCCACCGGGACAACCAAGTGCTGGAAATCTTGGAGAAAACTGCGATTGCATCAGCATTTACAGAAGTGGTGACATCGGCGAATGGTTTTCCAAGGAAACCCTCACCAGACTCCATGCTCTATCTAAAAGACAAGTATCAGATTGTCTCTGGTTTGGTCATTGGTGACCGTCCACTGGATATTGAAGCAGGGCAGGCAGCTGGCTTTGTTACCTATCTCTTTGATAATATGCAGCATCTTGAAGAATTTATAGATATTGATTAGAAAAGGAACACTATGACAGAAGAAAAGCAGCAAGATATACAGGCCCAGGAATATGATGCCAGTCAGATTCAGGTCTTAGAAGGCTTAGAAGCCGTTCGTATGCGTCCAGGAATGTATATCGGTTCGACCTCCAAGGAAGGTCTTCATCATTTAGTATGGGAAATTGTTGATAACTCAATTGATGAGGCGCTGGCTGGTTTTGCCAGTCACATTCAAGTCTTTATCGAAAAAGACAATTCCATCACTGTAGTCGATAACGGTCGGGGAATTCCTGTTGATATTCAGGAGAAAACAGGCCGTCCGGCCGTAGAAACCGTCTTTACCGTGCTCCATGCCGGAGGAAAATTCGGCGGTGGCGGATACAAAGTATCAGGAGGTCTGCACGGTGTGGGCTCTTCCGTTGTAAATGCCCTGTCCACTCAGCTGGATGTCCGCGTTTATAAGAACGGTCAGATTCATTACCAAGAATATCGTCGCGGTCATGTAGTCGCTGATCTAGAAATCATCGGTGAGACAGACCGTACTGGTACGACAGTTCACTTTACACCAGATCCAGAGATTTTCACTGAAACAGTAGAATTTGACTTTGAAAAGCTCAATAAGCGGGTACAAGAACTGGCCTTCCTCAATCGTGGTCTCCGAATTTCCATCACTGATAAGCGAGATGGAATGGAGCAGGTCAAGGATTACCACTATGAAGGTGGGATTGCCAGCTATGTCCAATACATCAATGAAAACAAGGATGTAATCTTTGAAACACCGATTTATACCGATGGTGAAATGGATGACATTACGGTTGAAGTAGCTATGCAGTATACGACTGGCTACCATGAAACAGTTATGAGCTTTGCTAATAACATCCACACCCACGAGGGTGGAACGCATGAGCAAGGCTTCCGGACAGCCCTGACACGGGTTATCAATGACTATGCTAAGAAAAATAAGCTTCTCAAAGAAAACGAGGACAATCTGACTGGAGAAGATGTTCGTGAGGGACTGACAGCGGTCATCTCTGTCAAGCACCCTAACCCTCAGTTTGAAGGTCAGACCAAGACCAAGCTGGGCAATAGCGAAGTGGTCAAGATTACCAATCGCCTCTTTAGTGAAGCTTTCTCAGATTTCCTTTTGGAAAATCCTGCGGTGGCTCGAAAAATCGTTGAAAAAGGAATTTTGGCTTCTAAGGCCAGAATTGCTGCCAAGCGAGCTCGGGAAGTAACCCGCAAAAAGTCTGGCTTGGAAATCTCCAATCTGCCAGGTAAATTGGCTGACTGCTCGTCCAACGACCCACAGGAAACAGAACTTTTCATCGTTGAGGGGGATTCAGCGGGTGGTTCAGCTAAGTCCGGTCGTAACCGTGAATTTCAGGCCATTCTGCCAATTCGTGGTAAGATTCTCAACGTTGAAAAAGCCAGCATGGACAAGATATTGGCCAATGAAGAAATCCGCAGTCTCTTTACTGCTATGGGAACTGGCTTCGGTGCTGACTTTGATGTCAGCAAGGCCCGCTACCAAAAATTAGTCATCATGACCGATGCCGATGTAGACGGAGCTCATATTCGGACCCTGCTCTTGACTTTGATTTACCGCTATATGAAGCCGGTGCTGGAAGCAGGATTTGTCTATATCGCTCAGCCACCAATCTATGGTGTCAAGGTCGGAAGTGAAGTCAAAGAATATATCCAGCCAGGTGCTAATCAGGAAGAAGAGCTTCAAGCTGCTTTGGCTCGCTACAGTGAAGGTCGCTCCAAGCCAACCATTCAACGGTACAAGGGTCTCGGAGAGATGGATGACCATCAGCTGTGGGAGACGACTATGAATCCTGAACATCGCTTGATGGCACGGGTTTCAGTGGATGATGCAGCGGAAGCTGACAAGATTTTTGACATGCTGATGGGGGATCGCGTTGAACCTCGTCGTGAATTTATCGAAGAAAATGCTGTATACAGTACGCTCGACGTCTAAAAAAATCAGAAAAATCAACCATTATGGGCAAAAATATGATATAATCATTATGTTTGCTTTATAGTAACAATGTGAAGGAGTTCTATATGTCTATTGGACTAGTTATTCTCGTTGCTGTGGTAGCTCTGCTTTTGGTTGTCGGCTATGGTACTGCAGTTCTGATGAGAAAGAGAAATGAAGCTTTACTTCAAAATTTGGAGGAGAGAAAAGAAGCACTCTATAATCTTCCTGTGAATGATGAAGTTGAAGAAGTAAAAAATATGCATTTGATTGGGCAGAGTCAGGTGGCCTTCCGTGAATGGAATCAAAAATGGGTAGACTTGTCCTTAAATTCATTTGCTGATATCGAAAATAATCTATTTGAAGCAGAAGGTTACAATAATTCATTCCGTTTCATAAAAGCCAAGCATGCCATCGGCAATATTGAGAGTCAGATTGATTTGATTGACGAAGATATCAAGATGATTCGTGCAGCCTTGGAAGATCTTAAAGAGCAAGAGTCTAAGAACAGTGGTCGTGTGCTCCATGCCTTGGATTTGTTTGAAAAACTGCAAACTCAGGTGGCGGAGAATGCAGACTCGTATGGGCAAGCCCTAGCTGAGATTGAGAAACAGCTGGAAAATATCCAATCAGAGTTTTCTCAGTTTGTGACCCTTAATTCTTCAGGTGACCCGGTTGAGGCGGCTGAAATCTTGGATAAGGCAGAGGATCATATCCTTGCTCTGACACATATCGTTGAGAAAGTTCCTGCCATTGTCGAAGAGTTGACTGTGAAATTGCCAGATCAGTTGGAAGACTTAGAATCTGGTCACCGTAAGCTCTTGGAATCTGGTTATCACTTTATCGAAACAGATATAGAGTCTCGCTTCCAGCAGCTTCATGCAAGCCTCAAACGTAACGAAGCCAATATTTCAGCCCTAGAGCTGGATAATGCTGAGTATGAAAATGAGCAGGCTCAAGAAGAGATTAACGCTCTCTATGAAATTTTTACGCGGGAAATTGAAGCCCACAAAGTAGTGGAGAAGCTGATTAAAAACTTGCCTAGCTATCTGGCTCATACAAAGGAAAACAACCAGCAACTCCAAAAAGAGATAGAACGTTTATCTCAAACCTTCCTTATCTCTGATACAGAAACTTCTCATGTCAAGGAGTTGCAAGCTGAGCTTTCTGCTCAGGAAGATGTGGTGCTTAGCGCGGTAGAAGATTCTTCTGAAACCAAGCAAGCTTATTCAGTGGTTCAGGAAGAGTTGGAAGCTATCCAAGAGCGTTTGAAAGAAATCGAAGATGAGCAGATTTCTCTTGGCGAAGCTCTGGCAGAGATTGAAAAAGATGATGCCAACGCTCGCCAGAAAGTCAATATCTATGCTAACAAATTGCATACCATTAAGAGATATATGGAAAAACGCAATTTGCCAGGTATTCCAGACTCTTTCTTAGAAATTTTCTTCTCAACCAGCAATAATATTGAAGAGTTGGTGAAGGAATTGGAAGCTACACGAGTCAATATCGAATCAGTTAACCGTTGGCTGGAAATTCTAGGGAATGATATGGAGCAATTGGAAGAAGAAACCTATCGTATCGTCCAAGATGCTACCTTGACTGAGCAGCTGCTGCAGTATTCAAACCGCTATCGTTCCTTTGATGATAATGTACAGGCGGCTTTCAACAAGTCCTTGTATGTCTTTGAACATGACTACGACTATGCTCAATCCTTGGAAATCATTTCTAAAGCTTTGGATCTTGTCGAGCCAGGCGTGACAGAGCGTTTTGTGACATCCTACGAAAAAACACGAGAGAATATTCGCTTTTAAAAGAAGTTCCTTCGGGAACTTTTTTCTTTTACAAAGAGAACGCTAGAGAACAGTCAGTAACAAGGATTCTGAGACTTCAATTTTTCCCAGCTTGTTTTGAAATAGAATTTCCTGTATAATACAAAAAAATAGAAAGAATGAGGTCAGACAATGAAAACAGTCAAAGGCTTGTTAGTCATGGATGTAGACAGCACCTTAATCATGGAAGAGGGGATTGACCTGCTAGGAGAGGAGGCGGGGGTAGGAGCTCAGGTTGCGGCTATTACCGAGCGTGCCATGCGAGGAGAGTTGGATTTTGAAGCTGCCTTGCGTGAGCGGGTCGCCCTTTTAAAAGGGCTGCCAGAGGATATTTTTGCTCGAATTGCTAAAAGGATTCACTTCGCTCCGGGAGCCGAGGAACTGGTCGATGAGCTGCATAAACGTGGTTATAAAGTAGGCTTGGTGTCAGGTGGTTTTCATGAGACAGTGGACAGACTGGCTGAGCAGCTTGGAATTGACTACGTCATGGCAAATCGTTTGGAAATTCAACAGGGGTTTTTGACAGGACAAGTCTTAGGAGAGA
This sequence comes from Streptococcus sanguinis, assembly GCF_019929225.1. Lineage (GTDB taxonomy): Bacteria > Bacillota > Bacilli > Lactobacillales > Streptococcaceae > Streptococcus > Streptococcus sanguinis_J. The sequence goes on from NZ_JAHZPA010000008.1 coordinate 65,433, forward strand.
TTGTCACTAAGGATACCAAGCTTGCCATGCTAAAAGCATGGGCAGCTGAAAACAAGTTGGAATTAAATCAAACAATCGCTATGGGGGATGGTGCCAATGATCTGCCTATGATTCAGGCAGCTGGGATGGGAATTGCCTTTATGGCCAAGCCGATCGTGCGAGAGCAGGCTCCTTATCAGATTCAGGAATGCAATCTCTATCGGGTCATTGATCTTTTAGACAATAGAAAAGAGTAGGAGAGAGGCATGCATATTCTAATTGCACCGGATTCTTTCAAGGAAAGTTTGTCAGCGGCTCAGGTTGCTCAAGCTCTTCAGACAGGCTTTTCTCAGGCCTTGCCAGATGCCAGCTTTGACTTGCTGCCGGTCGGTGACGGCGGCGAGGGGACAATGGCTGCGCTGACAGCAGCCTTGGGCTGGGCTGAATTTTACCACACCGTAACCGGACCCTTTGGCCAGCCAGTAAAAATGCCCTACGCCAGAAATGGTCAGCAAGCGCTTTTTGAAATGGCTGATTTGGTCGGACTTGCCTCTATTCCTCAGGAAAAACGAAATCCCTTGGCCATAGAAACCAAAGGATTGGGAGAATTGATTTTGCACCTGGCTGAAGAAGGTGTTAGAAAGATTTTAGTTGGTGTTGGAGGTTCGGCTAGCAACGACGGTGGGATTGGACTAGCAGCGGGCCTGGGCTATGAATTTTTCGATGCGGAGAATCATAGATTGCGCCCCATTGGCTCGTCTTTGGGAAAGGTCGCTCGAATATCAGTTGAGCAGGTTCCTGCTTTCTTGAAAGAAGTTGAGATTGAGATTTTGACGGATGTATACAATCCTCTATGCGGTGAGCGTGGTGCGACAAGTGTTTTCGGAGGTCAGAAAGGTCTAGCACCCTTATTATTCTCTCAAGTGGATCAAGCCATGGCAGATTTCTATCAGTTGGTTGATCCTCAGGTGATTGATATGGATGGAGCTGGAGCCGGAGGCGGAATGGCAGCAGGACTGGTTGCTTTTGCCGGAGGAAAAATCGTTTCGGGTATTGAAACCTGTCTAGATTTACTGGATTTTGATGAAAGAGTTAAAAAAGCTGACTTGGTCGTAGTGGGCGAGGGTCGGTTGGACCGTCAGTCTTTGGCGGGCAAGGCACCGATCGGGGTCGCAAGACGAACACCTGACGGCATCCCAGTACTGGCTATTTGCGGCAGTCTGGCAGATGATTTACCCGATTTCCCAGTTGAGAATATTCAGGCAGCTTTTCCGATTATTGCGCGAGCAGATAGCTTGGATAGGATTCTAGAGCAGGCGGAGAAAAATTTGATTCGCACAGCCAGAAATATTGGCAATGTTCTGAAGATGAAAAAAAGCGGTTAGTCCGCTTTTTTTAGTAGGTATTCAATTTCTTTGACTATCATGCCCTTTTCAAAGAAGAAGATGTCACAAGACAGGTCACCAAAGTCATTTTCTAAAAGGGTCACAATCCGACTCTGGTCAGGACTAAGCTGATAATAAGTACAACGAAATTGGACGGGGTTGTTATGGTAGGCTTTTTGAATCTTAGTCAAGTAGTCCGCTTTTCCTTCGATGATTTCGGTTGTGTCACCTTCTAATTCCCAGCTAACATGATCAGAAAGAAAGGTCTCATAGGTTTGCCAATCGCGCTGATTTTCTGCTTCAAAGAAGGAAAAAAGTTTTTCTAAATTTGTCATTCTATCCAAACCATTTTTTCCAGAGGGAGGGCTTTTCTTTTGCAGGGATTTCTGCTGGCTGAAGGAGCCCAGCAAACTGTTGGTTCATATCCTTGTCATCTACTTGGACAAGATGGTCGCTATGGACAATCAGGCCAAAAGGAGAAGACTGGTAATCGCTAGAGACAATAGTTGCCTCGCAGCCCAGCTCCTTAGCAGTTTTTAGATAAAAGATTTGATTGCCAGACTCAACTTCTGGGGAAATTTTGACAATTACAGGTTGGCAGTTTTTCATGATGCTGCTGAGCATTTCCTTGAAATGACTGCGAATGAGGGTCTCGTTGGCTTGCTCAATAGAGCAGGAAGCCAGCACTCGCTCCTCAAAAGTCCCTAAAAATCTACGCTGTTCATCAGGATTGAGCTTGACTCCGCCCTGAGCTTTTTCCATGATTACTTTATTAATATCAGTCATAATAAAATTGTACCATAAAAGGAGGAATTCTAAAAGCTCGAATGTCTGTTCTGATTTGCTGGAAAAGCATTTATATAGTAAATTTGGAATCGTTTTCTTGTGCAAAATTTCTCAAATTTGCTTAGATTCTCTATTTTTCCTTGAAAAAAAAGCGTTTTTGAGGTATCATAGACTAGTAAATAATTTTAAATAATAAGGAGAGTAAGAAATGTCAATTATTACTGATGTTTACGCTCGCGAAGTCCTAGACTCACGCGGTAACCCAACACTTGAAGTAGAAGTTTATACTGAATCAGGTGCTTTCGGACGTGGTATGGTTCCTTCAGGAGCTTCTACAGGTGAGCACGAAGCAGTTGAACTTCGTGATGGCGACAAATCTCGTTACGGTGGTCTTGGTACACAAAAAGCAGTTGATAATGTAAACAACGTTATCGCTGAAGCTATTATCGGTTACGATGTTCGTGACCAACAAGCCATCGACCGTGCAATGATCGCTTTGGACGGTACTCCTAACAAAGGTAAATTGGGTGCGAACGCAATCCTTGGTGTGTCTATCGCTGTAGCTCGTGCTGCTGCTGACTACCTTGAAATCCCTCTTTACAGCTACCTTGGCGGATTCAACACTAAAGTTCTTCCGACTCCAATGATGAACATCATCAACGGTGGATCTCACTCTGATGCTCCAATCGCATTCCAAGAGTTCATGATCTTGCCAGTTGGTGCTCCAACATTCAAAGAAGCTCTTCGTTACGGTGCTGAAATCTTCCACGCTCTTAAGAAAATCCTTAAATCTCGTGGTTTGGAAACTGCCGTTGGTGACGAAGGTGGATTCGCTCCTCGCTTTGAAGGAACTGAAGATGGTGTAGAAACTATCATCGCTGCTATCGAAGCTGCTGGCTATGTTCCAGGTAAAGATGTATTTATCGGATTTGACTGTGCATCATCAGAATTCTACGATAAAGAACGTAAAGTATACGACTACACTAAATTTGAAGGTGAAGGCGCTGCTGTTCGTACGTCTGCAGAACAAATCGATTACCTTGAAGAGTTGGTTAACAAATACCCAATCATCACTATCGAAGATGGTATGGATGAAAATGACTGGGATGGTTGGAAAGCTCTTACTGAACGTCTTGGTAAGAAAGTACAACTTGTTGGTGACGACTTCTTCGTAACAAACACTGACTACCTTGCACGTGGTATCAAAGAAGGTGCTGCTAACTCAATCCTTATCAAAGTTAACCAAATCGGTACTCTTACTGAAACTTTTGAAGCGATTGAAATGGCTAAAGAAGCTGGTTACACTGCAGTTGTATCACACCGTTCAGGTGAAACTGAAGATTCAACAATCGCTGACATCGCAGTTGCAACTAACGCAGGTCAAATCAAGACTGGTTCACTTTCACGTACAGACCGTATTGCTAAATACAACCAATTGCTTCGTATCGAAGATCAACTTGGTGAAGTTGCTCAATACAAAGGTCTTCAAGCTTTCTATAACTTGAAAAAATAATCTAACAACATATAAGAGGAGCTAGGACATAGTCCTAGCTTTTTTGATGTGTAAAGATATGACAATGGATTTTTTTTGATTTAGGATCAAGCCTAATTGATGAGAGGGAGATTTATTACCTTTTCCTAGAAAATTGCCTAGAAGTAGTGTGTAGGGCTGGTCATGCTCTTTCCCTTGAAAAATTGGGGGACAAGATGATAGCTTTTGCTAAGGAAAATATAATCAAGTAATCCCTGCGTTTCCTTGTGACTACATGCTTGGAAAAGTGAGCGATTTATTGAAGATTTTATAGCTTTCTTGTATCAAAATCAGTCTTTTATGGTATACTAGCAAAGTGGAAGGAGGAGTACAATGGAAGAATTATTAAATCAGGTCTTACTATCACAGGATAGTGAAGTTTTCAATCAGATATTTGACGATTACTATCCCATTGATATTGCTCTTTCTTTGGAGGCCTTGGAGGATGAGGAAGGGAATCTTCTCAAAACCTTTACAGAAATGGCTAGTGATGATCAATTGGTAGAGATTTTAAAAGAAGCCGAGCCGGAGTTGCAACGACAGATTATCCAATCGATTTCTTTCAAACGTACCAGCACTCTTTTTCATCTTATGCCAGATGATGATGTAGTAGATATTTTGGGTTACTTGAGTGTGGACTTGCGTAAGCAATACTTAAGTATGATGAAAAATACCAGTCAAGAGAATTTGAAAGCTATGTTGGCTTACGATCCTCAGACAGCTGGTGGTCTGATGACGACAGAATTCATCACCTTAAATGAAAACCTGACCGTCTCAGCAACTCTCAATAAATTGAGGGAGATTTCGCCCAATACAGAAGTTATTGATACCTTATTTATTAGAAATGTGCATCATTCGCTAGTTGGCTGGATTGATATTCGTGATTTGTTTATTCATGATGCGGAGATGAAACTCAGTGAATTTATGAATACTCAGATAGTGAGTGTAACGCCAGAGGTTGACCAAGAGGAAGTGGCACAGCTTTCTGCCAAATATAATTTATCTGTCGTACCGGTCGTCAATCATCGGCAGGTATTGTTAGGAATCATCACTATTGACGATATCGTCGATGTTTTGCAAGAAGAGTATCAAGAAGATATCTTGCGGATGGGGGGTGTCCAAGAAAGTGAAGAAATTGGAGGACCTTTTAAAGAATCACTCAAGAAACGCTTACCTTGGTTGATGATTAACCTAGTGACAGCCTTTCTAGCTTCTGCGACAGTGGCACTTTTTGATGATACGATTTCAAAAGTTGTAGCATTAGCAGCGATTAGTCCTATTATCACGGGAATGGGCGGAAATTCTGCCTCTCAGACACTTGCTTTGGTTATCCAAGGAATTGCCTTGGGGAAACTGGATCTGAAAGAAGATCGGAATTTAGTATTCAAAGAAATCGTGCTAGCTTTGGTTAATGGTTTCTTTACCGGTTTGATTGCAGCGATTGTCATGTTTGTCTTCTATCAAAATTTCTATCTGTCTGTTATTGTGGTATTGGCTATGATGATCAATCTAGCATGTGGGGCTCTATTTGGTTACTTTGTACCACTGATTATCAAGACCCTGCAGCAGGATCCAGCTCTAGCCTCGACCATTTTCATTACCACAGCAACAGATGTATTGGGTTATCTAGCTTTTCTAGGCTTAGCACAAATTTTCTTACCATTGATTATATAAAAAATGATACACAAAAAACGCTTGATTTTTCAAGCGTTTTTGTTTTCTTAGTTGTCGAACAAATCTTTAACTTTATCAATAGCACCGCTGGCCATTTCATTTCCAGCTACTAATTTTTTAGCTTGATCTAGGTATTCACCGAGTTTGTCTTTGTTTTCTTCGATAAACTTTTTGGCGCCATCAAAGTCTTTCTTTTCAATCATTTCTTTTACTTGGTTAAATAAATCTACTGGATTCATAGTTGTTGCTCCTTAGTAATTTTTTATACTATTTAATCAAATTTCTAATAGAAAGACAAGAATTCTGCTTATTTAAAGGTCACACAAACAGCTTCGGGAACGTAGAAATCGTGGGAGATTTCTGTCAATTTTCCACTTTCTGCATCGCGTTTGAAAATAGTTGCATTATCAGAGTCTTGATGGACAGCAATGATATGGTTCTGATCCGGTGTGATGTTGAAATCCCGCGGATTTTGACCATTGGTAGGTGCAATCTGGATTAACTCCAAACTGCCGTCGGCTAAGATTTTGTAAACGTCAAGAGAGTCATGACCGCGGTTGGAACCGTAGAGGAACTTGCCATCAGCAGACAGACGGATAGCAGCTGTTCCGTTTGCACCTTCAAAGTCCTCTGGCAAGGTGGAGACGGTTTGCAGGTGTTCAAAATGGCCGACTCCATCGTAAATCAGGACTTCAATAGTAGAATTAAGCTCACAGATTAAATAGGCGATTTTATAATGATGGTGGAAAACGATATGGCGGGCACCAGCTCCAGCGGCACACTTGTAGGTATCCAGAGGGCTAATCTTTCCGTCTTCAGCAACATCATAGGTGGTTACTTCATCAGATCCCAAGTCGCAAGTAATCAGGTATTGATCTGGTGTAAGGTCAGCATAGTGGACATGGGCAGACGCTTGGTTGGCGTGTGGTCCTTGGCCTTGGTGGGTAGCTGAGTCAGCCAGTTCTAGTCTGCCATCAGTCAGACGTCTGTAGACCAAGACTTGTCCCTTATGATAATTAGCACCGTAAACCAAGTTACGCTCTTCGTCGACTGCGACATAGCAAAGCGGAGCCCCTTCTTCAACGACATGGTTGAGGAGCTGACCTGCCTGGTCAAAGGCAGCAATACCTCCCTGTCCGTCCTTTGCTCCGACAGAATAGAGATGTCCAGCCTTATCAAAGGCTAGGTAGGTTGGACTGGGCTCTTCAGCAAGCAAGGTCAAGTTTTCTAAAGTTCCTTTCTTAGAATTAAAATCTGCTTTGTAAATTCCCTTGGAATCTCTGCGAGTATAGGTTCCAAAGTAAACTGTTTGTGTCATGACATTACCTCGTATATATTTAGATTGCTTGCTACTATTATATCATAAAAGCAGATGATAGGGATTAGAGCGAAGAATTTGCCTGATTTTCAACAGAAAAGTATTGGTTTTGAAAAAATAGATAAAAAACAGATAGTGGGTAGGAAGGGGATAGATGGCTTTGTTAGAATAGAATTGTTCAAAAAAACAATTACTGTCAGGAAGCAACAAACTTCCTGCTTGCTAAACAAAGGAGAAATCAAATGAACGTTAAAAAAATTGCTATGCTCGTTGCCCTTATCGGAATGTCAGGATTCTTTTTAGCCGCATGCGGAAATAAAGAAGCAGATAACTCAGAAATTAAGGATGGAAAACAAGTAGACTTCCAGAAGGATGCTGTTGATAAGAAGACCAAGACAGTCGATGGCAAAGAAGTGACAGAATACACAATGCCTGATGGAAATGTTATCCAAATCCCAGCAGATGGTGAGGAAATTCCAGAAGATGGATCAGGATCTAGCTCAGAAGCTGAATAAAGATTAAAACATGTAGGTTGGAGGCAATATGTTTCGAAGAAAAAAAATGAATCGTAAGACCATTCTATTGGGCAGCACGGTCATTCTTGCTTGTGCTGGGCTGGGAGGCTATCTGTATTTTAGACAGATCAATCAACAACAGGCCATGAAAATGGCAGATAAGGCGATTGATTCGCTGACAGTCCAAGAAGCTGTCAATAACAGCAAAAAAACAAGCCTGGTTTTATCTGGGGAAGTAGTTGCCAACAATAGCAGTAAGGTCAAGATTGACCCTTCTAAAGGGGAAGTCAAGGAAGTATTTGTCAAAAATGGTGATACCGTTACACAAGGACAGCCGCTCTTTTCCTATGCGACAGAGCAGCAATTGACAGCCCAGTCGGCTCAATATGATGCCCAGTCCAAGGCAAATGGCATTACAGCCGCTCAAAACAGCGCTGCGATTAAATGGGAAACCTATAATCGCAAGTTGGCCAGCTTAAACTCACTCAAGGACAAATACAATTCCAGTCAGGATGAGTCATTGCTGGAGCAGATAAAGTCTGCTGAAGACGAGCTGGCTCAGGCGTTGAGCGATGCTAAGACTGCGGATAGTGAAGTGACGACAGCTCAGATTGAGGCTGAAAAGGCCCAAGTGACAGCCCAGACAGAATCAGATCGGATGAAGTATGATACTGTGACTGCTGATACAGCAGGAACAATTACCTCTATGAATGAAGATTTGCCTAATCAGTCCAAGGCCAAAAAAGAAGAAGAAAACTTTATTGAGATTATGGACAAGTCCAAAACTCTGGTCAAAGGTACTGTCAGTGAATTTGACCGTGAAAAGCTGAGTGTCGGCCAGAAAGTGGAAGTGGTGGATCGCAAGGATCCTAAGAAACGCTGGAGTGGTACGGTAACTCAGGTCGGTAGTCTGACAGCAGAAAATACTTCCAATAATAATGGTGGGAATAAGCAACAGGAAAATCCCAACCAAGGTAAGTATCCTTATACCGTAGAGCTGGATCAAGGTGGTGAAATGCCGTTGGTGGGTTCCCATTCCTATGTCAACATCGTGGAGAATGCTCCTGAGGCAGGAAAGGTAGTTGTCAATAAGGCTTATACTTTCAATAAAAATGGCAAGACCTATGTCTGGAAGGTAGAGGGCAAGACTCTGAAAATGCAGGAAGTCAAGACCAAGAAAGTTTCTGACCGTTTGGTAGAGATTACAGAAGGTCTGACTATGCAGGATACCATTTCAACACCGAGAGCAGGTATGGAAGAAGGGATGGAGGTAGGACAGCATGTTAAAGCTTAAGGATATCCACAAATCTTATCAGCAGGGCAGTCAGGAATTTCCAATTTTAAAAGGAATTGATCTGCATGTGAAAGAGGGGGATTTTCTGGCTATCATGGGACCGTCTGGATCTGGCAAGTCCACTCTGATGAACATTATCGGCTGTCTGGATAAGGCAAGTTCTGGGACTTATCATATTGAAGGGACCGATGTGTCTGAGCTGTCTGACAATCAGTTGTCCGATTTGCGCAATCAGAAGATTGGCTTTGTTTTTCAAAATTTTAACCTCATGCCCAAGCTAACAGCCTGTCAAAATGTGGAACTGCCTCTGACTTACATGAAAATTCCTAAAAAAGAGAGACGGGAGCGGGCTCTGGAAATGTTGCGATTGGTCGGACTGGAAGAAAGAAGTGATTTCAAGCCTATGGAGCTGTCCGGTGGTCAAAAGCAGCGGGTAGCCATTGCACGAGCCTTGGTAACCAATCCCAGCTTCATCCTTGGTGACGAACCAACGGGGGCCCTGGATACCAAGACCAGTGTGCAGATTATGGATCTTTTCAAGCAGTTTAATGATGAGGGCAAGACCATTGTCATCATTACCCATGAGCCGGAAGTAGCCCAACTCTGCAAGCAGACGGTTATCCTGCGGGACGGTAATATAGAGAGCAAAGCGATAGGATAGAAAGGAAGCTGTATGGAAGATATTTTTGTAGCTCTGAATTCAATCTTGTCGCATAAAATGCGCTCTATGCTGACCATGTTGGGGATTATCATCGGGATAGGCGCTATCATCGCTATCTTTTCTATCATTGAGGGAAATACGGAAAATACTAAGCGTCAGCTCATCGGCGGCAACAATAACACAATCAAGGTCGTCTATGACAAGAAAAGCGCCATTGATCCGACCATTCCAGAGAAATCTCAAGCTCAGAAACCTTCTTATATTCCCTTTATGGGAGAGGATGTATTAAGCAAGATTAAGGAAATCTCTGGGGTCAAGAATGCTCTGCTGACCTATGGTACAGATGAGAAGATTTACTATCTGAGCCAAAAGTCATCTGGGAAGATTCAGGCTGTTTCGCAGACAGCCGCTGACATCAAGCAGCAGCGTCTGCTGGAAGGTGAAGGATTTGACTCAGAAGCCTTTAAAAATCAAGAGCAGGTGACCTATTTAGAAAAGTCACTTTATGACAGTCTTTTTCCAAAGGGTGATGGTATCGGCAAATATGTTGAAGTCTTGGGTAATCCCTTTAAGGTCATTGGCGTGTTTGAGTCGACTGAGCAGAGTGGTTTAACAGCTGGTGCGGAAAAGGTGGCCTATATTCCTCTGCAGCAGTGGCATCGGATTTTTGATACCATTAATGTCAGTCCAGAAGTGACTGTCCAAACCCACAAGGCCGATGATTTGAAGAAGGTGGCCAAGAAGGTCAGTGATTATCTCAATCAGCAAATGCCACCGTCAGACTATATGTTTGGTGTGCTCAACCTGCAGGAATTTGAACGGCAGCTGGACAATCTCAACAAGTCTAACTTCGTCTTGCTAGCAGGTATTGCCAGCATCTCCCTCTTAGTCGGAGGTATTGGTGTTATGAATATCATGTTGGTTTCAGTGACAGAGCGGACTCGTGAAATCGGGATTAAAAAGGCTCTGGGAGCTCGGCGGAAGATTATTCTCAAGCAATTCCTGATTGAGGCAGTTATCCTGACTCTGATGGGAGGGATTATTGGCGTGGTGGCTGGTATCGCCTCAGGCTTTGCCATCACCCAGTCTCTAGCCTATCCGTATATTTTATCCCTCTTTTCTGTCTTTGTAAGTTTGCTCTTTTGTTGTATAATAGGAGTAGTATTTGGGCTCCTGCCAGCTGTCAAAGCTTCCAAGCTGGATCCGATCGAAGCCCTGCGATTTGAATAGGTAAAGGAGAAAAATCTAAGTATGCACAAGATTCTAGTGGTGGAAGATGATACGACGATTAATCAAGTGATTTGCGAGTTTTTAAAGGAAAGTCAGTATGAGGTGAGGCCAGTATTTGATGGTGGCGATGCTTTGCAGGCTTTTGAAGAAGAACCCTTTGATCTAGTCATCTTAGATATGATGCTGCCAACCAAGAGTGGTCTGGAAGTACTGAAGGAAATCCGCAAGACTTCTCAGATTCCGGTCATGATCTTGACAGCACTTGATGACGAGTATACCCAGCTGGTCAGCTTTAATCACCTCATCAGTGATTATGTAACCAAGCCTTTTTCACCGCTAATCTTGGTCAAACGGATTGAGAATATTCTGCGCAGAAATACAGTTGCTTCAGAGATTGCTGTTGGCGACCTGACGGTTTCGATTGATGACTGCACGGTTTACTGGCAGGGTGAGAAGATGCCTCTGACCAAGAAAGAATATGAAATCTTGCAGACTCTAGCTAAGAGGAAGGGCCACTTGGTGACCCGTGATCAGCTGATGAATACCATTTGGGGCTACAGCGAGCTGGATAGTCGGGTACTGGATAATCATATCAAGAATATCCGCAAAAAGATTCCTGGTGTGCCACTGAAAACCATTACGGGTATGGGCTACCAGCTTGGAGGAGAAGACAAGTGAAAATTGTCAAAAAGAACTTTCTCTTGACCTCGTCTATCATTTTCGTGGTGGTGACTATCGTTCTAGCCAGTCTTTACTTTGCCATGCCGGTGTATTATCAGCAGGTTAAGAGCGGAGAAGCTAAGAGAGAATTTGACCAAGTTTCCAAGCAGGTCAAGGGAAAGTCCAGTCAGGAAATCGGCGAGCTCTTGAGCGATTATAGTAAAAAGAGCAATCTGATTTGGTTTACCTTGCTGGCGAAAGACAATACTATTCTCTATCCCTCACTCGAAGCTGGCGACGAAAGTTCTCTGCAGCTGACCATCGTTCCAACGATTGCCAACAGTGACTATGAGAGCAAGAGTTTATCAGAACGCTTTCGAACTTCAGATGGTAAAGAAGTTGTCCTGAGAGGAGAATATTCCTTACAGCCTGTTTCTGATGCTAGTCGGATTTTGCTCAATCTCTATCCATTTGTCTTGCTTGTATCTCTAAGTTTGGGTGGTCTGGCTGCCTATCTCTACAGCCGGACTTCCAGTCAGCGGATCAAAGCCATCTCTAAGAGCACCCGTCAAATGACGAGTCTGGCTCCAGATGTGATCTGTCAGGTCAAGGGACGTGATGAGATTGCCGAACTGGCCCAAGACATCAATCATCTCTATGCTAATCTACTGACCAGTATTGAGGCTCTGCGCCTAGAAAATGAAAAGGTAGCAGAAAGCGAGCGGGAAAAGGCAGAGTTTTTGCGAATGACATCACATGAGCTCAAGACGCCCATTACCAGCATGATGGGGATGGTCGATGGTATGATTTATGGTGTAGGAGAGTTCAAGGATCGAGACAAGTACTTGCAGAAGTGCCGAGAAATTCTAGAGGAGCAGTCGGAGTTAGTCCAGTCTATCTTAGCCATTTCTAAACTGGAGATGAAGACTGAAACTGAACAGGAAGTCTTTTCACTCAAGCAGGTCTTGGAGGAAAATCTGAGCACCTATAGAGTTTTAGCAGATGTCAGACACTACCATTTTCAGGTTGAGCTGGCAGAAGCGAAGGTCAAGGGGAACCGCACCTATCTGCTCAAGGCTATCAAAAATTTGCTGGACAATGCCTTTCATTATACAGTAGAAGGTGGACAGATTCTACTTAGGCTGGAAGAGCGTAAGCTAGTCATCGAAAATGAGGCGGAACGAGTTTTGAACAAAGACCAAATTCAGCAGATTTTTCAGCCTTTCTATCGGCCAGACTACAGTCGCAATCGCAAGGATGGCGGAACTGGTCTGGGACTCTTTATCGTTCAGCAGATTTTGGATAAGCATGGTCTGCGATATCAGTTTGAAGCCGTTGATGGGTGGAAGATGCGCTTTAGCATTTCTCTGTCAGCTGTCGAGAAATAGCCTTGCATTCTAGCTGGTCCTGTAGGAGCAGAAGAGAGAAGTCAGAAGCTGTATTTTGCGAAAAATACAAGTTTTCTGGCTCCTCTCTTTTTTTGCTTTTCCCTATAGCTGAGCAGAGAATTTTTCTCTGAAAAATGTTACAATGAAATGACAAGTTAAAGGAGGAGAATATGGAGCACAAAGAAAAAGATTTTAGCCTATCTTGGTTTTTTAAATGGTTTTTGGATAACAAGGCCATTACAGTATTTTTAGTAACACTTTTGATGGGACTGAATATTTTTATACTGAGTAAAATCAGTTTTATTTTTAGTCCAGTCATTGAATTTTTGGGAGTAATCATGCTGCCGGTTATATTAGCCGGTCTGCTTTATTATCTGTTAAATCCCATCGTCGACTGGATGGAAAAGCACAAGATTAATCGACTGGTTGCTATTACCATTGTCTTTGTTTTAATTGCTTTTTTGATTATCTGGGGCTTGGCTGTTGCTATTCCTAGCTTGCAGCATCAGGTCATGGCCTTTGTCAGAAATGTTCCTGCTTATCTGAAGCAGGCTGACAAGTTCATCGACGATGTCGTGACTAAGTATATTTCGGCAGATTTCAAGCCGCAGATTGAGGAATACACTAGCAATCTGTCTAGCCAGATTACCGATTGGGCCAGCAATTTTTCATCTAGGGCAGTCAATTGGGCGGGTAACTTAATCAGTACAACTTCGCAGATTGTCGTGGCTATTATCATCATGCCGTTTATCCTTTTTTATCTGCTGAGAGATGGGAAAAATCTGAAAGGCTATGTGACCCAGTTTCTGCCAACTAAATTCCGCGCTTCCTTTGGTCAAGTGATGACGGATATCAATAGCCAGCTGGCCAACTATGTGCGAGGTCAGGTGACGGTCGCTATCATTGTAGCTCTGATGTTTATCGTTTTCTTCAAGATTATTGGTCTGCGCTATGGTGTCACTCTTGGAGTAATTGCGGGCGTTCTCAATCTAGTACCTTATCTGGGCAGCTTTTTGGCCATGCTTCCGGCTCTGGCTATCGGTTTGATTGCTGGTGGTCCAGTGATGCTGGCTAAAGTCATTGTCGTTTTTATCGTTGAGCAGACAATCGAGGGGCGTTTTGTTTCTCCTTTGGTCTTGGGCAGTCAGCTCAGCATTCATCCGATTACGATTTTATTCGTATTATTAACTTCTGGTACTATGTTTGGCATTTGGGGCGTTTTCCTGGGAATTCCCGCCTATGCTTCAGCCAAGGTAGCCATTGCAGCCATCTTTAAGTGGTATCAGAAAGTAAGTGGCCTCTATGAAGCCGATTTTGAACAAGAAGGAGAAATCAGTGAGCAAGAGTGAGCAAATGTTGGCAGCTTTACAGGAGCAGGACCTAGCTCTGGCTGATCGCTATTTCGAGCAAGCCCTGACTACAGACAGCGAAGAAGAATTATTGGATTTGGCCGATTACTTAGAGAGTATCGGCTTTTTCCCACAGGCCAAGCGTATTTTTGAAAAGTTGGCTCCTGACTATCCGGCTTCTTATATCAGCTTGGCAGCTATTGCCAGCGATGATGGGGAATTGGAGCAGGCTTTTGCCTATCTGGAGGAGATTCAGCCAGGCAGTGACTGGTATGTTGCTGCTCTCTTGGCTAAGGCTGACCTCTATCAGCTAGAGGGGCTTCCTGATGTGGCTCGTGAGAAACTGACTCAGGCAGCGGCTCTGACTGATGAGCCTTTGGTAACCTTTGGTCTGGCTGAGATAGATTTGGAGCTGGGGGATTTTTCTCAGGCGATTAAGGAATATGCCCAGCTAGAGAATCGCTCAATCTTTGAACAGACAGGCGTCTCAACCTATCAGCGGATTGGGGTCTGCTATGCCAGTCTTGGAAAATTTGCAGCTGCCATTGAGTTTTTGGAGAAAGCAGTTGAGCTGGAGTATGACGATGCTGCGGTTTATGAGCTAGCAACTATATTAGCGGACCAGGAAGAATACCAGAAAGCCAATCTTTATTTTAAGCAACTGGATACTCTGTCACCGGATTTTGAAGGCTACGAATATGGCTATGCCCTATCTCTTCATGCGGAGCATCGGACGGCTGAAGCCCTGACCCTTGCCCAGCAGGGCTTGGCTAAGAATCCTTTTGAGACTCGGCTCTTGCTTTTAGCCTCGCAGCTTTCTTATGAACTTCATGATGAGAAAGCGGCTGAACATTATCTCTTGCAGGCTCAGGAAGATGCGGATGATTTGGAAGAGATTGCCTTGCGACTGACTACTCTTTACTTAGAGCAGGAGCGCTATGAGGATATTTTAGAATTTGCAGACCAAGAAGTCGATAACGCCTTGACCCGCTGGAATCTGGCGCGTGCTTATCAGGCCTTGGAAAATCTGGAAAAAGCAGAGGAACTCTATAATCAACTGGCTCGTGAATTGCAAGATAATCCAGAGTTTCTAGAGCAGCATGTCTATCTTTTGCGAGAATTAGGCCGATTTGAAGAAGCTAAAAGGGCTGCAGCTTCTTACTTGAGACTAGTACCTGATGATGCTAGTATGCAGGAGCTTTATGAAAGCTTATAAGAGCTGAAGAAGCACTCGCTCAGCCCCTTCCCATAATTTGTGGTATAATGATTGGCGTAGAAATTCAGTAAGCACATGTAATTAGGATGAAAAAAGCTTAGCTGGATGGGCAATAATATTTTTAGGAAGAGAAAGATTAAGGAATAGGAATGGCAGAACCAATCAAATTATTTCAATATAATACTTTGGGAGCTTTGATGGCTGGTCTTTACGACGGAAGTATGACCGTTGGAGAGCTGCTGCAGTATGGAGATTTGGGCTTGGGAACGCTGGACTCTATTGATGGCGAGCTCATTATTCTCGATGGTAAGGCTTATCAGGCAAAGGGATCTGGAGAAGTGCCAGAAGTGGTTGAGGTGTCACCGGATATGACAGTACCTTATGCGGCAGTGGTTCCTCACCAGGCGGAGGTCATTTTCCGTCAGCGCTTTGAGATGGATGACAAGGAGTTGGAGAAGCGGATTGAGTCTTACTATGATGGGGAAAATCTTTTCCGCTCTATCAAGATTCACGGCGATTTCGCCCGCATGCATGTTCGGATGATTCCCAAGTCTACGACGGAGCGGAAGTTTGCAGAAGTAGCGGTCAATCAGCCTGAGTATCGTAAGGAAAATGTCACAGGCACCATCGTTGGTATCTGGACGCCTGAGATTTTCCACGGGGTTAGTCTAGCAGGCTATCATCTGCATTTTGTATCGGATGATTTAACTTTTGGTGGACATGTTATGGATTTTGTTATCAAAGAAGGTGTCGTCGAGTTGGGCGCTGTAGACCAGCTGGATCAGCGTTTCCCGGTACAAGATCGCAAGTATCTCTTTGCTAAGTTTAATATGGACGAAATGAAAGAAGATATGGAAAAGTCGGAATAAATAGTAGGGGCGAGCATTGTTTGCTTCCCTCTTTTTTGATATAATTGGAAAAAATAAAGGAGAAGAGAAGCTATGATTTATTTGGTAAATGCCAGTCCGAATAGGAATGGAAATAGTTTTAAGTTGGGGCGCTTTTTTCTGCGGGATAGAGATTATGAGGTTCTTCAATTAGTGGACTACCACATTGAGCAATATGGCCAGTCAGCAGAAAACGATCAGTTCTTTCAAGTCTATGAGCAGCTGAGCCAAGCCGATGTACTGGTGTTTACCAGTCCTATTTATTGGTGGTCTTTTTCAGGCTTGCTAAAAACCCTGTTGGACCGAGTGGCTGATGTGCATGAGCCTCAGGAAGCACTCAAGGGCAAAAAGGTGTTTTTCCTCTTGCAAGGTTCTCAACCTAGCAAAGAAATTGAAATGCTGGACTACGTGATGAGTCGCTTTTGCCAGAACTGCGGACTCGAATATGAGGGGCTGGCAGTAACCAATCATGAGCTAAAAGAAATCGAAGGTTGGGAATTAGCAGCCCTACAGGAAAAATTAGATAAGGTTTTATCAGAAGGTTAAAAGTGAGAAGATTCGTTTGCGAGTCTTCTTTTTTTACTATAAAAATGGAGTCTTTTTTTTATGTGTCTATTTTTGGACACTATGCCCCTCAACTACAGTCATATCCATGGCTAACTATATATAAATGTTGTATAATACCAATTGCTATTAAATATTAATATAGGAGATTCTATGGGAAAAGAATTATTTAACCCCCATTTAAACAAGTTTTCGATTCGAAAATTAAATGTCGGAGTTTGCTCGGTATTATTATCTACCGTTTTTCTTTTAGGTACTGCGGCTACGGTCAATGCAGATGAAACTGCCAGCGGATCTGTAGATGATAATATCTCACTGCCAGAAAAACCGACGGACTCTGCTATGAGTCAGCCAGTCAGTCAGCCTGCTCTTGAGAATACAGCAACATCTGCTGTTCCTGAAACAGCTAACTCAGAAGCAAGTGCTGATCAAAATCAGCTGGTAAGTCCAGCTGCAGTTTCAGAGCAAACAGCACCTGAAAAGGCGCAAGAAGCTAATCAAACAGTTGAGACCTCTAATGAAGCCAGACCTGCTGAAGCTAGTCGGGCTCGCTCTTATTCAGTGCAATATACGCCAAAACCAAGTTCTGCGGCTATGCCAAGGTCCGAGCGTAATGGCCAGCCAATGGAGGCAGGAACATCATTCCGTACTGCCAGTCCTGCTGGTCAAGCTAGCTCTGCTATACAAGATGCAACACCTAATCCTACAGTTTCTAAACCAACACTGGAAGAATCAGTGAGGAAACGCTCTGATGAGTTGATGAAGCAGGTGAACTGGCTAGATTTTGGTGATACTAAATCACTGAGAAATCTAGATAAAGACGGCTCCTTTAAAGTTGGAACAGTATATGAAAAGGAAATTTCGCCGGGCTATGTGGTCAAACTGACTGTGACGGAATTGAAACCTTTCTATGCGACAGAGATCTATCGTGATCGAGTAAAGGGGACTGAGTACGAAAGCAGTTATGATCCCAATGCAAAAAATACTTGGCTTCAATATACCAATAGCAATAATTATGCTTATCAGTATTGGTATGGTGATGATTACCGCCCTAAAATTACTGGTGCTGCTCAAAATCAATGGTCTGCTATTAAGTCAGAAGGAATTGATACTAAAGGCCGTAAGACCCAACTGCAGGTTCCTAAAGATGAAGCCAACTACGGTGTGAAGTTCAAAGTTGAAGCTAGATATCGTGGGAAGCCTGTTAAAGCAACCGTTGTCATGGCTGATGGAGAAGAGGCAAACCCTGGCGAGTATGCTATCTTTACAACCAATGGTAAGGGTTGGGAACATTTGGCCGAGTGGAAGCGTACAGTTACAGACGCAAATGGTGTGACTACTGAGATTACAGAAACCTATAAGCCAATGAAGCCTACTACAGAAGGCCAATTTATTGGAGATGACGGTACTGGGGTTCATTGGCAGGCCTATGTCAGTCCTGACCAAAAGACTGGCGGACTGGGAAGTCAAGTATTTGGACCGAACGTTTCTAGAAACAATACAATTCCGCTTGTCATGACACGTGGTGCATCAGAGGTTGGTATTTACATAGCTTCTTCTGGTCAGCAAGCTGCGATGATTGGTTTTATGGCAATCGATGAAGGTGATGCACCGGATTCTTATGGAAAAGCTATCCATGCTATTTCAAGATACAATGCTGAAACTGGCGGTCAAAATCCACAGCCATTCTTGGGCCGTGTTGCGGCTGATATTGATACTACATCTGGAAACAACTGGAAGCATGACGATCAGAATGATTTAGCCGATGAAGGTGTCAATCAGCTCTTGTCTGATGATTTAGTCGGGAAAACCAATGGTCTTTTTCCAGTAAACCGTCTGCATGACGGAGATTATTCTCTCCGCATCCATGCTTCGGCTAATGGATACGAAAAAGCCTATGTCCGTGCCTGGATTGACTTCAATAATAATGGTGTCTTTGACGAAGATGAAGCCAGTGAATTTACCGAAGTAACAACTGCGGGAGATTATACTGTTAACTTTAAGAAGAACCCAGCCATGACCAATCCTGAACTTAGCAAGCTGGGAATGCGGGTTCGTATTGCCTTGAACAAGGGAGATATTGAAAAGCCTACTGGAACTGCATTTAGTGGTGAGGTGGAAGACTTAGAAGTTGAACTGACCTATCCACCAAAAGGCGAGAAGAAGGAAAGTACTGGAATCCGTGACCAGAGACAGACAGCCACTCTTCATTTCACTCCACAGGGGATTGCTCAAAATACTGAAAATCAGAAAGTAGCAATTGATACTACTAAAGCTCCGATTGTATTAGATGCGAGAGGAAATGAACTGACTGCTGATGCAGCAGGCTGGTACAACACTGCTGAAGGACGTTATAAAGTAACTGCAAACGGCGCTGATGTAGATGTGGTATATGAGCCTAAGGCTGGCTTTATCGGCACAGCTCAGGGGATTAATATCCGTCGTTTTGATACTAACGGCGCAAGTACGGATTGGATTGCCAAGAATCAGGCTGAAGCAGCTATCAATGACCAACTCAACAATATGGATGGACGTTATGTACCAACCGTGCTGAATGTTCCTAAGTATGAAACAAGGGATGCTCAAGGACTAACGCAAGAAAAGACGCCGGTCTTTAATGATGGAGATGCTGGCAAAACTCCGGCAAGTCCGACTGCAGCAAATCCTGTAAAATTTGTGAAAGCAGATGGAACGACAACAGATGATACTAGAGTTCCAGCTTTATCAAATGGTCAGGAAGTTGGTCGTTTTGAAGTCGAGCCTTCAACAGGTAAGATTACTTTCAAACCAAACAAAAACTTTGTTGGTACTGTAGACCCTGTGTCTGTTCAAATGATTGATGGCAAAGGTATTCCGCATCAAGTTGTTTATCAGCCAAAGGTGACTCCTGTTAGACCATCTGCTCAAGGTGCCAGCAGCGAGGGCATTCAAGGTGCAGTTCAGACAGGGCAATTGACCTTCAATCCAGGCAATAATCGTGTGCCTATTGATAGCAAGAAGTTGCCAACCTTTGATAATGGCAGCCAGACTAAAACAGTTGATGGTGTCGGCACTTATCAGGTGGATAATCAAGGCCTAGTTACCTTCACTCCACTACCGACTTATACTGGACGGCCAGCGGCAGAGGCTGTCAAGCGAGTAGATGTCAATGGGACAGAAGTAACAGCTACCTATCAGGCTGATGTAAAAGCAGCAGCACCAAGTGCGACGAATGCTGAAACCAGTGGTATACAAGGCCAAGTTCAGCGAGGAAAAGTCAGCTTCACAGAAGGTTCTGCGCAAGTCAATGGTCAAAAACAAACGGTGGCCTTTCCAGCTGGCTCAACTCCGCTCTTTGACAATGGTTCGGCTGTTAAAGAAGTGCCTACTGTTGGTAAGTTTGAAGTGGATGAGGATGGAAATGTAACCTTTACTCCAGAGAAACAATTTAAAGGCCTTACGCCAGACATCAGGATTACTCGTACAGATACGAATGGTAGCACAGCTACAGCTATCTACAAGGCAACAGTCACTGCTGTTACTCCAACAGGGACAAACATTACCAGCACTGGTAAACAAGGTCGTCCACAGACAGGTAAGCCAAACTTTGTCAGTGGTAACCCAGATGTACCGATGGATAATGATACTCCAGCGACTTTCGATGATGGAAGTAAGCGCAAGGTCGTTCCAAATGTTGGAATCTTTGAAGTGGCACCAGATGGATCTGTCACTTTCACACCTGACAAGCAATTTGTTGGGACACCAGACCCGGTTGTTGTTAAGCGAGTAGATAAGAATGGTACTCCAGTAACGGCTAAGTACACGCCAACTGTTGAAAAAGTCACTCCAAGAGCAACAGGCGCTCAGACAAAAGGCCCTCAAGGTCAAGTTCAAAAAGGCAAGGTTACTTTTGAACCAGGAAGTCCTCAAGTTGGTTTCCCAGAGAACAGCACCCCAGTCTTTGACACTGGCACGAATGTGAAAGAAATTGCCAAGGTCGGTAAGTTCGAAGTGGACGGAGAGGGTAATGTCACCTTTACTCCAGTCAAAACCTTTGTAGGTAAAACTCCTGAAGTTGAACTCAGCCGTGCAGATGTCAATGGAACAGTTGCCAAGACCAAATATCGAGCAACTGTGACCGCTGTGACTCCGACAGGAACTGGAGATCAGACAGAAGGCCCGCAAGGCCAAGTTCAAAAGGGCCGTGTAACTTTTAAAGCTGGCGATCCTAAAGTAGGATTCCCAGCCAACAGCACGCCAGTCTTTGACACGGGTACGAATGTAAAAGAAATTGCCAAAGTCGGTAAGTTTGAAGTAGATGCGGAGGGCAATGTCACCTTCACGCCAGACAAACAGTTCAAGGGTGAAACACCAGAAATTAGCATTTCTCGCAAAGATGCAAATGGTATTGCAGCGAAAGTCACTTATATCGCGACAGTTACATCAGTAACTCCAACAGGAACTAATGTAACTAGTACTGGCCCTCAAGGTGTCCCTCAAACGGGTACCCCGACTTTCCAAGGTGGTGATTCGCAAGTTCCGATTGATGAAGCAGTAGAGCCAACTTTCGAAGATGGCAGCAAGGAAAAGATTATTCCAGGTCAAGGAACTTACGCCATTGCACCAGATGACACAGTGACCTTCACACCGGAGAAGCAGTTTGTAGGCAAGCCAGATCCAATCACTGTAAAACGCGTGGATAAGAATGGCACTCCTGTGACGGCGACTTACAGTCCAGAGTTTACCAAGGTAACTCCAACTGGTACTGGTGACAAGACAGAGGGCTTGCAAGGTCAGGTTCAAGAAGGTCATGTTAGCTTCACACCTGGTCATGCCTCTGTACCATTCCCAGCTGAAACAACTCCGCTCTTTGACAATGGTTTGACTGTTAAAGAGATTCCAACCGTTGGTAAATTTGAAGTGGATGCCAATGGCAAGGTGACTTTCACGCCAGACAAGCAGTTTAAGGGAACCACTCCTGAGCTGACATTGGTTCGAGCTGATGTGAATGGCACTCCTGTCACCGTCAAATACCAAGCTGTAGTGAAAGAAGTGGTTCCAACGGAAACAAATATTACCAGCACTGGTGAGCAAGGCCGTCCACAAACAGGCAAGCCAAACTTCGTGAGCGGCACTCCGGGAGTTCCACTGGATAATGATACTCCGGCTACTTTCGATGACGGAAGCAAGCGCAAGGTTGTTCCAAATGTCGGTATCTTTGAAGTGGCACCAGACGGTTCTGTTACTTTTACCCCAGATAAGCAATATGTTGGGACGCCAGATCCAGTTGTTGTTAAGCGAGTGGACAAAAATGGCACTCCTGTGACAGCTAAGTATACGCCAACAGTTGAAAAAGTGACTCCAAGAGCGACAGGTGCTCAGACAGAGGGGCTTCAAGGCCAAGTTCAAAAAGGCAAGGTTACTTTTGAAGCAGGAAGTCCGCAAGTCGGCTTCCCAACCGACAGCACACCGGTATTTGATACTGGCACGAATGTCAAAGAAATTTCCAAAGTCGGTAAGTTCGAGGTTGATACAGAGGGGAATGTTACTTTCACACCAGTCAAAACGTTTGTCGGTAAGACACCAGAAGTTGAACTCAGCCGTACAGATGTCAACGGTACAGCAGCCAAGGCCAACTACCAAGCGACTGTGACCGCTGTGACTCCGACCGGTACTAGTGATAAGACAGAAGGATTACAAGGTCAGGTTCAAAAAGGTCATGTCACCTTCACGCCAGGCCATGAATTAGTTCCATTCCCAGCAGGATCGACTCCGCTATTTGGTAACGGAAAAAATATTAAAGAAGTACCAAATATCGGTAAGTTCGAAGTGGATGCAGATGGCATTGTGACCTTCACTCCAGACAAACAGTTTAAGGGTGAAACACCAGAATTAGGAATTATTCGTGTGGATGCCAACGGAACACCAGTAACAGTTAAATACCAAGCGGTAGTGAAAGAAGTAACTCCAACAGCTACCACCGTTACGAGCACCGGTCCACAAGGTATCCCGCAAACAGGAACTCCAATCTTCAAAGCTGCGGACCCACTAGTTCCAATCGATGAAACTGTTGAGCCAACCTTTGCGGATGGAAGTAAGGAGAAGAAGATTCCAGGCCAGGGAACTTACACCATCACTCCAGATGGCGTAGTGACCTTCACACCAGAAAAGCAGTTTGTAGGTAAACCGGACCCAATCTCTGTGAAACGAGTGGACAAGAACGGCACACCAGTGACTGCGACATACAGTCCAGAGTTTACGAAAGTAACTCCAACAGGTACCAACGCAACCAGCACCGGTCCACAAGGTCTTCCTCAAATAGGCACTCCGACTTTTGCGGGCGGTGATCCACTAGTTCCAATCGATGAAACCGTTGCACCAAGCTTCGAAGATGGTGCCAAGGAAAAAGTAATTCCAGGTCAAGGAACTTACACGATTGCCCCAGATGGCTCAGTGGCTTTCACGCCAGACAAGCAGTTTGTAGGTAAACCAGATCCAGTCACCGTTAAGCGGATGGATAAGAATGGTACTCCAATGACAGCGACCTACAGTCCAGAGTTTACCAAGGTAACTCCAACAGGCACCGGTACTAAGACAGAAGGCTTGCAAGGTCAGGTTCAAGAAGGTCATGTTAGCTTCACTCCAGGCCATGATTCAGTTCCATTCCCGGCAGGTTCAACTCCATTATTCGATAATGGTACCGCAGTTAAAGAAGTGCCAAATGTTGGTAAGTTTGAAGTGGATGCGGATGGTAAGGTGACCTTCACACCAGACAAGCAGTTTAAGGGTGAAACACCAGAACTTGAATTGACTCGTGTGGATGCCAACGGCACCCCTGTTACAGTTAAGTACCAAGCAGTAGTGAAAGAGGTAACTCCAACAGGCACCACCTCAACCAGTACTGGCCCACAAGGCCGCCCTCAAACAGGTAAACCAAACTTTGTCAGTGGCGACCCGAATGTACCACTGGATAATGATACTCCAGCGACTTTCGATGATGGAAGCAAACGCAAGGAAGTTCCAAATGTCGGAATCTTCGAAGTAACACCAGATGGATCTGTCACTTTCACACCTGACAAGCAATTTGTTGGCACACCAGACCCAGTTGTTGTTAAGCGGGTAGATAAGAATGGTACACCAGTGACGGCTAAGTACACACCAACAGTTGAAAAAGTCACACCAAGAGCCACAGGTGCTCAGACAGAGGGGCTTCAAGGCCAAGTTCAAGAAGGCAAAGTCACCTTCACTCCAGGCTATGTTTCTGTTCCATTCCCAGCAGGTTCGACTCCGTTATTTGACAATGGCTCTTCTGTCAAAGAAGTACCGAATGTTGGTAAGTTCGAAGTGGACGCAGACGGTAAGGTTACTTTCACTCCAGACAAGCAATTCAAGGGTGAAACGCCAGAACTTGAATTGACTCGCACTGATGTCAATGGTACCCCTGTTACAGTTAACTACCAAGCGGTAGTGAAAGAGGTAACTCCAACAGGCACCACCGTGACGAGCACTGGCCCACAAGGCCTTCCGCAAACAGGCACTCCAACCTTCAAAGGTGCGGATCCACTGGTTCCAATCGATGAGACTGTTGAGCCAACCTTTGCAGATGGCAGCAAGAAGAAGACCATTCCAGGTCAGGGAACTTACTCGATTGCTCCAGATGGGACAGTGACCTTCACGCCAGACAAGCAGTTTGTAGGTAAACCAGATCCAGTCACAGTAAAACGAGTGGATAAGAACGGCACACCAGTGACAGCGACCTACAGTCCAGAGTTTACCAAGGTAACTCCAACAGGCACCGGTACTAAGACAGAAGGCTTGCAAGGTCAGGTTCAAAAAGGTCAAGTGACTTTCACGCCAGGACATAAATTAGTTCCATTCCCCGCTGGTTCGACTCCACTTTTTGGTAACGGAAAGAATATTAAAGAAGTACCAAATGTTGGTAAGTTCGAAGTGGATGCCGATAACAAGGTGACTTTCACTCCAATAAAACAATTCAAGGGTGAAACATCAGAATTGGGATTGATTCGTTTAGACGCTAACGGAACTCCTGTTATTGTCAAATATCAAGCGATAGTGAAAGCAGTAGTCCCAACTGGTAAAAATGCGACCTCTACAAATATCAAAGGCCATGTTCAGACTGGCAAACCTATCTTCGAAGCAGGTGATACACTGGTGCCAATTGATGAGTCAGTCGAGCCAGCCTTCGAAGATGGAAGTAAGGAAAAGACCATTCCAGGTCAAGGAACATATACCATCGCACCAGATGGGACAGTCACCTTCACTCCAGAAGCGGATTTCCTTGGTCAGGGAAGCGGTGTGACCCTTGTCCGTCGTGATAAGAATGGTAGCAAGGTTACAGCTCGCTATGTTCCGACCGTGGTTGCACCATCAACTAGTCAGGACAGTGTATCTAGTGGTCGCAAGGGTCAAGCTCAAACGGGCACGCCAACCTTTGAAGGGGCGATTGACCAGGCAGTAGCACCGACCTTTGCGGATGGCAGCACAGAGATGGTTGTCCCAGGTGAGGGAACTTATCGGTTCAATATGTTGGGGGCAGTGACCTTCGTACCGGAAGCCGACTTTGTCGGAACTACTCGCGGAGTTGTCGTGAAGCGTTCAGATATTTATGGCAATGCCGTGACGGCAACCTATACCCCAACTGTTTTGGGAAGTACTGCTACAGAAGATACCAGCAGCACAGGTCTAAAAGGACAGCCGCAGACTGGCAAACCAATCTTTGAAGGCGACGTGGATCCAACTGTTCCGCCAACTTTCGAGGATGGAAGTACTGAAAAGGTTGTTCCAGGCCAAGGTACCTACACGATTGCGCCAGATGGCACCGTGACTTTTGTACCGGAAACTGGCTTTGTTGGTCAAGCTGACGGTGTGACTGTGATTCGCAAAGACCGCAATGGCCAAACGATTTCAGCAGTTTACGTTCCGACTGTGACAGAAGATCCTGTTCAGCCAGAGCGGACGATTACGCCTGCCCCTCCATCTCTTTCTAAGAGCGAGGGTGCAAAATCCCTTCCTAAGACAGGTACAGAAGAAACTTCATACTTAGCTGCAAGCTTACTTGCGGGAGTATCAGGTTTGGGACTGATTGGCTTAGAGAAGAGAAAGAAAAAGTCTGAAGACTAAGAGGTGAGAACTTAGCTTCTAACCGCTAAATCAAAAGAGGAAAGATTCGTTTATGGATCTTTCCTCTTTTTTGTTAAAAATAGACTGTTTTCAACAAAGTGTCTAATTATAATGTTGGTTTCTTACAATTATAGTTATATATATGGATAACTAAAATAGAATAGTGTATAATAAAATCTGCAATTTAAATGATTATTTAGGAGATTATTATGGGAAAAGATTTATTTAATCCTCACCTGCGTAAGTTTTCGATTCGGAAACTAAACGTCGGTGTTTGTTCTGTGCTCTTATCAACCCTGCTTCTTTTGGGTGCGGCAACGCAGGTTAGCGCTGATGAAACTGTTGGTTCTGATGCCCAAAGCGAGGTTTCGAAAACAGGTACAGCAGATTCCGCAGGAAGTACTGCAGAATCAGTAAATTCACCAGCTGAGGAAAGCAGGCCTGCTACTTTTGTGGCTCAAGCAGAAGATGCGTCTGCGGTAGCGACTGCAAGGCCTGATTCAGTTGATAAGCCAACAAGTGAGCAGCCGACTGCAGAAACTACCTCTTTGCAAACAACTGTTCCTGCAGAAGTTAAGTCTGAGGAAAACAGCCAACCAGCTCCTGCTCAACCGGCAGGAACTACAGAGACTCCTCAGCCTAGTCGCTCTCGTCGCGTAAGACGGGATGCGGCACCTACTGGTCTGCGAGATGGTGACCCTAACAACACCATTGAGAAGCCTACTTTGGCTGATTCTGAAAAAAAGAACCCGACAGACTTGATGAAGCAGATTAACTGGCTGGATCTTGGTGATAGAAGTGCCATCAGCAACTTAGATACGGACGATTCTTTTAAAGTCGGTACTGTCTATGAGAAAGAAATTTCACCAGGCTATCGTATCAAACTGACAGTGACGGAATTAAAACCTTTCCACTCAACAGAGATTTATCGTGACCGCGTCAAGGGTACTGCGTATGAAAATAGCTATGATCCGAATGCGAAAAACACTTGGTTCAGATATGTAAATGAAGACTATAAAAAGCAAGAAGCTGAGGGAGATTCAGCTAGACCGAAAATTATAGGAGCGGAGCAGAATCAATGGACATCTGTCCGAGACCAAGGGATTAACACCAATGGTCGAAAGACTCAATTACAAGTTCCTAAAAATGGTGCTAGCTACGGTATAAAATTCAAGGTAGAAGCGACTTACCTTGGGAAACCTGTAAAAGCGACGGTTATCATGGCAGATGGAGAAGAGGCCAACCCAGGGGAGTATGCTATCTTCACGACTAATGGCCAAGGATGGGAACACTTGGCAGAATGGAAACGTGTTCGGCCAGATGGGTCTGTAATTACCGACACTTATGCACCGATGAACCCTAACAGATATGGACAATATATAGGGGATAATGCGACTATACCTGTAATCGACTGGACTGCTTTTACTAATCCAGATCAAAAAACAGGAGGCTTAGGTTCTCAGGTCTTTGGTCCTAATACTTCTAAAGATCGCACTGTTCCGATTGTGATGACACGAGGTGCTTCAGAAGTTGGGATTTATATTGCTTCTTCAGGTCAGCAAGCTGCTATGATTGGTTTTATGGTAGTTGATGAGGGGGATGCACCGGCTTCTTATGGAAATGCTGTTCATGCTATTTCTGGTTATGATGCCAATACGGGTGCAAGAACTCCTCAGCCATTCTTGGGTCGAGTTGAAGCTGATATTGATACTACTTCGGGTAATGACTGGAGGCATGATGACGATACTGATCACGCAGACGAAGGGGTTAATCAGCTCTTGCCTTCTGATTTGACCGGTAAGACGAATAACCTTTTCCGAGTCAATCGTCTTCAAAATGGTGACTACTCAGTTCGCCTGCAAGCCTCTGCCAATGGCAATAGCAAGGCCTATGTCCGTGCTTGGATTGATTTCAATCAAAATGGTGTTTTTGATGAAAATGAGGCCAGCGAATTTACTGAAGTAACAACGGCTGGTGACTATACTGTTAATTTTAAGAATAATCCAGCGATGACCAATCCTTCAGTTAGCAAGCTGGGAATGCGGGTCCGTATTGCCCTGAATAAGGGAGATATTGAAAAACCTACGGGAACAGCCTTTAGTGGGGAAGTTGAAGACTTAGAAGTCATCTTAACCTATCCGCCAAAAGGTGAAAAGAAGGAAAGTTCAGGAATAATCGGCCAGCCTCAGAAAGCTACTCTTCAGTTTACACCTCAAGGTATTGATCAAAATGATGAAAGCAAGAAAGCGGCTATTGATACAACTGTAGCACCTGTCGTTTTGGACAATGCTGGCAATACATTAACAGCAGATGGCGATGGTTGGTACAATACTGCTGAGGGACGATATAAAGTAACAGCCAAGGGAGCAAATGTGGATGTGATATTTGAACCTAGCACTGGCTATATCGGTACTACTCAAGGAATTAATATCCGCCGTGTTGATACTAATGGCGCAAGTACAGATTGGATTGCGAAGAATAATGGAGAACCTGTTATCAACGATAAGTTGAATAACATGGATGCCCGCTATATTCCGACTGTTTTGAATTTCACGGAACATCGTTCGACGGACGCACAAGGTTTGCCTCAAGTGCAAGATATTGTCTTTAATGATGGAAATCCTGCTAAGACACCTGTTCAACCATCTTCAACGAATCCTGTCTCTTTCTTGGATGCTGATGGCAATCGTATTGTTGGAACAAGCGCGAAGGCAACCTCGCAAGGCCAAGAAGTGGGAACCTTTGAGTTAGATCCAGCTACTGGGCGTGTGACTTTCACTCCGAATAAGTCGTTTGTGGGGACAGTTGACCCTGTTAACCTACAATTGCATGCTACCGATGGGACAGAGCACCGTGCAACCTATCAACCAACAGTAACGCGTGTTGTTCCAACAGCACAAGGAGTAAACTCTGAAGGTATTCAAGGTGCTGAACAATCTGGTAATTTGATCTTTACGCCAGGTGATAATCGTGTGCCAATTAATGAGGCAGTTACTCCAACTTTTGATAACGGTCAAACAACTAAGGTTGTTCCGAATGTTGGGACTTATATGGTTGATAAAGCAGGTCGTGTAACCTTCCAACCGGTTCCTAGCTACACTGGCCGTCCAAGTGCTGAATCTGTTAAACGTGTTGATATGAACGGGACAGAAGTAACCGCTGCTTATCAAGCCGAAGTTAAGGCCGCAACCCCAACAGGTCAAGATACACAGTCTACTGGTTTACAAGGGAAACTTCAAACGAGTCACCTAAACTTTACTCCAGGTCAAGCAAGTATTAATGGACAGAATGCGATGGTGCCTTTAGCGCCAGAGGGACCACAATTTGTAGTTAATGGGCAAATTCAACAAGCTAATAGTCTGCCTGTGCATGATGCAAGTGGCAAGCTACAAGGAACCTACACTGTTCAAGCTAATGGAGATATTAGCTTCCAACCTGTACCTGATTTCCATGGGACGCCAACTCCTGCGCGTCTTCGTGTAAGTGATAAGAACGGATCTACAGCAGAAGCAGTTTACCAACCTACAGTGACTCAAGTAATTCCAACCAGCACCAATGCGACTAGTACAGGTCCTCAGGGTGTGCCTCAAACCGGTACCCCAACCTTTGCAGGCGGTGACCAAGCTGTTCCAATTGATATGGATTCTCCAATGACCTTCGAAGATGGCCAGCCTAAGAAGACTGTTCAGGGAGTAGGGGTATACACCATCAACTCAGATGGTTCTATCACCTTTACACCTGAGAAACAGTATGTTGGTACACCAACACCAGTTACAGTAAAACGTGTAGATAAGAATGGAACTGAAGTAACCGCAACTTACACACCAACTGTTACTAAGGTTACACCGGTAGGTACTAATGCGACTAGCACAGGACCTCAAGGTGTCCCTCAAACTGGCACCCCGATCTTTGCGGGTGGTGATCCACTAGTTCCAATTGATGAAACCGTTGAGCCGACCTTTGAAGATGGCAGCAAGAAGAAGACTATTCCAGGTCAAGGAACTTACACCATTGCCCCAGATGGCGCAGTGACCTTCACCCCAAACAAGCAATTTGTAGGTAAACCAGATCCAATCACTGTGAAACGTGTTGATAAGAATGGCACTCCAGTAATGGCAACTTACAGCCTAGAGTTTACTAAGGTTACGCCAACTAGCACCAATGCGATTAGCACAGGTCCTCAGGGTGTTCCGCAAACAGGCACTCCAACTTTCCAAGGTGGTGATCCACTTGTTCCAATCGATGACACAGTGGAGCCAACCTTCGAAGATGGAAGCAAGAAGAAGACTATTCCAGGTCAAGGAACTTACACGATTGCTCCAGATGGTGCAGTGACTTTCACCCCAGACAAGCAATTTGTAGGCAAACCAGATCCAATCACTGTGAAACGTGTTGATAAGAATGGCACACCAGTGACTGCGACCTACAGTCTAGAGTTCACGAAAGCGATTCCTACAGGTGCCAATGCGACCAGCACTGGCCCTCAGGGTGTTCCTCAAACGGGTACTCCAACTTTCCAAGGTGGCGATCCACTGGTTCCAATTGACGAAACCGTGGAGCCAACTTTCGAAGATGGCAGCAAGGAAAAGAACATTCCAGGTCAAGGTACTTACACCATTGCTCCAGATGGCGCAGTGACCTTCACTCCAGACAAGCAATTTGTAGGCAAGCCAGATCCTATCACTGTGAAACGTGTGGATAAGAATGGCACACCAGTAACGGCAACTTACAGCCCAGAATTCACTAAGGTAACTCCTGCAGGAACTGGTGCAACTAGCACAGGTCCTCAAGGTGTCCCTCAAACAGGTACCCCAACCTTCCAAGGTGGCGATTCACTGGTTTCAATTGACGAAACGGTCGAGCCAACCTTCGACGATGGCAGCAAGGAAAAAGTAATTCCAAGTCAAGGAACTTACACGATTGCCCTAGATGGCTCAGTGACCTTCACCCCAGACAAGCAGTTTGTAGGTAAACCAGATCCAATTACTGTAAAACGTGTCGATAAGAACGGCACTCCAGTCACTGCTACATACAGTCCAGAGTATACTAAGGTAACTCCGACTGGTAAAGATACCACATCTACAAATATCAAGGGCCATGTTCAAACAGGCACACCTGTCTTCGAAGCAGGTGATCCATTGGTTCCAATTGATGAGTCAGTCGAGCCAGCCTTTGAAGATGGAAGTAAGGAAAAGACCATTCCGGGTCAGGGAACTTATACTATCGCACCAGATGGAACAGTCACATTCACTCCAGAAGCTGATTTCCTTGGTCAGGGTACTGGTGTGACTCTTGTCCGTCGTGATAAGAATGGCACCTCAGTGACGGCTCGCTATGTTCCGACCGTGGTTGAACCATCAACCAGTCAGGACAGTGTATCTAGCGGTCGCAAAGGTCAAGCTCAAACGGGCACGCCAACCTTTGAAGGGGCGATTGACCAAGCCGTAGCACCGACCTTTGCGGATGGTAGCACCGAAATGGTTGTCCCAGGTGAGGGAACATATAGCTTTACCGTTCTGGGAGCAGTAACCTTTGTACCGGAAGCCGACTTTGTCGGAACTGCTCGCGGAGTTGTCGTGAAGCGTTCAGATATTTATGGCAATGCCGTGACGGCAACCTATACCCCAACTGTTTTGGGAAGTACTGCCACAGAAGATACCGGCAGCACCGGTCTCAAAGGCCAGCCGCAGACTGGTAAACCAATCTTTGAAGGCGACGTGGATCCAACCGTTCCTCCAACTTTCGAGGATGGAAGTACTGAAAAGGTTGTTCCAGGTCAAGGTACTTACACGATTGCGCCAGATGGCACTGTGACCTTTGTACCGGAAACGGGCTTTGTCGGCCAAGCTGACGGTGTGACAGTGATTCGCAAAGACCGCAATGGTCAGACGATTTCAGCAGTCTACGTTCCGACTGTGACAGAAGATCCTGTTCAGCCAGAGCGGACGATTACACCTGCACCTCCATCACTTTCCAAGAGCGAGGGTGCAAAAGCCCTTCCTAAGACTGGTACAGAAGAAACCTCATATTTAGCAGCAAGCTTACTTGCGGGAGTATCAGGTTTGGGTCTGATTGGCTTAGAGAAGAGAAAGAAAAAGTCTGAAGACTAAGAGGTAGGAACTTAGGTTTTAACTCCTAAATTAAAAGAGGGAAGATTCATTAGTGAATCTTTTTTCTTTATATCCAAAGAAATAAATCTTAAAAACTTCATAATAATAGCATTTCTAAAATGTTAAACATTAAAGTAGAATCTGAAATGTTCCTAGATTTATTTAATTTATAAGGATTTTTCTATGGTCTATTTTTTCTTTTGTTTTCAAAAATAGACTATAAAATGCTTTGTGTCAATTTTTTTAAAAATTTTTTATATAATTATAGTTATATATATAGCTAACTAAAATGGAATGTTGTATAATAAAACTATTGTAACTAGATGATTATTTAGGAGATTATTATGGGAAAAGATTTATTTAATCCTCACCTGCGTAAGTTTTCGATTCGAAAACTAAACGTCGGTGTTTGTTCTGTGCTCTTGTCAACCCTGCTTCTTTTGGGAGCAGCGGCACAAGTTAGTGCTGACGAAGCTAGTGATTCTGGTGCCCAAAACGAAGTTTCGCAAACAGGAATAGCCGAATCATCAGTGAATTCTGCTGAAACTGTGGCTTCTGAACATTTACAAGCAAAAGAAAGTTCAGCACTCGCTTTTGCTACTGAGACCCCTCAATCAGATGATAATCCTAGTCCAAGAAGCTCAGAGCCTGAGAAAGTTGAAGAATCTACTGAATCTACAGCAACTAAACCAGTTGAGAATACTCAGCCAATCACTGTTCAACCAGAAACATCCAACGCGGCTGTCGTGGCTGAAAAGTCAGAAGCAACCGCAGATCTAGCTCAGCCTAATCGCTCTCGTCGTGTGAGACGGGATGCTACACCTACTGGACAACAGAAAAGCGTAACAACAGGAGTTCCGATAGGTACTGGACCAGCTGGGGCAGATGATGCTACCTCTACGCCACGAGTACCTAAACCAAGCTTGGAGGAATCTGTCAAGAAAGATAGTACCCAATTAGCCAAACAAATTACTTGGCTTGATTTTTCGGATACTGCAAGTTGGAAAGGATTGGATTCACGAGGCGGACTCCAAGTAGGAACGACCTTCAAGAAGGAAATTTCACCTGGCTATGAAGTAACCCTGATGGTCACTGAGCTTAAACCTTTTAACTCGACTGAAACTTATAGAAAACGGGTTGAAGGAACACCGACAGCAAATACTTATGACCCAAATGCTCAGAATGGATACTTAAAGTCTGCTCCACAATATGGGAAAACACCTCCTACAGTGACGGGGGCAATCCAGAACCAATGGACTTCTATCCGTGATCAAGGTTTTAATACGCAAGGACGAAAGACGCAGCTTGTCTATCCAGAGAACTCTACCAACTGGGGAGTGAAATTCAATATTGAGGCAACCTATCTCGGTAAGCGCGTGGCCCCTACGGTGGTTATGGCCGATGGTGAAGACGCCAACCCAGGTGAATTTGCTATCTTCACTACTAACGGAGAAGGATGGGAATATCTCGGTGAATGGAAGAATAAGAGTACTGCCAAAGAAGCCTACACCGTTATTACCAAGCAAATGCTGGATGATGAAAATGTAAAGAGAAGAGGTCTCTTAATCTTAAGAGATACAAGCGTAGACTGGTATAAGTACCTCAGTCCGGATACTGTGACAGGTGGTCTGGGGACTCAGGTCTTTGGACCAAACCGTTCGAACGAACGGACGGTTCCTGTGGTGATGACACGCGGAGCTTCTGAAGTAGGATTTTATGTAGCATCATCTGGCCAACAGGCTATGATGATGGGATTTTTAGTGGTGGATGGAAGTGATGCGCCAGCGACTTATGGTGAAGCCTTCCATACCATTTCAGGACGTGATTCGGTGACTGGTAAGCTAATTAATCAGCCTTACTTAGGGACTACTCCAGCAGACATTGATGTTGATACAGCTAATAATTGGGTTCTGGACGATAAAAAGGAACATAAGGACGAGGGTGCCAGCCAATTACTAGCGGACGATCAATTAAGTAATTCTAATGATTTGCTTGATTTAGACAAAGCAAAAAATGGAACTTACACAATTAAAATCAAAGCTAATCCAAATGGCAATGCTAAATCCTATGTCAAGGCATGGATAGACTTCAACAATGATGGAGTCTTCAATGAAAGCGAAGGTAGCAACCTACAAGAGATTACAGCTGCTGGTGACTATACCTTGACCTTCAATGCCAACCCAAATATTACTGGCGGTCAAGTAGACAAATTGGGTATGCGTTTCCGAATTGCGACTAATAAAGGTGATATTGAACAACCAACCGGTATTGCCTTTAGTGGTGAAGTAGAAGATATGCTCTTACACCGCATTTATCCTCCTAAAGGTGAAAAGCAGACTACGGACGGCTTTACAGGTGAGACTCAAACTGCTGTCCTTCACTTCACACCTAAAGGAACGGATCGTTCAGACGACAGTGTCAATGCAGTTATGAGTACCCAAGCGCCTCAGGTTCTGGATAAACAAGGCAATGCTCTGACGCCTGTTGATGGCAACTATATTCGTCCAGAAGGGACCTATCGCTTGACCGTCAATGGCAATGATGTTCAAGTAGTCTTCACACCAAATGCGGAATTTTCTGGAATTGCTGATGGAATTAACATCCGTTGGACTGACAGCAATGGTACATCAACTGGATGGACTTCAGCGGATGCTTCTGACCCTAATAAAAATGATCAATTGACTACAATGGATGGCCGTTATGTACCGACAGTTCGTAAGATTCCAAACTACGAATCAAGTGGTCTTCAGGGACTGGAACAAAACAAAACGCTAGTCTTTAACGATGATGATGCGAATACGCCTCCTGTTACGCCAGACGCTACCCATCCTGCCAGCTTTGTGGATGCTAACGGTCAGACAGTAGCAGGCAACACGGTGCCAGCCATGTCCAATGGCCAGCAAGTCGGGACCTATGAATTAGATCCAAATACCGGCCAAGTGACCTTCAAACCTATCAAAACTTTTTATGGTACGCCAGACCCAGTGGTAGTTCAAGTCAGTGATGCCGATGGTAAAGCACACCGAGCACGCTACCAACCTAATGTGACCCAAGTAACACCAAGAAGCACCAATGTTGAATCAACTGGCCTCCAAGGTCAAGCACAAAGTGGTAAGCCGACCTTCACCCCAGGTGACCAACAAATCCCAATTGACATGAGCAAAGCCATGACTTTTGAAAATGGGACGAACACCTTGGAAGTAGCTAATGAAGGAACTTATACTATCAATTCAGATGATACCATTACCTTCAAGCCACTTAAGCAATTCACTGGCAAGGCAACACCGGTTACAGTCAAACGTGTCGATGCCAACGGCACAGAAGTGACTGCAACCTATACACCGAACGTGACCAAGGTCACACCAACCAGCACACCTGCTACTTCATCAGGTCCTCAAGGTGTTCCACAAACAGGAACGCCAGTCTTCAAGGAGGGCGATCCAGCGGTCCCAATCGATATGACCAAGCAAATGACCTTTGACGATGGTCAACTTAAGAAGATTGTTGCGGGCGTAGGGGAATACACCATCAATTCAGATGGATCTATTACCTTTACTCCAGATAAGAAATATGTTGGAACCCCAGCCTCGGTGACGGTCAAACGAGTTGACGAAAATGGCACCGAAATAAGAGCAACCTATACGCCAACCGTGACGGAAGTGACGCCAAGAAGTACCAATGCCGTTTCAAGCGGCTTGCAAGGACAACAACAAAGTGGCAAGCCGATCTTCACCCCAGGCGACAAAGCTGTGCCGATTGATATGGCCCAACCAATGACCTTTGAAGATAATCAAACAACCAAGAAGGTAGACAAGGTCGGGACTTATGTCATTGAGTCAGATGGTACGATTACTTTCACGCCAGACAAGCAATATGTGGGGACCCCATCTCCAGTAACAGTTAAACGCGTAGACACAAATGGAACAGAAGTAACGGCTACTTACACACCAACCGTGACGCGTGTCACACCAACCAGCACCAATGCTGAGTCAACAGGCCTGCAAGGTCAACCACAAAGCGGCAAGCCAACTTTCAGTCCAGGTGACCAAGCAGTTCCGATCGATATGACCAAACCAATGACCTTTGAAAATGGGACTGACACTTTGGTAGTGGCCAATCAAGGAACTTATACCATTAATTCAGATGGTTCCATCACCTTTAAGCCAGAGAAGAAATTTACTGGCAAGGCGACCCCTGTTACGGTTAAACGAGTCGATGCTAACGGCACAGAAATAACGGCTACTTACACTCCTACTGTTGAAGAAGTTATTCCAAACGCGACTGGCGATCAGACTGAAGGTCCACAAGGATTGGTTCAGAATGGTAAGATTACTTTTGAAGCTGGAAGACCAGAAGTAGGCTTTTCAGCAGACAGTACCCCAATTTTTGACACTGGTACCAATGTGAAAGAAATTGAAAATGTTGGCAAGTTTGAAGTGGATATTGATGGTAATATTACCTTTACCCCGGTCAAGACATTTGTAGGTAAAACACCTGAAATTGAAGTCAGTCGTGCAGATGTCAACGGTACCATCGCTAAGGCAAAATATCAAGCAACGGTGACAGCAGTAAAGCCAACTGGTGTTGGAAATAAGACAGAAGGTCTGCAAGGTCAAGTTCAAGAAGGTAAAGTGACCTTCACACCAGGGCACGACTCTGTTCCATTCCCAGCTGGTTCGACTCCATTGTTTGATAACCATTCAACAGTGAAAGAAGTACAGAATGTCGGTAAGTTTGAAGTGGACTCTGATGGTAAGGTTACCTTCACTCCAGTCAAGCAGTTTAAGGGGGAAACACCAGAACTTGAATTGACTCGCACTGATGCCAATGGCACCCCTGTTACAGTCAAATACCAAGCAGTAGTGAAAGAAGTGGTTCCAAGAGGAACTGACGCGACTAGCACAGGTCCTCAGGGGGTTCCGCAAACAGGTAGTCCAAGCTTCCAAGGTGGTGATCCACTTGTTCCGATTGATATGGATTCTCCAATGACCTTTGAAGATGGTCAACCTAAGAAGACAGTTCAAGGAGTAGGAGAATATACCATCAACTCAGATGGTACTATCACCTTTACCCCAGACAAACAGTATGTGGGGACCCCAGCTTCAGTTACTGTTAAACGTGTAGATAAGAACGGCACGGAAGTTACTGCCACCTATACGCCAACGGTAACACGGGTAACGCCTACTAGTACCAATGCTGAATCAACTGGTATCCAAGGTCAACCGCAAAGTGGCAAGCCAACTTTCAGTCCAGGTGACCAAGCTGTTCCAATCGATATGACCAAGCCAATGACCTTTGAAAATGGGACTGACACTTTGGTAGTGGCTAATCAAGGAACTTATACCATTAATTCAGATGGTTCCATCACCTTTAAGCCAGAGAAGAAATTTACTGGCAAGGCGACTCCTGTTACGGTTAAACGAGTCGATGCTAACGGTACAGAAATAACTGCGACTTAT
This sequence comes from Streptococcus sanguinis, assembly GCF_019929225.1. Lineage (GTDB taxonomy): Bacteria > Bacillota > Bacilli > Lactobacillales > Streptococcaceae > Streptococcus > Streptococcus sanguinis_J. Next base: position 102,559 of record NZ_JAHZPA010000008.1, read on the forward strand.
ACACCGACCGTTACCAAGGTAACTCCTACTGGCACCAATGCTGAATCGACTGGCATTCAAGGTCAGCCACAAAATGGAACACCTACTTTTACTTCTGGCGACTCTGCTGTTCCAATTGATATGGATAGTCCTATGACCTTCGAAGACGGTCAGTCTAAGAAGACTGTTCAGGGAGTAGGGGAATACACTATCAACTCAGATGGTTCTGTCACCTTTACTCCAGAGAAACAGTATATAGGTACACCAACACCAGTGACTGTGAAACGTGTTGATAAAAATGGCACGGAAGTGACTGCTAGCTATACGCCGACTGTTACCAAGATAACTCCAACGGGTACCAATGCGACTAGCACTGGTCCTCAAGGTGTTCCACAAACCGGTACTCCAACGTTTGCGGGTGGTGATTCCCTAGTTCCAATTGATGAATCAGTAGAGCCAACTTTCGAAAATGGAAGTAAGGAGAAAAAGATTCCAGGTCAAGGAACTTACACCATTGCACCAGATGGCGCAGTGACTTTCACGCCAGACAAGCAATTTGTGGGTAAACCAGATCCAATCACTGTGAAGCGAGTGGATAAGAACGGTACACCAGTGATAGCGACATACAGTCCAGAGTATACTAAGGTAACTCCGACTGGTACTGGCACTAAGACAGAAGGCTTGCAAGGCCAAGTTCAAGAAGGCAAGGTCTCCTTCACTCCAGGCCATGATTCTGTTCCATTCCCAACGGATTCGACTCCACTGTTTGATAATGGTTCTTCTGTCAAAGAAGTGCCGAATGTTGGAAAGTTCGAAGTGGATGCAGACGGCAAGGTTACTTTCACTCCAGACAAACAATTCAAGGGAGAAACACCGGAACTCGAATTGACTCGGACTGATGCGAATGGAACTCCAGTAACCGTCAAATATCAAGCAGTAGTGAAAGAAGTAACTCCAACTGGTACTAGTACAACGAGCACAGGTCCTCAAGGTGTTCCACAAACTGGCACCCCAATTTTTGCGGGTGGTGACCCACTAGTTCCAATTGATGAAACCGTAGGGGCAACCTTCGCAGACGGCAACAAGGAAAAAGTGATTCCAGGTCAAGGAACTTACACGATTGCCCCGGATGGCGCAGTGACCTTCACGCCAGACAAACAGTTTGTAGGTAAACCAGATTCAATCACTGTAAAACGTGTGGACAAGAATGGCACTCCAGTGACGGCTACCTATAGTCCAGAATTTACGAAAGTAACTCCAACTGGCACTGGTGCCAAGACAGAAGGCTTGCAAGGTCAAGTGCAAGAAGGTAAAGTAAGCTTCACCCCAGGCCACGACTATGTTCCATTCCCAGCTGGTTCGACTCCGTTATTTGACAATGGTTCTTCTGTCAAAGAAGTACCGAATGTTGGTAAGTTTGAAGTGGATGCAGATGGTAAGGTGACTTTCACTCCAGACAAGCAGTTTAAGGGTGAGACACCGGAACTTGAATTGACTCGTACCGATGCCAATGGCACTCCAGTAACCGTCAAGTACCAAGCGGTAGTGAAAGAAGTGATTCCTACTAGCACCAATGTGACTAGCACTGGTCCTCAAGGTGTTGCGCAAACTGGCACACCGACCTTCGTAGGAGGCGACCCACTTGTTCCAATTGATGACTCAGTAGAGCCAACTTTCGAAGATGGAAGCAAGGAGAAAAAGATTCCAGGTCAAGGAACATACACCATCACTCCAGATGGAGCAGTGACTTTCACACCAGACAAGCAGTTTGTAGGTAAACCAGATTCAATCACTGTTAAACGTGTGGATAAGAATGGTACTCCAGTAACTGCGACTTACAGTCCAGAGTTTACCAAGGTGACTCCAACAGGTACCGGCACTAAGACAGAAGGCTTGCAAGGCCAAGTTCAAGAAGGCAAAGTAAGCTTCACTCCAGGGCACGACTATGTTCCATTCCCAGCTGGTTCGACTCCGTTATTTGACAATGGTTCTTCTGTCAAAGAAGTACCGAATGTTGGTAAGTTTGAAGTGGATGCAGATGGTAAGGTGACTTTCACTCCAGACAAGCAGTTTAAGGGTGAGACACCGGAACTTGAATTGACTCGTACCGATGCCAATGGCACTCCAGTAACCGTCAAGTACCAAGCGGTAGTGAAAAAAGTGATTCCTACTAGCACCAATGTGACTAGCACTGGTCCTCAAGGTGTTGCGCAAACTGGCACACCGACCTTCGTAGGAGGCGACCCACTTGTTCCAATTGATGACTCAGTAGAGCCAACTTTCGAAGATGGAAGCAAGGAGAAAAAGATTCCAGGTCAAGGAACATACACCATCACTCCAGATGGAGCAGTGACTTTCACACCAGACAAGCAGTTTGTAGGCAAACCAGATTCAGTGACTGTAAAACGTGTCGATAAAAATGGCACTCCAGTAACAGCTACCTACAGTCCAGAGTTTGCCAAGGTTACTCCAACTGGTAAAGATGCGACCTCTACGAATATCAAAGGTCATGTTCAAACCGGCAAACCTGTATTTGAGTCAGGTAATCCATTGGTTCCAATTGATGAGACGATTGCACCAACCTTCGAAGACGGAAGCAAGGAAAAGACTATTCCGGGTGAGGGGACTTATACCATCACGTCAGATGGGACAGTCACCTTCACTCCAGAAGCTGATTTCCTTGGTCAGGGAAGCGGTGTGACCCTTGTCCGTCGTGATAAGAATGGCACCTCAGTGACAGCTCGCTATATTCCAACCGTGGTGGAACCATCAACTAGTCAGGACAGTGTATCCAGTGGCCGCAAGGGCCAAGCTCAAACGGGCACGCCAACTTTTGAAGGGGCGATTGACCAGGCAGTGGCACCGACCTTTGCGGACGGCAGCACCGAAATGGTTGTCCCAGGAGAAGGAACTTATCGGTTCACTATGCTAGGGGCAGTGACCTTCGTACCGGAAGCAGACTTTGTTGGAACTGCTCGCGGAGTCGTCGTGAAGCGTTCAGATATTTATGGAAATACCGTGACGGCTACCTATACCCCAACTGTTTTGGGAAGCACGGCCACAGAAGATACCGGCAGCACCGGTCTCAAAGGCCAGCCGCAGACTGGTAAACCAATCTTTGAAGGAGACGTGGATCCAACCGTTCCTCCAACTTTCGAGGATGGCAGTACTGAAAAGGTTGTTCCAGGCCAAGGAACTTACACGATTGCGCCAGATGGCACAGTGACCTTTGTACCGGAAACTGGCTTTGTCGATCAAGCTGACGGCGTGACTGTCATTCGCAAAGACCGCAATGGTCAGACGATTTCAGCAGTCTACGTTCCGACTGTGACAAAAAATCCTGTTCAGTCAGAGCGGACGATTACGCCTGCACCTCCATCACTTTCTAAGAGCGAGGGGACAAAATCCCTTCCTAAGACAGGTACAGAAGAAACTTCATACTTAGCTGCAAGCTTACTTGCGGGAGTATCAGGTTTGGGACTGATTGGCTTAGACAAGAGGAAGAAAAAGTCTGAAGACTAACATAGGCTTGAAGAAATTCCGTTAATAAACTAGAAGAATTTCGGAAAAGCTCAAAAACAGGTAGAACTTATGTTCTACCTCTCAGACCGAAGACAAACATTCCAAATGGTGTTTGTCTTTTTCTGTTTGTCAGGCTAAAATTCCATCTTTTGATAGAATAATAGTCATTTGAACAAAATAAAAATGCTTGTCCACCCTCATTTTTACTAGTTTTTTGAGATTCAAACACGCCAAAGTAAGCCCAACCTTATCTTCCATCTTGGACTTGCCTTTCTCTCTTGTATAACGGAGGTTGTGGTATTCTTTGGCTGTCCCAAAGAGCCGCTCGATGGTTTCTTTGCGCTTCTTATAGAGCTCCTTCATCCCTCTTTGATGTCGA
>NZ_JAHZPA010000009.1 GCF_019929225.1 Streptococcus sanguinis
CGTACCGTACTTGCACTCATAGACGCGCTGGTCGATGCAGACGTACTTGCGCTTACTGACGCACTAGTAGACGCGGACGTACTTGCGCTCACTGATGCACTCGTTGAAGCAGACGTACTTGCGCTTACTGACGCGCTCGTTGAAGCGGACGTGCTGGCAGATACGGACGCGCTCGTTGAAGCGGACGTACTTGCACTTACTGACGCACTTGTCGATGCGGACGTACTTGCGCTCACTGACGCACTTGTCGATGCGGACGTGCTTGCGGAAACTGAAGCACTCGTGGACGCGGACGTACTTGCGCTTACTGAGGCACTCGTGGACGCTGAAGTACTTGCACTCACTGACGCGCTGGTCGATGCTGAAGTGCTTGCGGATACTGACGCACTGGTCGACGCTGAAGTACTTGCACTCACTGACGCGCTCGTTGAGGCAGACGTGCTTGCACTTACCGACGCGCTCGTTGAGGCAGACGTGCTTGCACTTACCGACGCGCTCGTTGAGGCCGATGTGCTTGCGGAAACTGATGCGCTCGTTGAGGCAGACGTACTTGCGGAAACTGATGCACTCGTCGATGCTGACGTACTTGCGCTTACAGATGCACTCGTGGACGCAGACGTACTTGCTGAAACGGACGCACTCGTTGAAGCAGACGCACTTGCACTCACTGACGCACTCGTTGAAGCGGAGGTGCTGGCACTTACGGATGCGCTAGTGGACGCGGACGTACTTGCGGATACGGATGCGCTGGTGGACGCGGAGGTGCTGGCTGAAACTGACGCACTCGTTGACGCAGATGTGCTGGCTGAAACTGATGCGCTCGTGGAGGCTGACGTACTTGCGCTTACGGAGGCGCTAGTGGACGCGGACGTACTTGCGGATACGGATGCGCTGGTGGACGCGGAGGTGCTGGCTGAAACTGACGCACTCGTTGACGCAGATGTGCTGGCTGAAACTGATGCACTCGTTGAAGCGGACGTACTTGCACTCACTGATGCACTGGTGGACGCGGACGTACTTGCGCTGACTGACGCACTTGTCGATGCGGACGTACTTGCAGACACTGACGCACTGGTGGACGCGGACGTACTTGCACTTACGGACGCACTCGTTGAAGCCGAGGTGCTTGCAGATACAGATGCACTTGTGGACGCGGATGTACTTGCACTTACTGACGCACTCGTCGACGCGGACGTACTTGCAGATACTGACGCACTCGTGGAGGCAGACGTGCTGGCTGAAACTGAAGCACTTGTCGATGCGGACGTGCTGGCACTCACTGACGCACTCGTCGATGCGGACGTACTTGCGCTTACTGACGCACTTGTTGATGCAGACGTGCTGGCACTTACTGAGGCACTTGTTGATGCTGAGGTACTTGCACTTACCGATGCGCTGGTGGACGCAGAGGTCTTAATTGACACAGAAGCACTCGTAGACGCGGAACTGCTTGCTGAAGTCGAGGCACTAGCAGAGGCTGACTTACTTTCCGCAATAGATTCGATTGTTGAGGTAGAGGCACTGACGGATGCGGAGGTGCTTGCAGATTTGGAAGTACTTCCTTCTCTTGTATCTACCAACTTACTTCCCTCAACAGTGGCCGTTCTGCTATCTCTGAACGTTATAGTAGCTGTACCATTATTAGACACAGCAATTGCTGTATTAAAGTTACTTCTATAAACATCCTGCTCTCTAAGATTTGGATTACTTCGCTTAATCGCTTCTCTGACCTGATTTTTTTCAGTTTCTGATAATTGATTTGGGTTCTTAACTATTAACGTATTCTCTGGAATATTCGGTTTGTATCGAATAATCAATCTGAACTGGCCATTTACCGATGTCTTTGCAACAGCAGCATTACCCATTTCTGTTTGTGTTGCATTAACGTTCCCTGCCGCATCCGTAGCAGTTATGTAACGAGTATAATCACCAATCGTTGTATCGACTGGAACATTACCAAAAACTCGAACCTTTAACTGATTACCTTCTTGCGCAACTGAATATCTCACCCATTCAGTACCGGTTCCAGGAAGATTACTATACAACCAACGATAAAGTGTCTTATTAAGATCAAAAGCATTGGAATTATCCGTTACTGTCGCAACAAATTCAAAGGACTCACCACGATAAACAGTAATTTCACTAGGGAAATCAACAACTGGTCTTTCCGTATCTCTAAACGGCACATTGGTATCCAGATCTATCTTATCCCAACTTCCTCTAGTCTTACTAGCGACTTCGCTGTATTCAGCAGGAAAATTATTATTTGTAATAGCTTGAGTACTTGTTGCCAATCGCAGGGCAATAGCTGGATTACCTGTAGTCTCTGCCACTCTGGTGACAATTCGTAGTGTTGTAGTCGCTGCTGAACGACTAGTATAGAGGTTCCAAGCGCCAGATGACTGAACAGTCCCAGAATTTGTAGCTTCTCGACCATTAAAAGTAACGCTTGTAGTTTCCTGACCTTCTCCGATAGATACAAGCGCCCCAATATTGCCAGTCTGTGCTTTGTTAGGAGACAAGGTAATAGTCCAAGTCAGCAGACGAGTCTGATCATCAAAGCTTGTAGTGATGTTGTCAATCATATCACCGTTGACTCTATCACGGTTAGTCTCATTAAAATTAGGCTGTGTCACCGCCCGACGGCCCCTTCTCCGTCCTGTCTGGTTAGAAGCCTCTGTTGACTGCTGGCTACTTTCGGATCTAGCACTCTCTGATGTAGAGGTGGTAGATGTCTGACTGGCTGAGACTGACTCTGATGCACTAGCGGACGCACTAGTGCTTGCACTAACCGAATCAGATGTACTTGAAGACACTGAAAGAGACTCAGATACACTTAAGGAATCTGAGACTGCTTGAGATGTGCTGGCACTGATAGAGGCAGAGCTAGACTGTGACATTGACTCTGAAGCTGAGATGCTGGCAGAGATAGATGCACTGACAGAAGCACTGGCACTGGCTGAGGATGTATCTGATACAGACTCTGACTCAGTATGTGAGCTTGCCGTTGCAGTTGCTGCTTCAGTAGCACTGCTTTCTTCTCCTAAAACTGTTTCACCACGTGTCGCTAAAACGTCTGTCGTATCAATGACCTTTTCCAGAGCCTGACCGTCTTCTGCATGAACAGTTGTACTTGTCACAACAGCTCCGCCCAGCACGGCCCCTGTGGCGACAATACCCCTCAAAAAGTCTATGCCGCTCTTTTTATCGGTAACTTGTTCTTCCGTTACCTTGAGCTCGATCGATGAAAGGCCTCCCCCCTTCATTGATCTAAAAAGGCCGAACTGTGATGTCGCAGCACGCAGCCAATGCTTACCCGATTTAATCAGCTTAAAACGAGTCACACGCTCTACTTCGTGGTACTTACCTTTTTGACGTTTAAAAAACATAATTCTCCCTTTAATTTATATCCTTTTTAAAAATCCATTAATCCCATTTTACCACACTATTATATAAAATGAACAATAAATTACTTATTTTTTTTGCTGAAATTGTTTTCAAGCATTTCCAAAAAATATTCATATTAAAGCAACTTTCATCTCCTTCAACAAATAGAAAAAACGCCAAACAGCGTTTCTTGCATCTTATGACGGAAGACATGGGATTCGAACCCACGCACGCTTTTACACGCCTACTGCGTTTCCAACACAGCCTCTTAAGCCTCTTGAGTAATCTTCCACAAAAGAGAAAGTCCAGCTTTCTCAAAACTTTAACCATTATACCACATTACAGCCCCAACCGCCATAGTTTCCGTTAAATTTTTTCACAAATTCAACCAAAGTCCAAACATTCTGGTTCAAATCAAAGATTTCTGTCGTATCCATACGAATCACTTGCAGCTGATATGGTTTGTCCGCATCTTCTATCTTTTCAGCTGATACGAGGCTATAGCCCAGTGCTTCAACTTCCTTTAGGAAACCATCTCGATCTTCCTCAGACGCAAAATAGGCCCAATGGTCAATCTCGCGCTCCTGACTATGGTCATCGCCGTCCTGCTCCAGCTGGTACCAGACCCGCTGGTTGAGAATGGTCTGATACTCGTATTCATTAGGATAGAGAAAATCAAAGTATTGATTCCATTCCTCGTCTTCTAGGGTTGCCGAGTCATAGCGGCGGTCTGGAAAGTCGCGCATCACGTTTGCAATCGGCTCTAGATGGCTTTTCTTGTCTTGCAGATAGTAGTAAAACTCAATATTTCCATCTGTTGTAATCACACCAACATGAATGCCACCGACCTGCCCTAAAGCCTCAGAAAGCCGGTCCTCAATCACATTCAGCTCTTTAAACTCATCACTAGATGGAAAACCTGTCTCCCCATCGTACTGGAGGAGCGTTACCTTGAGCCTCATAGCATAGGCGTATAGAGGATAGGGTGCCTCATCAGCAAGAGCTAGATTCAGACGGATACTAGCCAACTTGTCATCTATATAGGTTGAGAAAGAGCCCCACTCACTCGGAAAAGGATCCTCAGCAGGCACATCAAGCACTGATTCTTCCACCTTTTCTACTTTCTCTTCTTCTTGCTCTCGCTTCTTACCAAACAGATTCTTAAAAAAACTCATATCAAACTTCCCTTAATACTTATGAAATCAACCTACTAGAAATACAAATATTTCCTTTGTCATCACTAACATCATTGTATTACTTTTTCAGATAGAAATCAAGATTTCCTGAACATCGTAAAAGCAAAAAACGCTGATTTCTCAACGTTTTAGAAGGACTTTAAAATAATGGAGCCGGTGGGAGTCGAACCCACGTCCAAACACCTGCTAACACATTTGTCTACAACCATAGGCTATGTATTGATTTAACTTCACCTTGACACATAGCTCAAGCCCAAGTCAAGCGAGTCTATCAATCTCTTGCAAAATCCCTAGACCAGATTTTGCCGTAGCTTGCTCATAATAAGACCTGTCATCAGACACAAGCAATCCGAATCGGGTCACGCTGGCTGGTTTTTAGGCAGCTACAGCGTAAGAATTGTTATTTTTTGCAGTTATATTTAACTGGCGTTTTACATCCGCTAGATGGGTTGCAAAATGTGCCGCATAATGCCTGTCGAATCCGTAACGACCCCAAGACAATAAGAACATTATAACAGAATCTACTAAAGAAAGCAAAAGCCTGCAAACAGCAGGCCAGCACTTACTATCAGTTCTTAACGAATCCCCAAAGCGATCCGAGCATAGCGGCTCATCTTTTCCACCGTCCAAGCTGGGTACCAAACCAACTTAACATCCGTCTTGGTAACCTCTGGAACATCTGACATGGCGTCATAAATCTGGTCAGTCAGAAGATCCGCCAGAGGGCATCCCATGGTTGTCAGGGTCATATCGATTTCCGTTTCTCCATTGGTCTCATCAAAACGGATTTCATAGATTAGACCTAGATTGACAATATCAATCCCCAGCTCTGGGTCAATAACCTGCTCCAAGCTCTCTAAAATACGCGTTTTGATTTTTTCAACTTCTTCAGGGCTGTATTTTTTTTCTGACATGCAATATCCTCCTTATAGATATAGCAGAAATTTCAAGTTAGCTCGAGGGGGCTTTTGCTTTCAGTTAGGATTGCCGACTTTATGCTTCCTACTGAAAAATTTCTGCCCCTTTTTGTTCTTCAGTTCTTAATCTTCAATAAAGTCTCTGAGTGGTTTGCTGCGGCTTGGATGGCGGAGTTTACGCAGAGCCTTGGCTTCAATCTGGCGAATCCGCTCGCGGGTGACATTGAAGACCTTGCCGACATCTTCTAGTGTCCGCATTTTTCCATCGTCCAGACCAAAGCGCAGACGCAAGACGTTTTCCTCGCGGTCTGTCAGCGTATCCAAGACCTCATCCAGCTGCTCACGAAGAACGACACGAGTTGTGTAGTCGACTGGATTTTCAATCACTTCATCTTCGATAAAGTCTCCCAGATGACTGTCGTCTTCTTCACCGATAGGGGTCTCCAGAGAAACCGGCTCCTGAGCAATCTTGAGAATCTCACGAACCTTGTCAGGCGTCATATCCATGCGCTCAGCGATTTGCTCTGGTGTTGGGTCTTGACCCAATTCCTGCAAGAGATTGCGTTGCTCACGGACTAGCTTGTTAATGGTTTCCACCATGTGGACCGGAATCCGAATGGTCCGAGCTTGGTCAGCAATCGCACGGGTAATGGCTTGACGAATCCACCAAGTCGCATAAGTTGAAAACTTAAATCCTTTGGTGTAGTCAAACTTATCAACGGCTTTCATCAGCCCCATGTTTCCTTCTTGAATCAAATCAAGGAACTGCATACCACGGCCAACATAACGCTTAGCAATGGAAACAACCAAACGAAGGTTGGCCTCAGCCAGACGCTGCTTGGCTTCCAAGTCTCCCTGCTCTACCAAGATAGCCAGCTCCTGCTCTTCTTCATTGCTAAGAAGGGGCACAACCCCAATTTCTTTCAGATACATGCGGACTGGATCATTGACCTTAGCTGAATTACTGCCTAGGAGCTCTTCATCCGTCAGTTCCGCTTCTTCCTCTTCGTTATTCAAGACGCGCGCGCTGGGATTTCCTTCCTTATCTGTAATTGAGATGCCCGCATCCTGGATGCGCTGCAGCAAATCCTCAATCCCATCGGCGTCCAAAGTGAAAGGAATGACCAACTGGTCATTGATTTCATCATCTGTCGCAACCCCAGTCTGCTTGTGGTTGCGGATAAATTCTGCAATTTGAACGTCTAATGTTGTTACTTCTTTTTGTTTTGTAGCCATTCCTACTCCATTCTTCTTTTTTGCTCAATCAAGCGCTCCAGCTCGGATAAGGCTGTATCCGTATCTCCGCTGTGAGAGGCTTCTCGAATCTTCTTACTAATAAACTGATTATGCTTGCGCAAAATCTCCCGCTCTCTGGTTTCTTCCACTTCTTTCAACTCATCTTCCAAAACCTCATCAGGCAAGTCTTCTTCTAAAACGCGGTACCAAGCCTGCTGAACATGATCTGGCAGCTGGGACAAATCCTGCGGTGTCACCTCACCATTCGCCAGCAAAATCTCATACAAGACCTGCAAGTCCTCCGAGTCAAAGACAAAGTCTTCTCTCAACCGATATTGGTTCAATATCAAAGGATGGTGCAGCATGCGGTGGAAGATATGATTTTCCGCCCTCATGAGACGATTCAGCCGGTTCGAAGGCGAAAACTGCATAACGACTGGTTGAGACTGCTGAATTGGCGCCTCCTGACTGCGACTAGATCGCTCAGCCAGCCGACTGTTATTTACCGTCTGCTCCACCTGCTGATAGTCAAAGTCCGGCAGCAACTCAGCCAGCATGTAAATATAGGAGTTCTGCGCTGTGATAGACTTGGTCTTCGCAATAATCGGTGCCATCTTCTCTACAAACTCAATCTGAGCCTGCAGATTTTCAATATTATCTGGTTTCAGATGATGCAACAGAAACTCCACATTACTTATTCGCGTTTTGCTCAGCAAACGCTGCAAGTCTTCCTCAGAATTTTTAGCTAGAAATTCATCCGGGTCCAAATTATCCGGAATCCGAACAATTTCCACCGTCATATCTCTCAACTCATCTAAAGCCTTAGCAGTCGCTGCCTGCCCTGCCCTATCTCCATCGTAAGACAGGATAATCTTCTTACAATACTTACTCAGATGCTGAACATGCTCAGGAGTCAGAGCAGTTCCCATAGAAGCTACTGCATTTTCAATCCCGGCCCGATATGCTGCAATCACATCCATGAAGCCTTCCATCAGATAGACCTCATGGCTCTTCTTGATAACCGGCTTGGCCTTATCCAGATGATAGAGCTCGTAGCTTTTATTGAAAATAGCGGTGCTGCGACTATTTTTATACTTGGCCTGATGACCATCTGAAGCCGCCTCTTGCCAAATCCGACCGGAAAAGGCCACAACCTGCCCACTGTCATTGGTCAGGGGAAACATAATCCGGTTTTGAAAAGCATCATAGACCAGATTATTCTCCGCTAGATTGAAGAGGCCTGAGTTCATGATGGTATTCTCATCAAACTTGCCAGCCATACTCTTATGAAGATAATTGCCCTCATTAGGAGCCAGCCCGATTTGAAAATGCTTAAGAACATCATCTGTCAGCCCGCGCTGGTAGAGATAAGCCCGCGCTTCCTCTCCCATCTTGGTCGTCATCAGGACCGCATGGTAAAACTTCGCTGCCTCGGTATGGATATCGTAGAGAGCCTGGTGCGGATGGCTTTGTCTCGGTCGGTCATTGCCCGCTGTCTCTACAGCCAAGGGAATCCCTGCCCGCTCTGCTACAATCTGAACAGCATCCATAAAGGAAACGCCTCGATAATCCTCAATGAATTTGAAGACATCGCCCGACTTGCCGCAGCCAAAACAGTGATAAAACTGCTTGTCCTCTACAACGTTAAAAGAGGGCGTCTTTTCGCCATGAAAGGGACAGAGTCCCAGAAAATTCCGTCCAGCCTTAGTCAAGGCCACCGTTTCTCCTATGACATCGACGATATTGACGCTGTTTTTAATTTCAGAAATGATTTCTTTATCAATCAAGAGACAATACCTCCAATTTATCATAGAATATCATTCTATATTTTATACTAAAATGATGCAAATGTAAAATATTTGACAAGCAAATATCTTGAGGATGTCATATAAATAAGCTATAATATAATCTCATTAATAAATTCTTGAAAGGAAAGAAAGAATGTTAAAGGATCTTAAAGAATTCTTGCTGCGCGGGAACGTGATTGATTTGGCAGTCGGTGTGATCATCGCCAACGCCTTTGGAGCAATCGTCACTTCATTGATTACTGACGTAATCACTCCCCTCTTCCTCAACCCAATTTTGAAAGCTGCAAACTTGGAGCAAATTTCTCAATTGAAATGGAACGGAATTGCTTATGGTAACTTCTTGAGTGCTGTAATTAACTTCTTGGTAATCGGTACTGTTCTTTTCTTCATCGTCAAGTCTGCTGAAAAAGCACAAAGCCTTGCTAAGAAGAAGGAAGAAGTTGAAGAAGCGCCAGCTGGACCAACTGAATTGGAAGTCCTGCAAGAAATCAAAGCTTTGTTGGCTGAGAAAAAATAAAGAGAATTCACTGATGAAAATCAGTGTTTTTTCTTTCCTGTTGCTCATGATCATCCTCTTCTCTCCAAAGAGCGAAAACAAAAAACAGACCGGAGTCTGCTTTTTTGTTCAATTAGAATTTTTTACGTTTACGAGCTGCTTCTGATTTGCGTTTGCGTTTTACAGAAGGTTTTTCATAGAATTCACGTTTGCGTGTTTCTTGAAGAGTACCAGCTTTAGTAACCGCACGTTTGAAACGACGAAGTGCATCATCAAGTGATTCATTCTTGCGTACTACTGTTTTTGACATTTTTTTCACTCCCTTCAAGTCCAAAATCTATATAATCATACCACATATAGAAAAGAGTGTCAAGTATTTTCTGTAAGTATGATGTATCCCCTTTTTATGATACAAACAAGAAGACCAACTGCTCTGCTGCAGCTGGTCTTCTTTTGCTTAGAGGGTTTTACGCTTCTTAGCGGCTTTGGAAAGGGAAATATCCTGTACCTTATCATAGAACAGGAACTGCTGAATAAGCTCCCTGTCGCTCATGTCAGGATTCAAGTCAACAACATAGTCCAACTTGATAGACTTCTTTTCAGCCGACTTGAGAGATGTCAGTTCGGCTGACTTACAAGTCGTTTCAAAGATAGCATCAAAGAGTACTTCGTAGTCAAAGTCAGCTGGAACCTGAACCTGAACATAACGTCTGGTCGGACTGACTGAAGTAAAGCTCATCTTTTCAAAGAGCATCCAGATGCCTGAAATAGCTAGAGTAAAGACAATTCCCAGTGCTACAAAGCCCATCCCTGTTGTAATCCCGATAGCTGTCGCCATAAAGATGGCTAGGAGCTCCTTGGAGCCACCTGCAGCCGACCGGAAGCGAATCAAACTGAAAGTTCCCGCTACGGCGACACTGGTACCCAGATTTCCATTAACCAAGAAGATGATAATGGAAATAATGGCTGGCAAAAGGGAGAGGGTGACGACAAATTCCTTGGTATAAATGGTTTGGCGCTTATAGACCTTGGCCAAGATAATTCCTAAAACCACACTAGTTGCTAGTGAAAAAATCAATGCTAAAGGATTTATCTTGACTTCCGTAGAGGAGTAGATACTGTTAAATAACTGATTGAGCATAGACTACCTCCTTAGGCCTTGACTGTTTGAGTCAGCCTTTCTTTAGTTTTCAGGTAGGCATTGCCGTATTTTGAGAAGGACTGGTCTTCAAGACCGTATTTGTTCAGAATATCAGCCAACCACTGAGGATATTGACCAGGAACCTTGATTTCCATAATTACCTTGTCGTTATCCAGCAAGGGCAGTCCATAGCGGCCTAAAGCCAAGTCTACATCATAATCACGGTAGCGGATGTTGGAATCAACTGTCACACGGACTTTTTTATCTTCCAAGCCTCTCATAGAGTAGCGATCATAGCTAATCACCATTTTTGGCTTCAAGTCTATATAGCGCTCCTGTAACTGCTCCACTTCTGCCTTGACCCGATCATCAGAAATAGTATGGTCTGCCACACCGTTCACAATATAGTTGGTCACAGAGAGAGGATTCGAAACCAAACGGTATTTGAAACCTACTTCATCCCGTTTCTTCTTGATTTCCAAGAAAACTTGACTATCATCATTTGGCTGCTCAGCATAAGTCCGCATCCGCATTTTTTCGCGACCACCTTTTCTAGCAATGGAATCCTGAATCATCTGGAACTCATCATTATCAAAATACACATTGGAAATGGTTGATGTCGCATAATCATCTGCGGTGAGGTGAGGCCTCATGTCAGCTTCAAGACGAGCTAGCATTGCTCGGTCAAGAATATACTTCGTTTCGATTCGTTGGAAGTTGGTTTGGATTTGTTTTTGTTTCATTTGAATTCTCCTTTGATTCTACAAATGTAGTTTGTGCTTTTAAAAGAAATAGAGCTTCCGCTCTGCATCCTACAAGCGTCTGGATAAGCTTTGCTTTCTTCTCCTTTCCAAGCAGTATTTTTTAAAAACATTCTACAAATGTAGTTTATAAGTATATTCTACAATTGTCGTTTGTGAATGTCAAGAAAAAAGATAAATAATCTTTCAGTTTTTTTAGCATTAGGAAACGAAGTACAAACTGTAAGCAAAATCGTCCTAAAATAAAGATAAACTGATGACTAACTGCTCTTGGAGGATTTCTAAATCCCCTTTTGAGAAGATAATAAAATTCTACCAGTCTAAGCTTTTAAGAAACTTAAACTGGCAGAATCCTTTATTTAATCGTCATCATGGTCATCATCATCGTCCGGATCATCGGTGTCTGTCGTATGAGAGGAACTGTTCTGAGTCGGAGTTTGAACAGTCGCTGTACTAGCTCCAGTAGAGCCCGCTGCTCCCGTATTTCCTGCACCTGCAGTAGAGCTGTTATCAGCTGGAGTTGATGCAGCAGACGAGGATGGACTGACTTCTTTTTCAACCGTTACCGTCTTTTCGACAATGGTATACTGCTTGGATTGAATTAGTTTTCCATCCTTAGCATTGACAATGGTTTCATGGGCTGTTTGCCCGTGCGAGAAGCGGATTTTATAGGTGTCTTTCTCACGCGAAATTTGTAAATCTTTAATATCATTTTCAGAAAGAGACAGCTCTTTTAAGACGGATGCTAGTGCCTGACGCTGACTGAGCCCTTGAGACTGTTTTTGTCCCGTCACAGGCTTGCTTTGTTGAGCTTCTGGGCTTTCTAAGGCAAAGACCGAGCTAGTCAAGAGCAAAAGGAGAGGGACTGCTACTACAAAGGCAGCAGACAGAAACCTCTTAGGCAGGCGGTTATCCATGATACCGACAATCCGCCGCTTGAGATTAAACTTGTCAGAGTAAAAGCAGGTCGTCAGAGCAATTGGGGTCTTCTTACTGCGGTCTATCATGGTCAAAATCGTTTCACCGTAGAAAGTCCGATACTCTGTATCTCTACTGCTCAGAACATCATAGTCACAGTACATTTCTCCTGCTTCCTGAGTTTCACGGCAGGCAAAGCGGACAACCGGGTTAAACCAATGAAGACTCTTAGCAAAAATTCCCAAAAGATTAACTAAAACATCGCGGTGCTTATAGTGAGTCAGCTCATGCTTGAAAATCAGCTGCAGCTCTTCTTCTGTGTAGTCCAACTCTGGCAGCACGATTAAAATATCTCTGAAACCTAGCAGCATAGGACTTTGGGACATAGGATAGTGGAGCAGACGAATCCGGCCCTTAACTCCCATCTCCTGCTGAACAGCCCGTAGCTGAGCCATCGCTTCTTCGTCCTGAAACACCGTGCCCCAGCGCTTCAGCATCTTTCTGAAGCGAATATAAGAATAAGCGTATCTTCCTATACTAAAGACAAAGCCAATCAGCCAGATGGCAAAAAGAATTTCAAACCAAGGTAAGCCCAGAAAAGCCTCCCACAGATTTGGCTGGGCAGCTTTTTCAACTGCTGGAGAAGCGCCCTGAGCACCACCTGTCTGGGTAGCAGTCACTGCTGTCTGAACTACCGATCCTGTATTCAGCCGAATCAAGCCTGAGCCAAATTGGGGACGGAACGGAAACAGAAAACTCAGCAATATCAGAAACCAAATAAAATACTTCACTCTGACCGAAATCTTAGTCTTAAAGGCCGTAAAAAGCAGACTAAGCAAAAGCACCAAAATGGATGTCGACAAACTGGTCAGAAGAAAAGAAAGAAGGAACTGTTTCATGCTTATCCCTCCATCCTACTTTCCTTGGTTGAGCAAACTGCGCAGCTCATCCAATTCATTTTCCGAAAAGGAGTTAGAAGAAAAGAGTGTTTTGACAAACCCGCCCATTGAACGGCCGCTGTGACGCTTCAAGAAATCCGAAGCCTCAACTTCCAGATACTCATCTTCTGAGATCAAGGCTGTATACTGCCTTTCACGCCCCTTGCGGACACTTTCTAAAAAGCCCTTTTCAGTCAAGCGAGCCAAAACTGTCAGCAAAGTCTGGGGCTTCCAGTGATTGTCTGGTCCCAGCTTTTCCATGATACGGGCAGAGGTCGTCGGGGTAGGCAGCTGCCAAATTACTTTTAAAATAGTAAATTCCCCGTCTGGCAAACGTTTAATAGATCTTTTCATCGTTCCCACGCGCTTTCTAAATAATGCTATTCTATTTTTATTCTACACTTGTCTAACAAAAAAGTCAATCATTATATAAAAAAAGAGCGGGAAATCAATTTTCCGCACTCTATTTAGAAAAATAAACTAAGTAGGGTCAGCATAGCCAGTCCTCCCTGCTTGAACAGGATTTTCGGGTCACTGGTCACTGCACCGTATGCTGCCACCAAGATGATATAAACCATAAAAATTCCCAGCCAAAGCGGACTAGACTGCACAAAGGCCGCAATCAGCACTAAAACAGCTATCAATCCGTTGTAAACTCCTTGGTTTTTGAAAAGTGTATTGACCGACTGCTGCTCCAACTCCTCTTGTGACATACCGAAAACCCGAGCTGTTGCTGCAGAAGTCGTCGCAATGGTCTCCAAGTACAGGATGTAGAAAAATTCCAAGGCAACCAAGCTTGCCAAAATCAGTGTAATAATAGACATTTTACCCTCCTAAAATAAATAACGAAACTTAGTATAACACAGACTGACTGGAACTGCGAAAATCATGCTCAAAAATGGACATTATGTATAAAATCAAACACTAAAAATACTGAAGAAAAAAAGCGTAGCAGAAATCAGCAATTTCTGACTAGATGTGATACAATCTTTTTTGAAAAATGGAGGTAAATTATGTTAACCTATGATTTAATTGTCATCGGCTTTGGGAAGGCCGGTAAAACATTGGCAGCCAAAATGGCGGCCCAAGGAAAAAAAGTTGCTTTGATTGAGCGAAGCAAGGCTATGTACGGGGGAACCTGCATTAATATCGCCTGCATCCCAACCAAAACCCTGCTTGTCGCTGCTGAAAAAGGCCTGGCTTTCGATCAAGTCATGGCTGAAAAGAACGCTGTAACCAGCCGTCTCAACGGGAAGAACTACGCAGCAATCAGTGGCGCTAGTGTCGACATCATTGATGCGGAAGCTCATTTTCTTTCAAATAAGATCATCGAAATCACAGCTGGCGATGAGAAAGAGGAACTGACTGCTGAAACTATTGTCATCAATACTGGTGCTGTTTCCAACGTCCTGCCAATTCCAGGACTGACTGAAACCGAGCACGTATATGACTCAACTGGCATCCAAAATCTGGAAGAACTTCCTAAACGCTTGGGAGTTCTGGGCGGCGGTAACATCGGCCTAGAATTCGCTGGACTCTACAACAAATTGGGCAGTCAGGTGACTGTGCTGGATGCTGCTCCTGTCTTTCTCCCTCGAGTTGAGCCTTCTATCGCTGCTCTAGCTAAGCAATACATGGAAGAAGACGGAATCCAACTCTTACAAAATGTACGTACCACACAGGTCAAAAATGATGGTGACGAAGTTGTAGTTGTGACAGAATCTGGAGAATTCCGCTTTGATGCCCTACTCTATGCTACTGGCCGCAAGCCTAATGTTGAGCCACTGCAGTTGGAAAATACAGATATCGAGCTGACAGAGCGCGGAGCGATTAAGGTCGATAAGCACTTGGAAACATCTGTACCTGGTGTATTTGCAGCGGGCGATGTCAATGGCGGTCTGCAGTTTACTTATATCTCATTGGATGACTTCCGTATCCTTTATAGCTATCTGGCTGGCGATGGCAGCTACACACTGGAAGACCGTAAAAACGTCCCTACCAGCATGTTCATCACACCACCTTTGGCTCAAATCGGATTGACTGAAAAGGAAGCCAAAGAGCAAGGCCTGCCGATTGCAGTTAAGGAGATTCCAGTCGCAGCAATGCCTCGCGGACATGTCAATGCTGACTTGCGAGGTGCTTTCAAGGCTGTTGTCAACACTGAAACCAAGGAAATCGTCGGAGCGACAATCTTCTCAGCAGGGGCTCAGGAAATTATCAATATCCTGACTGTAGCTATGGATAATAAGATTCCTTACACCTACTTGAGCAAGCAAATCTTCACCCACCCAACGTTGGCTGAAAACCTCAATGATTTATTTGCTATCTAATTTTAAGCCCCAACAGGGGCTTTTAAGCTGGCTTCAAAACATTTGCTTACATTTCAACCCCTTTTTGTGGTACAATAATGCTAGTTTATTTTAAAAAGATTGAGGAAGATTATGTCTGAACTGTATGATATTACGATTGTCGGTGGCGGTCCAGTTGGCCTATTCGCAGCTTTTTACGCTCATCTACGCCAAGCTAAGGTTAAAATCATTGATTCCCTGCCTCAGCTGGGTGGTCAGCCAGCCATTCTCTATCCAGAGAAGAAGATTCTGGATGTGCCGGGCTTTACCAATCTAAGTGGCGAAGAACTGACACAGCGTCTGATTGAGCAGCTGGAAACATTCCAGACTGAGATTTGCCTCAATGAAACGGTGCTGGATATCGTCAAATCTGATGATGGCTTCACCATCACAACCTCTAAAGCCCAGCATCAGACCAAAACCATTATCATTGCCATGGGAGGCGGCGCCTTCAAACCGAGAGCTTTGGAGCTAGATGATGCTGAAAGCTACAGCAACCTTCACTATCACGTTTCAAACATCAGCCAGTACGCAGGCAAAAAGGTTGTTGTTCTGGGAGGTGGCGACTCGGCTGTTGACTGGGCGCTAGCTTTTGAAAAGATTGCAGAAACTAGTCTGGTTCATCGTCGGGATAACTTCCGGGCTTTGGAGCATAGCGTGGAAGAACTCAAGGCTTCCAGTGTTGAGATTAAGACACCATTTATACCGAGCCGATTGGTTGGTGAAAATGGCACGATTACTCACTTGGAAATCAGCCAAGTCAAGGGAGAGGAAAGTCAGCTTCTGCCTCTGGAACACCTCTTTGTCAACTACGGTTTTAAATCCTCTGTCGGCAATCTCAAAGATTGGGGCTTGGAACTCAACCGTCACAAGATTTTAGTCAACAGCAAGCAAGAAACTTCCGTGCCAGGTATCTATGCAGCTGGGGACTGCTGCAGCTACGAGGGTAAGATTGACCTGATTGCGACTGGGCTAGGCGAGGCACCTACTGCTGTCAACAATGCCATTAACCATATCTATCCTGAGCAAAAAGTCCAACCCAAACATTCTACAAGCCTATAAAAAAACAGCTGCCGAGCTCAAGCTCAGCAGCTTTTATAATTCATCTGCGATTTTATTGATTTTTCTCAAGCGATGATTGACACCGCTCTTAGTCAGTGGCTGTCTCAGACTATCAGCTAGCTGCTGGATGGAGTAGTCTGGATGTTGGATACGAAGCTGGGCTACCTCCTGCAGGTCTACAGGTAAACTCTCAATGCCGATATTATCGCTGATTTTGGCAATATTGTTGATGGTTTTCATACTGGCTGTGACCGTACGAGCGATGTTCGCTGTCTCCGCATTATTAGCGCGATTGAGGTCATTGCGCGCTTCCCGCATGAGCTTAAGAGATTCAAACTCAGCCATGGCTTCCATAGCCCCGATGACAATGAGAAAGTCCATGATGTCCTCAGCTCTCTGCAGATAAGTAACAGCCCCCTTCTTACGCTCGATGGTCTTGGCATCCAGCAGAAAACGGCGCATTAAGGCAGCCAAGTCCTCAGCATGATCCAGATAAACGGACAGAATTTCCAGCTGGTACTTGCCTGAGTCTGGCTCTCGCATGCTGCCATTTGAGAGAAAGGCTCCCCGAAGGTAGGCTCGGCTGGCTTCGTCATCTGACAAAATGGCCTGGTCAATCCCTGCCTCGATACCAAAAAAGGAGTCAGCCAAGTGCAGGTCAGAAAGGATTTCTTCCACTTTCTGATCCAGAAATACTGTATAAACACGGTTCTTGCGCAGATTGGTCTTCTGATGGTGGCGGATTTCTGACTTGACCTGATAAAGGTCAGATAGCAACTCATAGAGATGGCGGGCAATTTTGGCATTTTCTGTTGTGACAGACAGGGTCAAACCACTGCTGGCTAGGCCCAGACTGCCAGACATCTTGATCATGGCTGACAGCTCATTTTTATCTCTGTTAGCCAGACTCAGCAGTTCTTCTTTTACTTTTACTGTAAAGCTCATTTGCGTACCTGTATAATCTGCATCAATTCGTCAACAACCAACTCACCATCATGGAAAGCTCCGCCATTTTCCAAACGCAGAAAATTCGAAGAAATAACGCGCGGAACCTGCTCTTGTAAGCCTTGAAAATCATGCTCCACCTGTACCAGATATTCGTCAAACTGGTTGCTGTCCATGTACTCGTGAGGAACAGGTTCGATATTAACCAAGACTGTATCTACAAAATTCCTGCCTAGATGACGGTGCAACACTTGGACATGATCACTGTCTGAAAAGTGCTCTGTTTCGCCACGCTGGGTCATGATATTGCAGACATAGGCCACTTCTGCCTTGGTGTCTAGAAGAGCTTGACCGATTTCCTCGATAACGAGATTAGGCAAGATAGAGGTAAATAGCGAACCCGGCCCCAGAACCACCATATCGCTTTCCAGGATACTTTCAACCACCTTTTTGCTAGCAGCAGGCTTATTGTCATCATAGGTATTGGTCACATAGACCCGCTCAATCATTCCGCTCTTACTGGTCAGATTGCTTTCACCGACAACTTCCGTCCCATCTGCAAACACAGCATGCAGAGTTAGGGGAGTGTCGCTAGAAGGGTAAATTTTTCCTGTCGTATGGAAAAACTTGGTCAAAAGCTGCATGGCATTATAGGTTGAGCCCTGCATTTCGGAAATACCGGCAATAATCAGATTGCCCAAGGGATGCCCCGCTAGAACGCCATCTCCTTCCGCAAAGCGATACTGGAAGACCTTCTCATAAAACTTTGGCATGTCGGACATAGCTACCAGGACATTTCGCAGGTCACCTGGCGGAGTTAGCTGCTGGATGTTTTTTCGCAGCTCACCAGAACTGCCGCCATCATCTGCTACTGTGACAATGGCTGTGATCTCTACGTCCTTTTTACGCAGGCTGTCTAAAATAACTGAAATTCCTGTTCCACCGCCAATGACTGTAATTCGTGGCTTTCTCATGAGCGGTTCACCGTTTCTTTCCGACGGTTTTTGTCGCGGTGACTAGCATTGACCGGCCAATTTTTAGCCAAATCATCTGCTAAGCGCTGAGCAAAGGCTACACTGCGGTGCTGACCACCTGTACAGCCAACAGCAATCGTCAGGATAGACTTTCCTTCCTTCTGATATCCCGGCAAAATAGGCTCAATCAAGCCTAGCAAGTTCTTGTAAAATTCTTCTGACTCGGCATGGTTCATGACATAATCAAAGACATCCTTGTCCAAGCCAGTTTGATTGCGCAGCTCAGGTTTATAGTAGGGATTAGGCAAAAAGCGTACATCAAAGACCAAGTCTGCATCCAAAGGCAGACCGTATTTGAAACCAAAACTCATGACCTCAATACGGAAACTGTGCATGTCAGCCTGATTTGAAAATTGCTCAGAGATGGTCTTTCTGAGCTCCCGTGGTGTCAAATCTGTTGTGTCCACAACATTTTGGCTGAGATTCTTCAGAGGGGCTAAAAGTTCGCGCTCCAGTTTAATCCCATCTAAAATCCTTCCATCAGCTGCCAACGGATGACTGCGACGCGTTTCCTTGTAACGAGCTACTAACTCCTTATCCGCCGCATCTAGGAAAAGAATCTTGAAATCAATGTTCTCATTCTGCTCTAATTCATCCAAAACGTTCTGGATTTGCAAAAAGAAGGAACGGCTGCGCATATCAACAACCAGAGCCAATTTATCATTGTCAGTAGTCCCTTCGACCAGCTGCAAGAACTTCGGCACCAGAGTTGGCGGCATGTTATCAATGGTAAAATAACCTAAGTCTTCAAAGGACTGGATGGCAACGGTTTTCCCCGCCCCGCTCATTCCAGTCACAATGACAAGCTGAATTTTCTTCTCAGACATAATAATCCTTTCATCAGATAGAATCTGTCAAAGAGTGGTTTTCCCCCGCTCTTTTTTTAGAGAATCTCGGCAATAACCTCGATCTCAATCTTCACATCCTTAGGCAGACGAGCCACTTCGACTGCTGAACGAGCTGGAAAGGCTTCTGTAAAGGCTGTTTTGTAAACTTCATTAAAGGCCACAAAATCATTGATATCGCTCAAGAAGCAAGTAGCCTTGACCACATGGTCAAAGTCTGTTCCAGCGGCTTCCAAAATAGCTGAAACATTTTTCAGCACCTGCTGGGTCTGCTCTTCAATAGTCGTCCCAATGATTTCTCCAGTTTCAGGAGACAGAGGAATCTGCCCGCTCGCGAACAAAAGATTGCCGACAATTTTTCCTTGAACATAAGGTCCAATCGCTGCTGGTGCTTTATCTGTATGAATCGTTTTTGCCATAATTATCACTTCTCCTACTTATTTTTTTCATTATACCATAAAATAGCAAGCAATGGCCACGACAGACTGATAAGCCTTGACTTTTTCCATTTTTTCATTAATGAGGTCCTTAGAAGCTAAAAGGAAATCGACTTACCTATCAGAACCCATTTTTTAAGATTTAAAAACGCTGAGAAATTTTTCCCAGCGTTTATAGTTTCAAAATCAGAAGTCTTATTCCTCTTCTGCTTTCGCTAATGCTTCTCTTTCCAGACGCAGCTTGCGTTTGGGGTTGAGTTTATTAAAGAGCTCTTCTAGTTTTTCTGCATTCCAGACGTCGGCTGCAGAGACAAAATTTCCATTTTCATCGCGGAAGGATATTGGTTTATCACCCATTGCAAGCCTCCTTAGTCAACGAATTCAAACTCAAACTTGCCGATGCGAACCAAATCCCCATCCTTGGCTCCACGAGCACGAAGAGCTTCATCAACTCCCATACCACGTAGCTGACGAGCAAATTTCATGACTGCCTCATCACGGTCTAAGTTGGTCATATTAAAGAGTTTCTCAAGCTTATCACCTGACAGCACCCAAGTCGCATCATCATCACGAGAAATTTCAAAGGCTGGCGCTTCTTCGTCAAAGCCGTAGTAAGCTTCTTCTTCCATTTCAGACTCATCGTAAAGCAAGAACTCTGGCGTCTTATCCAGTAATTCTGCGGTCGCATCCAAGAGGGTCGCAAGTCCCTGCTTAGTAAGACTGGAAATGGGGAAGATTTGCGGTAGGTCAGCAAACTCATCATAATTAGCTGCCAATTTCTCTTTAAATTCCTTGAGATTTTCAGCGCTATCTGGCATATCCATCTTGTTAGCAACAATAATCTGCGGACGCTCCATGAGACGAAGATTGTAGGATTCCAACTCTTTATTAATAGCTAGATAGTCCTCATAAGGGTCACGTCCCTCACTGGCTGACATATCAATAACATGCAGGATAACCCGTGTCCGCTCAATATGACGGAGAAACTGAGTTCCCAGTCCGACACCTTGGCTGGCACCTTCGATCAAACCTGGCAAATCCGCCACCGCAAAGGACTCTCCAGAGTGAGTGCGAACCATTCCTAGATTGGGCACGATGGTCGTAAAATGATAAGCACCAATCTTAGGCTTAGCTGCTGTGATGACACTAAGCAAAGTGGATTTCCCGACAGAAGGGAAGCCGACAAGACCAACGTCTGCTAGTACCTTGAGCTCCAGCAGAAGCTCACGCTCTTGACCCGGTTCTCCATTCTCAGAAATCTCTGGAGCAGGATTTTTAGGCGTTGCAAAGCGGATATTTCCACGACCGCCTCGGCCACCGCGCGCTACGATAAATTCTTGGCCATTTTCTACCAGGTCCGTCAGCACCTTGCCAGTCTCTGCATCACGAACTGTCGTCCCCTGCGGCACTCGAACAATCAAGTCCTCAGCACCACGGCCATGCATGCCCTTAGTCATGCCCTTTTCACCAGACTGAGCCTTGAAATGGCGATTGTAGCGAAAATCCATCAGGGTACGAAGACCCTCGTCTACGACAAAAACAACATTGCCGCCACGACCACCATCACCGCCCCAAGGACCGCCGTTAGGAACATATTTTTCACGGCGAAAGGCCACCATGCCATCGCCACCATTGCCAGCCTTAACTTGAATCTTGGCTGTATCTAAAAACATACTCATTTTTTCTATTCTCTTTTTCTAGTCTAAAAAAACGCCCTGAAGCGTTTGGATTAAAAGATTGCACTGAGAGCGGAAGCAAAGATAGCTCCAACTGTCACGATGAGCATGATAATCACGACCAGCATCGTCAATTTTTCAAATCCTGTTTTTTTGCGTTGTCCGTTATCTCCAAAAGCCACGATAACACCTCTATCCTTTAAAAATTACTAGGTCTATTCTAACACGATTGCTCAGTTTTTTCAAATGGAAAACCATGCAAAAAGGCTTTAAGAGAAAACTCTTAAAACCTTTGAATTTTATCTAATCTTTTTTTGAAGAAAGACATAGCTTCCAAAGCCAACTAAGATTGCCAAACCTGCAACTGACAGCCAAAGTGTTGTTTCTTGACCAGTCTTAGGCAGAACTTTTTTGTTGCCTCCTGCAGCACCCGGATCGTTGGTACCATTGTTTGAATTGTTATTTCCATTCCCTGGATTGTCTGTTCCACCCTTTGGATTGTCGGAACTGTTACCAGGGGTATTGTTACCATTGCCTGGAGTGTTATTTGGATTATTGTTTGGATTATTATTTGGGTTGTTGTTTGGATTGTTGTTATTGCCAGGAGTTGGCGGCTGAACTGACTTACCTGGATCATTACCTCTATAAGTATTTGTAAAGACTGGATCCAAGTCATACTTGACAGAGCCTAAAAGCTCACCATTAACATCTGTTACAGTAACTGTCAGCTGTGCTTCCTTGTCATCATAAACATAGTTAGGATCGTTTCCTGGGATTTCCTTAATGCTGTAGCGGTAAGTACCAGCAGCACTGTAGTTCAAGGCCTTGAAGTTAATAGAGCCGTCTGCTTCATTGGTAACTGTTTGAAGCAAGTTACCACTTTCGTCAAAGAGACCAAAAGTAAATTGACCTTTTTCTAACTCTTTATTAACAAGCTTCTTCTGAGCCTTAATCATTACGTCTTTTGCCAACAGAGCGCTTCCTTTACCAGAACCATCTTCTAAGCGAACGGACTTAGTAATTGTACGCTCTGGGAAGCCTTTAGCTGTCCAAGACAAGGTGTTGTTAACCACATCACCTACTTGAACACCATCTGGTACGCGAGTAGAGTACTCGATGTACATTGGCCAGTTGTAGTTATCACCAAAGTTGATGGTAAAGCCATTGGCATCACCATTAGCATTTTGCGTAAGAACCGCCTTGTTAGTGAAGTTATCCAAAACAGGCAGAGTCAGCAAGTGCGCTTCATTGCGGATACCACCTTCTACAGGAGCATAACGAACTGCGCGCAGTGTACCTGGTACCAATGTCAGACCATCGCCAAAGTTGTCTGAAATCACCATGTTACGAAGCATGTCCTGTCTTGCATTCAGGATAATGCGCCACTTGACAATCTTTGGATCGCTACTGTCTTGGTAACCATATTTCATTTCATATTCACCAGCAGTTCCTTCTACCTTTTGGTATTGGAAAGAAAAATCTGTCTGGCCAAATTTGAAGGAAACTGGCCCTGAATTTTGCACCTTGTCGTTATTAACTCGTACATTAAAAGTCAGGGACATTTCTTTTTGTTCGGTGTAGTTAGTAAAGTAATTACTAAACGTTACCGTAACCGTCTGAGTCGCTGGATTCGCTTGAGCTTTTCCGACTACTTCTCCCTTGTGATTGACAACATCAGATACTTGGAAGTTTAAGGGAGTAATCAGGGTTAATTCCTGCGGCAGTGAGAAAGTAAGGGTGTCCCCTTCAGCGATAGTTTGAGATGACGGGAATGTGAAACTAGTTGTTGCAGACAAAGTTTCATTGGTCATAACCGTTGAATCACTTGTTAATGGCACACCATTTTTAGTGATACTGGTTTGTTGAGTATAGTCTGTTACCTCAGCAGCCTGAGTCCTAGCAGCAAAACCAATACCTGTAACAATAGCCGTTAACAAGATTAAAATTTTAAGAATGATTGTCTTCTTATCTTTCATCTTATACTCCTTTCGTAGCTTATTATACCAAGAGTATTGCAATTTATCAACATTTTTATTCAAAGTGTTTAAAAATTCATACGAATATAAAAAAACCAAGACATTATGTCTCAGTTTCTTTACATTTATTAGTCTATCCCAATTTCATCTCGAACAACATTGGCAATGGTATCTACATAGTAATTCACTTCTTCGTCAGTTGGTGCTTCTGCCATGACCCTCAGCAGAGGCTCTGTTCCGCTCGGACGAACCAAAATCCGGCCATTGCCAGCCATTTCAGCTTCCATTTTCTCAATGACAGTCTTAATAGCTGGAACTTCCATCGCCTTATCCTTCATGCTGTTTTCCACACGGATATTGACTAGTTTCTGCGGATAGATGGTTACTTCAGCAGCTAATTCGGATAGTTTCTTGCCTGTTTCCTGCATGACCTTGGTCAATTGCACAGCTGAAAGCTGGCCATCACCTGTCGTATTGTAGTCCATGATGATCACATGTCCAGACTGCTCGCCACCTAGATTATATCCATTCTTGCGCATTTCCTCTACTACATAGCGGTCACCGACTGCTGTCACAGCCTTTTGAATACCTTCACGCTCCAAAGCCTTATGGAAGCCAAGATTGGACATGACGGTCGTAACAATGGTATTCTGCGCCAGCTCGCCTTTCTCAGACAGGTACTTACCGATGATGTACATAATCTTGTCACCATCTACTAGCTCACCATTTTCATCCACGGCAATGAGGCGGTCGCTATCTCCATCAAAGGCCAGACCAATCGCTGCACCAGACTCACGAACAACTTCCTGCAAAGCTTCTGGATGCGTAGACCCGACATTCAGATTGATATTGAGGCCGTCTGGATTTTCTCCGATAATGGTCAACTGTGCGCCTAGATCCGCAAAAATCTGACGGGCACTGGTTGAAGCTGCACCGTTGGCCGTATCTAAAGCTACATGCATTCCTTCTAGTTCTAAGCCAGTTGAAACCAAGTATTGTTGGTACTTGCGCAGTCCTTCTGGATAATCCACCAAGTCACCCAGTCCTTCTGCACTTGGACGTGGCAAGGTATCTTCTGCTGCGTCCAGCAAAGCTTCGATTTCCAACTCACGCTCGTCGTCCAGCTTATAGCCGTCACCGCCAAAGAATTTGATACCATTATCTAATGCTGGATTGTGGCTAGCAGAAATCATGACTCCGGCGCTGGCTTTCTCTGACTTGACCAGATAAGCTACACCCGGTGTTGCAATGACACCCAATTTATAGACATGAATCCCAACGGACAAAAGTCCTGCAACCAAGGCGCTTTCCAGCATTTCTCCTGAAATTCGAGTATCCCGGCCAACAAAGACCCGAGGAACTTCACTTTCGTGCTGACTCAGAACATAACCACCAAAGCGGCCGAGTTTAAAGGCCAATTCCGGCGTTAATTCCACATTTGCTTCTCCGCGAACACCATCGGTTCCAAAGTATTTACCCATTATAAATAGTTTCCTTTCATAAGACCTGGATGTAAAGATTTAGGCTGCAAGCAAGGCAGACCGCTTTAATCCAAGTTTACTTTCAAAATTTTAGTTAGTTTTTATTTGATGAGCTCGTATTTGAGCTACTGTTAGAGGAGGACGAGCCTGAGTTGTCTGCTGTTTTAGTGTTGACACGCATAGTCGTTTCAAATGGTGTCACCACGCTTGGCATGACATTCCCCTGTCCATCAACAGCTTGCAGCGGCGCTGTCCCGCTATAGTTGCCGGTGATAATGACATTGGTCGGGAGAATAGCTACGACATACTCAATCTTAGACAGGGTCTCCTCGTCACTGGTTACTGTAGCTTCCTTATTTTCCAAGGTTACACCACTGATAGACACATTTTCAGCCACCTGACTGTCTGTGATGAGGTAGCGGACCTCAACCTTCTTGCTGGCTTTTTTACCAATCTTAACAGAAATCTTCTGTGGAGTGACTGCAGCAGTCAGACCGCTCGGTAGGTTTTCCACTTTCAGAGGAATCTCTACTGTGCCTTCTGTAGCCTTGGAAAGATCAGCTACAACTCGAAACTTCCGAGTACTTTCCTGCATTTCACTGGCTAGATTGACTCGGTTGGAGCCTGTCAAGGCAACGGAAACTTCAGAAGTAAAGCCGCTGATAAAGTAATTTTCGCTGTCATATTTGATGTCAATTGGCACATTGGAAACCGTATTGGTATAAGTTTCAGATGTGACCTGTCGAACTCCTGTATTGTTTTGATAACTGCTAGAGGTTGCATAAACAAAAAGCACTAGGGCAAAGAAAAACGAAGAGATGATATAAAGAATTTTTTTACGTTTTTTCATTTCTTCCATCCTCCTATGAAGCGTTTTTTCAAACCTGCTGGCTTGTCCTGCTCTGATAAGAAGACCTTTCTCAGCTCTATCTCAAACTCATCCAAAGTCAAATCATGCTTGAAAATTCCATTGTGCGTAGTGGAAATACCGCCGGTTTCTTCGGAAACGACAAAAGTAAACGCATCTGATACTTCAGACAGGCCAATAGCTGCACGGTGCCGGGTTCCAAACTCCTTAGAGATGCCGCTGCTTTCTGTCAGAGGCAGGTAGGCACAGGAAGCCGCAATTTTATTGTTTTTTATGATGACAGCTCCATCGTGCAATGGCGTATTGGGGATAAAAATGTTGATTAGCAGCTCTCCGGACACATCTGCATCCAAGGGAATCCCTGTTGCAATGTATTCCTGCAAGGTGCGGGTTCCCTGAATGGCCACCAAAGCCCCGATTTTCCGAGGACTCATATAGGCAACAGACTTGACAAAGGCCTGAACCATTTTTTCTTCGTTACTGATAGGCGTCGCAGAAAAAATATCCGTTGCTCGGCCCAGCTTTTCCAATCCTGCCCGAATCTCAGGCGAGAAAATCACCACAGCCGCAATAACCCCGTAAGTGATGACCTGATTGATCAGCCAAGAAATGGTGGTCAAGCCGATGATATTGGCAAAAAACTGTGCCAAGATAAAGAAGAGCACCCCACGGACCAGAATCATAATCTTCGTACCAGCAATGGCCTTGATTAGATAATATAAAATCCATGCGACGATAGCGACGTCAATAATATTAATTACAATCCTCCAAGGGTCAGAAAACAAACTGGCCCAATATTGGAGATTGGTTAGTTGTTGAAAATTCATACTTAGACTTCCTACTCCTCTACAAGCAAAGTCAAACAGCTGTAGCAACAAATCGAACTTATTAAATCTAGTAACAGCCTGATTTTATCTTGTAATTAGAGTTTACTCAATTAACTTCTCTCTTTTTATTTTACAGTGGGTCTTAATGCTTAAAGACTTACCAACCCATTATATCACGTTTGTCAATATTTTTCTGTAACCTTCTTTACTTTTTTATGATAAAATATTTCTTATGAAGATAAATACAGCATTGGGCCTCTTGGCGGGCAAGTCCTCCCACTTTGTTCTCAGCAAAATGGGGCGTGGATCGACCTTGCCGGGAAAAGTTGCCCTGACATTTGATAAAAACATTTTACAAAATCTAGCGAAGAACTATGAGGTCGTGGTTATTACCGGAACCAATGGTAAAACCCTGACTACAGCTCTGACAGTAGGCATTCTCAAGGAAGCCTTTGGAGAAGTGGTGACCAACCCCAGCGGTGCCAATATGATTACCGGGATTACCACAACCTTCCTGACTGCTAAAAAAGGCAAATCTGGCAAACATATCGCTGTGCTGGAAATAGATGAAGCCAGCCTATCTCGGATTTGTGATTATATCAAGCCCAGCCTCTTCGTCTTTACCAATATTTTCCGCGACCAGATGGACCGCTATGGTGAGATCTACACGACCTACCAGATGATTCTGGATGCTGCAGCTAAAGTGCCTGAAGCGACTGTACTGATGAATGGTGACAGCCCGCTCTTTAACTCGGTCACCCTAAAGAATCCTGTCCGCTACTATGGATTTGACACCGAGAAAGGTCATGCCCAGCTAGCTCACTACAATACAGAGGGCATCCTCTGCCCCAAGTGCGAGCATATCCTCAAGTACGAGCTCAATACTTATGCTAATCTGGGGGCTTATATCTGTGAGGACTGCGGCTTCAAGCGCCCTAAGCTTGACTACAGCCTGATCGCTCTCAAAACACTTGAGCATAACCGCTCGGCCTTTACCATTGATGGTCAAGACTATCAAATCAATATCGGCGGTCTTTATAATATTTACAATGCTTTAGCTGCTGTGTCAGTAGCTCAGTTCTTTGGTGTCGAGCCGGCTACTATCAAGGCTGGCTTTGACAAGAGCCGAGCCGTCTTTGGTCGTCAGGAAACTTTCAAAATCGGTGATAAGGAATGTACCTTAGTCTTGATTAAAAATCCGGTTGGGGCGACCCAAGCTTTGGATATGATTGGACTTGCACCATTTGACTTTAGCTTGTCTGTCCTACTCAATGCCAACTATGCGGACGGCATTGATACCAGCTGGATCTGGGATGCTGACTTTGAGAAGATTTTAGAGATGGAGATTCCTCATGTCATTGCAGGCGGTGTGCGCCACTCTGAGATAGCGCGTCGACTGCGGGTAACGGGCTATCCAGCAGATCAGATTACCGAAGTCAAAGATTTGGAAGCAGTATTTAAGGCCATTGAGCAGCAAGAAACCAAGCATGCCTATATCTTAGCAACTTATACTGCCATGCTGGAATTCCGCGAGTTGCTGGCAGAACGACAAGTGGTCAGAAAGGAGATGAACTAATGGTATATAGATCCCTCACTTCTCCTGAAAACCAGGACTATCGCTACGATGTAAAGATTGCCCACCTCTATGGCAATCTCATGAATACCTACGGCGACAACGGCAATGTTCTCATGCTCAAGTATGTGGCTGAAAAGCTAGGCGCTAGGGTTGAAGTCGATATCGTTTCTCTAGATGATGACTTTGACAAGGACAGTTACGACATCGTCTTCTTTGGTGGCGGTCAAGACTATGAGCAAACGATCGTGGCTCGCGACCTGCCAGCTAAAAAAGAAGCTTTGGAAAGCTTTATTAATGAAAATGGCGTTGTACTAGCTATCTGCGGTGGATTCCAACTCTTAGGCCAATACTATATTGAAGCTTCTGGCCGTCGAATCGAAGGTCTGGGCATCATGGGCCACTATACCCTCAACCAGACCAAAAACCGCTATATCGGTGACATCAAGATTCATAACGAAGAATTCAATGAGACCTACTACGGCTTTGAAAATCACCAAGGACGGACTTTCCTCTCTGACGACGAAAAACCTCTGGGCAAAGTCGTCTATGGAAATGGCAACAACCAAGAGGATGGTTGCGAAGGCGTTCATTATAAAAATGTCTTTGGCTCCTACTTCCATGGTCCCATCTTGTCCCGCAATGCGAATCTGGCCTACCGTCTGGTGACCACTGCTCTGAAAAACAAGTATGGCTCAGATATTAAACTAGCTGCTTATGAAAATATCCTAGCCCAAGAAATCCCAGAAGAATACGGAGATATCAAAAGCAAGGCTGAGTTTGAATAGATAAACAGGAGAATCACTATGAAAGAAAAATTGCATTATATTCTGCTTTTAATTACCGTCCTATTGGTTGCCAGTATTTCCTTGGCAAATATGCAGAGTGTCAATGTTAGTTTTATCCTATTTAGCTTCAAACTTCCCTTAATCATATTGATTGTGGTCTCAGTGCTCCTAGGCTCTGTCACGACCTTTCTCATCAGCATGTTGAAAAATTTCTCACTGAAAAAAGAGCTTAAGAAAACTAAAGAAGCACTTAAAAATTCCCATACAGAAAACTAGGTTGGAAATCACTCCAACCTAGTTTGTTTGTATTTTCTTTTGATAAAGGTAAGAAATCAAAGCCAATCCCATCACTCCGAAACCAATCAGAAGAAAGGAAAGGGTGTGGACACTCGGCAGAACAGTCATCAGAAAAGTCGCAGGAGGCATGAAAAGAATTGCCAGCGTGTAGATCGTTGAGAAAACGCGGCCTAGATACTGCTTGTCCACCTTGGTCTGAACCTGGCTGAAGAAATGAATGTTGAACACAGTCATAAAGAGCTCACAGATAAGATTACCAGAATAAGAAAAATAGGGATGAACCGGTAGCAAGGCAGAGACACCCATGACTGCGACTCCAACACCGGTCAATAGCAGGGCTACAAGTAAATTGCCCATACTGGCCTTAACCTTGCTGGCTAGAATGGCTCCGATGATTGAGCCTATAGCACCCAAACTCAGAACAGTTGCATAAGAGCCGGTCTTATCGTAGAGCTGATTGGTAAAAGGCAATAGATAATTAAAGGCCGCAAAGAAAAAGTTGACTGCAGAAGCTACCAAAAGCAGAAAGAAAATTTCTTTTTGCTGACGGATATAAACTAAACCTTCCTTGATATCTCTCAGGATATTTCCAAGATTGATGGGAGACTTCTGCTTGCTTGGCTCATGATTAGGCAGAAAATAAACCAAGGCAAAAGCCAGAAAGAAGCTAAGGGCATCCAGCTGAAGAGTCATGCGCAGATTTGCATACTGCATTACGATAAAAGACAAAACTGGAGCTGAGACACTGATAACCTGCAAGGCCAATTCCAGATGAGAATTGTAGGTCACAATGTCTTCCTTGTCCACAATTTCAGTGATGTAGGATTTATTAGCTGGCCGAGAAAAAGCAAAGGCTATAGCCTGAACCACATTAGCAAAAATCAGTGCTCCAATCATGAGCTGGTCATTAGATATAAAAGAAATCAGCAGACAAAGACCAGCACAAATCAAATCTGTTACCATCAAAACCTTACGCCTGGAAAAGCGGTCCGTAATGGCTCCCCCAAAAGGATTGAATAAGATGGAAGTGACTAGCTCCGATATCTGGTAAATGCCCAGCACCGTCTGCCCCAGAGCTCCTAAAGAAGCAAGCCAGATGCTGTTTCCATAGTCATAAAGCATGTTTCCAATTTTATTAATAGCAGCCCGTGTAATCAGCTGTACTGCCTGTCGATTCATAAAAATACCTCCTTCCATTTCTGAAACTATTGTATCAGGAATGGAGAGAGGTTCTTTGTTTTTCCCATATTTGGGAAATCATACTTTTACAAACTTATGGAAATGATCTTGATAATAGTCGACTTGCTCAGGTAGTTCCAGCACTTCAAAGATATGCATGGCTTCCTGCATTTGCTTGATGCCCTGCTTCTTCTGCTCCTTCTGATAAGCAGCAAACCCCTTGAGATAGAGGAACACATTGCGTTCATAGAGTTTAATGTCCTTGCCAATGATTTTCTCCACGTAAGCCTCAAAATAACTAGCCTTATCAAAAGAACGACTTTCCAAACAATGCTGGTAACAATTGAGCGCTATAATCAAGACTAGCCTCTTATGGCGACCGATTTCTTGGTAGTAGTCCTCCCGCTCCATGACTTCCTTGCCCAGACGGTAGACGTAGTCCACATCATAGAAACTATAGAGATTGCCAAAGAGGATAAGCTCGTACATGGTCCAATCTTCCGCTTGAAAGAGATAATCGGCCACCTTATCTAAATCCTCTTGCCTCATACAAAACTGGCTGTCTCGCTGACAAATCAAGCCCTGCATCAAAATCCAATTCAGCTCATAGTAAAGAGGCGTGTTACTGGCCTTGGCCTTTTCCAACTGCTCTGCTTGCAAGTCTTGAAATCCCTTGATGTCATTTGAGTAGTAAAGAGGGATAATCTGACCCATCATGGACACGTGCTCATGCTGCTGGAAATTCCGTGCCTTGTCCATAAAATTTTCAAGAGTCACATGGATATTATCCAAGAGATCTAAAAATTTCGAGAGAGTCATATCCGACTCACCCAGCTCAAAACGAGACAGCTGAGAAGTCGAGCAAACCTGACCAGCTGCTTCCTTCAAAGAATAATGTCCATTTAAACGAAAATCGCGAAAAACTTTGCCTAAATTTTCCATTTGTTTACCACTTCAATTCCTTTAATTGCTGTTTCGCTTTCCTAGTCGCTCTTTCAAAACTATCTTCACCGCCCCTTGTTCGGATTTTATTTTCAGACGAGGCTCTTTTCGTCAAAATCTTATCGACTGAAAATCAGAAAAGGCAGATTCTGCTAAAAGAACTCGTCAGAAAATAGAAAGTTCGGGATTTGCTCTCAGACCAACTGTCAGAAAATCTGACAGAGTCATTTTGCTCCAAAATAGCTTTTCAGAAAATCTGACGGACTGACTTGTCTTTAAAAGAACTTAGATTGCATGAAGAATATTTTATTTTCCTCTAAAAAATCTCAGAACATATGAAAAAGTTCGGGTCTTACTCTCAGGGAAACAATTCTTCATGAAGGATTTATCTTTTTGTCACAGAATCAGAAATTCTACATGTAATCCCAGAAATTTCCCGATAGAAATAAACGATTAACGATATGAAATCTCGGATCGGGTCACCTCAATTTTCCTATCAATGTGTTTGATATATGGAGCAACAAAATCAATATCATCGCATTTAGGACCTAGTTTAATTTTTGAATATTTTAGTTCTTTGTCTATATAAGTATATAGCCCAGGAATCACACTATTAGAACTATCGCTAGTAATAATTTCTTTCTCCTTACCTTCGTAAGATTTGATAATCCTATACTCATTTTCATAGCTATAATCTGTCTCTTTAAATAAATAACGAATATCATCTATTAAATTCAATGCTGAAGAAAAATATTTTGTTCTTTTATCGTCGTTATCATACTGTTTAATTTTGTCAAATGCTGATTTTATTGCATCGATTTCCTCTTTTAATGAATCTGCCTCAACATTATAACAAACTTTATAAATTTCTATTCCATCGTCCATTAAACTTTTAATATAATCTGAATGATAAGTTAAATTAATCCCTTTAGCATCATCACCGTATTGTTTCCACATTGGAAGACTATCATCTAGCTTTTGATCTTTTTCAATTTGTGTCATAGAAGCAAAGAAGAACGGMGATGTATCATAATCAGTTTCAGGTAATTCCTCTTTCTCAATCCCTATGAGATTAAACAATATGTATCCTTCATTCGGATCATTCATCTGTCTAGCATTGCTAAGCCGTAATTTAGGATAATTATTTTTATCATCAGTTTTATAAAGCAAAAATTTTAAGGTATTTAGGGAAGTATAGTGAATAAAACTGTCATCGTTTGTAGTTTTAGAGTATCTTAATGTATCCTTAATTTTCTTAACACTAGTTGATATTTCTCCTAAATTTTCATTTTTATTAGTTTCCAATTCTGACTTTAATTGTTCAAAATCAGTCTTATCAAGTAATAACTTTAATAATTCGTAGCTTTTATCAAAGTTCGACTTATCATATCTTCCTAAATAAACTTTAAGTAACTCACTCAATAAATCAAAATATAAACCATAATCAAAATCATAAACTTCAATAATTTTAGAAACAACTTCTATTTTCTCATCATTTAGTTGATCATCTTTTAATTTTTGCAAAATATTTGATATATAATTTCCAACATTCCAACATTCATCAATCTCCTTAAGTTGTTGATTTAGCTCTATAATCTCTGCACTTTTTGTTATACCATCATTTCTTAACAGAGCTTTTTTCACACCCTCGTTTTCTTTTATGTCATCAGGTAAGTCTATAACTGTTAAATCTCGAAACACTTTCAAAAAGGTCTCATAGTATCCCGTTCCGAGTGTATATAAATGCTGATAAAAAGAAATATCTTGAGCTAATGAATAATAGTTACAATTTATACCTTCAACATTATGAGAATCATCGTAATTATAAAAAGTATTATTGATCATATCACTATGTATCTGAGTAAAAATCGTCTTTATTCCAAATTCATCAATTTGCATCTCAATTGATGGGTTGTAAATTCTATAATTTCCTATAAGAGTTTCATTCAAATATTGATCATAGTAGCATACTGTAAAAGTTAAATAATAGCCATAATCATTCCAATCATCTGGGTAAAATACAATAGTATTCGGAGCTTTTTTACTTTTTACTAAATTTTTATAATATAATACATTATCCCAAGCAATATTAAACATAGTATCTATTCCTTTCTACTTCTACACCTTCTCCGCCAGTTCTTCCCATTCTAGCATGGCTTCTTCTTGGGCAGCGGTCAGCTGGTCGATTTGCTGCTGGCTCTCCATGAGTTCACCAGCGTCATTGGTTGCCTGCATGGCTTCCTGAAGCTGACTGATCTGGTTGTCCAAGTCCTCGATTTGCGCTTCCAGTTGTTCTAGGCGACGGGCCAGACGGCGCTGTTCTTTCTGGTTTTCCTTTTGAAGCTGATAGTCATTGGCAGGTGCTGGCTTGTCAGAATCGACCTGCTCTATCTCCTCACGCAAGGCTTCCTGCTCTGCCTTTTTCTCCAGATAGTAGTCATAATCACCCAGATAAAGGGTGGAGCCTGTCTCAGAGAGCTCGATAATCTGAGTGGCCACGCGATTGATGAAGTAACGGTCATGGCTGACAAAGAGCAGGGTGCCGTCAAAGTCAATCAGGGCATTTTCCAGCACTTCCTTGCTGTCAATGTCCAGGTGGTTGGTCGGCTCGTCTAGGATGAGGAAGTTGTTGTTTTCCATAGACAGCTTGGCTAGAAGGAGACGCGCCCGCTCTCCTCCCGACAGCATGCCGACGGACTTCTTGACATCGTCTCCCGAGAAGAGGAAAGCGCCTAAGCGATTGCGAATCTCGACCTCTGGCGTCAGCTTGAAGTCGTTCCATAGCTCGTCAAGTACCGTATTGCTGGCAGTCAGTTTGCTCTGGGTCTGGTCATAGTAGCCCACTTCCACGTTAGCCCCCAGCTGCTCCTTTCCTCTGATGAAGGGCACTTGCCCGATTAGTGATTTAATCAAGGTCGTCTTTCCAATCCCATTTGGCCCGACAATAGCGACCGCATTAAACTTGCGAATGTCAAGGTTGATCGGCTCCGACAGGACTTCCTCACCATAGCCAATAGCCGCATCTTCCAAGGTCAGAACAACATTGCCTGAAACCTTATCCGATTTGAAGGTCATAGTAGCCGAGCGATTGCCGGTCTCCGGCTTATCCAAACGCTCCATCTTTTCCAGCTGCTTACGGCGGGACTGAGCCCGCTTGGTTGTGGAAGCCCGAACTAGATTGCGATTGACAAAGTCCTCCAGCGCAGCGATTTCTTTCTGTTGCTTTTCATAGTTCTTGGCTTCAGTGGCCAGCTTTTGCTCCTTTTGGACCACAAAGCTAGAGTAATTGCCCACATAGCGATCCAAGGAATGCTTGGTCAAATCCAGCGTGATGGTCGCTACCTTGTCCAGAAAATAGCGGTCGTGGCTGACGATAATCAGGGCACCGCTGTAGTTGACTAAGTAAGTCTCTAGCCAGGCAATGGTCTCGATATCCAGATGATTGGTCGGCTCGTCCAGGACCAGCAGTTCTGGCTTCTCCAAAAGCATCTTGGCCAGAGCCAGACGGGTATTCTGCCCGCCCGACAGCTCAGAAATCTTCATCTGCCACATGGACTGGTCAAACTTGAAGCCATTCAAAATAGCTCGAATATCGGCCTCGTAGGTAAAACCACGTTTCTGGCGAAAATCCTCTGACAGCTGGTCGTACTGGGTCATGAGAGCAGTCAGGTCTTCCCCTGACAATTCTCCCATTTGCAGCTCCATCTGACGCAAGTGCTTCTCTTGCTGACGCAGACTATCAAAGACCTGCAGCATCTCGTCGTAGATAGTATTCTCCGACTCAAAGCGGCTGTCCTGTGCCAGATAGGACAGGGAAAGATCTCGTTTTTTATTGATCTGACCAGAAGTAGGCTCTTCCTCGCCCACCAAAATCTTGAGCAGGGTTGACTTCCCAGCTCCATTTTTACCGACAAGGGCAATCCGATCACCCTCATCCACCTGCAGGTTAATATTGTCAAAAAGAAGCTCCCCTGCAAAAGAGCGCTCAATCTTGCTTGCTTGTAAAATAATCATAAGACCATTATAGCAGATTTCCAGAAGCACAGCTATCAGAATTCAAGAGAAAGCGAACTCAGCTCCCCAAAAGAAAAAGACAGTCTATCAGACTGCCTTACATAAAACTATTGAGAATAGATTGATTCTGCAAAATCAGATAAATTCCCAGCAGAATCAGAACCGCAAAGACAACAAATTTAATCATTCCCTTGATCAGACGAATAACCAGAAGGATAATCATGGACCCGACTAGCCACATAAAGGCGGAATTGTGAAAAAAGCCCTGAACTGCCTCAATATTCTGACCGAAGAAGACCTGAATGGGTGCCGGAACATGATTTTCCCAAGCCGCTGTCACTCCTAGCTGGTTGGCAATCTCATTGCCGCTTTTCCATAGCCAGACAAAGATTCCTGAGTTAAAAACAAAGAGAAAAACTTGCTCTGGAAAGTGTCGAATCAAGTAAAAAATAGATTTTAACATAGGCTTACGATTGATACAAGTCTTTTACAGCCTGGATATCTGTCGGCTGGATACTGTAAAATGAGCCTGCTGACTGCATCACTGATTCCTCCTCATTATGGTCTAATCCGATAGCATGGCCCAATTCGTGCGCTGCTGTATTGACAATCCGCTCATGAGAATAAGCATAGCGACTGTCCAGCAGGTAGTAACTGTTAAGGCGAACCGTGACATGGGTAAACCGCTTGGTTAGGAGGTTGGTCTGCGACTCAGCTTCACCAGCTGCACTGATGTTGCCATCGTTCATCTCCGTCGTGACAATGTCCGCCTTGTCTTTGTCATTGATGATTTGAAAGGTGAAGGCACCAGTTTGATTCCAAGAATCAATGGCCTCCTTATAGGCTGAACGGAAGGTTTCATTATTTGTATCGATGTAAATTGTGGCGCTTGGCTGATCCCAACGAGCCCCTGTTGTTGCATGCTCATCTGTCAGCTGATCCGTCTGCGTCTCCTCACTGCTGTGAAGCCCTGTGGAAATGCCTTGGTGATTTAAAAATTGATCCACTCTGCCAACAGCTGTCTGAACAGCCTGCGTCAGTCCCTCTGTACCCGGTTTTGTCGAAGTGGTAAAATAGAAAATTCCGACAATAACCATAAAGCTCAGGACAAAGGACCAAGCAAGTCCCCAAACCACGCGCCCAATCAGACGCATGAGGAACCGGATGCTTTTAAAAATAAGTCCCATCGCAACCTCCTTTACTAGATTGTAAGAGAACGTTGATTTTATCACCGCTTTCTTAAAGAAGACTGAAAAATTAGCCTTCTTTCTATCTATTATTATAAAAGAAAATGACTACAAATCTGCAACCATTTCTTTTCATACTATTGAATACTCTTTGCAAATCCATTTTTGAGTATAAAATTAAGAACCCGTCTCCTGACTGACCTTGCCACTATTATAGTCCAAACGAATCCCTTTTTGCACATTCGGAATAAAGACATTGAATTCCAGACTGCCATCGCTGGACTTGGCCTCTAGATGAGAACCAACTGGCACTAAATCAGTCTCCGTGGCATAAATCAAGGTTACCCGGTAGCGCACTCGCTTGTTCTTATCAAGGGCCTTACGGATCTTTGTCTCATAGTAATTCTGCCCTGTCGAGTCTGCTTCATTGGCTTGGTTGGACCAAGCCGTCTGCACTGCGATATTGGCAGGATTGCTAGTAGAGGCATCAAAGCCCTTCAAACCACCGATCAGAGAATAGGCCAAGAGATGTCCTCGGTCCACAGCGTGGTTGTACTCACCAGGGAGGTTCTTGAGTTGATGCCAACCTGCCGGTACCCATGAAGTGTTGGCATTTCCAGTTTCTTCCCGTTTTTTGTACTGGCGGGTAGACTTGGATAAAAAGGCATTCGCCACTGTCGGAAGGGTTTGCCCTTGAACAAGCTTGGTCTTATTGTCAGCGTAGGGTTTGCTAGAAATCTCCGCATCCAAGTCTGTCTTATTCCCATTCACGATAAAGGCACCAGCTCCATTCCATTCAATGCTGCCTTTGAGTTGAGCTCGGACAGCATCCGTCAGAACGCTCTCAGCCAGTTCCCGACTAGAGGTGCCCTGATCTTGAACTTGCCCAACTCTGATTTCTGAATTTGGATTTTGAAGTGGCTGCTGACCTTCCTGTCCCCAGAAATAGCCAGCCAGAGCTAAAATCAAGGCCAGAGTCAGCCCAGCCCAGCCTTGCAGGCTCTTAGAATTCCTTTTCTGACTAGTCTTTCTTTTCATATTCTTTCTCTCAACTTAGCAAACTGGATTCATTTCAGCCAGTCTTTTCGACTAGGAGCTAGTTTCCAGTAAACTTCCCAATTAATTCTTGCCAGGTTTCTGGTGAAAAAACTGAGCCCTTACCGTTTCCGATAATGTTATAGCCAATCATCAAAGCCACGAAAAAGAGAATCACGGCTACCAGGAGAACCAGTAGAACAAGGCCAATCTGCCGGCCTAAATATTTAAGATTTTCACTCATCGTCTTCTTCCTTTACACGCTTCACTTTGGCTCCCAAGGCTGCCAATTTCTCATGGAATTTATAGTAGCCTCGGTCTAAGTGTACTAGCTTGCTGACCTTGGTCTCGCCTTCGGCAATCAAGCCCATCAGAATCAAAGTCGCACTGGCCCGAAGGTCTGTTGACATGACTTCAGCCCCCTGAAGACTGCCACCGCCCCAGATACGAGCTGTGTCACGCATGATATCAGAGTGCAGCCCCATCCGACGCATTTCCTCCAGATGCTGGAAGCGGTTCTCAAAGACAGTCTCAATCATCGTAGACTCGCCCTTGGCCATGGCCATCAGCGCCGTAAACTGAGCCTGCATGTCCGTTGGGAAACCTGGATAAGGAAGGGTCTTGACCGCAACCGGTCTAAGTTTCGAAATATCGGAACGAATCCGAATCCCTTCATCTTCCTCTGTCACTTCCACTCCCATTTCCTGCATTTTGGAAAGCAGGGGACGATTGTGCTCCCAAATGGCATCCTCAATCAGCAAGTCACCGCTGGTCATAGCTGCAGCAACCATAAAAGTTCCTGCCTCGATACGGTCTTGAACCACATTATGCTTGGCCCCTCGCAGCTGGTCCACTCCGACAATAGTCAGAGTCTCAGTACCTGCTCCTCTGACCTTGGCTCCCATTTCATTTAAAAAGAGGGCTAGGTCAACGATTTCAGGCTCCCGAGCAGCATTTTCAATCACTGTCGTGCCTTGAGCCAGAGTTGCAGCCATCATGATGTTTTGCGTTGCTCCCACACTAGGAAAGTCCATGTAAATGTGAGCACCCTTGAGCCGATCTGCCTTCGCTTCGATATAACCCGCTGTCTGGGTAATCTGCGCGCCCATGGCTTCTAAGCCCTTCAGGTGCAAGTCAATAGGCCGACTGCCAATCGTACAGCCGCCTGGCATGGAAACCTTAGCATGACCATTACGAGCAAGAACTGGCCCCAAAACAACGATAGACGCCCGCATTTTGCTGACGTATTTGTAAGGCGCCTCCTCAGACAAAGGCTGGGTGGCATCCACAACAACTGTATTTTCTTCCTGATTAAAATCCACCTGAGTGTTTAAACCGCGGACCACATTGTTCATGGTAAAGACATCAGACAAGACCGGAACATTTTTCAAAACAGACTGGCCTTCACTAGCCAAGACTGTCGCTGCCAAGAGTGGCAGGACCGCATTTTTTGCTCCTTCAATCTTGACCTTTCCGACCAAGCGATTATCTCCACCTTGAATAATAATTTTTTCCATACCGATTCCTTACTCTAAATTTTTAAAATCATCCATACTATCATACCATAAAATCAAAAATATGACCTTATAAAGTACCATTAAAAATCGCCCGGCTCATATCGTAAATACCAATGAAGAAAAGGCTGACTAAATAGCCCAAAGCAATACTGAACAAGAGAATCAAAAAGCGAATCTTCATCGCATTTTCGGCATTAACCTTGAAAAACCTCTCCCACTCAACAACCGTTGACAGCAGATGAAAGGCAAAGAAAATAAAGAGCAA
Organism: Streptococcus sanguinis; assembly: GCF_019929225.1. Lineage (GTDB taxonomy): Bacteria > Bacillota > Bacilli > Lactobacillales > Streptococcaceae > Streptococcus > Streptococcus sanguinis_J. Next base: position 39,095 of record NZ_JAHZPA010000009.1, read on the forward strand.
ATGACTGCATAATTTAAAAATAACTTCTATCATAACTTTTATTATACCACAAGACTCCAGTTAGGGACGAACTAAATAGTCCCCCCTTTTTCTTTGGAAAAGAAAACTGAGACAGACCTGCCTCAGTTTTTCGTATTCAGTTTGTATTCAAGAAACCAAATCTCGTCAAATGAAGGATGACTTCCATCAATCTAGACAAAATAGCTTCTTATAATCTTGTTCCGACATTGATCCGGTTGATTGCCCGCTGCAGGGCAATCTTAGCCCGGCGTTCTTGGTCAATCAAATGCTTATCATGTGCTTCTTCGATTTCTTGCTCAGCTCGGAGCTTAGCCCGCTCAGCCCGACTAATGTCGATATCTCGCTCACGCTCAGCTGAGTCCGCCACAATGGTAATGACATTATCTGCAATTTCAATGATTCCGCCATTAACCGCAATCCAGTCGATATGCTTGTCATCATCAACCCGGCGCACCTTGACCTGATCTACTTCTAAAACAGCGATGGTATTGATGTGGCGGGGCAAAATCCCCAGCTCACCATCAATGGTCTTTACGGAAACAAATGCAGCATGGTGATCATAAATAAGACCATCCGGTGTCACGATTTGTACTGTCATTTGAGCCATCATTCACCTCTTAGAATCCCATTTTCTCAGCCTTGGCCAATACATCCTTGATGGAGCCCACACCACGGAAGGCGTCTTCTGGCAGCTTATCGTGCTTACCTTCAAGGATTTCCTTGAAACCACGAACCGTTTCAGCTACTGGTACATAAGAGCCTGGCTGGCCGGTAAATTGCTCCGCCACATTGAAGTTCTGTGACAGGAAGAACTGAATCCGCCGCGCACGCGCAACCAAAGTCTTCTCATCATCAGACAACTCGTCCATACCAAGGATAGCAATGATATCCTGCAATTCATGATAACGTTGCAAGACCCGCTTAACCTCTGCTGCCACTGCATAGTGCTCTTCTCCGACAATCTCAGGAGAAAGGGCACGAGAACTGGAAGCCAATGGATCCACGGCAGGATAAATTCCCAGCTGAACCAATTTCCGTTCTAGGTTGGTCGTAGAGTCCAAGTGAGCAAAAGCTGTCGCTGGCGCAGGGTCAGTATAGTCATCCGCTGGCACATAGATAGCCTGGATGGAAGTAACGGAACCTTTCTTGGTTGAGGTAATCCGTTCTTGTAGCTGTCCCATTTCTGTCGCAAGTGTTGGTTGGTAACCAACGGCTGACGGCATGCGGCCCAAAAGGGCAGACACTTCCGAACCAGCCTGCGTAAAGCGGAAGATGTTGTCAATAAAGAGCAACACATCCTGACCTTCCACATCACGGAAATATTCCGCGATAGTCAGTCCGGTAAGAGCAACCCGCATCCGAGCTCCTGGCGGTTCATTCATCTGACCAAAGACCATAGCCGTCTTTTCGATAACGCCAGACTCTTTCATTTCCCAGTAGAGGTCATTCCCTTCACGCGTCCGTTCACCAACACCTGTGAAGACAGAAATCCCACCGTGCTCTTGGGCAATGTTGTGAATCAATTCCTGAATCAAGACTGTTTTCCCTACTCCGGCACCGCCAAAGAGTCCAACCTTTCCACCTTTCAGATAAGGAGCTAGCAAGTCGATAACCTTGATTCCTGTTTCCAGGATTTCTGATGAAGTCGATAGTTCATCAAAGGTCGGCGCCTTCTTATGAATCGGCTGGCGCTCTGCATCCTCTGCAAAAGGCGCATCCAAGTCAATAGTGTCTCCTAGGACATTGAACACTCGGCCCAGAGTTTCCTTGCCGACCGGCACAGAAATCGGACGACCAGTATCCAAGACCTCCAAACCACGCGTCAAACCATCGGTCGACTCCATGGCAATGGTCCGCACCACACCGTCACCAAGCTCAAGAGCTACTTCAAGGACGATTTTTGATTTTTTCTCATCATTTTTATAGACTACAAGTGCATTATTTATCTCAGGTAGTTTGTCTCCGGCAGCAAACGCAACGTCTACGACCGGCCCGATAACCTGAGCAATTTTGCCTGAGCTCATGTTTTTTCCCCTCGTTTAATTTCTAATTCATTTGTGGCCTTATTCTAGGGCACTTGCACCCGCCACGATTTCAGTAATTTCCTGCGTAATGGCAGCTTGCCGAGCACGGTTGTACTGAATAGTCAAATCACTGATGACTTTTTTAGCATTGTCTGTCGCTGTCTGCATAGCAGTCATACCGGCAGCATTCTCAGCCGTCTTGGCATCAATAATGGCACCGTAAATCATGCTCTCTGCAAACTGGGGTAGCAGTTGGTCCAAGATAGAATCCCGACTGGACTCCAGTTCCAGATTCAGCGTATAATCTTCATCAGCTTCATTAGGATCCAAGTCAATGATTGGCAGCATCTGCTCCACCCGCATCTGACTGGTCAGACTGTTGACATGGTGGTTATAACAGACATAGAGCTCATCAAAGAGTTCATTCTGATACATCTCAATGGTTTTGCTAATGATTTTACGGACCTCATCGAAGCTAGGCTGGTCGGCTAGACCACGCAGCTCATAAACTGGCTGAATCCCCCGAGCTCGGAAGAAATCAGCACCGACACTTCCGATACAGATGACTTCAAAGTCCTCTCCTGTCGGATGGTACTCAGCTTTCAGCTCCATCAATGCCTTGAGAATGGTCGCATTATAGCCACCTACCAGACCGCGGTCAGAAGTGATGACGATATAGGCTGATTTCTTGACTGGCCGACTGATTAACATCGAATGATGACGGGCATTTTCTGCCTCGTGGCCATGCAGCATATCCGTAACTAGCTTACGCACTTTCTGGGCATAGACCTGAAAGTTCTTAGCTGCTTCCTCAGACTTTCCCAGCTTAGCAGCAGAAACCATCTGCATGGCATTGGTGATTTGACTGGTGTTTTTCGTGGATGCAATTTTATTTTTAATATCATTTAATGAAACTGCCATCTGACACCTCTATTCCTATTTGAAGCTAGACTGGTCAATAAACTCAGTAATGGCAGCATCCAAGACTTCCTCACTTGGAAGATCTTTCGTTGTCCGAATGGTTTCATAAATGCTTTCTTGATGTGCATCAAAGTAGGCGAATAATTCTGACTCAAAGCGCAGAATATCGTCTACTGGCACACTGTCTAAGAAACCATGGGTCAAAGCATAGAGAATCACGACCTGCTTTTCAACCGGCAGCGGCTCATGAATCGGCTGCTTCAAGACTTCTACAGTCCTGCGGCCACGATTGAGCTTGGCCTGCGTTGCCGCATCCAAATCACTACCAAACTTAGTAAAGGCCTCAAGCTCCCGATAAGAAGCCAGGTCGATACGCAGGGTTCCAGCTACTTTCTTCATAGCTTTGATTTGGGCAGAGCCCCCAACCCGTGATACAGAAGAACCTGCATCAATGGCTGGACGTACCCCAGCATTGAACAGGCTGTCGCTGAGGAAAATTTGTCCGTCAGTGATTGAAATCACGTTGGTCGCGATATAAGCTGAAATATCTCCTGCCTGCGTTTCAATAAATGGCAAAGCTGTAATCGAACCACCGCCCAGCTCATCAGAAACCTTGGCTGAACGCTCCAAGAGACGGCTATGCAGATAGAAAACATCCCCTGGAAAGGCCTCACGGCCTGGCGGACGACGAAGCAGGAGGGACAATTCACGGTAGGCTACAGCCTGCTTGGATAAGTCATCATAGACAATCAAAACATGCTTGCCATTATACATGAACTCTTCTGCCATCGCTACACCAGCATAAGGCGCTAGGAAAAGCAAAGGCGACGGCTGTGAAGCAGAGGCTGTCACGACAATCGTATAGTCCAAAGCACCATACTGACGGAGCGTTTCTACCTGCGTACGGACGGTAGATTCTTTCTGACCAATGGCCACATAGATACAAATCATATCCTGACCTTTCTGGTTCAGGATGGCATCAATGGCAATGGTCGTCTTCCCAGTCTGACGGTCCCCGATAATCAGCTCCCGCTGACCGCGGCCAATCGGAACCAAGGCATCAATAGCCTTGAGACCTGTCTGCAAAGGCTCAGATACTGACTTACGCTGCATAACACCTGGAGCCGGTGTTTCAACCGGACGTGTCTTATCCGTGACAATGTCACCAAGTCCATCAACAGGACGACCCAGCGGATCAACAACCCGTCCAATCAAGGCCTCTTCCACAGGAACTTCCATGATTTTACCAGTCCGGCGGATGGTATCTCCCTCACGAATGTCTGTAAAGTCTCCCAAGATGATAATCCCAACATCGGTCGACTCTAGATTTTGCGCCATACCATAAGAGCCATTTTCAAAGATTAACAACTCTCCGCTCATAGCCTTATCCAGACCATGAGCACGCGCGATTCCATCACCAATATAAGTGACGACCCCTGTTTCCGTGACGTCAAAATTTGGCTGGAAATTTTCAATTTGTTGCTTAATTAAAGCGCTGATTTCTTGTGCGTTAATCGCCAAAATTCACACCACTTTCTATTTCAATTTTTCTTTTACGACTTGCAATTGACGTTTTATGCTTGCATCAATTGTTTTGTTATTGGCAGAGATGACAAAGCCGCCAATCAAGCTGCTGTCCAATTCTTCCTTGAGCGAGCGGACTTTTAGGCCCATCTTCTGCTCAATAATTGGTCGAATCTTTTCCTTCTGACCGGCTGTCAAAGGCTGAACAGATCGCAGTGTCACCTCAAACTCATTGCTGATCTTTTCGAGCTGGTGCTGACTCTCCAGCACAATCTCATAAAAGAGGTCCTCACGATGATTGAGAATGACAATTTCAATCAGATTATCAAGCAGCTGGGAGCCTGAGTTTTGAAAGAGCCGCAGACTCTTTTCTTTCTCGTGGTCGCTGACGCCGATATGTGACAAAAAGTCAGCAAGGCCGGTCTCCGCGAAAACAGCCTTAATCTGACTCAGTTTTTCAAAAACATCTTCTTGCTGACCTTTTTCAAAGACCGTCTGAACAAAAGGCAAAGCATATTTCTCAATGATTGCATATTGCTTCTTATCCATCAGGCATCTCCTAACTGTTTGATATAGCGGTCAATGAGCTCGCTCTGAGCTTCCTTATCCAGCTCCTGACTCAAAATCTTACTAGCCAGAGTCACTGTCAAGTCGGCTACTTCTCCTTTGATGCTGCTCATAGCCTCTGCCTTATTTTGGGCAATTTCCTGATTGGCTTTAGCCTTCAAGCGCCCTGCTTCTTCTGCTGCATTAGCTAGGATTCCAGCCTTGTTCTTCTCAGCTGTTTCTTTAGCTGTTTCAACAATAGTAGCAGCTTCTTCACGGCTTCCTGCCAAGGCTTCTTCACGCTTTTGCGCCAAGTCTTCAGCTTTCTGACGGGCAGCTTCTGCACCATCAATATCGTCTGAAATCTTTTGAGCACGCTGATCTAAAATCCCGATAATATTGCCCCAAGCAAACTTCTTAATGAGAAATACTAAAAGAAGAAAGGAGCCAGCAATCAGGATAAAGTTGCCAATAATTTCACCTACGGTTATATTCATTTTATCTATCCTTTCTTTTTATTCTTCCTCACCATTAATTTTCTTACCAAGATACATAGATGTTAGCATGGTAAAAACATAGGCTTGGATACAGGAAATAAAGATGGAAAAACCAGTCCAAACCATGTTCATAATAAAGGCAATCGGATACCAATACGCTGCTTGATGTGCCCAAGTCAAGAGCAAACCAGCCAATACTTCACCTGCAAAAATATTCCCATAAATCCGCAAGGCTAGCGAAGCAAAATTGGTAAATTCTTCCAAGATATTCATGGGTGTCATGATACCTGGAGTCACAAAACCTTTCAGATATCCTTTTATACCTTGACGACGGATTCCTTCTACATGACAGAATACCGTCACTAAAAGAGAGAAGCCTAGGTCAAAAGCGAGATTTGCTGTTGGTGATGTCCAGAGATTGAAACCATTGGTTGTCTGAACCTTAGCCATTAATCCCAAGTTATTCGCCACAGCAACGAAAAGAAAGAGGGAGAATAGAAAAAGCGAGTAATTCTTCATATAATGCTCGCCAACGTTTCCCTTGGTAAAATCAATGACAAAGTCATAGATATATTCCAAAGCATTCTGCTTTCTTGACGGCTTAATCGTCATCTTTCGACTTGCCCAATAAACAAGTCCAAAAGTTACAAACACCGTTAGCAGAGTCATGGCCAGCAGGGTCAAATCAAAGGTCACAGGACCTATATTGATAGTTGGATTGATACTTTCTTCCAACAGATGACACCCCCTTTTCTAAAGAGAATCCTTTCTTATTTGATAACAAAGGACATAGCCAGCGTTACAAAGAAAGTACCTTCAACAAAGGCTACTCCCAAGATTAGGAGGCTTCGTAATTGACCGATAATTTCTGGCTGACGAGCTGCTGCCTTAAATAGATTACTCATAATCATACCTTCAGCAATTGATACGCCCAAGCAGGCCAAACAAAGTCCTAAATATGTTAAATTCATGATGACTTCTCCTTTATATTTTAAAATTTACTTCCTTAGTTTACTCCTAAAATATCGAATAGTCAATCTTTTGCCACCATTGTAAGCGTTTTTTGTTTCATTCTTTTGATTTATAAATTTTCCTGTCAAAACAATTGAATTATTGTTGATATACAAACTATTCTGCTATATAAATAAGAAGAAAGTGATTAAAATTTCACTTATTTCATATGTTTTTTCTTATTATAAAAATAGCATAAAAATCTAGTTATCCGCATAAAAACTGGACTTATCACACTTTATCAAGGTCAAAACCACTCAATTTACTACTAATTTACTACTTATGAATGAGCTTTGATACGACGATTTATCCTTGAAAAGTGAAGATATAAAGATACTTCCAATAAAATTTGAATATTTAATAGGTAGACACTTCAAAAAATGAGGTGTCTATTTTTTTACCCGATTTTGAAAGGAAGTGAACTTATGAAAACAAAAAATCAAGAATCAAAAGGTCGTTCCCCACT
>NZ_JAHZPA010000010.1 GCF_019929225.1 Streptococcus sanguinis
ACTTAGCCAAAGGAATTGAGACTGAGACGTCAATGTTTACTTATTCCAATCCACAAGCTAGGCTGACTCCTACACAGAAAAAGCAGTATAATGTATCAAAACAAATGAAAGAAAATTATAAACTTCCGTAATTTCATTGCCCACCTGAATTATCAATTCGGGTGGTTTTCTTTTGCACCTCAGTTCTTTACCTTGCTCTTTTCCAAAAGTTTACAGTTTCTGCCCTAACCTTCCTTTCTTATGCTATAATAGTCTATAGAAAGTCGAGGGAATGATGAAGAAAATATTATTGGTGGCTYTGGTGCAGGGYTTGGYTATCTTTGTGATTACTGGTCTGCTTTGTTTATTTATGCGGGGGGATTTTTTCTTCCGTGCTTTGGCGCCGATTTTTGGTTTGGCAGCGGGAGGGTTTCGCTTCTTGACGGCCATGGTGACAAAAGCATTTGCGCCCAGCCTATATGAGGATGGCAAGAAAAAGGAATAATCTATAGAGTAGACAGTGGGTCTGAGGTCTTCGCCTCAGGCCTTTTGTCACAACTGTCAGTATTAGTCATGTGAAGCTTTAATATTTTTCAGAAAAAGAACGGACAGAAGGGCTTTCTTAGGCGCTTTGTGGTAAAATAGTAACAGAATTAAAAATTTGGAGAGTAAAGATGAAACGTTCTATGTATGCTGGGCGTGTTCGCAAGGAACATGTTGGTCAGGAAGTCACTTTGAAGGGCTGGGTAGCTCGCCGTCGGGATTTGGGCGGTCTGATTTTCATTGATTTGCGTGACCGTGAAGGCATTATGCAGCTGGTCATCAATCCTGAGACTGTGGCTGCAGAGGTCATGTCAACAGCAGAAAGCCTGCGTAGTGAGTTTGTGCTGGAGGTGACCGGTAAGGTGGCTGCACGTGAGCAGGCCAATGACAAGTTGGCGACAGGAAGCGTGGAGCTGCATGTGGAAAGCCTGACTGTTTTAAATACAGCCAAGACTACGCCTTTTGAAATCAAAGATGGTATCGAGGTGAATGACGATACGCGTTTGCGCTACCGTTATCTGGACTTGCGCCGACCAGAGATGTTGGAGAACTTCAAGCTCCGTGCCAAGGTGACTCACTCTATCCGCAACTATCTTGATGAGCTGGAGTTCCTTGATGTGGAAACGCCTTTCCTGTCTAAGTCAACGCCAGAAGGAGCGCGTGATTACTTGGTGCCTAGTCGGGTTCATCAGGGGCATTTTTACGCTCTGCCACAGAGTCCGCAAATTACCAAGCAACTCTTGATGAATGCTGGTTTCGACCGTTATTACCAGATTGTTAAATGCTTCCGTGACGAGGACTTGCGCGGTGACCGTCAGCCAGAGTTTACTCAGGTGGACTTGGAGACTTCTTTCTTGTCTGAACAGGAGATTCAGGACATTACAGAAGGCTTAATTGCTCGTGTCATGAAGGAGACCAAGGGTATTTATGTTTCTCTGCCTTTCCCTCGTATGAAGTATGATGATGCCATGGCTCTTTATGGTGTTGATAAGCCTGATACTCGTTTTGAGATGTTGTTGCAGGACTTGACAGATCTTGTCAAGGGAGTTGACTTCAAGGTCTTTTCAGAAGCTCCAGCTGTCAAGGCTATCGTGGTGAAAAATGCAGCTGATAAATACTCTCGTAAGGATATCGATAAGCTGACAGAGCAAGCGAAACAGCATGGTGCTAAGGGTCTTGCTTGGGTGAAAGTGGCTGATGGAGAGCTGACTGGTCCAGTTGCTAAGTTCTTGACAGACTTGACAAGTCCGTTGACAGAAACTTTACAGCTTGAAAATAATGACCTAGTTCTCTTTGTGGCTGATACTTTGGAAGTGGCAAACGCTGCTTTGGGAGCTCTTCGTGTACGCTTGGCCAAAGAGCTGGACTTGATTGACCCTGATACATTTAACTACCTTTGGGTGGTGGACTGGCCCATGTTTGAATGGTCAGAAGAAGAGGGCCGCTACATGAGTGCCCACCATCCTTTCACCCTGCCTCAGAAAGATTCTGAGCAAGAGCTGGAAGGCGACTTGAGCAAGGTACGGGCTGTGGCCTATGATATCGTTCTCAATGGCTATGAGTTAGGCGGCGGAAGTCTTCGGATCAACCAGAAAGACTTGCAGGAGCGGATGTTCAAGGCACTTGGCTTCTCAGCTCAAGAAGCTGCTGAGCAGTTTGGCTTCCTTCTGGAGGCTATGGACTATGGTTTTCCACCGCATGGCGGCTTGGCTCTAGGCTTGGATCGCTTTGTGATGCTACTGGCTGGTGAAGAAAATATCCGCGAAGTCATCGCCTTTCCAAAAAACAACAAGGCTTCTGATCCAATGACACAGGCGCCTAGCCCAGTGTCGGTCGCTCAATTAGAGGAATTAAGTTTACAAGTGGAAGCACATGAAGAAGACTAATTTTTACAAACTCTTTCGCTATTATGTCCGCAGGTTTGCTTATAATTTTAAAATTTTGCGGTCTTTAAAGAGTATCTCGCGTGAGAAGTACGATGAGAAGATTTCTGCCTCGCTTGTCTATGGCTTTTTGTCGGCTGTCGCAGTCAATTTCTTCTTTCAGCCGGGGCATGTTTATTCCAGCGGGGCGACTGGTCTGGCGCAGGTCATTACTGCCCTCAGTACTCGTTTCTTAGGTTTTACCATTCCGGTTTCTGTGACTTTTTACGCCATCAATATTCCGCTGATGATCCTGGCCTGGTACCAGATTGGGCATAAGTTTACCATTTTCACCTTTATCACGGTTACCATGAGCTCACTTTTTATCCAGTTTGTGCCGGAAGTGACCTTGACTGATAATCCTATTATCAACGCCCTTTTCGGTGGTGTGGTCATGGGCACGGGAATTGGCTTTGCCCTTAAGTCCAGTATTTCCAGCGGTGGGACTGATATTGTCAGTCTGACTGTTCGGAAAAAAACAGGCCGGAATGTTGGGAGTATTTCCTTGATTGTCAATGGGATTATTATGCTGATTGCGGGTCTGACTTTTGGCTGGGAATATGCGCTGTACTCTATGATTACTATTTTTGTATCAAGTCGAGTGACGGATGCTGTCTTTACCAAGCAGAAGCGCATGCAAGCAATGATTATCACCAGTCATCCAGATAGGGTGATTGATAAGATTCACAATAAGCTGCATCGCGGGGCGACAGTCATTCATGGCGCTGAGGGAACTTATAATCATGAGAAAAAAGCTGTTCTGGTGACGGTTATTACCCGAGCTGAGTTTAATGAATTCAAGCAAATCATGAAGCAGACCGACCCAGCTGCCTTCGTCTCCGTTGCAGACAATGTCCATATCTTGGGACTCTTTGTGGAGGAGTGAAGATATTCATTAATCTTGGGAATGCGAAGTAGTATAGTGTGGGAGTTTGTGCTTAAAACGAGCTTTTGTGATAGGAGATTCATATGCGGTAGGACAATAGTCCCACCGCTTTCTATTCTCTATGGTGGAGAGTGGAAATCTCGAGTAAGAAAGGATATACAAATACGGGAGATTTTCAGATTATGACGACTTATAAAAAAATCATGAATATCGCCTTGCCAGCTATGGCGGAGAATTTTTTGCAGATGCTAATGGGAATGGTAGACAGCTATCTGGTGGCCAGTCTTGGGCTGATTGCGATTTCTGGTGTCTCGGTGGCCGGCAACATCATTACGATTTATCAGGCAATTTTTATCGCGCTGGGGGCTGCTATTTCCAGTCTTATTTCCAAGACTCTGGCACAGGGAGACAAGGAGCGTTTGGCCTATCATACAGCCGAGGCTATCAAGCTGACGCTACTTCTGAGTCTTTTGCTAGGCCTCGTTTCCCTACTCTTTGGCAGGCAGATGCTGGATCTTCTGGGGACGGAAAAAGCGGTAGCTGAAGCAGGTGGTCTTTATCTGGCTCTGGTTGGTGGGACAATTGTTCTGCTAGGCTTGATGACTTCTTTTGGTGCTTTAGTGCGTGTCACACGCAACCCTAGATTCCCCATGTATGTCAGTCTTCTGACCAATGTCCTCAATGCCCTCTTTTCCGGTCTGGGGATTTATGTCTTTGGGCTTGGTATTGTCGGTGTAGCGCTGGGAACGGTGCTGGCTCGTTTGGTCGGTGTGCTGATTCTCTGGCGGGAGCTGGATTTGTCTACAATTCGCTGGCGCTGGGGCTTAGATGGAGAGCTCTTGCGCCTGTCTCTGCCGGCTGCTGGAGAGCGGCTCATGATGCGGGCCGGTGATGTAGTTATTATTGCCATTGTGGTCGTCTTTGGGACAGACGCAGTAGCGGGGAATGCCATCGGTGAAGTCCTGACTCAGTTCAATTATATGCCAATCTTTGGGGTCGCAACAGCAACAGTCATGTTGGTAGGTCATGCGGTAGGTAAGGGAGATATGAAAGAGGTCGGTTTAATTCGTCAGCGGACCTTCTGGCTGTCTTTTGCTTGCATGCTGCCCGTGGCTCTAGGAATTTTTGCTTTTGGTCGGCCGCTGACCTTGCTCTATACGGACAATAGCGGAGCTATCACAGCCAGTCTTTCGGTCATGCTTTTCTCCCTGCTGGGAACTCCCATGGCAGTGGGAACCGTGATTTACACAGCTATCTGGCAGGGGCTGGGGAATGCCAGACTGCCCTTTTATGCCACGACTGTTGGCATGTGGCTGATTCGCATTATTGTCGGTTACTTGCTGGGAGTGACTTTTGGTTTGGGTCTGCCAGGAGTCTGGACTGGGATGCTCTTGGACAATGCCTTCCGCTGGCTATTTTTAAAGGTTTTATTTGACAGAAAAATGAGGGAAATCACATGACAAAAGCGTTTATTTGGGACTTGGACGGCACCTTGCTGGACTCATACGATGCTATTTTGGCAGGAATTGAAGAAACCTATGCTCACTATGGTCTGGACTTTGACAGGGCGAGTATTCACAGCTATATCCTAAAGCACTCTGTCCAGAAGCTCTTGGAAAAAGTAGCGTCTGAGAAAGGGCTGGATGCTGCTGAGATGAATGCCTTCCGTGGAGCAAGCCTAAAGGAGAAAAATGCCCAGGTCCATCTGATGGAAGGGGCTGCGGAGATACTGGCTTGGGCTGAAGAGCAGGGGATTGCGCAGTTCGTCTATACCCACAAGGGAATCAATGCTCATCAAATCTTGCAAGACTTGGGCATTCATGACTATTTTACAGAAATCATCACAACAGCCAACGGATTTGAGCGCAAGCCCCACCCAGAAGGTGTCAACTATCTGCTCGATAAATATGGCCTGGATAAGCAGGGAACCTACTATATCGGCGACCGGACGCTGGATGTGGATGTTGCGGTCAATAGCGACATTCAGAGCATTAACTTCTGTGACTACCGACCAGAAATCAATCAGAAAATAGAGAAGTTGATGGATATCAAGCAATTATTTACAAGATAAAAAGCAGACCAGAACTGATCTACTGTCAGTCTAGCCTGCTTTTTCTTTTACATATGCTCAATGTGAAGTTCTAGCAAGAACTCAAGAGCCTCTGGAGAACAGTTTTCTTTTTCAATTGCGAAACCAGTGCTCTCCCCTATCAAGATATAAAAATCTTGCTTTGTCATAATGACTTTGACAATATCATCATAGGTATAGTGAAATTCTCCGCGTATATTTCTTGCGATAAAAGCCTCTCTGTCAAATATTAGAGTGACCTCCATGTTCTGAAATAAAGGATTTTTTTGATAAGCTCTCTTAATCTGATAATTCATGCCAAAATAGTACATAGAGGCGCAAATAGGGGGAGCCAATATGATAGATATTATCTTTTCCTCTAATGGGCCGAGCATTACGTAGGTGAACAGCCCGATTATCAGTATGATTATGTATAATACAAATCCTTTTCGTCGCACGAGAATAGCCCATGAAAATCTTTTATAAACTTCTTCAGTCATAAGAGTTGTAATACGGATTGGAAACATCTTTTACCTCCAGTTTCTATATTATAACATATATGAGCGATAAGATTTAGTCGAATCTTGCTAGGCGATACCATCTTTTATGGGAGGTGAGTGATTCTTTCGTCTTTATCTAAAACTAGCACATCTGGCATGGGAAATTATGCCAAAAGTTATAATCAATGTTGGAATCGAATGCGCTTAGTAAAATGCAGATAAGGTTACCATGGGAGTTAATGATAATCTCTTCGTTTTGGTGTTCGCTTTCCAGTTCATGAAGAAAGGCTAAGGCTCGCTGTTGAGCTTGTTGATTAGACTCGCCACCAACAAATGAAAAAGTCGGCTGTGACCAAAGTTGCATGAGGGCTTCTTCAAAGTCTTGGTCGGCAATCGCTTGACTACTTAGCTTTCGCTCTATTAGCCGTTTGTCGGTTTGAATAGCGAGTTTCAGGCTCTGAGCCAAAGGTTCAACCGTCTGGATGGCTCTTCGGTAAGGACTGGAATAAATGGCGGTAATGGGTTTGTCTGCTAAAAAGTCAAGCTGCGCCAAGGATTCTTGCCCTTTGTCTGATAATGGTCGGTTGATTTCATCAGGTGTATAGTTAGAATGCGCATGACGGATAAAATAGTAGGTATTGTTCATAAAATGATTATAGCAAAATTTAAATCTCCATTCATTTTCTACCTATTTTCCACATCGCTGTTCCTGTCTTTGTCGGCCTTTCGTGTTATAATAAACCTATGGAAAAAAAGAACAAATTATTATTAATCGACGGTTCGTCCGTTGCTTTTCGCGCTTTTTTTGCGCTTTATAATCAAATCGACCGTTTCAAGAGTCCATCGGGCCTGCATACCAATGCTATTTACGGCTTCCACCTCATGCTCAATCATCTCTTAGAGCGCGTGCAGCCGACTCATGTCCTGGTAGCTTTTGATGCTGGTAAGACGACCTTCCGGACCGAGATGTACGCCGACTATAAGGCTGGTCGGGCCAAGACACCGGATGAATTTCGTGAGCAGCTGCCTTTTATCCGTGAAATGCTGCAGCACCTAGGCATTCACTACTACGACTTGGCTCAGTACGAGGCGGATGACATCATCGGAACCTTGGATAAGATGGCTGAAAAGACAGCTGTGCCTTACGATGTGACCATTGTCAGCGGCGATAAAGACTTGATTCAGCTGACGGATGATAATACCGTGGTGGAGATTTCCAAGAAAGGCGTGGCTGAGTTTGAGGAATTTACCCCAGCCTACCTCATGGAAAAGATGGGCATCACACCAGAGCAGTTTATTGACCTCAAGGCGCTGATGGGCGATCAGTCGGATAATATCCCCGGCGTGACCAAGATTGGTGAGAAGACTGGTCTCAAGCTCCTCTTGGATTATGGTTCTTTGGAAAATCTCTATGAAAACATTGACCAGCTCAAGGCTTCCAAGATGAAGGAAAATCTGATCAATGACAAGGACAAGGCCTTCTTATCTAAAACCCTAGCCACCATCAATACTCAGGCTCCGATTGAAATCGGGCTGGATGATTTGGTTTATAAGGGTCCTCAGATAGAGACCCTGAGCAAGTTCTACGACGAGATGGGCTTCAAGCAGCTCAAGGCTCAGCTGGGAACTGCTCAGGAACCAGTAGAAGTCAAACCAATTGAATTTACCAAAGTGACTGAAGTGACAGCAGATATGCTGGCACCAGAGCAATTTTTCTATTTTGAAATCTTGGGTGACAACTACCACAAGGAAGAGATTGTCGGCCTTGCCTGGGGCGATAGCCGTCAGATTTATGTCGGATCCAGCGATTTACTGCAGCAGCCTCTCTTTCAGGAGTTCTTGACAAAAATAGCTCTGAAAACCTACGATCTCAAGCGGACCAAGGTACTGCTCAGTCATTACGGCATTGAACTGCCAGCAGCAGCCTTTGATACGCGCTTAGCCAAGTATCTGCTTTCTACAGTTGAGGATAATGAGCTGGCGACTATTGCTCGCCTCTACGGCCAAACAATCCTGCCGACTGATGACGAGGTGTATGGCAAGGGGGCCAAGCGTGCTCTGCCGGAGCAAGAGCAGCTCTTTGAGCATCTGGCTCGTAAGGTTCAAGTGTTGCTGGAAACAGAAGAGCCAATGCAAGAACAGCTCCGTTCCCACGATCAGCTGGATTTGTTGCTTGAAATGGAGCAGCCACTGGCCTTTGTCTTAGCCAAGATGGAGATTGCGGGGATCAAGGTTGAGCGGGAAACCCTGCAGGGCATGCAGGCAGAAAATGAAAAGACGCTGGAAAGTCTGACTCAGGAGATTTATGATCTGGCTGGTCAGGAGTTCAATATTAACTCACCGAAACAGCTGGGAAACATTCTCTTTGAGGATATGGGGTTGCCGCTGGAGTACACCAAAAAGACCAAGACAGGCTACTCGACAGCGGTGGATGTGTTGGAGCGTTTAGCACCCATTGCACCGATTGTGTCTAAGATTCTGGAATACCGTCAAATCAGCAAGCTTCAGTCCACTTATATCATCGGACTGCAGGAGGCGATAGCGGCTGACGGCAAGATCCACACTCGCTATGTTCAGGATTTGACCCAGACTGGACGCCTGTCCTCGGTTGACCCGAACTTGCAGAATATCCCCGTTCGTTTGGAGCAGGGGCGCCTCATTCGCAAGGCATTTGTGCCGGAGTGGGCAGACAGTGTGCTACTCAGCTCGGATTATTCCCAGATTGAGCTGCGGGTGCTAGCTCACATTTCGCAGGACGAGCATTTGATTGCTGCATTCCAGCATGGAGAAGACATTCACACGGCCACAGCCATGCGGGTCTTTGGTATTGAAAAGGCAGAGGATGTGACACCAAATGACCGCCGTAATGCCAAGGCTGTCAACTTCGGAGTAGTTTATGGTATTTCCGACTTTGGACTGGCCAATAATTTGGGAATTTCCCGCAAGGCTGCCAAAGATTATATTCAGACTTATTTTGAGCGTTTCCCTGGTATCAAGAATTATATGGAAACCATTGTTCGCGAAGCGCGTGATAAGGGCTATGTAGAGACCATTTATCATCGCCGTCGTTCTTTACCGGACATCAATTCCCGCAACTTTAACATCCGAAATTTTGCGGAGCGCACAGCCATTAACAGCCCGATCCAAGGATCGGCCGCAGACATTCTCAAAGTCGCTATGATTAATCTGGACCGAGCTCTGACAGAGAAGAATTTTAAATCTCGCATGCTCTTGCAGGTTCACGATGAAATCGTACTGGAAGTGCCAAACGGCGAGTTAACAGCCGTCCGCCAACTAGTCAAAGAAACCATGGAGGCTGCGATTGAGCTGGCCGTTCCACTAGTAGCTGATGAAAATGCCGGCCAAACTTGGTACGAGGCGAAGTAAGATAAGATACAAAGAGCGTCAAAACTGACTGAAAATTAGAAATCCGGACGACGGAGCGATGCTCCTAGAATGGATTATCTATTTTCCGAGGTTTTAGCTCGTGTTTAGCCCAGATTCAGTTAGGACACAGTACTTGCAAAATTATCCAGCTTTATTATGAATGAGGAGGAAGCCTATGACTTATCATTTTCAAAATCCCAGCGATGCCATCGTCAAGCATTATCTGAAAAACAGCAAGGTGATTGCTGTTGTTGGACTGTCTGACCGCGAAGAAACGACCAGCAACCGCGTGTCCAAGGAGATGCAGGAGCGAGGTTATCGCATTATTCCAGTCAATCCGCGGGCAGCGGGCAGTCAGATTTTTGGTGAGACTGTTTATGCCAGTCTTAAAGACATTCCTTTCCCGGTGGATATTGTCGATGTATACCGTCGCAGTGAGTTTTTGCCGGATGTGGCACTTGATTTTCTGCAGTCGGATGCCAAGATTTTCTGGGCTCAGTTGGGCTTGGAGAGTGAGGAGGCTGAGCAGATTTTGCGGACAGCTGGTCGGGACGACATTGTCATGGACCGCTGCATTAAACGCGAGCATACACGCTTGATTCTGGGCGAATAAGATGGCTAAGTTAGTCATCATTCGTGGAAATTCCGGTTCTGGTAGAAGGATTTTATGAGACAGACATTTACGGACAGATGCTAGAGCGGTTGAAAAAACTTTTTGCTCCACAGGTCTTTGCTTACTATTATGACCTATCCTTTGAAGAAACTGTCCGTCGCCATCAGACTAGAGCGAAGCAAGAAGAATTTTCCCCTGCCGACATGAAGCGCTGGTGGAAAGACAGAGACTTCTTGGGCTGGGAAGAGGAAGCCTTTTTCACAGATGAGGATTCACTAGAGGCTGCCTTTGACAAAATCTGCTCTGCCCTGGACAAGACAGAATATAATAGTAAATAAAAAAACAACTCACAAGCTTAGGACAAGGAGTCCTGTGCCTGTGGGTTGTTTTCATGTGAGATTGCGTTTTCTTTTTTCAATTCTTCATAAAAGAGAATGTAAGCAGTCGCTGTATAAGGGAGAACCATAATATTCAGTATACCATAAGTCATTTTGGCCAATAAATTCCAGCCGATGAAGCTCAGATCCAGCAAAAATAGCTTTCCTTTATAGCCCTTCATTAGTTTCCGGCTTTGACGGATAGCAGAGAAAGCTCCCTGGTAGGTATCAGTTTCAAGCTGGTCGTAGAGGATGAGCTCTGCTTGAGTATAGGCGTAGTACTGAGGGATAGTGATTCCTAGACCAAGGAATATCAAGAGGGTTCCCAGTATCATGCTAGGGGTGTATTGAAGAATCTGCTGACCTACCTCGCTTTGAGCTGTCACCACTGTATGGGCTGGGATTTTTTCCGAAATAGAGAGGATTTTATAAGCATTAAAGATTGCTAGAAGACTCCCGCAGAACATAGGAATATTCCAAAGAAAAATCAGCAGATGCTTGAGCAAAACCGTCTTGAAGACAGGTGTGAAAGTCTTGCTCGTAAAAAGCTGGCCAATATCTGAAAAACCAACGTCATCCTTTTTCTTACGAAGGACCTTCATCATGGTATAGCTGGCAGAAAGCAGTAGCAAGGTCAAGATAAACTGGATGGTCGTCGGAAAAAGATTTTTGCTAATGAGAAGATAGATGGACTGGCTAAAAGTTAGGCTGGGAATGGAATCTCTTAGATTGTCATTAAGGGAAAGTAAGATGCTGAGGATGCTGACAAGAGTTGGGGCCGCAAACAAAAGAAAAATCCCTCTCGTTTGGCTACGGACGGTACGAGCCTGAGCTCTGATGTGACTTAGATTCATAATTCCTCCATTTGGATTTGTCTGTTACATTATATCATACCCCGTGACAGATAGAAGTTTTTTTGGTAAAATCATACGGTATCTTGTGAGTCCTTGCTGCTCATTATATAGAAGAAAAATCGCTGGGACTGTTTTTCCCAGCAGGAGGAAACATGTCAACATCGCCGATTCAGTATCGTTTGATTAAAAAAGAAAAACACACAGGTGCTCGTTTGGGAGAGATTATCACGCCTCACGGGACTTTCCCGACGCCTATGTTTATGCCGGTTGGAACCCAGGCGACAGTTAAGACCCAGTCCCCTGAAGAGCTCAAGCAAATGGGCTCTGGTATTATCTTGGCCAATACCTATCATCTCTGGCTACGTCCAGGCGATGAGCTGATTGCCCGTGCAGGTGGCCTGCACAAGTTCATGAACTGGGACCAGCCTATTCTGACTGATAGTGGCGGTTTCCAGGTCTATTCTTTAGCTGACAGCCGCAACATCACAGAAGAAGGAGTAACTTTCAAGAACCACCTCAATGGTTCCAAGATGTTCCTGTCGCCAGAAAAGGCCATCTCTATCCAGAACAATCTGGGTAGCGACATCATGATGTCCTTTGATGAGTGTCCGCAGTTCTACCAACCTTATGACTATGTCAAGAAGTCTATTGAGCGGACCAGCCGTTGGGCAGAGCGTGGACTCAAGGCGCACCGCCGTCCACACGACCAAGGTCTCTTTGGGATTGTTCAGGGTGCTGGCTTTGAAGATTTGCGTCGCCAGTCTGCTCAAGACTTGGTCAGCATGGATTTCCCAGGCTACTCAATTGGAGGACTGGCAGTTGGTGAGTCTCACGAAGAGATGAATGCAGTGCTGGACTTCACAACACCTATGCTGCCTGAAAACAAGCCCCGCTATCTTATGGGAGTGGGAGCACCAGATAGCTTGATTGATGGGGTTATCCGTGGTGTGGATATGTTTGACTGCGTCCTGCCGACTCGGATTGCCCGAAACGGTACCTGTATGACCAGCGAAGGGCGTCTGGTTGTTAAAAATGCCCAGTTTGAGGAAGATTTTACGCCGCTGGATCATGACTGTGACTGCTATACTTGCAGCAACTACACGAGGGCCTATATCCGCCACTTGCTCAAAGCGGACGAGACCTTCGGCATCCGCCTGACCAGCTATCACAATCTCTACTTCTTGGTAAACCTTATGAAGAAGGTGCGCCAAGCTATCATGGATGACAACCTGCTGGAATTCCGTGAAGACTTTATTGAGCGCTACGGCTACAATAAATCCAGCCGAAATTTCTAAGGAGCTCCATTTGAAAGGGGAAGCTATGTCTGATGAAGAGAAATTGCTGAAAAGATTGACAACGAATCTGTCAGACGACCAAAAACATATCTTGCGTATTTACGGTCATGGTGCTTCGGGCAAGTCAACTTTTGCTCGAAAACTCCAACTAATATTGGGTGAGGAACGAGCCAATCTGCTGGAAACAGATCCTTATGTAATTACTGGAGAGTATCGAGATTTGCTCAGTTCCAAAGATTTTCCTCATCAAAAAGTCACAGCTTGTCTCCCAGCTGTTCATGAACTAAGCAGTCTGGAGCGAGATATTTGTGCCTTGCAGTCTGGTCTAGATATTCTGACCATTGGCACAGCTTGGTCGCCTAGCTTGCGTTTATCAGCCCGAAAGCCGATTTTAATAGTAGAAGGTATGTCATCTGCCTTTTTGCCTGAAAGTTTGTTTGATTTGTCGATTTGCTTTTACACGGATGATCAGACCGAGTTAGAACGCCGCTTGGCTCGGGACGTGGCTGTGCGAGAGCGCAGATCAGATTGGATAAAGCAGACACATTTAGCTCGGCGAGAGCAATATAAGCACTTCTATCAGCCCTATCTAGCGGCTGCCGACCTTGTCATCTGCCAGTCGGACAACAGCTTTCGCATCGAAAAGGACAGCCCTTTGCTATAAAACAAGTAGCCAAGGATGAATTTTCATTTTTTATCTCACTGATGTGCGTCAGTGGGATTTTGTATTTTCTGAATACAAACTCGAATAAATAGGTGAAAAGTCTAAATTTTCTTCTAGATAATGACTTACAAGACTTATACATTGCTTAGAAAACACTTTCATAAAAAATTATCCTAAAAATCTTTAAAAAATTACTCAAATCCCTTGCAATGACTGGTTCTTTGTGTTAAGATACTATGGTGCTGTAAAAATACAGCGTGTAGCTTTGATGCAAGAGGTTGCGACACGCTCGGTTGCATTGCCACGCAATCGCCTGTCGGTTTTCTTGTGGAGCTAGCCTATTATCTTAAATAGACGAAAAGGAGAAAAAGATGGCAAACAAAAAAATCCGCATCCGTTTGAAAGCTTACGAACATCGTACACTTGACACAGCGGCTGCAAAAATCGTAGAAACTGCTACTCGTACTGGTGCTGAAGTTGCGGGTCCAATCCCACTTCCAACTGAGCGCAGCCTCTACACAATCATTCGTGCGACTCACAAATATAAAGACTCTCGCGAACAATTTGAAATGCGTACTCACAAACGCTTGATCGATATCATCAACCCAACTCAAAAAACAGTTGACGCTTTGATGAAATTGGATCTTCCAAGTGGTGTGAACGTAGAGATTAAACTTTAATCTAAAGTTTGATCTAAACCAGAGCATGAAAAACGCTCGTTAAAAACTTTTTGAAAAAATTTATAGAAAAGGAAACATTTTCTCATGACAAAAGGAATCTTAGGGAAAAAAGTGGGAATGACTCAAATCTTCACTGAAGCTGGCGAATTAATCCCTGTAACTGTTGTTGAAGCAGCTCCAAACGTTGTTCTTCAAGTTAAAACAGTTGAAACGGATGGTTACAACGCAGTTCAAGTTGGTTTTGATGACCTTCGTGACGTATTGAGCAACAAACCTGCCAAAGGCCATGTAGCGAAAGCTAACACAGCTCCTAAGCGCTTCATTCGTGAATTCAAAAACATTGAAGGCTTGGAAGTAGGAGCAGAAATCACTGTCGATACATTCGAAGCTGGTGATGTTGTTGATGTAACAGGAACTTCAAAAGGTAAAGGTTTCCAAGGTGTTATCAAACGCCATGGTCAATCTCGTGGTCCAATGGCTCACGGTTCACGTTACCACCGTCGTCCTGGTTCAATGGGACCAGTTGCGCCAAACCGCGTGTTCAAAAACAAACGCTTAGCTGGACGTATGGGTGGCAACCGTGTAACGATTCAAAACCTTGAAATCGTACAGGTTGTTCCAGAGAAGAACGTTATCCTGATTAAAGGTAACGTACCAGGTGCTAAGAAATCTCTTATCACTATCAAGTCAGCAGTTAAAGCTGGTAAATAATAAAGAAAGGGGAAATCAGTCACAATGGCAAACGTAAAATTATTTGACCAAACTGGTAAAGAAGCTGGTGAAGTAGTTCTGAACGATGCGGTCTTTGGTATTGAGCCAAACGAATCAGTTGTCTTTGATGTTATCATCAGCCAACGCGCTAGCCTTCGTCAAGGAACTCACGCTGTTAAAAACCGTTCTGCAGTATCAGGCGGCGGACGCAAACCATGGCGTCAAAAAGGAACTGGACGTGCTCGTCAAGGTTCTATCCGTTCTCCACAATGGCGTGGTGGTGGTATCGTATTCGGTCCAACTCCTCGTTCATATGCTTACAAACTTCCACGTAAAGTTCGTAGATTGGCTTTGAAATCAGTTTACTCTGAAAAAGTTGCTGAAAACAAATTCGTAGCTGTAGACAGCCTTTCATTTACAGCTCCAAAAACTGCTGAGTTTGCAAAAGTGCTTGCTGCACTGAGCATTGATACGAAAGTTCTTGTTATCCTTGAAGAAGGAAATGAATTCGCTGCACTTTCAGCTCGCAACCTTCCAAACGTGAAAGTTGCAACTGCAACAACTGCAAGCGTTCTGGACATCGTAAACAGCGATAAACTTCTGGTTACTCAGGCAGCTATCTCTAAAATTGAGGAGGTTCTTGCATAATGAATTTGTACGACGTAATCAAAAAACCTGTTATCACTGAAGGCTCAATGGCTCAGTACGAAGCAGGCAAATACGTATTTGAAGTGGACACTCGCGCTCACAAACTCTTGATCAAACAAGCTGTTGAAGCTGCTTTTGAAGGAGTTAAGGTTGCTAACGTTAACACTATCAATGTAAAACCAAAAGCAAAACGCGTTGGACGCTACACTGGTTTTACAAACAAAACTAAAAAAGCTATCGTAACACTGACAGCTGATTCTAAAGCAATCGAGTTGTTTGGTGCAGAAGAAGAATAATCTAAGGAGGAAATATCGTGGGAATTCGTGTTTATAAACCAACAACAAACGGTCGCCGTAATATGACTTCTTTGGATTTCGCTGAAATCACTACCAGCACTCCAGAAAAATCTTTGCTTGTTTCTTTGAAGAGCAAAGCTGGTCGTAACAACAACGGTCGCATCACTGTTCGTCACCAAGGTGGCGGCCACAAGCGTCACTACCGTTTGATTGACTTCAAGCGTAACAAAGACGCTGTTGAAGCAGTTGTAAAAACAATCGAGTATGATCCAAATCGTTCAGCAAACATCGCTTTGGTTCACTACACTGACGGTGTGAAGGCTTATATCATCGCTCCTAAAGGTCTTGAAGTTGGTCAACGTATCGTTTCAGGTCCTGAAGCAGATATCAAAGTCGGAAACGCTCTTCCGCTTGCTAACATCCCAGTTGGTACTTTGGTTCACAACATTGAGTTGAAGCCAGGCCGCGGTGGAGAATTGGTTCGTGCTGCTGGAGCTTCTGCTCAAGTATTGGGTCAAGAAGGTAAGTACACTCTTGTTCGTCTTCAATCAGGCGAAGTTCGTATGATTCTTGGTACTTGCCGCGCTACAGTTGGTGTTGTCGGAAATGAACAACATGGACTTGTAAACCTTGGTAAAGCAGGACGCAGCCGCTGGAAAGGTATCCGCCCAACAGTTCGTGGTTCTGTAATGAACCCTAACGATCACCCACACGGAGGTGGTGAAGGTAAAGCACCTGTCGGCCGTAAAGCGCCGTCTACTCCATGGGGCAAACCTGCTCTTGGTCTTAAAACTCGTAACAAAAAAGCGAAATCTAACAAGCTTATTGTTCGTCGTCGCAACGAGAAATAAGGCAGCTGAGCAGCAGTTTGCAGCCTAGCTGTTAAACTTCCCTGCAAAAACTCGGCACAGATGATTGGTTGAGTGATGAGGCGAGAGCCAAATCAACTGACAATTATCCGCTGCCAACTCATAACATGTTACACTGGACCTGGAGTCTAATAACAAAACATCCGCCAGCTCGGTAGCGCTCCATGCGGGCGCAGGCCGCTGTGGTACATATTTAAAGGAGAAAAATATAAAATGGGACGCAGTCTTAAAAAAGGACCTTTCGTCGATGAGCATTTGATGAAAAAAGTTGAAGCTCAAGCTAATGACGAAAAGAAAAAAGTTATTAAAACTTGGTCACGTCGTTCAACGATTTTCCCAAGTTTCATCGGTTATACAATTGCAGTCTATGACGGGCGTAAACATGTACCTGTTTACATTCAGGAAGACATGGTAGGTCACAAGCTTGGTGAGTTTGCACCGACTCGTACTTACAAAGGTCACGCTGCAGACGACAAGAAAACACGTAGAAAATAAGGAGAACATAAATGGCAGAAATTACTTCAGCTAAAGCAATGGCTCGTACAGTGCGTGTTTCACCTCGTAAAACTCGTCTAGTTCTTGACAATATCCGTGGTAAAAACGTCGCTGACGCAATCGCAATTTTGAAATTCACTCCAAACAAAGCTGCCGGCATTATCGAAAAAGTGTTGAACTCTGCAATCGCTAATGCTGAAAACAACTTTGGTTTGGAAAAAGCTAACTTGGTAGTATCTGAAGCTTACGCAAACGAAGGACCAACCATGAAACGGTTCCGTCCACGTGCAAAAGGTTCAGCTTCACCAATCAACAAACGCACCAGCCACATCACAGTGGTCGTTGCAGAACAATAAGGAGGTAACATCGTGGGTCAAAAAGTACATCCAATTGGTATGCGTGTCGGCATCATCCGTGATTGGGATGCCAAATGGTATGCTGAAAAAGAATACGCGGATTACCTTCATGAGGATCTTGCAATCCGCAAATTCGTTCAAAAAGAATTGGCTGACGCAGCGGTTTCAACGATTGAAATCGAGCGTGCAGTAAACAAAGTTAACGTTTCCCTTCATACTGCTAAGCCTGGTATGGTTATCGGTAAAGGTGGAGCGAATGTTGATGCACTCCGTGCACAGCTCAACAAGCTGACTGGCAAACAAGTTCATATCAACATCATCGAAATCAAACGTCCAGACTTGGACGCACACCTTGTCGGTGAAGGCATTGCCCGTCAATTAGAGCAACGTGTGGCTTTCCGCCGTGCTCAAAAACAAGCCATCCAACGCACGATGCGTGCTGGAGCAAAAGGAATCAAAACACAGGTTTCAGGCCGTCTCAATGGTGCAGATATTGCCCGTGCTGAAGGCTACTCTGAAGGTACCGTTCCGCTTCACACCCTGCGCGCGGACATCGATTACGCTTGGGAAGAAGCTGATACTACTTATGGTAAATTGGGCGTTAAAGTTTGGATTTACCGTGGAGAAGTTCTTCCAGCTCGTAAAAACACTAAAGGAGGTAAATAACCAATGTTAGTACCTAAACGTGTTAAACACCGCCGCGAATTCCGTGGAAAAATGCGCGGTGAAGCTAAAGGCGGAAAAGAAGTAGCATTTGGAGAATATGGTCTTCAAGCAACTACCAGCCACTGGATCACTAACCGCCAAATCGAAGCTGCCCGTATCGCTATGACTCGTTATATGAAACGTGGTGGTAAAGTTTGGATTAAAATCTTCCCACACAAATCATACACTGCTAAAGCTATCGGTGTACGGATGGGATCTGGTAAAGGGGCTCCTGAAGGTTGGGTAGCACCAGTTAAACGTGGCAAAGTCATGTTTGAAGTTGCCGGTGTTTCTGAAGAAGTTGCTCGTGAAGCGCTTCGTCTGGCTAGCCACAAACTGCCAGTTAAGTGCAAGTTCGTTAAACGTGAAGCAGAATAAGGAGAAGACATGAAACTTAATGAAGTAAAAGAATTTGTTAAAGAACTTCGTGGTCTTTCTCAAGAAGAACTCGCGAAGCGTGAAAATGAATTGAAGAAAGAATTGTTTGATCTTCGTTTCCAAGCAGCTGCTGGTCAGTTAGAGCAGACAGCCCGCCTGAAAGAAGTGAAAAAACAAATCGCTCGTATCAAGACTGTTCAATCAGAAGTGAAATAATAGACTAGGGAAGGAGAATTTCAATGGAACGCAATAATCGTAAAGTTCTTGTCGGACGCGTTGTTTCTGACAAAATGGACAAAACCATCACAGTTGTAGTTGAAACAAAACGGAACCACCCAGTCTATGGTAAACGTATTAACTACTCTAAGAAATACAAAGCACATGATGAAAACAATGTTGCCAAAGAAGGCGATATCGTTCGTATCATGGAAACTCGTCCGCTTTCAGCTACCAAACGCTTCCGTCTTGTAGAAGTCGTTGAAGAAGCGGTTATCATCTAATCAAACCAGAAAGGAGAAAAGTTAAATGATTCAAACAGAAACTCGTTTGAAAGTTGCTGACAACAGCGGTGCTCGCGAAATCTTGACAATCAAGGTTCTTGGTGGTTCAGGACGTAAGTTCGCCAACATCGGCGACGTAATCGTTGCATCTGTCAAACAAGCTACTCCTGGTGGTGCGGTTAAAAAAGGTGACGTTGTAAAAGCTGTTATCGTTCGTACTAAATCAGGTGCTCGTCGTAAAGATGGTTCATACATCAAATTTGACGAAAACGCTGCAGTCATCATCCGTGAAGACAAAACTCCTCGCGGAACTCGTATCTTCGGCCCAGTTGCTCGCGAATTGCGTGATGGCGGCTTCATGAAGATCGTGTCATTGGCTCCAGAAGTACTTTAATCTAAAACAAACTAGTCCCCTGGTTTTCCAGGGTGCCCTTTGGGCGTAAGAAATATTAAGGAGAAAACTCTAATGTTTGTAAAAAAAGGCGACAAAGTTCGCGTTATCGCTGGTAAGGACAAGGGTGTTGAAGCTCTTGTTGTTACAGCACTTCCAAAAGTAAACAAAGTTGTTGTTGAAGGCGTAAACCTCGTCAAAAAACACCAAAAACCAAACAACGAATACCCTCAAGGTGCAATCGTTGAAAAAGAAGCACCAATCCATGTATCAAACGTTCAAGTGCTTGATAAAAATGGTGTTGCAGGACGTGTTGGCTACAAGTTTGTAGACGGCAAAAAAGTTCGTTACAATAAAAAATCAGGCGAAGTGCTTGACTAATCACGAAGGAAAGGAGAAGTATAATGGCTAATCGTTTAAAAGAAAAATATCTTAAAGAAGTAGTTCCTGCTTTGACAGAAAAGTTCAACTACTCATCTGTTATGGCTGTGCCAAAAGTGGATAAAATCGTTTTGAACATGGGTGTCGGTGACGCAGTTTCAAATGCTAAAAATCTTGAAAAAGCAGCTGAAGAATTGGCGCTTATCTCAGGTCAAAAACCACTTATCACAAAAGCTAAAAAATCAATCGCCGGCTTCCGTCTTCGTGAAGGTGTAGCGATCGGTGCCAAAGTAACCCTTCGTGGCGAACGTATGTATGAATTCTTGGATAAATTGGTTTCAGTATCTCTTCCACGTGTTCGTGACTTCCACGGTGTTCCAACAAAATCTTTTGATGGACGCGGAAACTACACACTTGGTGTGAAAGAACAATTGATCTTCCCAGAAATCAACTTTGATGACGTTGATAAGACTCGCGGTCTTGACATCGTTATCGTAACAACTGCTAACACTGACGAAGAGTCACGCGAATTGCTTACAGGCCTTGGAATGCCTTTTGCAAAATAATATAGGAGGTAAAACAAATGGCTAAAAAATCAATGATTGCTAAGAACAAACGCCCAGCTAAGTTCTCTACGCAAGCTTATACTCGTTGTGAAAAATGTGGCCGTCCACATTCCGTTTACCGCAAGTTTAAACTTTGCCGTGTTTGCTTCCGTGAATTAGCATACAAAGGACAAATCCCTGGCGTTACCAAAGCATCTTGGTAATTCTAGCTTCCAATTCCGTCATGATTCTTCGTTATCGGCTTTTGCCTAACTTTAGTTATGCCTGCAAGCCGATGCCTAGACTCACTTAGGAATTGAAACCTAGAAACATATTCTGAGCATAGCTCAATCATTAACTAGCAAGTGCAGCTTGCAAACTACTAGTAAGAGGAGAAATATAAAATGGTTATGACTGACCCAATTGCAGACTTTCTGACACGTATCCGTAATGCTAACCAAGCAAACCACGAAGTGCTTGAAGTGCCTGCATCAAACATCAAAAAAGGGATTGCTGAAATCCTGAAGCGTGAAGGTTTCGTGAAAAACGTTGAAATCATCGAAGATGACAAACAAGGCATCATCCGTGTATTCCTTAAATACGGACAAAATGGTGAAAAAGTTATCACTGGTTTGAAACGCGTTTCAAAACCAGGTCTGCGTGTTTACAAGAAACGCGAAGATCTTCCAAAAGTTCTGAACGGACTTGGAATTGCTATCCTTTCAACATCTGAAGGCTTGCTGACTGATAAAGAAGCACGCCAAAAGAATGTTGGTGGTGAGGTTATCGCTTACGTTTGGTAATATTTAGTTCCCAATTTCTTTGTGACTCTTCGTTATCGTCTCTTGCCTAACCCAAAGTTATGCCTGCGAGACGATGCCTAGATTCACTTTGAAATTGAAACCTAAATGTTCCTTTAAATTGAGAAATCGATTTAAGCCCCGTGAAAACTGGTCGCTTGCGGCCTGACAATCTAACAGGAGAATATATACATGTCACGTATTGGTAATAAAGTTATCGTGTTGCCTGCTGGTGTTGAAATCAGCAACAAGGACAACGTTGTAACTGTAAAAGGACCTAAAGGAGAACTGACTCGTGAGTTCTCAAAAGATATTGAAATCCGTGTGGAAGGAACTGAAGTAACTCTTCACCGTCCAAACGATTCAAAAGAAATGAAAACAATCCACGGAACAACTCGTGCCCTTTTGAACAACATGGTTGTTGGTGTATCAGAAGGATTCAAGAAAGAACTTGAAATGCGTGGGGTTGGTTACCGTGCACAACTTCAAGGCAAAAAACTTGTACTTTCAGTTGGTAAATCTCATCCAGACGAAGTAGAAGCACCAGAAGGCATCACTTTTGAACTTCCAAACCCAACAACTATCGTTGTCAGCGGAATTTCAAAAGAAGTAGTTGGACAAACTGCAGCTTACGTACGTAGCCTGCGTGCTCCAGAGCCATACAAAGGTAAAGGTATCCGCTACGTTGGTGAATTCGTTCGCCGTAAAGAAGGTAAAACTGGTAAATAATCTTGTCTGGCTGATTTTCTCAGCCAAGCAAGCTGTTTTCCAAGGTTGTGCATAAGCACAAGATTAAAATTAAGAGGTGAAAATTGTGATTACGAAACCAGATAAAAATAAAATCCGCCAAAAACGCCACCGTCGCGTTCGCGGAAAACTCTCTGGAACTGCTGATCGCCCACGTTTGAACGTATTCCGTTCTAATACAGGCATCTACGCTCAAGTGATTGATGACGTAGCGGGTGTAACGCTCGCAAGCGCTTCAACTCTTGACAAAGAAGTTTCAAAAGGAACTAAAACAGAACAAGCCGTTGTTGTTGGTAAGCTCGTTGCTGAACGTGCAGTTGCTAAAGGTATTTCTGAAGTCGTCTTCGACCGCGGTGGATATCTCTATCACGGACGTGTAAAAGCTTTGGCTGATGCAGCTCGTGAAAACGGATTGAAATTCTAAGAGGAGGACACTAGAAAATGGCATTTAAAGACAACGCAGTTGAACTTGAAGAACGTTTAGTTGCCATCAACCGTGTTACAAAAGTTGTTAAAGGTGGACGTCGTCTTCGCTTTGCAGCTCTTGTAGTTGTTGGTGATCGCAATGGTCGTGTTGGCTTCGGTACTGGTAAAGCTCAAGAAGTACCAGAAGCAATCCGCAAAGCAGTTGAAGATGCGAAGAAGAATTTGATTGAAGTACCAATGGTTGGCACAACAATTCCTCACGAAGTTCTTTCAGAATTTGGCGGAGCTAAAGTATTGCTTAAGCCAGCTGTTGAGGGTTCTGGAGTTGCTGCCGGTGGTGCGGTTCGTGCCGTCATCGAGTTGGCAGGTGTAGCAGATGTTACATCTAAATCTCTTGGCTCTAACACTCCAATCAACATCGTTCGCGCAACTGTTGAAGGTTTGAAACAATTAAAACGCGCTGAAGAAGTTGCTGCCCTTCGTGGTATTTCAGTTTCTGACTTGGCATAAGAAAGGGGATAACATGGCTCAAATTAAAATTACTTTGACTAAGTCTCCAATCGGACGCATCCCGTCACAACGTAAAACTGTTGTAGCACTTGGACTTGGCAAATTGAACAGCTCAGTTATCAAAGAAGATAATCCAGCAGTACGCGGTATGATTACTGCAGTATCACACTTGGTAACTGTTGAAGAAGTTAAATAAGCTTTGCTGATTTAACAACTTTAAATTAAAATACGTTAGGGGATGGGATTTTCTCAGCCCCTAAAACTAAATATATGTATAGGCGAGTTTATATAGGAGACACCTTTTCTCCTATATGAGCGCTAGCATTTTACAAAAGAGGAGAAATAATATAATGAAACTTCATGAATTACAACCTGCTGCAGGTTCTCGTAAAGTCCGCAACCGTGTTGGTCGTGGTACTTCATCTGGTAACGGTAAAACATCTGGCCGTGGTCAAAAAGGTCAAAAAGCTCGTAGCGGTGGCGGCGTTCGCCTTGGTTTTGAAGGTGGACAAACTCCATTGTTCCGTCGTCTTCCAAAACGCGGCTTCCTAAACATCAACCGCAAAGAATATGCGATTGTTAACCTTGACCAACTGAACGCCTTTGAAGATGGCGCTGAAGTAACACCAGTTGTTCTCATCGAAGCAGGTATTGTAAAAGCTGAAAAATCAGGTATCAAGATTCTTGGTAACGGAGAATTGACAAAGAAATTGACTGTTAAGGCAGCTAAATTCTCTAAATCAGCTGAAGAAGCTATCACTGCTAAAGGTGGTTCAGTGGAAGTCATCTAAGCGAGGTGACCTATGTTTTTCAAACTATTAAAAGACGCATTTAAAATCAAACAGGTACGGTCTAAGATTCTGTTCACGATTTTTATCATCTTAGTTTTCCGTATCGGTACAACCATAACGGTTCCAGGGATTAATGCCAAAGCCTTAAGCAATTTGAATGATTTGCCATTCTTGAATATGCTGAGCTTGGTCTCTGGTAACGCCATGCGCAACTTCTCTGTCTTTGCACTTGGGGTCAGTCCTTATATCACAGCTTCGATCGTTGTTCAGCTGCTGCAAATGGACTTGCTTCCGAAGTTTGTAGAGTGGGGCAAGCAAGGGGAAGTGGGACGGAGGAAGCTGAATCAAGCGACTCGTTATATCGCCCTAGTTTTGGCCTTTGTGCAGGCAATTGGGATTACCGCTGGTTTTGATACTCTCTCAAGAGCTAATCTGGTTGCCAATCCTAATGTTCAGACCTACGCTTTGATTTGCGTTCTTCTAGCAACTGGTTCAATGATTGTAACTTGGCTGGGTGAGCAGATTACAGACAAGGGTTACGGAAATGGCGTTTCCATGATCATCTTTGCTGGTATCGTTTCAGCTATCCCTGATATGATTAAAGGTATTTATGAAGATTACTTTGTCAATATTCCTAGTGATCGTTTGACTTCATCTTTCATTTTTGTAGGAATTCTGATTGTAGCAGTCCTGCTTATCATTTACTTTACAACCTTTGTACAGCAGGCTGAATATAAAATTCCAGTTCAGTATACGAAAGTAGCGAAGGGTGCACCTTCTAGCTCCTATCTACCACTGAAAGTCAATCCAGCTGGGGTTATTCCAGTAATCTTTGCCAGCTCGATTACAGCTGCACCGGCAGCGATTTTCCAAGTTGTCAGTGCCTTGGGCTATGACGCAGATTGGGTTAAGACAGCTCAGTCACTTTTGGCAACAACGACCATTAGTGGTATGTTCATGTACGCCTTCCTGATTGTCCTCTTTACATTCTTCTATACTTTTGTACAGATTAATCCAGAGAAGACAGCAGAAAATCTGCAAAAGAGCGGAGCCTACATTCCAGGTGTTCGTCCTGGTAAAGGAACAGAAGACTACATGTCTAAGCTGCTGCGTCGTTTGGCAACAGTTGGATCTCTCTTCTTAGGTTTCATTTCTATCCTGCCTATCTTGGCTAAAGATGTATTTGGATTGACAGATGCCGTTGCTCTTGGAGGAACCAGTCTCTTAATCATCATCTCAACTGGTATTGAGGGAATGAAACAGCTAGAAGGCTACCTGCTGAAGAGAAAGTATGTCGGCTTTATGGATACTTCAGAGTAAGGGAACTTTTGAATAGCTTTTCTAATGAGAAGCTTGTTCAGATAACCTTTCTTGAACCGAAAATAAACAAAATAAAAGGGGACAGAGTAGACTCACCCCCTTCTATTTTGTTTTTAAACGAGTTTATTAATCGGTTTAATAGATTGCTTTAAAAACAAAAAAGGAGACCAATCATGAATCTTTTGATTATGGGCTTACCAGGTGCTGGTAAAGGAACTCAAGCTGCTAAAATCGTTGAGCATTTCAATGTTGCGCATATTTCGACTGGAGATATGTTCCGTGCAGCGATTGCTAACCAAACAGAGATGGGCGTCTTAGCCAAGTCCTATATTGACAAGGGCGAGTTGGTACCAGACCAAGTGACAAACGGCATTGTCAAAGAGCGCTTGGGTCAGGACGATATTAAGCAAACAGGCTTCCTCTTGGATGGCTATCCACGCACGATTGAGCAAGCAAATGCCTTGGATCAAACGTTAGCAGAGCTTGATTTGGCTTTGGATGGCGTTATCAATATCGAAGTAGATCCTAATTGTTTACTGGAGCGTTTGAGCGGCCGGATTATCCATCGTGAAACAGGCGAAACCTTCCACAAGGTCTTTAATCCGCCAGCAGACTACAAGGAAGAGGATTATTACCAGCGTGAAGATGATAAGCCTGAGACAGTTAAACGTCGTTTGGATGTCAATATCGCTCAGGGTCAGCCGATTATTGATCACTATCGCAGCAAAGGTCTGGTCCATGATATTCAAGGAAATCAAGATATTAATGATGTCTTCTCAGCTATCGAAAAAGTCTTGATAAATTTGAAATAAAAGCGTTTTTCCTGCTTGCAATATTTGACAAGTAGTGATACAATGAATTAGTCTGACTTATAATTGTTACCTCTGTGCTCAGAGGGATCAAATCGAAATTTATGGAGGTACTTTTGCGTGGCAAAAGACGATGTGATTGAGGTTGAAGGCAAGGTAGTTGATACAATGCCTAATGCAATGTTTACGGTTGAACTTGAAAATGGACATCAGATTTTAGCAACAGTTTCTGGTAAAATTCGTAAAAACTATATTCGTATTTTAGCGGGAGACCGTGTGACTGTAGAAATGAGTCCTTATGATTTGACACGTGGACGGATCACATACCGCTTTAAATAATCGAAAAACTTGGAGGGAAAAAATGAAAGTAAGACCATCGGTCAAACCAATTTGCGAATACTGTAAAGTTATTCGTCGTAATGGTCGTGTTATGGTAATTTGCCCAGCAAATCCAAAACACAAACAACGTCAAGGATAAGATAGAAAGGAGAAAAAATGGCTCGTATTGCTGGAGTTGACATTCCAAATGACAAACGTGTAGTCGTTTCACTGACTTATGTGTACGGTATCGGACTTCCAACTTCTAAGAAAATCTTGGCAGCTGCTGGAGTTTCAGAAGACATCCGTGTAAAAGATCTTACAATCGAACAAGAAGACGCTATCCGTCGTGAAGTAGATGCGATTAAAGTTGAAGGTGACCTTCGTCGTGAAGTAAACTTGAACATCAAACGTTTGATGGAAATCGGTTCATACCGTGGAATCCGTCACCGTCGTGGACTTCCTGTCCGTGGACAAAACACTAAAAATAACGCCCGCACTCGTAAAGGTAAAGCTGTTGCGATTGCAGGTAAGAAAAAATAATATAAGGAGGTAAAAAGTCTTGGCTAAACCAACACGTAAACGTCGTGTGAAGAAAAATATCGAATCCGGTATTGCTCATATTCACGCTACATTTAATAACACTATTGTTATGATTACTGATGTGCATGGTAACGCGATTGCTTGGTCATCTGCTGGAGCTCTTGGATTTAAAGGTTCTCGTAAATCTACACCATTTGCTGCCCAAATGGCATCTGAAGCAGCTGCTAAATCTGCACAGGAACACGGTCTGAAATCAGTTGAAGTTACTGTAAAAGGTCCAGGTTCTGGTCGTGAGTCTGCTATTCGTGCTCTTGCTGCCGCTGGTCTTGAAGTAACAGCTATTCGTGATGTGACTCCTGTACCACACAATGGTGCTCGTCCTCCAAAACGTCGCCGTGTATAATCACCAACCGTTACACTGCTTTTCGTTTAAGAGGGAGTATAGCAAATGATTGAGTTTGAAAAACCAAATATAACAAAAATTGATGAAAATAAAGACTATGGCAAGTTTGTAGTAGAGCCGCTTGAGCGTGGTTATGGTACAACACTGGGAAATTCTCTTCGCCGTGTGCTTTTGGCTTCACTTCCAGGTGCTGCTGTTACTTCAATTAATATTGAAGGTGTGCTACACGAGTTTGATACAATTTCTGGTGTCCGTGAAGACGTGATGCAAATTATTCTGAACGTCAAAGGGATTGCTGTAAAATCTTACGTCCAAGACGAAAAGATTATTGAACTGGATGTTGAAGGACCAGCAGAAGTAACTGCCGGGGACATTTTAACAGACAGTGATATTGAAATTATAAACCCTGATCATTATCTCTTTACAATCGGAGAAGGTGCAAGCTTTAAGGCAACGATGACTGTCAATAGCGGTCGTGGTTATGTGCCTGCAGATGAAAATAAGAAAGATGATGCACCAGTGGGAACACTTGCGGTGGATTCTATCTATACGCCTGTGACAAAAGTTAATTACCAGGTTGAGCCAGCTCGTGTTGGTAGCAACGATGGTTTTGACAAAC
Organism: Streptococcus sanguinis; assembly: GCF_019929225.1. Lineage (GTDB taxonomy): Bacteria > Bacillota > Bacilli > Lactobacillales > Streptococcaceae > Streptococcus > Streptococcus sanguinis_J. The sequence continues at coordinate 27,330 of NZ_JAHZPA010000010.1, forward strand.
TAACCCTTGAAATTTTAACGAATGGAACAATTATTCCAGAAGATGCTTTGGGACTTTCAGCCCGCATCCTTACGGAACATTTGAATCTCTTCACTAACCTGACAGAAGTAGCTATCGCTGCGGACGTTATGAAGGAAGCAGAAAAGACTTCTGATGACCGCATTTTGGAACGGACCATCGAAGAATTAGATTTGTCAGTTCGCTCATACAACTGTTTGAAACGTGCAGGTATCAATACTGTATTTGATTTGACAGAAAAATCTGAGCCTGAAATGATGAAAGTTCGTAACTTAGGACGTAAGAGTCTAGAAGAAGTAAAAGTTAAACTTGCTGATCTCGGTCTGGGGTTAAAAAACGATAAATAAAGGAGGAATACATGGCTTACCGTAAACTAGGACGCACTAGCTCACAACGTAAAGCAATGCTTCGCGATTTGACTACTGATTTGCTGATCAACGAATCAATCGTGACAACTGAAGCTCGTGCTAAAGAAATCCGTAAAACAGTTGAAAAAATGATTACATTGGGCAAACGTGGAGACTTGCACGCTCGTCGTCAAGCTGCAGCTTTTGTACGCAATGAAATCGCATCAGAAAACTATGATGAAGCAACAGAGAAGTATACTACAACTACTGCTCTTCAAAAATTGTTCTCTGAAATTGCACCACGCTATGCAGAGCGCAACGGTGGATATACTCGTATCCTGAAAACTGAACCGCGCCGCGGAGATGCTGCGCCAATGGCAATCATCGAATTAGTATAAGATCATCAATCTTTGTTGAGTGTTATGATGATGGAATAGAGGCTCTATTCTTAGTCTAGCTCTGGTCTACCGCTAGGATTTTGTCCTAGCGGGAACACTCATCATATAGTTGATAATAGGTAGACGCTTGTTTACGAAATTGCTTTTAAGCCAAAAACAATTTCGTAAGCAGGCGTTTTTGCATGAAGCTAGGAAAATACCTGAAATTTTGTTATAATACTCTAACACTATCAAAAATTTATAGGAAATGGAAATGATTGATTCAATCCAAATTTTAAAAGAACGCTATTTAAAGAATATTAAAGAAAATCCAACTGTCTACATTGGCATTGAGTTAGAATTTCCTATTGTCAATTGCCAGGGCGGAGCGACGGATACAAATGTTGCTAAAAATCTCTTGAAACGTCTGTTAGAAGAGTATGATTTTGAGGCAGAACGATTTGATAGAGATGGGAATCCTATCCAACTGAAATTTACTAAAAATGAAGACAGAATTCTTTTTGAGGTTTCTTACAATACTTTGGAATTTGCTTTTGCCAAGGCTTCCAGAATTCAAGAAGTTGAAGAGCGTTTTAATAACTATCTGAACATTATTCAGCCAATTCTGCGCGAAGAAGACCATGAAATTCAAGGAGAAGGTATTCATCCTTTCTGGGCAGAAAATGATAATAGTCCAGTTAAGTATCCAAGATATGAAATGTTGATGCAGTATTTAGCTATGGGAAAGAACATGGATGGTCTGCACAATTATCCAGAATATGGTGCTTTTATTTGTGGGAGTCAAGTTCAGCTGGATGTCTCAAGAGAAAATTATTTAACTGTTATCAATGTCTTCAATCAAATTGAAGCCGCTAAGGCATACCTCTTTGCCAATTCAGAGTTTTCAGATTCTTCTTGGGATACAAAAATAGCTCGGGATATTTTCTGGGAGCAATCGATGCATGGCATTTTACAGGAAAATGCAGGCGTTAATTCGAAAGACTTTCAAACAGAAGATGATTTTTTTGCTTATCTTAGTAAATCAGCGGTTTTCACTGCTGAACGGGAAGGTAAATCCTACTATTTCTATCCGATAGCTGCTAATGAATACATGAGTCAGAAAGCTATTGAGGCTTATAGCCTTTCAGGTGAAAAAATAAACTTGACTCCAAGGGAAGCAGACTTCAAGAATCATAGAAGTTACCAGTATCAAGATTTGACGACACGGGGGACAGTAGAGTTTCGGAGCGTCTGCACCCAGCCTTTTAATAAAACTTTTGCTTCTGCCGCTTTTCATCTTGGTATTTTAGAAAACTTGGAAAATGTGAAAGCCTATTTACAAGACGCTCCCTTCTTTCAGGAGGAAGGTCGGAATTACAAAGCTTTAAGAAGAAAGTTTTCTAAAAAAGAGTTGACCACAAGCGAAACAGAGCATATTTATGAATTCACAGAGAGTTTGCTTCAGCTGGCGAGGGCTGGTTTAATAGCACGTCAACTAGGTGAGGAAGCTTATCTTCCCTCTCTTTAATAGAGGCTAGCCTCTGATGAATAAAAAATTCTAGAAAAATTTAAAAAAATCGGAAAAAGGTATTGACAGTTGGGTGGTATAGGTGATATACTAATATAGTTGTCGCGAAAGACAAAGCCCTTTGAAAACTGAACAAGACGAACCAAGTGCAGGGTGACATAGAGATATGTAACCTGTCAAAAAACGAAAATAAATCTGTCAGTGGACAGTAATGAGTGCGAACTCAAACTTTTTAATGAGAGTTTGATCCTGGCTCAGGACGAACGCTGGCGGCGTGCCTAATACATGCAAGTAGAACGCTGAAGAGAGGAGCTTGCTCTTCTTGGATGAGTTGCGAACGGGTGAGTAACGCGTAGGTAACCTGCCTGGTAGCGGGGGATAACTATTGGAAACGATAGCTAATACCGCATAAAATTGATTATTGCATGATAATTGATTGAAAGATGCAATTGCATCACTACCAGATGGACCTGCGTTGTATTAGCTAGTTGGTGAGGTAACGGCTCACCAAGGCGACGATACATAGCCGACCTGAGAGGGTGATCGGCCACACTGGGACTGAGACACGGCCCAGACTCCTACGGGAGGCAGCAGTAGGGAATCTTCGGCAATGGGGGGAACCCTGACCGAGCAACGCCGCGTGAGTGAAGAAGGTTTTCGGATCGTAAAGCTCTGTTGTAAGAGAAGAACGGGTGTGAGAGTGGAAAGTTCACACTGTGACGGTATCTTACCA